>NZ_CYXU01000001.1 GCF_001404675.1 Coprococcus eutactus
GAAAGTCATCGTCAAAAGCAGATGGAAAGAATAGGGTTATGTCTACTAGCAAAGGGCGGGTGGAGTCTGAAAGAAGTATTACTTGTGAGGGTGGAAGTACAACAATAGACGATGTTACAGGAATGGATTGGTATAATTATTATAGGGATACATATGGGAAAGAAAATGTGTGTTGGGAAAGTTGTAATCCATCAGAAGTAGCGTCCGCTTGGCAAGGTAGTTATCCCTATACTGGTGTGGATGCCTATACGAATATAACATTACATGATGGTGATATAATCTATATGGGCGAACCATTCCCAACGGGGTATTCTACAACATCAGAAGTAGCGCAGACTATAGGCAATGATGCTCAAAAGGTCTTTGGAGGATTGCAAGTAAAACCATATTATGAAAAAGGAATGGCTTATGCAGAATACAGAAGTAAGTTAACTCCTTACAAAGTTCATGGAGAACTAAATGTGGCAGATGGAGTCGCTTTGAATAATCCGCAATTTGGTCAAGGAGGATTAACGCAAAGATTTGACCCTAATTTTGATTTTAATTGTGCTAATGGAGTACTGGAAAAATTAGATAATCAAACGATTAGTTTAACAAATACTAAAATATCACTAGAGGAATATTTCGGTATGATGAATGAAATTAAGTAGGAGAAATGCTATGAAAAATGGGAAAATTAAATTGGGAAGATATATTATTGAACCAAAGACGAGTATTGATATATTAAATGCAGATGAATTCAATGTAATAAAATTTAATACTGGAAAAGTATATATATCCAAGGAGCCAATGGAATTAAATAAAGAAAAGTTCTGGACTACTATTTTTTGTGATAATAAGATAATATCAAAAGTTGAATTAAGTAATGCTGAAGAGAAGTACAAAATGAATTATCAAACAATGAATGATAATATTCTGAAAGAATTAAGAAAACATAATAATGATTTTTTGAAAAATGAATTAGGAATTCCAAGTAATGAAAGTATTACAGGAATAGAATATGATTATGCATGGGGAAAAATATTTTCATATTATGATAATAAATCATCGGAGACAGGCATTGTGATTGTTTATATTTAATTATGGTTATACTTTAAGACTTCCTTAGAAGTAAAATCTAATAAATCCAACTACCTCCATAACCATTGCCGAAGGCAAAACTTTTCGGTGACCGATTACTATGAATCGAGTCAGAATTCCGTAGAGGAATTCATAGGTTAAAGCGAAATCAGAGTAGTGCAGTCTTTTTGAACTCATAGTAATTCACTCCTAAAGGTTATTCAGAGTGAATTCAACCGGAATCAATCACAGTTAGAGCAAACGGCTCCAACTACAAATACAGCTGATTCGGAGAGATACTCACTCCTGAAGTGATTATCTAATGAAATGTTGGTGGCGACAAACCGTGCGATTATACATCGCTTACGTTTTCTGGAATTGTATCTGGAAATATTGAATATAATAATGGTATCCAAGAAAAAACAATAAAAGAATAGTTTTTGGAATGAAATCCAATAACTATTGAAAATAAACAAGTTTTTGGATATAATGAATACAGCAAATAAAAAATAAATTAGTCATCGAAAATAGATTCATAAGAAAGAAGGTAAATCCTCTCCTCATCATAGGACTCGGATTTTGTTTCGCAAAACAGGAGGATTATATGAATAAGATAATACTTAGAGACGAGTATCTTCAAACTTTGAAGGAATTTAAAGATAAAGACATTATAAAGATTGTAACAGGTATCAGACGATGTGGCAAATCCACGCTTATGCAGATATTTCAGGGCTATCTGAAAGAATCTGGGGTACAAGCAGACCATATCATTGCTATTAATTTTGAAGACTATGATTATGAAGATTTGAAGCAGCCAAGAGAATTATATAAATACATCAAGGATAGGCTTGTAGATGATGATATGCACTATGTGTTCTTTGATGAAATACAGAATGTGGAAGATTTTCCAAAGGTTGTGGACAGTTTGAATTTAAAGCCAAATGTAGATTTGTATCTGACAGGCTCGAATGCCTATATGCTATCTTCTGAGATTGCAACATTTCTTTCCGGAAGATATGTGGAGGTCAAGATGTTGCCCCTTTCCTTTAAAGAATATGTGAAGGCAACGGGAGATGAAAAAGAACTTTCGCTAAAGTATCAGAAATATTTGAAATTCAGTTCATTTCCATATGCTATGATGTTGGATGAGAAGGAAGAAGTAATTAATCAGTATCTTGAGAGTATCTATAGCACTGTGATGTTAAAGGACATTATTTCAAGAAAGAAGATTACCGATGTGATGATGCTTGAAAGTGTGATACGATTTATGTTTGATAATATTGGTAATCTTACATCGACAAAGAAAATCAGTGACACTATGACATCTGACGGAAGAAAAGTGGATGTAAAAACTGTTGAGAAATACATTACAGCGCTGGAAGAATCATTTGTAGTTTATCAGGCAAAACGATACGATGTGAAGGGTAAGAATTATTTGAAAACTCTTGATAAATATTATGTGGTTGACATTGGACTTCGTTATATGTTACTTGGTTCTAGAAATGCAGACACTGGTCATATTCTGGAAAATATAATCTATCTTGAGCTTATTAGACGAGGATATAAGGTCTATGTCGGCAAGGTGGAATCAGAGGAAGTGGATTTTGTTGCCATGAACAGTAAGGGAATTATTTACTATCAGGTGGCTGCTACGGTCAGAGAGGAATCAACACTTTTAAGAGAGCTAAGACCATTGCAGAAAATTACAGACCATTATCCAAAGTATATCATAACACTGGATGAAGACCCTGATGCTGATTACGATGGTATCAGGAGAATTAATGCGCTGCAGTTCTTACTTGGTGAGGAATAAGATTGAGGGATGAAATACCAAAATCCCACCCAATTTCATAGTAAAGACCTGAATCCGTGAAGTTGATTTGTTTTCGAATTTAGGAAGTGATATAAAACGAGAAGATTATGTCCATATTGTTGATGAATATTGGGTAGATTAGCGAAAAGAGTATGAAAAATGGATGTGCGTGTTAATAAAAATGATAAAATGGTGGAATGGGATGTGGGAGGCAAAACCATCTCGATTTATAACGAATATACCTTATATGCATTTAAGCATGGAAAAGGTATGCTAATGATTAAGGAAAAATATGAAACATCAGATAGTGGATTTAGTGCATATAATGAAGAGGGAAATTTAGTATTTTCGTATAGGAGTTTAGGAAATCATCTTAATTATAGGAATAAGGATATTTCTGTAATCAATGGTGCAATAATATCAGCTGATTATGAAGAAGAGAAAAGAAAATTAATAATTATAAAGGAGTTTAATGAAATAAGGTCACTTTTAATATATGATGATAATGCAGACTTTTTATCAGAGATAAATTGTCCAAAAGGTTATATATTTGTTTCGTTGAAAAATTGTGCTGGTCATATCATGGTAGTAGCACAAGGAATAAATGATTTGACTAGGGATTCATTTGGAAGAAACGATTGGAATTTTGAAATTAATTTTGAAAATTTTTACGTTGAAAGAAAATCTATCACACAGTAATTGATTAGAAAATGGTACCAGAAGGCAAAACTTCATATTAAGTTCCAATTGACCGATATAAACGCACTTTTTGTAACAAGAAAATTTGTTATGAAAGACTAACTGTCTTTACCAAAAACTTTCGACTTGCCCTTACGAAGTAATAGGCAATAGCGAAAGTTTTTATAAAGACAGTTCCATAGCAAAATTTTGGGGATGGGTGCACTTAAGGACAGTCAAAATCAAAACCTCATATTTAGTTCCCAAATGCTGAAATCAACAAAAAATGCGACATTATTATTGATGATTATGAAGAAGAGGTTCTTGAATTAGATAAAATACCAATGGCATTAGAGGTAGTAAATCAGTTTATAAAGAGTAACTCAAATAAAGAACTTGGTAAATTGAAAACAATGTTGGATTGTGTTATAGGCGAAAACATAATGCCTGAGTACATAGATTAATGCGATATACTGTATTGTTTAGCAAATAGGCATGCAATAAATCACATAGTGAGTTATAATGAAATCAACAGGCTGATACATATTATAAGAGGAGGACAAATTTAAACTATGGGAGTACAAAAGAAGAAGTTGTTACACCGGATAATGGCTCTGGCGATCGCAGTTGCGGTTGGATTGTCAGTGATCGTGCCGGGAGGAACAAGTGCTGAAGCGGCGACAATACCTGCGGATGTGACAAAACCATCTGCCAATTGCGTGTTTATAGCAATGAAGGGCAAGTATGTGTCGGAGGCTTCGGCTGCAGTGAAGAGGATCAATCAGATCCGTTATGAAGCATGTAAGCAGGGCGTTAAGATTGATGGACGGAAATTGACGCTTGACGACTATGTGCCGATCAAGTGGTCGGCAGGACTTGAGAAGATAGCAAGGATCAGAGCTGCGGAGGCGAGTGTTACAATGTATCACTCAAGACTTAACGGAAAGTCTGTATTTGATTTCAAATATCCGGGAAATGGCTGGCCGACTTCCGAGGTGCTTGCGTGGAACTGGTCAGAGAGCATGCTCATGGGCATTGAGCAGTGGTACAGCGAGAAGGATGCCTATGTGAAGGGAACTCCTGGAGCGGTGACCGGACATTACACATCCATGATAAATCCTGCAAACAGGTATGTGGGTGTTGGTACATTTATAAATAAGAATGCATCTTATCCGAATACGACTGCAGCCCAGTTCATGGGAAGCGGCAGTCAGGCTGAGACTATGGCTAAGTCCACTGGTGAGAGCGATGTTACGGTGGAGGTGCAGAAGGACAATATCACATCGGTTAAGATGACCGGAAATAAGAGCGTGCAGGAGGGACAGAAGGTAACTCTCACACTCAAGGCAGTCCTTGGACAGTATGGAAGTACATCGTATAAGGTGCTTGCGGGAGCTAAGTGGAAAACATCGAATTCCGCTATTGCAAAGGTGTCACCTACAGGAGTGGTAACAGGTCTCAGAAAGGGAACTGTGAAGATCACAGCCACTGTTGGATCACGTTCAGCATCATATACGGTAACAGTAACAGGAAAATGTGCGCATGTATATTCCGGCAAGGTAGTAAAAACAGCAACTACCAGAAGCGATGGCAAGGTGTTACATACATGCAGAAAATGCGGCCAGAAGAAGTATATCGTTGTCAAGAAGATAAAGAGTGTTACATTATCACAGACGAGATATAAGTATGATGGTAAGACAAAGACACCTAAGGTGACTGTGAAGGACAGCAATGGTAAGATAATATCATCAAAATACTACAAGGTGACATATCCTAAGGCGAGAAAGAAAGCCGGAACATATACGGTGAAGATAAAGTTTTCCGGAAGGTATAAGGGTACAGTTTCAAAGAAGTACAGAATAGTAAAATAAAAAAATACCGTTGTTCATAAAAAATATGGACAACGGTATTTTTAATCTGAAAGAAATTATTTCTTCTCAGGCTCTGGAGTATAGTCAAGTATGGATGAAATAGCCTTGTGAACCTTTGTATACTCAGTTATAAGAATATGCATACGCTGGAATCCAGGCTGCTCCAGATGATAATATACTCTGGTCATTCTCTTTCCAACCTGCTCTTTGTGATCGGAGATGAAACCGTATTCAATCAATTTGTACAGTGCAGGATATAGAGAACCGATAGGAATCTTTATCACGCCGTCTGACAGTGAGTCCATGAGCTGTGACAGCTCGTAGCCGTAATAATCTTTCTGGCTGAGCAGATAGAGTACGAGCAGCTCCACGGAACCTCTGATGAAGTTCGGCTTTGCAACGACTCTTGCATGTACAGCCTCAACTGCTGCTTCCTTTGCGGTATCATTACTTTGATCCTGAACCATAATACTGTTGGAATATATGCTGTTTAATACGTTTTCCATTAAAACCACCTCATACAAAAAAAATAGTTACACTTTGTATTGATTGTAATTGCAAAATCATTTAATTGCAACCTTTCTTTTCATTAAAATGAAAATAAGTTGCGTATTTTTGCAATTTTTGCTTATTTGAGAAAGGTTTTTGACTGTAACTGCCTGGATAATGCCAATAGACGGCTGGCAGCATCCTTTGGATCGTCAGCTTTCATTATGGCGGACACCACACAGATGCCGGCGATAGGTATGCCCGAGAGGACATCCAGGTTGGTCGGATTGAGTCCTCCGATGGCATTTACCGGGATGGGAACTGCCTTGCAAATGTCTCTCAGTGTATCCGTGGATGTGAGCACTGTCTTGACCTTGGTGGTGGTTGGGTAGATGGCTCCAACTCCCAGATAATCAGCTCCCTGTTCATACGCCTCCACGGCCTGAGGAACAGTCTTGGTGGTTGCGCCCACGATGCGGTCAGGCCCCATGAGTTTTCTGGCTATGGAGACTGGCATGTCTGTCTGCCCCACATGGACACCTTCGGCATCGGTCGCCAGCGCCACATCTACCCGGTCATCTATGATGAGTGGCACGTTGTAGCGGCGCGCAATTGAGTGCACCTTGTCCGCAAGATGTATGTACTCACGGGTAGTTCTTTCCTTTTCTCTAAGCTGCATGAGTGTCGCACCGCCGTCCAGAGCACACTCCACTCTGTACAGAAATTCCTCCTCGGACAACCCTGTGCTGTCCGTTATAAAATATAAAGTAGGATCAAATGTATACATTTCAAACTTCTTTCTCCGCCGGCAGACGGCGGTATGCTGTATAGTTCAGATCGTTTTGATCTGATAGTTGTTGTTACACATACAGATAGTCATTGAGTACGGGCTGCAGTCCCTCGCCCTCTATGTCTGAATACATATGTTCAAGACTTCTGTTGTCGTTGATCTCGAACTGCTCGTCGCCCTGCTCACTGCAGGAAGTCTTGCCGCTGTATTTGCTTTCGTGATCGCCGATTCCGGTTGACACGCCCGCCGATACCTTGGTCGCTGCGATCTTCACTATGCCGTTCCTGAAGTCTGCACTCTCCCTTGAAGATACCGTTATTCCGGCAAATGGCAGGAATATCCTGTATGCGCACAGTATCTGGCAGAGCTGCTTCTCGTGTACGTCCAGAGGATTGATCTGATCGTTGTTGATGATCGGTCTCAGTCTTGGACAGGAGAGTGACATCTCTGCGTGTGGGTATTTTCTTTGGAGAAAATACGCGTGAAGGGCTGTTGCCAGTGCATCCTTGCGGAAGTCGGAGAGCCCTAACAGTGCTGAGAATGCAACGCCCCGCATTCCGCCCATGAGGGCGCGCTCCTGCGAGTCGAAACGGTATGGCCATACTCTCTTGTGACCCATCAGGTGAAGAGTCTCGTATTTGTCTGCGTCGTAGGTCTCCTGGAACACTGTCACATAGTCCGCACCGCACTCATGGAGGTAGCGGTACTCATCGGTGTTCACTGGATATATTTCAAGGCCTACCATGCGGAAGTATTTCCTTGCAAGCTTGCATGCCTCGCCGATATACGTTACGTCACTCTGGCTGCGGCTCTCGCCGGTCAGTATAAGGATCTCTTCCATGCCGCTGTCGGCGATGACCTTCATTTCCTTCTCGATCTGCTCTGCTGAGAGCTTCATTCTGTTGATGTGATTGTAGCAGTTGAAGCCGCAGTATACGCAGTAGTTCTCACAGTAGTTGGCTATGTAGAGCGGCGTGAACATGTAGACCGTGTTGCCGAAGTGCCTGCTTGTTTCGCGGCTTGCGCGCTGCGCCATCATCTCAAGAAATGGTTCGGCGGCGGGGGAGAGCAGAGCCTTGAAGTCCTCTATGCTGCACGTCTCGTGTTCAAGGGCAGCCATGACGTCTCTGCCTGTGTAACTGCTGTAGTCGTAGCTGTTCATGTGCTCCATGACCTTGCTGCGGATGTCAGATTCAATAACCTCCATGCCCGGAAGGTATTCCATATGGCTTTTCCTTGACGATGGATCTGTCTCCAGACGGTGTTTGATCTGCAGCGCTTCCGGCGAAAGATATTCCGAATCTATCAGAAAGTGGTTTTCCATCTGAGTGCACCCCCTTAGTCATGCAGGAATCCGGTCAGTGGATCTGAAGCGGATGCCCCTCTGGTGAGAACTCTTCCAAGACCTGCCAGATAAGCCTTTCGGCCTGAATTTATCGCGTCCTTGAATGCCGATGCCATGAGTGGCAGATTTCCGGCTGTGGCGAGGGCAGTGTTGGCCATGATGGCGGCAGCGCCCATCTCCATGGCTTCACATGCCTGGGATGGCCTTCCGATACCGGCGTCAACTATGATCGGAAGCTCGATCTCGTCGATGAGGATCTGGATGAAGTCTTTGGTAGCCAGTCCTTTGTTGGAACCTATAGGTGATGCCAGTGGCATGACCGCTGCGGCTCCCGCATTTACCAGATCACGGGCGGCATTCAGGTCCGGGTACATGTAAGGCAGTACCACAAATCCTTCATTTGCCAGTGCCTCGGTTGCCTTTATCGTTTCCTGGTTGTCGGGAAGGAGATATTTGCTGTCGCGCATGATCTCCACCTTGACGAAGTCTCCACAGCCCAGAGCCCTTGCAAGCCTTGCTATGCGCACGGCCTCCTCGGCGTTCCTCGCGCCGCTTGTATTTGGCAGGAGAGTAACTCCCTCTGGGATGAAATCGAGAATATTTTCCTCTTCCTTTGTATTTGCACGGCGGACGGCCAGAGTGATGATCTCTGCTCCTGCGTCTTTTATAGCTGATTCGATCAGCTTCATGGAATACTTTCCTGAACCCAGAATAAATCTTGAATTGAATTCATGTCCTCCTATTATCAGCTTGTCTTCTTTCATTATAATGCTCCTCCTCCCATGAAACTCACGACCTCCACACAGTCGCCGTCGTTAAATGTAATGTCTGCGTATGTCTCTCTCGGTATGATCTCCTCGTTGATCTCAACAACTATGCGCACCGGTTTGTAGCCGGATTCTTCAAGAAATGCCGCCAGATTCTGCCCGGCAACGTCGAGATCTTTTCCGTTCACTGTTACCATAGCCCTTTCCTCCAAAGTCTTTTATCTGCACAAAAAAAGAGTTACCGATCTGGTAACTCCAATAAAGTCTGCACTTTAACAAACGTCTGCTATCAGGCTTCCCTACGTTGGCATTATCCAAATCAGGTTTCCGGTCGAAGGTCACACCTTCCTCTCAGCCTGTACTACAAGCTCCCGCGTCCTCTTTTTGTTGTCAGATAATAATATACGACCTGAAAACCCGGAATGCAAGAGTAATCTATCAGGCAAAGATGTCATTTGACCGCAAATATTCGAAGTTCTCTCAAAAATATACGGAAAATGTACTGCGATTGATGGCTTTTCCTTGACACAGCCCACATATGTATGTACAATTTAGTTGTTTGGCGCGCTAAAGTGTCATACAAAATCAGCAGGTTGCACAAATGCTGATTTGAGTTATCTTATGGAGGACAGTGAAGTTATGAGACAGAAGAAGATTCATTACATCTATAATAAAGAGATGGAGTGTATGGATCCTGAGGAGAGAAGAAAGCTTCAGGGGGAGAGACTTAGAAAGACAGTAGAACTTGAATATGCAAATGTACCGGCATACAGAGCCAGAATGGACGAGGCGGGAGTAAAGCCGGAGGATATAAACAGCATAGACGATATCGTCAAGCTGCCATTTATGCAGAAGACAGATCTCAGGGATAACTTCCCATTTGGACTGTTTGCAGCAGACAGGAAGGACATCATCAGAATCCAGGGTTCATCAGGAACCACAGGTAAGCCTGTTGTAGCTGGCTACACCCAGAACGATATAGATGTGTGGACGGAGATGGTAGCCAGAGCTATCAAGTGCGCTGGTGGCGGAGAGGATGATGTCATCCAGATAGCTTATGGTTATGGATTGTTCACAGGTGGACTTGGAGCACATCAGGGCGCGACTAAGGTTGGTGCCATGGTAGTTCCGATGTCATCAGGCAACACACAGAGACAGATCATGATGATGAAAGAACTCGGCGCAACCATGCTTTGCTGTACACCTTCATATGCTACATACCTCGCAGAGACCATCAGGGAGATGGGCATCGATCCATCAGAACTGAAGATCAAGTCAGGCTACTTCGGAGCAGAACCTTGGACAGAGGAGATGAGACAGCACCTTGAGGAGCTTCTTGACTTCGATGCATTTGATATATATGGACTAACAGAGATCGGTGGACCTGGTGTTGCATTTGAGTGCTTTGAGAAGAACGGAATGCACATCAACGAGGATCATGTTCTTGCAGAGATCATTGATCCGGTCACAGAGGAGCCGCTTCCAGACGGAGTTCCTGGAGAGCTTGTGTTTACAACCCTTACCAAGACAGGTACACCTATGATCAGATACAGGACACACGATATATGTACACTTACACACGGCACATGTGCATGTGGAAGAACAACAGTCAAGATGAGCCGTATCACAGGCCGTACAGACGACATGCTTGTAATCCGTGGTGTAAATGTATTCCCTAGTCAGATAGAGTCAGTCCTTCTCGGCGTGGAGGAGGCTTCAGCTCATTATATGATCGTGGTTGATCGTGTGAATTCACAGGATAAGCTGACAGTTCAGGTAGAGCTCAAGGAAGATGTGGATATGGGCGATGCTGCAAAGCTTGCGGCTATTGCATCCCGCATCAAGACAGATATCAAGCAGACACTGCTTATCAGCGCAAAGGTTGAGCTGGTTCCACCTAAGACCATTCCACGTTCAGAGGGCAAGGCAAAGAGGATCACAGATAACAGACATATCGGATTCTAATCGGTAAGATTGAGTAGTCAGACGAATCACAGGACTGAAATGTTTGAGAGCGGAAGACTATAGAGAGAATAAAACAGCCGGCTTAATGGCGAGCTTTCCGGGATCGAGACCGGGCATGCCGCTGTGAGCCGGCTGTTTTATCAGGCAGTGATCAGGCAGGGATCAGGCAGTGATCTTGGGAGGCTTGCACCAGCAGACATCAGCTGTGAGGCCTGCCGCCGGGAAACTGGCAAAACAGATAAAATCGCCAAATGCTGAAAAACCTTGCATTTTGGTATGTTTCCGTGTAGAATTTGCTTTGTTATGTGCGCTGACAGTGAGATACTGCACTGCAGTGGTAAAGTTGGTGCGGAGCAGATAAATTATAATTATTATGGAAGGTGGATTAACTAATGAATGTTTACGAGATGATTGCGTTTATAGCGTATTTTGTCCTGGTAATCGGTGTAGGAATTTATTTCTTCTTCAAATCCAAGGGGAATGCCGGCGAGAAGGATTATTTTCTTGGAGGAAGAGATATGAATGGTCTGGTGGCTGCACTCAGCGCCGGAGCATCTGATATGAGTGCGTGGGTTCTCATGGGACTGCCCGGAGCATTCTATGCGACAGGACTCAGCAACATGTGGATATCAGTTGGTCTGTTCATCGGAACAGCATGTGCCTGGATATTCATAGCACCGAGACTCAGAAGATTCTCGATAGCGTACAACGATTCGATCACTATACCTCAGTATTTGACAAATCGTTTTCAGTCAGACAATAAGCTGCTTCTCATAATATGTGCAGTTATATTTGTGGTTGCATATTGTATATACGCTGCGTCAAGTATATCGGCCTGCGGTACTCTGTTCAACACTGTTATGGGCATCGATAGGAATACAGCCATGATCGGCGCTGCAGTCATCATCATCGTGTACACATTCCTTGGTGGTTTTAATGCAGTGTGCTGGACGGATTTCTTCCAGGGACTTCTGATGCTTGCAGCTCTCATGATCGCACCTATCATTGCGGTCATCACCATGCAGGGCGCTGGCTTTATAGCACCTGATGTTGTCATTCCAGACAATTATTACAATGCCCTTATAAGTGGTTCATTTGACAAGACCAGTGTGATCAATATCATATCAGGACTTGCATGGGGACTTGGATATATGGGTATGCCACATATTCTTATAAGATATATTTCGATCAAGTCAGAGAAGGAGATGAAGAAGTCCAGAATAGTCGGTACTTGCTGGACGGGAATCATCCTCGTTATGGCATCCGTAGTTGGTATGGTCGGCCTTAAGTATCTTGGCGGTGGACTTACAGATAACTCACAGGTATTCATCAGACTTGTAAGAGGCGTGTTCCCTGCACTTGTAGCTGGTATACTTCTCTCAGCTATCCTTGCAGCGTCCATGAGTACAGCTGATTCACAGCTCCTTGCTTCATCATCAGCATTTTCGTCTGATGTGTACAAGCCTATATTCAGAAAGAGTGCATCTGACAAGGAGATGCTCTGGGCAGGAAGAATTGTGGTAATCATCATCTCAGTTGTGGCACTTGCCATAGCGATGAATCCGGACTGCGAGGGTATCATGGCACTCGTGTCAAATGCATGGGGCGCATTCGGATCGGCATTTGGACCGGTCATCGTTCTGTCACTGTACTGGAAGCGACTGAATTACAATGGAGCACTTGCTTCTATCATAGTCGGATTTGCTGTTGACATGCTCTGGTACAAGTTCCTTGCAACACCAACAGGACTTTATGAGATCGTTCCTGGATTTGCAGCAGCGTTCATCACAGCTATCGTCGTATCACTTCTCACAAAGAAGCCTGACGACAAGGTTGTTGAGATATTCGAGAAGGCTAAGCTTCCTACGGAGTAATTTGCAGTGTAGAGTTATAAAGCTGGGATCTTTTGGTGGCGGATGAGTTTGTCTGCACACAAAATTATCTCTAAATCAAAATAAAAGGCTGAAAAGATACAAAATCTGAAGAAATTGTATCTTTTCAGCCTTTTTTGCTAAATAAGAGATAATTTTGTGCGCAAAAAAAGAACCACCTGAATTGCTAGGCGGTTCTTTTTTAAACAACAACTTAAACAACTAAGAGTAAATTACTTTCTCTTGAACAACTGAGTTCAGTATATACACAAAATATGAACAGAATATGTACAGAAAAAAAACGTTTTGCAAAATAAAATCTTCAAAATTTAAAGATTTTATGACACATTTTTCAAAGTGCACAAAAAGAAAATGGCCATTTGTGCGGTATGCACAGAGCCTTGTAAAAACATGTAAATCCCGCATAAATATGTAAATAACAGGTAAAGGAGTAAGTATTTCAACTGGTAAAACAGCCTCTTTTTAATTATGATAGGAGATAGGGCGATTATAAGTGTGTGTATGTTTGCCATAACGGGTGGTATATTCGTGTATGCTTACCATCAACCAGTTCCTGCCGAAGTACTGCAGTGTGCTTCTGCGCGATGATTACAGGGAATACGTTTCGGAGATAATCATAGAGGGACACACGGATACGAATGGTTCCTACATATACAATCTTGAACTTTCACAGCAGCGAACGTTCTCAGTGGCAAAGTACTGTCTGACGGAGAGCAACGGCATCATAAGCAGTGGACATGGCAGCGTCGAGACGCGTGGAGATCAAGTTCAGGCTTCAGGACGAAGAGATGATAGATGAGATGATGGACATTCTCAAGGACAAATAGATATATAAGAGGAGAGCAATGGCGGTAAACAAGACAAAACTCAAAAAGCAAATATTTGACATAATACAGATAGGGGACAAAAGCAATCTGGCGAGCAGGGCATTTGACATATTCATAGTGGGTGTCATATTGTCGAACATATCGGTGATGTTCCTGCAGACCTACGATCAGCTTGAACCATATTATGGGCTGCTGAGTGTTATCGAGTGGGTGACTACAGGCATATTCTGTGTTGAGTATATTCTCCGCATATGGACGGCGGATTTCCTGTATCCCACATGCACCAGAGGAAAGGCTATAGGAAAGTTCCTCATATCATATGACGGAGTTGTGGATCTGCTCACGATCATACCAGTGTTCTTTCTGTCTGGCTTCGTGGCGTTCAGGATGCTCAGGGTGATCCGTATATTCCATCTTTTCAGGATCAATTCAAAGTACGACAGCTTCAATGTCATCAAGATGGTCCTGCTGAGAAAGAGCAGACAGATCATATCGTCCATGTTCATCATATTTATACTGATGATGGCGAGCAGCCTGTGTATGTACAGCACTGAGCATGCCGCACAGCCGGGAGTGTTCAGCAACGCCTTCAGCGGCATATGGTGGGCGGTATCGACAGTCCTTACCGTGGGGTATGGAGACATTTACCCGATCACGCTGCTGGGCAAATGCATGGCGATAGTCATAGCATTTATGGGAGTTCTGCTGGTAGCGATACCTACAGGTATCATAAGCGCCGGATTTGTAGAACAGTATCAGAACAATGCCAACGAGGAGTCCAAAGTTGTTGATGTGGACGAGATTGGAGAACTGCTCGTAGATGATGTGAGCAAGTTTTGCGGCAGGACCATACTCCAGGCTACGGAGGAGTATGGTGTGAATATATATATGGTACTCAGGGATAATATGTCTATACTGCCGACAGGTGATCTGGAGATACAGACAGGTGATATTCTGATAGTGAAGTCAAAATTTCTTGAGAAGAGACGTGGAAGCTCATTATCTTAGGTTATGCAAGTAATAAATATAAAATTGAGATTATAAATGAGAAGTTTCTGTAAACTACAAAAAAAACTCAATAATCATATTGATTTATTTTGACTAATTGGGTATACTTTCAACTGAATATGAGAGAAAGTGTTCATATTTATTTTCAGATTATTGAGTGCTGTATAGTTGCGGTGCCGGCAGGGTACAGGCGACATGCACCTATCAATGAAATACATTTAAAGAAAAGGAGTTAAGAAAAATGGCAACAGTTGATTTAACTAAGTATGGCATTACAGGCACAACAGAGATCGTACACAATCCTTCATATGAATTGTTATTCGAGGAAGAGACAAAGGCTGACCTTCAGGGATACGAGAAGGGACAGGTTAGTGAGCTCGGCGCAGTTAACGTTATGACTGGTATTTATACAGGCCGTTCACCTAAAGATAAGTATATCGTAGTAGATGAGAACTCAAAGGACACTGTATGGTGGACATCAGATGAGTACAAGAACGATAACCATCCAATGACAGAGGAGACATGGGCATCAGTTAAGGATCTTGCAAAGAAGGAGCTCTCAAACAAGAGACTTTTCGTAGTTGATGCATTCTGCGGAGCAAATGCTGATACTCGTATGGCTATCCGTTTCATCGTTGAGGTTGCTTGGCAGGCTCATTTCGTAACAAACATGTTCATCAAGCCAACTGAGGAAGAGCTTAAGAACTTCGAGCCAGATTTCGTAGTGTACAATGCTTCAAAGGCTAAGGTTGAGAACTACAAGGAGTTAGGACTTAACTCAGAGACATGTGTAGCATTCAACATCACAAGCCATGAGCAGGTTATAGTTAACACATGGTACGGCGGAGAGATGAAGAAGGGTATGTTCTCAATGATGAACTACTACCTTCCACTTAAGGGAATGGCTTCAATGCACTGCTCAGCTAACACAGATATGAACGGTGAGAACACAGCTATCTTCTTCGGCCTTTCAGGAACAGGTAAGACAACACTTTCAACAGATCCAAAGCGTCTCCTCATCGGTGATGATGAGCACGGCTGGGATGACAACGGCGTATTCAACTTCGAGGGTGGATGCTATGCTAAGGTTATCGACCTTGACAAGGATTCAGAGCCAGACATCTACAACGCTATCAAGAGAAACGCTCTTCTTGAGAACGTTACACTTGATGCAAACGGCAAGATCGATTTCACTGATAAGAGCGTAACAGAGAATACTCGTGTATCTTACCCAATAGATCATATCAAGAACATTGTAAGACCTATATCATCAGCACCAGCTGCAAAGAACGTAATCTTCCTTTCAGCAGATGCGTTTGGAGTACTTCCTCCAGTATCAATCCTTACACCAGAGCAGACACAGTACTACTTCCTGTCAGGATTCACAGCAAAGCTTGCTGGTACAGAGAGAGGTATCACAGAGCCAACACCTACATTCTCAGCTTGCTTCGGTCAGGCATTCCTCGAGCTGCATCCTACAAAGTATGCAGAGGAGCTTGTTAAGAAGATGGAGAAGAGCGGTGCTAAGGCATACCTTGTTAACACAGGATGGAATGGAACAGGCAAGAGAATTTCAATCAAGGATACAAGAGGAATCATCGATGCAATCCTCAGTGGTGCTATCAATGAGGCTCCTACAAAGAAGATCCCTATGTTCGACTTCGAGGTTCCAACAGAGCTTCCTGGCGTAGATCCAGCAATCCTTGACCCACGTGACACATACGCTGATGCTTCAGAGTGGGAGACAAAGGCTAAGGATCTTGCAGCAAGATTCCAGAAGAACTTTGCTAAGTACGAGGGTAATGCAGCAGGTAAGGCATTAGTTGCAGCAGGCCCACAGCTCTAAGATATAGCTTAGGATCATATAGAAGAAAGGAACTGTCATAGTCCAGAGCCTTTCGCATAGAGAAGACCGGATACATTCGTTCAGAGTGTGTCTGGTCTTTTTTTGTCTGCGCCATCCATAAGTAATATTATGCTTTAACCGGCAACCAGAAATTACCTCTTGCAATGCCGAACAAATGTTCGTATAATATTATGCATGAACGAGATAATTACAGGACTTACAACGAAAGAAAAACTGAATATACTGGCGGATGCGGCGAAGTATGATGTGGCGTGTACATCCAGTGGAGTGGACAGGAAGGGACAGAAGGGAGCCCTGGGCAACAGTGTATCATGTGGTATATGTCACAGCTTTGCAGCGGATGGAAGATGTATATCGCTGCTTAAGGTCCTTATGACGAACCACTGTGTATATGACTGCAAGTACTGTCTGAACCGCAGAAGCAATGATGTGCCAAGAGCGACATTTGAACCGGAGGAGCTGTGCGATCTGGTCATAGAGTTCTACAAGAGGAATTATATAGAAGGGTTGTTCCTGAGCTCCGGTGTGCTCAGGGATCCGACATACACCATGCAGAGGATGTGTGAGACTCTGTATCTTCTCAGGACGAAGTACAGGTTCAATGGATATATCCATGTGAAGACCATTCCGGGGGCATCGGATGAGCTTATAAGCATGGTGGGATATTTAGCGGACAGGATAAGTGTTAATATGGAGCTGCCGACTGAGGAGGGGTTGAAGAAGCTTGCCCCGAACAAGAGCTTTGGCACCATACTTGATCCCATGGGCAAGCTGACCAGCACTATAGAATCCCACAGACTGGCGGTGGGCAAGACTGCGCGTATGGAGAGGAGCGGTATCAACAGATACCTTACTGGAAGCATATTCAACGAGAAGAATCTGCAGAAGGATCTGACCGCATACAAAGCAGAGCTGGCAGGGCAGGAAAGACATGGTGCTCTGCAGATGTCAGCAGCAGAGGCACTCACAGATGGAATGACCTCTGATAAAAGAGACATCGGTGCTGCCTCTTCGCCCCTCCCTGTCATGTTTGGAGATACAGACAGGAGACAGGCATTTGCCCCGGCGGGACAGAGCACACAGATGATAGTTGGAGCCAGCGGAGAGTCGGATTACACGCTCATACACACAGCCCAGAGACTGTATCAGCGATACGATCTGAAGCGTGTGTTCTACTCCGCGTATATACCGATCAACGAGGACTCGGCACTCCCTGCGCTGGATACGGCGGTTCCATTGCTCCGTGAGCACAGATTGTATCAGGCGGACTGGCTGCTCAGATATTATGGATTCCACGCTGAGGAGATATTGTCTGAGAACGAGCCGAACCTCGATCAGAGAATGGATCCGAAGTGCAACTGGGCAGTGAGACATCTTGACCAGTTCCCGGTGGAGGTGCAGACGGCACCGTATGATCTGCTTCTCAGGATTCCCGGCATAGGGCCGAAGTCGGCGGGCAGGATAGTGAGAGCCCGCAGATACGGAAGTCTGGATTTCGATAATCTGAAGAAGATGGGGGTGGTGCTTAAGAGAGCACATTATTTTATAACGTGTGGCGGACGTATGATGTACAGGATCCCTATAGAGAGGGATTACATTGTCAGGGAGATGACGGATCTGAGCCGGGGAGAGAACTGGCAGGCATCACACGGCAATGAACAGTATAGACAGATGACTTTATTTGATATAGGAATGAAGGCGTGAAGGTGGAAGTTATGGACAATATGAAGGTTTTCACATGCAGAGACAGATATGACGATATGGCTACATGCATATATGAGGCGTGGAGTATGGCACTGCAGGTCGGACACGACCATGTGATGCTTATGAAGGAGCCTGTGGAACAACTGGATATGTTCGCTGACTATATACATGTCGAGCCGGATGCGGACAAGGTGCAGAAGTTTACCCGGTCTGTGAAGAAGGTATCCTGGCTGGTGTACCGCAACGTATTCAATGCACTATTGTCGCATCAGGAGGATGCACTGGATACTGTGTACAGATATCTGATACTGGCATTTGCCGAGGGGCGGAAGGTGGAACATATGCTCATAAGTCCGGAGGTGATGCGTATCATGGAGCTTGGGCGGAGTGTGAGCAACGAGGCACATCTATTCAGGGAGATAGCCAGATTCACTGTTGTCCAGGGGCGGGTGTATGTATGTCATATAGAACCAAAGGACGATGTTGCGCTTCTTGTCGCCAGTCATTTTGCGGACAGGATGCCGTCAGAATACTGGCTGATAGTGGATGATGGCAGACGTTACGCCGTGGTGCATCCGGTGGATTCGGATATGTATGTGAGGCGGCTTACAGATCAGGAGATGGAGACGCTGGGCAGTGCAGAATATATGGAGGATGATTACACAGATATGTGGAGAACATTCTTCAGCGCGGTGAGCGTGGAGCAGAGAGAGAACTACAGATGCCAGAGAAGCATGTTCCCTTTGTGGTCGAGAAAGCATGCCACAGAATTTTTGGGATGATCATAGAAAAAATGCTTGAATTGGCTGGAAAAATATGATAGTATCTGAACTTGTGATGTATTAATCATATTTTCCTTGCTCACAGATGACTGTGGGCCAGAGACCATAAGGAGGTGCAATGTAATGAACAAATATGAATTAACTTTAGTTGTTAGTGCAAAGATTGATGAGGAAGCCAGAACAGCTGTAGTTGATAAGGTTAAGTCTTATATTGAGAAGGCTAACGCAACAATTACAGAAGTTAACGAGTGTGGACTCAAGAAGCTTGCTTACGAGATTCAGAAGATGGGCGAAGCATACTACTACTTCATTCAGTTTGATGCAGAGGCTGGAGTTCCAGCTCAGCTTGAGGCTAACATTCGTATTATGGAATCAGTTCTTAGATATCTTTGCGTTAGATTAGACGCCGAGTAATAGGAGGTATTCTATAATGAACAAGGTAATATTGATGGGTCGTCTCACAAGAGACCCGGAAGTTAGATATTCACAGTCAAACACAGGTGATGGCCAGATGGCTATTGCAAGATACACATTGGCTGTAGACAGAAGATTCAATAGAAATGGCGACCAGAGTGCAGACTTCATCGGCTGCGTTGCATTTGGCAGGAGCGCTGAGTTTGCAGAGAAGTACCTGAAGCAGGGAACGAAGATTGCTATAACAGGTAGAATCCAGACTGGAAGCTATACGAATAAGGATGGTAACAAGGTGTACACAACTGATGTTGTTGTTGAGGAGCAGGAGTTTGCTGAGAGCAAGGCTGCAAGCGGACAGGCATCAGGCGGTGGATATCAGCCAGCAGGAAGACCGGCACCTGGCAATGCAGGAGCTGAGGGCTTCATGAGTATACCGGAAGGTATTGAGGACGATTTACCATTCAAGTAAAATAGGAGGTAAATACAATGGCTTACAATAAGACTGATAGAGCTGACGCTCCAATGAAGAGAAGAAATATCCGTAGAAGAAAGAAAGTCTGCGAGTATTGTGCTAATAAAGAGGCTGTGATCGATTACAAGGATTCAAACGCACTCAGAAAGTATATCTCAGAGAGAGGTAAGATCCTTCCAAGAAGAATCACAGGAACATGTGCTAAGCATCAGAGAGCAATCACAATTGCTGTTAAGAGAGCTAGACAGATCGCAATATTACCATACGTTCAGGATTAATTCTTATCATTGATAAGTATATAAAGGACCCGTTGTTCAGCTATGTGCTGGATGACGGGTTTTTGTGTAAATTCATAGAATATTATTTCCTGTAGGCGTATTTTATGAGGACAGAAAGGTGGGGGATAAATGGCAGAGAATGTTGTGAGAGTAAGCGGACTCACGAAGACATTTGGAAAGAATACTGTTTTGTCCAATGTCAATATATCTCTTGAAAGGGGGAAGATATATGGCTTTATAGGACAGAACGGGGCAGGAAAGACTACCCTGATCAATCATATCAATGGTCTGTTGTTTCCTGACGAGGGAGAGATAGAATTATTTGGCGCCAGTGACAGCAAGGGGCTGGTGAATGCCAGAAAGAGGATAGGAACGGTGTGCGAACATGCCGGACTGCACGATAATTATAATGCTGTAGACAACATAAAGCTTAATATGAAGCTGAGGGGGATAAAGAACGACAAGCTCATCGAGCAGACCATAGCAAATGTTGGATTGCAGGGCGTTGGCAAGAAGAAGTTTAGGAATTATTCGATGGGAATGAAGCAGAGGCTGGCGATTGGCTGTGCCATGCTGTCAGGTCCGGATCTCCTGCTATTGGATGAGCCGATAAACGGACTTGATCCGGTTGGAATAGTTGAGATAAGAAATCTTCTCAAGCAGATAAATCAGAGATTTGGTGTGACGATACTTATATCCAGCCATATACTTACAGAGCTTCACGAGCTGGCAACGGACTACATAATGATAGACAGAGGACAGATCATAGACTGCCTCTCTGCAGCGCAGCTTGACGCGAAGTGCCACAGGAGACTGAGATTGCGCACCAATGATGTGAAGAAGGTTCTTGATATACTTGCTATGAGATACAATATAGTGAATGTGTATGTGAATGGCGATGAGATAATCGTGGACCAGCCGGTAAACTCAGACGAGCTGGCATGGGTTCTCTACAATGAGAGGGTGTTTGTCAGTGAGTACCATCTCGAGGAGGAGAGCCTTGAGAACTACTTTATTCACAGGATAGGGGGTGCTCATTATGCGTGAACTGTTGTCGGCTGAATTTTATAAGCTGTATAAGAGCCTGGGCTTCAGGGTGTGCCTGATAGTTTTCTTTGTCCAGGATATAATATATCTGATCTCGGTGGGATTGGTTGGAGATATTCTCGGAATAGAACTCACGGGAGATTTTCAGTTCCAGTATCTGCTGGGCTCGTTTTCTGGAAGCTCGGTGTCCGGCATGCTGTTTGGATTTATTGCGGCGTCGCTCATCACCAGCGATTACAAGTCCAGGGATATCCAGTGTGCGATAGCCCAGGGACACAGCAGGGCACATATAATGTTTTCGAAGATCATAGTATATATAGTGGCGATATGGATACTCTCTCTTGAGGACATACTTGTATATACCATAGGAGGATGCATTTGTGGAGGCTTTGGAAAGGCATTTACCCTGAATGTGGCGGGATATATGCTGAGATCGATAGCGTGCGAGGGCTTTGTGCTTACGATGTTATATATGACATGCGTATTCCTTGCATTTGCGCTGACGTCCAAGGCAGCGTCCGTATCCGTGAATCTGCTGCTGTTTTTCCTGGTGGATCTCGGCGTGCAGATCATGCCCGTGCTGTTCCAGTCGGATGTTCTGGAGAAAATACTGGGCTATATGCCGTTCAGCTCTGTGAGGGAGATGAGCCAGGTCGATATAGACTGGAGTCACGCGGGAATATCCCTGGCAGTGGCCGCTGCGTATGGCGCGGTGATGATAGTGGCAACGTGGTTGACATTCAGGAAGAGAGATCTTCGATAGAGAATTATGACAGAATATACATTTGCTCAACCGTTCATCTGTGTTGACAAAAGTTCTGTCAAAGTTTATTATAACTCTAGCTATGAGAAAAACTCATAGGGATTTACATGCAGAGGATCAAACAATGTGTAGAAAAGGAGTATAACGATGGGAAAATACACAAAGGAAGACATACTGAAAAAGGTCAAAGAAGATGATGTTGAGTTTATAAGACTTCAGTTCACAGATATTTTTGGTGACCTTAAGAACGTAGCGATAACCTCAAGCCAGATAGAGAAGGCACTTGACAACAAGATCATGTTCGACGGTTCTTCTATAGAGGGCTTTGCGAGAATTGAGGAGTCAGATATGTATCTGTATCCTGATTATGATACATATGAGACATTCCCTTGGAGACCACAGCAGGGAAAGGTTGCAAGACTTATATGTGATGTATATAAGCCTGATGGAACACCATTTGAGGGCGATCCAAGATATGTACTTAAGAGAGCTCTGGCTGAGGCAAAAGAGATGGGTTACACTATGAATGTAGGTCCTGAGTGTGAGTTCTTCCTCTTCCAGACAGATGAGAACGGAATGCCTACAACTAACACATACGAGAGAGCAAGCTATTTTGATCTCGGACCACTGGATTTCGGTGAGAATGCGAGAAGAGATATGGTTCTTACTCTTGAGCAGATGGGATTTGAGATCGAGGCATCACACCATGAGGTAGCTCCTGCACAGCATGAGATAGATTTCAAGTACGGTGAGGCTTTGAGAACCGCCGACAACATCGAGACATTCAAACTGGTTGTAAAGACTATTGCCAAGAGACATGGTCTCTGCGCAACATTCATGCCAAAGCCAAAGTATGGCGTATGCGGTTCAGGTATGCATATGAACATGTCGCTCCAGAAGGATGGCAAGAACATATTTGCAGATGAGAACGATAAGCTCGGACTTAGCCAGGAGGCTTACTGGTTCATCGCCGGAATCATGGAGCATATGAAGGAGATGACAGCCATCACCAACCCGCTTGTAAATTCATACAAGAGACTTGTTCCAGGCTATGAGGCTCCTATTTACATCGCATGGTCAGCAAAGAACAGAAGTCCACTTATCAGAATTCCAAGTGCACGTGGTGCAGGAACAAGAGTTGAGCTCAGATGTCCGGATCCAACAGCTAACCCATACCTTGCCATGGCAGTATGCCTTAGAGCAGGACTTGACGGAATCAAGCGTCAGCTTCCAGTTCCACCAAGTGTAGATACAAATATATTCAACCTCACTGCAGAGGAGAAGAAGACACGTCATATCCACAGCCTTCCTGCAAACCTCAGAGAGGCAACTCTTGCCATGAGCGAGAGCGACTTCATGAAGGAGGCAGTTGGTTCACACATCTTCGAGAGGTATACAAGTGCCAAGATGGATGAGTGGAATGAGTACACAAGACAGGTTACAGACTGGGAGATCTCAAACTATCTGTACAAAGTCTGATCTTATACACGAACAATATAAAATGATGAGTAGTATAGGTAAGCGGAGCGAAAGGTCTGCTTACCTATATATTTGATAATAGCTATACATACACGATTGAGAGGGCTTTGATTTGGTAAATGTTATAATAGTTTTTCCGAAAATAGAGGAAGCAAAGAGTATAAAAAACCTGCTCATTCGCAATGGTATAAGTGTTACAAAGGTGTGTACAACCGGAGCCCAGGCGGCGCAGGCTGCGGATGCGTGTGACGATGGAGTCATAATATGTGGATATAAATTCCTGGATATGATGTATTCAGATCTTGAGAATTATATTCCGAAATATTTTGACATGATCGTGCTCAGCAGCAAGAAGAATTATGAGGAAGTCCGGGACAGCGGCGTGGTATGTCTGTCTATGCCGATAAAGTCCATGGACTTTGTGAATACCGTAAGTCTCACCATAGAGAATCTTCTGTGGGAGAGAAAAAAGAGAAAGTCCAGGCCAAAGGAGAGAACCGAGGAAGAGAAGAAGGTCATCAAGGCGGCAAAACTCAAGCTTATGCATGACTTTGAGTATGATGAACAGGACGCTCACAGATATCTGCAAAAGAAGAGCATGGATAACGGTATAAATATAGTCGAGATGGCATATATGATACTGGATAATTCAGATTGTTTCTAAAACAGATCAAGAGGGAGGCTTTCTATTGCGATTCACGAAGATGGAAGGACTTGGAAATGACTACGTGTACGTGAACTGCTTCAGAGAAAAGGTGTATGATCCGGAGATCCTTGCCAGGCTTGTCAGTGACAGGCACAGGGGCATTGGGGGCGACGGACTGATACTTATAGGACCTTCGGCCAGGGCTGATTTTAATATGGATATATACAATGCGGATGGCAGCAGGGCAGAGATGTGTGGAAATGGCATAAGATGCCTTGGCAAGTATGTATACGACCATGGAATGACGGAGAAGACGGAATTTACTGTGGAGACACAGGCGGGTATAAAACGGCTCAGATGCATTCTGCAGGATGGAAGAGTGGTTGCGGTGTGTGTGGATATGGGCAGACCGGATATAGGTGCGGCTGTCGAGATGGCTGTTCTGCCTGATGAAACCGTGGATTTTGTCCGGGTATCCATGGGCAATCCCCATGCGGTTGTGTGGGTAGATGATATATATGTCTGCCAGATGGAGACTCTGGGGCCTGAGATGGAGGTGCATCCCATGTTCCCGAACAGGACAAATGTAGAATTTGTCCAGATCGTTGACGAAGATCATATGAGGATGCGAGTGTGGGAGCGCGGCTCCGGCGAGACATTTGCGTGCGGTACAGGCGCGTGTGCGGCTGTGGCGGCGGGGATAGCTGCCGGCAGGACGAGAGATTCGGTAAAGGTCTCGTTGCTCGGAGGAACTTTAGATATTGATTACGACAGGCAGAATGAAACTATGTACATGACAGGACCGGCAAGGGAAGTATTTGAAGGCTGGACTGATATATATTAGGAGGAAAGATATGTTTAAGGCAAATGAAAATTATTTAAAGCTTCCGGGAAGTTATCTCTTCTCAACAGTTGGAAGAAAGCAGAGAGAGTACAGCGCAGCACACCCTGACAAGAAGGTTATAAGACTCAGTATCGGTGATGTGACTCAGCCACTTGCACCGGCTATCATAGAGCGCCTTCACAAGGCTGTAGACGAGATGGCAGTTGCGGAGACATTCAAGGGATATGCTCCTGATCTCGGCTATGAGTTTCTCAGAAACACCATAGCAAAGAATGACTATGCTGACAGAGGCGTGGACATATCTGCTGATGAGATATTTGTCAGCGACGGGGCAAAGAGTGACTCAGCAAATATCCAGGAGATATTTACAGCAGACAGCAAGATCGCAGTATGTGATCCTGTATACCCTGTATATGTTGATTCAAATGTAATGGCAGGAAGAACAGGAACATACGACAAGAACACAGAGTTGTGGAGCGATGTAATTTACATGCCATGTCTTGCGGACAATAACTTTGCGCCAGAGCTTCCAAAGGAGACACCTGACATCATATATCTGTGTTTCCCAAACAACCCTACAGGAGCAACGATCAAGAAGGATCAGCTTCAGGAGTGGGTAGATTACGCAAATAAGGTCGGAGCAGTCATCATCTACGATGCTGCATACGAGGCATATATCAGCGAGGAGGATGTTCCTCATACAATATATGAGTGCGAGGGCGCAAAGACATGCGCTATCGAGCTCAAGAGCTTTTCTAAGAACGCAGGATTCACAGGAACACGTCTTGGCTATGCTGTAGTTCCAAAGGATCTGAAGGACGCAGATGGCGTGTCAATGCACAGCCTGTGGGCAAGAAGACATGGAACAAAGTTCAATGGCGCTCCATACATTGTTCAGGCAGCAGGAGACGCAGTGTACTCAGACGAGGGCAAGGCTCAGACAAAGGCTCAGATCGCATACTACATGAACAACGCAAAGGTTATCTCACAGGGACTTAAGGATGCAGGCTACACTGTATCAGGCGGTGTAAATGCGCCATACATCTGGCTTAAGACACCGAACAACATGTCATCATGGGATTTCTTCGATTATCTGCTTGAGAATGCAAATGTAGTCGGAACCCCAGGCTCAGGCTTCGGACCAAGCGGTGAGGGATATTTCAGACTTACTGCATTCGGAACTTATGAGAATACAGTTGAGGCTATAGAGAGAATCAAGAATATGTAATACAGCTATAAGCTGTGGCGTATACATGCATGGATCAGCGTGTGTGATCCGAGATATATACGTTACAGTACATAGTGTCTTTGGCATGCCTGCAGGCACTCCGGTAAGGGGAGTCTGCGGGCATGTTTTTTGTTATTTGTCGGTCTTTACTCATATATTCAGATTTGATATAATGACTTATAAGGGTGATTAAAAGCCAATAACGGAGGTATTGAGATGAAGGATAACGGACTTTTGGTACAGTATTTTACAGCGAATACGACCGACAGCCAGGATTTATGGAAAAAGGCAGCAGAGGACGCTGCGGTTCTGAAGAAGATGGGGGCTACGGCTGTATGGTTTCCGCCTGCTACAAAGGGAGCACAGGGCAAAGAAGATATGGGGTATGCTCCGTACGATCTGTATGATCTGGGAGAGTTTGACCAGAAGGGTTCAGTTGGAACCAGATATGGAACTAAGGATGAGTATATAGCTGCTATAAAGGCTATGAAGGATCAGGGGATAAATGTCTATGCGGACATTGCGGTCAGACAGAAGCTTGGCGCTGACAGGATAGAGAAGGTTACAGCAGCCGACTTCAACACCAAAGATATTCCACAGATGATCGGCAATAAGAAGACTGTGGGAGCACTTTCAAAGTTTACATTCCCTGGAAGAAAGTCAAAGTATTCCAAGTTCAAGTGGAACTGGAAGCATTTTGCGGGAATAGACTGGAAGCAGGAAGAATTCAAGAAGCGTGTGTGCGCTCTTGAGGGCAAGGATTATGACGAGGCGGACAAGGAATATTCCAAGTATGATTATATAATTGGAAGCGAGATTGATTTCTACAATCAGGAAGTGTACGACGAGCTCATGGCGTGGGCTCAGTGGTACGAGAAGACCACTGATGTGGACGGATTCAGATTCCAGGAGGCAGAGGCTATCCCTGCATGGTTTGTGAAGGATTTTATTGAAGCGACATCTGATGTCCCTGCAGCCGCTAAGAAGAAGGGCGCAGATGAGGCTCCGGAATATGTACATAAGGACATATTTGCTGTCGGTGATTTCTGGCACTGGAATACAGAATATCTGAATGGCTATATCAAGGCCACAGACAATGAGGCATCCATGTTCGATGTGCCATTGCACTTCAATTTCCACGATGCATCTGTGGCAGATGGAGAGTATAACATGGCAGATCTGCTTAAGGGTTCACTTATGATGAGCAATCCGGAGAAGGCTGTTACATTTGTAGATAACCACGAATCCCAGGTTGGAGGAGTTCTGGAATCATACGTTGAGGATTGGTTCAAGCCTCTGGCGTATGCGGTCATACTGCTCAGAGAGCAGGGCTATCCGTGCCTGTATATTGGCGACTACGCGGGAATACCACAGGTTAAGGTAAAGTCGAAGAAGACGATGCTGAATAAGCTGCTCAAGCTCAGAAAGAAATATGCATACGGAACTCAGCACGACTACTTTGATCACAGCGAGGTTGTTGGATGGACCAGAGAGGGCGACGAGGAGCACAAGGATTCAGGACTTGCGGTTGTCATGTCCGATGGAATGGGCGGCACCAAGAGAATGTATGTGGGCAGACAGTTTGCGGGAGCACATTTTGCAGATGTCATGGGTAATGCCAAGTATGACATCAAGATAGATGACGAGGGCTGTGGCGAGTTCTATGTCAACAGAAGAGGCCTTTCAGTCTGGATCAAAAAAGATTGCAAATTATAAGAAAGTGGTATATAGTATATATTACTTTATCACGCTAAAGTCGTGAAAGTCAAAAAGGAGCTTAGACATGGGAAAAACAGTACATACAGAGGCAGTACAGGATCTGTTTGAGGCAATACTTACATTGGAGACAGAAGAGGAGTGCTTTAATTTCTTTGAGGATGTATGCACGGTGAATGAACTGTTATCTATAGCACAGCGTTTTGCAGTGGCCAAGATGCTGAAGGAAGACAACACATATCTGGAGGTTGCGGAGAAGACCGGAGCATCCACAGCCACGATAAGCAGGGTCAACAGATCCCTGAATTATGGCAAGGACGGATATGAGCTTGTATTTTCAAGAATGAAGAGCTTCCAGCAGAATGACAAGCAGAGCAACGAGAAAACCGACAAGTAGTCAGACAAAACCCCTGAACGATTACATTTTATCGTTCAGGGGTTTTATTTGTGTTACAGGCTGGAGTCCTGTAAAATCTGGTCGCAATACTTGTTGGTTGTGCGTAAGCTGACTATTTTTTCCTGCCCTCGGCTGCGGCGTTTGCCTGTGGCTGCTTAGCCTTTGCGGCTTTGGCTGCTGCCTGCTCTCTGGCTTTCTGTGCCTGGGCTTTAGCCTTCGCCTTGGCATCTTCCTCAGATTCCTGTCTGAGCTTGTCTACCAGATGCTCCACATATTTCTTCTTGGCATATATATCAACTGAGAGAAGTGAGATCATGCTGAGATCGTGGAGATAGGAGTCCTTCTCAGGATCATACATGGCATCAGCCTTGTTGGCTGTTCTCACGATATCCTTGATGATGTCACCGTAATGCTGGGATAGATGCTCATACAAGTGGGCGTATATATCAGAAATATCCTTTCCGTCCTTGTTGGAATCAAAATAACCATCTATAAGAGGCTCAAGCAGAGTCTGTATATCGTTGATGCTGAGCATGTTCTTCAGGTAGTATATATAAATGAGCAGTATAAGGTGCTGCTTAGAATATCTCTTCTTGTTAGGCGATGGCAGAAGATTGTTCTTCGTGTAGTTGTTGATCATGGTCTTGGTCATCACCTTGTCCTCGTCATTGCGTCTGTTCTTTCCAAGCTGATCCTCCATGAAGGTGGTCAACTGATCCATGTACAGGTCAATGGAAGGAATATCCTTAGGGTTTATATAATCAAGGCCACCGGCCATTGATATTATGTCTTTAATATTTGTCTTTTTATCCATATAGACACCTCTTATATTAGTTGGAGCACGCACAGGAACTGCTGTGCGAAAATGCTGTTCATAAATACCGTTCACAAATTGACATATTCCAACAGTTGTACGTGCTGTGTATGCAGTATGCATTGTTTACGCAGCATGTGCTGTTTTGTGCAGTATGTGTTGTTTATGCAGTGTGTAATACCGCATATAAACAGTTGATTTTGAATCAACACGACATATTATATAGTATTCAAAACTACATTACAAGGTTGTTTTACTATAAAACGTATTAATTTGTTAAAAAATCAAGAGGAAAGAGAATGCTCAGGATGCTAGCTGGCTGCAAGTTTGACGATTGTATCTTTTTGAGCCGAAAAAAGAGAAAAGCACACAAGCTTTTGCAAGCCTGTGTGCTTTTCGTAAATTCCTTCGAGAAATATCACAAAATTGTATCTTTTTCAACGAAAATGTCTGTTTGCGCATAACCCCGCCACCCGGCGCTGACTTACTCGCCATCGGCGTCGCCTGGCTCCTGCGGAGCCAGCGTGATAAGCACTCTGGCGACTCGCTTTTTGTCCATCTCAAGTACCTTGTAGATGCATGAGATGTCGGTGACGGACTCGCCCTTGGCTGGAATGTGATCCAGCAGCTCGGTTATGTAACCGCCGAGGGAGTCGTAGTCCTCTGATTCTATCTTTAGATTCAGTGCATCATTCAGATCATCCAGCTTGATGGAGCCATCGACGTTGTAGTGGGTGTCGTCGACCTTGATGATGTTGTTGTGTTCCTCCGTGTCGTACTCATCCTTGATGTCTCCGATGATTTCCTCAATGAGATCCTCGATGGTAATAAGTCCTATGCAGATTCCGTACTCATCGAGCACGATGGCCATGGTATTGGAATCCGACTTCATGGAGTGCAGAAGATCATTGGTCTTCTGATATTCATATACATACAGTGGCTTTCTCATGATGTTACGAACGCTGAAATTATTGATATCATGGGTTGCCTTGTAGAAGAAGAGATCCTTAACATGAAGGATACCGATCACGTTATCTCTGGAGTCCTCATATACAGGAATTCTCGTATACGGTACTTCCATGTAGAGCTTCAGCAGATCATCATAAGCCATATCAACAGAGGCGATGGTCATATCTGCTCTTGGGATCATGACATCCCTTGCAATGGAATCTCCGAAGTCCACCACATTGGTTATCATTTCCTTCTCTTTGTCCTCGATGACGCCTTCCTCCTCACTGACGTTCACCATGCTTATGAGTTCATCCTCGGTCATCTTCTGGTTCCCGCCGTCCTTGTCGAGCCTTATGATCCAGAATATAAAATCAGCGATCTTATTCACTATGAATATCACAGGTGTGAGCACTATCATAAGGAACTGGATTATGTCAATGTATAACAGCGATATCTTCAGGTTATAACGCTGAGCCAGGGTCTTTGGTGTGATTTCTCCGAAGAGGAGAACGATCAGTGTCAGGGCTCCGGTTGCAATACCGACAGCAGAGCTTCCAAATGCCTTTGTTACGAATGTGGTCGTGAGAGAAGATGCTGATATGTTGACAATGTTATTTCCTATAAGAATAGTGCTTATCAGCTTGCCTGAATTCTCTGTGACCTTGAGAACCCGTGAGGCCCGCTTGTTGCCGTTGTCTGCAAGAGACCTGAGCGAGAATTTACTCACCGTTGTGAGTGCTGTTTCAGCTGAAGAAAAGAATGCGGACAGTGCGATCAGCACCACCAGAATGATAATGTTTATTATGGAACCTGCGTCCAAGATTTCATCTCCAATCATTTAAAAAATTTTTAATTCTGATTGTACTTAATATATAGCATATTGTCAAGAATCCGTACCTTGATGTGGCAAAGAATCAGCGAAGAATGAAATGTGGAATAAAAAGCAGAAAAAGACACACAATAATAAGGCAGCAGAAAAATGCATAGCAAAAAGGAGAGAACATCATGAGAAGTTCAACAGAAACCTACAAAGAAGTTGCAGAGAGATGCAGTGCGTATGAGAAGAAGTGTTCTTGTAAGGGCCTTTCAAACGATGTGACGGGTAAGAGTTGTCTTAACTGCGATCATTTTACAGACACAGAGTACTGTGAGCTTGATCTGTATGATCCTATAGTCAAGAATCTCTAGCTGGCAGCCAGAAAATTCTGGTAAAGGATATCAGAATGGAAGAGTGGAGCGGGGCAGGAAAAGCGCCGCTCTGTACATAAAGTAAAGTTGACACATCTGACATGTATTGATATACTTAATCACTGAAAATGGAGACGTCTGCGTGTGCAGACAGAGTAAATAGTGAAAGGTATATACGTCGATGATTAGTGCGAATAACGTAACATTGAGATTTGGTAAGAAGGCTTTATTTGAGGATGTAAATATCAAATTTACAGAGGGTAACTGTTATGGACTGATCGGTGCAAATGGTGCCGGCAAGTCAACTTTCCTGAAGATCCTGTCAGGAGAGATAGAGCCGTCAAAGGGTGATGTGACAATGAATGATGGAGAGAGACTTTCAGTTCTCCAGCAGGATCACTACAAATACGATGAGTACCAGGTGCTTGACACAGTAATCATGGGTAACAAGCGTCTGTATGAGATAATGAAGGAAAAAGATGCTATATATATGAAGGAGGACTTCTCAGACGAGGATGGAGTCAAGGCTGCAGAGCTTGAGGCTGAATTTGCTGAGATGAACGGCTGGGAGGCAGAGTCAGATGCTTCCACACTCCTGAACGGACTTGGAGTAGGCACAGAGTATCACTACAGCCTGATGAAGGATCTGGATGGTGGACTCAAGGTCAAGGTGCTTCTTGCCCAGGCCCTTTTTGGCAATCCGGATGTACTTCTTCTGGATGAGCCTACAAACCACCTTGATATGGATGCCATCGCATGGCTTGAGGAATTTCTCATCAACTTTGAGAACACGGTTATCGTTGTATCGCATGACAGATATTTCCTGAACAAGGTATGTACCCATATAGCAGATATAGATTACAGCAAGATCCAGCTTTACGCAGGTAACTATGACTTCTGGTACGAGTCAAGTCAGCTTATGATCAAGCAGATGAAGGAAGCCAACAAGAAGAAGGAAGAGAAGATCAAAGAGCTCCAGGAGTTCATTCAGAGATTCTCGGCAAATGCTTCCAAGTCCAAGCAGGCTACATCCCGTAAGCGTGCCCTTGAGAAGATCGAGCTGGATGACATCAAGCCATCAAGCAGAAAATATCCATACATTGATTTCAGACCAAAGAGAGACATCGGTAACGAGGTGCTTACCGTATCACATATCTCCAAGACGGTTGACGGAGAAAAGCTTCTGGATGATATCTCGTTCACGGTTGGTCATGACGACAAGATAGCATTTGTCGGACCGAACACCAAGTCAACCACCATGCTCTTCAAGATACTTGCAGGCGAGGAGGAACCGGACGAGGGAAGCTATAAGTGGGGAGTTACTACCTCACAGGGATATTTCCCTAAGGACAACACCAAGGAGTTCGACAACGACCTCGTGATAGTTGACTGGCTGACACAGTATTCAGACGAGAAGGATGCCACATATGTAAGAGGCTTCCTCGGAAGAATGCTCTTTGCAGGTGAGGATGGAGTTAAGAAGGTCAAGGTCCTATCTGGAGGAGAGAAGGTAAGATGTCTTCTGTCCAAGCTGATGATCATGGGTTCAAACACCCTGATTCTCGATGAGCCTACAAACCACCTCGATATGGAGTCCATCACGGCACTCAATAACGGACTTATCAAGTTCCCTGGTGTAGTACTGTTCTCCTCACAGGATCACCAGTTTGTACAGACAACTGCAAACAGAATCATAGAGATTACAAATACAGGTCTCATAGACAAGCAGACAACATACGATGAGTATCTTGCAAATGACGAGCTTGCCAGAAAGAGACAGGTCATGAACATGGATTCAGAGGACTGATATATTGATATATGATCACCTGAATACAGATCATGACAGAAAAAATGGCTGTGACACAACAATATGTCACAGCCATTTTTTCTTATTCTATACCAAGATCAAAAATGTAATTCAACAGCTTGATAATGTGGTCAACATTCTCCTCGCTGTTGCCCGGGAATGAGAGATACACATCGTTGTATCCCAGGTTCATGCGGTTGGCAAAATCCGTTCCGCTGATGTTTATTGCGTATGCGGAAGTGTGATTTGCGGAATCCTGCGCCGTTACTACACGATCCTTGAGCTCTCCCTCGAAGAGAGTTTTGAGAGTGCCATCATATGTATCAAGCGGATGTATCAGATTTATCCAACTGCAGCACTCAACTCCGGCCTTGTCGGATATCAGCACATCATATACATTGTCCTCGCACAGCAGCGGGAAGGAAGAGTATTCCGTTCCATTTGCATCGTAGTCAGCGTCAAATGTAGTCGGATCGTAATGCAGGTTCTGCATATATTTGATCTTGTCCGAGTCCTTATAATTATAGTAGCTCTTATAGTCGTCTATAACGGATGTGTCCACGCTCCATGGATCAGGACTGTTGACCACCGCATATGCAAATACCGTCGGCCGGGTATTGGAATATACCGCCAGTGAGATCCAGGCCAGTGACACTACGATCATCAGTATTCCTATGATCTTCCATTTGTTGCAGTCTATAAAATAATGAAAACGCTGTGAGCGTGTCATGTCCGCTGTCTCAGCCTTTTTTTGCGCCCGTCTGTATCTGCGGCGCTCTGATCTCGTCATGGCGTGAAGCTCAAGACTGTTTTCGGTCGCAAGGTCCGCTTTGGGCGCTGCAGATCTAGGATCTGAGAAACCGTCGGCCACCTCACGCTTGACACCCCTTGGCTGGATCAAAATGTCATCCGGGGCATCCTTCTGTGTGCTTTCCAGCACCTCTTCCTGTGTATTATCTTTTTTGCTCATTCAAAACTCCTCTGCACGAAAAGAGCCGGAGGGCGTCCGGTCTTCCGCGTCAAATATATTTAATAATAGTATACTAACATATAGAAGAGGAGAACAGAACCCCTCCAATAGTGAAAAAAGTCTAAAATTTAAAATTGCACAATAAAACAGATCGGTTTTGCATGCACTATACATAATGACTAAAAGAAAACCCTGTAAATAAGCTGTTTTCTATATATAAAGTACAGTTGCCATATTAGCCGGAAAGGCGCATGGAATGTACGAAAAATAGGCTATTTGACAAAAATGATAAAATACACGCCTTATAGATAAAGTTTAATTAGTTATTTTTTTAGCTTAAAAAAAGGCGAATGTGCAAAAAAGATAAAAAAACTCAAAAAAGGGGTTGCCAAATTAGATAATATGCCCTATAATAAGCCTATGTTGACAAGGACGTTGTCAATAAAATCACAACAGAGGTCATGAAAAAGCATGACACGGCATTCCGGATATGCTCGATAAGGTGATTTTAGAGCATAGCATTGGAATAGCACACATATTTAAAAGGAGGGTTTTTTTGTGAGAAAAATCAAAAAGGCGTTAGCACTTTCATTAGCTATGGCAATGGGATTATCACTCGTTGCATGTGGCAGAAATGATGATGCTACAACAGAGGCAACAGAGGCTAAGACAGAGGCAACAGAGGCAGCATCAGATGATGCTACAGAGGCAACAGAGGCAGATGCTTCAGCAACAGGAGCAATTGCAGCACCTAGCACAGATGGCTGGGATGACAGCAAGAAGATCTACGCTTACTCATGGGATGAGGATTTCTCAAAGAAGATGAACGTCGTTCTTGACAAGTTCCCAGAGTACAAGGACTATGTTGAGTTCGTAACACTTGGTGTTGGTGGAACATCAGATGAGTACAAGACAGCTATTGATACAGCTCTTACAAGTGGAGATAAGTATCCTTCACTTATCCCTGCTGATAACGATGTAGCTAAGTACTGGTCAGAGGATGACACAAAGACAGCTAACCTTACAGATCTTGGTTTCACAGATGATGTTATGGCTAACTCATATGACTTCGCTAAGCAGTATGGCACATACAACGGCGAGCTTAAGGCTGTTACATGGCAGGCTACAGCAGGTTCTGTATTCTACAGAAGAGACATTGCTAAGGAAGTTCTTGGATCAGATGATCCTGAGACAGTTCAGGCAGCTCTTGCTGATTGGGACAAGTTCTTCGAGACAGCAGACAAGTTAAAGAATGCTGGATACAAGATCGTATCTGGTCCTTCAGATGTTAAGTACGCTATCTGGGATACTCAGTCACAGCCTTGGGTAACAGATGACGGTTCATCAGAGAAGCTTACACTTGACGGTGCAGTTACAGAGTACCTTGAGACAGGTAAGAAGATCTATGATGGTGGATATTCAAACAACACAGCCCTTTGGGATTCATCATGGGCTGCTGATATGGCAAATGATTCAAAGGTATTCTGCTACTTCGGATGTCCTTGGTTCATCGGTTCAATGCAGGGTAACGGCGCTGTAGATGGTAACTGGGGAGCTGTTACAGGCCCTACATCATACCACTGGGGCGGTACATACGTAATGGTTGGTAAGGATACACCAAACCCAGAGCTTTGTGCATTCCTTCTTTACGAGTTAACATGTGATCCAGATGTTGGTGTTGATATCACAAACAAGACAGGTGACTGTGTAAACAACAAGGCAGCTAACGAGAGACTTATCAATGGTGAGCTTTTAAGCGACAATGCAGCTCAGAAATTCCTTGGCGGACAGAACCCAATCGAGGTATGGGCAGCATCAGCAGAGGGAATCAACCTCAGCAACGTAACATACCAGGATGCTTCAATCAAGGCATTCATCGACGAGGCAGCTACAGCTTACAACTCAGGTACATACACATCAGTTGATGATGCTGTTAAGTACATCGAGGACAAGTGTGCTTCAGAGCTTGGTATCTCAAAGTAATCTATCCCTAAAATAAAGGATAAAACTATAAAGTAACAAAATGCACGCATCAGTAATGAAAGTTGCTGGTGCGTGTGTACTATAGACCAATATTTTAAGGGGGCGTATCACACTATGAAAAAGAACAAGACAGTTGAATATGGCAAGTATGGTTTGATGTTCCTCATTCCGTTCTTCCTTGTTTTCCTTATCTTTCAGCTGTATCCACTTATCTATACGTTCTACAACTCATTTATCTACTCAGCTAAGAATGGTAGATATGTGACAACAAGCGTAGGACTCGGTAACTTTACCAATTATGTGTTTGCAAAGACCGGAAGTGAGTTCTGGCAGGCACTTGCTATAACAGTTGTTCTGTGGTTGGTAAACTTCGTACCTCAGATCCTTCTCGCACTTGTTCTTGCTGCCTGGTTCACAGACATCAAGGTTAAGATAAAGGGTCAGGGTGTATTCAAGGTAATCATGTACATGCCTAACATCATTACAGCAGCTACAATCGCCGTTCTCTTCTACGGTATGTTCGAGGTTCAGGGACCTATCACGAGCCTGTTCAGAAGTTGGGGATGGTGTGATGAGGGTGGTATCCTGAATCATGGCTGGGCATCACTTATAATCATTGCTTTTATCCAGTTCTGGATGTGGTATGGTAATACAATGATCGTCCTTTGTGCAGGTATTCTCGGTATCAATCCATCACTTTACGAGGCAGCCAGTGTTGATGGTGCTACATCAAAGCAGCAGTTCTTTAAGATAACACTTCCACTGCTCAAGCCGATCTTACAGTACACACTTGTAACATCAGCTATCGGTGGTCTGCAGATGTACGATATTCCACAGCTCTTCAACGAAGGTAACCCGGTTGTAAGAGTAGGTGGATCGGATGTCAATTCTACAACAACAGTAGTTATGCTTATCAAGAAGTACGTAAGTGCAGGTCCTACACAGGATTATGGTAAAGCTGCAGCTTACTCAGTAATGCTTTTCGCATTCACATTGATTATAAGCTTACTGTTCTACAAGCTGACATCAGAGAAAACAGAAAAACAAGGAAAGTAGGTGAACAAAGTTGGATCAGACAGAATCAAAAGCAACGGGAACGAGGGTTTTAAGATATGTCATCTGTATCATACTTTGTTTCCTGTCAATCATACCGTTTTATATTTTGTTAATTAACTCAACACTTAAGTCCAGTGATATTCTTACAGGAATAAAGCTTGTTCCTGGATCACAGTTCATCACTAACTTCAAGGGACTTTTAGAGGGTGGTGCGAAGACGAGTGGAGTAAACGTACTTCAGGCTATGCTCAATTCGTTAATTATCACAGTACCTGCAACAGCTCTTCAGATCTACTTCGGTTCTCTGACAGCTTACGCAGTTACAGTTTACAATTTCAAGGCAAAGAATTTTGCATGGGGCTTCATATATGCTATCATGATGATTCCTCAGCAGGTATCTATCGTAGGTTTCATCAAGATATGTAACCTCACACATATTTATGGTTCATATCTTGCAATGATCATTCCAGCGATCGCAGCACCAACAACTGTTTACTTTATGAAGCAGTACATGGAGACTGGCCTCTCAGTAGAGATCGTAGAGGCTGCCAGAATTGATGGATCAGGAGAAATTCATACGTTCAACTCGATCGTACTTCCTCTTCTGAAGCCAGCTATGGCAACTCAGGCAATCTTCGGATTCGTTGCATCATGGAATAACCTGTATACACCTTCTATCATACTTGCTACAGAGAGAAAGAAGCAGACAATGCCAATGTACGTTCAGGCGTTAAAGGCAAATGATAAGTCAAGAGATTGGGGTCAGATCTATTGTGGACTTTTCACAACTGTTATTCCAATCCTCGTAATGTACTTCTTCCTTTCTAAATATATTATTGCAGGTGTTGCACTTGGTGGTGTAAAGGAGTAATATATATTGTAATCAATTAAATATAATGTAGGTATCGATGACTCTTGGGTCGATCGATACCCGCATTATATTATTTTTTTTTACGAAACAATAAGCGAAGAGGACATTTTGAATGAGCGAGATATCAAACAACAGGGAAGAGAGCAGAGAGAATGACAGGGGAAAAGAGAAAGAACCACTTCTGAGACGGGCAATGGATGCGTTTGGAACTATATTTGCACTTAATGTGTGCTTTGTAGTTGGCTGTATACCTATATTTACAGTGGGAGCATCGCTGTCAGCTCTTTATGCTATGTGTATAAGACTGCAGGAGGATGAGGAAGAGACGGTTGTCGCCGGATTTATCCATGAGTTTAAGAGAAACTTTAAACAGTCGACCATAGCGTATTTCTTTATTCTGCTTGCGATATTTGTAATGTATTTTGAATTCCTGCTTGTCAAGAGAGTGACGGGATTCATATCTACATTCTACACAGGAATTCTTGTGACAGAACTTATATTTATGGGACTTATTGTTCCGTTTTTGTTCCCGTTGATAGCCAGATACAACAATAAGCTGGGAACCACGGTGAGAAACTCACTGGCTTTGGCTATCACATATAAGGGCTCATGGTTAAAAGTATTTATCGCATGGTTTGCACCTATATTTATATGCGTGAGATACCCTATGATATTTGTTAATATATGGTATCTGTGGGTTTTATTCATATTTGGTGCGATTGCATACGGAACCAGTACGACGATGAGGAAGATATTCAGACTCAACGAGAAGAAACTGGAGGAAACCGCCCGAAAAGCCGAGGAAGAGGCGAAGAAGGCAAAGGAGGAGGCTGAAACTGCTGCGAAACTGTTAGAAGCCGAGGCTGAAGCTGAAGAAAAGGATAAAGAGGATACAGGGAATAAAGAAGACTTGGATTCGGAACAGGCATAAAGCCTGAAGATAGTGATATTTCCCATAAAAGAGGTTAAAGAGAAATCTTTAACCTCTTTTTTTATGAAAAAGTGTCACATTTATGATAATGTAATCGTTATATATAGTGAACGTTCAAAAAAGACAGAATATCAAGGGGTGTTCATGGCGGGGAACACATGAAAAAGGATAGGGAAATTATGCATAATGATAAGAAAGACAGCGAATTGATAGCAGAATATTATGACAAGTACGAACAGAAGTTATACAGGCTGTCGTATGCCGTATTGGGAGATATATGGCAGGCGGAGGAGGCTGTACAGGAGACATTTCTGAAAGTCATAAGATACAGGAATATGATAAAAAGGATGCCGGAGGAGAAGAGGTCGGCGTACATAACCAAGACTGCAAGAAATATCGCTGTTGATATGTACAGGAAAAATAAAAGAGATAAAGAGGCTGTGTGCAGTCTGCAGGGGGATGACGATTCCACGGAACTTGCAGACAACATCCTGTGGAGTCATGCCGATCCATCGGTGAAGAGCAATATGGCTGATGAGGTGGAGAACAGACAGTTGATAACAGGCATACTTGGAAGATTATCTGATGATGATGCCCTAGTGCTCCAGCTAAGGATAGTGCGGCAGCTCAGTGTAAGAGAGACAGCTGATCTGATGCGGCTGACAGAGGCTGCGGTCCGGAAGAAATATGAGCGGGCGGTAAAGAGAGCGCGAAAACTGCTGATGAAGGAGATGATGCTGGATGGAGAATAGGAATATGGAGAATGTTGATAACACGGACAATACGGATAATATGGACAAGCTGTCTGAACATGAATTTTCGGCAGAATACAAAGCTAAAAAGGAAAGTCTGCTCGCCGGAATGAGAGATATGGAGGAGTCCGGCAGACCGACAGGCCTCGGGAAAAGACATGGAGGAATGGAGAGAATTATCAAGGTTGCAGCACTGCTGCTGTGTGGTGTGATCCTTATACCGGTATCGATCCATGCTGCGGTCAGCGTGTATAGATTTACGATCGAGAAGAATGGTGGTTATGCAAGTGGAACGATAGAGCTCAATGACGATGGTGTTGCCACAGCTGCAGATGACACCGAGAGCACGGAGACTCTGGACGCGATGAAAAAGAGAATGGCGGAGGAGGAAGAAAATGGAACACAGAGCATAATGAAAGGAAGCGATGGTAATTCATACATGATAAATTCTGGCAAAAGATACGTGGAGATCACTCTTGATTATCTGCCGGAAGGCGTGGTTCAGGTCGAGGAATGTAAGTATGACAGCCCGGACAGGAAAGGATATATGGGAATATCCATAGCGGCAACCCAGTGGAATGGACAGTCGAATACTGTGATAAACCGAAGCATCGAGGATGCCACAGTCAGACAGGCGGGAAGTTATGAGTACCTGTTGTTTGAGAGGGGAGGAGTTGATTGGGGATTTGATAGAGTGCTGTACGTTCCGATAAAAGAAGAGTCCGTTATTCTGACTGTGTATATCGGCTGCGATATAACGGATGAGGAACTGGACAAGATCGTGACCGGAATAAATGTCAAGGATGCTGAGGGCGATGATCCATCTAACTGGGTCGGAGTTGACTCAACATTTTATGATGACAATCCGGATAATGTTGATACGATCCAGGTGGATGACAAGTACACATTTATAGGATTGGACGAGTCGTTTGTTGTGGATGGCGTAGAGATGACGGTAAACAGTGTGAACGTATACGATGACACCCGGGGAATAGATCCTGCGGATATGCTCTATGTTGTGGGAGATCTCAAGGAGAAAGGTCTGGTGGATACGGACGGAAACTTTGTGGATGTCAGATGTCGGAGGATGAACGAAGCGACAGATAACAGCTTTACAAGCTGGGGAGATTATAATAACAGCAGCTTGCGGATGGTTGCGGTGGATATCACATATAAAGCGGACTACAGAGCATATCCGTATGACGATATAGTTATAGATCTTGAGAGGGGAGAAAAACTCTCGGGGGACAAGCTGGCGCCACCGGTTGACACGAATTATTATTGCGGAGATGGTGAGCCTCGTGCGAGTTATGAAAGACGGATGACATATGGAGTACCTGCGTATGTAGTAGATGACGGCACAGAGATTACTGAAAAGAGCGTGGATGGCTACTGCTGCCTGAAGAGGGATGGCGAAGAACATTTGCTGACGGTGTATTTCCTTGTTGACGAGAGTGAGCTTGAGGATTGTTACATGCAGGTAAGTCCGAGCAGTTCAATGGCAGGTTATTATGAGTATATGACAATATATCTTGGTGAAGGAGAGTAAATATGAGGAAAAGAAGATGGATGATATGTGCAGCTTTGGTTTGCCTTGCGATGGCGTGCGGTGGCTGCGCGGATAAGAAAAAGGAAGCAAACACGGCGGTCATAGAGGGCGATGATATCAAGGAATACAGCAGCGGAACGGACACGTCCGGGGACACCGAGAAGGATGCAGATTATGATGACAGTGTGGGTGGACTTGCCAGAACACTCAGCATTCCGACCAGCGTAAGTGTTGATATACCTGTTGAAAATTGCGGAACTTTGGAGTCTGCAAGCATCAAAGCGTCGGAGATCAAGACTCCGGATGCCGATAAGATGTATACGAAGAAGTTCACCATGGGCAGCATAGGAGCTGAAGATAGGGAGACGATACTCAAAAGCATATTTGACGAGGAGGATGGAGTTTTCGAGTATCCATATGATATGAAGGACAGTGTGACACAGGAGCAGAGAGATGAACTGTTCGCTCATAGGGGTGCCGATGTGGATTACAGCAAGGATTATTTTATTGGGAAGATAGATGGAGTTGAATACATACTGTATTTTTATGATCTGTCGTGGATATCAGATGAGGGATTTTCTATCCAGCTTGCGGTGACGGACCCTGTTCCTGAAGATATGGCGGACAAGGGTGCGACATTCACGGAGTATACCTCATGGGATCCCGCGGAACTGATAACGGCAAATGAAGGGAATCCGTCGGACGTTCAGACTGATGAATCCAATATGAGTGGCATGGATGAGGATGCCGGAATGGTAAAAGCGCTGGACTACATGGACAAATGGGGCTTTAATGATGTGGTCCCTACATCACAGTCGGAGCTTTACCGCCAATATAGTGATGAGTATGGAGAGGTTGTAGGATATGAGAAGGATGGATACTCTGTGACATTTCAGGCGTCCGTGAATGGACAGCCGCTCTATCAGCCGGATGCATTTGGCATAGACACCATCTCAAACCAGAAGAATGCGGAGGATAGTGGTTCGTTTTCTGCAGAGAAATACTACTATACGGAGCAGTCCACATACAGTATCGCATTTACAGGAGAGAAACTTACGGGATTTACATGTACTTGGCCGATGAAGTCCGCGGGGGATATTCAGGATGCAGGGACACTGATCACCTGGGATTCTGCGGTGACAAGCCTCAAGGGAGTCATGGAAAGCCACTTTGCGGATTATACCGGATATAATTCAGTGGAGTTCAACGATGTGAGACTCACATATTTCAGGATAAAGACAGGGGACGGCGAGTATGAGGCTATACCTGTGTACTCATTTGCACAGTTGGATTCGGATCATTCCGACACTTACCCGATACAGCTTGTACTGATAGATGCGAGGGATGGAAGCGAGGTCAGCATGGTTCAGGATGAGGCGAGATTTCTGAATAAATAGACCACAAATGAGTTGCATATTTGGCTGTGTAATTGTGCATGTCTGCTTGACAACAGAGAGCGTACATAAGTATAATTAATTGCGATAAAATAAGTCATATTGACTATATTAGGAAAGGAAAAACATCGGTTTCGGTGTTGCAGAGGGTTTATATGGTTTACAGTGTTACGGTTACACAGCTTATAGAGAAGATGGATCTCAAGAACCATACTCCGGAGATCGATACGGATAAGATACTTATCCAGGATCCGGGTATGAACAGACCGGCAGTACAGTTTGGTGGATTCTTCGAGCACTTTGATGCAGGAAGAATACAGATTTGTGGTAATGTTGAGCATGCCTATGTGGCAGCTATGCATACTGAGGAGGAGAACAAGCGCATCATGGATGAGTTCTTCTCATACAAGCCGCCATGCCTTATATTCTGCCGAGGCCTTGAGCCATATCCATTTATCATAGAGATGGCGAAGAAGCATGGGGTTCCAGTACTCACATCCGATGCGGTCACATCTGCATTTGTACATGAGGTGGACAGATGGCTGCATGTGGAGCTGGCTCCAAGAATATCGGTGCATGCGGTTCTTGTCGATGTATACGGCGAGGGCGTACTGATCATGGGTGAGAGTGGAATCGGTAAGTCGGAGGCGGCGCTGGAGCTTCTGAAGAGAGGACACAGACTTGTTGCGGACGACGTGGTTGAGATCAAGAAGGTCAGCGATGCAACTCTTGTAGGAAGAGCTCCTGACATAACAAGGCATTTTATTGAGCTCAGAGGAATTGGAATAATAGATGTGAAATCACTGTTTGGTGTTGAGTGCGTTAAGATAGATCAGAATATCGATCTTGTCATCAACCTGGAGGAGTGGAGCAAAGATACAGAATACGACAGACTCGGACTTGAGGACAATTATATGGAGTTCCTGGGAAATAAGGTGGTAAGTCACAACATACCTATCAGACCGGGAAGAAATATCGCGATCATAGTTGAGTCGGCGGCTGTAAACCACAGACAGAAGAAGATGGGATACAATGCAGCTCAGGAGCTTTATAACAGAGTTACACAGAATATTATGAAGGGCAACGGCGGTGGTGACAAGCAGTAAATGACTGCCGGCCGTGATATTACAATAAAAAGCGGAGAATGTGGAAGGAGAAAAAACATGGCTAAGTATGTATTTGGAGTTGATGTTGGAGGAACTACAGTAAAGATGGGACTTTTTACCGTTGGGGGCGAACTGCTCGACAAGTGGGAGATCAAGACCCGCACAGAGGACGGTGGAAAGAATGTTCTTCCGGACATTGCTGATTCTATAAAGAAAGTTATTGAAAGCAAGAAGCTTGCAAAGGAAGATGTTGAGGGCGTTGGAATCGGAGTTCCGGGACCTGTCAAGGAGGATGGAACGGTTCTCAAGTGTGTAAACCTCGGATGGGGAATACTGAATGTTGAGGACGAGCTGGAGAAGCTGGTCGGATATCCTGTAAAGGCTGGAAATGACGCAAATGTCGCTGCGCTCGGAGAGATGTGGCAGGGCGGTGGCAAGGGCCACAGCAATCTGGTAATGGTAACACTTGGAACAGGTGTTGGCGGCGGAATCATACTCAACGGCAAGATGCTGTTCGGCGTGAATGGTGCCGGCGGTGAGATCGGACATATATGTGTTGACGATTCAGAGACCGAGACATGTGGATGCGGAAACAAGGGATGTCTGGAGCAGTACACATCTGCAACAGGCGTGGTAAGACTTGCGGGCAGAGCTATGGCAGCTTCAGATAAGAAGTCAACTCTCCGTGAGCTCGAGGCTGTTACTGCAAAGGATGTATTTGATGCAGCAAAGGCAGGAGACGAGCTTGCACTTGAGATAGTTGATACACAGGCACGTATCCTGGGTCGTGCGCTTGCACAGATAGCATGTGTAGTTGATCCTGAGATATTTGTAATCGGTGGAGGCGTGTCAAAGGCGGGCTCCATACTTACAGATTCGGTAAAGAAGTATTTCGAGCATTATGCATTCCATGCATGCAGACAGACAAAGTTCGCACTTGCACAGCTTGGCAATGATGCAGGTATTTATGGAAGTGCATGCAGCATACTTGGAAGGTAATTGACCTGAATGTAAATTCGGTAAAATTTACCAGTAGAATTTGTGAAAATATCCAAAGGTTTTGCGAAAGATGGTAAATTTATATTAAATTTTAATATTGAATTATAAAAGTCTTTAATGTATGATGAATTTAATGGTGATGAATAGTGCCGTAAAATCCAATATATTAAAGACTTTTATTGTGTATGTTAAGAAAAAAGCAGTTCTCTGTGACAGAGGGTGCTTTTACTTTTGTTTTAAAATACATGCACATGTGAATAAAATATAGAAGACAGATTGTATGAGGTTGACATGTCAGATTTAGAAATATTGAACAGTATTCGAGAGATAACCGGAGAGAAGAATGCAAGCGCAGATGAGGTGATGAGCGCACACACTACCTTCAGGGTGGGCGGTCCTGCCGACTATTTTGCGAGTCCTTCTGATGCAGATCAGGTTGCGGGGCTTATAGAACTTTGTCGGAAATGTGAGATACCGTATTTTGTTCTTGGTAATGGCAGTAATCTGCTTGTGTCGGATGCTGGCTACAGGGGCATGATAATCAATATAATGGACAATATGAATGGGATAACAGTTGACGGTGATGTGATAACAGCCCAGGCCGGGGCAAAGCTGGTGAGAGTCAGCAGACTGGCAAGGGATAATTCGCTGACCGGTCTTGAGTTTGCTTCCGGGATTCCCGGTACTATAGGCGGTGCGGTGTATATGAATGCGGGAGCTTATGGTGGTGAGATGAAGGACGTTGTCACCAGTGTCAAGGTGATGGATGCCGATGGACATATATATGATATGTCGTCGGATGAACTGGATTTTTCGTACAGACACAGTGCTGTGGAGGCTGAGGGGCTCATAGTTCTTGAGGTTACCATGAAGCTGGCAGCAGGTGTGCAGCAGGATATAGATGACAGAATGAAGGAATTGTCGGATTCCAGAAGAACAAAGCAGCCGCTTGAGTATCCGTCGGCGGGCTCTACATTCAAGAGACCTGAGGGATATTTTGCGGGTAAACTTATAATGGAAGCAGGACTCAGGGGATATTCTGTGGGAGGAGCACAGGTGTCCGAGAAGCACTGCGGATTTGTTGTGAACAGGGGCGGTGCAACCGCTGCTGATGTGACAGGTCTGATCCATGATGTACAGAAGAAGGTTATGGATCAGTTTGGCGTGATGCTGGAGCCTGAGGTGAAGATGCTTGGCGATTTCTAGCATTTAGTGAGACAGGGAGAACAGAGCATGAGATTTGTTATTGTGACAGGAATGAGTGGAGCAGGAAAGGCAACGGCGCTTAAGACGCTTGAGGATGCCGGATTTTTCTGTGTTGATAATCTGCCTATCCAGCTTATAAAAAGATTTGCCGAGATCGCTTATGATGAGCAGATCCAGGTGGATGATGTTGCTATCAGTGTTGATATCAGAAGTGGAAGGGCTTTGTCACAGCTCAATTCGTGCCTGGCGGATATCAGAAGAGAGGGCATGAATTATGAGATCCTGTTCATTGAGTGTTCCAATGCAACTCTGGTAAAGCGTTATAAAGAGACTAGAAGAAACCATCCTCTTTCGGTCAAGGGTGGGCGAATAATAGATGGAATAAACAAGGAGCGTGAGCTTATTGGCTTCCTCAAGGAGGAGGCTGATTATATAATCGATACTACCAACCTCCTTGTGAGAGAGTTTAAGGCGGAGCTTGACAAGATATTTGTGCAGAATGAGGAGTATTCGAATTTCATAATTACGGTCATGTCATTTGGCTTTAAGTATGGAATACCGAGGGATTCTGATATAGTTCAGGATGTGAGATTTCTGCCTAATCCGTACTATGACCTTGAACTCAGGGAGAAAACGGGAAACGACAAAGAGATACAGGACTATGTTATGAACTGCAAGGAGGGCCCTGAGTATCTGGAAAAGTTTATAGATCTGATAACATTTTTGATACCGAATTATATCAAGGAAGGCAAAAATCAGTTGGTCATTTCCATCGGCTGCACAGGCGGAAAACACAGATCCGTCACGATAGCCAATGCTGTCTATGCCCGTTTGCAGAAGTCAAAGTATACAGTGAGGATAGTTCACAGGGATATTTTGAAGGATTCAATAGTCAAGAAGTTGTAGCATGTAATAACAGATAGTATAGCAGGTGGAATATGTCATTTTCTTCAGACGTTAAGATGGAGCTGGCAGGGAATGTCCCGGGAGCGAGGCATTGTCAGATAGCTGAGCTGGCTGCGATGATCTCAATGGTGGCATATGTGAGATATTGGGCCGGCAGACCGGCCGGGCTGGTGATAGTTACAGAGAGAAGTGTTATCGCAAAGGAGATAGCTTCCCTGATAAAAAGGCTGTTCAGATATATTCCGGACTCAAGTGTAAGAAGGACCGGAGCTGACAGCAGAGTATACAGGATGGAGATCAATTCTCCAGAGATTGTCAATACGATACTGATGACCTTGAAGATAGAAAACGAACATGAGTGTGAAGGACTGATACAGTGTCAGCTCATGAAGGTCAGCAGGATGGATGTTCAGCAGGATTGCTGCAGAAGAGCATATATAAAAGGAGTGTTCATGACCTCGGGATCAATCAGTGATCCGAACAAGGGATACCACATGGAGGTGGTGTGCGAGAACGAGGGAAGGGCACAGTTCATACAGGAGATAATAAACGGATTTGGTGTGGAAGCCCGCATAATACAGCGGAAGAAATACTACGTCGTCTATCTGAAGGATGGAGAGATGATAGTTGATATGTTGGGAATAATGGGGGCACACATATCCCTGATGAATATGGAGAACATAAGGATCAGGAAGGATATCCGTAACAATATCAACCGCAGGGTCAACTGTGAGGCCGCAAACCTCAACAAGACCGTGAGCGCTGCCGTAAAGCAGATGAATGACATTAATTACATAATAGAGACAAAGGGCATAGGATATCTGCCCGATAACCTTCAGGAGCTGGCGCTTGCCAGACTGGAGAATGAGGATGCTTCCCTTAAGGAGCTTGGTGAGATGATGACGCCGCCGATCGGTAAGTCGGGGGTTAATCATAGATTAAGAAAAATAAGTGAAATCGCAGAAGAAATGCGGGGCTGTTGATGAGCCCAAGGAGGATGTAATGATCGAAAAGACAGTTGTTGTATCAATGATGGGAGAGGCAGAGGAAAGACCTGTTGCAGTTCTTGTACAGATTGCAAGTCAGTATGACAGCAAGGTTCACCTTGTTACCGGAGATAAGAGAATCAATGCTAAGAGCATTATGGGTATGATGAGCATGAACTTCGAGAATGGCAGTGAGCTCACTATAGTTGCAGACGGTGCTGACGAAGAGGCAGCAGTCAATGCACTTTCAGAATATCTGACAAAAAACAATAAGTAATTTGGATGATTTATTGCACCTCGGATGTGTATGTGGTAAAATAAATTTATCAATGGACATTTGTCGGAGGAACAGGATATGGGATTTTTTGACGGATTATTAAAGAAGATACCATTCGTATCCAGATTTTCCAAAAAGAAGGAACCGGTCAACAATGTGGAGCTCCAGTTCAACAAGGCCATGAACCTTATGGACAACGGAGATGCTGAGGAATCAGTAAACATACTTGAACAGGTTGCAGACATAGGAATAATGGATGCGCAGTATAAGTCATATGGGGATGATGCTCTTCTTGCACTTGCAGAGTTCTATGAGAAGGGAAAGTACCGCAACGCAGTTGTGGATGTGGATCTGAATAAATCTACCAAGTATTACGAGAAGTATGTGAATCAGAACCATGACGGCGATGTTATATTCAAGCTTGCCAAGATGCTTCTGGAGGTTCAGAACTTCTCAAAGGCAATCAAGTATTATGAGCTTGCAGCCACAGATTACGGTATAAAGGCAGCGTATATGAGCCTCGGCTCAATATACGAGAGCGGACTTAACAGAGTGGATGAGTACGGCAACAAGAGTGATTATGTCGTGCCTATCGATCTGGACAAGGCCATGATGTGGTACAAGAAGCTTGCTGATACCGGTGATGCCAAGGCAAAGGCTTCATACGAGAGAGTTGAGTACATGAGTACCCATGGTGACAGCCTTGAGTTCGAGGAGAAGGACAAGCTGTACACGGATATAGCAGAGGCCAGAAAGGCAAAGGGAAAGGAGCCGCGTTACAAGGTTATCGAGGCTTCAAGACTTCAGTATCAGTACACATATGTACATGATCAGGTTGAGGGATTCATCCACAAGCTTCCAAAGGGCTGGGTGAAGACGATCAACGAGTCGACAGGCGAGGAGTATTACGCACCAAGTCTTACATATAAGGATTTTGCAATGTATGTATATTATGACAGTGTGCCAAAGGATTCAAAGATGACTCTTGAGAACTACCTGAGATACTGTAACGATGCGTTTGACGAAGAGCTGCAGCTCAAGGCGTATGTCACAGAGTATGCAGATGGAATATGTACGACTTACTATCACAAGGACATGGAGAAGGGAATCGTGTCATTTGCCTTCTATCATGGACGTAGACTGGCATGTATGAGATTCGTATGTGCTACTATGGAGATCATAGAGCAGTACGAGGAGATCATATTTGAGACAGCCAACTCATTTGCGTTTGTAGATCCTACACTGGCCAGTGACCACAGTGCCAACAGAAAGGATATGCAGTATTATAACGAGGCTATATACTGCTACTACCTTGAGGATTATGAGGGTGCCATGAGAGCCGCAAAGCAGGCTCTTAAGCTTGGAAGCATAAAGGCAAGTTACCTTCTGATAGAGCTGTACTACGATGAGGACAGCCCGTACAGGGATGTTGAGAAGACTATAAGCTATGCAAAGCAGTTGTTTGAGGCGACTAAGGATCCTGAGCTTGCATTCCTTCTTGGAATCGTATACGACCAGCAGCTCAAGGATTATGTGAAGGCAGTTAACTGGTATGAGAATGCAGAGCGTCTTGGACACAAGAGAGTTGCATTCTATCTTGGAAGAATATATTATTACGGTCTGCTCAGAACGAAGAGAGACGGAGGCAAGGCACTGTCTTACTTCAAGAAGGCCAGAGAGAACGGTATTCAGGAGGCTGAGGGCTATATCAAGGATCTTGAGGATCTCAAGGGAGAGGACCTTCAGACAGCCGTTGAGAAGTGGGAGCGTGCAGTGGAGGCCGGAAGCGAGTCAGCGGCTATCAAGATAGCCATGATGAAGCAGAGACAGATTTTCTACATTGCAACACCATATGAGATTGAGAAGGCTTATCTTGAGGCACTTGGTCTTGGAAGCGCCCGTGCCGGATATGAGCTCGGAAGAATCTATCAGGTACAGGAGAAGCAGGATAACTACAGGGGCGAAATCAAGAGTATCAAGTATTTCGAGAAGGCGTTCAATGCGAACTTCGATGACTGGGATAAGGAGAACCTGTTCAAGGTCATCAATTACAAGGTTGAGAAGGGCCTGGCAAACGACGAGGCCATCAAGTTGTACATAGAGAATGCAAGTATGGGATATGTTCCGGCTATAGAGAAACTTATCGGACTTGTGCCTACAACTACCCAGCAGATATGGAGCCTGTATGACGCTCTTATCGATCTTGCTGAGACCGGTGATGAGTCAGCGATAGTTGCCATGAACAAGCTGGAGATGAACTATGTAGACCTCATACTCAGAGAGCCGGCCAAGGGACAGAAGGTTGTGGAGAACAAGTTCTTCAGACTCTGTGTTCCAAAGGAGTGTAACTCAGTCATCAACGATGACGGCGGTACTATCAAGATGGCTGATTCAGTCGTTGAGTTTGCAGTTGCCGAGATGCCTGTCAATGCTACGGCAGAGCAGGATTACCTGAAGATCTACAAGCTGATAGTTTCAGAGTATCTGCCTGATGAGAATGCGGATGTGATCATTGCAAACTCAAGAATGATCGGATCTGCAATAAGGGCTTCAAAGGATAACGTACATACATTCAGCATCCTTCTGATAAGCTCCAAGAACCAGTACATATTCAAGCTGAGTTCCAAGGACAGGCGTCAGATGATGCAGTTCAAGGATGTCGTAGTTGCAATAGCCAAGTCTCTTGTTGAGACAGGTGAGATCTACAAGGCGACAGAGGAGGGCAAGAAGAACATCGGTCTTGCATTCCTGCTGAAGGCTAATGAGAGTGGATTCCTGTCGATCGGCAAAGGCGAGTAATACAACAGGATATCAATTAGATCAGAATGATCCCGGAGGACATATCTCCTCCGGGTTTTTTACCCCATAGGGATAGAGAAAGGGAGCATATTATGCCGGGACTTAACAAGAGAGAGCTCACGAGCAAGCCTTTGAGAATGGATTCCAGAATGGCGAGGGATTTGGAGAGATTATCTGATTATACCGGTTATTCTCAGAATGAGATCATTCTCATGTCCATAAAGAAATATCTCTTTGAAAATCGTGGGTATTTCCTGCGGGATATGGTTGAGGAGAAATGCCTTTTGCGCATTGAGAAGGAAGTAAGGATCATGCGTGGAGAGACCCATCTGAAGTATGGAGACATGACGGTGGATGTGGTGAAGTCAGAGAATGCAAATGGTAATATCAACTTATATGTAGCGACTATAAGACTTCGTAATAAGCTTGGAGAGATATTCTATGAGGATGTACAGGAGCTGGATATGTCGGGAAAAGACTGGGAATATTATAAGGAGTTCCTGTATGAGGTTGTGATGAAGTATATGGATATCGATGAACCAGCACTTAAGACGTATTTCAGGGAAAAATTCCTGTATGAATAGTATAAAGTGATAAAAAATCAGAGAGTGCAATGATATGGGTTTAACTATTTACATTGCAAATTTTTAGTGGTATCCTATAATAGATTTGGAAAAAGTGGTCGAATCGAGGTGAGATGCTTGTTTAGAAATGTTATGAATGACCTTGCAACATGGTATGAGACCGGAGCGGATAAGATTGCAGTTGTCCGTGGTGGCAAGTTTGTTGGCAAGACATGGGCTGTGGCTGATTTTGCCATGGGATTTTTTGAGGATCATATAATAATAGATATGGACAAGTATCCGGACTTTGCCGCATATGCAGCAAAGGAGAGGAGACCGGAGAAGCTTCATGCCAAGCTTACAACGTCGCTTGACAAGTATGATTTCAAGGATAAGCTTCTTATATTTGACAATGCGCAGAACTGTGTGGGACTGCTCGGCAACCTTGTTGAGTACAGCAGATATAATACTGACTGCAGGATCTGTGTCATTGCGACATCCTGTGGACCAATCCCGGGAGAGGAAGAGTGCCAGGATGACATATGCGTATATGAGATGATGCCTATGAACTTTGAGGAATTCCTGAAAGCGGGAAAGGGCAGAAAGCTCTGTGCATTTATAGAGAACCAGAAGATCACACCGATGCCGGATGAGGTCAGGGACAGCGTCCAGACAATGCTTGAGACTTTCTTCGTGACCGGAGGAATGCCGGAGGCGGTGGATGAATATTATAAGACAGGAGATCTCAGAAGAGTTGATGTGGTTTTGAAGTCTATACTTGACAGAACTACTGAATATCTGATAAACTCCACTCCGAAGAGATATCTTACCAAGGTCATGGCGATATGGAATAGTATTCCGGTTCAGCTTACCAAGGAGAACAAGAAGTTCATGTATGGATACGTTGATCCGAAGGCCCGTGCCAGGGAGTACGAGGCGTCAGTTGATCAGATCGTCAGGATGGGCGTTGTGCGTCAGGTGTACAGAGTCAGGAATGGAGTGCTTCCTCTGGCAAACCAGAAGGATGACAAGTCATTTGAGCTGTATCATCTTGATCATGGTCTGCTCAGGGTCATGGCTGGTATTCTGGTTCAGGATATTGACACAGATAATGTTCTTGATATGATGGATGGAGTTATAGCAGAGCAGTACGCTCTTGCAGAGCTGTATGTGAACAGGAGTATCGGTGATCTGTATTTCTGGATCTCATCGGCCACAGCGAAGGTTGATTTCGTGTATGAGGGCGATGGAGAGGTCATTCCAGTGGATGTTCAGACAAGTCCGCACACCAAGGCCCAGAGCTCCAGAGTATTCAAACAGAGATATGACAATCAGACTTCAGTGAGGATATCTACAGATGACATGTTTGTCGATAAAGGATTGGTAAATATACCGCTATATGGTATCTGGTGTTTCTAACCGATAGCGTATGGTAGTAATTTATAGATGCCGAAATAGCTCAGTTGGTAGAGCAACGCATTCGTAATGCGTGGGTCGAGGGTTCGAGTCCCTTTTTCGGCTTCAATATTGAGGAAGGCTGCCTGCAAAAGTTTTTGCGGCAGCCTTTTGTACTCAGTGGGAAAGGACGGGATGATATGGATGCTCCAAAATGGTACAGACATTTGAAAACCATAAACAGACATAAGAGAATGGTCATGCATAACTGCTTTAAGTGCGGATTATACTGGCAGGGGCTTGTGCACGATCTGTCAAAGTATTCGTGGACTGAGTTCTCAGTCGGGGCAAAGTATTATCAGGGAACAAGAAGCCCGAATGATGCGGAGCGCGAGAGCAAGGGATATTCAAGCGCATGGCTGCACCACAAGGGAAGAAACAAGCACCATCTGGAATACTGGGTAGACTACAGTGTTGACAGGAACTGTGTGGAGCTGGTGGGAATGCGCATGCCGGAGAAGTACGTTGTGGAGATGTTCTGCGACAGGGTGGCTGCCAGCAAGAATTATAATGGTGATAAGTATACGGATTCATTTCCACTTGAGTATTATCTGAGGGGCAGATCCAGACATCATCTGCACCCTGAATCGGCGGATCTGCTGGAGGACATGCTAACGACTCTGGCTGAGAAGGGCGAAGATTATACATTTGACTATATAAGGCGGGAGATACTGCATAACAAATAAGGAGGAGACATATGGAGTTTACACATCTGCATGTGCATACAGGCTACAGTCTGCTGGACGGTGCGGCGAAGATAGACGGACTTGTGCGCAGGGCAAAGGAACTGGGATATGATTCCCTCGCAATAACGGATCACGGCGTCATGTACGGTGTTATAGAGTTCTATGAGACTTGTCTCAGAGAGGGGATAAAACCTATTCTCGGATGTGAGGTGTATGTCAGTCCGGGATCACGATTTGACAGGGAAGTTGGAAAGGGTGATGACAGATATTATCACCTCGTCCTTCTGGCGGAGAATGATCTGGGATATCACAATCTGTCCAAGATCGTGACCAGAGGATTTACCGAGGGCTTTTACTATAAGCCGAGGGTCGATATGGAGGTGCTGGAGAAGTACCATGAGGGAATTATAGCGCTCAGCGCCTGTCTTGCCGGTGAGGTTGCGACAAAGCTCAGAAAGGGCGACTATGACGGTGCGAAGGAGACTGCGATAAGATACAGGAATATATTTGGCGAGGAAAACTATTTTCTGGAGATGCAGGATCACGGAATACCTGAGCAGGCAACTGTGAATGCGGGGATCATGCGTCTGTCAAAGGAACTGGGTATCCCTATGGTCGTGACAAATGATTCGCACTACATCTATGCCGAGGACTGGGAGGCACATGATGTTCTCCTGTGTATACAGACTAACCACAAGGTTCAGGACGAGAACAGAATGCGCTATGAGGGAGGTCAGTTCTACCTCAAATCAAAGGAGGAGATGGCTGAGCTGTTCCCATATGCCCTGGAGGCTCTGGAGAATACACATAAGATCGCAGAGCGGTGTAATGTGAATATCGTATTTGGCGAGCAGAAGGTTCCGAGATTCGATGTGCCGGAGGAATATACCGCGGAGGAATATCTGGATCATCTGGTATATGAGGGTATGGAGAAAAAGTACGGACTTACATATGAGGAGTCCGGTAAGATGGCCGAGGGAACCCACGGCTACGAGGTCAGACAGAGAATAGATTATGAGCTGTCTGTCATAAAGAGCATGGGATTTGTGGATTATTTCCTGATAGTGTGGGATTTCATTCATTTTGCAAAATCGCAGGGAATCGCAGTTGGACCTGGAAGAGGTTCGGCGGTTGGCAGTGTGGTTGCTTACTGTCTGGATATAACGACAATTGAGCCTTTGCAGTACAACCTTCTCTTCGAGAGATTCCTGAACCCGGAGCGAGTATCCATGCCGGATATTGATATAGATTTCTGTTATATCAGACGTCAGGAGGTTATCGACTACTGTGTAAGGAAATATGGCGAGGAGTGCGTGACACAGATAATAGCATATCAGACCATGGGCGCAAGAAACGTCATAAGAGACGTTGGAAGAGCCATGGATCTCCCGTATGCGGTGTGTGATTCCCTTGCAAAGGCAATACCTGCAGAGAAGGATATGACTATAGATATAGCACTCAAGACGAGCAAGGATTTCAGGGATATGTACGAGGGCTCGGACGAGATCAAGAAGCTTGTGGATATAGCCAGAAAGCTTGAGGGACTCCCTAGAAATGCAGGAATGCATGCGGCGGGAGTGGTTATAGGCCGTGAAGCCATAGAGGAGTACGCGCCTTTGTCAGTCGGAGCCGAGGGCGCGGTGGTAACCCAGTTTGAGAAGAACACGGTGGAGCATCTGGGAATGCTCAAGATGGACTTCCTGGGACTCCGTACGGCGACTGTTGTGCAGGATACAGTCAAGCTGGTCAAGCAGACAACAGGCAAGGATATAGACATAGACAATATAGATTACGATGATCCGAATATACTTGGACTCATGGGACAGGGAAAGACCGAGGGTATGTTCCAGCTCGAAAGTGAGGGCATGAGAAACTTCATGATGAAGCTGAAGCCGCAGAGTCTGGACGATGTAATTGCCGGTGTTGCTCTGTTTAGACCGGGTCCTATGCAGTTCATAGACGACTACATCAGGGGCAAGGAGAACCGTGAGCTGGTTCACTATGATACCCCTGAGCTTGAGGAGATACTTGAGCCGACTTACGGATGTATCATTTACCAGGAGCAGGTAATGCAGATCGTTATGAAGCTGGCGGGCTATACGCTGGGAAGAAGTGACCTTGTGCGCCGAGCCATGGCGAAGAAGAAGCCTGAGGAGATGGAGAAGGAGCGTCATAACTTTGTGTACGGCAACAAGGAGCTCAATGTTCCGGGATGTGTGGCAAATGGAATCTCGGAGACCGTGGCAAATAAGATATTTGACGAGATGATGAAGTTCGCGGAGTACGCATTTAACAAGTCCCACTCCGTGGCATATGCGGTACTTGCGGCGCAGACAGCGTACCTGAAGTATTACTATCCGGTGGAGTTCATGGCTGCGCTGATGTCATCGGTAATTGACAACAATGGCAAGGTTGCAAAGTATATAAGCGTGTGCAAGCAGATGGGTGTTGAGGTGCTCCCTCCGGATATAAATGAGGGAGTGGCAAAGTTCTCCATAAGCAACGGCAAGATAAGATACGGCCTCTCCGGTATCAAGAGTGTCGGAGGCGCTGTTGTCGACAGGATAGAGGCGGAGAGAACCAAGAATGGACCGTTTAAGGATCTCAGGAATTTCCTCACAAGGATGCCTTCAAAGGATACAAATAAGAAAACTGTGGAAGCTCTGATACTCAGCGGTGCATTTGATGATATGGGAGCAAACAGAAAGCAGATGATGATGGCTCTTCCGGCCATAGCGGAGGAAGCAGCAAGGGAGAGAAAGAGCAGGGAGTCCGGGCAGATGTCTCTGTTTGACCTGATGGGAGACGATTTTGTGCAGAGCAATCTTGTACCTTACCCTGATGTGGAGGAGTATTCGGATCAGGAGAAGCTGGCGCTTGAGAAGTCTGTGCTCGGAGTGTATATATCGGGACATCCGCTTGGCAAATATATCGAGCTTATGCAGAGAACATGCACGGCTCAGGCGACGGATTTCGTGGTGGACACCGAGGATGACGATGAGATGAGCCGGGATCAGGGTGACGGAGATGGACAGAAGCTTCAGGACAATGCAATGTATGTCATCGGCGGACTCATATCAAGGGTGACGGTGAAGCTCACCAAGAACAATCAGAATATGGCGTATGTGACGATAGAGGATTTGGTCGGACAGGTCGAGGTTATAGTATTCCCGAGGGATTTCGAGAAGTTCAGGGACAGACTTCTGGTGGATTCCAGAGTGTTTGTCAGGGGCAGGGCGAATCTCGGTGAGAAGGAAAACAAGCTCATATTGTCGGATATGATAAGCTTTGAGGAGGCAGAAGGTGGCAAGAGCTTTCAGTCGGGGAAGCCATGGAACAACAGACAGAAGCCTGTTCAGAGCAAGAGCCAGCTCTGGGTATTGTTCGATGATGTGGACGAATACATGAAGAACGAGTCTGCATTTATGTCGATCCTTGAGGAGTACAAGGGCACATGTCCAGTGTACGTGCAGCTCAAGAAGTCCAGACAGGCGAAGAATATGGGCCGGGGATTCTGTGTGGATGAGAATTCCGGCGTGGTGTACGCGCTCCAGATGGAATACGGCAAAGACAGGGTATTGCTCAGAAAAGTGTGACAGAAATACCGCAAAAGGAGAAAAAAGTGGAAGTAATTACAGCAAACAGTAATCCGAGGATAAAAGAACTTAATAAGCTGAACAAGGATGCAAAGCTCAGAAAGGACAGAGACGTGTTCGTGGTCGAGGGGATACGCATGTTCAGGGAGCTTCCGCTTCAGAATGTTCAGGAGGTGTATCTGTCGGAGAGTGCGCTTAAGGAATACAGGGATGAATTCAAGAGCATGGGTGTGCTTGATGGCAGGAATACCTGGATACTCAGCGACGGAGTGTTCGCAGGGGTGTCACAGACCAAGACTCCACAGGGGTGTATGGCTGTGGTGAAATGCATGCATTATCAGCTTGATTCCGTGCTCGGCAGGAATGACAGAGAGACATTTCTTGTGCTGGATACGCTCCAGGATCCCGGAAATATGGGAACTATATTCAGAAGCGCAGAGGCAGCAGGTGTGACCGCCGTGCTTATAGGAAAAGGTTCATGCGATCCGTACAATCCGAAGGTAGTCAGATCGACGATGGGTGCCATATTCAGGGTGCCATTTGTCATGTGCGATGACCTGCCCGGGATCGTGGAGGAGCTGAGACGGTCAGGCGTTGTGGTGTACGGAGCACATCTGGACGGCGACGATCTCTACGACATAGGATTCCCGGACAGGGTGGCGTTCCTCATAGGAAATGAGGGAAATGGCCTGACGGATGAGGTGGCGTGCAGAGCCGACAGACTTCTCAGGATTCCGATGGAGGGCAAAGTCGAATCGCTGAACGCTGCAATATCGGCGACTCTTTTGTCGTATGAGGTAATGAGACAGCGAAAGAGAGACCGACAAAACTAGATTAAACAAGACAGCATATTTTTGTACTGCGTGGCATAACTTTTAAAGTATGCAAAAGTTTGTTATAACGGAGGGAGAAAATATGACTGAAAAAACATTAAACAACAATCAGGTAGTGGTGGCAGGAGAGATAGCATCAGAGTTCGTGTTCAGCCACGAGATATTTGGCGAGGGCTTCTATATGGTGGATCTCATCGTCAGCAGACTCAGCGATGCTTACGATACTATTCCGCTCATGGTGTCTGACAGACTGTTCGATGTGAACGAATCCCACATAGGGGAGCGCATCATGGCAAAGGGACAGTTCAGGTCATACAACAAGCATGAGGAGACCAGAAACCGCCTTATACTGTCTGTGTTTGTGAGAGAGATCGAGACCATCGACGAGGATGATGCTGAGGAGGAGAACAGACCAAATCAGATCTATCTTGACGGTTACATATGTAAGGCACCTGTGTACAGGATGACGCCCCTTGGAAGGGAGATCGCGGATGTGCTGCTGGCGGTCAACAGAGCATACGGCAAGAGCGATTACATACCATGTATCTGCTGGGGCAGAAATGCGAGATTTGCCGGAAAACTCCAGGTAGGAGAGCATGTGGCCATCTGGGGAAGGATCCAGAGCAGGGAGTATCAGAAGCGTATCGACAATGACCAGGTGATCAGCAAGGTGGCATACGAGGTGTCTGTGAGCAAGATGGAATGTCTTGAATGATATTTCATAAGGAGGGGCCCACGTCAGTGGGAGGAACCCTTGTGAAGCACGCAGGCGCCGCGCAAAGCGCATAGGAATGCGCCTGCACAACATTTCATAAGGAGGGACCCACGTTAGTGGGAGAAATCCTCGTGAAGCATGCAGGCGCCGCGCAAAGCGCATAGGAATGCGCCTGCACAACATTTCATAAGGAGGGACCCACGTTAGTGGGAGAAATCCTCGTGAAGCATGCAGTAAAATATATGGTTGACATGGCCTGGATGCGGTGATATAGTAGCACTATCTAAGATTAAACTGAATACAATATAGTAGAGGCGCGGGATTAATGATTAAGCAGGCTGATGCATGTGGATGCAGAAGATGCCTGACGAAAGGGAAGACCGCCGAAGTGATGGATATTCCACAGGATCTGTTGCTGGTTGTGCAGTTAAGAACTGTATGACTGTCATCTGAGGATGGAGAGCTACTTGTAAGAATGAGATGTTTTTATGGGTTGGCTTTTTGCCAGCCCATTTTTATGCTATATTGTATCGACTATTTATTTTTAAGGAGGACGACAATATGTCAATTTTTACCGGTTCAGCAGTTGCACTTGTAACACCATTTCTTGAAAATGGAGATGTGGATTATGATAAGCTCAAGGAGCTCGTGGAGTTTCATATAGCACATAAGACGGATGCCATAGTTATCTGCGGAACAACAGGCGAGGCTTCAACACTGTCACACGAGGAGCATCTTGAGTGCGTGAAGAAGTGTGTAGAGTTCGCTGATCACAGAATAAAGGTAATAGCAGGAACAGGTTCAAACTGTACTGCAACAGCAATATATCTCTCAACAGAGGCAGAGAGCTACGGAGTGGACGGTCTGCTCGTGGTTACACCATACTACAACAAGGCTACACAGAAGGGCCTCATCGCACACTTCACAGCCGTTGCAAATTCAGTAAATGTGCCTATAATCCTTTACAATGTGCCATCACGTACAGGCTGCAATATCCAGCCGGAGACAGCAGTATATCTTGCACAGAACGTTGAGAACATTGTCGGTATCAAGGAAGCTTCAGGCAATATAAGCCAGGTCGTAAAGCTTGCAAGTCTTTCAAAGGGATGCATAGATATCTACTCAGGAAATGACGATCAGGTTGTACCTCTTCTCTCACTTGGCGGAAAGGGAGTTATCTCAGTAACAGCCAATATAATCCCTGAGGACGTACACGATATGGTTCAGAAATATCTTGACGGAGATGTTCAGGGAAGCCTTGATCTTCAGCTTAAGGCCATCGACCTCTGCAACGCACTGTTCTGCGAGGTCAATCCAATACCTGTCAAGAAGGCTGTAGAGCTTCTTGGTATGTGTGATGGAACAATGAGAATGCCGCTCACTGAGATGGAGCCACAGAACGTGGAGAAGCTCAAGAAGGCAATGGAAGAGTACGGAGTTCTCTAGGACTGTAATTATCATAGAAACAATACAGATGTCTGCGGTCTCAACTGGCTGCAGACATTTTTATTTGTCGAGGTGGATATAAACGTTGCACAATGGACAGCAAATGTGTAAAATGGAGTACATGTTGAAATATATGCGCATGTCAGCGTGCATAGACCACACAAAAGACGACAACAAATGACAAAGCTTATATATATGGAGGATAGACAGACATGGTAAAGATCATAATGCATGGTTGCAATGGAAAGATGGGACAGGTAATAACAGGTATCGTTGCAGGCGATCCTGATGCCGAGATCGTAGCGGGAATAGATGTTGTGGACAACAGGGATAACGGATATCCGGTATTTACAGATATAGATGCCTGCGATGTCGAGGCTGATGTCATCATAGATTTTGCAGCGGCTGTAGCTGTTGACAAGCTCCTCGATTACGGTGTGAGGACACAGACTCCTATAGTTCTCTGCACAACAGGTCTCTCAGATGAGCAGCTTGCAAAGGTAAAGGAGTGCAGTGCAAAGGTTGCCATACTCAAGTCAGCGAACATGTCACTGGGAATCAATACACTCATGAAGCTTCTGAAGGATGCTGCGAAGGTATTCTCACCAGCCGGATATGATATAGAGATAGTTGAGAAGCATCACAACCAGAAGGTGGATGCTCCATCCGGAACAGCTCTTGCTCTTGCTGATTCAATCAATGAGGCATGCAATGAGCAGTATGAGTATGTGTACGACAGAAGCCAGGTGAGAAAGAAGAGAGATAAGAAGGAGCTCGGAATCTCTGCTGTCAGAGGCGGCACTATAGTTGGAGAGCATGAGGTGATATTTGCAGGTATTGATGAGGTTATAGAGTTCAAGCACACTGCATATTCCAAGTCAGTATTTGCAAAGGGTGCTGTTGAGGCAGGAAAGTTCCTCAAGGGCAAGCCTGCAGGAATGTACGATATGGCGGACGTTATAGGATAGGAGCGGTTATGGAGATTTCAACCAGGACAGAGGATGGCGAGCTTGTTCTGTGCGCCAGCTCGATATATAATCAGAAGTTTTATCTGAACAAGGAATTTTCAAAGCTTCCTGATGAGATAAAGGACGAGCTTCACGCCATGTGTGGAGCGTTTACACAGGAGGTCGGAGGAATATTTATGTTGGTGTTTGACGACGCCGGCAATCTGAAGATACAGACGAGGGCACTTGAGGATGACCTGTTATTTGACGACATAGGATGCGGACTCAAGGTCAAGAAGCTGCAGAATGAAAAGAAGGAGCTGTTCCAGAGTCTGGAGCTGTTCTATAAGATATTTATACAGGGTGTTGACATTAACAGTCTTGTAAATGAATGATATAAAATAATTGGAAGATCAGGAAGGAAAAAAGGGCATGTTATTTGCTATTGATGCTGGAAATACAAATATTACGATAGGACTGTTTGACGGAGAACGCCTGGAGAAGACCTTCAGGATGACCACCGGGATATCGAGAACATCGGATGAGTACGGAGTATTTCTGTGCGACTGGCTCAGAATGAGACAGTTGTCAACTGATGTTATAGATGAAGTTATAATCGCTTCGGTTGTTCCGAAAATCATGCATTCCCTGGTGAATGGCATAAAGAAATATTTTGGAATAACACCACTCATAGTTGAGCCGGGAATAAAGACGGGGATCAATATAGCGCTGCCAAACCCGAAGCAGCTTGGAGCTGACAGAATAGTTGACGCAGTTGCGGCTTATCACATGTATGGCGGACCGGTTCTCACGGTGGACTTTGGAACTGCCACAACGTACGACCTCATCAATGCCGATGGCGTGTTTGAGGCTGAGGTCACATCGCCGGGTATAAGGCTTATTGCAAATGCTCTGTGGACGGGAACAGCCAAGCTTCCTGAGATAGAGATAAAGGTGCCTGAGACGATACTGTGCAAGGACACGATATCCAGTATGCAGGCCGGTGTGTGCATGGGCTATATTGGCCAGACAGAGTATATAGTGAAGAGAATGCGCAAGGAGTCAGGATACGACAACATGAAGGTCGTGGCTACCGGCGGACTTGGAAAGATGATATATGAGAACACGGACTGCATAGATGTGTATGATCCGGATCTCACACTTCACGGACTCAGACTTATCATGGACAAGCAGAAATAAGTCGAATTTTGCAAATTATATATTATTATAGAAGCAATGGAGAAATTTATGGATTTCAGAGATAAATTGATCCTGGCGCCGATGGCTGGTGTATGTGACCAGCCATTTCGTCTTTTATGCAAGGAACAGGGCTGTGATATCCTGTACAGCGAGATGGTGAGCGCCAAGGCAATATATTATAAAAATAAGAACACGAAGCCGCTTCTGGCTATGGATGAGCGGGAGAAGCCATTTGGGCTGCAGCTCTTTGGCTCTGATCCTGAGATCATGGCGGAGATGGCAAAGAGGATAGAGAGCAACGGTTATTCATTCATAGATGTAAATATGGGCTGCCCTGTGCCGAAGGTGGTCAACAATGGAGAGGGATCTGCGCTGATGAAGGATCCGGTTCTTGTTGGAAGGATAGTCGAGGCCATGGCAAAAGCTATAAGTATACCGCTGACCATCAAGATAAGAAGCGGATTTGATTCAGAGCATATAAATGCGCCTGAGATAGCACATATAGCCCAGGAGAGCGGGGCTGCCGCTGTGGCGGTGCACGGAAGGACAAGGCAGCAGTATTATCAGGGACATGCGGACTGGAGCGTCATAGCCAGGGTGAAGGAGGCGTGCATCATCCCGATCATTGGCAATGGCGATATAAACACTCCTCAGGACATCATAGACATGAGGGCGCAGACGAACTGTGACGGCTTTATGATAGGAAGAGGTGCGAGGGGCAACCCGTGGATATTCCGCGATATGAAATACTACTACGAGCATGGCGAGCTGCCGGACAAGCCTGACATATATGAAGTGAAGGATATGATGCTGAGACATGCGAGACTCATGGTTGAGTTCAAGGGTGAGTACACAGGTATCCATGAGATGAGAAAGCACGTGGCATGGTACTCAGTCGGAATGTATGATTCGGCAAAGCTCAGGAGCAATGTGAACCAGGTTGAGACTTACGAGGAGCTTGAGGAACTGCTCTGTAGATGGGCTGACAGCGCACCTGAAAAAGTCATTGTGAGTTAACATAAAAACAAAAAAATGTAACAGAAAACAAAGATTTTATTAAAAACTCTAAAGTAAAAATATACAAGATGCTGATTTGTTTCAAAAATGTTACGGTACTAAAATGTAAAATATGCACAAAAATGGCATTTTAAAATGTTGCATGTTTACATTAACGGAATTAAAGATTTTATGCGAGTTGTGCATGATTTACAAAAATATCCACTTTGCTTGACCTTTCTTTTGACAGAGATTATAATAGCGTCATGAGTTAAATTTTAACGGTTTTGTAACAATTCTGAAACCGTAAAGAAATTAAGGAGAAAAGGTTATGCAAAAGTTTTCAGATTCATCACGTATGAAATCACAGAAACTAATGAAGACATCACTGAAAAGGAACGTAAAGAAGATTAGCATAGGAGCAGTACTCCTGGCAGTTGGATTTTCATCATACGCAGTTATCGCATCAGATGACAGCATGGTTTCATCCAAGGGCAAGGGAGTGTCGATCGCAGCAGCAGGTAATACATTATACGCAGACAACACAGCAGACTATGGAGAGGCAACATCATCAGTTGCACTGGCAGATGGTACTCTGTCAGATGTCAACAAGACTGGTTCAGTAGCCCTCTCAAGCAAGAAGACAGTTAAGAAGACTTCAGCCATAAGCGGTGGAGTTCAGGAGAGCACAACAGAGGCTCGTGCAACAGAGGCTGCACAGCAGGCAGCAGATACAACAAAGTCAGAGCCTACCACACAGATGAAGGTTAAGGATAAGGATAAGTCAGCAGCAGGACTTCCTGACGATCAGATATCAGTTGATCCATCAACAGAGAAGTCAACAGATGGACTTCCTGATGATAAGGTTATCTATGTGAATGGTGAGACATCAGGTACATATCTCGGAACATTCTGGATTACGGCATATTGTCCATGTCCAATCTGCTGCGGTGAGTACAGCAACATGGATAACCCGACAACAGCTTCAGGCGCACCTGCAGTCGAGGGTGTGACATGTGCAGCGCCAAGTAACTTTGCATTTGGTACAGAGCTTATAGTTGATGGTCATACATACACAGTTCAGGACAGAGGTGGAGCTATCAATGGCAATCATCTTGATATCTACTTCTCAAACCATCAGGCAGCTCTTAACTTCGCAACAGGCTACTATGATGTATATGTAAAGTAATAAAAAGCAGAAATTGTATACAGATATATTAAAGACCCGCCGTAAGGCGGGTTTTTAAATGCAGTGAGATAAGTGTTGGGAAAGTGTTGGAAAAGTCGCAGGAATGAGGCGGGCTATAGCTTGTTTTTTATAAAATGCTGTGTTATAATGCACACGATTATTTGTAAGAATACAGGTGATTCTTGAGTTTAGTACATAACGAAATGTTTAAATATATTTATTAAGGAGATTGGCAAATGGAACTTATCTACAGAAGCACAAGAAATGCAAATGAGACAGCAACAGCATCACAGGCTATACTTAAGGGACTTGCTAATGAGGGGGGACTCTTTGTACCAGATTCTATACCAGCACTTGATGTGTCTCTGGAAGATCTTGCAAAGATGAACTATCAGCAGGTTGCATACGAGGTTATGAAGCTTATGTTCACAGACTTCACAGAGGCTGAGCTTAAGCATTGTATAGATTCAGCATATGATTCAAAGTTTGATACACCGGTTATAGCACCACTTGTGAATAAGGCAGGAGCATATTATCTTGAGCTTTTCCATGGATCAACAATAGCATTCAAGGATATGGCACTTTCAATCCTTCCATATCTTCTCACAACATCAGCAAAGAAGAATGGCGTAAAGAATGAGATCGTCATCCTCACAGCAACATCAGGTGATACAGGTAAGGCTGCCCTTGCAGGATTTGCAGATGTTCCTGGAACAAAGATCATCGTGTTCTATCCAAAGCACGGTGTAAGCCCAATCCAGGAGAAGCAGATGGTTACACAGAAGGGTGACAATACATTTGTTGTTGGTATCACAGGTAACTTTGATGATGCCCAGACAGGTGTGAAGAAGATGTTCTCAGATGCTGAGCTTGCAAAGTACATGGATGAGAAGGGCTATCAGTTCTCATCAGCAAACTCCATCAACATCGGACGTCTTGTTCCTCAGATGGTATACTATGTATACGCTTACACAAGACTTGTTGCAGACGGAACCATCAAGGCTGGCGACAAGATCAACGTGGATGTTCCAACAGGTAACTTTGGTAATATCCTTGCTGCATACTACGCAAAGGAGATGGGACTTCCAATCGCAAAGTTCATCTGTGCATCAAATGACAACAAGGTTCTGTTTGATTTCTTCCAGACAGGAACATACGATAGAAACAGAGAGTTCATACTCACAACATCACCATCGATGGATATCCTCATTTCAAGCAACCTTGAGAGATTGATATACAAGATTGCTGGAAATGATGCTGAGAAGAACTCAGAGCTTATGAAAGAACTCACAACAGATGGAGTGTACACCATCACAGACGATATGAAGGCAAAGCTTGCTGAGTTCTATGGTGGATATGCAACAGAGGCAGAGACAGCAGCTACCATCAAAAAGGTATATGAGTCAGATGATTATATCATCGATACACATACAGCAGTTGCGGCTACAGTATATGAAAAGTATGTGGCAGAGACAGGAGATAAGACACCTACAGTCATCGCGTCAACAGCAAGCCCATACAAGTTCACAAGAAGCGTTATGAACGCTATAGACGCTGAGTATGATTCCAAGACAGACTTTGAGCTTGTCGACGAGCTTGAGAAGCTCTCAGGCGTAAAGGTACCTCAGGCTATAGAGGATATCAGATCAGCAAAGGTTCTCCACGACACAGTATGTGACAAGGAGGATATGCTTGCAGAGGTTAAGGGATTCCTTAATATCTAAAGCATAGTAAGAGACATACGCTGGTATATCTGATAGGAAATAGGCAGATATAATATACGAATAAAGCATAAATACAATATTATAGATTGACAGTTCATTAGTACCATCCTGTCACTAAACAAAACTAGGACATAAGAAGATCAGAATGTCCTATTCTGGTCTTTTTTTGTGGTGAACAGTTGGATGCTTATAGGAGGAGTTATGTATAAGTTAAAGACAAAGGCAAGTTTTGACAGCGCCCATTTTTTGAAAGATTATGACGGCAAATGCAGCAATATCCACGGACACAGATGGACGGTGGAGATCAAGGTCGGTGCGGAGACTCTTGAGAGCGATACACAGAACAGAGGAATGGTGGTTGATTTCTCCAATCTGAAGAAGGATCTGAAGGAGATTGCGGATCACTTTGACCACAGCCTTATCATGGAAACGGGAAGCCTGCAGCAGGCGACGGAGGATGCGCTGCTGGCGGAAAATCTGAGAATCGTGAAGGTTGATTTCAGACCTACTGCTGAGAACTTCGCAAAGTATATATACGATGAGATGGCAGGCCGGGGCTACAAGGTCATAGAGGCAAGTGTGTATGAGACACCGAACAACGTGGCTTCTTATTGTGAGTAAATATATATGATAGGATTCCGGTGAGAAGCTGGCAGGTCTAAAAATCTGGAAGATGTGAGAGAATGGAGAATATACACCGGAAGAAAGGAAATACAGTCGTGAGCACATACAGAGTAGTAGAGAGATTTATAAGTATCAACGGTGAGGCTGCAAGAGCCGGAGAACTTGCCGTGTTCATAAGATTTGCGGGATGCAATCTTGATTGCGGTTACTGCGATACCAAGTGGGCAAATGAGGCAGGTGTTCCTTATGAGGAACTCACCGAGGATGAGATCATCGATTATGTCAGAAGAACAAAGGTGAAGAATGTAACCCTGACAGGTGGGGAACCGCTGATACAGAAGGACATAGATAAGTTGCTCCTTGCATTTGAGCTGGAGGATGATGTAAGGGTCGAGATCGAGACAAATGGAAGTGTGGATATCGCAGAGTTCAAGGCTCTTGGGGGAAATGTATCGTACACGCTGGATTACAAATGTCCATCCAGCGGCATGGAGAATGACATGTGCCTTGCAAATTATAACTATATAGACAAGAATGATTCGGTGAAATTTGTGGTCGGTTCACAGGAGGATCTGGAAAAATGTTTTGAGATAGTTAGGGAGTATGCGCTGGATGAGAAGACGAGAGTATTCATCAGTCCTGTGTATGGCAGCATAGATCCTGCGGATATAGTGGATTTTATGATCGAGAACGATATGAATGATGTGAAGCTTCAGTTACAGCTTCACAAGTTCATTTGGGATCCGGAAGAAAGAGGTGTATAAGATGGCGATAGATAAAGAGGCTATAAAGGAACACGTAAGAGGAATATTGATTGCCCTTGGAGATGATCCTGACAGGGAGGGACTTGTAGAGACTCCTGACAGGGTTGCGCGTATGTACGAGGAAGTATTTGAGGGAATGAACTACACCAATGACGAGCTGGCCGAGATGTTCGGCAAGACATTTGCTGAGGACGGAGTGGCAAGGCAGGCCGGTGACATGGTGTTTGTCAAGGATATAGAGGTGTTCAGCTACTGTGAGCATCACATGGCGCTTATGTACGACATGAAGGTGTCAGTCGCATACATTCCAAATGGAAGAGTGCTCGGACTTTCTAAGATAGCGAGGATTGCGGATATGGTGGCGAAGAGACTTCAGCTCCAGGAGAGGATAGGCTCGGACATAGCCTACGTCATATCCAAGGCTGCTGGAACTGAGGACGTGGCGGTCATGATAGAGGCACATCACAGCTGCATGACGGCAAGGGGCATCAAGAAACCGGGAAGCAAGACCATGACGACCACTCTCAGGGGAAGATTTGAGAGCGACACAGCTCTGCAGAACAAGTTGCTGATGATGTACAATGCGGGAAGATAGTCATCGATACACTGAATTGATAATGGTGAATTGGTTTATACGGGACTGTTATAATGCGGCCTGGAATATCATATTTGATTATATATGGAGGATGAGATTATGCAGAATTTGAAGAATAAGGATGAGGCAGTTGTAGTATTCAGTGGAGGACAGGACAGCACAACGTGTCTGTTGTGGGCACTCAAGAAGTATAAGAAAGTGTACGCCGTATCATTTGACTATGGACAGAGACATGCGTTAGAGCTTGAGTGTGCTAAGGAGATCGCGGACAAATTCGGAGTGGAGCATCACATACTCGACATGAGCCTGTTGAACCAGCTTGCGCCAAATTCACTGACAAGAACAGATATGAAGGTTGACGAAAATGCACCTGAGGAGGGTACGCCGAATTCATTTGTCGATGGAAGAAATATGGTATTTCTTACATTTGTAGCAATATTTGCCAAACAGAGGGGAATATCTGATATAATAACAGGAGTGTCCCAGAGCGACTTCTCAGGATACCCGGACTGCAGGGATATATTTATCAAATCGTTAAATACAACACTTAACCTTGCAATGGACTACGAGTTTGATATAATAACACCATTGATGTGGATCGATAAGATGGAGACATGGAAGATGGCTGATGAGCTGGGCGGACTGGATGTTATCAGAGATATGACACTCACATGTTACAATGGCATCAAGGGCGAGGGCTGCGGACATTGTCCGTCATGCAAGCTCCGCAAGAAGGGGTATGATCTGTACATGAAGTACAAGGAGGATCACAAGTAAATAAGCAGTATCAAAGGGAAAGGTTGTGTTATTGAAAGTATGAAGAATATGCTGTTCATCATGAATCCCAAAGCGGGTAGGACTACTCTGAAGAATTCTTTGGTGGATGTGCTGGAAGTGTTCTGCAACAACGATTATGCGGTCAGGACATATCTTACGAAATCGGCAGATGATGCAGAGAGAATTGTTCAGGAGGAAGGCGCAAACTACGATGTGATCGTATGTGCGGGGGGCGATGGAACCCTGGGCAACACAGTTACAGGATATATGAAGAGCGGGATAAGGGTTCCACTTGGATATATTCCGTGTGGCTCCACCAATGACTTTGCAAGGAGCATGGACATACCGAGAGAGACGGTTGAGGCGGCTGAGATGATAGTGAAGGCAGAGCCGTTCTCCATAGATATAGGAAGTCTGAACGACAAGAACTTTGTTTATGTCGCAGCTTTTGGAATGTTCTCAGATACATCATATGCAACGCCGCAGAATATGAAGAATATATTTGGACATGCGGCATATGTATTGCAGGGGATAAAAAGCCTGGCAAATGTACCATCTTACAAGATGAAGGTTACAATAGACGGGGACGAGCAGGAAGGCGAGTTTATATTCGGTATGGTGTCCAACTCGGTATCCGTTGGAGGGTTTAAGAGTATAACCCGAAAAGGAGTTGAGTTCGATGACGGACTTTTTGAGGGAGTACTGATAAGGACAATGAAGACACCGGCTGATCTGGAGAGAGTGGTCAGGGCACTCCTTACAGGTGATGTGAATGAGAGGAGCATGGTTTCATTCAGGGCTCACAGGGTTAAGTTTGATGCAGAGGATCCGGTTGCATGGACATGTGATGGTGAGTTCGGCGGAGAATATAAGGAGACCAAGATACACATCCACAGGAGAGCGATAGATCTTCTGGTCGTTCAGGAAAGCGAGCAGGATGAGGTTATAGAATAATAGAATCGAGGATTTTACAATGGGTAAATATTTTGGAACAGATGGATTCAGAGGCGAGGCAAATGTAGACCTTACAGTGGAGCATGCCTATAAGGTTGGAAGATACCTTGGCTACTACTATGGCAAGCAGCATGAGGATGGAAAGGCTCATGTCGTCATCGGAAAGGATACGAGACTTTCAAGCTACATGTTCGAGTATTCCCTGGTTGCGGGACTTACAGCCAGCGGAGCTGATGTATACCTGATGCATGTAACGCCTACACCTAGTGTGTCTTATATAGTCCGCACAGGTGATTTTGACTGCGGTATCATGATCTCAGCCAGCCATAACCCATACTATGACAATGGAATCAAAGTAATCAATGGTCAGGGCTACAAGCTTGAGGCTGCCATCGAGAATGAGATCGAGCAGTATATAGACGGAGAACTCGGCGAGATACCATTTGCAAAGAAGGACAGCATCGGTAAGACCACCGACTACACAATGGGAAGAAACAGATATATAGGTTATCTGCTCACGATCCCTACCAGACCTTTCAAGGGAATGAGAATTGGTCTTGACTGTGCAAATGGTGCGTCATATCTGGTTGCAAAGTCGGTGTATGACGCTCTCGGAGCAAAGACATATGTCATCAACAATGAGCCAAATGGAACAAACATCAACACAGACTGTGGTTCAACACACATTGAAAAGCTTCAGGCATTTGTCAAGGAGAAGGGACTTGATGTGGGATTTGCATTTGACGGTGATGCGGACAGGTGTCTTGCAGTGGACGACAAGGGCGAGATCGTGGATGGAGACAAGATACTCTATGTCTGCGGTCGTTATCTGAAGGATAAGGGCGAGCTGAACAACAATACCATCGTCACAACTATCATGTCCAACCTTGGACTTTACAAAGCACTTGACAAGAAGGGCATCAACTATGAGAAGACGGCAGTCGGTGACAAGTACGTGTTCGAAAATATGATGGAGCACGGACATTCCATCGGCGGCGAGCAGTCAGGACATATCATCTTCTCCAAGTATGCAACAACCGGTGACGGTGTCCTCACCTCACTGATGATCATGGAGACTATACTTGGACGTAAGGTCAAGCTCTCAGAGCTGTTCCACAGCCTGACGATATATCCACAGCTCCTTGTGAATGTCAAAGTTTCAAGCAAGGATGCAGTCATGAACGATGCTGATGTGCTGAAATTGAACGATGAGATAGCAGCAGAGCTTGGAGACGACGGAAGACTTCTTCTCAGACAGAGCGGTACAGAGCCTGTCATCAGAGTTATGGTCGAGGCAGCCACAGATGAGCTGTGTGAGAAGTATGTATACAAGATGGTGGATCTCATAAAGGCAAAGGGATACGCAGTGGAGTAGAGAGTGGTATAAAAGCTCAAAAGATACAAAGTACGTAAAATTTGTATCTTTTGGGCTTTTTTCAATTCCAGGTGGAAGCCGGAAGGACTATGTGGTAACCTGCCGCGTCAGGAGAGAAGCCCAGCGCGACCGGTGAGGCGAGGTTGTGACAGAGAGATGTGGATTTTCTCAAGTTTAAATAGATAAATACTTGCGAAATATACTGCTGTTGGTGAAAATGCATGAAAAAAGTGGGGTATAATCCTAAAAATGATAGAATTTATCTGTTGACATGTTGTGGTAAAACAGATAAAGTTTTATGTGGTGAAAGATATGACTGTTACCAGACATACGATGAGAATTATGTGGCCGTGACAGTTACAATAATATAACATGAGAGGCATATATTTATGAACGAATGTTTAAGATCCCATTATTATGACGAGGACGAGATGCACGAGGAGTGCGGAGTCTTCGGTATCTATGATTTCGATGGAAATGATGTGGCGAACACGATCTATTATGGTCTGTTTGCATTGCAGCACCGTGGACAGGAGAGCTGTGGTATAGCGGTGTCAGACACTGCTGGTCCTAAGGGCAAGGTCAGCTCCTTAAAGGGCATGGGTCTTGTGAATGAGGTGTACACACCTGATTCACTGAGCAAGCTAAAGGGAAATATCGGTGTGGGTCATGTGAGATATTCAACAGCCGGTGCCAGCACTATAGAGAATGCACAGCCACTGGTTCTCAATTATGTAAAGGGAACTCTGGGACTTGCACACAACGGCAATCTGGTAAATGCTCCTGAGCTTAGACGTGAGCTGGAACTCACAGGCGCTATATTCCAGACTACAATTGATTCTGAGGTAATAGCTTACCATATAGCCAGGGAGAGAGTTAAGTGCGGTTCCGTTGAGGAGGCTGTCACTAGAGCTCTCAAGAAAGTAAGGGGATCATATTCACTTGTCATCATGAGTCCTAGAAAGCTTATTGGAGCCAGAGATCCATTTGGTTTCAGACCGCTTTGTATAGGAAAGCGTGATAACGCATACATACTGGCATCTGAGAGCTGTGCGCTCGATACAATAGGTGCCGAATTTGTCAGGGATGTGGAGCCTGGAGAGGTTGTAACCATATCACCTGAGTATGGAATCCAGTCGTACAAGAACATGTGCCAGGAGCAGCATGCAAGATGTATATTTGAGTATATATACTTTGCGAGACTTGATTCAGTCATAGATGGAATGTCTGTGTACGATTCGCGTATCACAGCCGGAAGATGCCTTGCAAAGGACAGCCCGGTTGACGCTGATGTGGTAGTTGGAGTTCCTGAATCGGGAAATGCAGCGGCCATGGGCTATTCACTTGAATCGGGTATTCCATATGGAACGGCATTTGTCAAGAATGGATACGTGGGAAGAACATTCATAAAGCCACAGCAGAGCCAGAGAGAGTCCAGCGTGCGTGTTAAGCTGAACGTCCTTAAGGAGGCTGTAAATGGCAAGCGTGTCATAATGATAGATGACTCTATAGTTCGTGGAACTACGAGTGACAGAATAGTTGGCATGCTCAGGGAGGCAGGAGCGACTGAGGTCCATGTAAGGATCAGTTCACCTCCATTCCTGTATCCATGCTACTTTGGAACTGACATTCCGGACAGAGAGCAGCTCATAGCATACAACAGGTCTGTAGATGATATATGCAAGATCATAGGTGCCGACTCTCTGGCGTACCTGAAGATGGAGAGGCTTCCTGAGCTCTCAGGCGGAAGACAGTACTGCCATGGATGTTTCAGCGGCCAATATCCGATGAAACCGCCTACAGAGGACATCAGAGGCGACCACGAGGATTTCAAGAGAGGATCGGAGTCTCATATTATATCATGAGGAGGGGCCCGCATAAGCGGGAGGAGTCCTGGTGATAGCGCACGAAAGTGCGCACTTGTCGGAAGATAAGACATGAGGAGGGGCCCGCATAAGCGGGAGGAGTCCTGGTGATAGCGCACGAAAGTGCGCACTTGTCGCAAGACAAAAATTGTAAAAATTCGGAATCATATCAGCGGAAAAGCAGATATTGATTCCGAATTTCTGGTTTATGCAAAAAAAGCATGGAAATAATCTGAAACCCATGTATAATAGTTGTGTGATAAGATATAAAAGCATTTGTCAGCTGGCAGATGCGGGAGACTACAGGAAGAAAGAGGTAAAGACATGAGTAAGGACAAGTACGAAAGCCCACTGTGTGAAAGATACGCTAGTAAGGAAATGCAGTATATTTTCTCACCTGATATGAAGTTTAAGACATGGAGAAAGCTGTGGATAGCTCTTGCTGAGACAGAGAAGGAGCTTGGTCTCAAGGACGAGAACGGCAATCCAAGAATCACAGATGAGCAGATCGAGGAGCTCAAGGCTCACGCTGATGACATCAACTATGATGTTGCCAGAGAGAGAGAAAAGCTGGTTCGTCACGACGTAATGAGCCACGTATATGCATACGGTGTTCAGTGCCCTAAGGCAGCAGGAATAATCCACCTTGGAGCAACAAGCTGCTATGTAGGCGATAACACAGATGTTATCGTTATGACAGAGGCATTAAAGCTTGTCAGAAAGAAACTCATCAATGTTATAAATGAGCTGGCAAAGTTCGCAGATCAGTACAAGGATCTTCCAACTCTTGCATTTACACATTTCCAGCCTGCACAGCCAACGACAGTCGGCAAGCGTGCAACACTCTGGATGCAGGAGCTGCTCCTTGACCTCTCTGATATAGAGTACATGATCAGCCAGCAGAAGCTTCTCGGATCAAAGGGAACAACTGGAACACAGGCAAGTTTCCTTGAGCTCTTCGGAGGAGATCACGAGACAGTGAGAAAGATAGATGGAAAGATCGCTGAGAAGATGGGATTTGCTGAGTGCTATCCTGTATCAGGCCAGACATATTCAAGAAAGGTCGACTCAAGAGTTCTTAATGTGCTCTCAGGCATCGCACAGAGTGCACACAAGTTCTCAAATGATATCAGACTTCTCCAGCACTTAAAGCAGATAGAGGAGCCATTTGAGAAGAACCAGATCGGTTCATCAGCTATGGCATACAAGAGAAATCCAATGAGAAGTGAGAGAATCGCATCACTTGCCAATTATGTAATGTGCGACGCGCTCAATCCTGCTATCACAGCCGCAACACAGTGGTTTGAGAGAACACTGGATGACTCAGCAAATAAGCGTATCTCAGTTCCAGAGGCATTCCTCGCAGTTGATGGAATCCTTGATCTGTACCTGAACGTTGTTGATGGTCTTGTGGTATATGACAAGGTTATCTATCAGTGCTTCATGAAGGAGATTCCATTCATGGCAACAGAGAATATCATGATGGATGCTGTTAAGCGTGGCGGCAACCGTCAGGAGCTTCATGAGAAAATCAGAGAGTACTCAATGCTTGCTGGTGAGCAGGTCAAGAAGTACGGAAGAGAGAATGATCTCGTTGACCGTATCGCAGCAGACCCTGATTTTGGTATGACAAAGGAGGAGATCGTATCTATCCTTGAGCCAAAGAACTTCGTAGGTCGTGCTCCTGAGCAGACAAGAGAGTTCCTTTCAGAGGTCATTCAGCCTATCCTCGATGAGAACAAGGATATCCTCGGTGTTACTGCGGAGATCAATGTATAAAGATCTGAATTAAAATGTATATAGATTAAATAAGACGCTGGCGCATTTGCGATGGTGGTATGTTCGTTTAATATTGGATATATCCCAAGGTTTATGCGCTGGCGCTTTTTGTATTCAAATTTATAAGTGATTGTGCCAATATGGTTAGAAAAAAATAACTAGAGAAGACTAAATTTACTTAAGTTATCTTTTGATATAGTAATGATAGTTATTGAATAGCCTTGGAATGATATAGTATAATATTATAAATAATAATTGGAGGTTGATAGTATGCCAGAAATATCACTGTTTTATGGAATCAGAATAACTATGTATTATGATGATCATAATCCACCACATTTTCATGCAGAATATAACGGAAATAAAGCTATAATAGATATAAATGAAGCACGGGTTATAAAGGGTGCATTGCCTTCAAGGCAGTTAAAGCTCATACTTGCATGGTGCGTAATTCATCAAGATGAGTTAATGCAGAATTGGGAATTATCGAAGGATGGTTTGCCATTAAACAGAATAAATCCATTGATTTAAAAGTTATGTATTATACAGAGAGGGGGAATTGGCATGATATATGATATAGTACAGGTAGTTCCATTTGAAGATTATACAGTATATGTGTATTTTGAGGATGGCAAAATTGTATGTTATGATGCAAAACCACTACTGGATAAGAAAGTGTTTGAACCGCTTAGAGACAAAGATTTCTTTTTGAATTCATGTACAATTTTGAATGGAACTTTGGCATGGGATGTGACAGGAACGAGGGATACATCAAAATGTCTGGATATTGATCCGGATACGTTATATGAATTGGAAAATGTTAAAGAGAAAATAGCGTAACATAAATCGGTATACAGTAAACTATAAATAGCTGGTGTATGGACGAAACGTCTGTGCGCCAGTTTTTTTGTGCAGACAACAATACAGAGTTTGTATATGCACAGGATTTGGGTAGCTGTCGGGGCAACTATGAAAAAACTGATCAGCGTGATATAATGAGCATTGTTCGATGTATTTATGAAATATAAGGGGATATATTATTATGACGAAACTGACAAAGGAAGAACAGCACAGGCAGTGCATAAAAGAGATCAAAGCGACGCTGCTTGTGGTATTTATATGTTTTTTATGGCATGTGCTAACCGCGTTCCTGCTAAATGGCACCGGGTGGACGGTATTCCATATGCCGGCGTGGTTTGTGGTCTCGGTGCTTGGAACAGTGGTGCTTGCGGTAATCGGGGTATTCTGGCTGCTTAAGTTTGTGTTCGTAGATTTCCAATATGAAGAGGATGAGAGTGAGGGTGAAAATGAACAGTAATCAGATATTGATCTTATCGGTTTTTCTCGGATATCTGTTATTCAATATTGTGGTGAGCTTTGTCTATAGCAGAAGGGCGGAGAAAAGTCTGCACACAACGTCCGAGAAGAAGTATTTCATAGGCGGAAGAAATATGAACGGAATCGTCCTAGCTATGACGATCATGGCGACATACACTTCCGCAAGTTCATTTATATCAGGGCCGGGTGCAGCAGGTCTTACATATGGATATGCACAGGCGTGGATAGCTGCTATCCAGGTCCCGGTCACATTTCTGGTACTAGGTGTACTTGGAAATAAGCTTGCGATAGTGTCCAGACGAACGGGCGCTGTGACAGTGGTGGGCTACTTCAAGGCGAGATACAAGAGCGATGCGCTGGTGGTCATCACGAGCCTTGGACTTATAGTTTTCTTCATAGCACAGATGATAAGTCAGTTTACGGGAGGGGCCACACTTATAGCATCCATAACGGGAATGGATCATGTGACTTCACTTTTGATATTTGGCACAGTCGTGATATTGTACACAGCCATCGGCGGATTCAGTGCGGTTGTCATAACTGACACGATTCAGGGAATAGTAATGTGTATCGGAACATTCCTGTTTATATTCTTTGTCTTAAGGAGCGGGGGCGGTCTTGCAGCGATAGATGCCGGTCTTCAGACAAATCTGCCGGAGGTGTACGATGATATTTTCTCGAAATACACGCCAGGAGGACTGCTCAGCTATTGGGTGCTTGTGGGATTTGGAACGTTGGGACTTCCCCAGACTGCTGTGCGCGCCATGGGATTTAAGGATACGAAGAGCATGCACAGAGCGATGTGGATCGGAGTTCTCACATGCAGCTTTGTGATCGTGGGAATGCATCTTGCAGGAACATGGGCTGGCGCACTTGTCGATACGGACAATCTTCCAACTTCGGATTATTTTATACCATATATAGTACAGAAGATCATGCCGCCTGGAATAGCAGCGATATTCCTCGCAGCGCCGATGGCAGCAGTCATGTCGACAGCGGATTCGCTCCTCATACTTGCCACAGCAGCTATAGTGAAAGATCTGTGGAAGAATTACGTGGTGGGTGATGATCCGGTGAAAAATGAGAAATACGACAAGAATGTCAAGCTGGTGAGCACGATACTTACGATGTTGCTCGGCGTGGTGGTGATGGTTCTCACGATCAATCCGCCGGATATAATTTTCATGCTCAACATGTTTGCATTTGGCGGACTTGAATGCACATTCTTCTGGCCCCTTGTGGGAGGCCTGTTCTGGAAGAAGGGAACTAAGCAGGCGGCGGTGTGCAGCAGCGTAGGCGCGATCGCGACATATATATTTGCAACGTATTTTATCAAGATCGCCGGGATAAATGCGGTCGTGTGGGGACTGATGGTAGGTGCGGTGCTGTACTTTGGAATTGGATTTGTAACGGGAAAAAAAGGACTTGATCCGGATATTCTGGACAAGTGCTTTTGATATGTGCGCAGGATGTATGAACTTGAAAATAGAGTTGAAAGGTAAAACTAAGCATGAATGAGATAAACGACAACAAAAAAGCTATGTCCGAGGATGTGAAACAGGCGCTGATAAGGTTTAACAAGGACAACATCTATGTCCAGAACCTGAAGATAGAGTTGGTCGATATGAGCCTTGGATATGTGAAGGGCAAGATGATGGTCACAGAGGATGTCCTGAATCCATATGGTTCCGTGCATGGTGGATGCCTGTACTCACTTGCGGATATAGTGAGCGGGATCGCAGCATGTACCTACGGAAAGTTTTCTTCAACTATAGATGGAACCATGACATATATAGCTCCGGCTATGAACACGGAGTATCTCATATGCGAGGGAATGGAGATCCGCCAGGGCAAGAAGGTGTCACTGTACGAGGCAAATATTTACGATGACAAGGGACAGCTTGTAGACAAGGCAAGGTTCTCATTCTACATGATGAACCGTTCTGTTGTGGAATAGATGGGAGATGTAAGGCAAGGTGAAATATACAAATGTTATCTCAGGCAAGTTCGTAGAAAGGCCAAACAGGTTCACAGCCCATGTGGAGATAGACGGAGTTACAGAGACCGTGCACGTAAAGAACACAGGGAGGCTTAGCTGTCTGCTGATACCGGGGAACACGGTCAGCCTTGAGAAGTCTGCAAATCCAAACCGCAAGACGAAATACGATCTCATAGCGGTGGAGGATCCAAAGCTTGGCTGGGTAAACGTGGACAGTCAGGTGCCGAATAAGGTGGTTTTGGAATGGCTTAAAACTAAGGATTATGACTTTATAAAGCCGGAGTATGTATACGGGGATTCCAGGATTGATTTCTATATGGAAAAGGATGGCACGAAGTATCTCATGGAGGTCAAGGGCTGCACTCAGGAGATTGATGGGATAGGATATTTCCCGGATGCACCCACCGACAGGGGAGTCAGGCATTTGCGGGAGCTGATGAAGGCGGTCTCCGAGGGATATAAATGCTATGTTGCATTTGTCATTCCGATGACAGGGATAACTGAGGTCAGGCCAAATGCGGAAATACACATGGAGTTCGCGGAGACTTTCTATGAGGCGAAGGCTGCCGGTGTGGAGGTGTTAAATCTCACATGCCGGGTTACACGGGATGAGCTGGAGATAGTGGAGCGTTGGATTCCAGATCGTGGACGAGAATGATGAGGAATATATAATGATTTGCAGGCTGTCGTAGATGGTAAGTGATTTAGAAGATATAAGTAGCTTTGGTAAGAAATAGGTGATAACAGATAAATAGATTAGTCTACGAAGCGTAGAACCCGCATAGATTCACCATATTCTACGCCTCGTGGGTGTGATTGGCAATAAAATGGGGAGATAATTGAGCCAGAAAGGAGGAAAACATATGGACCAGATTAAAATTGGACGATTTATCGCTGATGAGAGAAAGAGAAAGGGATATACTCAAAAACAGCTTTCTGAAAAACTTGGAATCAGCGATAAAACAATTTCAAAATGGGAACGAGGAAATGGTTTTCCGGAAGTTTCATTACTGTTGCCGTTATGTGATGAATTAGAGATAACAGTGAATGAATTACTATCTGGCGAAAGAGTATCTGAAGAGGATTATCGAAAGAAAGCGGAGGTTAATATGGTGAATTTAGTTAGAGAGGCACAGGAAAGCAAAAAGAAAATTATTTTGTCTGCAATGGTCGCGACACTTACGATAGTTGCGGCATTTCCATTGTTTTTATTGTCAGGAATTCTGGAGATGGAGAATTGGCTGAGGGTTCTGCTTATCGCAATAGGGTTAGTAGTGGTATGTGGCGGAATAGTGATTGCGTGTATTCTTGATAGAGAGGCAGGAGCATTTGAATGCCCTGATTGCAACACAAGGTTTGTTCCGGATATGAAGTCATATGTAATGGGAGCACATACATTAACAAAGCGTAAATTAGTTTGTCCTCATTGTGGTGCACATAGATATTGCAAAAAGGTGCTTACAAAATAGATTTAAGGAGAGGTCATGGAGATAAAAAAGATTGATGAAGAATTTTCATTGTGTCAGGTGGAAGATTACACATATGCGAATCTCGATTCTGATTATTGTTTTCTAGGAAAAACTGATGAGGAAAAGTCTCTTGTATGCCCGGTGAGTGAAGTGCCGGCAAATGTTATAAAGCGTGATGACGGCTGGATGGCCTTCCGCATTCAGGGCGTATTGGACTTTTCTTTGATCGGGATTCTGGCAAAAATCGCATCTGTTCTGGCGGATAACGGAATTTCGATATTTGCAGTATCCACATACAATACGGATTATGTTATGGTGAAGAAGGAGAATTTTCAAAAAGCACTGGAAGTTCTGGCGGCAGCAGGGTATGACATCGTGGATTGAGAGTTGATAAACCGAAACTTAAAACCGGGATGAGAATTATGGAGAAATGTAAATGGATTATGCCTTATTACAAAAAATATACAATATCAAGTCATTTGTAGGATATACAGATGAGGAGATAAAAGGGCTGAGAGCGGGATTTGAGAGCATCCCACATACGCTATATGAGATATGGAAGAAATGTGGTAAAACAAGCGAGCTGTTTGATCATAGCAATGATCCCTGGATTACTCTTGATTTTCAGCGCAGGTATAAATGGACAAGGAAGGTAAAAGGATATTTTTATATCTTGAATGAGAACCAGGGAGTATATCAGGTCGCTATCAGAAGGGCTGATATGGCTGAGGATGATCCACCTGTGTATGTTGTGGAAACTGATGAGGATGGCACTGTAAATGAGATCGGCCAGGCAGAAAGTAGTTTGTCTGCATTTATGATGGGAATGTTGATATATGAGGCGGCAATATCCTGTTTTGAGTTTTGCGCAGAGGATATTATCTGGTATGATGATGGTGACATTGAAAAGATAGATGGCATATTAAATAAATATCCGTATCATGTTTATAACTGGTATTCTGACAGAATTGATCTATACACGAAAACTGATGAAGAGATCTTGTTTGTTATGCAGGGAGATTCTCCGAATGGTACATATTCAGCACGGACAGAAACGGCATATAAGGAGATTGACAGACTGATAGGTGGTATTGGGGAAAGATAAAGTAATTATACTGATGTGAAGGATGGGATAAAGAAATGGCAACTATAAAAATGGGAAAATTGGTCGAGGTTGATATCAGAAAGTTATGGGGACATGAACAGTATGATTTTTCAAATTGGCTTGCGGATAAAGAGAACCTTGAATTACTAAACGAGACAATAGGATTAACGCTAAGTGAAGTTGAAAAAGAAGTTTATGTAGGTGCATATAGATGTGACTTGGTAGGGAAAGATGAGGTTACAGGAGAAAAAGTAATCATTGAAAATCAGCTTGAAGCATCAAATCACGATCATCTTGGCAAAATTATTACATATGCTTCCGGGTTGGATGCAAATGTTATTGTATGGATTGTTAAGGAGGCTCGTGAGGAGCATAGAAGTGCTATAGAGTGGCTTGATAATAATACTGCCACGAATATCAATTTTTTCCTGATTGAGGTGCATGCATATCAAATTGGAGATTCACTTTATGCACCAAAGTTTGAAGTGGTTGAAAAACCAAATGGATTTATAAAGAATGCCAAAACTCAATCTGGATCAGGTGAATATAATAGATCACAATCAGAAAGGCTGGAATTCTGGAATAGATTTAACGAAATAGTTGCGGAAAGAGGAAAGCCATTCAATGTCAGAAAAGCATCCACGGATCATTGGTATGATATAGCTATAGGGGTAAGTGGGTGTCATGTTGCATTAAATCTTGTAAATAAGGACAGTTGTGTTGTGATTGAGTTGTATATAAATGATGATAAAGAATTGTTCGATCATTTAGAATTGTCGAGAACAGAGATAGAGTCTAAGTTAGGATTAAAGTTAGATTGGCAAAGACTGGATGATAAAAAAGCCTCACGTATCATGTACAGGTTACCTGGATTAAATTTCGACGACCATTCAAATTATGATTATTTAATGAATGAAATGATAGACAAAGCAGTGTTGTTTGTTAAGGTATTCAAGAGATACATAAAATAAGCACAAAGATTAAGGAGCGTGGATTATGAGTAAGAATGAAATTGCTACCATAGATCATGTATTCCTGGAAAGCGTTTCTGATGTATTGTTACAAGCAAGGAAGAATGCTAAAACGGCAGTTAATCTCACTATGGTATATGCCTATTATGAAATTGGCAGAATAATCGTAGAGGAAGAACAGCGCGGAGAACGGAGAGCAGCATATGGACAGCAACTCTTGAAGGGATTATCTGATTATTTAACACAGAATTTTGGAAAAGGATTTTCTGTTGGAAATTTAAAAAATATTCGTCAATTTTATAAGGTTTATTCTGCGGATCAAATTGGCGAAACAGTGTTTAGCCAATTCAAGGATCTTCCATCGATTAACACGGGAAGAAAATTTTATCTTAGTTGGTCACATTACTTGAAATTGATGCGAATAGAAGATGTTGATGAGAGGCATTTTTATGAAATTGAAGCTGTAAAGAATGACTGGAGCTTGCGTGAATTAGAGAGACAGTTCGATAGTGCTCTGTATCACAGAATTTTACTTAGTACTGATAAAGATAAGATTCAGAGACTATCTGTGGAGGGACAGATAATAGAGAAATCTTCTGATTTGGTTAAAGATCCTTATGTTTTAGAATTTTTGGGGCTGGAGGATAAAAGTGAGTATTCAGAGAATGAACTGGAAACGAGGTTGATCAATAATCTGCAGTCATTTCTTCTAGAGTTGGGCACCGGATATACTTTTGTAGCCAGACAGAAAAGATTTACTTTTAATGAAGAACATTTCAGGGTAGATTTAGTGTTTTATAATAGAATGTTACGATGCTTTGTTCTTTTTGATTTAAAGATAGGTTCGCTGAAACACCAAGATTTAGGACAGATGCAGATGTATGTGAATTACTATGATCGTTATGAAAAGCAGGAGGATGAAAATCCTACTATAGGAGTTCTACTTTGCCAAGACAAGGACGATTCTATGGTGGAATTGACTCTTCCAAAGGATTCAAATATATTTGCGTCGAAGTATCAGCTTTATTTACCAGATAAAAAGCTACTACAGGATAAACTGGGCGAATGGGTAAAAGAATGTGATGCAGATAAATGCACAAAATAGAAACGAGGTTCAAAAGGAGCAGATTATGGTAGAGATACTATTTGGAGAAAGTTCGGCAGGCTCCATGAAAGCGGCAAAATGCGAGAATGTGGAATATAAGAATAGTCAGCCACTGTGGATACAGGGTTCTTCTGACGAGGTGATCTGCCTTGGTTTCATGCTGGACATGGGCTACATCGGCGAGGTAGTTGACAGTCAGTACCGCAAGGATTTTATCTACTCAATGTATGCTCAGAACCAGTGGGAGCAGGACGAGGAATATGAAAATGAACTTAAGAAACTTGGCAATGTGTACGCCGGTGAACTTGCAAGGCTTATAAGATTTCTTGAGGGTGGTGAGCCGGTAAGAATATGGTACAGTGACGCTCCATATTCAAGGTGTGGATTTTATCATGTATGCAGCATCCTGAAGAACTATCCAAATGAAGTGTCAGTTGTCACGCAGCCAGAACATGTTGTAAAGAAAAACGTAATAGTGTCGTATCATAGCTGGAGCGAGGTGGCGGCGGAGGAATTTGCTGGGCTCCTCGGAAATGAGAGGAAACTCACATCAGATGAGATAAGAATGTATGCGGAGATGTGGGGTGAGCTTGTCCTTGAAAATGCACCGCTCAGGGCTGTGGTAAATGGAACAGTGCTCAGTGTGTCAGATGATTTCTATGATTTTATCATTTGGAACAAGCTGACGGACAAGCCGGTTAAGGAGTGCCGGCTGATCGGTGACATTCTGGGACAGGTTACGATCGGAGTCGGTGACTGGTGGTATGCGGCGAGGATAGAACATTTCATAAGGCAGGGCAAGATAAAGGTTGTGGAGGATTCGGAGAATAAGTATGCACGTTTGATAAAAGGGTATTTGTAGAATGGAGACTGAGAATAGCGTGGATAAAGAAAAATCCAATAAAAATGTATCCGTTTGCTCTGTGCAAAAAAGCAGAAAAGCATCCCGGAAAACAAGGACAATTTATGATCGGGGTAAAGAAGGTTGCTGAATCAGAAGTAGCTGTGCTGATGGATATGCTGGGGGATCTCCCTATGACACATATTTTTCAGGAAGATGGTTTATATCTTGATGGAGTAGTACAGGGGATAAGGGCCTTTGGAGATAACCCCAAGGCGGTCTCAAAGGAAGTATTTTATCGCGATGCGGCAAAAATAAATGGTTTGTCAACCAAACAAAGAGAGTTCTTTGAGAATTTCTATCTTAAAATAGAAGAAATTATAGAGGGTAGGGAATAAAAGATATTACGTGTTGGACATTATAACAAATGGAGTGTTGAGGGCGAGATGTCAGCAGTTTGGATGATGTTCAAATATATAGTGGCTTTTCCTCTCGGGGCATGTTAGAATCACATGTATATGCAAATAAATGTGGAAGGAAAGATTACGGGGATTAGTTCCAGGTAAACTATGGTGAAGGTATATGGAAGATATGAAGAATGGTAAGCGAAGTTCATTTTCGGGCAAGCTGGGGTACGTGCTGGCGGCGGCAGGTGCATCGGTGGGCCTTGGAAATATATGGAGATTCCCTTATCTTGCGGCAAAGTACGGAGGGGGAATTTTCCTCATAATATACATCGTGCTTGCACTTACATTTGGCTATACTATGATAGTTGCGGAGACGGCGATCGGACGAATGACGAGAAAGAGTCCGGTTGGAGCATTCAAATCATTTGGAAAGAAGAAATGGCTGTCGTTTGGCGGCTGGATAAATGCCGTTATACCTGTGCTTATAGTGCCGTACTATTCGGTTATCGGCGGCTGGGTCATCAAATATCTGGTGGAGTATTTCAGAGGAAATGCAAAGCTGCTGGCTGAGGATGGATATTTCACCGATTTCATATCGAATGGTGTGTCAACGGAGCTGTGTTTCGTGGCGTTCTGCGCATTTACACTTATCATTATATTTGCCGGTGTGCAGAATGGAATAGAGAGGGTATCCAAGATCATGATGCCTATACTGATCGTTTTGTCTGTCATAATTGCGGTATATTCCGTGACAAGACCAGGCGCACTTGCGGGAGTAAAATACTTCCTTGTGCCAAATGTGAAGAACTTCTCGTGGATGACAGTGGTTTCTGCCATGGGGCAGATGTTCTACTCGCTTTCCATTGCCATGGGAATACTCATAACATTTGGCTCTTACATGAAGAAAGATACTGCGATAGAGGATTCGACCAGAAATGTAGAGATATTCGACACTGGTATAGCGATCATGGCGGGACTTATGATAATCCCGGCGGTATTTGCATTCTCTGGGGGAGATCCGGATACCCTTCAGGCCGGACCATCACTGATGTTTATTACTATTCCAAAAGTATTCCAGAACATGGGATTTGGAACTGTCATAGGAATTGTGTTCTTCCTGCTCGTACTATTTGCTGCTGTCACAAGCTCCATAGCACTTACTGAGAGTGCAGTGTCAACATTTGAGGATGAGCTTGGATGGGGAAGAAAGAAGGCAACGGTGCTTGTGGGAGTTATCATGCTTGCGCTTGGAAGTCTGTCATCCCTGGGATATGGCCCGCTGGCAGGAATCAAGATCATAGGTATGCAGTTCCTTGACCTGTTCGACTTCCTCACCAATTCGGTGATGATGCCTATAGCGGCACTCCTCACAAGCCTGTTTGTGTCAAGGGTAGTTGGAATAGATAAGATAGAGGCGGAGATAATTCACGGCGAGAGTGCCTTCAGGAGAAAGAAGGTATTTGTAGTCATGATCAAATATCTCTGCCCTGTATTTGCCATCATTATCCTGCTCAGCTCTGTTGCAAATGCACTTGGCTGGATAAAGATGTAGAATTATTATAAAAGGGAATGAGGTTCTCCCCTGGAAAACCTGAATGGGCAACCTAAACTGCTAATATAGCTGATGACTTCTACGATTATTTTTGTCGCAGAAGTGTCAGCTTTTTTGTTTCCATAAGAAGAAAATGCTTTGATACATCTGCTAAATTAAGGAGGTATTGTCTATCATGTTGACATCACTTGCACTCATTTTCATAGTCGGACTGGCGATGGGCGCCATCTGTCAGAGGCTTAAGCTGCCGCGCATCATAGGAATGCTGGCGACGGGAATCGTTCTTGGCCCGTATGTGCTGGATTTACTTGATCCGTCCATATTGTCCATATCTGCGGATCTCAGAAAGATAGCGCTTATCATCATACTTATCAAGGCAGGACTGTCCCTTGACCTTAAGGATCTGAAGAAGTCGGGACGCTCGGCGGTGCTGCTCTCATTTGTCCCGGCGTCATTCGAGATCATCGGATACATACTGTGCGCACCTGTTATACTTGGAATAAACCGCACAGAGGCAGCTGTCATGGGCGCGGTGCTAGGCGCGGTATCACCGGCGGTCGTTGTTCCGAGAATGGTGAATCTCATAGAGAAAAAGTACGGAACTGACAAGGCGATTCCGCAGATGATACTTGCGGGGGCGTCCTGCGACGATATATTTGTCATAGTGCTTTTTACCACATTTCTCAGCATGGCGCAGGGCGGAAGTGCTCATGTCATGGATTTCGTGAATATCCCAATATCCATCGTGCTTGGAGTACTGCTTGGCGTGGACGTTGGATATGGACTTTATCTGTTCTTTGAGACTTCCTATGCAAGGAAACACTGCGTGAGAAACAGCATGAAGGTCATCATTGTGCTGGGATTTTCGTTCCTGCTTATAGCGATAGAGGGATGGCTTGAGGGAAAGGTGTCGGTGTCGGGACTCCTTGCGGTGGTGGCTATGGCATGTGTCCTGAAACTCAAATGTCCAGAGTCGGTGTCGGGAAGACTCTCACAGAAATTTGGAAAGCTGTGGCTTGCGGCGGAGGTCATATTGTTCGTGCTTGTGGGTGCGGCTGTGGATATCAGATACACCCTTACAGCAGGACTTCCGGCACTACTTATGATATTTGTCGCACTGGCATTTAGAACGGTTGGTGTTCTGATCTGCGTGGCACATACATCACTCACATGGAAGGAAAGGCTGTTCTGTGTCATCGCGTATCTTCCGAAGGCTACAGTTCAGGCAGCCATCGGATCAGTTCCGCTTGCGGCAGGGCTGGCATGTGGTAATATAGTATTGTCGGTTGCCGTGCTGGCGATCGTGGTGACTGCGCCACTTGGAGCGATAGGAATAGACGGAACGTACAAGCATTTGCTTAGTGAGGATAAGTGATGTTTTGCGTTCGGTAGATATAGGAGACAAGTATGAATAGATTGAACAGTAAGATAAAGAACATTATATTTGACATGAACGGCACAATGATATTTGACGGAAAGTATCATGAGATAGCCTGGAAGGATTATGCGGAGAAGCTTGCTGGCAGACAGATGAGCACGGAGGAGTTTCAGCATCATGTGCTGGGGCACACGAACAAGGATATTCTGGAATACCTCATGGGAAAGGGTACGCTCACCGAGGAGAGGATACTTGAACTTACCGAGGAGAAAGAGGCTATGTACAGAGAGATGTACATGGAAGATACTGCAAACTTCAAGCTGGTGGACGGCCTGGTGGCATACCTTGATAAACTTAAGGAACAGGGGATAAATATGAACATAGCCACAGGGTCAAATATGACAAATCTCGCATTCTATTTTAAAGAGTTTGATCTCGGAAGATGGTTTGACATAACGCTGTGCGCATACGACGATGGAACCATGAATGCTAAGCCGGCTCCTGATATGTACATCCGGGCCATGGAGCGCATCGGAGCAGTGCCGGAAGAAACCATGGTCATAGAAGATGGACCGTCGGGAATCCGGGCAGCGGCGGCAGCCGGAGCCGGATATATAGTTGGAATTTACGGCGACTCATCGAGAGAACTGCTTGAAGAGACAGGGCTGTGCGATGAACTGATTCCAGATTATAGAAATATGTGATAAGAATAGGGCGTGTTCAAATGGACGAACATGCTCTATTTTACTATGGTATATGGGTGTGGGGATGATTCTTACAACAACTCCATAAGTTTATTTGCAGCAACGCTCATACCACGGCGCCTGTCACTGATGATACACATGTGACGCTTTGGTATGGGCTTTTTAAATTGCAGGCGGAACAGGTCGCCGCGGTCTATATAGCTCTGGGCGAAGTCTGCCATGATGGAGCCGATGCCGAGATTTCTCATGACGAACTGGGCAATCATATCGCTGGTAGAAAGCTCGAATTCGGGCTGCAGAGTCACGCCCTCATGGCTCAGAAATGTGTCGACATATGCGCGTGTGCTTGTGTCATGCTCCAGACAAATGATCGGAAGCTCGTCAAGCTCGTGGTAATCCAGAGTTTTGCCCTGAAGATATGAAAACCTTGGTCCGGCGATGAAGATGTCCTCAATCTCCCTTGCCTGCTTGATCTCCATGTGAGGATCGGCGGGAAGAGGACTGGTGACGATACCGAAGTCTATGTTGCCTGATAGCAGATGATTTATCGTGCTGGGAGTCGGAGCATTTGTGACATGAACCTTGATCCCCGGATATAGCTGGTGGAAATGCTCCAGATATGGCAGGAGATAGAACTGTAGTGTCATATCGCTTGCGCCTATCCTTATCTCGCCGGTCTCCATGTGGAGAAGCTGTGAGAGCTGCTGTTCACCCAGGGAGATGGATTCGTATCCCGCTGCAACGTGGGAGTAAAGGATCTCTCCGGCATTTGTCAGTGAGACGCCCTTCTTGGTTCGGATGAACAGTTCTATGCCGATCGCCTGCTCCAGAGCTTTGACTGCCTGACTTACGGCTGGCTGGGATATACACAGCTCCCTGGCAGCAGCGGATATGCTGGATGCTTTGGCGACATGGTAGAAGATCTTGTAATATTCGAAATTTATGTTCATTTATAATTTCCTCCAGATTCAATAGAGATCATTTAATATGTGTGTGTCAACAATATGTTTTATTGCAAAATAATTCAGAACTTTTTACCGTTCTATAATGGTACGATTGAAATAATTTTGCTTAAAAAATTATGCATATATAATATAAGTAAAATGGTGTTTGAGGTGGACAAAATCCATTATATTTACAGTTTATGTTGGTTTCTACAAAATGTAAAGATAAATATAAGATACACTTATAATAAATATAAATAATATTGATTTTACTTATGACATTATAGTGTTATAATGAAAAGGTATTGTGAGTGATCTGCTTATAAATATTATGTATAGGCAGAAACATTTGAACAGCCACAATACGGATATCAGAAAATATTTCAAAATGCTGCGAAAGCGAGGAAAAGTATTATGGTAAGAGCGGTTGTAGGAGCCAATTGGGGCGATGAAGGAAAAGGTAAGATCACAGACATGTTAGGCCAGGAGTCAGACATAATCGTAAGATTCCAGGGTGGTGCCAACGCAGGTCACACAATTGTCAATGACTATGGTAAATTTGCTTTACATACACTTCCATCAGGAGTGTTCTACAGTCACACAACAAGTATCATTGGAAATGGTGTTGCACTTAACATCCCTCTTCTTTTCAAGGAGATAAAGTCCATCACAGACAGAAATGTACCAATGCCTAAGATCCTTGTATCTGACAGAGCACAGATGGTTATGCCATACCACATTCTCTTCGACGAATACGAGGAGGAGAGACTTGCAGGTAAGTCATTCGGATCAACAAAGTCAGGAATCGCTCCATTCTATTCAGATAAATATGCAAAGATCGGTTTCCAGGTAAGCGAGCTCTTTGATGAGGAAGCACTGAAGGAGAAGATCGAGAGAGTTATAGTACAGAAGAACGTTCTTCTTGAGAACCTGTATCACAAGCCACTCTTAAAGGTTGACGATATATTCAACACACTCATGGAGTACAAGGAGATGGTTGCTCCTTATGTATGTGACGTATCAGCATACCTCTATGAGGCGATCAAGGAGGGCAAGAACATCCTTCTTGAGGGGCAGCTTGGTTCACTGAAGGATCCGGATCACGGAATCTACCCTATGGTTACATCATCTTCAACTCTGGCAGCTTACGGTGCCATCGGTGCAGGTATACCTCCATACGAGATCAAGCAGATCATCACTGTATGTAAGGCATACTCAAGCGCAGTAGGAGCAGGCGAGTTTGTAAGTGAGATATTTGGCGACGAGGCAGATGAGCTCAGACGCCGCGGCGGTGATGGCGGTGAGTTTGGTGCAACAACAGGAAGACCTAGAAGAATGGGTTGGTTCGACTGTGTGGCATCAAAGTATGGCTGCCGTATCCAGGGAACAACAGACGTTGCATTTACAGTACTTGATGTACTTGGATATCTCGATGAGATCCCGGTATGTGTAGGCTACGATATCGATGGTGAGGTTACAACAGACTTCCCAACAACATCAAAGCTCAAGAAAGCAAAGCCTGTATATGAGACACTTCCAGGCTGGAAGACAGATATCAGAGGAATCAAGAAGTACGAGGATCTTCCAGAGAACTGCAGAAAGTACATTGAGTTCGTTGAAGAGCATATCGGATTCCCAATCACCATGATCTCAAACGGTCCGGGAAGAAACGATATCATCTACAGAAACGCAAAGTAATTTGACCTGATTCACAGGGAAATCAAATAACAGAAAAATAACAGGGACACTTTCCAGTAGGAGATTATTAGGGAGTGTCCCTTTTGTTGTTGGAAATGGATTTCTATTTGTGGTGTGAGGAGATTGTGGAATATTATTATATTTGTTATGATTATTTTATCGGCTTTCCGATAAAAGTTCTAGTGGATAGGGCGATGTGCAAAAAAAGCATATTGCAAATTTATTGCATGGAGGAGAAAAATGAAATACATCAAAATCAATGAAAACGGAATTCATATTGTATTTGGAATTACAGATAAAAATCAGATCAAATTGCTGCATTTTTCAAAAGCAGAATTTGATGAAAATGATATTTGCAAATTTGGAAAGGAATGTAAGGCAGAAGATCTGGTAAGAAAAGAGCAATTTATCGATGAGGCTTTTCAACTTGTACAGGTAAACCTTGCCGGATATAATCGCCCATATGAAAAGCATGGAAATAAACATATTTGTACAGCACCGGGATATTTATTGACCTATGCGGGGATGGAAGACAGTTGGAATGAGATTGGACGTAAGATAACCATTTATCAGGAAGATAAGGAAGAGACACATGTCCGCGTAGAAACAAGAATGCAGTTTTATAAGGGCACTTCTATCGTTCGTATGGTCAATAAAGTAATCAATGAAGGCGATAGTACACAGTGTCTGGAATATCTATCTTCATTTTGCTATACAGGAATTGAAAAAGAGGGAAAAAGCAATTCCGATGCGAAAATGAGAGTGCGCATTCCTTATAATGGATGGCAGAAAGAGATGAGTATCAAAGAATATAAGTTCGGAGATGTAGGACTGGCGCAAACACAACCCGGGGTATACCAGCGTACTTCACAGGTGCTTGAAGTATCGAATACCGGAAACTGGTCTACGAAGAAGTATTTACCATTAGGGTATGTAGAAAATACAGAGGCACATACAAGCTTATTCTGGCAGATTGAACATAACGGTTCCTGGCATTATGAGATCAGTGATCAGAATACGCATTTTTATGTCTGTGTCAGCGGACCGACCGAAGTACAGTCTCACTGGTTCAAAAATCTCGCGCCGGGCGAATCATTTGAATCGGTACCGGTTGCTGTGGGTGTGGCAGATGACAGCTTTGAAAAAGCAATGGGTGAGCTGACAAAATATCGCCGTATGATTCGAAGACCAAATAAAGATGATGAGAATTTACCGGTTATTTTCAACGATTATATGAATTGCCTGTTTGGTGATCCGACAACGGAGAAAGAACTTCCGCTGATTGATGCGGCTGCGGAATGCGGTTGTGAATACTATGTGATAGATGCCGGTTGGTATGCTCCCGGAGAATGGTGGGACAGTGTCGGCGAATGGCAGGAAAGCAGGGAGCGTTTTCCGAATGGAATTAAAGAAGTAACAGATTACATTCGTCAAAAGGGAATGATACCGGGCGTCTGGCTGGAACTTGAAGTGATGGGAATCAATTGTGAGAAAGCAAAGAATGCTCCGGATGACTGGTTCTTTATCCGTCATGGAAAGCGTGTATATGACCGTAGCAGATATCAGCTCGATTTTAGAAATCCGGAAGTCATCGAACATGTCAATGAAGTGATCGATCGGGTAGTCAAAGATTACGGAGTGGGATATATCAAGATGGATTATAACATTGAACCGGGCATAGGTACTGAACTTGGCGCGGAAAGTGTGGGGCAGGGACTGCTTGAACATGAAAAAGCATATCTAAACTGGCTTGATGATGTATTTGCACGTTATCCGGATCTGGTAATTGAAAACTGTTCCAGCGGAGGCCTTCGCATTGATTATGCGTTGCTCTCCAGATATAGTATTCAGTCTACATCGGATCAGGAAGATTACCGGAATTATGCGACGATAGCAGCAAATGCTGTGGCAGGAGTTACTCCGGAACAGGCGGCAGTCTGGTCGTATCCGATGCGCCAGGGAGACAAGGAAGAAGTAATTTATAATATGATAAATGCCATGCTGCTTCGTATTCATCAGAGTGGTCATTTGGCACAACTTCCGCCGGAACGTCTTGCATTAGTGAAAGAGGGAATTGCCTGTTATAAGACGATTCGTCAGGATATCAAATATGCGATACCTTATTGGCCGATTGATATTGCTGACAATGAGGATATGTGGGTATGCGGAGGCCTTCAGCTTGAAAACAAAGCATATCTTGCAGTATGGAAGCGGCAAATGGAAGGAAAAAATAATGACAGGTACATGAAAGCCGGCATAAACTGCACAGATGATAGTTTGTCCATACCATTGGACAGTATTCCTTTTATCAGAGACGATATGCAGGTATCCTGCATTTATCCTAAGAAGGAACCGGTTGATTTTGAATTCAAAGGAAATGTATTAACGGTGCATTTTAAAAAGCCTGTTATGGCAAGACTTTTTGAATTAAGAAAGGGTATTGTTTAATAAGGCGGAATCTGATTCATCGTTTTGAATTTTATAGATTCCACTTGTAGATGTTTGAAAATGTGATACTGGAAAATGAAACAATAGAGGACGCAGAATTTGTTGGCTGTGAATTTAAAAAATGGTATTTGTTGTAAATAAGGACAAGTGGATTAATATTCAATTTGGAGGAATAACATAATGTCAAAAGATGAGTATTTGATCACAGATGCACCGCTTAAAGCGCTGACAGTCTTTGCAATGCCTATGATCTTGGGCAGCTTTTTTCAACAAGTGTATAATATGGCTGATTCAATAATAGTTGGCCAGTATGTCGGATCATCTGCACTTGCGGCTGTTGGCGCATGTGCCGCTCTTACAAATGTATTCATTTGTGTGGCACTCGGTGCCGGCATAGGTGCGGGCGTGCTTGTGAGCCGCTATTTTGGAGCCAGGGATTATAGTAAAATGAAAACAATAGTATCAACATCGCTGATAAGTTTTATGGTTTTGAGTATACTTTTGGGTGTATGTGGTCTTATCTTTTCACGTTCGATGATGACGCTGCTTCAGACACCTGCTGACATACTGGATGAAGCGGTGCTGTATCTTCGTGTTTATTTTGCCGGATTTCCATTTTTGTTTATGTATAATATTCTTTCAACAATGTTCAATTCAATCGGTGAATCAAAGATACCGTTGGGCCTTTTGATATTTTCTTCTGTCTTGAATATTGTTATGGATCTTTGGATGGTGGCAGGCCTCGGCCTTGGCGTTTTCGGTGCAGCTCTTGCAACTCTCATTGCTCAGGGAATATCCGCAGTGTTTTCACTGCTGATTTTTCTTTGGCGTATGCGCCAATATAAAGGCCGTTTTGATTGGTTTGACAGGCACGAGTTACATTTCATGCTTAGAATTGCCGTACCATCGGTTCTTCAGCAGTCCACAGTGTCGATTGGTATGATGATCGTTCAGGCAGTTGTAAATCCATTCGGTACACAGGCACTTGCAGGTTACTCAGCAACGATGAGGGTAGAGAATGTTTTTTCACTGATATTTGTATCCATTGGAAATGCAGTTTCACCGTATGTTTCTCAGAATCTTGGCGCAAAGAAAATCAAACGTATCAAAAAAGGATATCGGGCTGCGTTGGTGTTGGATGTGTGCTTTGCGATCATCGCATTTATAGTCATTGAAACACTGCATACTCAGATTTCATCTTTATTCCTTGGCAAAGATGGAACCGCTTTGGCATATCAGGTGTCTGGGGGTTATATGAGATGGCTTGGCTACTTTTTCATTTTCATGGGAATCAAGATGGCAACCGATGGGGTTCTTCGAGGACTTGGGATCATGCGCCCATTTCTCATTGCAAATATGGTCAACTTAGCGATCCGTCTGTCAGTTGCCCTGATTTGTGCGCCCCGTTTTGGTATCGAATTTGTCTGGCTTGCGGTGCCGGCGGGATGGCTTGCAAACTTTCTGATCTCTTATATGGCTCTCAGAAAGTCGTGGCCGATTGATTGTAAAGAAGTATGAGTAAGACTGACATTATCAGGGACAGGATGAGACGTTTGCTTTATCCTGTCCCTGAATTTAGTTATTTATCCTTGCTATCAGCATCAATCACTGATTGGATCTGTTTCATGAGAGAGTCGTAGTTAGCCTGATCGTCGATCCCTCCAAGCATAGGCTCTCCGACAATATTACCATTTCTATCGACTAGTATGGTTGTAGGAAATGCCATGATGTCGGAGGCATATTTGCCTATGCTAGAATCAGAGTCAACGGAGATATTGCGGTATTTTGCACCCTGACTGTCAAGAACGGCTGCGGCTTCCTTGATAGCATCTTCGTTTCCGTCAAATGTCTCTGTGTTGATACCTATTACCTCGCCGCCCATCGATTTGATGGCATCATTTAATTCATTAAGCTTGGACAATTCTGCGACACAAGGCTTGCAGCCGGTAAACCAGAAATTAACGACAGTTACTGCATTATTGGAAAACAGGCTTTCGTCAACAGAATTACCGTCAAAATTCTTGCCGGAGAAACTCTTGAAAGGCGTGATTTCTTCGGAACTGTCGTTCTGGTCGGTGCTATCTGATCCTGTATTATTATTTTCGATTTCGGATATCTGCTTTTCAATCTGTCTGATGGTTTCAATATCATCGTTAAGTGTTTTAAGTTCATCATCTGTAAAGGATTCCTTGTTTGATTCAACGGCGCTGGCCAGATAATCGGCATAATCTCCGCTTGGATCAGCGCTGCTTTTATTCATCATGCCAAATACCTTGTTCCATACATCCTGGTGATCTGCAAAGATCTGGTTCTCCTGTTGATATAAATCATCCAGCTTCGTGTTTGAATCGTCCGCAGCTTCAGTGGTGACTTCTGCCTGGGTTTTTGGTGAACTCTCAGTTGTGGCAGATCCTGATCCGTTACATGCCGTGAGAGATAATGCTGCACAGAGAGTGATAATAGATATTAATGTTTTTTTTGTCTTCATAAATAATTGCTCCTTTAAATAATAATTTAGATAATATTAGTGTGGCTGATTGTTACACGTTGGTTTTGGAAGATTGTTCATGTCCCTTTTGGGAACATGGCTTTCCCATAAACTGATAGTGAATCGCATCTTTTGGACATGCCTTCATACATGCTCCGCATCGTATGCATTCCGGATGATTTGGTGTTTTGCATACATCTACATCCATTTTGCATGCCTTTGAACACTTACCGCATCCGACACATTTGCTGCTTTCAACCTTGATACTCATAAGGCTGACCTTGTTGAATAATGAGTAGATTGCGCCGAGAGGACAAATCCATTTACAGAAAGGTCTGTAGAACAGAATACTCAGAACGACAACTGTAATTAAAATAAGGCATTTAAAAGAAAACAGCTTTCCAAGTGCAGAGCGTATAGCTGCATTTCCAAGTGAAAGTGGTATAGCTCCCTCCAGAACACCTTGTGGACAAATATACTTACAGAAGAACGGGTCTCCCATTCCTATGGAGTTCGTTACAAGCATCGGCAGGAGTATAACGAAAACAATAAGGATTATATATTTCAGGTATCTTAGTGGTTTCAGCCTGGCTGTGGAAAACTTTTTTCCGGGAATTTTGTGAAGCAGATCCTGAAACCATCCAAATGGACACAAAAATCCACATATAAATCTTCCGAGGATCACACCGATTAAAATGAAAAAACCGGTTATGTAGTAAGAAAATTTAAATTTGGACGATCCGACGACCGCCTGAAATGCACCTATGGGACACGCTCCTGTTGCAGCAGGACAGGAATAACAGTTTAGTCCCGGTACGCATACTGTTTTTGCTTTGCCCTGATAGATCTTGCCTTTAAATAAATTGGGGATGTGAATATTGGTAAGCAGCGTGGCTGCTGCCTGTATCCATCCGCGTATTCTGGCTGTTTTTTTTGACAGTGATTTATTCTTATCCAATTCCTACACACTCCAGACATAATTTTATTGCTTTGCTGAGCACGGCAGCCGCTTCACCTCTGACTGCACCATAGCTGATCATTGCTATACCCGTGATGAGTAAAATGATCTGAGATATTTTCCCGTACTTCAAGATATTGTAGCTCCTTTCATGATTGTGTTTGTTGACCAGCTGACTTTGGTATTATACAATAGCTGTTGTAAAATTTTTGTTAAGAAGGATTTTTGTTAAGAAACAGGTGACAGTTTTGAGATTATTGATAGTTGAAGATGAGAAACAGATATGTGATATGATTGCGAAAAGTCTGTATGATGTCGGGTATGAGGTGGATACCTGTTATGACGGAGAAGAGGCTCTTGAATGCATTCTGTCAGAGGAATATGATCTGATCGTTCTGGATCTGAATCTGCCAGGTGTGGATGGAATGGAGATTTTAAAGGAACTCAGACAGAAAAATGAGGAGACAAAGGTTATCATATTATCTGCAAGGGGACAGATCGCGGATAAGGTTGAAGGGCTGGATGCGGGTGCAAATGATTATATGGAAAAGCCATTTCATTTGCAGGAGCTTGAGGCACGTATCAGAAGCCTTACAAGAAGAAAATTTGTACAGAAGGATGTATGTCTGGAAAGCGGCGGGATAAAGTTTGATACGATAAAACGTGAGGCATACGCAAAAGGAGAGAAGGTTCCCCTTACAAGAAAAGAAAATGGAATCCTGGAATATCTGCTTCTTAATCTGGGCAGACCGGTAAGCCAGGAGGAATTGATGGAGCATGTCTGGGATGCTTCGGTTGACAGCTTCAGTGGAGCGATCAGAGTACATATGTCTTCGCTGAGAAGAAAGCTTAAGGCAGTGCTTGGATATGATCCGATTTTGAACAAGGTGGGAGAAGGCTATAAAATACGAGAGGAGTCCGACAGATGAAAAGAATGTCGCTGCAGTGGAGGCTTACCTGTATAATCACATTATATATTGCGCTTATATGTGGATGCCTTACTTTACTTGTCTATAAAAATGGCGTGTATTATATTGATTCTCTGCAAGAAACCGTTGATGCCCAGGGAGATGATAATGGGAGTGGTACTGATGAAATATATATCAGTATTCCGGAGGATAAGTGGGATGAATTTGCAAATGATTTTTCTGTTAAGGTGTACAATAATAAGGCAGATTACAAGAAAAACAGCCTGATAATTTCTGCCTTGCTGGCCCTGCTTGGCGGAGTAGCTACATATTTTATAAGTGGGCATGCACTAAAGCCGATCAGTGAGTTTTCTGATAAAATTGAAGAGGTACAGGCACAGAATCTGGCGGATTCACGAATAGAAGAAAACAATGTTAAAGAACTGAACCAGCTCAGCGTTTCATATAACAAGATGCTTGAACGCCTCTCGGATGCATTTGAGATACAGAGACAGTTTACTGCAAATGCAGCACATGAGCTCAGAACTCCACTGTCTTTAATGCAGATACAGCTTGATTCATATAATTCTTCCCGGCATCCGGGAGATGATGAAGTCACTCTGCAGACGATAAAGATGGTAACTGAACAGAATGATAGACTCAGCAAAATGGTAAAGACACTTCTTGATATGAGTGAGCTTCAAACTGTGAGCCGGGATGATAAAATAATGGTCGACGCGCTTGTTGATGAGGTATTGGCGGATCTGGAACCTCTTGCACAGGAAAAGGATATAGAACTTATTGGAGAATGTACGGATGTAACGATGATAGGAAGTGACATCCTTATTTACAGGATGTTATACAATCTTGTTGAGAATGCTATAAAATATAACCGCACAGGAGGACGGGTTACAGTGACAGCGCGTCAGAAGGAAAAACACGTTTACCTGTCAGTAGAGGATACCGGAAATGGTATCCCGGAAGAACTGAAGGATCGCGTGTTTGAACCTTTCTTTCGCGTGGATAAATCCAGAAGCCGTGAGCTTGGTGGCGTAGGACTGGGACTTGCTCTTGTCCGCGAGATCGTGATAGTGCATGATGGCAATATTGCAGTTAAGTCTAATCCGTCTGGAGGAACGATTTTTGAAGTCGTTTTATAAAGTGAGCATTACAGCCGTTACATATAACAGACTTACCCACTTACTTTCCGGTAACAGCATATTGGCTGTCATACATAGCCTTAAGATTTTCGTTGGAATTGAATTTTTCTCCTATGCAGAATTCTTCAGACCATGTCATGTAGTATGCCCATGGAGTGTGTGACTTCTCCAGAAGATGTATATCCGGTATATATCCAACTTCGGTAAGGGCGGCAACCTTGTTCGGAGAGGTAGCTTCTACAAGCTTTGTGTATTCTTCACTGTAATCGGTTGCTGTGTATTCCGGCAGATATATGTCCATGGAGACAATATCAACGAAGTCATCTCCAGGGTATACGCCTTTTGTAGGACAGTTCCATACCCATATAAGGTTGTTGATGTTCAGTACATTTGTATAGTAGTCGAACATGAGTCTGTAGAGCTTTGCCGCAACAGCAGGACCTTTGGCACCCCACCAGAACCAGGTGCCCTCGGACTCGTGGAAAGGTCTCCACAGAACCGGGATATCTTCAAGCTGGAATCTTCGGAGTTCCTTTGCGATGATGTCCATATCGTGGTAGAAAGCATCACGTTCTCTTGTTCCTGGAATGAGCACCTTTTCAGCGTCGAAGTCAGTGTGCTCTGTGTAGAAACTCTTGTCACGACCTCCAATCGGAGAGAACCAGTGAAATGTGAAAGTGACAATGCCATTTGTTTTCTTTGCCCATTCGAGAGCGGTGTCAAGGGTATCCTGATTTTCATATACCTCTGTGAGACATTCTGCGGATGCATCATTATAGTTTATGTTTGGCGAGTATCCAAGCAGCTCGAAACCTCTGAGTGCCGGACATTTGCCTGTCTGTTCGTATATATAGTCAATCTCCTCCATAGAATTGGTCTGTGTGTGCTGACCTGTTATTATCTTTTTACCAGAAATCTCCGATAAATAATCCAGCAGATTCTGTGCTGAATGCGATATGTGCTTGTTTGCTGCTTTCTGCATCTTATTTTCTCCTTCATTAGTATGTGTTTGATATGCTTTTATCATATACAAATAAATGTAATAATTGTATTATATAAAGAGCAAAAAATAGTATAAACCTATCATGATACAACTTGGATCGTAGGGGGAGACTGCTATGGAAATATTTGAGTACATTGATGAGATGAAACAGCCATATGATATATTTTACACAGATTGTGTGCATTCTGAATTGCACTGGCACTATTACAGTGAGATGCTTTATATAGTCAGCGGATCTATCCGGGTGATCTGCAATGATGGAGAGACGGTTCTCAGAAAAGGGGATATGTGCTACCTATATCCGCTGCAGCTTCACAGTATAAAGGCGGATAAGACCTGTACGGAATCGGTGAAGTATGCGGTCATAAAGTTTAATATGTATACACTGGGCATTCCCCAGACTTATATAAGGAAAATGTATGATTGCTTTGTATACAGGACGGAGACTACAGATTTCTGTATGGTTATAAGGTCTGAAAAACTAAAAGAAAGTATGGCAGATATTGTTCAGGATATATTTGAGGAGTATACGGAAAAACGGGAGATGTACATGCTTGCGGTTCAGTCTGGGATATATAAGCTGCTCATCATCATGGCAAGACAAATGAAAACAAATGGAGATTTTAAGTATAAGAGGTCGGATGGTGATGTGTATTTCAATCACATACTGGAATATATAGATGCGCATTCGTCAGAACAGATTGAGGTTAAAGATCTGGCAGAAATGTGCAGTATGAGTTATTCACACTTTGCCAGATCATTTAAGGCTCGTTATGGAAGATCGTGTAAGGAATACATATTGTATATAAGGCTCAATAAGGCGCAGAACATGCTGCTGTATTCGGATTATTCCATGGAATATATTGCGCAGGAAAATGGCTTTTCGGACAGCAGTTATTTTATCCGGGTGTATAAAAAATGGAGGGGGATCACTCCGAAACAGGAAAGGATGCAGAACAGACTTTAGTATCCCAATAGGGTGCAAATGAAACAGACTCACATGTGATCGAGACACAAGTGAGTCTGTTCATAAACCGATTATATTGTTGCCGTTGCGGACTTTGCACGGCTGATTTTATTTCCCCCGAATTTTCGTCTCAGCTGTTTCATAACCCACAGGTACGCAGGTATCAGGAAGAGATCAGCACATACCCATGCAAGCGGACTTCCTAGTGATACGCAGATGAAACCGAAATGAGGCACCAGCACGAAACCGGCAACAGAACGGGCAATCATCTCACATATGCCTGCAAGTATGGCGAAAGTCGAGTATCCAAGCCCCTGTATCATGAATCTTACGATATTCACAAGAGCCAGGAATATGTAGAATGCGGCGTTGATAACTACGAATTCATATATGTAGCCGATAAGCTCAATCTGTTCCTTCTTTACAAAGAGAAGTGCAAGCTGCTTTCCGAATACGATGGAGAAAGCCAGAGCCACGAGGGCATATATGATTCCCATCTTGATACAGGCTTTAAGTCCCTGATCAACACGGTCAAGACGTCTGGCACCAACATTCTGACCTCCGTATGTTGCCATGGTGGAGCCCATTGCATCGAAAGGACAGCACATGAACATGGAAATCTTGCTTCCTGCTGATACGGCTGCAACATATGTTGAACCCATATCATTGACTGCGGTCTGAAGAATGACACTGCCTATGGCGGTTATGCTGTACTGCAGTCCCATAGGCAGACCCATACCGCAGAGCTTAAGGCAGTGACGCATGCTGAATGTCCAATCCTCTTTACTGAATTCAAGATACTTCAGTTTCTTTGTCATGTATATCGTACATATGATTCCTGACACTGCCTGTGAAGCTACTGTGGCAACTGCAGCTCCGGCGACGCCCATAGGAACAACAAGTATAAGATCAAGTATTATGTTGACAATTGATGAACCCACAAGGAATATGACAGGTGTGATACTGTCTCCGAGTGATCTCAGTATTCCGGCAGTCAGGTTGTAGAGAAATGTTGCCGGTATTCCGAGAAATATTATAAATATGTATATGTATGCGTCATCGATGATATTTGAAGGGGTTCTGAGAGCCTTGAGTATCTGCATTGTGAATATACTTACAGCCACAGTTATAACAGCAGCCAGTGCAACGGATGACCATATACTGTTGATTATATAAGCCTTAAGAGCCTTGAAATCCTTCGCACCGTAAGCCTGTGCAACAGGGATTGCAAATCCGTTGCAGATTCCTATACAGAAACCGAGTATCATGAAGTTGATGCTTCCGGTGGAACCTACCGCCGCCAGCGCGTCAGTCCCAAGCTTCTGCCCGACTATGACAGAATCTACCATATTATAAAACTGCTGAAATATCAGACCAAAGAGAAGGGGCAGACCAAAGTTCAATATAAGCTTTGAAGGCTTTCCTTCAGTGAGGTCTTTTGTGCCACTGATGCGCGCGATAAAATTCTTCATGTGATTCACCTCTCAAAAATCTAGTTGTTTGTTTATAAATTGCTTGTTTTCACGATATCGTGTGTTTGCTAGTTAATCACCTTTTAATGATTTTATATATGGAAAAAAGGTGATTAAACGTGGTAAAATGTAAACACTTTTGTAATGCTGGAAACTTGATATATATTAGTCTCTGAACTAATATAAGTATAGTCGTAAAAGTGATGAAAAAAGAGAAAATAATTGTGCATAAAGCGCATGGATACGAACCAGGGTAATGTCGATAACGATAATGACCTGGCGGGGGATATGGAATGAGCAGAGATAGCGATAAAAAAAATAATAAAAAAAAGAACGATAAAAAGATTGGCAAGAATAATAAAACGGGCAGAGAAGAAATCAGAAATATAAATAGTATGAACGGTGGCACAGCAAAATCTTACAGGCAGAAAGTTCTTGTGAATCAGGCAGGAAAGCTAGTGGATGAGCTTGAGCGGGCGAGACGAGAGGAGCAGGAGTCCCAGATTGATGGAATAATCAGACAGAAGGTTATCAAGAGAAAGAATACCAGGGCTGCCTATCGTATTGTGGGAATAGTATTTATACTGATTGGAATCGCGTGTATGTGGTGGGCCATGGGAGGTCACTACAGGTTTTTGAAGGCGGCGGTTTCTATAGCAGCCATGGCATATGGGTTTTATATTGTAAGGGCGTCATTCAGGAGTGCAGCATATGATGCTACATATTTGTTTGGACAGGACAGGATAACGATACTTCAAAAGGGTGGAAGTAAGATCATACCATACGAAGCAGTGACGGGTTATACAATGATAGAACCAGATCCTGAGATGAAGTATTATATTTTAAAGTTCGACAGGGGGAAGGAGAGTTATGTAGTGCCGTTTGCCGGGGCGAAGGCAAAATGTGAATCAGTGTACAATATTTTCAGAGAGAAGGTAAGAACAGATGAAAAAGAAAATTCTTGAAAAACTCCAGAGTACGGATGGTTTTGTATCAGGACAGGAATTATGTGAGCTGCTGGGTGTGTCAAGAACCGCAGTGTGGAAAAATATACAGGCTCTGAAAAATGATGGATATGTCATAGAAGGAGTTAATAATAAAGGCTATAGGTTGGTTAGCGTTCCTGATGTCATGTCTGAGGAAAATATATCGAGGCACCTCAACACGAAGACATTTGCAAGAAAACTCTACTACTATGATGAAACTGATTCAACAAACACCCGCGCTAAGATTGTTGGTGAGACGGATCCTGTACACGGCGCATTGTTTGTTGCAAATGAGCAGACGGCAGGGAAAGGCCGGAGGGGACATAGCTGGAATTCAGATAAGGGAACAACGATATCCATGTCGTATCTGCTAAAACCGGATATAGATATCTCGTGCGTATCCAGGATAACTCTGGTGTCGGCGGTTGCACTTGCAAGAGCATTCGGCAAAGTGGAAGGTGTCAAGCCTCAGATAAAGTGGCCCAACGACGTACTTTCAGATGGAAAGAAGCTTGTCGGAATACTTACAGAGATGAGTTCAGAGGGAACTGATATTAGTTATGTTGTCGTGGGAATTGGTATAAATGTATATAACCAGAGTTTCCCGGAGGACATTGCGGACAAGGCGACATCAATTCTTCTGGAGAACGGCAGGGGATGTGACAGGTCATGGTTCATAGCGCAGGTGTCAAATGAGTTTGAAAAACTATATGATGAGTTTGTAAAAAATAAAGATCTGGGATTTCTTGTTGATGAGTACAACAGTTATCTTGTGAACAAGGATAAGCAGGTATATGTCATAGAGGGAGATCAGAAAACTGAGTATACAGCCTTGGGACTTTCCCCGGATGGCGGACTCCTTGTCAGGGATGCTGATGGAGCTGTGCGCGATATAATATCAGGTGAAGTGTCCGTCAGAGGCATATATGGATATGTATGATATATGATAAACATTCATTTGCATGTCAGCATATGGGGCTTAATAATATTAATAAATGGCAGGCATGATTCAAAAAAACTAGAAATATAGCCCTTTATGGTTTATAATCGGCAGTGGGTATAATATAACTTAGAAAATTCAAAGAATTATAAAAACATTCAAAAATAAAATTCAAAAAAGAAATTCAAAAAAGAAATATAAAAATGGAGGACATAAACATGGAAAAGATTCAGATGACCACACCACTTGTAGAGATGGATGGAGATGAGATGACCAGAATTCTCTGGCAGTATATCAAGGATGAGCTTATCTATCCATTTATCGATCTCAAGTCGGAGTACTATGACCTTGGACTTGTACATAGAAATGAGACAGATGACAAGGTAACATTTGACTCAGCATATGCAACACAGAAGTATGGTGTAGCTGTAAAGTGTGCAACCATCACACCTAATGCAGCAAGAGTTAAGGAGTACAATCTCAAGGAGATGTGGAAGAGCCCTAACGGAACCATCAGAGCGATCCTTGATGGTACAGTGTTCAGAGCGCCTATAGTTGTAAAGGGAATCGAGCCATGTGTTAAGAACTGGAAGAAGCCTATCACCATCGCAAGACATGCATATGGTGACGTGTACAAGAGTGTAGAGATCGATGTTCCAGGTCCTGGAACTGCAGAGCTTGTATTCACAGGCGATGACGGACAGGTTATAAAGGAGACTATCCATAAGTTTGATGGCCCTGGTGTTCTTCAGGGACAGCACAACGTGGACAAGTCTATTGAGAGCTTTGCAAGAAGCTGTTTCAAGTATGCGCTTGATACCAAGCAGACATTGTGGTTTGCCACAAAGGATACCATATCAAAGAAGTATGACCATACATTCAAGGATATCTTCCAGGAGATATTCGATGCAGAGTATAAGGAGCAGTTCGATGCAGCAGGTATTGAGTACTTCTACACACTTATAGATGATGCGGTTGCCCGTGTTATGAAGAGTGAAGGCGGTTACATCTGGGCATGTAAGAATTATGATGGAGATGTAATGAGTGACATGATCTCATCAGCATTTGGTTCACTTGCCATGATGACATCAGTTCTCGTATCCCCTGATGGAAAGTATGAGTACGAGGCTGCCCATGGAACAGTTATGAGACATTACTACAAGCACCTTGCAGGCGAGGAGACATCTACAAACTCAGTTGCAACTATCTTCGCATGGTCAGGAGCACTCAGAAAGCGTGGAGAGCTTGACGGAATCCAGGCACTTCAGGATTTCGCTGATAAGCTTGAGGCGGCAACCATCAAGACTATCGAGGATGGCAAGATGACAAAGGATCTGGCTCTTATAACAACACTTGAGAATCCAACAGTCCTCAACAGTGAGAACTTTATCAAGGCTATCAGAGAGACACTTGAGGGTATGCTCTAAGAATGAAAATGTGTAACGAGCTGATTACAGGCGTTGCTTTTAACAGGATATCACCTTTATTCATACAAATGGATAAAGGTGATATTTTTTATGTCATTGTGTAAAATGAGGCATTGGGTTAAAATAGCTTATATAGTATGCTTAAAGCAGTATGTCTATAGTAGTTGGGCTATCGGAGTTCAGCGTATAAGATAATGAGGAGTTGTATTTATGAGAATTGAGCATGTTGCCATGTATGTGAATGACCTTGAAGGGGCGAAGAGTTTTTTTGAGAGATATCTGGGGGCAGCAGCAAACGATGGATATCACAATGTGAAGACGGACTTCCGCTCATACTTTCTCACATTTGATGATGGTGCAAGACTTGAGATAATGAACAGACCTGAAATGGATGATCCTGAAAAAACGATTAACAGAACAGGATTGATACATATAGCGTTCAGCGTGGGCAGCAAAGAAAAGGTGGATGAACTTACCAGGCTGCTCGAGTCTGATGGCTACGAGGTGATAAGCGGACCAAGGACGACAGGTGATGGCTATTACGAGAGCTGTGTGGTCTGCATAGAGGATAATCAGATAGAGATAACGGTATAGGAATGACAGAATAGGAATGACAGAATAGGAGGTAAAAGACAATGGATAATCAGGTATTAGAGGTAATAAAAAAGAGAAGCTCAGCGAGAGCATACAGTGATGAAGAGGTTACGAAGGAGCAGCTTGAGAAGGTCATCGAAGCTGGGCTTCAGGGACCTACAGGTATGAATAAGAAAGAGATACATTTTACAGTTGTTAAGGGTGATGCTCCAATTCTGGAAGAGCTTGATGCAGAGAAGCGTGCACTTCGCGGACAGGATAAGCAGCCTCACAATTTCTATTATGAGGCTCCGGTGCTCATATTCTTAAGCGCTGAGGATGACTTCAAGTGGAGCAAGGTGGATTCAGGAATTGCAGTTCAGAATATGGCTATAGCGGCAGAGAGCATGGGGCTCGGAAATCTGATAATCGGCTGCGTGTATGATGCACTTCACGGGGAGAAGAAAGCATATTTTGACAAGGCACTTGCAATACCGGAGGGATATTCATTCCAGATAGCTCTTGCCGTTGGACACAAGACTGACAACAAGACACCACATGATTACGATGCTTCTGTGCAGGTAAGTTATCTGTAGTATATACGGGGAGGATATTGTATATGGGAAAACTTGTGATGGGGTATTGGGACTGCCCTTATTGTAGTACGAAACATATAGAGGGAACGAGGCGCGAGTGCCCTTCCTGCGGAAAGCCGAGAGGACAGGAAGTTAAGTTCTATATGGATGGAGTGAGGTATCTGTCTGAGGAGGAGAGCCAGACAAAGGGAAAAGGTGCAGATTGGTTATGTGATCACTGTGGAAACTATAATTCTGCTCTCAATACACGGTGCAGCAGCTGCGGTGCTGAACGAGGTGCGAAGGATAAGGGGTATTTTGACGTCAGGAAAGAGCAGGACGCAAGGAATGCCAGGAATGCATCAGGTACAGGAACGGTTGCTGGCGGACAAAACAGCGGGCAGGGCAATCGGAAAAGAGGACATTCATTTGGTGCTCTGAAGATAGTACTGATCGGCATGCTTGTGATAGCGGCGATAATCGGACTTACAGCGATCATAACCATGCCAAAGAAGAGAACAGTCACAGTCAAGGATATGACATGGAAGACCAGTGTTGATGTGGAGAAATATCTTCTGTGTGATGAAGACGACTGGGAACTCCCCGAGGGTGCCACGCTAAAGACCACGAAACAAGAGGTGCACCATACTGAACAGGAATATGTTGGTGAGCGTGAGGAGACCTATGATTCATATGAGGTGATAGGTTCCCATGTGGAGTACAGCTATGAGGACAATGGAGATGGAACCTTCTCTGAAGTTGCAAATGATGTGGACGATTATGGATATGTGACGAGAACGAGGTCTGTTCCGGTGTATAGAGATAAGCCTATATACAGGACGAAGTATTATTATACAATATGGCGGTGGAAGTACGACAGGACGGAGACCGCCGAGGGCGGTGGAAAGACACCGGAATACCCAGATCCCCAGCTCACAGACAAGGAGAGGCTAGGGAAAAAATCAGTTGAATATGAAGTCACATGTGAAGTGAAGGATAAGGAAAAGACATATAAAGTTGAAAAGTCTATATATGACAAACTTGACATAGGTGAGACATATAAAGTCAAGGCTGACTCTGAGGAGATAGTGAGTATCATAGAGTAAATACTTAAGAACATGGAGGCGGGCAAAAGTGACAAAGCAGTCAAAGCCTGGTAAGGATAAAAATTCAGATATTGAGAGATATCCGTATCTGGTGGCTGAGCTGCCAGGACAGATTGCGGGATATGCTTATGTGGGACCATTTCATGACAGACCGGCGTATGACTGGTTCGTGGAGACATCGATATATGTGGATAGGAATATAAGGCATATTGTTGATCCTGAGAGACCATTCTGACCTGCCTGGCTCATCCCCGGATGGATAAGACATAGTGAAAATTATGTCGAATCTGTTCGGGGATTTTTTTATTATAACGAATATGCGGGAAGTCTGTTGAATACTATGTATTTGAGACGAAATAGTTAAGGCGGACATTGAATGAGAGGTAACCATGATAATGGGATGTGCTTTCAGACTATGCAGCTCATAGCAGTTGCAGTGGCGATGGTTTTTGTGCTTTGCGTGACGGCGGGGACTATAGGAGCACTTGCAAAGGCAGACGATGGCAGTTATATGCTGCAAAGCAGCTCTGCAACGGAGCTAATGGGGGACTTTGGTGTGATATGTTTTGACACACTGTGTGCACAGACACATCTTCACAGTAACTTTATCACAAAGACACTCAGTGCAAATTCCAACTCGGGACTCAGAAATTCGTATGGAGTATATGAGGAATTCTACTTTGAAAATGCTGAACGGATGTGTGGCTGTGTGTCGGATGCAGGAACTGATATGCTTTATACAGGATCGGAAGTCAGGAGAGCAGATGGCGGTGAAATATATATCCGTATGAATGATGGCTCCGAGACAAAGCTTGACAGTCCGGCAAATGTCAGAACCGATGCGGAGATTGCAGAGGATGGTGAATATTCTAAATATGCAGATATGGCTGATATACAGAGAAAGTTTATTGACTATAGTCAGAAACTTAGGACTTATGCAGACACAGAGGGTACTGTGGATGTTGATATAACAGGTGATATGAACGATAGAAGTGTGTCAGTAAATGGTAGCGGACTGCATGTGGTATCCATGGATTACAGTCAGCTCGCCGCGGGCACAAATCCGATATATTTTGAGTTCCCGGATTATGGTGATGATACGGTGCTGCTCATGAATATTGATCTGGCAGGTATCCAGGATGCTGTTCTGGGCGATCTGATACTTGGAAGCAAGAGCGATGCAAAGGCAAACGATAATGGTAATTTTTATAATGCCTACAACAGAATGTATTTTAACTTCTATGACAGCTCGGCAGCAGATGGACAATTCGGCGGAAGCATAACATTTGCGGGCAGGGGATTTGGAACAGTGATAGCTCCAGAGGCAGCGGTAAATCTCGGACACAACTGGGATGGTTGTGTGGTGAGTGAAGTATTCTCAAACGGAGGAGAGTTTCACAGAGTACCGGGAAATGATTTCCTGGATGAAGAGCCAACGACAGAGGGTACGACGACCGAAGATACGACAACCGAAGATACGACAACGGAGGACACGACAACCGAAGACACAACCACGGAAGACACAACGACAAAGGATACGACAACGGAAGATACCACAACAGAAGACACGACGACAGAGGACACGACAACAGAAGATACCACAACAGAAGATACCACAACGGAAGACACGACAACAGAATCAACAACAGGAACAACAACAGAGGATACCTCAACAGAAACTACGACGGGTACAACTACAGAGTCGACCACGGAACGTACTACATGGAGTACAACAGGAACAACAAACACCATGACAACAACACGTAACACGCCTCCGAGCAGACATCCAGATACAGGTGATCGGCTGCCTGTAAAAGAAACGGCAGTTGTGGTTATTCTGGCTCTTATGGGAAGTGCAGGGATATTAATATATAAAAAAATAAGAAAGTAGACATATTCTATTGAAATAGGACATAGAGCTGGGCTACAGCTTGGTCGTGTTCAGGAGATAGTCAGGCCAGGGAGACATTAGTAAAATACAGTTAGTACTGTATATAATTTAAATAGAGTTACAGCACCGCCATGTATGCAGCGTTTTACATGACGGTGTTTTGCGTAATACAGGTAAAAATGCCCATAGTCTTGCATAATATCCCAGGATGTGATATATTTTAGAGGAATTTTGTGGTACAAAATACCATGGCGGGAGAATGTGTTTACATTATTTGACACAGAATAATAAGAAGGCACATTCTTTATTTTTGCTCATTAAAGATAGGAGAACAAGAACATGACGATAACTGATGAAACAATTGATTATGTTGGAATCCTTGCAAAGCTTGAGCTCTCCCCGGAGGAGAAGGAGCAGGCAAAGAAGGATATGTCAGACATGCTTGATTATGTCAGCAAACTGAATGAACTTAATACAGACGGTGTGGAGGCTATGAGCCATACATTCCCATACAACAATGTGTTCCGTGAGGACGTTGTTGTAAATGGAGACGACAGAGAGAACATGCTGAAGAATGCGCCAGAGCAGAAGGATGGCTGCTACAAGGTGCCAAAGACATTTGACTAGGAGGTAGGCTGAAGTGAATTTAATGGGTATGACGGCTGTAGAGCTGGGAAAAGCTATTAAAGATGGACAGGTGAGCGTAGTTGAAGCGACACAGGCCTGTCTTGACAGCATCGAGGCGTGCGAGAAAGATTATAATAGTTTTGTTACGGTTGATCGTGAAGGAGCACTTGCCCAGGCGGAGAAAGTGCAGAAGAAGATAGATGCGGGAGAGCTCAATGGTCCTCTTGCAGGAGTGCCGATAGCAATAAAGGACAATATGTGCCAGGAGGGTGTGCAGACAAGCTGTTCATCCAAGATTCTGTCAAATTTTGTTCCGACATATACTGCTGAGGCCGTTGTGAAGCTCAAGGAAGCAGGAGCGGTTATAGTAGGACATACCAACATGGATGAGTTTGCCATGGGAAGTACAACCGAGACATCATATTTTGGTGAGACAAGAAATCCATGGGATACAAATAGAGTTCCAGGTGGTTCATCAGGTGGATCAGCGGCAGCAGTTGCCGGTGAGGAGGTGCCATGTGCCCTCGGTTCAGATACCGGTGGATCCATCAGACAGCCGGCTTCATTCTGCGGTGTTACCGGAATCAAGCCAACCTATGGAAGAGTGTCAAGATACGGACTTATAGCATACGGTTCATCACTTGACCAGATCGGACCACTTGCGAAGAATGTAGAGGACTGTGCGACGATCCTTGAGATCATATCACAGTATGACAAGAAGGATTCAACATCAGTTAACAGAGATGACAATGATTTTACAAGAGCACTTGTGGATGATGTGAAAGGCCTTAAGATCGGTCTTCCAAGAGACTATTTCACAGAGGGACTTGAGCCTGAGATAAAGGAAGCCGTGTATGGAGTAGCTGAGGCTTTGAAGGCAAAGGGAGCTATTGTTGAGGAGTTTGATCTTGGAATGGTTGAGTATGCTATTCCTGCTTACTATATCATTGCATCGGCGGAGGCAAGTTCTAACCTTGAGAGATTCGACGGTGTAAAATATGGTTACAGAACACCAGAGTACACAGATCTTCACAACATGTACAAGAAGAGCCGTTCAGAAGGATTTGGCCCTGAGGTCAAGAGAAGAATCATGCTCGGTTCATTTGTGCTGAGTTCAGGCTATTACGATGCATATTATGTAAAGGCCCTCAAGGCAAAGGCTCTCATCAAACAGGCGTATGACAAGGCGTTTGAGAAGTATGATATCATTCTCGGACCTGTTGCACCTACAACAGCACTGAAGATGGGAGAGTCACTCTCAGATCCTATCAAGATGTATCTGGGAGATGTGTACACAGTCCCTGTAAATCTTGCAGGACTTCCGGGAATATCACTTCCATGTGGAACTGATAAGGATGGAATGCCTATAGGTGTGCAGATGGTTGGAGATGCATTTAACGAGAAGACCATTATCAGAGCTGCATATGCATTTGAGCAGACTAGAGAGTACAAGAGACCTGCACAGGTTTCAGAAAGGGGGCTGTAAGAGATGGCAAAGACATATGAGACAGTCATCGGACTTGAGGTCCATGTAGAGCTTGCGACCAAGACAAAGATATTCTGCGGCTGCAGCACAGCATTTGGAGGAGCTCCTAATACACATACATGTCCTGTATGTACAGGAATGCCGGGCTCACTTCCGGTACTTAACAAAGAGGTTGTAAATAAAGCGATTGCGGTCGGTCTTGCAACAAACTGTACGATCACACAGAACTGTAAGTTTGACAGAAAGAACTATTTCTATCCTGACAACCCACAGAACTACCAGATATCACAGCTCTACTATCCAATATGCAGGGACGGTAAGGTTGAGATAGAGGTTGACGGAGTTAAGAAATATGTGAGGATCCATGAGATACATATGGAGGAGGATGCAGGTAAGCTTGTCCATGATCCATATACAGACAGCTCACTTGTGGATTTCAACCGTTCAGGTGTGCCTCTTATAGAGATAGTATCTGAGCCTGACATGAGATCTGCGGAGGATGTAATAGCATATCTTGAAAAGCTCAGGGAGACGATACAGTATCTCGGAGCTTCAGACTGTAAGCTGAATGAGGGATCCATGCGTGCTGATGTCAATCTTTCGATCAGAGAGGTTGGCTCAGAGGAGTTTGGCACACGTACAGAGACCAAGAACCTGAACTCATTCAAGGCCATTGCCAGAGCCATAGAGAATGAGAGAGAGAGACAGATCGATCTCATCGAGTCTGGTGAAAATGTTGTCCAGGAGACAAGAAGATGGGATGATACTAAGGAGTATTCATATCCTATGAGATCCAAGGAGGATGCACAGGATTACAGATATTTCCCTGATCCTGACCTTGTACCTATCCACATCAGCGATGAGTGGCTCCAGCAGGTAAGGGATGCACAGCCTGAGTTCAGAGACGAGAAGAAGATAAGATACAAAGAGGAATATGCGATTCCTGACTATGATATAGACATCATCACGGCCTCCAAGAAGCTGGCAGATCTGTTTGAGGACGCGATTGCACTGGGAGCACCTGCAAAGAAGGTTTCCAACTGGATCATGGGAGAGACCATGAGACTGATGAAGGAGAACAGTGTTGATGCGGAAGACCTGAAGTTTTCAGCGGAGAATCTTGCGAAGCTCATCAAGCTTGTTGATGACAGGGTTATCAATGGCGGTGTTGCAAAGGAAGTGTTCGAAAAGATATTTGCAGATAATATAGATCCTGAGAAGTATGTCAAGGATAACGGACTTGCAACTGTTCAGGATGACAATGCACTTAAGGAGGCATGTCAGGTAGCCATAGATAACAATCCAAAGGCTGTTGATGATTACAGAGGAGGCAAGGAGAAGGCTCTCGGAGCACTTGTCGGACAGGTTATGAAAGCTATGAAGGGTAAAGCAGATCCTGGATCTGTCAACAAGATGCTTAGGGAGATGCTATAAATATGGAAGAAAACAGAAGAGTTAGAAAGAGGGACAGATACAAACGTCTCATAACAGTGGGTGAGGCCTGTGTACTCATCGCTGTGGAGCTGGTGCTGTTTGGACTCATGTGGTACCGGGACTATGAGGTAACGCTTACGCTTCCGTTCTGGAGAAGAGGAAACTGGGCAGTTATCGGAATGTATGGAATAATCATCATACTTTTCACCAAGCTTTATGGTGGTTACAGAGTCGGATTCTTCAGACTGCTTGATATAGTTTACTCACAGCTGCTGGCTCTCGTGTGTGCCAATGTAGTTGGTTACCTGCAGCTCTGTATAATATGTCGTGACTATGTAAATCCGGTACCATTGTTAAAGGTAACCGGGCTTGAAACGATAGTGATATTGATTTGGATATTTGCGTGTAGATTTTTGTATGCGAAGATGTATCCGCCAAGGCATCTGCTGCTGGTATATGGATATAAGACTCCGATAGAGTTCATAGACAAGATCAATGCCCGTAAGGACAAGTATGTAATAGAAGACAGAATACATGTCAGCGAGGGCGAGCAGGCGATCAAGGAGAAGATACTCCAGTACGATGGAGTAATCATTTGCGAGACAAAGGCTTATATAAGAAATGAGCTTGTGAAGTATTGTTTTGAACACTCCATCAGATCGTATGTTGTGCCAAAGCTTTCCGACATAATCATATTAGGAGCTGAGCCTATTCATTTGTTCGATACGCCTATCCTCTTATCACGAAATCAGGGACTTACCGGTGACGATATGATCATTAAGAGGATCATGGATGTTATATGTGGATTTATACTGCTTGTCATAGCTTCACCATTTATGCTCATATCAGCACTTGCGATATGGCTGTATGACAGAGGACCTGTATTCTACAAGCAGGACAGACTGACACTGAATGGCAAGGTGTTCAAGATCATCAAGTTCAGAAGTATGAAGATGGACTCCGAGGCAGGTGGAGCACAGCTTGCAAAGAAGGATGATGACAGAATAACCCCTGTGGGAAAATGGCTCAGAAAGCTGCATCTTGATGAACTGCCACAGCTTTTCAACGTACTCAAGGGTGATATGTCACTTGTCGGACCGAGACCTGAGAGACCGGAGATCGCCGAGCTTTATAAAAAGACATTCCCTGAGTTTGACTACAGACTCAAGATGAAGGCCGGACTTACGGGATATGCACAGGTTTACGGCAAATACAACACAACCCCTAGAGATAAGGTTAAGCTGGATCTTACCTATTATGAGCAGTATTCAATATGGCTTGATCTCAAGCTGATGCTCCTGACGGTAAAGATCATGTTCCAGAAGGAGACATCAGAGGGAATCGCATCAAATATGACCACGGCACTCAGGGATGGCGAGAAGGTACAGATACCTTCACCTGTAAATGTGAAGCCGGAAGGGCTTGATGAGTCTGAGGATGCATTCTATGACCTCGGAAAGACTGTGCAGAAAACAGATAAATAATAAGCGATATATATCGATGTAGGTGTGTATGATGACTGGAGAAAAAGTATCGGTGATAATTCCGGCGTATAACAGCAGCAGAACCATTTATTCTGCGGTGGATTCAGTTATGAAGCAGGGGATTCCTGTGGAGGTCATAATAGTTGATGACTGTTCGACGGATGATCTGACAGGAGCACTTGATGGATACGCGGAAGATGACCGTGTGAATATCATCAGAAATGAAAAAAATATGGGAGTTGCAGTTTCGCGTAACCGCGGGGTTGCGGCTGCAACTTGCAGATACGTTGCATTTATAGATTCGGATGATCAGTGGCAGCCTGATAAACTGGCTAAACAGTTGAAGCTTATGGAGCAGACAGGTGCGGTTCTGTGTTCTACGGCCAGGGAGCTTGTGAACGAAGACGGATCCAGAACGGGAAAAGTGATCGGAGTTCCTGAAAAGGTCACCTATAAGATGCTGCTCAGAGGAAATGTGATCAATTGTTCATCGGTTGTGATGGACAGACAGGTTGCACTCAGATATCCGATGGGCAACGACGATATCCATGAGGATTATATTTGCTGGTTGCAGATACTGAAGGAATACGGAAGCTCGGTTGCGATAAATGAGCCGTTGCTATTATACAGGCAGATGAGAAACAGTAAGTCTGGTTCAAAACTGTCGTCTGCAAAAAAGACATTTGCCGTATACAGAAAAGTTGGATATGGAGTTATAAGAAGCTGCTTTTACTTCATGTGTTATGCGGTAAATGGTGTTGTAAAATATCTGTTCTGATAGGAATAAATTATATGGCGGAGAAAAGAAATGACGGATGACAATAAGAAGAGAGGCCCGGGAAGGCCGACGGAAAAGAGAAAAGATACGATCCTGAGACTTAGGATAGATACAGATACTCATCGGAAGCTCAGTGAATGTGCGGCGGTGCGACAGGTATCTATGTCAGAGCTTGTCAGGGAAGCGATAGATGAGATATTCCGAAGAGAAAAAGAAAAACAGCAGAAGAATGAGGCAGAATAAAAATAACAGGTCGATGGCATATACCATCGACCTGTTATTTTGTTATATATTCATGGATTAAAGTGTGTAGCCGTTCTTTTTGAGGAGCTCTCTGGCTGAGTCTATAGAATCATTTCCTGTAGCATTCTTTATAGGAGCAAATTCCTTCTCTCTGTCGACCTCAAATGGAAGACATGTTCCCATATAAGCGATCATATCGAGAGCCAGTGTCTCAAATTTGTAGCCGTTTGGCTCTGATGGCTTGACGATCTCTCCATCCTCACCGACATAAGGGATAGCCTTCTTGACGATGTGGAGAGGCATACTTTCATTCATGATCTTCATCAGTCTGTCAACCGGGAAGATATAGTTTAATGTAACTCCATAGTTGTAAGCGTAATCGCCGTTGGCATCGCGCTCATCACGCATGGCATCTGTGAGTTCATAATACTCGACGATATATGGCTTTCCGTGGTTAGTACACAGGACGCCAACCTTCTCGTCAGGGTATGCTTTTTTGACAACCTTTCCGCCGGAGAGGAAGCCCTCTGTGAGAACTGCTCCGAGGAATACTGGGTCTGCAATTCTCTGAAGTACATTGTCAACTGAGAATACATTTATATACTTGATTCCGTATTTCGTGAGCTTGTCGAGGTGGCCGGCCTTGCAGAGGGATGAGAACCATCCACCGTTGCCGTTAGGAGACATGGCAACCTTTCCCTTCTCCTCGAGATATATCTTGCCGTTGAAGTCCACTGAAGGAACCATTTCCTGTTTAAAGAAATGAACATATTCAGGATTGTAACCGAAGTAGTCATGCTCTTTGAAGAATGATGTTGTGTCATCGTGGTTCTTCTCATTGGTCATGATGAAGAAATGGATCCAGGTATCTGCCATCTTCACAATATCGAGGGTGTGCTCGATGAGAAGCTGGAATATAAACATATCCTTGGTGACACCGACGTTGAAGGTTCCCTTAGGACCGGAGAATCCAAGACGGGTGCCCTGACCACCTGCCAGGAGGACCAGTGCCAGATCGCCAGCTTTGATGGCTTCAAGGCCTGCGTTCTTGTATATATCATATTTTTCTGCAATGCTGTCCATCTGGAGAGCTGCAACGGGAGCGATATCAGAATCACTTCCTGATGAATTGTGTCCGATCATATCGATAAGTGAGAAATCAATTTCACTGATCTGGTTCAGGAGTGCTGCCTGTTCAGCCTCGCTGAGAGTATCATAATACTTTAATAAGTGTAGCTGTCCTTTTTCTTCGAGAAGCTTGTAAGCGTTTTCGTAATTCATAAAAATCTCCTTAATAAATGTGTAGTTTGTATTTATTTTCTCTATCCGTGTATAATCCCTAAATTAATGATATTTCTTCTTGATCTCAATAGTGTCTGTGAATACCTTCCAAATGTCCTTGATCTTGATCCTTCTTCCATCTGCTGCATCGTCCCTGCTGTAATTCAGGACGATAGGAGCTTCGGATATCGAATATCCCTGTCTGTGTGCAGCCACAAGGATTTCAATATCAAAAGCATAGCCCGATATGGAAAGGTTCTCGGCAATCGGCTTTATGACTTCTGCTTTAAAAAGCTTTATACCGGTCTGGGTGTCATGGATACCAAGATGAAACAGCATTTTGAGCATAATATAATAGCTGTAGCTCATGACTCTTCTAATAGGAGGATAATCAAGCTTGGATTCAGGGTGAAGCTTTGATCCTATGACTATGTCAGAACCGGTGTCCCTCATCTGCTTCATAAATGGCTTGAGAAGAGATGGACTCAGTTCAAGGTCTGAATCAAGGAATGCTATATATTTGCCGGAAGCTTTGGCAATTCCGGTTGTGATAGCATGTCCCTTTCCCTGATTGACATCATATCCTGTATCTACAATATGAGAATCCATTTCGGCTGCCTCGGCAATAAGTTTGCCTGTGGAGTCCTTGCTGCCGTCATTCACAGCGATTATCTCATAACGATGAAGAAAACGGCTGAGTATTCGGCTAGTCTCAAGAAGATTATCTTTGATGTGCTGTTCTTCATTGTAGGCGGGCATAACCACCGACAAAGTAATATTGTTATTATCCATTTCCTGCTCCTTAAAAAATAAGCATTGATATTTAGACATTATTAATACGAGTATACTTTTTTATACATCATGTGTCAAATAAAATAGTGTTAATATGAAGGTGTTTATACTAATTAAGATATAATACATGTTGTAAAAGGAAAAAATATAATGTATTATAGAGCGAGGTAACGACATTTTTAGATATTTGAAAAAGGAGTTCCAATGGATAATAAGAAGAAAAATGGAATGAGATCCAGGTACGATGAGGACATGGATTGGCTGGATGACGATGATGATTATCTTGATGATGGTGGATTGATAGGATCATTGTTGTTCGGGGATAAAAAGAAGAAAGAAAAAAGGCGTGATCCTGAGCCGGAGAGAAAGGCTGATAAGAGACCGGAAAAGAAGCCGGAGAAGAAGACTCAGAAGAATATTTCCAGACCTGTGAAGCCGGAAGAGAATTATGACGAGTATTATCACGAGGACAGCAGGGCAAGAAGAGTGAAGAGTGAGGCCCGGGCAAAGCAGAGACAGACCGGACAGCCTGTAGCAGACAGAGCTGTGGACAGAGGTCCGGTGAAGAGGACACAGGGCACTGTACCGAGGACACAGAGCAATCAGAGTACCGTGCAGAGACCTTCAAAAGCTGCCCAGAGACCACGCAGGAGTATACAGAGCACAGGAAGCTCATCTGTGGACAATCTGCTCAGAGAAGTTGACAATATTGAGACAGATGTGCAGACAAGACATGAGGAGCTTAGACGTGAGGCGTGGGAACGCACCCAGAGAAATGTTGCAAAGGCAAAGGCTGAGGTTGAGAGGCTGGAGCTCGAGAGAGAGCAGAATGCCCGCGAAGAGGCAAGAAAGCTTAAGGTTCAGCAGGAGCTTGAGCGCCGCCAGCAGATGAAAGAAGCTGAGAAAAAGGAAGAGCCTGTTGAGGAAGATAACAAGATCACTGAGCCGCAGGAGAGTGATGCGGAAGTTGTAGAAACTGCCACACAGCCAGTAGAAGAGCATGAACAGAAGACTGAGCCGGCAGATATTCTGGAGAAGAATACGGAGCCTGTCCTTGACGATGAGGTCGAGGAAGCTGCAGAGGCAGAGCCTGTGGAAGAGGCTTCGACAGTATCATCCCGAAGAACAGATGACATGCTGGACATGGATGAGCTTGAGCGTATGGAGAAGGATATTGATGAGGATAAGCTCAGTTATTCGGAATCAGATACGGCTGATCTGGGACTTGGAGACATAGGCAAAGCATTGGGCTTCGATGAAGTGGAGCTTGAGGATGATGAGGAAGAGCCTGAGGAGGACGAGGAGTCAGACAGCGAAAAGTTCTTCAGGGCGAACCTTCTCGATGAGGCTGATCCAAAGGTTGTCAATCCGGAGAGAAAGAAGCTTAACATCAGTACAAGAGTGTGGGCGATAGCGTTCTTTGTCCTGCTTGCACTGTTTATACTCATATGTATAATATATGTCAAGAATTATGCCAGAATGAAGTACAATGAGATGGATATCAATGAGATAAGTGCAGATCAGATACTTGTCAATGACGGTGTCAAGGATGCGACCAAGGGATATCGTGCCATTGCACTCTACGGAGTGGATTCCAGAGATTCGAATATGAATTCAGGAACTAACAGTGACAGTATAATGATAGTGAGCATCAATGAGAGCACCAAGGAGATCAAGCTTGTATCTGTATACAGAGATACTCTGATGGAGATAGCAAGCGGTTCCATGGATACCACACAGAAGGTGAATTACGCATACCAGCTCGGCGGTGCGGTTACAGCTATCAACACACTGAATACCAATCTCGACCTGAATATCACAGATTATGTGGCAGTTGATTTCAGTGCAATGGCAAGTATAATCGATGCTGTTGGAGGCGTTGATGTCAAGGTCATTGATGAAGAGGTGAACAACTTCAATAAGAACCTTGCAGAGCAGATAAGCCTGTCAGGCAAATATTCATCAGGAATAACTGAGGCAGGAGAGTATACTCTTGATGGACAGCAGGCAGTTGCATATTCAAGAATACGATCCACTGGCCAGGGAGATATAACAAGAACCGAGAGACAGAGAATAGTCCTCATGAAGGTTATAGACAAGCTGCTTAGCGCAGACACAGGTTCACTTGATTCATTTGTTGATGTTTCATTTAAATGTATATCAACAAGTCTTAACAAGGACGATATACATGCTCTTGTCAAGAGTGTGGCTGGATATAAGGTTGTAGATACCGCAGGATTCCCATTTGCATATGAGGCAAAGGAACTCTCGGACAAGGGTAACTGCCTTGTGGCTGCTGATATGGCATCCAATGTGGAGGCATTACATGAATATCTGTATGGTGCTGACAAATACGTCATATCAGGCACAGTAAAGCAGATAAGCAGCAATATAGAGAGCATATCAGGTGTTAAGTCACAGAAGGTCAAGGTGACGACGGAGGCTCCGGGTGATGGAATATCAGATGGAAGCGACGAGGATGGAGATCTTAGGACGATAACAACTCCTCCAAAGGGAATGATCGTCGAGGAATAAAAAACTAAACATAATAATTAAGCAAGGAAGCTTCAGATATGGGGCTTCCTTTTTTTATGCATCGGAGACATTGGGATATGAGACATCCGATGCTTAAAGAAAGGCTACAACATAAAGAATTGTATATACATTACAGATCATTGTTTTTTAATCGAAAACTGTCAGATAATTTATTAAAAAAAGTTGTTTACAAACAGTGTAAATGGTAGTAATATATCAAAAACGATAAACGACTTGAGAAAAACACAAAAATAACAATATTTGCTTGAGAAACAAAAGCTAAAAGCAAAATATCGTTGTGAATGACAAAAACATGGAAAGGACGGAACAGGACATGATTGAGAATAAGAGAGCGGAGAATACCGGATTATACGACCCAAGCTTTGAGCACGATAACTGTGGTATCGGTGCCGTTGTCAATATCAAGGGTATAAAGACACATGACACAGTGAACAATGCACTCAAGATTGTTGAGAATCTTGAGCACAGAGCAGGAAAGGACGCAGAGGGCAAGACCGGAGACGGTGTAGGTATACTCCTTCAGATATCACATAAGTTCTTCACCAAGGCTTTAGCAGAGCTTGGATATGACCTTGGAAAGGAAGGCGATTATGGAATAGGAATGTTCTTCTTTCCACAGAAGGAGCTGGCGCGCAAGCAGGCTATGAAAATGTTTGAGGTCATAGTGGAGAAGGAAGGACTGGAGTTCATTTGCTGGAGAGAGGTTCCGACAACACCCGGAATCCTTGGCAAGAAGGCAATAGATGTCATGCCATGCATCATGCAGGCATTCATCAGAAGACCTGAGACAGTGAAGGCCGGTATGGACTTCGACAGAAAGCTCTACTTCGTCAGACGAATATTTGAGGAGAGCAATGATGACACGTATGTTCCATCACTTTCCAGCAAGACTATAGTATATAAAGGAATGTTCCTTGTCGGTGAACTCAGAAAGTTCTACAACGACCTTCAGGATCCAGACTATGAGTCAGCTATAGGACTTGTTCATTCAAGATTTTCAACGAATACAACACCATCATGGCTCAGAGCTCATCCATACAGATATCTGTGCCACAATGGTGAGATCAATACAATAAGAGGAAATGAGGACAAGATGATCGCCCGTGAGGAGACTATGGAGTCGACCATCATGCAGGATGAGATGTACAAGGTTATGCCTGTTCTTGATCCGGATGGATCGGATTCAGCAAGACTTGACAACTGTCTTGAGTTCCTTGTACTGAATGGAATACCACTTCCTATGGCAGTCATGATCACGATCCCTGAGCCATGGGAGAACGACAGAGCCATGAGTCAGGAGAAGAAGGATTTCTACCAGTATTACGCAACCATGATGGAGCCTTGGGATGGCCCTGCTTCTATATTATTCACAGACGGTGAGCTCATGGGAGCAGTTCTTGATAGAAACGGACTGAGACCATCGAGATACTATATCACAGATGATGATTACCTTGTGCTTTCATCAGAGGTCGGAGTTCTGGACGTAGATCCATCCAAGATCGTAAAGAAAGACCGACTCAGACCTGGCAAGATGCTTCTTGTCGACACGGTGAATGGACGTCTTATATCTGATGAGGAGATCAAGGAGAAATACGCGCTGGCAAAGCCTTACGGAGAGTGGGTAGACAGCAATCTTGTACATCTCGCTGATCTGAAGATTCCAAATATCAGAGTTCAGGAGTATACAGACGAGGAGAGAGCAAGACTTCAGAAGGCATTTGGATATACCTACGAGGATTTCAAGAATACCATATATCCTATGGCAGAGAAAGGTGCAGAGGCAATCAGTGCCATGGGTACTGATACACCACTTGCAGTTCTCTCGAACAGCCACAAGCCACTGTTCAACTTCTTCAAGCAGTTATTTGCACAGGTTACAAACCCACCTATCGATGCGATCAGAGAGGAAGTTGTCACATCCACATCGGTATATCTCGGAAAGGACGGTAACATCCTCGAGGAGAAGCCGGAGAACTGTCATGTGCTGAAGATCAACCATCCAATACTGACAAATACGGATCTTTTGAAGATCAAGAATATGAATGTTCCTGGCCTTAAGGTTGCGACACTTCCTATTCTTTATTATAAGAACACATCCATGGAGAAGGCTCTCGACAGACTGTTTATCGAGGCCGACAAGCTCTACAGGGACGGTGTAAATATCCTCATCCTCTCAGACAGAGGTGTGGATGAGAACCATGTTGCAATACCATCACTCCTTGCAGTATCAGCTATGCAGAAGCACCTGGTAAGAACCAAGAAGAGAACAGCGGTTGCGATCATCCTTGAGAGTGCTGATCCAAGAAATGTTCACCACTTTGCAACACTTCTCGGATATGGTGCATGTGCAGTCAATCCATATCTGGCAATAGAGACGATCAAGCAGATGGTAGATTCGCATCTGCTGAACAAGGATTTCAATGCGGCTGTCGATGATTATAACAGTGCAATATGCCACGGAATAGTAAAGATCGCATCCAAGATGGGTGTATCAACGATCCAGTCATACATGGGATCACAGATATTTGAGTGTATCGGTCTTTCAAAGGACGTTGTGGACAGATACTTTACAAATACAGTAAGCCGTGTTGGCGGTTCTGGTATAAAGGAGCTTGAGAAGACAGTTGATGATCTTCACTCATCAGCATTTGATCCGCTTGGACTTAACACAAACCTTGCCCTTACAAGCATCGGTGCACACAAGTTCAGAAGCGGCAAGGAGGAGCACCTGTACAATCCTGTCACGATACATCTTCTTCAAGAGGCAACAAGGCGCGGCGATTACAAGCTGTTCAAGCAGTACACAGCAGCGCTCCATGATGAGCAGAAGCCATTCCACCTTAGAGGTCTTATGGACTTCAAGTTTGCTGATAAGCCGGTTCCACTCGATGAGGTTGAACCAGCAAGAGAGATAGTCAAGAGATTCAAGACAGGTGCCATGAGCTACGGAAGTATATCACAGGAGGCACATGAGTGTATGGCCATCGCCATGAACGAGCTGGGCGGTAAGTCCAATTCAGGAGAGGGCGGTGAGTCGATAGAGAGACTTACGATCGGCAAGGATGGCAAGAATAGATGCTCAGCCATCAAGCAGGTAGCATCAGGAAGATTTGGCGTTACATCGAGATACCTTGTGAGTGCCAAGGAGATACAGATCAAGATGGCACAGGGAGCAAAGCCTGGAGAGGGCGGACATCTCCCTGGCGGAAAGGTATATCCATGGATCGCAAAGACAAGACTTTCGACACCGGGAGTAAGCCTTATCTCTCCACCACCACATCACGATATATATTCGATAGAGGATCTTGCACAGCTCATCTACGACTGCAAGAATGCAAACCGTGATGCGAGAATATCAGTAAAGCTTGTGTCTGAGGCTGGTGTAGGTACAGTAGCGGCCGGTGTTGCAAAGGCCGGAGCACAGGTCATCCTGATCTCAGGTTATGACGGAGGAACAGGAGCAGCACCTAACAACTCCATCCATTACGCAGGACTCCCTTGGGAGCTTGGACTTGCAGAGACACATCAGACACTTATCATGAATGATCTCAGAAATAAGGTCATCCTTGAGGCAGACGGCAAGCTGATGACAGGCCGTGACGTTGCGATAGCTGCAATGCTCGGAGCTGAGGAATTTGGATTTGCAACAGCACCGCTTGTAACAATGGGTTGTGTCATGATGAGGGTATGTAACCTTGACACATGTCCTGTCGGAATAGCAACTCAGAACCCAGAACTCAGAAAGAGATTCAGAGGTAAGCCTGAGTACGTGAAGAACTTCATGCTGTTCATAGCAGAGGAGCTTCGAGAGTACATGAGCAAGCTCGGCGTCAGAACAGTCGATGAGCTGGTTGGACGTTCAGATCTCCTCATGAGCAGCGACAGAGCAGATGAGAGAAATGTCATCCTTGATAAGATAATTAACAATCCTTATATAGATATGCCACAGAACAAGGTAAAGTATCACGAGAAGAATGTCTATGACTTCCAGCTTGAGAAGACAGTAGATATGAGAATTCTCATGAAGAAGCTTGGACCTGCACTTGAGAAGGGACAGAAGAAGAGCGTTGAGCTTGATGTGGTCAACACAGACAGATCTGTTGGAACGATATTCGGTTCAGAGATCACAAAGAAGTACGGCGAGTCACTTGATGAGGACACATACATCGTCAAATGCAACGGCGCCGGCGGACAGAGCTTTGGAGCATTTATTCCAAAGGGACTTACACTTGAGCTGGTGGGCGACAGCAACGATTACTTCGGCAAGGGTCTGTCAGGTGGTAAGCTGATAGTTTATCCGCCTCGTTCAGTTAAGTACAAGCATGAGGATAACATCATCATAGGAAACGTTGCACTGTACGGTGCCACAAGTGGTAAGGCATTCATCAACGGTGTTGCCGGCGAGAGATTTGCAGTTCGTAACTCTGGTGCCACGGCGGTCGTTGAGGGTGTTGGCGATCACGGATGTGAGTACATGACAGGTGGTAAAGTAGTAGTTCTTGGAACAACAGGCAAGAACTTTGCAGCCGGAATGAGCGGTGGTATCGCATATGTACTTGATATGGGCAACGATCTGTACAAGAGACTTAACAAAGAGATGATATCCATAGAGGCTGTGACAGACAAGTACGAGGTGAGCGAGCTGAAGCATCTCATCATGGATCATGTAAATTATACAAATTCAGAGATAGGCAAGAGGATTCTTGAGAACTTTGAGGGATATCTTCCAAAGTTCAAGAAGATCATACCAAAGGATTACAAGAAGATGATGAATATGATAGTTGCATTTGAGGAGAAGGGCCTGAGCCGCGAGAAGGCAGCTATCGAAGCATTCTACAAGGTTAAGAACGGAGGTAAGTAGGAATGGGAAAACCAACTGGATTTTTAGAATATGAGAGAAAGACAAGCGCAGAGCTTGCTCCTAAGGACAGAATCAAGAATTTCAATGAATTCCACACTCCGCTTAGCCGTGATGAGCAGAGAAAGCAGGCTGCAAGATGTATGGACTGTGGCGTTCCATTCTGCCAGGCAGGTATGAACATATGCGGAATGACATCGGGCTGTCCGCTGAACAACCTGATCCCAGAGTGGAATGATATGCTCTATAACGACAATCTTGAGCAGGCATTTGCAAGACTCAGCAAGACCAACTGTTTCCCTGAGTTTACAAGCCGTGTGTGCCCGGCTCTCTGTGAGAAGGCATGTACCTGTAACTTAAACGGTGATCCAGTGTCGGTCCGTGAGAACGAGAGAGCCATCATAGAGTATGCATTTGCAAATGACCTTGTAAATGATAAACAGCCAAAGGTTCACTCAGGCAAGAAGGTGGCAGTCATAGGTTCAGGTCCTTCGGGACTGGCCGTGGCAGACCAGCTGATCGGCAGAGGCCACGACGTGACTGTGTATGAGAGAAGTGACAGACCGGGCGGACTTCTCATGTATGGTATCCCAAACATGAAGCTTGAGAAGCAGATCATAGACAGAAGAATAGATGTCATGAAGAAGAGAGGAATAAAGTTCGTACTGAACACAGAGGTTGCAACCGGAAAGGCATCTGCGAAGGCTGTGTGTCCGAAGGATGATCAGATGACAGGTTATCTTAAGAACAAGAACCTCAAGTATGTGAAGGCTGAGGATCTGCTCAAGGAATACGACGCAGTTGTGCTTGCCTGTGGTGCAGCCAATCCAAGAGATATAAAAGCACCTGGAAGGGATGCAAAGGGAATCTACTTCGCTGTTGATTTCCTCAAGACTACGACAATGAGCCTTGTAAATTCGGGCTTTGCTGACAAGCAGTTCGTGAACTGTAAAGGCAAGAATGTTCTCGTCATCGGTGGTGGTGATACAGGAAATGACTGTGTGGGAACAGCAGTCCGTGAGGGCGCTGTCAGCGTTACACAGCTTGAGATGATGCCAAAGGCACCTGATACAAGAACACCAGACAATCCATGGCCAGAATGGCCGAAGATCTGCAAGACAGACTACGGTCAGCAGGAGGCAATAGCAGTATACGGACATGATCCTAGAATATATGAGACTACAGTCAAGGAATTCATCAAGGACAAGGACGGAAATGTCAAGGCAGCCAAGTGTGTGAAGCTCGATTGGAAGAAGAATCCTGAGACAGGAAGAATGACTATGACAGAGATAGAGGGAAGCGAGTATATCGTTGACTGTGATGTGGTACTCATCGCAGCCGGATTCCTCGGATGTCAGACATATGTGGCAGAGAGCTTTGGCGTGGAACTCAACGAGAGAACAAATGTCAAGACTCCATGTCCAAACTCATATACAACAAATGTTCCAAAGGTATTCGTAGCCGGAGACATGCACAGAGGCCAGTCACTGGTCGTATGGGCCATCCGCGAAGGCCGCGAGGCCGCCATGGCAGTAGAAGAGCTGCTGCTCGGATACACGAATCTACAGTAAAGGATAGACGTATTTGGTTCGTTCCCTGAGTGAATTATAAAAAATATCCCTAATACCACAGATATTGAGGTGTTAGGGATATTTTATTCTTTAAAGCAGGTGGTTTACCGGCAGGTACATAGGAAGTCCATCCTTGTACTGAAGGGAAACCTCGCCGATTATAAGAGGTCTGAGATATGCTTCCATCTCAGGTGTGACGTCATTCTTCTCAGGTGTGATCCACTCAAGCGGAATTGTCTTAGCCTGGTTGGCGATGAGAGATACATTCTCAGGTTCAATGATCCACTGGTATGGATCGTTAGAAACTCGCTTGATCGTGGACATAACAGCAGTCATTCCCTCGGCGGCGTATTTTACAGCAGCCTGGCCAAGTGCAAATGACTCGTTGATATCTGTCCTTGAGGAAATATGCGCTGCACATCTCTGGAGGACATTGAGCTCGATGGAACGAACCTTTATATCCATTCTGTCCTTAACAAGACTCTCGAGAGCCTTGCCGGTTCCGCTGAGCTGGGCATGTCCGAACTTGTCTGCCACAGCAGAAGTTGCGCTGATGTAGTTGCCATCCTTATCATGTATACCCTCAGATACGGCCACGATGACACATCTTGAAGTCTTTAATACATTTTTGATGTCCTCTATAAACTGATCCTCATCGAAGTCTACCTCAGGAAGATATATGAGATGAGGAGCAGGACTGTAGTCATTTCTTGCCAGACAGGATGCAGCGGTGAGCCAGCCTGCATCACGGCCCATGATCTCCACGATGACAACACTTGGTATCTGGTAGATGTAAGTGTCGTGGGCAATCTCCAGCATGGTGGATGCAACATACTTGGCTGCAGAGCCAAATCCCGGAGTGTGGTCGGTATGGCACAGGTCATTGTCAATGGTCTTAGGGATGCCGACGATCTTCACATCCGATCCGATCTTATTTGCATATTTGCTGAGTTTATCCACTGTATCCATAGAGTCGTTGCCGCCGATATAGAAGAATGCGGCAACCTGATATTCCTCAAATCTGTCAAATATTATCTCATAAGGTTTTGAGTCAACCTCAAAATCAGGAAGCTTGTATCTGCATGAGCCAAGGTACATTGCAGGGGAGAGCTCCAGAGTATTTACCAGAGGAAATTTTGAGAGGGCCATGAGGGACAGATCTATGAAATTATTGTCCAGCACTCCCTGGATCCCGTGAATTGCACCGTAAACTCTGGTGAATTTGTTGCTTTTCTTAACTCCGTCTATGACACCTGCCAGCGAAGCATTTATCGCTACGGTAGGACCTCCTGACTGAGCTACTATACAGTTATCTTTCATTTTGTAAATCTCCTTTGAAAGGTTTTCTTTTATTCTGGACTGCGCAGGAGTATGGTTATCTTTTTGCGGCCATAAACCATAAGTGCGTCCTTGATTATATCTTTGTTGGCATCGGTTGTGTGTATCTCAACAGTGTCCAGAAGCTTTTCGACATATGAGCACCAGAGGTCATAGATGATCTTCTGGTTCTTCTCACTGACAGGCGGAAGTGCAGCCTTTGCTTTTTCCAGATCGCAGTCAGCATCTGTCATGTAAATGAATGAATCAGGTGTGAGTGCTTCCTCACCGTATGCTGCGACAAATATCTCTTCTGTCCTGACAAATCCACAGTCATACATCTCAACTATGAGATCGTGGATACATTCATCGATATTATCGAAATAGTGGTAGTAACGGAGCAGATGAGCCTGATTCTCGTCCTCGATGTCATCACGGTTTATCCAGTACCCCTTGCTCTGGCTCTGTTCCTCCCTGATAGCCTCTTCCTGCATGAGATCGAGATCTCTCAGTGCCTCCTCGCGCTTATCGGCAAGCTTTCTTCTGACATACACCACAGTCATGACTATGAGTGCAAGCAGAAATACTCCGAGCAATACGCCGAATAACATTTGTAAGCTGGTTTTATCCATTTGGTGAACACCTGCCTTTCATGTTTGGAAATAATTATAAATTCCCATAAGTATCTATATTCTAACACAGGTAAGATTGGTATTTCAAGAAGGCATATAATGTCAATTATAGTGGTTAAAGTTCACGTGAAAAATTCTTGCAAGAGATGTAAAGGTAAGGTATAATGTGCTCATAGCTGAGATGTATTAAGTCTCTTGTGATTTTGAACCTACATTTGAATAAACGGGATTCCTATATCATTGTTATTGAAGTCAAGCCTCGTTATATAAGTTCTAGTGGAAGGCAGATATACAATTGCGGTTGCCCACCTAGCGCTGCTAGGACTCAAAAGCAAGGGCGCATTTCAGTTTATTACACAAGATGAAGAAGCAGCATGTATATGCTGCTTTTTCTCTGTATGTGGATATATTTGCGGAGAAATGGAGACAGGGGAATGCGAATAGATCAGAGGAAGAAATGGTATCAGAAGATCAAATACAATAAGAATTTTAAGATAGTGAGTTTCATAACTATAATTCTGGTATGTGTTGTCGGATATATGATGATAACAGGTAAAAACAGAGTAGGCGAAGAGACTGATGATAACAACGATGGTAATTCAGTGGAGACCATAGTTATAGAAGCTCCGGATGATCCGCTGGGAGATCTGAAGCAATATGTTGAAGCCGACACGGACAGTACAGAGATCGCGGAGTATGACTACACAATTCAGGGAGCAGGAACTGTGGCTTCAAAGAAGAAAGAGGATAAAGGCAGCAGCTCGTCAGGCACCGACAGAACCAGCGGGGGCAGCGGCTATGGCGGATCGTCAGTAGTTATATCCGGTATGGAGAACAGTGTCAGAGTCATCCTGACAAATGGCGGAGATTATTATCAGAGCTATGTGGAATTTACCTGCAGTACAGGATTTAACGTGACGAGCGATGGCAAGAAGAAAACCTACAAGGCGGATGAATTTGTATCACTTGGCAGCGACAACAAGGCCTCATCCATCATAGTTGAGCCTGAGAGTTCGGATGGAATGATAACAGTATCGAGTCTCAGCAAATCAAGCGGCACCCCGAGGTATCACGGAGCCCTTGAGATAACAAAGGATTCGTCGGGATACATGATCATCAATCAGGTAGATATAGAACAGTATCTGTATGGGGTAGTGTCAAGTGAGGTTTCATCGAGCTACAGCCCGGAGGCGCTCAAGGCTATGGCAATCTGCGCCAGAGGATTTACATATAGAAAGCTTGGAAGTAACTACAGGGGATACAATGCAGACCTTGATGACACAACATCGTGCCAGGTCTACAATAACTTCCCTGAGACGGGAAATTCCATAGATGCAGTCCAGTCCACATCCGGAATTGTACCTACATATAACGGAGAGATCATAAATGCTGTATATTTCTCAACATCGTGCGGAACGACTACCACGAGTGACCAGGTGTGGGGCGGAAGCATGCCATATACCTGTACACGTATTCAGAATACGGCGCTGGACATCCCATATTTCAGCGATGAAGCGGCATTCAGGGATTTCATGGATGGCAAGACGGACACAGATGTGGTTGAGAGAAATCTTCCTATGTACAGGTGGACGGTTACATACACAGAAGATGAGATGAGAAATGCGGTTGAGACCGGCCTTTCAAGATGCTCGGATGTGTCTGCGACATCGGTTGGCAAGATCAAGTCAATAATGGTGACGGGAAGAGATGACAGTGGACTTGTGAAGGAAGTTACGATAACAGGCGACAAGGGAAGCGTGGTAGTCAGCGGCCAGAGCAATATCCGAGTTCTGTTCGCCACGGATGGCAAGGCTATAACAGAGCAGGATGGATCAGAGCTCACGGGCTGGACAGGCGTTCCAAGTAATTTCTACTATGTAAAGAAGGATAATGACACAGGACTCTACACACTTAAGGGCGGCGGATACGGACATGGAGTCGGAATGAGTCAGAATGGTGCAAATGAACTGGCAAAGCTGGGATATACTGCAGCGCAGATAATAAGCCATTATTACAACGGAGCAGTTCTCAGTTCGGTTGAAAAGTAACGGAGAGAATCACTAATTATGAAGTTAAAGAAGCGCATAGTGCTCATATACCATAAAGTCAGATTGTTTATGGCAGAGATGAATAAGGATCAGGTGGCGGCATTTGCGGCACAGTCTGCTTTTTTCCTGCTGCTGTCACTGTTTCCACTGGCGATGACGTTGCTTACATTTGTCAAATATCTGCCATTCACAGAGACCCAGGTGTTGGAGATAATAAAGGAACTGTTCCCGGAGGAGATCAATTCCAATTTTGAATTCATGTTTGCAGAGATTTTCGACAGCAAGAGCTCACTGCTTGCCACCACAGCAACCATATTGCTCACAGTGTGGTCGGCGTCAAAGGGAACAATGGCTATAGGCCGCGGACTCACTTTCATGGCAGGCAAGGAGGACAGCGTCAATTATTTCCTCAGAAGAGCGATACACACTCTGTATACATTGATATTCTGTGTGATGCTGGTGGCGGTTATGGTCATATATATCCTCGGCGATGTAGTTGTGTCAAAAATGCTGGTGCGGCTGGATTCGGTGGAGAGATTCCAACTGGTGGATACCGTTGCGAATATCTTGTCGATCGTCAAGATAGCATTTGCCCCTACGGTTTTGTTTGGGGTTATGATCGTGGCATACTGGGCATTGCCGGTTGAGCGGGTGAGGATCAAGACCGCTGTGCCGGGAGCTGCATTTACGACCATACTCTGGATGCTTTTGTCATTTGGCGTATCGAGCTATATCAATATAGTGGGAATCAACACATATATGTATGGAAGCCTTGCAAGTGTGATATTGCTTGCACTGTGGCTTTACATGTGTATGTACGTCATGCTGATAGGCGCGGAGATCAACAAATTCATGGATAATGGAATCCGGGGAATAAGAAGGCGTGCGCACAAGGCCGGGCGTAAGAAGAGACGACTTGAGAGGAAGAAAAAGCGTGCGGAGAAGAGGCGGATGCGAAAAAATCGACATTTAAAGATGGACGAAGAAGTTGATGTAGAAGTAGATAAATGAAATAAAAGTAGAGTGTATTCAAGTTAAAGAATACTGCGATTGAGACGCATAGTGGCTCATATAAAAATACAAGTAGTAAGCGGGTAAAGAAAACAATTTCTATAAATGTAAGATATTACAGTGCATATTATAAAATAAAAGCCTCCTATTCTGGTGGAGTGGCAATTGATATTTTGGTAACTAAGGGGGCAGTCACAGCAAGTCTAGCAACAGGGTATACATTGTCTAAGCTTCTTTCAGATATAATAAGTAACTATGGAAGTACTGATATTAGGTCTCCTGGTATTGAAAACTGGGGGTATAGATTTAAATATGTAACAAATAGCAGTAAAGATGGATTTGATATTTATTTACTTACGTATAATAGTAAAGGAAGACTTGCAGATACAAAGAAAATAAAGAGTGAAAGATATAAAGCGATTTTGATATAAAAAGGAGAAAATATATGAGAGAAAAAAAAGCTATACTTCTGTTAGTACTTAGTGCATGTTTGTTTGCAATCGATTTTATCTTAAAAGGAGATTTGGGTAAGGTGATGTTTTATATAATCTTATTGATAGGCTGGATATTACTTTTGGCATCAATTGCTTTACAAATAAAGAAAAAGAAACGGGAAGATGATTAAATAGGAGTATGGTACTCGTAAGGTTTATTTTCACAATCAAGTTATATAATATTTCTGAAAATTGAATTGTTGTTGATCATGACAGTATGACAAAAAAGATGTTGACTAACACCCACATGTAGGTATATTATCTCTACAGGCAGTGACGATGCAAAAGATACGTATGTCGCCATCAGAGAGACTAGGTCAGCGGCTGAAAGCCCGGTCAGGTAAGAGTGCGTATTTAATTTCACATCAGAGCCACCACGGCTGAAGGATTGAAGATATCTGTTTTATCAGATGACAGATGTTGGTCTGTGTAGGGTGTGGCGTGTGACGTGCGACAAACGTCTAATGAGAGTCAGACATGGACAAGATACATAGAGTGTCTGGAATCAGGGTGGTAACGCGGATATAATTCGTCCCTAGTATGTATAACATGCTAGGGACTTTTGCGTTTACAGGGTGACAAGCGGCTGCGATGCGCGAGCTTGCTCGCATGCATCAGCAGACATTTGTCACCCGCGCGCGACATGAAACACGGAGCCCGGGAGGGCGGAGTGTGAATGCCGTGTAGGGATTGAGAGAGTGCGCAGCGCGGAGCAATCCCGGTAAACGCCCAAAAGAGGAATGAGCGCATAGCCCGATAGGGCGGAGCGCGAATTACTGTAGGAATTGCGGAAGCCGTAGGCGAGCAATTCCGTGACTTATATATGGAAGTAATTAATATAGGATCCACATTGAAATCCCTATAAATAGAAAAAGGAGAAACACGATGAGAGACAAGTTGGAAGCCATCAAGGCAGAGGCTCTTGCCAAGATCGAGAGCGCAGAGGTTGTATCGACACTTAACGATGTGAAGGTGGCGATACTCGGTAAGAAGGGAGAACTCACACAGGTTCTCAAAAGCATGAAGGATGTAGCACCGGAGGACAGACCAAAGGTAGGTCAGATGGTAAATGAGGCACGTCAGGCCATCGAGACAGCCCTTGACGAGAAGACAAAGGCCATCAACAGAGCACTCCGTGCAGAGAAGATGAAGAGAGAGACCATAGATGTAACTCTTCCAGGAGTGAAGAAGCTTACAGGACACAGACATCCAAACCAGATAGCACTTGAAGATCTGGAGAGAGTATTCATCGGTATGGGTTACGAGATAGTTGAGGGACCAGAGGTAGAGTACGACAAGTACAACTTCGAGCTGCTGAACATCCCTGCAAATCACCCTGCAAAGGATGAGCAGGATACATTCTATGTTACAAAGGATATCCTCCTTCGTACACAGACATCACCTGTTCAGGCAAGAATCATGGAGAAGGGCAATCTTCCTATAAGAATCCTCTCACCTGGACGAGTATTCAGAGCTGATGAGGTAGATGCAACACATTCACCATCATTCCATCAGGTAGAGGGACTTGTGATAGACAAGGGAATCACCATGGCAGACCTCAAGGGAACACTGGCGCAGTGGGCAAAGGAGTTCTTCGGTGAGAACACAAAGGTCAAGTTCAGACCTCACCACTTCCCATTCACAGAGCCTTCAGCAGAGTGTGATATCACATGCTTCAAGTGCGGCGGCAAGGGATGCCGAGTATGTAAGGGCAGCGGCTGGATAGAGATCCTTGGCTGTGGTATGGTTCATCCAAAGGTTCTCCGCGACTGTGGAATAGATCCTGAGGTATATTCAGGATTTGCATTTGGAATCGGACTTGAGAGAGTAACACTTCTCAAGTATGAGATAGATGACATGAGACTTCTCTACGAGAACGACATGAGATTCTTAGACCAGTTTTAAGTATGTGTCAAGTTTTCTGTGAAAACTTGACATGCAGCTCCAGCCATTTGCCGAAGGCAAATTTTGCATGGCTGGAGTTCAATGATAAATAGGAGGACAAATAGATGAATACACCAATTTCATGGATAAAGGCATATGTTCCTGATCTGGACGTGACAGCTCAGGAGTTTGTAGACGCCATGACTCTCTCAGGATCACATGTAGAGGGTTACGAACAGAAGGATAAGAATCTTGACAAGATTGTTGTCGGCAAGATTCTCACTATGGAGAAGCATCCGGATGCGGACAAGCTTGTAGTATGTCAGGTAGATGTTGGACAGGCGGAGCCTCTTCAGATCGTGACCGGAGCAAAGAATGTAAAGGTCAATGATCTCATCCCACTTGTACTTGACGGTGGTAAGGTTGCGGCAGCACACGGCGACAACAATGAGTACCCTGACGGAATCAAGATCAAGAAGGGCAAGCTCAGAGGCGTTGAGTCAAATGGTATGATGTGCGGTATAGAGGAGCTTGGTTCATCAAGAGACTTCTATCCGGAAGCACCGGAGGATGGCGTGTATGTATTCCCGGTGGAGTCAGGTGTGAAGCCGGGCGATGACGCTGTGAAGGCACTTGGACTTGACGATGTTGTTGTCGAATACGAGATCACATCCAACAGAGTTGATTGTTTCTCAATGATCGGTATGGCAAGAGAGGCAGCAGCTACATTTGACAAGTCATTTTACCCACCAGTGGTAACAAAGACAGGAAATGACGAGGACGTCAATGACTATATATCAGTAGAGGTAAAGGATCCTGACCTCTGCCCTAGATACACAGCAAGGGTTGTCAAGAACCTGAAGATCGGACCTTCACCAAAGTGGATGCAGCAGAGACTTGCTTCACAGGGAATCCGTTCGATTAACAACCTTGTCGATATAACAAACTACGTTATGGAAGAGTACGGACAGCCAATGCACGCATATGATCTCAGCACCATAGCTGGCAACAAGATCGTTGTCCGCCGTGCAAATGACGGAGATACATTTGTAACACTTGATGGACAGGAGAGAAAGCTCGACCATGACGTTCTGATGATCTGTGACGGTGAGAAGGAGATCGGTATCGCCGGAATCATGGGCGGCGAGAATTCCATGGTAACAGACAGTATCGATACACTGCTCTTTGAGGCAGCTTGCTTTGATGGAACAAATATCAGACTTTCATCCAGAAGGATCGGTCTTGCAACTGATGCGGCAGCCAAGTTCACAAAGGGACTTGATCCAAATCTTGCTATGGAGGCAATAGACAGAGCGTGTCAGCTCATTGAGGAGATGGGCGCAGGTGAGGTAGTCGGCGGAGCTGTCGATGTATATCCAAATCCTGTACAGGACAAGAAGCTCCCATTTGAGCCAGACAAGATGAATGCGCTTCTCGGAACAGATGTTGAGCCTGAGAAGATGCTGTACTACTTCGGCAGACTTGGACTCACATATGATGCAGAGACAAACACACTGGATGTGCCAAGCTTCAGACAGGATCTGAACTGCATGGCAGATCTGGCAGAGGAGGTTGCAAGATTCTACGGATACGACAACATTCCTGTATCACTTCCAAGAGGTGAGGCTACAGTTGGTAAGCTCCCATACGACCAGATGATCAATGCCATCGCAAGGGATGTCCTTGAGGCAAATGGTTTCTCTGGCGGTATGTGCTACTCATTCGAGAGCCCTAAGGTATTTGACAAGCTGCTTCTGCCTGCTGACAGCGAGTTTAGAAAGACCGTTACAATAGCAAATCCTCTCGGTGAGGACTTCAGTATCATGAGAACTGTATCACTGAACGGTGTTCTCACATCACTGGCAACCAATTATAATAGAAAGAACAAGATCGCAAGACTTTATGAGTTCGGAAATGTATACCTTCCAAAGTCACTTCCACTCACAGAGCTTCCAGAGGAGAGAATGAAGCTGACTATCGGTATGTATGGTCAGGGAGATTTCTTTGATCTCAAGGGAGTTCTCGAGGAGCTTACAGACAAGGTTGGTCTCAAGGGACAGGTGACATACGAGCCTGAGGCAGAGTACACATTCCTTCATCCGGGCCGTCAGGCAAAGCTCAAGAAGGGCAACCTGACAATTGGATTTATCGGACAGGTACATCCTGAGGTATGTGACAACTACAACCTTAAGGGTGAGGTATATGTGGCAGTCATCGATATGCCTACACTGGTTATGCTTTCAAACTTCGATACCAAGTACGAGGGAATCGCAAAGTTCCCTGGAAGTACAAGAGATCTGAGTCTTGTTGTGGACAAGGAAATATTTGTCGGACAGATAGAGGAAGTCATAAAGAAATGTGGCGGCAAGCTGCTTGAGAGCTACAAACTTTTCGATGTATACGAGGGTGAGCAGATCGCAAAGGGCAAGAAGTCGGTGGCTTACACCATGACATTCCGTGCTAAGGATAGAACACTTGAGACGTCAGAGGTCGATGGAATCATTGCCAAGATTCTCAAGGAGCTTGGAAAGCTTGGAATAGAGATCAGAGCGTAATATCTGGGCTGCACTGCATGGAAGCCAGGCATGCGGTGTAGATTCTGCTTAAGATGATCAATACTATATATTTTAAATACCACCCGGTAACAGATCGCAAATGAGGTGTACCTCAGAAGGTCTGTTACCGGGTGGCATTTTTATGTTGAATGCTGAGAGACGGGATGGTAAGGTATGTAAAAGGATTTTTACACTGTATCCGGGGCAAGGACAAAGCCTTTTGATGGAAAAGATGTGATATGGGTGTTAGCATTTGATCAGATAGAGAACTCAGAGTGATTGATAAAGGAGGTAAAAGAGGAAGAATATGGAGATTGGTAATAAGATAAAGGAAGCGAGAAACGGAGCCGGGTTAACCCAGGATCAGGCTGCTGAGAAGATTATGGTTTCGAGGCAGACGATATCCAACTGGGAAACTGGAGTTTCCCATAGTTAAAGATACCACACCAAAGATAACGAATCCACGCTTATATGATACTGCATGAAAAAAGGTACTTGATAAAAGCAATGAAGCGCAATATCAAGTACCTTTTTGATTTGTTTTTTACATGGTTATTAAGAAAATTACTCTTATTCCGAGGTCCTCAATCGTTCCACCACAGTTCCCTTGTTAAAGAAGCGGAGAACGATCAGCGGAATAACCGCAGCCAGCAGCAGATAAAGCACACCAATGACCAGAACAGGAACCAATGTGATATTCATAGTGAAGAACCACATAGATGGCGAGTTCAAGACATTTTCCAGCACCGTCACAGCAAGCAGCAGCGCAACCACTCCACCAATGATGTCTGCACCAGCGGCATAGTAGACGCCTTCATAAACCATCAGCCTTTGAAGCTGGCGATTTGTCATACCGATACTCTGCATAGTCGCAAACTCATGGCGGCGGGTGATAATATTGGTGATAATCATATTTGTAAAGTTAATCAGTCCTACTAAAGCCATGATACAGCCAATCAGACTGCCTACAACCAGAACCATACTTGCAACAGAATTTAATTGTTCTTTCAGTAATTTTGTTGAGGTATAGGTAACAGAGGGGTTCTTTTCAACATAACTGCTCAAAAATTCCTCCATTTGCGGCTGTAAGGAATCATCCATATTAAATCCATAACTCAGCAGAGTTGGAGTCGTGTAAATCTGTTTGAACAGAGTGTCCGGCAAATACACAAAGGGCGCATCGCCACCAATATTCCTCATAGCCGTAGTTGTTGACGGCGTTTCGTCCTCAGTTCCAACGGTACAGGCTTTTGCAAGAATTCTGCAGGTTTTGACTAACTCGCCATCCCTGTAAAAAGAAATACTGTCGCCAATCTGTAACTGTTCTGTTAGGGGCGTACTTTTCGGACCACCACTCAGTCGGTCTAACCCTTCTCCAATAATGACATATTCTCCAGTTAGCATTTTTGGTTTCAGTACATTAGGATCTGTTTCTCCAGCATAAATCATCATATCCGCCCAAAAATGTTCGGAAGCGCCAAAAACATTTCCAAAGAAAAGATTTTCTGCATCCGGGGCAGTCTTCATATTATAATTTCCAAAGGCTTTGCGGAGGCTACCGTCCTGATCTTCATAGGTTGAGGTACACTCCAGTCCCTCAAAACCATAATCAACCAGCACGTTACTGTCATCTGCGGTATTGCGATAAAGATACCGTTCTTCTTCCAGACCGTCCTGCTCACGGATCATATCTACCACTTGCTGTGGAAGTGCATCTTCGTGATGTCTAAAGCCTTCCAAAGCATTGGCTGCAATCGAATTATAGACGGTAAAATCTGTTTTCGTTGTGCGGGTAATCCACTTTTCTTCATCAATGCTCTGTGTCACAATAATCATAGTGTTGAACAGAACGATACACAAAAGCATAGAAACAACGATGAATACACAGCGGCGTCTATTGCGTCCCAAGTTGGAAAATGCCATATGGGAGAGTTTTGCACCTCTGGTTCGTGTAACGGTTTTCTTTTTATAATCATCCTGCTCCGTATAGCGGATCGCCTCCATGGGAGATACTTTTGCGGCCTTTTTGGCTGGTTTGCGGGTACTGATAAATACCGTCAGAATCGTAAACAAGGCAGCTATAATAAATAACACGGGGGAGGTCGATGTCTGCAAACTTGTCGCAGAATACTCATAGCTAAAAAGTTCCATTACTACCGGAAGCAACGCCCGGCCTGCAAAGAACCCGGCAATTAAACCAATAGGCAGCCCAATCAGGGTCAGCCATACCGCCTGCCGATTGACGATGTTTTTAATTTGCCGCGTAGAAGCACCAATCATCCGCAGTAAGCCATATTGCCGAACATCCTGCATAACGGAAATATCAAAAATATTATAAATCAGCAAATAGCCGCACAATACAAACATCAGCACAAATACTACGGCAAATAAGATGGACTCCGGAGAAATCATGGCTTTCCCCATCTGGTTTTCAACAGAGAGGATAAAGTTATCAGCAGACATATCCTTTGGATTGCCGCCAATAGAGTAGACAAAGTTATCCATCTGCTCCTGAATGTTCGTCTTGTCTTTCAGCACAACGTCAGAAAAAGTAACCCCTGAGATTTCTCCATCCACTGCGCGGGTATTTTTCACTACATCTGGATTATCTTTTACAAACTGCTCTGAGAGAACCGCCACGCTGACCATATCGTTGCTTGCTTCCCACCAACCGGAAAGCACCATATCATAATGGTAGGTTTTTCCACGAATTTCAAATTCCAGAGGAACTTCTGCTCCAATCTCCGGTTCCACACCAAGGGCTTTCAAAGCCAGTTCGGTAGTAGCAATTTCATTTGCCTTTTCCGGTGCTGAACCATGCGTTGGCACACAGAATGTAAGTTCCTGCTGTATGCTATCAGCATAGTTTAATTCAACAGAATGACCCAGGGCATTGCTTGCATATCCAATCATCCGCCGATGACCTGCCTGCTCCACAAAATCACTGTTTTTCAGTTGCTCAAACTGTTCCTCGGTCATGTACCCAAAGGTTCCATCTGCCTTACTGCCTTTCTGCATCTGCATAGAGAGCTGCATGGAGGATACCATGTTAAATACCAGTGAAGTGATGGATGTAAACAAAAATGCTGTCAGAACGATCGCAAGAATCGCCGCCAGATTACGAACCTTATTTTTTTTGAAATATTGTTTAGACAGCCGCTTGATGGTTTTTGTGTTATTATTGCCAAATAGAATGTCATTCATAGTCCCGCCCCCTTTACTGCACGATCTTGCCATCCTCAATCCGAATGATACGGTCGGCAAGCTGGGCAATCTCATTATTATGAGTAATCATCACGATGGTTTGGTGGAATTTCTGACTTGTGGTTTTCAAAAGCCCCAGCACATCGGCGCTGGTCTTGCTGTCCAGGTTGCCGGTGGGTTCATCAGCCAAAACAATAGAGGGCTTTGACACCAAGGCGCGGGCAATGGCTACGCGCTGCTGCTGACCGCCGGAGAGGTTATTGGGCATATTGTTCAGCTTATCCTCCAGCCCCAGCATCTGAACAACTTCGTTCATAAACGTCTTGTCCACCTTGTTTCCGTCCAGCTCCACAGGCAGCACGATATTTTCATAGACATTCAGCACCGGAACCAGATTGTAGTTCTGGAAGATGAAGCCAATCTTTCTCCTACGGAAGATGGTAAGCTGCTCATCTTTCAATGTTGAGAGTTCACGTCCATCCACAATAACCTTGCCAGAGGTCGGCACATCCAATCCACCAATCATATTCAGCAGTGTAGATTTACCGCTGCCGGAGGTTCCTACGATGGCAACAAATTCGCCCTTTTCAATGGAGAGGGTCACACCATCCAAGGCTCTGGTAATGTTCGGTTTTGCGCCATAATATTTTTTTAGTTCAGTCGTTTGCAAAATGCTCATAAAGAACACCATCCTTTCTTTTTGATAAATCCATTATAACGACCAAACCTCACAGAAATGTCACAGCCGACATAATAAATCGCCCTGAAATGTCACAATCCTGTGATATTTCAAAAAACAGGTTATTCATGTGGAAGAAAAACGGAGAATGTTGAGCCTGTTCCTACTTGGGAAGTGACTTGTATATAACCGTTCTGCAAGCTAATAATTTCCCTTGCGAGATACAGCCCAATGCCGATTCCCTCTATATCGTGGACATCTTCTTCCCGATAAAAGCGCCTAAAAATTGCTCCCTGCTGGTTTTCGGGAATACCTTTGCCGGTATCGGTAATGCTGACTTTCAGGTGCATTTCCCAGCTTTCAACGCAAACACGGATAGAACCGTACTCCGGCGTGTACTTAACTGCATTATCCAATATGTTAAATAAGGCTTCTGCTGTCCATTTGCGGTCATGGGAAACAACCAATGTTTCCGGGCAGTTTACTTCAACTTGTATGTGCTTTCTTTCAGCGTTCATAAAAATACTGCCCAGCGCCATAGCAAGAGTATCATAGATGGGCTGCTGTTTCTTTTCAAGTGAGATAACGCCAGTTTCAAGTCGGGAAGTTTTTATCATAGCCTGCATTAAGAAATCCAGTTTATCAAGCTGTGTGCCACTGGCAAGTAGAAATTCCCGCTGTTTATCCTGTGGCACTTCTTGTTCTAATAAGGTGGCATTTATCATTTTTAAGTTTGATATTGGTGTCTTTACCTGATGAGAAATATCGGAAATCAATTCCTGTAAGTCAGCTCGTTCACTGGCAACGCTGTTTTTGCTTTCCTGCATAACCTCATAAAGGCGCACCAGCCGATGATTGATTTTATAAAATAGGTTTTCTTCTTCGGCAACCTGTGATATATCTATTTTTCCATTCATCATTTCGTCTAAGGTGCAGCAAAGTATTTCAGAAAACAAAGTCAGCTTTCGCCGTATCAGTATCACAAAAGCAGTAACACAAAGTAGAAAAAGCAGACAAAACGCCATGCTGCAAAATACCACAGACATTTCTTTTGTCAGGATATATAGAACTGAAAACATGACCACGGATAAAAGTAAAATGGTAGTTGCCAGTATTATGCAGACTTTATTTAAGGAGAGTTTTTTGGAAATCATTTTTGCGCTCCTCCAATCCACATATAGCCCATACCATAAACGGTTTTGATGTAGGAATGCTGGTTCGTTTCAATTTTACTGCGGATGCGGCTGATCGTTGTGGTAAGTGCGTGTTCATCCACATAATTTTCATCTACATCCCACAGCTTTTCAAGCAATACCTGACGTGTTAGGACAGTTTGTGAGTTTCTTGTTAGCACTTTTAATAAACGATATTCCAACGATGTAAGGGTAATCGGCTGTCCTGCGAGACACGCTGATAATTCGGAAAAATGGATATACAAATTCCCGTCATCGTAGAAATCGCCGCCGGATTGTACTGAAATGCGGTTCAGTAAAGCAGATACTTTCTTTTGGAACACGCTGATAGGAAAGGGCTTTGTTACATAATCATCTGCACCCAATTCAAATCCTTTCAGCATATCGCTTTCCATATCATTTGCGGTTAGAAAAATCACGGCGATATCGGGACGGCGTTCTTTTACCTCGCGGCATATATCAAATCCGTTCCCATCCGGCAGATTGACATCCAAAACGATTAAATCATAATCCTGTTTTTCAAGAAATCTTATGGCAACAGCCTTTGACATAGCCCCATCCACGGAATATCCGACAGCCGACAGATTATAGCTTAATGTCTTATTCAAAAGCTGGTCATCTTCAACAACCAGTATTCGCATAGTATCACATCCTTTTTCTTTTTATAGTATCAGCAAAATGTCACAGAAACCTCACAACGAGAAAAAATTTAGTATTCAGTCAGCTTCACAATTACATTACTCTGCTGATACAGCCAGTCCGTAAATTCTTTCGGGCTGGCTGTTCCTGTTTTTACAGCCTTTTTTCTCTGTAAGGCTTCTTTCTTAAAGTCAGAAAAGGCAGCCTGTATTTTTTCCAGACGGTCAGCCGGAAAGCCTGCGGTATTTTTTACCCGGTTTATTTTGTTGCGCCAGTTTTGGCATTCATTTTTATAAAGCAGGTCATAGGCATTTTCTCTTGCCCTCTCGTCAAATTCCCGCTTGTTTTGAAGCGCCTGTGCTTTTCGGCACTTATCGCTGCACAGCTCATACCGCTGGCTCTTTGCCAGAAAATATTTTCCACAGACCTTGCACCGCCGGAAGCAAAGCCCCCAGTCATTCAGCCTGTTCAGATAATAGGTAATCAACGGGTAGAGGGACGCATAGGCAGACACACATTCTTCTGTGCGCCGGTTGTCCGGGAACCAGAGGTCAAGCCGGGTATCTTCTGACGGTGCGCCTTTGAAATAAAGGCTGCCAGCTTGAAAATGTTTCGGTTTTCCTGTCTCCCTGTCAAAGCTCATGGCTTCGTTATGGAATACCCCGGTCAGGCTGCTCATTTTATCCATGAAGCGGTCACAGGCAGCGTTACGGTCACGGGGTTCTCTGGCAAGCAGATAGCTGTTCCAGATACGGAACGCCACATACATTTCCAGAGGGTCATTGCTAAGATATTTTCCCCAGAGAAATTCGCTTGCCGCCTGCTCCAGCTCCGGCTGTTTCCATCGGTTGGAGTGGAGGGCTTGCCGCAACGGAGAAAGCCCGCATAAGTTCCAGTCTCTGTCCGTGTCACGCTCAAAGTTTATCAAAAAAGTTCCCAGCGGGCGTGTCATATCACAAAGCACCTCTGCGTTTTGGCTCCCGTTCAGCCGGAAGCGGATCTGCTGTTCTTCCCCAATCAAAATCCGTTCTTTCATTTTCTTCCTGTCCAGCGTCAGGACAAACAAAATTCTCTCAAAACATGGCTCATGCCGTATAAACTGATTCTCCATCCCTATCCCCTGCCTTTGTTTATGGTAATTATATAATTTAGTTATATTAATTACACTCATGGTATCGCAGAAGCATTGTTTTGTCAAGAATAGTCCGCTATGATGATTACAGTTGGTAATTTCGTACCACACAGTACCTTGACAAGTGAATGACCGTCCAAAAGGGATATGACCGGCAGGAGAAGTGACGCATCCAGCGCACTAATGCAGGGAAACACCGCAGGAATGGGGCAGGAAAACGGCTTTGGGGGGAGAACGGCAACAGGAAGCATTTTAACCTATTTGATTTATGGGAGGAACAGAATGAACGATAAAAAGAGATTGAACAGCTACGAGGATTTACCGCTGGTTCTGGATGTGGCGGACATTCAGCGGATTATGGGAATTTCAAGAGCGAGCGCCTATGAGCTGGTACACACACCCAGCTTTCCGGCGTTCCGCAGGGGCAGGCTTATCAAGGTCAGCAAAATTGCTTTCTTTGAATGGATGGCAAAAGGCTCCGAAACCGTACTGAGAAGCGACAAATAAGCGACAAATAAGCGTGAGGTATTATCCCCTGACTGCAATACTGCCGCACTTTCCAAAGGGGCATACAGAGGGAAAAAACCTTAAAAATGATACCGAAACGCTACACCAAAACAGCCTATCTGCGTACATCAGATAGAAACGGAGAAAGGAGCCGGTTATGGCAAGAATGAGCAACAAGCGGCGGTTGGAATGGTCTTTCTTCTTAAATGACCGCAGCCGTATCACTTACAACGAACTGTGCCGGAAATGCCAGCACGAATGTAAACAGAGCTTCCGGGCGGTTGTGGTTGACTGCCTGAAGTATCTTTCCAAGCGTTCCAAGAAAAAGGACAAGACTGCCGGAAACGGCAAAATCCCTTAGGAACTAAGGGCGCACTTCTATACATAGTCTAAAGACCATGTATCGTGCGTCCTGCGGAGCTTACCTCTGCCGCTGATAAAATCAGCAGTCCGAGGTCTGCGTTCGCTTCGCTCCGACAAGGTGGCTACACCCCCTTGCGCCGCTAAAGCGGCTATCCCCTGTGTACCCGCCGCAAAGAGAAATCCGCTCTGCGGTTTTCCCTTTTCATCGGGTTTTATAGAAGCACTGACACACAGACTGTCTGCGGATGGTCTTTAGCCTATGGGGAAAACAAGCAGAATAAGAACCCATACGGGTACTACCATTGCAGCAAGAACGGACAGGGATTACGCCAGTGTTCCATGCACTATATCCGCTATGATGTACTGTATGCCTATGTGCTTGCAAGACTGCAATACTGGTCTATGCTGGCACAGAAAGACGAGGACAAGCTGCTGAAACGCCTGCTCAATGCCAGCGACAGGGAAAGAAACTCTGCGAAGAAAAAGCAGGCTGCGGAGCTGAAAAAGGCAGAGAAGCGTAAAGCCGAGGTTGACGGGCTGTTTGCTAAAATGTATGAGGACTGGTCTGCCGGACGCATAACCGAGTATAACTTCAATATGCTGTCCGAGAAGTACCAGAACGAGCAAAAGGAGCTTGAAACAAAAATAAGACAGCTTCACGAAACGATGGAAGCCGCCGTACAGACCGCAGCGGATGCTGAAAAGTGGATTGCCCTAATGAAACAGTATGTCAACCCTGTGGAGCTGACCGCAGAACTTCTGAACACTCTAATTGAAAAAATAACCGTCCACGAAGCTGTCAAGGGCGAGGACGGAAACCGTGAGCAGGAAGTAGAAATCTACTACCGCTTCATCGGCAAAATTGACTGACCTTTCTTTTTTACCCAATAATATCTTTAATTAAGGGAAACGGGAAAGACCATACCAGATATTGCCAGCGTGATCAAAATGAGTGATCTCTATCATATCAGTCTGGATGAACTGTTGAAAGGAGATCAGGATATGATGAAAAAGATAGAGAAGGACACAAATATCGTAAGGTCCAACAGCAGGCTTATCGCTGTGGGCATAGTGGCTATCATAGTGGCTGTCGTTGTCACATTTGCAAGTATCATGACGGGAAATGCGGTGTTGGATTTTCTTGCGGCGGCGCTTCCGTGGGTATTCATGGGGATTGCCCTTGCGTGTTTTCTTGCAACGAGAAAGACTGATGAGAACACGCCGAAGCTCAGGGTGGCAGGATTTATACCTATCATGATAGGCGTGATGTTTATGATAGGTGGAATATATCTGATGAACGCATGTATGTGGAGAGGGATTGGAATTGGAGCGCTGGTTGTAGGCATTGTATTGAATGGAGTGGGGCTGGTAATTTTATTTTACAGAAAAAAATAGAGATGGAAAGCGTTGTTTGCTGTCCTTGAAATATTTGTGATAGTAGTATAATATGTAACTGTTTGGCAACGGATATATTGTATCTGATGCCAGACAGTTATTTTTGTGCGGACAAGGTATCAGAGAATATGATCACACAAGAAGCAAAGCGGCTGTATAAATTTGAAAACACGTTTTGTGTTTCTCAGAACATGATAGATTAGAAGATGCGAGGAATTACGATATGATGAAATTAACAGATTTTTACTATGATCTGCCACAGGAGCTTATAGCGCAGGATCCACTTCTTAAGAGAAGTGAGTCCCGTCTCATGGTTCTGGACAGGAAGGACAATACGATAGAGCACAAGCACTTTTATGATGTGATAGACTACCTGAATCCGGGAGACTGTCTGGTCATCAACGATACAAGGGTTCTTCCGGCGAGACTTATGGGCGTCAAGGAGGATACGGGAGCATCCATAGAGGTTCTCCTTCTGAAGAGAAAGGACGACTGTACATGGGAGACTCTGGTAAAACCGGGCAAAAAGTGCAAGGTAGGTGCTCGTATAGTATTTGGCTCGGAGTCAAATGAACCTGACCCTGAGACAGGACTTATAAAGGGCAAACTTGTGGGTGAGGTCGTCGATATAGTTGAGGAGGGCAACAGACTCATCAGATTTGAGTTCGACGGAATATTCGAGGAGATCCTTGACGAGCTGGGACAGATGCCGCTCCCTCCATATATCACACATAAGCTTGAGGACAAGAACAGATATCAGACAGTTTATGCAGAGCATGACGGATCAGCAGCAGCGCCGACAGCAGGACTTCACTTTACAACAGAGCTTCTTGAGCAGATCAAGGCAAAGGGAATAAAGATCGCACATGTAACACTTCACGTCGGACTTGGAACGTTCAGACCAGTGAAGGAAGAGAACATACTAGATCACCACATGCATTCTGAGTTCTGTATCATAGAGCAGGATGCTGCTGATATGATCAACGAGACAAAGGCTGCAGGCGGAAGAGTTGTGTCCGTAGGAACGACAAGTACCAGAACTCTTGAGTCCATGTCGGACGACGATGGAACAGTTCATGCAGGCAGCAAATGGACGGATATTTTCATTTATCCGGGATACAAGTTCAAGGTTATTGACGCGCTCATCACGAATTTCCATCTGCCAGAGTCAACACTTCTTATGCTTGTTTCTGCGCTGTACGACAGAGAGCATATACTTGAGGCGTACAAGGTGGCGGTTGAGGAGAAGTACAGATTCTTCTCATTTGGCGATGCTATGCTGATAAAATAGCAGAAGAATCAGGACGATTAGAATAAAGGCATGATGTAATAGGGGTGCTGATAATTTATGTACTCTGGATGGGACTTATATCCGGAGAGGAGACAGATATATGGGAAAGAAGATATGCGTGGTATTCCCGGGAATCGGATATCACACTGATAAACCGTTACTTTACTACAGTAAAAAATATATGATAGCACATGGATATGATATTGTTGATGTGACATACGGCAAGCTTTCGGGACATCTCCCGGAGGAGATACAGAAGGTATTTGATGATGGCTGGAATAAAGCGGTAGATTGTCTGAAGAATGTGGATTTCTCGGATGCTGAGGATATAGTATTTCTATCAAAGAGTATAGGTACGGCTATATCTGCAAGATATGTGGCGGAGAAAGGACTTAAAGTAAGAAATATATATTTCACACCACTTGAGATTACCATGCAATATGCCAATTCAAATGGCATAGCTTTTCACGGAACGGCGGATCCACTAGTGAATACGGGTGAGCTGACAAGACTTTGTGAGGCTAAGAACATCCCTCTGTATAAATACGAGGGCGGAAATCATTCAATAGAGACAAAGGATATTCTATGGAACATAAGAACGCAGGAAGACATAGCGGAAAAATATATAGATTATTTGAACTTCTAGGACATACAGAGGGGCAGTTATATATTGCGGAGATAGCAGTGCTCATAACACTGCTTATTGGCACGGCGGTATATATACTGCTCCTTCGTGTCCTGCCGGATACCTCATGGCTTGAGGGGTGCCAGATACGCCGGTTTACAGGAGTGATATGTCCTGCATGCGGTACGACAAGGGCTGTACTCGCCATGCTCCACGGACATCTGCTGACGGCTTTGTATTACCATGTGGCGACTGTGTATCTGGCGTGCATCTGTATCATTTATCTGGTAGGCAATACGATCAGGCTTGCCACGAATGGCAGGGCACCGCTTGTGAGATTCCGGCTGTGGTATGTGTATGTGTGGCTTGGGATATTTGTGGTGTCTTACGTGGTGAAGCTGGTGGTGCCGGGGTATGTCATATAATGAGCGCAAGTTGAGTAGGCGTGCGCATGTCATAGCGCTTATGCACGTCGACATATGATATAAGGAGTGGTTTCATGAGACTTATGATAAAACAACGGGTATTTGCCTGGACAGATACCTACGATATATATGATGAATGGGGAAACAAAAAATATTTTGTGAAGTCGGAGGCGTTCCGGCTGACGCATCAGGTTCACGTATATGACATTGCGGGAAATGAGATAGGTCTTATCAGTCAGAGATTATTCACATTCCTGCCTACATTTGACATCAGTGTGGGTGGCAGACCGTGTGGAAGTATCAGGAAGGAATTTACATTCTTCAAGCCATCGTACAGTATTGAGTATGGTGGATGGCAGTGTGATGGAGATTTCCTTTCGTGGAATTATAGTGTCACAGCTGGAAGCAGGCTGGTGGCAAATATAGCAAAGCAGTTTCTCTCATGGGGAGATACATACACACTTGATATCTCAGATCCGGGTGATGAGATCATGGCACTTATGCTGGTGATAGCTATTGATGCGGTCAATTGTTCGCAGAATATTAATTAATTTTTTTAGAATTCTATATAAATTTGCTGACTATACTATCTATGAAAATACATCACGGGCGGGATAATATGCATAGAGGTAACATTATTAAAAAAGAAAAGGATGATGATATGAGCGATTATGTTAAGTCTATTCAGACAACACCTACTCTTTCTGGTAAGGATGCATTAGATATTGTTAAACAGGTATTAAGAACTCCTTCACCAGAATCTATTGATAAGAAGAAAAAGATGCTTGAGGCAAGAAAGCGGATTGAAAATAAATGAGTTATTTGACAACAGAAGAATTTGAATGTATTTTGGATACTGTGACGATATTTCCAGTTACCTCAGTAGAATTAGGAGATATTTCACAGTATTCTTTTGATTGTGGAGATGCAGAAGAGTATGTCACATTTTGATTAATAATATTGTTTAGAAAGCGTTTAGAAAGTATCCTCTTGATGTTTAGTCGGATGTATGATAGCAGTGCTCTGGATCATCCTTGGAATCTGTAATTGAATATGTTTGCAAAAAGGCTTTTCGGTTTATTCGTAACCGGAAAGCCTTTTTTTGTCCAAAATCGGCACTATAATGTCGTTTCGTGCATTCAGCATTGAAGAGGTAATATAACAAAGTGTATAATAATAATGGGGTGAGCATATGGACCAAAGAAGTAAGCTTAATATAGCGGTATGCGATGATGATATATTTGTAACTGAACAGCTGAGTGAATGGATAAAGGAATATTTTGTTTCCAATCATTTGGAAGAACCTAATATATATGAGTTTGACAATGGCGAGAATCTGATAAAAAGCGAAGTGAAATATGATTTTGTATTCTTGGATATAGTAATTCCGGGAATGAATGGGATAAATATAGGCAGACGGCTATTGGCGCAGAATGAGGAGTGTCTGATATATATAATAACGGCATACGACAGCTATCTTGATGCTGCTATGAGCTTGAGGGTGTTCAGGTATATTTCAAAGCCGCTTGACAAATCTCGTATATACCGAAATATACAGGATGGACTTAAGATATACACAACATCAAATACTAAGATATTGATTGAGACAAAGAATGAAAATATAATCCTCAGAGCTCCGGAGATTATTTACCTGGAGGCACAGGGACATACGCTATTTGTGAACACCAGTGAGGGAAAATACATCTCTGTGAGAAAGATGGATTACTGGGAGAAGACATTGAATACAAGGGGGTTTTTTAGAACACACAGAAGTTTTATTGTGAATATGGAACATGTAGTAAGGTTTGATCATTCATTGGTGTATCTGGATACTGGGGTAACAGCCTATATAACGAAACGCAATTATCAAAATTTTAAGCATGCATTTATGATGTATTTGGAGGGGGCAAGGACATGACAATGGCTATGATTTATGGAATCGTTTTTCTGATAGAAGCGTTGATAGCATTTCAATACTTCGAGTGGATGTTTGTAAAACCAAGATATACGGTGATAAAGAGATTTGTTTTGGTGTTGGCGTGTTATGTTGTTTTATTTGGTTTGTTTGAACTAAATATATTGATATTTAATTTTATTTCATTTCCAGTATTCAACTGGATAATAATAAAATTCGTATATGGACAAAAAACTTTAAGCTCAGTTTTTCACAGTGTGGCAATGTCAGTAATTATGACATTGTCAGAGATGGTGGTTGTGGCGGTATTTTCTGGAATTAGTCAAAAATCCTGGGATCCATCTGGTGGTGTTTTGACTGTATTATTTCTAGCAATATTAAGCAAGTTTGTGTATTTCCTTGTGATGTTTGCAATCAGCCGATACGGGATGAGACACAGGGTTGATGTACATATGGGAGCACAGGGCTGGGTAATTCTTGTCATACCAGTGTGTGTGATAGTTGTTGTGTGTCTGCTCAATTACATGTGTTACTTTTCTGACATCAGCAAAATGCAGGAATCCATAATGTTGTATTGTTCAATAATCTGTCTGGTGATAATTATTATTTCATTTGTGATCTACGGATATTTGCAGAGAGTCTACAAGGAGAATCTGGATAAAACATTGCAGATCCAGAGAGAAAAATATGACATTGAGTATTATAAAAAAATTATCAGTCAGGACGAAGAGCAGAAAATAATGATACATGACATAAAAAAGCATATCAGCGGGATACATGATCTGCTCGAACATCATGATTACGATAAGGCAGTCGAATATATTGAAAGGATATATGAATCCAACGAGTTGAAAGAGACTATAAGGTTTTCGGATGATCATATGGTAAATGTTATTCTTAATAGATATGCCAGCAGGTTCATTGATGCGGGGATTCATTATGATTTTGATGTGAGAAGGGCACGTATGGATTACATGCAGGTAGATGACTTAACTGTCCTTCTGTGTAATATGCTGGACAATGCCAGTGAGGCAATGAGTGAAATAGGCAGTGCCAGTGTGGAACTTAGAATGAATTCACAGGGGAACGATGGTGGAACGATCATAGCAATGACAAATGATTGTACGCACAGATATGATTCACGAAAGTCCGGTAAGCCGGATCAAAAATTCCATGGATTTGGAATAAAGAGTATGAAAAGGGTAGCGGAAAAGTATGGTGGAAGTGTTGATACATATTATTCAGAGGATGATCAAAGATTCCATACGGTCATATATCTGTCAAATGTTACCCGGTAAAGATGTTAGGTATTTCTGTAAAATAAAACGGAGGTGTACGATGGACAAGAAAAAAATAATATGTGCAGCACTTATTTCTGTTATGGCATTAAGTCTTGCTGCGTGTGGAAATAAAAAAGTTGATTATGGAATGAATGGGGGAAGTGATGATACAGGTAATGCAGGAGGTCTTGAGGGACAGCTGGATATACCCGATAACTGCGATGTTACTTTTGACATAGGAGAATCAAAACTCTCATCGATAACATTGAAGGATGATGATATAGAGGTTCCAGATGCTGATAGAGTATATAAAGTCGGGTTTGACATGGTAAATGCACCATGTTCAGATGATGAACTTAAAACTATAATATCCAGACTTTTTGACGAGACATCAGAAATAAGGTGGCAGGATGGCGACGCTGCTGATTCAAAGGAGATACTGGACAACGCGATAGCAATGTATAAGTCAGAAATAGAGAAAGCCTTGGCGAATGGTGATCCTGGTTATGCCGAACTTTTGGAGGTGGAACTGGTAAAATACGAAGAAGAAAGGAAGAATATGTCTGACGAGCTGCCATTAGCTACAGAATATAAGCTTAACGAGCATTATGTTGCGGAAAAAGATGGGATACAGAGAATATTTATGGCTGCGTCGGATGCTGAAGATGGAGATGGATACAACAACAGCTATTTTACGTATGGTATGACACCTGAGGGTGAGGATAAGGCTCTTGTATCAGAGGTTCCAGGAACTGAAAGTACGTATGAGATTAATGTTGTCGGTGAAGACACATATGATGGGGACGAGAAGAATCCGATCACAGAAGATGAGGGACTCAGTTCTGCAATGAAGTTACTAGACAATCTGGGGATAAGCGGTTTTGCATGTACAGAGACAGAGGAAGCGGTAAGAGCCTGGACTGGAGGTTCATATGGTGAAGATATCTGTAAAAAGCCGGATGGATACAGATTTCAGTTTGGACGGAAGATAGATGGCATAGACGTGGTATACTCAACAGATATCGACACCGTGGATAGTATTGATACCGATAACCTTACCTATAAAGGTGGAGTTGACAAGGCGGTAATAAGTGTTGATAAGTTTGGGGTTGTCTCATCGACGGTGTATGTATATGCCGACGATGAGACGTTTGATAAAGAGGAGGTCAAGCTTTTAAGCTGGGATGAGATGATTAAAGCTGCGGGCGAGAGTATAGCCAAATATTATAAGGATCACCCGACAAATTATGGAACGGTGGAATTTAATGATGTGGAACTTGCCTATGTACCATGTGCTGATGAGTCGGGAAATAAGTATTTTGTTCCGACATGGATATTTTCTCAGAATGAATATAATGAGGATTACCGATGTGACATGCCGATACAGAGGGTATATATAAATGCGATAGATGGAAACTACATAGATATAGTGGATAACATGAAGAAGATAGGAATGTATGAGGAGACAGGCAGGAAATAGTCATGAATAAGATACCAAAGTATGTTGTTATCATAGCCTGCATATTGGCAATGGTGGTGTTGCTACCATTAGGTTATGTTAGATATAAGACGCGTTACGAAGCTGAGCAGATAAGTGTGTCAACGTCTCCAGATGGTGATTATGAGCTTGTGATCTATTCTGTTGGCGACCCGGATTTTCCATTTGGAGCTGCCCATGGAAGACTGGTTCTGAAGGGCAAAGAGAAGACGGTTGCATATAGGTCATTTGAAGTGGCAAATGACGGTGCAAGGTTTTACGACGGCGATCTCGAGACGACATGGTATATTGATCGTGTGGAGGTGGTAGTGTCCGGCTCTGAACAGCGAGACGAGCTTGTGACCATGCGTTTTAATGGGCAGACCAGCAGTAGACGTCTCACGACCAGATATAGAAGAGAAGATACGGATATAGAAAAAGACAGCGAACAAGACTCTGCGATAACGGAAAAAGCTTCGGGTGACAGCAGGGAGAATGCAGAGAGCTCCACTGATTCCTCTGTTGATCCTGATGTAAATGATCAGCCAGAAAATAAGGAAATTACAGTCGGGTATCAGGCGATCTTTGAGAAATATTCAGATGCCACAGCTGGAAAATTCGAAGTATATTACGGCGCCTCGGAGTCATCATCAAGATGTATATTGTCTGAAAGTGACACTACAGTGGAATACATTGTATATGATGGCAAGTCAGAAAATGAGAAGTGCGGTCTGTATGTAAGGTATCGTACTGAAAAAGGCGGTGATGGAACATATGATTATGGCAGCGCCGAAATAGAAGATATCTATGCATATGTATTTTCCAGTGGAGAAGTGATAAGTAGTGGAAAGACAAACTGGGAAGATACTGGAACGGATGAGTTTGAGAGGGCAACGGAGTAAGCTGTTGTGAATAGTCCATGAACTGTGGTAAAATAAATATTGGACAGAGCAGGATATCATTAAATTATTAGGATAAAAAGTAACACAAATAAAGGCGACACAGCTGTCTGGTAGGATGCAAAGCATCACAGACTGTAGTGTCGCCTTTATTTGTGCTAAAAATAATCTATATATCTTTAACGTTCCAGCCCACCCAGATCATCATAGAATCCCGGATATGAGATGTTCACGCACTCGGCTCCGGTGATCTCTGTATCGCCATCAGCGTTAAGTCCTGCGATGGCAAAGCTCATGGCGATTCTGTGGTCCAAGTGACTGTCGATCACTGCACCGTGAAGAGGCTTTCCGCCGCGTATGATCATTCCGTCATCGGTTGCAGTTATGTCTGCACCCATGGATGAGAGGGCGTTTACCATGACATCAATTCTGTTGGATTCCTTGACCTTGAGCTCCTGGGCATCCCTGATGATGGTCTCACCGTCTGCAAAGCATGCGAGAACTGCTATGGCAGGGATCTCATCTATGAGCTTTGGTATGATGGAACCCTCAATGACACAGCCCTTGAGACTTGATGTCCTGACTGTTATGTCAGCGGTTGGCTCACCGCATCCGCTCACTACATTGGAGTATTCCATATCGCCGCCCATTGCCTTGATTACTTCAAGTATTCCGTCTCTGGTCGGGTTGATTCCAACATTCTTGATGGTGATGCATGAGTTCGGAGTGATAAGTCCTGCAACAAGGAAGTAAGCAGCTGATGATATATCTCCAGGTACAAGTATCTTCTGTCCAACAAGCTTATCCACAGGCTTTACGGTAGCCGTAGTTCCCTCTGCTTTTATATTGCCGCCAAATGACCCAAGCATGAGTTCAGTGTGGTTTCTTGACACATATGGCTCGGTGACGCTTGTCTCGCCGTCTGCATAGAGTCCGGCAAGGAGTACACATGACTTTACCTGTGCTGACGCGACAGGTGAGTTGTAGTGTATTCCATGGAGTTCCTTTCCGTTTATAAGGAGCGGTGCACAGTCATTTCCGAGTTCGGATGTGATGTCGGCACCCATCATGGAGAGAGGCGTCATGATTCTCTTCATAGGGCGCTTACATATAGAAGCATCACCTATAAGCCTGCTTGCAAATGGCTGAGCGGCAAGTATACCTGATATAAGTCTGGTGGTTGTTCCGCTGTTGCCGACATCGAGTGTGCCTTCAGGCTTTGACAGTCCATGCAGTCCTTTGCCGTGTACAGTAACGACACTGCCGTCGTAATCAATATCTATACCCATCTGCCTGAAACAGTTCATGGATGATATACAGTCTGCTCCATTTAAAAATCCGTGTACCTCGGTTATTCCATCTGCGATTGAGCCGAACATGATGGAGCGGTGGGAGATGGATTTGTCCCCCGGTATTGTTATCTCTCCGTTAAGTGATTTTACTCTGTTGATCTTCATAAATTCTCAGTATTCCTTTAATCTAGTGTAATATGTCTGGTTAAAATATTTTATTCTCCGGCTCTTAACGGTTATAAATTCTATAGCCTGCGGCCTTCAGCACATCCTGCGCATTCCGTCTTGCATCAGCATCGTAGAATGAGAGTCTGAGAACCCCTTCCTCATCCTCCCGGTTGTGGGAGACTCCGATGTTCTTGAGGCTTATCTTTGCCTCTGCGATAAAAGCTGTCACCTTTGCCAGCGCACCAGCCTCGTCAGGGATATCTACAAACAGTTCATGGTGCATTCTTATGACACCGCTGCTGTTGTTAGGAATGGAATCCCTGTAATCTCTGGCGGATGCAAAAAAAGCATTTATCCCAGCCGCATCGCGCTGTTTAATATGATAAATCATTTTGTCTATAAGCTCAACATATTCCTGAAGCCCGTGTACGATATTGTCAGGATTTGCCAGAAGAATGTGCTCCCATACCACTGGATTGGAGGATGCGATTCTGGTTATATCTTTGAAGCCTCCGGCTGCCAGTGATTTGAAAATATTGTCCGGGCTGTCTGCCGCTGCGACAAGGTTGACCAGTGAGGCGGCTATGACGTGGGGCACATGACTTATGTAAGAGGTTATACGGTCGTGCTCAACAGGTGAGTATGTGATCGGTATCGCTCCAAGATCTCCGATAAATGTGGAGAACTCCTCAGTCTTGCCCGGCAGAACTCCGTCTGCAGGTGTGATGAAGTAATAGGCATTCTTTATGAGCCTGTCGGTGGCCGCCTCGTAGCCAGATCTCTCAGAGCCGACCATAGGGTGTCCGCCGACAAAATACCTGGCAAGCCCAAGCTCCTGGACTGCTTCGTATATGTCGAGCTTTACGCTTCCGACATCAGTCAGTATGGTGCTGTCTGTAAGAAATGGCTTGAGCTGGCGCAGGTATTCTATATTATAGTGGACCGGTGCGCACAGAAAGATATAGTTGCATTCTGCTATGGTATGGATATCATCTGTATATTCAGTCAGTGTCCCATCGGAGACAGCTTCCTTGAGTGTAGATAGATTATTGTCAAAGCCGACTATTCTGTAATCAGGGAAAATGCGGTGGATGGATTTGGCAATAGATCCTCCGATAAGTCCCAGACCGATAAATCCTATTGAAAAATCATTCATTTTACGTTCTCCTTTAACAGTTTGACGCATAAAAGCGTTAAAGTATCTATTGGCGATTATACAGCCTTTTGAATGACAGGGCAAGAGAAGATTCACATTGCGATAAAAAAACTTGAATATCAGATGTGGATATTAAGCTAAAATAAGAAGTAAGGGAATTGTATAAGCTGAAGATTTGTACTAAAATCTTTGTGGAGAACGCAGACGATGCACATAAGAAAGTATACTGATGTGTGCGTTTGTCGACCGACCATTATAAGGAGGATAATTTATTATGATAGATACACTTTGCAGACTACTTGACGCCGGTGTCACACAGTTTCATGTAGTGAAGGAATGTGAAGCCATGCTGCAGGATCACAGTTACATGGAGCTTGATATGGGAGAACGCTGGGAGCTCACGGCCGGAGGAAGATATTATGTGAAGCCATACGCATCTATGATGGTGGCGTTTGCCGCAGGGGAGATGCCTGAGTATGGCAGGCTGAATATCGGCCTTGCACATACAGATTTTCCTATGCTCAAGATCAAGACTCAGCCGGATATGAACAGAAGCGGCTACCAGACACTGAATGTAGAGCCGTACGGCGGACTTATCAAGGAGACATGGTTTGACAGACCGCTTGGAATCGCGGGCAAGGTCATGGCGCAGACCACGGATCCGTTCAGGCCGAAGACGTATCTGTATGATTCAGAGCGTGCCATGTGCATAGTGCCAAGCCTTGCACCGCATCTGAGAAAGGATGCACCCGGGGAGAAAATGAATGTGCAGAAGGAGCTCATACCTGTATATGGTCTGGATGGTCAGAAGGTGAAGGACAAAGATATATTACAGTATGTGGCAGATGACCTTGGGCTTTTGAAGAACGATATTCTTGATTATGATCTATACCTGTATAACATGGATGGAATGGAGATAGTTGGGGCAGATAAGGATATGATAGCTTCTCCGAGACTTGACAATGTAACTTCCGTGTCAGCGCTTGTTGACACCATGTGCAGAGAGACAAATGGCAATAATACAAATGTTATAGCCTTGTTTGACAATGAGGAGATAGGCAGCAGATCAAAGCAGGGAGCAGATTCGGTGCTTCTGTCGGAGATAATAAAGCGTATCATGGCTGGATTGGACATTGAGGCTGGAGCAGGAAGACGCCTTATGAGAGATGCATTCATGCTGTCACTTGATGTGGCGCACGCAACCCATCCGAATTATTCAGAGAAGAGTGATCCGACAAATCAGATTGTCATGGGGCGCGGAGTGGCACTCAAATCAAGTGCAAGTCAGAGATACGTGTCAGACAGTGAGGCATCTGCGGTCATCATGGCTCTTTCAAGAAATCAGGATATAAAGATACAGCGTCAGGTGAACAGGTCGGGTATGGCAGGAGGACAGACTTTAGGTCCTATAGCTTCATCTTATCTGCCAGTCAGAGCTGTAGACATGGGAATACCGATACTGGCTATGCATTCAGCGGTGGAGCTTGGAAGTGCGGAGGATTATGCACAACTTGAGAAGATTTGCGGTGCAGTATTTGAAATGTAGTATGGTGAAATCAGGTATTTGAGCAATTTACTTGTGCAGTTATTACGATTGTGTTACAATAAGATGATGTATTTTTAACTTCAATAATCACTTACGGAGGATACTCATGAAGAAGAAACATTTAAAATATGCAGTGCTCTGCTTTGGACTTGCTTCCATGCTGGCATTTGCCGGATGCGGAAGCAAAGGTGACGATGCTACCACAGCCAATCCGACGGAGACAGAGGCGACCACAGAGGCAGTGACGGTGGCGACTACGGAAGCAACCACTGAGGCACAGCCGGAGAAGGACAAGGATGGCTTTACAATATGTAATGACAAAGTAAAGACTCTTGACTATGTGAATGTCAGAACGAGCCCATCAACTGATGGAGAGATATATCAGGAAGTTGCAAATGATGTTGAGCTGGACAGAATCGGTTATAACGATGAGTGGAGCAAGGTATCTATAGATGGTGGGGAATACTATATATTCTCGGAGCTCCTTGAGGTCGTAGGCGGAGGAGATAAGTCTGATGCATCGACTGAGGCGACAACAGAGAATTCATCGGATGCATCCACAGAACAGGGAACTACATCCAATGTTGGTGAGGGCAAGATGATAGTTATAGATGCCGGACATCAGCAGAATGCAAATGAAGAGACCGAGCCGATAGGCCCTGCTGCTACAGAGACAAAAGTAAAGGCAACCGTTGGCAACACAGGTGTATCAACAGGAATAAAGGAATATGAGCTGAATCTTCAGATCGCACAGAAGCTTGAGGCAGAGCTCACATCCAGAGGCTATACAGTTAAGATGATCAGAACATCGAATGATGTTGATATAAGTAATGCGACGAGAGCAGAATATGCGAACAACCTTAAGGCAGATGCAGTTATAAAGATCCATACAAATGGATCGACAGACGGTAATGCGACAGGTGTGATGACAGTATGTCAGACATCATCTAATCCATATAATTCAGCTATCTATGATCAGTGCAAGAGTCTTGCCACGGATGTTTTATCAGGACTTCTGGCTTCCACAGGAGCTAAGAGCGATGGAATATGGGAGACGGATACCATGAGCGGAATAAACTGGAGTACAGTTCCGGTAACCATAGTGGAAGTTGGCTATATGACTACAGCATCTGAGGAGGCACTTCTTGTAACAGACGATTATCAGAACAAGATCGCCAAGGGAATAGCAGATGGCCTTGATAAATATATTACAGAATAGAAGTCAGTAACATAAATAAAAATAGAGAACAGGATTACCTGTTCTCTATTTTTATTGTGGCATATCGAACCGGAGAAGACTGACCTCTTCTTCCGAGAGACTTCTGTAGGCACCTGTTGGAAGCGATTCGTCTATCTTCAGCTCACCCATTGCAATTCTTCGCAGAAAAGTAACTTTCATGCCAACGGCCTCAAACATTCGCTTGACCTGGTGAAAACGTCCCTCTGTTATTATGAGTTCGATCTCCGATCTGGCAGCGGTGCTGTCGGAAGATAATATGCGCAGATCTGCGGGCAGTGTAGGTTTTTCATCTCCGATATCCACACCTGTGGCGAAAAGGTTTATGGTATCATCTGTTACATATCCGTCAATCTCTGCGTAATATGTCTTGGGAATGTGGTGTGCAGGAGACAGAAGGTGGTGGGTCAGTGCTCCGTCATTTGTCAGAAGTAGAAGTCCTTCTGTGTCTATATCCAGCCGTCCCACGGGTGACAGGTCTTTTGTATTTTCTCCTTTTAGCAGATCGATAACGGTCTGATGCACGTTATCTTTGGTGGCGCTTACACACCCCGCAGGTTTGTTCAGGAGGAAATATCTGTATCTAGAATAATTCAGAATCCTGCCATTATATTTTATAGTATCGTTGTTCTCATCTATCTTTATATCTGAGGATTTAACCGGGGCACCATTGACGGTGACAGTGCCTTTTTTCACATACTGCTTTACCTGACTGCGGCTGCCGATCCCCATTTCAACTAGAAATTTATCAAGTCTCATAATGTACTCCTTTAGTTGACTGTATGATGTCATATGATACCACGAAAATGCGCTTTTTTCAGCAGAAAAGTTAAATGTTACAAAACACAACATGTCGTTACAAACAGTTGTGTAAAACCACTAGAAATTGGTATTTTTTTGTCAGAATCAGTTGACACATGCACATGTGTAGTGTATTATATTTAACAGAAATGTAACAAATGCGGTAACTTTGTAAAATTTAGATTACGAAATACTACATAGAAAATAGCTTGGATTAAGGGTAAAAGAGGAAAAATTAATGACTAGATCACGCAGTAAGTTTGGAAGATTTGTAGATCACATGAGAAGGAATGTTCTCAGTTATAAATATTTAAGACATAACATTTTGATGACAGCACTTGTGGTTGTAATGGCTCTTTGTGTATTTGCTGTCATAAGTTTTGGAGAGAAGGCTGACCCGCTTGCGGATGAATTATATGCGAATGATAGTGTGACTATCAACAAGAGTCAGGCAGTGATGATGGCAGACAGCAGTGTGCAGCTTGCCATCGACGCAGTGGTGCCTGCAGGAAGTTCAGTATCGGCCAACGATACGGCCAGAGTTGCCAGCAATGCATCAGGTAGTATACAGTCTGTGACTTCAGCGTCTACCGAGGCAGTGACAACAGAGGAAGCGACAACAGAAGAGACCCCTTCAGAGGTGCTTCCGGGCGTAACAGCATCAGTGATATATGATGGTGTGTATGTCCATACAGAGCAGTCATCAGAATCAGATATCATAGCTACAGTGAACAGTGGAGAGATGTTCGACGTTGTATCACAGGATGAGAGCTGGATAGGAGTTCAGTTATACGATGGCTCGATCGGATATATTTCAACAGAATATGTAAGTGTGGATGCCTCACTTCAGTAGTAGTGTATATGAGTACCCCTCACCCAGGTACGACCCAGTAAGACAGAAAAAGCAAGCCGCATGTCATTCAAGGATGGCGTGCGGCTTGCTTTTTTAGTGTTGTATTGACTGTTGCTCAATTGGTTAGCTTTTTGTAGTAGAAGCACGCCAGCTGTGTGCGGTCTCTCAGCTGCAGCTTGTCAAGGATGGAACTGATATAGTTTCTCACTGTACCCTCGCTCAGATACAGGCTTGATGCGATTTCTTTGTTATTCAGACCATCTGCAACAAGTCTGATAATATTCATTTCCTTGGAACTGAGTTCGTATTCCATTCCGGCAAATGGCGATGGCTGGACATCTGATGAGGTAGTGTCCATATGTCCAATAAGATCAGGGAGTTTTCCAACTATCTCATCCCCGAATACAGTCTGTCCATTGTATACTGCTTTTACTGCCGGTGCGATGCTCTCAAAATTCTGCTTCAGTATATATCCCTTTGCCCCGATACTCAGTGCTTTGATTATATATTCGTCATCTGAAAATGTTGTCAGGAGAAGAATGCGGGCATCCGGGTGAGAGGCCATGATAGTCTCAGAAGCCTCAAGGCCATTTATGTTCTCCATGCGGATGTCCATGAGTAGAACATCCGGTTGATATTCTTCGTACAGTCTGATCGCATCAGCTCCACTGCCTCCTGTGGCGGATACCTGTATGTCGTCGCAGGCTTCGAGTATGGTCTGAAGTGACAGTGCCACCAGTTGGTCGTCATCTATTATAACTACATTCATTTGTCGGTTTCCTCCTATTTATAATCAGGATATTTTGCATATCTGTTTGGAATTCAGTCTGTAAAATCTCTTTTCATGATATTGATCAATATGGAAAATCCGTCGTCGGTTGATATCTTCATTGTGCCTCCAAGTTTGTTTACTCTTTCCTGGATACCATTTAAGCCCATCCCGCCAGAAGCGCTTCCTTGTGCCGGGGATGGACCGGAGCGGATGTTCTGTCCATTGTCTGTTATATACAGTTGATAAAATGCCGGGTGTTCCCGCACGCGGATATCCATATGGTCGCCGTTGCTGTGCTTCAGCGTATTGTTAATGGCTTCCTTTACTATGTTGATGAATGAGTATTTGATCTCTCTTGGAAGCTTATCTGACATGTCGTAATCCATGTAGATGTCCATGTCGCTGACGTTGTTGATCACATCATCTAGGGCAGTGCGCAGGTCTATGGATTCATCGTGTAGATCGTGGACACTTTTTCTCATGCTGTCCATTGCGGTATCCAGCGTAGATTGCAGCTGTGCCAGGGGCTTCTCAAGACGCTCGTCTTTGTTGATAACTTTGATGGCACCGGTCTGAAGTATGGATCTGGTGAGCATATGACCGACATTGTCATGAATCTCCCGGGCAATCCTGTTTCGCTCTGACAGGGTGGCGGTGAGCACCATGTTGTCCTGATTTTCCAGCAACTGGCGTGTGTTCTGTGCAACCAGCATGTCATGTTCTGCAGTATTGTCCCTCATGGCAAGAAGCTCTGCCCTCAGCAGATTTATCCGGCAGCAGTACACGCTCATAGCAAATGAGAATGCGATGAGGCATATCTGCGGGAGAATTGACATCAGAGGATAGTTGACGCACATGTATATGGATAACAGGACAAGTATGACTGGTGACAGCCGTTGTCTGTATCTGTACATGTCGTAGCTGACTATGGACACGAACATATAGACTGGGTGCAGCCAGAATGCGGATACAAGATACGCGCATAGCAGTGCCTCGCATATGTATGGATATATTCTGCTGTGGTTCTCGGCGCCCTTCGTGGTGGCTCTGTTCACTGCGGAGATCCCGGCAAGTGCCGGATAGACCGCACCGGCAATGAGCGACAGGAGCAGTGCGATGATGATCCGGGTGTCCGTGGCAGTATTATGCGCATATATCATGACAAATGCTGAGACCAGCAGGAGCCCTTTGTTGATGAGATGTTTCATAATTATTCTCCATAATGTAGAAAATGCTGTAGTATATATCGTGCTGTCTGAATAGCCGTGCCAGGCAGTGTGTGCAGCCTAGTGTAATAATTATTATAAATAAATATGAGGGAAAAAGGAATATGACAAATGTCACATTGTGAAGATGACGTTGTTCACTGTGAAAACAGATCAAGGGTGTATATAATGAGAGCATGTAATAAAGAATGTAGCATGCTGATGCGTGCAGATTATCATGTTATGAACGACACTCATAAGGTAATGAGGGTCAAAAAACAGGATATCAAAACAGGAGGATATATATGAGTAATTCAGAAAATGCAATAGAGGTTACCAATCTGGTAAAGCGATATAAAGATCTACTGGCGCTGGATCATTTCAGTTTGACGGTGAAGGCGGGGGAGATACTTGGACTCCTTGGACCAAACGGCTCCGGCAAAACGACAACTATAAATTGTATACTGTCCCTGCTCACATTTGACAAGGGCGATATAAAGGTATTTGGCAAAGAGATGAAGCCCGACAGCTATGATATCAAGAGAGAGATAGGAGTTGTAATGCAGGATGTGGCGGTGTTCGATGAACTGACTGTATATGAGAATATTGATTACTTCTGCGGCCTTTATATAAAGGACAAAGAGAAGAGACGCAAATGTGTTGAGGAGACAATGGATTTCGTGGATATTGCGGATTACAGGAAATTCCTTCCAAAGAAGCTCTCGGGTGGACTGCTGCGAAGACTGAATATTGCCTGCGGAATAGCGCATAAGCCAAAACTTATATTCTTCGATGAACCGACAGTGGCGGTCGATCCGCAGAGCCGTAACAGAATACTTGAGGGGATCAAGCGTCTGAATGAGGAAGGTGCCACCATCGTATACACATCCCATTATATGGAGGAGGTCGAGCAGCTCTGTGACAGGATAGTCATCATGGACAAAGGAAAGTCTGTAGCTGTAGGAACAAAGGAAGAACTTAAGAAGATGATCAAGAACACTGAGACCATCAAGGTTGAGGTGCTTGGACTTACAGGCAAACAGATATCGGAGCTTCGCAGACAGCCGCATATGTATGAGGAGGAATATAGCGATGGTATGTTGACGCTGAGATATTCTGGTGGAAGACACAATCTGGTGAGACTCATGGAATTCTTCAAGGAGCACGATATATCATTTGGCAGGGTTGTTACGGAACTCCCGACGCTCAACGATGTATTTCTGGAGATCACAGGCAAGGAGCTCAGAGACTAAACGAAATTCAGGGCAGAGATATGAGATCGTTGAAATCGTATTGTATATGGAAAATTGAGATGAATCAGGATTAAAGGAGAGAATTATGTTTATACGGGACTTTTTATACACCATAAAGATCATGGTCCGAGGCAGGGTGTCGATCTTCTGGACACTGGTATTCCCGCTGCTTCTTGCAACATTCATGTACATGGCATTTGGCAACATATATGAACAGGATGAGATGTTCAGGAATATCAAGGTGGCAGTGGTCACTGAAGATGAATCGATAAATGGACTTAACTATGTGCTGGATGCGTTGTCGGATGGCGATGATGCCCTTCTGTCGGTTACGAGGATGAGCGAAAGCGATGCGGAGATGTCACTGGCTGATGAAGAGGTTGAGGGCATCATATATACAGATGATGTGAGACTTACAGTTGCAGAGAGCTCTGTCAATGCGAGCATACTTGAGACAGTGCTTTCTGAGTACAAGCAGTACGAGCATGCACTTAAGGATATATATAAGGATGGCATCGGACTCCAACAGTATATGTCTGGGACTTCCGGCGTGGATGATATGTCGGACCTTGTGGAAAAACTCTCAGAACAGAGATCATATTATACAGAGAAGGCCAGCACTGAGGGCAGCCAGAATGTGTATAACAATTATTTCTATGCCATATTTGCCATGAGCTGTCTGTTTGCATCACTTTCATCTATAGAGATGATGAGCAATCTTCAGGCAAATGTGAGCGCTACGGGAAAGAGAAAAAATGTGTCCCCACAGAGAAAAATGACATTTGTTTTGGCAGAGTTTGCTGCACTGCTGATTATACATTTTGTGGTCGAGGTCATAAGCTTTATATACATGTCCTGCATAGGAGTGGATTTTGGCGACAGAGTATGGGAGATCCTGCTTACTCTGTTTGTGGGCTGCTTTATCGGTCTGGCAATAGGAGTCATAGTTGGGGCTATATCAAAGCTTGCTGAGGGGACCAAGATAGGTATTGTGATCGGAATATCCATGGTGATGTCCATCCTTTCTGATCTGTGTATAAACGGAGTAAAGTATGAGATACAGCAGCACGTGCCGATTATAAATAAACTCAATCCCGCGGCTCTGATATCGGATTCATTCTATGCGCTGAATGTTTACAGTGACCACCAGGTTTTCACTGAGAATATCGTCATAATGACTATTGAGGCTGTGGTGCTCATAGCAGTTGGGATTCTCATGGTAAGGAGGAACAGATATGCAAGTGTTTAAATCTTTTTTCAAGGTTTTGAGAAAATATATTGGGCAGATGATCATGTATGTGGGAATCCTGTGTGGAGTCATGGTTGTGTTCATCAATGTGGGAAACACAGATCCACAGAACTATTATAAGGATAAAACGATCAAATATGCGGTGAGCGATGAGGATGGCAGTGAGATGAGCAGAAAATTGATGGCTTACCTGAATGATACGCAGCAGCTTGTATATGGCGTTGATATGGACGAACGAGGTATTCAGGATGCTCTCTACAACAGGGCGGTGGATTGTGTGATCAGGATACCAGATGGCTTTGGCGATGCATGGGCAAATGATACTGCGGATGGTCTGCTTGAGATAACGACTATCCCCGGAAGTCAGGCGTCCATGCTGTTTGAGACAAGGCTTGACAGCTACATGAATATGGTGTCTCTGTACAAGAGGGCCGGAGATGATGTGAACGATGCCGATAAGAGAGCGAGGACGGCACTTGAGCAGAAGGCTGAAGTCGATATGGCCGAAGGAAAGACCTCAGGACATTCCATGTTATATAATTTTTACAACTATCTGGGGTGGGTCATGATCTGCGTTATGATAATTGGGGTAGCGCCTGTTTTGCAGGTATATAACAGGAAAAAGCTTAGAGCGAGAATAGAGTGCTCATCATACAAATTTTTCAGGCTGAACAGGGAACTTGTCCTGGGGATGATGTTTACTGGATGCGTATTGTCTGTAGTATTTATAGCACTTTCCAGAATACTTATAAAATATGATATAGTCTCAGCAAGGGGCGGAATGTTCATACTCAATATGCTGGTGTATGCCTGTGTAGCACTCTCGCTGGCATTTCTGGTTAGCAAGCTTACCCAGAATGAACAGATTCTTTCCATGTGTGCAAATGTCATATCACTTGGAATGGCATTCCTCTGCGGGATATTTGTGCCGAGAGAGTTCTTAAGTGACACTGTGATGGCGATAGCACATTTCCTTCCAGCATATTGGTACGCAAATGCAACGGATGCCATCGACAATTTCGCATCCGGCAGTTCTGTGTCAGGCATATTTGTAAGCATGGGGGTGCAGATGCTATTCGCCGTACTGTTCATACTTGTTGGAGTGATCGTTGACAGGTACAAGACCGCCGGCAGGGCTATGGCTTAGAAAATACACTGGAAGTTATGAGGCATGGTCTGTTATAATGTTCTTTGGAGGGAGTATAGGAGGAACGAGAAAGTGCTTAAAAAGAAAGTGCTGAAACAGAACAACTTACTCAGACTGCAGAAGAGACTTGCAGTGGTTATGCTGGCCCTTACACTTGGACTCGGTACAGGGTGCGGCAAAACAGATGACGGAGCGGACGGTGCTGCGTCGTCAGAAGCAGAGACTTTGGCGGATGGTCAGACAAACGATCAGACAGATGTCGGAGCCGAAGAAGAAAATGGACAGGAGTCAAAAAAAGCTACGGAAGACAAGGATGAGCCTTATGTAGAGGGAACATATTCCAGTGATGCATACGATGTGGCAGAATTTACGGCAGAGCCTCGTAAGAAGACCGACGAAGAGGGTAATCGCGGTGTGTATTACGAGATATTTGTCAGATCATTTGCCGATTCAGACGGTGATGGTATAGGCGATCTGAATGGCGTCACGGAGAAACTTGACTATCTGAAGGAGCTCGGGATCGATGGGATATGGCTCATGCCGATCACTGCATCCGATACCTACCACGGATATTCCGTGACGGATTACATGGCGGTGAATCCCGATTACGGAACAGAGGATGATCTTAAGAGATTGCTTGACGAAGCACACAGCAGAGACATGAAAGTCATCATGGATTTGGTCATCAATCACACCAGTATCAATCATCCGTGGTTTCAGGCGGCAAAGTCCGATGAGAACAGCGAGTACAGAGATTATTACAGGTGGGTGTACAAGACCGATAAGAAAGACTGCAATCATCTTCTCGACAAATCAAGCTGGGGAGATATGGTGTGGCACCAGGAAGGAGACTTCTATTATTATGGTGTGTTCGGCGCGGATATGCCGGATCTGAACTATAACAATCCGGATGTTAGACAGGCTGCGAAGGATGCCGCCGGTCATTGGCTGGAGCTTGGTCTTGACGGTTTCCGTATGGACGCCGCAGTTCATATCTATGGGGCGCATGAGTTCAAGCAGCAGGAAGATTCTGAAGCGGCAAACATCAACTGGTGGAACGAATTTGCCGGTTACTGCGAGAGCATAAATCCTGATGTATACCTGGTGGGTGAGGTATGGCAGGATGACAAGGTGCTGGAAAATTATGTCCAGCCATTTGACACGAAGTTTGATTTCGCAATTCAGCAGAAGATACTGAACTGCGTACAGAAAGGCATGGCGGTGCCAGGCTTTGGTGATTCTCTTTCCGTGGCGATAGAGAATATACAGAATAAATATGACGGCGTGGATGTCAACTATCTGAATGGAGTATTTGGAGCAAATCACGATCAGGACAGGATAGCATCGTCGGTGAACAGCCTGGATAAGGCGAGACAGATAGCAGCGGTATATATGACACTTCCAGGCAATCCATATATTTACTATGGCGAGGAACTCGGAATGTACGGCAGCAAGCCGGATGAGATGATAAGGACACCATTCCTGTGGGGAGATGACAGTACATACAACACGTCATGGGAAAAGGACGATCAGAATGCAGAGACAAAGGGACTTGACCAACAGATGAAAGATCCGGATTCAATGTATTCATATTACAAGACACTGATAGCGCTTAGAAAAGACAATCCTGCCCTTATGAAAGGAAACTATAGAGCGGCAGCGCTCACAGGTGACAGTGTGACAGCATACTTCCGTGAGACAGATGGACAGAAACTGCTGGTGGTGCACAATTTTGCAGAGGGCGATCAGACGGTATCACTTGCTGAGTGCGGAGACATAACAGTTACAAATGTACTTTATTCAAGTTCTGGTGAGACAGGTGTGTCAGACCTTAGTTCAGTGAAATTAGCTGGAAATGAGAGTGTGGTACTGGAACTTGGTGAGTAGATAAAAAATCCCAATTTAAAGGAGGCTCTCCATGAAGAAAATACTAATAACGGGTGGTACAGTATTTGTAAGCCGGTATGCGGCGCAGTATTTTGTGGACAAAGGCTATGAGGTGTATGTGGTGAACAGAAATTCAAGACCGCAGGTTCCAGGTGTGAAACTTATAGAAACGGACAGGCATGACCTGGGAGACAAACTCAAAGACATCTATTTTGATGTTGTGGCGGACATAACCGCATATAATGCGGAAGATATCACAGACTTATGTGACAGCCTTGGTTCATTTGGTCAGTATATCATGATCAGCTCAAGTGCAGTGTATCCAGAGTATGGAGATCAGCCATTCCGTGAAGATTCAGAACGGGCACTCAACAGATACTGGGGGTCATATGGTACGGATAAGATTGCTGCGGAGGATGCATTACTTGACAGAGTGAGTGATGCTTACATACTCAGACCACCATATATTTATGGACCTATGAACAATGTATACAGGGAGGCTTTTGTATTTGACTGCGCCAGGGCGGACAGGCCATTTTATCTGCCCGGAGATGGTGGAATGAAGCTGCAGTTCTTCCATGTGAAGGATCTCTGTATCCTGATGGAGAGAGTAATAGAGGAAAAGCCGGAGACTCATATCATGAATGTGGGAAATGTGGAGCCGGTCACTATAAAAGACTGGGTGACGATGTGTTACGCCTGCTTTGATAAGATCCCTGCGTTTGTAAATGTCAGTGAGGATATAGAACAGAGAAATTATTTCAGTTTTTATAACTATGAATATTATCTCGATGTGCAGCAGCAGAACAAAATATACTCGGAAACAATATCATTGGAAGATGGATTGAAAGAATGCGCAGAGTGGTATGTGGAAAATGAATCAGAAGTTGGAAAAAAGTCATATATGGAATATATAGACTGTAATTTAAAATAATGTACGTTGGTGCAGCGATATTGTAAATGATATGTATTTAGGGAGATCTGGAGCTTCGGCTCCGGATCTTTTTTTATAGATATACATTCAAATATCGTCGAGATATACGATGTGTATAAATTCATTAAGAAAGTGTAAATTCGTTATAAGTGGGTTTACATCTTCGCTAGCATTGATATAATGCAGATACATAGTGAGAGAGTTCTTGACAATGATGGAGTTTTACTCATTGTTCTCAAATAAGATTTTAGTTCTTTTTTAGTAGAAATAAGTGATCTGAAATTTCTATAGTTTAATTTCCATAATGATTTTTGGCAAATATAAAATAATAAAGGAGTTACTGAATGATAAAAAACAGGAATGTTAGTATAATAACGGACGAAAATAATAATCAAATAGTAATTATTAATGACAAAAAATTTAAAGGCTTATCAAAAGATGATTGGCAGCAGATAGAAAAATACTTAAAAGGCTATATATCGGATTGTTATGAAATTACAGAAACAAATGATGTTGTTTATATTGGAAAAGAATTTCCGTCTGAATATGCAGGTTCGAAAAGCAGAATTGCATTAAAAGGTGCAAGAAAAAAGGCAAAGGCATCAGCATCACAGGGAATTCCAGAGCTAATAAAAATAGCCAAAAATCCACGTTGGGAAGAGAATAAAGAGCAAAAGCATAATAAAGATGCTAAATATGGTTGGTATAGATATGATATAAGGTTTGGACTGCCTGTGTATGATGATAAAACGGGCAATTTAGATAGATATAATATATTCACAGCTATTCTTCTTATAAAACATTCAGAGGATGGTAATAAGTACCTGCATGATATTACCACAATAAAAAAAGAAACGAGCAGCCCGCTTGAGTCGTAAAACTGTACGGTGAAAACCCATTTCTTTTGATATATTCTATTTCAGTCTTTTTGTTTTGTCAAGAAAAAAACATCCTCCATCATATTCATAACGAGTATGATGGGGGATGTTTCATGTCTACACTATAATAAATTACTTATTGTTAGCGTTGTCCTTCTCCTCACGCTTCTGATCCATCATAGCACGAACCTTCATTGAAAGACCGAACAGGTTGATGAAACCTGAAGCATCCTTGTGATCGTAGAGGTCGCCAGTTGTGAATGAAGCAAGGCTCTCTGAGTACAGAGTATAATCTGATGTAGTACCAGCCTTGATGATGTTACCCTTGTAGAGCTTCATCTTTACATGACCAGTTACACGCTCCTCAGTCTTGGCAACAAATGCTGAAAGGCTCTCGCGGAGAGTGCAGAACCACTTTCCTTCATATACAAGTGCTGCGAACTTTGTTCCAACAAGCTTCTTGTACTCCATAGTATCACGGTCAAGTGTGAGCTCCTCAAGCTGCTTATGAGCCTCTGTGAGGATAGTTCCACCAGGTGTCTCGTATACACCACGTGACTTCATGCCGACAACACGGTTCTCAACGATATCGATGATACCGATACCGTGCTTTCCGCCGAGCTTGTTCAGCTCACGGATGATATCAGAAGTCTTCATCTTCTTGCCGTTGAGTGCTACAGGGTAGCCCTTCTCGAAGTCAAGGTCAATGTACTCAGGCTCATCAGGTGCCTTCTCAGGTGTAACTGAGAGAACCAGAAGGTCATCGTAGTTTGGCTCATTTGCAGGATTCTCAAGCTCAAGGCCCTCATGGCTGATGTGCCAGATGTTACGGTCACGGCTGTAAGAATGCTTTGCATCAAATGGAAGATCGATGCCGTGTGCCTTACAGAAAGCGATCTCATCCTCACGTGACTGCATTGTCCACTCAGGCTGTCTCCATGTAGCGATAACCTTGATGTCCGGTGCAAGAGCCTTGATAGAAAGTTCAAAACGAAGCTGGTCGTTACCCTTACCTGTAGCTCCGTGGCAGATGGCAACAGCGCCTTCCTTACGTGCAACCTCAACGAGCTTCTTGGCAATGATAGGTCTTGCAAATGAAGTACCGAGAAGGTACTTGTTCTCATATACAGCGTCAGCCTGAACTGTTGGCATGATGTACTCATCGCAGAGCTCATCTACAACATCGATGATGTAAAGCTTCTCAGCTCCTGAATACTTTGCTCTCTCGTCAAGTCCCTCAAGCTCGCTCTCCTGACCTACATCTATACATGCACAGATAACATCGTATCCGTATGTCTCCTTTAACCATGGGATGATGGCAGTGGTATCAAGACCGCCTGAATAAGCCAGTACAACTTTTTCTTTAGCCATTTTAATAAATCCTCCTATAAATATAGTGTTTTGAAAAATTACTTTATAATATATTCCATTTTTCGCCTACATGAACTATACAACGCAAATGTATATTATGCAAGCAATTTTTCAAAATATCCATTTAATCAGCGTATAATATGCATGTGATTTATACATGGATACATAGCTAAATGGCGGCAAAAACGTTGATGAACCGTATATTTTTAACGATTATGCAAATATTCAAAAAAACCATTGCATAATATGCAATCAAAATGTATAATTATAAAAAGTTTTTTGTAGGAGGGATAACATATCGTCTGATTAGATGAATGTTGACTAGGCTGACTAAGTGGGTATACAATCAAACAGGATATGCCTTAAGACAAATCCGTGGGAATGGAAATATAAATTTTTACATATATATGGAGGCAGTTATGATTAAGGTAGGAATTATCGGATCGACAGGATACGCAGGACAGGAGATAGTAAGAATCCTTCTTGGACATAAGGAAGCGGAGATCGTATGGTACGGTTCAAGAAGCTTTATCGATCAGAAATATTATCAGGTATACGGCAATATGTTCCAGATCGTGGACGCAAAGTGTATGGACGACAACATGGAGGAGCTTGCATCAAAAGTAGACGTCATATTTACAGCTACACCACAGGGACTGTGCGGATCACTGGTGAATGAGGAGATTCTGTCAAAGGTGAAGATCATAGATCTCAGTGCAGATTTCAGAATAAAGGATGTTGCTACTTATGAGAAGTGGTACAAGATAGAGCATAAGAGCCCACAGTTTATTGACGAGGCTGTGTATGGTCTTTGTGAGATCAACAGGGAGGATATAAAGAAGTGCAGACTTCTTGCAAACCCTGGATGCTACACAACATGTTCCATCCTTTCACTCTACCCACTGGTTAAGGAAGGTCTGGTTGATGCCAACTCCATCATCGTTGACGCCAAGTCCGGAACATCAGGTGCAGGAAGAGGCGCGAAGATCGCAAATCTTTACTGTGAGGTCAATGAGAGCATAAAGGCTTATGGAGTTACGACACACAGACATACCCCTGAGATAGAGGAGCAGCTTGGATATGCGAATGGCAGTCCGATAGTTATCAACTTCACTCCACACCTTGTTCCTATGAACAGAGGAATACTTGTGACAGCATATGCCAACCTCAAGGAGAAGGTCGATTACGATACAGTGAGAACCGCATACGATAAGTACTATGCAAATGAGAGATTTATCAGAGTCCTCGACAAGGATGTATGTCCTGAGACAAGATGGGTTGAGGGCAGCAACTATGTGGATGTCAACTTTAAGATAGATGAGAGAACAAACAGAGTCATCGCCATGGGCGCACTTGACAATCTTGTAAAGGGTGCTGCAGGTCAGGCGGTTCAGAACATGAACATCATGTTTGGATTTGACGAGGCAGAGGGTCTCCGCATGGCTCCTGTTTTCCCATAAATTTGGAAATAAGGTGGTAGGATGAAGATAATTCCGGGAGGCGTGACAGCTCCTGCTGGATTTCGTGCAGCGGGACTACATGTTGGAATAAGAAGAAATAAACTGAAAAAAGACATGGCACTTCTGGTGAGTGATGTTCCTGCACATGTAGCGGGAGCATTTACACAGAACATGGTTCAGGCAGCACCGGTCATATACGACAGGCGGCTTTGCCAGAATGTGGGAATGTGTCAGGCACTGGTTGTAAACAGCGGTGTGGCAAATACCTGTACTGGCGAACAGGGAATCCACGATGCTGAGGCCATGGCGGCCCATGTAGGTAAGAGCCTTGGCATAGATCCAAGTACGGTTGCGGTGGCTTCTACAGGAGTCATAGGAATGAGACTTCCGATGGATGTCATACAGAGCGGTATAGATATGCTGGTGCCGGAGCTTTCATATTCTATAGATGCCGGAGTGGATGCCGCGGAGGCGATCAAGACGACTGATATCTATAAGAAGGAGATAGCCGTAACTTTAGAGATCAAGGGGCAGCAGGTCACCATAGGAGGCATGTGCAAGGGATCCGGAATGATCAATCCAAACCTTGGGACCGTACTCAGCTTCATCACGACAGATCTGAATATCAGCTCAGAGCTGCTAGGCAAGGTGCTGAAGTCAGATGTGGTCGATACATACAATATGGTGTCTGTGGATGGAGACATGTCTACAAATGACACGGTAATGATATTTGCAAATGGCATGGCGGGCAACGAGGAACTGCTGGAGACCGATGACGACTTTCCTGCATTTGTCGAGGCAATAAGATATATCAACCGCGCATTTGTCAGAGCGATAGCCTCGGACGGCGAGGGTGCTACCAAGATGTTTCAGGTGGATGTGTCGGGCATGCCGGATAAGGATACTGCAAGACATCTGGCAAAGGCGATAGTGGCCTCCAATCTTGTAAAGTGTGCCATGTACGGAGCTGATGCCAACTGGGGCAGAATAGTGTGCGCCATGGGACAGAGCGGCGTGAAGTTTGATCCGTACAGGGTGGATATAGAGATAGCCAGTGTGGCAGGACATCTTGAGATCGTAAAGCATGGAGTGACAACTGATTACGATGAGAAGGAAGCAAGCCACATACTCTCAGAGAAGCAGATAAAGCTCAAGGCGCATATGAATATGGGGGATGAGATGGCCACAGCGTGGGGCTGCGATCTCACATATGACTATATCAAGATAAATGCGGATTATAGAAAGTAAAATCCAGTGAGATAAGCCATATAAAAATGGAAGCAGGTTATAAGATAAAACATATTGCGTAAATTTAAAAATAGATTGTAGTCAATAAATCAAATAAGACTAAATTGAGACGATGCGTTAATCGTTGACATTGATCAGGCTGGAAGATAAAGTTGAAGGCAAAAGACAGATAAACCTAAGGTAGATAAACCGAAGATATATAAATATAGAAGAAAGAAGGACAGAAAAATGGTTATAGGTGATTACACAGTAGATCAGGTAATTGAGAAGGCACAGACACTGATAGAGGCTATGCCATATATCAAGAAATTCCAGGGCAAGACAGTGGTTGTAAAGTACGGCGGAAGCGCTATGCTTGACGAGAATCTCAAGTACAACGTTATCAAGGACGTTGCCATGCTGAAGCTTGTCGGCATGAAGCCGGTCATCGTACACGGTGGCGGCAAGGAGATCAGCAAATGGGTAGAGAAGGTCGGCAAGGAGGCAGAATTTATCAACGGTCTCCGTGTTACAGATGCAGAGACGATGGAGATCGCAGAGATGGTTCTCGGCAAGGTCAACAAGAGTCTTGTAAGTCTCATGCAGAAGATCGGACTTAAGGCAGTCGGAATCAGCGGCAAGGACGGCGGTATGTTTACAGTCAAGAAGAAGTTCCCTGGTGGCAAGGATATAGGTTATGTGGGAGAGATAACAAATGTTGACACATCCATCCTTACATCACTTATCGAGGATGATTTCATCCCGGTTATCGCACCTATAGGAGTGGATGAGAACTACGAGGATTACAACATCAATGCGGACGATGCTGCTTGTGCAGTAGCAACAGCTCTTGAGGCTGAGAAGCTTGTATTCCTCACAGATATCGAGGGAGTATTTATTGATCCAACAGACAAGTCAACACTTATCTCAGAGATGGATATACACGAGGCAAAGGACATCATAGAGAAGGGCGTTGTCGGCGGTGGTATGCTTCCAAAGCTTAACAACTGTATCGCAGCCATGGAAAATGGAGTTTCAAGAGTGCATATACTTGATGGCCGTCTCCAGCACTGCCTGCTTCTTGAGTTCTTCACCCAGAAGGGTATCGGAACTGCTATCCTCAAGGAGCCTTTATTCTAGGATGCGGGGCAGAATATAACAAAGCTTCAAATAATAAAATAGTAAATTATAAAACAGTATATATGACCATGGTGGACAGCCATCTGTAAGGATGGAAGAGCACCGGGCGTATATGCTGTTTTTTTATGTCTGATCTGAATCGGGGAGTTTATAAAAATGTTACATTTTTATGTATTGTAAAAAGTATCAATGAATAAGGGATAAAAGGGCTCTTTTGTGAAAAAAGTAACAAAAATGAAATAAAATAGAAATATATTGTTGTAAATTCAGAGGTGTTTAGATACAATAAACCTGTGTAATTCTGTGCTGACACAGGAGGTGTCGCACGATGAAGAAAATAATTAAAAATTTAGCATATTTATGCGTGCTGACAATGACATTATTGTGTTCCGGCTGTGGAGAAGAACAGGTAACTATATCCGGTAATTCAGAAGAGAATGTTACGGAGAAAGCTTCGCAGCAAGGCGCGGAAGAAGACGGAGCAGACGAGAGTCTAACGATACATTCAGAAACTCCAGAATACATAACAGTTTTTGTATGCGGAGCAGTGAAGAATGAGGGCGTATATGAGCTCGAAGCCGGATCCAGGGCGAATGATGGCCTTGAGGCGGCGGGAGGATTCTCCGATGACGCAGATACCGTTGCGGTGAATCTTGCAGATGTGCTTGAGGATGGTCAGAAGCTGTACTTTCCTGTCGGAGGTGAACAGCTTCCGGATGAGAGCGAAGCCGGGACAGATGCGTCGGAACAGAGACTGGTCAACATCAACAGTGCAGATGCTGCGGAACTTATGACGTTACCGGGAATAGGCGAGACGAAGGCCTCGCAGATTGTTGAGTACAGACGGAAGAATGGAGCATTTGCCTGCAAAGATGACCTTAAGAATGTCAGCGGCATAGGAGACAGTATATATGAGAAACTGGAGACATATATATCGACAGAGTAAATGAGTCTCGGGGTAGAAAGGATGTTAAGATGAAGAAAGTTCTTGTTGTGGATGATGAGAAGTTGATCGTTAAGGGGCTGAAGTTCAGCCTGGAACAGGACGATATGGAAGTGGATACAGCCTACGATGGCGGTGAAGCTATAGAGAAGATAAAGGCAAATGGTTACGATATAGTTCTGCTGGATATAATGATACCTGTATACACAGGAATAGAGGTTTGCCAGATGGTCAGAGAGTTTTCCAATGTTCCTATTATCATGCTCACTGCAAAGGGTGAGGACATGGATAAGATCATGGGACTCGAGTATGGTGCAGATGACTATATAACAAAGCCATTTAATATTCTTGAGGTGAAGGCCAGGATCAAGGCTATACTTAGAAGAAGCAACCGCAAGCAGGCACCTGCAAAACCGTCAAATGTAATGGAGATCAATGGAATGAAGGTTGAGCTTGACAGCAGACGTGTATTTGTCGGTGGTAAGGAGCTTAATCTGACAGCCAAGGAGTTTGACCTTCTTGAGCTGCTCATGGCGCATCCAAACAAGGTATATTCAAGAAATGAACTCCTGAATACGATCTGGGGAGATTCCTACCCGGGAGATGCGAGAACAGTTGATGTGCATGTTAGAAGACTTCGTGAGAAGATAGAAGCTAATCCGGGTGAGCCGGTATACATTCATACAAAATGGGGAGTAGGATATTTCTTCAAGGGCTGATATGAAAAAAAAGAAACGTGCAACAGTTGAAACAGAAAAAATTGAAGAGAAGAATACCGCCCAGGAGAGATCCAGAGTCAGTATCAGAGTGGGGCAGAGAACGATCATATCGCTTATAGTGGCAGTGAGTGTGGCAGTGATCGCCTATGCAGCACTGTGGATACTGGCGGGCACTGTGAATTCGAAGAGTGAGAGAAATCTTGACAGACACGCACAGGAGTGTGCAGAATACATTGCCCATATAGTGAATGAACACAAGGCGGAGGATGATATAGGGAGAGCCGTGGACGAGATAAAGACCATGGCTTATTCTCTCTCTGCCCGTATAGTTATAGTGGATACTGATTACAAGGTCGTGGTGGACTCCTATGGAAAAGACACCGGAAGATATCTGGTGGATGAGAACGTGTTCAGCGTAATGAAGGGGCAGCAGAAGTATATATCAGAGACAGAGGAAAATGTGTACAGACGCATAGTTCCAGTGATCAACAGTGAGGGCTATACAGATGCGGTGGCACTGATATCTCTTGAGACCGATGCTCTCGAGAACCTGTCAATATATATGAAGAGAAATGCAACTTATCTGTTTGCGATATCGTTGATACTTGGATTGATAGCTGCTTATTTTGCGGCTAAGTTATCAGTCAGGGATGTGAACCATGTCAGAAACGAGATAGAGGGAATGAAAGGCGGCAGCCTTGAACCGATGAGCGTGGACGGTATGTTCAGGGAGACACAGGAGCTGACAAAGGATATAAACGATATATTCAACAAGGCACAGCTTCTTGAGGAGTCCCGTCAGGAATTCGTGTCAAATGTCTCACATGAGTTAAAGACACCGATAACATCCATGAAGGTTCTGTCAGAGTCGCTGCTCACCCAGAGTGATGTGCCAGCGGAGATGTACAGAGAATTCATGGAGGATATAGTTCAGGAGATAGACAGGGAGGCAGAGATCATAAGTGATCTGCTTACACTCGTTAAGACTGACAAAGGCCCTGACAGCCTGAATAAAGAGCCTGTGGATATGAATGAATTTATGGATCTCATACTCAAGAGACTTAAGCCTCTGGCGGAGAAGAGAAGTATACAGCTTTCATTTGAGAGCTTTGGAGACATAAAGGCAGAGATAGACAAGGTGAAGTTTACTCTTGCGATCTCGAATCTGATAGAGAATGGAATAAAGTATAACGTTGATGGCGGTTGGATAAAGGTTTCGCTCAATTCAGACCACAGGAACTTCTATATCAAGGTAGCAGACTCCGGTGTAGGAATACCGGAGGATTGCATAAATCATATTTTTGAGAGATTCTACAGAGTAGACAAGGCGAGAAGTCGAGACACTGGTGGAACCGGTCTGGGACTAGCCATCACGAAGAATATAATTATCATGCACAAAGGAACTATAAATGTGTATAGTGAACCGGGAAAAGGAACTACATTTACGGTAAAGGTTCCATTACAGGCTCACGAGTAAGGGATTAATATGACGACGAAAAAAAGAATTATGCTCACTGCCGTGGTCATGGCTGCAGTGGTGATTCTTGTGGCGTGTGGAAGCGACAGCAAGAATGGCAGAAAGAAAAATTCAGCAGACAATTCAGATGAAAATCTGACTCTGTACTACGCAAACTCAACGTGGACTGATCTGTTCCCGGAGGTTTTCACCCGAGACCAGCTCGTCACGACGGAGAATCTTATCGACACTGTGATGAACGCATTGATGGACAGTGGGGAAATGACGGATAAACAGGTTCCGGTTCCCCAGGGCGTTACATACCAGAGATATACATATGACGGTCAGGCGACGATCAATCTTATGTTCAACGTTGACTGGGAGGCCACTGACACATATGAGATGGTGCTAAGCAAGGCTGCATTTGTGAGAACTCTGACACAGATCGAATCGGTGAAGAAAGTTGTGTATGAATACACTGACATTGCAAATGAGAACAGTATCGTGCGTGAGGAGCTCACAAATGATTCATTTTCAGATATGGACAACTTCATGAATCCACATGAAGAGTACAACATATATATGCCGGACAGCACAGGACAGAAGCTGGTTCAGAAGACCATAGATCTGGACAGATCAGCGCCTGAATCACTGGAGGAACAGATGGTTGCAGGACTGAGAATGAGTTACGATGGAACAGTTGTACCGCTCAATGAGAAAACTGTGGTTAAGAGTGTCACTGTGGATGATGCTGACGGTGTGTGTACGATAACATTTAATGAGAGCTTTGCGGATGGAACAGCAGGTGTGGACGATGAGATACTTGTGTATTCTGTTGTGGATTCCCTCATGGAGCTTGAAGATGTCAAGAGGGTACAGATAAATGTGGATAATACAAATAACAGATTGAACAACATCGATCTCAGCAGGAAATTTACTGCTGATTATTCAAAGCTTGAGAGATAAACAGAAGTTTGAACAAAACAGGAGGATACGAATATAAAGAGACCATTATTCTGGATAGCAGTATGCTTTGCGCTTGGAGAGGCGTATAAAGAGGCGGCTGACAGTTCAGTGCTTATAATTGGTCTGATCATATTGGCTGCACCGGTATTGTCGGTTTACATGGACAAAGCCGGTACAGCCATGTTTTTTTATAGTGGCAAAGCTCATTGTGATAAAGACAGAAAGAACAGGATCGTCAGATGCGTTCTGAGTATGATGATATTTGGAATGATCTCGTTGACCGGTTATATGAATGGCTGTGCTATGTCAAAGCAGGAGAGACTCGCAGAAGAGCTCGATGGGCAGCAGCCGGGCGGTATAGAAGGAAAGGTGTACGAGATCAGGCAGTCCGGCGATGAATGGCGGGTATATGTGTATGCGGAATGGATAACATTTGGCGGAGGCGACTCAGAAGAAACTGTGGAATACCGGGGAAGATCAAAGGTATTGCTGTACATGGAAGACGTGGAAAGCCTGAAGACCGGAATGAAGCTGACCTTAAGCTGCAGTCTGTCAAGGCCGGACTCTGCTGATAATCCGGGCGAATTCGATGCGCGGGAATATTATTCGCACAAGGGAATATATATAGTAGGAAAGGATATCTCCATTCTGGAGTGTGGAGAGGACTACAGCCGTATAGGAGACATTCTGTTCAGGCTGCGTATAAAGTCCGGGGAGATCATAGACAGTGTGTTTGGAGAGACGGATGGCTCGGTGATAAAGGCAATGCTACTGGGGGATAAGAGCGGCATTGACAGGGATACGAAGAAGCTGTTTCAGATGAATGGAATAGCTCATATTCTGGCGATATCCGGTGTGCACATAGCAATAATAGGAATGACATTATTCGGCGTGCTGCGAAGGCTTACAGGGTCATATATGGCATCAGGTATAATGGCTATATCCGTGATCGTACTTTACGGAGTTATGACCGGGATGGCGAGTTCAACTGTAAGAGCCATGATAATGATGGTGATATCTGTGATCGGTCAGGTAAAGGGGCGAAGCCCTGATATGCTTACATCCGCGGGAACCGCGTCAGTCATACAGGCGCTGATTGATCCGGGTATCATCCTTGATGCCGGATTTCAGTTGTCTTTTGCTGCAGTGCTGGGGATGGCGGTGCCTGGAGCACTTATGAAAAAGCTTATTCCAACTAAGAATAAGGTAGTCAGCACACTTGTAATGAATCTGGCGATAACACTTGCCACCGGACCGCTTGTTATATTCTATTATTACCAGTTTCCGCTGTATTCGATCTTTCTGAATCTGCTCATAGTGCCATTGGTTTCTGTGATAATATTCGTGAGTATCGTCGTGATTGCGGCTATGCTTATTTTTCCCGGGATACTACAGGGCAATGAGATGGCGGTGTGCATAGGAGCGTTTCCTGTGAAGCTGATACTTGCAATATACAGGCAGCTTTGCGAATGGGCGATGGAGCTTCCATTTTACAGTATAAATACAGGCCATGTGTCGGTTATGATGATCGTAGTATTTTATATGGCTATGGTTGGAGTGTTGATCCTGCTTGTAAGAGCAAAGAGCGCAGACTGCGCCAGGGTGAGGAGGCGGATGGTCTGTCTGTGCGCTGCTGTGATCATGACCCTGTGCTGCGTGTGTTACGAAGCAGCTTCATTTGACCGGGAGTTCAGAGTTGTATTTATGGATGTTGGTCAGGGAGACGGCATACTTATAAGGGCTGGCATGGGAGTAAATATATTGATAGATGGGGGCTCGTCGAGTAGCAATAAGGTTGGTGAGTACGTGATGGTGCCTGTTCTAAAGTTTTATGGTGCAGCTCATGTAGACTATGCATTTGTGACACACGGAGATAAGGATCATGTGTCCGGTATCCAATATCTTCTAAGCGATACGAACTCCGGTATCAGAATAGATAATCTTGTGGTTCCGATGTATGGTGATATTGAAAATATGGGTGAACTGCTTGAGCTGGCAGAGAAAAGAGGCGTAAATATCATATATATGGACGGCGGTTCTCAAATGTCCTGTGGCAAGGATGCAGCTAAGGTGTGGTTAAATTTCTTGCATCCGTCCGAAAAAACTGATATAAAAGATGCAAATGATCTTTCTGCGGTTATCCGTCTGGAGTATCGAGGGTACAGTGTTTTATTTACGGGAGACCTGGGAGAAGATGGAGAACGGGAGCTTATCTCGGAGGGCGGTGATCTGAGTGCTGATGTGTTGAAGGTCGGACATCACGGCAGCAGATATTCTACGAGTGGGGAGTTCCTGAGAGCAGTCGACCCGGATCTTGCGATCATATCGGCGGGGGAGAATAACCGATATGGTCATCCGCACGGGGAGACACTGGAGCGTTTGGATGCCTGTGGAGCTGATGTAATGAGTACCATAGACCATGGAGCTATATGTGTAGAGATAACGGATGGTGGAATTTCGGTAACCGGATACAGATGATCAGGGAGTTATGAGAATAAGAATTCTGAAAGGAGAACAGGGGAAGGAAGAAACGACTATGATGTGGAAAGGAAGATGAGTATGACAAAAAAACTAAAATTACTGCTGGAATTTGTAATGCTGACACTTGGCGCAGTTATAGCTGCATTTGCTATCGAAGAATTTCTCGTGCCGAACACCATACTTGACGGAGGCGTCATCGGTATAGGTATCATGATCAATAATCTCACAGAAGTGTCCCTGAGTATTCTGACGATCGTTCTTAATGTTCCGTTTCTTATAATAGGTTCAAGACAGCTTGGTAAGATGTTCATGGTGAAGTCCGGTTATTCCATGGCTGTATTCTCAGTATTTGTGGAGATATTCAAACCCCTTGAAAATGCAACCTCAGAGACCATACTTGCGGTGTGCTTCGGCGGTGTGATACTTGGACTTGGAGTTGGTATCATCATCAAGTTCGGCGGGTGCTTGGATGGAACGGAGACCGTGGCCATCATGCTGAACAAGAAAAAAGACTGGCCGGTTGGAAGAGTTGTTCTGGGCATGAATCTGATCATATATTCTATTGCGGGAATGCTCTTTGGTCTGGACAGGGCGATGTACAGTCTTCTTACATACTTTATAACATCAAAGGTGCTTGATATGGTTGAGACCGGTCTTGAGCAGGCGAAGGCAGCCATGATCATAACTGATGATGCCAGAGAGGTGGCAGACAAGATATACAAGAAGCTTGGAAGAACAGTTACCATCATGCAGGGCAAGGGAATGATAAGCGGCAACAAGACAGTGCTCTACTGTGTTATCACGAGATTTGAGATCGGTGAGCTGAAGAACATCATCAATTCCATAGATTCTTCTGCATTTGTCACAGTTACGGATGTGGCGGAGATCATCGGCAACCACATCAAGGATAATGAATACAAGGAGATCCTTGAGAAGATAGAGGAGAAGGAAGAACCGCACACAAAGCTTCCTGAGCATGAGAGTATGACGGACTTTGATGGCCTGGAGCATACCGGAAAAATAGATTAGAAAAAGCCTGTGACATATACCGGCAGATAACTGCTGTATATGTCACAGGCTTTTCTTTATTGATATATGTTTTAGACTGTAGTCAATATATTACTGGATACTGTCTACAAATGCCTTGTGGATCCTGTAGTCGCTGTCAAGCTCAGGGTGGAAGGAGAGGGCAAACTGGTTGCCGTACTTAACCGCCACGATCTTGTCATCAACTGTTGCAAGGACATCAACCTCAGGTGAAACCTCAGCCACATAAGGTGCACGGATGAAAGTCATAGGAACCTCACCGATACCTTTAAGCTCGGCCTCTGTGTGGAAGCTTCCAAGCTGTCTTCCGTAGGCATTTCTCTTTACTGTGACAGGGAGAGTGCCAAGGTGTACAGTGTCATCACCTTCGATGTGCTGTGCCAGAAGAATAAGTCCTGCACATGTGGCAAGAACCGGCATGCCGCCCTCGATCTGAGACTTTATAGTGTCGAACATGTCGCTGTCTCTGAGAAGCTTTCCTTGGACTGTGCTCTCACCGCCAGGAAGGATCAGGGCGTCATAAGGCTTGTTCAGATCTCCGGCATTTCTAAGTTCTAAGCATGATACGCCGAGCTCGGAAAGTACATGCTCATGCTCTGCGAAAGCTCCCTGTACTGCCAATACACCAACCTGCATATTACTTACCCCTTTCTGCCATGAGGATTGCGATCTCCTGCTCGTTGATACCAACCATAGCTTCACCAAGTCCCTCTGAAAGCTTTGCAACGAGATCAGCGTCATTGTAGTTTGTTGTTGCCTGAACGATGGCAGCAGCACGCTTAGCAGGGTCTCCTGACTTGAAGATACCTGAACCTACGAATACACCCTCAGCACCGAGCTGCATCATGAGAGCTGCGTCGGCAGGAGTAGCAACACCGCCGGCTGCGAAGTTTACAACTGGGAGACGGTGATTCTCATGTACGTACTGAACGAGATCGTAAGGAACCTCAAGCTTCTTAGCTGCCTCATACAGCTCATCTGTTCTCATGCTGACGATCTCAGCGATCTGGCTGTTCATCTTTCTCATATGTCTTACGGCCTGAACGATATCACCTGTACCAGGCTCGCCCTTAGTTCTGATCATTGAAGCACCCTCGTTGATTCTTCTGAGGGCCTCGCCGAGATCCTTGGCACCACATACAAAAGGAACCTTGAACTGTCTCTTGTCGATATGGTATACGTCATCTGCTGGTGAGAGAACCTCGCTCTCGTCGATGTAATCGATCTCGATGGCCTGAAGGATCTGAGCCTCTGCGAAATGTCCGATACGGCACTTAGCCATAACAGGGATTGATACAGCGTTCTGGATTCCCTTGATCATCTGTGGGTCACTCATACGTGATACACCACCTGCAGCTCTGATATCTGCTGGGATTCTCTCAAGTGCCATAACTGCACAAGCGCCGGCAGCCTCAGCGATCTTAGCCTGCTCAGGTGTTGTAACGTCCATGATAACTCCGCCCTTAAGCATCTGGGCAAGTTCCTTATTTAACTTATATCTTTCTGTTGTCTCCATGTTGAACCTCCGTTATAATTAGATTTGTGTTTATTGGAGTGAGTGTACATAAACTCACAATCTGTAGGTGATTATAAAACCAAAGTGACATTATAGAAATAATCAATATGTGATTATAAAAACAGGTCAGATAACCTCTGATATTATCAAAATACATAGAAAAACAGGTCAGATTTGCCACATAAGATATAATTATGGTAGAAACTGGTACTGTATTTTGAAAATCATATTGTGAGACATAAGCTTGATGAAGGAGAAACGTAATGGCTGCAACAAAGAAAAAAGAAAAAAAGAACGCGATGGCGGTCATAAACCAACATATAAAGACGGGGGAGTTTGCCAAGATATATCTTCTGTATGGGGAGGAGAGGTATCTCGTGAACCAGTACAGAGATAAGCTGCTGTCGGCTCTGACTGATAAGGACGATAATCTGAATTTTATGAAATTTGCCGGAAATGGGATCGATACATCTGAGCTTCTTGCATTCTGCAACGAGATGCCATTTTTTGCGGACAGAAGAGTTGTCCTTGTGGAGAACAGTGGTCTGTTCAAGAGCAGCAACGAGGATTTTGCAAAGAAGCTGGTGGAGATAGAGGATACATCAGTTGCCATATTTGTAGAGATGGATGTGGACACCAGGTATAAGCTGTTCAAGGCTGTGGACAAGAATGGAGAGGCTCTGGATTTTGCGACCCCTGATGAGAAGATGATGGTCACGTGGGTGAAGTCACTGTTCCGTGCCGATGGTGTTGCCACCACAGACACGGCGATATACAAGATAATCGAAGCTGCTAACATGGATATGAACTGTATCAAGAATGAGGTTGACAAGATGATAAGCTACGCCGGAGACACGAAGCAGGTCAGCGAGCATGATGTGGATCTTCTGTGCAGTCAGGATGCGGAGAGCAAGGTGTATCAGATGATAGACTTCATCATTGCAAAGCAGAAGGAGAAGGCTTGCAGTATGTATCACGATCTTCTTGAGAATAAGGAATCGGCGATCATGATAAACGCATGTATCATGAGACAGTTCAACAAGCTCCTTCTGGTAAAGATGGCATTATCAGATGGCGCGCAGGACGCCAGCCTGGCGAAGATCGCAGGATGCCCGGTGTGGGCAGTGAAGAATTACAAGGCTCAGTGCAGGGGCTACAGCATGGCACAGCTTAAAGACATAGTGGAGAACTGTCAGGACATGGACTACAAGCTCAAGACCGGACAGGTTATGGATAACGCGGCGATGGAGGTCATGATCGTGGAGCTGTGTGAGATGCAGTAGGAGACTGGTGATGATATTAGATATTGAGGCAAAAAAATAACCACTGTGAAAACAGTGGTTATTTTTTATATAACTATGATTGGTTCAAATATATGCAGCCGTTTAATATATCCAAATCCTTGTGTCAAAGTTATGTAGTTATCAGCCAGATGCTTAAGCCATCTTGTTAACTGCAACTGCAAGACGTGATACCTTACGAGCAGCGTTGTTCTTGTGGTAGATGCCCTTTGAAGCAGCCTTGTTGATCTCTGATGTAGCAACAACAAGTGCCTGCTGAGCAGCAGCCTTATCACCAGCAGCGATAGCAGCCTCAACCTTCTTGATAACTGTCTTAACCTTAGACCTGATCATCTTGTTTCTAAGTGTCTTCTTCTCGATAACATTGATTCTCTTCTTTGCAGATTTGATATTAGCCAAAATTCTTACCTCCATAAAATCTAATTAAATATAATAAGGTTTTACATTAAAACCGGACACGGACAATTCAATGTAAACATACTCACATATAATAGATGAAACGCAATTCGTTGTCAAGACTAAAAAACAAAAAATTGCGCATTTTCGCGGATTATTTTCATGTTGTTTCCTAAGAAAAATGAAGTAAAACAACGTGTTACTTTCCTTTACATAAAAAGGGGTAAATGGTATCATATATGCAGTGGGTCTTAATGATCCATACATATTATAATACAGGAAAAGCAGAGAAATATACAGATGTTTAAATATAGATTTTTTCAGGTGATAATGGCACTTTCGCTAGTCTTGCTGATCATCTCCACGGCGATAATGTGTTCGTTCAGCGTTTTCAGGGTTGCGGAGAAGAGCTACAAGCCGAGTAATAGCGGCACGATAAGTTCAGTCATGAATAACGGACAGACTGAGGAATTATCAGAATTTGATGCGTGGGTGGAATACAGTATCGTGCTGGATGCTCTGGATGGGGACAGCGAGCAGGAGTACAGGCTTGGCAACGTATATCTGTCCACTGAGAATGTGATGAGGCTTGAACAGCTTGCAGACATCAAATCCAAGGCAAGCAATGGTGTGTTCATATCCATTGTGCTTCTGGTGGCATGCTTTGTAGTCATAAGGAGAAGGAGACTGTATGAGTGTGTTGTATGGGGCGGCGCTGCAGGCGTTATAATAGGAATAATCAGCTTCATAGCCATGGCGGTATCCGGCAGCGGAATCATGTATGGAATAAGAAGAATGGTGTTTGGAGAAAGCTATGCGGAGCTTTTTCCGGGACACGATGTCCTGCCGGATATAATACCTGCCGGTACGGGAACGAAGGTTCTTTGGGTGTATGTTGGAACGATATTTGTTGGACTTGTGGTTACTATCATAGTCAGGGTTATAAGCTATAAGAAATCACGTCCACACAAATTCAGATAGAAGGTTACATAATGGGAGGTAGTTATGAGAAAAAGAATCGAGGAGTGGATAAACTGGGTGCTCTATGATGAGCTCATTGCCAGCAAGATCAATGCGCCAAAGCATTTGCTGGGAATCCATGATTATGGTGAAGGTCAGATAATCGTTGTGTACAAGCCGGGGGCGATCAGGGTAGAGGTTACATCGCGCACAGGTAAGAAGATACACACCATGGAACAGATGACAAATGAAGGACTGTTCGCCATTTATTTTGATAAGAAGGAGTACGATGGCAACAAGTACAATGTTGTCACCACATATGAGGATGGCACCATTATAAACAGTGCAGATCCATATTCATTTGAATCGCTTATCACGGATTTTGACACATACCTTTTTGCGGAGGGCAGACATTACAATATATATGAGAAGCTTGGCGCACACCCTATGACTATAGACGGTGTACGTGGAACCTACTTTGCAGTGTGGGCTCCTCATGCAAGACGTGTCAGTGTAGTCGGTGATTTCAATCTCTGGGATGGTAATGTAAATCCTATGCAGATCACAGCGAATGAGGGAATATACGAACTGTTCCTGCCGGGCGTGGAGCCGGGCGCTGTGTACAAGTATCAGATCATGACCAGATATGGTGAGATACTGTACAAAGCTGATCCATATGGCAACCAGTGTCAGATGAGACCGGAAAATGCCTCAGTGGTTGCAGACATAAGCAGCTATAAGTGGAAGGATACATCATGGATGAAGGATAGAAGCAAGATCAGCCGTACTGACAGAATGCGCATGCCTATGTCCATATACGAGATGCATCTCGGCTCATGGCACAAGAAGGTTGAGGATGACGATGCAGGCTTCTACACATACAGGGAGCTCGCTCCTATGGTGGCAGACTATCTCAATGAGATGGGATATACGCACGTAGAGCTCATGGGTATATCAGAGTATCCATTTGACGGCTCATGGGGCTACCAGGTTACAAATTACTACGCACCGACCAGCAGATATGGCGATGCCGTAGATTTTATGTATTTTGTTGATTACATGCACAGCAAGGGAATCAGTGTTATCCTAGACTGGGTGCCAGCACACTTTCCTAGGGATGCGCACGGACTTGGACGTTTTGATGGGATGCCTCTCTATGAGCATCCGGATCCAAGAAGAGGAGAGCATCCTGACTGGGGCACATATATATTTGACTATGGCCGCAATGAGGTGGCAAACTTCCTCACGGCAAATGCTCTGTTCTGGGTCGAGAAGTTCCATATAGACGGACTCCGCGTGGATGCTGTGGCATCCATGTTGTATCTCGACTATGGCAAGCAGGATGGACAGTGGCTGCCAAATGAACATGGTGGAAACGAGAACCTTGAGGCAATAGCACTTATGCAGAATATAAACAGCATCATGGAGGAGAGAAATCCGGGGGCATATCTAATAGCAGAGGAGTCAACAGCGTGGGCAGGTGTAACTGCTCCGGCATCCATGGACGGACTTGGTTTCCTGTTCAAGTGGAATATGGGATGGATGAATGACTTCCTTGAGTATATGCAGATGGATCCATATTTCAGACAGAACAACCAGAACATGCTGACTTTCAGTCTTTCGTATGCGTATGCTGAGAACTATGTTCTCGTCATATCCCATGACGAGGTAGTTCATCTCAAGCGTTCAATGATAGAAAAGATGCCTGGCAGCGAGGAGGACAAATTCGCAAATCTCAGAACTGCGTACGGATTCATGTATGGACATCCGGGCAAGAAGCTGCTCTTTATGGGGCAGGAATTTGCACAGCCTAGAGAGTGGAGTGAGGCGAGAAGCCTTGACTGGTTCGTCTTAGACAATCCGCTCAATCAGGGCATGGAGAGGTATGTCAAAGCGCTCAATAAGCTTTACAATACCAATGATGCGATGTATGCGAATGACACAGATCCAATGGGATTTGAGTGGACAGATTGCGATCACCCAGACATGAGCATACTTTCATTTGTAAGACGAGGCTCAACTCCGAAGAAGCAGCTGCTTTTCGTATGTAACTTCACTCCGGTTGAGAGAGATAATTACAGTATACCGGTTCCGTGCTACACGACATACAAGGAGATACTCAACTCAGATGATGTACAGTTTGGCGGAAAGGGCAGACTCAACGGCAAGCCGGTCAAGGCAGTGGACAAGAAGAATGCCAGAACTCCTTACAGTATAGACATCACGGTTCCGCCACTCTCAACAGTTGTGTTTGAGTACGATTACACGGATATGACACCTGAGCTTGAGAAGAAGGAAGCTGAGGCCAAGGCTGCTGCAAAGAAGCGTGTGGACGCAGCAAAGAGAAAGGCTGCAGCGGCACAGAAGAAGGCTGAGGAGATAAAGAAGGATGCCGAGAAGAAAGCGGCTGAGCTGAAGAAAGAGGCGGAGAAGAAGGCAGATGAGCTGAAAAAGGAAGCCGAGAAGAAGACTGCTGAGTTGAAAAAGGAGGCATCTGAGATCTCAGAAGAGGTAAAGGATGATATAGCAGATATAGAAAAGTCAGTGGTGGCTGTTGCTGATGACATCAAGAAAGATATAAAAGCACGCAAAAAATAAACTTGCAATATGAGACAACAGGTCATATAATGTCAGTGTAAGTGCAAAGGGGCACAGAACGATATCGTTCTGTGCCCCTTTTTTGTACATCAGGCGGGTGACGACCAGCCAGATCATAAGAATCCAGGTAGTTTTTAAGGAGGAAGCAGTATGAAGACAGGAAAAGTAAAATGGTTTAATGCAAAGAAAGGCTACGGCTTTATATGTGATGAGGATGGAGCAGATGTATTTGTACATTTCTCAGCACTGAATATGGAGGGCTTCAAGGTTCTTGAAGAGGGAGATACAGTAGAGTATGAGGTTGTGGACGGTGAAAAGGGTCCACAGGCGGCAAATGTGACAAAACTGTAAATACAATGCGGTATATGTCAAAACAGCCATATATTTAAAGCGAATACATGTTGAATTAGGAGAACATCCCCGGGTTATGATTACAGATGATCAGGGGATGTTTTTTATGAGCAACGAATTGGAGCATGCTATTGCGTAGAACTGAGATGAATATCTACAAGGCCTCGTGTTACATAAATACAAGAATATTATAGATGTCGCCATATGCTAAAATTGTATGTCTGCTATAATAAAAACAACACATATTTAAAAATCATCTTGACGGCTGGCGATGATAAAATGTAGAATACACATATATGGTGAAACATGTTTCATGCATTTGTTGTTGCTGATAAACAGTTAAATAAACAGGCACGTATTTATTTTAGATTATAAGGGGGATATGTACCATGAAGAGATTTGATGTTGTGGCACTTGGAGAACTGCTCATAGACTTTACACAGAACGGGCTCAGCGGCCAGGGCAATATGATGATGGAGGCCAATCCAGGCGGAGCACCATGTAATGTTCTCGCTATGCTGCAGAAGCTTGGCAAGAAGACTGCATTTGTTGGAAAAGTAGGGGATGATTTCCTTGGAAAAATGCTTGCCGGTGTTGTGGCTGATGCCGGGATCAATACTGACAATCTGAAGTTTGACAGGGATGTACACACAACACTTGCGTTTGTGCATACCTACGAGGACGGAGACAGAGACTTTTCATTTTACAGGAATCCGGGAGCGGATATCCTGTTAAGTGCAGATGAGGTGGATGAGAGTATCATAAAGGATGCCAGGCTGTTCCATTTCGGATCACTCTCACTGACATATGAAGTGTCACGTGCTGCAACACAGAAGGCTGTGGCTGCTGCAAAGGAGGCTGGATGCATCGTCACATTTGACCCGAACCTCAGGGAGCCTCTGTGGAAGACACTGGACGAGGCCCATGATCAGATTGACTGGGGTATGAGACAGTGTGATGTGCTCAAGATATCAGATAATGAGATACAGTGGTTCACAGGAAGAGAGGATTTTGACGAGGGTATAAAGATACTTCAGGACACATACAATATACCTTTGATACTTCTCTCCATGGGAAGAGATGGAAGCCGTGCATACTACGGGGATGTAGTCGCTGAGGCAAAGCCGTTTATCCAGGAGAATACTATAGAGACCACAGGCGCCGGGGACACTTTCTGTGCATGCGTGCTGAATTATGTACTTGATAATGGACTTGAAGATCTTGACACTGATAAGCTTACAGAGATGCTTGTATTCGCAAATGCTGCTGCATCGATCATCACAACACGCAAGGGAGCACTCAAGGTTATGCCGGAGAGATCCGAGGTTGAGAAGCTCATTGCCGAGAGACAGTAATAGATAAAAATACGGCAACAGATTAAAACAGGTTGTGTACGGTAATGATACAGATTATGTAAATAAAATGAGAATGATAAGTTAATTGACTATAGTCAGAAAAGGAGAAGATAAATGGCAGGTTCAAAGACAGTGAAAAAGACTGCAGAATATACAAAGAGATTTGATGAGAGATATGACGAGCTCAAGTGGCTCTACTGCGAGCTCTATAACAACAATATGGAGGCATTTGACTGGCTGTGCGATTCTCTGTATGGTTATTATCAGGAGAGAAATGCTGATCTCAAGAAGCTGGACAGAAGCCGTGTCAAGAATCCGGACTGGTATAAGCAGAATGATCTGTTAGGTATGATGATGTACACAAATGCATTCGCGGGAACGCTGAAGGGTGTAAAAGAAAAGCTTCCATATGTGAAGTCATGTGGTGTGAATTATCTTCATTTTATGCCGCTGCTGGAAAGCCCTAAGGGCAGAGATGACGGCGGATATGCTGTTGCGGATTTCAGAAAGGTAAAGCCTGAGCTTGGAACCATGGAGGATCTGGAGGACCTCACTGCAGAGTGTCACAGACAGGGTATAAGCTGCTGTCTGGATTTCGTAATGAACCATACAAGTGAGGATCATGAGTGGGCAAGGGCAGCGAGAAATGGAGATCCTGTTGCAAGATCCAGATATTTCTTCTATGATGATTGGTTCGTTCCTAACATATATGAGGAGACTGTGCCTGAGGTATTCCCAACTACGGCGCCTGGTAACTTCACATGGATAAATGACTGCAATCAGGTGGTCATGACTACATTTTACCCATACCAGTGGGATCTGAACTATGCAAATCCTATGGTGTTCAACGACATGGTCGGCAACATGCTCTATATGGCAAACCGAGGTATAGATGTCATCAGACTCGACGCTGTTCCGTATATATGGAAGCAGATAGGCACAAACTGCCGTAACCTTCCACAGGTTCACACTCTTGTCCGTATGATGAGGATAATCAGTGAGATAGTATGTCCGGGAGTCCTTCTTCTCGGAGAGGTCGTTATGGAGCCTTCCAAGGTAGTTCCATACTTTGGAACAGTTGACAAGCCAGAGTGCCATATGCTCTACAACGTGACAACCATGGCATCCACGTGGAATACGATAGCCACGAAGAATGTGGGACTCTTAAAGCGCCAGATGGATCAGGTGTGTGCACTTCCAAAGGATTATGTGTTCCTGAATTACCTCAGATGCCACGATGATATTGGCTGGGGACTTGACTATGACTGGCTGGCACAGTTCGGCATAGATGAGGTGGCACACAAGAAGTTCCTGAATGACTATTTCACAGGAAAGGGATACAACAGTGATTCCAGAGGTGAGCTCTATAACGATGATCCTAGACTCGGAGATGCCCGTCTGTGTGGAACAACAGCATCCCTGTCAGGCCTTGAGGCCGGCCAGTACGAGGCAAATGCAGACAAGATCGAACAGGCCATTGCCTGTGATCTCATGCTTCATGGATACCTGCTGGCACAGAGCGGAATCCCGGTTCTGTACAGCGGTGATGAGATAGGACAGACAAACGATTATACTTATAAGAATGATCCGGACAAATGTGCGGACAGCAGATATCTGCACAGAGGAAACTTCCCATGGGACAAGGTTGAAAATAAAGATCCTGTAGCCATGAAGATATTTGACGCGCTGCGCCACATGGAGGATATAAGAGCATCGCATGATGTATTTTCATGTAATGCAAATGTCTACACCATAGAGACAGGATGTGCAAGCGTCCTCGGAATAGTGAGGGAATATGCAGGACATGAGCTGAGGGCATTTTTCAACTTCAGCAACATGGATCAGCTCATCTGGACTATGCCTGATGATCAGGCTGACATATATACCGATCTCATATCAGGCAAGACACTCCGCGAGCTTGGAGCAGTCATGCCTAGATATGGATGCTGGTGGTTCTACAGATAGTTATTCGGAATCTTTTTTATAGAACATAAGAAGAGTATTTTTGATAGAAGGCTTAAAGACTGTGTTATGGTCATAGCCTTCTATTTTTTCGTAGGTTAGGTTTAAGCCAGAATAATTTCTCTCTTGTAAATCATTGTAGAAATCCTCGATAGAAGATATGAAGTTTTTATCCTCATCTGCACCTACGGTTACATAGACATTAGCATTTAGAGTCTGTGTTCTGTTGTAATATTCTTCTTCGTACGTAGACATAAATTTGCCGTCAGTATTTGCCCACATGGAAGGACTGCCAATATAATAATTTGTAAATGTATTCTTTCCTATAGTGTCATTATGAAACAGAGCGTAGTAAGCCCAGTATCCACCCAGGGAATGTCCTGTGAGAGTCATATTTTCAGGGTTTACAGAGTATATTTCTTCCAGGTAAGGAATCAGGTTATCTACAATAAAATGCAGGAATGAATCAGGGTTAGTCTGGAGATCTCTTTTTCTGATGACATCATAATTGTAAGTGTTTGGATACCCTATGCTGACAAGGATAACGTCCTGTATCTGGCCAGATGTCATAAGAGGTCTGAGTTCAGGGTGATCACTGAGTCTCCAGACTCCATCGGTCATAACAACCATTGGATATGAGCTTGCTTCGTTATAATCAGGTGGAAGAGATATATGGACAACAAAAGTGTCATCTATCTCAGCATCATAAATGGATAATTCGTTGATATAGTCTGCACAGGCGGGATCAAGAGTTGTCACCTCGTTATAATACATGTGCTCGGGAGAGAGTTTTCCCATGGTTATGCTGGCACGTTCCTCTGGAAGTAAACCTGTTGGAGTTGGCGCTTCTTTAGTAAGCTCCTCAGTTGTGATTTCTTTGACTGAGGTTTCACTTGTTGTTGCTTCTTCGATTGACGTATCTTCGGATGAAGAATAGCTGGTGACCGATTGGGTGACAGTAGAGTCATTCTTAGATGCTGACGAGTGCTGACACCCGGTGACAACTAATATAATAGCTATGCTGAATGTGGTCAAAATTGTTAATTCCTTTTTCATAAAAGGCCTCCTTTGATTGTATTTAGTAATTATCACATAAGTGAGAAATACTATAAAAACAATATCACAGGAGTTGCATTATGACCTGTCAGCAATGGTTAAACCTTGTCGGGGCGGATTTGCAGGAGAAGGTAATTTTGTTCCTTTTTTAATGATACATTGCTACACTCTAAGGTTATGTCAGGCGCTATGTTATAATGAGAAAATGGTAGAAATTCTGTGTAAATTTTATACCAAAGTGACTGCTGCCCGGCAGGAGTAGTATCTGAACAGTCAAAACAGATCCATTCGCCGTCAGGAATGCTTGTTATCGAATAATCGGATATATTTAATCCGGAAATTTCTTGTTTTGTGATCATTCGTCCAAATGTGTAATTAAAGCATGAAATTTCATTATTGAACTTATCAATATTTATAAAATCATTTGATCTGTAACCGAATAAGCAGTTATTTGGTTTTTCATCAGTGGATTTAATTTCCATTAGTTTATCCCAGCTTTGACTGCAGCATTCTCTTGTAAATTTTGAAATCAGAATATTATTTTTCGCGGTATCGAGGCTTGTGAAAACCCTGGAATAACCGGCAATACACATGTTGTTGATCTTAACGATTCTGTAGTTGAGCATAGATCCCCCATCTGCTGTGACCCTTAATACAATCCGGGTGAAATTATGGAGACCGGACTTATTATTTCGAACATAAGTTGGAGAGTTTCCATGAAAGCGTGTGAAAGCCTTCGTGAAGCTTTCGGGTGTGTCATATCCGTATTCAAGTGCAATATCAGTCACCGTGCGGTTGGATGAAATGAGTTCTTCTCCAGCCAGGGAAAGCCGGCGGTTTCTGATATATTCCCCTATAGTATATCCCGTGATTAGATGAAATACTTTTCTGAAGTTGTCGGGAGAAGAGTAAGCCTGCATGGCTATTGTATTTTGGTCCAATACTTCACCGTCAATAAGGTGAGTCTCAATATAATCAATTGCGTTAATAAGTCCTTCGGTCCAATTCAAATGGTTTTCTACCTCCATGTAATGTATGTATATCACTATAGCACATATTTGTAGTAAATTGTTATAATGGACATATGAAAGTCATATCGGTTTGTTAATATGCAGGTCAAGGAGGTGATGATGTATTGGATCAGTCAGGATTCACCAGAGAGATATGAAAAGCCGCGGATCGTGTTTCTGATAGTCTGTATATGGTATGATATAAAAAATATTTATCTAAAAGAAACCAAATGCGGAAAATCCCCCACTACATTAGTTAAGGAGGTAGGAGAGTTGGCCGGTCAAAAGAATAACAATGTGAATGACGGTTTAAATAGACATTTTGAAGAAGTCTATAAAAGACAAAACGTAGCGTGACCCTGTATCTGATATCAAAGTGCAAGGGATTTGATGATATAAATGATGTGCTGCAGGAAATGTATATGGAGTATTTCAGGACTATACAAAAGAAGGGGATTGAGTATGTTGATGACGAGGAAGCATTTCTGATAGCGCTGTGCAAAAGGAAGCTGTCGGTCGAGTTCGGTGATCTTGGAGTTTATGATGACCATCTTGATGTGAAAGTTGACAATGATGGCACATGGAGATTTGAATGGGAGCTAGGTGGAGATATCACTTCCGTGACAAGAGAGACACATACAGTCCTTGAAGATACAGGGGCTGTAGTCACCGAATGTGAGGTTTCCCAGATATCCATCAGGGCAGTGCTCGATATAAGCGGTGCAAAAAATATGACCTCAGACAAAAAATATGCGGCCCTTTCCGGTGTAAAGCTGAAAGACGGAACAATGCTTACAGATATTGTTGAATCGGGAAACGAAAATACAAACACATCTGGCGAATATGAACTTCTGTTTACCACAGACCGCATATTGGATGTAAGCCAGGTAGACAGCCTGCTGTTCTGGAAAACAACAACCGAAGATGGTGAGGATGTGCAATACACTCTCAATGATTTCTACGAGATGCCATTTAACTGATATTTTCCTTTTGTGTATACAACCAGAAAATACATATGGCGCAATATGCAACAATAAGCAGTTTAGAACTAAAAATAATAATAAGATAGGATGTTCTAAGAAATTAGTTTTAATTATCTATAACAACAGAAAATCCGTATATTGCAATATGCAACAATCGGTAGTGCAGATTGCCGATTTTCGACGGTCACAAGCTGGGGCGGAGATCCGCACCGCCCTTATCGCGGTCGGAGCCCCATGCTTATGTGACCTTAGTCGAAATGAGAGCAATCAAACGTGATTGTGCATATGCACTATACGGATTTTCGTCCGTCATACAATTTAATTCTTAGAACATCTATACAGCAGATCCTCCCAACGGCGGTCAACCTCCTGCTGATACTGAACGAGAAGGTGCTCGTTCTCAGGCTTGAACAGGTGCTTGAACCTGCCCTGCGTTCTCAGGAAGTCCTCGATAGGAAGCTTCTTCTTAGGAGAGTAGGAGAGGATCCATTTGCCCTCAATAACCTCGAACAGAGGCCAGTAACATGTCTCGACTGCCAGCTTGCAGATGTCCATGATCTTCTCTGTAGGGTATCTCCATCCTCTAGGACATGGTGACATGACGTTGAGGAAAGCTGCGCCAGGTGTGTATATGGCCTTCTCAGCCTTCTCATAGAGATCACGCATGTTGCCGAGAAGAGTAGACTGTCCAACATATGGGATGTCGTGGGCAGCCATGACCTGTGCGAGATCCTTTCTGTTCTGCATCTTACCATTTGACTGTGAGCCTACTGGTGTGGTTGTGGTGTCAGCATACATAGGAGTAGCTGATGAACGCTGGATACCGGTGTTCATGTATGCTCCGTTGTCGTAGCACACATATACCATGTCATGTCCACGCTCCATGGCACCTGACAGTGACTGAAGTCCGATGTCATAAGTTCCGCCATCACCGCCAAATGTGATGAATTTGTATGTGTCATCTATCTTGCCTTTTTTCTTCAGAACGTTGTACGCTGTCTCAACACCGGAGAGGGTTGCGCCTGCGTTCTCAAATGCGTTGTGTATGTAGCTGTCCTCGTAAGCTGTGTAAGGATACATGAAGGTTGAAACCTCAAGACATCCTGTGGCGTTACCGATGACCGCCTTGTCGCCTTCGTGAAGGGCGCGGAGTACAGTTCTGACAGTGATCGTACCACCGCAGCCTGCACACATTCTATGACCTGGAGCAAGACGCTCAGGCTTGTTCATTATTTCTTTAAAATTATATGCCATTTCATCTTACCTCCTACTGTCTAAGTCCTATGTACTGATACTGAGGAATCTCAGCACCGTTCTCTATCATGTCTTCAAGCTGTGCAAATACGCCCTTGGCGCTGTCCACAGTGTAGTCACGTCCGCCGAGACCGTAGATGTAGCTGACAGCCTTTGTGGTTGCCTGAATGTCATACAGGTGCTCCTTGACCTCTGCTGAGAGAGGCCCGCCGCCTGCTCTGAATCCTTCCGATCTGTCAAGGATTGCCACAGCCTTGGTGTGGGCGAGAGCCTTTGCAATCTCCTCACCAGGGAATGGTCTGAACACTCTGATCTTCAAGAGTCCGACCTTCTTGCCTTCGTTTCTCAGCTCATCTATAGCTTCCTTTGTTGTTCCGGCAGCAGAACCGATCATAACGATGGCGTAGTCAGCGTCGTCAAGTCTGTACTCCTCAAAGAATCCGTAGTGACGGCCTGTCATCTCCTCGAATTCCTTTGCAACGTCAAGAATAACCTGCTTTGCATTCTTCATGGCAGTGTTCTGAGCCATCTTAGTCTCCATATAGTAAGGAGATGTGGCGTAAGGACCGACAGCCATAGGCATCTCAGGATTTAACAGATACTGCTCAGGGGTGTATTCACCTACAAACTTCTTTACGAGATCATCCTCGATGAGGGTGATGTTTTCAACGGCATGGCTTGTGATGAAACCATCCTGACATATCATGATAGGAAGTCTGACATCCTTGTGCTCAGATATTCTGTATGCCTGAACAAAGTTGTCATATGCCTCCTGATTGTTCTCTGCGTATATCTGAAGCCAGCCTGTATCACGTGCGCCCATACTGTCTGAGTGGTCACAGTTGATGTTGATAGGGCCGGAGAGTGCTCTGTTTACAAGTGCGAGGGCAAGTGGAAGACGATTGGACGCTGCCACGTAGAGCTCCTCCCACATGAGAGCCATACCACATGATGATGTGGCTGTGAGTGTACGGCAGCCGGCAGCCTCTGCGCCGATCGCTGCACTCATGGCACTGTGCTCACTCTCTACCGGTATAAATTCTGTATCGATCTCTCCATTGGAGATAAATGTTGAAACGAACTGAGGTATCTCAGTTGAAGGTGTTATAGGAAATGCAGGCATAACATCCGGATTGATCTGCTTTATAGCATGTGCCACAGCCTCATTTCCTGAAAGACGTTCTCTTATAGCCATTTATTTGCCCTCCTTCATAGTGATTGCTCCGAATTTGCACTGGTATGCGCATATACCGCAGCCCTTGCAGTGCTCCAGGTCAAATGCGAGACGCTTGCCTGATACGACCGGAATGCATGAATCCGGACAGACAGGTGCGCACAGAAGACAGTGTACGCATTTGCTCTCGTCTAGGACAGGGGTTGAAGTCCTCCACTCACCTGTGTTAAATGCCTTGGATGTGCCACCGCCGTATACGTGGTTTCCAGGTGTGAGCTCTGTCCATTTGCTATTGTCATGTATCTTGCTTATATCTGTTCTCATTACTTCATTACCTCCCTGAAGGCGAGCTTTAATGCTTCCATGTTGCCCTCGATAACCTCTGGTTTCTTGGCAAATTTGTGCTGATATGACTGTCTCATATCTTCGAGGAAAGGTCCCTCCTCCATGATTCCGCTGACAGCAACGATGGCTGCAAGCATAGGAGAGTTAGGGAAATTCTTGCCGAGAGTCTTCATGGAGATCTCCTTGGCATCAAGTGTGTATACCCTGCCCTTGTAACCCTTGAGCAGTGGACGGACCTCGTCCGGAGTCTTAGGTGTATTTATAATGATGGCGCCATCCTCGGCGAGACCTGCAGTCACATGTACAGGTTCGATCAGAGATTCGTCAACTACAACCACATACTGTGGCTCGTAAATGTTGGAATGTACTCTGATAGGCTCACTGCTGATCCTGTTGTAGGCAGTGATAGGTGCGCCCATTCTCTCTGGACCATACTCAGGGAATCCCTGAACATATTTACCTGTTTTGAATGCCACATCTGCGAGGAGCAGGGCAGCAGTCTTGGCACCCTGACCACCACGTCCGTGCCATCTGATTTCGATAGTATCTTTCACTTTCACATCTCCTGTCAAAAATTTCTCATTAAGTTCCGTTTATTAGGAAAAATAATCCTTTTGATTATACCATTTATAGATAATAAGTAAAGAATAAAATTAAGGAAATAAGTCGAAAAACAAAAAAATTTAACGCGGATAACAGAAATACCTAAAAATGTTGGATTTAACGATGGGATAAGTTATCTGAAAACTATAAAAAAGCATTTGGAATCATAAAATTTATTATATGCTGACGACAAAGTGGATACAGTTCTGTCCATCCACCGTCTGATTGTCCAACAGTATTTCACCATGGTACTTGGATGTGAGCTGTTTCAGCTTGTAAAGTCCGATACCTCTGGAATAAGCTCCATCCTTCAGAGGCTTGGTCGAGTAGCCCTTTGCGAAGAAGTTCTTGCGCATTTCCGCGGTGAGCTGCGATCCGGCATTGAAGGTTTCCACGGTGGTAGTCTTGCCGTCAGAGTCTATGATGACTTTTATCATACCTCCGTCTTCAGTTGCGTCAAATGCATTGTCCACCAGAATGCTCATGACATCCAGAAGCTCAAATTCCGCTGCCTTGGATGTGAGTGTGGAATTTTTGACATCTATATCCAGATTGATATTATGCTCCTGCGCAAGGTTCATCTTGCTGAACAGAAAACCTGCGATCAGTTTCATGTTGATCCTCAGAAGATACGAATTCTTGATGACATGGTCATTGCAGGAGGTATCCAGCTCATTTGAAAGGGCAGCAGCGAGGGAATCATAATCAGTGTAACTGATCGGCAGCATGCTGATGGCCTGAAGCTCATTGTTGTAGTCATGCTGTCTCATGCGCACCTGATCTATCAGATCCTCTATAATAGGAAGATACTGTTCATATGACTGTAGTTGCTTCCGGGATTCTCTGAGGCTCATATAGTTCTTGTACATTCCCGAGTATAAAATGAGGATAAGTATGACTATAAACAGGAAAGTCATAAATATATTCATGAAGTCCTTAGGGGATATACGCTGGTATAAAACCATAGATACCATGAGGGCAAATACTGCGAGTATTATATTCCTGGATACCTGATTTTTCACTATAAGAGCATCGTACAGCTTATCCATATGTCCGAATTTGTATAAAAGTATAGCTATGATGAAAGCCATGGCTTCGGTTATATATGTTGAAGTGTTGGTGAATGGATTGTCCGTAAACTGCATGATGACAACCATCTGGATGAGGTTCAGTATAGTCATGATGATAAGTGTAATTGCGTATCCCGTTATGATCTTCATCGGCGGATATCGGAATACCAGAGAGTAGAATACAAAGCAGTATATGTATGTTATCAGTGTGAATATTAACATGGAGTCTGTAACTGTGGCAATCAGAGAGACTGGTAAAGTCAGCAGAAGCAAAGGTGGAAGTCTCTTTGCTATCTGGGAAAATTTTACATTATATATCGCCATCAAGAATACTAAAAATACAAAGGTATCAAACAGTATCTTGGAAAGAAAATCAAAATATGCAGCCATTATCTGTTCTCCTGGTAAGTTTCTATAATAGTTTTGTATTTGCGCCCGACCGGTATGGATTCTTGAGCCAGTTTCAGCGTTATAAGTGAATTGGATCTGTCGTAGCTCTGTATGTAGTCGGGATTGAAGTAATAGCTTTTGTGGCATCTGACCAGAGGTACATCACCAGCAGCCTGCAAAATTGACTCGAAGGTCGGGTTGGTGACGATAAAATCGCCGTCGGATGTGAAAATGTGCTTGTGGTGGCCGGATGCACATACATAAATTATTTCATCCATGCTTATATGGAAAAGTATTCCCTGGATATCCTTTACGCGGATCCTTGATGTCTGGTCGTCAGGCTGTGTGAGCACCGAGTTGATCCCTCCTACGACATCGATTCTGTCATAAGGCTTTGAGAAATAATACTGGCAATGATACTTGTTGATGACATCAAGGTTTGGAACGGTGATGTCGGTGATGAAGATGACAGGTGTGTCATTGTATTTGGGAATTCTTCGGAGATAACCACATACATCCAATCCGGTCTTTCCTCCACCGAGATCAATGTCCAGTAAAAAGATATCAATATCAAATGAATCTATTATTGTTATGGCATCGTTGTAAGTTGATGCAGTGTTGACAACAGCGTCTGCGTACTCTTCTTCAATTATATGTTTTAAGCCGGTAAGCTGGATATTGTCATCCTCAACAATCAGAAAATTCATAATCAAACACTCCTGTGAAAAATTGATAGATAAACAAAACTCTTAAATTATTAACATATCAGGAACATTCTATCATACAAATGGGAATTTCTACAATAGGTATAATTAAAGTATATGTGTGTTGTACACGAAAATTTATGTCGTTCAGGTTGTTATACGCGTCGTTTGTGTCGATTTTTGCCAAAACTATTGGAAAAATTATACAAATAGTATAGTGTATGTAACAGAGGATAATTAACTCTGAGGGGAGATTGATTATATAGTGTCAGATAGGATGTATCAGGTACAGGTATTTCGGTTAAGGGTATCTGTACAGTATATTCAATTTGATGCATAGGATCTGCCATATGTGCCTGAGCATGTATGGCAGATTTTTTGCGTTAAGCTGTAATATAATACTATTTAAAATTTGAAAATAATATGGTATGATGTAGAGAAACATGGGGTTTTGTATACATCTGTGTGCAATTCCATAAATGACAAAAAGCTATTACCAGGAGGAAGAGTATGATTAAATTATTTGACAACGGTGCTTATCTGTTACATGGTACAGAGCTGGTTGAGGATAATGCTGAGGCAGGTGCGGTTCTCGCATCAAAGCTTGGCAGTGCTCCATCAAAGGAAGAGGCATCAAAGAACACACTTGCTTACGGAATATTGGCTAAGCATAACACATCTGACAATATGGAGAATCTTAAGATCAAATTCGATAAGATGACTTCACATGATATAACATTTGTAGGAATCATCCAGACAGCAAGAGCATCAGGTCTTAAGGAGTTCCCTATACCATATGTACTTACAAACTGTCACAACTCACTGTGTGCCGTAGGTGGAACCATCAATGAGGATGACCATATGTTTGGCCTCTCATGTGCGAAGAAGTATGGCGGCGTGTATGTACCACCTCATCAGGCGGTCATCCATCAGTTTGCAAGAGAGATGCTGGCAGAGTGTGGCGCCATGATACTTGGATCAGACTCACATACACGTTACGGTGCTCTTGGTACTATGGCTATTGGAGAGGGCGGCGGTGAGCTCGCAAAGCAGCTCCTGTGTAAGACATACGATGTTGCAAAGCCGGGCGTTATCGCAATCTATCTCGACGGAGAGGTACAGAAGGGGGTTGGTCCTCAGGATGTGGCACTTGCCATCATCGGAGCAACATTTGGCTGCGGATATGTCAAGAATAAGGTCATGGAGTTCGTTGGTCCTGGTGTTGACAAGCTCTCAGCAGATTTCCGTATCGGTATTGATGTTATGACAACAGAGACAACATGTCTGTCATCAATATGGAAGACAGATGACAAGATAAAGGATTGGTATGACATTCACGGAAGAAGTGAGGCATACAAGGAGATGAATCCTGGCGATGTGGCTTACTATGACGGAGTCGTATATGTAGATCTGTCAACAGTTAAGCCAATGATAGCTATGCCATTCCACCCAAGCAACACATACACCATCGACGAGCTGAATGCAAACCTCATGGATATCCTTGATGATGTTGAGAAGCGTGCACTTGTAAGCCTTGACGGCAAGGTCGACTTTACACTCAAGGATAAGGTAAGAGATGGCAAGCTGTATGTTGAGCAGGGAATCATCGCCGGATGTGCCGGTGGTGGATATGAGAATATCTGCGATGCGGCTGATATCCTCAGAGGCAAGAGCATAGGCGCTGACGAGTTCACACTGTCAGTATATCCTGCAAGTACACCTATATATATGCAGCTTGCAAAGAACGGTGTTCTGGCTGATCTCATCGAGACAGGTTCTATCGTTAAGACAGCATTTTGTGGACCTTGCTTTGGTGCCGGTGATACACCTGCCAACAATGCATTCTCCATCAGACATTCAACAAGAAACTTCCCTAACAGAGAGGGCTCAAAGATACAGAATGGTCAGATCTCATCTGTTGCGCTTATGGATGCGCGTTCTATCGCAGCAACTGCAGCCAACAAGGGCTATCTGACATCAGCAACAGACCTTGCAGATATAGAGTACACACATCCAAAGTATTTCTTCGACAAGGCTATATACGACAGAAGAGTTTACAATGGTGTTGGAAAGGCTGATCCTTCGGTTGAGATCAAGTTTGGTCCAAACATCAAGGACTGGCCTGAGATGGTTCCTCTTACAGACAACCTTCTCCTCAAGGTGGCATCAGTTATACATGATCCTGTAACAACAACAGATGAGCTTATCCCATCAGGAGAGACTTCATCATACAGATCAAATCCTCTTGGACTTGCAGAGTTCACTCTGTCAAGAAAGGATCCTGAGTACGTTGGAAGAGCGAAGGCTATCCAGGCTGTAGAGAAGGTTCGTGAGGCAGGTGAGTGCATGGGTAAGGCATTCCCAGAGGTCAAGGAAGTTATGCATGCCATCAAGGAGAAGTTTGAGGACGTATGCGGAAGCAACACAGGTGTTGGAAGTACCATTTATGCTGTTAAGCCGGGTGACGGTTCAGCCCGTGAGCAGGCTGCATCATGCCAGAAGGTTCTCGGTGGATGGGCAAACATTGCAAAGGAATACGCTACAAAGAGATACAGATCAAACCTTATCAACTGGGGTATGCTTCCATTTGTCATCGATAAGGATTTTGACTTTGACAATGACGACTATGTATTCATCCCGGGAATCAAGGATGCGGTGAAGAACAAGACAGAGGTCATCAAGGCATATGTTGTGAACAAGGATTTTGCTGAGATAGAGCTGAGACTTGGAGAACTCACAGACGATGAGAGACAGATCATAACAGATGGCTGCCTCATCAATTACTACAAGTACAACTAAATGATATATATGGTGCCGAGTGCGCCATGTATGTACATTTGAATATAATGTATATACGACGATATAACAGGCATCATCATGGGCGCTTTAGTGCGGCTTGGTGGTGCCTGTTGCTTTCATATAGCCAGTGTGATCATGATGTGATAATCCACGATGTCAAAAAGAAACGGATTTACAACATGGCGGGTTTATGAAGACAAAAATAAAATACAGGAGGTATTTACAATGGGAAAATCAGAGCTGGAAAAGATGCACACATGTGAGCTTTATCTTCCGGGCGATGAGGATATCGCCAGAGAGCAGATAAAGTGTCTGGACAGATTATATGACTTCAATATGACCAGACCAACAGAGATGGTCAAGCGTCAGCAGATGCTCAAGGAGATGTTTGAGGAGATAGGAGACAACTGCTATATAGAGCCACCACTCCATGCAAACTGGGGCGGCAAATTTGTTCACTGGGGCAGCAATATATATGCGAATTTCAACCTTACAATGGTGGATGACACACATATTTACGTTGGTGACTACACCATGTTTGGACCAAATGTAACTCTGGCAACAGCGGGACATCCAATAAATCCTGAGCTCAGAAAACAGGGCTATCAGTACAATGCACCTATAACAATAGGCAAGAACTGCTGGATAGGTGCAGGAGTTACGATACTTCCGGGGGTAACTATAGGTGATAACACCGTCATAGGAGCTGGAAGTATGGTTGCCACAGATATCCCATCGAATGTTGTAGCTGTGGGTAATCCGTGTAAGGTACTCAGGGAAGTGAATGAGCGTGATGCAAAATATTATTTCAAGGATCACAGGATTGATTTCTTCCAGTATAACAATGTGAGCAAGAATGACTGATGAGGTATATTCAGTTGAGGATGGAGGGTACATACAGAAGGTGGAAACTGCGAGGGCTCGCTGGCTCCAATGTCTATGGTGAACAGCTATATGATCGTATCGGTAGAAAAGGGCAGGACTGGAAAGGTGCAGATCGTATATCAGTTGAATGATGTTGAGTCAGGAGAGAATATCAAATCTGTGTGGATAGAACTTCCGCAGTGATCATGATGACAGAAAAATACAAATAGTAATTACAAAGACGTGCACGAAAGATTCTTCAAAAAGAACTTTCATGCACGTCTTTTAATATCTGTCTTATTTATTTGTAATAGTCTGATATGTTACTGCTTTGATATGGCAGCAGCTTCAGTGCTCTTGGCAACCTCTACAATAGAAGAGGTGAGACCTGCGATTCCCTGTATCTCTGATGGGATGATGATCTTGGTAGCCTTGCCGTCTGCAGCCTTTGTAAATGCTTCCAGGCTCTTGAGAGTGATGACCTGATTTGTAGGCATTGACTCATTCAGTGCTCTGATACCATCTGCATTTGCCTGCTGTACAGCGAGGATAGCCTGTGCCTGACCTTCGGCTTCCTTGATAGTTGCTTCCTTCTTAGCCTCAGCACGGAGAATCTGAGAAGCCTTCTCAGCCTCGGCCTCAAGGATGACTGACTGCTTGTTACCTTCTGCGATGAGGATGGCTGACTTCTTCTCACCTTCAGCACGGAGGATCTGCTCACGTCTCTCACGCTCTGCCTTCATCTGCTTCTCCATGGCATCCTGAATAGCTGCAGGAGGGATGATGTTCTTGAGCTCTACTCTGTTGACCTTGATTCCCCAAGGATCAGTAGCCTCGTCAAGTGTTGCTCTCATCTTGGTGTTGATGGTCTCTCTTGATGTAAGTGTCTGGTCAAGCTCGAGATCACCGATGATGTTACGAAGTGTGGTAGCTGTCAGGTTCTCGATGGCCATGATAGGATTCTCAACTCCGTAGCTGAAAAGCTTAGGATCTGTGATCTGGAAGAATACGACTGTGTCGATCCTCATTGTTACGTTATCCTTTGTGATAACCGGCTGTGGAGCGAAGTCAACAACCTGCTCCTTGAGTGTAACCTTCTTGGCTACCTTATCGATAACAGGCATCTTCATGTGAAGTCCAACAGACCATGTTGCCTGATATGTTCCAAGTCTCTCAATTACATAAGCGTGTGCCTGTGGCACGATCTTGATCGTACTGCAAATAATAACGATTACGATCAGACATAAAATGATAATAAGTGAAATTCCTGCTCCGTCCATAATAATCTCCTTAATTAAAAATGTGTGTGTCTTAAGCTGATAAGCCCTTAGCTTTATATTGCCGGCTTTCCTGCCTTTTCTACGATTGCTTTGACTCCGGATATCTCGTCGATCACGACCTCGGTTCCGGTTTCAATGGTATCGCCATGTTTGGATCTTGCTGTCCACTCAACTCCGTTGATCAAGACCTGACCGGTGGACTTGAGATTGTCTATGTCAGCAGATACGATAACGTGTTTGCCGATAAGACTTTCTACGTTTGTCTTCACCAGTTGGTTGTCAAGATGCTTCTTGGCAATCGGTCTTGTCGTGAAGAAAAGAATAGTGGTGACAACAAGAAATGCAACGATCTGTAGTGGCAGCGATCCGCTGAAAAAAGCGATGATCATTGCCACCAGGGCTCCTCCACATGCCCAGATGGTTGTAAGTCCAAGCGATATGATCTCAGCAATGAGACATACGGCAAATATGATAAGCCAGGTTGCAATCTCCCAATTCATATAGAACACCTCCCTCGTTTAGGAAATCCTGGTATGCGATACTTTTCGCATTTGCCCTTGGCTAGTTCTCATTTTACTAAAAAACAGTAGGGTAAACAACATAAATTTTCTGAACATACTATCCCCTAAAGTGCATTATATGCACGAATTATAAAATTTATGAGATTAAGTGATAAATGTATGGTTAATTTTGCGTAAGCTGTATTGAACAGGTTTGGAAAAACTAATATAATAAACACATGCTAAAGAATGGGAGAGAAGAAGTTGGCTGTTAATAATAAGAAGAAAAGAATTCTCAACATAAGTCTGGCGGTCATAGGAATAATCGTTGTCGGACTCCTTTTTAATAAGATACTGGAGCAATGGTCGGGATTTCGTGCGATACTTGACAAGATATCGAGTGCATTTGCACCGATCATAGTGGGCGCAGTCATTGCGTTTCTCATGAACCCGATACTTGTTTTTTTCGACAGATTATTTCATACGATATTCCAGGAGAGAGTCATATCGGATAAGAAAAAATTGTTCAAGGTTTCGAGAACTTTGTCGGTTATTTTAACTACCATAGTGTTCCTTGGAATCATAACCGGAATAGTGTGGCTGGTGGTTCCTCAGCTCTACGACAGTATCAAGCAGCTTGTGGGCAACATGGATACCTATTATTCCAACCTTCAGACGATGGTGGAGAATATAAATGAGAAGTTCCAGAAGCTCAATATACCTGAGGATCAGATCAACAAGTATATGAACAATGCATATCTCAAGGTTCAGGATATGCTGAATACCAAGATCATGCCAAATGTGGACAAGATCGTGGTGAACATAGGAAGTGGAGTGTTCTCAGGACTTAAGTTCCTGTACAATTTCCTTATAGGCATTGTTGCTTCGATATATGTGATGGCAAACAAGGAATATCTTGCTTCAAGGGGAAAGAAGATAATATATGCGGTATTCAAGGTGAAGAATGCAAATACTATCCTTGACGGACTTTCAGAGATGAACAGGATATTTGGTCAGTTTATAAATGGAAAGATACTTGATTCACTTATTATAGGAATGATCATGTTCATAGTATCAACGATACTCAATCTGCCATATGCGGTTCTGATAAGTGTTATCGTTGGAGTGACAAATGTCATACCGTTCTTCGGACCTATCATAGGAGCTGTGCCATGTTTCTTCATCGTGCTCATTGCAGATCCTATAAAGAGTCTTGTGCTGCTCATTGTTATACTTGTACTGCAGCAGTTTGATGGAAATATCCTCGGACCGAAGATCATCGGAGATACCACAGGACTTTCAAGCTTCTGGGTGCTCACAGCGGTCATAGTTGGCGGCGGTTTGTTCGGATTCTTTGGAATGCTTCTCGGAGTTCCTGTATTTGCCTGCTGTTACATGTACATCAACAGGACATGCACTGCAAAGCTGCAGGAGAAGAATCTTGCGTTCAAGACATCCGAGTATGAGAAGATTCGCAGGATAGATGAGGAGACGGGAGAGCCGATATATATAACTGAGGAAGAAGAGGATATAAGGTTCAAGAAGAAGACGCCGGAGCAGAAGCTTGCGGAGCGTGAGAACAAAAGGAAGCTCAAGCAGAAGCAGCATATGCTTCAGTACCCATCAGATCTTCCAGATGATGAATATGTGAAGTCTGGCACTGCGCATGCAGATGATCAGTCTCAGGATGACGATGATTCAGATGATGATCCTATCAGTATATTTGATAAATTCATGCATGTTATGAAGAGCGTGGCCAGCAGGGCGGACGCTGAAAAGCTTGCAAATAATATAGTAGGAAGTGATGCAGAGCCTGATAAGGAAGCTGACAGCAAAGATGACGCTGAAGAAGTTGGAAATGGTCAGGCAAAACCGGAGAGTGATAAAAAAATTTCCGGGAATCAGGATAAATAAAACATAATATCAGCACGGGGAAAGCAGATGCTGTCCCTGTCTGACAAAAGAGAAAAGAACAGATTTGCTTTTACACAAATCTGTTCTTTTCTGCATCGTATGAATAGTCGATGGATGCGAGCTTACTCTTGATATCATCTGCATTTACACATAGTGAGCTGCAGAGCTCGTCAAGACTTGGATAGTCATCTCTGAGCTTCGTGTTGATGAAGCTGAGAAGCACCATAGGATCCTTTGGAAGTGAAGAGTATTCCATTGTTAAAGTTCCTCCTTGTGGTATATTGGGTCATAATATGCATCGTGTTTATAAATATTATGGTTGAATTAACTGCATAAAATTGGTATATATATAGTTTGTGATATATATCAAAGATACAAATTGAATTTTACAACAGTGATTTAGAAATGGCAATAAGGAGTTAGATATGAGTACAAATACCGGTACGGCAAAGAAAGGAAAGCTATCAGGAAAGGGAAGTAATCTGGCGCTTCAGGCAGGAATCCTGGCGGGAGCCGGAATCGTGTCGAGGATCATCGGCCTTCTGTACAGATCACCTCTGTATCAGATACTTGGAGATGAGGGAAATGGATATTATGGTTCAGCGTATGCAATATACGCCATGGTCATAATGATCGCCACATACAGTATTCCTACAGCAGTGTCGAAGCTTGTTGCCGGTAAGATAGCTATGGGACAGTACAAGAGTGCCAGACGTATATACTACTGTACATTTATATATGTAGTCATAGCGGGTGCTGTGGCGGCACTGATCACGTACTTTGGAGCCGAATGGTTTGTAAGTGACCAGCCAAATGCAGTCTTAAGTCTTAAGATACTTGCCCCTACTATATTTATATCGGGCTTTCTTGCAATATTCAGAGGATATCTGCAGGCATACAACACGATGGTGCCTACATCTATATCACAGATCATAGAGCAGCTTGCAAATGCAGTAGTCAGTATCGTCGCTGCGTATATGCTTGCAAAGCCATTTGCCGCTGGAACAACCGAGCATGCAAAGTATGGTTCTGCCGGAAGTGCCATGGGTACAGGTGCCGGAGTCCTTGGAGGATTGATATTCATACTGTTCGCTTATGCGAGAAGAAGAAAGGGTATCATGGAGTCTGTGAAGAACGATACAAGTCCAGGCACCGAATCCTATGGAAAGTTATTCAGAATAATCATTGCCACAGTCACACCTATCGTGGTGGCAGCAGTGGTGTATAACGTGCTCACACCTATAGACATGAAGGTATTCTATGTGGTCATGAAGATGAAGGGCATGGATTCCCTGGAGATGGCAAAGCTGTATGGAATTTACTCAGGACAGTATACAGTTCTCACGAACCTTCCGCTTGCCATAGCAGCTTCAGTTGGAATCGCATATATTCCGGGAATATCCGGTGCGTATGCAAGAAATGACATGCAGAAAACCAATAAACTTCTGAATCAGGCGCTCAGCATGTCCATGCTGGTCACCATACCGTGTGCGGTTGGAATGGGAGTCCTGGCTAAGCCTATAATACAGCTCCTGTTCTCAGGTGCGGATCCGATGGCAGCCAAATGTATGTATCTTGGATTCATATCCATAGTGTTCTTTGCACAGTCAACTGTAACCAATAGTGTGCTTCAGGCCATGGGTAAGGTGATGGCACCGGTTATCAATGCCACCCTTGCACTGGTGATACATGTGGTGGTTCTTGTGGTTATGCTGTACTGCACAGACTGGGCACTTTATGCACTGGTATTTGGTTCGATAGTGAACTCACTGCTCATATGTATATTCAACCAGCGTTCGCTCACAAAGTACAAGACCGGCAAGATGGACAACAGGCGAATATACGTTGCACCTACTATAGCATCTATCTTCATGGGTGTTGTTACGATCATTGTATATGAGGGCTGCAGGAAGCTTCTCGGCAACTGGGTGATCGCGATGTTTGTTGCAGTATTTGTGGCGATCATATTCTATGCGGTGGCTATACTCAAAGCCGGAGGATATACGGAGGAGGAACTTCTCAATATGCCTAAGGGAGGTCTTATTGTGAGGTTTGCGAAGAAGTTCAGACTGATAAAATAAAATGTTTGTATAAAAAATGTTTCCTAAATTTCTCGAATAGGCATATACTTGTACCTGGAGCGTGAAAACGTTTTCACGAGAAAGGTATATTATGGAAAGAGGAAAAAAGAGTAAGACTCTTCTGAAGATATTCATAACAACATTATATCTGAGCACCTTTACCTTCGGGGGTGGATACGTCATCGTGTCTCTTATGAAGAAAAAGTTTGTGGATGAAAAACATTGGATAGAACAGGATGAGATGCTTGATCTTGTAGCAATAGCTCAGTCGTCGCCGGGACCTATCGCAGTAAATGGATCGATAGCAGTGGGATACAAATTGTGCGGTATAGCAGGGGCACTGGTGGCTATAGTCGGAACTATCATTCCGCCATTTGTTATCATATCCATCATATCTTACTGTTACAGCGCGTTCAGGAGCAATTGGATGATAAGCCAGATGCTGGAGGGGATGCAGGCAGGTGTTGCTGCGGTTATCGCATCCGTCACATATGATATGGGAGCAGACATAGTAAAGCAGAAGGATGATCTGGAGATATTGATCATGATAGCTGCATTTGTTGCATCCTACATATTGGAGATAAATGTCGTGTTCATAGTAATTGTCTGTGGACTTGTCGGTGTTTGTAGAGGACAGCTTGAGAAAAGAAGAGGGCGTGGGCATAAAAAGACAGAGGATACCTCTGACGGAAATCCTGAAAAACATCCCGACAAAGGGGGGATGGAATAATGATCTATTTGCAGTTATTCCTAAGTTTCTTCCAGATAGGACTCTTCAGTTTCGGAGGAGGTTATGCCGCCATGCCGCTCATACAGGGACAGATAGTGAAGATACATGGGTGGATGACCATGTCAGAGTTTACAGATCTGATCACTATATCCCAGATGACACCGGGACCTATAGCTGTCAATTCGGCGACATTTGTGGGCCTTCGAGTGGCTGGATATGCAGGCGCTGTGGTTGCCACGCTTGGGTGTACACTTCCATCATGTATCATAGTTACTGTTATAGTAAGATTGTATCTCAAATATCGCAAACAGGATATCTTTCAGGAATTGCTCGGGGGCATAAGACCTGCGGTTGTGGCTATGATTGCGTCAGCGGGAGTTTCGATATTCGTGACGGCGGTATGGTCTGGGATTGACATGATAAGTCTCGCAGGAACTAAGTGGAATCTTGTGGTGATATTTGCAGTGAGTGTTGTTCTGCTCAGAAAATTCAAACTGAATCCTGTGTGGGTGATGCTGCTTTCCGGCGGGATGCAGGTGATCGTGGGGCTTGCTGGCAGATATCTGATCTGAGTAAAAGCATATTATAATTTTAATTAAATTGTAATGTGAAGAACTTTATTATAGTATGTAAAAAGTAGATGTAGTGGGGAGTTTGCATATGAAGAAGAAAATATTGATATGTCTGGTAGTACAACTCATATGCTGGAGCATTATGACGCTGTCTGATTACATGGAAGAGATGAATAATGACAGCAATAACCTGTTCGTTGTATTTGCGGTTCCGTCTGTATGTGTAGTTTTGTATATTATATTCAGGAGATGGATATACGATAATCAGAGAGTGAGGCTGAAAGACGTCGCCATAATATGTGTGGCGTGGTTGATCTTCGGGCTGATATTTGGACTTGGAATCAGTGTATTGGTCAACAATGAAATGTGGATAGTGCCGCAGGCTACAGGAGGATGGGAGCATCTGCTGAATGGGATCGAATATATGATGTTTTCAATGACTCTGGCGGGAATACCATTTGTGGTGGTGGTATTGATCGAATCGGTTATAGGGATAGTAAAGGTAGTTAGTAAAAAGGATTGAATAATTAAATGCTTCATCTGTGAGAGAATCAGGTGGAGCATTTTTTATGCATGGTGGCTAATGGCTTACGCAGGCATATGAATAGTTTATATATCCTATCCCTTGACAAAAAGAGAAAATGTGAATATACTTACCGATGATAATTACCTAAAGTAATTATACGAAATAACAATAAAATAATATTTGATAAATTTATAGGAAGGAATGCTATGACAAAGGAAAAGATAAAACAGGTGATGGATGCCTGCTATCAAGCTAAGAGAGTAAGAGATATGATGCCAAAGCTGCCAAATGGAGTCACACCGACTCATATACATTATCTTGATGTGATAACGAGATTTGAGAGGTCTGAGACTGATGTAAAGGTCAGTGATATAAGTGATGAGCTGGGGCTCCCAAGACCGGGCGTGACAAAGACGATAAAGGATATGGAACGCTTGGAATTTGTGGAAAAGAAGGCTTCAGAGGCGGATGGACGTTTTGTGTATATCAGGAGCACTCGGGCTGGCAGAGATCTGGTTTGCAAATATGTTGATGAGTATTTCGCAGGACTGGGGGAGTCTCTTGCCGATATCACAGATGAAGATGCAGATATTATGATAGCGACCATTGAAAAAATTTATGATGTTATGAGCAAAAGGAGTCAGAACATAAGATGAGTGTACAGGATAAAACAGATTTTACACAGGGAAGTATAATTAGAAAAATGCTCCCATTCATGGGGCCGATTCTTGGAGCACTGATACTTCAGGCTGCATATGGTGCGGTTGACCTGCTGGTGGTTGGAAGATTCGGTTCGACGGCGGGGCTTTCAGCCGTATCAACAGGCAGCCAGGTGCTCAATCTGGTTACATTTGTGATAACAGCACTTGCTATGGGTGTCACAGTGCTTATTGCCAGATATATAGGCGAAAAGAATACGGATCAGATAGGAGAGCTTCTTGGAGGCGCCACGACTATATTTGCAATACTTGCGGTGGTGTTGGCAGTTGTCATGGTGACGTTTGCAAGACCTTTGTCCGTGTTGATGCAGGCACCGGCAGAGGCGGTCACTCTTACATCATCGTACGTGAGGATATGCGGAGGCGGAATATTTTTCATTATGGCCTACAATGTGCTCACTGCGATATTCAGAGGTTTTGGAGACAGCAAATCACCTCTTATATTTGTGTTTGTGGCATGTATAGTAAATGTTATTGGTGATCTTATCCTGGTTGCGGGATGTCATCTTGACGCTGCGGGTGCAGCCATAGCAACAGTGGTTGCCCAGGCGGTCAGTGTTGTCCTTGCGCTTGTGCTGCTGAAGAAGAAAAAGCTTCCATTTAAGATGTCAAGAAAAGATTTCAGATTAAACAGACAGTGCAGAAGATTGCTTTCAGTTGGACTTCCGCTTGCAATGCAGGAATTTCTCACGCAGATGTCATTTCTGGCGCTGTGTGCATTTATCAACAGACTTGGCCTGGAGGCATCATCCGGATATGGAGTTGCCTGCAAGATAGTCAGCTTTGCCATGCTGGTACCAAGTTCGCTTATGCAGTCTATGGCTTCATTTGTATCGCAGAATGTCGGGGCTGGAAAAGAGGACAGAGCGAGAAAAGCGATGCTTACCGGTATGGGCATAGGACTCTCTGTCGGCGTGGTGGTATTCATTGGCGTGTGGTTCTTTGGTGACAAACTGACATCGATCTTTACCACTGACTCGGCTGTTATAAAGAGGGGCTTCGAGTACCTGAGGGGCTTTGCACCTGAGACTATACTTACCGCGGTTCTGTTCAGTATGATAGGATATTTCAATGGACATGAGAAGTCACTATGGGTCATGATACAGGGACTTATACAGACTCTGCTTGTGAGACTTCCACTGGCGTATTACATGAGTATACAGCCGGATGCGAGCCTTACAAATATAGGACTTGCAGCGCCGATAGCCACATGTGTCGGCATCGTGCTCAACGTCATATTCTACATCGTTATGTCAAAGAAGTGGAAAACGGAAAAGACCTGAAAATAATTAAATAAATGCTTGACAAATAAAACAAATGATTATAATACTTTAATCAGAGAATTGTAATCTATATGTAATGAATTTGAAAAATAAATATTTAGTAAACCCGTTGAAAAGCGGTGACACAAAGCCATATGGGTCTAAGGTCTGAAAACAGAGAACTGTTTCGGACTATGACAGCCGGTTGCAGTATAATTTCCCTGTTGGAACTAGTATGTACAAAGAGGAGTATAATTATATTTATTAAAAGCGACTGTCGGAGTGTATTCTTTGACAGTCGCTTTTTGTGTGATCCGAGCGCTTAAGATGTGTTAACTGAAATGTATTTATCATGTTATCAGAGAGGAAAGCGTGTAGTTAGAATGAATGATGAGAGAGTGTATGGTGAGGCTGGGGGCCTGGGTAATGCATCCATGATCGGAGAAGAGGCTTCGCGGACAATACAGAGAACGATAAATAACAACAATGCCGTTGGAACGATCATCGGCTATTATGATGACGAACTGACGATACTGTCGGTCAGTGATTTCATGCTGTATAACCTTGGTTACAGCTATGAGGAATTCCAGCGATGTACAGGAGGATCACTCAGGTCTGTGTTCTATGGAGAGAATACAAGTTTTCTGGACGCAGATCATTTACGCCAGATTAGAGGACTTGGAGAGGGGGAGATGCTGACAAGTGACGGAACCCCGGTGACTGTCAGGATATTCAAGGAGGATTCCGTGGACAGGGATGGAACGCCTGTATGGATAATGTCCGCAAGGCTTGATTGGGAGCATGAGAATGTGACTCTCATCAATGGCGCAATGAAGTCAGGTATGTGGTACTTTGATTTTGATGAGACTGGAGATCTGCAGGAAGTATATTGGAGCCATGCGTTCAGAACTATGCTGGGATATCACGACATCATAGATTTCCCGAATGACATATCTTCATGGACAAGACTGCTTCATCCGGCCGATAAGGACAGGGTATTGGACAGCCTGAAGGCTGTGGTCACTGATAAGACAAATGCATATAAATACGATGTGGAGTACAGGCTGCGGATGCTGGATGGAGATTATCAGTGGTTCCGTGCAAAGGCAGAGGTGATAAGGCGTACAGATGGCACAGCCCGCAGGATAACAGGTACATTTATAAATATTAACGTGGAGAAGGATCTGGAGATGCAGCAGAAGAGGGCAGCTGCTTTCCACAATGCCTTTACGAAGACCAATCTGTGTGAGTATTACGTGAATCTTGAGGAGAATACATTTGACTCCATGAAGGTTGAGCCGTCGCTTATGACCATCTTTGAGAGCAGTGATACATGGGATGAACTTATATCGGCATTTATAGACAATTACGTGTGCGAGGAGTTCAGGCATGAGGTTGCCAGGTTCTACGACAGAAGATATATAGCCAGAAGGCTTGGTGAGTGTGACGGGGAGCTGAGTCTGGAATGTGGCATCACTATACATGGAGAGAAGCACTGGACGAGGAATGTCATTCTCCGTGGAGATCGTGAGCAATCGCAGTATGCGATCATATTCCTGAGGGATATCACCGCGGCAAAACGGGAGGCTGAGATACACAGGCAGATGTCTGCGGACAATGAAGCTATGGGGCATCTCCTCCAGAGTGTCACAAGACTGGTGGATCATTTCGCTATATGCGATCTGGAAAATGACACATATGAATATTTCATGATAAATATAAAATCGGATTATCCGCCAGAGGGACGTTATAGTGATCTGATAAGGCGTGTAGAGAGCAGATATAAGACACTGCCTCCTGCTGATTCACTGACAGATCTGCTGAAGCCTGAGAATCTGAGAAATAACCTCACAAAGGCATCGGATGTGTATAAGTTTGAGTATTGCAATATGGAAGAGGAATGCTACAGGAGTGCGTCATTTGTGCCTATCGAGTGGAAGAAAGGTGTACTTACCAGAGTGCTGTGGGCATCCATGGATATAACTCAGGAGAAGAAGCAGGAAATTAAGGGACACAAGGCTCTTAAGGACGCGTATCAGGCCGCGGAGAGGGCGAACAGAGCGAAGACCGAATTCCTCACGAATATGTCGCATGACATAAGAACACCTATGAATGCGATAGTTGGCCTGACGGCTATTGCGGGAGCCAACATAGATCGTCCGGATAAGGTGCTTGAATGCCTGGGCAAGACAACCAGAGCCAGCAGACATTTGTTGGGATTGGTCAATGAAGTCCTCGATATGGCACGTATAGAGAGCGGGAGAATATCCCTGGCCGAGGAGGAGTTTAATCTCTCAGAGCTTGTGGACAATCTCATCTCTATGGCGAAATCAGAGATGGATGAGCACCATCACAGCCTTGAGGTGAATATAAAAAACATCGAGCATGAGGACGTATATGTCGACACACTGAGGATACAGCAGGTGTTTATGAACCTTATGAGCAACTCTGTCAAATATACCCCGGATGGAGGCCATATAGTATTCTCCATCGAGGAGCGGCCAAACGGCCAGTCGGAGCTTGGATGCTATGTGTTCAGCATAGAGGATGATGGCATTGGCATGGATGAGGATTTCCAGAAGATCATGTTCCAGCCATTTACCCGTGCTGATGATAACAGGACTACGAAGATCCAGGGCACAGGTCTTGGAATGGCGATCACACAGAATATAGTAAACATGATGAATGGCAATATTCAGGTTGACAGTGTCCTGAACAGGGGCACGAAGATCACAGTCACCATATTCCTAAGGCTTAAGGAGAGGGAGATCGACCAGATAAAGGAGCTGGCAGATCTGCCTGTGCTGGTGGTGGATGATGATGAGTTATGCTGTGAGAGTACGGTTCAGACTCTGGGTGAGATAGGAATTGCCGGAGAGTGGGTAACCTCGGGTGAGGAGGCTGTCGCCAGAGCATATGCAAGGCATGAGAGAAATGATGATTACTTTGCGATCATTATGGACTGGAAGATGCCAAAGATGGATGGCATTGAGGCAACGAGACGTATAAGAGAGCGTATTGGCAGGGATGTGACCATCATAGTGCTCACTTCATATGATTACAGTGAGATAGAGGATGAGGCAAGGGCAGCAGGTGTGGATGCATTTATTGCCAAGCCGTTGTTCCGTTCACGTCTTACGGCAACACTGGTTCGCATAGTGAATGAGAAAACGGATGGTTCCGCCAGGAATTACCTGAAGAATATCAGAAGATCTGATTATTCGGACAGGAGAGTCCTTCTTGTGGAGGACAATGATCTGAACAGTGAGATCGCATCGGAGATCATAGGAATGACGGGAGCCAGTGTGGAGATCGTTGAGAATGGCAGGGAGGCTGTGGAGAGGATAGAGAATGCCTCCGAGAACTGGTATGACATAGTGTTTATGGATGTTCAGATGCCGGTCATGAATGGGTATGAGGCCACCGCCGCTATAAGAGCACTGCCTGGAAGAAGAGGCCAGATTCCTATCATAGCCATGACCGCAAATGCATTTGCTGAGGATGTGCAGCTTGCAAAGAACACGGGGATGGATGAACACATAGCGAAACCGCTTGATTTTGAAAAATTGAACACAGTGATGGAGAAATATCTGAACTGATAAAATGTAGCAGCCAGCCGGGGGTGAACCCCGGCTGGCTGTTGTAGTTTTGAAGGAGGCACTGGGTAAAAAAATAGTTATGGGATTCCGATAATAATTATAAACATTGAAATTAAGCCACGGGTGTAGTACAATTACCGTGCTATTGGGGCTTTTTGCGCCCTGAAAACAGATGGTACACTAAATGGTACACCATATAATCGGCAAAGTCAGAATATCAAGCAAAATCAAGGCTTTAAGAAAGGAAAATAGAAAAAATGAAATTAGGAATCGTAGGACTCCCAAACGTGGGAAAAAGTACACTTTTCAATTCACTTACAAAGGCAGGCGCGGAATCAGCTAACTATCCGTTCTGTACAATAGATCCAAACGTAGGAATCGTTGCAGTGCCGGATGAGAGACTGGACAAGCTCACAGAGATGTACAACTCAGCCAAGACAACACCTGCTGTTATAGAATTTGTAGATATCGCGGGTCTTGTAAAGGGCGCATCAAAGGGAGAAGGACTTGGAAACCAGTTCCTTGCAAATATCAGAGAGGTTGATGCCATCGTTCACGTTGTAAGATGTTTTGAGGATACAAATGTCATCCACGTTGACGGTTCCGTAGACCCGATCAGAGATATAGAGACCATCAATCTGGAGCTGATATTCTCAGATATAGAGGTGCTCGACAGAAGGATCGCCAAGACCATCAGAGGTGCAAGAAATGACAAGATGCTTGCGAAGGAGCTTGACTTCCAGCAGAGGATCAAGGCTCACCTTGAGGATGGTAAGCTTGCAAAGACCATAGAGGTCGCAGATGAGGACGAGCAGGCGTGGATAGAGGAATATAACCTTCTCACATGGAAGCCTGTAATATTTGCCGCAAATGTAGGCGAGGAAGACATTGCGGACGATGGCGCTTCAAATGAGAACGTGCAGAAGGTAAAGGAATACGCAAAGGACTTCGATGCAGAGGTATTTGTAGTATGTGCACAGATAGAACAGGAGCTGGCAGAGCTTGATGATGAGGAGAAGAAGATGTTTCTCGAGGATCTTGGAGTTAAAGAGTCTGGTCTTGACAAGCTTATCAAGGCAAGCTACTCACTTCTTGGTCTTATCAGTTATCTGACAGCCGGAGAGACAGAGTCAAGGGCATGGACCATCAAGAAGGGAACGAAGGCACCTGGAGCAGCTGGCAAGATTCACTCAGACTTTGAGAGAGGATTTATCAAGGCGGAGGTTGTCAGCTACAAGGATCTCATGGACTGCGGAAGCATGCTTGCGGCCAAGGAGAAGGGCCTTGTAAGACAGGAAGGCAAGGAATATGTGGTTGAGGATGGAGATGTTATTCTCTTCAAGTTCAACGTGTAAATGAATCTAGGAGGATGTAACGATATGTCTCAGATATCAGAATATTTTAGAAGCATATTCTTTCCGAATCTTGGGATAACCCTCAGAAATATAGGTGACCACATCAATATAGGAAGCTTTGAGGTGAGGTTCTACGGGATCATCATCATGATAGGATTCCTGCTGGCATATGTACTTGTCACCAACGAGGCAAAGAGAACAAAACAGAATCCTGAAATGTATCTGGATTTCATACTTATACTTATCATCCCGGCCATACTTGGAGCAAGACTCTACTATATCCTGTTCAGACTTGACCAGTATATAGTGCAGGGTGATGTGGGAGCCACTATCAAAGCCATGCTGAATATCAGAGGCGGTGGACTTGCCATATATGGTGGAATCATCGCAGGAGTCATCACGGCGGTAATATTCTGCAAGGTGAGAAAAGTCAGCTTTGTACTCATGGCGGATACAGCCACTTTTGGAATACTGATCGGACAGATACTTGGAAGATTTGGAAACTTCTTCAACAGAGAAGCATTTGGCGCATATACGAACAGTAAGATGGCCATGGCGATTCCGCTTGATTACTACAGATCTGATGGCAATCTTGACTATCTGGAGAGAACCGGGGTCATCACACAGAAGATGCTGGACAATGTGATGAATATAGACGGAATGGACTGCATAACAGTCCACCCGACATTCCTGTATGAGTCCCTGTGGAATCTTTTGCTGCTTGTGTTCTTATTTATATATAGAAAGCACAAGAAATTCAAAGGAGAGTTCGCTCTCATATATGTGGGCGGATACGGACTTGGAAGATTTATCATCGAAGGTCTCAGAAGTGATTCCCTGATGATCGGCAATACAGGGATCAAGGTATCCCAGGCGCTTGCACTTGTATGCTTTGTAACTGCCGTGGTACTGCTTGTCATAAATTATGTAAGATGTGCCAAGCGTGGCTGGCCTGCTGCAGTTATGGGAGACGCCGCTGGCACAGAAGTGAAGATTAGTGGCGAATGTGATCCTGCGGATACAGAAGTGGAGACCAGTGGTGAAGCAGACGCTGCCGGTACAGAAGTGGAGACCAGTGGTGGATCAGATGACGCTGGAGAAAAAAAGAAAGATGACAAAGATGCCACAAAATAGCATTTCAGCGCAGAAAAAGTGGCAATAAAAATAATATAACAGGGAGACAATACAGATAAATACCCACAAGGTGGAGATATCCCCCACGAAATGGGAAAAAACTGGGATTTGTCCCCACCACAAAAAGCCTGTAGGTTTGACAGTGAAAACTGTTAGATCTACAGGCTTTTTTGCGTATTTGCACACACTTTTTTCATATAACAGGGTTGCAATTTGAGGGGCTATAGTATAGAATAGTGGTTACAAGTGGCATTACTGTGCAACTAAGTGGTGGAAAGTGGTGATTGAACCGGAGTTATACGAAAGGAGGAGATCGGGATGTCCAGATGCTTATCAGGTGAATATGAACATAAGCTTGATGCAAAAGGAAGACTGATCATGCCATTAAAACTTCGTTCGGAACTCGGGGAGTCATTCATGGTAACCAAAGGAATCGACTGCTGTCTCTATGTATATGGAATGACAGAGTGGGAGGAGTTCGTTGAGAAGCTGAACAAGCTTCCTATGACCAACAGAACGGCCAGAGCCTTCAAGAGAGGTTTCCTTGCCGGAGCGGTCAAGTGTGAGCCGGATGCACAGGGAAGAATACTTCTATCTCCGAAGCAGAGAGAATATGCTCATATAGACAAGGATGTGTATGTCATCGGTAACGGTGAGAAAGCGGAGATCTGGAGCAAGGAAGAGTGGGATGGCCCTGAGAACATGAGTGATAATCAGGCCAGCATGGACGAGCTTGCAGATGAGCTTGATGCACTTGATTTTAGTTTTTAGAAGAGAATGGTAATTGATTATGGAATTTGCGCACAAGTCGGTCTTGCTTGAGGAGACCATCGACAACCTGAATATCAAGCCGGATGGCATCTATGTGGATGGCACATTAGGGGGAGCCGGACACTCAGAGCAGATTGTGAAGAGGCTTGGTGAGGGCGGCAGGCTTATAGGTATCGACCAGGATGAGGATGCCATAGCTGCAGCGTCGAAGAGACTTGAGCCGTATGGGGATAAGGTGACCATAGTCAGGGATAATTACCAGAATTTCAGAAGAATATTGGATGAACTGAACATACAGAAGGTGGACGGGATACTCCTTGATCTGGGAGTGTCTTCATATCAACTCGATAATGCGGATAGAGGATTCACATATCGGGTTGATGCTCCACTGGATATGAGGATGGACAACAGGCAGACAAAGACTGCAAAGGATATAGTCAATGATTATTCCGAGGCTGAGCTGTTCCGTATACTTAAGGATTACGGAGAGGAGAGATATGCAAAGAGTATTGCATATCATATATGCAAGTACCGTGAGAACAAGGTGATAGAGACGACCGAAGAGCTCAACGATATAATCCGTGGCTCCATACCGGCAAAGGCAAGGAATGGACAGGGACATCCGTCCAAGCAGACATTTCAGGCGATCAGGATAGAGCTTAACAGGGAGCTTGATGTGCTCAGGGATTCAATAGACGGCATGATAGCAAGTCTGAATCCGGGAGGAAGATTGTGTATCATCACATTTCATTCCCTTGAGGACCGGATAGTGAAGCTAGCATTCAGGAAAAATGAAAATCCATGCATTTGTCCACCGAACTTTCCGGTGTGCACATGCGGAAGAAAGCCTCTCGGCAAGGTGATAACGAGAAAACCGATCATACCGGGAGAAAGGGAGCTTGAGGAGAATTCCAGATCAAAGAGCTCAAAGCTCAGAGTGTTTGAGGCAATTTGACAGATATAAATGAAAGAGGCGATATAGATGGCAGATAGAAGATACTACACAGAGGGTAGTTCTGCAAGACAACTGAATTATGATGACCGGGCTGGACGTAACAGATCCCGCGAAGCTGTAGTCAGAGGCTCAGCCGCTCCGGCGAGAAGACCACAGCCTTCAGTGAGACCTGAGAGGGCTCCACAGCCGGCGCGAAGAAAGAAACAGGGATCATCTCATCTGACTGACAGAGAGAGACGAGAGCTTGCAGCCAGAAAGGCACAGAGAAAGGCAGTTACAAATGCACAAATAAGATATACGGCGGGCATGGTTGCTGCGATAATCGTTGCGGTGGCGCTGTGCTGTTATCTTCTGAAACTTACATCAGATGTCAAGTCACAGAAGGAGTCAGTGGCAACGCTGAAGAGCCAGGTGGCAACACAGCTTGACGAGAATGCAAGCTACAGCGCAGGACTTGATTCCATGACAGATCTGGATGAGATATATAATATTGCAACTACTAAGCTCGGCATGGTATACTCACAGCCGGGACAAACATTATACTATTCACAGAATAATGATGATTACGTAGTACAGTACAAGGATGTCCCTAAGGCCAAGTAGTCTTAGGGATATTTAATTTTTAAGGTGGAAAGATAAAATGTCAAAGAGATCAAAGCTATTTTTAAAAGGGATGAGAAGAAAGACCAAGATCGCATATTTGCTGGTGGTGGGAGTTCTGGTGGCACTTACCATAAGAGTTGTGTACATCAACGTGGCAAATGGAAAGGAGTATTCGGAGGCGGTGGTTCTGCAGATGGACTACAATTCCACGGATATTCCGTATGAGAGAGGCGAGATACTGGACAGAAATGGAAATGTCCTTGCAAACAGTGAGAAGACCTACAGCCTGATACTTGAGCCTGTGAATATTCTGATCACGGAGAAGGGAAAGGCGGCAACAAGAGCTGCGGTGCTGGAGTATTTCGATGTGTCAGGAGACGATTTTGACAAGCACATTGCAAATGAGGATTCTTATTATGAGGTAGTCCTCAAGGATCTTCCATATACAAAGGTTAAGGCATTTGAGGATTACTGTAAGACCGATGAGGGCGCAGATGTCATAGGAGTGAGATTCGAGACGGTGTATAAGAGAAATTACCCAAATGGATCTCTGGCGTGTCACCTGCTCGGATACACCGCCAGCGGAAATGTTGGACAGGGTGGTATTGAGGGCTATTATAATGACTACTTAAACGGTGTGGATGGCAAGACTTACAGATATATGTCGGGCTCAGGCGGCGTTGACTCGGAGACTGTGGCAGCCCAGAATGGTGAGACAGTAGTATCCACCATAGATATGAATATACAGAAGATCATAGAGGACAACATCACTGAGTATATGCAGAATACAGGTGCTAAGCAGATAGGTATCATAGCAATGGATCCAAACAATGGCGAGATACTTGGAATGGCAAGCTCACGTACCTACGATCCAAATGACCCGATGAACACACAGGCGCTCAGGAACATGACAGTCACCGTCACCCAGGAGGTTGAGATCGAGGGTGCAGATGAGAATGCGGACAGCCTGATAAGCGTTGAGAGTGCAAAGAAAAATACAACAGCAACAACGGAGAGCAGCGAGGATGGCACTACCACAGAATCATCCACAGAAGCGACCACCGAACAGAAGAATGTAAAGACTGAGGAAGTGGAATACGATTTCTCAAAGATGTCGGATGAAGAGTTCCAGAGCACGATAGATGGATTTACATCAGACCAGTTATATGAGGCACTCAACTATGTATGGCAGAATTACTGTATAAGTGATGTGTTTGAGCCGGGTTCAACATACAAGGCATTTACCATAGCGGGAGCCATGGAGGATGGAGTGATCTCAGACGGAGATGAATTTCTCTGTGATGGTTCACAGGTCGTAGTCGAGGGAGAGAGCCCTATTTACTGTAGTTACAGAGCAGGACACGGAATGGTTGACGTCAAGAGAGCTCTGGCTGTTTCATGTAATGATGCGTTGATGCAGATAGCGGACAAGGAGGGACCAGAGACATTTGACAAATATCAGATGATATTTAACATTGGTTCCAAGACAGGAATAGATCTCGAAGGTGAGACGACAGGTATTAAGTACGATGTGGAGAATCTTAATCCTACAGAGCTTGCGACATCTTCATTTGGACAGGGTGTTACAACATCTATGATTCAGATGGCAGCGGGATTCTGTTCTGTAATAAACGGCGGAAATTATTATGTGCCACATGTTGTCAAGAGACTTCTGGATTCAGACGGAAATGTGGTTGAGAATATGGATCCGGTGCTTGTCAGAAAGACCATATCCAAGGAAGTGTCGGATTACATGAAGACATACCTCCAGGCGGTTGTTGAGGAAGGTACAGGATATGCGGCTGGAATAGAGGGCTACACCATCGGTGGTAAGACAGGTACAGCCGAGAAGCTTCCTCGAGGAAATGGAAAATACGTACTGTCATTCATAGGATTTACCCCTGTTGAGAATCCTCAGATAATGCTTTACGTTGTAGTTGATGAGCCTCATGTTGAGGATCAGTCAGGATCAGGAGCAGGAGCAAAGCTGTTCAATCAGGTTATGCAGGATCTCCTTCCATACCTGAATGTATACTCAACAAACGGAGATGATGTGGCTTATGACGGAACGGAGGAGCCGCTCTCATCAGCATTTGACACGGATACAGAGACTGCAGATACAGAGGCGGCAACAGAGGATGCGGCTGCTGAGGACACATCAGCGGAAGATACATCAGCGGAAGATACATCGACCGACGACACATCGGCGGATGACACGTCGTATGACGATACGGCAGACGACAGTTATACGGCGGACGATACATGGGAGGATGACAGCGGAACAGGCGACGGCACGGATACGTGGAGCGGTGACGAGGACTATTCCGGCGAATGATAATTTACATAGTAAACCAAAGCATCGAAGGTGCAGATACACCTCCGGTGCTTTTTTAATGCAGAGATAGATTTGTACACGAATAGGCGAATACATGAGGCATCCGGCTAATATGATAATAAAAAAGTCCGGGACCAAGAGTTGAAGGTATACAGTTATAACAGGCGGAGGATAAAGTTTGTGTTCGTTATGGCGGCCCTAGCGCTGGGAGTTATAGTTGGCCGTCTTGCATACATAATGCTCTACAGGGGAGAATATTATAGTGAGAAAGCAGATTCCCTGCATGAGAGGGAGAGAAGCATAAAAGCTCCCAGGGGAAGGATATACGACAGAAATGGCAATATCATAGCGGACAACAAGGCGGTGTGTTCAATATCCGTGATACACAGCCAGATAGAGGATGAGGCGGAGGTCACAGAGCTTCTTACAAGATATCTGGATAAGGATCCGGCAGACATCAGGAAGAAGGTGGAGAAGGTATCCTCAAGGGAGCTCATAGCGTCAAATGTAGACAAGGAGACCGGAAAAAAGATCAAGGCGGCTGCTGTTCCGGGGATCAAGGTGGACGAGGATTACAAGCGCAGCTATCCATATGATACCCTTGCATCGAAGGTTATAGGCTTCACCGGTGCTGATAATCAGGGAATACTGGGCCTTGAGGTGACATATGACAGTGTGCTCACAGGGACAAATGGAAGCATAAATGCGGTCACGGATGCAAGGGGAATAGAGCTTGCGGAATATTCAGAAACCAGGACAGAGCCCATTCCCGGAAATGATCTCGTGACAACACTGGATCTCAATATACAGAGATATGTGACACAGGCTGCAGAGAAAGTCCTGATCGAGAAAAAAGCAAACAGGGTGTGTGCAATAACGATCAATCCCCAAAATGGCGAGATATATGCCATGGTGGATGTGCCGGAATACAACCTGAACGAACCGTTCAAACTGGTTAAGCCAGAGAACGATGAAGAGACAGACACAGGGGAAGATGCAGAAAGGAATAACAGCGCATCCGGGACATCCATGTTGCTGCCTACAGCCGGCAATATGGATGAGCTGAACAATATGTGGAGAAATTATCTGATAAGCGACACATATGAGCCGGGATCAACCGCCAAGATAATAACACTGACGGCAGCACTCGAGAAGGGAGCGGTCGACAGCAGCTCAAACTTTTTCTGCCCGGGATATAAGATAGTTGAGGACAGAAGGATAAGGTGTAGCAAGACCACGGGCCATGGAAGCCAGAGCCTTAAGGAGGCGCTCATGAATTCCTGCAATCCGGCGTTTATGGAGATAGGAGAGAGAACAGGAGTGGATGGCATGTACGAGTATTATCACAAGCTGGGATTGTTCAGTCAGAGCGGAATAGACCTTCCCGGAGAGGCAAACTCCATCATGCATAAGAAGGAAAATGTAGGGCCGGTAGAGCTTGCCACCATGTCGTTTGGACAGTCATTCCAGGTGACTCCGATACAGTTCATATCTGCAGTGTGCACGGTTGTGAATGGAGGGCATACGGTAACTCCACATTTGGGAAAAAGGATAATAGACAGCAGTAAAGAAACTATTACAGCCATTGAATTTGACGAGCAGAGACAGGTTATAGATGAGGAGACATCACAGAAGATGCGGGAGATGCTTGAGGCAGTCGTTGCCGAGGGCGGCGGATCAAAGTGTGCCATAGAGGGCTGCAGGATAGGCGGAAAGACCGCCACGAGTGAGAAACTTCCCAGAGGAACAGGCAGATACATATCTTCTTTTATAGGATTTGCGCCGGCGGATGATCCTCAAGTCCTGACGGTCGTGCTAATAGATGAGCCCGAGGGCACATATTATGGAGGAACCATAGCGGCCCCTGTTGTGAGAGATATTTTTTTGAATATTCTTCCCTATTTGGGAATTGACAAAGCCACAAATGAGTATTAAATTTATCTCAGTCTGAAAACAGTTTAAGAAATACATAGTCCGCGGTGCGCGGGCAGGTAAGGAGTACAAAATGAATTTAGATTTAAAGATTGTTTTACCGGTAGTGATAGCATTCTGTATCAGCGTGGTGCTGTGCCCTATAGTTATACCGTTCCTGAAGAAGCTCAAGTTCGGTCAGTTTGTCAGGGATGACGGCCCACAGGCACATTTGAAGAAGGCCGGAACACCAACCATGGGTGGACTTATAATCCTTCTGTCACTTACGATCACGACGCTTATCTATATGAAGAAATATCCGGATGTCCTTCCGGTGCTTTTTGTGACACTTGGATTTGGACTTATCGGATTTATCGATGATTACATCAAAGTTGTTATGAAGAGATCAATGGGACTTCACGCATGGCAGAAGATGCTCGGACAGATTGTCGTTACGGGAGTATTTGCATATTATGTAGAGAAGTATTCAGATATCAACAATGAGCTTATAATACCATTCCTTGGCAAGACGGTTCAGCTCAACAGCACACTCTATGTGATACTGTTGTTCTTCATCGTGCTTGGAACAGTTAATGGTGCGAACTTCACAGATGGACTTGACGGACTTGCGTCATCAGTCACGGTTCTCATAGCCACATTCTTTGCGGTTGTAGCAGTGGGAACAGACTCAGGTGTTGCTCCGGTTGCCTGCGCAGCGGTTGGATGTCTTCTTGGCTTCCTTGTGTACAATGTGTACCCTGCAAAGGTATTCATGGGAGATACAGGTTCTCTGGCACTCGGTGGATTTGTTGCATCAACAGCGTATATGCTCAAGATGCCTATATTCATAGTTATAATAGCTTTCATATACTTCCTTGAAGTATTATCAGTTATAATACAGGTTGTTTCATTCAAGCTTACAGGCAAGAGAGTGTTCAGAATGGCACCTATACATCATCATTTTGAGCTCGGGGGATGGCCTGAGTCAAAGGTCGTTGCTATATTTTCTATAGTGACTGCAGTCCTCTGTGTGGTAGGTTTACTGGCTCTGTAATGTAGAAAGGAGAAAATGGTGCAGTGGTGCACCATGGTGAAATGATATGGAGATCAATACAGCGATAGTAGCAGGAACAGGAAAGAGTGGAATCAGTGCAACCAAGCTTCTGGTAAATCATGGAGTAAAGGTTTATCTGTTCGATGAGAACAAGGACAGAGATATAGAGGCGATAAAGGAGAAGACAGGCGATTCAGAACTCGTTCAGATAGAACTCGGCGAGCTTGGAGAGGATGCCCTCTCATCATCACAGCTCATGGTCATCAGTCCGGGAATCCCTGTTGATGCGCCATTTACAGATGTGGTGAGAAATGCGGGAATACCTATCTGGAGTGAGATAGAGCTGGCATACCATTATGGTAAGGGTAAGATAGCAGCCATAACAGGAACAAACGGCAAGACTACAACTACAGCCCTTGTGGGAGAGATAGTCAAGGCACACAATGCCAAGACCATCGTTGTGGGAAATATTGGAATACCTTACACAGAGCTGTGCGACACAATAGACGATGATTCAGATACAGTTGCAGAGATAAGCAGTTTCCAGCTTGAGACGGTTATAGATTTTCATCCGAATGTCAGTGCAATACTCAACCTGACTCCGGATCATCTGAACAGGCATTATACATTTGAGAATTATGGAAATGTAAAGTTTTCAATAACAAAGAATCAGACCATGGATGATGTGACAGTCCTAAACTATGATGATGAGCATACACGCGCCATGGGAGAGAAGGCAAAGGATCATTGCCATGTAGTATATTTCAGCAGACTGGAGAAGCCGGCCGGTGGAGTATATGTAGAGGATGGGGATATCATCCTCGAGGATGGCGATAAGAAGATCAATGTACTTGCCATTAAGGATCTTAAGCTCATGGGAGCTCACAATGTTGAGAATGTTCTGGCAGCAGTTGGAATATCATATTATATGGGAGTCCCTGTTGATGTTATTAGAGATGTTGCAACATCATTCAAGGCTGTTGCTCATAGAATAGAATATGTTGACACCGTCGATGGTGTCGCATACTACAATGATTCAAAGGGAACAAACCCTGATGCAGCCATAAAGGGAATACAGGCCATGGTGGCTCCTACATTCCTCATAGGTGGAGGCTACGACAAGGGTTCTGAGTACGACGAGTGGATAGAGGCGTTTGACGGCAAGGTAAAGTGGCTCGTTCTCATAGGCCAGACTGCGCAGAAGATAGCTGACTGTGCCAAGAGACATGGATTTAACTCAATTATATTTGAGGAGAATCTTCAGGATGCGGTAGCATATTGCCATGAGAATGCGGTTGACGGAGATGCGGTGCTTCTCTCACCTGCATGTGCAAGCTGGGGACAGTTTGACAACTACGAGCAGAGAGGCGATATGTTCAAGGAGTATGTAAGAAGCTATAAGGAGTGATCTGATTGCATGGAGGTCCTGAGGTTTCAGAAGATAGAGTGAGAGATGCACGAAAACGGTGTCCGGGAGGATATGTGGATGTGACCATGCTCCTGGCGCTGGGGATGATTCTGACATTTGGGCTTGCCATGATATACAGTACGAGCAGTTACAGGGCGTACGACCTGTACGGAGATCAGATGTACTTTTTTAAAAGACAGGCACTTTATATGTTGCTGGCGATCCTCGCCATGTACATAGTGTCAAGATATGACTACAGGCGGCTGCTCAGGCTGTCTGCGGTCATTTTGCTGTCATCACTTGTTCTTCAGGTGGTGGTGCTGATAATAGGAACGGCCAGCCATGGGTCAGCAAGATGGATATATATTGGACCTATAGGATTTCAGCCATCAGAATATGCCAAGACGGCGATCATAATCTACACCTCGGCGAGGGCTGCCGTGGAGAGCAAAAATCTGTGCAGACCGGGCTGCCTTATAAAGGTAATGATCCTGCCCGTGATCACCATAGCCCTGATCGGTGTGGAGAATCTCAGCACGGCTATAATCTGTTTTGCAATCCTTTTTGTAATATTGTTTGTGGGAAGCCCCAGGGTCAGACATTTTGTTCTGATCGGTATATTTGGTGTTGTCGGGAGTGTGCTTTTCATAATGTTCGCAGGCTACAGGGCGAACAGAGTCAAGATATGGCTTGATCCTGAAAATTACGCAGATGGCTATCAGACGGTTCAGTCGTTATATGCCGTTGGTTCCGGTGGACTGTTTGGAGTGGGCTTTGGGAGAAGTGTCCAAAAGATGGGGTTTATTCCGGAGTCACATAATGATATGATATTCTCAGTCGTGTGTGAGGAGCTCGGAATTGTTGGAGCGGCATTTATACTTATCATTTTTCTTATATTACTTAGGCGGATGGCTGTGACGGCCATGAATGCCAGAGACAGATTTGGAAGCATGCTCACAGCGGGAGTGATGGCACATGTGGCGGTCCAACTGCTGATAAATGTGAGTGTTGTCACGAATACCATTCCGCCGACAGGTGTGCCGATGCCATTTGTCAGTTATGGCGGAAGTTCGATAATTTTCATTCTGATGGAGATGGGGATAGTGATGTCCGTATCCAGAGGAATTTCGTATGACGAAACAGACATATGACAGATCCTTTAAAGGAAGATTTGAATGGAAAACAACAATAGACGAAATGTTAATAAAAATAGAATGAGCAGAAATGTTGATGTTGCGCAAACCAGACGTGAAAGCGGCTATGTGGATGTCATGACCGGAAAACGCCTCGACGGAAGGGTCAAGGTTCCGGTTGATAAGAGAAGACAGCAGACAGATAGCCGCAATGGACAGCGGAGAGCAGACGGAGATATGCGCCGCAGGACGGATGAGCAGACACGAAGAAGGCCTGATGGGGAGCACCGCAGAACAGGCGAACAGGCGCGCAGAAGGCCTGATGGGGAGCACCGCAGAACAGGCGAACAGGCGCGCAGAAGACCAGACGCAGAGCGTCGCAGATCTGACGAGCGGGTGCGCAGAAGACCAGACGGAGAGCGCCGCAGATCTGACGAACAGGTGCGCAGGAGACCAGATGGAGAGCACCGCAGATCTGATGAGCAGGTGCGCAGGAGACAGGATGGAGAGCGTCGCAGATCTGATGAGCAGGTGCGCAGGAGACAGGATGGAGAGCGTCGCAGACCGGATGACCGGATGCGCAGAGAGGATGCAGAAAAACGCAGATCCGAGGAGAGACGCAGGCGTAAGCAAGATCAGGCGGTTGCTGCAAAAAAGAAGAACAAGAAAAAACGCAAAAAAGAGCGCAGAAAGCTTACCCCGGAGGAGATAGAGAGAAAGAAGAAGCTGCAGGCGGAGAAACTTGCCAGAAGAAAGGCGAGACGTGAGAAGGCAGCAAGGATATTCAAGATAGTTCTCAAGATACTTCTCATTCTGGTGGTGCTGTGTGCTATAGCGTTTGTATACATACGTACATGTTATAAATTGAAGTCCATAAAAGTGACCGGAACTGATCACTACACTGACCAACAGATGGTCGATATCGTGACCGGCGGTAAGAATTATGGCAATACGCTGCTGTTTATACTTGAGAGCAGACTGAATCCTGCCCAGGATGTAACCTTTATAGATAAGATAGACGTCACATATGTGAACAGGAATTCAGTAGAGATCACGGTGTACGAGAAGGCCATGGCGGGCTGCATAAAGTACAACGATCAGTATGCATATTTTGATGGCGACGGTATCGTGCTCGAGATATCCGATGCAAAGCTTGATGATGTTCCTTGTATAGAGGGACTTACAAGTGACAGCGTGGAGCAGGGAAAGAAGCTTGATGTCGGCGATTCGGGATTCTTCCAGGAGATACTGACTATGACACAGCTCATTTACAAGAGCGGAATACAGATAGACAAGATTACTTATGACACAGATCAGAATCTCATACTTCACAAGGATGGAATAAAGATCAGGATCGGCGACGGTGAAAACCTGGAGACGAAATTCATGAATCTTGAGAGCATACTTGAGAGCGTGAAGGGTAAAAAGGGAACTCTTGATATGTCGAATTACAGTGAATCGCAGAGGAACGTTATCTTTAAAGAAAATAAATAAAAAATTTCTTGCGTAATGATATAAAAAATCGTATTATATAGGTACTAATGCGATAAAACGGTCAGCTTTTGAGCAGATGACAATGATTGATGGATAAAGAATAAGTATATAAGGAGGATGCAACCGTGCTTGAGATAAAATCAAATGACGAGAGAACACCGGCAAGGATTCTTGTAATTGGTGTCGGCGGTGCAGGTAACAATGCTGTTAACAGAATGATCGATGAGAATGTTGAGGGAGTGGAACTTATCGCTATCAATACAGATAAGCAGGCTCTTTCACTCAGCAGAGCTACAACAAAGATCCAGATAGGTGAGAAACTTACCAAGGGTCTTGGTGCTGGTGCAAAGCCTGAGATCGGTGCCAGCGCTGTAGAGGAGAATAGAGAAGAGATCGTAGACATCATCAAGGACGCCAACATGGTATTCGTAACATGTGGTATGGGTGGTGGAACAGGAACAGGCGCTGCCCCTGTCGTTGCAGAGATGGCACGTAACCTTGGTATCCTCACAGTCGGAGTTGTCACAAAGCCATTTGGTTTTGAGGGTAAGCCTCGTATGAGAAACGCGATCGAAGGTATAGAGAGACTTAAGGAGAATGTGGATACACTTATTGTTATCCCTAACGACAAGCTCCTTCAGATCTGTGATAAGAGAACAAGTATTCCTGATGCGCTGAAGAAGGCAGATCAGGTACTTCAGCAGGGTGTTCAGGGTGTTACAGACCTTATCAATAAGCCGGGTCTTATTAACCTTGACTTTGCAGATATACAGACAGTTATGAGAGATAAGGGTATCGCTCATATCGGTATAGGTTCAGCAAGCGGAGAGAACAAGGCTGTTGACGCCATCAAGGAGGCTATGGATTCACCACTTCTTGAGACAACCGTTTCAGGTGCAACAGATATCATCGTAAACTTCTCAGGTAACATTGGTATCGTTGAGGCTTATGATGCTGTTACATATCTTACAGAGCAGGCTGGAGATGGAGTCAACATCATCTTCGGTACAGTTGACAATGACAACATGGGTGAGGATATAAGCATCACGATCATTGCTACAGGTCTTGAGAGATCAGGCGAGAGCGATGTCACCGCAAGATATGCAGGTACTGCATCTCCTATGGGAACAATGACCACACCTAAGCCAGCAGTTACAACAACACCTGCTGCAGAGCCAAAGACTGCTACATATGCAGGCCAGAGTCTTGGAACACACAGCACTCAGACAAGCACAAGACCATCGTTCCTCGGCGGTCAGACAACTGAGACTGCTCCGGCAGCAAAGCCAGCATACACAGCACCTGTGACACCAGCACAGCAGACACCTGTAACATCAACACCAGTTGAGCCGGCACATGTGTCAAGACCAAAGACAGAGAGTATCAAGATTCCTGATTTCCTCAAGAAGAGATAAGGAAGAGATCGGAAGATTTTTATAGGTAAGTATAAAACGGGTAATTTCGAGAGAAATTATCCGTTTTCTTCAATAAGGAGGCAGAAATATGTTTTATGTTGCAGACCGAACAGAGATGCAGGAGATAGACAGGCTGACCATAGAGGAAAATGGTGTGCCAGGGATCCTGCTTATGGAGAGAGCTGCGATCACCGTGCTGGAGGAGATAAATTCCAGACTGAAGTCTATAAACGCGGACAGAAAATTAAAGTGCCTTGTGGTTGTTGAAGGCGGCAATAACGGCGGGGACGGACTGGCTCTTGCGAGACTCCTGTACCAGCAGGGAGATATTGTCCATGTCTGTTATATAAATGGAATATCGAGAGTAAGCGACAGCTTTTCATATCAGCTTGAAATAGCGAAAAAAATCGGCATACAGGTGACGGATCACATCATTGACAGTGATTACGATGTGGTTGTGGACGGAATATTTGGCGTCGGACTCAAGCGTGATGTGGCGGGAATATGGAGAGAGACCATAGAGACGATGAACGGACTTGGCGGCTTTAAGGTTGCCATAGATACCCCGTCAGGTGTGGATGCCAGCACGGGGCAGATCATGGGATGTGCATTCAAGGCAGGTATGACGGTCACATTTGGACTGAATAAAAGAGGGCTGATATTTTATCCCGGCTGCGAGATAAGCGGAGAGGTCGTTGTGAGAGACATAGGATTTGCACAGGCTGAAGTGGACAGAGTACACCCGGTGGCATATTCCTACAACAGAGACGATCTGTGCATGCTTCCGGGACGGAGTGATTCATCAAATAAGGGAACATATGGAAAGCTTGCGGTGATAGCTGGAAGTAGAGACATGTCTGGTGCCATGACATTTGCGGCGGAGGCTGCATACAGGATGGGAACAGGGCTTGTGAAGATATACACACATATCGACAACAAGGAGATAGCAGGAGTAAGAATTCCTGAGGCAGTGCTTATGTGCTATAGCAACAAAGATGAAGCGGAGCAGTGTGCAAGGGATGCCGTGGAGTGGTCGGATGCCATACTGATCGGTCCTGGTATAGGAAAAGGCGATGCGGCAAGGAGCATGGTGGAATATATTATGTGCGAGGCCGTGCAGACCGTGATCGCGGATGCGGATGCCTTGAACATAATATCCGAAAAGCCCGATATTCTTGGAAGACACAGAGGACCGGTGATCGTAACGCCACATATAGGAGAGATGTCAAGACTTACAGGCGCCGCCATACCGGATATAAAAAAGAATATATTAGAGGTGTGCAAAGACTTTTCGATGGAGTATAATGTTGTAAGTGCGCTGAAAGATGCCAGAACATGCGTAAGTGACGGCAGGGATGTGTACATAAACACATCCGGTAATAACGGTATGTCAACTGCGGGGGCAGGGGATGTGCTTGCCGGGATAATAGCTGGGCTTGTCTGCACCGGACTTGGTGCGTATGAGGCTGCGAAGCTGGGAGTATATATACATGGGTTGGCAGGAGATATGGCGGCAGAGCACAGAGGAAGAAATGCAATGATAGCCGGGGATATAGTGAGCGCTATATCGGAGGTTATAAAAGGAGCAGAACATGATGGACAACAGTAACTTTAACAGAGTGCAGGCTGTGATAAATCTTGACAATATAAGGGATAATATCACGGCTATGAAGAGGCTTATAGACGGTGATAAGAAGATGCTGGCGGTCATAAAGGCAGACGCCTATGGACACGGCGCTGTCGAGGTGGCAGAGGCACTTGATGATCTGGTGGATTTCTTTGCAGTGGCATTCATCGATGAGGCTTTGGAGCTCAGAAGAGCAAATATAGATAAGCCCATATTGATACTGGGCTACACAGATCCCTCGGATTACGAACTGATTCTCAGATATGATGTTAGACCTGCCATGTATGAGGTGGACGATGCACAGAAGCTCTCGGATCTGGCGGTGAGCATGAATACAAAGGCAAAGATCCATATCAAGGTCGATACAGGCATGGGAAGAATCGGATTCACATGTGATGAAGATGGCGTGAAGAACATAGAAAAGATCAGTCAGATGCCGGGCATAGAGATAGAGGGGATATTTACCCATTACGCAAAGGCTGATGAACTCGACAAGACCGCTGCAAATGGTCAGCTTGAGAAGTTCAGGTGGATAAACAGCCAGCTTGAGGCACTTGGAATACACATACCTGTAAGGCATATATCTAACAGTGCGGGTATCATGGAGATGGACAATTCGGATTTTGATATGGTCAGATCGGGAATAGTCACATACGGACTTTATCCATCAGATGAGGTAGATAAGAATATAGCGGCTTTGAAACCTGCTATGAGACTTATGTCCAAGGTTATATTTGTGAAGGACGTAAAAGCCGGAACAGGTATAGGATATGGATGGTCCTATATAGCGGATCATGATATAAAGGTTGCGACGGTGTCGGCAGGATATGCCGATGGATACCCAAGAGCACAGTCCAATATAGGCAGAGTTATCATCCATGGAGAGTATGCTCCGATCATCGGAAGGGTGTGCATGGATCAGTTCATGGTTGACGTGAGCCACATTGATGGTGTAAAAGTAAGAGATGACGTAACTCTCATCGGACAGGATGGAGACAGAGAGGTAACTGTCGAGGAGGTGGCAGCGCCTGCCAACAGCTTTAATTACGAGCTGGTATGTAACATATCAAGACGAGTTCCGAGAACATACATAAGGGACGGCAGAGAGCTTGGACAGGTAAACTATCTTCTGGATTAACGAATAACCGGTACTGTCATGGGCAATACTTTTTTTAGAGTGGAATACATACTATATAAGTATATAGCCACATTCAATGAAAGTATTTGTGGGGTGAACAGAATTGGTGATCAGACGTGGAGATATTTATTACGCGGATCTAAGACCGGTGGTTGGATCGGAGCAGGGAGGCATACGACCTGTTATAGTAGTTCAGAATGAGGCTGGGAACAGACACAGTTCCACGGTCATAATAGCTGCGATAACCAGCAAGATGAAGAGGCCAAAACTTCCAACACATATCATGCTTGATTCTTCAAGCTGTGATATAGCGAAGGATTCCGTCATATTGTTGGAACAGCTCAGGACTATAGACAAACAGCGCCTGAAAGAAAAGGTGTGTCACGTTGACGCTGATGTGCTGAGGCGCGTTGATGAAGCTCTGAAGATAAGTCTTGAACTGGCATAAAATAATATATGAGGTGATACAGACTATTATATGAAGATTTTTAACAAAAAATCAGAAGAGGAAAAGGTAGAAGAAGAGATCATATCCATGGTGAACGAGGGAAATGAGCAGGGACTTATAGAGGACGCTGAGGCCCAGTTTATTACAAACATATTTGAGTTCACTGACAAGGAGAGCAGAGATGTGATGACGGCCAGATTGAACGTCATGGCTATAGACAAGAACTCTGATCTGGACGAAGTCATGGAGATAATGATAGAGAATAACTATTCAAGATATCCGGTGTATGACGGTGATCTTGACAACATAGTTGGAATAATCTATTTCAAGGATTTTGTGAAGGAATATCTGCGCGATAAGACGAAATCACTGGCTGAGATCATGGTTGAGGCTACATTTGTACATCCTACGTACAACATAGCAAAATTGTTCCGCAGGATGCAGACAGCAAAGATACATATGGTCATAGTTGTGGATGAGTATGGTCAGACAGAGGGAATCGTGACCATGGAGGATATTCTGGAAGAGATAGTCGGCAACATACTTGACGAGTACGATGACGCCAGCGAGGATATCAAGAAGCGTGGCGATATGTACATAGTCAGTGGTAAGGCTGAACTGGATGAGCTGAGTGACGTTCTGGGGATAGAATTCCCGGATGAGGACTTCCAGACGCTGAACGGATTTCTGCTGTATGAGCTGGGGAGACTTCCATATGCGGATGAGGAGATAGAGATAGTGTATCAGAACTACAGATTCACTTCCCTGTCGGTAAATAACAACATGATCGGTGAGGTAAAGATCACAAAGGTTGAAAAAACACCGCAATAGTGTTAATATACGTAACTAGTAATCAAGAGAAAGAGGAGAATTAACGATGTCAGGACATTCAAAATTTGCAAACATCAAGCACAAGAAGGAAAAGAACGATGCAGCAAAGGGTAAGATCTTCACAATCATTGGTAAGGAGATCGTGGTAGCAGTAAAGGAAGGCGGAGCAAATCCTGAGAACAACAGTAAGCTTCGTGATGTAATCGCCAAGGCAAAGGCAAACAACATGCCTAACGATACTATCAAGCGTGGTATCGAGAGAGCGGCAGGAGATGCAAACTCAGTAAACTATGTAGTGAATACATATGAAGGCTACGGTCCTAACGGTACCGCCATCATAGTAGACACTCTTACGGACAATAAGAACAGAACAGCAGCCAATGTGCGTAACTGCTTCACAAAGGGTGGCGGTAACGTAGGTACAACAGGCTGTGTATCATATATGTTTGATCACAAGGGACAGATCATCATTGCAAAGGAAGACTGTGATATAGATGCAGACGACCTCATGATGATGGCACTGGATGCAGGAGCTGAGGATTTCTCAGACGAGGATGACAGCTACGAGATCATCACAGCACCTGAGGATTTCTCGCAGGTAAGAGAGAGCCTTGAGAAGGAAGGCATAAAGATGGCTGAGGCTGAGCTCACAATGATACCTCAGAACTATGTTGATATAGACGATCCTGAGGTTGTCAAGAAGTTCACAAGGATTATAGATATGCTTGAGGAGGACGATGACGTTCAGGCAGTATATCACAATGCAAATCTTCCGGAAGAGGACGATGAGGACTGATATATAATTGCAAGGGATATGATAACATTGGTAACAGACAATTACGCAGATAATCAGCGCCATTGCAGCATAGCTTGAAATAGAACTTCCGCACCTTATATATGGTGTGGAAGTTCTATTTGAGTAATGACGACATGGATGGTATCTGTGTCTGTTATATACGGAATGAGTATTGTTAGGAGAAGAGATGAAGGGAATACTTAGATATCTTAAGGGCTATAAGAAAGAGTCCATACTTGCCCCGCTTTTTAAGATGTTGGAGGCAACATTTGAATTGCTTATCCCGATCGTCATGGCGAATGTAATCGATGTCGGTATAGCAGGGCGTGACATAAGCTACGTTGTGAAGATGTGTCTCGTCATGATACTTTTGGGAATTATCGGTCTGGTGTGTTCTATCACCGCCCAGTATTTTTCGGCAAAGGCTGCTACAGGATTTGGAACAGCACTTCGAAATGATCTGTTCAGGCATATTACATCACTTTCATACACAGAGATCGACAGCATAGGAACATCCACACTGCTCACGAGAATGACCAGTGACACGAACCAGGTACAGACAGGAGTCAACATGGTGCTCAGACTGTTCCTCCGTTCACCGTTCATAGTGTTCGGTGCCATGATCATGTCATTCACCATCGACGTGAAGTCGGCCATGACATTTGTGGTGACCATACCGGCACTTTCAATTGTTGTGTTCGGTGTTATGGCACTCAGTATACCTCTGTTCAAGAAGGTGCAGAACAGACTGGACAGAGTCACACTGCTCACCCGTGAGGGACTTGAGGGCGCGAGAGTTATCAGAGCCTTCAACAGACAGGACAAGGAATTTGAGGAGTTTGACAAGTCCACGGATGACCTGATGAAGTTCCAGCTCCTTGCAGGACGTATATCAGCGTTCATGAATCCTGTCACTTATGTGATAATCAATCTCTCAACCGCAGCTATAATCTGGATTGCAGCGGGACAGACAGATGCGGGAATCATCACACAGGGAAAGGTCGTCGCACTTGTCAACTATATGTCACAGATACTCGTCGAGCTCATCAAGCTCGCAAACCTCATCGTGACGATCACCAAGGCTGTTGCCTGCGCAAAGAGAATAAATGCGGTCATGGATCAGCAGCCATCCATAACGGATGGATCAGGCAAGGCAACAGGATCACCGGCAAATGCTGTAAAGGTAAGCTTCAGGGATGCAAATCTCAGATATGCTGGGGCCGGAGCAGATTCCCTGTCAGATATAACATTTGACGTGGCACCGGGCGAGACTGTGGGAATCATAGGCGGTACGGGTTCAGGAAAGAGTTCTCTTGTAAACATGATCCCAAGATTTTACGATGCCAGCCAGGGAAGCGTGTGCATAGACGGAGTTGACGTAAAGGACTACACCCTGGACGAGCTCAGGCATAAGGTCGGAGTGGTACCGCAGAAGGCTGTATTGTTTGCCGGAACAATAGCAGACAATATCAGGTGGGGCAAGCAGGATGCGACTGAAGCAGAGATAGACGAGGCGCTTGAGATAGCCCAGGCCAAGGAGTTTGTAGACGGCAAGGAGAATGGAATATACTTCAAGATCACCCAGGGGGGCAAGAACCTGTCGGGTGGACAGAAGCAGAGGCTTACCATAGCCAGAGCGGTCGTCAGAAAGCCTGAGATACTGATACTGGATGACAGCGCATCGGCGCTAGATTTTGCAACTGATGCGGCTCTCAGAAAAGCGATCAGGGAGAAGACAAAGGGCATGACTGTATTCCTTGTGTCACAGAGAGCGTCGACCATCATGAATTCGGATAAGATCATCGTCATGGATGATGGTCAGATAGCCGGGATAGGAACCCATCGGCAGCTGCTTTCTAACTGTGAGATATACAGGGAGATATGTCAGTCACAGCTTTCGGAGGAGGAACTGTCTCATGAGTAAAGATAAAGGGAATAAATCAGTAAATAAAAAGACGATACTCAGAATACTGAAGTATATCAAGAGATACAGGTTCCTCGTGGTTCTGTCTCTCATATGTGCAGCCATATCGGTCGTGCTCACACTGTATGCACCTATCATCATGGGACATGCAGTTGACAGGGTCGTTGGACCGGGAAAAGTAGATTTTACAGGACTTAAGGGAATGCTTGCAAAGCTTGTGATTGTGGTCGTTATAACGGCTGTTGCACAGTGGGTCATGAACGTGCTCAACAACATGATCACATACAGGGTGGTTAATGATGTAAGAACAAAGGCATATGAGAAGCTTGGCAGCCTGCCGCTCTCATATGTGGATTCACATACACACGGAGACATAGTCAGCAGGATCATAGCTGACGTAGACCAGTTCTCAGACGGACTTCTGATGGGATTTACACAGCTATTCACAGGAGTTATGACTATAGTAGGAACACTGTGCTTCATGCTGTCGATCAACTGGATCATAGCCATTGTGGTCGTATGTATCACTCCGGTATCACTCTTTGTTGCGTCATTCATAGCAAAGAGAACATACAGTATGTTCAGGAAGCAGGCTGAGATCAAGGGGGAGCTCACATCCCTTGTAAATGAGATGGTTGAGAACCAGAAGGTAGTCACAGCATTCTCCATGGAGGATGAGACCTGCGACAGATTCCAGGAGGTCAATGGAAGACTTAATGTGGCAGGACTTCAGGCTACATTCTTCTCATCGATAACAAATCCTAGTACAAGATTTGTCAACAGCCTTGTGTACACAGGCGTTGGAATCATAGGTGCCATAACAGCTATAAAGGGCTTTATATCAGTTGGACAGCTCACAAGTTTCCTGAGCTATGCAAATCAGTACACAAAGCCGTTCAATGAGATATCAGGCGTTGTCACAGAGCTTCAGAACGCGCTGGCATCCGCTGCCAGAGTGTTTGAGCTTATAGACGAGGACCCAGAGGCTGCAGAGCCTGCTGGCGCACACGAGCTCACAGACGTTCACGGTGAGGTGGACCTTAAGAATGTTGACTTCTCATACAACAAAGATGTGGAGCTCATCAAGAACCTCAATCTGAACGTGAAGAACGGACAGAGAATAGCAATAGTGGGACCTACAGGCTGTGGTAAGAGTACAGTCATCAACCTGCTCATGAGATTCTACGATGTGGATGCCGGAAGCATATCCGTGGATGGATATGACATAAGAGAGGTCACAAGAAAGAGCCTCCGCGGCAATTACGGAATGGTACTTCAGGAGACCTGGCTTAAGAGTGGCACGATAAGGGACAATATAGCATACGGAAGACCGGACGCAACGGATGAGGAGATCGTCGAGGCTGCAAAGCAGTCACATGCACACAGCTTTATCAAGAGACTTCCTGATGGCTATAACACATATATAACAGAGGACGGAGGCAATCTGTCACAGGGACAGAAGCAGCTCCTATGTATCACAAGGGTTATGCTTGATCTTCCACCTATGCTCATACTGGATGAGGCAACATCATCCATAGATACAAGAACTGAGATAAGGATACAGAGGGCGTTTGCCAAGATGATGAAGGGCAGAACAAGCTTCGTGGTTGCACACAGACTGTCAACCATCAAGGAGTCGGATGTCATCCTCGTCATGAAGGACGGACACATCATCGAACAGGGAAATCACGAGACACTGCTTGCAAAGGGCGGCTTCTACACGAATCTGTACAATTCCCAGTTTGCAAGATAATACAGAGAAATGCATAAATATAAAAGGGCTGTGCTTTGAGGTATACCTCATGGTACAGTCCTTTTTAACGGTGGTTAAAGCATTTATCTGTTATATTTCACGAACGCTTGCCAGTGGCGGGCTTTGTGTATATAATGTATGCGGAATGCCTGTTATAATATGGGCGGATATTTGCAGATATACCGGAGAGTATACAAAAGGAGAGAAAGATGAAGGTTAGTGAATCAGGTTATACAAGAGAAGAACTTTTAGAGATAGTAGATACATATCTGGCAGAGCAGTCCAGAAGATGGGAATTCATAGAGGAGAAGGGCGATGGCATGTATGTGTACGCTGAGAACGGCGACAGATACCTCGACTTCTTCGCAGGAATAGCGGTAAGCAGCGCGGGAAATGCCAACAAGAAGGTTGCAAAGGCCATAGCTGACCAGGCGGCAAATGTAATACATGCATCAAACTATGCATATACACTTCCAATGATCCTCCTTGCAAAGAAGGTGTGCGACACCATAGGCATGGAGAAGATCGTGTTCCAGAACTCAGGAACAGAGGCAAATGAAGCCATGATCAAGATGGCTAGAAAGTACGGCGTGGACAATTACGGACCGGACAGATATAAGATCGTGACAGCGAAGAACAGCTTCCACGGAAGAACATACGGTGCACTGTCGGCAACAGGCCAGCCTGATTCGGCCTGCCACAAGGGATTTGCACCACTCCTTCCGGGATTCACATATGCAGAGTATAACAACCTTGAGGACTTCAAGAGCAAATGCGATGAGAACACCATAGGAATCATGGTAGAGCCTGTACAGGGCGAGGGTGGTGTATACCCTGCAGACCCTGAGTTCCTTAAAGGACTTCGTGAGTTCTGTGATGAGAAGAACATGCTCCTCATGTTCGACGAGGTTCAGACCGGATGGGGAAGAACCGGAGACATCATGGCATATATGACATATGGCGTAAAGCCTGACATGGTATCCATGGCAAAGGCCATCGGGGGCGGTATGCCTATAGGCGCGATGTGTACAAGCACCAAGATAGCAGCAGCATTTACACCTGGTGCCCACGGTTCAACATACGCAGCCAACCCTGTGTGCTGTGCAGCGGCGCTTGCAGAGATAGATGAGATACTGGATAACAAGCTCTACGAGAATGCAAAGGAAGTAGGAGCATACTTCATGGAGGAACTCAAGGCACTTCCTTGTGTCAAGGAGATCAGAGGACGTGGTCTTCTTATAGGCGTTGAGTTCAACAAGCCTATCGCATTTGAAGTAAAGCACAGAGCGTTTGAGAACAAGCTCCTCATAACAGCGGTAAGAGACAGCATCATAAGGATCGCACCTCCACTTATCGTTAAGAAGGAGCAATGTGACGAGGCTGTTAAGCTGCTCATCAAGTCTGTGACAGAAGCACTGCAGGAGCAGTAATACAGCGTGATCATATAGCAGAATAAGCATGAATCATAAAAGTAATATAGGAGACCATAATGGGAAGAAGTAAAGAAGAGATGGAGGGTGTGACCCTCCTTGGAAATAAAGACGTAAAGTACAGCATGGACTATGCACCAGAGATGCTCCAGACATTTGACAACAAGCATCCGGACAACGACTACTTTGTAAAGTTCAACTGTCCTGAGTTCACAAGCCTCTGTCCGATCACCGGACAGCCTGACTTCGCAACGGTGTACATATCATATGTGCCGGGCGAGAAGATGGTGGAGAGCAAGTCGCTGAAACTGTATCTGTTCAGCTTCAGAAATCACGGAGACTTCCATGAGGACTGTATGAACATCATCATGAAGGATCTCATAAAACTGATGGATCCAAAGTACATCGAGGTGTGGGGCAAGTTCACACCGAGGGGAGGAATCTCCATAGACCCGTACTGCAATTACGGCAGACCGGGAACAAAGTGGGAGGAGGTTGCCTGGAACCGTCTGGCAAACCACGACCTCTACCCTGAGAAAGTTGACAATAGATAATTGGGTCTGAGCAGCACGCACGGACGGATAGGAGAATCATAATGGCGGATTACAGAGAGACTGTGGATTATATATTGGGTATTCCGCTTTTTGCACAGAAGATTGGCAAGGAGAACCTTTCCAGTCTTTTGTGCCGTTTGGGGAACCCTGAGAAGGCTGTTCCTGCGATACATGTGGCGGGAACCAACGGCAAGGGCAGCACATGCCGCGCTCTGGCGCAGATGCTTGCAGCCCGGGGATACAGAGTGGGATTGTTCATATCACCCCATCTCGTGTCCATAAACGAGAGAATACAGATAAATGGTACAAATATATCCGATGACGATTTTGTGTCGGCATTTGAGACCGTAAAGGGGCAGTTCATGGAGCACCCTTCGTTCTTCGAGGTCATGTTTGCCATGGCGGCGGTGTATTTCAGACAGCAGAAGTGTGACTTTGCCGTATACGAGACAGGAATGGGCGGAAGACTGGATGCGACAAATGTCCTGACGCCGGAGCTTACGATCATCACGTCGGTGGGAATGGATCACATGGAGTATCTTGGCGACACGATAGAGAAGATAGCTTATGAGAAGGCAGGCATCATCAAGCCGGGTGTTCCGGTGATATATTTCAGGCGGGATGAGGCGGCTGCGCGGGTCATAGAAGATACTGCCAAAGAGCGTGGAGCGGACATAATTCCGGTCGAAAAATCAGATTATATAATAAATCATTTGGGGAACAAAACCATTGATTTTTCATTGCATAATCGGTATTATAGTTATTGCAATTTACAGATACAGAAGACATCACTGTACCAGGTGGAGAATGTCAGCCTTGCCGTGACAGCATTCAGGATGCTCATGGAGAGGCGGAATGTACCGGAACAGGATATAGAGAAGACCGTGAGGAATGCACTCCTGCAGTTCTACTGGGAGGGCAGGATGGAGGAGATAGCTCCCCATATATATGTGGATGGTGCCCACAATGTGGAGGCTGTAAATGCATATATAGAGACCATGAACAGGCTTCATGGGGAATATGACAAGATACTGGTATTTGCGGCGGTGAAGGATAAGGAGTATGACTCCATGATACATTTGCTTGCCGGAAATATTACGTTTGGCAGGATAATAGTCACAAGCGTTGACAGCAGCAGAAAGGCGGATTCCGCAAAGCTGGCGGAGATATTCTCGGCGTGTACGGATACTCCGGTCATGGTCAGCGATGAGATTGACGATGCCATGGATATGGCAGTGGAGCTCAGAGGAGACAGAGAGAATACCAACATATACTGCGTTGGTTCCCTGTATCTGGTGGGCGGTGTCAAGAGATGGAGGAACAGACATGATCAATTTTGATGAAGAGATAAAGAGGTTTAAGCCGGCACTTGAACTTGACCAGGCAGAGGATGCAATATACAACAATGATCTCAAGGACATCATGGATGTCATGCAGGAGATGATGAGGGTTGCAAAGGAAGCAGAGAAGTAAAGAACACAGATTGGTCGGGAGATTAAGATATGGCAGATGTACTGAATTGTAAGCACTGCGGTGGAGCGATAGCCGTCACAGGCTACTGTACCAGGTGCGGACTGAAGATAGATTACGTGAACAAGGCTCTCAACTCGTCAAAGTACTATTACAACATAGGGCTTGATAAGGCGAGGGTCAGGGATATGTCAGGTGCGGAGGAGGCGCTCAAGCTGTCTCTGAAGTATGACAAGATGAATATAGATGCCCGGAACCTTCTTGGACTGGTGTACTATGAGACCGGAGAGATAGTTCAGGCGCTCAGCCACTGGGTAGTGAGCGTGAATTATTTTGACGGCAAGAATGTCGCCAAGAGATACATCAAGGAGATAAAATCCAACCCACACAGGCTGGAGGCGGTGAACAATGTAACCAGAAAGTATAATCAGGCGCTGGTATATGCGAAGCAGGGCAGCAAGGATCTTGCCTTTATACAGCTCAGAAAGGTACTTTCCGACAACAGCAGATTTATACAGGGGTACCTGCTCCTTGCACTTCTGTTCATCGACGAGGGAAGATATGACAAGGCTCGCAAGGCACTCAAGCGTGTCATCAAGATAGACAGGACAAATCCAGTGGCGGTCAGATATTTCAATGAGATGGGCCACACTGATGAGGAGATCATGAACTTCAGGGATTATCCGCAGGAGGACTACGATGTGGATTCTCTGTTCGTGGATGACCAGAAGAAGCTCATAGCCGGCAACAGCGAGGTGGATTTTGATGGGGATCCGATTCCGGTTGGAAGATACAAGGACATCAATTTCTACAAATATTCCATCGCTTATATCATAGCGGGAGTTGTTCTGGGACTTGCGGCCATGTGGACGCTCATCATCCCGCACAGGGATAAGGCGGCTGACAATTCAGAGAGAGACCTGAAGGTTACATTCAGTCAGGAGATAGCGGATAAGAACGTGGCCATATCGGAGCTCCAGTCACAGGTGGACAGCATGACCACCAAGCTCACAAATGCTGAGACTGAGGCGAAAAACCTTCAGACACAGATAGATAAGTATGGCGATTACGCTTCACAGGTTCTGTCGGATGACAATAAGGCAAGGGTACAGTCAGCGATCTATAAGTACGAGACCATGACATATGAGGCTGCCATAGATGATCTGAACAGAGTCCTTCAGGATACACCTAACAGCGATGTGGCACTGTTCTACAAGGCGATGTGTTATCTGAAGCTTTCTGATGATAACAATGCCACACTGGTATTTAACCAGCTTGTTGAGAACTGTCCGAACTCCGTATACTACACGGTTGCGTGTGATTATGCGGATGAAGATGCCATACAGGCGGGACTTGAAAAGAAGAATTCTGCAAGTACAGCCAGCACGAACACGGGCGACGGAACAGATACAACCGACAGATCAAGCACAGGTGACGAAACAGGTACGACCGACAGCACGGACACAGGTGACGGAACAGATACAACCGACAGCTCGTATACAGGTGATGGAACGGATACGGATGATGGAACAGGCACCATCGACAATACGTATACAGGTGACGGAACAGACACGACCGACAGTTCGTATACAGGCGATGGAACAGATACAACTGACGGACAGTAACGAAAGACATATAAAAAGATTATAATTTATAGAAGGCACAAAAGAGACGGATAAGGATTAACCGTTTCTTTTGTGCCTTTTATTTTGTGACAGGGGGATTGAAGATGAATATCTACGAGAAAATGGGGGATACTATAATCGTATATATGCCCAGAGAGGTGGATGATTATGCGGCGGTGAAGATGACCGCAGGGATAGACGGAGTATTTGCCGAGGAGGTGGTGAGACATGCCATATTTGATTTTGGCAGGACAACGTTCATGGACAGCTCGGGGATAGGACTTATAACGAGAAGGTACAGACAGCTCCACGACAGAGGGGGAAGCGTTGGGGTGATAAATGTAAATGCGAGAATGGACAGGATACTGCTCATGTCCGGTATATACAGGATCGCGACAAGGCTGGACAGCGGTGTCCGGGATGAGGCTGAGGATTGGACAGATAAAATATAGATAACGAGGAGAATGGTATGGATAAGAACAGATTGATCATGGAATTTGGCTGTGATGCCCGGAATGAGGCTGTGGCGAGAGTCGTGGTGGCGGCTATGCTGACGAGGACAAATCCGACACTCAGTGAGGTGGAGGATGTCAAGACGGCGGTGTCGGAGGCTGTCACGAATTCGATAATACACGGATATGGATCCGGGGAGGGAAGCATAATCCTGGAGGCATACATAGAGGAGCGCACCCTGTACATAACGATCACAGATCACGGCTGCGGCATAGAGAATGTCGACAGGGCAATGGAGCCGCTTTACACCACTGTCACGGACGGAAGCAGATCGGGCATGGGATTTTCATTTATGGAGGCTTTCATGGATGAGCTAAAGGTAGAATCCCGCGTGGGTGAGGGAACCGTGGTAAATATGAAGAAGATAATAGGAAAAAGTCAGGAGATATATTGATGGCGGATAATCATCGTTTGCTTGAACTTGCAAAAGATGGAGACAGAGATGCCAGAGATAAACTTGTGACGGACAATATGGGACTGGTGGTCAGCGTTGCCAGAAGATATGTGGGGAGAGGACAGGAACTTGAGGATCTTATACAGATAGGGCTTATAGGCCTTGTAAAGGCCATAGACAGGTTTGATATGGACTATGAGGTAAAACTGTCCACGTATGCGGTTCCACTCATTCAGGGGGAGATTAGACGCTTTCTCAGGGATGACGGAATGGTGAAGGTCAGCAGAAATCTTAAAACGATATACTACAGGGCAGACAGATACAGACATGAGGTCGAAAAAAACAGAGGGACTGAGCCGGGAATGGAGGAGATATGTGAGGCTATAGGAGCGACTCCTGAAGAGCTTGTGATGGCGATGGACGCGGCATCGGATGTGACATGCATAGATGATCTTCACGCGGAGATGTGCGGCACGGAAGATGGAGACCGCATCGTGGACAGGCTGTGTGTATCGCAGCTTCTGGACACGCTCACGCCGGATGAGAGAAAACTTGTGGTGCTGAGGTATTTTCAGGACAAGACGCAGGGACAGACAGGGCAGATCCTTGGCATGAGCCAGGTGCAGGTGAGCCGGCTTGAGAAAAAGATACTCGGAAGACTCAGATGGAAAATATTGGAGTAATATCAGCCATATACATGGACAGACTATTCTTAGAATATAAGAACAGGGGACATGTATATGGCTGAACTTTTGTATTTGAAACTGTCGGAGAGCTGTCTGGCGGAGAAGCGAAAAGTCAAAATAAAAGATGTGGCGACGGTGCTGAGCCCGAATCCCGATATAAAATACGGCGTGGAGAAGCTGGAGCTCATGAGCTTTTCCGGAAGCAAGGAGCAGCAGGTCATATCGGTGATGTACATTCTGCAGGTGATACAGGAGCACTACCCGGACTGCCAGACACAGACCATAGGGGCAACGGACGTGGTTGTGTATTACAGGACATATGACACCAGCGACAAAGTAAAGCAGTTCTTCAAATTCCTGATGATATGCTTCATCGCATTTTTCGGAGCAGGCTTTTCCATCATGTCGTACAACTCGGATGTCAATATGGTTGGACAGCTTGACGTCATGCACAACATATTTGTGGGGCAGGGCAGGGATGCCTATCCTGTGGCGGGAATAGCATATTCCCTGGGGCTCTTCATCGGTATAATCGTATTTTTCAATCACGGTGCAAAGAAAAAATTCTCTGATGATCCTACACCGCTTCAGGTTCAGATGAGACAGTATGAACAGGAGGTCAACCAGACAGTCATAACGGATGCCTCCAGAAAGAAGGCGGAGAGAGATGCTGATTAGATACGCTATGCTTGCCATAGCCTGCTTTGCCAGCGGTGTGGCCATATCGGGCGGGTATTTTGCATTTATATCCATGATAGGAATATTCCCCAAGCTCCTTGAGAAGGTAAAGGGGGCAAGGTATTATCTGCTCATAGAGTGTCTGCTGGCATATGGTGCGGCGCTGGCAAATCTGATATATGTATTCAAAATATCGGTTCCGGTGACATGGGTGGGATATACCATCATATGTCTGTTCGGAGGGATATTTGTGGGATGCCTGGCGGGGGCGCTTACGGAGGTGTTGAATGTCATACCGATCGCGGCCAGAAGATTCAGTGTGAGAAGAAATCTCCCTTATGTCATATACGGCCTTGCCGCGGGAAAACTGGTGGGCTCGGTGCTGAGTGTCGTTCTGGGCATGTGATAAAGTCAAAATTATTTTGTGTGAAATGGAGGTATTTGTTATGAAGTTTGAACCTACAGAGAGTGATTACAATGAATATGTGGAGCTTGTGACACCAACATCAAGTGTGCCAAGAAACTGCCTGTGGGCGTTTCTTGTGGGCGGTGTGATCTGCACGATAGGGCAGGGGATATTTGACCTGCTGGTACACTTCGATGTGAAGGAAGACGAGGCGTATGCGTATGTATCGCTGATACTCGTTCTCGTAAGTGTCATCCTCACAAGTCTGAATCTCTACAAGAAGATAGCAAAGTACGGCGGTGCCGGAGCACTTGTGCCGATCACAGGATTTGCAAATGGTGTGTGTGCGCCCATAGTGGAATTCCAGACTGAGGGTGAGGTGTTCGGAAAGGGCGTGAAAGCGTTCACCATAGCGGGGCCTGTTATACTGTACGGTATATTTACAAGCTGGCTGCTCGGTGTTATATATTGGATAGTCTCAATATGGTGAAATGGGGTTTATTAAATTAAAAATCAACATATTTTCCCCACATCGGTTGACAATATTTGAAAAAATAACATAATGGGTATAGATTTGGACAAAAGAAGAAAGACAGGAGAAATGCTGACATGAAGAGGCTAATGACAGTCAATCTGGCACCTGAGCAGAAGAGTGCAGTACAGGATATATGCAGTGACATAGGTGCGGAGTGCGTTGACATTCAGAGAAAGCATTATGGTATGAAGGTCGGAAGTCTGTGCGACACGGCTGACATATCTGGCTGTGGAGATGAGACCGGACAGACGGAAGATCTCAGTATGGATATGCTCATATTTGACGGAGTGAGCAGCAAAGAACTTGATATATTTCTTGAAAGGTATAAGAAGACCGGGCTTCCGGCAGTAAGGCTGAAGTCGGTAGTGACACGGAGCAACAGGGAGTGGACTGTACAGCAGCTCTACTCGGAGCTTGCAAAGGAATATCTATTCTACAGGATGAGGGGAATGTAGATGGCAGACGAAAGAAGAAACGGACATACAACTGAAAATAGACTTGCGCAGAACAGGCAGAGAGCTTCAGGACGTTCAGGACGGCGTGCATCTGAGCAGTGGAGGAAGAGACAGCAGCGATACAGAGTGATAAGCTGGATACTCACGGCGGTGTTCATGGTGATATTTTATGCGCTAATATGTGCGTGTGTGGGCAACAGAAAGCTGTACAAAAAGACCACCATAAACGGATTAGACGTTGGCGGAATGAAATCTGCGGAGGCGGCAAAGAGCATAAATGACCAGTTCAGACGCGATTACAGCAGTGTGGGCATACAGGTGAAGCTGGATGACAAGACTTACACCCTGGATGTGTCGGCGGCGCTGGATATGGATTCTGAGAAGTCTGTGCAGAAGATACAGGATGACTCACACAGCTTCTGGAGAAGAGGCTATGGGCTTCTGGAATCATGGACACTTGGAAGCAGCTATGATATTTATCCATATATAGGCGACAGCGGCATCATAACGACCGCCATCGAGAGCAGTGATATGATGAAGGTCGATCTGGATATAGAGGATGGATACAGGATAGAGGACAAGAACCTCATTGTGACAAAGGGAAAGGGCAGCTACAGGATAGACACAGACAAGCTGGTAACCCGCATAAAGAAGCAGATAGCAAAAGGAGACTATGGCACTGTGGTGGAATGTCCTGTCGTGTCTGCTGACGTGGATCTGGACGAGGTATACAAAAAGGTACATTGTGAGCCGCAGAATCCAACGCTTGACCCTGACAAGAACTACGAGGTAGTTGAGGCCAAGGACGGTGTGGACTTTGATCTGGAGGCGGCAAAGAAGAGCCTTGAATCTGCCAAGAAGGGAACGGATGTGAGCATCCCGCTCACATACACCCCGGCGGATATGAGTACGGAAGGATACAGGAAGATGCTGTTCAGAGACGAGATGAGTTCATACAGCACAGAGGTTGAGGGTTCAGAGAACAGAAAGACAAATGTCAAGCTGGCGGCGCAGTATTGCGATGGAACCATACTCATGCCGGGAGAGTCATTTTCATATAACCTCGGAGTCGGAGAGCTCACCGAGGAGAGAGGCTTCCTTCCGGGCCCATCATATGCTGACGGACAGTCAGTCATGGACATGGGCGGTGGAATATGTCAGGTGTCATCCACCATGTACATGGCGTGCCTGTATGCGAATCTCGAGATAGATGAGAGACATTGTCATCCATACCCTTCATCGTATGTTCCTGCGGGACTTGACGCCACTGTGGCGTGGGGCGGATGTGACTTTGTATTTACAAATGACACGGATTACCCGATAAAGATAAGCACAAGCTACGATGGATATTCCACATCATGTACGATATGGGGCACCATCACGGAGCCGTTCAGCGTGGAGCTCTACACGGAGACCGTTGAGACAGAGCCATATGAGACCAAGTATGAGCTGGACAAGAGTCTTGGCAAGGATGAGCAGGTGCTTGACACAGTGGGAATAGAGGGCCTTACAGTGCAGTCCTACAGAAGAGTGTATGACGGCGATGGAAATGTCATATCGGACAATCCTGAGGCGACAAGCGTGTACTCTAAGCGTGACGAGGTGTACAAGGTAGGAAAGCTTCCAAAGGACAAGGATAAAGACAAAGATAAGGATCAGAACAAAGATAAGAGTGACAGCTCAGACACAGATAAGAAGACGACTGAGTCTGAGTCAGATACTCAGGAAGAGTAGCTGCCGGCTACTCCTCAATGTCGTCTGAGTCGTCCTCCCTGATCCTTATAAGGCCTTCCAGGAATCCCGGTTCCTTGGTCTTTATCTCCTGGTTGGTGTAGAGATTGACATAGTGAGGGCGGAGCTTTGAGTAGATGATCTTCTGCTCGTTGTACAGGCTGTAATAGCCGGACAGCATGTAGCTGACGGCACATCCTATGGTGAACAGAAGTATTCCGTGTGCTCCGAACAGCTCTATGCTCAGGAACAGAGATGTAAGAGGACAGTTTACCACGCCACAGAAGAAGCACACCATTCCGAGGGCAGCGGCAAAGCCCGGGTCGAGTCCCATGAGTCCACCCATGGCGCATCCAAATGTGGCACCGACGAAGAACGATGGAACGATCTCACCGCCTCGGAATCCACAGCCTATTGTTATGGCGGTGAACAGCGCCTTGAGAAGGAAAGCCGTTGGTTTTGCCTCTCCGTTGAGCGCCTGGGCGATGATGTTCATACCGGTTCCGTTGTAGTCGGTGGTGTTGAGTATTATGTTGAGCAGGACGAGCATCACGCCTCCTGCGAATACGCGCACATACTGGTTCTTGAAATATTTGCGGAAAAGCTTGTGCACAACGTTCATGAATATACAGAACAGACTGCTGAGCACTGCGCACAGGATAGCCAGACCGATGACCTTGATCACCAAAGGCACATCCACGGATGTCGGCATGCCGGCTATATTGTAGTGGTCGTGTACAACGTGAAGCTTTTTCGTTATTGCGTATGCGATGACTGACGAGAACAGACAAGGCACAAATGCGCAGTAGTAGAGGATGCCGATACTTATGACCTCCATACTGAAAAGTGCAGCCGTTATTGGCGTTCCAAACAGTGCCGAAAAGACAGCGCTCATACCGCACAGTGTGAGTATGTGCTTGTCGCTGTCATCCAGCTTGAATAGCTTGCCTATAGAGACACCGATGCTTCCACCTATCTGAAGGGCGGCACCCTCCCGGCCGGATGAACCTCCAAAGAGGTGTGTAATGACCGTCGATATGAAGATCAGCGGAGCCATACGGGAAGGAATCTCGTCCTCCACACTTCTTATGGAACCGATGACAAGATTGGTTCCCTTGGAATGTCTTATTCCACAGATCCTGTATATAAATACGATCACGATTCCCGCAAGCGGCAGAAAATATATTATCATATGATTGTTCTCACGGAAGCCGGTGGCGTACTCTACGCATATATGAAAAGCTGTTCCGACAAGCCCGCATATTGTTCCCATTATCAGTGAAAAAACTATCCATTTGAAAAAAGTCGTAGCATATCTGACACATCTGCTAAAACAGTTTACCCAGTATTCCTTTGTAAATTCCACGGCGATTCTCCATTCCTTTTTCTTTGTAAAGCAACTTTAGTAATGTTAAAGCAAATAAATGAATTTGTCCAGTGCTGAGATTAACAAAAACTACCATTATAATCTGCAGTGCATAAGGGAATTATAGTAACAGTTACATTTATCCATATAAGGGAGTTGCATGATATGAATGAGAAAAAAGGAAAACAGAGCATAAAATTTGGCAATCCCCCATATATACTGGGGGCAGCAGCGGTGGCGGGGCCGAAGGAGATAGACGGCCCCATGGCGAGATATTTTGACAGAGTGAGCGAGGATGCAACATTTGGCAAAGATTCCTGGGAGGAAGGCGAGAGCGAGATGGTGCGTCAGGCGGTGACCCTTGCCATACAGAAGGCGGGAATAGTCAAGCAGGATATAAGGTATATATTTGCCGGGGATCTGCTGGGACAGCTCATAGCGTCGACATTTGGAATCAAGGATATGGAGATACCGGTGTTCGGTCTGTATGGTGCGTGCTCGACGTGCGGGGAGGCACTGTCGCTTGCGTCCATGACTGTGGCGGCGGGGTATGCGGACAACGTCATTGCGGAGGCGTCAAGCCACTATGGAAGTGCGGAGAAGCAGTTCCGTTTTCCCTTGGAATATGGAAATCAGCGTCCCCTGTCAGCTACCTGGACGGTCACGGGAAGTGGTGCCTTTGTGGTGTCAGACAGAGAGTCAGATGTGTGTATCCAGGGCGTAACCACAGGGCAGATAGTGGACTATGGTGTGAAGGATTCCCTCAACATGGGAGCGTGCATGGCACCAGCGGCGGCTGCCGTTATATATCAGAATCTTCAGGACTTTGGAATAAAGCCCACATACTACGACAGGATAATAACCGGTGATCTCGGTAAGGTCGGCAAGACGATACTTGAGGATCTTCTGAGCATGAACAATGTGGATATATCGGCAAATCATATGGACTGCGGTATAGAGATATTTGAAAACGAGGAACAGGATACCCACTCTGGCGGATCGGGCTGTGGCTGCTCGGCGACCGTCCTCGCCGGATATATATTGAAGAAGGTGAGCTCCGGGGAGTGGAAGAGAGTTTTGTTTGTTCCGACGGGAGCCCTGCTTTCCACGGTGAGCTATAACGAGGGGCAGACCATACCGGGGATCGCCCATGCGGTCATGATAGAGCATCACGAAAAGAAAGGTGAGTAGATGTAAATGGATTATGTAAAAGCGTTTGTGGTTGGCGGAATAATATGTGTTCTTGCCCAGATATTGATGGACAAGACCAAGCTTCTTCCGGGAAGGATAATGGTCATACTCGTCTGTACGGGAGTTGTGCTTGGAGCGCTTGGAATATACAAGCCGCTTCTGGAATTTGCACAGTGCGGGGCATCGGTGCCGCTCACGGGATTTGGATATAATCTGTGGAAGGGCATAACTGAGGCGGTTGATAAGGATGGATTTATCGGACTGTTCCGCGGAGGCTTCCAGATGGCGGCGGTTGGAAGCTCGGCCGCACTGATATTTGGATATCTTGCATCGTTGATATTCAAGCCGAAGATGACAAAATAGAATAGAAGACAGGCAGGATATAAAAAGCCCCATCATACATTGAATTGTATGATGGGGCTTTCCGTCATTGAGTTGTATCGGTTGAATCATCCGAGCTTGGTTCCTCGGTTGTGGTTATCTCCGTTGAAGAGGTAGGTTCCTCTGACGTTGGTTCCTCAGTTGTAGGTTCCTCAGTCGTTGTAGGCTCCTCCGTTGTTGTATCCTCCGTTGTATCCTCCGATGTATCCTCGGTGGTCGTGGTTGCCTTGGTAGTTTTCTTTGTATCCTTCTTCTTGCCGTGGATGTTACAGTGCTCCTTGAGGAGTGATTCATCCCATGTGTAACCCTCAAGAACATATTCACCATCATCATTCAGCTTGTAGATGAAGGTTGTAGTCTCAGGACATTCCTTGTTGGCAAGCATGTGTGATTCGTTACATACGACAACCTTCTTGACACCTGGACAGTACTTTGTAGGAATCTTGGATGCGTCAAAGTAATCTGTTACGGTAGGACATCCATTCGATGGAAGAAGTCCTGTATCCGAACATACAGTGGCCTGTACGATTCCGTCCGGCATCTCAAATGTAGCTGATGTATCAAGTCCCTTCTTCTCAATGACCTGATCCATGATATCTCTCCACATATAGCACTTGATAGAACCAGGGCTGTATGTGATGTTCTCATCATTTCCAAGCCATATAGAAGCTGTGTAGTATGGGTTATAACCACAGAACCAGTTATCAAAGTCTCCTGATGTGGTACCTGTCTTACCTGCTGTATACATACCTGTGTAAGAGTTGGCACCTGAACCGGTACCTCCTGTTACAACGTCGTGCATGGCACTTGTGAGAAGCCATGCTGTCTGCTCTGATATGACACGTGTCTTCTCAGGCTCCCTGTTGTCTATCAGAAGATTGCCTTCATGGTCGTAAACCTCTGAGTAGAACACAGGCTTTATATAATTACCACCGTTGGCGATGGTTGCATATGCAGCTGTGATCTCCAGGTTGGTAATACCATTTGTCAGACCACCAAGTGCAAGTGACTGGTTGATATCTGACAGGATGAGACCATCGCTGTCAGTCTTTCTCTCAACAAGAGTTGTAAATCCAAGCTTCAGCAGATAGTCATATGCGAGCTGTGGAGTTACGTCTGTGATACACTTTACAGCTATGATATTCATAGACTCCATGATAGCATATCTTATAGTTTTAGGTCCCCAGTATCCGCCGTACCAGTTAAATACCTGATTACCATTCTCATAGTAGTAAGGTGCATCATCGTATACGGTGGCAAGAGACATGTTGCACGCGTCCAGTGCAGGAAGGTATGTGGCAACTATCTTGAAGCAAGAACCAGGCTGTCTGGTCGCCTCAGTTGCACGGTTGAATGATCTGTTCTCAGTTTTCTCTCCACGGCCTCCGACAAGTGCCTTGACCTGACCGGTGTTCTGGTTCATGAGAGTGAATGATACCTGTGGCTGTATGACAAGCTTGAATGTCTCCATGAAGACTTCGTCGCCGGTCTCGGCAACCATCGCATCCTTGAACTCGTCAGCCGCTGCACGGGCTTCATCCTCACTGTAATATCTTGCACTATAATCGTAGCCCTGCTGTTCAGCAAACCAGCTCTCGAGATTCTCTACACTGTAGTTTGTCTGGACCTTTGTCTCCTTGTCAGCAAGAGTGAGAGCGTAGTTGAGCTGATATACAGGCTCAGGCCAGTAGGATGTATCATTTACAACTGAGTCAGCGATCTCCTGGATCTCAGGATCCTGACAAACGATGACCTTGAGTCCGCCTGACCAGATCAGTGACTCTGCCTCGTCCTCTGAGTAGCCCTTGGCAACCAGATCATTCTGAAGCTGCTTGATGACCTCGTCAGTGTAGTAGGAGTTGACCTCTGTCTTCTGCTGCTTTTCTTCCTTCTTAGATACGGAAGCGATACGCTTGTAAACGTTATCGTTTATAGCCTCGTCATACTGCGCCTGTGTTATATACTCAAGATCCAGCATGTATTTAAGAACCTGGGTCCTTCTGGTCTTGTTGTCGTCAGGCGACAGGAGAGGATCGTATTTGGTAGGGTTCTGCGGAATTGCTGCGAGCACGGCACACTCAGATACCGATAACTGGCTGAGCCCCTTGCCGAAGTAAGTCTTGGCAGCGGTCTCAACACCGTAGCAGCCTTCTCCGAGATATATGGTGTTCAGATAATACTCGACTATCGACTTCTTGTCGATCTTCTTCTCCATATCCACAGCCAGGTACTGCTCCTGAACCTTACGCTCAAGCTTATCCAGGAAAGTTGACTCATTCAGTCCGACGTTGAACACGTTGTTCTTGATGAGCTGCTGTGTAAGAGTGGAAGCACCCTCATCGAAGTCTCCGCTTTTGAGACCCTTTATAAATGCTCTGGCGATACCCTGTACATCGATTCCGTTGTGCTCCCAGAAACGTCTGTCCTCTATAGCGACAAATGCATTCACAAGATCCTCAGGAATAGAGTCGTAATACACATACTCTCGGTTGGAGTTGGAATTGGCAAGTGTCGTGATCTCCTTTCCATTCTGGTATACAAGAGTTGTCTTGTATCCCTTAGGTATGAGAGCGTCAGCGTTGATGTTCGGCGTATCATCCAGAATACCCTTGAGGGCACCAAATCCGGCTCCGACACCGACTATCACAATGGCGAGCACCAGCACCAGTATAATCTTAAACACAGAAATGTTAAGCTTACGCCGGTTTCTTGGAAGCTTGGATACCAGCTCCTTCTGAGCCTTCACCGCTCCCTTCTTAGTAAAATCCATAAAAAGACCTCCTTAAAACCTGGGGGATAGATCCCCGCTATTTAATTGTAAAAGTAAATTCTAAATAAGGGCAGACTACTGCCGTTAATATACACTTCAAATTAGTATATCAAATAACAGTATAATAATAAAGAAAAAAATATTGCAACAAAACAAAAATTAATAAACGTGAACGAAAAAATCAGAAAGAGTAAATTGACAACGGTATGATTCAAAAGCATAATAAATATAAAAAAGTGCAGAATAAACAGGAGAAGATATATGTTTGCATCAATAGACGAAGCGGTTGAATACTGGAAGGACGAGCTGTCATATGTGGACGACGCAAAGGTGACAGGATATGTGGGAGGCTACCCGGTGGTGGAATTTACCATCAACAAAGCCGCCTGGGGACTTGTTAAGGACAAGAAGAAATTTGGAAGGATCGTAAGATCATCGGAGATGGAGGGCGGAATAGAAGTCGGTGTGTCGACATGCTTTTATCAGACGGCATCCCTGGAGTGGGAGCCACCTGTCCTCAGGGTGTGCGGATATCCTGAAGTGATCAACAGAATACTTGGCAAGGTAATGTAAGATTTACCGTGGAATGCCCCGGCGGATACATAAAAATGCATCCGCCGGGGTATTTTATTATACATGTAATGGGTTATGTAAGGAGGACGCATATGAACAGGGAGATACGTACGGATCTTGCGATAGAGCTCAGAGAAAATGTAGCCGACAGGAGAAATATGCCTGGGGTCAAGGTGAAGACGGTGGTGAATGAGGACAGGAGCATCAAGACCACCACCATAACGGTGCTGGATGAGATAGGGGAGAAAAATCTGGGAAAGGCAAAGGGACAATATATAACGATAGAGTGTTCCAAGCTTAAGGAATATGAGGAGTCCATACATGAACCTCTGAGGGCGGAGCTTGAGGGCAGACTCAGGGAGCTCATGGGGCATGCGGGAAATATACTGGTGGTCGGACTTGGCAACAGGCAGGTCACCCCGGATTCCATAGGCCCGCTGGTCATAGACAATCTGTATGTGACAAGGCACCTGGACACTCCGGGAAAGCCAGATCTGGTCATGAGTGCCATATGTCCGGGAGTCATGGCACAGACCGGAATAGAGACTGTGGATATAGTCAGGGGAATATGCGATGAGATAGACGTGGAGATCGTGGTTGCAATAGACGCCCTGGCGGCCAGAAGCAGCAAGAGACTCGGATGCACCATCCAGCTCACGGATACAGGTATAAGCCCCGGCTCCGGTGTCGGCAACAACAGAAAGACACTGAGCTCAGACAACCTTGGCAGACGCGTGATCGCAGTCGGTGTTCCGACAGTCATCTCCGTTCCATCCATCATAGACGATTCGCTGGATGAGGTGGCTGATGCATTTAACGAGACCTACGGGCGCAGGATCATGAGGGAGTTCACGGAGAAGCAGAGATACCAGATAGCGTGCAATCTTCTGGACGAGGATATGGCGGATATGTTCGTGACCCCGAAAAATATAGACGAGCTAGTGCGCCGCATCAGCTTTACGATATCTGAGGCGATAAATGCCATAGCGATGTAGAGAAAAATACAGGGAATCATTTGGCACGTACACTCATATATTTGAATAATGGATAACAGAGGCCATAGCATATTCAAAAGGGGTGGAAATATATGTCGGACAGAAAGCTTCATACGAAGACTGTGTATATACTTGCGTGGGTGATTCTGGTGTGCGCGGGGATATTGATAAGGACAGGGATAGCTGATGATGTGTGGAAGCTGGTGTACCGTGGGATATATGGCAGCTCTTCAGGAGATGCAGGCGGGAGCATATACAGCCCCGGTGCGGCTGAGCCGGATGTGTACTGTTACATGGATTACTGGGAATCCCAGGTCAGGGAGGTGTGCGAGGAGGGCAGGACATACCAGACGGAGGATGCGGATTCCGAAGGCGAGGCATCATCGCAGGCGGAGACTTCAGAGACTTCTGCGCCTGCCAGCACTGAGACCACAGAAGCTACGCAGAGATCCGCTGATGCCAGGACAGTGTCGGCCATGGCGGATATAACGAGCTCTTATATAGGTATGGACGCAGATACACTCCTTTCATATTGTTATAACGCCACATACCCTAAGTGCGTCAAAAAAGACGAGCTGGATGCGGAAAATCTGCTCGGCAAAGATCTGTCGCTGGATATGGACACGGGCGGATACAAGGTTCTGATATATCACACCCACGGCTCTGAGGCATTTGCGGACTCAAGACCGGGCGAGGTTGACGACACGGTGATAGGACTTGGCAACCGCCTGGCGGAGATACTCACGGATACATATGGCATACCGGTGTACCACGACACCATGGCATATGACATGATGACAGGGGTTCTTGACAGGAACGCTTCCTATGATTATTCGAGGGAAGGTGTGTCACAGATACTTAAGGACAATCCTGAGATAGAGGTCATCATAGATCTCCACAGGGATGGTGTGCCGGATGACACACATCTGGTTACAGATGTGGATGGAAAGCCCACAGCACAGATCATGCTGTTAAATGGTATGTGCCGTGACGAGGATGGCAACGATGTGGACTATTGGAGCAATGACAACAAGGTCGACAACATGGCATTTGCACTTCAGACCTATCTGGCGGGCAGGGCAAATTACGGCGACATGATGCGCAAGATATACATAAGTACGAGCCGGTACAACATGGATCTCATGCCGCACGCCATGCTGGCTGAGATAGGCGCACAGACTAACACGGTGGAGGAGGAATACAACGCCATCGAACCATTTGCCGCAATGCTTGCAAAGGTGCTCCTGAAGTGAGGATTAAGTGGCATATTGCCACTTGCAGTTATATGCTCATACATGTTATATTAACGTCAAATGCGAGTAAGACAAGTATAAGAATAAAAGAGCCTGCGCATACAAGGCGCGGGACATAGATAAGGATGTGAAGACATGGAGCATTTAGACCAGTCAAAGATAAGAAATTTCTGTATAATAGCGCATATAGACCACGGTAAATCAACACTTGCCGACAGGATCATAGAGAAGACCGGAACTCTGACCAGCAGGGAGATGCAGAATCAGGTTCTTGACAATATGGATCTTGAGAGGGAGCGTGGAATCACCATCAAGGCACAGTGTGTCAGGATCGTGTACAATGCCAATGATGGACAGGAGTACATATTCAATCTCATAGACACTCCGGGACATGTGGATTTCAATTATGAGGTATCTCGAAGTCTGGCAGCCTGTGAGGGAGCCATACTTGTGGTTGATGCCGCACAGGGCATAGAGGCGCAGACCCTGGCGAATGTATACCTGGCGCTGGATCATGACCTTGATGTCATGCCGGTCATCAACAAGATAGACCTTCCGTCAGCAGATCCGGAGAGGGTCGTGAACGAGATCGAGGATGTCATTGGAATAGAGGCACAGGATGCCCCAAGGATATCGGCAAAGAATGGAATTAATATAGAAGAAGTGCTTGAACAGGTCGTGAAGAAGGTGCCGGCACCGCACGGTGACCCTGAGGCTCCACTCAAGGCACTTATATTCGACAGTCTGTATGACTCCTACAAGGGAGTTATCATATTCTGCCGATTATTTGACGGCTGCGTGAAGAAGGGAACCACCATAAGGATGATGGCCACCGGAGCTGAGGCTGAGGTGGTTGAGGTCGGAATATTTGGAGCGGGAAGATTTGTCCCATGTGATGAGCTGTCAGCCGGTATGGTTGGTTACATAACAGCCAGCCTTAAGAATGTACAGGATACCACAGTGGGAGATACAGTCACACAGGCGGACAGGCCATGTGACGAGGCACTTCCTGGATACAAGAAGGCACAGCCTATGGTATACTGCGGACTCTATCCTGCGGATGGAGCAAAGTATCCGGATCTCAGGGATGCCCTTGAGAAACTTCAGTTAAATGATGCGGCGCTCAGCTTTGAGCCGGAGACATCCATAGCACTGGGCTTTGGTTTCCGATGTGGTTTCCTTGGACTGCTTCACCTTGAGATAGTTCAGGAGCGACTGGAGAGGGAGTTCAATCTTGATCTGGTAACCACAGCGCCAGGCGTTGTATATAAGGTACATACCACAGATGGGAATGTGATAGAGCTCACCAATCCGTCGAATCTGCCGGATCCATCCACCATAGAGTACATGGAGGAGCCATTTGTCGATGCGGAGATCATGGTCACAACAGAGTATGTGGGTGCCATCATGCAGCTCTGCCAGGAGAGACGAGGCGTGTACAAGAGCATGGAGTACATGGAGGAGACAAGAGCGCTTCTCAAGTACGACCTCCCACTGAACGAGATCATATACGATTTCTTTGATGCACTTAAGTCGCGTTCAAGGGGCTATGCTTCATTTGACTATGAGATGAAGGGCTATGTCCGCTCAGAGCTTGTGAAGCTGGACATCCTTATCAATAAGGAAGAGGTCGATGCACTCTCATTTATCATACACAAGGATACAGCGTATGAAAGGGGCAGAAAGATGTGCGAGAAGCTCAAGGACGAGATCCCGAGACATCTGTTCGAGATCCCGATCCAGGCGGCCATAGGCGGCAAGGTAATAGCCCGCGAGACAGTCAAGGCCATGAGAAAGGATGTCCTTGCCAAGTGCTACGGCGGAGATATATCCAGAAAGAGAAAGCTCCTTGAAAAGCAGAAGGAAGGAAAGAAGCGAATGAGACAGGTGGGCAATGTGGAGATACCACAGAAGGCATTTATGTCTGTCCTGAAGCTTGATGAGGAATAGAAAAGACCGGGAACACAGTGACACGGTTATATTAAATAAGAAATAATAGAATCGTAGAAAAGCCGTTAATGAGAGCATTCTGACAGGAGCATTCTTAGTAGCGGCTTTTTTCATGCGGTGACGATATTTGAAATAAAAAGGAAGGATACTAATGATAGATATAATAAATACCGAAAATTCAGATCGGGATTTCGGCGATGCAAATAATGACGAAGTTTTAGAGTCATATGAGAAGAAGCCGCTCAGCATATACATACATATCCCATTCTGTGTGAAGAAATGTGCATACTGCGACTTCCTGTCATTTCCGGTGGGGGCAGCCTGCATGTCGGGATATGGAGTGTACCGTGAGAAATACATCGAAGCCCTGTGCGAGGAGCTGAAAAGCTACTCGTATTTGGCGGAGACCCACAAGGTCAGGACAATATACATAGGAGGCGGAACCCCATCCATACTGGAGCCGGACGAGATCACACTTGTAATGACGACGGTGAGGAAGCTGTTCGATGTCGCAGAGGATGCGGAGATAAGCATAGAGGTAAATCCGGGCACCCTGACCAGCCGTAAGGCAGCAGAATATATAGCAAATGGCATAAACAGGATGAGCATAGGCCTTCAGTCCGCACAGAAAAATGAGCTGGAAGCTCTGGGCAGGATACACAATTATGACCAGTTCCTCGCCGCATTTGACATGGCTAGGGAGGCCGGATTTCGCAATATAAATATAGACCTGATGTCAGACATACCGGGACAGACCATGAGGTCATATCTGGACACCCTTGACAAGGTATTAAGGTGTAAGCCGGAGCACATATCGTCCTACAGCCTCATAGTGGAGGACGGAACTCCTCTGGCAGCAGATGAGAACCTGCTGTCACAGATCCCGGATGAGGACGTGGACAGGCAGATGTACGACATAACAAATAAGCTCTTAGGCACCGGCGGCTACCACAGATACGAGATATCCAATTACGCCAAAGCTGGCTACGAGTGCAGACATAACATAGTCTACTGGACCCTCGGGGAATACATAGGAATCGGAATCGGAGCAGCGTCCTTCCTGTACGGCAGACGCTACACCAACACATCCAGTCTGGAAGACTACATAGACGGCATGGCAAGACACAGGGAGCTCATGACATTCGGAGATCACGTCGCAAATTCGGGTAAGGCAAGAGATATAATAGAACACATGCGCAATGTGGAAGAAGAACTTGACGCAGACAGGCTGATGGAGGAATATATGTTCCTCGGCCTGCGTATGATATCCGGTGTGAGTGCAGAAAAATTCAACGACTACTTTGGACACTCCATCTACGACATATACGGCTCCGTCATAGATAAATACAAGTCCACCGGCCACCTCGAAGATGACCACGGCCTGATCCGCCTCACAAAAAAAGGCATCGACGTAAGCAACACGATCCTGGCGGACTTCTTAATAGAATAATACTGGCACGACCGTCCTTCAAAACATAAAAAAAACACAAAAACATTCGTTATTTTGTTGACAAAAGGGGGCGGCAGTGTTAGATTATGTTTAGTGGTTAGCACTCGGATATGTTGAGTGCTAATAAGACTAAAAGCAAAAAGGAATGAGAGTATGGAACTTGACGAGAGAAAAGTCAGAATTCTAAAAGCGATCGTTTCGAATTACCTGGAGACTGGAGAGCCCGTTGGATCGAGAACCATTTCCAAGCTGGCCGACATGAATGTCAGCCCGGCTACCATAAGAAATGAGATGTCAGATCTTGAGGACATGGGTTTTATATGCCAGCCACATGCATCGGCAGGAAGAGTTCCGACGGATGCAGGTTACAGGTTTTATGTTGACAGCATCATGGCAGACAGGAATGAAGAGAAAGCAGAGAATCAGACAGAGAGAGAGAATCTGCTGCAGAGAGTTGATAAGCTTGAGAAGCTTCTCAAGCAGGTGGCAAAGGTGCTTGCGACTAACACTCAGTACGCAACACTGGTTACGATGCCACAGTACAACAACACAGTAAAGTTCATCCAGTTGTCACAGGTTGATGAGACCACATTGCTGGCGGTCATCATGGTTGATGGCAATATAGTCAAGAATAAGCTGATCAAGACGACGTACAGCCTGAAGAATGAAGATATTTTAAAATTTAATATTCTGCTAAATACCTTCCTTCAGGGCGCGGCACTTCAGGATATCAATCTTGAACTTATACAGACCATGAAGGTTCAGGCAGGTGAATATGCAGAGATCCTTGAGACGATATTCCAGGGAATCATGGAGGCGATCCATGAGGCCGATGATCTCAAGGTTTATACCAGTGGAGCAACGAATGTACTCAAGTACCCTGAGTTGGCGAACACGTCATCCGCAGAGAAGCTGCTCGGAACACTGGAAGACATAGAGGACAAAGAAGAATTTGCAAAACATGTGGAGGATGTGATCCAGCAGGACAGCGACATACAGATCCTGATAGGACAGGAGAACAGCGATGAAAACCTGAAGGACTGCTCCCTTGTAACAGCAACATACAAGATGCCGGAGGGCGCAAAAGGAACGATAGGAATAATCGGACCGAAGAGGATGGATTACAAGAAAGTTGTGAGCATGCTCAAGGAACTCACCGGAGAGCTTGATGACATATTTAACAACAATGGATAGACAGATAAGATTATAACGATGAATAGGAGGATATGTAATGGCTGATAGCAATAACAGTACTGCATCCGACAAGAAGGTTAAGACAGAGCAGACAGCAGCCGAGACCATAGTTGGAGATGCTTCAGCAGAGATAAAGGATGGCGTTGAGTCAGAAGTCAAGGTCGATGAGACCGTTGACGTTCCGGAGGAGCAGGCAGAGGCTGCAAAGCCACAGCATGTTGCAAAGGAGAACAGACGTGGAGGCAAGGCTCTCCGTGAGGAGAACGAGAAGCTCAAGGAACGCTGCAAGGATGCAGAGACAAAGTACACAAGACTTCTTGCGGAGTGTGAGAACATCCGCCAGAGAAATGAAAAAGAGTCAGGCAAATTGTACGACATAGGTGCAAAGGGAGTTCTTGAGAAGCTCCTTCCTGTGGTAGACAATTTTGAGAGAGCAATGGCAGCCATTCCTGATGAGGATAAGGACAGACCATTCGAGTCGGGAGTTGCAAATATATATAAGCAGCTTATGACGTCATTGGAAAGCATAGGTGTAAAGCCTATGGATTGCGCCGGGGAACAGTTTGATCCTACATTCCACAATGCAGTGATGCATGTAGAGGATGACAACTACGAAGAGAATGTAATCGTTGAAGAGATGCAGAAGGGTTACATGTACAAGGATCAGGTGCTCAGATTTAGCATGGTAAAGGTAGCAAATTAAACTTCATAAGAAGGACCCACGGAGTGGGAGATTTCTTAATATTGTAAATTTTTTTTCTAGGAGGAAAAGACAATGGGTAAGATTATAGGTATTGACTTAGGTACAACAAATTCATGTGTAGCAGTTATGGAAGGTGGTAAGCCTGTAGTTATAGCTAACTCAGAGGGTATGAGAACAACACCTTCAGTAGTAGGTTTCCTGAAGACAGGAGAGAGAGTAGTAGGTGAGCCTGCAAAGCGTCAGGCAGTTACAAATGCAGATAAGACAATTTCATCTATCAAGCGTCACATGGGATCAGATTACAGAGTAGAGATAGATGGCAAGAAGTATTCACCACAGGAGATTTCAGCAATGATCCTTCAGAAGCTGAAGTCAGATGCAGAGGGATACTTAGGAGAGAAGGTTACAGAGGCAGTTATCACAGTTCCTGCTTACTTCTCAGATGGACAGAGACAGGCAACAAAGGATGCCGGTAAGATCGCAGGTCTTGATGTAAAGCGTATCATCAACGAGCCTACAGCAGCAGCTCTTTCATATGGTCTTGACAACGAGCAGGAGCAGAGAATCATGGTTTACGATTTAGGTGGTGGTACATTCGATGTATCTATCATTGAGATCGGTGAGGGTGTCATCGAGGTTCTTGCAACAGCCGGCGATAACAAGCTCGGTGGTGATGACTTCGATAACGCAATTACACAGTATATGCTTGATGAATTCAAGAAGGCAGAGGGCATCGACCTTTCAGGCGATAAGATGGCTATGCAGAGATTAAAGGAAGCAGCAGAGAAGGCAAAGAAGGAGCTGTCATCAGCTACAACAACCAACATCAACCTTCCTTTCATCACAGCAAACCAGGATGGACCAAAGCATTTCGATATGAACCTTACAAGAGCTAAGTTCGATGAGCTTACAGCAGATCTTGTAGACAGAACAAAGGGCCCTGTTAACACAGCACTTGCTGATGCAGGACTTACAGCAGCAGACCTTGACAAGGTACTTCTTGTCGGTGGTTCAACCCGTATCATAGCAGTACAGGAAGAGGTTAAGAGACTTACAGGTAAGGAGCCATTCAAGGGAATCAACCCTGATGAGTGTGTTGCTATCGGTGCTTGTATCCAGGGTGGTAAGCTTGCCGGAGATGCCGGTGCAGGCGAGATCCTTCTTCTGGATGTTACACCACTTACACTTTCAATCGAGACAATGGGTGGTATAGCTACTCACCTTATCGAGAGAAATACAACAATCCCTACAAAGAAGAGCCAGATCTTCTCAACAGCACAGGATAATCAGGATGCCGTTGATATCAACGTAGTACAGGGTGAGAGACAGTTCGCAAAGGACAACAAGAGTCTTGGCAGATTCAGACTTGATGGTATCGCTCCAGCAAGACGTGGAGTTCCACAGATCGAGGTTACATTCGATATCGATGCAAATGGTATCGTAAATGTATCAGCAAAGGATCTCGGAACAGGAAGAGAGCAGCACATTACTATCACATCAGGAACATCACTTTCAGATGATGATATCGATAGAGCAGTTAAGGAAGCAGCAGAGTACGAGGCTCAGGATAAGAAGCGTAAGGAAGGCATCGAGGCAAGAAATGAGGCAGATGCACTTGCATTCCAGACAGAGAAGGCACTCGGCGAGGTAGGAGATAAGCTTTCAGATTCTGACAAGGCTGGCGTAAAGGCAGATCTTGACTCCTTAAGAGCAGCAATAGACAGCACAGATGCAGAGAATATGAGCGATGCAGATGTAGATAAGATCAAGGCTGCAAAGGATAAGCTGATGGAGAGCGCACAGAACCTGTTCTCAAAGCTCTATGAGCAGAACGGTCCTGGAGCAAACGCAGGAACAGGTGCAGGCACACCTGATTACTCAGATGGCGATGTTGTAGATGGAGATTTCACAGAGGTTTAATATATAGAGGATGAAAGGTAAAGGCTATGGCAGAGACAAAGACCGATTATTATGAAGTCCTTGGTGTAACCAAGGGAGCCTCTGAAGCCGAGATCAAAAGGGCATACCGAGTGGTAGCAAAAAAATACCACCCGGATATGAACCCTGGTGATGAAGAGGCTGCAGAGAAATTCAAAGAAGCAGCTGAAGCTTATTCAGTCCTCAGTGACCCTGAGAAACGTGCAAAGTATGATCAGTTTGGCCATGCAGCATTCGACCAGAACGGCGGCGGTGCCGACGGATTTGGTGGATTTGACTTCGCAGACATGGGAGATATCTTTGGAGATATATTCGGAGATATGTTCGGTGGCGCAAGCCGTCAGAGAAATACAAATGGCCCTATGAAGGGCGCAAACATCAAGACCACCATCAGAGTAGCCTTTGAGGAGGCTATATTCGGAACCCAGAAGGAGCTTGAGCTCCCACTGAAGGATGAGTGTGATGTATGTAAGGGAACCGGTTCACAGCCGGGACACCAGCCGGAGGTCTGCGGCAAGTGCGGCGGTAAGGGCCAGATAGTGACAACACAGCAGTCACTTTTTGGAGTTGTACGTAATGTTCAGACATGTCCTGATTGTAGTGGATCTGGTAAGATCATCAGATACAAGTGCAGCAACTGTGCAGGAACAGGATATGTAAAGAGCAGAAAGAAGATACAGATAGCTATTCCACCAGGAGTAGACAATGGTACTAACATCCGAATCAAAGGAAAGGGTGAGCCTGGTATCAACGGTGGTGAGAGAGGAGATCTTACAGTTACCATACTTGTTGATCGTCATCCAAACTTCCAGAGACAGGAGTACAATCTGTATTCATCAGAGCCTATCACATTTACACAGGCAGCACTTGGTGGAGTTATCAAGATCAACACCATCGAAGGAGAGGTTGATTACACCATACCACCAGGAACACAGACAGATACACGTATAAAGCTGAAGGGCAAAGGAGTACCTAACCTCAAGAACCCAACTCAGCGAGGCGATCACTATGTAACACTTGTTGTACAGGTGCCGGAGAAGCTCACAGAGGAGCAGAAGAAGATCCTAAATCAGTATGAGCAGGCAACACTTGTAGAGACAAGACCTGCAACAGATTCAGCAGGACCATTTACATTTGGCGATCACAAGAGAAGAAAGAAAAAGTAGGTATAAAATATATGAAATGGACGAAGCTCACAATAGATACAACATGTGAAGCTGAAGACCTCATAAGCGCCTTCCTCGAAGAGGAAGGCGTTTTGGGTGTTCAGATAGAAGATAATATTCCCCTCACTGAGGAGGAGATGGAGACGATGTTTGTCGATCTCCTGCCGGATGATATGCCGGAAAATGATGGAACTGCAAAGGTGTCCTGTTTCCTTGACGATACATTTGACGTGCAGGAGATAAAGGATAAGGTGGCTGCAGAGATCAGGAGACTGTCAGAGTTCCTTCCTGTCGGAACAGGTGAGATAACCGAGAGTGAGACGAAGGAAGAGGACTGGAGAGACAACTGGAAGGCCTACTTCAAGCCATTCAGACTGTATGACAATATCATCATCAAGCCAACCTGGGAGGAAGTGCCGGAGGATGCAACGGATGAGGATATAGTAATTGAGATAGATCCCGGAACAGCATTTGGAACAGGTTCCCATGAGACGACGAGACTGTGCATAGGCCAGCTCAAGAAGTACATGAAGGATGGAGATGAGATACTCGATGCCGGAAGCGGAAGCGGTATCCTGTCATTTGTTTGCAATAAGCTGGGTGCAAAGCATGTTCTCGGTATAGACATAGATCCGATCGCTGTTGATGTGGCGGGAGAGAACAGAGATGTGAACCATATTCCTGCCGAGGCTGTGGAATTCAAGTGCGGAAATGTCCTTGAGGACCAGAAACTGGTAGAGTCAATAGGCGCAAATTATGATATAGTAGTTGCAAATATCCTTGCAGACGTTATAATTCCAATGTCGGCTGTAGTTCAGAAGTTTATGAAGGATGATGGTATTTTTATATCATCGGGCATTATAAACATAAAAGAGGATGAGGTCAGACAGGCTCTTCTTGACAATAACTTTGATATCGTAGATACTGTCTACATGAATGACTGGGTAAGCTTTGTCGCAAAAAAGCATGTATGAACCAGCGTGTGAGAGGAAATAATCAAATATGAACAGATTCTTTGTAGACGTAGATGGCAGAGATATAGGAACAGATATAAGTATAACAGGCGGAGACGTTAACCATATAAAGAACGTTCTCCGCCTTAAAGTGGGTCAGGAGATAACTGTCAGTAACGGCAGAGGAAGAGATTATACGTGCAGTATATCGGAGCTTGGCAGAGACGAGGTTCTGTGCCACGTCGAGGATGTGAATGATAACTTTGCAGAGCTTCCGGTGGAGGTTACCCTGTTTCAGGGATATCCAAAGTCGGATAAGATGGATCTTATAGTACAGAAGATGGTGGAGCTCGGTGTCTGCCGGATAGTTCCGGTATTCACTGCGCGCACCATAGTGAAGCTTGATGCAAAGAAGGCTGCAAAGAAGACTGAGAGATGCCGGATCATAGCGGAGTCTGCTGCAAAACAGTCCGGAAGGGGAATCGTCCCTGAGATCACGGAGCCGGTAACATTTGCACAGGCGATAGAGATGGCGAAGACTCTTGATATGAATATAATTCCATATGAGGAGGCGGAGGGACTTGCAAAGTCCAGACAGATCATCGCTGATGTGACAGCACCGTCCTCTGCCCGCAGAAGTCTGGGGGTATTCATAGGCCCGGAGGGTGGCTTTGCCAGGGAAGAAGTGGAACAGGCAATGGCGGCCGGGGCGGAATGTATAACTCTTGGACACAGGATACTGCGCACTGAGACGGCCGGACTGGCGGTTATGTCGATCATCATGTTCAGTGCCGACAGGGACAATTAGAACAATATTGTAGAGATTAGTGAAAGAAAGAAGCTTGAAGCCGGACGTATATCGGTTTCGGAATGGTGGAAGACAACATGGAAGCATATTTTGACAATTCAGCGACCACCCCGGTTTATCCAGAGGTGAGAGATCTTGTGGTAAAGTTAATGGAACAGGACTATGGCAATCCGTCATCACTGCACCAGAAGGGTGTGGATGCGGCCAGATACGTGAGCGATGCCAGGGATAAGATAGCCAGGCTGCTCAAGGTTCAGGCGAAGGAGATCGTGTTCACATCGGGAGGAACAGAATCCAACAACATGGCTCTGATAGGAGGCGCACTTGCCAACAGGAGAGCGGGCAACAAGATCATAACAACAGCAGTTGAGCATGCCTCAGTCGGCAGTCCGCTGACATTCCTTGAGGATATGGGATTTGATGTTGTCAGGATTCCGACTGGAAACGATGGTGTGGTCGATGTTGACCGGTTGGTAGATGAGGTCGACGACGACACGATCATAGTGTCAGTCATGTACGTCAACAATGAGATAGGAGCTGTCATGCCGGTGGAGGACATTGCCAGACGTATAAAGGAGAAGAATCCGAGTGTGCTCTTCCATGTGGATGCCATACAGGCATTTGGCAAATATGTGATATACCCGAAGCGTATGGGAATAGACATGATGTCCATAAGCAGCCATAAATTCCACGGACCAAAGGGCGTTGGAGCACTGTTCATAAAGGACAGAGTCAAGGTCAAGCCTGTGATATACGGTGGAGGCCAGCAGGGCGGAATGCGGTCAGGAACAGAGAATGTACCGGGAATAGCCGGAATGGCACTGGCTGCCGAGATGACCTACAGAGATCTCGATGCAAATGTAGCGCACATGAGAGAACTCAAGGAACATCTTATAGATGAACTCACACAGATAGACGATGTGTACAGTAATTCCGGGGATGCGCCCCATATAGCCAGCATAACCTTCAAGGGAGTGCGAAGTGAGGTCATGCTTCATGCTCTGGAAGAGAAGGGCATATATGTCTCATCCGGTTCAGCATGTTCGTCGAATAAACATTCCACAAGCAGCACGCTGAAGGCCATAGGTCTGCCACCTGAGAAGCTTGAGTCCACACTGAGATTCAGTTTTTCACCGGAGAATACAATGGAACAGATAGATTATGCAGTCGAGTGCTGCAAGGAACTTTTACCGATACTCAGAAGATATGTGAGGAAGAAATAGGAGGAAATATGCAGTACAAGGCATTTATGATAAAGTATGCCGAGATAGGCACAAAGGGAAAGAACAGATATATATTTGAAGACATACTCTGTAAGAACATCAACAGAAAGCTGAAGCCTTACGGAGATTTCTATATCCGCAAGGAGCAGGGAAGAATATTCGTTGAGTGCAAGTCGGATTACGACTATGAGGATGTGGTAAATGCCCTTGGAAAAGTATTTGGTATCGTTGGAATATGCCCTGTTGTGGTTGAGGAGAACACAGAGTTTGAAAACCTCAAGCAGAAGGTAATAGATTATGTTGAAAAGGCATACGACAGAAAGAACTTCACATTCAAGGTGTTCACCAGAAGAAATGACAAGACATATCCTATGACTTCCATGGAGGTAAGCGCCGAGCTTGGACATTTCCTCCTTGAGGCGTTCCCTGATCTTACAGTGGATGTGCACTCACCTCAGGAGATAATCAATGTGGAGATTAGAAAGGTAGCATATATCTATTCGATCACCATACCTGGCCCGGGAGGACTGCCGGTTGGAACGAACGGCAGAGGAATGGCACTTCTGTCAGGCGGTATAGACAGCCCTGTTGCGGCATATATGATAGCCAAGAGAGGAGTTGTTGTGGAGGCAGTATATTTCCACGCACCTCCGTTCACAAGCGAGAGAGCAAAGCAGAAGGTTATAGATCTGGCATGTCTTGTGGCCAACTACTCAGGAGCCATCAGACTCCATGTTGTCAACTTTGCCGATGTACAGATGGCAATATACGACAACTGTCCTCATGAGGAGCTCACGATCATCATGAAGAGATACATGATCAAGATAGCGGAGGAGCTGGCTGAGAAGAATGACTGTCAGTGTACGATAACAGGAGAGAGCATAGGCCAGGTTTCAAGCCAGACTGTGTTCAGCCTGAACGTTATCAACCAGGTCAGCACCATGCCGGTGTTCAGACCATGTATAGGCATGGATAAGCAGGAGATAGTAGACATATCAGAGAAGATCGGAACATACGAGACATCTATACTGCCATACGAGGATTGCTGTACGACATTTGTTGCAAAGCATCCGGTTACACATCCGGTTCTCTCTGCGATAGAGAAGTCGGAGGCAAAGCTCACAGGAATTATCGAGCCATTGTACCGCAAGGCTGTAGATACGGCAGAGGTCGTTATGTGTCGCGCAAAGCAGTAAAACAATATAAAACAGTGATAAAAGACAACAAAAAAGAGATGCTTCATAATAAGCATCTCTTTGATTATCAGATCCATATAACATACGGGGCAGAATAAATACTATTCTGCAAGGTATGGCTTCAGAGTAGCCATGATCTCATCGATACCGCTCTCTGCATGAATGTTAAGTTCGATAGGCTTTGAGATATCAAGACTGAAAATACCCATGATTGACTTTGCATCAATTACGTAACGTCCTGATACGAGGTCGAATTCTGCGTCAAATTTCGCAATGTCATTGCAAAAGCTCTTGACCTTATCGATTGAGTTTAAAGAAATCTTAACTGCTGTCATAAATAGTCCTCCTAACCCTTGTAAGTTTTTTATGTACTGTCATTATTATATTTTTATAGAATACAAAAGTCAATATAAGGAGTGTAAAATACATGCTAAAAGGAATGTCTGTGGCTGCCACAACACTTGGCTGCAAAGTCAATCAGGCGGAGACTGACAGCATGCTCGACATGCTGAAGGCTGCCGGTGCAAATATAGTGGAATTTGACGAAAAAGCAGATATATATATAGTAAATACCTGTTCTGTGACCAATATTGCGGACAAAAAATCAAGGCAGATGCTTCACAGAGCCAGAAAGATGAATCCTGATGGAATAGTGATAGCCGCAGGATGCTATGTGCAGTCAGCCAGAGAGATTCTCGAGCAGGATGAAGCTATAGATATAGTAATAAGCAACAATAAGAAGAAAAGTATCACAGAAATAGTTAATGATTATATTAATGTGAGAAACAATGAAAAAAATGCCCCGGGTAAAGATCATGAAGCCATGGAATACTTCGTGGATATATCCAGAGAGACTGAGTACGAGGAGATGGGCGGCCATGTCCCTGTGGGACACACAAGGGCATATGTCAAGATCCAGGACGGCTGCAATCAGTTCTGCTCATACTGCATAATCCCGTATGTAAGAGGAAGGATAAGAAGCAGAAGCCAGGAGGCGATCCTTGCAGAAGTATCAGAGCTTGCGGAGGCAGGAATAAAAGAAGTTGTGCTTACCGGTATACACATATCGTCATATGGCAAAGATAAGAATAATGAGGGAGCACTTATAGAGCTTATAGAGGCTATCTCAAAAATCAAAGGAATCAAGAGAATAAGGCTTGGTTCACTTGAGCCGGGGATAATAACAGAGGAGTTTGTGGAGAGGATTTCATCCAATTCGAAAGTATGTCCACACTTCCATCTGAGCCTGCAGAGCGGCTGTGATTCAGTGCTCAAGAGAATGAACAGAAAGTACACTTGCGAGCAATACTTTGAAAAATGTGACATGCTGAGAAAGGCGTATAAGTCCCCTGCGCTCACCACGGATGTGATAGTGGGCTTCCCGGGAGAGACTGAGGAAGAATTTGCAGAGACTGTCAGATATCTGACGGAGCTCAATCTGTATGAGATGCATATATTCAAGTATTCTCCGAGAAAGGGAACAGTCGCTGCCGCCATGAAAGAGCAGGTTGCCCCTGAGATAAAGAATGAGCGAAGCGATGTGCTGCTTAAGCTTGCCCATGACAACAAGACCGCATATGAAGCCCAGTTTGAGGGCTGTGAGCTTGAAGTCCTGGTGGAAGAGGTTGTAAAGAAGGACAATAAGACATATCTCAGAGGACATACGGAGAGATACATGGATATACTCATAGATGTGGGCGACATATCCATGCCGGAGAGTTTTGTGAACAGCTTTGTGTATGTGACATATACCCAAAATGGGGGAAACCTTCCTTTACTTTTGTAGTTTTTTATATTAGAATAGGAATGTTAATTGGCTCATGAGATAATAACAAGATGAGGACGTGATTTGATGAATAACGAAAGTACACAGAATATTGTTCCAATCAAGGACGCGACATTGGACGTACGCGAGATAATTGGAGAAGTATACGATGCACTTACCGAGAAAGGATATAATCCGGTAAGCCAGGTTGTTGGGTACATAATGAGCGGTGACCCGACATATATCACAAGCTACAAGAACGCGCGAAGCCTGATCATGAAGGTGGAGAGAGACGAGATCATTGAGGTTTTACTTGAGGACTACATCAAGAATAACCTCGTGTAAAGGAAAAGAATAGTATGAGAATATTGGGACTTGACTATGGAACCAAGACGGTGGGAGTTGCCGTGAGCGATCCGCTCAAGATGACTGCCCAGCCGCTGGAGACGATAGAGAGAAAGTCGGCGAACAAGCTGAGACAGACACTTGCCCGCATAGAGGCCATACTTGAAGAGTATGGAGCGGCAGGAGAGCGCGACCGCATAGAGCTGATAGTGCTTGGCTACCCGAAGAACATGAACAATTCAGAGGGAGACAGATGCGAGGCCACCCAGGCATTCAAGGAGGATCTTGAGCGCAGAACAGGACTTGAGGTTGTTCTGTGGGATGAGCGCCTTACCACTGTGGAGGCAGAGCGGATCCTTATGGACAGCGGAGTGAGAAGAGAGAACAGGAAGACGTACATAGACAAGATGGCGGCTGCGGTCATACTGCAGAACTATCTTGATGCGAAGTGCAGCAGTCTGTGATAGACACAGACCTTCTGCCTTTGTTTTGTGTACGCCTGAAGAAGTATTAAGAGGTTTATATGGCAGAGAACAGGAAGACGGACAACAGTATCATATTTGAAGCAGAAGATGGAACAGAAGTGGAATTCTCGGTTGTGGAGCAGACCACACTTGGCGGCGTGAATTATCTGTTCGTTATAGACAAGGCGGATGATGAATCATTCCTTATCCTTCGCGAGAACAACGGAGCTGATACGGAAGAGATGGCAGCATACGATATTGTGGAAGATGAAAATGAATTAGAGGCGGTCATCAAGATATTTGACGAGCTGCTTGAGGACGTAAATTTGGAGGTATAAGAAAATTGAATAAGAATAATAAAGAGACAGTGAAGATCATTCCTTTGGGCGGTCTGGAACAGATTGGAATGAATATCACTGCGATAGAGTATGAGGACTCTATCATAGTCATTGACTGCGGACTGGCATTCCCTGAGGACGACATGTTAGGAATCGATCTGGTAATTCCTGATGTCACCTATCTCAAGGAAAACGCGGACAAGGTCAGGGGACTCGTGGTTACCCATGGACATGAGGATCACATAGGAGCCATACCGTACATTGAGAAAGAATTAAACATGCCGATCTATGCGACCAAGCTGACCATGGGTCTTATAGAGAACAAACTGAAGGAACACAACCTTATGAACAACACCAGAAGAAAGGTTGTAAAGTATGGTCAGAATATAAATCTTGGGGCATTTAGAGTGGAATTTATCAGAACAAACCACTCCATAGCAGATTCGGCGGCCCTTGCCATATACACACCGGCCGGACTTATTGTCCACACCGGAGATTTCAAGATAGACTACACACCGGTATTTGGTGGAACCATAGATCTTCAGAGATTTGCTGAGCTCGGCAAGAAGGGTGTGCTTGCACTCATGGCTGACTCGACAAATGCTGAGAAGGAGGGCTTCACACAGTCAGAGAAGACAGTGGGAAGAACATTTGACAACCTGTTCAACGACAACAAGGATCACAGGATCATCATAGCGACATTTGCATCCAACGTTGACAGAGTACAGCAGATCATCAATTCAGCTTACAAGTATGGCAGAAAGGCTGTCATAGAGGGACGAAGCATGGTGAACATCATCACCACGGCGTCCGAGCTTGGATATATCAACATACCGGATAACACACTCATAGATATAAGCGAGATGAAGAACTACCCGGATGAGAAGGTTGTTCTCATCACCACGGGAAGTCAGGGAGAGAACATGGCTGCGCTGTCACGTATAGCTGCATCCATACACAATAAAGTAGCCATAAAGCCTGGTGATGTGGTCATTTTCAGCTCACATCCTATACCGGGAAATGAAAAGGCGGTATTCAAGGTTATAAATGAGCTCGAGGCGAAGGGTGCACACGTTATATTTGAGGATACACATGTATCCGGCCATGCCTGCCGTGAGGAGCTCAAGCTTATATATGCGCTCACAAGACCGAAATATGCAATACCTGTCCACGGTGAGTACAGACACCTCAAGAGACATGCAGAGCTTGCAGTTGAGATGGGAATCCCTAAGGAGAATGTCAAGATCATGACCACAGGCGATGTTCTTGAGATCGGCGAGGAGAAGTTCGACGTTGTCGGCAAGGTTCCTGCACAGGGAGTATTTGTGGATGGACTTGGAGTTGGAGATGTTGGAAATATTGTCCTCAGAGACAGACAGCTTCTGTCACAGAATGGTCTCATAATCATAGTTGTGACCCTGGACAGATACAGCAACCAGCTTGTTGCAGGACCGGATATAGTGTCAAGAGGCTTCGTGTACGTCAGGGAGTCTGAGACACTTATGGAAGACTGCAGGATCACATGTCAGGAGGCTCTCGACAGATGCCTGAGCCGCGGCGTGACAGACTGGGGTAAGATCAAATCCGTGATAAAGGATGACATGGGAGAGTTCCTCTGGAAGAGGACAAAGAGAAGCCCTATGATCCTTCCTATAATCACAGAGGTGTAGAAGGGTGAGAAAATGACAGATACATTGGAACTTAGCAGACAATTGAATGCGTGCATCAAGGATTCTGATGTCTACAAGAATTATCAGTATTGCAAGGATAAACTTAGACAGAAACCAGAAAAACTTCAGCAGCTCATGGAATTTCGTAAGAAAAATTATGAAATACAGAATAACGAAATGCTTGACAATCCATATGATGAAGTTAATAATCTATTCATGGAATATGACTCCATAGTCCATGATACTATAGTCAATGACTTTATCAGGGCGGAGCAGAAGCTGGTGAGAATGATGAAGCTTGTATATGAACAGATAGCGGACGATCTTGATTTCGATATCATAGATGAGGACGCCCGGTGATTCGCGCTGGCTGAGATGTATTTGTGAACAAGGAGAATAACGATTATGGCTTTAGATAGTGCTAGAAGTATGAAGAAGATTCTGAGATTCCTTTTTGGACTATTCATCAATGTATGTATTTTATTTATATTGGTAAAGGCTTTCTCATACTCGTATGATTTTGCGTATCAGGTGTTTGCCACAAGGGCTGCGGATCCGGGCAGCAACCGTAAGGCAACTATACAGATAACTCAGGACGAGCCGCTTCTTGATGTGGCGGATTCCCTTAAGACGGCGGAGGTCATCAAGGACAAATACGCTTTTATACTGAAGGTCAGAATAGGCGGATATGCAGATGATATCCAGCCTGGTACATATCAGATAGCACCGAGCGATACAAATCAGGAGATAATAGAGATCATAACGGGAAATGGCAAGAGTTCCTCGGGGGATAGCAACGGAGACAGCAGTGATGATTCCTCCGGTGAGGACAGTGCCGAGGAATAGACAGAGAGGATAATTATGGTATGTGATGAAAGACTTGCGTCATTTATCAATTCCTTCAATACAGACTACGATGAGGTTGTGACCTCGATCAGAAGAGAGGCAGAAGAGAACAGGGTACCTATCATAAGACGAGAGGCCGGAGAGTTCATCAAGATGTTGATTCTTATGAACAGGCCGAAGAAGATTCTTGAGATAGGTTCAGCCGTTGGCTTTTCTGCCATTTTTATGAGTAGATTTCTGGATGATGACGCACATATAACAACTATAGAGAATTATCAGCCGAGAATAGAAGAGGCGAAGAAGAATATAGTCAGAGCCGGGGCTTCAGACAAGATCACCCTGCTTGAGGGCGATGCACTGGAGATATTACCGGGTATGACAGAAAACTATGATATGGTGTTCATGGATGCAGCTAAGGGTCAGTATGGCAATTTTTTCACGGAGGCTATACGGCTGCTAGCTCCGAAGGGGGTATTGCTCTGCGACAACGTGCTTCAGGACGGAGATGTCCTTGAGAGCAGATTTGCAGTTACCAGAAGAAACAGAACGATACATTCAAGGATGAGAGAATACCTGTACGAGCTCACCCACAATGAACATTTGGAGACGGCCATACTCAATATAGGGGATGGAATGAGCCTTAGTATCAGGAAATAAACGAAAAATGGTTGGAGGAAACGATATGAGAGATAAGAAACCAGAGCTTCTTGTCCCGGCGGGCGGACTGGACACGCTCAAGGTGGCCGTGGACTATGGAGCTGACGCAGTGTATATAGGCGGACAGGCATTTGGCCTCAGAGCGAAAGCAGACAACTTTTCCATAGAAGAGATGAAACAGGGCGTGGAATATGCCCATGCACATAATGCTAAGGTGTATGTGACAGCCAATATATTTGCACACAACTATGATCTGGATGGAATAAGAGCTTATTTTGGCGAGCTGAAAGATACAGGTGTGGACGCTGTTCTTGTATCCGATCCGGGTGTGTTTACCATAGCTCGGGAGACTATGCCGGATATGGAATTACACATAAGCACACAGGCTAACAACACGAACTACATGACATACAAGTTCTGGTATGACCACGGCATAAAGCGGGTTGTGTCTGCCAGAGAACTGTCCCTTGCGGAGATATCACAGATAAGAGCAAACATACCGGACGATATGGAGATAGAGTCATTTATCCATGGCGCTATGTGCATATCATATTCAGGAAGATGCCTTCTCAGCAACTACTTCACAGGCAGGGATGCGAATCATGGTGCGTGCACCCATCCGTGCAGATGGAAGTATTCCATCGTCGAGGAGACCAGACCGGGAGAGTATATGACTGTCAACGAGGACGACAGAGGAACATATATATTTAACTCCAAGGATCTGTGCATGATAGAGTACATCCCGGAGATGATGGAAGCCGGAATAGACAGCTTCAAGATAGAGGGACGTATGAAGACGGCTCTGTATGTGGCGACCGTTGCCAGAACCTACAGAAAAGCCATAGATGATTATATGGAGTCAGAAGAGAAGTACAGAGCAAACATGGAATACTACAAGAGAGAGATAGCCAAATGCACATACAGGCAGTTCACAACGGGATTTTATTTCGGGAAGACAGACTCAGAATCACAGATATATGATAGCAACACATATGTAAAAAACTATACGTATATTGGAACTGTGAGAGAGGTTACCCCGGATGGCTGTGTATGCTTTGAGCAGAAGAATAAGTTCCTGGTGGGAGAGAAGCTTGAAGCCATGGGCTTTGATGGAACAAATATAGAGTGCGAGGTTCAGGCGATATACGACGAGAAAGAAAACAGCATGGACTCTGCGCCACATCCAAAGCAGAAATTGAGGGTGAAGCTTGATAAGGAGCTTGAGACCGGTATTATACTGAGAAGAAAAGAGTGATCATAAGGATGTCTGGATGTCAATCCAGGCATCCTCTTAATTTGCCAAGAGCCTTTTTCTCTATGCGCGATACATATGACCTGGAGATTCCGAGCATCCTGGCTACCTCCTTTTGGGTGAGAGGTGACTGCCCGTCAAGACCGTAGCGCATACATATGATCTCCCTCTCCCTGGATGAGAGGAGCGATGATATGCAGGAGGGAAGCAGGCACAGGTGGTCGTCCTGTATCATTTTGTCCAGAACGTTGACGTTCTCCGAACCTATGATGTCAAGGATGACGATCTCGTTACCCTCTTTATCAGTGCCGATGGGATCGTAGATCGAGACCTCACGCGCCTTCTTCTTCTCGTGGCGGAGAGTCATGAGAAGCTCGTTTTCGATACATTTGGCGGCATAACCTGACAGCTTACAGCCTTTGTCGGGCTTGTAGCTGTCTATGGCTTTGATGAGACCTATCGTGCCTATGGACAGAAGATCCTCGGGATCCCTCACGGCGGAATTGTACTTTCTGGATATGTGGGCGACCAGACGGAGATTGTACTCTATCAGAATGCTGCGGGCAGCCTTGTCGCCGGACAGGCACAGCGCAATATATTTTTTCTCTTCTTCGGGAGTTAGTGGGTTTTTAAACGCTTCCATATATGAACTGCTCCCGTAAATTGATTGTACCGGCTGTACATTTGCTGGACGGGCTATTTTACAATTAGTACAGTCAGCTTGCTTATATAATATGTTTATTGTGCAGAAATAGTGCCTATCCACCCTGTAAAAAAGCAAAAATCCGATAAAAGTGCAAAAAAATGTATCTAAATATGTACAAAATGTTTAAAATGTGAAAATACTGTGATATAATACGCTTTAGGTATTTGGATAATTCTGCCTGTGCGTAGAATTGCGAGAGACGTGAGGAGGGTATTTAGAGAATGCGATTAAGCGTGGGACGTAAGAAGATCAGAATTGGAGATGTCCTTGTAGCAGCGGGGGCTATCACGGAGGAACAGCTTCAGGAAGGACTTGCAAAGCAGAAGGAGACCGGCAGAAAGCTTGGTAACGCCCTGGTTGATCTGGGATTTATAAGTAACGACATGCTGATTACGGTACTTACAACCCAGTTGGGAATTGACTACATAGAGCTCAAGGGAGCTAAGATCGAGGAGAAGGTTATACACATGGTGCCTGAGAACATGGTCACCAAGTATCAGGCCATACCTATAGAGATAGATCCTGATAACCCGAACATCCTCAAGGTAGCCATGGCAGATCCAATGGATATCATGGCCATGGACGATATTGGTCTTGTGACAAATCTTCAGGTAGAGCCGATGCTCGCATCTGAGGAGGGAATCAGGAAAGCCATAGACAAGTATTACGGAAGCGCTCAGGCTATGGAGGCTGCTGAGGCCTACAGACAGGAGCAGCAGAATGTGCTCGGCGGAGGCGACGAGGAAGAGGGCAACGAAGAAATCGATAATTCCCCTATCGTACTTCTGGTTAAGCAGATCATCGAAGGCGGAGTAAGACAGAGAGCGTCAGATATACATATAGAGGCTCTGGAGAATAGCGTCAGAGTCAGATACAGAATAGATGGTGCACTTAAGCAGGTTATGTCATACGACCTCAGCATACTGGCAGGTATCACAGCCCGTATCAAGATCATAGGCGGTATGGATATAGCAGAGAAGAGAAAACCACAGGATGGTCGTATCACCATCATGGTTGACAGAAGAGAGTTTGATGTCCGTGTTTCTATCCTTCCAACAGTTTTCGGAGAGAAGACGGTTATGAGACTTACATCCAAGGACGGTCTGACAAAACCGAAGAGTGCCCTTGGTTTCGATGCAGAGCAGGAGAAGGTTTTCGATAATATCCTCAGCAACCCACATGGTATCATCCTTGTAACGGGACCTACAGGATCAGGAAAATCAACTACACTGTACACATCACTCAGTGAGCTTAACACAGAGGATGTTAATATCATCACCGTTGAGGACCCTGTCGAGGCGAACATCAACGGTATCAATCAGGTGCAGGTTAATAACAAAGCGGACATGACTTTCGCGGCAGCCCTCAGATCTATCCTTCGTCAGGATCCGGATATCATCATGATAGGAGAGATCCGAGACGGTGAGACAGCAGGAATCGCCGTACAGGCCGCTATCACAGGACATTTGGTTGTATCGACACTGCATACTAACTCAGCGGCTTCGACCATCACCCGTCTTATCGATATGGGTATTGAGTCATACATCGCCGGTGATGCTGTTGTTGGAGTTATTGCACAGAGACTTGTGCGAAGACTTTGTACCACATGTAAGCAGCCAAGACTTGTGGAGGATGATGAGAGAGTTCAGCTCGGTGTTCCGGCTGACGAGGAGGATGTCATCATCTACGAGCCACAGGGATGCCCACTGTGTAACGACACAGGCTATTCAGGACGAATCGGTGTATACGAGATGATGCCTGTATCAAGAGAGCTTCAGGCTGTTATCGCTTCCGGAGCTACAGCGGATGTCATTGAGAAGCAGGCCCTCAAGGAAGGAATGCTCACACTGAAGATGGGAGCTGCCAAGCACGTTCTTGATGGTATCACATCCATAGCAGAGATGAACAAGATTGTTCACAGTACAGTGACCGTGGCCGAGGGAGTGGACATGGGAGAGCTGTAAGATATAAGAGATATATAATGAGATTATATATAAATTGTAATTATTAATGCAAAAGGGAAAGGAAGGGACAAGTTATGTTAGACATGAAGGAATTACTTGCCTTCTCTGTAGAAGCAAAGGCGTCAGATGTTCATATAGCTGTAGGTATACCACCTAAGCTCAGAATCAACGGTAAGCTCACCGAGGTTGAGGTTCCGGCACTGTCACCTGCTGATGCGGCAGAGGCAATTGGATCTACTATGAAGGACAGGCATAAGGCCATACTTCAGGACAGAGGAGAGGTCGATTTCTCATTCGATTCACCTGAGACCGGACGTTTCCGTGTCAATGTATTCATGGACAAGGGAAACATGGCAGCAGCGTACAGACGAGTTGAGACACAGATCCCAAGACCTGACCAGCTTGGTATTCCAAGGGAGGTTGTTGAGCTCTACAAGAGAAAGAGAGGTCTGGTTCTCGTAACAGGACCTACAGGTTCTGGTAAGTCAACCACACTTGCATCTATTATAAACAAGGCGAATGAGAACCTTACGGATCACATCATCACACTTGAGGATCCTATAGAGTACATTCACCATCACAATAAGGCAATAGTTAACCAGCGAGAGGTTGGTATGGATACACTCAGCTATGCAAATGCACTTCGTGCAGCACTCCGTGAGGATCCTGATATCATCCTCGTAGGAGAGATGCGAGATCTTGAGACTATCTCCACAGCCATAACCGCTGCCGAGACAGGACACTTGGTATTCTCCACACTGCATACAATCGGTGCGGCAAGTACCATCGATCGTATCATAGATATCTTCCCTACAAACCAGCAGCAGCAGGTAAGAGTTCAGCTCGCGATGGTTCTTGAGGGAGTTATCTCACAGTCGCTTCTTCCTATAGCGAGCGGCAACGGACGAGTTGCAGCCTTCGAGGTAATGCTTGCATCACCTGCTATACGAAGTCTGATACGAGAAGCCAAGACTCATCAGATCCAGTCAACTATCCAGACAAGCAGAGCCTTAGGTATGATCACTATGGACGATGCATTGTATGAGCTGTATGCTTCAGGGACCGTCACAAGAGAGGTTGCCATGACATACGCACAGGATCAGCAGTACCTGAGAAAGAAGATCAACGGACAGTAAGATATATGGAATAATCGATTGCCATATGGAAAAATGTGGTATAATAACCAAGCCGCATTGTGCACATTGTCTAAAAAATAACGTGCAAATAATTAAATGTTGATTAAATCTGTGTGGTATAGTAAGATATTTTACATATAATTTATGTTGCATTATTGCGCTTTTAAAGTGCAGATACATGAAAACGTAAGAATATTAAGATTGGGTCGGAGGAGAGACAATGGCAGTATTTAATTACAAGGTTGTTGACAGAGATGGTAAGAATAAAAAAGGTACCATCGAGGCCCCTAACAGAGACGGTGCTGAGAAGAAGCTGAAGTCAGAAGGCTACTCGATCATGAGTCTGACGGAGCAGAGCAGCCCGCTCGGGGGTATAGGATTTAAGAAGAAGGTCAAGTCAAGAGACCTGGGTGTATTCTGTAAACAGTTCTCGGCGGTCATCAAGGCCGGTGTTACCATCATATCCGCACTGGAGCTGATGGGGGATCAGATTGAGAACAAGACACTGAGAAAGGCCATAGCAGATGCGCGTACATATGTAGAGAAAGGTGGAACTCTGGCGGATGCGCTCAGAGTTAACCCGGATGTATTCCCGCCTATCATGATCAACATGGTGTCGGCTGGTGAGATGTCTGGTAATCTTGAGATTTGCTTGGACAGACTGGTAGAGCATTTCGAGAAGGACAATGCATTGTCATCCAAGATCAAGGGTGCCATGACATATCCTATAGTAGTTCTCTGTGTTATGGTTATAGTTATCATAGTAGTGTTGGTAGCGGTTATACCAAACTTCTCAAGTATGTTTGAAGAGATGGGAACTCAGCTTCCACTCGCAACTCGTATGATGATGGCGGCGGCAGATTTCGTTATGTATAAGTGGTGGCTGCTCATAATCATAGTGGCAGCTATAGTGTTCGGTGTTAAGTTCTTCAAGAAGACACCGTTTGGCGAACAGCTCTTTGCGAACATAGGACTTAAGGCTCCAATATTCGGAAATCTGAATGTTAAGACAGCCTGTGCAAGATTTGCAAGAACCATGAGTACATTGATGGCGTCAGGTATATCGATGATAGATGCTGTTGAGCAGGTTGCAAAGATGATGGATAACAAGATTATCAGAGACGGCCTGATGGATGCTAAGGTTCAGGTGTCCAAGGGTGTACCGCTTTCAAAACCACTTAAGGATATGACGATGCTTCCACCGATGCTCTCAGCCATGACAAAGATTGGTGAGGAGACAGGAGATATAGAGGAGATGCTCAGCAAGGTTGCTGACTACTATGACGAAGAAGTTGAGGCGGCAACAAATGCGCTTACAGCAGCTATGGAACCTATGATTATGGTTCTTCTTGCAGGTGTTGTTGGCATGATAGTTGCAGCGGTATATGGACCTATCATGAGTATGTACGATGCTATGGATAATGTATAAACAAAAGAGGAAATTAGATGAATAGAAATAAAGGCTTTTCACTGGTGGAGCTTATCATAGTCATAGCTATCATGGCTATTCTCGCCGGAGCACTTGCACCGGCGCTCATAAAGTACATAGCAAAGTCAAGAAGATCGACCGATGTGTCGAACGCCCAGACTATAGCGACGGCAGTCGCCAATGCCTTATCGGTAGAGAAGGCATATGATGATGCCACACCTGGTGATTACCCGGTGAATACCGATGGCACACAGCTTGGCACATCGAATGCGTTCACATCAGAAGTCACAAGTCAGCTTGGGACAAGTACATTCAAGCCAAAGTATGACAAGGACAAGCAGTTCACTATCACAGTCAATAGTGATAAGGCTACATTCACCGTAAAGGTGGACAGCTCAGAGCTGTATCCGGATGTGTGTGATGCTTACAAGTAACATACGTCTGGTAGCTATTTGATATATCATGTATGACCTGCATGATAACTAAAAAGGTTAAACCCGGTAGAACGAGGATGCCGGTTTGATATAGTGCAAAGCACATAACAACACACAATAAACAACTAAAAAGGAGAGTAATATTATGAAGAAAAACAACAAAGGTTTCTCATTAGTAGAGTTAATTATCGTTATTGCTATCATGGCAATCCTTGCTGGAGCTCTTGCACCGGCACTTATCAAGTACATCGCTAAGTCAAGAAGATCAACAGATGTATCAAATGCACAGACAATCGCAACAGCAGTTACAAACGCACTTTCAGTAGAGGCAGCTTACGATGCAGCAGAAGCTGGTGATTATACATTATCAACAACAAAGCCTGTTGCAGTAAATGGAACTGGCGCTGCATTTACAAGCGAGGTTGTATCACAGCTTGGTTCAGCTGCATACAAGCCAAAGTATGATAAGGATCAGTCATTTATGTTTACACTTAGCTCAGATAAGTCTACTTTCACTGTAACAGTTAATGGTTCAGAGCTTTATCCAGATGTATGTGCAGAATACAAGTAAGATTCTGACAGACTTGTGTAAACTTACGGATTGTTCATGAGAACATGATTGATGTTACATAAGTGTAGCACAGACGGTGATTATACCTGTTGCAACCTCGTACAGGCAGTGAGTGTGATCATCGTCAGGTGCTGACACATTATCTACTATTTATATTTATAGTAGCTGGGGATTTTCCCCGGTTGCTATATCTTTACACAGAGCTGAATATGAAGGAAAGAATGTTATATAGAGTGTTATATAGTCTGATCCTTTATACTCACTCTTTCTTTGCAGTCAGCGGTTTTTTGTATATGTGACATGTCACATAGCATGACTTATGGCGGCAACTGGCTTACCTAGGTAGAGCTGGTACTTATTTTTCAGTGAGTTTCTTCTATATAAAAGGGTCATTATGTGGATGAGATGAGCTATTAAAAGGGTGACAGAATGTTGACCTTTATCCGGAAAGCACTTATCCGGAACAATTATATGAATGGGGTGAACAGCGGTAAGCTGGTACTCAAAGCAATGTGGAATTTTCCATACAAAACTACTGATTAGCGAGGGAGGCTATAAAAATGGCGAGTAATAATAAAGTCTTAACAATCGACATTACAAATGAAAGTATTACTATCGTTGAAGTTACACCTTCAAACAAGAAGCAGTCAACGATACACAACGCTATCATCTTCGAGACACCGGAAGATGCCTATGAGGATGGCGTGATCAGAGACAAAGAGAGAATAGCAGAGGCAATCAAGTCTCAGCTCTCAGCAAATGGAATAACAAACAAGAACGCGATATTCGTTCTTACCTCTACAAAGATCATTAACAGAGAGGTTCTTGTACCTTTCGTTAAGGAGAACAAAATTAAAGGAATTATTAATGCGAACTCATCAGAGTATTTCCCTGTTAATATAGAGGATTACGTAGTGTCTCATACAGTTCTTGAGACAGTTACTGATGAAGAGAATAACAAGCAGCTCAGAGTTCTTGCAGTCGCTGCACCAGAGAACATGGTAAGATCATACTATGATCTCGCAGCTATGGCTGGACTGAAAGTAGTAGCACTTGATTATATTGGTAATGCAATGCTTCAGTTGATCAAGACTCAGACAACAGAGGCAATGACAACTATGGTAATCCAGTTGGGCAGTGAATCAACAGTGCTCAACATCGTAAAAGGAGATACACTTCTCCTTCAGAGAACAGTTCCATACGGAACAAATGTTGTTGTGAATGAAGTTATGGATGCGAAGGGCGTGGATGCAACAACAGCCATGACATTACTTCAGAATGAAAGACTTCTCACGGTAGATTTCGACGACAACGCAATAACAGGAGCGTTCAGATATCTCATCAACAACATCGGTCGAGTTATGGACTTCTTCACATCAAAGAATCCTGATAAGCCTATTGATGATGTATTCCTCACAGGTGATGGAGCCCTTATCAAGGGAATCGACGGCTTGTTCAAGGTTCAGCTCAATGTATCAACCAGAGTAATGGATACATTGTATAACATCAAATTTGACCCAAAGATTGATCTTAAGATTTATAATCCTGTATATCTCATGGTTCCTATCGGAGCTGCCTTTGACCCTATGGGCTTCGAGCTTGGTGAGACTGGCAGCAAGGGCGGTGCAAGCAGTGTTGACACAACACCACTGGTTATAGCATTTATCATCATAGCAGTCATAGTTGCAGGTGGTGTTACAGCGTACTCGTTCATAGCTAAGAACAAGGCTCAGTCAAAGCTTGACCAGGTGAACAGAGATATTGATTCTATCAAGGATATAGAGCAGATCGTACAGGACTATGAGGATGCAGAGTCTGTATACATGGATGCTCAGAATATGTACAGCTACACAGAGAACCTCAATGAGAATGTTGGAACACTTATTGCGGAGCTTGAGGACAAGATGCCAAAGGGAATCAGTCTTACAGCGTTTGATTCATCTTCAACAGAGGTTAGTTTCACAGGTAACACGAAGTCGTACGAGGATATAGCTGCATTTGCAATAAACCTCAAGGATATAGAGTGCATAGACAATTCATTCGTTCAGTCTGTCACTGAGAATGTGGATAAGCAGAGCGGGGATACAACATACGACTTTACAGTTACATGTATCTACAAGGATGTAAATGCAGATGACACCGAGACTTCAACAGATGAAGTATCAGTTAATTAAGGAGGGACTATCATGGATTCAATCACAAAGGGCCAGAGAAATCTATTATTATTCATATTGGGAATTGCTATCTTAGTGCTTCCTATAAGATTCCTTGCCATGAGCAATTTTGATGACAAGAAGAGTATTGAAAGTCAGTACAACGAGAGACAGACATATTATAACAGCCTGCTTGAGAAGGATGCGAACAGACAGCAGTACATAGCTGACACTGAGAAGTACAAGGCAGACTATGAGGCTGTTCTTGCAGAATTTCCATCAGAGCTGTATCAGGATAACACAATCATGTATTTACAGGGTGTAAAGGATAAGTATAAGTTCAACTTTCCTAGTGTAACAATGGGTGAGGAGACACTTTTCTATACACTTGGCGCAGGCGCTGTGGGCGACGTTACCGTTGCTGATAATTCAAGTGCTTCAACAGATGCAGCAGCATCTGACGTGACTATAGATGATTCAGCAGCTACAGCATCAGGTTACAACTGCTATTCAGCATCATTCCCTGTCACATACGAGGGAGACTACAAGGATATCAAGGATGTCATCGACTACATCAAGAATGGTGATTACAGAATGACTCTTGACGATGTCACTATAGCATTCAACGAACAGACAGGAAAGTATGAGGGAGATATGACTATAACCTCATATGCAGTAAACGGTGATGACAGAACTACAGATCACGCAGATGTGAATGTACAGACAGGTACAAACAACATCTTTGGAAACCCAACAGTAAAGTCTACTACGACTACGACCACAACAACAGCCCAGTAGATGCATACACTTAAATGGAGTGAACAAATAAATGGTTAAATCAAACAATAAAGGATTTAGTTTAGTAGAGATTATAATCGCTGCTGCCATATTTGCCATTCTGATCTATCCGATAACCAATGCATTGATCACAGCCACGAAGACGGGTACTACATCGACGAAGAAGCAGTATGCAGTCGAGAAGGCTGAGGAGATCATGGAGATCTTTAAGACCGCTGATCTGTCAGGAAATGTGAATATTCCTGATGGCAATGGAACAAAGACATATTCCTTTACAAAGGGAACACCATCGGGAAAGTCTATTACATTGCCGAATTCTAAAACGGCGGAATATTCGGACACAACCTATACCTGCAACGATGTATCCATAGGAAAATCTTATGAGACCTACACCTGTCAGGTGGATGTGAATGATGCGGCATATCAGGTTCTTAAGAATGGATATGTGCTTGCAGGTCTTGATGGTGGTGCGACATTCAAGAGCGATGAAAGTGGCGCCATACAGACTAATGCTACGGAATCGGGAACTATCAGAAATCTGGACAGCAAACAGTCGGCTATCATTATAGGTGCCACCTATAATGTAGCCGCAACAGGCAGCAATCTTGATAATCTCGCATATCAGTATTTCCTGGATGCGAAGCTTGACGTGCTGAGAAAGTATGATGTGCAGTACAACCATTATCTTTCCGGTGGTGGAACATTCGATGAGGATCATTTCCAGAAGAATACCAAGATCAAGATATCAAAGCTGGGATCCACATATACAGTTGAGTGTTATGTGGAATACACAGATTATACAACGGTCTCAGTTATCAGATCACAGTATGAGAGCTCAGGCAAAAATGTATACAAGCCTACCACCTTATATGGTGATGGAATAGTATACAAGCAGGAGTTTACGAATGGTCTGCCACCTGTGTATCTTCTCTATGTTCCGGCGATATACAATGGTTCATACTGTACGACAGATACCATAACGGTGGATAATTCAGGAATATCTGAGAAGGCGGATGTGTATGTATTCGAGACGACAGCAGAGCTCAGCGATACATACAAGAAGATCATACGTGAGCAGTTCAATGTGGCGAACGTTGATGATCTTACATATACGAATGCAGGAAAGAACACCAAGATGTCAGATGTCAAGGTGAGACTTAAGCTGGCAGCGGGAGCAAAGTCGTCAGATCTTAATGTATATGCCAACTTTGATTTTGACAATGTTAATTCTGACTATCCTGTAGCTCGTTTGACAGAGGATCAGAGTGACAGTGTATATATGTACGATATAACAGTTACTTTGACAGATAGTAAAGGAAACAAGACGACGGTTACTGGAACAAGGGGGAAGTAACAGATGATTGAGAGATTAAAGCGAAAGCTTAGGCATAACGATGATCACGGTTCAAGTTTCGTCCTTGTAATAGTCGCAACCACATTTATGTGCATTCTTGCTTCAGCGATACTTATGGGAGCTATGATGACATACAAGCTCAAGTTTTATAAGCTGAATTCCCTGAATAACTTTTATGAGGTAGAAACTGCACTTGATGAGATGTATGCGGGGGTAGGCGCAGCGACCAATGAGCACCTTTATTCGGCGTACACAACTACGGCTGAATTGGTTGTTGTGTATGATACTAAGGCTCAGGCGTTTACTACCCTTGACAATAAATCGGCAAATGAGCTTTTCAAAAAGCTTTTCATGACAGGCTTTGTTGCAGATACAAACTATAAGAGCCTTAAGAACGTGACAGATACACTTCAGTCTTTCATATCTAATGAGTATGATGCGGTGGACAATCCGGATGGTGTCAGACTTGATACATCGAACATGAAGCTTATATATACTGATGTTAATAACAAGACAACAACTCAGTATTATAAGAATAATGGAGGAATTAAGACGGAGAAGCAGTCGGGTTACGAAAATGACAAGGTTCAGTCTGTCACATTCAAGAATGTGTGTGTTAAGAGAAGTGTGAATCTGCAAGGATCAACAGCAGGAACCTATGAGCAGTCTATCACTACGGACATTGTTCTCACGGAGCCTGAGTACAATGTTTCATTTGATACAAGCAGTGTATCAAACAATACATTGTATGAATATGCGATACTTGCGGATATGGGTGTCGAGGTAGGAGAGGACAACGACAACCGGACAACCGACGCACAGGTTAAGGGTAACATCTACGCAGCAAGCGATTATTACAATAAGGATTATAATGATGTAGCCGAGACAAAGGTTACGAACAAATATGAGAGTAAGCCTACCACAATGTGGGGTACAAAGGAAAGCAGTGCATACTCAGGAATATTTGTAAATGGTAAGAATTCCACACTTACACTCAACTCAGATGTGGTTGTGTGTTCAGGTTCTCTTGCCGCATATAACGGAGCTGAGATAAATCTGTCAGGTCGTACACAGACTTTATCAGAGCTTTGGGCAGATAATATCGTCATTGGAGGAAAAGACGGAGGCTCACTGAAAGCTTCTGCAGATGCGTATATCTTTGATGATACAGAGCTTAATGCAGAGAAAGCAAGCTTGAAATTTACTCAGGGAAGTTATTTTGGATATAGCTACAATGCACAGGATACAAGAAGTCTGAATTATCTCAGACAAAAAGGATATCTTGCAACAGGATATAAGCTCAGATCACACTTTAGTGATAGTGCAATTATTGTAAATGGTAAGAATTCAACACTTGACTTACAGGATCTTAATTCACTGTATATAGCAGGTAAGTCATATATCGAATTCTCAAAGATTGCTGCTTCAAGTGTTCCTGAGGACGATGAGAATATAACAGTTGATGAGAATGCAGATTACGCATTCACAACACTGAAGGATTATTCTACAGGACAGTCTCTTGATGTGAAGACAAATCAGCTTATGTTCCTTACCCAGTGGTCTGTAGTGAACAACACTGAGAAGGTTGACCCTGACACAGGAATCACTACAGTTACACTTCAGTTCCCAAAGACATTTGAGGCAGATGCGAACATACTTGATCTGTATGATGATTTCCTCAAGGATCTTGCTACAGAAGGAGAAAAGGGCGTAACAGCTATTAAGCAGACTGTTTCAGGACATGATTATTATTATCTGTATATTGAGGATGGAAAGGATTCATCCAATGTAAGCAATGCAGAGAAATTTGCTGAGAAATATTATAAGCTTCTCCAGGATTATGGCGATGAGATAAGCAGCAAGCTTTATAATGTACAGAAGTACGAGCAGTTCCAGGTTAAGCTGGTTCTTCCGGCAGAGGGCAAGATAAATGCAAGTGGTGCTGTCACAGATCAGAATAACGATGATTCGCTGTTCCTGAGAGCATCCACAACTACCACAATGGATGTGGCTACAGCTCTTGATAATGTTTCAACAGGCAAGGTGTTTACTAATATTCTTGGAAACAAGGGCACAGACAACAATAAAAAGGCATTTAATGATCTCAAGGCGGATGCACTTAAGCTTGCTGGTTCAGGAACTGCAAGTGACGAAGAACAGACAAGCACATTCCTTTCATATATGTATATTAATATGAAGGATCATCTGTCGGTTCTTAACAATGTGGATGATAAAACAAAGCGTACACAGAATGCGTGGGAAATAGCTAATTACACTTCCTCATCGGTAGGATATTTAAGCTCATATGATAAGGATAGAGATACATATTCATATGATTACAGTATCACTCCTTTAAACCACTACGTTGATTTGGCGTATGTGTTCAGCAAAAACCTTTCAATTGAGAAGACAATTGGAAATGCAACAGATAATGAGGCTAAAACCATAGTTATCAATTCTGGTGATGTTAAGCTCCAGCCAAACAATGGAGATGGATCATTCCAGGGAATTATAATTGCCGGTGGTAATGTAAGATTTGATGAGAATGTTAAGAGCTTCCGAGGTATGATAATCACTGGATCAAAGCTTATAATTGACCATAATATGTCAATATCAGCAGACGCTGCATTTGTTGCAAATCTTCTTGAACAGTGTTCAGAGAGCACAGACGAAAAGCTCAATACGCTTACAACAAAGGTGCTGAAGAACTATACATCATCCAAGAGCGAAGGTAACACAGAGGTAACAGGAGCATCAATATCAGACATCTCATACGAAGATATTCTTGTATTCCAGAACTGGAAGAAGAATGTTGAATAGGGGGTGTAGCTGATGAAGAATGGTATAAAATCAAATAATGGATACACGCTTATAGAGATGATAATTGTTATTGCTATAATTGCAGTAATGTCAGGCGTGGGCTTTCTCACTATATCATCAATAAGAGCGTCTCAGGCAACTGCTTCACTGCAGAAGTTTGACAGTGAATTGTCGGCGCTTGAGATGAGAACTAGGACGCAAAAAAGTGGAGAGGCGGTAAGGATAGTCCAGAATGGTGCTAATTACGATATTTTCTATGGTATATGCGCTGATGGAAGGGCGGAGTCATTTACTGCTAATTCATCTGCACCTGACAAGGTGCTGGAGAGAGTTACGATATATTATGCTGACGATTACGATGCAGATTCAGTGACTACTCCTCTTTCAGAGCAGGTTATTATTATCAGGAAATCTGACAGTCAGGTGCTGACTGGATATGGAGAGTATCGTTTCTGCAAGTATAACAGCAACAATACTGTTGGAAGGGTCAACCTGAACCAGTATACAGGCGGTCATACATATGGAAAGAATTAGGGGGTGTGAAGAATGATATGTAGAAATAAAGACAAGGGCTTCACATTCATAGAGCTTATACTGTATATGGCAATCTTGGGAATATTCATGGTTGCTGTCATGTCCCTTATATCTACAACTGTTGCGTCACATAAGAAGCAGTCGTCCAGACAGAAGCTTCAGTCTCAGGCGACTGAGACATATGATGCGATAGCAGACATACTGATGGGGGCAAGTGATATCAAGATTGATGGAACTGCTTACGTACAGACTGGAACATCATTCACTCAGGTTACAGGAAGCTTTATTGTTCCTGAGGATACGTATGTGAAATCCGCAGGATCGGGAAGCACACTCCGTAAGCAGGGAGGCGTTGCTGATGTAATCCAGGATATAGTGTCAGATAGCGGTGTGATAAAGAAAAAAAGCAATAGCTATGATATAGCGGATGTTAAGCCTTTTGGCGGCGCTGGTGCTTCAGAGGATGTGCACACATTTATAGATGCTGATTATCTGTGGGTTCAGTATTCATCTGAGCTAGATAAGACTGCATTCTGTACGATTACCTACAGCAAGACAGACAAGAAATTGTATGTTTTCAGACAGGAGATGAGTGATGAAACGCTTAATCAGGCAAAGCAGGATCTCAAGAGCAGCGATTCAGCAAAGGTAAATCAGGCACAGGCGGTGCTTTCATCGTGTACAAAGTATGTGGATGCAAGCTCCAAGAAAGGTACAGTGCTTGCTAACAACGTGAAAAGCTTTCAGCTTCAGGTCAATCCTGCAGACAATAGTGTTGCAGTGATTATTGGATTTGAAGACACAAAAACAAAAGAGACATATAAAGTAACAAGTGTAGTTGGACTCAGAAATTCATTCGTGCTCAAGAAGCATGAGTGGGATTAATAGAGGAGGAAAATACAGTGTTTAAGAATAAAAAAATAGTCTTATCATCTATAGCTATTATATTCGCACTTGTAGTCAGCTCTATATTTGTGAATTATACACTGGCTAACTCCGATTCTCAGGCTTCCCTGAGTGATGCGAACGGCAGCGGAAGCAAATCTACAAGTCTGACAGGATTGTCCAATATCGATCTGGCAGTCAAGAACTCCAACGATGCTGGCAAGAAACAGACAGGAGAGGACAAATTCAGAATCGTCCAGATAGTACCTGATTCATATAGTGGTAATGCAGATATGGATGAGAAGCTGAAGGAAACCGTCACTGATAGCAAGTTTTCAGGTGATGCGAAGAAGCTGACAGGATACGATTCAACAACATATCTCTGGAGATATGTGTATGCAGGTGAGTATTTTAGACTTGCAGTGTTCAATGGATATAAGACGATAAGCGATAACATGGCTGCCGGTGCGGTGACTCTTACAACTTGTACAGTCAGCGAGCTGAACAGCATGGATACAACAGCCCAGGGAATCCTCAATCAGGCGGATTTCATATATATTTGGGCGAATGGTGCCAGCGATTATGCCAGCAAAGCAAATGATATAAGCGAGGATCTGTATAACTGGTTGGATGCGTATGCTACAGCAAACTCACATCCTATAGCATTGTGTACAGGAACTCTGTGTACATCAGAGCCAGAGCTTATAACAGGAAATAATGATGATTACAGAATGGGTGCACTTGCATACAAGCTGATCACTAAGGGTGCTGTGGCAAGATATGATAATGTCCTTGTTACAGAGCCGGATTTCTTTAAGACACTTTATCAGGAGGCAGATGATAACAAGACGACTCCTGATATAAACAAGACAACAAAGACGATCTCTGACTTTATTCTTCAGGCAGAGAGAAAAGCCAGCGAGGGTGGTAGCGATTACCTTAACTATGGAACATACTATAAGTGGTATGAGGGTGTATCAATACTTGATTTCCTTGATGGTAACATACCGGATAATATCAAGGATTCCACATATGATAAGGCTGGTTCAAGATCAGGTCTTACAGGAGACAGAAAGTCGTGGAACTTTGATAATGCCAAGATACTTGTGATTTCAGAGGACGGAGCCGGCAGTGCAATGTTCAGTGAAATCACAGAGAAGAATAGCAGTGCTACACGTGGAGACATGGCTTCTGCTGATTACACATTCAATGCGAAGACAAATACATGGGAATCTGTACAGAAGGCTCCAAACAGCGATCTGACAGGACATATGTATGCGAATGGTACTTCAAGCAGTGGTACAGGTCTTTCAAGATATGTGCCAAGTGGTGCTGATGTTTATCTCATTGACAGTGCCGATCTTGTAGAGGCGATGACCAATGGCGGTAAGGCATTTAAGAATGACAACTTTGCAACATCATACTATAAGGATGTCAAGACAAAGTCAGTTTCCGGTACAGTGAGATGTACTGATGATGCAGGTGATGCAGTGGATCCAGCAGCAGATATGTATGCATATCTTGTAGTAGAAAATGGAACACAGCTTAATCTGGCAGGAACATCAGTAGATATTCTTATGAAGGCTCCTCTTGAGATGAAAGAGGTTCCGAAACTTGACGAGAATGGTCAGGAGATAAAGGATGCTGATGGCAACACAGTTATGGAGACTGTATACACATACAGCTTTGACAGACTCAGCCCTGAATATAGCTACAAGGTTGTAGTTGGAGGAGATGTCAGTGATGACCAGTTCTCTTATGATGATCTTGTGGTTGGAGTAGCTGATAATTCCGGTCTTGTTGACGGAAGTGATACTGATTATCAGTATGATTTCAATATTAAGACAGTTGACGAGGACAATGTATCAGGATACACATACAGAATAGACGCAGCAGGAACAGAAGATGAGAATGTTGTAGTTACATATCAGGATTTCCAGGAGAATGTTGGTAATGCAGATCTCAATTATGAGTATAAGAGTGATCTTGTATATACTAATCTGGATTTCTCAGATGCGGCAAAGGTTGTTTCGTATGTTACTGGTCTGCATGACAAATATCTCGAAACCCAGGCAGTATTCATGAATGGTACTTATGATAAGCTTGATCTCTCAGAGTATGACTTTGTATTTATTGACAAGGGTACATATAACAAGGAGATAGGCACAGCGGTATTCAAGGATCTGTGCAGTGCAGTCGAGAGTGGACAGTATTTTATAGTTTCTTCTAAGGCCGGTGACGGAAAGGGCTCAGGAGATGGCAGTGGCGATGATTCAGATCCAACCATTCCGGTAGTTGATTCACCATCGGCAAAGGCAGTGGCTGATGTTATCAATGCCAGTGTGTATCGCGATGGTTCTGATAACAAGTTCAAGGTACTTGAGATTCAGCCGGATTATCCGATTGATCTTGAGGTGGCAGCACTTCAGGATACCGTAAGTACAGCTTATACAACAAGAAGTGATGGAACAACTAAAATAACAGGAAACTATTATACAGTTCCATCTGATGTAGTAAGTGGTAAGTCTAAACAGGAGCTTGCGGCCAGAACAGAGTATTATGATTTTGATCTTACCAAGGCGAAGATAGCGTATGCTATCGATGGAATATCCATTGGAGATATTCAGCTCACTCAGGTTTCGACCGAGCAGCTCATTGGTATGAAGGAAGATATAGCAGCGACATACGATCTGGTATATATCGGTGGCGATATAAGTGCTATGGATAGAAATCCAGCGGAGATGTACAAAGGACAGAATGATATCGGTAATGCTACGCCGGGTTACACATATCAGATATTCCCAACATTCATCATGTATTACCACACAGGTACACTCAGTCAGTTGATGAATGCATCTACATATAGCCCAGATACAGCACCTATATCAGGATCAACAAATATGCTTGCATCACCAAAGGTTGGTGACAAGTATTACACAACAACATATCTTGCAGAGAATGGTAACGACCTGACAAATACAAAGTATCAGGAGCTTCTCACATACATGGCATCAGGCAGACCGATGATCATAAGTGATGAGCTTACCAGCGTATATGAGAATATGCAGGGTACAAATGCAAATGGTGATAAGCTTTCACAGGCTGAGCTCCTTCAGGGATATTGGTATAAAGATGGAAAGCTTGAGAGAAAGAATTATTATCTCGATCCATCATCAAGAATGTATCAGTTGGTAGATACCCTCTATGCAAGACATACAGGAGCAAATGGATCAAATATTCTGTGGGGATTCGATAAGGATGCAACACAGTATATAAGTGATAAGGATGGAATATACGGTAACAGTTTATGGACAAAGCGTGTTCAGTCACTTGCTGGAGGTAAGTTCAAGGAAACTGATTATATGGACTCAGACGTACAGGATCAGTCATGGTATAAGCGTCCGGGAACAGATACTGTATATTATAATTACAAGGTAGTCTATGATGATGCAACTTCAGCATCTCTTAACAGACTGGTGACAGGAAGTGCACATAGAACAAGACTTACTATCACTACAAAACCAGTTACATATCAGCAGGGAATACAGCAGACTTATATCAAGTCCAACAGACTACAGTTTACATTCCAGGTTGATGGTGACAAGTCAGTATATAACTACAAGTTGTTTGTAGATGTTGATAAGAATACAAAGTTCGAGAAGGGCGGCGGTGATTATTGTCTTGAGGACAAGATCACAAATGGTCAGGAGAAATCACTGACAGTAGCGCTTGACTCAGAATTCTTTGGATCAGCAGCATGGTATCTTGAGATAACAGATGAGGATGGCAATATAGTTGCTTCTTCTACAGGTCTCAGCAAGATAGTAAACAATAATGTATCAAAGAGTGAGATAAATGTTCTTCAGGTTCAGACAATGGCAGAGGGACAGACGGCAACCTCATGGGGAGCAACTGATACACTTTACTTTGATATTGAGTCACAGACAGCTCACAAGATTGCAAAGTACAATGTATTTGCAAACATGGCAGAGCTTGATAACGCTTCAACTACTCAGTATGCAGTTCTTGGAAGACATGAAAACAGATTCGGCGTATATGAGTTTGATACAAACACAGATGCGGATGATTATTATTCGAATCTTGCAGATGAGCTTTCAGAGGATTATGACATAAATCTTGATCTTGTGGTTGCTTCAAGTGATAGAGCTTCATTCAAGACAGGAGATGGAGTAGATGCTCAGTATGATTGCCTTGATACTATGGTAGAAGAGGCTGAGAAGCTTGCCAAGGGTGAGAAGGTTGATGGACATAGTCAGGAAGAGTACGAGAGCCTTGCCGCTGTTGCACTTACAGAATATTCAGCAGCGTCAGCAAAGGTTGCAACGCCAAAGAAGATTCTTGATAACTATCTCAAGAATGCAATAAACTATATTGATGGTAAATACACAGGAACTACAAATTACAGTACATTTATCAATAATTTCAGGACAAGCAATGCAGAGACAAAGAAAGTCCTTCAGTATATGCAGGATACAGGCGATTATTATCTGATATTCTGGCCAAAGTACAACACAATGAATCACTGTGAGGGTGACTTCAAAGCAGGAAAGATGTCAGATGATTTCGGAGCTGATTTTGCTAAGTATTATTCAGATTATGTGACAGCAAAGAACGCAGAGCTTGAGGCAAAGGATAAGTACAATACTTACCTCAGACGTTCATATGGTAAGAGCTTTATGAAGAACATGTACTCAATACTTGTTCTTGGACCATCGGATTCATTTGGTGGATTTAAGGTTGACTTCAAGAAGGAAACATGTCAGTACATACTTGACTATGTATCAGCAGGAGGAGATTTGTTCTTCTTCCACGATTCAATGTCACCATATGCAAATGCAGGTGCAGTTAATCTTACAAAGTCACTTATATCAGTAGTAGGAATGAACAGATTCCATGTTGATGTAACAGACAATGTTGTCAAGTATGACAATCCGCTTAAGCTTGGTAAGTATAACGTTAAGAGTGTTTCTTACAGCAAGGCTTCTGTTAATACAAGTACATTGGATGTTACATACACAGCAGATGGAACAGTCGATGATGTGACATATACATCACCGGATAGCAGCTTGTATTACCTGACACCATATGCAAATAATCCTACAGCGGGCGAAGGATTACTGAACAGTATGAATTCTAACATTATGGATGTATTTGTTGAGAAGAATGCATACTGGCAGCCATATCTTGGAAAAGATAAGAAGGTATATGTAAGTGCACTTGCAATGACAGCACTTTACTACAATGGTAATATGGCCGGTGCAACAACTACACTTCCATATGTATATGCACAGGAGTCATATAAGGCAGCAACAGCCTGGTCACAGGCAGCAAATCAGGATCAGTCAGCTTGTGCTGAGACAGTTAAGGCTACACAGCTTAACTCAGGTCTTGTAACATTGTATCCATACAACATAAGTTCATCACTGAACATATCGGGTACACATCAGCAGGCATTTGCACTTGATCTTGAGAGTGACAACATAACAGTATGGTATACTCTTGCAGGTTCAAATAACTCATCGAACAGTAAGATGCGTTCATCAAAGTATGCAGCGGATCCTGGAGATGCAATGGAGGCTTACTTCATCTACACTACAGCTTATGGCAGTGGTGCGATCACATATTGTGGTGCCGGACATTCATCAGTTACAGGTAGACGTACAAGAAACAATGATGAGAGAAAGCTGTTCATCAATGTTATTGTAAACAGTGCATCAGCAGTACCAGAGATGCCAACTATTAAGTGTTACGATCCAAAGCAGACATGGGCTGCAGAGGATGAGCTTCCAAAGGATGCAGAGGCACTTGCTTCGTCAGGAAAGACAGTATATGTTAAGGAAGTTGATTCAAAGACTGACGATCCTGACTTTGATTACAAGATTGGTATTCCAGAGAAGACAAAGGTAACAAAGGTTAACATTTACTATGATCTGGATTATGATGATTCCGATTACTCGATCAGACCAAGCTACACAGAGGATACTGATAGAATGATCAAGTCATACACAAAGATTGGTACAGCAAAGTTAACATCTATATCAGGCGACATAAAGGATATTGTGAGAAATGGTGATGATTCAGCTCTTACACCTGATGATTCGTGTTATGCACCATATGGTGGAAATTACACATACATCGTTGTGGAGGTATATTACCAGGGCAAGACAGTTCCTGTATATACAATGATCAAGGTTAAGGCCGCAGATCCATTGTTTGACCTGACAGACAATACTATAGACGTTCCGGCACTTGGAGATTTCATCGCCGAGAAGAAGAATGTATTTGCATAATGCGTATATAGTATAAATAATAGCAATAAACATAGAAACCGGGGTGGTTATATACTCCGGTTTCTTTTTGTGTTATACTAACTCTGTTTAAAATAACAGACTGAAGGATGGAGATACATATGGAGATAAATGGAAAGACAAGATTATTGGGTTTGCTTGGTGATCCGGTTCAGCACACCTTGTCACCGCTTATACACAACACACTCAGCGATATATTGGGGATAAATGAGGTGTATGTACCGTTCCACACCCATAAGGAGGGACTGGCGGATGCTGTAAAGGGTGCATTTGAACTGAATATACTGGGAATGAATGCCACTGTGCCTCACAAGAATGAGATAATGGCTTCACTTGTGGATATAGATGAGGGGGCAGCGGCAATAGGTGCGGTCAACACTCTTGTCAGGACTGCAAACGGTTATAAGGGATATAACACAGATATGATGGGGCTGTCCAGAGAACTGGAGTCCTACGGAGTGGAACTGGACAGTAAGAGGGTAATCATACTTGGCGCAGGCGGTGCAGCGAGAGCTGTGGCATATATGTGCATGAATAAGGGTGCGGATAAGGTATATATTCTTAACAGAACGATCGAGAAGGCACAGACGATAGCAGAGGACATGAATGGTCATTTTGGCAGAGAGACAATGACTGCCATGAGACTTGGTGATTATGGACAGTTACTGCAGGAGAATGTAGATGATAAGTTCGTGGTATTCCAGTCCACATCGATAGGTCTGGCACCGAACAATGAGGCTGTAGTCATCGATGATCCACATTTTTACGACAGAGTCAGTGTGGGAATCGATCTCATATATAATCCGTTTGAGACAAAGTTTATGAAGCTTTGCAGACAGGCTGGAGCATTGGCGTACAATGGTTTGCGTATGCTCCTTTATCAGGGAATAATTGCATATGAGCTCTGGAATGATATATCCATATCGGAGGATGTTGCTGATATTGTGTACGACAGGTTGCTGCAGTCAATCAGAGAAAATGTGATCCTCATAGGATTTATGGGATGTGGTAAGACAACTGTCGGAGAAGCTCTTGCGAGAAAGCTGAACTTTGATCTGCTGGATGTGGATTCTTATATAGAGGACAAGGCTGGTTGCAGCATAAAGCAGATATTTGCCGACAAGGGGGAAGAGTATTTCAGACAGCTTGAGACAGATACTCTTAAGGAATTGAACAGCCGGCTGTCACATACGGTTATATCCACTGGAGGTGGACTTCCTATGAGACAGGCGAATGTGGATGAACTCAGGCGAATGGGCAGGATCATATATCTGGATGTTAAGCCTGAGGAGGTAGTAAGGCGACTTGCGGGAGATACGACCAGACCTCTTCTGCAGGGAGAAAATGTAGATCAGAGAGTGAGGAAACTTATGGGACAGCGAGGACCGGTGTATGAAGCTGCCGCTGATATCATAGTTCCGGTTACAGGAATTGAAATAGATGAGATAGTACAGGAAATAAGTTCTTATATAGAAGGTGGGAGATGATGGTTATGGACACAGCAATTGCTTATGAAAAGGTCAGAAGGATAATAGATGAGATGAATCTTGATGCGATATTGATCACTGACAGGTACAACATGAGATATATAGCATCGTACCGCGGCGAGGGCGTTATAGTTCTGGCAGGATCAGGTAAGACAGTCATAACGGATTCAAGATATACGGAGCAGGTCCAGCGCGAGTGCGAAGGATATGAATGTGCGGATATTGCTGGAAAAGGATATGTTGCGTGTATTTCATCTATTCTTGATGGACAGAGAAAAAATTCTGGAAATCTGAGAGTTGGATTTGAGAATCTTAGCATCAGCTATAGAGAGTATTCGGAATATTCGACAGGAATATTCGGTGTGGAATGGATAAGCCTTGATGGTAAGCTGGATTCCTTAAGAGAGATAAAGACAGATGAGGAGATCGAGAATATCCATACAGCGGAGTCAATAGGAGACAAGGCATTTTCACATATACTGGAATATCTCAGACCTGGCATTACAGAGAAGGATGTTGCGCTTGAACTGGAGTATCATATGAAGAAAAATGGTGCGGAAGGCTTGAGTTTTGACACCATAGCTGCATCTGGAATGAATTCATCCATGCCGCATGCTATTCCTACGGATAAGACTCTGAATAAGGGGGACTTTCTCACTATGGATTTTGGCTGTATATATGAGGGATATTGTTCAGATATGACCAGAACCGTAGCAATAGGAAAGGCATCTGATTCAATGAAATATGTGTATGATACGGTACTCAAGGCTCAGACGGAGTCTATGAATATGATAAAACCAGGAGTCAGATGTAACGATGTTGATGCTGTTGCTAGACGTATAATAGCCGATGCCGGATATGGAGATTGCTTTGGACATGGACTTGGACATTCGGTGGGATTGTTTATACACGAGAATCCGAGATTTTCACCTAAGTGTGATGACATATTGAAACCTGGCATGGTCATAACGGTCGAACCGGGAATCTATATTCCTGGACAGTTTGGTGTCAGGATTGAGGATCTGGTTGCTGTGACGGAGGATGGTTATAGGAATCTTACAGGATCAGAGAAGAAGTTGATAGAGATTTAGTAGTGGCAGGCTATCACGATATAGAACTCAGGTATCATACCGCAGGTCTTATACCGGGAGCCATCATGAGTGCCGTGGGAGTATGTGCGTTTGTATTGCTGTGTATATACGACAGTAGAAAGCGCAGAAACGTAGACTTACCTGATAAAGGTTGGTGGTATGGTAAAAAATAGTTGAAAATTTATTTCATATATTATAAAATGTGACAAGAAGTTTATATCTTTAAGGAGGATAAGATAGTTATGGCAGAGATGATCTCAGCAGGCGATTTTAGAAACGGCGTTACAATCGAATTCGAAGGAAATATTTATCAGATTATAGAGTTCCAGCACGTTAAGCCAGGAAAGGGTGCAGCTTTCGTTAGAACAAAGCTTAAGAACATCAAGAGTGGCGGTGTTGTAGAGAAGTCATTCCGTCCAACAGAGAAGTGTGAGAAGGCTCACATCGAGAGAAAGGACATGCAGTATCTGTACAATGACGGAGATCTTTATTACTTCATGGATCCAGAGACATATGATCAGATTCCTATCAGCTCAGCAGCTATAGGTGATTCACTTAAGTTCGTTAAGGAGAACGAGATGTGTAAGATCTGTTCACACAATGGCAACGTATTTGCTGTAGAGCCACCTCTCTTCGTTGAGCTTGTTATCACAGAGTGCGAGCCAGGTGTTAAGGGTGATACAGCTACAGGTGCAACAAAGCCATGTACAGTTGAGACAGGTGCACAGGTATCAGTACCTCTCTTCGTTAACGAGGGTGACACGATCAAGATCGATACACGTACTGGCGAGTATCTTTCAAGAGTATAATAATTGTTACCAGCATTAGGATATAACTACCTACGATAACATATAAGAAGAATAAGAGTCCCGGTGATTCAGGATATTTGAATCGCCGGGACTTTTTTGCGCTGTAAGCAACCAAAGGTTCTAACCTCCCCACCCTCTGAATATACTTTTTATGTAGCTGTACAGACAGTGTTATATAGAAGAAGGACGATACATATGTGTGGAGAAGATATATTGCATCTGCTTCCCGTCAGGATCAGGTGCATGGTTGAGAAGCTGAGGCTTGATTATGGGAGACTGTGGGAGATACGTCTGAGGGTGAATAGTCCCTTTATACTTAGATACGAGGACTCGGAGATATATGTTGATTCCTGCGGATCAAGAACCTGTAATATGAAGGATGCGTACATAGTGACTGCCAGGGATGTGAACGACACTCTGGAATGTATCTGCAATCATTCCCTGTATGCCTATGAGGATGAGATACGTCAGGGCTTTATCACCGTGTGCGGTGGACACAGGGTAGGAGTTGCGGGCAAGATCATACTCGATGGAACAAGGATCAAATGCATCAGACACATATCATTTCTAAATATCAGGGTGGCACATGAGATCAAGGGATGCAGCGGTGATGTCCTGCCATACATATACGGTGATGGCAAGCTGATGAACACGCTCATAGTGTCCGCTCCGTGTCACGGCAAGACCACACTGCTCAGGGACATCATAAGAGTAGTGTCAGACGGAGGAATGACAGTTGGTGTGGTTGATGAGAGATCGGAGATAGCGGCGTGCTACAAGGGTGTTCCGCAGAATGATGTCGGCATGAGGACTGATGTTCTTGACTGCTGTCCAAAAGCTTCAGGAATGATGATGCTGGTTCGAACCATGGCGCCTGATCTCATAGCGGTCGATGAGATAGGAGGGCAGCAGGATGTCGATGCCATTTTCGGCGTGATAAACTGCGGATGCCGTCTGCTTGCTACTGCACATGGCTATTCTATGGATGATGTGAGAGACAGGGCAGGGATAAGGCGTCTTGTGGAGAATAGGGTTTTTGAGAGGTATGTCGTGCTTGGAGGCGACAAGGCGGGACAGATCTCTGATATATTTGACGTCCAGGGCAACCGGCTGTGCTGGTACGATTAGATGGGAGGCAGGACATGGTTAAGGCGATAGGAGGCTGTCTGATCGTATATGCCTCATTTATGGTGGGACATGCCATAGGGCAGTTGCATGGGTGCATGGTGAAGGAGATGGAGGAAATGCTGCTCTTCATACAACTGTTCAAGGGGCAGATCATGTATGCCGGATCGGAGCTCCCGGAGATACTCGCCGACAGTGCAAAGCGTCTCAAGGGAAATGTTGGTAAATGGGTGAACGGTCTGGCGGAGATGTCTGAGAAGAACAGGGACAGGCCATTTGCAGAATTGTGGACAGACTCACTGGCGATGCTGAGGCGGGACAGTGCCTTGAGCTTGGAGGTGCTGGCGGATGTGGACAGGCTTGGAAAGATAATGGGAGATATGGACGTTGAGGCACAGCTCTCAAGGATAAATCTTGTGGAAGATATAATTACGGACAGATACCAGCGGGAACGCGCCAGAAGTTCCGGGATAAAGAGGCTTGCCAATTCACTTGGGCTGCTTGGAGGCGTATTCATAGTTATATTGCTCATGTAGGTTAAGAGGGAGAGACGATGACGATCCAGATACTTCTAAAAATAGGTGCAGTGGGAATTCTGGTGGCACTGCTCAACCAGATACTAAAACATTCAGGCAAGGAGGAGCACGCCTATCTGCTCAATCTGGCGGGACTCATCATTGTGCTTTCCTGGGTTATCCCGTACATAAGTGACCTGTTCAACGAGATCATGGATATTGTAAATATAGGACAATAAATGAGAGTAGATGTGGGGGTAAATGATGAATCTCATGGCGGTTTCTCTGGCTGCGGTGATCGTGGTTCTGATAGCGGTGAAGATAAAAGAACTGGATTCCGGGTATGGGATCGTGTTGTCCATAGCCGGGTGTGTGATGCTCATGTATTTTGTGGTGAGCAGGTTCAGACTTATAGCTTCGTACATAGACAGGCTGACTGCGTACGTGTCGGTGAATATTTCATATATAGACGTGATCCTGAAAATGATAGGTATAGCGTATATATGCCGATTTTCATCAGATATCTGCAAAGATGCCGGCTGCAATGCCATGGCATCCCAGGTGGAGATGGCGGGAAAGATAACTCTTATTCTGCTCAGTATGCCCATACTCATGGGAGTTATAGATCTGGTGGTGACCATAGTTGAGGGGTAATTTGATAGTGGTGGTGCTGATGCTCTTTATGGGGGTGTCAGTGCCTGATGCGGCAAATGTGTGTAATGAGAGTAAAGTTGAATCATATGATACAGATATCAAATATTGTCCAGAATTTTATGCTGAGAATGAAAAGGAAAATACCACGGAAAGTGACTCTGATATTAACTCAGACATATTGGATGACGACTCCGTCATCGGAAGCCTCAATGAGATCACAAAAGACAAATCCGACGTGACATTCTACGACATATACGAGTCCCTAAAGAGTGGTGACGTGGATTCCACCATAGACATGGCACTAAAAGTGTTTTCCGACAGTGTCATATACGAGGTCAGGACAAGCAGGGGGCTGGCGCTGCAGATCATGGCTGTGATCGTGCTCGGAAGTACATTTGCCCAGCTTGCGGGAAATATGGGCGAGTATGTATCCGCCCATGGTTTCATGGTTACATACATGGTGTTGTTATCGCTGCTGCTGGGGGATTTCGTTCTAGTGCAGTCCATCGTGCAGGACACCATAGGAGATGTCACGGAGTTCATGAAAGCGTTCTATCCCATGTATGCCTCGTCTGTGTTATATGTGAGCGGTCCGGAGAGTGCCGGATATTCACAGTCGGTCATAATCCTGGTGATATACATTTGCCAGAATGTGATAATAAAGTTCATACTCCCCCTCATCAAATGCGGCGGGCTCATAGCACTCATAAATAATCTTGGAAGCGAGGATTATTTCTCCCGGATGGCGGGGCTTATGAAGAGCCTGGCGGTGTGGGGAATGCGGACAATGTTTGCGGTGGTAACCGGGATAAATGTGGTCAAGAGCATGATAGCACCGTCCATGGACAGGCTTTCAAGAAATGGCATACTCAGGACATTGGGAAAAGGTGCAGGTATGTCCACGGTGAGCGCTGTCATCAGTGTGATGGTGAGCACAGGAGAGTTTATCAGAAACTGTATGGGGATGGCGTGTACGATCATGATAGTCATACTGGCCGCAGTGCCAATGATCAAGATAATCGTCATCATGTTCATATTAAGGTTCATCGCCGCGGTGGTGCAGCCGGTCGGAGACAAAAGATATGCCGAGGCAGCAGGCATCATGGCGGAGACAGTGGAGCTGATGCTGAGGGCGTGCGGAATAAGCGTGATGATGTTCATCATAAGCATAGCCCTGATGTCGGTGAACATATCATAGAACGGATGGAGGATGTGCATGCTTGCTGAGTGGCTGAAAAATATAGTTGTGTGCAGTATACTTTTTTCTGTCGTGCTGTATATTGCCCCGGATCCGAAGATGCGCAGATATGTCCAGTCGGCTGTGGGATTTGTCATGATGATGGTCGTGATAAATCCTGTCATAGGCTGGCTTGGGTATGCGGACAGGATAGAGTTCAATACATACAGTGAATCGCTTGGAATGGACGTGGCCGAGGGCGATGATGAGATGTATGTCAGGGCCATGGAGGAGGTAGTGGAGCGGTTTATATCTGACAATTGTAATGCCGATGCGGTGGTGCGTATAGTCACCGGGGAGGAGCTTGGGATAGACAGCATGGAGATATACATACAGTCTGATAAAGTAGACACAGACGGACTGAGATCCGCAGTGTCAGAGGAATATGGTGTTGATGAGAACAGGATTACCATCAGGAGGGGCAATACAGATCATATGCAGGAGGGACTGTAGTGGAGGATTCTAAGAAAAAGGGAATATCGGGGATCATGAATATATTGAAGAGCAGCAACAACAGATTATACAAGTTGCTGCTCATTTTGCTGTCAGGGATTTGTCTGATGATAGTTGTGTGGCCGGCAAATAACAGCAAGACTGATAAAAATGACCTAAAGAGCGGATGGACCGGACAGTCCGATGAGACAGACGCGGATGTGACCGGCGGAAATGACCGGAATATGTCAGGGGATACCACGGATTATGTGGAGTATATGGAGGAGAGACTCACATCAGTGCTTGAGCAGGTGGACGGAATATCGGATGTGAGAGTGATGATAACGGTCAAGGACAGCGGTGAGAACATAGCACTCAAGGACTCCGGAAGCAGTTCCAGTGAGAACGGCGACAGCAGCCAGAGAAGCGTGTCGGAGGAGACGGTCATGGTGAGTGAGGGCAGTGGGAGCTCGCCGTATGTGGTCAGGTACAGGGAGCCGGAGACCGAGGGTGTGGTTATCATTTGCAAGGGGGCGGAAAATGGCGATACAACGCTGAAGATAACGAATGCAGTGCAGGCATTATTTGACGTGCCGACGCATAAGATTGTGATATTAGAAGCAAATTAATGTGGAGGGACTATGAAGAAATTCAGTGGAAAGAACAGACTGGCGGTCATCGCACTTGCAGTTATGATAGGGGTGGCCGGTTACATGAGCTTTGCGGATGCAGGAAAGGACAAGAAGAAGGAAAAAACTGACAAAAAACAGGTGGAGGTGATCAACTATGAGGATCTCTCGTCCATGGCGGAAAATGAGAACTCACAGGCGGTGAAGGATGAGAATGGCCAGACCGAGGATGTGGAGCTCAATGGCCAGGAGGATGAGATCGGTGACGCTGTACTCACCAGTGCACAGGTGACAAGCAATATGGCCGCGGCAAAGTTGAACCGTGAGCAGAGCAGATCAAGGAGCAAGGAAGCTCTGATGGATGTGATAGGTGATGAGGCACTCAGCGATTCGGCAAAGAAGGAGGCGACAGATACATATGTGAAGCTGAACGATACCATAGAGAAGGAGACAGATGTCGAGACAGTTCTGGCGGCAAAGGGGTATAGCGATGCCATAGTGACGATAAGTGATGAGGCTGTTGACGTGTCGCTGAATGTGGAATCGCTGTCGGATACCGAGAGAGCACAGATAGAGGACATAGTTATCCGAAAAACAGGGTATGATATAAGCAGTGTTGCAATATCTGTCATGGGTGGCAAATAGACAGCGGAAGGATAAGCCGTGAATCGCATATACTTGCAAAATAGCTGCCTTCAGATTATAATAAGATTCAAATAACCCATACGAAACGGGAGGTATGACCATGAGTGATAAGTTGAATGATGATATCGTGATTGAAGGCAGCGCGGTTCAGGATAATTCTTACAATATAGAAGAGAGCAATTCTCTGGGCAAAGTTCAGATAGCGGATGACGTAGTGGCTATCATAGCAGGGCTTGCAGCCGGAGAGGTTGAAGGTGTATACAGACTTACAGGCAACCTTCCAAATGAGCTTGCCTCAAAGTTCGGAAAGAAGAACCCTGCAAAGGGCGTTAAGGTAGAGCTTCTTCCTGGCAAGGTAAAGGTTGATATTGCGATAGAGGTTCTGTACGAGTACAGCATACCATCAGTATCAGGTCAGGTTCAGGATAAGGTCAAGCAGGCTATAGAGACCATGACAGGACTGAGCGTTGAGGAAGTCAACATAAGGATAGCCGGTGTACGTGTTGGAGATGGCAGATAGGATACAGATAAAGCTTTATATAGTGGAGAGGAAGATATGACTAGAAGAGATATAAGAGACAGGATATTCAAGATAGTATTTACACTGGAGTTCAATGACGCTGAGGGCATGCAGGATCAGCTTGATTTTGCATTTGACCCTGAGATGCCGGGAGATGAGGAGGACGATCCGCTTCTGTACGGAATAGTCAGCAATGAGGACAGAGATTATATAACCACCAAGGTTAAGAATATCATCTCTAAGAAAGCAGAGATAGATGAGATCATTTCACAGATATCAGAAGGCTGGAAGCTTCCTCGTATAGGCAAGGAGGAGCTGGCTATATTAAGGCTTGGTGTCTATGAAGTGAAGTACGATGAGAGCATACCGGAGAAGGTCGCCATCAATGAGGCGGTTGAGCTGGCAAAGAAGTATTGTGATGCATCGGCGAGCAAGTTCGTGAATGCACTTCTTGCAAAGCTTGTATCCGGTGATAAGGACAAGAAGGAGAGTGGCGCAGATGCCACAGCAGAATAACATATATACAGTCAAGGAACTCAATGAGAGGATACAGGAGTTGGTCAGCGGCGAGCCGTGGCTTGGCAGTCTGGGAGTTGAGGGAGAGATCACAGGACTCGGAACAGACAAGAGAGGTCATATGTATTTCAGTCTCAAGGATCCCAGCGGAGTTCTGGCGGCTGTTATGTTTGCGGGAAAACAGGTATATGGACTCAAGTTTGCTCCGAAGAACGGAGACAAGGTTCATGCATTTGGTCATATTGATGTCTTCGTGAGAGACGGAAAGTATCAGCTCTATGTAGACAGGCTGGTGCGTGTGGGTGACGGCGAGGTGAATGCCAAGCTGGAGAGACTCATAGCCAGACTGGACGGCATGGGGCTGTTTTCGCAGGAATACAAGAAGCCTATTCCCGCCTATCCGAGGCGTATTGGTATAGTGACGGCGGGGGCAAAGGCTGCGATAAGCGATATCCGTGCAGTGGCAAAACGGAGGGATCCGTATGCCCAGCTCTATTGTTATCCTGCGACCGTGCAGGGACAGTATGCGGCGGCGGATATATCCAGAGGAATCGAGATACTTGATTCCATGGGGCTCGACCTCATCATCGTCGGAAGAGGCGGAGGTTCCAAGGAGGATCTGTGGGCGTTCAATGAGGAGCAGGTGGCATGGGCCATATTCAATGCGGAGACACCTATCATATCGGCTACGGGGCATGAGATAGACACCACAGTTGCGGACATGGTTGCGGACAGGAGAGAATCCAATCCGTCCACGGCTGTCATGCATGCGCTTCCGGTGGTGGCAGAGACAGTTGCCGGATTTGACAGGAGACTTGAACAGCTCACCATGCTGATATCCGGCAGGATAGACAGACTTGCGAGGAGTCTGGATGGATATGACAGGCAGCTCAGACTCTTAAGTCCATCCGGAAGAATGGACAGTCAGAGGCAGCAGCTTGACAGAATAGAGAAACAGATAAATGAGCTGATGGCGGATAAGATAGAGGACAGATCTATGCGCTGCGACAGACTTCATGATAGGATGAAGAGCGCGATGGTCAGAAAGTACGACATGACAAGGAATGCCCTTGCGGTCATGACGGAGAGAATACATGGCCTTTCGCCTACAGCTAAGCTCATAAATGGATTTGGATATATTTCATCGGATGGTGAGCCTGTCAGATCTGTGGTAGGGATCACACCTGGGGATGATATAGAGATAACTCTTCATGATGGAAGAATACAGGCGGTCGTGGCTGACGTGACCGGGCAGGAGGAATAGATATGGCAGAAGATACACAGAATATGGATACAGCGGACACTCTTCAGGATGTGTCCATAGAGGAGGCTCTTGCCAGACTTGATGAGATAGCGGCTGCGCTTGAGAATACTGATACGGGGCTCAAGGAGTCCATGGAGCTTTATTCTGAGGGCGTCCAGCTCATAAACAGATGCAGGAATTACCTGTGCGATGTTGAGAAAGAGATGATAACACTTTCGGGTCAGGAGGAAGCATGATAGATAAACTTATAGCGGAGAAGGCGGTAAGGATCAACGATATAGTTGAGAGCTATCTGCCACCTGCAGACGGATTTAACAGGACAGTGTGTGAGGCCATGGCGTACTCGGTAGAGGCGGGTGGAAAGAGGCTTCGTCCAATGCTCATGGAGGAGACATACAGGCTGTTCGGTGGCAAATCAGAGGTTATAAAGCCGTTCATGGCTGCGATAGAGATGATACATACATATTCACTCATACATGACGATCTTCCGGCTCTGGACAATGACGATTACAGGCGCGGAAGAAAGACATCCCATGTGGTATTTGGCGAGGCGATGGCCATTCTTGCGGGGGATGCGCTGCTCAATTATGCATATGAGACCGCATGTAAGGCATTTGGCATGGGTGAGGATATACATGCTGTGGCGTCTGCGATGTGTGTGCTTGCGCAGAAGCCGGGTATAAACGGCATGATAGGCGGTCAGGTCGTCGATGTGGAGATGACCGGCAAGGAGCTCTCAAAGGAGCAGCTTGAATATGTGTATGAGAACAAGACCGGAGCCCTCATAGAGGCATCCATGATGATAGGCGCGATACTTGCGGGGGCAGACGAGGCTAAGGTTGCGGCGGTACACAAGATAGCATCGGACGTCGGCATGGCATTCCAGATCCAGGACGATATTCTGGATGTCTGTGGAGACAGTGCGCTCCTTGGAAAGCCGACGCTGAGTGATGAGGAGAATGGCAAGGTTACATATGTCACGATACATGGAATTGATGAATCCAGACGTTATGTGACTGAGCTGTCGGAGAGAGCAGTAAGAGAATTGGAAGAGATAGGCGGGGACAATGAGTTTCTGAAGGAATTGGTCATCTGGCTGATAAACAGGGATAAATAGGACTCCTCTCGTGGTGTGCATATGAATATACTGGATAGAATAAATAAACCAAACGATATAAAGGATATAGACAGGGAAGATCTGCCGGAGCTGGCGGATGAGATCAGAGAATTTCTGGTGTCGCATGTGAGCGAGACCGGTGGACATTTGGCTCCGAATCTTGGATGCGTGGAACTTACAATGGCACTTCACAGGGTTCTGGATTTCCCTGAGGATAAGCTTATATGGGATGTGGGACATCAGTCCTATGTCCACAAGATACTGACGGGCAGGAAGAATGAGATGGGCACTCTCAGACAGTTTGGAGGAATGAGCGGTTTCCCGAAGACCAGTGAGAGCCCGTGCGATGCGTTCAATACAGGACACAGCTCAACATCCATTTCTGCTGCGCTCGGAATGGCGTGCGCCAGAAGTATCAAGGGTACAAATGAGAAGATTGCCGCAGTGATCGGAGATGGCTCCTTCACAGGTGGTATGGTATATGAGGCCATGAATAATATGGCGGATATCAAGACCGGTTGCCTTGTTGTGCTGAACGATAACAATATGTCCATCGATCGGAATGTTGGCGGCATGTCCACATATCTCAGCAAGATACGTGTTGGGCAGCAGTACAATGATTTTAAGGGTAACGTGGAGAAGATCCTCATGAAGATTCCTGTGGCTGGAGAGCATCTTGCCAGAGGGCTGAAGAAGTCAAAGGATTCCATCAAGCAGATATTTGTGCCGGGTATGTTCTTCGAGGAGCTGGGTGTCACATATATAGGACCTATAGACGGACACGATATAGATGTGATGGAGGCCACTTTCCGCAAAGCGCTTAAGCTCAACAGACCGATCCTTGTGCATGTGAAGACTGTGAAGGGCAAGGGTTATACCCATGCCGAGAGACACCCGAGCTATTTCCACGGCATTGATCCGTTTGATATACAGACAGGAAAGGTCATGAAGGACAGGAAGGTCATGACAAACACAGGAGTGTTTGCCAGAAAGCTGGTGGAGCTTGGTAAGGCTGATCCAAGGATAACAGCCATAACGGCTGCCATGGGCAAGGGAACAGGAGTGGCGGCATTTGCCGCGGAGTTCCCGGACAGGGCTTTTGACGTGGGCATTGCGGAGGAACATGCGGTGACGTTTGCCGCGGGACTTGCTACGTCGGGACTGGTGCCTGTGGTTGCGATATACTCGTCATTTTTGCAGAGGGCATATGATCAGATCTTACACGATGTGTGCCTGCAGAAGCTGCATGTCATATTTGCCATTGACAGGTCAGGGCTTGTCGGTGCAGATGGCGATACACATCAGGGCATATTTGACACTGCGTTTCTGTCACATATTCCGAACATGACCATCATTGCGCCGAAGAACAGATATGAGCTCACCAGAGCGATGGAGTGGGCTGTTGCTTACGATGGTCCGGTTGCGCTCAAGTATTCCAGAGGAGAGGCTTATTACGGACTTAAGGAATACAATGTGGATATTGAGTATGGCAGGAGCGAGATGATCCACAGGGGACAGAAGCTTGCCATAGTGGCTGTTGGAAACATGGTCCAGGAGGCCGAGAAGGTGTATGACAGACTGCTGGCCGATGGAACAAATGTCACATTTGTCAATGCAAGATTCCTGAAGCCGATAGATACTGATATGATAGATGAGCTCAGCAAGGATCATAAACATATAGTGGTTATTGAAGAAGAGATAAAGCATGGCGGATACGGATCTCTGGTCGAGGAGTATGTCATGGACAGACATCTTGATGTGGATGTGACAGTGTGTGCCATTGAGGATACATTTGTACAGCATGGAAGCGTGGAGGAGCTCAGGAGGATGCTGAAGCTTGACGCGGATTCGCTGTATGACAGGATAAAACATATAATATCGACAGATTGTACAGAATAAGAGGAAGACAGATGAAGAAGAGACTTGATGTTCTCCTTGTAGAACAGGGACTGGCAGATTCACGAGAGAAGGCGAAAGCCATCATCATGTCAGGAATAGTGTATGTTGACAATAACAAAGAGGATAAGGCCGGCACGACATTTGACGAGACTGCTAAGATAGAGGTCAGGGGCAACACCCTCAAATACGTGAGCCGTGGAGGCCTGAAGCTTGAGAAGGCTATGGATCATTTCGGCGTGGAACTTGCGGGTAAGGTGTGCATGGATGTAGGTGCTTCCACTGGTGGTTTTACCGACTGTATGCTGCAGAATGGTGCGGTGAAGGTGTATTCCGTTGACGTGGGTCATGGACAGCTTGCATGGAAGCTCAGAAATGACGAGAGAGTTGTCTGTATGGAGAAAACAAATATACGATATGTCACACCTGAGGATATTGACGATAAGATTGAATTTGCTTCGATAGATGTGTCATTTATATCTCTTACAAAGGTGCTTCCAGCGGTAAAGGAGCTGCTTACGGATAGTGGAGAGATCGTGTGCCTTATCAAGCCGCAGTTCGAGGCGGGAAGAGAGAAGGTTGGCAAGAAGGGCGTTGTCAGAGAGCTTTCAACCCATATTGAGGTTGTGGAGATGATAGTCGGTTATGCCAGAAGTATAGGATTCCGCACACTGCACCTCAGCTATTCACCTATAAAAGGACCTGAGGGCAACATAGAATATCTGCTCCACATATCAAAGGACGAGTCGAAGACGGATGAGGAATTCGACATAAAGGCTCTGGTGGAGGAGTCCCACAACGAACTGAACAAGTCATAGAGGATACGATATGAAGAATTTTTATATAGTATATAACCCGGATAAGGATGAGGATAATCGTATAACGTCGGAGCTCACAGCGTATATTGAATCGCAAAATGGTGCGTGTAAAGCCATGGACTGCTACAGCTTCAGTGCATGTGACAAGCAGCAGGTTACGGATGAGCTTGAGAGCTTTGACTGTATACTTGTTCTTGGAGGGGATGGAACACTCCTCAATGTGGCATCCAGTGCCAGCCATGTGGAGATTCCTCTGTTCGGGATAAATCTTGGAACGGTGGGATTCCTCACTGAGGGGGAGATCACCAACTGGCAGACCATCATAGACAGACTGCTTGCGGATGATTATTCCATGCAGGACAGAATGATGATCAGGGGAACAGTCAGAACAGGAGACGGCAAGGAGTGCAGGAAGAGGGCACTCAATGATATAGTTATCAGCAGGGCAGGATTTTCAAGACTTATAGGCCTTGATGTCTATGTAAATGGAAGCTTTCTGAATGCCTATGAGGGAGATGGAATCATCATATCGACCCCTACTGGCTCCACGGGTTACAATCTATCAGCCGGAGGTCCGATCGTGGATCCTATGGCAAGACTGATGATCATCACTCCGGTATGTCCACATTCGCTGACTTCGAAGAGTATTGTGCTTCCTAGTGACGCAAAGGTTTCAATAGAGATCGCCAAGAAGCGGAAGACGCAGGACACCGAGGCGATAGTTTCATTTGACGGTGGAAATGATTTCGAACTGGCAGCAGGCGATGTCCTTGATATATGCGTGTCACAGAGAACCACGCAGCTCGTAAAGGCGAGTGACGTGAATTTCTACGAGATACTTAGAAACAAGCTTGGGGGAAAGTGATATGAAACAGAAGCGACAGGCGATGATTTTGTCGATAATCGAACAATATGATATAGAGACCCAAGATGAACTGCTGGAGAAGCTGGCCGAGGCGGGTTTCAATACGACCCAGGCCACCATATCGAGAGATATAAGAGAGATCAACCTCACCAAGGTTGCCGTGGCGGGTGGCAGGCAGAAGTACACTCTGGGAAAGTCGGCAACACATGAGTCCATAGAGTCGTACAGAAAGGTTCTCGGGGCTGGCATATTATCCATGGTGCCGGCGGAGAATCTGATAGTGATCAAGACAGTGTCGGGCATGGCTATGGCAGTTGCCGCAGCACTTGACAATGTGGAGATAAATGGACTCCTCGGAAGTATAGCCGGGGACGACACCATATTCCTGGCGGTCAGAAGCCGGGAGATGACCGATTCGGTCATGAAGACGATAGATAAGATGCAGAGATGACAGCTCTCTGTAATATGTTATGTGTAATAAAGTCTGTGCGTCAACAGGAGGATACAAATGTTACTTAATGTACATATCAAGAATATTGCACTCATAGACGATGCAAATGTTAATTTTACCGATAATCTCAACATACTTACCGGTGAGACCGGTGCAGGTAAGTCCATAATCATGGGAGCCCTGAAGATTGGTATGGGAGATAAGCTTCCGAAGGATATAGTCAGGGAGCCTGACAAGGAGGGCTTCTGTCAACTGCTTTTCCTGGTGGATGATCCCCAGGTGATTGAGCAGATCAGAGATCTGGGAGTGGAGCCATCGGAGGATGGCGAGATACTCATCACGCGGAGAATAAATAATTCCAGAACCATCAACACTATAAATGATATGGCGGTGACCGCCGCAAAGCTCAGGGAGGTATCTGCGCTTCTCATAGATATGCACACGCAGCACCAGCAGCAGACGCTCCTTAAGAAAGCGGAGCATATGAAGCTTCTGGATAAATATGGCAGAGCATCCATAGATCCCCTGAAGCAGAAGGTTGCAGAGTGTCACAGAGAGTACGTCACACTCAGGCGTGAGATGGACGAGCTCTCGATGGATGAGGCGGAGCGGAGCAGAAAGGTAGAATTCCTCAAGTATCAGATCGCGGAGATCGAGTCAGCAAATATAAAGACTGGTGAGGACGAAGATGTTGAGCATCAGTACAACAGGATGGTCAATTCACGCGATATAGTTGCGGCAGCTTCGGATGTATACAGCGTTACAGGTTATGAATCTTCTTCATCTGCGGGAAATGAGATCGGCAGAGCTCTGGCATCGATGAAGGGTATAAAGGATCTCGACGGAGAGATAGACGGTCTGTATAGCCAGTTGGAAAATATTGACGCGCTGCTGAATGATTTTAACGTTGAATTAAATGATTACATGCAGAGCATGGACTTTGACGATTCTGAGTTTAGAAGTGTTGAGTCCAGGCTTGACGTCATCAATGATATAAAGGGAAAATATGGAAGCACCGTGGAAGAGGTGTTCAAATATCTGGAGGACAGCAGGAAGGAATATGAAAGGCTGTCTGAATATGACGAATATATAGCAGGACTTTCAGACAAAATAAAAAAGGCGGAGAAAGCCATGCTCAAGGCAGCAGATGCGCTTACTGCTGAGAGACAGAAGCAGGCTGAGAATCTGTGCAGAGACATCAGAGATGCACTTGCTGATCTGAGTTTCATGGAGGTTCGGTTCGACATGGTATTTGACAGGCTTCCGGAGTGTACGGCAAATGGAATCGATGACTGCTATTTTGTCATTTCGACAAATGTCGGCGAGAAGATGAGACCGTTATATGACGTGGCTTCAGGCGGTGAGCTCTCAAGGATCATGCTGGCGATCAAATCCTGCATGGCGTCCGAGGACAATATCGGCACTCTTGTATTCGATGAGATCGATGTGGGAATAAGCGGCCGTGCAGCTCAGAAGGTTGCTGAAAAAATGGCAGTTATTTCCAGAAGCCATCAGGTTATAAGCATAACCCATCTTCCGCAGATCGCAGCGATGGCAGACAGTCATTATCTCATAGAAAAGTCTGCCGACGAGGGCAAGACAGTGACAAGGATCGTCCGTCTGAACGACGAGGAATCAACAGAGGAGATCGCAAGACTTCTCGGCGGCGTGACCATAACTGAGGCAGTCATGAGCAATGCCCGCGAGATGAAACAAATGGCAGAAAAGACAAAAAAATACTGATATAAAGTTATTCCTAACACAACATACTAAGAGTAACAGCCAAGGCTGTTACTCTTTTTTTATAAGCTATTAGTTGTTTTTAAGTATATGTAGGAGGAATAGATTATGAGGCGATATAAGAAGGTGATCATATGGGTGGCTGTGGCGGATCTGTTGCTCCTTGCAGCACTATTGGTTTTATGTGTGTTGGTGGACAGACGAGTGGATGTTGGAAGGTCAGAGAAGACAAGCTCAACACTTGATGGGGTAGTGTCAAGGGCGACCACGAAGGATGCGGAGTTTGGAAGAGATATATTTGACCGGCCTGTAGTTCCGTCCGGCGAGGCGATGGGAATCTATATGAAGACGGAGGGAGTCTTGGTGGTGGATGTGTGCAGCTTTAAAAATGAAAATGGCGAGTCCTGTTGCCCTGCTGATGGAAAGGTCTGTACAGGGGATTATATTGTGAGTGTAGACGGTATGGAGATATCTAAGAGGTTGGAGCTGCTTGATATTGTTGCTGAAAGCCAGGGTGATAGCTTGTCCGTGAGATATATAAGGGATGGGGAGGAGAAGGTCTGTAGCATCACGCCGGAAAAAAACGAGAATGGCGCTTATCTGCTGGGCGCGTGGGTGAAGGATGATGTGTCGGGAATAGGCACGGTTACATTTGTCGACGGAACAAATTTCATGGCTCTTGGACACAGTGTGTCGGATATAGATACGGGAGTTATGATGCGGTGCAGCACCGGTGGAGTGTACACAACGGATATTACAAATATAAGCAAGTCATACTCCTCGGAACCGGGAAGACTTCAGGGAAGCATCGCATATAGAAGATCTTTGGTCGGTATTATTGATGGCAACAGTGCCAGTGGAATATATGGACATCTGGACACCAGCTATTGCCAGGCGAAATACGGCGATGCGGAGCGTATGTATATAGCCAGAGGTCATGAAGTCCGCAAGGGGCAGGCTTATATATATTCCAGAATGAGCGGCGAGCTTGAGAAGTATGAGATAGACATAGAGTATGTGGACAGGAATTCATCCGACAAGAATATAGAATTCCACGTGACCGATGATGCCCTCATAGACCTGACGGGCGGAGTGGTACAGGGAATGTCCGGTTCCCCGATCATCCAGGATGGCAAGATAATCGGCGCCGTCACCCACGTATTCGTAGACAATCCAACCAGGGGGTATGGGATTTTTATTGAAAATATGCTGGAGGAGTGAAATTAATCCTGTTTAGTGATAAAATTAAGAACAGAAGTGCCGGACTTTAGCATAAGGCAGACCGGCACACACAAACATCCCAGGAGGGCAAGAAAATCAAGGTTTCAAAAATTTCATTATGTCATACACTAAAGAATTATAAAAAAGAGAATTTGCTTTCTGATCTTTTGACAGGAATTATCATAGCGGCGGTGTCCATACCGATATCGATGGGGTATGCACAGATAGCCGGGCTGCCGGCGGTATATGGATTGTATGGGTCGGTGTTCCCGATCATAATATTTGGATTGCTGTCCACGTCGAGGCAGTTCGTGTTCGGTGTGGATGCCGCGCCTGCGGCGCTGGTCGGAGCGGCACTGGTGACGCTGGGGGTTACGCCGGGAACAGAGCAGGCGATGCAGGTCGTTCCTGTGATAACATTCTTTACGGCGCTGTGGCTGCTGGTATTCTTCCTGTTCAAGGCGGGCAAGCTTGTAAATTACATATCGACTCCGGTCATGGGCGGATTCATATCAGGAATATGCACCACCATCATACTCATGCAGGTGCCGAAGCTCTATGGAGCCGGAGCGGGAACAGGAGAACTGTTCGAGCTTGTGGAACACATAGCAGAGACGATAGGAGATGTAAATGTGCCGTCGATAATCATGGGACTTACGGCTCTTGCGGTACTGCTTGTTTCAAGAAGATTCATACCAAAGTTTCCGATGGCGATATGCGTCATGGCAGCGGGAGCGTTGCTGTCCTGCGTGATAGATATGGATGAATACGGAATAGTATGTCTGTCGGAGGTGAGCAGAGGACTTCCACAGATCGTTGTACCACAGATAGATGAGAGGATGCTTCCAAATATCATGACGGTCAGTCTGTCGATAGCAGTAGTAATCATGGCGGAGACGCTTCTGGCTGAGAACAATTTCGCCCAGAAGAACAGATATAAGATAGACGATAATCAGGAGCTTCTGGCATTTGGAACGGCAAATCTTGCAGCGGCATTCACAGGCTGCTGTCCGATAAACGGTTCCGTGTCCAGAACCACAATGAGTGAGCAGTATGGAGGCAGGACACAGCTCACTGGAATATTTGCAGGAGTAGTGATGATCGTGATCCTCGTGTGTGGAACGGGATTTATAGGTTATCTGCCGGTTCCGGTGCTCACGGCAATCGTCATCTCCGCACTCTACAGTGCTCTGGAATTTGATCTGGCGGCAAAGCTGTGGAAGGTGAGTAAGGTGGAATTCTACATATTCTGCGGAGCTTTCCTAGGTGTGCTGGTACTTGGAACGATAAATGGAGTTCTTATAGGAATCATACTCTCATTTGCCGCAGTCATAAGGAAGGCTGCGGACCCTCCGAGAAGCTTCCTTGGACTGGTACCTGGACATGAGGAATTCCTTGCGCTCGAGAGGTTCAAGCATGCATACCCGATACAGAATATAGTTATTTACAGATTCAGCAGTAACCTGTTTTTTGCAAATATAGCCATATTCCAGAAGGATATCATGGATGCGGTGCAGGATGACACAAAGGCTGTAATAGTGGATGCGTCCGCCATGGGAAGCGTGGATGTGACGGCTGCCAAGACCCTCAGGATCATGTATGATACGCTGAAAGAGAAGGGGGTGAAGCTCTATATCACGGAGCATATAGGCCAGCTCAACGTCCAGCTCAGAAAGCTTGGACTTGGCGACATGATAGAGGTAGGATGCGTGAGACAGACCATGGAGAGAGCACTGTCAGACTGCGGCCTTGAGAGTCCATATCCATTGGTTGGTGTACATAACAGTTATCATGACATCAGGAGAAAGAGAGCGGAGCACATGGCTCAGGAGCTTGTGTGGGCATTTGGCGATGATGCGGAAGATGTCATAGAGAAGCACATCCGTGAATCCATAGGCAGTATGAAGAACGGAACCGGGGTTGAACAGCTCATGACCGGTTTCTGGAAGCGGATGGATATACAGGATGAGGAAGAATGGCTTGAGCATATGGAGGCCCACATAGAGGAGATCGTGAGGGCCACAGGCGAGGATGAGGACTCTGTTGCAGAGCGTATCGAGCGCAGGCGGAGCCAGCTTCTTCACAGGCTTGAGAGCGAGCATCCTGAATTTGTCGACAGATATAAGGCGAGAAGAAAACGAATGGATGAGCACCTGAAGGAGCACAATCCGGCGGCCTATGATGCGATCATAAGACTCAGAGAAAAAGAACATACAAAAGAGAAGTGATCATGCGCGGCATATCGACCCGAAAAGGGAAGATATGCCGCATTTTTTCATTAAATGTGCGTATGTGGTCTGCTGGTGTCAGTCGCAGTAGAAAAAATGTTTTCCGGAAGCTGATGCTGTCGTAACTTGCGAAGTTCTATATATTCCCAAGAAAACTACATTTATATATAATGTTCGTAGTGGAATAACAGGAATAAAAAAGTAAATATTGTTATTCCGTCACTATACTTGGGAAGGAGTATAACATGAGTCATGTTAAAGTTATGATGGTAAAACATGACAAAAGAGAAATTGAACAGCTAAAGCACGTATTTGAGGATATGCCTGATTATGAGTACATTGGATGTTGTGAGAAGGGTGACGAAGCTGTTAAGAAAATTGCAGAAGATAAGCCAGACATAGTGATCGCGGACGAGGTTATACCCGGTACGGATATCACGGATATGGTCGAGGGCGTATCTGGAAATAAGAACCTGAGAAATGTCAAATTTGTGCTCTGTTCATCGAAGCAGCACAGAAATTATCTGGACTTTGTATTTTCGACGATAGGTGACAAGGCAGTGGTGAGACTGCTTGAACAGCCATACGATGAGAAAAAGGTCAGAGGTGTGCTTGATGATGCATGTAAAGGACGCGGAAGCAATACAACCCAGCTTCTGAAGATGGATGAAAATGAGCAGAAGACGGACGAGCTGGAGGCGGTGGTGACCAGGATAATCCACGAGATAGGAGTCCCGGCGCACATCAAAGGCTACCAGTATCTCAGAAGCGCGATAGTCATAGCTGTGGGGGATATGGATATTTTGAATTCTATAACAAAGCAGCTTTATCCGACGATCGCCCAGATGTACGGCACAACTGCATCAAGGGTGGAGAGAGCCATAAGACATGCCATAGAGGTGGCCTGGAGCAGAGGAAAGATAGAGACTATCAACGAACTGTTTGGTTACACCATAAGTGCGGGCAAAGGAAAGCCTACGAACTCAGAATTTGTCGCTCTCATTGCCGACAAGATAAGACTGGAAGCGAAGATGAGAAATGCAGGGTAATTTGTAGTAAAATGTTGTCATAATATGTGATATTAAAAACGATATTAAAAGCACTTGACAAATTATATCATATTTAATATTATTATAAAGCAGTTGGGATAAGCGCTTAATCCTGTAAATTTATACATAACAAGGGAGATACTATGGGAAACAAAGGGATCGAAATTGTAATTGCTGATGGCGACAGCACACAGATAGCAAAACAGATCGCCACATATGCATCAAAGGACGAGATGAGAGTAGTTGATATGGTCAGCACCGGGGATGAAGCGGTGGAATCAATAAAGCTCTACAAGCCGGATATAGTGATACTAGACATTTGCCTTTCGGGAATGGATGGCCTGGGAGTGATGGAGCATATGAGTGAACTGCCTGAATATCAGAATACGATATTTGTGGTACTCACATCGGTGTCATCACAGAGACTTATAAGATGTGCATTTGAGATGGGTGCGACATATTATATCCTGAAGCCGTACAATCCGGTGCAGCTTGTGACAAGACTCAGACAGATGTATATGAAGAAGAAGGAGCTTGAGTCAGGGCTGAACGACAAGCTTACATGTCTCACAGAGAAGAGTATGGCACACAAGATAGAGAATACTATAGAGAGCGATGTGACGGATATCATCAGGGATATAGGTATTCCTGCAAATATAAAGGGCTACCAGTACATCCGTGAGGGCATCATCATGGCGGTCAACGATGTGAACATGCTGAACTACATAACAAAGCTTCTCTATCCGACGATAGCGAAGAAATATAAGACCACATCCTCCAGCGTGGAGAGAGCCATAAGGCATGCCATAGAGGTGGCGTGGAACAGAGGTCAGATAGACACCATCAACGATTTGTTTGGATATACAGTGAATGCGGGAAAAGGCAAACCGACAAATTCCGAGTTTATCGCACTCATAGCGGACAAGCTCAGAATAGAGTATAAGAAAAGGGCATAACAGGCTCACAGAGTAGGCAACATACCTTGAAGAACTGACAGTTATCATGTATAATAACTTAGGTACAAGAAGCAGGATACGGCAAGTACCCTGCTTTTCTTTATGTACCGGGATAATTTGCAAAATTACTAACGAATAAATAATACAAGGTGGACAAAATATGATAGAAACTGTAGTATCAGCTAACATGCTGATCGGGGAAGTCATGAGGGTGAAGAAGAACCATCTGGCTCCGGATTTCCCAACCGGAAATGAAAAGAGGCTGTGTATTGTGTCCGGTATACATGGGGATGAGGTCGCCGGTCAGTACATATGCTATGAACTTATCAGAAGGATCAAGAAGGATTTTGACAAGCTTACTGGAATCGTGGATGTATATCCATTTATCAATCCGATGGGACTTGAGGCGCAGTACAGGGATGTGCCGGTATTTGACATTGATATGAACACTCTGTTCCCGGGTTCCAAGGACGGAACTGTGGGAGAGTACACAGCGGCAAAGGTCATGAAGGACATAGAGGGGGCGGACATTTGTGTTGATGTCCATTCCAGCAGTGTGTACATCAAGGAGATCCCACAGGTCAGGGTTAATTCTGACGTGGCATCGGATCTTGCTCCGTATGTTGCGTGCATGAATGTGGATGTTGTATGGATACATCCGTCGTCTACGGTCATGGAGGGAAGTCTTGCACATGCCCTCAACGAGATCGGAGTCAAGAGTATGGTAGTGGAGTCCGGCGTTGCCCTCAAGATAGATTACGATTACTCGAACCAGATAGTGGACGGACTGTTCTCTCTTATGAAGAAGATGGGAATATGGCAGGGCGAAGTCGAGACTGCACATAAGCCTAAATTTGCAAAAGACAAGGATGTTGTATTTGTAAATGCTGAGAGCAGCGGAATCTTCCTTCCTGTGGCAAAGCACTCAGAATATATACAGCAGGGAGAGATCATAGGAAGAATTGTAAATGTGCTCACGGGCTCGGTGGAGGAGACCATCAGGTCGCCGAGAAGCGGCATTGTGTTCTCACTGAGAGAATATCCGGTTATAGAAGAGGGGTCACTTGTGGCCAGAATTTTCGGAGGTGGCCATGAATAAAGAGATCATATATTCCATGAATACAGCCTACAGAGGAGAGTACGAGATACAGGGATTTTCCTATGGCAGCGGAGACAAGGCTGCATGCATAGTTGGTGCCATGAGAGGAAATGAATTTCAGCAGCTCTACATAAGCTCACTTCTGGCAAAGAAGCTTGGGGAGCTGGAGGCGAGGGGCGCCATAGTATCGGGCAAGAAGATACTTCTGATACCATCAATCAATTACAGCTCGTTCAATGTGGGCAAGAAATACTGGATAACAGACAATTCAGATATAAACAGATCATTCCCGGGCAATCCTGAAGGTCAGGCGACAAGCCGTATTGCAGCGGCGGTGATGGAGAAGGTCACCGGCTACGCATACGGAATACAGTTTGCGAGCTTCTATATGGATGGTGAGTTTATACCACACGTCAGGATGATAGAGACAGGCAAGCAGAGCAATAGCCTTGCCAGCCAGTTCGGTATGCCGTATGTATTGACAGCGGAGCCTAGATCATATGATAAGGCAACGCTCAACTACAACTGGCAGATGCGCGGCACGGAGGCTTTCTCGGTATATTCGGGAGTTACCGACACCATCAATGGTGAGAGTGCCAATCAGGCGGTGTCCTCAGTGCTCAGATTCCTGACACGTATGGGCGTTATAAGATACAACTGCCATGCGGGATACATTTCCACCATCATGGATGAGGAGGATCTGCTCAGCATAAGGTCCGAGCATGCCGCCGGCTTCTTCAAGAAGCTTGTCCAGCCGGGAGATGAGGTTGTCCGAGGCGACATAATTGCAAATATCATCAATCCGATGACGGGCGAGAATACGACGGACATATACGCACCGACGGACGGAATCATATTCTACTGTCAGAATTCACCTATGATATACCAGAATTCGGTGATATTTAAGATGATACGAAGACTGCATAACTAGCATGGAAAAGTTATGACATATTTGGTGAAAATGCAGGGTTAAGATACAATTTTATGCTTAAATAAGCTGAAAATCGGTAAAAAGATAAAAACTACTACAAAAAAAACATGATAAATGCTATTATTAAAGAATTGAAATAACAAAAACGCTTTTACTATGGAGGTATGACATGAGTAAGGTCAAGAGAGTGTATGTTGAGAAAAAGCCTGACTATGCGGTCAAGGCGAAGGAACTTCACGAAGAGATTAAGAACTATCTGGGTATCAAGGCTGAGTATGTGAGAGTGCTTGTCAGATATGATATTGAGAACATATCAGATGAGACATATGCAAAGGCTCTTGAGACAGTATTTGCTGAGCCGCCTGTAGATGTGATCTATGAGGGTGAGCCTGAGCTTGCTGCCACAGATAAGGTGTTCTCAGTAGAGGCACTTCCAGGTCAGTTCGATCAGAGAGCCGATTCAGCAGAGCAGTGTGTAAAGCTTCTTGCAGAGGATGAGGAGCCTGTTATCAAGACTGCCACAACATATGTACTTTCGGGCGACGTGACAGACGAGCAGATGAAGGCTGTCATGGACTACTGTGTAAACCCTGTTGATTCAAGAATATGCGGTATGGAGATTCCTGAGACTCTGGTTACAGAGTTCCCTGAGCCAGCCGATGTTCATATATTTGACGGATTCAAGGACATGGCAGAGGCAGATCTTAAGGAGCTTTATGACTCACTTGGACTTGCCATGACATTCAAGGATTTCCTTCACATCCAGAACTATTTCAAGGGTGAGGAGAAGAGAGATCCATCCATGACCGAGATCAGAGTTCTCGATACATACTGGTCAGATCACTGCCGTCATACAACATTCTCAACAGAGCTCACAGATGTAGAGTTCGACGATGGAGATTACAAGGATCTTCTTGAGAAGACATTTGACGCATACAGAGCAGAGATGAAGGAGATGTACAAGGACAGAGATGACAAGTTTGTATGTCTCATGGATATAGCCCTTATGGGCATGAAGCAGCTCAAGGCAGCAGGCAAGCTCGATGATATGGAAGTGTCAGACGAGATCAATGCTTGTTCTATAGTTGTTCCTGTAGTTGTGGACGGAGTAGAGGAAGAGTGGCTCGTATTCTTCAAGAACGAGACACACAACCATCCTACAGAGATCGAGCCATTCGGTGGTGCTGCTACATGTCTTGGCGGTGCTATCAGAGATCCGCTCTCAGGAAGAGGTTACGTATACCAGGCTATGAGAGTTACCGGTGCAGCTGATCCTACAAAGTCTCTCAAGGACACAATGGAGGGCAAGCTTCCACAGCGTAAGATCGTGACAACAGCAGCCCACGGTTACAGCTCATATGGTAACCAGATCGGTCTTGCAACAGGTCTTGTAAATGAGATATATCATCCAGATTATGTTGCAAAGAGAATGGAGATCGGAGCAGTTATGGGTGCAGCTCCAAGACGTGCTGTAAAGCGTCTCACATCTGATCCGGGAGATGTAATCATCCTGCTCGGCGGACGTACAGGCCGTGATGGCTGTGGTGGAGCAACAGGTTCATCCAAGGCTCACACATCACACTCACTCGAGACATGTGGTGCTGAGGTTCAGAAGGGTAACCCACCTACAGAGAGAAAGATCCAGAGACTCTTCAGAAGAGAAGAGGTTTCATCTATTATAAAGAAGTGTAACGATTTTGGTGCCGGCGGTGTGTCAGTTGCCATCGGAGAGCTGGCAGACGGACTTGTGGTAGATCTTGACAAGGTGCCAAAGAAGTACGCAGGTCTTGACGGTACAGAGCTTGCAATATCAGAGTCCCAGGAGCGTATGGCTATAGTTGTCGATCCTAAGGATGTTGACACTATGCTCGGATACGCTGAGGAGGAGAACCTTGAGGCTGTAGTAGTTGCAAAGGTTACAGAGGAGCCTAGACTTATCCTCAAGTGGAGAGGCAAGGACATCGTGAACATCTCACGTGCATTCCTCAACACAAATGGTGCTCATCAGGAGACTCAGGTCAAGGTTGAAGTTCCAAGCAAGGCTGACAATTACTTTGATTCAGTTAAGGAGCCTGAGGATGTCAAGAAGACATGGCTCGATACACTGTCAGATCTGAATGTGTGCTCACAGAAAGGACTTGTGGAGATGTTCGACAGCTCTATCGGAGCAGGAACAGTCACAATGCCTTACGGTGGAAAGTATCAGCTCACACCTACACAGACAATGATCGCAAAGCTGCCTGTACTCAAGGGTAAGACAGACACTATCACCATGATGAGCTACGGATTTGACCCATATCTGTCAAGCTGGAGCCCATATCACGGTTCAGTATATGCGGTTGTTACATCAGCAGCCAAGATAGCTGCAGCAGGTGGAGATGTAAGCAAGATCAGACTTACATTCCAGGAATATTTCAAGAGACTTGGAACAGACCCATACAGATGGGGACAGCCACTGGCAGCACTCCTCGGAGCATATGATGTTCAGATAGGACTTGGACTTCCGTCTATCGGTGGAAAGGACAGTATGTCAGGTACATTCAATGATATAGATGTACCTCCAACACTTGTATCATTTGCAGTTGACGTGGCAAGCTACATGGACGTTGTGACACCTGAGCTCAAGAAGGCAGGCAATGTTCTTGTGGAGATGGATATAGAGAAAGACGAGAACGACATACCTGTATATGAGAATGTTCTGTACATGTATGACCTCCTGAACAAGAAGATCAAGGAGGGCAAGATCCAGTCTGCATACGCAGTTGGATTTGGCGGTATCATAGAGGCTGTCAGCAAGATGGCATTTGGAAATAAGCTCGGTGTTGAGCTTGAGGATACAGTCAGCAAGAAGGATCTTGTTGCCAAGAACTATGGCGCTATCATTCTTGAGGTTAAGGCAGCAGATCTTGATCAGCTCGGAATTCCTGTCAAGAAGATAGGTAAGGTTACAAAGGAGCCTGTATTTACATACAAGGATGTCACAATCACTATGGACGAGGCTCTTGCAGCATGGACAAAGACTCTTGAGAAGGTATTCCCAACAGAGTCAAATGTTCCACAGACAGAGATCAAGACAGGTCTCTTCGACGCCAAGACAGTTTACACGTCAAGGAACAAGGTTGCAAAGCCAAAGGTATTCATACCTGTATTCCCTGGTACAAACTGTGAGTACGACTCAGCAAAGGCATTTGAGAGAGCTGGCGCAGACGTACAGACGATAGTATTCAGAAATATGACAGCACAGGGAATCAGAGATTCAGTTGACGCATTTGCAAAGGCAATCAGCGATTCACAGATCATCATGTTCCCAGGTGGATTCTCAGCCGGTGATGAGCCAGACGGATCAGGTAAGTTCATCGCAACTGCGTTCCGTAATGCAAAGATCTCCGAGGAGGTCATGAAGCTCCTGAACGAGAGAGACGGACTTGCACTTGGTATCTGTAACGGATTCCAGGCACTCATCAAGCTCGGTCTTGTGCCTTACGGCGAGATCAGACCACAGACGGATGATTCACCTACACTGACAATGAACAGCATCGGACGTCATCAGTCCAAGATGGTATACACCAAGGTTGTAACAAACAAGAGCCCATGGCTGAAGAAGGCAGAGCTCGGCGGAGTATACACAATTCCTATCTCACACGGTGAGGGACGTTTCGTTGCAAGCAAGGAATGGTGCGAGAAGCTCTTTGCAAATGGACAGGTTGCAACACAGTATGTCGACATGAACGGCAACCCAACCATGGACGAGTACTACAACGTCAACGGTTCATACTATGCGATCGAGGGTATCACAAGCCCAGACGGACGTGTCCTTGGTAAGATGGGTCACTCAGAGCGTATCGGACAGGCTGTAGCTGTAAACGTATACGGCGACCAGAACCAGAAGATATTCGAGAGTGGTGTGGAGTATTTTAAGTAAGATGAAATCATGTCACACGGATTATATCCGGTGATATACCAATAAAAATAGCACAGATGTGCAGGAGTCATAAACAGTTTTAGATGACTGAGAATACGGGGACAGGTGAGAGTAGATTCCATACCTGTCCCCGTTTGTCTTTATATTTATGCGTACTGACTGCCGGGGATGATGTGGCAGAGCTTTGACGACCGGGAGGAGATTCTGCGTGAGAGAAAAAAAGAAAAACAGAATAGAGATTCTGGGAATTGCAATGCTGGTGCTTCTGATAAGTGGTGTATGTATGATCCCTTGTTTTAAGACAGGCCTGCCATACGGTGATGACCAGCAGGTTCATATGCTCAGGGTGGAGAGTATCCTCAAAGCGCTAAAGTCAGGGCAGGGATACCCTGTATATATATATCAGACTATGTTGGAAGGGTATGGCTACGGTATGGGAATATTTTACCCTGATTTGTTCTTGCTGCCAGCCGTTCTCTTCAGACTTCTGGGGGCATCACCGGAGATTGCAATGAAGATATATATATATGTACTGATGATATGTACGGGACTTACTGCGTATTATACAGGGCGGAGCATTGGCAGAAGCCGTTGCGCGGGTGTTGTCACTATGGTGCTTTACACAATGGGACATTATCATCTTGAGGATGTATATACCAGATTTGCACTTGGCGAAATTGCTGCCATGGTATTTATTCCACTGGCGTTTCTTGCTCTTTACGACCTGACTGAGATGGGACACAGTAGAAAAGGCCTTTTATGTGTATCATATTCGTGTCTTATGCTTTCACACACGATAAGCTTTGTATTATGTGTAGTAATGGGAATAATCTGGGTGTGTGCGAGATGGAAAAGAATTGCGGCTTGCAGAAGACTTATTGGGGCTGTGTGTATGGAAGCTCTTGCGTGTGCAGTACTTACATGTTATTATTGGCTTCCTGTACTTGAACAATTTGCAGATGGAAGGTTCTATGTAAGCAATGAACCGGCATTTTACACACATGAGGAGACTCAGACACTGCTCGCGATAGTGAGTGGAAAGTATTCGGTTGCATTCATTGAGATTGGAATACTGGCACTTATGGTATTTGTCAGTATATATAAAAAAGTATATAATAAAAAGGCTTTGATGTGCCTTGTGACAGCGGCGGTGCTTCTTGTATGCGAGACAAAGATTTTTCCATGGAAACTTATCGACAGAACTCCATTTGTCAGTATACAGTTTCCGTGGAGACTGAATATGTTCACAGAATTCTTTGTGGCGCTTGGTCTTGCACTTCAGTCAGTGGATATAATAAAGCTGTTGCCATCATACAGAAGAAATGCGTGTTTATGTGCGGCTGGAAGCATACTTATCGGTATTTTTAGCCTGAATATGGTATGGAATATAGAACTTGGTGGCTATGTGAACTATCCGGAAGGTTATGCGGATAATGCAGGAAGTACAGACAGCATAGGGTTCTGGGAGTGGCTTCCAGCAGAAGGGGATCTTGCAACATCTGTCGGAGCAGAAAGCAGCGGGATGGTAAAGTGTGAAGATACTTACATACGGGGGCGCTATGGATCAGACGGAAGCTATGAGTTTGATGCGGGTAAAACTGCGGGGGAGTGCATAGTTCCAAAGTATTATTATAAGGGATATGAAGCAATAATGGCTGATGGACGGAAACTGACGGTAAGCAAATGTCTAAATGATGGATTGGTAGAAATATCAGTTTTGCCAGAGGCAGGTAAAGTTGTTGTAAAATATAAGGGGACAAAGATTCAGCATTGGTCATGGAGAATAAGTATATCAGCGGTCTTGCTTATGTTATTGATACTTATAATGCAACATGCTGTCGAAAAAGGAAAAATACAAAGTTATATGGAGTGATGGAGTAATTATGGAAAAAAAGAAAATCAGGTCAAGAAAAATTGTTAAGTATGGAATGGCATTTCTGATTCCTATCATATGTATAGTGATACATATGATGATGACGGACTGTTATCCATTTGGAAAGAATACTATACTGCTTGGAGATTCTAATACCCAGTATTATGCGTTTTTTGTGGAATTATCAGGCAGGATAAGACAGGAAAAATCAATTTTTTTCAGTTGGGACATGGGACTAGGATATGATTTCTATACTAATTTCTTTTATTATCTGGCAAGTCCTGTCAATCTAATAGCAGTTTTGTTCGGCGGTTCACATATGGAGCTGGGAATGATCGTCAGTATGTGTATTCAGGTTGGACTTTGCGGAGTTACTATGACCTATTTCTTATCGCATACCAGCAGAAATAAAATGCAGCACGGATGGCTGAATGACATACTCTGTGTTGTGATGGGAATGGCTTATTCCATGTGCGATTATATGCTTGCATATCAGTATAATCTCATTTGGCTTATATGCCTTCTTCTCGTGCCTGTTATGATGCTTGGCGTTGAGAGACTTATTGAGGGCGGTGATGTGAGACTTTATTTTGTGATGCTTTTCATGTCATTTGTATTCAACTTCTATTTTTCGTGGTTTGTGGCTATGATAGCTGTGATATGGTTTATCGATGTGAAAAAGGATAGCTGGAAAATGTTTTGGAAGCGTGGAGTGAAGTTTGCACTCACATCTATGACGGCTGCACTCAGTGCATGTGTTGTACTTGTGCCGTGTTTCCTTGCGATAGTTGGAAGAGAAGGTGCAAGTTCACTCACAGAAGATATACCATTTAGCAAGTTTGGTAATTTTGCAAATTTGTTCCAGAGCTTTTTCTGGGGACATGATATAGATATAGCTGGAAGAACTCTGTATGCAAGGAATATGTATATGGGACTGTCTCTGCTTTTCCTTGCGGTTGTATATGTGTTTAACAGGAATATACAGCTTCGGGCAAGAGTTAAGAGACTGGTGGAGATAGCGCTGCTTGTTGCCTGTCTGAATCTGACAGGGGCACTGTATGTTCTTCATGGGTTCACATATCCACATCTATATTCTTACAGATATGCTTTTATTCTTGTCATACTTCTTATTGTTTCAGCTTTTGAGTGTGCTGTGAACTGGACGAAGCCGGGGATTCGGGAAGGGATACTGACCGGAGTTGTATTTCTGGTTTTCCTTGGGGGCGTTTTTCTGGCAAACAATGAGGTGCAAAATGTAGTCTGCTATATGGTCACGATTCTGCTTATTATATATTTGTTTATGGTATTTGTATTGCAGGCCAGAAACAGCATAAAGATAAATTCTCTGATTGTGAATTTTATAGTAATACTTTTTGTGGAACTGATATCCAATGCCGTATATGTGAATACGGATGCATATACTACGGGCAAGGAGCATCTAGGCGGGACTGACGGATGGAGAGCCATATATAATGAAAAGGACAACAGTGATCTTAATAGAAAGACATCCTGGATTTTGTCACAAAATAATACAGTCTATTCAGACACTAATATATTCTCTTCAATCATAAATACAAAAGTGACATGGCTTTTTGATGCGCTTGGAATGGTGTATCAGGAACACGGCGCTACATATGCATACAGAAATACTACACCGGTAACTGCGCTTATGTTCAATGTAAGAAATGTATTATCGGATGCAGATGCATATTATGGTGGATATACAAAGGAGCAAAGTTATAATCTGAAAAACGATGTGTACGATATAGATGATGAGATTGCATGGTATACAACAGACTATGCTGTGGGAGCGGGCTTTTCTACAGATGGCAGTATAAAAGATTGGAATGTGTCAGACGTAGTTCCGTTTGAGGTGCAGAATGAATTCGTGAAAGATGTGTCGGGAGTTGAAGGAGTGTTCACTCATGTTTCACCGGATGAACTGACTGATTTTGATGTGAAATATAGAGGATGCACTCCGGATAGACAGGTCTTGCCGGATGGAGTAACTTTGGAGAGAAAGACTGATAAAAATGCTTATACATATATGAATGTGTCGCTCGATGAAGATTACCATGCCACACAGATTTATACGTTTACAGCTCCGAGGGATATGCATTTGTATGTGAGCCTTGAGGATGCAAATAAGCTGTGTAATATTGTAACTGTAGACGGAAATGTGATAGCGGATATAAATGAGTATGACGCTTATCCCTCACCAAAGGATGTACTTGATCTCGGCGAGCTGAAGAGTGGGCAGAAGGTCGAGATACAGGCAGTCAATCTGTCCACAGTCCTTAAAAAAGGAGTAACGTGTATAGATTTCTATGAATATCACGATGACAAGATGCAGGAATGCAAGGAATCAATTAAGGATAGGACACTTTCACTTGACACAGTGACATCTACATATGTAAAGGGTACGGTGACAGCAAAGGAGGATGGTATATTGTATACATCAATTCCTTATTACAGAGGCTTTACAGCGTATGTTGATGGAAATAAGACCGATATAACACCGTTGGCAAACGGTGCGCTTGTGGGTCTGGAGCTGACAGCAGGAACACATACAATAGAATTCAGGTATGTAACATATGGCTTTAAGCTAGGGCTTATGTTATCTGCAGCAGGATGGCTCATAGTTGTATTATACATGGTGAATCTCAGACGCAGCAGGAAAAAGAAGGTACAGGCTGCATAGAACAGATAGCGCAATAAATTAAGTGGGGATTGATATGGGTACAAAGCAAGGAGAAGTAAACAAACATAAAAAGAGCGGGATTCTGTATGCGGCTGTATTCTTAGTTACATTTCTGATATATACAGTAATTCTGATTCTGCAGAAAGCATATCCGTTCGGAGATAAAAGTTTTCTGACGTATGATGCATATGTGCAGTATAAGAATATGTTTCATATGTTATTTGAATGGATTTCGGGAGGTGGCAAAGGAAGCTTTATCTGGTCGATGGGAATGGGAATCGATGCTGTACAGGAGTCACTGTATTACTGCCTGAGCCCGTTCAATATCATCGTTCTGATGTTGGGAGAGAGCAGGCTGGAACTTTCCATGGTATTGCTTATCATCATAAAATCCGCCTGCCTGCCGGTCACGGCGCTTTACTTTTTCAGACATACCAATAAGAAAAATATAGAGAATGGGTACAGCCAGACAGTTGCAACGTTCATAGAGCTGGCATGCAGTATGGCATATGGACTGTCCGGGTATGTCCTTGCATATGGACATAATATTATATGGCTTGATGGGCTTATTCTGCTTCCGATAGTGGCACTTGGCATAGAGCATCTGTCAGATGGAAAAGGATGGATGTTATACACGCTGTCTTTGGCAGCGTCTATCATATGCAATTTCTATTTTTCATTCTATATATGTGTGTTTGCCGTGATATATTTCTTGCTGGAAAAACGGGAAAATGTCAGAGATTTCCTATGCAGAGGACTTTCGTTTGCTGGCTGCTCGGTGCTATCTGCTCTACTCGCAGGAGTGGTTCTGATCCCTGCCGGACTGGTGGTCATGAGAGCTGCGTCTTCGGTGACTGATATGGGACTTGAAGGAACACAGATGTGGGGGCAGTTTGGAGCGTATATATCCTCGTTCTATCCACTGAAGGATCTGGAATGTGTATCTATGTTCAGCAATAACAGTTATTGTGGAAGTATTGTTGTATTTGCTGCCTGCCTTTTTCTTTTGTCTTATGTGAGTGACTGGAAGACGAGGGTGAAATACTGTATAGCCATGGCCGTGCTTGTGCTCGCCCTGAACTATCTCCCGCTTAATTATGTGTTCCATGGCATGACGATCACACATGGACTTGGAAACAGGTTTGCATTCATATTAACATTTATATTAATTGTTGCAACATATCGAATTCTCATGAATCTTGCTAAGTTGAGACTGAGGTATATTGCTGTAAGTACTGCGGTGGCAGGCGTAATATTTGTGGCAAGTCTTATTGACAGCAGAGAGATGAGTACCCCGCTTGGCTATGTTATATTTATGCTTATGCTGGCATTTGCAGCCATTCTGTGCGTGCTTTGCAGAAGAGGAAGCATAAAGCCGGGAGTGGCTGTGTGCATTATCTGTGGCTGCTGGATAGCTGAGATTATGGGAAATGCATTATATGTAATGCCGGGCAAGACGGAGGACTGTCTTCTGACAGATGCTGTAAGACTAGATCAGTGGGAATCAGTATACAATTCCCTGGATACAGAAAATGGCACCAGAAAGAGCGCTATGGTTTATGAGAATTATGCGCCATATTCTCAGACAAACTGGTATTCATCCATGGCAAATGGAAATACGATCAGAGCGTTTTCCAGTATGGGACTTGCCCACTTTGACAATGTTGAATATATATATTCGGGAACTACACCGCTTACAGCGCTCATGTACAATGTCAGATATGTGCTGAGTCCGGAGAATGGTACTTACGCAGGGTATAACCTTGTTGCTGAGAATGACGTATACAATCTGTATGAAGCAGAAACTCCTGAGATGATGGGATTTATGTTGGATGATGGTATCGTAGACTGGAAAGCAGACAGGACACCTCTTGAAAATCAGAATGATTTTATGAAGAGTGGCTGTGGTCTGTCGTCAGATGTATTTACAGAGATTGATATATCGGATTGGAGTACTTCTTATCTCAATCAGGACACACTTAGGGAATCAGTGGGTTATTGCATATACAGAACGTCAAATGCATTTGTGCCGATGACCCGGTATGAGTTTGATGCTGAATCTGATATGGATATGTATGTCTACAGTAAGGATAGCCGCGATCACTATGTGGAGATGATCGTGGACGGAGATCTCAGGGTATCGAATGGGTCATATGTTACAGAACAGTTGTCACATGTCGGCCTCGTAAAGAAAGGACAACATGTCAGGATAACTATAGGAGGTGCGACCAGCTCTAAAACAGGAAGTGTTGGAGAGCGATTTGTAAAGGTATACAATTACAATGCAGATGAATTTGAGAAAGCAGAAGAGAAGATACTTGATAGTCCGCTTGAGTGTACAGGATTTGTAAAGAATACTTTCTATGGAAGTGTGGATGTGAAAAATCCAGGTATCCTGTATATCGCATATCCATATGATGATGGGTTTAAGATATATGTGGATGGAGAGCCGGCAGAAAAAATTCGCCTTGGTAGAGGCAATATGGGGGTCCAGATATATGCGGGCAGTCACGATATAGAAATTGCATACAGAACACCTGGGCTTATGGCTGGCGCACTGGTTTCGCTGTTTGGAATATGCATCATGCTGTTTATGCTGAGGTGGGACAGTAAACAGAAGCATGTAATCACACCCCTACCCACTCCATAAATTTCTTCATAGCCGTGCTCTGATTCTTCATTCCTGAGTAAGCGAAGCCGACACTCCTGCTCGGAATAGGAGTGTCAAGCGGAAGTTCGGTTATAACACCGGATGAGAGCTGTTCCTGCGTGAATTCGCGAACCACGCTTGCGACGCCCATTCCTATGGCAGCGAAGTCGATGAGGAGATCCATGTTGTTGATTTCAAGTACCTGGCTGCAGCTTATGCCCTGTGAGCGGAGATACTCGTCCACGTGGGTACGGGTTACATTTGCCTCCTCAAGAACCATGAGGTTGGAGCCTTCAAGGATGTCAACTGTTGATATATTGGACATACCTGAGTTACTTGAGTTATGAATAGTGGTAGAAGCAGAGATGCCGGATGAATGTCCGGTATCTCTGCTTTTTTTATCCGCACTTTGATCTGTTGCATCGCCGTGTGTGGCAGAGGCTAAGCCTGAGTTTAGCAGCGGTATAATGTTACCCTTGATATTGCCTGAAAGCTCATCGGCAAAGCTGTATTGATCTCTGCCATTTGCGCGCTCGTAGAAATTATCCAGATATTCAGGGCTTGCCACAAATACGTCATGTATCTCCTTGACAGGAGAGTAGACTATCCCCTTTGGAAGCTCTGTGTTGCAAATCAGGCCTATATCTATATTTTCGTTTCTGAGAAGCTTGATGGTGTTCACGGTTGAGTGGCAGTCTATGCTGAACTTGATGTTTGGATTCTCCCTGATGAAGTCCTTCAGATAGTCCAGGAGTATGTGCTTGCACAGGGATGTGCTCACGCCGATTCTTATGTGACCGATTCCAAGCTCCTTGTAATTCTTCAGATTTTCCTCACCCATATTCAGAGAGTCAAATGCCCTCTCAACATATTCATAGAGAACCTGTCCCTCTTCAGTCAGAGTTACCCCTCTGGAACTTCTGTTAAAAAGCGCAGTGCCGAGTTCTTCTTCAAGTTTGGAAATAGCCTTGCTTATCGCGGGCTGACTGATGTAGAGCTGATTTGCGGCCTTGCTGATGTTGCCGGCTTTGGCAACTGTATGAAAAATAACGTAATTGTTCAGATTACTTATCATGATATTCCCCCAGGTTATAATAACTATTCTTTTTATATATTGTAATTATACCTAGATGAGTGATATTATCAAGAGTAAGAATTTGTATTTAGAAACAAATGATAGGAGGACTATAAATATGGGTATGACCATGACTCAGAAGATTTTAGCTGCTCATGCAGGACTGCCATCAGTTGAAGCAGGACAGCTTATCGAGGCAGATTTGGATTTAGTATTAGGAAATGACGTAACAACTCCGGTCGCAATTCACGAGATGGAGAAGTTCAACAAGAAGGAAGTATTTGACAAGAAGAAGATAGCACTTGTCATGGATCACTTCACACCTAACAAGGATATCAAGAGTGCAGAGCACTGTAAGTGTGTAAGACAGTTCTCAGCGGCAAATGAGATCGAGAACTATTTCGATGTCGGAGCAATGGGTATCGAGCATGCGCTCCTTCCGGAGAAAGGACTTATCGTGGCTGGTGAGACATGTATCGGAGCAGACTCACATACATGTACATACGGAGCACTCGGTGCATTCTCAACAGGTGTCGGAAGTACAGATATGGCAGCAGGAATGGTGACAGGCAAGGCCTGGTTCAAGGTTCCATCAGCCATCAAGTTCAACATCGTTGGAGAGAAGGCAAAGTGGATCAGTGGTAAGGACGTCATCCTTCACATCATCGGTATGATCGGTGTTGACGGTGCGCTTTATAAGTCTATGGAGTTTGTTGGAGAGGGAATCAAGAACCTCACAATGGACGATAGATTTACAATTGCGAACATGGCCATCGAGGCAGGTGCCAAGAATGGTATCTTCCCTGTCGATGAGCTTACAGAGGAGTACATGAAGGAGCACAGCACAAAGTCATATACAAAGTATGAGGCAGACGAGGACGCTGTATACGATGCAGAGTACACCATCGACCTGTCACAGCTTAAGCCGACAGTTGCTTTCCCTCATCTCCCAGAGAATACAAAGACTATCGATGAGGTCGGAGATATCAAGATCGATCAGGTAGTCATCGGTTCATGTACAAATGGACGTATATCAGATATGAGAATTGCGGCAGATATCATCAAGGGAAGAAAGGTTGCTGACGGTGTCAGAGTTATCGTCATCCCTGGAACACAGGATATCTACCTTCAGTGTATTGAGGAAGGCCTCATGACTATATTTGTCAAGGCCGGAGCAGTGGTTTCAACTCCTACATGCGGACCATGTCTTGGAGGACATATGGGCGTTATGGCAGCAGGAGAGAGAGCTGTATCAACAACCAATCGTAACTTCGTAGGACGTATGGGTCATGTAGACTCAGAGGTGTATCTTGCCAGTCCTGCTGTTGCAGCAGCTTCAGCTATCACAGGTAAGATCAGCAGTCCTGACGAACTTGGATTATAAAAGAGATAAAGGAGATAGACTATGAAAGCACATGGAACAGTACACAAATACGGTGACAACGTAGATACAGATGTAATCATCCCTGCAAGATACCTGAATTCATCAGACCCTGCAGAGCTCGCAAAGAGCTGTATGGAAGATATAGATAAGGATTTCGTAAAGCGCGTAAAGCCGGGCGATATCATGGTGGCAAGAAAGAACTTCGGCTGTGGATCTTCAAGAGAGCATGCACCTATAGCCATCAAGGCTTCAGGAATAAGCTGCGTAATCGCAGAGACATTTGCCAGAATCTTCTATAGGAATGCCATCAATATTGGACTTCCGATCATCGAGTGCCCTGAGGCAGCAGAGGCTATCCAGGCAGGCGATGACGTGGAGATCGATTTCGACAGCGGTATGATCTATGACAGAACCCAGGGAACAGAATTTAAGGGACAGGCATTCCCTCCATTCATGCAGGAGATCATCAAGAGCGAGGGACTCATCAACTATATCAATAATAAAAATAAATAGAGTATGAGCATGTTTGGCCAGAGTGAAGATATATCATGAAAGGCAAAACAGGAAGGAGACAAAAATGCAGTGTAATTTAGCCGTAATAAAAGGTGACGGTATCGGCCCTGAGGTAGTTACAGAGGCTATGAAGGTTCTCGATACAGTTGGAGAGAAGTTCGGACATACATTTGACTATGAGCAGATCCTCATGGGCGGATGTTCAATAGATGCGACAGGCGTGCCACTCACAGACGAGGCAGTGGCAGTTGCAAAGTCAAAGGATGCGGTTCTTCTCGGTTCAATCGGAGGAAATACATCCACATCACCATGGTATAAGCTCCCTCCAAATCTCCGCCCGGAGGCAGGACTTCTGAAGATCAGAAAAGAGCTTGGCCTCTTCGCAAACCTTCGTCCAGCCAATCTCTACGATGAGCTGAAGGAGGCATGTCCACTTAAGGCTGAGATCGCAGAGCGCGGATTCGATATGATGATGATGAGAGAGCTCACCGGTGGTCTCTACTTCGGCGAGAGACACACAGAGGAGGTTGACGGAGTTATGACAGCCGTTGATACCCTCACATACAATGAGAACGAGATCAGAAGAATAGCCATCAAGGCATTTGACATAGCTATGAAGAGAAGAAAGAAAGTCACATCCGTTGACAAGGCCAATGTCCTTGACTCATCAAGACTCTGGAGAAAGGTCGTTGAGGAAGTGGCAAGGGATTACCCTGAGGTTGAGCTTGAACACATGCTCGTCGACAACTGTGCGATGCAGCTTGTGAAGGATCCTGCACAGTTCGATGTGGTTCTCACAGAGAACATGTTCGGAGACATCCTCTCAGACGAGGCGTCCATGATCTCAGGTTCTATAGGAATGCTTTCATCTGCATCACTTAACGAGACAAAGTTCGGTATGTATGAGCCATCAGGCGGATCGGCACCTGACATAGCAGGCCAGAACAAGGCGAATCCGATAGCAACCATCCTGTCTGCGGCAATGATGCTCAGATACACATTTGACCTCGACAAGGAGGCAGATGCAGTTGAGAACGCTGTAAAGACGGTTCTCAAGGACGGATACAGAACAATAGATATCCACTCAGAGGGAACACAGCTCGTAAGCTGTTCCGAGATGGGTGATCTTATCTGCGAGAGAATATAGAAAGGACCATTATTGGAGGAGAATAAGATGAAGAGTGATAATGTTAGGGTTGGAATGCAGCAGGCACCACACAGATCTCTGTTCAACGCACTGGGCATGACAAAGGAAGAGATGGAGAGACCTTTAGTAGGTATCGTATGTTCATACAATGAGATAGTTCCAGGTCACATGAACCTGGACAAGATAGCACAGGCAGTAAAGATGGGAGTTGCCATGGCAGGTGGCACACCTGTTATGTTCCCGGCGATCGCTGTGTGTGATGGTATAGCAATGGGACACATCGGAATGAAGTATTCACTGGTTACAAGAGATCTGATCGCAGACTCAACAGAGGCTATGGCTATAGCACATCAGTTTGACGCGCTCGTCATGATCCCCAACTGTGACAAGAACGTTCCAGGACTTCTCATGGCAGCAGCCAGAGTAAATGTCCCAACAGTATTTGTATCTGGCGGTCCTATGCTTGCCGGACACGTAAAGGGAAATAAGACAAGTCTTTCAAGTATGTTCGAGGCTGTAGGTTCATACGCAGCCGGAACCATGACTGAGGAGGATGTATACGAGTATGAGTGCAAGACATGTCCTACATGCGGATCATGTTCAGGTATGTACACAGCAAACTCTATGAACTGTCTGACAGAGGCTCTTGGAATGGGACTTCCTGGAAATGGAACAATCCCTGCAGTATATTCAGAGAGACTTAAGCTTGCAAAGCATGCAGGAATGGCAGTTATGGATATGTACAGAAAGGGCATCAAGCCTAGAGACATCATCACAAAGGAGTCAATCATCAACGCTCTTACAGTTGATATGGCACTTGGATGTTCAACCAACTCTATGCTCCACCTTCCAGCCATCGCACATGAGATCGGTTTCGACTTTGATATCTCATTTGCAAATGAGATCAGCGCAAAGACACCTAACCTGTGTCACCTTGCTCCTGCAGGTCACACATACATGGAGGATCTCAATGAGGCCGGTGGTGTGTATGCGGTTATCAAGCAGCTTGCAGATGCAGGACTCATCAACAAGGACTGCATGACAGTTACAGGCAAGACAATAGGTGAGGCTGTTGCCAATAGTGTAAACAAGAATCCTGAGGTCATCAGACCTATGGACAATCCATATACAGTTACAGGTGGTCTGGCTGTACTCAAGGGTAACCTTGCACCAGACGGCTCTGTAGTAAAGCGTTCAGCAGTTGTGCCTGAGATGCTGGCTCACAAGGGCCCTGCAAGGGTATTTGACTGTGAGGAGGACGCAATCGCAGCTATCAAGGGCGGCAAGATCGTAGAGGGTGACGTGGTAGTCATCAGATACGAGGGACCAAAGGGAGGCCCTGGTATGAGAGAGATGCTCAACCCTACATCAGCCATCGCTGGTATGGGACTTGGCTCATCAGTTGCCCTTATCACAGACGGAAGATTCTCAGGAGCAAGCCGTGGAGCGTCCATCGGACATGTATCACCTGAAGCTGCTGTGGGCGGACCTATCGCTCTTGTTGAGGAAGGCGATATGATCGAGATCGATATCAACAACCTCAGCATCAAGCTCGATGTCTCAGACGAGGAGCTTGCAAAGAGAAAGGCTGCATGGAAGCCAAGACAGCCAAAGGTTACAACAGGCTATCTTGCAAGATACGCAGCTATGGTTACATCAGGCAACAGAGGTGCTGTTCTTGAGGTGCCAAAGAATTAATTGATCACAATTAAGGGAAAAGGAGAAAGTAAGATGTCAAAGATATCAGGTTCTGAAATTGTTATAGAGTGCCTTAAAGAACAGGGCGTTGACACCGTGTTCGGTTATCCGGGAGGAACTATCCTCAACGTATATGATGCCCTCTACAAGCACCAGGATGAGATCAACCATGTGCTCACATCACATGAGCAGGGGGCTGCCCATGCGGCAGATGGATATGCCAGAGCTACAGGCAAGGTCGGAGTATGTATGGCCACATCAGGTCCGGGTGCCACCAACCTTGTAACAGGTATAGCTACAGCATACATGGATTCCATTCCTGTTGTGGCAATAACAGCAAATGTAGGTGTAAATATGCTCGGTAAGGACAGCTTCCAGGAGGTAGACATTGCAGGTGTTGTTATGCCTATCACCAAGCACAGCTTTATCGTGAAGCACATAGATGATCTTGCACCGACCATCAGACGTGCGTTCAAGATCGCAAAGAGCGGCAGACCTGGCCCGGTGCTTGTGGATATAACAAAGGATGTAACCGCAGCGGAGACAGAGTATATACCAGAGACACCGGAGGTCATCGAGAGAAAGACAGACACCATCCGCGAGGAGGATGTGAACAAAGTCCTTGAGATGATCAAGGTTTCAAGAAGACCATTTATCATGGCAGGTGGCGGATGTATCATCTCTGACGCATCAGCAGAGCTTGCAGAATTTGCAGATAAGGTGGATGCACCAGTGTGCGATACACTTATGGGCAAGGGCGCATTTGACGGAAGAAGCGAGAGATATACAGGCATGATCGGTATGCACGGAACAAAGGTGTCCAACCTCGGTGTGTCAAGGGCAGATCTTGTGATCGTTGTTGGTGCCAGATTCTCAGACCGAGTTATCGGAAATGCATCCAAGTTCGCGCCAAATGCAAAGATCATACATATAGATATAGATGCAGCCGAGATAGACAAGAACATCCCTACAAATGCCAGCATAGTCGGCGACGCAAAGGAGGTCCTGAAGCTCCTCAACAGCAAGCTTGCCGCCCAGTCCAACAAGACATGGATGTCTGAGATCGAAGACCTCAAGAAGCAGAATCCTGACGTGTACAGCTTTGACACACTGAACGGACCTGCAGCTATCAAGAAAATCTACGAGCTTACAGATGGTGATGCGATCATCACAACAGATGTCGGACAGCATCAGATGTGGGCAGCCCAGAACTATATATTCAAGGAGCCTAGGACATTCCTGTCATCAGGCGGACTTGGAACCATGGGTTACGGTGTTGGCGCAGCTATCGGAGCAAAGTACGGCAGACCTGATAAGACAGTCATCAACATAGCCGGTGACGGATGCTTCAGAATGAATCTGAACGAGATAGCGACAGCTGCGAGATACAACGTGCCTATCATCCAGGTAGTCCTGAACAACCACGTACTTGGAATGGTAAGACAGTGGCAGACACTGTTCTATGACCACAGATATTCCAACACCGTGCTTGACGATTCGGTAGATTTCGTCAAGGTAGCAGAGGGACTTGGTGCCATGGGAATCAGAGCCAACACCCTTGATGAGTTCGAGGCAGCAATGAAGACAGCCCTGACAGCAGGCAGACCTGTGGTAATAGATGTAACAATAGCGGGAGACGACAAGGTATGGCCAATGGTAGCTCCGGGAGCAGCCATCGATACCTGTTTCTCAGAGGACGATATGTAATATATGTCAATATAAGCTCGGAAAGGCACCATATTTGTGCGCGTACAAAACATAGATATGGTGCTTATATATATAATCCCTACTTGCCGACAGGCGAAAAGAGTGCTATAGTACAGGGATATAAGCGATAATAAAGTTGTTTTACTTGATAATATAAGAATTTAGTAAAAATAACTTGTTAATCGCAAGCGAGATACACCAAAAGAACAAAGATAAGTCAGAATTTTCATATAAATGGGAACGAAGGACATTTTTGTTAAGTAAAATATCTCGCACACATTTTATTAGGTCATAAACAGATGATTTCGTCTTGAGCGAAGAACAAGATTGGAAATTGCTGTATTCCTTTCGCGGGGCATTTGAGGTCGCCGGTACTTGGCGATACAAAGTGAGCCTTAGTACCGCTGCAGACCGAAACGAGCGAGAGCGTCCCCAGAAAGGAATACAAGCATTGACAATCTGTTCGTCAGGAAGGAAAAATCATCGTCACAACTAAAAAGAAGGAGAGATAACAAAAATGGCAAGAGTGTACAACTTTTCAGCAGGCCCTTCAGTTCTTCCTGAGGTGGTATTAAAAGAGGCAGCAGAAGAAATGCTTGATTACAAGGGAACAGGCATGAGCGTAATGGAGATGAGCCATCGATCTAAAGCCTTCGACAATATCATCAAAGAGGCAGAGAAGGATCTCAGAGATCTCATGAACATACCTGACAACTACAAGGTGCTTTTCCTTCAGGGAGGAGCTTCACAGCAGTTCGCAGCAATTCCAATGAATCTCATGAAGAATGGCGTAGCTGACTACATCATCACAGGTCAGTGGGCAAAGAAAGCATACGAAGAAGCAAAGAAATATGGAAAGGCAGTTGCAGTTGCATCATCAGCAGACAAGACTTTCTCATATATCCCAGATTGTTCAGATCTTCCAATAGATGACGATGCTGATTATGTATACATTTGTCATAACAATACTATATATGGAACAACATACCACACACTTCCTAACACAAAGGGCAAGATACTTGTTGCAGATATGTCATCAGACATTCTCTCACAGCCTGTAAATGTTGAGGATTACGGTATGATCTACTTCGGAGTTCAGAAGAACGTTGGTCCTGCAGGCGTAGTAGTGGCTATCATCCGTGAGGATCTTATCAGAGATGACGTAATGCCATTTACACCAACCATGCTCAAGTACAAGACTCAGGCAGATGCAGACTCACTCTACAACACACCTCCATGCTACGGCATCTATATCTGTGGCAAGGTATTCAAGTGGGTTAAGGAGATGGGCGGCCTTGAGGCTATGAAGGCTCACAACGAGAAGAAGGCCAAGATCCTCTATGATTTCCTCGACAGCTCAGAGCTCTTCAAGGGAACTGTAGTAAAGGAAGACCGTTCACTCATGAACGTACCATTTGTAACTGGTGACGCAGACCTTGATGCAAAGTTCGTCAAGGAGGCTACAGAGGCTGGATTTGTCAACCTCAAGGGGCACAGAACAGTAGGTGGTATGAGAGCATCTATCTACAACGCAATGCCTATCGAGGGTGTTGAGAAGCTTGTAGAGTTCATGAAGAAGTTCGAGGCAGAGAACAAGTAATATATAGTAACAGAAAAGGGAGAAAAAGACATGTCAGTAAAGATTAATTGCTTAAACCCTATCGCCAAGTGCGGTATGGAGCTTTTACCTGATACATATGAAGTAACAGACAATTTCGCAGATGCAGATGCAGTTCTGGTCAGAAGTGCATCCATGCATGATCTTGAGCTGTCAGACAACCTTCTGGCAGTAGCCCGTGCAGGTGCAGGTGTCAACAACATTCCACTTGATAAGTGCGCTGAGAAGGGTATCGTAGTATTTAACACACCAGGAGCAAATGCAAATGGTGTTAAGGAGCTTGTAGTAGCAGCACTCCTCATGGCTTCAAGAGACCTCGTTGGCGGTTACAACTGGGTCAAGGACAATGCCGCTGAGGCAGATATCGCCAAGATGGTGGAGAAGCAGAAGAAGAACTACGCAGGCAATGAGATCCTTGGCAAGAAGCTCGGTGTAATCGGACTTGGTGCCATTGGAGCAAAGGTTGCAAATGTTGCACTTAAGCTCGGCATGCAGGTATACGGATATGATCCATATGTGTCAGTAGATGCAGCATGGGGACTTTCAAAGGATGTAAAGCACATCACAAATGTAGAGGATATCTACAGAGACTGTGATTATATAACAGTTCATGTTCCAGCTCTTGACAGCACAAAGGGAATGATCAATGCAGATGCATTTGCACTGATGAAGGACGGCGTGAAGATCCTCAACTTCGCAAGAGACGTACTGGTCAACGATGAGGATATGAAGGCAGCACTCGACTCAGGCAAGGTTGCAAAGTATATGACAGACTTCCCTAACCCAGCTATAGCAGGTTACAAGAACGTGGTAGCATTCCCACATCTTGGAGCTTCAACAGCAGAGTCAGAGGACAATTGTGCAGTTATGGCTTGTAAGGAGATCAAGGCATACATCAACGATGGAAACATCAAGAACTCTGTAAACTATCCAAACGTAAACATGGGACAGTGCAGTGATGTAGCCAGAGTTACTATCTGCCACAAGAACATCCCTAACATGCTCACCCAGTTCACAGGAGTATTCTCCAAGAAGGGCGGCAATGTATCAGGAATGATCAGCAAGGCAAAGGGCGATTACGCATATTCTATCCTTGATATCGGTGTAGAGCCAACAGCAGACGACATCGCAGAACTCTCAGCAATCGAGGGAGTTGTTAAGGTAAGAGTCATAAAGTAATAAAAGATAAATAGGAGAGAAGAAAAATGAGTGACAAGTTAAAGGTAGGTATCCTTGGCGCAACAGGTATGGTAGGTCAGAGATTTATCTCACTTCTTGAGAACCATCCTTGGTTCGAGGTCGTTACAGTTGCAGCCAGCCCAAGAAGCGCAGGCAAGACATACGAAGAGGCAGTTGGTGACAGATGGAAGATGGATACACCGATGCCAGAGGCAGTTAAGAAGCTTGTAGTATACAATGTCAATGAGGTAGAGAAGGTTGCTGCCACAGTTGATTTTGTATTCTCAGCAGTAGATATGACAAAGGATGAGATCAAAGCTATAGAGGAGGCTTATGCCAAGACAGAGACTCCTGTAGTTTCAAACAACTCAGCTCACAGATGGACTCCAGACGTTCCTATGATGGTTCCAGAGATCAATGCAGATCATGCAGAGGTTATCAAGTTCCAGAAGAAGAGACTTGGAACAGAGAGAGGATTTGTTGCAGTTAAGCCTAACTGCTCTATCCAGAGTTACGCACCTGTACTTACAGCATGGATGCCATTTGAGCCATACGAGGTGATCGTGAGCACATATCAGGCAATTTCAGGAGCAGGCAAGACATTCAAGGATTGGCCTGAGATGCTTGGCAACATCATCCCATATATCGGTGGTGAGGAAGAGAAGTCAGAGAAGGAGCCACTCAGAATCTGGGGTAAGGTAGACAAGGAGAATGGTGTGATCGTTCCTGCAGAGGGAATCACTATCACAAGCCAGTGTATCAGAGTCCCAGTTCTCAACGGACATACAGCAACTGTATTCGTAAAGTTCAGAAAGAACCCTACAAAGGAGCAGCTTATCGAGGCTATGACAAGCTTCAAGGGCGCGCCTCAGGAGCTTGGTCTTCCAAGTGCACCAAAGCAGTTTATCCAGTACCTTGAGGAGGACAACAGACCACAGGTTGCTCTGGACGTTGACTTCGAGAAAGGTATGGGTATCAGCGTTGGACGTCTCCGTGAGGATTCAGTATATGACTGGAAGTTCGTTGGCCTTTCACACAACACTGTAAGAGGTGCTGCAGGTGGTGCAGTTCTCTGTGCAGAGCTTCTGAAGGCTAAGGGATATATCACAAAGAAGTAATAAATTATATGGATATTTGAAGTGTCTGTGCTAACAATATCATAAAGATTTGCCGGGATAATGTTGCTGCTATGAAATGAGCATGTTCCGGCAATTTTTTTGTTTTGCATGGCGTTATATTATGCAGTATTATTGATAACATTATGTTGACATTGCACAAACAGGTATACTAAAATTAGATTAATTGTAAATAAACCATGAATTACTAAGGGAGGTATTTTATGAGAAAAGGGAAGAGATGGCTGGCAGCGGCTGTGAGTGCAGCGATGATTGTCCAGTCACTGGCCAGTGTTGGCCCGGTTTATGCAGCGGATGATGGCGTATCCATAGCTGACACGTTTACGGATTCGTCGTTTAGAAGCTATGTGTCGAGTAATTTCGATACAGACAGTAATGGTTATCTGTCAGATGCGGAGATCTCGAATGTAACATCTATAGATGTTTCGAAGTGTTCTCCTGCTATATCAAGTTTGAATGGCGTAGAATTGTTCACCAATCTGTCAAAGCTGGATTGTAATGAGCAGTCTATAAGGAATCTTGATATAGAGAATCTTGAGAATCTTGAATATATAGATGTCTCAAGTAACAGAATAGACAGTCTGACATTGCCGGTAAGTGCAGAGAAACTTACATATCTTGATATAAGTGGAAACAAGATCACAAGCCTTACATCTCTGGCTGATTACAATAATCTTGTACTGCTCAATGCCAATTCAACAAACCTTTCATCGATAGATGTCAGCAATATGAAGGGGCTTAAGGTGCTTGGCGTAAGTGGAACCACCATATCAACACTTGATCTTGGCTCAAACATGGAGCTTACAACACTTTATTGTGACAGCATGCGTTCACTGCCTGTCCTTGATGTGTCAGGTCATGAGAAGCTTAAGAATCTTTATTGTGCTGGAGCAAAGAGCGACAGTGGAGTTGTTGTTCGTTCGTCAATTACCAAGCTTGACGTATCCGGTGATATAGTCCTTGGTTCGCTTGATTGTTCAAATAGCTATGTGGCTGAGCTGAACATAGACAATACCCCGGCGCTTACAACACTTGATTGTTCTAACACGAGACTTACATCAATAGATGTGTCAAAGAACACAAGTCTTAGCTACCTTGATGTCAGCAGCAATGTTCTGGGTGCGGTGGATTTTACTGCGAATACAGCACTTAGAGAGCTTTATGTCAAGGATACTGGCATAAATAAGCTTGATGTATCTACTCTCACCAATCTGGTTAATCTTGACGCATCATCAAATTCTCTTGCAGAGCTTGATATAGCATCAAACAGTTTATTGGAGAAGCTTTATATTTCAGACAATAATATCCAGGGTATAAAGCTTGATGGTCATCCTGACCTTAAAGAACTTGAGATTGACAACAACAATCTTGTGGCCATAGATATATCAGTGTGTCCTAAACTTTATGGCGATGATGGTGTGTTCAGTTGCAGTGGGAATAGCAGGGATATAACACTTGATACTACGAACTATGATTATGATTTTAGCGATTTTTCAAAAGTCTATGGTTTGCATAAGGCGTGGTATGACTATGAACTTCCTGTTGCTGTAGATAACAACGGCAAGCCTTTAACGGATGATAATGGGGTTGAAATTCATAAACGAAACAGGAATACTACAGGATACGCAGGAATACAGGGCATAGATGCCAGCAATGAGGCGTCATCCGTGACTGGAGGACAGCTTGATGGATATATATTTACAGCGGAGCCGGATGCGGAGAAGATTACATACAATTACTATACAGGAGCAGGAATGGGGAAGGTCAAGTTCACACTCAACATTCTTAACCCGCTCAAGGTCACAGTATGGTATACAACTGATGGAAATGTTGTAAAGTCAGACAGTTCTACACTCAGCTTCAGAGTTGGTGATACGACTACACTTACAGCTACGGATGACGAAAAGAATCCACACAAGAACATAACATGGAGTTCGTCAAATGAAAGAGTTGCACAGATAGACAGGGAGACAGGAGAACTGACCTGTGTTTCGGCGGGAACAGCTCAGATTAACATTCTGCTGAATGATCGTGCTATAGGATATGTGAATATGGAGTGTCACAAGCCTGTTACCGGACTTTATCTTGTAGATCAGAACGAGAAGGATGATGCAGGCAACCAGATAACATACGAGAATGGCGCAGTCATCAACATGGACTGTGGAACATATCCAAGAAATGGCTCTAAGAAGCTGGATGTAAAGTGTGTTACCGAGGATGGTCTTGCGTCCAAAGAGATATCAGGATTCACTTGTAAGGTGACTGATGCGTATGGCAAAGAAAACAATAAGGTTTTGTCGTTTAATACATCAAGTAAGACTATAACAACAAGAGGTGCAGGAATCGCATTCCTTCATTTTACATCAACTGATAATCCTGATGTAGAGACAGTAATTCAGGTAAATGTTGAACAGAGAGTAAACAGCGTGACACTTTCACAGTCTAGAATGACGATCATTGCAGGTGGAAGCAGTAATCTCGTTGCTACGATTTCTCCAAATACTGCAGTGGAGCAGAGCGTTGTATGGTCATCATCAAATGAGAGCATTGCTACGGTCGATGCCGAGGGAAATGTGAAGGCTGTCAATCCGGGAGAAGCTGATATCATATGTACATCTGTTGATACTGAGCAGGTGTACGGCAAGTGTCATGTGACTGTACAGCCTCCTGTAAAAGGTTTGACTCTCAATATGAACAGTGCAGAATTGTTGCTCGGAGCAGATACGGAAAGCAGAACAGTATCACTTGAGGCTGTTATCGATGCGGATGATGCAAGTATTTACAAGAATTTGAAGTGGACATCGTCAGATACAAACGTTGCTTCGGTGTCATATAGTTCAACAGATAAGACAAAGGCTACAGTTACTGCCAGATCAGCAGGAACTGCTGTTATCAGATTTTCAATTTCAGATGATGAGTATGTGGATTGCAACATTACAGTAAAGCAGAGAGTTACAAGCCTTAGAATAAACAGAGACAAGACAACAATATATGCTGGTGATACACTGCAGGTAACAAGCACTGCATCCCCTGCAACTGCATCGAATCAGGAAGTCATCTGGGCATCATCAGACGAGAGTGTTGCAAGCATTGACAAGGATGGTTTGATAACAGCCCTCGACAGAGGAACCACAGTTATCACAGCTACAGCAGTTGATGGAAGTGAGAAAACAACATCATTCACTCTTACAGTAAAGAAGTATGTAAGTGCTATAACACTTGACAAGGAGAAGCTCACTCTGTATGTGGGTGAACGAGGAACTGTTAAGCAGACCGTACTTCCAGAAGATGCAAATGACAGAAATGTTATATGGCAGTCAAGTGATCCGGGTGTTGCAACAGTATCAAACGGAACAATAACAGGTGTTAAAGCCGGAACAACAAACATAACATGTACAGCTAGAGATGGCAGTGGAGTATCAAAAACATGTGAAGTTACAGTAGTCCAGCAGATATCATCAATAGTATTGGGTGAGAGCACTAAGACTGTGAATGTAGGTGATAAGTTTACCCCGAATGTGACTCTCAATCCGGAGAATGCTTCAAAAACAGAGCTGAAGTGGACAAGCTCGAGTGAAGCAGTAGCATCTGTAGATCAGAATGGAGAGGTAACAGCAAAATCCCGAGGTACAGCGACAATCACATGCGAGGCTGTCGAAGGCATTGAAGGAAGAAAGGCCAAGGCAGCTCTCAGACTTACAGTTAACCAGCCGGTTACAGGAATAAAACTTAATCAGACAAAACTGAATCTGTTTGTGGGTAAACAGGGCAGAATAACATCGACTGTAGCTCCTGCTAACGCAAATAACAGAAATGTTGAGTGGACAACTTCTAACAGCAAGGTAGCAACTGTAAACAATGGTACTATCACAGCAGTATCAAAGGGAACAGCAGTTATCACATGTAAGGCTAAGGATGGAAGCGGCAAGCTTGCAAAGTGTACTGTTACGGTTTCACAGCCTGTAACATCCATCAAGCTCAATGCAACAAACAAGACTATCAAGAAGGGTGCGACATTCACACTCAAGGCAACTGTAGGTCCTGCAGCGGCAAACAATAAGGCGGTTACATGGTCATCATCGAACACCAAGGTTGCAACAGTTTCGTCAACAGGAGTTGTCAAGGCTGTTGGAAAGGGTTCGGCAGTTATCACATGTAAATCAAAGGACGGAAGCAATATTACTGCCAAGTGTACAATCAATTCAGTTATTATGGTTTCTTCAATCAAGTTAAACAAGAAGACAGCAACCATAAAGAGAAAGGGAAAGATAACACTCAGGGCAACAGTAGGTCCTGCAACTGCAAACAACAAGGCAGTTACCTGGGTTTCTTCAAATAAGAAGATCGCCACTGTAACAACAAGAGGAACAGTAGTAGGTAAGAAGAAGGGGCGTGCGGTAATTAAATGTAAGGCTAAGGATGGCAGTGGTAAGTACGCAAAGTGTACAATCATAGTAAAATAAAATATAACAACATATAGTTGGAATATATGATCTTAATCGTCAGGCCTGCAAAACAGGTCTGACGGTTTTTTACGTATATTGTTCTTTGCTGTTCTTTATTTTTATTTAACGTTAAAAAATGTTGTAAGCAAATAGCAATTGTGATAAACTATTAGAAAAATTGATTTCATTTACATGGAGGCATTTATAGATATGAAGAAGCTTATTTTAGTTACATCACCACCAGCATGTGGAAAGACATTTATTTCAAAGCAGGTTGCAAAGGCACTTCACAATTGTGTATACCTTGACAAGGATACACTTATCGTGCTTTCAAAGCAGATATTTGTAGTTGCCGGACAGGAGTACAACCGTTCATCAGACTTCTTCCAGAAGGAGATCAGAGATTACGAGTATTACTGTGTGTTGGATCTTGCATTTGAGGCATTGGATTACAATGATACAGTTCTCATCAATGCTCCGTTCACAGAGGAGATCAGAGATGATGAGTATCTTGACAATCTTCGCGCTAAGCTTGCAGAGAAAGATGCAGAGCTCTTCGTTATCTGGGTAAATACAAGAAAAGATGTATGTCATGAGAGAATGATCAAGAGAGCTTCAGACAGAGATACATGGAAGCTTGAGCACTGGGATGAGTACATCAACAGCCAGAACTTCAATCCGCCTACAAACATCAAGGATCTCTTCATATTCGAGAACTCATCAGAGGAGGAATATGAGGATTCGATCAAAAAGGTTGTCAAGGCTGTGAGAGGTTAATTGGCACATACAATAAAATATTTATGACAGGAGTAGAGAATATGGCAACAATCAGAAGTTTTAGAGCCTATAGACCGAGACCAGATGTTGCAGGCAGAGTAGCTGCCTTGCCATACGATGTGTATAACCGTCAGGAAGCAGAGATAGAGGTCAAGCGCGAACCATTATCATTTTTGAAAGTGGACAGAGCAGAGACATCCTTTGGACCAGATGTGGATACATATGCTCCATGTGTATATGATAAGGCTGGTCAGCTGCTTCAGGGCATGATAGATGATGGAACATATATCATGGAGCGCAGACCAGTCTATTATATTTATGAGCTTATCATGGATGGCAGGCATCAGACAGGACTCGTGGCATGTCCTTCTATAGATGACTATATGAATGGAGTCATCAAGAAGCATGAGAATACCAGAGAGGACAAGGAGATAGACAGAATAAAGCATGTCGAGGCATGCGGAGCGCAGACGGGACCTATATTCCTTGCGTACAGAGCGATAGATAAGGTTGACGAGATCATCGATAGAGTGAAGAAGGGTGATAAGTTGTACGGCTTCACATCACCTGACGGGATCACTCACAACGTATGGATAATAGATGGCCAGGAAGATATAGACACCATCAGAGCTGCATTTGAAGGAGTGGACGATATCTATATAGCGGATGGACACCACAGGGCGGCATCGGCCGTCAAGGCGGGAATCCATATGAGAGAGAAGAATCCGGGATATACCGGGGATGAGGAATTCAATTATTTCCTCTCTGTACTTTTCCCTCATGACCAGCTTATGATCATGCCGTACAACAGAGTGGTAAAGGATCTCAACGGACATGACAAGCAGGAATTCATGGATGAGGTTTCAAAGATATTTGATGTGACAGCCAGTGATGTTCCGGTGGAACCACAGGTCAAAGGACAGGTGGGAATGTACATGGATGGAAGCTGGTACAGACTGGATGTCAGAGAAGGTATTGTTCCGGATGATGTCGTGGGCAGACTTGACGTATCGGTACTTCAGGACAATGTGCTTGCACCGATACTTGGAATACAGGATCCGAGAACCGATCAGAGGATCATGTTCGTAGGTGGAATCAGAGGACTTGCAGAGCTTGAGCGTCTGGTGGATGGAGGAATGGCGGTTGCATTCTCGATGTATCCGACATCCATCACTGAACTGTTCGACATTGCAGATGCGGGACTTCTCATGCCTCCAAAGTCAACGTGGTTTGAGCCAAAGCTCAGAAGCGGAATATTTATACACAAGATAGACTAACATTAGGAGAAGGGGTTTTATGGAGATATTTGTATTGAAATCAGATGAGGTTGCAGCGATAACAAGGGGTACGCATGGCAACCCTCATCATATTCTTGGTATGCACCAGTGTCTTAATGACTGCTATGTAAATGCATACCTTCCGAGGGCTACGGCTGCGTTTGTTCTCAGGATAAATGAAGAAACGGGCGAGCCGATATTTAAATATCCTATGACCGAGATAGGTTCACAGGGATTTTTTACAGTGAAGATCGAGGATAGCGGGGCATTTGCATATAAGCTCATAACAGAAGGCGAGCAGGCGGCTGAATTCTATGATCCGTATTCATTCGGATACAGCGTGGATCCGGTCAATGTCATGAAGGTGGTAAATGGAGACGATGGAATATTGTCGGATTTCCATGTAAAGGATCTGTTTGGAGCAAGACAGATCACGCTCGATGGTGTACAGGGTGTATCGTTCTGCATGAATATGCCGGGGGCAACCAGGGTCAGTGTGGTCGGAGATTTCAACGGATGGGATGGACGCGTGAATCCTATGAGAAGGATTGACTACACTGATATGTTTGAGCTGTTCATTCCGGGCGATCTCATGAATACCAGATACAAATTCGAGGCATTATACAGAGATGGAAATACAGATATATTTGCAGACCCTTACGCTGAGGTGTATGAGGTGGCACCGGGAAATGCATCGGTACTTGCAAAGCTTGAGTATAGCTGGTTAGACTCTTCATATATGAAGAAGAGAGGCAGTGTATCTGCCCCGGTAAATATATATGAGGTCCACATGCCGACATGGAAGAGAAACTCAGATGGATATCCTCTTAACTATCTCGAATTTGGCAAAGAGGCTGCCATGTACGTGAAGAATATGGGATACAACTACATACAGTTTATGCCACTTATGGAATATAGAGATGACAATGGCTGGGGCTATGATACCGTGGGAATGTTCGCTCCGACATCGAGATTTGGAACACCTACGGAGTTCATGGCTATGGTCGACCATTTCCACAGCAAGGGAATAGGCGTTATCATGGATATGGTATCTGTGAGGGATGTGGATTGCATCGCATATTGGATAGACACATATCATCTGGACGGAGTAAGGCTGGAGGACGAGGAACTTATCAGAGCATTGAGAACAACCCTCGGCACTGCAGGCGATGCTGTCATGACAGATCTCAGGTGGAATAATGAGGCTGTGTCCAGAGTGACAGATTTCATGATGATACCTCCAGTGAACAGAGGAAGCTTTACGGATTATACATGTGGTATACCATTTGACGAGAATGATGATACCGTATGGGCGCTCAGCCATGATGAGGTTGCATATGAGCGTGGAAGTTACGCATCCAAGATGTCGGGTGGCTATGAGGACAAGTATGCTGATCTCAGACTTCTGTTTGGTCTCACCATGTCACTACCGGGAAGAAAGCTGACGTTTATGGGACAGGAATTAGGCGGATTTGCCGGGTTTGACGGAAGAACCCAGATCGACTGGTCGGTTCTTGAGTTCGATGCAAACAGCTATTTTCAGAAATATATAAAGGAACTCAACAAATTATACGATACAAAGAATGCTCTGTGCGGTGATGGCAGGGACCTTGCCGGCAGTGCACTTGATATACAGGAGAAGGGACAGGTAATATCATTTGTAAGACATGGTTTGGATGTCGCAGATGATGTGTATATTGTCTGCAACTTCGGACTTAAAAATGTGACAGGATATAAGCTTCCGGTTGAGACGGATGGAAAGTACAGAGAGATCTTCTCAAGTGATAACCTGAAATACGGAGGCGAGGGCAACAATAACAAAGGATATGAGACTGCTGCGGATGGCGTGATAGAAGTGAGTGCTCCTGCACTGTCATTTGCAGTGTTTGCCCATGTAAAATAGGAGGAATAGACATTTATGCTATTGATTGGTGATCTGTATAACATGGCGGCTGATACTGCGACCACAGAGAGTGTGGTCGGGGATGCGGTGAAGGAGGCCACGGATCAGGTAAGTATCGTAGGGCAGTATATCCAGAAGCTTACAGACTGGTGTATGTCCAAGCTTGGCAGTATAGTTGTGGCTGTCATATTCATGGTCGTCTGCTTCAAGCTGGTGAAGTTGCTGCTCAGGATACTCAGGAAGAGTTTTGAGAGGTCAAAGTTGGATCCAAGCGTTGCTGGTTTTTTCATATCTGCGGTCAAGATTGTTCTGAATGTGTTGATCGTGCTCACTGCGGCGAGCATTGTGGGATTTCAGATCACTTCATTTATAACTATACTAGGCACAGCGGGGGTTACCCTCGGACTTGCACTTCAGGGAAGTCTGTCGAATCTTGCGGGCGGCTTGTTGATTCTCATATTAAAACCATTCAGGGTCGGTGACTATATTGTGGAGAACAATACCCACTGCGAAGGAACAGTCGTGTCCATAGACATATTCTATACAAGGCTGATAACTTTCGACAACAAATCAGTCGTCATACCGAATGGCAACATATCCAACACATCCCTTGTGAATGTGACAGAGCATGATATGAGGAGGGTGGATATACCATTTTCTGTTGCGTATGATTCTGATATGGAGAAGGTCAAGAGGGTTACCATTGAGACCATTAAGGATGTGGATGGTTATCTTCCGGATGAGCAGATTCTGTTCTATATAGATGAATTTGCAGACAGTGGGATCAATATGTATGTGAAGTTCTATGCGACGATAGAGAAGTTCTTTGATGCCAAGTGGGATGCCATGTGGAAGCTGAAAAAGGCATTTGACGAGAATGACATAGAGATTCCATTTAATCAGATGGATGTACACATGAAATAAATACTCAATAATCCACATATGATGTCTGATTTCTTGCAAAAATAAAAGCAATCGAGTATAATCATGTGGATGTAGATATCAAAGACCGTGTATTTAGTATACATGGTCTTAATATAAATTTGTTTAAGGAGTGATTGATATGACAAAGATTGATATTATCTCAGGCTTCCTTGGAGCTGGCAAGACAACGTTGATCAAGAAACTTATTGAGCAGGCATTTAAGGGAGAGAAGCTGGTTCTCATAGAGAACGAGTTTGGTGAGATAGGAATCGATGGCGGTTTCCTGAAGGATGCCGGCGTTCAGATCACAGAGATGAACTCAGGTTGTATCTGTTGTTCACTGGTCGGAGATTTCGGTACTGCACTTAAGCAGGTTATCACAGATTACACACCTGACAGGATCATCATTGAGCCATCAGGAGTTGGCAAGCTGTCTGACGTTATCAAGGCAGTAAAGGATGTATCAGGAGATCTTGATGTAGAGCTCGACAGCTACACAACAGTTGCCGATGTGTCAAAGGTTAAGATTTATATGAAGAACTTTGGCGAGTTCTTCAACAACCAGATCGAAAGTGCTAACACTATCATCTTGAGCAGAACACAGACTACTACACAGGACAAGATAGAGAAGGCTGTAGCCATGATCAGAGAGAAGAACGATCATGCAACCATCATTACAACTCCATGGGATGAGATCGATGGAGCAGCCATCAGAGAGGCTATGCAGAACTACAAGTCTCTTGAGGAGACAATGATGGATGAGGCTAAGAAGGGACATGATCATGACCACGACCACGGCGATGAGTGCACATGTGGCTGTCACGACCATGACCATCATCACGACCATGATGACGACCATGAGCATCATCACGACCACGATGAGCACGAGCATCACCACGACCACGATGACCACGATCATCATCATGATCACGACCATGGCGATGAGTGTACATGTGGCTGCCATGACCATGATCACCACCATCATCATGCAGATGAGGTATTTACAAGCTGGGGCAAGGAGACACCACACAAGTACAATGAGGACAAACTCAGAGAGATCCTTGACACTCTGGCTGACACAGAGAAGTACGGTGTTATCCTCAGAGCAAAGGGTATCGTACCTAGCGATGCAGGTGAGTGGCTGTACTTTGATCTTGTACCAGGCGAGTTTGAGGTCAGAAAGGGCAAGGCTGACATCACTGGTAAGCTTTGCGTAATAGGAAGCAAGCTTAAGGAGGACGACCTTGCAGAACTGTTCGAGGTTTAAGCAGGTTGTTCTATGATAAGGAGTTAATATGATGGGACGTCAGAATAAAGAGATACCTGTATATGTGTTCATGGGATTCCTTGAGAGCGGTAAGACAACATTTGCCAAGGAGACCCTGATGGACAGAGGCTTTACAGGTGGAGCCAAGACACTTCTTCTCGTCTGTGAGGACGGAGAGGAGGAGTATGATCTTGAGGCTCTGAAGAAGGCTAATATATATACAGAGTTCATAGAGGAAGATCAGCTCACCACAGACCATCTCCTTGACCTTCAGGACAAATACAATCCGGAACAGGTCATGATCGAGTACAATGGTATGTGGAAGCTCGATAAGATATTTGAGATAAGGGTTCCAAAGGGATGGACGGTTGTCCAGGTTATCTCATTTGTGAATGCGGAGACATACGATGTGTACTCACAGAACATGAAGGCAACCATGGTTGAGCAGTTCAACAGTGCGGACATGGTCATCTTCAACAGATGTGATGAGAATTCCAAGATCCCTGAGTGGAGAAGATCCATCAAGGCGGTGAACAGAAGAGCGCAGATCATCTTTGAGATGAAAGATGGCTCCATTGCACCTGAGACAAATGAACCTGAGGATCTGCCATACGATGTGAGCGCAGATGTGATAGAACTGCCGGATGACGATTTCGGTATCTGGTATGTGGATGCATCTGACATGAAAGAGAGATACGACGGCAAGAAGATCCACTTCAAGGCCATGGTATTTAGACCAAAGCAGTACGGCAGCAATGCATTTGTTCCTGGAAGATTCGCCATGACATGTTGTGTTGAGGATATCCAGTTTGTCGGATTCAAGTGCTATTATCAGGGTGCTAAGAATCTTGTGGACAGACAGTGGGTTGATGTCACAGCCAAGATAGGCTACGAGTATTACCCAGATTTTGAAGGTGAAGGACCTGTTCTCACAGCAGAGAAGGTCACACTCACAAGTGCACCTGATGAAGAGGTAGTATATTTCAGTTAAGAGTTGAGCAGCTCCCTGAATACATGATATTTGATGTATCCGGGGAGCTTTTTTTGCGCGGACGGGGAATGCCGGAAGAGCTTTGACGTGTCCTTACGAAAGTGTAAGTTGCGTTATTTACCGGCAGAATTTATTATAAGTTTAGTGTAAAAAATAAAGTCAAATTGGAAGGAAAGACTTATGATCAGATCGGCGAAACTTGCGTGTGGCGGTGCGGTTGCACTTATGCTGCTTGGAGGTATGATCTGTCCAGCTATGGCGGAAACGAACACAGATAGTGCATATGGACGGGTTGAACAGAGGATAATTGAAAATAACCCTGATTTTGATATACAGCTAAAGTATGGACTCAATGGATATGCGGTAAATGACAGAGGCAGTGTTATCAGGCTGGATATTGTGTGCGACACAGATTTTGCGGGAAATGTGTCTGTACAGACGAGCTATTCCGAAGGCTTTGGCACGAAGAATATGACATATGCCAGAGATGTGGAATTAAAGGCAGGAGAAAATACAGAGCTGGAATTCTGTGTCGATAATATGGGCTCCGGTATAGCAAAGGTTGAGATCAAGGACAGTGACGGAGAGCTGGTGTACTCAGAGCGGGATTCACTGAGTATAGAGGGCAATGATATGGTAGTTGCGGTGGGCGTGATGAGTGATAGACAGGATGCCATGTCTTATATAGAGGATGTCTCCATGGACAATGTGTATGATAATGCAAAGGTAGAGACTGTTGCATTATCACCCTCAGACATTCCTGAGTCCGAGGAGGGACTGGAGGCTATAGAGTACCTGTTGGTGGATGATTATGATCTGTCGGGATTGTTAGAGAAGCAGAGTGCTGCCATAAAACAATGGGTGTACAGTGGTGGAGCTATGATACTGGCCAAGTCGTCAGATGAAAATGAACTCAGCAGCTTTGACGGCGATTTTGTCTCCGCTGTGAATGACACACAGAAGGTACATGAGCTGGACGGCTCAGATGGGTACTATCTGAATATGGGATATGGCAGGATCGTGGTGCTCCCGTATTCGCTTGCACAGACGGATGAGAAGGATAAGACTGCCCAGGCGCAGGCTGCTCTGGAGGCAGGCTTTACGGATATGACACAGAACTGGATCGATGGAGGCTGGTATTATGGTGGCACATATTATGGATATGATGTGGCAAATGCAGCCAACAAGAGAAGCACCCCGTCACCTGTTGTCATTATGCTCGTGCTGATCATATATATCATTGTGTGTGGTCCTGTGGCGTACATCGTCCTCAGCAGGCTCAAAAAGAAGGAGCTCATATGGGGAGTTATCCCGGTATGTGCAATTATCGGTACAGGTGCCATATATATGGTAAGCCTCAAGTACAGAGTTACAAAGCCTATCGGACTTACATTTGTGGCTGCGGATATAAGCGGTGATACCAAGCGGGAGGATGCATATTCATATATAATAGGCGGCAGATCAGGCCAATACAAGATAGACATCAACAGCAAATATTCCAACATCGAGATGGATGATTCCATGGAATCCAGCTTTTATGACAATCTCAATGCGGTAAAAAATGATGGAAAAGATGGCGTTACACTGAATTATTACAGCAATCGTTCATTTGGCACTATATCAGCTAATGCAAGCTTTGCTGGAAGCAACGATATTGGAAGAATTCGGAAGAATTTGACATTATATACAGATGGCTTTGAGGGAACATTGACAAATGACACCTCGTACGATGTGGAGAATCTTGTGGTCATGTCCGAGGGATATTATTATGTTGCTGATGTCCTGAGAGCGGGAGATACCATACGGATAAGCAGGAAGAATACCCACAAATTTGACGGCGGCTCCATACTTGACGGAATGAGATCATATTACACGAAGAAGTATGGTGAGGATTATTTCGGAGATGATGAATCGTCGGCGGAATGGTCCAGAAATTATTACATGCAGCTCCGGCTTGCCCAGTACAGTAGACTCGCTGCAGATGACGGCGTTGTGGCTGTGTGGGGAACCATACAGCGGGATCCGGATATGATGAGTGATGCCGATACGGAAAATTATGGCAGCTATATGGTATACGACATAGATACCCTTAAATATGAGGATGTGGATGGAGTTTATTATTACAGCATTTATGACAGGGATGAGAATGGAATCGGCGGATCAGATTATGGTGATGACGATCTGTTGATGTATTCTGAAACCGTGGACGTTAACATCAGATTTGGCAAGAATGATGATATAACGGAACTGATATACGATAAGACCCAGGCGGGAAGCGGCAAGAACAAGGTCGTAGTGCAGATGCTCAACAGAGAGACCGGCGAATATGACACGGTATTTGCCGATGGACAGACGATCATAAAGGGGCAGGAACTTGACAAATATATGTCGGACGGATGCCTGGCTATGAGATTTATATCTCCTCAGCAGGGAGATTATTATGTGGACAGTTACCTTCCACATATCAGTGCGAGGGGAGGTGTCCGGTAATGGTTGATATAGAAGAACTCACCAAGAGATATGGAAAGTTTGTTGCGCTCGATCATATGAACCTTCATATTGATAAGGGCGAGATATTCGGATTTGTCGGACCAAATGGTGCCGGTAAGACGACAACCATGAGGATCATGTGCGGACTCCTTAAAGCCACATCGGGAAAGGTCACCATAGACGGTGTAGACGCACTTGGCAGACCTGCGGATGTGAAACGGAAGATAGGATATGTTCCTGACTTTTTCGGTGTGTACGACAATCTGAAGGTCATGGAGTACATGGATTTTTATGGCTCCATGTACGGCATGAGCAAGCGGGAAGTGGAGAAGGTCGCAGATAAATATCTGGAGCTTGTCGCCCTTCAGGATAAAAAGGACGAGTTCGTCGACAGCCTTTCAAGAGGTATGAAGCAGAGACTCTGTGTAGCAAGAGCGCTCATACATGATCCCGAGCTTCTGGTGCTCGATGAGCCGAGTTCGGGTCTGGATCCAAGGTCAAGACATGATATGAAGAATATACTGCGTGATCTGAAGGAGATGGGCAAGACCATCGTGATAAGCTCGCATATTTTGCCGGAGCTTTCAGAGATGTGTACGAGTATAGGTGTCATAGACCACGGAAAGATAGTGGCCAGCGGAAGCGTGGATGAGATTGTAAATGGTGATAAGAACATGCCTCCTGTAAGGATAAAGGGATATATGTTGGGACTTGATGCGGAGGCCTCAGCCAACAGGATATCTGTCATTGTGAAGGAAAGATTCAATGTGGATCGCATAAGTATACAAGATGGAGAAATTCTTGTCTATTATTCAGGCACGAGGGAGTCTGACGCCGAGCTTCTCAGAAGTCTTGTGGACAACGGTGTGCACGTTCATCAGTTTTTCAGGGAGAAGGAAGATCTGGAATCCCTGTTCCTTAAGATTACGGGAGGTGAGAATCGTGGCGCGAAGAACAATTATTAATCCCATATTGAAGAAGGATATTCTGGTAAATGCGAGAAGTGCCAGAATGGTCGTGACGATAACAGTCATCAACTGCCTGTTTGCGCTGGTTGTCGGAATGCTCTTCATGACGAGCAGAGGCTCAGCATATCAGGTATATTATTCAAATATTGCACAGATGTTTCCTGTGCTTGCGGTGTGTGAGCTGTGCATAATAGGACTCATAGTTCCGATAATCACATCCACCTCGATATCCGGTGAGAGGGAGAGACAGACGCTTGAGATCATGCTGACGACTCCGGTAAGACCTATATCGATAGTTGCCGGAAAGCTCTTGTCGGCAGTTGCCACCACGGCAATGTATGTCATAGCAACTCTTCCGTTTATGGCGGTTGCATTCATAGTTGGAGGAATGGGCTGGGACGAACTGTTCAAATACCTTGGAATGGTTCTCTTTATAGATATATACGTTGGTAGTATCGGAATATTTTACTCCTGCGTGAAGAGAACTTCTGTGTCGGCGGCCATATCAACCATAGTGACTATAGCGGCTGTTGTGTTTTTATCATATGCGATAGGAGAAGTTTTTGAATCCATGATGTATATGTCGGACGGTTCAAGAAGCAGTTATGCTGCTTATATGATGGGAAAGGCAGTGTGCTATGCAGTCAATCCTGCCATATGGATAGCAGAAAATTTCATCAGATTGCTCAAGGATGAATCTGTGGTGGAAACCATGACGGGATACGGTAAATACACGAATTTCGTGGTGGATCATATGGCCGTGATCTCAGTGTGTGTGAATCTTGCAGCATCATTTGTGCTGCTTAAGGTGGCTTCGGTGAAGCTGGTTAAGGGCAGTAGAAAAAGGGAAAAGTCAAGGATATGATATTCCAAACAGGTATACAAAATGGAGTTTGACTTGTGTTTGATTATGGGATATCCTTTTTAGTGTAATATGTGCTCCGATGGAGAGGCTGCTCGGCAGAGCAGGAAGGAGCACTTGCTTATGTATAGTAAAGTATTAAGTGGACTTGTACAGGGAATCGACGGGACGCTCATATCAGTGGAGACGGATATACACGATGGGCTTCCCGTTATGAATATGGTCGGATACCTGTCCTCCTGCGTGAAGGAAGCAGGAGAACGGGTCCGGACTGCACTGCGCAATTCCGGTTTCAACATTCCTCCGAAGAGAATAACGATCAATCTCTTTCCGGCGGATATCAGAAAGGAAGGCACTGCCTTCGATCTGCCCATCGCAGCGGGTATGCTGGCGTCCATGGGCGTTATTCCAACAGACAATATAAAGAACATACTTATCCTTGGAGAGCTGGGGCTTGACGGACATGTGAATACGGTGAGCGGTGTGCTGTCCATAGTTCACTCTGCGTACAGCGAAGGTGTGAGGAGCTGTATAGTGCCGGCGGGAAATTCCAGGGAGGCCGCCATTATACGTGGGATGACTGTTATACCGGTCACAAGTATAGGAGAGCTGGTCGATCACTTGAGTGGTATACAGACCATAGAGCCTGAATATGTTGATGTAGAAGCCATGCTGGATACGTCAGGGGATGAAGCTGAAGTGGATTTCTCTGAGGTAATGGGGCATGAATCCCTTAAACGTGGAGTGGAGATAGCCGCGGCGGGAATGCACAACATACTCATGACAGGCCCCGCCGGGGCAGGCAAATCCATGATAGCCAGACGTATCCCGACGATACTTCCGAGACTCAGCCTTGAGGAGAGTATAGAGATAACGAAGGTGTACAGTGTGGCGGGGCTTCTGGATGAATCCTGTCATATAATAAACCGCCGTCCATTCCGGGCACCTCATCATACGATATCCCTGCATGCCCTGTCCGGCGGCGGGCATAATCCGAGACCAGGAGAGATAAGTCTTGCACACGGTGGTGTGCTGTTTCTCGATGAGCTGCCGGAGTTTAACCGGAACGTGCTCGAGGTCATGAGACAGCCCCTTGAGGACGGTGAGGTCAGTATATCAAGGCTTGGTGGAATATACAGATTTCCTGCGGACTTCATGCTGGTTGCGGCGAGAAATCCATGCCCCTGCGGACAGTACCCGGATATGAACAGGTGTACATGCACGGTCAGGCAGATCAGGAATTATAATGCCAGGATAAGCAAGCCTCTGCTTGACAGGATAGATATAAATGTGGATGTTAGGAAGGTGGACTGCAGACAGTTATTTGGTGGCCGGACAGGGAAGAATTCAGCAGAAATGAGGGAGAGTGTGCTGAGAGCCCAGAGGATACAGAGTGAAAGGTTCAGCGGTGAAAATATACGGTTCAATTCCCAGATGGATTCGGCATTATGCAGTAAATATGTAGTGCTTGACGGCGAGGCAAAGAATTTCATGGAGGACTGTTTTGCCGATATGGATATGACTGCGAGAGGAGCATACAGGGTACTCAAGATAGCCAGGACTATTGCGGATCTCGATGGAGATCCTGAGGTCGGGATAAAACACCTGAGAGAAGCGGTGTTCTTCAGAAATGCGGACATTCAGGGAGGTGTGTGACATGACGGAGGAATTACTTTATCTCTGGTTTGGGATGATAAGCAGGATGACTCACACTGTGAAGATGAACGTTGCCATGAAATACGGAGGTATAAGAGGACTGTGGAACACTTCTGAGGAACAGCTTCGGGATGAACTCACACAGGCTCAGGCTGACGGATTCCTTGAACACAGGGATGCCGGGAAAGTTGCGGCATATGCAGAGGAGCTTCGAAGAAATGACATTACATATATTTATCCGGGACATAAGCTGTATCCCGGGAAGCTGTATGATATACCGGATCCCCCAATGCTTCTGTTTGCAGCAGGGGATGTGGATGTGCTGGCGGATCTGGACCCTGCGGTTGCGGTGGTAGGGGCAAGAAAGGCCTCTGTGTACGGAAGGGAAGCTGCCGACAGGCTGTCGGGGGAGCTTGCAGCATCAGGGGTTACTATAGTCAGTGGAATGGCACTGGGAATAGATGGCGCTGCGCACAGAGCTGCCATGAAGGCCGGAGGAAAGACTGTGGCTGTGCTCGGAAGTGGTATAAATGTTCCGTATCCGAGGGAGAACTATGATATATATCACGACATAAGAAATGGCGGCGGAGTAGTGCTGTCGGAATGTGGGCTTGACATAAGACCGGATGCTTTCAGATTCCCGTACAGGAACAGGATAATCAGTGGACTTTCGTCCGGTGTGCTCATCGTTGAGGCGAGGGAAAAAAGCGGTTCTCTGATCACTGCGGACCAGGCGCTGGAGCAGGGGCGGGAAGTGTATGCTGTTCCCGGGAGGATCACGGATTCGGGCAGCAGAGGCTGTAACGGACTTATCAGAATGGGGGCGGTGTGTGTCACACAGGTGGAGGATATACTTGATGAAATGGGCATAAACCGAGCTGAATCAAAGGCGTTTAACAAAAATTTACTTGCGCCTGCAGAGAAAAAAGTGTATAGTTGTGTACGTTTGGAATCAAGGCATATAGATGATATATGCTTCGAGACTGGGATTTCAGTGTCTGAGGTGACTCAGATATTGTATGAATTAGAACAGAAAAGATTAATAAAACAGTTGGTAAGAAATTATTATGTCAGAGCCTGACCATGAAAATGAACACTGCCGGAAGATGCTCTGGGATGATAAGAATTACAGGAAACCTACAGAAAGGACAGATAGCTATGGCAAAAAATCTTGTTATTGTTGAGTCTCCAGCTAAAGCTAAGACAATAAAAAAGTTTCTTGGATCAAACTATGAGGTGATTGCTTCGAATGGCCATGTGAGAGATCTGCCAAAGAGTCAGATGGGAATAGACGTTGATAATGATTTCGAGCCCAAATATATCACTATAAGGGGTAAAGGTGATATCCTTGCCGCTCTGAGAAAAGCGGTTAAGAAGGCTGACAAGATCTATCTCGCAACTGACCCGGACCGTGAGGGAGAGGCTATATCCTATCATTTGATGAAAGCACTTAAGCTGGAGAATAAGGATTACAAGAGAATTACGTTCAATGAGATTACAAAGAATGCGGTAAAGAATTCTATAAAGCAGGCAAGGGACATAGACATGAACCTTGTGGATGCCCAGCAGGCGAGACGAGTGCTCGACAGACTTGTTGGTTACAAGATCAGCCCGGTTCTCTGGGCAAAGATCAAGAGAGGTCTTTCTGCCGGACGTGTACAGTCTGTTGCACTCAAGCTCGTGTGTGACAGGGAGAAGGAGATAAATGATTTTATCCCACAGGAATACTGGACACTGGACGCGAATCTGACCGGCGGCAAGCTCAAGAAGCCTATCACGTTCAAGTTTACCGGAGATGGTAAGAATAAGGAAGAGATATCAGGCAGAGCGGCACTCGATGAGATACTCAGCGGTCTTCAAGATGGAGAGTACGTTGTAAAGTCCATAAAAGAGAGTGAGAGAAACAAGAAGGCACCGCTGCCATTTACAACAAGTACGCTGCAGCAGGAGGCTTCATCGAAGCTCAATTTTGCGACATCCAAGACGATGAGGATCGCACAGCAGCTCTATGAGGGAGTTGATATCAAGGGCCGTGGAACGATAGGTCTCATAACATACCTGAGAACAGATTCCACTAGAATATCAGAGGAAGCAGTTGCTGCTGCTGACAAATATATAACGGACAATTTCGGTGATATATATATTGGCGATTCAAATGGACGCGCCAAGACAGATAAGAAGATACAGGATGCTCATGAGGCTATCAGACCTACAGATGTGACTCTGTCACCGGTCATGGTAAAGGAACAGCTCTCAAGGGATCAGTTCAGACTGTATCAGCTCATATATAATCGTTTCCTTGCAAGCCAGATGGCGGGGGCGGTATATTCTGTCAAGAGTGTAAAGGTAAGCTGCGGCGATGCGACATTCCAGACATCCGCATCAAAGATAGCATTTGACGGATTCCTTGCTGTATACAATCTGGACAATGACAGAGGAGAGACAGTTGCGGGAATCAACAATCTTGCTGAGGGCGATGTGCTGGAGCTTGACGGCCTTGAGGAGAAACAGCATTTTACACAGCCGCCTGCAAGATATACAGAGGCATTGCTTGTCAAGACATTGGAGGAGCTTGGAATTGGAAGACCAAGTACCTATGCTCCAACCATATCGACCATACTTGCGAGAAGATATATAACGAAGGAACAGAAGAAGTTATATGTGACAGCCATAGGTGATGCGGTTAACCAGAGCATGGAGCAGGCGTTCCCGGTTATCATAGATGTGAATTTCACGGCTAACATGGAGTCCCTTCTCGATAAGATAGGAGAGGGAACCGTGGACTGGAAAGTGGTTGTCCGCAATTTCTATCCGGATCTCGACGAGGCGGTGAAGAAGGCGGAGGCAGAACTTGAGTCCATCAAGATAGAGGATGAGGTGTCCGAGGAAGTGTGTGACGTGTGCGGACGAAACATGGTCATCAAGTATGGTCCTCACGGCAAATTCCTGGCGTGTCCTGGATTCCCTGAGTGCAGATTTACAAAGCCGTTCTACGAGAAGATAGGTGTTACCTGTCCTAAGTGTGGCGGAGACGTGGTCATCAAGACGACGAGAAAGGGTAGAAGATACTATGGATGTATCAATGCACCTGAGTGTGATTTCATGTCATGGGCAATGCCAAGCAATGAGAAATGTCCTGAATGTGGAAAGTACATGATAGTAAAGGGCAATAAGCTGGTATGCTCAGATCAGGAGTGTGGTTATACCTGCAACAACAAGGCGGCGGAGACTGCTGATAAATAATTAAGATATAAGATATGTGACAGACAGATTCCTAATTGGAGACAATTAGTGAATTTGTCTGTTTTTTTGTTGAATTGTAGAAAAATTAAAAGAAGTGTATGGTTGTCATAATTATTAAAATTGTGTCGAAAAAAAGACTGACCACTATATGTTGTGGCTGAAAAATCCAGTAAAATCAACACTTTCTTAAATCTTTGTTTTTAGGACAACTTTACATAAAATATGGTTGTTATGTTAATCTTGTTGTGGTAGAATCACAAATAGTCATAATATTTCGAGCAAAAGATACTTTTTGTTACATAAAAAAATGGAGGATAACTTATGAGTGTACAATTGTTAGATAAAACACGAAAAATCAACAAGTTATTGCACAATAACAATTCACATAAGGTTGTTTTTAATGACATTTGTGATGTGCTCAGCGACATTCTTGCTTCAAACGTGATGGTAATAAGCAAGAAGGGCAAGATACTCGGACTCAAGAACAGAGAGGATATTCCGGAGATCCATGAGCTCATTGAGGGTAAGGTAGGAAGTCTCATAGACAACATGCTCAACGAGCGTCTTCTTCTCGTCCTGTCCACTAAGGAGAATGTTAATCTGACGACACTTGGATTTGATGGAAAGGATATAGACAAGTATCATGGTCTGCTCCTTCCTATTGATATAGCAGGAGAGAGACTTGGAACTCTGTTTCTGTACAGACTTCAGACTGAGTACGATATAGATGACATCATTCTTGGCGAATATGGAACCACCGTTGTGGGACTTGAGATGATGCGGGCGCTCAATGAGGAGAATGCTGAGGAGAACCGCAAGCTGGCCATAGTGAGATCAGCGATCAACACTCTGTCGTTTTCAGAGCTGCAGGCGATCAAACACATTTTTTCCGAGCTTGACGGCGAAGAGGGAATACTGGTGGCAAGCAAGGTCGCAGACAGGGTAGGCATAACAAGATCGGTTATAGTGAATGCACTCAGAAAGTTTGAGAGCGCAGGTGTTATCGAGGCGAGATCATCGGGAATGAAGGGCACGTACATAAAAGTGCTGAATGATGTGGTGTTTGATGAACTGAAGAATGCCTGAGAACAGAATTATAAATACATCGAAAAGGAGAGACGTATATGATACCGGCAATAGTGACATTGATAGTAGGTGTAGCGATAGTGATAGTAAGCTTTTTCTTCACTGACGGTCCAAAAGAGAATACAGAGAATTCTGTGATGGATGAGAGCAGGGAGAATCTGGAGAAGAAGCTTGATGAGTATTGTGACAGCCTTGTAGAGAAGAAGAAGAATGAGCTGAAGAAACAGGGCGAAGCTGTGAAATCAGACATGAAAAAGGGCCTTGATGAGGTCAGGGAGTCATCGAAAAAAGAGCTTGCTGAGATGAGAGAGAGTTCAAAGAAGGAAATGAGTGAGCTCATGGACAGCACAAGGAAGGAGCTGGATGAGTTCAGAGCCGGCACAGTCAAGGCAAATGAGACAGCCCAGGCTGATACCCAGAAGAAGATAGATGATGCAGTCAAGGCATACGAGGAGGGTATAGAGGCTGCAAAGAAGAAGATGCAGACAGAGCTTGAGGCTTGTGAGAAACAGTTGTCAGAGAAGGCCAAGAAGCAGATGATAGATTACATCAACCAGAGCCTTAAGGATGCATACGAGGCATATGATCCGGATGATACCAGCGAGAAAGAGCCTGTGACATACGATGAGCCTGAGACTGTAGATACTTCCGAGTCAGAGCCTGCGGAGGCAGATAACGGATCAGAGAAGACTGAGCCGGATGTAGAGAAAGCTCAGTCAGAAAATGATTCTCAGGCAGCAGATAAGACAGAGACAGCAGATGGAGCTGAGACTAAAGCTGATGCTGAAGCAGAAGCAGAAGATGACGTAAAGACATACGGTATCGCTGACAATGATAAGTCGGAGACATCCGAGGGTGAAGCGCAGAAAGAGAATACCGAGTCAGAGAGCAGCACTGAGGCTGCTGCAGATGCAGAGGCTGCCGAGAAAGCAGTCAGTGTGGAGGATGCACCGGTAACAGACAGTGCATTTACAGTGGTAGAGGCTGAAAATCCTGAGAAGGCAGCCGCAGCGATCGCTGAGAATAACAATGCTGCCAGATCTAGAAACAATCGTTCAAAGAAGAGAAAAAAGAAGAAAGCCGCTCAGAACAAGGTTGTTGATATATGGGATGAAGGCACAGATGTAGAGTCACAGGTTGCAGATCTGCACAAGAAGGGACTCAGCATCATGGAGATCGCAAACAAACTTGGAATAGGAGTTGGAGAGGCTAAGGTTATGATAGACAAGATCAATGAGGCTGACAAATAGTAATCAGTCCGGGAGGTAAGCTATGTATAAAAAAAGTTATTTCAGAGGCCTTGGTACAGGGCTGGTGATAGGAGCACTTACCATGACTGTTGCGTTTAATTTTGGAAATGCCGGAAAAACTGATTCAGGTCAGGGCAAGACGGCGGTCGTAAGTCAGCAGCAGGATAAGAGCACAGAGGATTCTTCCACAGAGACGACAACAGAGAAGAAGACTGAGGATAAGACGACAGAAAAGACAACGACACAGAAAGTAACCACGGAAAAGAATGCCAATGCTGATAAGACTACAACAGAGACAGGCAAGTCAGAAAATGGCAAGAGCGATGCAGAGAGCGGCAGCGGAAGCAACAGTGGTACGACCGGAAGCTCCGACAAGTCAAATGGAACCGGCACAACAGATAACAACGGAGGTCTTTCTGATAAGACAGAGAGAGTTCCATCTGCCAAGGACAACGGCTATACAGAGGATAAGAATTCGCAGACCGGTTCAGGAAGCAGCACAAATAAGACTACCGAGGCGGCGACAGAGGCTGTGAAAGCGAGTGCCATCAAGTATGACAATGGCGGCGGAGAGATCACATTTGGATCTGGAACATCTGCATACGAGATATGTCAGCTCCTGGCACAGATAGGGATAAGGGATGCGGATGAGTATTATGACTGGCTGCTCAGGTCAGGATATTCAGGCAGTCTTGTGCCTGGAACATATACATTCACCGGCAATGAGACAAATGGCGGAATAGTATGGATACTATTAGGTAATCAGTAAAGATACGAGAAAAGGGAGGAGTAATCAATTATGGGAGACAATATGAATAATGAGGAGATGGGATATCCGGGACAGCGTTTCAGTGCGGGTAGTGGTAGTAGTAGTATGGATCCGTTTGCGCCAAATCCGGCAGCCTTGCAGTATGTACCGAATGAATTTGGAATAACTCACAGTGAGACCAGTCCTATGTACCGGTATAACAATCCGGCTGAACCGGATAGTGGAGCTGCCTCACAGACGGACAACTATTATCCGGGACAGCAGTACGGTCAGAATCATCAGTATGGCCAGAACCAGATGTATGGTCAGAATCCACAGTATGGCCAGAACCAGATGTATGGACAGAGTCAGCCATATGGCCAGGGCTACGATCAGGAGACTATGAATCCACAGGGGAAAAAAGCAAAGAGTTCCGGATCAAATGTTCTGGCAGGACTGGTAGGAGCGTTTCTTGGATCACTGGTCGGAGTTGTGCTCTGGCTTGTTGTGTATAAGCTTGGTTATATCGCAGGCATATCAGGAGCGGTTATGGTCATATGTGCCATGATGGGGTACAACAAGTTTGGAAAGAAACTTGACCTGAAGGGCATAATAATCTGCGTAGTGTTGTGTATAGGAATGATATACATTTCAGAGAGACTGAGTGTCAGCATGGAATTATATCAGGAATTTAGTGATTATGGATATGATGTGAGCTTCTTTGACTGTTATAAGAGTATGTATGATGTGCTGGATGCTGCAGATACTATGAGTTCATTCTGGGGTGAGCTTGCGGTCGGTTATCTTCTGTTTGTTGTAGCCAGTGTTTCATATATAATAAACAGCATCAGGACAAGAGCAAAATAGAACACGGACCGGCAGACAGAATACTTCTTATAAAACATATATTTTCAGAAAAAAGTGCTTGAATGCACTTTTTTTTTGTGTTACAATGTCGATTGCGTGAGTGCGCATAACAAATATACATGCTGGTTGATAGTTGGCGTGGTGCCTGTGCTCGGGTGGTCCAAAGAGTTGATGCCGGCAGAAGATTTTAACCATGGAGGTAGAAAAAATGAGCGTTATTTCAATGAAGCAGTTATTAGAGGCAGGTGTACATTTCGGACACCAGACAAGAAGATGGAACCCTAAGATGAAGCCATACATCTACACAGAGCGTAATGGTATCTACATCATCGATCTTCAGAAGTCAGTAGGAATGGTTGACGATGCTTACAATGCAATCGGTGATTGTGTTGCAAACGGTGGAACAATCCTTTTCGTTGGTACAAAGAAGCAGGCTCAGGACTCAATCAAGAGCGAGGCAGAGCGTTGCGGTATGTACTATGTAAATGAGAGATGGCTTGGAGGTATGCTTACAAACTTCAAGACAATCCAGACAAGAATCGCTACTCTCAAGAAGTACGAGGAGATGGAGCAGGACGGTACATTTGACGTTCTTCCTAAGAAGGAAGTTATCCAGATCAAGAAGGAGATGGAGAAGCTCGAGAAGAATCTTGGCGGTATCAAGAACATGAAGAGAATCCCAGACATGATCTTCGTTGTTGATCCTAAGAAGGAGAGAATATGTATCCAGGAGGCTCAGTCACTTGGAATTAAGCTTGTTGGTATCGCTGATACAAACTGTGATCCAGAGGAGCTTGATTATGTAATCCCTGGTAACGACGATGCTATCAGAGCTGTAAAGCTTATCGTTTCAAAGATGGCAGACGCTGTTATCGAGGCTCAGCAGGGTGTTGATGCTGATTCAGTAGATGAGGCAGAGGCTGAGGAGGCTGCAGAGGAGTAATCTGTAGTTGATATTGATCATCATTGATTATAATTAATAAATGATTATAAAAGGTAACGGGGTAATATAAAAAGTATTATCCCGTGACTTTTAAAGAGACATATACAGGCTGAAAAAGCTTTAATAAAACGACATAACCATTATTATGATATGTCAATATTCAAATTTGGAGGTAAAATAAGATGGCAATCACAGCAGCTCAGGTTAAAGAGTTAAGAGAGCTCACAGGTGCCGGTATGATGGATTGCAAGAAGGCACTTGCAGAGACTGATGGTAATATGGAAGCAGCAGTAGATGTACTTCGTAAGAGCGGTGCAGTTAAGGCTGAGAAGAAGGCAAGCAGAATCGCAGCAGAGGGTATCTGCCGTGCAGCAGTTAATGGTACAACAGGTGTTGTTGTAGAGGTTAACTCAGAGACAGACTTCGTTGCTAAGAACGAGATATTCCAGACATTTGTTCAGCAGATCGCTGATCAGGCACTTGCTTCATCACTTGTTGGTGGCAAGGATGGCGAGGATGTTGAGGCACTTCTCGGAGAGAATGGTCTTAAGGAAGCCCTTGTTGACAAGACAGCAACAATCGGAGAGAAGTTATCATTCCGTAGATTCCAGAAGCTTTCAGGCGATGTAGTAGTTGACTACTTACACGGCAATGGAAGAATCGGTGTTATCGTAGCTGGTAACGGCGCAAGCGATGACGCTGCTAAGGAAGCACTCAAGAACGTAGCTATGCAGATCGCAGCTATGAACCCACAGTACATCAGCAGAGCTGATATCTCAGCAGACGCTATGGCTAAGCTTAAGGAGATCACAGTTGACAGTGCACTTAATGCACCTGATACACTTCCAAAGCCAATCCTTAACAAGCTTATCGCAAAGGCTGTTGACGGCGTATGGAGCGCAGAGGATGTAGCTATCTACGAAGAGAAGAAGAGCAACATGAACTTCTTATTCAACTTCCTTTCAAAGGAAGCAAAGGCACAGCTTGCAGAGCTTGCTATTGCTGATAAGGATGTTATCGTTGCAGATAAGATCTTCAATGGTCTTGTTGAGGGACGTATCTCAAAGCAGGTTAAGGAGATCAGCCTTCTTGATCAGGTATACGTTAAGGCTGAGGATGGCAAGCAGACAGTTGCCAAGTACCTTGAGTCAGTTAACAAGGATCTCAAGATCGCCAGCTTCGTTCGTTTCGAGGTTGGAGAGGGAATGGAGAAGAAGAACGAGGACTTCGCAGCTGAGGTTGCTAAGCAGATGAACGTTTAATCATATCCCGTATCTGAATATATGAATAATTGCCTTGCGGTTGGCTTTTGAGCTGGCCGTGGGGCTTTTTTATTGTCTGTTTCTGTTGATATCCGGCACTGTATAAAATATAATCTATGTAATTGCGGTTCAGATGATTGCAAACGAGCTGAGTAACGAGCAGGGACACATAGAATCGGCATCCGGGCTTTTGGTCGACCTTATGCTTGACGGTGTGGAGGCAGGGAAGCGGGTATGAATGCCCATCTTGCCAAGCCTATAGATATAGACAGACTTGTCCAGACAATTGTTGATGTCATGAAGGTTTAAGCTTTATTTAAGCTTGAGGGGTATAATACGAATTATAGATGGTTTGCGTGATATCTGGTGGAGACCATAATAATATGAGACGGAGATAAGATTATGAGATTGCTTCTTGCGGAGGATGAGAAAGCGCTTTCAAGCGCGCTTCAGGTTATATTGAAGCACAACAATTACTCAGTGGACGCTGTGTATAACGGACAGGATGCCTATGACTACATTATGGCAGGGGTGTATGACGGAGTCATACTTGATGTCATGATGCCAAAGATGGATGGCTTTACCGTGCTGTCAAAGATCAGGGCTGAGGGCTGCGATGTTCCGGTCATTATGCTCACGGCCAAGGCTGAGACTGATGACAAGATCAACGGCCTTGATCTGGGGGCGGACGATTATCTTGCAAAGCCATTTGAGACAAAGGAACTCCTGGCAAGGATACGCGCGATAACCAGAAGAAAGAGTGAGGCGGTCAGCACGGAGATGAAGTATGGCGACTGCACGTTAAACAGCCTGAATTATGAGCTCAGTTCATCTGGTGGAAGCGTAAAGCTGCAGAACAAGGAATATCAGATCATGGAACTGCTGATGGCAAATCAGAATGCGATAATATCAGCAGAGCTTATGATGGAGAAGATATGGGGCTATGACACGGATACGGAGATCAGTGTTGTGTGGGTCAATATCTCGTATCTCAGGAAGAAACTCAGTCAGATAGGCTCAGGGGTGTCCATTAAGGCAGTAAGAAATCAGGGATACACACTTGAGTATAAGGAAGCGGATAGAACATGATAAAGAATCTGAGAAAAAGATTTATATTTGCGGCAATGGCATCCACATTTGGAGTGCTGTTTGTCATAATGAGCATTCTCAACATAGCAAATTATGCCCGCATGGTTTCAAGGGCGGATGATACCTTAAGTGAACTGGTGGATAATAATGGACAGTTTGACCGCAGGGATTTTCTGAAAGAGAAGGTTAAGACCAATGCGGATTCCCAGCCACCTGATAAGCCTGATGGCAAGAGCAATGATAAGTTCTCACCGGAGACACCATTTCAGACAAGATATTTCTCCGTGGTCGTAAGTGATGGGGCTGTTGAGTCCTACAGCCTTGACAATATAGCTGCTGTTGATGAATCGGAAGCCGAGTCGTATGCTTTGAAGATACTTGGGGACGGTTCAGACAGTGGATTTACGGATATATACAGATACAGGGTAGCGGACTGTGAGGATGGAACCAGGATAATATTTGTCGACTGCCGTCAGGAGCTGGAGTCGTTCAGAAATACATTGGTATACAGTGTAGGAGTGTCACTTCTTGGATTCCTTGCGGTGTTCATGCTGGTGCTGTTCTGGTCAAAGAAGATATTCAAGCCGGTGGCTGAGAGTTATGCCAAGCAGAAGCGGTTTATCACCGATGCAAGCCATGAGATCAAGACACCCCTAACCATCATAGATGCAAATACCGAGGTCATAGAGATGGTGAACGGTGAGAGTGAATGGACGAAAAACACCAGGGATCAGGTCAAGAGACTGACAGCTCTCACAAATCAGATGGTGGCTCTCTCCAGACTGGATGAGAATCCTGAACCGAAGGAGAAGGCAAAGTTTGATCTGTCTGATGTGGCGTATGAGGTGATAGATCATTTCTCGTCTCTGTCGGAGGTTCGAGGCAAGAAGATCAGCGCGGATATCGAAGATGGAATAAAGTATGTCGGAGATGAGAATTCCATCAGGCAGCTCATAAGCATACTGGTGGATAACGCTATGAAGTATGCTGTTGAATCAGCGGATATAAGTATATCCTTGAAGCGTGATGGCAGAAAGGTGAAGTTTGTTCTCAAAAACCTCACAGATGGCATGGAAGAGGGCTCTCAGGATATATTGTTTGAGAGATTCTATAGACCTGACAGCTCAAGAAATTCGGAGACCGGAGGTTCGGGAATAGGACTTTCTCTCGCCAAATCGATAGTTGAGTCTCACAAGGGCAGGATAACAGCAAGATGTGACGGGGATGGATACATCACATTCCAAGTTACATTATAGAATAATACAGTGTGTATACGTTAAAACGCTCTGTTCATGATATGAAGTTTACATAACATATCATGGACAGGGCGTTTTCTTTGTATAAGCGTTGGGATTTATTGTGCATATTTGAAAATACATAACATAATATCATTCTGTTGCGCACAAAATTGCACACAAATTGCGCTTAAGTTGCGCTTTGACATATACAAAATACACAAATAATTCTTAAAAACATTGTCTACAAGCGACATGGTAACCAGAACTCAAATATGTTAATATATCAATATGAGGACAAACGGTTGCGCAACTGTTGATCAACATTATTATTGCAAGGAGGAATCCTTGTGATAATGCAGACGCCGCGCGGAGCGCATTGGGATGCGTCTGCGTAATAATACTTATTAGGAGGGCATATATGAGAAGAAAGAGAATTGTAAAGCAGATTGGCTGTGCAGTTCTTGCAGGAGCGCTTATGGTAGGGCAGATCTTTGGATCGGGAGCTTCACTGATAACAGCGAAGGCTGCGGAGAGCTGGGTGGACACACTCAAGGTTGCAAATGGTGATTTTGAAACAGGTGACAGCAGTAACTGGACTATAGAGAGTGGATCGGGAGCTGAGCTTGTTGTAAAAAACGGTGGAAGTAATGTAAACTCCACATATTATCTTAATATCTGGGCTTCAGATGCGGCTGATGTCAGCATCACACAGACTGTAGAGGCTGTTCCTGCGGGAACATACAAGCTGGAGTATGATGTCGAGGGCGATGCCCAGGATACAGGGCTCACAGTATCTGTCGCTGATAAGTCACAGGCTGTTGGAGCCACGACCGGATGGGATGCATGGGCGACAAATGAGACAGAAGAGTTCGTTCTTGAGGATACAACTGATGTCAGCATTTCATTCAAGGGCAGTCTTGCCAAGGGATATTGGGGCAAGATAGACAATGTAAAGCTCTGCAAGCTTACAGACGAGGAAGATGTAGTTGAGCCTGTGGAGGCTGGAATATATGTAGACCGCGTGAGTGATCTCATATACACAGATCTTAACGGAGAGAAGCAGTCATTTATCGAGGGTGTAGACGTATCATCCTATGTGTCACTGAAGAACAGTGGAGTTAAGTATTATGACTTCGATGGCAATGAGCTTGACGATATCGGATACTTCAAGTTCCTTGCTTCATGTGGAATAAATTATGTTCGTGTCCGTGTATGGAATGATCCATATGATGCAGACAAAAACGGTTACGGCGGCGGTAACAATGATTTGGAGACAGCCAAGAAGATCGGACAGTATGCAACAGCAGCCGGAATAAAGCTTCTTGTGGATTTCCATTATTCGGATTTCTGGGCTGATCCTGGCAAACAGCAGGTGCCTAAGGCTTGGGCTGACTTCACTCTTGACGAGAAGGTAGCTGCAGTTAAGTCATACACATCAGAGAGCCTTAAGACTCTGCTCGATGCTGGCGTTGATGTCGGCATGGTTCAGATCGGTAACGAGACGACCAACGGAATATGTGGTGAGACTTCAAAGAACTGGGAAAACATGGCAAAGATCTTCAGCGCCGGAAGTGAGGCAGTGAGAGCCATCGACAAGAATATCCTTGTTGCCATCCATTTCACCAATCCTGAGAGAAGTGGCAATTACGCAAATTTTGCAAAGAGACTTAATACATACAACGTAGACTACGATGTATTTGCATCATCATACTATCCTGTATGGCATGGCTCAACAGACAATCTCACATCGGTTCTCAAGAATGTGGCAGACACATATGGCAAGCTTGTCATGGTGGCAGAGACATCATGGGCATATACACTGGATGATGGTGATGGACATGAAAATACTGTCAGAAAAGGTAAAGATGATTCTACAACTTATGATTTATCAGTTCAGGGACAGGCCAATGAGATAAGCTCCGTTATAAAAGCAGTAAAGAATACAGGTTCTTCAGGAATCGGTGTATTCTACTGGGAGCCTGCATGGCTTCCTGTAAATGTGTATGATTCATCTGCAGAGAATGCAGCAGACGTCCTTGCAGCCAACAAGGAGGCATGGGAGAAGTACGGTTCAGGCTGGGCTTCATCATACGCAGGAGAGTACGACGCAGCAGACGCCGGCAAGTGGTACGGCGGTTCAGCAGTTGACAACCAGGCACTGTTTGACTTCACAGGACACCCACTTGAGTCACTCAAGACATTTGCCTATGTTCACACAGGAACAAAGACAAAGAGAGAGGTAGTCTCAATAACAGTTGATGATGTTGAGATCGAGATAACAGATATTGCAAATGTAGCTCTGCCGACTGCAGCAATAGTAGCTTACAATGATGGCAATTCAGAGAGCGCAGACATCACCTGGGAGGATGGAGCACTTGAGAAGGTAAAGAACTACGGTGCAGGAACATGTACTGTAAAGGGAACTGTGACAGTAAATGATGAGACTGTCGAGGTTCAGTGCAATGTAACAATATTAAAGGAGAACATCCTTGTAAATCCTGGATTTGAGTCAGGAAACGAGGGATGGACCATCGCTGATACAAGCAAGGGATTTGCAATCAAGACAAAGGAAGATTTTAGAAACGGTGCATATTGTGGTCACTACTACAATTCATCAGATTTTGCATATGATGTATATCAGACCATCACACTTGAGCCGGGCGAGTATGTGTTCAGCGCATATATTCAGGGCGGTGCAAATGGAGACAATGATGTATACGAGGTATATGCAAAGGCAGGAGACACAGAGCTTGCATCAGCTTCAGCAGCTCCACAGGGATGGAAGATATGGCAGCATCCTGAGATTAGATTTACAGTGGAAGAGACAACAGAGGTTGTTGTCGGAATGAGAGCAACCGCATCAGGTAAGGCATGGGGAACATGGGATGACGCATATCTCTACAAGGATGCGGATATCACACCGACACCAGATCCAAATCCAGATCCAACACCGGATCCAGATCCAACACCGGACCCATATCCAACACCAGACCCAGATCCGACACCGGACCCGGATCCAACACCAGATCCAATACCAACACCGGATCCAGATCCAACACCAGACCCAACTCCTTCTATTGATACAAGCAAGAATGGTCTTGTGAAGGAGAATGGAAAGACCTACTTCTATAAGAAGGGCGTGGTTCAGGAGAATTACACAGGATTTGTCAGGAGTGCCGGAGTCAACTACTATGTTGTAAATGGCGTGGTAAAGACAGGATACAAGGGACTTGTAAGGAGCCCTAAGACGGGAAAAACATATCTTGTAAAGAATGGCAAGATTTATACAGCATACACAGGTTTCTACAGAAATTCAAAGGGACAGCAGTGTCTCATAATAAAGGGCAAATTTGCAGAGAGCAAGACAGCCCTTGTCAGAAGCACTAAGAATAAGAAGTATTACTATGTAAAGAAAGGTATAATCCAGTCAGGTTATACAGGCTTCTTCAAGAGTACCACAACAGGTGCTAAATGCTATATCTACAAGGGTGTATTCCAGTCAGGCAAGACGGGAATAGTAAAGAGTCCTAAGAATCACAAGAACTACTATGTGAAGAAGGGCAAGATCGCCACAGAAGTTACCGGTATAGTTAAGATATCAGGTTCAAGATATAAAGTAGTGAGAGGTCTTGTTGTCAAAAAAGTAAAATAGTACAGAGTAATACATATATACGATAGTCCGATTGGGGAATACCCGGCCGGACTATTTTATTATTTGTTTATATGTTATTTAATTTTTGTAAGGAACATTAAGAAATTATTTGAAAGTAGTTGAAAAAGTATCATTAAGTGATATAGAATGGATAAGTATTTGTTTATATTATACTAAAACGAGAAAAGGAGAGTAATCATGGACAAATTCTTCAAAATCTCAGAGCGTGGGTCTACAATCAAGACCGAGATCATGGCAGGACTTACAACATTCTTCGCCATGGCATACATCGTTCTGGTCAATCCAAATCAGGTTGCAGGAGAAGGCAGCAATGGCTGGCTGGCAGGGGCAGTTCCAGACATGGCTGGTGAGCTTGGTACAGTATGGAATGCTGTATTCATCGCATCTATTCTTGTTGCAATAGTGGGAACACTTCTCATGGCGTTCCTCGCGGACATGCCATTTGCACAGGCCTGCGGAATGGGACTTAACTCATTCTTCTGTACTATCTTCGTAGCTGGTGCAGCATTTGCAGGTGTGAGTGTTATCAGAGGTTATCAGGCAGGTCTGGTAATAGTATTGATATCAGGTCTCGTATTCCTGATCCTTTCAGTGACAGGACTCAGAAAGTACATTGCAGTTGCAATGCCTGAGTGCCTTAAGAAGTCAATTCCGGCAGGTATTGGTCTGTTCATAGCTCTTATCGGACTGAAGAATGCAACACTTATCCAGGACAACCCATATACATTTGTTCAGTTCTTTGATTTCCACGGTGTGATCACAAGCGCTGGTAGCACAAAGGAGGCTATTGCACAGATCGCACCTCCTATAGTAGCATTTGTAGGATTTATAATAATTGCGATCCTTGCAAAGCTTAATGTAAAGGGTAACATTATCATAGGTATCCTTGCATCTACAGTATTATATTATGTTATGATGCTTCAGGCACCTAACTTTGATTTCTCATCGATCGGACAGTCATTCAAGGATTTCGGTTCAGTCGGATTCCTCGGAGTGTTCCAGGGACAGGCATGGAAGGATGCATTCTCTGCTGAGTATATCGGCGGTGTGTTCTCAGCAATCATGCTTGTTGTCAGCTTCTGTCTGGTAGATATGTTTGATACCATCGGAACTCTCTATGGTGCAGCTTCCCAGGCTAATATGCTTGACGAGAAGGGTGACCCAATGAAGCTTGACGAGTGTATGATGTGTGACTCTATAGGTACTGTATCAGGAGCTATTCTCGGTACATCAACATGTACAACATTTGTAGAGTCAGCTTCAGGTATCGCTGCAGGTGGTAGAACAGGTCTTACAAGTTTGGTTACAGCAATCTGCTTTGCAGTATGTCTGTTCCTCAGCCCTGTTGCCAACATCATTCCATCATGTGCAACAGCACCAGCACTTATCTTCGTAGGTGTACTTATGGCTAAGAACTTTGCAAAGGTTGATATGGAGGATATGCGCTCAGCAGTTCCTGCATTCGTGACATTCCTTATGATGCCACTGACATACTCTATTTCAAATGGTATCGGTCTTGGCGCTATCACATATGTTCTTATCACACTGTTCACAGGCAAGTATAAGAAGCAGGATATCGTAGTGACGATTATTGCACTCTTATTTATAGTAAAATTCGTTTCGGTAACTATGTAATTATTTAGTGACACAAGAGAATTCAAAGCGTTCCCGCATATAAGTGCGGGGACGTTTTTTTATTTGCCAAAGTGAGTTTTTTGTAGTATCATACCAACTGTGTACCAGTAGCCAATCGGATACGGCAATGGCCTCCGGAGCCATGACGGGCGGTTCGACTCCGCCCTGGTACGCTTTTTTATACTCTGATATTTATTTCGTAAAAGGATGATATGCAGTGATGAAGAAGAAAAAGAATTTGGAAGCGGAAGAACAGAATATAGAAAATGAAGAGCCGGAGTTGGATGGGAAATCAGAGATCGGTGGAGATTCAGAGACAGATGATGACTTAGATGACGGTGAAGAGCCGGAGTCAGACGATGAATCGGATGACAGTGGAGACTCGGGATTAGATGATGACTTAGATGACAGTGAAGATTCGGAGCTGGCTGATAACTCAGAGCTCGGCGGAGCTTCAGAGGTTGAGGAGACCCCGGCGAGACAGAAAAGGCCGTATGAGGATTATGTCATAGAAGATCCTGAGGATATGGATGATGCACCGGATACCGGAGATATGTTCGATGATGAAGAGCTGTATGGCGATGACGATTATTTTGCCGAAGAGAAGGCAAAGACGCGGAAAGGCCGAAGAAGATCCAGACATGGTGGGATCTCTGGTGGTGTTCTTGCCTTGCTGTGGGCGGTATTTCTGATACTTGTCGGAGTCTATGTGTATGTATTTTTTATAAACGATAAGCTGTTCACAGAGAACATAACCGGAAGAGATAACACGGTGAGACTGGAGATACCAGACGGAGCAAATTACAGGCTGTGTACGATCGATGAGATAAATCAGCTAGTGAACAATTATCTTTTGGCGAGAACAAAGGCAGATCAGACGACACTTCAGAGACTGGTCACAGATCCGTCGGAATTTGACGACATGAAGAGCATTGAGATAGCAGCGGAGTATATAACGGCGTACAACAAGACCACCTGTTATATAGCCAACGGATATACCGCAGATTCGTATATCGTGTACGAATTATCCAATCTGATGATAAAGGATGTCAACTCGGAACCGCTCGATATAAGGTCGTTATATGTGACGAAACAGTCAGATGGAAGCTACAAGATCAACAATTCGGCTTTGTCTGACAAGGAGAGCTCGTATATCAACACCATCAACTCATCTGGTGATATACAGGCGATATATGAACATGTAAAAGAAAACAATGATTATCTGCTTAGAACGGATGAGACATTTAGAAAGTTCCAGAATATGTATAATTAAAGAAAACGCAGGCTTTATGCCTGCGTTTTCTGCTGAACAGCTATTTTGTTACATAGCCTCTGAAGAGTCTACAGTATCTGTGTCGATCAAAATCCCTCTGGTAGGAACCGGTGTGGAGAATACTATCTGTGTCTCTGTGCTGCCAAATCTCTGGAGCTGTCCGATAAATGAGTCGAGATCCATGGTATTAGGAAAGCAGACTTTCATGAGCATGGAGTGCGCGCCGGTCACACAGTTGCATTCCAGTACATTTGGACATGCTTCAACAAATGGATAGAAGGTTGGCTTCTGTTTTGGATCAAGAGCCATGTGTATAAATGCTGTGATGTGATATCCGAGAGCCTCATGGTTGATGCTTGCGTGATACCCGGTCAGTATTCCTGCTTTTTCAAGCCTCTCTATTCTTGCTGAAACTGCCGGCGAAGAAAGGAAGACTTTGCTGGCCAGATACTTGAGTGGCGTTCTGGCGTTGCCCTGTAAAAGATGAATGATTTTTCTGTCGATGTTATCCATAATATGCACTTCCTTTTCCTAAAATAAAAAAAGGTGCGTTTCCGAAGAAACACACCTTTGCGTTTGTTTAAATATACATTAATTGATAAAAAAAATCAAGGACTTTTACAAAATTAATTTAACTGAATCTTTGCTGTGGGTTATACATGGTGTGATGAATGGTTCACAAAATGAAAAATAAATGGTATGATGGTTCTGCATATTGGTTAGAATTTACTGGCCTTGGTCTGGCTGATACATGGTGTATGCTGACCAGAAATTAGAATGTGAGATATGTATTAACAATATAGGAAAATAATAACAGAGGAAAGATTATGGCGGATGGAATAAGACTTAACAAATATCTCAGTGAGGCGGGCGTGTGCTCAAGGCGCGCTGCGGATACACATATAGAGAATGGAAAGGTTACGATCAACGGAGAGACTGCAGTCATGGGTCAGAAGGTCATGCTCGGGGATGTGGTGACATTCATGGGCAGGAAGGTTCAGCAGAAGGATAGGACAGTGATCCTGGCATATAATAAGCCGATAGGACTTACCTGTACAGCGAGTAAGGCTGATCCAGACAATATATTTGATCACATAGATTATCCGATCAGACTTCAGTACGTGGGAAGGCTGGACAAGGACTCCCAGGGTCTGCTTCTTCTGACAAATGATGGTGACCTGTCAAATGCCATCCAGAAGTCGGTGAACAACCACGAGAAGGAATACAGAGTGCGGGTGAACCGTGAGATAACAGAGGACTTCATCAGGAAGATGTCGGATGGAGTGCCTATACTTGATACAGTGACAAAGAAATGTAAGGTGCGAAAGATAGATGACAGGTCATTCATGATAGTGCTGACACAGGGCCTCAACAGGCAGATCAGACGAATGTGTGATGCATTGGGCTACAGGGTAGTGAACCTGAAGAGAGTCAGGGTCTGCAACGTGAAGCTTGGCAATATGAGACCTGGAGAGTTAAGGGAGCTCAGCCGCGAGGAAGAGGCAGAGCTGAGACGGATAGTGGGGATGTAGTAGAGAGTGTATATAGGATTTTTTGTGGGGTGTGTATGGAAGAGATTAGTAGAAATACCAGTGAAAATATTAAAGAAAATAATGACATCAGTGGCAATAACGATAATGGTAAGATAGCCAGAATTAAAGAACTTGTAAAGCAGCTCAACGATGCTGCAAAGAAATATTATATGGAAGATACAGAGATCATGAGCAATCTGGAATATGATGCTCTGTACGATGAGCTGAGTGCCCTGGAGAAAGAGACCGGGATGGTCATGAGCAACAGCCCGACGGTCAAGGTAGGATATGAGGTCGTCAGTGAGCTGCCGAAGGAGGCTCACGAGCATCCAATGCTTTCTCTTGACAAGACAAAGGATGTAGGTGCTCTTGTGTCATGGCTTGGCGGTCAGAAAGGCGTAATATCCTGGAAGATGGACGGACTCACAGTTGTTCTCACATATGAGAACGGAGAGATGATAAAAGCGGTTACCCGTGGAAATGGTGAGATAGGCGAGGTCATCACGAACAATGCGAAGGTATTTGCAAATGTACCTCATCACATCCCGTACAAGGGCAAGCTGACGATCAGAGGCGAGGCGGTCATCAAATACTCGGATTTCAATGCGATAAATGAGAAGATAACGGATGCGGAATCTAAGTACAAGAACCCGCGAAATCTGTGCAGCGGCTCAGTGAGACAGCTCGATAACAAGATAACAAAAGAGAGAAATGTACATTTCTTCGCTTTTAATTTAGTGGACGGTGAGGATGTGGACTTCCACAATTCATTCAAATATCAGCTTGACTGGTTGGAGCAGCAGGGATTTACCGTGGTAGAACACTACCTGACAGACTCGGCGGCACTTCCTGATAAGGTGAGGGAATTTTCAGAGAAGATAACGGAGAATGACTTCCCATCGGATGGTCTGGTACTCATGCTGGATGATTTGGCATACGGAAGGAGCCTGGGAACCACAGCCAAGTTCCCGCGAAATGCCATGGCGTTCAAATGGGCGGATGAGGAGGCAATCACCCACCTCCGCTATGTGGAGTGGAGTCCATCAAGAACTGGACTCATCAACCCGGTTGCTGTATTTGAACCGGTGGAGCTCGAGGGAACAACAGTAAGCCGTGCCAGCATACACAACGTAAGCATACTTAAGTCATTGGCGCTTGGCGAAGGTGATGAGATTGCAGTGTACAAGGCGAATATGATCATTCCGCAGATTGCAAGGAATCTAACCATGAGCGGTAACGTGATCATACCGGCTGCGTGTCCTGCATGCGGAGGAGAGACTGAGATAGTGAGGGAGGAAGGCGGTGCAGTGTCAGGAGTTGAGACTCTGTACTGCACAAACCAGTTCTGCCCTGCGAAGAAACTTAAGTCATTTTCACACTATGTGTCCAGAAATGCGTTGAATATAGATGGACTCTCAGAGGCGACCATAGAGAAGTTCATAGATGAGAAGATCCTCGAGGAGCTTCCTGATCTGTATAAGCTTGCGGCTCACAGAGAACATATAGTTGAACTTGAGGGATTTGGCGAGAAGTCGTACAACAAGCTTGTGGCTGCGGTGGACGCATCCAGACAGACGAACATGTGGCGTCTTGTCAATGGTCTCGGCATTGCAAATGTCGGAGAGGCGACAGCCAAGCTCATGGCAAAGCATTTTGCAAATGATATGGATGCCATGAAGAAGGCAGATGTGTCAGCATACGTTGAGATAGACGGAATCGGTCAGGTTATAGCAGAGGATATAGTCAGATACTTTGAAAATGAGAAGAATTGTGCTATCATAGATAGGTTGATGGTTGAGCTTACGTTTGTGGATGAGGTTTTTGATACGGAGCAGGATCTGGCGGGCAAGGTGTTCGTCATAACCGGTTCGCTCACCCATTTTGACAACAGAAATCAGCTCAAGGAACTGATAGAGAGCAGAGGAGGTCAGGTTACAGGTTCTGTATCTGCCAAGACCTCATATCTTATAAATAACGATGTGAATTCTACATCATCCAAGAACAAGAAGGCAAAAAGCCTTGATGTGCCTATCATATCTGAGGAGGATTTCTTAGAATTGATTGGACAGTAGGAGTAACTGTAGTAAATGGAAAGGAATGAATAGAGATGCCGATAAGAATAGATGATGATCTGCCGGTTAAGAAAACATTGGAGGACGAGAACATATTTGTCATGGGAACAGGAAGGGCGCACAGCCAGGACATAAGACCCCTTGACATCCTGATACTCAACCTCATGCCGCTGAAGGAGGATACAGAGCTGCAGCTCATGCGAAGCCTGTCAAACACCCCACTTCAGGTGAACATCACGCTTCTTAGAACCATGTCCTACGAGTCCAAGAACGTGACAAAGGGACACCTTGACAGATTCTACGAGGATTTTGACAGCGTAAAGAACCGCAAATGGGACGGTTTCATCATAACCGGAGCACCTGTTGAAAAGATGGAATTTGAGAATGTTGACTACTGGGATGAACTCCGCGAGATCATGGACTGGTCCGAGACAAATGTCACATCGACCATGCACATTTGCTGGGGCGCCCAGGCGGGACTCTACTACAGATACGGTGTGCAGAAGTTCGACCTTCCGCAGAAACTGTCAGGCATATACGAACATCACACCTTCCACAAGAGAACACCGCTAGTCCGCGGTTTCGACGATGTATTTTACGTGCCACATTCAAGATACACGGGCGTATCCAAGGAGGATATTGTAAACAATGAGCACCTTGAGATCGTAGCCGAGTCAGATGTGGCTGGCCCGTACCTCATAATCGGTGACGGCGGCAAGAACATATTTGTCACAGGACATCCTGAGTACGACGTGCTGACCCTTGACCAGGAGTACCACAGAGACCTCGCCAAGGGACTTAATCCACAGATTCCGGTGAACTATTACCCAGACAACGATCCTGAAAAGAAACCAGTGAAGAAGTGGAGATGCCACGCGAATACTTTGTATGCGAATTGGCTCAATTATTACGTTTATCAGCTCACACCTTATAAGTGGGATTGATAAAGCCCTTCAGACCGCATAAAACCTGAGGTTTTAAGCCAAATGCGTTACATATCAATAAAATCATAAATGTATGTAAAATGATGTGATTTTCTGTAATTTTATGATTTGGTGACGATTAATTGGTGTTTTTTCAAAATGCAGATGGTGTTTTTTTAAACGGCGTTAGGCAGGGAAGATATTATATACAAAATTAAAACACAGCACTATGTAGATGAGTGGTAGTTATCTATGTAGTGCTGTGTTTTTCGTTGTAATTTCTTAATCTATAGTATTTAGAAAGGCGAGTAATGCCTCTCTTTGTACAGAGTTGAGTCTATATATTCTGGTTGACAGTGGATCATTGATTAGAACCTTATTATCATCATCAAAAAAATCCCTTAATGAAATGTCAAGAGCTTTGCACAATTGGAAAAGAACTTCTATTATCACCGCAAGCAATCCGTGCAGAAAGCCGGAGAAGCAATATTTTCTCGGCTGGTAAAGCAGCTTTCCGAAAAAGAGGGTGTAACGGAAGCCCTCAAAGCGGAAAATCAAATGCTGTGGGTGCAGAGGATGAACAACAGACGGCGGCTTTTCCTTTTCAGGCAGTATTCAATAAGTCATAAAGTTCCGTGAGTAATGGAAGAAGCCAGCGTTTGCGGAAATGTCACAATTTACGGAGGTAAAGTTTCAAATTCCACTTGCCTTTTTGCACTTGTTATGATATTATTAGTATGCGTACTAGGATGCTCAAAGAGAGGTGATATATTTGCGGAGAGACAGCAGTGAAACAAAGAGGAAAATACTGACCGTGTGCGTCCGTCTCTTTTTGGAGCAGGGGTATAAAAACACCTCTGTCAGTCAGATTGTGGATGAAGCAGGTGTTGCAAGAGGAAGCTATTTGAATTTGTTTCCTACCAAGGACAGAATTTTGCTGGAATTGACCGAAACGATGTTCGGCGGACAGTTCGGCGTGGCAAGAAGCATTGCAGACAGCAAGCTGCCGCCGGTTTACGCTTATGCGGTGGAAACGGCGATTCAACTGACACTGACCGAGTTGAACGAGAACCTGCGGGAAATCTACATCGAAGCCTACTCCCTGCCCGAAACATCGGAATATATTTACCTGCATACCACAGCAGAGCTGAAACAGATTTTTGGTGAAAAATTTCCCGATGATACCGAGAGCGACTTTTACGAGATGGAAATCGGCACGGCGGGACTGATGCGCAGCTATATGGCGAGAAAATGTGATATTCATTTTCCGTTGGAACGCAAGCTCAGCCGCTTTTTGACGGCGGCTATGCGGGTGTATCGGGTACCGGAGGCAGAGCAGGCAAAGGTGCTTGCCTTTATTCAATCACTGGATATCAAGGCAATCGCCACCGAGGTAATGTATAAGCTGTTCGCCATGTTGGAAATGAAATATGACTTTAAGCTGTCAAAGGACAGCAAAGGAGAGGAGACTATATGAATAAGAAAATTTTGAGCGTTGTGCTCATACTGTGCCTGATGCTGGCTGTTATGCCTATGACGGCATATGCGGCGGATATTGCGTTATGTACTAAATGCGGCCAGAGACAAACGGTAAGGGTGACTCGTCAATACGCAAATGATAAATGGCATCGATGCGATCTTACATGCACGGTGTGTGATAATACATGGGATTACTGGGAGTCACACATATGGAGCGGAACGGCGACTTGCACAAGCGGAAGGACATGCACGCTTTGCGGCGGATCTTCCGAACCGCTTGGGCACGACTGGGGCGCTTGGACGCAGAACAGCGATGAAAAGACCCACACTCGAATCTGTAAGCGTGACACCAGCCATACGGAAACCGAGAATTGCCACGGCGGCACGGCGACCTGCATCGCCAAGGCTGTCTGCACGGTCTGCGGCGGCGAATACGGCGAGATGGCGGCACACAGCTTCACTGCCGAAAAAGCAGAGGCGCAGTATTTGAAGTCTGCTGCAACCTGTACCAAAAAGGCGGTCTACTACAAGTCCTGCGCAGTCTGCGGTCTGAGCTCAGAGGGCACGGCGGATGAGGCGACCTTCTTCTCCGGCAATGCGCTGGATCACGACTGGGGCGCTTGGACGCAGAACAGCGATGAAGAGACCCACACCCGAATCTGTAAGCGTGACACCAGCCATACGGAAACCGAGAATTGCCATGGCGGCACGGCGACCTGCACTGCCAAGGCTGTCTGCACGGTCTGCGGCGGCGAATACGGCGAGATGGCGGCACACAGCTTCACTGCCGAAAAAGCAGAGGCGCAGTATTTGAAGTCTGCTGCAACCTGTACCGAAAAGGCAATCTATTACAAGTCCTGCGCAGTCTGCGGTCTGAGCTCCGAGGGTACGGCGGATGAGGCGACCTTCTTCTCCGGCAATGCGCTGGACCACAACTGGGGCGCTTGGACGTCCAACGAAGACGGCGCCCATACCCGCACCTGCACCGTTGACGGATGCTCTGCAGGCACGCAAACGGAGAATTGCATCGATGCAAACAAAGACCACAAATGTGATATCTGCGATTATATAATCAGCGAGTGTGCAGACGATAACAAAGACCACAAGTGTGATTATTGCGGCAAGAAGCTGACTGAGCACACCGGCGGGAAAGCGACCTGCAAGGACAAGGCAAAGTGCGAAGTCTGCGGTGCGGAATACGGTGAGCTTGATGCGAAGAACCACACCAACTTAAAGCACTTCCAGGCAACTGCGGCGACCAAGACCACCGAGGGCAATATCGAGTACTGGTACTGCGAAGGCTGTGGTAAATATTACAGCGACAAGGACGGTACAAAGGAAATCAAAAAAGCCGACACCGTAACGGCGAAGCTGAAGGACGATTCCAAATCTCCGCAGACCGGCGATACAAGCAACCTTGCTTTGTGGATTGCCTTGCTGTTTGTCAGCGGCGGTGCAGCCATTGGCACAACGGTTGTCAGCAGAAAGAAAATGTACAACAGATAATTGAATAGCGTTCCCTTGCTCCATCTTCCGAGCAAGACAAAAGCGTCGTAGCGATACGGCGCTTTTTTGTTACCCGGAAGCGACAAACAGCGGCTTTTGAATGGTTGGCGGTAAAGGATACCGCCGCTAAAACAAAGCCGCTCATATCGAAAGAAAACGCCCAAAATCGCCCAGAAAAATGACAGTTCGGAGAGGTTTTGGGCATTTCTGCGTTTCGGGAGCAAATCGGCAGTGAAAAGGAGGTGCTCGCTATGCCCCGTATGCCGAAATACCTCAAGGAAGAATTGGCGTTCTTTCTTGATGAGCGTGGCAGGAAGAAATACAACGAGCTTTGCAGGAAATGCGAAAGGAGCTGCAAGCAGCGTTTCATACTATCAAAGACAGTATTTCAATGCGTCCTCTGTCGTGGAACGATTGCAGGAACGGTATGACCGGCTCAAAGAAAAATGCCAGCCGTTTTTGCAGGCACTGGAACACTTTCCAAAGCTGGTGGAGGTCTTTGTGAAGAAGGTCAAGGAGCTTTTCAGTATCAAGGAAGCGTAGGAGCGCAAGGAACGGGAGGACAGAGCAGCCGCCCGAAAAGAACAATCCAAACATCGTCGGGGCAGAAATGATTGGGAACGGCAATGCCGCCAAGCTGGACATTCAAGAGTAGCATCCGAACCACGAGCGCTGCGGGAAGGGTATCACGCTCACGGAGGACGAGGGCAGAAATCTTTACGCAGCACTCAAGGCAATCTATGAAAAGGAATAATCCTTTTTCGGCTGGTAACGGGGCGTTCGGAAACGGACGCCCCTATTTTTACGGAGGGAGGTGATGACCGTGGAGGATATGAAAACCGGCTTTGTAGAGAGAATCGGCGGCACCATTTTCGTTGTCAACGCAATGCCCGCAGAGAACGCAAAGCATACGCAGGAGGAGCTTGTAAAGGCTCTGATTGCAAGAGAAGCAATGGCTTTGCAGGAAGCAGATGTTGCCTGATTGCCAACACGACACCTAAAGGTGCCACCCCATCTGATCCGTTCTGGGAGAAAGCAGGGTAAGCCGTCAAAACTGGATACAAGAATGAAGTTTTTACAGGAGAACAATCCTCTTGGAGCTAATCATCCGGCGGTAAAGCAGTATAACAAATGTATGAGAGGTGCCGGAGATACCGTTCGTTCTATTATTATCAGTGCAAATTCCAGACTGGCATTTCTTGAAAATAAACAGGTACTCAGGCTGCTTTCAAAGGATGATCTTAATCTGCCTGAAATAGGGATAGGAGTAAATGGGGATGGTGAAACAAAGACAGCTCTGTTCTGTGTAATTCCAGATAGTGATAAATCATATAACTTCATTATCGGAATGTTATATACACAGATATTCCAGGAGTTATATTATCAGGCAGATTTCAATTGCGGTGGCAGATTACCGATTCATGTGACATTCATGCTTGATGAATTTGCAAATGTTGCATTGCCGGATGATTATATCCTTGACGAGATTGCCAAGTTTGTTGCTGTGCCACATAATTCCTGTCGGAGCTTTTCGGGGACAGCCGCTGTACGCCCAAGTCTTAATATCTGCAGGAGAGCCGACGATATATGTTTCCGTATCTTCCGTAAAGTCAACAATTATGCCAACCGAAGCAATATCCGCGCAATGTTCAAAAAAATTCATCATAAAAGTTTATTCCTTACCATATAAAGTTGTTTTTCAAATTATCATTCTTGGAAATTTTCCTGTACTCACTCGGTGTGATCCCTGTTCTTTTTTTGAATATCTTCATAAAGCATATCTCATTTCCGTATCCGCAGAGGTCGGATATTTCCTTAACGGTCATATCGGTGGTCGAAAGATAATATTGTCCTGTCTTGATCTTTGCGGATAAAATATCTTCATAGCAGCTTATCCCGAATTTCCGTTTGTATATTGCCTGAAGATATGACGGACTCAGATTCATTTTTTCAGCAAGCTGATATATATTGCTGTAGCTCCCTGCATTGCTGTAAATATCGGTGCGGAGCATTTCAAGAGCGGAAATGCGGCTTTTATCGCTGTCAGGATTTATGCTGCTTTCGGATATTTTCATAAGTATCATCTGCATAAGCATATTTTCGTACTGTTTCCTGTTGGTCGAACCGGCTACATTTTCACGGCATAATATCGTAAGCAACTCTTCAATTGCAGGAATATCCGCCGAGGTGATAAGCGTGTCAGTTTTTATCCCATTCATAAGCTCGGTATCGTCCGTATCAAAATGGACAAAGTGATTAACATAACTTCCGCACAGAGTTTTGTAATGCTGCATTGTTCCCTTGCTGTATAAAATGAGACTGTCGGGAGAAACGGTTATTTCTTCACCGTTTTGTATCAGAACAGCGGAGGTCTTGAAGATAACAAGAAGATTATCTCCCGAACCATCCGGTCTGCATATTTCAAAATTCCCTTTGTGTCTTACGTTCTGACAGACTGTGTTTATACTTATCATATCATCACCTCAAAGTACGAACGGTTAGTATAATAATATTATAAGTCATTGCAATACCAAAGTCAATGACTTATATATGATAATATAATAATTCAGTATGCGGCGGAGGTATAATATGAAAAAAATATCAATAGTAATAAATGCAGACGACAGGCTCGGACATATCTCTCCCGAGATATACGGACATTTTTCCGAGCATCTCGGAAGATGTATCTACAACGGTATATATGTGGGTGAAAATTCACCTATTCCGAATACAGACGGAATAAGGAATGATATCATCGAGGCGTTCAGAAATATAAAAGCTCCAGTTTTCCGCTGGCCCGGCGGCTGCTTTGCGGAAGAATATCACTGGCAGGACGGTATCGGTGAAAAAGCCTTGCGCCGAAAGATCGTGAACACGAACTGGGGCGGAGTTACGGAGGATAATTCTTTCGGTACACACGAATTTATGCGCTTCTGTGAGCTTGTTGGCTGCAAGCCTTATATAAACGTCAATGTTGGCAGCGGCAGTGTTCGTGAAATGTCCGAATGGATAGAATATATGACCTCAGATGCGGAATCGCCTCTCACAGAGCAGAGAAAGAAGAACGGCAGAGCCGAGCCGTGGAAACTCGAATACCTCGGTGTCGGCAATGAAAACTGGGGCTGCGGAGGAAATATGCGTCCCGAATATTACGCCGACGTTTATAAAAGGTATCAGACGTTTTGCCACAATTATTCGGGAAACAGACTTTACAGAATAGCCTGCGGTCCAAGCTCTGCCGACTATAACTGGACAGAAGTCATGATGAAAAATCTTGACAGCAATAATGTTGATGCTATCGACCTGCATTATTATACGATGCCCGTATGGCCCGAAATGGAATCAGCCACCGATTTTGACGATGAGCTTTATTATAAAACTATCGCTGCAGCGAACTTTTCCGATGAGCTTATCACAAGACATTCGGAGATAATGAATCGCTATGATCCCGAAAAGAAAATAGGACTTGTAATAGGCGAGTGGGGCTGTTGGCATAAGGTAGAAGAGGGTACGAACCCGGGATTTTTATATCAGCAGAATACTATGCGTGATGCTATCGTTGCTGCAATAGAGCTGAATGTTTTTAACAGACACAGCGACCGTGTTGTAATGGCAAACCTTGCACAGGCGGTGAATGTTCTCCAATCGGTCATTCTTACAGAGGACGATAAGATGATAAAAACGCCTACATATCACGTTTTCGACCTTTTTAAAACACACCAAAACAACGAGGCAGTTTACTGCTATACGCAGAACGAAAATATGTCGGAAGGCAAAAATGCTCCGATGATCTCGGTTTCCGCATCGGTGAACGAAAAGAGTATGACCGTTACCGCCGCAAACTGTTCGCTTACGGAAGAGGCTGCTGTTGAATGTAGCATTTTCGGATTTAAAGCATCATCGGTTTCGTGCAGGATACTTACAAACGAGGCGCACAGCTATAACGACTTCGACTGTCCCGACAGGGTGAGCATTACCGAGCATACGGCAGTCATCAAGGATAATGTTTTAAAGCTGAATATTCCGCCTTGTGCTGTTGTGGAATGTGTTGTTGACTAAATATTGGGGCATATTCACAGTGCATTTCGTCTTTATAATAAAAATATAAGCATAAGAGCTGCGTTTCATTAAAGAAGCGCAGCTCTTTATGTGAGAATGTATAAAAAACACATCTCCCCAACACCACTAGATGAAGAGATGTGCCTACACCCCCAAATACGGTCTCATACCATCCAGAAATGCTTCTGTCAGGAAAGCAGACACCTTGTCGCTGCTTTCCTGACAGTTATCCACCGCAAACTTGTGCAGGATACCAACCACGCCGCCTATTGCGTATGCTACGGCGTATGAGTATTTCTCCTGGGCCAGGCCTGTCTTGCTGGATTTTTCCAGAATTAATCGCACGTATCTATGGAACATTGTCAGTGCCTTTTCCACGAAATCATAAGCCTCAGGTGTGGCAAGGATGATCATGAGAAATTTATTTGCTTTCATGTATTCGCATAGAGACCTGAAGAACTGGTGGCAGATCTCAAGATTGCCTTCTGGTTTGAAGCTATTCATGATCTGAAATATTTCATCGACGATGCGGTCTTCCATGGCATTGATGAAAGCAGGCATGTCTTCGTAGTGGTTGTAAAATGTGCTTCTGGTCACACCTGTGAGTTTGGTTATCTCGGACACGCTTATTTTGTTCAGAGTCTTTTGACCTGCAAGTATCTTGAATGCATCTAGAAGGTCACTTTCAGTTCTATCATATCGGGAATCGGTTGAGTTGATCATGGCTGTCTCCTTTATCTGCTGCCTGGCTTGGTGCTGCAGTTTTGTCATTATCTAATACAGCAATGTTACAACAATAATGCGTGTGAGTCTATTGTTATACGAGATTTCTTTTGATCTTTTTAGTCGAACTTTTTTCAAATGGCTCTTTTCTTATATCCAGTGCCGAGATCCTTTTGTATGTTGGCTGGTTTTTGTTGAAGGTATCAATAATTTTTTGCAATTTTTCAGAAGTCCTGGCTACATCCATATGTTTCTTATCTACAAAATCCTGATCTGGATATATGTGAGCAGTGAGATGGTTGCCGTCGCCGGTAATGACTATTTCTGAAATAAGGGGCTCTACAGAAAGCTTTCCTTCCAGTTCCTCAGGGGATATGTTTTCACCATTTGCCAGAATGATTAGGTTCTTTTTCCTTCCGGTTATATACATGAAACCATCGGAGTCGAGATAACCAAGATCTCCGGTGCAGAGCCAGCCGTCTTGAAAAGCTTCTGCGGTCTCGTCTGGCATGTCGTAGTATCCGGACATGACGCTTGTGCCTTTTACCTGAATTTCCTCATCGACAAAACGAACAGCACAGTTGTCCAGGAGTTTGCCAACGGATCCGGGTCTGTTGTATCTGTGATTGTTGGAGCAAATTACAGGGGAGCATTCAGTCATGCCGTATCCCTGGAGTATGTCTATTCCGTATTTTTTGAATTCGGTAACATACATAGGATCCAGATATGCCCCTCCGCAGAATATATATTCCAGTTTACCGCCAAATGCTTCCTTTGCAACCAGCTTTTTAGGAAGGAGAGGGTTGACGTCTTTGAGTTTTTTGTAGATGGTTTCTACCATGAGAGGAACCATCAGCATGCCAACGGGCTGAAACCGTTTCATGTTTTTCAGCATGTGGAGCAACGAGTCATTGATGCAGATAGTGGCGCCCAGTGAAATGCCCTTCATCCATTCCATTGTCAGGCAGAAGGCGTGATGTATAGGAAGAACGCTCAGAATAGTTACACCAGGTTCCAGATTTACATATACATTTTCAACATTTTGTGCGAGATTGAATTGAGACAGCATGACGCCCTTGCTTTTACCTGTTGTTCCAGAGGTATACATAAGCGTACACATTTTATCCTTATCCTGATCGGCAAATGCAAAGTCAGCCGGTATGGTAATTTCGCTGCGGAGCTGTTCAAATGACAAAATTGCTAATTGTGGATTTGAATCTGCACCCTCCAGATGCTCTATATCGACTTTCTTTTCCATGGTGAATACAATATTCATTTCGGGACAATCGTCTGTCAGTTCTGTTATCACATCCTTTCTGGATGCTCCGCAGAATAATGCAATTGATCCTGACCGATTCAGAAGTTCATGTAATTCTGAAACTGACAGGTTTGCATCCAGCGGTACAGCAGTATTTCCCGTGAAAAGTATAGCCATGTAGGCGCAGATCCATTCATAAGAGCTGCTTCCCACCAGTGCAATATGTGTTCCGCAGAGTCCTTTATTCCGCAAAATGATAGCAGTTTTGCGAATGTCATCCCACAGATCTCCGTAGCTCTTTTCGACAATCTCTCTGTGAGACAGATATTTAACAGCTATTACATCTCTATGTATCCGACAGCTTTTTTCAACAATTTCCAGAATATTTTCTTCCATATATCATATCTCCATTTCTTTTATGTGAGGCAAAATGGGACATACTCCGTCGTCCCAGATTTTTAATGTTAAACCGATGCAGAAGAGCTTGTCAGGTTGTCAAGGTACTTGATGGCGTCTTCTATAGTGTGAATATTGATGATCTCATCTTCATCGATTTCCACGTCAAATGTATCTTCAAGGTCGCCGAGGAAAGTCATGAAATCAAGGGAGCTAAAGCCCAAATCTTCTATGAATCGCATATCATTAGTGATCTCATCAGCTGGTGTATTGCAGTATTCGGCAACAATGTTTAAAAATGTTATATTGTTATTCATATTAAAAATCTCCTTATTGAATTAATTAAATGGGGTCAGGCACCTCCGCCCCCAAAAAATAGTTAGATGCATTCGATGATTTCGCCCACGGTCATTTCTGGTTCGGCAATGCCTTTGAAGATTATCTTCATAAGGTAGTAGTAGAACAGTTCAATGTCCTGTTCGGAGAGACTTGCGGTCTGGTATCTGAAATAGAAATTCAAACCCAGATCATTTGCACTGTGCATGACGGTGAGATAGATCTTTTGTTTTGATGTACCATTTGGAATCCACATGCTCCTTACGGAAATGTTTTCGAGATGCGGATTTTTAAGCCTGATAGGAAGAGGCTGGTAAGTAAGCCCCACGCTCTCATAAGTAGTGTGTGGAGGAGTGTGGAACATTTCTTTCATCTGGTCAGACAAAAGTTCCGGGTCATAATTGCAGTGTCGGTATACATGATTCTGAACATCCTGAATCATGAAAACTGCATCCAGAAACTCTGTGTCCGGATCAATGATGGTTCTGCAAGGGTATGCCATTGCGCGAGAGCCACCTGATACCCACTCAGCATGGGTGGAACGTCTTGAAACATAATTCCTTATGGAGATGTCAGTCTGTCCGCCATTTGCCTTGGAGAGATAAGTTCGTATTCCCATGAGAATGAGGTTGGTCATGGATATGTGATTGTTCATACAAAAATCCAGGAGATTCTGGGTTGGCTCAGCATCCAGATGATAGTTCTTTGTAGCGACAGACAGGTTGTTAATCTCCTGATCTGCAGCGCGGAGTGACTTGTCATTGTGAAGGCGCCTGCTTTCCTGAAGTATCCGTTGTCCCTGTATATCGGAGTAAATAGGTTCTCCATTTTCCTCCAGCACATTTTGCCAGTACATGCGGTCTTTTGAGACACGTTTTTCGTCTGTGCTTTTTTTTAGATCACGTTCGACCATGTCAGTGAAACTTGCCATGTCCTCGGGATAAGGCGTGCCAAATTTGTAATGACAGTACAGTTCCATGATGTCATTCACCATGACGATAGCTCCACATGAATCCATGAGTCTGTGATCGATTTTGATGTACAGCCCATTGTAGCCACCCGGAAGCGAGATCATTTTTATCACATTCATTGGAATATTGTCCCCGTCAAATGGAATTCTGGACCATTCTTCCATGCGGTGATAAGCGTCATCACCGGAAAGCCATGAAAGGTTTTCGTAATCAATATCTCTGTCATCGTGAGAAACAACATATTGCCGTACCTCTCCATTTGGGTCAACTTTTGTAAAACGGATTCGCAGGCATTCGTATCTCTCGTATTCCAGTTGTATGCATTTTTTCAGCAAACCAAAATCAAGCGGCGCCTGCAGAGTCATACAAATGCTTATATTTGCGACTTGCTGAGTGCCAAATTCAATAATTGGTTTGAAATGTATCTTTTGTGAAGGTGTTAATGGATAATATTTTCTTGGCATAATTTACTCCTCCTGATGTTCTGATACGCTGTGGGAAAAGTTATCACAAGAAAAATAAGGATTCAATATGCCGGATCCGCTAATGGACACTTTAGATGAAATTGACCGGAAATCGGGGAAATCGGGGACGTTCCTTCTGTCACCAAGAGTGTCCCCCTGTAACGAATAAGACAGAGGGACACTCTTGGTGACAGAAGGAACGTCCCTACATGTATTAAAAATCAGAGCGATAAATTTGAAGTCTCACTTGAGGTATTTTAAGAAATTTAATAACTGTTATATTTGGTTATAGAAATCTCGGCAAACCCTTGAAAATACTAAAATTTTCGTGGGTGTCCTCCCCGTCACATCTTGTATTGTGTTATATCGTTTTACCCTTGTTTATGAACCCTCATAAGGGAAAAAACAAGGGAAAGAATCAACTGAGAAAACATTGTTTTTGACCAGTTAGGTAGAAAAAATGACCACCTATTGATAAAGTATAGATAATAATCCTAATTCAGATATACTATAAAGCAAGAAAGGAGGAAAATCATGAAACTGAATATTAATATCGATGCGGAAGCTAAAGAACCTGAAATTATGATTACAACAGCACAGATGACGGAAGAAGTTAACAGAGTTGTTGATTTTGTAAGCAGATTAGATGATGCTCCAACAATTATTTCCGGTATCAGAGAGGATAAGGTCGCACTATTAGATCCGGATCACATAGTAAAGATTTATGCAGAAGACAGTAATGTTTTTACCCAAACTGACAATGGTACGTATCAAATTAGATTGAGACTATATGAAGCGGAAGAAAGATTGGATAACAGTAAGTTTGTAAGGATATCAAATTCAGAAATTGTGAATCTTAAGAAGGTTAAAAGCCTTGATTTAAGCTTTGTAGGAACAATTTGTATGGAATTATCGAATGGGACTGTAAGTTATGTTTCCAGAAGATATGTTTCAAAGATCAAAAAAGTATTAGGATTATGAGGTGACTAAAAATGAAAAAAGAATTATTTTCTAGAATATTTGTTGGATTATTGGGTGGAATTGTAATTAGTTATTTGATTACAATTGGAATTTCACTTGCAATCGGTGATGGTAGTTACTATTCATGTGTTCCGAGTTTGATTGAACGATTTGGCAATGAGGTAACAGCGATTATCATACAGACTGTTTTAAGTGCCGTTCTTGGAGCAGGATTTGCAGGAGCATCTGTTATCTGGGAAATAGATAAGTGGAGTTTATTAAAACAAACAAGCATTTATTTTGGAATTGTATCTGTACTTATGATGACAGTTGCATATATTTGCGAATGGATGGAGCATTCTGTTAAAGGTGTATTAAGCTATTTTGCTATTTTTGTTGCAATATTTGTTGTAGTTTGGATAGTACAATATTTGATTTGGAAGATACGTATTTATAAGATAAAAGAAGGCATTCAAAAGAATAATTAGTCGAAATACACAGAGTACAAATCGAAGATTTGTGCGGTGGGTGTATTTCGCTCTACGAGGCTGAAAAATGATTTGTGCTAAATATAAAAAGATTATGAATTTTTAGAAATTCATTGACAAAAGAATGGCATTTGGTTCAATAATATTGAAGGAGGGTCCTGCCGATAAGTGGACGTTCAAAAAGCGTTAGGGTCGCTACGGTGACACTACATTCAAGGACTATGGAAACATAGTCCTTGAAATATTTTAAAGAAGAAATGAATGATTCAAGCACCATTAGAAGTATATCGTATTGATATGAAATACATCAGAAACTTACATAATATAGATGACAGAGTTTTATCGGTATCTCCTCAGATTGGTAAGGACGAGCGACCTTTTCTTGGAGTGCTTGTTATTTGTAATGAACATAAGTATTGTGTTCCCTTATCTAAGCCAAAGGAAAAGCATGAAAAAATGAGGGATAAAATTGATTTCAAAAAGATTGTATGAATTGTAATTTTCCGCATTGAATATTAAGAGACTTGTTGGTGTATGTCTTTTGCTGTTTTATTATATTCTTTCAAAAAATGAAAGCTAATCTTTGAATAAATATCTTTTGAATTTAAGTGACGCTTGACACATTTTCCCCGTCTATTAGAGTGAAAGGCCTTAATACAAAGGAGGAGGAGAAGCCTATGGATGATAAGCAGATATTAGATTTATATTGGGAGCGCTCCGAAGCTGCTATATCCGAAACTTCAAAAAAATACGGAAAGTATTGCAGATACATAGCCTTTAATATTCTTCACAATGACGAAGACAGCGAGGAATGTGTAAATGATACTTATTTAAGAGCTTGGAACAGCATACCGCCTAACCGTCCATCTGTCCTAAAAACTTTTTTAGGGAAGATTACTCGCAACTTATCTTTGGACAGGTACGAACTGCTCAATGCAAAGAAACGTAATGGCGGGCAAATGCCATTGATTCTTGATGAAATACAAGAGTGCATACCATCGTTGGATAGTACAGAAAACATTGTTGAAGAAATTGCTCTAACGGATATTCTCAACCGCTTTCTTTCTTCCCTGTCATTAGAACAGCGAAAAATCTTTATGAGAAGATATTGGTACTTATCGCCCATTAAAGAAATTGCAACGGAATATGATATGAGCGAGAGCAAAATCAAGATGTCATTATTTCGTTCAAGGAACGAACTTAAAAAATTGTTAGAGAAAGAAGGTATCTCTGTATGAAAGAAAAGAAACTTTTAAGGGCATTGGGAAATGTCGATAATCAGTATATTAAGGAGGCTGAACCTATGAAAAAAACAAGTAAAATAACTAATCGGCAAAAATGGGTGTCTGTTGCTGCTTGCTTCGTACTCGTTGCTGTGATTGGAGTGGGAGTTTTTCAAAGCAATCTGTTTGGTACAAAAAACGATATTGCCACGCTGGATGGTGGAGAAACAATTACTTTTGTTAAAAATGACTTATCACAATCTTCAATTAACTTAAATGTAACAACAAGGCCCTTGAGCGATGCTGAGATTGAAATGCTTTTTGCAGACTTGCCTGTTACCGCAGATGCTTACTTTGATGCTGACAATCATAATATTCTGGGTCTTGAGGGAAAAATTGGTGATACAAGAATGGTAGTATCTAAACAGGGTGTAAATCTATTAGATACTATCATTGATGGAAATACAATCACTTCAAGTGTAGACGGCGTTGATATCAATGCAGGATATTTCGTAACAAAGTCAAATAGTCAAGGTATCAAAACCGTAATATATTATGCAACCTTTGATATGGGAGAGAACACTATTTATGTAGAGTATTCTGGCGTTGAAAATGAAAGTGAAACTGTAAAAAACAACTTGGTAGACACAATTTTGAAGTTGATTGAGAACGGTGCATTTGATTTGAGTCAAATCCAAGAATAATCAGGGACGTTCCTTCAGTCACCAAGAGTGTCCCCCTGTAACGAATAAGACAGAGGGACACTCTTGGTGACAGAAGGAACGTCCCTACAGCCGCGCCATATCTGCTGGTGTGTCAATGTCCATCAATTCAGTCTTGCTGGTGACAGGTAGCTGCCTTACCTGAGATTCGTGACTGTGGACAACGACATTTCCGCCTTTTCCTTGTGGGAGAGACATAAGCTCATCAAAATATTCTTTTGGAAATATCACAGGTGCTCCTGGTGTTTTGTCATAACACGTTCTCCATATATATGATGGCTCATTTTTAGAACATAATAATAGTGATGCTATAGATTCCGTCTTTATGAGTGGCTGATCGGAAGGAATAAAAGCACAGCGGTCAATATAAGAACCAATTGTATCCAGACCAAGACGGATCATATCATTCCGATATGGAGAGGAGTGAAGGATTACCGGTATACTATATTCTGTGCAAAGCTTTTCAATATCCTGGTGTATGGTGACAACAAGTCGTCTGGCAAACAAATCTTTTGTTATATCAAGTATCCACTTTATGAGTGGCTGTCCGTGATATTCAGCCATGAGCTTATTGCTGCCAAAGCGCTTTCCCTGTCCTGAAGCCATGATGATACATCCGGAATTGCCAAATGGTCTGTCAAGGTCAACAAGGAACACATCTTTATGGCTGCACAGCCAGTTTAGAAATGAGAGATCTTGTTTTCGAACGACCATAATGATCCGCTTTTTATTCATGAGCCTTTCGAAAGCTTTTTGATAATCGTATGATGTGTTTTCAAGATATCCAATTTCGTCTACAGTAATCCATGGTGCTGTTGTGTCTGCTAGGCTTTCTAAAAAAGCAATACATGTGCTGTTAAAGGCATCTTTAATGGGCTGCATGAGGTTCTCGCAACCTGTGGCATCAGAGCAGAATCTGCCTATACGTACAACTTCACCGCTAGAGTTGTTTTTCATGTATACGCCTTCTTTTGGAACGGCCCATGATGTAACTCCGGGCATTTGTCTGTCGAAAAGTGAAGAGAGAAGTGTTGATTTGCCACTTTTCCTGTCACCGGTAATAACGATATGTTTCTTTTGACTAGTCAGAAAAGATCTCCATATACAATTGGCTTCCAGCCTGAATACAGGCTTCTCTGTATTGTTCATATTTTTTCAGCCATTCCTTTCCCTCTGGTGTTATCGTGCTTCCCCCACCTGACCTGCCACCTGTTGTGCGGCTTGTAAGTGAAAATCCCAGCGCTTCTTCAGCATTTTTTATCATGCGGAATGCTTTGCTGTAGGCAAGTCCCATGGACTGGGATGCGGAGCGGAGAGAACCGGTTTTTTCTATAGCCAAAAGAAGGCGGTATGGGCCTTCACCAAAGAATTTCTCATCATTATCATCAAAAAATGTTATTTTAATAGCAGCTCTCAATGCATATCATCCTCCTTCATCATGACAAGCTGGCGCTTTCCCTGACGGTTGCAAAGTTCTCTGATACTGATTGTACCATAAACTTTGGACAGAAGCATTTCCATTTCCTCAATGGGTGTTTTATCGGGATATATTTCACCGATCAGCTTGGATTCAGATAAAACCAGAAGAGTGTTGCAGTAATTTAATGCAAGTGATGAATCGTGAAGCGTTACCAGAGACACCGCGCGGTTTTGTTCAACATAGCTGCACAGAAGTTTCATGATCTGGTAGCGCAGTCTGAAGTCCAGTGCACTTTCCGGTTCGTCCAGGAGTAAAAGCTTCCGTTTGGCCACAAATGTACGTGCCAGCAGGGCAAGCTGTTTTTGCCCCTCGCTCAATGTCTGGAAATTATCGTTTATCCGTGAATCAAGGCCGACCATTGCAAGAACTTCATGAGCTTTTCCTTTCATGGTATCAGTAGGGGGCTGAAGCAGCTTAAGCTCTGGGTTAAATCCCATCATGACAACATCCAAGAGAGATATGTCTATGGATATGCCGCTTTTTTGAGGGATATATCCACATAGCTGTGCTAGTTTTTTGTGAGGAATATGTTCCAGCTGGAGATTATCTAACTCGCAGCAGCCACTATGTGGAATCAAATTGGCAATAGCTTTGATAAGGGTTGTCTTGCCACAGCCATTCTCGCCAAGTATACCAACAATTGTACCTTCTTCTGCAGAAAAGCTGATATTATTTATCACATTTTGCACATCTGGGGTGTTGGTGCGGCTGCTGTGGTGGTAGCCGGCTGACAGATCGCATATGTTTAATATACTCATTTTACAGGTTTCCTCCTTATGCATAGATAGATAAGAAACGGTGCTCCTACGATACTTGTGAATATACTGACCGGCAGTTCTGTGGAACATACACTGCGGGCAAGGATATCGCCGAAAGTGAGAAGACATCCACCTATAAGACCACTCAGAAGCATAGTTGATAAGCGGTTATTTTTGAGCAGCATTCTGGCTCCGTGCGGAGCAAGCAAAGAAATAAAGCTGATAAGTCCTGTCATGCTGATCACACTTGAAGTTGCCAGGGTTGCGATCAAAAGAACCAGCATTCGCATCTGGTTAACATGCACTCCAAGCATTTGGCCCTCTGCGTCATCAAGGGAGAGCATTATGATCTGCCTGTACAACAGGAACATTATCAGCAGACAGACAGCGCACAGTATTACATTTGAACCAATGGAATATATGCTTATGCCATTAAGACTTCCCATGATCCAGTATTCAATTGATGCTAATTGTTTTTCAGGGTCGGCAGTCAGCTTCAGACACACAAGAGCGGTCTGGGCAAGACTGTGTACTGCTATGCCTGCCAGTACTATGCTTTTTCCATCACGTTCATATGTCAGCGATGACAGAAGCAGAACCAGTATCACACAGCATATGGCTCCGGCAAAAGCAGATATGGTTACAGACATTGTTCCGGACAAAAACAGAATGCCAAATGCGGCACCTGCGCTTGCACCTGAGGATACACCTATGATGTCTGGAGAAGCCAATGGGTTCTTAAAGACAGTCTGATATACAAATCCTGCTATGCCGAGAACAAATCCCCCTATACAGCCGATGATTCCGCGGCTTGCGCGAAGCGTGAGAAATACACGCCACTGCATGTCATCACCTTGCAGCAATCCATTCAGTGTAAGAGGATATCTTCCGACAAAAAAAGAAAATATACTAAGAGCTGCCAGAATGACAGCTCCCAGTATAATAGTTATTGTTGCTTTGTTTTTATTTTTACGCTTGTTATTAGTTGTTGATTCCATAGAATGTTTCATAATAATTTGTCATTTCAGTTGTATATGTGTCAGTTGATACCTGATCAGGATGAAGGATCCCTGCAAGCCATACAGATGCCAGGATTCCTGCAGGTACCGGGCTGTCCAATGCTTCCATGTCTCCAGGAATAGCATATACGTGGCTGCTTTTTACAGCAGTGCATTCTGCAAGGTTTGGATCGTTCATTATGTCATCTACTGTATATTCGGCATCCGATGCGATTATTATATAAGAAGGATCCCATGCAAGAAGCTGCTCATAGCTTATCTCGGCCCAGTAGGTGTCTGTGATAGAATCAGCTGCATTTTTTCCACCGGCAAGCTCGATGATGCTTGACTGATACATAGAAGGACCGGCAGTAGACAAGAATGATGAGTTGCCGGCAAGGTATACACTTTCAGGTTCTACGCCAGACAGAGCTGAAGTAAGCATATCCTTCTGAGAATCTATATATGCGAGCAGCTTTGCAGCCTCTGAGTTGGTGTTAGTTGCCGTAGCTATGGTGTTGATCATTTCTGTCAGAAGATCCTGACTTTCAGGATTGACGAGCAGTACTGTGATACCGAGGTCTGTCAGGCTCTGGGCTGCATCCTTAAGCTTCATTGGCAGAATAACCAGATCAGGTGAAAGAGCAGCGCATGTCTCAAGGTTGAACTCTTTGGCAGTTCCAACATTCGGCAGCTCAGTCAGTTCTGGTGCAGCAAGCTTATAAATAGGGCGCTTGTCTGCTTTTGCTTCAATACCGACAACCTTATCCTTAAGACCAAGAGCGATCAAAAGGCTTGAAGAAATATAGTAGCCGCTCACGATAGAAGATGGCTCTTTTTCAATTGTAACTTCACGGCCAGCCTGGTCGGTAACTGTTACAGGGTAGACAGTCTGTTCAGCATCTGCTTCAGTGGAAGATTCTTCGGAAGATAATTCTTCAGATGATATTTCTTCTGATGCTTCTTCACTGGAAGCTGATTCGGATACTGAAGCAGCTGTGGTGCTTTCCGTAGTACTCTGTGTTGTTGTAGCACTGTCTGTACCACAGGCTGTAAGTACTGCCAGCATAGTACAGATAAGTATGATAGATAGTTGCTTTTTAAAAGTTGTTTTCATGAATTCAATGTTCCTTTCGTTATTCTTGAAATAATACAACGGTATTGTAACAAAGCATCTTTTCAAAGACAAGCTGTTTTAATATAATATATTTTGAAAAATTATGTTTATATGTTAAAAGGAGCTTTTATGGTAACAATACAGAATTATGTACGCGCACAAAGTATTGATGAGGCATATGAACTGAATCAGAAAAAGGGAAGCTGTATTATCGGAGGAATGCTCTGGACAAAAATGCAGGATCGCCTGATACAGACAGCCATAGATATGTGTGATCTGGGACTTGATAAGATTGAAGAAAAAGATGACGAATTCATTATTGGTGCAATGGCATCACTCCGTCAGATAGAGCTGCATGACGGATTAAACAAATATACACATGGTGCAGTATGTGAAGCTGTGAAGGATATTGTGGGGGTTCAGTTTCGGAATCTCGCCACGATTGGCGGAAGTATATGGGGACGTTTCGGATTTTCGGACATTCTGACAGTTTTTTTAGCTATGGATGCATTTGTGGAGCTTTATCATGGTGGTATGATTCCTCTCAGGGAATTTGTCAACATGAAGCAGGACAGGGATGTGATTGTACATCTGATCATCAGGAAAACTCCCGGGGTTTTTGCTTATGCATCAGTCCGCAATCAGAGAACAGATTTCCCTGTCATTGCCTGTTCAGCATCATGCGTGGATGGAGAATACCGTCTGGCTGTGGGCGCAAGGCCTGGAAGGGCGATACTTGTTCTGGATGAAGAAGGCTTGCTCACAGGGGGACTTTCAGATGATACAGAGAAAGCATTTGCCAATTGGGTTTCTGACAAGGTTCCGGTTGGAAGCAATCATCGTGCTGGCGCAGAATACAGAAGCCGCCTGATACGTGTGCTTGGACAGAGATTATTGAAAAAAATTGAGGAGGAGCAGCAGTGGAAATAAAAGTTAAATTAAATGGGAAATTTGTCTCGGGAAATATAGCTCCTGATATGCTCCTTATAGATTTCCTGCGAGATCATGGCTGTTATAGTGTGAAACGCGGCTGTGAGACGTCAAATTGCGGCCTGTGTACAGTGCTTATGGATCAGACTCCTGTCCTTTCCTGTTCGATGCTTGCTGCTAGGGCAGATGGACACGAGGTGCAGACCCTTGAGGGCCTTCAGGATGAGGCGGCAGAATTTGCCGGATTCATTGCTGATCAGGGTGCTGATCAATGTGGTTTCTGCAACCCGGGTTTTGTGATGAATACAATAGCTCTTCTCAGAGAAAATCCTGACCCATCGGATGATGAGATCAGGGCATATCTTGCCGGGAATCTGTGCAGATGTTCCGGATATGAGGGACAACTGAGAGGAATCCGGAATTACTTAGACAGTAGAATTCCTGCAGATGACAGACAGTAAAGGGGTGAACTCATGGAACATAAAAAATATAATGTAGTTAATAAATCCGTTAGAAAAAAAGATTCTATGCAGTTACTTCTTGGCAAACCGGTATATGTGGATGATATCACTCCCGGTGATGCACTTGTTGTGAAACTGCTTCGCAGTCCACATGCGAATGCCATTGTGGAGGATATAAATGTCTCCATAGCAAAAAAAATACCCGGAATAGTAGATATTTACACATGGCAGGATGTGCCAAATAGCCGGTTTGCAATAGCAGGACAGACATATCCTGAGCCGTCACCGTATGACAGACTCATTATGGACCGCCATGTGAGGTGTGTGGGCGATGTGGTTGCAATCATAGCAGCTGAGGATGAAAAGTCAGCAATCAAGGCTATGAAACTCATAAAGGTAAAATATAAAATCTTAGAGCCTGTTCTGGATTTCCGCAAGGCAAAGGATAATGATATATTGGTTCATCCTGAGGACGACTGGTTCCCACCGGTTCAGGTAGGAGGCGATCCGAAACGCAACCTGATAGCAAGCGATATAGGCGGTGATGGCGATGTTGATGCTGTTATAGCTGACTGTGATGAGGTGCTGGAGAACAGATATCATATGAGAGCCTTTAACCAGGCTATGATGGAGACTTTTCGAACGTATACACACCTTGACCGTTATGGAAGGCTTCATGTAATTTCTTCTACACAGATCGTGTTTCATGTACGTCGTATTTTGTCAAGAGCGCTTGGCATTCCAAAGAGCAGGATCAGAGTGGAAAAACCACGTATAGGAGGCGGATTTGGAGCAAAGCAGACAGCGGTAAGTGAGGTGTATCCTGCATTTGTGACCATGAAGACAGGACGTGCGGCCAAGATCATATTTACGAGACAGGAAAGTCAGATCGCAGGCTCGCCGCGCCATGAGATGGAGGTGAGAGTCCGTCTGGGAGCAGACCGCGATGGACATATAAGGGGACTTGATCTGTATACGCTGTCCAACACAGGAGCGTATGGGGAGCATGGACCTACAACAGTCGGACTTAGCGGGCATAAGTCAATTCCATTATATACGGGAGGTCTTGAGGCATATAGGTTTGGATATGATGTTGTATATACGAACACTATGGCGGCTGGTGCATACAGAGGCTATGGGGCTACACAGGGAATCTTCGCACTTGAGTCTGCGGTGAATGAACTTGCGGAGAAACTGGGGATAGATCCGACCGTGATCCGTGAGCAGAATATGCTGCGCGAGGGAATGAAGATGCCTGCGTATTATGGTGAAACGGCAAATGCGTGTGCTCTTGACAGATGTATGGCCAGATGCAAGGAGATATTTAACTGGGATGATAAATACCCTGTCAGGGACATGGGAAACGGAAAAGTCAGGGCTGCAGGAGTAGCAATGGCCATGCAGGGTTCTTGTATATCGAATGTGGATGTGGGATCTGCAACGGTCAAGCTTGCGGATGATGGTACATTTAACCTGATAATCGGTGCTGCAGATATGGGAACCGGATGTGATACTATCCTTGCACAGATGGTTGCGGAGTGCATGGACTGCTCGGTTGATGACGTGGCGGTATTTGGAGCAGACACAGATGCTTCACCGTATGATTCCGGCTCATATGCTTCATCCACTACGTATGTAACAGGAAAGGCTGTGGAGCTTGCATGTGATAAATTGAAAAAGAAGCTGTGCGCAATTGCAGCAGGAATGCTTGGATGTGAGCAGGATGAAATGTATTTCGAAAATGGCAGGGCATATCGGACAGGAACAGATCAAAGCGTTTCTTTGGCTGATATAAGTGTTAAGGATCAGGTCGCAAATGATATTGCTGCTGTAGCCACAGTCTCTCATTCATCTCCGGTTTCACCTCCTCCATATATGGTCGGAATGGTTGAGATAGAACTTGACAGATATACAGGAGAAGTGAAGATACTGGATTATGCTGCAGTCGTGGATTGTGGCATAGCCATAAACCCGGCACTGGCACGTGTTCAGGCAGAGGGAGGCATAGTCCAGGGAATAGGACACACTCTGTTTGAGAACATCACCTACAATGCGAAGGGATGCCCGATAGAGTCGAGTTTCATGCAATACAAGATACCAACCCGTCTGGATATGGGACATTTGAGAGTGGAATTTGAAAACAGCTATGAGCCTACAGGTCCTTTTGGAGCCAAATCGATAGGAGAAATAGTTATCAACACTCCGGCACCTGCTATTGCACATGCCATATACAGGGCGACAGGTGTATGGCACAGAGAACTGCCGATCACACCGGAGAAGATTCTTATGTCCATGCCGGAAGAGTGATTGGAGATAACATAAGCAGAATAACAGAATCTGTAATATGAAAAAAATATACAGGAGAAAACAACAGATGAAAAATAAGTTTAAACTTTCAGAAACAGCATTCCAGCTTGATGGAAGGATGCCTCTTTCCCAGGCGATACCTCTTGGACTTCAGCATGTCCTTGCAATGTTTGTCGGAAATTTGACACCATTATTGATTATCACAGGAGCATGCGGACTGGTCGGTGGTGAATTTGCTGATCTTCAGCTTTCACTGCTTCAGAACGCAATGCTCATCGCGGGAGTTGTCACCCTGATACAGCTTTTCTCAATAGGACCTGTTGGAGGAAAGGTGCCGATCATTATGGGTACATCTTCAGGTTTTATAGGAGTATTCAACAGCGTGGCGGCAACCATGGGCGGTGGAGTGCTTGCGTATGGTGCGATTATGGGCGCATCCATTATCGGTGGCTTATTTGAGACTGTGCTTGGTTTTTTCCTGAAACCTCTGCGCAGGTTTTTCCCGGCTGTTGTAACAGGTACAGTGGTTTTATCCATTGGACTCAGCCTTATATCGGTGGGAATAAATTCATTTGGAGGTGGAAATAATGCTGCAGACTTTGGCTCCATGGAGAACCTTCTGCTCGCATTATTTGTCCTTGTGGTCATCCTTTTCTTTAAGCACTGGACAAAAGGATTTTTAAGTTCGTCATCTATTCTTTTTGGAATAATCGCAGGTTATATCGCAGCGATCATAATGGGACTTGTTCTTCCGAGAACAGGTATAACTGCTGATGGTGTGGAATATACAAAAGCCTGGGTGCTGAACTGGGACAAGGTGAAAGATGCTTCCTGGTTTGCGATTCCACAGCTCATGCCTGTAAAACCGGTGTTTGATGTGCGAGCAATCCTTCCGGTGCTCATAATGTTTATTGTAACAGCGGTGGAAACTGTCGGTGATATATCAGGTGTTATGGAAGGTGGCCTTGGAAGGGAAGCCACAGATAAGGAACTTTCAGGTGGTGTGATGTGTGACGGTCTGGGTTCATCTCTTGCAGCGGTGTTTGGAGTCCTTCCAAATACATCGTTCAGCCAGAATGTGGGACTTGTAGCCATGACTAAGGTCGTCAACAGATTTGCGCTTGCAACAGGAGCGATATTCCTGATATTATGTGGTCTTTGCCCTAAACTTGCAGCACTGGTATCAATCATGCCTCAGTCAGTGCTTGGTGGAGCTGCAGTTATGATGTTTTCTTCGATAGTTATCAGTGGTATTCAGCTCATAACAAAGGAACCATTAAGCGCACGCAACCTGTCCATAGTTTCGGTAGCACTGGGCGTGGGCTATGGAATGGGAGCCAATCCTGGTATTCTAGCAAATGCCCCTCAGCTGCTCCAGCTTGTTTTTGGAGGCTCAGGAATTGTTCCTGCGGCAATGGTTGCAATTCTGCTTAATATTATACTGCCTAAAGAAAAGTAGTAATAAGGAACGTCCCTGTTATATATAACAAAAAGTTGCGCTACAAAAGTAGTTGTTGATAACAAAAAAATATGCTAACATAAAAATAGTAGTTTCCGAATGTATGTTCGACATAGTATAATATATACTGTATATACATTTGAGACTGCTATTTTTTAGCTTGAAGAAAAATATATAGTAATAAAACATATTCGGTATGGAGGAGAAGTTATGTACCTTGTGATAGACGTAGGCGGAACATTTATAAAGCATTGTGTGATGGACAGAGATGCTGAGATAATGGAGAAGAATAAATTCCCTACACCTGGAAGATTTGGGAATGGACTGGAGAACATACAACAGGGGCTGGATGCATTCCTTGATGCACTTCAGTCGATATATGATGGATATAAGAAAAGATATGATATACAAGGAATAGCTATATCACTTCCTGGACAGGTGGATGTGGACAACGGGATATGTTATGCCGGCGGAGCCTTGCCTTACCTTGACAAAGCGCATATAGGCGAGCTTGTAAGCGAGAGATGCGATGGACTTAAGGTGGCTCTTGAGAACGATGGCAAATGTGCCGCATTGTCGGAGATATGGCAGGGAAATGCAAAGGACTACAACAGTGCTGTTGTATTGGTATTTGGCACAGGTGTCGGTGGAGGAATAGTCATAGACAGAAAGATACTTCACGGCAGAGGTATGGTTGCCGGTGAGATGTCGTACCTGTTTGAGGATGTGAACAGGGATAATATAGACAAACTTGTACCGCTTGAGGCGAATCTCAAGAATACAAAGAAACATGTAAAACTTCCGGACAATGTCACCTGGACGATGCAGGCATCGGTAAGCTCACTCAGAAGAGAGGTGGCAGCAGTCAAGGGCATGAGGGAAGATGAAGTGTCAGGTGAGATGATATATGAGTGGGAGACTGCCGGTGATAAGGCGGTCATAGATGTGCTTGAGGACTGGTATCTGAACATCGCGAAGCACTGCATGAATATACATGTCATTCTTGCACCGGACATCATACTCCTTGGAGGTGGAATCAGTGCGGAACCGAGGTTCATACAGGGCGTGAAGAAGTACGTGGATAAGCTTGCAAAATTTTCAGTGATCTATAATGAGATGCAGGTTGGACTGTGCAAATTTGGCAACGATTCCAATCTCATAGGAGCACTTTTCAACTATCTTCAGAAGTATGAGGGTGCCCACTAGATAAGAAAACGGAGATCATATCAGGATGAAACACAATGACGGAAAAGAGACGGACATCAGAATGAAGCACAATGACGAAAAAGAGACTGACATCAGAATGAGCGCAGAAAAGAGTAAAGAAAGAAGCATAGAAAAAAGCATAGAAAAAGGCAAAGAAAAAGGCAAAGAAACGAATACAGAAAAGAACACCGATTATAGAAAAAAATCGCACGAGATGGATATGTTAAATGGTTCACTGGCGCTTAAGATGCTTATATTTGCCATGCCACTTGCCGCCAGCAGTATACTGCAGCAGCTTTTCAATTCGGCAGATGTAGCTGTGGCAGGAAGATTTGCAGGAAGTGATGCCCTGGCGGCCGTTGGAAGCAATGCGGCGGTTGTTGCCCTGTTTGTGAATGTGTTCGTGGGGCTTTCAGTGGGTGTGAATGTTCTTGTGGCCCATTATATAGGCCAGAACAAAAAAGATTCCATAAGCAGGTGTGTGCATACCAGCGTGAAGTTTGCCCTTATATGCGGAATAGTTATGCTTGTTGCGGGAATGTTTGTGGCAAGACCGATTCTTGAGGCCATAGATACCCCTGAGAGGGTGCTGGATCAGGCTGTACTTTATTTGAGGATATACTTTGTGGGAATGCCGTTTATCATACTTTATAATTTTGGAGCGGCTGTGCTCAGAGCTATAGGTGATACAAGGCGTCCGCTTTACTGCCTGATAGTTTCAGGTGTACTCAATGTTGTACTCAACCTGTTCTTCGTGTGTGTGTGTAAACTTGGAGTGGCAGGCGTCGGCATGGCAACGGTCATATCAAATGTTGTCAGTACGGGAATAGTCATGTATATATTGATGCATGAGGAAGGTCCACTCAGACTCGATATAAAGAATATACGAATAGATAAAGTGTGCCTGGGAAAGATACTCAGGATAGGAGCTCCATCAGCGATACAGACGGCAGTTTTCTCATTGTCAAATGTGCTGATACAGGGCGGAATCAACAGCTTTGGTCCTGATGCTGTGGCAGGCTCATCCACGGGTCTTAATTTTGAATATTTTGCATATTTTGTCATATCCGCATACGCACAGGCAGCAGTGACATTTGTGAGCCAGAATTATGGTGCAGGTGAGAAGGAGAGATGCAGAAAAGCTCTCAGGATTGCCATGTTAGAGGGCATGCTTATGACGGCTGTGTTCAGCAGTGCCATGATGCTTTCAGGGGATTTTCTTGTGAGATTTTATACAACAGATACAGAGGTTATAAAGTATGCACTTATAAGAATGAAGCATGTCATGCTCCTTGAGGCGATGACAGGAACATATGAGATGACAGCTGCGGCACTCAGAGGCCTTGGCAGATCCATGCTGCCGGCTATTATAACAGTTGTGGGTTCAGTAGTGTTCAGGATCATATGGATATATACGGTGTTTGCGCGATATCATTCTTTTGGCATGCTTTTGAACGTGTATATAGTTTCATGGATAATAACAGGTACGGCGATGATAATCGCCTACATACTCGTATCGAGGAAAGTGCTGGGGCATACACGGGCCGGCGGGAAAGCTGCTGAGACGGCTGCTGTATAGTATGTGACCCAAGGCACATAAGCATCAGAAAGAGAAGATTAAGACTGAGCAAGAAGTGACAGGGGGATTGGCTGTGGATAGGGATAAGAAAGATAGAACGTATATTGCGATAGATCTGAAATCCTTCTTTGCATCGGTTGAATGTGTTGAGCGCGGACTTGATCCACTGACCACCAATCTGGTAGTGGCAGATGCGTCGAGAACAGAGAAGACCATATGTCTTGCTGTTTCCCCGTCGCTGAAGAGCTATGGTATACCTGGAAGAGCCAGACTGTTCGAGGTGGTGCAGAGGCTTAAGGAGGTCAATGCCAGCAGGAGAACACTTTCACCCGGTGGAAACTTTTCCGGGGAGAGCTGCGATTCCAATGAGCTTGCGGAGCATAATGAATTTGCGGTTTCGTATATAGCCGCTCCGCCACGTATGGCATATTACATGAAGTACAGTACGGATATATATAACATCTATCTGAAGTATGTAGCACCAGAGGATATGCATGTGTATTCCATAGATGAGGTGTTCATGGATGTGACGGATTATCTTGGGATATATAAGATGAGTCCGCACGATCTTGCCATGACGATCATACAGGATGTGCTTGCACAGACCGGTATAACAGCAACAGCAGGGATAGGAACGAACCTCTACCTGTGTAAGATAGCGATGGATGTTGAGGCAAAGCATATAGCCCCGGATAAGGATGGAGTCAGGATAGCAAGTCTTGATGAAATGTCGTACAGACAGAAGCTGTGGAATCACAGACCGCTCACAGATTTCTGGAGAGTGGGAAAAGGATATGCGAGAAAACTTGAGAGTCATGGACTTTATACAATGGGTGATATCGCCAGATGCTCACTGGGACATGACGATGAGTATTACAACGAAGATCTGCTGTACAGATTATTTGGTATAAATGCAGAGCTGCTCATAGATCATGCATGGGGCTGGGAGCCTTGTACCATTGCAGATATCAAGGCTTACAAGCCGGAGAGGAACAGCATAGGTTCAGGACAGGTGTTGTCATGCCCATACGAATATGAAAAAGCCAGACTTATTATCCGTGAGATGACGGATCTGCTCGTGCTGGATCTTGTGGATAAGAATGTCAAGACAGATCAGATGGTCATAACAGTGGGGTATGATATAGATAATCTCAAAAAGAACGCTGCGGGAGCGAAATTTTCCGGAGAGATACAGACAGATATGTATGGGAGAAAGATACCGAAAAGTGCCCATGGAACGGTGAATCTTGGAGAGTATACATCATCTACAAAGGTCATCATGGATGCGGTGACCGGATTGTTTGAAGAGATCGTAGATCCTTTATTGTATGTCAGAAGGATATATGTCACGGCGAACAATATCATATCGAATACTGCGGCACATGAGAAACAGTCAGCAAGGCAGCTCAGTCTGTTTGATGATTTTGGAGACGGGGCAGCAGAGACGGAGAAAAAGCAGCAGGATATGAAGCGGGAGCAGAGCATGCAGAAAGCGATGATAGAGCTCAAGAAGAAATTTGGCAAAAATGCAGTCCTTAAGGGAATGAATCTTGAGGAGGGCGGTACGACGATAGAGAGGAACGGACAGATAGGCGGTCACAAGGCTTAGGAGGGGCTTATGGAAGATAATTACGATGACATAATACAGCTTCCACATCACGTGTCCTCTGTTCATCCGCACATGTCTATCCATGACAGAGCAGCACAGTTTGCCCCGTTTGCCGCACTCACAGGACATGGAGCAGCCATAGCGGAGACTGCAAGGCTCACCGATGAGAAGTTGGAGCTGGATGAGAGTCAGAAAATGGTTCTTGATCAGAAACTGTTGAATATAATGCATAATGCAGACAAAAAATGTGTGAGTATAGAGTATTTTGTAAAGGATGACAGAAAAGCTGGTGGAAGATACGAACATGTGTCGGGATATATACGCAATGTTGACGTATATGGGAAAAAGATAGTTATGGAAGACAGAACCGAGATACCGATAGATGATATATATGATTTAAATATTGATCAGAATGGAGATGTATATTTGCATGAATAGAGAGACTATGGTGATAGCACACAGAGGAGCGAGTGCCCTTGCGCCTCATGAGAATACACTTGAAGCGTTTCAGATAGCTATAGATCTGAAGGCGGATATGGTGGAGTTCGATGTGAGGAAAACCAGTGATAATATACTCATAGTATTTCATGATGGAACTATAGACGGCAGAAAGATAGGAGATATGACATACAACAGGATCAACGATATTGCATCAAAAGAAGGCTACAGAGTGCCTACGCTTGACGAAGTCCTGGAACTCTGCAGCGGAAAGATATGTCTTGATATAGAATTAAAGGAGAGCGGATACGAGAGGCGTGTCATAGATCTTGTCAAGGGGAGATTTGGATACGGTGAGTTCTCGATAAAATCCTTCAAGGACAAAGTGTCGTACAATGTGAAGGCCATAGACCCGAGGATAAAGACCGGACTGCTCGTCGGTAAGAAAAAGGCTAAGCTCGGTGTCAGATTGAATGAGTATTTTCCTGAGAGAAGAATGAGACGGTGTAAAGCGGATTTTATATCGCCGAATTATCTTCTCTGCACGAAGAAATTTGTGAAGAGAATGAAGCGCAAGCACATACCGGTATATGTGTGGACTGTGAATGATCCACACTGGATGAGACGTATGTGCAGACTGGGCGTAGATGCAGTGATAACAGACCGCCCGGATATAATGCGTTGAAAGACCTAGAAATATTTGTTATATTATTCTATAGGTGGAGGAGTTGTACATAGGAGGATAATATGAGCAAAGTACTATACTTTGATTACGCGGCATTCTGCGTGTTTACTCTTATCATGGTCTCAGTCATCATGAAGAAGATGACCAGAGGCAAATTAAACAGGCAGTTTCAATTTGTTCTGACCATTGCAATGGTTGCCACAGCGTTTGATATAGGCGCCATCGCATTTGACAATATGGGTGAAAGGCATGTAGTCACCCAATACATATTCCATACGGGATATCTCTTTTTCCATGTCGTTTCATCGGCTATGTATGCCGCTTATGTGGTGAACATAGTGGATGCCATACATATATTCAGAGGTAAAGTGAAGAGTTTCATACTGGCACTTCCAACGTTGCTGTGCATGATCATGCTCGGAGTTAATTTTTTCACTCCGTGTGTATTCAGTATAGGCGGACAGGGAGAGTACAGAAGAGAGTTTTTCATGACATTTCTGTATGCTGCCGGAATATTTTATATGATTCTGGGCTTCATGGTTGTTACGAGATATCACAGGAGACTTACAAGAGGAAGATTTGTATCAACCATAGCGATATTCCCATTGGTTGTTGTTGCGGCCGTATTTCAGATGTTTAACCCGGATATTCCGATTGAGATGTTTGCAAATGCGATTGGATTACTGTTCGTTGCGTTGCTGATACAGAGTCCGGAGCAGGTTATAAGCAGTGCCACGGGCCTGAACAAGATCACAAGATACATGGACGACGTGAGAAATTCTCTGGATAATGGCCTTGATATAACGGTAGTTATGATAACTATGGAGAATGACAAGACTCTTCGCGGGATTCTGGGAGTTGAGGAATATCATAAGCTGCTCAGGGAGATCTCTGAAGACTTTTTAGAGTGGAGCAGACCATACGGATATGATGTTGAGTGGTATTATCTGGGAACCGGAATGTTCAGATGTGTCATGAACCAGCGTATCAAGGATCAGGCTGAGGATTTTGCGGAGCGGATAAACGAGAAGCTGAAGAAGGGATATAAGTATAATGATATGTTTATAAATCTATTGCCGATAATATGTATCACCAGATGTCCTCAGGATATAGAGGATGTTGACAGTGTGATGCGGTTTGGCGGTGAGCTTGCTGAGCACGAGTATACAGGCCGTGTTCTCTATGCCAGAGATATCTATAACAAGGAAAGATATGATCTGATGCGGGACATGGACATGATACTTGATAAGGCATTTGCCGAGAACAGGTTTGAGGTTTACTATCAGCCGATATACAGCATAGATTCTGGAAAGTATAACAGTGCTGAGGCACTTCTGAGATTAAATGATGATATGTATGGATACATTTCGCCGGAGATATTTATCCCTGCTGCGGAGGAGAATGGAATGATCCATAAGATAGGTAAGTTCGTTCTTGAAGAGGTGTGCCGTTTCATAGCTGGAGAGAAATTCAAGAATCTCGGACTGGAATATGTTGAGGTGAATCTGTCGGTCATCCAGTGCATGAGCAGTGAGTTATCAGAAGACGTGCGGGCGGTGATGGAGCGTTACGGAGTCAGCAATGAGCAGATAAATCTTGAGATTACTGAGACTGCGGCTGCCTATGCTCAGACGACAATAATGGACAATATCAACAGTCTCACAGATTATGGTATTGCATTCTCACTTGACGATTTTGGAACAGGTTATTCCAATATGAAGAGGATAGCATCCATGCCGTTTGCGATAGTTAAGCTGGACAAGACATTTGCGGATATAGACACAGATGACAAGATGATGAAGGTTGTCAAGAACACCATAAGCATGGTTAAGGATATGAATATGAAGATCGTAGTGGAAGGCGTGGAGACGGAGGAATCCCTCAGGGAGTTCAGCAATCTTGGAGTGAATTACATTCAGGGCTATTATTTCTCAAGACCATTGCCACAGGATAAGTTCATATCAGAGGTGAAGAGAGTTAACCAGAGCTAAGAGAAAGGACGGCGTATGACAGATATAGAGAACCGGGTCGTTGATGAGGTAGAGAAGGTCGTAAAGGGAAAAAGAGATATAATAATCAAGGTCTATGCTGCCATACTTGCGGGTGGACATATACTGCTTGAGGATATCCCGGGTGTGGGCAAGACCACTCTTGCAACGGCATTTGCCAGAACTCTGGATATGAAATATAACAGAGTCCAGTTTACACCGGATGTTCTGCCGAGTGACATAATGGGATTTTCCATGTACAATGCAAAAAGCGGTGAGTTTGAGTACAGAGAGGGTTCAGCGTTCTGTAATCTGTTCCTTGCGGATGAGATAAACCGAACATCGCCTAAGACTCAGTCGGCACTCCTTGAGATCATGGAGGAAAAACATGTGACAGTCGATGCTGTTACAAGGGAACTTCCGCAGCCTTTCACGGTCATGGCAACCCAGAATCCGGTTGGTTCGTCGGGAACGCAGATGCTTCCGGAGTCCCAGCTTGACAGATTCATGGTGAGACTTTCCATGGGATACCCATCCCACGAGGCTGCGGTGCAGATACTTAAAGGTCAGGAATTTGTACCTATGGACAGTGTAGAGAGAATAGTGACGAGAGATGAACTGATAGGTCTTCAGGATAAGGCGAGAACTTTGAGTGTGCATGATTCAATATTTGATTACATAGTGACTCTGGTTGAGGCTACCAGGGAGAGTGAGCTCTTCTCGATGGGAGCAAGTCCGCGAGGCGCAAATGCACTTCTGCGGATGAGCAGAGCAATGGCGGTGCTCTCTGGAAGAGAATATGTTGTGCCGGGAGACATAGCAGAGGTGTTCAACGACGTGCTTGGGCACAGGGTAAAGCTTGCAGCCCGTGCCAGAGCTAATGGAATGACTGTCGCAGAGGCTCTGGATGAAGTGAGAAGTCAGGTTAAGGTTCCAAGGACTTAGAACTGAGAACATAAGAGATATAAGTAAAGGAGGATCAGCGGATGAAGTACGCATGGCATGTATTCAAATACATTCTCGTGTTTGTTATAAATCTGTTGATCCTTCTTTTTGTGCATTCATATTTTAATTTCATAGTTATGATACTGATGATAGTTCTGCCGGTCGTGTCAATAGTATGCACCTTTGTGCTTTCAAGGCATTTGACTGTAAAGTTTGGCGGCGGGGAGCAGAACCTTACGGTGGACTCGCCATTTCTCGTATCGGTTGTGCTCGACAACAGCAGCATTATTCCGAATATGAACACAGAGATAGAGATAAGCATGGAGAATGATCTTTTCCATACAAATGGCAGGCATACGCTGTGCATACCTGCATATTCGCGCAGTGCGAATGTGGTGGATTACCAGATAGCCCAGTCGTATGTAGGTGCACTGGAGGTGAAAGCGGACAGAATATGCGTTACTGACTGGCTTGGATTTGTGAGGATAAAGAGCAAATGCAACTCGGTAAAAGAGTACAAGGTTTTCCCTTCCGGAAAGGTTGATGTGAAGGCGGATATGACCGCGGTTTCACAGGGGATGAACGAGGCTGAGGAGAGCCGGAAAAAAGGTCATGATTTCTCCGAGGTTGTGGATGTGAGAGAATACCAGCCGGGGGATAAGCTTCAGAATATACATTGGAAGCTGTCAGCAAAAAAAGACGTGCTGATGGTAAAGGACAGAGAGAGCATGTCGTCAAGCCAGCTCATGATATTGGTAGAGCTTGCCGATGATGAGACACATATATTGAATGATGTACTGAAATCCGCCTACGGCATGGCTGTAAGTTTGTTGGATGAACAACTGCCGTTTACATTCTATTACTGGAGCGGCGCGCAGGGCGATATAGTCAGGACTTCGATAGACAGCAGGGATGATCTCGCTGAATGGATGGAGAAGATCTTTTATGAGCAGGCGTATGCAGATTTTGGCTATGGGTTATCGATGCTTGAGAAGAATCTGGATTCTGACAGAAGGATCATAGTTGTTTCCGGCGATATGAGAGCGGATGGCAATGTAGTGTTTACATATGGAGATCGTGTGAAAGGATACATAATTGGGTAGAATCTTTGGTAAAAAAAAGAAAACTGAAGACAGGAAAGCGGTAGAATTCTGTGAAGGTGTAAGGCTGCTCAACGATCCGGAGATCACAGATGGAGGCAGAGAAGGCGCGGATTACAGAAAAAGAAAGCTGCGCAGAAGAAAATCGGACAGCAGAGGTATTGCTGCAAAATGCCTGCTGGAGATATTTATCATAGGTGGTTCAATGTGCGGCTTTTTGTCGTGTATAGATATGGCGTACGGTGTTCCCGTTATATTTCTGGCGTATGCGCTGCTGGCCATGTACTTCTGTGGTCTGTTCAAATCAGGCAAGGTGTGGGTGAGAGATGTTGGATATGTCATATTTCTTGTCGCTTTTGTCCTGTTCATCATGCTTCTCAGACGTTATATAAACAGTGGATTTTATGCTATCGTAAATGAGTTTCTGGATCATGTGACTGATTATTATGGAGCCCAGGAGGTTAAGGTATTCTCCGAGACTTTGTCCAACAGGATGCTCACTGTTCCTGTGGCAGCCATCGCTATAGGCTGTGTAGAGATAATAATCCTCAACATTTTCCTTAACACGAATATGAGTGTGTTCTGGGCAGTGTGGTTTTCACTTCCTGTGTTTATATTACCATTGTTTTTCAGGCTTGAGCCGGATGTTATTTACATGTTCATGGTATCCACAGGACTTTTGGGAGTTATCTGCCTTAAGGGAAATGGTCACTTCCGTATAACTGACAAGGACAGTACGTTTGAATATGATGAGAAGAAGCGAAGATTCAGTTACAGGCATAGTGACAGGGCGTCTCTGCAGCTTGCGGTCGGTGTGGCGGCTGTATGTATATTGGTGGGAAGTGCGGTTATTCTTGTCAAGCCGCAGCAGACTTATCTGTACAGGTATCGTGATAGCTCGGCGAAGAACAAAATCGAAGGCCCGCTTGGAAACCTCATCATGTATGGATTTGAATCCCTAAGGAATTCGGCGAATACCGGAGGCCTGGCGAATGGAAAACTTGGTGGCGTGTCGGATGTCACACTTGATGGACAGACGGATCTGGTAATCACATTTGCACCATATAGCACAAACAGGATCTATCTGAAAGCGTTCGTTGGTGATGAGTATAGCTGGGATCATTGGGACAGAGATAAGGATGGCGACTATCCGTCACCGGTCAATTCTGAAGGACATGCCAGAGGACGAATGGATATACAGAACATAGATGGCGCCGGAGATCTAAAATATTACCCTTACTACACTGATATAGAAGCCATGAATACTTACAAAGAGGGCGATTCATTGTACAGTGTGGAGTACAGTCCATCCGCTTTGGCTGAGCCGGTTATGTCGTCGGTGGATGACAAGTATCTTGAGATTCCAGAGGAGAATATGGATTCAATACGAAGATTCTGTGAGAGCGCAGGAATCACGGAAAAAGACAGTGTGGATAATGTGCTGCAGAAGGTGTATATATACTTCCTGGAGAATTATCCGTACACACTGCATCCGGGAGCCACGCCGAGGGATGAGGATTATGTCAATTATTTCCTTGATACCACGAAGAAGGGCCTGTGTGCCAATTATGCCACTGCGGGGGCGCTGATCCTGAGATACATGGGGATACCCACAAGATATGTGGAGGGGTATGCCGTGGATTACACCGAGGTCCTTGACGGAACAATGCTCGATGAAGAACAGTTCAGTTACGATGATTATTATTCAGGCTCATCAGAGCTTGGAAGAACGGCTGTTGTTCAGGTGGATGTGGACGATGGCGGAGCTCATGCGTGGATAGAGGCGTTCATACGTGGCAGATGGCAGGTCGTGGAGCTGACACCTCCGTCGAGTGAAGATGAGGATGAGACCCAGGATGATTTCTGGTCCAGATTTGGAAGATGGCTCGTAGGTGATGACAGCGGAGATACCGGAACAGATACGACCGGTACAGCATTTTCACTTGGAAATGCCGTGTGGATAATATATGTTCTGGCGGGATGTATAGCATTTGCAGTGCTCTTGTTTGTGGGGCGTATAGCAGTCAGGAAGATAGTTCGTTTTGTGGGTTATCACAGGAGAGATAAGACTGGAAATGTGATAGCTTACTATAGGTATATGTGTGATTATGCAAGACTTGCGTCGGATGATTTTTCGAAGGCGGGAAATCACAGGCAGCAGCTTGAATATTTCTGTAAGGGCGCAGATCCGGCGGAGACTGAGGACCTTGCGACATATATGGAAGGCATAAGCTATGGCGGCGAGGTGTCCGGGGACGAATATGTACAGCGTATGGGAGAACTTCGGGTGCTGTTCAGGAGATTTAGGAGACAGGTTCCTTTTATGAAGAGGATATACATATTCCGAATGTTGTAGTATAGTTGACAGGTAGCAATGGATAATGGAGGTATAAGAGATGCTTGGAATCATAGGTGCGATGGACGAGGAAGTCGCAAGACTGAAAGAGATGATAGATGGGCTCCAGGTCACAGACAAGTGTGGCATGAGCTTCTACAAAGGACAGATAGAAGGAACGGATGTCGTGGTCGTAAAGTGCGGTGTCGGCAAGGTCAATGCGGCCATGTGTACCCAGTCGCTGATCGACATGTATGGAGTGTCAGCTATCATCAACACCGGAATAGCCGGATCACTGGATGCTGACATAGATATAGGAGACATCGTTCTGGCTACGGATACCGTGGAGCACGATATGGATGTATCCGCCCTTGGATATGAGCCGGGTGTGATCCCTGATACAGAGCTGAGCGTGTTCAAGACCAGCGATGAGCTGCTTAAGATAGCACAGGACTCAGTGGATGCAGCAAATATAGGAGTCAAGGTGTTCACTGGAAGAGTGGTGAGCGGCGATCAGTTTATCTGGAGCAAGGACAAGAAGAAATGGCTTGTGGAGACATTTGGTGGAAGATGTGCAGAGATGGAGGGCGCGGCCATAGGACATGTTGCAGTGCTGAATAAGGTTCCGTATCTTGTTGTCCGGGCCATATCGGACAAGGCTGATGACAGTGCAGAGATGGATTATCCTACATTTGCGGCAAAGGCTATAGAGAACAGTGTAAACATGATGACAGAGATAATAAAGAGATATGAGGTGAAGTAGACATGGATAAGATAGCAAGTTTTCAGATAAATCATCTTCTTCTGAATCCGGGCATTTATGTGTCGAGAAAGGATAAGGCAGGGGATCAGATCCTCACAACATTTGACATAAGGATGACAAAGCCGAATTATGAGCCGGTTATGAACACTGCGGAGGTTCATACCATAGAGCATCTCGGTGCGACATTCTTGAGAAATAATGAAGAGTATAAGGACAGGGTCATATACTTTGGACCTATGGGCTGCAGGACGGGATTTTATCTCATACTCGCAGGCGATTATGAGTCGAAGGATATAGTGGAGCTTATGATATCAATGTTCGAATTCATAAGACATTATCACGATCCGATCCCTGGAGCAAATCCAAGAGAGTGCGGCAATTACCTGGATATGAATCTCGGTATGGCGAACTATCTTGCAGAGAAATTCCTGTCACAGGTTCTGTATGATATAGATGACAGCAGACTTAATTATCCAGAGGGTTAAATTCCAATTTACAAATGGGATCAAAATATACAGACCATGTAAAAAACGGGTGATTTTCAGTGGAAATTCGCTTTGTTGAGGAATGTTTGCCATTCTATTGACAATGAAGCTTGCGTGCTTTTTAATGCACGTAAGCTTTTTTTGTGCACATAAAACAGCTAAACAGATTCATGAAGACGGCTCTTACCGGATACGGTTACGAATGGGCTGAAACTCAAACAGAAAGGAAGAGATTATGAAAAGATTGTATGTATATAAGATTCTGCTGGCTGTTCTTCTGGCCGTATGTGTGGCCGGTGTGGTTTTTTATCATAGGTTCAGTACAAGGTCAAGTGCTGACGAATTGTATGCCGGGGAGAAAAGCAGGCATACTGATGTTATGGCCACCTCAACGGATGGAATTGCGGCTATGGCCGGATATGAGATAAGTTATGAAGATGTGGACTGCATCCTAAGCGGCGATGTGGTGTTTTACAATGAGATGCCATACACGAGGCATTACACGGTGCATAAGGATGGTGTAGAGTACAGGGCATACTGCGGCGATCATAAGAAAAATGAAGTTAAGAGCACGGACAAGGTGGCATTTTCCGTGACAAATAACAGACTGCTTCAGAAAGCGTTTCTGTATGGACCGGGAAGTGAATATGCGTGGTCTGGTTTTAAGGGGGTGTCCGCAGATCACAGACAGCTCATCATGACATTGACTTTGAATTATATAAGACATGGACAGTATTTTGACATTATAGACGAATTCTATAAATACATATCGGAGACAAAGCGAGATGAGATCGTCCTTCAGGGAGATCAGGCAGATATAGAGATAATAGATGATGGAAGCAAAGAGAATTACGGTAATTATGTAAGTCTTAAGGATTATACCGGTTATGTGGACAAGAAGACTGGTGAGAAGAGAAGAAGAACCAGGATAATGAGGTGTAAGGCAGATGCTGAGAATGGAGTGAGGATCTCGGTACCGGCGGATACATGGCTCCATATCAGGAAAAGCGGAGAAAAGGAGTTCACCATCCACAAGACAGGTAAGGTAACTATAATGGGAGGCGACAGATTCTTTTTCAGTGCTGAGAAGGCTTATAAGGGAACGGGCACAGTAAAGTCTGGTAAAGGGATCCCCGGAGTTACAGTGTATACTGTAGATTCCACTCAGGTAGATGATGACCAGCAGTTGTTATTTGGAACGGTAGCTTCAAGCAGTATTTCTATGGATATTGAATGGACGGGAGAGAAGCCTGTTCTTGGAAAGTTCAGTCTGCACAAGACCGACAGAGATTCCGGCGCCGGTGTGGGAGAAGCTCTGTACAATATTGAGATGGAAGTGAAAAACGGCACACAGAGTCTGCGCACTCTGGTGGCTCAGATAGAGACTGATGAGAATGGACATGGTATAGTTGTGATGTCAGAATATGGCGGACTTGGAACCTATGAGATCACAGATATGCCGTTCGGAACATACAGGATATATGAGGAAAGGGCTCCGTACAACTATGAGAGAAACAGTGCTGTGGCACAGCTCGTTATAAACGAAGAAGGAGAATTCCTGTCCGTGGATGGCAAGGAGGTCAGTACATCCACGGAGCTTGAAATAAGCTGGGAGACTTGGGACAAGGTGATCTCAGGCAAGATTGATCTGAGCATATACAAACAGGATGCGGAGACGGGAGATAAATCTCAGGGAGATGCTGTCTTGTCAGGGGCTGAGTTTACAGTCAATTATTACAGGAATTTTTATAATTCCGTGGACGAGCTCCCAGAGAAGCCGGATCAGAGCTGGACGCTTAAGACGGATGACAGCGGTAAGTGCGGCCTTGAGGATGTGGTTTTGCAGACGGGAACAATCACGGTTCAGGAGACAAAAGCCCCAAAAGGGTACACGCTTGTGAATTCAATATTTAAAAGCGCAAAGGATGGCAATATTATAAAGGATAGTTCAGATGGAATATATCTGGACAGAATAGAACAGGATGGCGACACTGTTCGTCTGGTAAATGGCTACGAGCTTGTGGTCGGGAACCATGTCGTAAGAGGTGACTTCAAATTCAAAAAAGTGGATGCCGAGGATGGGACAGCGATCGCAAATGTGAGATTCTTCGTCGAGAACTCCGATGGCACCCAGTCTGCGGAGATAACAACTGATGCCAATGGCGAATACTCCAGTTCTGCGGATGATATCTGGTTTGGGGATGGAAAGCCGGACAAGACCAAAGGGTCACTGCCGTACGGAGAGTACACATTGACAGAGCTTCGTTGTGATGCAAATAAGGGAAAGTATAAGAGCATTGCTCCGATAAAATTCAAAATAGATTCAGATGAGTGCGTGCTTGATCTTGGGGACATAGTTGATGAGAGGATGCCGGAGATAGAATCTGTAGCGAAGAACAGTGAAGACGGATCGAAGTTCATTGATCCGGATGCGGAAACTGTAGATATCACGGACACGGTGAGTATGAAAGGGCTGGATATCGGGCACAGATACAAACTGAGCGGAAGCGTTGTCTCACAGGAGTCGGGCAGACCGCTTGGGGCAGATGGATCAACGTCAGAGAAATGTTTTACCGCAGATGCAGAGGAGATGACGGTGGATGTGAATTTCAGGTTTTCGACTGACAGCATAAGTGGTTCGGCTCTTGTCTGCTATGAGGTGCTTACGGATGAGGATTATGAGGGAGAGGTCGTAGCTTCACATGAGGATGTGAACCTTGCTTCACAGACAGTTTATACAAAAGAAAAAGAGAAGATCAGAGGGAGCATAAGTGTCCACAAGACGGATGATATTCTGGAGACACCTCTTGCGGATGCGGAGTTCACATTGTACAGGGCATCTGATCATGAAAAGCTCATGACAAAAAAGACTGACAAAGCCGGCAGTGTAGAATTCACCGGACTCGAGCCGGGAGAGTATTATATAAAGGAGACCAGAACTCCCAAGGGTTATATTGCCGACCCGGGGGTAAATTCCATACCGGTGAGCGTGCCGGAGAGTGCAGATGAGCCACCGGTGATAAATGTCAAAAATCACTATGGCATGGTGCATATACTCAAGACGGATCAGGAGGATGGCAGTCCGCTTGCCGGGGCTGTGTTTGGCATATATGATGACCGGGGGGCTCTGATCGCAAAAGCTGAATCGGAAGAAAATGGACAGGCTGTATTTTACGGACTTGCCAGAGGCACGTATAGCATAGAGGAGTTAGCTGCCCCGGAGGGTTACGAAAAAACAGACAAAAAAATTCAGATAGACACATCAAAAAGTGAATATACCATGGATGATCCGGTGATCATAACAAATCAGAAAATAAAAGAACATCCATCACCCGACACACCAAACACTCCTGATACGCCGGACACCGGAGATCGGGATCCTGTTTCGAAGGTCATACTGCTTATGTGCTTTGCCGTAGTTTCGGTTGCGGGAATCGTATTTTACAGGAAAAAATTTACCGGAGAATCAAAATGACAGTAATAATAACATGGGACAATGTGGTTGACCTTTAGATTTATAAGTGATAACATACAAAATGGACTTGTATAAATAATAAATATCACGTGAGGTGCGAAAGATGAGTAAAAGTTTTGATGATTTATTGGCAAAGGTTTCACAGTGCAGCAGAAAGACAGTTTCAGTTGCAGTAGCACAGGATGCGCCTATTCTTGAGGCTGTAAAGGCAGCAAAGGAGAAGGGAATCGCAGATGCTATACTTGTGGGTGACGAGGCAAAGATCAGAGAGGTCGCAGATCAGATCGGTATGGATCTTACAGGTTATGAGATCGTAAATGAGCCAGATGATATAGAGGCTTCACTTAAGGCAGTGAAACTTGTTCATGATCATAAGGCTGACATGTATATGAAGGGACTTCTCTCAACAAAGGATTTCCTGAAGAGTGTCCTCAACAAAGAGGTTGGTCTCAGAAATGGTAAGCCACTTTCACATGTATGTGTATTTGAGATCCCTGGTATTGACAGACTCCTGTACCTTACAGATGTTGCGTTCATGACTTATCCTTCACTTGAGGAGAAGAAGTCGATCATAGAGAACTCTGTAGAGGTTGCTCATGCGTGCGGAATACCTTGTCCAAAGGTTGCTCCACTTGCAGCAGTAGAGGTTGTAAATCCTAAGATGCCTGTAACAGTAGAGGCTGCTGAGCTCACAAAGATGAACGAGAACGGTGAGATCACAGGCTGTATCGTTGACGGACCTCTTTCAATGGATCTTGCGATCGAGCCAGAGGCAGCTATCCATAAGGGAGCTACAGACAGAAAGATCGTTGGAGATGCCGATATCCTTCTGTTCCCAGACATACATGCAGGTAACCTTGTATACAAGACACTTGTTCATACAACAAAGTGTAAGAACGGATGTATCATAACAGGTACAGATGCTCCTGTAATCCTTACATCAAGATCAGATACATTTGAGGTTAAGCTCAACTCAATAGCACTTGCAGCAGTTGTTGCAGAGTCACTTAAGGCAAACAAATAAGCCATACATAAAAAACATTTGGAGGTTTAAAAAATGTCATATAAGATTCTTATAATAAACCCAGGTTCAACATCGACAAAGATCGGTGTGTTCGAGGACGAGACACTTCTGTTTGAGGAGACACTCAGACATACAACAGAGGAGCTTGCAGGCTTCAATATGATAGTAGATCAGAAGGACTTCAGAAAGAAGGTTATTCTTGATGTCCTTGCTGAGAAGAACTTTGACATCAAGACACTTGATGTATGTGTAGGACGTGGCGGAATGCTCAAGCCAATCCCAGGCGGTACATACGCAGTAAGCGATGACCTTCTTGAGGATCTTAAGATCGGTAAGCAGGGCCAGCATGCATCAAACCTTGGTGGTATCCTCGCAAGAGAGATCGGTGATGAGCTCGGAGTTCCTTCATACATCGTAGATCCAGTCGTTGTTGATGAGCTTATGCCATCATCAAGACTTTCAGGAGTACCTGAGCTTCCAAGAATAAGCGTGTTCCATGCACTCAACCAGAAGGCAGTAGCCAAGAGATATGCAAAGGAAGTTGGCAAGAAGTACACAGACCTGAACCTCATCGTAGTACATATGGGTGGCGGTGTATCAGTTGGTGCCCATGATCACGGTAAGGTAGTAGATGTATACAACGCACTTGACGGTGACGGTGCATTCTCACCAGAGAGAGCAGGTGGCGTTCCTTCAGGAGCACTTGTAAAGATGTGCTTCTCAGGCAAGTATACACAGGCTGAGGTTATGAAGAAGCTCGTTGGAAAGGGCGGCTTCAACGCTTACATCGGAAGCAACGATGCAAGAGATCTTGAGAAACTTGTCAATGAGGGCGATGAGCATGCAAAGCTTGTTCAGGATGCATTCTATCAGCAGGTTGCCAAGGATATAGGTGGTATGGCAACAGTTCTCAGAGGAAAGGTTGATCAGATCATCCTCACAGGTGGAATCGCATATTCAAAGCACACATGCGAAGAGCTTGAGAAGAGAGCAGGATTTATTGCTCCATTTACAGTATATGCAGGAGAGGATGAGCTCCTTGCACTTGCTCAGGGCGCACTCAGAGTCATGAATGGCGAAGAGGAGCCAATGAAGTATTAAGAGAAAAGTGATTTTCAGATAAAAAGTGCATGGCACATAACAGAAATTGCCATTATAACATAAGCCATATTGTTAATAATACTAACAAGACGAAAGTCTTAAATAATTATTTCAATATGGAGGTACAGGGTTATGGCAAGTTCAAACTCTAACAAGACAAGTGTTCCAGAGGCAAAGAGTGCTATGAACAAGTTCAAGATGGAGGTAGCCAAGGAGATCGGTGTTGATCTTAAGGATGGCTACAATGGAGATTTAACATCAGCTCAGTCAGGTTCAATCGGTGGCGAGATGGTTCGTCAGATGATCAAGAGACAGGAAGAGCAGATGTCAGGAAGATAAGCCTGGCTTATAATCTCCGTTAGATCTACGAACAAAAAGAAGACCTGGTGTATGATCCATACATCAGGTCTTTTGTGTCGTGAAAACTTTCTATTATAATAATAGTATAATGGACTGGACAATCATTTGCACATTATGATATAATCGATGATTGATGTGGACTTTGTCCACACATATAAACAAGAAAAAGATAAATGGATGCTATCTGAGTGCCTTAATTGTAGGGCTTAAGGCACCATTTGCACATTTCAAGGAGGAAATAAAAAGATGAGTTTCACAGTAGAAAAGCTTGAGCACAGCATGGCAAAGCTTACAATCACAGTACCTGCAGCAGATTTTGACAAGGCAATGACAGCAGCTTACAACAAGACAAAGAACAGATTTAATGTTCCAGGCTTCCGTAAGGGCAAGGTGCCAATGGCATTCATCGAGAAGATGTATGGCCCGGAAGTATTCTATGAGGATGCTGCAAATGCAATGATCAACGAGTATTATCCAAAAGAGGCTGTAGCTTCAGAGCTTGAGATCGCATCACAGCCAGTTATTGACGTAATAGAGATGGGCAAGGGCAAGGATTTCGTATTCACAGCAGAGGTTGCTGTAAAGCCTGAGGTTACACTTGGCGATTACAAGGGAATCGAAGTTGAGAAGATCGACGTTGAAGTAACAGATGATGAGGTTCTTGAGGACATCAAGAAGGAGCAGCTTCAGAACGCAAGAAAGGTACTCGTAGAGGGAAGAGCAGCACAGCTTGACGACGAGGTTACTCTTGACTTCGAGGGTTTTGTTGATGGTGTTCCATTTGATGGTGGAAAGGGTGAGAACTACAAGCTCGTTCTTGGCTCACATTCATTCATCGATACATTTGAGGATCAGCTTGTTGGTAAGAACATCGGAGAGGATGTTGAGGTTAACGTAACATTCCCAGAGGATTACCAGGCTGAGGAGCTTGCAGGAAAGCCGGCAGTATTCAAGTGCAAGATCAACTCTATCACAGAGTCACAGCTTCCAGAGCTCAATGATGAGTTCGCAAGCGAGGTAGGCGGATGCGATACACTTGACCAGTACAAGGAAGAGGTAAAGCAGAAGATACTTGCAAAGAAGAACAGAGACGCTGCAAACGAGAAGGAAGCAAAGGTTCTTGACAAGGTTATCGAGAACGCAACTATGGATATTGCAGATGCACAGGTTGAGGATATGCAGAAGAGAATGAAGGATGAGTTCGCTCAGACACTTCAGTATCAGGGAATCAGCCTTGAGCAGTATATGCAGATCGTAAACGTTACAGAGGAGTCTCTCATGGAGAGAATCAAGCCGGACGCACTCAAGAGAATCCAGCAGAGAGCAGTTCTTGAGGCTGTAGTAAAGGCTGAGAACATTGAGGCTACTGACGAGGAAGTTGACGAGGAGCTTTCAAAGATGGCAGCTCAGTACCAGATGAAGCTTGAGGATATCAAGGGATTCATGGGCGACGCAGAGAAGGACAGCATCAAGAAGGATGTAGCAGTTAAGAAGGCTGCAAAGCTTCTTGTAGATGAGTCAAAGGAAGTTTAATATTTTAACAGACAGATTGGCTTGATATGTATTGGAGGTAGATAACATGGCATTGGTACCATACGTTGTAGAACAGACTAGCCGCGGAGAGCGAACATACGATATTTATTCTAGATTGCTGAAAGACAGAATCATCTTTCTTGGAGATGAGGTAAATGATGCAACTGCAAGCCTTGTTATAGCACAGTTGTTATTCCTTGAGTCAGAGGATCCTTCAAAGGATATCTCGTTATATATCAACAGCCCGGGTGGATCAGTTACAGCCGGAATGGGAATATATGACACAATGAGATATATCAAGTGTGATGTTTCAACAATATGCTGTGGAATGGCAGCGAGCATGGGAGCATTCCTTCTTGCAGGAGGAACAAAGGGCAAGAGATATGCGCTTCCAAACTCGGAGATCATGATACATCAGCCACTTGGTGGAACTCAGGGGCAGGCAACAGAGATAGAGATCGCAGCCAGACATATATTAAAGACAAAAGAGAAACTCAACAAAATGCTGAGTGAGAATACAGGAAAACCACTTGATGTTATCGCGGCAGATACAGATCGTGATAACTGGATGACTGCTGAGGAGGCTTGTGCATACGGCCTTATCGACAGCGTTATAACAAACAGATAATACAGATAGAGATATCTGATATGTAGAAGATGTATCAGTTGGTTGGAGCCAGCCTGCAGAACCGGCGGTGTATTCGCAGATTCTGGAAAAGACTGGCTCCAGACAATTATAAATAGTGAATAATCGAGGTATTGTAATGGCAGATCGTAGTGACGAGAGAAAACAGCTCAGATGTTCTTTCTGTAATAAGACACAGGATCAGGTTAGAAAACTCATAGCCGGACCTGGGGCTTACATATGTGATGAATGCGTAGAGATATGCTCAGAGATAATAGAAGAAGAACTGGTTGACGCAGGACTTGATTCAGATGGTGATATCAATCTGTTAAAGCCAAAGGAAATAAAAGAATTTCTTGATGAGTATGTAATAGGTCAGGAAGAGGCAAAAAAGGTACTGGCGGTTGCCGTGTACAACCATTATAAGAGAATACTTGCGCAGAAGGATTTTGAGGTTGAATTACAGAAGAGTAATATCCTCATGGTTGGCCCAACGGGATCAGGTAAGACATATCTTGCCCAGACCCTTGCAAAATTGTTAAACGTTCCTTTTGCAATAGCAGATGCTACAACTCTCACAGAGGCTGGATATGTAGGAGAGGATGTTGAGAACATTCTCCTGAAGCTTATACAGGCCGCTGATTATGACATAGAGAGAGCTGAGCATGGAATAATCTATATTGATGAGATAGACAAGATCACAAAGAAGAGCGAGAACGTATCCATAACCAGAGACGTGTCGGGTGAGGGCGTTCAGCAGGCTTTGTTAAAGATAATAGAGGGCACTGTGGCTTCAGTTCCACCTCAGGGTGGAAGAAAGCATCCGCATCAGGAGCTTATCCAGATCGATACGACCAACATATTATTCATATGTGGTGGTGCGTTCGAGGGACTGGAGAAGATCATAGAGAACAGAGTTGGCCAGAAATCAATTGGCTTTAATGCAGAGGTTATAGAGCAGTCAGAGCAGGACGTTGGACAGCTCCTCAAGCAGGTTATGCCACATGACTTTGTAAAGTATGGACTTATCCCTGAATTTGTGGGAAGAGTTCCTGTTGCAGTGACTCTGGATCTTCTGGATGAGGATGCACTTGTGAGAATACTGACAGAGCCAAAGAGTGCAATATGCAAGCAGTATAAGAAGCTTTTTGAGCTTGATGGAGTTCAGCTTGAGATAGAGGATGATGCACTCAGAGAGATAGCAAAGGAAGCTATGGAGCGTAAGACCGGAGCTAGAGGACTTCGAGCTATCATGGAGAATGCTACACTTAATCTTATGTACGAGATCCCTTCAGATCCAACTATAGAGAAGTGTGTTATTACCAAGGGTGTCATAACAGGCGATGAAGAACCTGTACTGACTTACAGAGATCCATCAGAGGATACAGACCTTCCTAAGAAAAAGGTAAGGAAGAAAAAGGCAAATACAGATAACGGCGAGAGTGCATAGTCATTATTGCCGAAATGAGACGTTACAACGCTGACATACATTTGCGCCCTTATAAGCCTTTAAATGTGCAGTGTTGATAACGTCTTATTTTTTAATGATATATACGGAGATAACAGGTATGAATGAGAAAATGTTAGAGATGACAATGATTAGTCTTGACGATGGCGTGGTTATGCCGGAATTGTCCTTCTATCTTGATGCGACAACGCGTGAAGCCTGCGAGGCGGTGGGACATGCAGTCAAGAATGAGGAATGTATATTTCTGGCAAATCCTGTTCATAAGAACGGCGATAAGACAGTTTCGTTTTATGAGATAGGTGTCATAGCCAGGATAAAGCAGTTTGTCAGACTTCAGAACAAGGGCATGAGAGTTCTCATACAGACTGAGAAGAGAGCGCGCCTTGTGGATTACAGCAAGGATAAATATTATGTGTGCCACGTGACAGATGTGGAGGAGACTAACGACATCAGCGAGGATGAGGAGAAGGCTATACAGAGCATACTCAAGGAAAAGCTTAAGGAAGCATTTGACGAGGGTATAGTGAAGAACAACGTTCTGTACAGGGAGATACGTTCATTCAAGTCTGTCAGAAAGCTGGTTGACAGCATGGCCGACTATGTGAATATATCTGATGACAACAGGCAGGAGCTTCTGGAGATGTTAGATGTCAGAAGCCGCGCTATGAGGTTGATACAGATAATGGAGGAAGTTCTCGGAATCGGCAAGATCAAGAAAGAGATCATGGAAAAGGTCAATCAGGAGACCGCTGAGAATCAAAGAAAGTATGTGCTCAGAGAGCAGATGTCCGTTATCCGTAAGGAGCTTGGTGACGACGGCGTAGATGCAAATGTCAGAGAATTCCAGAAGAGACTCGATGAGGCGGGCTGCAGCCAGGAAGTATACGATAAGATAGAAAAAGAGATAAATTACTATAAGGGCATACCTCAGAATGCAGTGGAGAGCAGTGTGTCGGCAAACTATATCGATGTGATGCTCAGCTATCCGTGGAATGTGTCAACGGAAGATAATAATGATCTGCAGTCAGCCATAGACATACTTGACAAAGATCACTATGGCCTTGAGGAGGTCAAAGAGAGGATCATTGATTATATTGCTGTTCATATATTGAGCAATAAGGGGAACCTTCCGATCATTTGTCTTGTGGGATCTCCGGGAACAGGAAAGACATCCATAGCAAGGTCGATAGCCCGTGCAACATCGAGGAAATATGTCCGCTTATCACTGGGCGGAGTCCACGATGAGGCGGAGATCCGAGGTCACAGGAAAACATATGTGGGAGCTATGCCTGGAAAGATTGTACAATCCATGATAAAGGCAAAGACGAACAACCCGCTCATGCTTCTCGATGAGATAGACAAGGTGAGCAGTGATTACAAGGGAGACGTGTCATCGGCACTTCTCGAGGTGCTTGATGGTGAGCAGAACAAAGAGTTCAATGATCACTATTTTGGAGTACCGGTGGATCTGAGCAATGTACTGTTCATAGCAACGGCGAACGACCTCTCCGGTATACCGGGGCCGCTCCTCGACAGAATGGAAGTTATAAATATATCGGGATACACGGAGAATGAGAAGTATCATATAGCAAAGCTGTACCTTGTGGAGAAGACCCGTGAGAAGAACGGACTGACAAAATCTCAGTTCAAGATAGATGCCGGTGCCATAAGGGAGATCATAAGCCACTACACGAGAGAGGCGGGAGTCAGAAGTCTTGAGAGAAATATAGACAAGGTGTGTCGGAAGGCCTGCCGCAAGATACTCACCGGTGAGATGGATGTGGTCAAAGTCACAAAGAAGAATATCCAGGATTTTCTTGGCCCATACAAATATAAAGATGAGAATGGAAATCTGAAGAATAAAATTGGCGCTGTCAGAGGCCTTGCTTGGACGGCGGTTGGCGGTGTCACTCTGGAGATAGAGGTCAATGTGCTTCCGGGGACAGGAACTCTTCAGCTCACAGGTAAGATGGGCGATGTTATGAAGGAATCCGCTTATGCGGGAATGAGTTATATCAGATCCCTCAAGGAATCACTGGCGCTTGGAGACGATTACTTTGCAAAGCACGATTTCCATATCCATATACCGGAGGGGGCAGTTCCAAAGGATGGTCCGTCTGCCGGAATAACCATGGCGACAGCGTTGTATTCAGCCATATTTAACGTGCCGGTTAATGGCAGAATAGCTATGACAGGAGAGATAACTCTCAGAGGAGAGGTGCTTCCTATTGGAGGCCTGAAGGAGAAGCTCCTTGCAGCCAAGATGATCGGTGTTAAAGATATACTGATACCGTCGAAAAATGAGAGCGATTATCTGGAGCTGGATGAAGAGATAACATCGGGAGTCAATATTCATTTAGTGGAAGACATGAGGCAGGTGCTTGACCTTGCCCTTGTCAGATAAGGAGAAGTATATGATAGTAAAGAGCGCTGAGCTTGAGACTGTGTGTGGAATTACAAGTAAATTACCTGATAACGATCTCCCGGAGATCGCATTTGCCGGCAAGTCAAATGTAGGAAAATCATCTCTGATAAATGGATTGCTTAACAGGAAGTCGCTTGCCAGAACATCCGCGCAGCCAGGTAAGACACAGACGATCAATTTCTATAATGTAAATAAAAATCTGTACTTTGTGGATCTGCCGGGATATGGATATGCAAAAGTATCGGTGGAGATAAGAGCAAAATGGGGCAAGATGATCGAGAGATACCTTCACGGTTCTCCGCAGCTCAAAAAGGTATTCCTGCTGATAGACATAAGACATGTGCCATCGGAGAATGACTGCATGATGTATGACTGGATCGTGGACAATGGCTATGAGCCGGTGATCATTTGCACAAAACTGGACAAGATCAAGAGAAGCCAGGTTCAGAAGAACTTGAAGCTCATACGTGAGAAACTGGATCTTGTTCCTGGAACAACGATGATACCGTTCTCCGCACAGACAAAGCAGGGAAGAGATGAGATCTGGAATCTCATAGAGGAGACACTGGCACAGGAGCAGCAGTAAAGTAATATGAACATATAGTCAGATAAATAGACAAAAAAATGACTGAGAATATCGAGGAGTATAATTCTTTTCGGTATTCTCAGTCATTTTTATGCTGATATTAGCTGGATGTGTTGGATGCCCATAACTGTTTTACGAGTATATCATATATCTCAGTGCTTTTCTGACGCCAGTTGTCACATATGGCAACAGCCACGGCCTGGGTAGGCACGCTGAACTTTATATCCAGCAGCGGCTCGTTCCTGTCGTTGATGACGCAGGAGACGGTATATTCATTGGAATCGTTGAGGTAGTAGTCAGACTGTATCTCAGTTTCCTTTTTGAGGTTGATCTGCTGTTTCTCAAAGAAATCCAGTATATCCTGTTTGATGGCATATGGGATCCTGTTCTCGAACATGCTCAGGGCTTCCTCACCTTTGTAGGTTATCTTATAATGGGATGCGCCTCTTATGCTTGATACATATACAAATTCGCTTTCTATAAGTCCGTTTATGGCTTCCTGAAGAGTGAAATAATTGGTGTAGCCCTTCTCCAGAACAAAGTCTGAAATCTGTGAATTGGTCAGAGTGAAGTTAACTCTGTCAAGCATATAGAGCACTATGAGTTTATATAATACAATAGATTCGGTTCCCATATCGTGTATCCTTTGTTAAAATGTTTGTCCGTGCTGATGAACGGACAACATTCATATGATAACATTAGTAAAATTTAAAATCAATATATTTACAATTGTTCTATTTATGTTATAATGAGCGGGAATAATATGCGTGCTTAGCGCATTTTTATTTTTTACCGTAATTGAATTTGATGTATCATTGAGAGACACTACTTATTTCTTAGAGTGTTTATATTCCCATAATACTTAATTTATTTGTTGATCATTGGTTTCAGTGAAAGGAGACAATTATATATGGATTTTAGTAAAGCTTCTCTTGCAGAGCTGCGTCAGTTTACCAAGGATAATGGTATAAAAGGCTGCTCGGGAATGAAGAAGGCGGAGCTTGCGCAGTTCCTCATAAAATATGTGGAGGAGCATGTGACAGCGGTTTCAGTGGAAAATAAGAAAAATGTGTCAGAGCCTAAGACCGAGCATGTGGTCAGAGAGACAGCCGGAGACACAGAATACAGAAAAACCAGGATAGTACATCACTCTGAGGGCTCGAGAGGTGATGATTCCAGGGAGAACAATGGACAGAGACGTATGAGAAGAATGGCTACATATCAGGATCACAGCCAGAATCAGGAGAGATACCAGGATAGAGGTCAGAATCAGGACAGAGGTCAGAGCCAGGAGAGATACCAGGACAGAGTCCAGTCAAATCAGACGGCACAGAACGTGAACGAGTATCTGCCGGAGCTCGACAGTGGAAGACAGGCTCACGGAATACTTGAGGTCATGCCTGAGGGATATGGCTTCATAAGAAGTGCAAACTATCTTCCGGGAGATCAGGATATATATGTGTCACCGGCACAGATCAGAAGATTTGGTCTCAAGACAGGAGATATAGTCACAGGTAATATAAGAAACAAGACACAGGGAGAAAAGTTCAGTGCCCTTTTATATGTGGCAAGCGTGAACGATGAGGATCCTGCGGTCATAGCGGCCCGCAAGAGCTTTGAGGAGATGACCCCTATCTTCCCTAATGAGAGGATAGAGCTTGACGGAGACGGTGCTCCTATCCCTATCAGGATGATCAATCTTCTTGCCCCTATAGGTAAGGGACAGAGAGGCATGATCGTTTCACCACCTAAGACAGGAAAGACGACTCTTCTCAAGCAGATCGCAAAGCAGATCAGCAGAAGATATGAGGATATGCACCTGCTCGTCCTTCTCATAGATGAGAGACCTGAGGAGGTAACAGACATAAGAGAGTCCATAGAGGGCCCTAATGTGGAGGTTATCTATTCAACATTTGATGAGCTTCCAGAGCATCATAAGAGAGTGTCAGAGATGGTCATTGAGAGAGCAAAGAGACTTGTGGAGTCCAAGAAGGATGTCGTGATCCTGCTCGACAGTATCACACGTCTGGCAAGAGCGTATAACCTCACGGTCGCTCCTAGCGGAAGAACTCTGTCAGGTGGTCTTGATCCTGCAGCGCTTCACATGCCAAAGAGATTCTTTGGCGCCGCCAGAAACATGCGTGAGGGAGGAAGCCTTACGATCCTTGCCACAGCGCTGGTCGACACGGGCAGCAAGATGGATGACGTTGTATTTGAGGAGTTCAAGGGAACCGGTAACATGGAGCTTGTGCTTGACAGAAAGCTCTCAGAGAAGAGGATATTCCCTGCCATAGATATAGCAAAATCCGGCACCAGAAGAGATGATCTTCTCCTCAACAAGGAAGAGCAGGAGGTTGTCACAGCCATTCACAAGGAGCTCATGGGAAGTAAATCAGAGGATATTCTTGAGGATGTCAGAAAGCTGTTTGTTCGTACCAGAAACAACAAAGAATTTATCCACTATGTAAAGCAGTCACTTCTCAGAAAATAACAGCAGGATTGTTGAGATGATTTTGTCAAAAAAATCAAAAAACTGCTTGCATTGTACTGGTCACTATGTTAGAATACAGAAGTTGTGTTATGAAGAACCTTGGCTTTATGCCTGTTCTCATATATAAATATATATGTAAAGAGGTGAAAAAGAATGCGTAAAGGAATACATCCAGATTACTATCAGGCAAAGGTTGTATGTAACTGTGGTAACGAGTTCGTTACAGGATCAACAAAGGAAGAGATTCACGTAGAAATTTGCTCAAAGTGTCATTCATTCTACACAGGTCAGCAGAAGGCAATCAAAGCACGTGGTAGAATTGATATGTTTAATAAGAAGTATGGCGTTCAGGCCAACTAATAAAAACGTTGATAGCTTGAGGTTATTTTACAATAATCTCAAGCTGTTTTTTTATTATCCAGTTAAATATACCGATAGGAGATTGGCGTGAAGAGAGTAAGAATAGGCGGTCAGGCTGTCATGGAAGGTGTCATGATGAAAAATGGCGACAGATATGCGGTGGCAGTCAGAAAACCGGATAAAGATATAGAAGTGAAAGTTGTGGATTATGTGTCCATGGCATCGAGAAGTGTATTTTTCAGAGTTCCTATAATCAGGGGAGTTGTCAATTTCGTGGAATCCCTCGTGATAGGAGTGAAGACCCTCACATACTCAGCATCGTTTTACGATGACGAGGAGCCTGAGAAGGCGGAGAAAGAGAAAAAAGAAAAGAAAAAAGAGAGGACACCTGAGCAGCAGAAAAGAGCGGACGATGCGGCGATGATAGGTACAGTGTTATTTTCACTTGTATTTGCCATCGCGTTATTCATGATGCTTCCTGCATTTATCGGGGAACTCATAGACAAGGTTATAGATAACAGGATCATCATGTCTGCCATAGAGGGAGTTATAAGACTTGGAATATTCCTGGGATATGTGGCACTTATATCGCTTATGAAGGATATACAGAGAGTGTTCATGTACCATGGGGCAGAGCACAAGACGATCAACTGTTTTGAGGCTGGGGTGCCACTGACTCCGGAGAACGTGAAGAAGTATTCAAGATATCATAAGAGATGCGGAACAAGCTTTCTGTTCATCGTAATGATAATAAGCATAATTGTTTTCATGTTTATAAGCGCAGATACGGCATGGCTCAGACTTGTCATAAGACTGCTGCTGGTTCCGGTAATCGCCGGTATATCATACGAATTTATAATGTTTGCTGGCAAGAGTGATTCAAAGCTTGCAAATGCGCTGTCAGTTCCGGGAATGTGGGTTCAGAGACTCACCACAAGGGAGCCGGATCTTGACATGATAGCAGTTGCGATAAAGTCCGTGGAGGCAGTTATAGACTGGGAGGCATACCAGGACGCCATGCACAAGGGCGAGATAGAAGATTAAAGGATTTCGATAGAGATGAAGCTGTGTGAACTTTTGAGAATGGGACGGGACAGGCTGGAGAAAAGTGATGTTCCTGATGCGGATATAGACGCTGATATATTGTGGCAGTACCTGTCGGGTATGAACCGTATGGATATGATCATGGCCAGAGAAGATGATGTGGATGATGATAAATCGGAAGCCTACATGAAGCTCATAGAAAAGAGGAGCACAAGGATTCCGCTTCAGTATATCACAGGTGAGCAGAATTTCATGGGATATGATTTTGATACTGCAGAAGATGTGCTCATTCCAAGGATGGACACAGAGACTCTTGTTGAGACGGCATTGAAGCTTGTAAAGGACGCTGACCATAACGTTGATGTTCTGGACATGTGCTGCGGTTCGGGCTGCATAGGAGTATCGTTTGGACTCTGGAACAAGAACAGCAGGATCGTACTTGCCGATGTATCTGAGGCAGCGATCGGTCTTGCGAGGAGAAATGTAGCGAAACTGTGTGCAGGGGATGATAGATTTGAAGTGGTCAGGACGGATCTCTTTGAGCAGATATCCGGGAAATATGACCTCATACTGTCGAATCCTCCATATATAAGAAGTGATGTCATAGAGACACTCATGCCGGAGGTCAGGGAGCATGAACCACATCTGGCACTTGACGGAACGGCGGATGGATTGTATTTTTATAGAATAATAGCCGATAAGGCGAGAGAATATATAAAGGATGAAGGATATGTTGTATTCGAGATTGGCAATGATCAGGCAGAAGATGTACAGTACCTCCTTGTAGATTCAGGTTATGACGATATACATGTTGTACAGGATCTGAGTGGTAATGACCGGGTGGTGTACGGCAGATATGACAGAGAAGATAACCGGTAGATTTAACGCTGCAGGAGACAGCGTGACAGAATGAATATAGAGAGGTATAGATATGTTTGACAGATTAGAAGAACTTGTAGATAAGCTTGATACGATAAATAATCAGCTCACCGATCCTGATGTTGTGTCAGATCAGAACAAATTCAGAAAGCTCATGAAGGAGCAGAGCGATCTCTCACCTATAGTTGAGAAGTACCATGAGTACAAGGATGCAAAGACTACCATAGAGGACAGTCTTGAGATTCTTGAGGAGGAGAGCGACGAGGAGCTCCGCGAGATGGCAAAGGAAGAGATGAATGAGGCAAAGGCGAATCTCGAGACCATAGAGCAGGAACTCAAGATTCTTCTGCTTCCAAAGGATCCTAACGATTCCAAGAACGTAATCGTGGAGATCCGTGCCGGTGCAGGCGGAGATGAGGCTGCTCTGTTCGCATATGAGGTGTACAGAATGTACCAGAAATATGTTGACCAGTTTAAGTGGAAGGTTGAACTTATGAGTGTCAACGAGAACGGTATCGGAGGATTCAAGGAGGCTGTGTTCATGATCACCGGAGACGGTGCGTACTCCAAGATGAAGTACGAGAGTGGTGTACACAGAGTACAGCGTATACCTAAGACAGAGTCAGGCGGAAGAATCCATACATCGACCATAACAGTTGCGGTTATGCCTGAGGCTGAGGAAGTTGATGTAGAGATAAATGAGAATGATATAAGGATAGATGTAATGCGAGCATCCGGAAACGGTGGACAGTGTGTCAATACAACCGATTCGGCAGTACGTCTTACACATATACCTACAGGAATAGTGATCTACAGCCAGACAGAGAAATCACAGCTCCAGAACAAGGCAAAGGCATTTGCCCTTCTGAGATCAAAGCTGTACGACATGGAGCTCCAGAAGCAGCATGACGCAGAGGCTGCGGACAGAAGAAGCCAGATAGGAACAGGAGACAGATCAGAGAAGATCAGAACATACAATTTCCCTGAGGGAAGAGTTACAGATCACAGGATCAAGCTCACATTATACAAGCTTGACCAGATCATGAACGGAGATCTGAATGAACTTATAGACAGTCTTATAGCGGCTGACCAGACAGCAAAGCTGGCACAGGTGAATGAGGAGGAATAATATGGCAGCGTGGAGCGACAATATAAGAAAAGTAGAACCTTATGTTCCGGGTGAACAGCCTAAGGATACAGATGTGATAAAGCTCAATACGAATGAGAATCCGTACGGCCCGTCACAGAGAGTGAAGAATGCAATAGTGGATATCGATACACTCAGATTATATCCGGATCCAACAGCATCGGCACTTGTCGATGTGCTTGCAGAGTATCACGGAGTTGATCCTTCACAGGTATTTGTGGGAGTGGGTTCGGATGATGTGCTTGCCATGTCGTTTCTTACATTTTTCAACTCTGACAAACCAATATTGTTCCCTGACATTACATATTCCTTCTATGATGTGTGGGCAGAGCTTTTCAGTATCCCTTACGAGAGACCGGCACTTGACGAAAACTTCAGGCTGGTGAAGGAGAATTACTACAGAGAGAACGGGGGAATCGTATTCCCTAATCCAAATGCCCCTACAGGAATATACGAGGACATAAAGAATGTGGAGGATATAGTCAGCCACAACAAAGATTCGATAGTCATAGTAGACGAGGCGTATATAGATTTCGGCGGCGAGTCGGCACTTGGCCTTATAGACAAATATGACAATCTTGTGGTTGTAAGAACGTTCTCAAAGTCGAGATCCATGGCGGGACTCAGGATAGGATATGCAATAAGCAACCCGGTTCTGATAAAGGCCCTCAATGACGTAAAGTATTCATACAACTCATATACAATGAACAGACCATCACTGATAATGGGAACAGAGTCAGTTAAGGACGATGAGTATTTTAAGGAGACTGTTTCAAAGGTGGTCGCCACGAGAGAGAGATTCGTGGAAGCTATAAAGCCACTTGATTTTACATGCCTTCCTTCGTCTGCAAACTTTGTATTTGCAACGCATAAGGATATTCCGGCAAAGGAGATATTCCAGGCTGCGAAGGATGCCCATATATATGTCAGATATTTTGACAAACCACGTATAGACAATTATCTGAGGATATCCATTGGTACGGATGAAGAGATGGATAAATTCACAGAGTTCCTTACAAATTATATACAGGAGAGATAATAAACAGACCGCTGTGCCGAAGGCATGGCGGTTTTTTCTTGATATGGCGGCAACAACTGTGCCAGGATTCCAATATAAAGCGCAGGATTCCACTATAAAGCGCACCAAAACTATTGAATTTGGCAGAGTTTTTCTATAGAATTCACCCATGAAATATTTCAGGAAAAAATATCGGGACGTTTCGTTTGATTTTGTTTGTAAAAGGAGAATTGAATGAATTTTGATGAATTTATAGCCAGAGTAGTGGATGAAATGAGAAGCAGACTTCTCAGACAGGGAGATGGATCAGACATCCGGGTCAATAAGGTTTTGAAGAATAATGGGGTGGAGCTCACTGCGATGAATGTGTGCAAGAGCTCTGAAGAGGTGTGTCCTACGATATATCTTGATCCGTTTTACAGGGATTATGAGCAGGGGATGGATTTTGATGTTGTTATGGAAGATATATGCAGGCTCAGAGAGGCGAACTGCAGGTGCAGGAAGCTTGATATACGCGATGTGGTGGATGAGACGAAGGTTATGGACAACATAATATTGCGGCTTGTCAACAGGGAGCGAAATAGCCGGCTGCTTGAGAGTGCACCATTTATAGAGTTTAATGATCTTGCGATAACTTTCAGAAGGGTGCTGAGTCTGGATAACGACGGCCTGGCAACCACGATAGTCAACAATAATGATGTGAAGAGGTGGAGAGTCAGTCTGGATACATTGTATAAGAATGCACTTAAGAACACCCAGAGAATGTTTCCGTGTGTAAGGCAGAACCTTTTTGATGCGCTGAAGGGCAGATATGAAGGGATAGATTTCGATGACGACTGTGACAATGTGGACGAACTGTACATGTTGTCAAACACGCACGGTATCAATGGGGCCACGGCCGTACTGTATGATGGAATGCTTGAGGAGTGTGCGAATATGGTGGGTGATGACATATATATCCTGCCATCCAGTGTGCATGAGCTGCTGTTTATCAGGGCAAGTGCGGATTACACAGAGGATTATTACAAGGATCTCATAAGAGAGGCGAACAAGGTAACAGTGTCTGCCATGGATTATCTGTCTGACAGTCTGTATATGTACAGCAGGGAAAAAGGAAAACTCTTGATAGTCTAAAATGTTGACAAAATATATCCCATGACATAGAATAAAATCAGTGTTCTAAGGGCAAAATTATGTGTAATGGGAGGAACAGACATTGGAGGATAGTTATATTTCGCGCAGAGATAAAATTGTCGCTTCAGCTATCGAACTAATTGGAGATTTGGGATTACATGCTCTTACACCGAAGAACCTTGCACGAAAGCAGAATATATCTGATACACTGATATATAAGTATTTTGGGGGTATAGATGAGGTACTTATAGCGGTTGTGAACGAATATGCGGCATTTGATGTCAATATCCAGAGGACTGTTGAGAGACTTGACGGGACATACCTGGATAAGATCAAGTATTATGCAGATACATATGCAACATATTATGATAACTATATTGGTATGGGTGCGATAATGCTGCATTATGAAGAATTGCTTCACATGTCAGAGACGAGAGAGATCATCTCTGAGTGTATGTTGAAGCGTAATGATTTTGTATGCACATTGTTTCAGAGTGCGATTGACAGCAAGGAGATACGAGCGGTTTTCTCACCGAAGGAACTTACGCTCATGTTCAACGGAATTTTTACAGAGGGATTGCTTGAACGGAGAAACCAATACTCAAGGAAGAGTTTCAGGGGTGAGATCAAGGAGATGCTCAGTCATCTTGAGAAAGTACTTAGGTTGTAAAATTAGGGAGGAATTGTCATGAAGATATTAATAGCTGAGGATGATGTTGCAAATGCAAAATTTTTATCCAAGTATTTGAGTAAGTTTGGTGATGTGGTCATAACACCTGATGGAATCGCAGCGGTTGATGAATTTGTAAATGCTCTTGAGAAGGGCGAACTGTTCGAGCTGGTGTGTCTTGATATCATGATGCCAAAGATAGATGGGTATAAAGTTCTGGCATCCATAAGAAGTGCAGAGAGAAAGCACGGAGTGTCAAGGATGCTCAGATCGAAGGTCATAATGACCAGCGCACTTGACGAGGCAAGCTTTGACAGTAATCTCGCCAGCGACGATTATGATGATTACATATGTAAGCCGATTGATATCATGAAGTTTAATGACATGCTGAAGAAACTGGACATTATCAAGTAGATGATATGATATTGATACATGCGAAGCCCGTTATTGTAAGATATCGGGCTTCGAAGTGTCTTATGACACTGAATATTAGATGGCAGGGACATAAAGATGGATTTATTTGAGTATATGAGGGAGAATTTCTCGGAGGATGATTCTCCTCTGGCAAAAAGAATGAGACCGACCAGCCTTGATGACGTGGTTGGACAGGAACATATTATAGGCAAGGACAAGCTTTTGTACAGGGCGATAAAAGCGGATAAGATAAGTTCGCTTATATTTTATGGCCCTCCGGGGACTGGCAAGACTACGCTTGCCATGGTCATAGCCAATACAACCAAAGCGGAGTTCAGACAGCTCAACGCCACAACGGCGGGCAAGAAGGACATGGAAAAGGTTGTGGAAGAGGCGAAGAATACCAAGGCTATGTATGGCAGACGGACTATACTGTTCATCGATGAGATCCACAGATTCAACAAGTCACAGCAGGATTATCTCCTGCCATTTGTTGAGGATGGAACGGTGGTACTCATAGGAGCGACCACGGAGAATCCTTATTTTGAGGTTAACGGGGCTCTTATATCCAGATCCCATATATTCCAGCTCAATCCATTGTCCAGGGAGGACATCAAGAAGCTCATCCACAAGGCAGTGTACTCAGAAAATGGCATGGGTGCATTTGATGCAGACATTGATGAGGATGCCGAGGACTTTCTTGCAGACATGGCGTCGGGAGATGCGAGAAGTGCGTTAAATGCCATAGAGCTCGGAGTTCTGTCGACGGAGAGAAGCGAGGATGGCAGGATACACATAACGCTTGAAGTGGCGGAGGAATGTATCCAGAAGAGAGCTATAAGATATGACAAGGACGGAGATAATCATTATGATATAATATCCGCATTTATAAAGAGCATGCGTGGATCAGATCCTGATGCGGCGATATTCTACCTTGCAAAGATGCTTTACGGAGGTGAGGATATAAAGTTTATTGCCAGAAGGATCATGATATGTGCCAGTGAGGATGTGGGCAATGCTGATCCGAATGCTATCGTGGTGGCGTCGGCATGTGCACAGGCTGTGGAGAGAGTCGGAATGCCTGAGGCACAGATAATACTTGCCCATGCGGCTTCCTACGTTGCGTGTGCACCGAAGAGCAATTCTGTGGTGAATGCGATATTTGCGGCTATGGATGCGGTAAAGCATGAGGACACGGGTCAGGTTCCGGTGTATCTCAGAGATGCACATTACGGCGGTGCAGCAAAGCTTGGACACTCAGGATACAAATACGCTCATGATTATCCGAATAATTACGTTGACCAGCAGTATCTTCCTGATAAGATTGCAGGCAGGGTATTCTATGAGCCGTCGGACAATGGTTATGAGAGAGATATCAAGGCGTATTTTGATAAGATAAAGAAGAGAGACTGATATGGATATATTGAAGAGAATTGGAGCTATAGTGCTTGTACTTGTGCTCATCGGAATGTATGTTGCGACATTTATAATGGGAATAACCGGAAGTGATAATCTGATGGGTATGATATTCCTTGATGTGGTCATTCCTGTTGTGTGCTGGGGAATATGGCTCATCGCCAGGGTGCTCAGACGCAAGGGCGAAGATATGAGAGATCAGAACAAGTAGAACAGTACAAATGTGTTGAAAAAAATTACATAATTTGATATACTCTTTAAAGTTCAAAAAATACTTAAGAGGTAGATGAAATGAGTTTATTAAAAGAATGGCGTGATTACGCATACGGATTAGATGACAGAACACCTGAGGGAAAGGAATTCTGGGTTAGTTATTTCCAGGCAGAGAAGGGCGTATATGAGCAGCTTCTTGCTAATCCTCTTGCAGACCCTGTACATGGAACTGTAAAAGAGCTTGCTGAGAAGTACGGACTCACTATTCAGTATATGATCGGATTCCTCGACGGAATAGATGACAGTCTTGCAGAATCAAACAATCTTGATGATGTGACAGAGGACTCAGAGGTTAAGCTTCCTATAGATTATGAGAAGCTTTATATGAACATGGTTGAGTGCAATGCAGAGTGGCTCTACACTCTTCCTCAGTGGGATGGAATATTCTCCAAGGCAAAGAGAGACGAGCTCTACAAGATACAGAAGTCATCTAAGACTATCATCAAGGCACCAAAGGTTGGAAGAAACGATCCATGTCCATGTGGAAGCGGACTTAAGTACAAGAAGTGCTGCGGTAAGTAATGATATATATCATGCTGATATAACTGGCAGATATGAGAAGGCGGTTAAAGGGTAAACTTTTGACCGCCTTTTATATTTGCGTGAAAGGATATACAGATGGAATTTAATGAATCCCAGAAGAGAGCGGTGAGACACTGCGATGGGCCGATGCTGCTGCTAGCGGGGCCTGGTTCAGGTAAGACTACGGTCATCACCCACAGGATAAAATACATTACAGAAGAACATGGTGTGAGACCTGACAATATTCTGGTCATAACCTTCACGAAGGCTGCGGCAAATGAGATGAAGGGGCGGTTTCAGGAGCTGTGTCCGGGCGTCCGCGGGGTAACCTTTGGCACGTTTCACTCTGTATTTTTCTGGATGCTCAGAAATGCATATAATTACACAGCAGCGAATATCGTCACGGATTCAGAAAAGTATGGAGTCATAAGGGACAGCATAGACAGGCACGGCTTTAGGTATGACAGTCAGGAGGATTTTGCCAAGAATGTTGTCGGGGAGATAGGCAATGTCAAGAGCGGGAGAGTGAGTCTTGAGAACTATGAGAGCACAACGATGAAGCCTGAGGATTTCCGAGTTGTGTACGATGAGTATGAGAATTTCCTGAGAAGATGCGGGAAGATAGATTTTGACGATATGCTGGTGTTCACATATGAGCTATTGTCGGAGAGACCAGACATACTTAAGATGTGGCAGAACAAGTTTCGGTATATACTCATAGATGAGTTCCAGGATATAAATATGATCCAGTATGACATTGTGAAGCTGCTGGCCGGAGAGAGACAGAACGTATTTTCCGTGGGTGACGATGATCAGTCGGTGTATGGCTTCAGGGGGGCTGCTCCGGCTATAATGAAGAAGTTCCCGGAGGATTTCCATGGTACGGTTATAGAATACCTGAATGTCAATTACCGCTGCAGCTACGATATAGTTGAGTGCTCGAAGCGGATAATACAGAACAACCGGGACAGATATGAGAAGCAGCTCAGGTCGGCATTTGCCGCGGGACAGAGCGACAGAGTCCATATAGTTAAGACGGACAGCATGACGGAGCAGAATAAGAAGATCATAGACAGGATAACAGAGCTTAACCGGGCTGGTATTCCATACCGTGAAATGGCGATCATATTCAGGACGAATACCGAGCCGAGGGCGCTGGCTTCAAAGCTCATGGAAAATGGCATACCATTTTTGATGAAGGATAACATACCAAATATCTTCACGCATTTTCTTGCTGAGAACATATTTGACTATATAAGGCTTGCAAGGGGTAACAGGGACAGGAGAACAGTTCTCAGAATCATCAACAAGCCGAACAGGTATATAAGCAGGGATGCATTTGACTCGCCGGTGGTGAACTTTGAGGAGCTGAGGCAGCATTATAAGGATAAGTACAGAATAGTCAACAACATAAATGTCCTTGAGAACGATCTGGAGAGGATAAGCAGACTTGCGCCGTACGCGGCCGTGAATTATATAAGGAAAGCGGTTGGACTGGATGCGTATGTGAGGGAATATGCTGAGTACAGGGGCGTGAGTGAGGATGATTATATTGATATCCTGGAGGAGATACAGGACAGTGCAAAAGACTTCCTGAGCTTCGACGGCTGGATGGAGTATATAGACGAATACACAAAACAGCTCAGAGAGCAGAGCAGGCAGGGCAGTGTGGCAGGTGATACAGTCACACTTTCGACTATGCACTGTTCAAAGGGACTTGAGTATTCATATGTATTCATAATGGATGCTGTTGAGGACATAACGCCTCATAAGAAATCGGTCGGAGATGGAAATATAGAGGAGGAACGCAGGCTGTTCTATGTGGCAGTCACGAGGGCTAAGTATGGACTGTATGTGTATGTTCCCCAGAAAATGTATGGAAGAAAAGCGGTGACCTCGAGATTTGTCCAGGAAATGCTTGTGGACAGGTCTCTGATAAAAACAGGAAACACCATAATCCACAAGCGGTATGGACGTGGAGTCATCACATATGTAGATGACAGAAAGCTGTGTGTCCACTTCGATGATATACATGAAACAAAGACGCTCAGCCTTGAATATACGATAAATAACGAGCTTATAGAAAACGCATAGATGTACGGATATTATTCCTCGTCATCTGAATTGAATTCCAGATCGTCCAGGATCTCGTCGAGGGCGTCAGCGACATCGTTGAACTCAGCCTCGTCGGTGATCTCGTCGAGGGTGACATCGTCTCCCTGCTCGCTGTATCTGTACACGATGATATCGGCATCCTCGTCATCTGCAGGAAGCAGAGCGGCATAAGAGATGTCATTTACCTCGAATTTGGCAATGATCTCACATGTGCAGGATGTTCCATCCTCGTATGTTATATCGATCATCTCGATATCCATTTCGTCGGTTTCGTTATTGTTTATATCTGACATATAGGTATCCTCCTGATTGTTTTATTCAGTTTATTCTAGTAAATAATCGGTGCTATGTCCAGTACAATTATAAAATGAAATTATTGACAAAGCCTGCACCCGCACATATACTAGACACAAAAGGCGAAGAACAGGAATTGTAGTATTTAATACAATCAGAGTGGAACCGCGGAGATAATACTTCGTCTCTATATGCATATCATATGTATATTGGGACGAAGTTTTTTGTTTGCTTACAGATATATTATCGACCAATATAGAAAGGACATTATATTTATGAAGATTTTAAACACGCTCACAAGAAGAAAAGAAGAGTTTGTGCCTATCAACGAGGGTAAGGTGGGAATATATGTATGTGGTCCTACTGTATATGATTATATCCATATAGGAAATGCCAGACCAATGATAGTATTTGATACGCTCAGAAGATATCTGGAGTACAAGGGCTATGATGTCAATTATGTATCGAATTTTACTGATGTCGATGACAAGATCATAAAGCGTGCAAATGAGGAGGGTGTGGATGCCAGCGTTATATCAGAGCGATATATCGCAGAGGTCAAGAAGGATATGGCGGCTCTCAATGTGCGTGAGGCGACAACACATCCAAAGGCAACAGAAGAGATACCGGATATGATTGAGATGGTAAAGACTCTTATAGAGAAGGGATACGCTTACGAGGTGAATGGAACCGTATACTTCAGAACCAGAAAGTTCAAGGACTACGGCAAGCTGTCCAAGAAGAATATCGATGACCTCCGTTCAGGTAACAGAGACCTTCTTGTATCAGGTGTTGATGAGAAGGAGGATCCGCTTGATTTCGTTCTCTGGAAGCCAAAGAAGGAGGGCGAGCCATCATGGCCATCACCATGGGGCGATGGAAGACCAGGCTGGCATCTTGAGTGCTCGGTTATGTCCAAGAAATATATCGGAGATGTAATAGATATACATGCGGGTGGAGAGGATCTTGTATTCCCACACCATGAGAACGAGATAGCACAGAGTGAGGCTGCAAATGGCACAGAGTTCGCAAGATACTGGATGCACAACGGCTTCCTCAAGATCAACAATGAGAAGATGTCCAAGTCACTTGGCAACTTCTTCACAGTCAGAGAGATAGCAGAGAAGTACCCTCTTCAGGTCATTAGATTCTTCATGCTGTCAGCCCATTACAGAAGTCCGCTCAACTTCTCAGCAGACCTTGTTGAGGCTTCAAAGAACGGCCTTGAGAGAATCCTTACAGCAGTTGACAGACTGAAGTCTATAAGCGGAACAGAAGGAGAAGTAGATAAGGCAGTTGCAGACGAGATGGATGCATTTGTGAAGAAATATGAGGCAGCCATGGATGACGACCTCAACACTGCAGATGCGATCTCAGTTATATTTGAGCTCGTAAAATATGCAAATGTAAATGTGACAGAGGAGTCAACAAAGGCTACTGTGGAGCTTGTGCTCAATACAGTGACAAAGCTCTGCGACATACTTGGAATCATCACAGAGAAGAAGAAAGAGATACTTGATTCAGATATAGAGGCTCTTATCGAGGAGAGACAGGCTGCAAGAAAGGCAAAGAACTTTGCTAGGGCAGATGAGATCCGTGACCAGCTCAGTGATATGGGAATTATCCTTGAGGATACCAGAGAGGGCGTAAAATGGAAAAGAGCATAGACAGTTACTTTACTGAGATACTCGGGGTGACATACACTAATCCAAGGGAGTATTCGCCGCTTTCACTTGCATATATAGGTGACAGCGTGTTTGATCTTCTCATAAAGACCCTTGCTGTCACAAAGGATAACAAGCAGGCATACAAATACCACAAAGAGGTGAGCCAGCTTGTGAAGGCGGAGGCTCAGGCGGGATATATAATGTATCTTCTGGACAACGGACTGCTCACCGAGGAGGAAGAGTGGATATACAAGAGAGGCAGGAACACCAAGACTCATTCAACAGCCAAGAATGCGACTGTGGGACATTACCGAATGGCAACGGGCTTTGAGTGCCTTATAGGCTTTCTGTATCTTGATAAGCAGTATGACAGGATGTTTGAGATCACGAGGATCATACTGAACCATGATCCAGTTGAAACGGACAGGGCAGAACAGCAGCACAAGGATCCGGGCAAAGCAGCACAGGAAGATACAATAGAGGATACCTCAACACTTGAAAAGAGTACAGAGAGTACAGATGGAGAAAAAGATGCAGAATAGAGAATTTGAGAATAACATTAAGACAGAGAGCGATGAGGAAGCATTTGTCATAGAGGGAAGAAATGCAGTCCTCGAGGCTTTCAGATCAGGCAAGACCATAGATAAGCTGTATGTCCTTGACGGATGCAGGGATGGAATCGTGAACAGCATAGTCAGGGAGGCGAAGAAGCAGGATACAGTGATAAACTACCTCTCAAAGGAAAAGTTAAACCAGATGTCACAGGCTGGCAAGCATCAGGGAGTGATTGCACATGCAGCGGCATATAAGTACGCAGAGATAGAGGATATGTTTGCACTGGCTGAGAGCAGAGGAGAGGATCCATTTTTCTTCATACTTGATGAGATAGAGGATCCACACAATCTTGGTGCGATCATCAGAACAGCGAATCTCTGTGGTGCCCACGGTGTGATCATACCTAAGAGGCGTGCAGTCGGAATCACAGCTACAGTTGTAAAGGCATCAGCGGGAGCTATCAATTATACACCTGTTGCAAAGGTGACAAATATCAGCAAGACCATAGAGGAGCTGAAAGATAGAGGCATGTGGTTCGCCTGTGCGGATATGGACGGAGAACTCATGTACAAGTGTAACCTCACAGGTTCCCTTGGACTTGTCATAGGTAATGAGGGAAGCGGCGTCAGCAGACTGGTCAAGGAGAAGTGTGATTATGTCGTATCTGTTCCTATGAAGGGAGACATAGACTCACTCAACGCGTCAGTTGCTGCCGGAGTTCTGGCTTATGAGGTCGTAAGACAGAGGATGAACAAGTAAAGGTAGAGTATATGTATTCGGAATTATCAGATAATGAACTGCTGGAGCTTATAAATGAACAAAAGGATAACGATGCTATGGAGACACTTATCAAGCGCTATGGCCCAATGATAACGGGACAGAGCAGAAGCCTTTATATCATAGGTGCTGATGAGGAGGATCTTATACAGGAGGGCATGATCGGACTGGTCAAGGCTGTGAATAATTACAGACCTGACAAGGGCGCGACATTCAAGACCTTTGCGTTCATGTGCGTGAGAAGGCAGCTCATTACCGCGGTGAACAATTCAAACAACAAGAAAAACGGACCGTTGAACTACTATATATCGATCTATGGCGATGGCGGGGGAGATTACTCCAGCCCGCTTGATGAGATAGATTCGGGTGTCATAACTAATCCTGAGGATATCATGATGGCGAAGCTGCGTGAGTCAGATCTTATAAAGCTCATCGACAGTAAGCTTTCTAAGCTTGAGAAGCGTGTTCTTGACGAATATCTAACAGGCGCTTCTTATGAAGTGATAGGGGAGAGACTCTGCAAACCGGCAAAATCCATAGACAATGCGGTTCAGAGGATCAGAGCTAAGCTCAGGGATGTGTAATTAGAATAATAAAATTTTAAGTTGTTTAATCAAAGACAGGAAGTGGCAATATGCCGCTTCCTTTTTTGCAAAGAATTTGCTAATAAGCCTGCATATTAGCTTGAAATAAACTAAAATAAATGTATAGCCAACCTTAATCGAAAGTAACAAAAGGTAAAAATGATTATTTTTTATTGATCATCAGATTAAGGAGTGGTGGCATGAGAGCGGAGAGCAAAGCTAAAAAAGGTAAAGGTAAGGTGGGAACGATCGTATTGTTCCTGGCTTTGCCGGTATTGCTTCTTATCGTATTCACTTATATACCATTTGTGTATATGTTTAAGAACAGTTTGACGGACTGGGATGGAATAAGCGAGACATCCAATTTTGTTGGTCTTAAGAATTTGAGAGCATTGACCTCATTGCAAACAATGCAGCAAGCGTCGACAATAAGGGAAAATGGACTAATGTAAATAAAGCTTCTGAGCTCGATCTTGACAAGGGTTCACAGTATCAGGTCGATCTGATCGACACAGCACTTGGACAGTTACACCGCGGACATAAGTCACTGAACGATGTCATGAGTGAGTGGAATAAGAAGTGGGCTGATGGAATATACGAAGTTGAGACGGCGAGTGGAAAGTAAGTGATCCGCCTGATATAATGTTCAGAGAAAAAAGCACCTAAGTGGGGCGCTTTTTTCTTGCAAAAAAATAAAGCCGCTCAAGGCGGCGTAAATATGGACAAAAAAATAAAAGCTACTAACGGGAGTCGGACCCGTGACCTCAACATTACCAATGTTGCGCTCTACCACCTGAGCTATAGTAGCTTGCTTTTCAAAAGCAATAATAACTATAACAAAATGGACATCAAAAATCAAGTAAAATATTTACATTTGTGCGAAAAATAATGACAAATCAAAAGATAATTGTGGTACAAGCAGTAAAAGTATGGTAAACTAACTGTAATCGTGTGCAAATTCGGTTGCAGACATTTAGAATTATCAAAAAAAGCGGGAGGCAGTTTGGAAATGGCTGAAGAGATGACAGGTAAGAATTTCATTGAACAGATAATTGAGAAAGATATCGCAGAGGGTAAGGTGCCGAAGATCGTTACCAGATTCCCACCAGAGCCAAATGGATATTTACATATAGGACATGCCAAGTCAATACTTTTGAATTACGGACTGGCACAGCAGTATGGCGGACAGTTTAATCTCAGATTTGACGATACCAACCCTACAAAGGAGAAGACAGAGTTCGTAGAGTCAATACTTGCAGATGTCAAGTGGCTGGGAGCAGACTTTGGAGACAGAGTGTTCTTTGCATCAAATTACTTTGACCAGATGTACGAGGCTGCCATAAAGCTCATCAAGAAGGGCAAGGCATATGTGTGTGACCTCACAGCAGATGAAATCAGAGAGTACAGAGGAACTCTCACTGAGCCGGGCAAGAACAGCCCATACAGAGACAGAAGCATAGAGGAGAATCTTGATCTGTTCGAGAGAATGAAGAACGGTGAGTTCCCTGACGGAAGTAAGGTACTCCGTGCAAAGATAGATATGGCAAGCCCTAACATCAACATGAGAGATCCTATTATCTACAGAATAGCGAGAATGAACCACCACAACACAGGTGACAAGTGGTGCATTTACCCTATGTATGACTTTGCACATCCTATCGAGGATGCCATCGAGGGTGTTACACATTCTATATGTACACTTGAGTTTGAGGATCACAGACCTCTGTATGACTGGGTGGTTATGGAGCTCGGTTACAAGGATTCACCTGAGGGCACACCAAAGCAGATAGAGTTCGCAAAGCTTTACCTGACAAATGTCATAACAGGTAAGAGATACATCAAGAAGCTTGTCGAGGACGGAATAGTAGACGGATGGGATGACCCACGTCTTGTAAGTATTGCAGCCCTCAGAAGAAGAGGCTTCACACCATCAGCTATTAAGAAGTTCATGGAGCTGGTTGGAATATCCAAGAGCCAGTCGTCTGTTGATTACGCTATGCTTGAGTATTGCGTGAGAGACGACCTGAAGCTCACAGCCAAGAGATACATGGCAGTTGTTGATCCTGTAAAGCTTGTCATCGACAACTATCCTGAGGATCAGGTTGAGTACCTCGATGTCGAGAACAATCAGGAGAACGAGGAGCTCGGAAGCAGAAAGGTAGCATTCAGCAAGTATCTGTATATAGAGAGAGAGGACTTCATGGAGGAGCCTCCTAAGAAGTATTTCAGACTGTTCCCTGGCAACGAGGTTCGTCTTAAGAATGCATATTTCGTAAAGTGCGTGGGATTTGAGAAGGACGAGGACGGCAATGTCACAACAGTACATTGTACATATGACCCAGAGACAAGAAGCGGTTCAGGCTTTGAGGGACGCAAGGTCAAGGGAACCATTCACTGGGTATCGGCAGAGAGCGCAATAGATGCAGAGGTTCGTCTGTATGAGAATATCATCGATGAGGAGAAGGGGAAGCTCAACGACGATGGTACATTGAATCTCAATCCAAACTCACTTGTTATCAAACAGGGATGTAAGCTTGAGAAGGCATTTGAGGAGGCTCAGCCGGGAGAGGCATTCCAGTTCCTGAGAAATGGTTTCTTCTGTGTTGACTCAAAGGATTCTACAGCGGAGCATCCTGTATACAACAGGATCGTGTCACTCAAGAGTTCTTACAAGCCGGGCAAGTAATTACCGGGGATGCGTTTATAATTTATGATGTGGGGATTGGCGCTTATCCTGTGGGGGGATATGCGTACATCAAAATAGGTGATTGGAAACAAAAATATGAAAGATGAGAGTAAGAAGGTATACATACTTTTGTCAAAGACAAAAACAGTTCCTTCAAATCTCATAAAGCTTATGACCAGAGAGCCGTATTGTCACACATCTCTGGCACTGGACATAAGTCTTGATGAGATGTACAGTTTTGCAAGGAAAGGTGTATACAATCCATTTAACAGTGGATTTATCAGTGAGAACATAGAAAAGGGAATATTTGGAAAGCACAAGGGAACCAGATGCGCTGTGTATGAGCTGAAGGTCACGAGTAAGCAGTATGACAGGATACAGCAGGAGCTCGCCAGATTCAAGAAGCATCCGGACAGATACGGATATAACTTCATGGGTGTATTCAGCGTATTTTTCCATCTTGCGTATGAGAGGGAATACAGTTTCTTCTGTTCACAGTTCGTGGCATCGGTGTTGAAAAATGCCGGTGTGGATATATTCCACAAGAAACCGGGACTTGTCAAGCCGGGGGATTTCAGAAGGTGCCCTGAGCTCAGACCGATATTTACCGGGCTTCTCACAGAATACAGAGCATATCTCCATGAGAGAATGAAACAGGCTCATGGCATAGAGAACACAGGCAGAAGGCTTGGCATGATAAAGCCGGCGCTTCCGGATGGTCTCATTGCATGGAGAGTCAGTTAAAATAAGCCGCTTTACAGATATGTAAGGCGGCTTTTATTTATTGTCATGTGTTTATTATTCTACAAATGTGTGGCCAATCTTGATGATCCCTCTCGGGAGGGCGTCCTTGGAATTCTTCCATGGCTCGTTCTTGTATCTGTAGTCAAACTTGTCTATGAACCAGCTCAGGTCACCATTGACACGTTCCATATTGTCAAAGTATACCTTGTTGAGGATTTCGATGAACTGCGCATACTGTTCCTTGCTCAGTTTGTTCTGGCCTGTCTTGTACAGTATTCCGTAGTGGTATGTACAGAAGCCTTTGCTCGTAGCAAATTTGTCCCTGAACTCGGAATCTCTTTTCCACATATGGAAGATAGTGTCTACATAGCGTACGAACATGTCATCCATACGTCCACAAATGAAGCAGCTTTTCTCCATATTCTCTATATAATCGACAACAGGTGCATTTGGTGTGTTCTTGCCGAACAGACCGGCTTTGGCGGCGGGACCTTTGGCAGCCAGCGCCCTCATATCTTGTATAGTCTTATTCATATGGGTGTTCATCATGAGTGCCAGACCCAGACGATTCTTTTCCTGATAGAGCATTCTCAGATGATGACTGCAAAAACCAAGCTTGTCAGTCATGGCACGGTTGTCGTCCTCCATGTAGCTTGGCCCCATCGTATATTCAATTGCATTTCGTTCAAGATCCTTCTGCATCTGGCACATAGGGCATTCGCAGCCGCTGTCAAATGCATCGTTTACTGGTATAGTGTATATCTGTTCAGCCATAGATCCTCCTGTTTGTGATAGTGTCAGTTTTTGCCACACTGCTTATGTGACATTGAAAATAATATACAGGTATTATACAATAGCCTGGAGAAATTTATAAGACAAAAAGCACAATTATACAAATATGAAATGGCAGGTGTACGGAAGATGAATGTAAGTTGTGATGGCAATATAGTTACGGTAGACGGAGTGAAGGATTTCAGACTTTCTCAGATACTTGAGTGTGGTCAGTGCTTTCATTTTGACAAGCTTGATGATGAAGTGTATGAGGTCATAGCATTTGGCAGGGCTGTGAAGATGGAACAGTCAGGCGGCGTGCTCAGGATATATGGTTCATCCATGGAAGACTATGAAGGAATATGGCGTCCTTATCTGGATATGGACAACGATTACGGGCTCATCAAGGAGAGTGTCATAAAGGCGGACAGCGCACTTCAGACGGCTGTGAATGAGAAGGATGGAATACGTATACTCAATCAGGACTTCTTTGAGACGCTTATATCATTTATCATATCCCAGAACAAGAATATCCCTCAGATAAAACAGTGTGTGAAAAATATATCGCATAGATTTGGTGATGAGGTCATAGGATATAATGGCGAGGCATTTTATGTGTTCCCTGATGTAGACAGACTTCATGAGGTCACAGAGGATGAGCTCAGGGAGTGCAAGGTCGGATTCCGTGCTCCATACATAATGAATGCGACGGAGGCGGTGTACTCGGGAAATGTCACAAAGGAGAAGCTTGACGCACTTGACATAGAACAGGCAAGGGAACTTCTCATGACTATAAAGGGAGTAGGAGAGAAAGTTGCCAACTGTGTCCTGCTCTTTGGACTTGGAAGACGTGAGGCTTTCCCTGTGGATGTGTGGATGAAGAGGATCATGGAGAGCATGTACTTTGATGGCAAGGACACAAAAAAACTGGAGATAGAGGCATTTGCCGTGAAAAAGTTCGGAAATCTCGGGGGATATGCGCAGCAGTATCTGTTTGACTATGCAAGAACGACTCTTTTTAAGTGATATGTATTACTGTAGATGACAGACATATTTTTATATATTTTTTAGAAAATAAGGGTTGATTTTTTTATAGAAATGGATAGAATATAAAACAGTGTTAGCACTCACATAAATTGAGTGCTAAGAACGAAGATGAGAAAATAAAAGAAAAAATAAATCAGGAGGTATATATCATGAAGTTAAGACCACTTGGAGACAGAGTAGTATTAAAGCAGTCAGTAGCAGAGGAGACAACAAAGTCAGGAATCGTATTACCAGGCCAGGCAAAGGAGAAGCCACAGTATGCAGAGGTTATAGAGGTTGGCCCTGGAGCAGTTGTTGATGGCAAGCTGGTTCCTATGGACGTTAAGGTTGGAGATACAGTTATATATCAGAAGTTCGCTGGTTCAGAGGTTAAGCTTGACGACGAAGAGTACATAGTTATCAAGCAGGACAGCATCCTTGCAATCGTTGAGAAGTAAAAGCATATATCCAGACAGCGTGAGCTGTGGGAGACATATGCGGATGATATATATGTAATATAACATGGAGGTAGATAGAAATGGCAAAGGAAATTAAGTACGGTGCTGAGGCTAGAAAGGCACTTGAGGCAGGAGTTAATCAGTTAGCAGATACAGTAAGAGTTACACTTGGACCTAAAGGAAGAAACGTTGTACTTGCAAAGTCATACGGTTCACCACTCATCACAAATGATGGTGTTACAATAGCAAAGGACATCGAGCTTGAGGATGCATTTGAGAACATGGGTGCTCAGATCGTCAAGGAAGTTGCAACAAAGACAAACGATGTTGCAGGTGATGGTACTACAACAGCTACAGTTCTTGCACAGGCTATGATCAATGAAGGAATGAAGAATCTGGCAGCAGGTGCTAATCCTATCGTTCTCAGAAAGGGAATGAAGAAGGCTTGCGACAAGGCAGTTGAGGCTATTCTTGATATGAGTGAGACTATCAGCGGAAAGGATCAGATCGCAAGAGTTGCATCTATCTCAGCTGGTGACGATGAGGTTGGACAGATGGTTGCCGACGCTATGGAGAAAGTGTCAAAGGATGGAGTCATCACAATCGAAGAGTCAAAGTCAATGAAGACAGAGCTCGACCTTGTAGAAGGTATGCAGTTCGATAGAGGTTATATTTCAGCTTACATGGCAACAGATATGGAGAAGATGGTTGCAGAGCTTGATAACCCATATATACTTATTACAGATAAGAAGATCTCAAATATCCAGGAGATCCTTCCACTTCTTGAGCAGATCGTTCAGAGCGGATCAAAGCTACTGATCATCGCTGAGGATATCGAGGGTGAGGCTCTCACAACACTTATCGTCAACAAGCTGCGTGGTACATTCCAGGTAGTAGCTGTAAAGGCTCCTGGTTATGGCGACAGAAGAAAAGAGATGCTTCAGGATATCGCTATTCTTACAGGCGGTAAGGTAATCTCAGAGGAGCTTGGATATGAGCTCAAGGATGCTACTCTTGATGACCTTGGACGTGCAAAGAGTGCTAAGATCACAAAGGAGAACACAGTTATCGTTGATGGTATGGGCGCTAAGGAAGACATCGCAGGTCGTGTAAATGTCATCAAGGCTCAGCTTGAGGAGACAACATCAGAGTTTGATAAAGAGAAGCTTCAGGAGAGACTCGCAAAGCTTGCCGGTGGAGTTGCAGTTATCAGAGTCGGCGCAGCTACAGAGACAGAGATGAAGGAAGCTAAGCTCCGTATGGAGGATGCCCTTAATGCCACAAGAGCTGCAGTTGAAGAGGGAATCATCTCAGGTGGTGGTTCAGCATACATCCACGCTGCAAAGAAGGTTGCAGAGCTTGTAAAGGATCTTGAGGGCGATGAGAAGACAGGCGCTAAGGTAGTTCTCAAGGCTATGGAGGCTCCACTGTTCCACATCGCAGCCAATGCAGGACTTGAGGGATCAGTCATCATCAACAAGATCAAAGAGTCTGAGGTTGGTGTGGGCTTTGATGCATACAATGAGACATATGTCAACATGATCGAGGCAGGAATCATTGATCCTGTTAAGGTTACAAGAAGTGCACTTCAGAACGCTACATCAGTTGCTTCAACAATGCTCACAACAGAGTCAGTTGTAGCTGATATCAAGGAAGACGCTCCAGCAATGCCAGCAGGCGGAGCAGGAATGGGCGGCGGAATGGGCTTCTAAGGAATAGAGTCAGACACGATTTCGCAGTAAAATACAAAGACTAAGATAAAAAAGGATCACATCATTCGTAATCGGGTGATGTGTTTCTTTTTTTATGTAGGTTAATTGACACTAACCGGCATGTGTGAGATAATCAGAACAGATATTTTTCGACTAAGGGAAAGTATGGGTTACAAAAAAGTTATAAATGAAAGGCAGGAAGAGATGGGAGAAGATAACAACAGCTTTGGCGGCTATCAGCCAACAGAAGACAACAGACAGGCGGGACAGCAGAATCCATATGCCGGTGCGCCTCAGTATGGACAGAACGACCAGAACTATGGTCAGTCAGACGGCCAGTATGGACAGAACGACCAGAACTATGGTCAGTCAGACGGCCAGTATGGACAGAATTATGGTCAGCCAGGTGGACAGTATGATCAGAATTATGGTCAGCCAGGCGGCCAGTATGGACAGAATTATGGCCAGCCAGGTGGCCAGTACGGACAGGGATATGGTCAGTATGGTCAGGGCTACGGACAGCCGGGAGATCCATACGGACAGAATTATGCTAACCAGGACATGAATATGGGCGGAGGTCCGGCATATCCACAGAATAATATGCAGCCACAGGAGAGCAAAGGCGTATCCATAGCATCTATGGTGCTTGGTATCTTTTCTCTTACATTTGGATGTTGTATCACATATGTGGGAATTGCCACAGCCATTGCGGGACTGATAACAGGTATCATAAGTCTTAAGGATAAGAAGCCTGGCAAGGGAATGGCTATCGCAGGTATTATAATGAGCGCAATAGCACTTGTGTTCCTGGTGTTCTGTATTATCCTGGTTCTTACATCGGACACATATCAGGATATGGTGGACGAAATACTCAGACAGATACAGTCAGGAAGCTATTAAAAATGTAATAAATTGAATAAAGAGAAGTGATCGAGAGGCCGCCGGATTTCGGGCGGCCTCTTGTTATGTGCACCAAGCTGATAATATTTGAACGTTTAATACTGTGTGGGTGATTGAATCTAAAGGTGGATTAGTGTTATTATTATGGAAGTGCGTAGAAGGTATCAGAAAGGAGGTCCTGTATTATGGAGAGTGATTATATTATTGAAGATACAGACATCAGGCGTCTTATTGTGAAAGCGGTAGAGGCGAGAGAAATGGCATATGCCAGGTACTCACAGTTTAAGGTTGGGGCAGCACTCCTGGCTGGCCGGGAGAATTCTTCGGATGCAGATGAAGTCGTTGGCAGAGAGACAGACAGCCGCGATAGAAATGCGAATGAATACAGAGTGTTCACGGGCTGTAATATAGAAAATTCCTCGTATGGTGCAACTATATGCGCAGAACGTGCAGCGGTGTGTAATGCAGTGAGTAGTGGCTATAAAGATTTCAAAGCGATTGCTATTGTCGGTGGCCTGAATAGTACAGGGATAAATGGAATAACATATCCATGTGGGATATGCAGACAGGTGCTCTCGGAATTTTCTGCGGATATGTATGTTATCGCAGCACATTCAGAGGATGATTACGACATGAGAAGATTGTCAGAGTTTCTTCCGGCTTCGTTTGGTGCCGGACAGATGGAATAGTGAGCGTTGAAAATTTATATAGAAGGAGAATATGAATTGGGAAATATCAAAGATTTAAAGGCTTACAGAATAGTTGAGGAGAAGGATCTACCGGAGGTACATGGCAAGGGATATGTGCTGGAGCATATAAAGACAAAGGCAAGGGTCCTCATCATTGAGAATGACGATGTGAATAAGGTATTCAATATAGGCTTCAGGACACCTCCATATGATGATTCAGGAATACCTCATATAATTGAGCACTCAGTGCTTTGTGGTTCAAAGAAATATCCGGTAAAGGATCCATTTGTTGAGCTGGCAAAAGGTTCTCTGAACACCTTTCTGAACGCCATGACTTATTCAGACAAGACGGTATATCCTATAGCGAGCTTCAATCAGAAGGACTTTGAGAACATCATGAGTGTGTATCTGGATGCAGTGTTCTATCCGGATATCTATATACATGATGAGATCATGAAGCAGGAGGGCTGGCACTACGAGCTTGACTCTATGGACGGAGACCTGAAGTACAACGGAGTTGTGTATAATGAGATGAAGGGCGTGTACTCAAGTCCTGAGTCGATTATGTACAGAGAGATAGAGTCATCACTCATGCCGGACACTCCATATGGCAATGATTCAGGCGGTGATCCGGTATCCATACCTACACTCACCCTTGAGAGATTCAGAGATTTCCACAGGACATATTATCATCCATCGAACAGTTATATTTATCTGTATGGTGACTGTGATATGGCGAAGGAGCTGGAATTTATAGATGAGGAGTATCTGTCACATTACGATTACAAGGAGATAGATTCAGCGATCCCTCTTCAGAAGCCATTTGACGAGATGAAGGATATCACTAAGGAGTACTCCATAGCTGATACTGATCCAGAGGAGAACAATTCCATACTCACATACAGCAAGATAACAGGGCTCAGCACCGAAAAGAAGAAGGTTACAGCCCTTGAAATACTTGAGTACGTGCTCATGGATGCGCCGGGAGCTGTCCTGAAGAAAGCTCTGACTGATGCGGGTATAGGCGAGGAGGTCTACAGCTCATTTGACAATGGCTGTCAGCAGACCACATTCTCTATCATAGCAAGAGGCGCGGATAAGAACGATAAGGACAGATTCATAAAGATAATAGATGGTACATTTGAAGAACTCAGCCATGGTATAGATAAGGATGCGGTTGAGGCTGCAATCAACAAGTTTGAGTTCAAGCACAAGGAGGCCAATTTTGGAAGGTTTCCTAAGGGACTTATGTACGGACTGGATGCATTTAACAGCTGGCTGTATGACGATACCAAGGCACTCATGTTTTTTGAGATGAATGATGTGTATAAGGAGCTGAGAGAGGATCTTCAGAATGGATACTTTGAGCAGCTTATAAAGGAATGTTTCATTGATAATACATTTGGCTTGTATCTCACCATGAACCCTAAGAAGGGTCTTGACCAGGAGAATGAGAAGAAGATCGCTGATGAGCTTGCGGCATACAAGGCTACGCTCAGCCGTGAGGAGCTTGAGAAGATCGTGGAGGATACAAAGGCGCTCAAGGAGTATCAGGCGACTCCTTCATCAGCCGAAGATCTTGCCAAGGTTCCGCTTCTGGCGATAGATGACATTGACAAAGAGGCTGAGAAGCTCAAGAATGTTGAGTCTGAGATCGGCGGACTTCCGGTTGTAAGCCACGATATATTTACAAACGGTATAGGATATCTGAGGTTCTATTTCAATATAAATGATATAGATAATGACCTTGTGCCATATCTTGCTGTGCTGTCATGCCTGTTTAAATATATTGACACAGAGAAGCATACCTATGGACAGCTTTCAAATGAGATAGACAGTAATATAGGTGGAATAGAATTTGATATGGTTGGATATGCCAGTGACACGGATATCAAGAAGTTCTTTTACGTGTCAATGAAGGCACTCTATGAGAAGCTTCCATATGCCGTTGAACTGATGAAGGAGATTATGTTCTCATCTAAGATCGATGACAGGAAGAGACTGAAGGAGCTCCTGACGGAGGAGAAGTCCAGCATGAAGAATGGCATGGCTGCATCGGGACATGTGACCGCATACACCAGAGCCATGTCCTATATAGATGAGGGAGCAAGATTCACGGATGAGACCTGTGGAATCGCTTATTATGAATTCCTGTGTGACATAGTGGATCACTTCGATGAGAAGTACGATGACTTCATTGAGAAGCTTCAGTATGCCCTTGCAGAGGTACTCAGAAAGGGGGCACTTACGGTTTCATATACAGGAAATGAGGACGTGACAGATCTGCTTGAGGAATCATTTGCGGACTTTGGCATGGCACTCTCTACAAAACCTGCACATAAGGATGTGAAGCCTTTTGAGAAGGATCTCAAGAATGAGGGCTTCAAGACAGCCAGCCAGGTTCAGTATGTTGCCATAGCGGGTAATTTTGAGGATGCGGGATACAAGTACGACAGCTCACTGAGCGTTCTCAAAATCATATTCTCATATGGTTATCTGTGGGAAAATGTCCGTGTGAAGGGCGGCGCATATGGTGCCATGTGCTCATTCCTCAGGAATGGAACCTGCTATATGAGCTCATACAGAGATCCAAACCTCATGGAGACATATGACATATTCAAGAATGCATATAAGTTCGTGGAGAACTTTGAGTGCTCAGACAGAGATATGACCAAGTATATCATTGGAACCATGGCTCAGATAGATGCACCGACGACTCCTGTTGCGGAGGGTATAAGCCATATGGCGAGATACTTTATGGGAGTTACAGATGAACAGATCCAGAGAGAGCGTGATAAGATCCTCTCCACCGACAGAGATGCCATCAGAGCCCTTGCACCACTTGTGAAGGCTGTTACGGATTCAGGAATCATCTGCGCCATCGGCGGAGAGAGCAAGATAGAGGAGAATAAGGACAACTTCAAGGATGTACTTGCGATTTTCTAGGTATAGCCGACAGTCGATATAATGAGCGCAAGTGAGTGGGCGTGCTTGCATGACTTGCGAGCGGCGAATTAGGGTCATGACATAGTAAAGCTAGATGCGTATGCGTAGGTTAGCCTGCGCATGCAGGATGAAGGAGATATATGAATAAAGAATACAAATCAGGCTTCGTGTCCATCATAGGCAGACCAAACGTTGGAAAGTCGACACTTATGAACAGACTGATAGGACAGAAGATAGCGATAACAAGCAACAAGGCGCAGACCACGAGAAACAGGATACAGACCGTGTATACCAGCGATAAGGGACAGGTTATCTTCCTGGACACACCGGGAATAAACAGGGCGAAGAACAAGCTTGGAGAGTACATGCTCAAGGTTGCTGAGAGTACGCTGGATGAGGTCGATGTGGTTCTCTGGATAGTTGAGGCCACAACATTTATCGGTGCAGGAGAGCGGTATATCATAGAACAGCTCCAGCATGTAAAGACACCTATAATTGTGGTTGTGAACAAGATAGACAACGTGGAGGAGAGCAAGGTATTTGAGGCGATAAATACCTATAAAGATGCCTGTGACTTTGCGGAAATAGTTCCTGTGTCGGCATTAAAGGGCAAGAACACAGATGAGCTCATAGATACCATTATGAAGTATCTTCCGTATGGACCACAGTATTATGATGAGGACACGATCACTGACCAGCCGGAGAGACAGATAGTTGCCGAACTCATCAGGGAGCAGGCGCTCCGTCAGCTTGATAAAGAGGTTCCCCATGGTATTGCAGTTGTGATTGATTCCATGAAAGAGAGACCGGATGGCGGCCTGATCGATATCGATGCGACAATCATATGTGAGAGGGACTCCCACAAGGGAATCATCATAGGAAAGCAGGGCGTCATGCTGAAGAAGATCGGTACTCATGCGAGATATGGAATAGAGAGACTTCTTGACACCAAGGTCAATCTGAAGCTTTGGGTAAAGGTCAAGAAGGACTGGAGAGATACAGATACATTGCTAAGGAACTTTGGGTTTAGGGACGAGTAGGATTTTGATTATGGAGGTGGACGTACAATTATGAGAGAAGAAGTTACACTGCATGGAATTGTACTGTCCAGCAGCCTCCAGAGCGAATATGACAGGAGAATGGTGGTCCTCACCAAAGAACGGGGCAGGATCACAGTATTTGCAACAGGTGTGAGGAGAGGAACGAATCCGCTCCAGTCCAAGACACAGATGTTTGTCATGGGAAGTTTTACATTGATCCCGGCGCGGGATTCATACAGGCTTGTGAATATAGATGTGGATGAATATTTCCATCAGCTCACCATGGACATAGATGCATACTGTTATGCATCGTATTTCTGCGAGGTCATGGGCTTCATGACCCATGAGGGAGACAGGGCAGCAGATTACCTCAATCTTCTGTATGTGAGTCTTAAGGCTCTGGAGAAGGGGCAGATGCCAGCAAAGCTCATCAGGTGCGTGTACGAGATAAAGCTTATGGATGTGTTCGGACAGGGAATACAGAGCTTCCACTGTCCGGTATGTGGCAAGGCTGAGGTGTCAAATGTATTCGATGCAGCATCGGGTGGACTGCTCTGCGATGGATGCAAAGGCCGGGCAAAACATCCGCTTCATCTATCGGATGACGCAGTATACACGATACAATACATAAATGGTGCACCGCTTGGCAAGATGTACAACTTCAATGTGTCAGATCCTGTACTGGCGGAGATACAGCTAGTGTCGAAGCAGTTCATGGATATGTATGTGGACAGGAAGTTCAAATCGGTGGAGATCATAGACTCGCTGCCATGAAAAAAAGAAGAGAATCCTACATGACGTGAGATTCTCTTCTTTTTGTATATTACCTGTCTAAAATACAAATCACAGAGAGTGTATTATTTTAGAGAACGCCTTCATCGCGCCGGGAAGTTTTTCATATGGTATGGCGCTGAAACCAAACAGAAGCTGGTTCTCAGGACAGAGATTCTTTCTTATCCAGAATGGTTCTGTGGAGAAGATTCGTATGCCTTTCTGTTCAAAAGCTGATATGAGCTCTGTCTGGGTAAGCTTTGAGTTCTTAACCTCTGCCACAAAGTGGAGACCGGCTCCGGCACCATACATGATCACATCATCTTCAAGATTCTGTTTCACATAATTCAATATATAATCATGCTTCTTTTTATAGTGATTCTTCATGGCGCCTATGTGGCGCTGATAATTACCACTCTGTATAAATTCAATAAGTGCAAGCTGCAGAACCGTTGGAACTGTGCAGTTGGTGTGTGAATATCTGGATTCATATGCCTTCATCAGATCTGCTGGAAGCACCATATATGATATTCGAAGATCCGGTGACATGGATTTGGAAAATGTCCCGAGATATATAGTGTGGTCGCTGTTATCGATGGATTGCAGGGATGGAATTGGTCTGCTTTGGTATCTGAGCTCGCTGTCGTAATCATCCTCGATGATATAACTTCCCGATTGAGCCGCCCACTCTATGAGCTCTAGCCTCTTGCTGATAGGCAATATGCTTCCCATAGGGAATTGGTGGGATGGGGTCACATATAACAGCGTGTCTCTGAGCCTCTGTATATGGTCTATTGATACACCGTCATTCTCAAGAGGTATGGGGATGATCCTGAACGGACTCTGGCTGACGATCTCCCATGTTCCGTTGTAGCCAGGGTCCTCTATGGCAAATGAATAGTCTGACGGACTGAATATATGCGTGATTATATCTATTGATCTCTGGTGGCCGCTCGTGAGAATGATCTGCTCCGGTGTGCAGTTTACACCTCTGGACATGTACAGATATTCGGTGATAAGACTGCGGAGGGTGTAACTTCCCTGTGACATCTGGTAGGAGGCGGTATCGGCCATGGATATCATGTCCCAGGCGTTCATAAGGCATTTGCGCCATGCCCTGGAGTGATAGCAGTTGTAGTCCAGATTGCCGTAGCTGAACGTGTAGTCAAATGTCTTTCCTGATTGTCTGGAAGAATGCTGTATATTGTGGCTTTGTCTTGGCTTTTTGTCCGGAGAAAATGCAGAGATGTTCTCAACATAGTAGCCTGAGCCTGTCACGGAGCGTATATATCCTTCAAGTTCAAGCTGGTTGTAAGCAGATACTACTGTGTTGCGGCTCAGTTTATGTTCGGCGGCTAGCTGCCTTGTTGCAGGGAGCTTTTCACCTGCAGCATAGTGCTCATTAAGTATCTCGGATTTCATTTGTTCATATAATTGTTCGTATAGAGACTTATCGGAGGCCTTGTCTATTGATATCATTTCCGTGTTCCTTTCCTGCATATTATAAGCGTTAAAAATACCTTGTATCATTGGATATTTGCGTATTACTTGATTTGTTCATATTCCAATACTGCAAATTGGAACTATAAAAATACTTGAAATTGGAACTTTAGAAAGAACCAATCTGGTGCTATTATACAAGAGTCATAGCGAGTAAGCAATAAGAAGAAGTCATAAGGTGATGTCTGACGGCACAAATTATAGTAGCTTTGTATAAATAATATTACAAAATATGCCGTGAACCTTGCAAAAATATTTGAATGAGTATAAAATAAGGCGGATAGAGTGAAAAAATGCAAATTCGAATATGATTTGGAGGATTACAATGGAAAAGACATTAGACAAGATCGTTGCATTGGCAAAGAGCAGAGGATTTGTTTATCCAGGTTCAGAGATTTACGGTGGTCTCGCAAATACATGGGACTATGGTAATCTCGGAGTTGAACTCAAGAACAATGTTAAGAGAGCATGGTGGAAGAAATTCATCCAGGAGAACCCTTACAATGTAGGAGTTGACTGTGCTATCCTTATGAACCCACAGACATGGGTTGCTTCAGGCCACCTTGGAGGATTTGCTGATCCTCTTATGGATTGCAAAGAGTGTCATGAGAGATTCCGTGCAGATAAACTTATAGAGGACTTTATGGCTGAAAACGGAGTTGTTCCAGAGGGCGCAGTAGACGGATGGAGCAACGAGCAGATGGAAGAGTACGTTGAGAAGAACAATATCTGCTGTCCAACATGTGGTAAGCACAACTTCACAGGCATCAGACAGTTCAACCTTATGTTCAAGACATTCCAGGGTGTAACTGAGGATGCCAAGAACACTGTATACCTGAGACCGGAGACTGCACAGGGTATATTTGTCAACTTCAAGAATGTACAGAGAACTTCAAGAAAGAAGGTTCCATTTGGAATTGGCCAGATAGGAAAGTCATTCAGAAATGAGATAACACCTGGTAACTTCACATTCAGAACAAGAGAGTTCGAGCAGATGGAGCTTGAGTTCTTCTGCAAGCCGGGTACAGATATGGAGTGGTTTGAGTACTGGAGAAGCTTCTGTATCAACTGGCTCAAGGATCTCGGAATCAAGGATGATGAGATGAGAGCCCGTGACCATTCACCTGAGGAGCTTTGTTTCTACTCCAAGGGAACAACAGATATCGAGTATTTATTCCCATTTGGATGGGGTGAGCTCTGGGGAATCGCTGACAGAACAGATTACGATCTGACACAGCACCAGAATACATCAGGAGAGTCCATGGAGTACTTCGATGACGAGACAAAGGAGAAGTACATTCCATATGTAATCGAGCCATCACTTGGTGCTGACCGTGTTACACTGGCATTCCTGTGTGCTGCATATGACGAGGAGAACATCGGAACAGAGGAGAAGCCAGACATCCGTACAGTCCTTCATTTCCACCCACAGCTTGCACCGGTTAAGATCGGTGTGCTTCCACTTTCCAAGAAGCTCAACGAGGGTGCAGAGAAGATTTATGCAGAGCTTTCAAAGTACTACAACTGTGAGTTCGATGACAGAGGCAACATAGGTAAGAGATATAGAAGACAGGATGAGATAGGAACACCGTTCTGTGTAACATATGATTTCGATTCTGTTGAGGATGGAGCAGTCACAGTTCGTGACAGAGATACCATGGAGCAGGAGAGAGTCAAGATTGAAGATCTGAAGGCTTACTTTGAGAAGAAATTTGAATATTAATTGATGGTGTGACCGGAGATAATACGGGACACTGAATTACAGGAGGCATTAAGATGCATAGTAAAGAGTTATTTTCAGAATACGAGGCAAATGTAAGATCGTACAGCAGAAGTTTCCCAGAGATATTTACAAAGGCCAAGGGAGCCAAGATGTATGACGAGAATGGTAAGGAGTATATAGACTTCTTCGCAGGAGCAGGCGCGCTGAACTATGGTCATAACAATGATTATATAAAGGAGAAGGTTATCGATTACATCCAGAGCGATGGAATCATGCATTCTCTTGACATGATGACAGCACCAAAGGCTGAATTCATCGAGTTTTTTGAGAAAAAGGTCCTTGAGCCTAGAGGACTTGATTACAAGATCATGTTCGCAGGTCCTACAGGAACAAATGCAGTTGAGTCACTCTTAAAGCTTGCACGTAAGGTCAAGAAGAGAGAGATGATCTGGGCATATATGGGTTGTTTCCATGGTATGACACTTGGCTCAATATCACTTACAAGTGATGCTGCAAGCCGTGCAGGAGCAGGCGTTGGACTTGACAACGTATACCACATTCCAGCTCCTTACATGTTCCCAGAGCTTGATACGATCAAGTTCATGCAGACACTTCTTGATGACGATCACTCAGGTGTTGAGAAGCCTGCAGCAATCTTTATCGAGACAGTACAGGCAGATGGTGGTGTAAATGTATTCTCAGTAGAGTACCTCAAGGCACTCCGTGAGTTCTGTGATAAGAACGATATCCTTATGGTTGTTGATGACGTACAGGTAGGCTGTGCAAGAACAGGTACATTCTTCTCATTTGAGAGAGCAGGAATCAAGCCTGATATGTTCTCACTTTCAAAGTCAATCGGCGGATACCCATTCCCTATGGGACTTGCAATGTTCAAGCCGGAGTATGATCTCTGGAAGCCGGGTGAGCATTCAGGTACATTCCGTGGAATCCAGCTCTCAATGGTAGCTGCAAAGGCAGGACTTGAGTTCATGCTTGACAACAACATCGAGGCAGAGACAAGACGTAAGGGCGAGATAGTTAGAGAGTATCTTGAGAAGAATATAGACGGCGATCCAAATGTAATTGCAACACGTGGTATCGGACTCCTCTGGGGCGTAGAGGTTAAGGACGATGCAACAGCAGGTGCCATCACAGCAAGAGCTTTCAAGAAGGGTCTTGTAATAGAGAGAGCTGGCCGTGACAACGCGGTCATCAAGATCATGCCACCACTTATCATCTCAGATGAGGATCTTATTGCAGGTCTTGATATTCTCAAGGCAGCTATTGATGGTGAGTAATTTGTAATTTAATGAGCATTGTGACAGTTGTAATTGCGCAAGACTGATATAATGCGAATATCCACATGAAGCCGATAGGCGACATGATATAAAGTTAAACATAGGCTGCGGAGTTTTCCGCAGCCTATGTTTTTGGTGGGATGAATAGGGCTGTGCGGGCAGTTTGCCAATTTGGAAATTTTTGAATACTGGTCAGCGAAGATCAGTTGCCGGTCTGTTTCAGGTCGGCACACAAATGTTGCTGTAATTAAGCGTAATATAATGGAATATACATATAATTCAACTATATGTAAAAATGGACTGGTTTATACACAAAATATAGAAAAAAGAGTTTGCTAATGTTGACATATATGTTATAATCAGTCTAGCGCGTGTGGAGACTTCACGGGGACTTCACACCATGAAATATAAAGTTTACGTAGGAGGTAACAAACAAATGGCAAACAAGTGGGTTTATATGTTTAGCGAAGGCGACATGACCATGCGTAATCTTCTCGGTGGTAAGGGTGCAAACCTTGCAGAGATGACAGCAATTGGTCTTCCAGTTCCACAGGGTTTCACAATTACAACAGAGGCTTGTACTCAGTACTATGAGGATGGCCGTAAGATCAATGACGAGATCATGGCTCAGGCTATGGATGGCGTTAAGAAGATGGAGGAGATCAACGGCAAGAAGTTCGGAGATCTTGAGAATCCATTACTTGTATCAGTTCGTTCAGGTGCAAGAGCATCTATGCCAGGTATGATGGATACAATCCTTAACCTTGGTCTTAACGATGACGTTGTTGCAGCTATGATAGCACACAACCCAGATCCAGCATTCGAGCGTTTCGTATACGATTCATACAGACGTTTCATCCAGATGTTCTCAGACGTTGTTATGGAAGTTGGTAAGAAGTACTTCGAGCAGCTCATCGACAAGATGAAGGAAGAGAAGGGTGTTAAGTTCGATGTAGAGCTTACAGCACAGGATCTCAAGACACTTGCTGAGCAGTTCAAGGCAGAGTACAAGAACCAGTTAGGAACAGATTTCCCTTCAGACCCAGTTGAGCAGTTAAAGTTAGCTATCGAGGCTGTATTCCGTTCATGGGATAACCCACGTGCGAACGTATACAGAAGAGACAACGATATCCCTTATTCATGGGGTACAGCAGTTAACGTAATGCCTATGGTATTCGGTAACCTGAACAATGAGTCTGGTACAGGTGTTGCATTTACTCGTGACCCTGCAACAGGTGAGAAGAAGCTTATGGGTGAGTTCCTTATCAATGCACAGGGCGAGGACGTTGTTGCCGGTGTTCGTACACCAATGCCAATCGCTCAGATGGAGCAGGAGTTCCCAGATGCTTATGCAGAGTTCATCAAGGTTTGTGAGACTCTTGAGAATCACTACCATGATATGCAGGATATGGAGTTCACAGTTGAGAACAAGAAGCTTTACATGCTTCAGTGTAGAAATGGTAAGAGAACAGCTCAGGCAGCTCTTCAGATCGCTTGTGACCTTGTTGATGAGGGACATAAGACAGAGGAAGAGGCAGTTGCAATGATCGATCCTCGTAACCTTGATACACTTCTTCACCCACAGTTTGATGCAGCAGCTCTTAAGGCAGCTACACCAATGGGCAAGGGACTTGGCGCTTCACCAGGTGCTGCTTGTGGTAAGATCGTATTCACAGCTGACGATGCTGAGGCATGGGCAGCTAGAGGCGAGAAGGTAGTTCTTGTACGTCTTGAGACATCACCAGAGGATATCACAGGTATGAAGTCAGCACAGGGTATTCTTACAGTTCGTGGTGGTATGACATCACACGCTGCAGTTGTTGCCCGTGGTATGGGTACATGCTGTGTATCAGGTTGTGGCGATATCGTTATGGACGAGGAGAACAAGAAGTTCACACTCGCTGGCAAGGAATTCCATGAGGGAGATTACATCTCAATCGATGGTACAACAGGTAACATTTACGATGGAGTTATCAAGACAGTTGATGCTCAGATCGCAGGAACATTCGGCCGTGTTATGGCATGGGCTGATAAGTATAGAACACTTAAGGTTAGAACAAATGCAGATACACCAGCAGATGCTAAGAAGGCACGTGAGCTTGGTGCAGAGGGTATCGGTCTTTGCCGTACAGAGCATATGTTCTTTGATCCAGAGAGAATCGCAGCATTCCGTGAGATGATCTGCTCTGATACAGTAGAAGAGAGAGAGGAAGCTCTTAATAAGATCCTTCCATATCAGCAGGGAGACTTCAAGGCTCTTTATGAGGCACTTGAGGGTAACCCAGTTACTATCAGATTCCTGGATCCACCTCTTCATGAGTTCGTTCCAACAGAGGAGGCTGACATTGAGAAGCTTGCTGCTGCTAAGAACAAGAGCGTTGAGGAGATTAAGGCACTTTGCAACTCACTCCATGAGTTCAACCCTATGATGGGTCACAGAGGATGCCGTCTTGCTGTAACATATCCAGAGATCGCTAAGATGCAGACAAAGGCTGTTATCCGTGCAGCAATCGAGGTTCAGAAGGAGCATCCAGATTGGACAGTTGAGCCAGAGATCATGATCCCACTTGTATGTGAGGTTAAGGAGCTTAAGTACGTTAAGAAGGTAGTTGTTGAGACAGCTGACGCTGAGATCGCTGCTGCTGGCGTAGATCTTAAGTATGAGGTTGGTACAATGATCGAGATCCCAAGAGCAGCTCTTACAGCTGATGAGATCGCTAAGGAAGCTGACTTCTTCTGCTTCGGTACAAACGACCTTACACAGATGACATTCGGATTCTCAAGAGATGATGCTGGTAAGTTCTTAAATGCTTACTATGATGCTAAGATCTTCGAGAACGATCCATTTGCTAAGCTTGATCAGACAGGTGTTGGTAAGCTCATGGATATGGCAGTTAAGCTTGGTAAGCCAGTTAATCCAAAGCTTCACATCGGTATCTGTGGTGAGCACGGTGGAGATCCTTCATCAGTTGAGTTCTGCCACAAGATTGGTCTTGATTATGTATCATGTTCACCATTCAGAGTACCTATCGCTAGACTTGCTGCTGCTCAGGCTGCAATCGCTAACAAGTAGGATTCGGACGAACAGAACTTGTAAGTAATTAGCTTAATAAAGACAATATGAGTCCCTGTAATTGCCATGAGGTGGTTACAGGGACTTTTTTGTAAAAAATATGCATATCAAAAAGGAGAAATCAATAGCCGATACTTGATTATATTATGTACTGATGATATTGTGGTCTATGGAAATTAAACATAGGAAGAATATATAATGAATGAAAGAGATGTAGAAATTAGTAAAAGAGAAGCTAAGAAGAAGGAACGTAGGTCGAGAAAGGACAAGCTTGCAATAGAGAAGAGAATACTTCGTCTGTCTTTTATGGGAAGTGTCTTCTTCATACTTGCGGAGGGCGTGATGGCATGGTATACCCATTCACATTCGCTTTGGACGGACTGCCTGTTCGACTCCGCAGATCTGGTCATGATAGGACCATTTATGGTGCTGGTTCCGCTTCTGTATAAACCTGTGACAGAGAAACATCCATATGGCTATGCCCAGGTGGAATCACTTTTCCTCCTTGTGAAGTACAGTGTATTACTTGCACTCACATGTAATCTCATGGTTGAGAATATAAAGCTGTTGTTTCATGGTGGACATGAGGTAGATGCGGGGAGCATAGCGGTATTCGAATTTCTTGTATGTGTATGTTGTGCGGTTATGTATGCGATACTCGGTCATTACAGTAAGAAATATGAGTCTACAACTATTAAAGCGGAGTTGTATATGTGGAAGCTTGACGTAATAAGCAGTATGGGAGTTGCTGTAGCATTTGCGGTACAGACTGCTCTGTTGCATACAAACCTGCGTTTTATTACCCCTTATATTGATCCGGCTGTAGCGGTGGTTATGGCACTTCTTCTTATAAAAGAGCCGGTGTGCGAGATATTTCAGAGTATCAAGAATCTTATTCTTTTTGCTCCGGAGGAAGAGACGCTTAGTCAGATACGAGCCATAGTGGATCAGCATATGAAGGATTACCCATATGAGGTCACTTTTCTGGATGTCATCCAGACCGGGCGGAAGCTGTGGGTTGAGGTATATATAGGAAATCAGACGGATGTGATACATATAAGTATCATTCATAAGGTGAGAGACGAGATAAAACAGGAGCTAAGGGATAAGTATGATCAGGTGTATATAGAGGTCATACCAGATTGATAGTAAAGCTGTAATACAAAATACAAATGATCAAGGGGATGCAAGGATATTGTTACATTATGAAGTTTTTGAAAGTTCATGTGATACCGATAGATATATAGTTCTGCTTCATGGATTTGGAGGAAACAACAGGGTATGGAAGAAGCAGATTCCCTTGCTTCAGAAGAAGTTTAATGTTCTGGCGATAACTTTGCCAAGTCATGGAGACAGTGAACTAAAATTGTCCAAGATGGGAAGTACGCTGGATGTTGTCGTGGGTGAGATAACACAGGTGCTTGATGAGCGGGGGATACAGCGAGCTGTTTTTATGGGCGTATCACTTGGAACTATATTTATCAAATATATGGAGATGAGATGCGGAAGTTACATAGATAAAGCAATACTTGTGGGTGCGCTGGGCACGGTTGGAAAACCACTCAGGCGTGCTGTCAATGTCTTTGCTAAGATAGGTGACAAACTTCCATTTCCTGTCGTCTACAGAATAATGGCAAAGTTATTTATGCCATGGAAAGTCAGCAAGACAAGCAGGAAGGTGTTCTGCAAATGTGCCAAGGCATTAAACAGTCAGGAATTTAAGGCGTATATGAATATTTTTATTGAGCATTTTTCACTTTGTGACGAGTTCGTGAGCAGATTACACGAGGAGAATGTATATATTTCCGGGCGTGGTGATCTGTGTTTTATAAATGGAATCGTGGAGGAAGCTGATCTGACAGATGCGGAGCTGATAATAATAGAGCATTGTGGTCACGTGTGCAACATAGATCAGAGCAGACAATTCAATGATATTATTTCTGAATTGCTAGACATTGAATGAATTAAAAGTGGAATATGATACGACAAGGATATACTATCTTAAAATGCTGATAAATAAGGATAAGGAGACTGTGATATGGCAACGATGAACACGTATACGGGAAACAAAATAGATCCGATGAATATGGCAGTTGCTGACATATCAATACAGGATATAGCGCATGCGTTAAGCCTCACGTGCCGCGGTGGAGGGCATGTGTCCTATTTCTTTTCTGTGGCACAGCACTCCATCAACTGTATGAATGAGGCGAAGGCAAGGGGATGGTCAGAGCGGTTACAGCTTGCCTGCCTGTTGCACGATGCCAGCGAGGCGTATATATCAGACATAATCAGACCGGTAAAAGCGCATTTGTCCAATTATCTTGAGATAGAGAGTTCGATCATGAACGTTATACTTGAGCGATTTGGACTTGCTGATCTGAGCGAAGAAGAGAATGCGATGTGGAAACAGATAGATGATGATATGATGAACTTCGAACTTAAGAATCTGATGAAAGGCGAGGAGTACAGGAATACGGACAACCTTAGTTCAGTCCCTGCTGAGGCCGAAAGACCATGGCGAGAAGTGGAAGATGAATTTGAGGCTGAATGTAAGAAACTTATAGAGAAAATGTCAGATCAGACCGGCAAGTAGTCGATAGTGAATAGTTATTTTTAATTACAAAAATGTATGATAATACCTCCCAGGCGGATGATGGAAATATAACAATCTGCCTGGGAGGTATTTGTTTTGACAATTATGATCAGATGTTGTCAAAGTATCCGACATAGTCGACCTTGTATGGTCCATCTGGGAAAAGGTATTCATATAGATCTATGAAATAGTCGTCGGTCATGCTGGCGATGAAGTCTACTACGATTTCGTTTGGATCCTGACTGAGATAATTGTTGATGAATTCTTTTTTACCAAAATAATTGCTATACCGGTTTGCATCTTTTATGTAGTTGACATGGTGTTTATACAGTATGGAATCAGTGTCTTTGCTCTTAGCCTGCCTCAGTAATTCTTCGTATATACAATAGAACATTGGCTTTATGTTGTCATTATACATTGTGTTGAGGCTGTCATTGTTATATATGTTCTGGTAATTCTCAGTCTTGGCTTTGGAGAAGGTCTCATATACATCCGGATCCATGCTTATATAAGGTTTTCCGTAGCTATTTTCTATGATATTGACAGTCATATTGTGAATTATCTGGGCGTTGGAGGATCCAAGGCTGCCTGCAGAGAAAGAATCATCATTTGGAATGAGACCGATCTTTATTGCATCCTGCCTGTCTTTTCCGAGGTAGGCTATGATATCGCTGATCCTCATGATACAGCCTTCAAGTGTACCTGGGATCTGTTTTTTATTTGCAGAAGGATCTGTGTAGCAGTCCTCCACCGACCTGTCAAATTCCCCCCATGGATCGTCAGTGTTAAATGTCTTAGGTGTATAGCATTGCTGTTCCATTTCACCGTTGTGACATATAACACCATCAAGCACCTGGAGGCTGATATTTCGGAATATAAGTTTGTCAAGGACTTTGGCGCTGTGGATGTTGTGGTTGAAGAGCCTTCCGGTATGCTCGTTGTAGATCTCATTCAGATAACGCTCTCCGGCATGACCAAATGGAGTATGTCCTATGTCATGTCCAAGGGAGATCGCCTCTATTAGATCAAGATTGAGTCCAAGAGTCATTCCGATAGTCCTTGCAATTCTGGATACAAGCTGGACGTGGAGTGCACGTCTTGATATGTCATCGTTCTTGTAGCATGAGATAACTTGTGTCTTATCAGAATAGCGATTGTAATAGTTGTTGTGAAGTATCTTTTCCACATCCATGACAAATGCAGGTCTCCACAGATGTGGGGCATCATGGTCTGGTTGACGCCTTATAATGTCAGAGTCATTGCATGCATATGGGTTTATCTTGCCGTGTTCACGGTCGCCTAAGATCTGTTCATAAACTTCTTTTGATAAAGAATGGTATTTTGAATCTTTATTTACACTCATTAAAAATCTCCTGTTCAGTAAAATGTGATAGTCAACATATGCAGCCTGCTTAGACCATATATATCAGAATGCATATGAATTATTATAAATATTCTTGAGATCATAAGTCAAATGTGCTGAAAGTTATTTATTACTAAATCGGTATATTTGAGGACCATATGACAGTGATTATAAATTATATTTTATCATAAACTTTAAAAATACTATATTTTGTGAGACTATTAAACCTTGGGGAAACAATTCATTATGTGCCTGGGAAGCTTCGGGCATGTCGTTTTCTTGCCCGTTTTTGTGCATGGGGTAAAATCGGTTATCTTATGTTCTACATTTTATTTGTCTATGGGGTAGAAATTCACCTTATGTTCCAGCTTAAGTTTTGTGCAGGGGTAACAAATTTTTTATCCCTGAAAATGCCCACAAATGGCTGAAAATCAGCGTTTGACTGAAAATGCAGAAGTTGCTTGAAATGCGTTGAAAACGGCAGAAACACTAGCTATAATGCGTTGCAAGCAGATCTGTTAAATGTCAAAAATTTGGAGGTCGATTGTGAAGAAATATATAGATATCCAGGTGGTAAGGGAAAGAGAAACAATGCTCGATGACATCACATTCCCGGTAAACACAGGGGCATTTCAGGTTGGAGATATCATCAGTATCACGGAAAAAGTGGATGGGGCCAATGCAAGTATACGGTATGACGAAAAAGAGGATGTCCTCAGAGCGTTCAGCCGTAATAATGAGCTGAGTAAGGACCAGAACTTAAGAGGATTCTGGGAATATGTTCAGAAAATGGACAAGGAACCATTTGCAAGGTATCCACATTACATATTTTTCGGAGAGTGGCTTGTGAAACATACGGTGATATATGAAAAAGATAACTATGACAAATTTTATCTGTTCAGCATATTCGATGGAGATGCTGATCAGTGGCTGTCTCAGGACTCTGTGAAATCTATTGCAGATGAATGTGGCATTCCATATGTACATGAACTCTATTATGGGAAATTTATAAGCTGGGAACACTGTAAACAGTTTGCAAATGATCCTGCCTATGGAAAAAAGCAGGAGGGAATTGTCATAAAGAACCAGACGGCTCTTTTGGAGGGACGTGAGCCACATGTTTTGAAGTATGTAAATCCAGAATTTTATGAGATAAAGGTGGATAACCGCAGGCAGAATATGAGGAAAAGGGATGATCAACAGAAAAAAGCAGACATGGATGAGGCAGAAAGATATGCTCGAACGATCGTCACCGAGGCCAGGGTGCGGAAAATAGTAAATAAGCTTGTGGATGAAGGAATAATTCCCGAAAAAATTGAGAGGAAGGATTTGCAGATTATTTATAAGAATCTTCCAAAGAGAATTTATGAAGACTGCCTGAAAGAAGAACCCGAAATCATTCAGAAGGCGGGAAACTATGCCGGAAAGATGTGTATGAAGGTTGGGATAGAGATATTCAGAAAAGAATGGAAAATTTGATACACGGCTATAAGCGTAAAGAGGAACATTTAGATTTTTAAACTACGGGTTCATAGCCAATCAGCCGGATGTGATATAAACTAGGGCATATCAATAAATGAATATGCGGAAGATTTGAAAGATATGAGCAGATACCGAAGACAAAGCTTATGAGACGTTGTCCGGTTGCGATACGAATAGACGGCAAGGCATTTCATACATATACAAGGAATTTTAAGAGACCGTTTGATTCTGTTTTTATGAGAGCTATGCAGGCAGGCGGTTAAAGAAGAGGGTACGGAGGATCCCAAATATATCAAAGTCCTTGATAAGGCCTGTGAGACTGGGGCGATGTTTGATTCAAGATGCTTCAATATACCGAAGGAAGAGGTGACGAATCTCATATATTGGAGGCAGCTCGACGCATCCCGCAATTCGATACAGATGGTTGGACATGCCAATTTCTCACAGAAGCAGATGCATGGCAAGTCCACCGGTGATATACAGGATATGCTGATGCTTGAGAAGAATATAAACTGGAATGACTTTTCGGTGACATGCAAGAGAGGAAGCTGCTGCATCAGGGGACAGGCAGATGAAGTCCCGTCATGTACAGGAGACAGCAGCAACGAAAATTCCAGAGGATGGATGATAGACAATGATATACCGATATTCAAGGGCGAGGAAAGAGAGTATGTTGACCATCTTATATATATTGGAGAGCAGTAAAAACAGAGAGTATTGGAATAGCAGGTTAAAAAACTAACAGGATAATAGAGTAATGTAATAGCATAATATCAAAGGGGTGTAAAAAATATGGATCGCAGAGAGATGAACAGAAGTATATTTCAGGATACAGAGCGCATGTGCAAGACGGATGCTGAGCTTTCAGCTGTCACAAAGATATCGGTGGCAAATCAGCGCTTTATAGCAGAGGCGGAGGTTATACCAACGCCTGAACTGAATATTTACAAAAAGGCAAATGTGGTTGTCTCAAAGAAGAGAACCTATGAGGCGGCAAAGGCCTATAAAGGGAATCATGTAGCAGTGCATAACTTTGCATCAGCGACAAATCCAGGCGGCGGAGTTGTAAATGGTGCGGGGGCGCAGGAGGAATGTCTCTGCAGATGTTCCAATCTGTATTTCTGTCTGAACACCCCTGATATGTGGGGAATGTTCTACACACCGCACAGAGCGGCGCATGATCCAATACATAACGATGACATCATATACACTCCAGATATCGTTGTGTTCAAGACTGATACAGATCGTCCGGAACTAATGGAGCGTGATGACTGGTATATAGTTGATGTGATCACATGTGCGGCGCCAAATCTCAGGGAAACCCCCAGCAATAGATATAATTCCGGAGATGGAACGAGAGCGGTGACACCCAGCAATAGAGAACTTCAGGTCATCCATGAGAAAAGACTCAGAAGAATACTTGACAGCGCGGTTATAAATCATGCAGACACAGTAATACTCGGGGCGTTTGGTTGCGGAGCATTCTGTAACGAACCGCAGGTCGTGGCAACTGCTGCGGCAAATGTGGTGAGGGATTATATGTACGCATTTAAGAATATCGAGTTTGCTGTATACTGCAGACCAAGCGACGATTCCAATTACAGAGTGTTTAATAGCGTATTAAGTTCATTGTAAAAAACAAACTGGTACGAGAGAAGACTTGAGTATGCAAAGGCGAACATAAGTCTGCCGGATGAGCCGGATTACAAGGCAATTAAATAAAGGAGTGATTTTGAAATGATTTATATTACAGGCGACTGTCACGGGAGGTTTGGGAGATTTATGTCAGGAGGATTTTCCTGCTGCCCGGATCTAACTGAAAATGATACAGTGATCGTATGCGGGGATCTTGGTTTGCTCTGGACAAAAGGAGAGTCCTTTGAACAGGACTGTGAATTCTTCGCAAAGCAGTCATTTACACTTCTATGGGTTCAGGGAAATCATGAGAATTACAATATGATAGATGAATACCCGGTGGAGAAGTGGCATGGTGGCAAAGTGCGGCATATAGTCCGTGATAAGGTGATACTTCTTGAGCGCGGACAGGTATTCGATATAGAGGGAAAAAGATATTTTACGTTCGGAGGAGCACAGAGCCACGATATAAGCGGTGGCGTGCTTGATAAGGATGATCCTTTGTTCGAGCATAAATATAATTTGGCAATGGGGAGTGGCAGACCGTTCAGAATATTGAACACATCATGGTGGAAACAGGAGCTTCCGACAGATACAGAGATAGAGGAAGCAAGGGTAAATCTTGAGAGCTGTGATTACAAGGTCGACTATGTCATAACCCATTGCGCATCAAACACTATACAGCTGAAGCTTGAAGATATAAAGAGGATGCATGGACGCCTGCATGAATTGTACGCTCAGAATATACTGACGGATTTCTTTGAGGAACTTGAAGGAAAACTTGAATATTCCATGTGGTACTTCGGACATTATCACGAGGATATGTACGTGGATACGAAGCACAGACTTATATATTATGATATGGTGCCTGTGGTATGGAATTAGTTCGTTAGAGATAGCAAATATCGTGATGAACAGATCATATTTGAAGAGCCAGATGTTAAAAATCACCTGAAATAAAAGGGGATAACATATAAATGTAATTATTAAAATAAGGAGGATACGAATATTATGGAGAAAATGATAGTGACAAGAGCTCTGGATGAGAGAGACCTTCTGATAAAGAAGATCAATGATGCCATAGACAGAGCCAGTTTTGTGACAGTGAAAAAGACATCAGATGATATCGTTATCGGTGGTAAGAAGAGCGTGCAGGAGTTTGATGACGAGGCGAGGGCGGATCTTCAGAGTATAAGGGATCTCATAAGCAGATACAACAGGCTTGATGCAGCGATCCTGCTTGCAAATGCCACTACGGATATAGAGGTGGCAGGGGTGACCATGACGAGGGCAGCGGCAATCAATCTCAGAAAGACTTTACTTGGAAGAAGTTTCTCAAATACTAACTTTGATGACGCTCTTATCAGAAAGATAAATAACGATTTCACCAAGGCCAAGATGGCTATCAATAAGTCACAGGAGAATGCCGACAGACAGAAGGAGGCCATGAGTACAGCGCTTGCTTCAAGTGATAAGAAGGTTCTCAGTGACGACAGTCTGAAAAGCATATCTGCCTACTGCGATAATCTTGTATACAGCATGGTGGATCCAATTGACGCTGAAAAGGTTGTTGGAGACTTACAGGGCAGACAGGATGAGCTTAAAGCTAATCTTGAGAGCGCTATAAGAATATCGAACGCGACTACATATGTAGAGTTCTGATATTTCAGAACGGACAGGTAAATTCTTCATAAGTATTGCTTACAGTACGAATAGCTTCTATTCAGTCCGCAGCACACGGCGATAAGTGTGTACTTAAGCGTTTATACCCAAGTGGTTTAAGGGAATGGCTAAACAGTCATAGGGCAAAAATATTTGCCGCGAGGGTTCGACTCCCTCTAATCGCGCCAAAATTATCTTGTTGGTCAAATGGTAAGACAATGCTCTGCAACAGCATGAATACAGGTTCGATCCCTGTACAAGAACCCAAATGGTATTCTTCTTTAAGGAAGGCGGGCTTGAACTGTTAATAGTCACCGGTTAATAGATAATGGGTATTGGTTAACTTATAAGAGTGTTGAATAGATATCAGATATATAATAATTGTTCTTTAGGCATCAGAATATGATGCTGAAATCCATGAGAATGGTTAATGGAGGTGCTGACTGATCAGCCCGAAGCTGCCCACATGGCTGTACTGTAAGCAATATTTATAATTTTGCCTGTATTTTCAAAAGTGTTATACAAATTTTAGAAATAATTAATTGAATAAATCCTCCTTGTGATATAAGGTTAGAATAATATATATGATAATGGCGTTTCTGTATTGTGTCAGACATATATATCCTAAAAAATATCACAAGGAGGATTTTTATATGAAAGAAGTAAAACAGCCAAAGAAGCCGCTGATATTTTATTATCTGATAGTGCTTATCATAATAATGGTTCTCAATTTCATATTTGTCCCATGGTTTGCTGAGAGAAGTATAGAGGAGGTGGACTATGGTACGTTCATATCCATGACAGATGACAAGAAGATCGATGAGGTAGACATTGAGGCACAGTCAAATGTCATCTATTTTACAGGCAAAGATGACAAGAAGGTGTATAAGACTGCTATGGTGAGTGATGAGAACTTAACCGAGCGACTTTACAAGTCGGGAGCCAAGTTCTCAGGTCAGGAGATCAAGCAGACATCACCGATACTCAGTTTTATACTCAGTTGGATCGTGCCTATACTTATATTCACATTACTTGGAAGAATGCTTGCCAATCAGATGATGAAGCACGCCGGAGGCGGCAAGAATTCCATGATGTTTGGAATGGGCAAGAGTAATGCGAAGATATATGTTAATTCCACAGAGGGAATAAAGTTTACAGATGTCGCCGGAGAGGATGAGGCGAAGGAGAATTTGACTGAGATAGTTGAGTATCTTCACAATCCTGGAAAGTACAAGGAGATCGGCGCTTCCATGCCAAAGGGTATTCTTCTTGTGGGTCCTCCGGGAACAGGTAAGACCATGCTTGCCAAGGCTGTAGCCGGAGAGGCGAATGTACCTTTCTTCTCAATGTCCGGTTCAGAGTTCGTTGAGATGTTCGTAGGTATGGGTGCTTCAAAGGTAAGGGATTTGTTCCAGCAGGCAAAGGAAAAGGCTCCATGTATAGTGTTCATCGATGAGATAGATGCCATAGGTAAGAAGAGAGATGGACAGATAGGCGGCAATGATGAGCGAGAGCAGACACTTAACCAGCTTCTAACCGAGATGGATGGATTCGAGGGCAACAATGGTGTCATCATCCTTGCAGCAACCAACAGACCGGATTCACTTGATCCTGCACTGCTCAGACCGGGAAGATTTGACAGACGAGTACCTGTGGAACTTCCGGATCTCAAGGGACGTGAGGATATACTTAAGGTTCACGCCAAGAAGGTCAAGATAGGAGACAATGTAGACTTCAATAAGATAGCCAGAATGGCATCAGGAGCATCAGGTGCCGAGCTCGCAAATATTGTAAATGAGGCGGCGCTCAGGGCTGTCAGAGCCGGCAGAGGCTTCGTGACACAGGCCGATATGGAAGAGAGCATAGAGGTCGTAATTGCAGGTTACCAGAGAAAGAATGCGATACTTACAGACAAGGAGAAGCTTGTCGTGTCATACCATGAGATCGGACATGCGCTTGTAGCTGCCAAGCAGACTGATTCAGCGCCTGTCCAGAAGATAACCATAGTTCCGAGAACATCAGGAGCTCTTGGTTACACCATGCAGGTGGATGAGGGTAATCACTATCTTATGACCAAGGAAGAGATTGAGAATAAGATAGCGACACTCACAGGCGGAAGAGCTGCAGAGGAGATAGTATTTGGATCTATTACAACGGGAGCCTCCAACGATATAGAACAGGCAACAAAGCTTGCAAGAGCTATGATCACCAAATACGGAATGAGCAAAGATTTTGATATGGTAGCCATGGAGGTAGAAACTAACAAATACCTTGGCGGTGATTCATCACTTTCGTGCTCGGCAGAGACGCAGACACTCATAGACAAGAAGGTTGTGGAGCTTATAAGAAAGCAGCATGAGAAGGCGGCAACCATTATCCTCGAGAACAGAGCGAAGCTTGATGAGCTTTCCAATTATCTGTATCAGAAGGAGACGATCACAGGCGAGGAGTTTATGAAGATATTGAATTCATGATTCTCTTAGATATAATTTCAGTTACCGGGTGCTGGCATTTTACAATTCCGCACCCGGTAACCATAAGATAGACTTGTACTGGATTCAGAATAGTAGTATTACGTCAATTCCTCGTGGTCAAGCTCCAACAGTTTGAAATGATTCTTTTTGAACTCTATAAGTCCTTCACTCTGCATGTTGGACAGCTCCTTTGACAGTGCGGTTCTGTCGACATTCAGGTAGTCGGCAAACTGTTCCCTGTTAAATGGGATATCGAACTCAGTTGTTCCAAGAGAGCTGGCAAGTCCTGAGAGATAATAGCTGACACGCTCACGTATCTTCTTTGGCTTTATATAGAAGATATGAAGAGAGAGTGTGAGACTTCTTCTCGATGATAGGAGAAGAAGATTCTTCAGCATTTGCAGATGCCACGGATAACTGTTGTATTTGCCGGACATGATATCCTGTGCGTTGAGCAGGAATACGATAGTAGGCTCTGTTGCTCTTGCGTCGATCATGAGTTTGTGTCCGGACAGGGCGTATGTTTCACCGAACACCTTTCCAGGAAGTGCTGAACTCAGGATACTTTTGGAGCCCCAGTAGTCAACATTCTCAACAATCACCCGGCCTTTGATGACTATTCCAAGCTCCTCGGTTATTTCGCCGGCTTTGAATATAGTGGAGTTGTATCTGTAATAGTGTTCGCGCAGGATCCTGAGATCCATCATGGTTTTGATATCGGCTTCAGAGATTCCTTTAAATGCCATCATGTTGAGTACTTCAGACAATTGATATTGAGGAATTTTAAGTTTCATACATAACCTCCATCTTATTATTTATTTCTATGCAGAGCAGCAGTCTGCAGCGTAGTATATTATAGTGACAAGGTGTCATGATGCAGGGGTGCGATCAGGCTTTCAGCTATAGGATGTATATTTTTTCAAAACACAGTATATTGTATATGTGTAATAAATTATCCCTTGTCCATACACAATATATATTATTCATATATTTTCTCAAATTTTTTCAAAAAAAGTTGTTTAAATCTTCATTACGTGGTTATAACAACCGAATTTATGAGTAAAGTATAATATACTTACAAATGAAAAGCAAGGAATGTGATAAGCATTATTGAATTATAGAAGATTATTCTGTATAATAAGTAAATAGTGTGTCACATTTTCACATATTAAAACACTGAAAGGAGAAATTTTATCATGTTACAGAACCAGGAATGGGAATCATTCACAGGTAGACTCTGGAAGGAAGAGTGTAATGTAAGAGACTTCATCCAGAACAACTACACACAGTACGATGGAGACGAGAGTTTCCTTGCAGCCCCAACAGATGCTACTAACAAGCTTTGGGATAAGCTTCAGGCACTTCAGAAGGCTGAGAGAGATAACGGTGGAGTTTTAAAGGAGGATGCTGATGTTGTATCAAGCATCACATCTTATGGCCCAGGCTACATTGATCCAGAGACAAAGGATCTTGAGCAGATTGTAGGTCTTCAGACAGATGAGCCACTTAAGAGAGCATTTATGCCTTATGGTGGTATCAAGATGGCTGAGGAGGCTCTTCAGATGTATGGATATACTCCAAACGAGAACTTCCACAAGATCTTCACTGAGTATCACAAGACACACAACCAGGCAGTATTTGATGCTTACACACCAGAGATGCTGGCAGCTCGTCATACACATATCGTAACAGGACTTCCTGACACATATGGTCGTGGACGTATCGTAGGTGACTACAGAAGAGTTGCTCTTTACGGTATTGATCAGCTTATCGCTTGGAAGGAAGAGGATAAGGCTAACTGTGGCGATGGCAACATGTTTGATGATGTCATCCGTCAGAGAGAAGAGCTTTCAGAGCAGATTAAGCGTCTCAAAGAGATGAAGGTTATGGCTCAGTCATACGGATATGACATTTCAAAGCCAGCTTCAAACGCTAAAGAGGCTGTTCAGTGGTTATACTTCGGATACCTTGCAGCTATCAAGACTCAGAACGGTGCAGCTATGTCAGTTGGACGTGTATCTACATTCCTTGATATCTACATTGAGAGAGATATTAAGGCTGGTAAGCTTACAGAGGCTGAGGCTCAGGAGCTTATCGATCATTTCACAATGAAGCTTCGTATGGTTAAGTTCGCAAGAATTAAGTCATACAACGAGCTGTTCTCAGGAGATCCTGTATGGGCTACTCTTGAGGTTGGTGGTATCGGTGTTGACGGACGTTCAATGGTTACAAAGAACGATTACAGATTCCTTCATACACTTGAGAATATGGGACCAGCTCCAGAGCCAAACCTTACAGTTCTTTACTCATCAGCTCTTCAGGATACATTCAAGAAGTATGCTGCTAAGATTTCTGTAAGAACAAGCTCAATCCAGTATGAGAACGATGATGTAATGAAGCCAATCTGGGGCGATGATTACTCAATCTGCTGCTGTGTATCAGCTACACAGACTGGTAAGGAGATGCAGTTCTTCGGAGCTCGTGCAAACCTTGCTAAGTGTCTTCTTTACGCTATCAATGGTGGTAAGGATGAGAAGTTCCTTGACAAGAAGACTGGTAAGCCAATGCAGGTAGGTCCAGAGTACTCACCTATCACATCAGAGTACCTTGACTATGATGAAGTACTTGCTAAGTACAAGAAGATGCTTGACTGGTTAGCAGGACTTTATGTAAATATTCTTAACCTCATCCAGTACATGCATGACAAGTACTACTATGAGTCAGCTGAGATGGCACTTATCGATACAGATGTACGTCGTACATTTGCAACAGGTATCGCTGGATTCTCACACGTAATCGACTCACTGTCAGCAATCAAGTACGCTAAGGTTAAGGTTATCCGTAACGCAGAGACAGGACTTGCAGAGGACTTCGAGATCGAAGGCGAGTTCCCTAAGTATGGTAACGATGACGACAGAGCTGATAACATCGGTGTATGGCTTCTTCATGAGTTCCTTACAGACATCAAGAAGAGACACACATATCGTAATTCAGAGCCTACAACATCTATCCTTACAATCACATCTAACGTAGTTTATGGTAAGTACACAGGTAACCTTCCAGATGGAAGACGTGCTTGGACACCATTTGCACCAGGTGCTAACCCAAGCTACGGCGCTGAGACATCAGGACTTCTTGCATCACTTAACTCTGTTGCAAAGATTCCTTATGAGTGGTCACTGGATGGTATCTCAAATACACAGACAATGAACCCATCAGCACTTGGACATGATGAGGAAGAGAGAGCTACAAAGCTTGTAAGCGCAATGGATGGATACTTCGATCAGGGCGCTCATCATCTGAACGTAAACGTATTTGGTAAGGATAAGCTCCTTGATGCTATGGAGAATCCAGATAAGCCAGAGTACGCTAACTTCACAATCCGTGTATCAGGATATGCTGTTAAGTTCATATCACTTACACGTGAGCAGCAGCTCGATGTTATCAACAGAACATTCCATGACTCACTTTAATTCTTAGCTGACGCTGGATTTTCAGTGAAGTTATAGATGCTTTGTCAGATATAACAAGAACCATGGTCCCGGGGATAACCTCTCCGGGACTTTTTTTAAGAATATGTATTTATATCATTTTTATAAGAGATAATAGACATGTAGTTTTGTTTGTAATTACTTTCATTAATTGAGAGTTGTATTTGAATAGGAAGAACTTAGAGGTGAAATATGTCTGAAAAGAAACAGGTTTTAGGATATGTCCATTCGACAGAGAGCTTTGGAGCAGTAGATGGTCCAGGCATAAGATTTGTAGTTTTTTTACAGGGCTGCAAGATGAGATGTAAATATTGTCACAACCCAGAGACATGGAATCTTGTGACAGACTATAGTAAGCTTTACTCAGATGAAACAAGCGATGCTGAGAGAGAAGAACTTGAGAAGAAGATAGAAGAGAATACAAAGCTGCTGAAGGATAAGGGCGTCAAGATCGAGGCGAGGACCCCTGAGGATCTGTTAAAGCAGGCGCTCCGCTATAAGCCATATTGGAAAAACGGCGGTGGTATAACAGTGAGCGGTGGTGAGGCGCTGCTTCAGATGGATTTCCTCATCGAGTTTTTCAAGCTTGCAAAGGCTGAGGGTATTCATACAACAATAGATACAGCCGGCAATCCATTTACAAGGGAGGAGCCATTCTTCTCCAAGTTCAATGAGCTGATGAACCTCACAGATCTGTTCCTGCTCGATATCAAGCAGATCAATGATGACAAGCATAGAGATCTCACAGGATTCTCCAACAGCAATATACTTGATCTTGCACAGTATCTGTCAGATCAGGGTAAGCATATGTGGATCAGACACGTACTGGTACCAACCATCACAACTGATGAGGATGATCTGAAGAAGACAAAGGAGTTCATAGATACTCTCAAGACTGTCGATAAAGTTGAGGTACTTCCATATCACAAGCTCGGAATCACTGAGTGGGAGAGACTTGGAATACCATATAAGCTTGAGGGAATCGACCCGCCTACTGATGAGGAGCAGAAGCTTGCAAAGAGTATTCTGGAATAAATTTAAGAACAAGAACCGGGAAAATCATCGATAGTTCAATTCCCAGTCGATGCTGTAGCAGTGTATAAAAATATTTGTATTGAGACACAGGTGCTATATAAGATGTTAAAACCGTTGTAACGGGTGTGACATTTTATATAGTACCTGTGTCTTTGTTATATCAACAAATAAGTTTAACATAATTAATTAGTAAACAGTGGCTATGTGCATGCAAAAGAAGTTATAATATATAATTAAAGTGCTACAAACACGTTATATCACTGCAAAGTATATGGGGGAGTAAATTATGTATAAGATAGACGAGAACGCATGGGATGAAAAATATGTACTGCTGATCCCTGCCATGCTGGATGCGCATTTTCCTCTGATAAAATACGCCTTTTATTCAAGGGATTATCATCCGGTCATACTGTCAAATGAGGATCATATCACGGATGTGGGACTTAAGTACGTGAACAATGATATGTGCTATCCGATAGTGTTAAATGCCGGGCAGATGATAGATGCACTGCAGTCAGGCAAATATGATATCATACGGACAAGACTTCTCATGCCGACGGCGGGGGATGCATGCAGGGGAGCCAACTACTTACATGTGTTAAAGGAGTCGGTGAGAAAGGCTGGATTTGACAGGGCAAAGATACTATCCCTGAATGTTAAGGGGTTGGAGAAGAATTGTCAGATGCGTGTGCAGCCATTCATGGTGTGGAGAGCACTGTTCGGACTTTTCTACGGAGATATACTCATGCTGCTCCTCAATCAGACAAGGCCAAATGAGGTGAAAAAGGGGCAGTCGCAAAAGGTTTGGCAGAAGTGGATAGATATCCTGTCCAGAGATCTGAAAGAGGGAAAGAATCTGACACTTGGAAAGATGAAGAAAAATTTCGACAGGATAGCCAGGGATTTTTCAAGGATAAGGCTGAATGATAAAAGAAAACAGCGTGTTGGGATAGTTGGGGAACTGTACATAAAATATTGCCACTTGGGAAACTGGAATATGATAAAGTTCCTTGAGTCAAATGGATGTGAGAGTCATACAAATGGACTTTCATGGTATGCCATGTACTATATGGATTCACACCTCACGGACAATATGACATTTGAATCTCTGCTTTACAAGGCGGGGCTGAAGTTCTTCGGCAGCCTGCAGAGAGCAATGATAGAGGCGCTTAGAAAATATGGGTTCTATACCATGGAGGATTTCTTCACGATGAAGCGTGAGGCTGAAGGGTATGTGAGCTGGGGATACAAAACCGGGGATGGTTGGCTCATCGGCGCGGAGATTACGGGACACATACTCCATGAGTGTCCAAAGGTTTTGGCGGTTCAGCCATTTGGCTGTATGCCTAATCACACATGTGGAAGAGGTTTGTACCCTTCACTTCAGAAGAAACTGCCGCAGGGCATGATAGTGAGCTGTGATGTGGATTCCAGTGGTTCAAAGCTGAATGTTTACAACAGGGCGAGGATGCTGGTGGACATGCCACTTAAAATGGGGAAATAGGCAATTGCGAAACTTAAATACGCTGAATGTGCAAGAGATGTTTTAGCATACCAATCAGGGGTCGCTCTCGCTTAACTCAGTCTGCAACGGTACTAAAGATGTCACTAACGTGCCATCTAAGTACCGGCGACTTCGTATTCCCCTGATTTGGTAATGCTAAACATCTTCTTGCATGTTGAATAGATTAAGGGTTTCGTAATTGCCTAAATGGAAAATAGAAAATGGAGAAATAAAGATGAAAAAGATATTTGTTGTTGAAGATGACGAGAGCATATGTGATGAGCTAGTGCAGATACTTGAGAATGAGGGCTATGAGGCTGAGAGTCTTAAGAACTTTGACAATACAAAGAACGATATATTGAAAGCGGCACCGAATCTGGTGCTCATGGATATCAATATTCCGGGGATAAACGGCAGAAACCTAGTGAAGGAGATACGAAAGGAATCTGATGTGCCTATCATCATGGTTACAAGCAGGACTTCCGAGATGGATGAGGTGCTGTCCATGAGTTATGGCGCGGATGATTATATAACAAAGCCGTACAATCCGACGATACTTCTGCTTAGGATAGCGGCGGTGCTCAAGCGCATGGAGGGCAGCCAGAATACAGCATCATACAGAGATGCGGAGGTCAACTTCAGCAAGGGGACAATCAGCAAAGGTGATCAGGAGATGGTTCTCACCAAGAATGAGATGATCATATTCCAGCTGCTGCTTGCCAACAGGGAAAAGATAGTGTCGAGGGATGAGATCATGACAGACCTGTGGGACAATGACGAGTTTGTAAATGACAATGCGCTCACAGTAAATATAAGCAGGCTCAGGGGGAAACTGGCGGATCTTGGATATGATGATGCCATAGAGACCAGGAAGAAGCAGGGATACCGACTTGTATGACAGGTAAGTGGGATTATATATCATTTACAGCGACAAAAGATTGGAGTAATTTGGCAAAATGAAATTTGGCTTGTATATAAAGGATAAACTTGGAATAATTGCGGGATATGCGGGATTTGTGATATTCACATATCTGCTCATGATGGCATTTCACTCACAGTTACAGATGAGAATTATGTTCGTGATCGTGGCTGTGATATTTGTCGTCTCGGTTATCGCTTTCGATTATCTGAGAAAATATAAGTTCTACAACAGTCTGGTCGGACATCTGGATGAACTGGATCAGAAGTATCTCATACTTGACACTTTGGACGAGCCTGACTTCTACGAGGGCAAGCTGGTGTATTCAGCTATGTACGACATCAACAAGTCTATGACTGAGAATGTGAGAAAGTACAGGGACAGCGTGGAAGATTTCAAGGACTTTATAGAGATCTGGGTTCACGAGATCAAGCTTCCGATAGCCAGTCTGGTGCTCATGTGCCACAACAACAGGGATGTGATCCCGAGAAAATACGAGGAACAGGTCGCAAGGCTTGACGCGTATGCGGATCAGGTTCTCTACTATGTGAGGGCGGAGCATGCATCGGCAGATTACAGATTTGCCGAGACAAATCTTAAGAGTGTCATCGGAAGGGTGGCTGTGAAGAACAAGGATGTGCTGCTTGATGGTGACATATCGCTGAATGTTCATGATGTGGATGAATGTGTTGTGACGGATTCAAAATGGCTTGAGTTTATGGTAAATCAGATCGTGAGCAACAGTATCAAGTATATAGACCGAGGACAGGAGAAGACTATAGAGATCTGGACTGAACCGTTGGGTGACGGCAAGGCTCTGCACATAAAGGACAATGGAATAGGTATACCACAGTCTGATATTCCACTTGTGTGCAGGAAATCATTTACCGGGGAAAATGGGCGGAAACATGCGAAATCCACAGGTATGGGCCTTTATATAATAGACAATCTGTGCAGGCAGCTGGGACATAAGCTGGATATAACGTCAAAGGTGGATGAATACACAGATGTGAGTATAGTATTTGGACATAATGATATATACAAGATTGGATGATATAAAAATTGAGTTTTGCGATAGTGGGATACCAGATCGGGTGAGCGTCCCAATGTTACAGAATTGTAATGTTAGGTAATAATGGAAAAAGGACAATTGCTTTCAAAATGTGTAAACTGCAAATATGTTCAATGGTGAGAGCAGTAATAATCAAACATTTGAGGAGGCATTTCAATGGAAAATCCAATGGGAAATTCAATGGAAACAATATTAAAGATTGACAACATTGAGAAGTATTATGGAAACAAATCCAATATGACAAAGGCCATAGATGGAATATCATTCGATGTGGAGGCAGGAGAGTTCGTCGCTATCATGGGTGCATCGGGAAGCGGTAAGACGACACTGCTTAACTGCGTTTCAACTATAGATAAGGTTAGCAGCGGCCATATCTATGTGGGCGGCAAGGATATCACAACACTCAAAGGCAATAAGCTCAACGAATTCAGGAGAGAGGAGCTGGGATTTATATTTCAGGATTTCAACCTTCTTGACACACTCACGGCGTATGAGAATGTCGCACTGGCACTTTCAATACAGAATGTGCCTGCAAAACAGATAGATGCGAAGGTCAGAGCTGTTGCAAAGGAGCTTGAGATCGAGAGTGTTCTGAAGAAGTATCCGTACCAGATGTCGGGCGGTCAGAAGCAGAGAGTCGCATCTGCAAGAGCCATCATCACTGACCCAAAGCTTGTGCTTGCAGATGAGCCTACAGGAGCACTCGATTCCAAGTCGGCAAAGCTGTTGCTTGAGAGATTTAAGCATCTGAATGAGGATCTCATGACAACGATACTCATGGTAACACACGATTCATTTACAGCCAGCTATGCAGGCAGGATCCTTTTCATCAAGGATGGCAAGGTGTTTCATGAGCTCAGAAGAGGCGGAGATACCAGAAAAGAATTCTTCAATAAGATCATAGATGTCGTGACACTGCTTGGAGGTGATCTGAATGACGCTCTTTAAGCTTTCCGCATCAAATATGAAGAAGAGTATAAAGGACTATGCCATATATTTCTTCACTCTGGTACTCGGTGTTGCAATCTTCTATGTGTTCAATGCCATAGAGACGCAGACCGCCATGCTCCGGATATCGGCTGACACAAGACAGGTCGTGCAGCTCATGAGCAAGATGATCGCGGGTGTCAGTGTGTTCATCGCATTTGTGCTCGGATTCCTCATCATATATGCAAGCCGTTTCCTGATGAAGAGGCGTAACAAAGAATTTGGTCTGTACCTCATCCTTGGAATGGGAAAACGCAAGGTGTCCACAATGCTTTTCATAGAGACACTTATCATCGGACTTGTATCACTTGTGGTAGGACTTCTTGTCGGAATAGGAATCTCACAGATAACAAGTGTACTCGTTGCAAACATGTTCGATGTAGATATGTCATCATACAGCTTTGTGTTCTCGGGCAGCGCATTTGTCAAGACATGTTTGTATTTTGCAATCATATATGTGGTGGTTATAATCTTCAACACATTTATCATCAGCAAATGTAAGCTCATCGACCTTTTCCAGAATGGAAGAAAATCTGAGAATGTCAAGATCAAGAATCCGTGGGTATCAGTTATCGTGTTCCTGATATCAGTTGTATCACTTGGATATGCTTATCATGCGGTGATTACCGATATAAATGACATGTACATGAACGATCTCTACAAGTGGATCGTGGTCGGATGCGTTGCAACGGTGCTCTTCTTCTGGTCGGTATCCGGAATGCTCTTCAGGATCGTGTCGTCCATGAAGAATGTGTACTATAAGGGACTCAATTCATTTGTCGTCAGACAGATGAGCAGCCGTGTAAATACAAATGTACTTTCAATATCAGTCATCTGTCTGATGCTTTTTGTGACAATATGTGTGCTTTCATCAGCGCTTGCAGTGAAGAATTCCTTAAATGAGGGCATTGCAAAGTACGCAAGAGCGGATGTGAGTATATCGAAAACCCAGAGCAGTGATTCAATCTATTATGACGAGGACGAGATGGGTAATGACAGCGAGACAAATGATCTTTTGAAGAAACTTGAGGTGACTGATGGAAAGAGCATAGAAGATGTATATAGTGAAAATAATGTGGATCTTGGATCATACTTCTCAGATTACGTTGACGTACACACATATACATGTCCTGCACTTACAATCAGAAACTATCTGGGAGATGAGGCTCTGATTGATTCTCTTGGAATAGATGTAAACGCTTTGTCTAGTTATGAGGGAACGGAGGAGATCATATCACAGTCCGACTATAACAAGGTTGCAAAGATTTATGACAATGCTGAGCTCCAGCTTGCCGATGACGAGTATGCCATCCTTGCAAATTATAGAATATTCGTTAAGATCCGTGATGAGAGACTTCAGGAGGGAAAAGAGATAGAGGTATATGGCAACAAGCTTAAACCGGTTATCTCGTATTGTATAGATGGTGATATAGAGCTTGCCACTCAGCCCCTCAACACAGGTGTGTTTATCGTGCCGGATTCAGCCATTGAAGGTGCACAGTTCGCGAAAGAGTATTTCATCGGAAAGTATGCCAATCAGGACAGGGATGTCATACAGGATAGTGATACGATCATAAGGAATGTATCAAAGAAGGATGAACTTGGTGGACTTATCACAGTAAATACCAAGGACAACGTGAAAGCAGCCAGCGTGGGAGTTGGAGCCATCGCTTCATTTATAGGTATGTATATCGGACTCATATTCCTCATATCCGGTGCAGCCATCCTTGCACTCAAAGAGCTCTCAGAGAGCACAGACAACATAGAGAGATACAAGATGCTCAGGAAACTTGGGGTGGATCAGCACATGATCAACAAGGCTCTTTTCTCACAGATGGGACTATTCTTCATATTCCCACTTGCTCTTGCCATAGTCCATTCGGTATTTGGAATGATGGTCAGCACGAAGATTCTTGACACTATGGGAGCGTATGATATAGCAGGTGCTATCGGAATCACGGCTGCCATTGTGGTAATCATATATGGCGGATATTTCCTTATAACGTATCTGTGCAGCAGGAAGATTATCAGTGAGTGAGGGAAATGAAAAATTTTTCAGGAATAATTGATCCAGGGAGGATATATGTCTTTCCTGGATTTCTTTTGTATAACTAAAAATTTTTATTTAAGGAAGAGATTTTACAATTGAAAGATACAATATTGTCACTAATAGAATAGATTTGGATGAAATAAATACAAGCATCAAAAACTTGATATTATCACAAATAATGTATAATGATATAATAGGAATTAGGTTCATGGATTGGAGGAAACAGCAATGAATAAACACGTAGAAAAAGCTATGGAGATAAGAAACGAGACACCGATGGTCAATAACTGTGCGCAGACCATTCTGCGGGCTTACGCGGACGAGCTCGGAATAACAGGAGATATGGCGGCAAAGCTCAGTGCTAATTTCGGTGGTGGCATGAAGTGTGGTTCAACCTGCGGTGCGATCACAGGAGGACTTATGGTACTTGGCGCTCTGGGCGTTGAGAATCCATACGTGATAAATCAGTTCAGGCGCAGGATAGCAGATAACCACAATGGCATGACCGATTGTGCTGATCTGTTAAAGGCAAATGCCCAAAAGGGTGGAATCAAGAAAGTGCACTGTGACGGCATGATCAGGGAGGCTATAGAGCTGATAGATGAACTGGTGAAGAGTGAATAAATATAACAAGAACAACGTGTTTAACTATCCTGGAGGAAAAAGGGATTCTGGAATGGAGGATGCAAGTAAATGAAAATAGACTACAGAAGACTTACAGAAAATGAACTTGATACATTTATAAATATGAGAATAAATCAGCTCAGGGAAGAGGGCGCAAAAGAAGAGATAGACCTGGTGCCAGCGCTTAAGGATTATTATACCCGGCATATGGCAGACGGAACGTTTGTATCATGGCTGGCTTTTGACGGGGATGATATTATAGGGACAAGCGGTATGTCATTTGTGGAGAAACCGCCTTATTTTGGATGTCCAAGTGGAAGAATAGGGTTGCTCTCCAGTATGTTTACCAACCCTAATTATAGAAGAAAGGGCATTGCAAAGGAACTGTTATCCCGTGTTGTAAATGATGCAAGGGATTATGGATGTGGAACGATACAGATCACGGCATCTGACATGGGTGTTAAATTGTATACGGATTTCGGATTTGTTCATAATGGTAATTTCATGCAGTATAAGCTGTAGTATATATGATGATGGAGCAAAAGTTACATTTAGAGATTGCCCTGCCTATCACAGTGGGAGATAACGTCTGGATCGGAACGAATGTTTCGGTGCTGCCGGGAGTTACTTATTTTAGGGCGAAGTTATAAGTAATTAGTATTGACACAGCAATAAACTCCTTTATAATAAATACTACAAATGTAATATTTATTATAAAGGAGTTTTGATATGATGAACTTATATTTTTTTATCTTGAAATACTACGTGTGTAATATATACAAGAAGTTATATTGTATGCTACTTTTGGTTGGCATAGCCATATTGTTATGCAGTTGTTCCAATAAAAATGCAGTGGCAGACGCAGAGCGGACAGTTATTGATTTTAGTATATCTGATGAAAATCAGTTTATTGCAGATTTGGATGATATATATTCATCCTGTCAGGATATGAAATGCAAGACCGAGGAAGAAAAACTGAATCAGACTAGGACCGTAATAGAATCGATGGGAAGTAAGGGGTACATAGCTGTGGATGTGGAGAATCAGATCAATATGGCAAATGCAGAGAATGCGGAGATGTTTTTATCAGAGGTGGCTGAAAACAGAGATGCGGGATGTACAATACTGCAGGTCATGTATGATAAGTCCTTTGTAAGGTTTGATTTTAAATCAGGCAGTAACAATGTGATGATAACCAGGCGATTCTATGTGTGGGAGAATAACTGTTTTGTTGAGAAAAATGAAGAAAACTATAAGGCCTATACATGGAAATACACAGACGGATATCTATTTTTTGAGAGGTACAGGATGGGAGGATATGACGGAGATTCTGCGTATACGGCATTACGAGTTGAGCCTCTGGATGAGAAGTTAAGGGTACTTAACAGAAAGTATATCAAGACGATTGGATATGATTCGAATAATTTATTTACCACAAACTGGGATGAATCAGATATGAACAAAATAAATTATTACGATATCTATGAAGCACTTTACAAAATGAAATATGGTATGTCTAGTCCCTATTCGGACGAGGGGGTTACATATATGATAGAAGGGAAGTTATACGAGAAGGTGTTTCAGGAGTATTTGCCTGTGTCTACAGATGTACTTCAGCATGTCAATGTATATGATGTGTCCAGACAAATGTATCAGTACAGAACGAGGGGGATGTTTGATCACAGTGTGACACCATTGGTTCCATTTCCAGAGGTAGTGGATGCTGAGTATAATGCTGACGGAACAATAACCCTCATAGTAAATGCTGTTTCGGAGAAGGATGAGAGTGGCAGATTATTTACACATAAAGTTACAATAAAGGAGAAAGAAAATGATGGATTTGAGTATGTGTCAAATGATGTTCTGACGATGGGCAAAGAGGGGATATATTGGTACAGAGACAGGCTTTCTGATAAAGAGTGGCAGGAGCACTACGGAGATAAGACCATCACAATAAATCAGAATGGAAATGTTATTGATGATAGTCTGTTATCCGATGACGAAATGGAGAATGTAAAAGTAAATATAATAGGAATATTGCAGTCAGATGCCATAAGAAAGTTGTATGAGGATGAAGATATTTCGGATAATAGTGATTTAATATATGGTGCAGTAGATATCTTAGGAAGCAGTGGACTGATTTGTTTTTCTGATGATACCAATATGTATAATTATCAGCTATTTCAGTCTTTTTATAGAAATTATACAGATGGTGGAGAGCGAGATTACATTTGCGTATATAGGGTAAACAGGGATGCAAGCGTGACGGAGATGACATTTGTGTATGATGACAGCCGGATACAGATGATTTTCAACACAGCAAAGTACGAGAATCGTGACTGGAAGTTTATAGCGACTGGCATACGGGATTTAAAAGATATGAAACTCACAGAAAAAGGCTACTTTATATATACATACTCAAATATAATAGCCCATGGTGGGCTGAAGGAGTATTTCAGAGTCAGTCCGTTGACGGATGAATGCAGGAAATTGACAAGAAAATATGTGTATGGGCTTAGTTATGTGAATTACAATATGCTTGTTATCGATTGGGATGAGTCAAATGCATCAGATATACTTGTGCCGTGTATGTTTGATGATATATACAGACTGTACACTGGTGAAAATCTGAAACCTGATGGTGGATGGATAGATGCAGACAAATATGAGTCTGTTATGTTGTCAATGTTCCCTGTCACTGTAACGGAGCTGAGGGATAATTGTGATTACAATTCAGAAAAAAATTCGTACAGATATCAGGTCATTCTAGGAAAACAGTATCCACCATTCGGAGAGGTTGTGGACTATATCTACAACGATGATGGAACTGTTTCGCTTATTGTTGATGCGGTGTGGGCTGACAAGGGATCGGACATTGCATTTAGAAATACACTTACAGTAAAACCGGAAGAAGATGGTACTTTCAAATATATGTCAAATCATATAGAGAAGATGGAATGTGACATACCGGTTTATTCTGACTGATATTCATAGGCATATATTCCAAGATCACGCAGTATTGACAGAGAGATCTTCGATGCGGAAAGTCCGTCCGCTGATAAAAACTGATTGTCATTTTCAGAAAGTGATATATTCGTGGCGAAAAAGTAATCATTATCATTAGATGTAATGAATCCGACGAACCAGCCGTTTATATTTATATCATCAACTCTGCCGGTACCTGTCTTGCCATACAGACTTTTTCCATCTGAGTTTGCAATAAACATGGACTCTATGACTGTATCCACATTTGTCTTAGACAGCTTCCAATCATTATTTTTCAGGTGACATAGCAGTTCTACCTGCTCTACCGGGGATATAGTCAGAGAGGATTCCAGCCAGTAACAGTTCTGAGCTGAATTGATATTCTGATTTCCATATTCAATAAGACCGAGAAAATTTTTCGCATCTGTGTGGTCCATAGCTGCATCCAGATTGTCAAAATACCAGTTTACAGATCCGGTCATGGCAGATCGAAGTGTCTGGTCTGTGTTCCAGGCATCAAAAGGGTAAGAGCTCCCATCCCAGCGCATAAATGAGTTGTCGGAAGTTATGATGCCATGTTCAAGAGCCATCACTGCGTCATATATTTTATATGTAGAATCCGGTGAAGTGCGGCATAGAGCTTTGTCCTGGTTATAGATATACCATTTATCATTTCCCTTGTCGTACAGAGCAAAACAGCCGTTGTAGTCAGAAAAGTAGCTGGATAGATCCAAGGATTCCAGATTCACCGGGGCAAAATCCTTGTATTGTGTATCATCCAGAGCATATACAGATAATGGCGCACATACAGTCATCAGCAATATGATAATTGAAAATGCATATATACATTTCCGTTTTTCTCTGTTGGTGACAGGGTTGAAATTAACAATAAGCTGAAGCCTTGTTTTAAGTAATTTTTTCCTGCTTTTGCTCTTGAATGATACCGATGATGAATTACTGGATCTGCTTGCAGCCGCACGGAGGATGGTCTGTCCATACTTCACAGCATAGCTTTGACCAAGGTACTGCAATACATCATTGTCACATGCTTTTTCTCTGTCATGTCTTGCTGTATGTAATGTGTATATAACAACAGGATTGAACCAATACAGTATGCAGAATATGCAGATAAACATATTTACGGCATTGTCTCTGCGTTTAAAATGTTGTAGTTCATGTAACAAAATATGTCTCAGGTCGGTTATTGTGTAATCGGATATGCAGTCGTTGATTTGGCGTGGAATATATATAACAGGGCGGAATACACCTACAATGACCGCTCCAGATAAAGCAGAGGAGGAATATAATTTCGGTTTGTATCTGCGCACATTGCAGAGCTCAAGGCATTCCGAATATATATTCAATATGACAGTATCGTCGGTGACTGGAACAGCAGATTTTTTCAGCTTGTATAGTGATATGCCTGACACTATTAAACGGATGGAAAATATGTAAACTCCGGCAAGCCAGATAATAAAAAGGAGCTTTGGATATATTGTAGATGTACTGTTTACAGATACAGCAAAGTCGTTCATCCAGTTCCCATTTGATGAAGGGCTGGTATTGATAGGCACAGGAGTAACTGTATTTGCGGCAGAAGTACTTCTGTTAAATAATGATCGTATGAAACCTATGGCCTGGAATATAAATGAATTATTTACAGGGATAAATGGAATTACGAGAAGAAACAGCACAATATATATGGTGTTGTATCTGCCGTTACATGTTAGCTGTTTTCTGAACATAAATCGAACAAATATCATTAGCAGCAGAGCGAAACTTATGGATATATTGCTGATAAAAAAATGTGTGAAAAATTCAGTCAAGCCTTATTTCCTCCCGGTGCCTTTTACATTTAATATGTCTTGAAGTTCCTTTATATCATCAGCACTAAGCTCATCACTATCCACAAACGCAGAAACCATGTCGGATATGTGTCCATTGAAAAACTTCTTTAGAAAAGATGAGCTTTCATGTTTTCGATATTCCTCCTGACTGATGACAGGGGAGTAGACGAACATGCGGCCCTTTTTCTCATAGGAGATGGCAGACTTATCAGAAAGTCTTTTGATGAGAGTTTGGATAGTCCTAGGATTCCATGAAGTGGTCTGCAACAGTTTGTCAGTAATGTCATTTGTGCTTATAGGGGCATAGTTCCATATAACCTTCATAACTTCATATTCAGCTTCGGAAATCTGGGGAATGTGTTTCATAGATTATACTCCTTTAATACTACACTTGTAATAACAGTATAAAGATTATCGGGTGGGGTGTCAACCTTTGTCTATACATATGAGGAAACTCTCCAAAAAGGATTGTTTAGCAGAGTATATAATTTTCAAACACCGGGTAACATACTCATATACAGGCTAAGGAGGTATATGGGATGATATCACCAGACACAATAAAGCTGCTCAGGGAATGTGATGCCGGGATCAAGATGGGTGTTTCGTCTATTGATGAGGTGCTTGGGTATGTGCATGCGGCGAAAATGAAGAAGATACTTATAGAATGTAAGGAGGAGCACAACGCAATAAAACAGGAGATACAGAAACTACTGGATGAGTACCATGACGATGGCAAGGATCCAAATCCAATAGCAAAGGGCATGTCATGGATCAAGACAAATGTGAAACTCATAGTGGATGAGTCGGACAATACCATAGCGGAGCTTATGACGGATGGCTGCAATATGGGTGTGAAGTCGCTGAATAAATATCTAAACGAATATAAGGCGGCGGATGACAGGGCGAAGGATAAGACGAAGAGACTCATAGAGCTTGAGAAGAAACTCTGCGAGCAGATGCATCCTTTTTTATAAGTGCTTGTTGACTAAAAAAGTTTTATTAAATATACTTGTAAATATGAGAACCCAACATGTCTGTAGATGACGCGGATCATGTTGGGGATTTATTGTTTTAGGGGAACAGAAAAAATTGATACAAGAAGGAGAAGATATATGAACAGGCAGGTTTACAACCCTTTTTTGCCGTTGAATGAGTACATACCTGACGGCGAGCCGCATGTATGGGGCGACAGGGTTTATCATTATGGATCTCACGATAAGGAGGGCGGTTACACGTTCTGTATGCAGGATTATGTGGTGTACTCCGCGCCGGTAAAAGATCTGACAAGCTGGCGATGCGAGGGCATTACATACAGGGCGAGCCAGGATCCGGCATACCCGGAGCTGAAGTATATGTACGCGCCAGATGTTGTGAGGGGGAATGATGGCAGATATTATCTGTATTACTGTATGGGCGGTGACTACGGTTACGGCGGATACACAGGTCCGATCAGTGTGGCTGTGTGCGATACGCCGGCGGGCAAATACGAATATCTTGGCCATGTGCATTACAAGGACGGCACTGTGATGAAGAAGTACATTTGCTTTGATCCGGCAGCCATGAATGATGACGGAACCATCAGGATATTCTACGGAACCCAGTACGGATACGAGGAGGAGCCTGATTTTCTGACAAATGGCAGGCTGGATGATGAGGTATCTATGTTTGGAAGAACAAAGGAGGAGATACTTGGCTACAAGGACAGCATCATGGGACCAATCATGGTGGTGCTTGAGGACGATATGCTGACGGTCAAGGAAGAACCGAGGCACATCATTCCTTACGCTGTGAAGGGCACATCATTTGAGGAGCATCCATTTTTTGAGGGTTCATCCATGAGAAAGGTGGGAGACAAATACTACTTTGTTTATTCGTCATGGCAGAACCATGAGCTGTGCTATGCGGTGAGCGATTATCCGGATCACGGATTTACATTTGGTGGCACTATAGTGTCAAATGGCGATGTGGGATATAAGGGAAGAAGTTTCGAGAACAAGCTGAATATGACCGGAACCACGCACGGAAGTATAGAGTGCATAGATGGTCAGTGGTACGTGTTCTATCACAGGCTCACACATAAGTCGGACTACAGCAGACAGGCCTGTGCCGAGAAGATCTATATAGCTGCGGATGGACACATAGACCAGGTGGAGGTTACGAGCTGCGGACTGAACAATGGACCGCTTGTGGCAAATGGCACGTATCCAGCGGTGATAGCATGCAACCTGACAAATGGACATATGCCGCACGGCTCCAACAGTATATACACGATAGAATTCCCAAATGTGACGAACAAGGGTGAGGATAGATTTATTGCGGAGATAGAGGATGGAACACTCATAGGGTATAAGTATTTTGCGCTTGGGGGCAGCAGTACATTTGGCGTGAATGTCAGATATGAGACGGATGCCAACAAGGTGGTGTATGAGGGACCTGTCAGGGTAGACGAGAGATGCGAGAATCAGGAGCAGCTCAAGGATGCAAACGATCTGGCAGAGAATGTAGAAGGATACTTTGACATATGTGTGACAGAAGATAGTGAGAGTATCGGAAGAATAGATATACCTGTATCTGAAGATATCTCAGAGACAGAGTGGAGATGGTGCGAGAACAAAGTGGATTTCCCAGAGGGAGTCCACGCGGTGTATCTTGTATACCATGGCAGAATAAAGGTTCAATTAAAAGATATACGATTTAGGTAAAATATTGAAAGAAGAGGGAGAATTATGAAGAAGTCAAATGGTGCGGCACTGATACCGATATACGTCTTTCTTGTCCTGTATCTGGGACTTGGAATACTGTTTGAGTACGTGCTGAAGATCCCGATGGGATTTTACAATATTCCAATAGTGGTTGCCTTTATGGTGGCGATATTTGTGGCATGTCTGCAGAACAGAAAGGTAAGCTTTGATGAGAAGCTTCAGATCATGGCAAATGGACTTACAGACAAAAATATTATAACCATGCTGCTCATATTCCTGACGGCGGGAATATTTGTGGGAGTCGTGGGGCGGAGCAGTGCCGAGAGTGTGGCATACTTTATGCTGAGTATCATTCCGGCGAGATTTTCCGTGGCAGTTTTGTTCGTTGTAGCGTGCTTTGTCTCAACAGCTATGGGAACGTCTGTTGGAACAATAACACTTCTGACGCCTATAGGAGTTGCAGTTGCCGATGCGTCAGGATTTAATCTGCCGCTCTGTGTGGCGTCCATCATGGGCGGTGCGATGTTCGGAGATAACCTGTCGTTCATATCGGATACGACCATAGCAGCATGTAATGGTCAGGGGTGTGCCATGAAAGATAAGTTCAGGGCAAACTTCTGGATAGCATTTCCTGCAGCGATTGTGACGCTCATAGTAATCTTGGTTAAGTCATTCAATACTGAGATAGGCGGAGTAGTACAACATGATTATAATATGATACAGATCATACCTTATGTTCTGGTACTCATAGGAGGAATAGTGGGATTTAATGTGTTTGTAGTCCTGATAGTTGGAATCGTGTCAGGCTCCATCATCATGCTTGCCACAGGGCAGACGGCAGCAGTGGATCTCCTGACGAATATGGGAAGCGGTGCAGCGGGAATGTTCGAGACGAGTATGGTAGCTGTACTTGTGGCTGCCATGTGTTCACTCATCAGAGAGTATGGCGGATTTGAGGCGCTGCTTTCGGCTATAAAGAAGGTGTTCAAGGGTGACAAGGGAGGTCAGCTCGGAATCGGACTTCTGGTTGGAGCCATGGACATAGCCACAGCCAACAATACGGTCGCGATAGTCATGGCAAATCCGATAGCAAAGGAGATGGCAGAGGATTATGGTATATCCCCGAAGAGATCAGCGTCGCTGCTTGATACATTTTCATGCATATTCCAGGGAATCATTCCTTACGGTGCCCAGATGCTGGTTGCAATATCAGCGGTGTCGGAGCTGGGACATGAGATATCAGCATTCCAGATAATCCCAAATTTGTTTTATCCAATACTCCTTCTTGTCAGTTCGCTTGTGTGGATGCTTATAAGAAGTAATGACAAACCACATATGGCAAAGAGACGGTAAAGAATATAGATGGACGAGATTTCGTAATATAATAAATAAATATTCGAAAAAACATGCAAAAAACCAAGAAAAATCTTGAAAATGCGTGTTTTTTCGTTTTTATTTAAGAATTTTTATGCTATAATTTACACTTGTGAATTATAAATAAAAAATAGGAGGAGTAACATGGACGCATTCACAAACTTTTTAGGCAAAGTTGATGATATTGTCTGGGGCTTGCCACTCATAATACTCATCATCGTCTGCGGAATCTATCTGACGATCAGACTTAAGTTCCTTCAGATAGTTCATCTGCCAAAGGCACTGAGATTCATGATCAAGAATGAGGAAGACGGTACAGGAGAGGTGACGAGCTTTGGCGCGTTATGTACAGCACTTTCAGCAACTATCGGTACAGGTAATATCGTAGGAGTAGCAACAGCTATAGGTATCCTTGCCGGTGGTCCCGGAGCACTTTTCTGGATGTGGATCGCAGCGCTTTTTGGAATGGCAACAAAGTATTCAGAGGGACTGCTTGCTGTAAAGTACAGAAAGATTGACGAGGATGGACACGTTCTCGGAGGACCTTTCTATTACATTGAGAGCGGTATGGGTCACAAGTGGAGGTGGCTTGCAAAGATATTTGCATTCTTCGGAGCATGCGTAGGTCTTATGGGTATCGGTACATTTACACAGGTAAATGGTATTGCTTCTGCAGTTCAGGCTTTCTTTGATCCTGACAAGGCAAATACAGTATCAATCTTTGGAAATGACTACTCAATAGCCATCGTCATCTCAGCATTTATTCTTGCAATCCTTGTAGGACTTGTTGTAATCGGTGGAATCCAGAGAATATCAAAGGTTTCTCAGATTATAGTACCATTCATGGCAGTTCTCTACATCGTGGTGTGTCTGGTTCTTATCATAGTTAATATAAATAAAGTTCCAGCTGCATTTGAAACAATAGTCAAGTGCGCATTTAAGCCTATGTCATTTGCAGGTGGTGTTACAGCAAGTCTTGCAATAGCCATGCAGAAGGGTGTTGCACGTGGTATCTTCTCGAATGAGGCTGGCCTTGGTTCTGCACCTATCGCAGCAGCAGCAGCTCAGACAAAGGAGCCTGTTCGTCAGGGACTTGTAACAATGACAGGTACATTTATTGATACTATCATCGTATGTACAATGACAGGTCTTTCAATCGTTATGATGGGAAGCTGGCAGGATGGCAGCCTTGAGGGAATCGCAGTCACAACTGATGCATTCCAGAAGGGACTTTTCTTTATGCCAGGTCAGGTTGCAGCATTCATCCTGATGATCTGCCTTGTATTCTTCGCATTTACAACTATCCTTGGTTGGGACTATTATGGTGAGAGGTGTCTTGAGTACCTCACAAACGGCAGCAAGGTCTCAGTTCAGATCTATCGTTGGTTATACATACTTTGCGTATTTATCGGACCATACATGACAGTTAAGGCTGTATGGACTATCGCTGATATATTTAACGGACTTATGGCGATTCCGAATATCATAGCACTGCTTGCACTCAGCAGTGTGGTTGTGGCAGAGACAAAGGATTACTTTGCACGCCACAAGGAACTGTAGGGTTCGATTGAAGTAAATATTTATAATAATTGGGTGAGCATCTACCAGCAGTCAGGCAAAATTTTGTCTGGCTGCTTTTTTATTTGCGGGAGTTTTTTTGATTTATAAAGCAATAACAGTTGACAATAAAGTTAGTAGCGGCTAACATTGTGGTTGTTAAGAGAATTGGATCAGGGGGATGTAACAAATGAAAGGTTCTGAAACTATAAAAGAAACGCTGCACAAGGCGGATTGTGTCTTATATCCGGTTGGTGACAGAAGAGATAAAGTTGTCATTGTGTTATCAGGCAGCGAGGGCGGTCTGGAGTATACAGGAAAATGGAGGAAAAAGTTGTGAAAAAACAGTTTTTTGAAATCGAGAAGGATGGGTTCTACGGAACATACTACGAGAATCCAAATGGGGCTGACTGTGCATTCATAGGACTGTTTGGAGATGATCCGAATGATTTTATGGCGAAGTGCGGAGCAAAGTGGCTGCACAAAAATGGTGTGAACGCACTCTGTGTATCTCCCGGAAGAAAGAATTACAGCCATGTAAATAATCCGCTGGAGAGAATAGAGTCGGCTATTGCATGGCTGAAAAGTCATGGAAACCGGAAAATAGGAATCATGGGAATGAGCACGGCTGGAATGGATTCCCTTGTTGCGGCGTCGTATTTTCCTGATATCACATTGACATTTGGACTTACGGCAAGTGACTTTGTATGGCAGGGATTTGAACAGGGCAAAAAAGACGGATGCAAGGAATGGCCGATACCGGGTGCATCGACTCTTTCGTGGAGAGGCGAGCCTCTTGCTTATATGCCATTTGTGTATGAGCATCCTGTGTACTGGCAGAAAATCGAGGAGGAGACAAAGGGCTCCGGCGACATTGAGCGCAGTACCTGCCTGTTCATCGACTCGGAGAAGGCAAGGGAACATACGGAAGAGGAAATGATCAAGGTCGAGAACATAAAGGGAAAGCTGTTTCTTATTGGTGCAGATGACGACTCATTCTGGGAGGCGGGCAAATACATCCGCAGAATGGATCAGCGACTGAAAGAATGTCCGCATACATGTGAGTATGTGCCGCTTGTGTATGAGCATGGAACTCATTTTGTTCTGCCGGAATCGATGCTTCGTATGGCACTTCCGGTTGGACTGAAATTCGTCATGAAGTTTATATTCAAGGCTGCAAAGGATTATCCAAATGAGTGCGAGGCGACGAGAAAGGATATAGACAGAAGACTCTCAGCCGCACTTAAGGAATGGATACAGGAATAAAAAGGGCAGGCGATTAAAATGTTGAAATATGGAATGTATGCAAAAGCTGTGGAACTGCTGTGTTTTAAGCAGGCACTTGCAAGGCTTGCGCAGATATATCCTGATATGGACATGAAGAGATATAAAAGATCCGTGAAGAGAGAGTACAAGGAGATGCTTCTCAGAACTCCCGATATAGGTGGAAGCTCACTGGAGATGAACCTGTATATCGCAGCATTTGTATTTTCACTGCACAAGGCAGAGCCGGATAGGATCACACCTGAAGTTGTGGATGAGATGGTCACTGCGGTGTTCGATTCGCCTTTCATGGTGAAGGCGCATGAGAACAAGAAGTGTACGCTCTTCACTGACAATGTTCAGGACAAAAAGGTGCAGGAGAGCATAGCAAGCCAGACATCAAAGTATGAGCTTGACTGGAAATTCCACTACGAGAAAGGTGTAGACGAATTCTATAACACTTATACGGAATGTGGAATATGCAAACTGGGCAAGAGGGAAAACTGCTTTGAATTCGTTCCGTGCCTGTGCAATATGGATGAGAGAAATTACAGAAATGAAGGAGGCCAGCTTCAGCGTACCAAGACCCTTGGTCAGGGTGATGAATGCTGTGATTTCCATGTCACACTGATAAAATGACGTTAAAATGGACTAGAGTCCAATGTTCACAATGTTAACCCGTGGATTTACGAGGAGTCATTTTAACAGCGTTTCCTTGATCTGATTGCGGCATTTGATAAATGCGGCAAATATTTTGTATGGGGGAGCTTGAAATGGTAAATACAATAGCATTTTTACTTATAGTATTTGGGATTATGTTTCTGATTGGTATTGCAATGGCAATACTTGCTTTATATTTCAATATCAAGATGAAGCATCCCATATTTTCAATTATATTTTCAATAATACTTATACCTCTGATTTGTATTCCGATACAATTCACTGGTGGAATCTTGATTTCACGATGCATGCTGATAATTGCTTTGATATATAGTGTGGCAATGATTGTAATGGCGGTGAAAAATATCAGAGACAATTGTTGAATATGCACTCTTTATGCGAATGCCCTCATTGAGCCGGCAGGCGGCATGATGGGGACAAGTGTATCAGCATGATGCGTAATTGTTGAGCGTTGAATTGGATCATGATGGCAAGAGTTTAATATTTTCATCATGATCTAAAGAAAGAATATGGTATGAGGAAGGAAAAATACAATGACTATCCATGAGTTCGGAAAAGAGAATAAAGAAACGATAATATTGATACATCCATCTGTTGTGAAGTGGGATTACTTTGAGAATGTAATTCCTCTGTTAGAAAAGAATTATCATCTGCTGGTTCCGGCACTTCCGGGTTATGATTTTGACAATGACAATGACTTTACAAGCGTGGAGCAGATTGCATCAGACTTAAATAACTGGATCAAGGCGAAGGGATTCACGGAGATATATGCTGTATATGGCTGTTCTATGGGCGGTTCCGTTGCGCTTATGGTTGCGCTGGGACAGAAGGTTAGAATACAGCATTGTGTAATAGACGGCGGAATCACACCGTATCAGTTGCCATGGATCGTGACACGCTTTATTGCGCTCAAGGATTATCTAATGATGATGATAGGCAGAGCAGGCGGTGTGGCTTTGCTGGAAAAGGCATTTGCTACAGACGACTATTCCAAGGAAGATCTGCAGTATGTTGCGGATGTTCTGAGACATTGCAGCAGCAAAACACTGTGGCGAACATTTGAATCGTGCAATAACTATAAGGTGCCGGATCCTGTTCCGAAGATTGATACGCACATCCATTATTGGTACGCAAAGAATGAAGAAAAAGAGCGGAAAAATGATATAGCGTATATCAGGCGCAGGCTACCTCAGACGGAGTTTGAAGTATTACCGGAACTCGGACACGGCGGACTTGTCTTACTCAGGCCTGAGTTGTTTGAGGAAATGATGAGCAAGTTTCAGTGAGATATGGAAAATATGAGTTAATATACGTTTGACATGAAGGGGGTGGAGAATGCTAATATAATATCAAAAGGTGCAACCGATAGACGGTTAGCCCTGATATTATTGGATACAAAAGTAACCGCTAAAGTTTGTTAGGACTGGGCGGTTATTTTTGTGTCTTATCATTGCTCTTAGAGCCAACGGCATAATCAAGAGCAAAGCAAGTGATGCATAAAGCTGATTATGGCTATAAACTCCTGTGATGAAGGCTAACCGCCTACCGAATAGGGTAGCACCGCATATATCACATCAAACAAATGTTCGACTCTCAGTGTAGGTAGTTTGGCGAGAAGGGTAGCTTGGAGAGAAGTGTAATCAATAAAAAGCGCATAATATTTTCGCAAATTAAAATAAAACCGGGAAAAGGATACAAAGACATTAGAAATTGTATCCTTTTCCTGGTTTTTGTCATTTTAGATAAAATTTTATGCACTTTTGAATGCTGAGAGGTCTTGCTGGCCAACAAATTGTAAACTAGAGCAAGCCTCTAGTCCTTTAACTGGCAATCCGGGCCACCTGAGCGGCAAAGCCGCTCGCGCCCGATATTACTCAGCGTCCTTTATCTCACTGTGAAGCTCCTGCAGTGACTTCACATCGCTGTCGCCATGCGCCTGAACGTACAGGATACCCTTTGCGGTTGCTCTTGCGCCTGCAATTGTAGTCACATAAGGAATCTTTGCCTTGATGGCAGCCTTTCTGAGGTAACTGTCGTCGTGGGCACTTTCCTTACCGCTCGGAGAATTGATTATCAGGTCTATAGAGCCATTTGTTATAAGGTCATTGATGTTTGGTCTGCCCTCCTGGAGCTTTTTGACTTTCTCAGCTTTTACTCCGGCAGCCGTAATTATGGCATATGTTCCGCTTGTAGCAAGGATCTTGAAACCAGCTTTCTCGAAGAGCTGAGCGATCTCGATAACCTCATCCTTGTCCTTTCTGTTTACAGAGATCAGGACAGTTCCGCTTGTAGGAAGGAGAGTCTGTGTAGCCTCCTGAGCCTTGTAGAATGCCTCTCCGTAGTAGGTTGAAAGTCCGAGAACCTCACCTGTAGATCTCATCTCAGGTCCTAAGATCGGGTCAACCTCTGGGAACATGTTGAATGGGAATACAGCCTCCTTAACTCCGTAATATGGTATGTGCTGCTCCTTGAGAGCTGGAACAGGAGATGGTCTTCCTGTGAGCTCTGATGTGATGATATCAGTAGCGATAGGAACCATGCGCACGTTACATACCTTTGATACGAGAGGCACTGTACGGGATGCTCTAGGATTTGCCTCAAGAACATATACCTTGCCTTTCTCAATAGCGTACTGCATGTTCATAAGACCTACGACATGCATCTCCTCAGCGATCTTCTTTGTATATTCTTTGATAGTAGCAACATTCTCAGCAGTGATGTGTACTGAAGGAATGATGCAGGCTGAATCACCTGAGTGAACTCCGGCAAGCTCGATGTGCTCCATAACGGCAGGAACAAATGCGTGAGTTCCGTCGCTTATGGCATCTGCCTCACACTCAAGGGCGTGATTCAGGAATCTGTCTATAAGTATAGGTCTGTCAGGTGTGACACCAACGGCAGCTCTCATATATCCGTCAAGGCTCTCGTCATCGTATACGACCTCCATACCACGTCCACCGAGAACGTATGATGGACGGACCATGACTGGATAGCCAATCTTGTGAGCGATCTCAAGTGCCTCGTCAACAGTAGTAGCCATACCAGATTCTGGCATAGGTATCTCAAGTTTATCCATCATCTCACGGAAGAGATCTCTGTCCTCTGCAAGATCGATGACAGCAGGAGATGTACCGAGGATCTTTACGCCGTTCTTCTCAAGGTCAGAAGCAAGGTTAAGAGGTGTCTGACCGCCGAACTGTGCGATGACGCCCACTGGCTTTTCCTTGTTGTAAATGCTGAGAACATCCTCAAGTGTAAGTGGCTCAAAGTAGAGCTTATCTGATGTATCATAGTCAGTTGAAACAGTCTCTGGATTACAGTTTACTATGATAGTCTCAAATCCGAGCTTCTTAAGTGCCAGTGATGCATGTACGCAACAGTAGTCAAACTCGATACCCTGACCGATTCTGTTAGGACCTCCGCCGAGGATCATAACCTTTGGCTTGTTCTCATTTATCGGATTGCTGTCAGGTGCATTGTATGTGGAGTAGTAGTAAGCACTGTCCTTTGTTCCACTTACGTGTACGCCTTCCCATGCCTCAGTAACTCCGAGCTCGATTCTCTTATTTCTGATGTCCTCCTCAGGAATCTCAAGGATCTGGCTGAGGTATCTGTCTGAGAAACCGTCCTTCTTTGCAGTGGTAAGAGCCTCGTCGGATGGGAGAGAGCCCTTGTGTGCTGCGAGTGCTTCCTCTTCCTCAACGAGTTCCTTCATCTGCTCAACAAAGTAGTGCTTAACCTTTGTTATATCGAAAATCTCATCTACTGTAGCACCCTTTCTGAGCGCCTCGTACATGATGAAATGTCTGTCGCTTGATGGATGTGCAAGCATGCGCAATAGTTCATCCTTGCTCTTTGTATTGTAGTCCTTGGCGTAGCCGAGGCCGTATCTTCCTGTCTCAAGGCTTCGGATAGCCTTCTGGAATGCCTCCTTGTAGGTCTTACCGATACTCATGACCTCACCTACGGCACGCATCTGGGTTCCGAGCTTGTCCTCAACACCCTTGAACTTCTCGAATGCCCAACGTGCGAACTTGATAACCACATAGTCACCGTCCGGAACGTATTTGTCCAGTGTGCCATACTTACCGCACTCGATATCCTTGAGGGTAAGTCCTGTTGCCAGCATGGCTGACACAAGGGCAATAGGGAATCCTGTAGCCTTTGATGCCAGAGCAGAAGAACGGGATGTTCTAGGGTTGATCTCGATTACGATGATTCTGTCAGATACAGGGTCATGTGCGAACTGTACATTTGTTCCACCGATGACCTCAACAGAGTCAACGATCTTGTATGCCTGCTCCTGAAGTCTCTTCTGAACGTCCTCAGAGATTGTGAGCATAGGAGCGGAGCAGAATGAATCACCTGTGTGTACGCCGAGAGGATCGATGTTCTCGATGAAACATACAGTGATCATATTGCCTTCGCAGTCACGTACAACTTCAAGCTCAAGCTCCTCCCATCCGAGGATTGACTCCTCAACGAGGACCTGACCTACAAGGCTGGCCTGGAGACCTCTTGCACAGACAGTTTTGAGCTCCTCCTTGTTGTATACGAGTCCGCCGCCGGCACCGCCCATGGTGTATGCAGGACGAAGAACAACAGGGTATCCGAGCTGATCTGCGATGGCGAGAGCCTCATCTACAGAGTAGGCAACCTCGCTTCTTGCCATTTCTATTCCGATTGCGTTCATGGATTTCTTGAATTCGATTCTGTCCTCACCGCGCTCAATGGCATCTACCTGAACACCGATGACCTTGACATTGTATTTGTCTAAGATGCCTTCTTTTGCAAGTTCAGCACAAAGGTTAAGTCCTGACTGTCCTCCAAGATTTGGAAGAAGAGCGTCAGGTCTCTCTTTTGCAATTATCTGCTCAAGTCTCTTGACATTGAGCGGCTCAATGTATGTGACATCAGCTGTCTCAGGATCTGTCATGATGGTAGCAGGGTTGGAATTGACCAATACGATCTCGTAACCAAGCTTCTTAAGGGCCTTGCACGCCTGAGTACCTGAGTAGTCGAACTCACATGCCTGACCGATGATGATTGGACCAGATCCTATTATCAGAACTTTGTTAATGTCTTCTCTTTTTGGCATATCTTTCTCCTTATTGTAAAATGATTCTTGTTCAGAGCGAGAGCACTGAAAACTACATGAAATCACACAAAATAAAGAAGTATTTTAATGTGATTTTAAACATTGCCGGACATCGTTTATTTTCTTTTATAAAAATGCCCAAATTATTGATATTATAAAGTATAAGAGCCCAAAAGTACATAGCTAATAAGGAAATAAATTGAAAAAATGAACTGAAATATGAAATGGATCAAGAATTGAATTGGAAAGTACGTATGAATATATAGTAAAAATTATGAATGGCATGGAATTTTTTATAAAAAATCCGGCACATATGAAAAAACACACATGCCGGATAAAATGTCTTATAACACTTTTGAAAGGAAATCCTTAAGTCTAGGATTCTTAGGGTTGCCGAAGAATTCCTCCGGTGTACCGGATTCTAGAATCTGTCCGTCGTCAATAAATACAACCTTATTGGCAACCTCTCTGGCGAATCCCATCTCATGGGTAACAATGATCATTGTCATGCCTTCGTCTGCAAGAGCCTTCATAAGATCAAGAACCTCGCCGACCATCTCGGGGTCAAGAGCGGAGGTTGGCTCATCAAACAGAATGACATCAGGATTCATGGCAAGCGCACGGACGATGGCAACACGCTGTTTCTGACCGCCTGAGAGAGTAGATGGATATACATCCGCCTTGTCCTCCAGACCGATCCTCTTCAGGAGTTCCTCCGCCTTTGCATGTGCCTCGGCAATGATCTCTGATTTTGTTGTTGTTATTTCCTGCTTTGTCTGCTTTTCCTTGCGGAAGAGATTGGTGACAGGAAGCAGAAGATTATGCCGCTTTGCCTTTTTCAGATCCTGACATCTGACATAGACAGGAGCAAGCATGATATTCTGTATAACAGTCTTGTTGTTATACAGATTGAAATGCTGGAAAACCATACCCATATGACGGCGGTGTATGTTGATATCAACCTTAGGGTCTGCTATATCAACACCATTGAATATAATCTGGCCGCCGGTAGGATCTTCCATACAGTTCAAACAGCGAAGAAATGTACTTTTACCAGAACCTGAAGGGCCGATAACAACCATTATATCGCCTTTGTCTATGGTGATATTGATGCCGTTTAAGACTTTGTTATCACCGAAGCTTTTTTCAAGATTAATGACGTCTATCACTCTTTCTCAGGCTCCTTTCCATTAATTTGATTCCCAGGCTGATGAGAAGCACCATCACGATGTAGATAAGTGCCATGACCAGATAAGGGACCATGAATTCGTAGCTGTTACTTCCGATGTAGTTGAATGCAACGTAGAGATCAGTTGCTCCGACAAAACTTACAACTGAAGTCTCCTTTATTAAAGAAATAAATTCATTTCCAAGGGTTGGCAGAATATTCTTGACTGCCTGAGGTATAACGATTTTGAGCATGGTAGTCGAAAAACTGAGTCCCATGGCACGTCCACCTTCCATCTGACCTGGATCAACGGAGAGTATACCACCACGCATGATCTCTGAGATGTAGGCACCGCTGTTGAGTCCGAATACAAGCATAGCCACCTGAACTCCTGTCATGTGTCCTCCCACTATAGGAAGAAGAACATAGTAGAAGAGAAGAAGCTGTACAACCATAGGTGTTCCACGGAAGAAACCTACATATACACTGCAGATCGCATCCAGAACCCTAGGCAGACGCTTGTACTTTGGAATTACCCTGACGGTAGCAATGAGGGTACCGATTATTATACCGATGATAAGACCGGCAATGGCTATTATCACAGTATTCTTCAGACCCTCGACTACCTTAACATACCCGTTGTTGTCGATGAATATTTCTATGAACTTTTGTATTTTTGTAGAAATGTCTCCCATGAAATATCCTTTCAAACATAATTGGCGTTAATACTAAAATTACTAAATTCGAATTAAAATTTACTGCATTGCGTTAAGAGCAGCAGTGATGCTGGCTGCAGGAGCAGCATCGATGATAACATAGTTGAGGTTACCATTTAAAAGATCCTGAACTGCAAGAGAACCGTTCTTGTAGCCTGTTGAAGTCATAGCAAGCTTTGTGAATCCCCAGTCTGCGTCACCCTCGCAGTAGAACTGTCCGGTAGTACCTGTCTGGAAACCAATCTTCATGTCTGAGCCTTTAGCCTGAAGGATCTTGTTGACATCATCAGCTGTCTTGCAATCATCAAACTCTGTATTGTCTGATGTAACGATAAGCTTCTGAGAAGCCTTGTAGTATGAATCTGAGAAGCTTACATACTCCTCACGATCTGGCTTTATAGTAAGACCTGCCATAGCGATATCACACTTGTGCTGACCAACTGAGAGACATACAGCATCGAAATCCATGTTCTGGATAACGAGCTCCTTGCCAAGCTTGTCTGCGAGAGCCTTAGCTATCTCCATATCGACACCATAGTAGTTCTCTCCCTTTGTATACTCAAATGGCTCGAATGCAGCATTGGTTGCAACTACAAGCTGATCCTTGTTTGCATCGAGTGTTGCTGACTCAACTGCAACAGGCTCGCCATCGCCGAAGTAGTGATTGCAGATCTCTTCAAATGTTCCGTCTTCGTTCATTGACTTGATGAAATCGTTAACCTGTGTTAAGAGCTCAGGCTGTTCCTTGTCAACACCGAAAGCATACTGCTCGTCTGTAAGGTCAATCTCGATGACCTTTGCAGTCTTCTTTGATGAAGCACTCCCTGAACCTGCCTCCGAAGAATCATCCTTGCTTCCACATGCAGTAAGAGCTGTCATAGCCAGAACTGCTGACATTGAAATTGCTAATAATTTTTTGAGTTTCATTTTTACATCTTCCTTTCATATTTTATCTGAATAAATATACCATTGTGTTTCAAAAAAAGCAATTAATATATGAAAAAACTCGTTCCAAAAGTGGGAAAAAGTGATATGCCTAATAAAAACAGGCTTTTATTCATGATTTATAAATAAACATTGTTATATGAATAGTATTTACTATATAATACATTTGTACCAATTAAAAAAATGAAACTCATATTAAATATGGAGAATACAGGGAGGTCAGATTATATGAGATACGAGATCAAAGGCGGCATGATGCCTGTGGTAGAAATCATTCTGGAGGCAGGGGAATCTATAAACTGCGAAAAAGGTGCAATGGTATGGATGTCTCCGAATATGCAGATGCAGACATCAGGTGGCGGAGTAGGCAAGATGTTCACCAGGGCCATATCCGGTGAATCGATGTTCCGAAATACATATACGGCTCAGGGGGGACCTGGACTGATAGCATTCGGTTCAAGCTTTGTGGGGAATATAATGGCGGTTGAGATAGGACCTGGCAAGGAGATCATTTGTCAGAAGTCAGCATACCTTGCATCGACACCGGGAATCAATCTGGAGATAGCTTTTCAAAAGAAGATAGCCGGTGGGTTCTTCGGAGGTGAGGGATTTATTATGCAGAGGATTACAGGTCAGGGAATAGTGTTCCTTGAAATCGATGGTTCTGTTGTGGATTACATGCTTGCACCGGGACAGCAGATGGTCATTGACACAGGTTATCTTGCAATGATGGATGCAACATGTTCCTTAAACGCAGAGACAGTAAAGGGTGGTGCCATGAATATGTTCTTTGGAGGAGAGGGATTCTTCAATACAGTGGTAACTGGTCCTGGCAAGATAACACTTCAGACCATGCCGAAGTCGCAGCTTGCCGCTGAGATAGCATCCATGATACCATCTAAATAACCAATAGAGCCATATATTTAAGCCGACCCCAAAAGAACACTGCAGCATCTTTCAATGTCGGCTAACTTGAAAATAAAAAGTTAAATATGAAATTTTGACGAAAATATAGTCGAATACAGTGATTAAACTTAGATTTTTCAACCAAAATTTGCAAAATACTGCAAACTTATGCGATTAAGGTCTAGACAACCGGAGAAATAAATTATATGATACAAGGGTTGAACGTTAGGATAGTCTATTTGATGTAGAATATTTTGACGTGCAACCTGGACATATAACTATAACATTGTTAGGTAGCAAGGGAGACTTTTATGAAAGCGTACAGTGAATTATCAAGAGAAGAGTTAATGGAACTTAGAGAGCAGCTGCTTGCGGCATATGAAGAGAAGAAGGCTCTTGGCCTGAACCTTGATATGTCAAGAGGTAAGCCATCACCAACCCAGCTTGGAGTATCTGTTGGTCTTATGGATGTTATCAACAGTGATTCTGATATGAAGTCAGAGTGTGGCATAGACTGCAGAAACTATGGGTGCCTTGATGGAATTCCAGAGGTCAAGAGACTTATGGCTGAGATGATGGGAACCACTGAGGATCATATCTTCATCGGTGGTAACGCAAGTCTCACTCTTATGTTTGACACTGTATCAAGAGCATATACACATGGAATAATGGGAGAGACACCTTGGTGCAAGCTAGATAAGGTGAAGTTCCTCTGTCCTGTTCCAGGATATGACAGACATTTTGCCATCACAGAGCATTTTGGAATAGAGATGATCAACATACCTATGTCAGAGACAGGTCCAGACATGGATATGGTTGAAGAACTTGTAAATTCAGATCCAACAGTAAAGGGCATATGGTGCGTGCCAAAGTACTCAAACCCACAGGGAATCTGTTACAGCGATGAGACAGTAAGAAGATTTGCAAATCTAAGACCAGCAGCTAAGGACTTCAGAATCTTCTGGGACAATGCATATGTCATCCATCATCTGTATGAGGACAATCAGGTAGAGATACTTGATATCATCGGAGAGTGTGAAAAGGCCGGCAATCCGGATATGGTATTTGAGTTTGCTTCAACATCAAAGGTAAGCTTCCCTGGTTCAGGAGTTTCAGCTATGGCTACATCACATGCAAATCTTGAGGATGCCAAGAAGCATTACACAATACAGACCATAGGAAACGATAAGGTAAATCAGCTCAGACATGCAAGATACTTCAAGAACCTTGACGGACTCAAGGAGCATATGAAGAAGCATGCTGATTTCATGAGACCAAAGTTTGAAACAACTCTCAAAGTTCTTGAGGAGGAGCTTGATGGACTTGGAATTGGTTCATGGATCAAGCCTCTCGGCGGATATTTCATATCATTTGACGCTATGGAAGGCTGTGCAAAGGCTATAGTTGCAAAGTGCAAGGAGGCAGGAGTTATCCTCACAGGCGCAGGAGCAACATTCCCATACCACAACGATCCAAAGGACAGCAACATCAGAATCGCACCTTCATTCCCTACACCGGAGGAGATGCAGCAGGCAACAGAGATATTTGTTCTCTGCGTAAAGCTTGTAAGTGTTCAGAAACTGCTTGAGTCATAAATGGCAATGTCGGGGCAATAATGCAGATATAGATAAAAAGATCTCATTCATATGGATGGGATCTTTTTTTGACTCTTCACATCATGACTGTTTGACTGATTCTGTGACTATTCAATCAATAACACTCAAACAGATAATAAAATGTGAACAGCGCAATCGGTTGAAACGTTCTGACTATACATAAAGTTACAAAATGTTCATAAAACAGACATTATTTTGGCAATTTTTCATCATTGATATATCACAATGATGTACTTATAATTTAGAGATGATAAGAATGAGTCTTATTAAGTTGAAATAGAAGTTTATGGTCGGGAGGGGTATGGTTGTTTAACTACTATATATACAGAACCTACTTTAATGCAAAACATAGTTTTAATGGCGACATAACGAAGATACATGGACACTCATTTACAGTTGTCACTTATATAGGTATGAAGGATAGTAAAGAGGATATTCCCTTTTTTAAGTTGGAAGCAATCATCTCGTCATTTATAGATCAGTATAGGGGACGGTATCTTAATGAACTTCCTGAGTTTGAGGGATGTGGTAATACCCTTGAGACAATAGGCGACTACTTCTACGAGAAATTGCGAAAACAGTTTATGAAAAGTGGTATGGAGTTATACCAGCTTGATATATCTGAGAATCCGCTATGTGTGTATCAGGTATCTGACAGGATGCTGCTGCCGACCATGAACATGGATACAAGCAACAGAAATTATCAGAAGATATTTGATGATATATTGAAACTTGAGAGTATGACAGGACTTAGCTGATATAGATGAAATATATACATATATAAATTGAGCAATGAAAATATACTACAGAGATGAGGCGTGATGAGTATGAAGAAAAGAGAATCGTATAAGAAACATTTGAACAGAGGCGTTATGGCTGTTTCTTTCGCTGTTATTTTTATAGTTTTTTCTATTATGGGCGGCAGAATACAGGCATTTGCGGATGATGCAGTTGCAACCCAGACAGATGCGGCAAAGAGCAATTCAAGTGGACCTGTCACAACAGGGCTTGCCATAGATGGATATTACGGTGAATGGAGTCAGTATCCATCTGCTGATATAACATATAACAGCAACAATGGCTATTCGGTTCACAAGGGACAGATTGCGATAGATGGCGACAGGCTGTATGTGCATTTTTCCATGAATGACCTGTACACATCACAGATGCAGTTCCAGTTCTGGAACATTACAGTAGATGGTAAACAGTGTGTGCTCAATGTATTACCTGTGAATTCAGATGGTTCGATCAACTGGTCGGGACAGATGTATAATCTAGGTGAGGGAATATACAGGAATTTTGGTGTGTTCGCAGGTTACTATACAGATATAGATGGCGATGTGGCATTTACGGTTTATGATGCAGCACACACTGAGACGGGAAAGGGTGATGAGATAGAGTTTTCAATATCAATGAAGAAACTGGCTGATTATCTGGGTATAAACATTGATCAGGGGGCGACTATCACAGTGTCCAACCCTAATATCGGCGCGCAGGGCGTAACTATAACCGGAACTCCGACAGGTCCGTGGGCAGGGGCAGCTATGGCGATGGCACTTGCAACAGGCGGAGTGTTTGTGTGCAGAAGAAAGAAGAGGTAAACCCTCGTATAATAAAATTACTATGTGAAAAGGAGACAGAACACAGGATGAACATACTGTTGATCGTAACGTTTATTATATGGATATATGTGCTTACGGTTCTAAAACGTGGCAAACTCGAATTCTGGTATTTCATTGCAGGCAGTGTGGGTCTCTTTATATACATGCTTATACTGGTTGAGCCGGTCATTCTTGCCCCACTGCAAAAAGCAGTATCCGCAGTGGCAGGGATGTTTGGGGATATGACTGGAATATACGAGTCTTATTTCAACAAAAATGTAATATTTATATCCACAGGGGATACAAACCTTTCAATGTATATAGACTATGAGTGCTCAGGCATCATAGAGATACTGGCATTTTTGGCGCTCCTGTGGTTTTTTCCTTTGTATCACACATATGAGAAAAGCGTGCTCAGCGTAGTGGGAGGATTTGCGATATTTGTGTCAAATGTACTCAGGATATTTGTGATCTGCCTCATAATATATATGTTTGGAGAAAGTTCATACTTCATTGCCCATACGATAATAGGGCGTCTTGTGTTCTATGCATGCACGGTTGCACTATATTTCTTTGTATTTACAAAGTCGCAGATAATAAGACAGAAGGTTGGAGGTTTTAAGTTTGACGCACATAATGCAGATATTTCATAGTTCTATTATATTCTGGGCAGCCTGGGTCATCATACCTATAGTTATGGAGATCATTCCGACCATAGGCAACTTTGTGATACTGATAAAGAAAAAGATAGTGTCACATAAGGAGAAGGCAGTAAACTTTTCACCTGAGATAACCATGATAATACCGGTGTACAATCAAGAGCACAGTCTTAGACGGTGTATCAAGTCAATTAATGATTCAAGTTACCCAAATGATAAGATATATATACTTGTCGTCAACAACATGAGTACAGACAGAAGCTTTGAAGTGTTCTGCGAGTGTCAGGAGGAGTTTCCGGAACTTACCATGAACTGGGTAAATTCAAAGCAGGGCAAGTCTAAGGCACTGAACCTTGGGCTTTTCAACAGCTTTGGCAAATATGTGATCCATATAGACAGTGACGGTGTTCTGCAGAGGGATGCCATAAGAAATATGGTCGTAAAGTTTGAGAGAAACGCTGATATTGACTGTATGACGGGTACAATCATGACAAATCCTGAGATGATAGACGAGACAAAGGGATTCGGACTTCGCCTGCTCAGAAAACTTGAGTTTTTTGAGTATGCCCAGGCTTTTCTTGCCGGAAGAAACTTTCAGTCAGAATTCAACAACATATTTACACTTTCCGGTGCTTTTTCAGCGTTCAGACGTTCCACCATCATGAGAACCAATATGTACAATACGGATACAGTGTGCGAGGACACACACGTAACATTTCAGATAAGAGATGTGCTTGGTGAAAGTGTGGTTCTCTGCAGTGAGGCGATATTTTACGTTGATCCGATAGAAGACGTGAACAGATTGTATATCCAGAGGCAGAGATGGCAGCGTGGGGAGATAGAGGTTGTCCATATGTTCATGAAGAACAGAATGAATGTGGTCAGGGGATTTTTCTCGGATTTCATAGTTAGACTTGTCATGTTTGATCATACATTTGCATTTCCGCGAATGATATGGTACTTCGCACTAATATGTCTGGGATTTGTGAATTACCCATTTAGTCTTATCATACAGTCGGTCATCATTATGTACATGCTGTATGTTTTTACCACAGCACTTCTTTATATATGTATAAGCCTGTTTTTAAAGCCCTTTAAAAAGCTTAGAAGATACTATGTGCGAAAAATTTATCTGATATTTCTGCTGCCACTTTACAATTTTGTTGTATTCTGGTTCAGGTTTGCCGGAATAATAAATTCCATGAAGTCAAAGGGCAGCTGGAAGATGCAGACTTTTTCAGATGAAAGGGATACGGCAGTGGGCGTAGTAAGGAGCGATTTTCTGCGGTTTACACACGGACTAGATAAGGTACGCAGATTTGTCAACTATCCTGAGGATGAGCTGGCAGGTGCACATGAGGAGACCAGATGATGGACAGATCTACAGATAAAAATACAGAGAAGAGAAAAGAAAATAAAAAAACGTACAGGGGAAGACTGGTGGCAGCATTTGTAGTTGTTTTGGTCACCACTTTGCTTGAGATCATATATTATGGATACCATATCATGGACAACAGGGACAATGTTGTACATTCGTTTAAGAATGAACAGGACAGCACAGCGCAGATTATTGCAGATGGGCTGGCTGGGAAATCGGAGGATGCGATGATACATTTCATAAGACATTCTGTGCCGGTATCCGGAACTACGTGGGGATTCATTCTCAAAGATGGCAGAGTGCTGTATATGAAGGATGATGATACAACAAAGAATCTGGAGAATATATCATCTAAGGCGGAATTTGAACTCTATATGGAAGATTTGGGCGGAATAGTCAGTGAGGCGTCTGTGTCTGGAACAGAGTATGTGTGTGGTGTATTTACAGACAAAGATTATGTTCTTGAGGAGTATGGAACCTCAAATATGGAATTCTACATTGTGACAGCCGTTATAGCTACGATACTGGTGTTTGGATGTATATTAATTGAATTTGCAGGGAGGATTGGACATGAGGGAAGAAAAGTTATTGCGCTGCAGTCCGATCTTACAGAGCGGAATGAAAAGTTTGATGAGTATGAAAGACTGACAGACCAGTACGAGGAAGAACTCAGAAACAGGGATTTCGATAAGACGGAGATAAAGAGGGAAGGTTACTATGATTTGGAGATAGTTGACACGCTGTTGTCGAAATCTTCGGATACTGAACTTTTTCCGATCACTTTTATGTTCATTCGCGTCAGGATGGGAGACAGGTATTTCTCACGGGATGCCATTTTCAGGATCATGGACTTTATAAAGGGTTCCATGGGAAAAAATCATGTTACAGCGGAACTTTCAAAGGGATATTTCGTGGTGATCATGTACAAGACGGATCTTGCAGCAGCTGAAAAGACGAGAGAGGAAATGCTGTCCAAATGGGAGGCGTTTTCTAAAGGAGCGGAGCTGGAGACTGTACTCAGAGAAGTTGTATCCACGGAAAATCCAAGAAATACATTTTACCATGAGAAGGACAGATTGCTGGACCTTGCGAACTGGTAAGGCGGCTGCAGATGAGAACAAATTCAAATGATGTTGAGTTCAAATGTTTTGAGAGGTGAATTATATGAGGTTCAGACAGTATAAATTCAAATTCTATCTGAATGCCAGACATGGCATATACAAAAATGGAGTCATGGGAGAAATACATCCCCACACATGGGAGATTGTGATAAATGTTGTCAAGGGACGTGATGAGACTGTCAAGTTTCACCATCTTGAACACAGGGTTGAGGAGTTTTTAAGTGCATACCAGGACAAGACGTTAAACGATGTTCCGCCGTTTGATATGATCAATCCGACACTTGAGAATATATGTGAGTATTTCAAGGAAGAACTAACGAAGATATTGAACAGAAACGGTTGGATATTTCTCATGATGGAGATCAGCGAGTCCCCATCGATGTCGTATGTGGTAAGTCTTATCGACGATAGTTACACGGAGGAGATGCAGACGATAAACTCCATAACTGACAGGATACTCAAAGATATAAAGGAAAATGACGAGACCAAATGACAGAAAAGGATAAACTCAGCAGGAGAAAACTTAATATTTATTTCGCTCTTGGTGTGGTTGTCCTTGCCGCACTGGCAGCGGTTGGAGTCATACACTTTAAGAACGTAGTGACTGAACCATCGGGAAATGATGTATGGGGGCATATGTACAAGTCGGAGTATCTCTATAAGGCACTGAAACGTGGACAGATATATCCTCTGTATGACGAGACATGGTATAACGGAATCCAGTTATACAGGTACTGGCCGCCTCTTTCATATTATATAACAGCACTTCTCATGTGTTTCACAGGGGGAAATGTGATAAATGCATATTACCTCTTGTTCGGCGTGTATATATTCTTCGGCGGACTGGCATTTCTGCTCATCGGCAGAAGAATCGGAAGGCCTGTATTTGGAACAGCACTTGCTGTGCTGTGGTTCTTCATGCCTGAAAATGCGAGAATGTACATTGATGAGGGCAATATGCCGAGAATGGTCGTGTCCTTCCTTCTCCCATATCTCATATATTTTATCTGGGTGTATCTCAGGGAAGAGAAGAGATGGGCACTTGCCGGGATTCTCATATTTACAATGCTCATAACCGTTACCCATATCATGATGATAGCTATGATCGGAATAGGAACTTTCTTGTTTTTGTTGTTCGATCATCACAGGAAAATGGGTATAAGACGTCAGGTGATCATCCTGCTCACGATGATATGTGGCATACTCATCATGGGAGTGTGGCTTGTGCCATCACTTTCGGGCGGAATATCATCCATGGATTCCGAGGCAGCATCAGATGTAATGACGATGTGGATGTCTGATCTTTCTTCATCGCTCAATCCGTTAAACCGTATAAATGGAGATATCGGCGCATTTTATTTTGGAATATCCGTTGTCCTGCTCTCCATAGCGGGAATTTTGCTTGCAGATAACAAGAAAAAATCAGGATTTATCCTGGCTCTTGTAATCCTTGTGCTCACGACACCGGATGTTCTGCCGATACTTCGAAAGATGCCGATGAGTCAGGCACTCTGGATGACGCGATTTACAGTTATAGCATATGGATTTTTCTTCCTGTCGCTCATAGAGTGGGAGCGGCTCAGAAAGCCATTTGTGATTGCCTCGGTGATCATACTTGTGGTGGATGCGATACCGTCATTCACATTTGAGAGGTACAGCGTTCCGGCAAATGATGACGGTGTGGCTGTGGCGGGCCTTTTGAGGGATAACACAAGTCAGAGGGCATCGCTCATGGATCTTTCAAGTCTCGGTTCCTATCCATCGTACGGAGTGTGTACAGATGGGGGGGCGTCATATACATTTGGATGGGCATGGCAGGGGGCTGCGACCGCTGACAACATAATGCTGCTCAACCAGGCACTTGAGAATGAACAGTATGATTATCTGTTTGACAGATCGGTCGAGCTTGGAGACGATACAGTTGCAATTGACAGAAAGTATATAGGTGCAAAGGGAAAGACTCTCGATGATGTCACTGCAAGCGCAAAGAAGAGTGGCTACACGTTGACATATGAGTCGGATAAGGTGTGCCTGTTTAAGCTTGATGGTCCGGAGAAGTTCGGTGTTGTCACGCAGTATGATGGCATTGTCATAGGTGACTATGCGGATGGGATAACCCTTGCATTTCCTTCTTTTAAGGCAGGAATGTCCTCAAATATAGAGGATTATTCTACGGACGAACTGAAAAGCTACCATACTGTAATTTTGACCGGATTCTCATATGACACCAGACAGAAGGCTGAGGAGATGGTGAGATCTCTTGCGGATTCTGGTGTAAATGTTGTCATAGACATGACACATGTCCCAGCGGACAGCGCAACGAGGCAGCATGTATTTCTTGGAGTTACGGATATGTCTGTATCATTAAAGTCCAGCTATCCGATTTTTAGCTATGACGGTGAGCAGATATCTACTACAGGATTTCCTGATGATATGTCAGAGTGGAATACCGGATATATAACCGGAGCCATGAACGTGACAGGTACATTCGCTTATGAGATGGAACAGCTTGCATTTGCAGCCACGGACGAGAACAGTCAGAATATCAAATATGTGGGACTGAATCTTTTGTACTATTATAGTGTGACAGGGGACAGCGGTGCAGAGAAGATAGTTGAGGATATTCTTGGCGTGAGCCCGGAGGATCTTCCTGAGAGAACGCTGATTCCTATAAGTAGTGAGATAACGGACGGTGGAATGGTGATAACAGTAAATGATGCTCCGGCAGATATTGCTGATGGAGCCGTGATAAATACTACTCTTGCATATCAGGATATTTTCGTATCTGATTCGGAGATAATGGATGAAAATAATATGCTGTGTGTTGGAACAGGAGTGACAAACATAAAGTTTAAATATCCATTATTTTGGCCAGGAGTGTTGGTGAGTATAGTAGGATTTTGTGGAATGAGTGCAATATGGATACTAGCGTGTAAAGATTACGGAAAGAAAAAAGATTGACAATTTACAAATAATAGTTGTTATATAATAGCTATGTATATAACACGGGGGAAGAAAGATATGTCAGCAAACAGCAGGAACAGAACTGAATATGAGATAAGCAAAGCCAGGAGGAGATTCGCTATCATCTTCCTGGCTGCTGTTGTTGCCACAGCAGGTATGATATCTTTTATCATAACAAAACAGGCAGTTGATAATATGAGAAGCAAGATAGTGAATCTTATATCGTCTAACAACCAACAGCTTGGATACAACGTCGACAATTATCTTGTCGGTATAGAAGATACAGTGGCTCTTTTTTTCTCCGATGATCAGCTGTGTGAGTATGATGCCACAGATGATAGTCTGGATGAATTTACCAGAATACAGCAGGAAGCGGCGATTCAGAATAGGATAAGTGACCTTGGTGTGTTTGACAACTTTACAGATTTTGGTGTCGTATATTCCAATGACAAGAGCGTGGGATGGATTTCCAACACAACACTTCAGGCTTTTCCGGATGGAGGAATATATACATATTTTACTGGACATATAAATGACGAGAAGACAATGTCCGGTTGGTTTTTTGATTATTTAAACAGTCCAGACAGGCTTTTCTACGTCAAGAAACTTAATGAAAATGCTGTGATCGTAACTTCTTTCTATAGCAGGGAACTAAGTTCAGTGGTGAATTTAAGTCATGAACTCAAGGATATGAGGGTGTGTCTTGTAAATGATTCCGAGGAAGTTGCGTATTCAAATAATGCAAAATGCGTTGGAGAAAAAATTGAAGTGAACCTTCCAAAGGAAAATGACGACTTCGAATATCAGACAAATTCGGATGGATATGTTATATCCGTAGCACAATGTTCAAATGGCTGGAGAGTAGTGTCTTACATAGGTGAATCTGAGATATTCAAAGAAGTAGGGAGATTGAAATTGTATTCATTTGTAGCAACTCTTGTGCTGGCTTTATTGGTTGTTGTGACAGGAAGCATTGTATTGAAAAGAATATATACACCTGTTTCCGGAGCTATTGAGGAATTAAAGCAAAAGGCTGAATATGACCAGCTTACAGGACTTATGAATAAAGCTTCGTTTGGAGAAGTTGTTGGATCCTGTCTTGAGGAAAAGTCAGAAACAGTCACACATGTGTTTATAATGATAGATATGGACAATTTTAAAAAGGTAAATGATACTTTGGGTCATGGAGAAGGGGATGTGGTTCTGTCTAAAACTGCTGAACTCTTCACAAAAATGCTTGGAGCAGATTCCGTGATCGGACGGGTAGGTGGTGATGAGTTTGCAGTGTACAGGAAGTTTACTGGATGGACTTTGGAAAGTGTTAGAAAGAAAATGGAATTTGAGCTGAGACTGTTGGCTGAAGATTTTACCAGAACGATTTCGAAACAATATACTGAATGTAATCTTTCGTTATCAGCAGGTGTTTACATAGTAGATGGAGAGAACTCATCTGATTATGAAAGCATGATGAAGAAGGCTGATACCGCTTTGTATAAATCAAAGAGAAACGGAAAAAGTCAGTATAGCTGGTTCGTTGAAAATCAGGATTGATCAGAGGTGAAACAGATGAAACATATAATTAAAAATCACAAAAGAGGATTATCGGTTTTGATGATGCTTTTTTTGCTTTTTGTAATTAGTGGTTGCGGAGAGCAAAAAACAGATATGGCTGTCGGGGATACGATAACTATAGAATATTCCTGGTGGGGCGATGATAGTAGAAACCAGTACACACTGGATGCTGTTGATATATTTGAAAAAGAAAATCCAGAAATAAACGTCAAATGCAAATATGGTGTGTGGAATGGATACGAGAAAAGACAGCATATATATATGAAATCACAGGAGACTCCGGATGTTATGCTCATAAATTATGGCTGGCTTGATACATATTCTTCTGACGGATCTGGCTTTTATGATCTTAATACGCTTTCGGATTATATTGATTTTGAAAACTATACTGAAGAAGAGCTTGCCTTTGGAACAAAAAATGGAAAATTAAATGCTGTTCCTATCGCGTTCAATACGGAGACTTTTTATTATAATGAGACTCTTTGGAACTCATATGGACTTAGTATTCCCAGAACATGGGATGACTTGTTTGATGCAGCCAGAATCATGAGCAAAGATGGGGTATATCCTCTGGGCATGACAAAAAAATCATTATTTTTTATGCTGCTTTCACATTATATACAGACAACCGGAAATGATCCGGTCAAATCTGATGGCACATTGAATCTGAATAAGGAACAGATAGGTGACATGTTGGATTTTTATAAGGAACTACTTGATAAAAAAGTCTTAATGTCTGTAGATTCATTTAACAGGAATGCTTTTGCCAGCGGTGAGGTTGGCGGCACTCTTGCGTGGGTAAGTGATGCAGGAGGATATTGTGATCCTTTGAAGGAAAATGGATATGATGTAAAAATAGGAGAATACATATGTGAGCCGGGGGCAAAATCTTTAGGCTGGTTTGTTAAACCTGCAACAATGTATGCGATAAGTAATAATACTGAACACCCAGAAGCGGCCGCAAAGCTGTTGAATTATCTGTTGAATGGTGAGGAAATGACTTTAAGACAGGGAACAGAAAAGGGTGTTCCGATCAGCAGTTCGGCACTTGCTGTTCTTGATGAGCATGATATGCTGACTGGATTTGAGGTACAGGCAGATGCTATGAGAAAAGAAAACAGCGACAAATTGTCGATTATGGCACCGATATTGGAATCTGAGGATGTGTATGGATCATTTAAATCAGATTCTGACTATTATCTGTACGATAAGTTGAGTCGTGATGAGACTATAGACAGAATTTATAGCGATATGTATAAGAAATAAAATAGTTGACAAAATGATCGATATGTTTTAACATAACGGTGTTATCAAGCGTAACACTGTTATGTTATTTTATATTATAATTAAATGGGTGAGGATTATGGCAAAGAAAATACAACATGACAGCGAGACGAGGAAAGAACTTCTAAAGTGTGCCAAGGAAGAGTTCATGGATAAGGGATTTATGGGTGCGTCACTTAGAAATATATGTCAGAAGGCAGGAGTGACAACCGGAGCTTTATATTTCTTTTTTAAGGATAAGGACGATCTGTTCTGCAATGTTGTGGGACACATGATGGACAGACTCAATGCTGTGTTAACCGAGCATTTTTCCGTTGAGGTGGACGAGATGAACAATGGCATGGCATCAGACCACAATGAGGACAGTGATTTTGAGTCGGCCAGGAACATAGTGCATGAGATTTATATGCATAGAGAAGAAGTGCTTCTTGTTCTTACGAAGTCACAGGGATCCAGTATGGAGAGCATGCCAGACAATATAGTGGATCAGATGGATGCACACAATGCATTTATATGTGAGGCGATGTGCAAGGCTTATGGAACACCGATGGTTGACAGGAATGTGGTACATTGGATGTCTCATTCACAGATTGATATGTTTATATTCATGGTGACACATATTGACAATGAGAAGGATGCCTTGAAGTTCGTTGAGACAGGTATGAAATATCTGATCTCAGGCTGGTATGGCCTGGTTAAGCCGTGGCAGGATCCAGAATAAGATTTGACCGGAATAGAAAATTGAAAACAGTAAAATGAAAAATGTGGTACAGGGGAATCAAATTCCCATTATGTCTTATTACAGGTCTTCCGAATTACAGGGAAGACCTAAAAAAAGGCTTAAACCATAACAGCGTTATGTATGCAAATGAACATTTGAATAGCTGCTAAAGTGTAATGGATTGCTATAAAAAATAAAGTAAATGAAAATTAGAACAACGAGGATATCATAAAGGAGGAAAAATTATGTATTTGGAAGTGTCAGGAGTAAAGAAGAGCTATGGAGAGGGTGGAAGCTATGTGCAGGTGCTTAAAGGTATAAACACAGGTGTTGAAAAAGGACAGATGTGTGTTATACAGGGAACGTCAGGTTCAGGTAAGTCAACACTTCTGAACTGTATAGGTGGTCTTGACACCATGGATTCAGGTTCGATAAAGGTTGATGGAACAGAGATATTTGGTATGAACAGCGACCAGCTCGCGGACTACAGACGTGATAATCTGGGATTTATATTCCAGTTCTATAACCTTGTTCCAAACCTCACTGTAAGGGAGAACATACAGGTGTGTGAGTATCTGACTTATGATCCGCTTCCTGTGGATGATCTGATCGAGACTCTGGGACTTACTGAGCATCAGAACAAGTTTCCTTCACAGCTCTCAGGTGGACAGCAGCAGAGATGTGCTATAGCGAGGGCTCTTGTGAAGAATCCAAAACTCCTTCTCTGTGATGAACCGACAGGAGCTCTTGACTCCAAGACATCCAGAGATATTCTTGTTCTTCTCGAGGAGATAAATGCGAAGTATGGGACGACCATGCTGATAGTAACACATAACAATTCCATCAAGAATATGGTGCACAAGGTTATCTTCATAAAGGATGGCCTTATAAGCAGGGAGTATGAGAACGAAGTGAGAGTTCCAGCGTCAGAATTGGAGGATTTGTAATATGCAGAAGGTTTTGAGAAAAAGGGTTCTGAGGGATCTGAAGGAGAATCTGTTCAGATACATAGCACTTGCATTTCTTATCATCATGGGTATGTATGTCATTGTCTCACTGATAGGAGCCGGATATACGATCATTGACAATGGCGAGACACATGACGAGGCAAATAAGATAGAGGATGGTCAGTTTTCCGTATTCGTTCCACTGAGCGATGAAGAGATATCCCGGCTTGAGGATGTGGGTACTGAGGTTGAGCAGATGTTCTACGAGGACTACGATGTCATGGATGGCAAGACTCTCAGGGTATTTGCCAACAGGAAGAATATAGATCTTGTGGAATGTGATGAGGGAAATCTTGCGGAGGCTGATGATGAGATAGTTGTTGAGAAGAGATTCAGTCAGGTAAATGATATTTCTGTCGGAGATATAATACAGATAGCAGGAAATGAATTCAAGGTGACAGGAATAGGGACATCACCTGATTATAATGCTCTTTTCAAGGAGATGTCAGATACTGTAGTTGACAGTAAGGTGTTTGGAACGGTATTCGTTACAGAGGGGGCGTATGATAAGCTCAATGCAACAGGCGAGAGTGTCAAGACTGAGACATATCTGTATGCGTTCAGACTCGAGGGCAAGACCACCTGTGATGACGTGAAGGATGCACTTGAAGACATCAAGGTCGACACAGACAGCATAGATGATGAGTATTTCCAGGAGTATTGGGATAGAACTGGCGCAGCCATAAACGATTTCAAGGATGGCATAAAGGATCTTAAGTCAGGTGCAAATGAGCTTGCAGATGGACTTGGAGAACTCACTGATAACAACAGGAAGCTCAACAATGCGGCACAGGAGCTGTTTGACGCATACCTTGAACAGGCGTCATCATCTCTCTCAGCGTATGGTTTGGATACAGAGCTCACAGAGGATAATTACAATGACGAGATGACTAAGATTGCCGACAGTCAGGGCGGAGTTTTGGCGATGAGCATTGAAAGTGCCCTGAGTGACATTGACAGCATCAAGGCATTCAAGGACGGTATTAAGGAGTATACCGACGGAGCTACAGAGGCAAAGGATGGCTCGGATGAGCTTGCGGATGGAGTGGCAGAACTCAAGAAGGAGACGGATTCATTCCTCAAGGATTACGACACAGATCTTGCAAATATTACATCATTTGTGACAAGTGATGATAATCCGAGAACAGGCGGAGCCGCTGATGACCAGCAGATCAATGTACAGGCGGGATATTTCTTCGGTGTGCTGCTCATGTTCCTGTTCACATATGTAATATCAGTATTCGTTGTACATGGAATAGAGAAGGAGAGCAGCGTCATAGGTGCACTTTATGCCCTGGGGGTCAAGAGAAGAGATCTCATGATGCATTATCTGACACTTCCGGTCATAGTCACAACAGTTGCAGGCATAATCGGTTTCCTGATCGGAATAAGCAATGTTGGAATCCCTGTTCAGATGGCAGATGCATATGCGTATTATTCCATCCCTGCTATGGATGTGAAGATCCCGCCGATTCTTATAGTGTATGGTATCGTGATGCCGCCACTGGTAGCGATAGTTGTGAACTACTTCGTTATCAGAAAGAAGCTCTCACAGACAGCTCTTTCACTTATAAAGAATGAGGTCAAGCAACCAAAGGGCAGCAATGTCAATCTCGGAGACATGGGATTTGTCGGAAGATTCAGAGTCAGACAGATGCTCAGAGAGATGAGAACAGGCTTAACGGTTGTGATCGGAATGTTCATAGCCCTCATATGCCTGATGTTAAGCCTTAACACTGCAACTTTCTGTTCAAAGGTCAAGAAGCAGAATGTGGAGGATACCCACTATGAATATATGTATACATACAAGTATCCTACAGAGAATCCCCCTGAGGGCGGTGAGGCAGCGTATGCTAAGACTTTGAAGAAAGAGGTATATGGTTACAACTGGGATGTGACAGTTCTTGGACTTTCAAAGAATACTAAGTATTTTGATGTTGACCTTAAGGATGGCAAGAACAGAGTTACCATATCATCATCATTTGCTGAGAAATATGGTTATGGTGTGGGTGACGAAATCGTGCTCCACGACGAGGAGAATGATATAGATTATGGTTTTACAGTGGACAGTGTGACACAGTATACTCCGGCATTTTATGTTTTCATGACTATAGATGATGCAAGGGAGCTGTTCGGAGCTGGAAGTGATGAGTACAATGTAGTATTTTCAGACAAGGATCTGGAGGTTGATCCTGCAAGACTTTACGCAACCACAACAAAGGCCGATATAGAGTCGGCTGCTGGAATATTTGCAGATCAGATGAGAAGTATGGTTATTATGATAGTTATTATCTCGACACTTATATTCGTAGTGGTAATGTATTTGATGATGAAGGTTATGATTGACAGATCAGCATTCTCGATTTCATTGATAAAGGTGTTTGGCTTCAGAACGAAGGAGATCAGAAAGCTATATCTGGATGGCAATTTCTTCATAATCGCAATCGGAGCAGCCATATGCCTGCCACTTGCAAAGCTTATAATGAGTGCAGTGTATCCTTCTCTGGTGTCAAATGTAAACTGCGGCGTCAAGCTGACATTTGCCCCATGGCTCTGGGCTGTGCTTTACGACGGAATACTTGTCCTGTATTTCATAATCAACAGAGCTCTTGTTGGCAGACTGAACAAGATCGTGCCGGCTGAGGTGCTGAAGAACAGAGAGTAAAGATAGTGGCAGTATGATATAAAAGTACCTTAAAATAATATATGATTGCGGAGGCGGTATAAATAATCGTCTCCGTTATTTTGTGTGCAAAATTTGTCTGAAAAGCGGATAGGTATTGTGATTGTTGGCGGGACTATACGGGATATATACGCGTTTTTTCTTGCACAATGTGCAGTTTATATTGTAAAATCATATATGATATGCAAAAAAGTAATAGGAAAAGAGAAGTACAGATATGGAGAAATTACTTAAGATCATTGCCGATGTGAATTCATCGGTGAACAATTTTATATGGGGAGTGCCATCCATGATATGTATCGTGGGCGTGGGACTGTGGCTCCTCATAAGAAACAGGGGGGTTCAGTTTACAAAGTTTGGATACGCGTTCAAGCATACGTTTGGAAGGATATTCAACAAGAAGGAGACTTCAGATGGTGCAATCAGTCCTTTTCAGGCCATGTGTACGGCGTTGGCGGGAACGGTTGGAACGGGAAATATAGCCGGTGTTGCTGGAGCCATCGCCATAGGCGGTCCTGGTGCGGTATTCTGGATGTGGATCTCAGCACTTCTCGGAATGGGAACAAAGTTTGCAGAGGTCGTACTTGCAGTGTTCTACCGTGAGAAGGATGTGAATGGTGACTGGGTCGGCGGACCAATGTATTACATCAAGAATGGCCTAGGCAAGAATGCTTACTTCCTGGCTATAGCATATTCAGTCCTCGGTATACTCACAGTGTTCGGAACAGGAAATGCAACACAGGTCAATACCATCACAACAGCTATAGATTCAGCACTTTTTAATTATAATCTGGCTGACAAGAGCAATACATTTACAATCAATCTTGTGATAGGAATCATAATAGCTATTCTTGTTGGTCTCATACTTATAGGAGGAATCAAGAGAATAGGAAGCGTGACAGAGAAGCTGGTGCCATTCATGGCTGCTATGTATATCATCATGGCTATAATTCTTGTAATAATCAATATCAAGAGTGTGCCGGGAGTGTTCGCTTCTATATTTGAAGGTGCATTCAATCCGAAGTCCGTGACCGGTGGAATAGTTGGAAGTCTGTTCCTCAGCATGAGAAAGGGTGTATCGAGAGGTATTTTCTCCAATGAGGCAGGTCTTGGTACAGGATCCATAGCCCATGCATGTTCTGATGTAAAGCATCCGGTGCAGCAGGGACTCTGGGGAATATTCGAGGTATTTATCGATACTATAGTTATATGTACGCTTACGGCACTTGTAATACTGTGCAGTGGAACTGAGGTAGCCTACGGACAGGCTGCAGGAGCCGATCTCACGATCAACGGCTTTGTTGCAACCTACGGCAACTGGATATCGATATTCACAGCGGTGGCTTTGTGCTGTTTCGCGTTCTCAACCATACTCGGATGGGGACTTTACGGTTCAAGATGTGTCGGATTCCTGTTTGGAAGTAAGCTTATCAAGCCGTTCATGGTTGTGTATGCATTTGTCGCAATCATCGGTGCGACCATGGATCTCGGACTTCTCTGGGATATAGCGGACACCTTCAACGGACTTATGATCATACCTAATCTGATCGCAGTATTCATGCTGTCAGGTACAGTTGTGAAGCTTACCCGTGAGTATTTTCAGGATGGACCGGGCAAGTTTGGGGTTGAGACCGGCAAAGAGAACTGATAAATGAAAGGGACTTTTATATGGAAGAAATATCAAGTGAGATTTCTAACAAGTATGCGATACTTATCGATTCAGAGAATGTATCGGCAAAATATATTGAGAGTATATTTGATGAGCTGTCAAGGCTCGGCTCAATAACGGTGCGGAAGATATATGGGGATTGGTCAAAGAATAACAATGGCTGGGACAAGGATTGTCTGCTGTCATATTCTATACAGCCTGTACAGCAGTTTTCATACACGGCGGGAAAGAATTCAACGGATTCGGCCATGATAATAGATGCGATGGATCTTCTCTATACGAGCAATATAGATGGATTCTGTCTGGTGACAAGCGACAGCGATTTCACTAGGCTTGCATCAAGACTCAGGGAGGCTGGCAAGCAGGTCATCGGAATGGGAGAACGCAAGACTCCGAAAGCGTTCGTGAGTGCGTGTACAAGCTTCAAGATCCTTGATTCACTGGTGACAGAGGATCTCAACAAGCCGGCATCGAAGAATGCCATGCTTGAGGCTGCGGCTGTGGACGAGTCATATATCACAAGCATAAGGGACATAAAGAAGACGGTCTACAATATAATAGATGAGAACGATGACAAGGATAAGAAGACTCATATGGGTGAGATCGGAAGCCGCCTTGTGAACAAATATCCTGACTTTGACGTGAGAAATTATGGATATTCCAAGCTGTCAACATTCCTCAGTGAGGAGTTTGACGATCTGGATATAGACAGCGGCAGGCAGAAATTTGTGTCCATCAAGAACCATATCGATCCTAAGAGTGCTGTCAAGCTGCGCATAGTGAGACTTCTCACGGAGAATTCTGACACTATGTACAATATGGGACTGCTGAATACAGAACTTAAGAATATTATACCCAGCTTCAGCATAAAGAAATATGGATACAGTAAGTTTTCAAGCTTTCTCAAAAGCTTCGGTTGTTTTGAGATCGTGGGAGACAGGGTAAAATTGACAGATAAGTAGAAAGTGTTTAATGCTTAAATATGTCAAAATTTAGAAAAAATGCCAAATAAATTAACGCTTTTTGTTGAAAATCAATAAGAATAGTGATAAATTGAAAATGTGGGTTTTCAGGTACAGAAAATTCACTATGGGGGAAGAAGTGTACGTGCATATTAAGGAGAGGCATAATCTATGATACTTATTGATACTCAAAAAGAGGAGTTTAGCAAATTAAAAGACATACGTGTTTTTGGACGTATAAGTCATGAGAACAGATTCAACAAGAATCTGCTCGTAATAGGTCTTGGGGGACTTGGAGGCAGGACCGTTTGCGCGCTTAAGGGTATGCTGATGGATAACATCACACCCGAGGATAACATTAATTTCCTCATGATAGATTCAGATATAGCAGAGATGGAGGCTACCATAGATGATAGCAAGGAGGGTGTCGGTTTCAATGCCCTTGAGGTTATCAGTATATACAGACCGGACATTGAGAATGTTCTGGAGAATGGAATCCAGAAGAATCCGATCCATGAGAATCTTGCAAACTGGATGGATCCTGAATTCCCGGCTATCACGATAGGAAGAGACGGAGCAAAGGGGAACAGACAGATTGGACGTCTGATGTTCTCGAATGCATATACGGATGTCAGAATGCTCCTTTTTGACAAGCTTCAGGATGTATACGACAAGACGACGGAGGGAACAGTCGATGTCCTGATCGTATCCGGAATCGCCGGAGGAACCGGAAGTGGAATCCTCTCAGATGTCGCATATAACATACGTGCGTATGGCAAGGCGAAGAAGTGGAACAATCTGAGGATTGGCGGTTGCCTGCTCACACCGGATGTACTGTTCGGTCATAAGGCTGTATATGAAGATACAGAGCTTGTGGCGAGACTCAATGCAAATGGATGTGCGACCCTCAAGGAAGTTGATTATTATATGAAGCTCTCCGAGAAGGATGACAACTATACATTTATCAGTAAGTCAAACAAGATGGTCATCAGGGAGAATCTCTTTGATGCCTGCATGCTTGTATCAGGTAGAAAGGACGAACAGGGCTACATACCTGAGGGATACATCACAAGGGATACAGCAAGCTTCCTCTACAGGCTAGCCAGCAACAAGTTCATTGGCAACAATGACGTGGAGAACGACAGGAAGCTTCTCAGGGATGTATTTTTTGAGAATGAGGGATATTCCATCACGAACTGGAAGATGGAGCACAGTGACGAGAATATCAAGAAGTCAAACTGCTATTACAAGGTAGTAAGCGAGGCTGACTACCATATTCCTATCAAAGAGATAGAGAATATGTGTGAGAATGATCTGTTTTCCCAGGCATATAAGGGATTGTTCAGATCTCCGTTCAAGGAGGGCAATGCCGAGGAGGATATCAAGAATGTACTCGCAGAGCTCACTGTATTCTTGCAGGAGGAGCAGGGTGAGAATATCAAACTTGCCGTGAACGGTCTCATACAGTACGGTCAGATCACCAAGCCTACATATAAGATGATAAAGAAGAATACGGACGGTCTTCGAGAGGGCTTTGCCAAGAAGATGGAGAACTTTGAGAAGGAACTTCCGGTTATCATAAAGTCGATGAAGAACAAGCTTTGGAGTTCACTTGATGATGTGATATCCAAATATATGAATGAGTTTGGCCCATATGGCGCAATAGATGTCATAGGTGCACCGAGTGCCGGTGTAACAGATTCTACAAAGGGTATGATGGCTGAAGTCAGAAAGCTTGAGAAGATGATGAAGGATTATACACCGTCGGGTGAATATACCAGAATCATTGATTCCATCAAGACCATTGTTGCGAAGAGATTCTTCACTTTCCCTTCAGCGAAGAGGGAGACTGAGAATGGTTATTTCGATGCATGCATCAAGGAAGCACTTGCTGCGGAGAGAACAAAGCTTATAGATGAACTCGATGCACAGGATCTGTTTGGAGATACACTTAGATGGCTTCAGCAGAGGGCAGAGAGACTTGACGAAATATATTCACAGTTTGGAGAGGATCTGAAGAATTCCATCGAGGATCTTGCGAATAACGGTGATAAGGCTGTTGGCAATATACTCAAGAAAGCCAAGAGACATGAATTCCTTCCGACTGATTATGTAACATCCAGAAGGATAAAAGAGATGGAGACAGGGATCATCAAGCTCATGCTGGACAACGAGTCCAATATAGACAGTGGAAGAGTTGTTCCTGTCAAGGATGAGATGGAGAAGATATACAGAGAGCTGTTTTCCGGTGTGGGAGCATATGGTCCTGAGAAGATGTTCACAGTGGCATTTGCTGATAAGAAGCTAACGGAGCAGGATCTCAACGTTATGTATGGATCTCCGATCAACGACAGGAGAACATCCATCATGGAGGAGGCTGCCAGGGCGTTTGTGGATGATATATCAGAGGAACAGCCTCTGTGTGTTCTTGCTGACGGATATAAGGAGAAGCTTCTTGCAAAGAAATATATATCGGTTCCAAATGTGATGCCGTATTTCAGCAAGGCAGTCAAAGCTATACTGATGGCTCCACCTTACAATGAGAAGGAGGATTCAATAACGCTCAATCCGGGTGAGATAGAGATCTCGATCGATGATATATTTGTCGGTGTTCCGGTATCCATGATGCAGTGTGCGATGGAGATGCAGATGGCTTACAATGCAGTATATGATTACAAGGGACTTCATATTGATGAGGTGAACAAGGATATGAAGAGCTTCCCTGATTTTGTCACAATATAGGTTAGTTTATACAGCCCTTTAATATGCGAGTATTAAGGGGCTGTATTGTTGTTATGACCATGGCGTATTTGGTAGAAAGAGATGGAATTGGATTTGAATAAATCTTTTAACGGATACAGAGCATATATAATGGATACGGGGGCATTTGCTGACGATGGGATATATGGCAGATGTCTGGATGCAGTATCGGAATACAGAAGGTGTAAGGTGGAACGTCTCAGGAGGCGGGATGACAGGAATGCCAGTCTTGCAGCGGGAATCCTGCTTGCACATGCTCTCAGGGAATGTGCCGGAATTGATGAACGGCTGGTCACGTATGAGAAGAATAAGGCGGGAAAGCCGTTTATAAAGGACATTCAGTTTTCGATAAGCCATACCGAGGGTTGTGTGGCGGCTGCGATAGGCGGTGAGCCTTGTGGTATAGACGTTGAGAGAGTCAGAAGGATATCGGACAGCATAGTTAACCGCCTGTATTCGGATGAGGACAAAAAATGTGTGATGTCGTGTGCACACCCGGAAATATACAGCACATGTGTGTGGACAAGGCGCGAGGCGTACAGCAAGATGACCGGAACAGGCATACTTATGAAGGATGAGGAACAGAAAATGGTCATGGACAATGCACATATGGAGAAGAAGAATATCTGGCTGGGCAATTATGCCGTATGCAGGGCTGAGTGTGACGGCCGTATGCATATGGATGAAATAGCGGATCCTGCGCATGCAGAGGGAGATATGAATATAGACTTTATAGCTGCATTTTGCGCAGCTTCTGATGGAACTTTTTCACCGGATATTAAGATGATTGATTCGGCTGATATTGTGTGTTATTATGTTTAATTAGGTGTATTAGGAAGAACTACATAAGGAGAAAAAAATGAGTAAAAAAGCTACAAAGGCGCTTAACAATAAATATTATGTCGCAAGATATAATGCGTCTAAGGTGAACGATAACCTTACAAGCAGGGAGAAGAGTGCAGAGGTGCTCAATATAGACAGGACAAGGCTTTCAAGAATAGAGCTTGGCACAGTAGTTCCGTACCCTGAGGAGGTACTTTCCATGTCAAAGGCGTATGACATACCCGAGCTCTGTAACAGCTATTGTTCAGGCGACTGCCCTATAGGAAAAGAGACGGTGAAGCCGATAAATGCGGACAGCCTTGACAGGCTCATACTTCAGTTCCTCGGATCCTCCAAGAAGATGGAAGATATATCTGAGCAGCTTATAGAGATCACCGCTGATGGAATAGTCGACGAGACCGAGGTTGCAGCTTTTGATGCTGTCCTTGAGGAGCTGGAGAAGATGTCTGTGAATATACAGTCGCTTATGCTCTGGGCTCAGAAGAACAGGGACATTTTGAAGAATAAGAATCAATAAATTGTATATGAGGAAAAGATAATGGATGACAAGTTAAGAGAAGAGATCAACAGAAGAAGGACATTTGCTATAATTTCACATCCTGATGCAGGTAAGACTACACTCACAGAGAAGTTTCTGCTCTTTGGCGGCGCAATAAACACAGCGGGATCTGTAAAGGGAAAGGCAAATTCCAAATATGCAGTGTCGGACTGGATGGATATAGAGAAGGAGAGAGGTATCTCGGTAACCTCGTCTGTTCTGCAGTTCAATTATGACGGATATTGCATAAACATACTTGACACACCTGGACATCAGGATTTCTCGGAGGATACCTACCGTACACTTATGGCTGCGGATTCTGCGGTCATGGTGATCGATGCATCCAAGGGTGTTGAGGCTCAGACCATAAAGCTCTTCAAGGTATGTGTCATGAGACATATACCTATATTCACATTTATAAATAAGATGGACAGAGATGCAAGGGATACATTTGAGCTTCTCGATGATATAGAGACTGTTCTCGGTATCAAGACATGCCCTGTCAACTGGCCTATAGGTTCAGGAAAAGAGTTCAAGGGTGTATATGACAGAAAGACCAAGATAGTGTCCACGTTCCAGGCTATATCGACAGGTGGAGCCAAGAAGGCGGAGGAAACAGATTATCATATAGACGATGAGGCTCTCAAGGAGCTTGTCGGCCCATACCTCTTTGACCAGTTCAATGAGGAGATAGAGCTTATAGATGGTGCCACAGAGGAGATGGATATAGAGAAGGTCAGAGCCGGAGAGCTCTCCCCTGTATTTTTCGGTTCTGCGCTGAATACATTTGGTATCGAGCAGTTCCTGAACTATTTCCTTAAGATGACGACACCTCCTATCGGACGTAATTCATCAGAGGGGATCATAGATCCTGTAACAGAGCCGTTCTCAGCTTTTGTGTTCAAGATTCAGGCAAATATGAACAAGGCTCACAGAGACAGAATCGCATTTATGAGAATCTGCTCTGGTAAGTTTGAGGCAGGCATGGAGGTATATCATGCTGCCAGCAAGAGAAAGATCAAGCTTTCCCAGCCACAGCAGCTTATGGCTCAGGACAGGAAGATCGTCGACGAGGCGTATGCCGGTGACGTTATAGGTGTATTTGATCCTGATCTGTTCTCGATTGGAGATACGCTCACAACAGGCGGAAAGAAGTTTGAGTATGAGGGTATCCCTACATTTGCACCGGAGCACTTCTGCAGGGTTGTTCAGCTCAACAGCATGAAGCGTAAGCAGTTTGTCAAGGGTGTTACCCAGATTGCCCAGGAGGGTGCTATACAGATATTCCAGGAGTACACTGCGGGTCTTTCAGAGATCATAGTCGGAGTTGTCGGCGTACTTCAGTTTGATGTACTTAAGTACAGACTTGAGAATGAGTACGGCTGTGAGATAAGACTTGAGCCGATACCATATAACTATATCAGATGGGTGAAGGATCCTACCATAGACGTGACAAAGCTCAAGCGTGTGAGCGATGTCAAGAAGGTTAAGGACATGAAGGGTAATCCGCTTCTCCTGTTTGCAAATGAGTGGGTCATCGATCAGGTTCTCCAGCACAATGAGGGACTTGAACTTGAGGAGTTCAGAAAGAACTAGATATACGAAGATAAGAGACCATGAAGATGATGAGTGACTTAGGGCACAAATTGGTTTTCATGGTCTTTTTGCGTGCATATATATCAGTAAAAGTGGTGCAAATATGAATAAATTGGCATGTATCTGACAATCCTAGTGTTAGACAGATAACACGTGGAGGGACATGATATGGCGCTGAACAGAGTGGTTATATGTGGTGTAAATACATCGAAATTACCATATCTTACAGAGGATGAGAAGAACATGCTGTTTGACAGGATGGAGCAGGGAGACAGCTCTGCCCGGGAGGAGTTTATAGAGGGGAATCTCCGCCTTGTGCTCAGCGTGATCCAGAGATTTGGCAGTTCAAATGAGAATCCGGATGATCTGTTCCAGGTTGGCTGTATAGGGCTTATCAAGGCGTTGGATAATTTTGACAGAAGTCTCAATGTCAAATTCAGTACGTACGCTGTGCCTATGATCATAGGTGAGTGTAGAAGGTATCTCAGAGATAACAATGCTATAAGAGTATCAAGGTCATTGCGTGATATAGCCTACAAGGCGATATATGCCAAGGAAAATCTCCAGAAGACAAAGGATAAGGAGCCGACGATAGAGGAGATAGCGGAGGAGATAAGTATACCGAAGGAAGATATAGTCATGTCGCTTGATGCCATATCGGCACCGCTGTCCCTGTATGAGCCGGTGTATCAGGAGGGTGGAGACACCTTGTACATCATGGATCAGATAAGAGACAGAAAGAATAAGGAGGAGATGTGGGTTGAAAACCTTGATCTCAGAGAGGCTATGGACAGGCTGTGCGACAGGGAGAAGAATATAGTGAGGCTGAGATTTTTTGAGGGAAAGACCCAGACGGAGGTGGCAGAGGAGATATGCATATCCCAGGCGCAGGTCAGCCGCCTCGAGAAGAATGCGATAAAAAGTCTTAGAAGGTATCTTGAGGACAAATAAACCGGAATGTTGTACACATATAAATATCCCCGCTGGGCCATAGTGAGAACAGCGGGGATATTTATTATACGGTATGTGGATTAAGCTTAGATAAGGTAGCCTGAATCGAGATCGACATCCTTCACGTCGTGTCTTGTGACGAGTCCGTCTTTCTGGATGTCATGCTGTATTTTTTTCAGGGTTTCCATTGGAAGCTCAGTCATGAGAGCAACCTCCTCAAGAGAGATATCGACCTTGAGCATCTTTTCTGCCATATCGTATTTGGCTTTTGTTGTATTGTTCATAAAAATCACTCCTTGGTGTGCTTGGTTAAATCCTGCTCAGCCCATGCTAAGAACTTGTCGTTTGCATCGATCACCTTCTGCATTGCAGCGTGTCCCGGAGCACCGATTGTGTTACGCTTCTGAACACATTCTTCCATGCTGATGGCTGTATATATGTCATCTTCAAATACAGGACAGATGGCCTTGTACTCGTCGAGACTAAGCTGGTCGAGGGAGATGTTCTCCTCTATGCACTTCAGAACGAGCTGGCCGACGATGCCGTGTGCATCACGGAAAGGTACACCGTGATTTACAAGGTAATCTGCGGCATCTGTTGCGTTGGTGAATCCGTTCTTGGCTGATGCTTCCATTCTAGGCTTGTTGACTGTCATGGTGGCTATCATGCCTGTGAACAGTGCGAGACATCCCTTTACAGTGTCTATCGCGTCAAATGTGAGCTCCTTATCCTCCTGCATGTCCTTGTTGTATGCGAGAGGGATTCCCTTCATGGTTGTGAGAAGGGAGGTGAGAGCACCGTAAACCCTGCCTGTCTTACCTCTTACGAGCTCGGCTATATCCGGGTTCTTCTTCTGTGGCATGATAGAGCTTCCTGTGCTGTATGAATCATCGAGCTCAACAAACTGATATTCATTTGAGTTCCAGATGATGATCTCCTCGGAGAAACGTGAGAGATGCATCATGATGGTAGACATGGCGGATAAAAGCTCTATGCAGTAATCCCTGTCGGCAACTGAATCCATGCTGTTGAGAGTCGGACCGTAGAAGTCCAGCAGAGAAGCGGTGAGCTCTCTGTCGAGCGGATATGTGGTTCCTGCGAGGGCACCTGATCCGAGAGGACAGTAGTTCATTCTGTCATATATATCGTTCATTCTGTCGTAGTCACGCTTGAACATCTCCATGTATGCTCCAAAGTGATGTGCCAGAGTTATTGGCTGTGCCTTCTGGAGGTGAGTAAATCCAGGCATGTATGTGTCGATGTGCTCATTCATAAGTCTGTGAAGAGTAGTCAGAAGCTTGTAAATAAGCTCCTTGAGCTCGATGATCTCGTCTCTTACATAGAGCTTCATGTCCAATGCAACCTGGTCGTTCCTGCTTCGTCCGGTGTGAAGCTTTTTGCCCACATCGCCGATCCTGTCTATGAGATTTGCCTCGACAAAGCTGTGTATATCTTCGTATTCTGAAGTGATCTGCAGAGAACCGTTCTCCACATCGTTCAGTATGCCCTTAAGTCCCGCTATGATCTGATCTCTTTCCTCGTCAGTGAGAATACCGGATGAAGCGAGCATGGTTACATGCGCGATACTTCCGCGGATATCCTGTCTGTAGAATTTCTGATCAAATGAAATAGATGCGTTAAAGTTATATACTAATTTGTCTGTTTCTTTTGTGAAGCGTCCGCCCCAGAGCTGAGCCATATTAAATCCTCTTTTCTGTTATTTTTTTGTTTTAGGTTGAAAACTGAGTAAATTATAAGGTAGTTTTCAAACAACGTACATTTTACAACATAAAAGTTCGCATATCAACACAAATAAGGTTTATTTATAACCACAGGAAATGCGTGGTTGGTGCTTGCGGCGCAAAAGTACAGATGATAAAATATACAGGCGGATCACCGCAGCAAAGCAGGGATGGAGGATTGACAGGAAGTTTGGGTACAAAAAAGAAGATTCTTGGAGTTATAAGTATTGTAGTTGTTCTCTCGCTGATGATGGTGGGAGTGCGGTGGTTGTTCTTCAATGTGATCAAGAGCAGCCAGATGCTTGATGGCCTGGTGGAGTTCCGGGCGGCCGTTGTCCAGGATATGGAGGACGGAGACGAGTCGGGCATGTATTATGTAAGTAATGTGGCGAAAAGTGATGTGCACAACATCAACAAATATATAGATTCGGCATACGGCTCAGTGGATACGTACAGGATAATAATCGAGACGGGAAGATATCTGGCAATACAGCTCAACTATGAACTGTCGGATAATTATTATGCTGTCAGGAAATATATAGAAGGAACGGATATCCCGGAGGACAACATAAGGGCGAAGCAGATATATGAGGTGATCGACAGCTTTATAAATGACAACATTTCAGATGGCATGAGCGACCTTGACAAGGAGATCGCCGTGCACGATTATATAGTGGAAAACTGTGTCTATGGATATCCCGACAATAATGATGATGCATATACGGCATATGGAGCGCTGGTGCTTCACCAGAGCGTGTGCGACGGCTACGCTGAGGCGTTCTTCATAATCATGTCCTGTCTGGGCGTCAAATGTGACATAGTAGTCGGAAGCACGGAGGAAGGACTTCATGCATGGAATCAGATAGAGCTCGGCGGAGAATGGTATAATGTGGATCTGACATGGGATGACTCGCTGCCGGATATGGGCAGCTATCTGAAGCACACCTATGTGAATGTCGATGACAGCACACTGGAACTGACTCACTCATGGGAAAAGCAATTCTACAGAGAGTGTGCCGACACAGCGTATAATTTCTATAAAAAGAGGTTTTATACCTATGACTCGTTCGATGAGTATAAAAAAGGCATAAGGATACAGATGGGCGGCAGTAATGTGCTGGAAGCTGCTATATATACAGATGACGAAACATTTGACTTGTCATTTCTGTACAATTATGGCAATATAAGGTCTATAAATTATGTGGTGGAAGATATGGGCGGCTACAAAGTTGTCGTCGTATATCTTAATATGAAGTGATAAAAATAGAATTGACATAATGGCGCGGAGGTGCGATATGCGAAAAAGAGAGTTTATGGATGAGCTGAAGAAAGCTCTTGATGGAAATGTCTCAACGCAGACATATTATGACACGATAAATTATTATGAGGATTATTTTAAGAAGCAGAAAGAAGCAGGCAAGTCAGAGGAGGAGATATGTTCATCTCTGGGATCTGCAAGACTGATCGCCAAGACGATCATTGACACAGAGGGACAGGGCGCAAGCGGAAGATATTATGATACAGAATCCTCTTCGTATGATGGCAGCTACAACACCCGCAAAGCCAGCGGAAGCAGTCAGAAGGGCTGGCATGTAAATGTGGACGACGAGGGCAATACAAGCTTTGCTTATGGCAAGCTTGATTTCAGTTCACCGATAGGCAAGGTGCTGACAGCGATAATACTCATTCTTGTGGCTGCACTTGTTATAGGTATAGTGCTTGGAGTTATCTGGCTGGGATTTAAGATAGTGTGGTATATCGTGATACCTGTTGTCATCATTCTGTTCATAGTGAATCTCATTATTTACCTGTTTGGTGGAGGCCGATAAAAAATAAAATAAAAAAAGTGAAAAAAGTTGTTGACAAAACATGGTCACTTGAGTATACTAACAAAGGTGTCAGCGATGACACGAAGTAATATGGGATCTTAGCTCAGCTGGGAGAGCATCTGCCTTACAAGCAGAGGGTCATAGGTTCGAGCCCTATAGGTCCCATTTACAAGACATGGCGAGATAGCTCAGTTGGCTAGAGCATGCGGTTCATACCCGCAGTGTCGAGGGTTCGAATCCCCCTCTCGCTACTATTTGATGAGACGGAAGACATTCCGTCTTTTTTTTATTCATATAAGGAGGATATCACATGAGAGTTGGAATGGGATACGATGTCCACAGACTAGTTGAGGGACGAAAACTTATAATCGGAGGAGTTGAGATTCCATATGAGAAAGGACTCCTTGGACACAGCGATGCGGATGTACTTCTTCATGCGATAATGGATGCGCTTCTCGGTGCTGCGGCGTTGGGGGATATTGGAAAGCATTTCCCTGATACTGATGAGAGGTATAAGGGAGCGGACAGCATGAAGCTCCTGTCAGAAGTGAAGAGACTTCTCGAGGAGAAGCTCTACATCATCGAGAACATAGATGCGACCGTAATTGCCCAGAGCCCTAAGATGGCGCCGTACATTGATCAGATGAGGGAGAATATCTGTAATTGCCTGTGTATAGACAAGGATCAGGTCAATATCAAGGCGACAACGGAGGAGAAGCTTGGGTTTACCGGAGGGGGACTTGGAATAAGCTCCCAGGCGGTGTGCCTCATAGAGTCGGCATTTAATTACGCCGGAGATGATGCCGGAGCTGTCAGAACGGCAGGCTGTGGCGGATGCGGTGGATGTCCAGCGGGAATAAGATGACAAAACAGCCCATGTATGCTAGAATATAAGGGCTTAGAATTTTAAAGAACTTAAGGAGAAAAAAGGTATGTTAAATGATGGTTATGCAGAACATATAGTTAAGGCGAAGACACCTGCGAGTGTTACCTGCGGTATGGCTGCCGGAATCGTGCTGATGATCGCCGGACTTGGCGCAGCGATGTTCGTTCAGGGCTTTGGCAGTATTGGATTCTTAGTTGCGATTGCAGGTGCTGTTGTATTTGGTATTTTTGTTTCCAGAAGAGAGACGGAGTATGAATATATAATGGTGAATGAGGATATAGACATCGCAAGGATCATTGCAAAGAAGAGCAGAAAAAAGATCATGAGCTTCAGCAACGCCGATGTAAAGTTCATTGCGAAAGAGGGATGCATTTACCTCGACAATGAGCTTCAGCAGGACAGCTCAATAAAGACCAGGGATTTCACATCCGGCAATAAGCAGAATCAGGATGGTGTGTATGTGTTCGTCCTCAACAAGAACGGCAAGGCTGAATTCGTGAAGCTTGAGCTCTCAGACAGAACTATTGATCATGTAAATAACTTTTTCAGAGGAAAGTATAAAGAATAAATAATATTGACCCTCACGGTTGATACTAAACTGTATATATACAGGAGGTGTCGCTGTGAGGGTCTTTGTGTGTAAGTGCTTTACTATATTTATGACGGGTGGGATGATATATTATTTCCTGGAGATATCAGCCAGGCATTATTCCCATTATTCCATGATAATTTGTGGAGGTCTTGCTACGCTTTTGTGCGGCGGACTGAACCAGATGTTTCCGAAGATGGGGATACTTGCGCAGATGCTGGTTTCCTCTGTGATAATATCTGAGCTGGAGTTCCTGACCGGGTATGTTGTGAATATAAGACTAGGACTTAACGTGTGGGATTACTCTGATATGCCGTTAAATCTTGCGGGGCAGATATGTGTGCCTTATTCTATCCTGTGGATGTTCCTGTCGCTGATCATAATATATGTGGATGATGAGATACGGTGTCATATGTATAATGAAGAAAGGCCTGAGTACAGATTAATATAAAATATGGGAAAAAGCTCTTGATTCCATAGGGGAGTGGAGTAACAGCTTTTTCCCATATTCCATGTGTGTGCATATTTAATAAATTCCGTGTGAAAATATTATGATTCAAGGGGAGTAATCTTTAAACCCTTATAAAGCTTAGTATAAAGATTGCGCTCATCAGAGTACAACATTATACCACGTGAATCGCGTACGATATACGCATATTTGTTCTTCTGCACATTCATGTAAAGAACTTCATCAACGTTGAGCTCCTTGGCTTTGACCTTGGCAACGCTGACGCTGAGCGGCTCTAACTTGTACTTTTTAATTGCCTGCTGAACTGTCATAATCTACACCTCCATTGATAAATGATCATAACGTGCTTTAGTAACTATCTACAGTATATTGTAAAGATATAACAAAGTCAACTAGTAAACATGCACAAATGTGCAAAAGATAATCGAATGTTGTAAAATGTGGTGTGAAATATCGACAAAAAAAGGAGAAAACAATGATGCAAAATGCAAATTATTATCAAATGATGGAGAGACAGATAGCTGAATTTGATAGTGAAAATACACAATGCGGCAGAAAAAAACTGTTGCTGCACTGCTGTTGTGCGCCATGTTCCAGCCATTGTCTGTCGGTCCTTGCGGAGCATTTTGACATAACAGCTTATTTTTACAATCCAAATATAACGGATTACGATGAGTACATAAAAAGATTCCGTGAGCTTGACAGATTTGTACATGAAGTATATGTGGAAGGAGTGGATGTCGAACTGGCGGAGCATGAGCCGCAGGTGTTTCTGGATATGGCTAAGGGCAGGGAGGATCTTCCTGAGAGAGGACTCAGGTGCTATGACTGCTATAAGCTGAGACTTGAGAAGAGCGCGATCCATGCGAAGAAAAATGAATATGACGTATTTACGACCACATTGTCGATAAGCCCCCACAAGAATGCGGACTGGCTGAACGAGATAGGTGCAGAGATGAGCAGGAAATACGACATAGATTATCTGTTCAGTGATTTCAAGAAGAAAAATGGATATAAGCACTCGATAGAGCTGTCAAAGGAATATGGATTATACAGACAGAATTTCTGTGGATGTGAATTTAGCAGACGGGCTGCTGAGCTCAGAGATGAAAAAATTAATAAAAATATTGAATAAAAAACAAGATTTTTGCCGTGAACACAAAAATAAAAAATATATCGAAAAAAATATTGTACCGCCTTGTCAAATGTGGTAGTATTTATTAAATTAAGAAAAAAGAGGCCAATAAATGTGGGTTATCTCAAGCGTTTCCCCCGTTTTCACTCTTTTTTTTTGAGCAAAAATAGAAAAAACGAAAGGAATACGATTATGAAAGCTTTTTTGATACTTGAAGACGGACACGTGTTTGAAGGTAAAAGTATTGGCTCTACTGATGAGATAATCAGTGAGATAGTATTCAATACTTCGATGACCGGCTATCTGGAAATTCTTACAGATCCATCATATGCAGGGCAGTCAGTATGTATGACATATCCGCTTATAGGCAACTACGGTGTATGCAGAGAGGATATGGAGGCTGGCAGACCTTGGCAGTCAGGATTCATTGTTAGAGAGCTCTGCAAGACTCCTAGTAATTTCAGAAGCGAGATGACCATAAACGAATTTCTTGTTGAGAATAATATAACTGGTATAGAAGGAATAGATACCAGAACACTTACCAAGATCCTCAGGAAAGATGGTACCATGAGAGGTATGATCACAACTGATGAGAATTATGATTTTGATGAGTGCATGAAGCGTATTAAGGCATGGAAGATGGGACATGTTGTTCTCGATGTTACATGTAAGGAGAAAATATTCTATCCTGGTGACGGATTCAAGGTTGCAGTCATCGATCTCGGTGTTAAAAAGAACATCGTCAAGTCCCTCCTTGCAAGAGGTTGTCAGGTTACTGTATATCCTGCAGAGACACCTGCTGAGGAGATCATCGCAGACGCTCCGGACGGAATCATGCTTACAAATGGTCCTGGAGATCCAAAGGAGTGTAAGGTCACAATAGCTCAGGTAAAGAAGCTTTTCGATACAGATATTCCAATTTTTGCTATATGTCTTGGACATCAGCTCATGGCGCTTGCCAACGGCGGTGATACAGAGAAGATGAAGTACGGACACAGAGGTGCAAACCATCCTGTAAGAGATATGAAGACCGGCAAGGTATATATTTCAACACAGAATCACGGATATATGGTCAAGGAAGACAGCCTCGACAGAAAGATCGCAGAGGTCAGCTTCGTCAATGTAAATGACGGAACAGTAGAGGGAGTTCACTATCTTGGAAAGAATGCACAGACAGTTCAGTTCCATCCGGAGGCATGTGCAGGTCCGCTGGATACAGATTCACTGTTTGATACATTTATGAATATGATGGAGGTGTCAAAGTAATGCCAAAGAATCCTAATATAAAAAAGGTTGTAGTTATCGGATCAGGTCCTATAGTCATCGGTCAGGCTGCTGAGTTTGATTACGCCGGAACACAGGCGTGCCGTTCTCTTAAGGAAGAGGGACTGTGCGTTGTCCTCATCAACTCAAACCCTGCAACCATCATGACGGACAAGGATATAGCAGATAAGGTATATATTGAGCCTCTTACGGTTGATGTTGTAAAGGCTATCATTGAGAAGGAGAAGCCGGACAGCCTTCTGCCGACACTCGGCGGTCAGGCAGCCCTCAACATCGCCATGGAGCTTGATGAGTCAGGTTTCCTCAGAGAGCATGACGTGCTTCTCATAGGAACATCATCAACGACCATCAAGAAGGCCGAGGACAGACTTGAGTTCAAGAAGACTATGGAGAAGATCCATGAGCCTGTAGCACCTTCAGAGGTCGTTACAACAGTTCAGGGCGGTCTTAACTTTGTCAAGAAGATTGGATACCCTGTAGTTCTCCGTCCTGCATATACACTTGGAGGTTCAGGTGGTGGTATCGCTGAGAATGAGGAAGAGTTCAAGGAGATCCTCATGAACGGTCTGAGACTTTCACGTGTAGGACAGGTTCTTGTCGAGAGATGTATCGCAGGATGGAAGGAGATCGAGTACGAGGTTATGCGTGATGCAAATGGTACATGTATAACCGTATGTAACATGGAGAACCTTGATCCTGTCGGAGTACACACTGGAGACTCTATAGTCGTGGCTCCATCACAGACACTTGGTGACAAGGAGTACCAGATGCTCAGAAGCTCAGCACTGAACATTATCTCAGAGCTCAACATCAAGGGTGGATGTAACGTTCAGTTTGCTCTGAATCCTAATTCATTTGAGTATTGTGTTATCGAGGTAAACCCAAGAGTTTCAAGATCATCAGCACTTGCATCAAAGGCAACCGGATATCCTATTGCAAAGGTATCTGCCAAGATAGCCCTTGGATACAACTTGGATGAGATCAAGAACGCTATTACAAAGAAGACATATGCCAGCTTTGAGCCGGCACTTGATTACGTGGTTGTCAAGATCCCTAGACTTCCATTTGATAAATTCATCGCCGCTGACCATGATCTGACAACACAGATGAAGGCAACCGGTGAGGTTATGAGTATCTGTACAAACTTTGAGGGTGCACTTATGAAGGCTCTCCGTTCACTGGAGCAGCATGTAGACAGTCTCTGGTCAAGCAGATACAAGGATATGACAGACGAAGAGGTTATAAAGCTTCTCGGACATGTTGATGACAGACGTATCTATGTCATAGCTGAGGCTATCAGACGTGGAATATCATACGATCAGATCTATGACATCACCAAGATCGACAGATGGTTCATAGACAAGATCCACAACCTTGTTAAGGCTGAGAGAAAGATAATCGAGTCCAAGGGAGATATCTCCAAGGAGCTAATGAAGGAGATCAAGAGAGTTGAGTTCCCTGACAAGGTTATCGCGAGACTCACAGGCAAGACAGAGAAAGAGATCAGACAGATGCGTTACGACTACGGTGTAACAGCACACTTCAAGATGGTTGATACATGTGCAGCAGAGTTTGATGCCATGACTCCATATTACTATTCATGCTTTGATTCTCTGGAGAACGAGGTCGCTGAGGATAACTCAAAGAAGAAAGTAATGGTACTTGGTTCAGGCCCGATCAGAATCGGACAGGGTATCGAGTTCGATTACTGTTCAGTTCACAGCACATGGGCATTTGAGAGAAAGGGTTACGAGACAATCATCGTCAACAACAACCCTGAGACAGTCAGTACAGACTTTGATATAGCAAACAAGCTTTACTTTGAGCCTCTTACAGCGGAGGATGTTGAGGCTATAGTAAATCTGGAGCATCCGGATGGAGCTGTTGTACAGTTCGGTGGACAGACCGCTATCAAGCTCACAGAGGCACTCATGGAGATGGGGGTACCAATCCTTGGAACAAGTGCAGAGAATGTAGATGCAGCAGAGGACAGAGAGCTCTTCGATGAGATCCTTGAGAAGTGCTGTATACCAAGACCTGCTGGTAAGACGGTATTTACAAGAGAGCAGGCGCTTGAGGCTGCAAATGAGCTGGGTTATCCGGTACTTGTAAGACCTTCATACGTTCTCGGTGGACAGGGAATGCAGATCGCAATCTCTGATAAGGATATCATAGAGTTCATGGATATCATCAACAGACATACCCAGGAGCACCCAATACTTGTAGATAAGTACATCATGGGTAAAGAGGTCGAAGTCGATGCTGTATGTGATGGAGATGACATACTTATCCCTGGTATCATGGAGCATGTTGAGAGAGCCGGAATACATTCAGGAGACAGTATCTCGGTATATCCTGCACAGACACTCTCACCAAAGACAAAGAGAGTCATCGCTGATTACACCAAGAAGCTTGCAAACAGCCTGCACGTAATCGGACTTATAAATATACAGTTTATTGCATACAATGATGAGGTATATGTAATAGAGGTAAATCCTCGTTCAAGCCGTACAGTTCCATATATAAGCAAGGTAACAGGAATACCTATCGTAGATCTTGCAACACGTGTTATCACAGGTGAGAAGATCAAGGATATGGGTTACACACCTGGTCTTCAGCCGGAGTCAGAGTATTTCGCAATCAAGAAGCCTGTATTCTCATTTGAGAAGATCAGAGGCGCTGAGATAAGCCTTGGACCTGAGATGAAGTCAACAGGAGAGTGCCTTGGTATATCCAAGAACTACAATGAGGCTCTGTACAAGGCATTCCTTGGAGCCGGAATCAATCTTCCAAAAACCAAGAAGATGATCCTCACAGTCAAGGACTCAGATAAGATGGATGCTATAAATATCGGTAAGAGATTTGCTGCTCTTGGATATGAGATATATTCAACAAGAAGCACATGCAGAGTTCTCAATGAGAATGGTGTTCCTGCAAAGCTCATCAACAAGGTTGAGGAGCCATCACCAAATCTGCTTGACCTGATACTGAGCCATGAGATCGATCTGATAATCGACACTCCATCACAGGGTGTTGATAGAAGCAAGGATGGATTTATTATCAGACGTCACGCAGTTGAGACAGGTGTTACATGTCTTACAAGCCTTGATACAGCCGATGCGCTGCTCACAAGCCTTGAGACCGCTGATACCACAAAGCTTTCACTCGTGGATATAAGCGAGATATAAGTTCTGATTAAACAGATAAAAAATGGGGCAAAATGATAAACAACGTTAAAAGGGGTTGTCATTTTGCCTCATTCAATTTATGCTTGTTAGCATGTGGGATGTCACAAGGCATCTTCCCTGCGTGGCATAGAAATGAATACATTATAATTGATAGAAATAAGAGGTGAAATATGCATAATGTTCCTACAGATGAGGTGTTTGTCATAGGACATAAGAATCCGGATACGGATTCTATATGTTCAGCGATTGCGTACGCCCATCTGAAAAATCAGCATGAGAACAAATACATTCCAAAGAGAGCTGGAAATATAAATAAAGAGACACAGTTTGTCCTTGATTATTTTGGTGTGCAGGCGCCGGCACTTGTGAGCAATGTAAATGTACAGGTGAAGGATATAGCATACAGAATAGTTGATGGTGTGTCGGGAGACATCACCATGAAGAGAGCATTTGAGATAATGCAGGATAACGACGCCACGACACTTCCGGTCGTCAATAACGGCAAGATAAAAGGAATCATAACTGTTGGAGATATCGCTGAGGCATATATGCTTGAGAAGGATGATAATTCCCTGTTCATAGCTGGTACAAAGTTCTCACACATAATAGATACTATAAATGGCGAGCTTGTGTACGGTGACGCCGACGGATATGTTAAGGATGGAAGAGTGATCGTGGGAGCTGCCCAGGTCGACATTCTCGAGAGACATGTCAAGGAAAATGACATAGTCATAGTGAGTGACAGAGTCGAAGCCCAGCTTGCAGCCATAAACTGCGGGGCGAGCATGCTCATAGTCTGTCTTGTGAACAGCATATCTGATGTCGTCCTGGAATTTGCTAAGAACAAGGGCTGTGCGGTTGTCGTAACACCGACTGACACCTATGCTGTTGCCAGACTTATCGGACAGAGCATGCCTATCGGATTCTTCATGATAAGAGACCGTATCATGACATTCTATGAGGATGACGATATAGATACACTTAAGACGACCATGGCAAAGACCAGAGTGAGATACTTTCCGGTTACGGACGGCTATGGCAACTACAAGGGACTTGTATCAAGGCGTAACTACATCAATGCGAGAAAGAAACAGCTCATACTTGTTGATCACAATGAGAGAACCCAGTCTGTTGACGGCGTGGAGAATGCCGAGATACTCGAGATAATCGACCACCACAGGATCGCGAATATAGAGACCATGAATCCTGTGTATTTCAGAAATCAGCCACTTGGATGTACTGCTACGATCATCTATCAGATGTATAAAGAGCAGAATGTCAAGATAGATAAGCCGATAGCTGGACTTCTCTGCGCAGCGATACTTTCCGATACACTGGCATTCAAGTCTCCGACGTGTACATTCATAGACGAGGCTGCTGCAAAGGAGCTTGCAAGGCTTGCAGAGATAGACATATATGAATTTGCCATGGAGATGTTCGACGCGGGAAGCAACCTCAAGGACAAGACCATGGATGAGATACTTCATCAGGATTTCAAGAAATTCGACATTGGAGATATGGTTGTTGCTGTTGGACAGATCAATTCCGTCAACGAGAAAGAGATAGACAGAATAAGAAACGGTATGCGTGAATTCCTCGGTGGATATATGGAGCCTGGCTGTGATGTGGTCCTGTTTGCAATGACCAATATTCTTCAGGAGGGCTCAGGTATCATATGCGTGGGAGAGAATGCACAGGAACTGTGCAGCAAAGCATTTGATGTGCAGCTTGAGGATAGCTATGCATATCTTCCCGGTGTTGTATCAAGAAAGAAACAGATAGTTCCTGCTCTTGTAAAGGCGACACATCAGATATAGACAGGATCGTATATAGAAGGTAACAGTATGGATATATATACAACAAATGCGTATATAAGAGATACATTTGGAGAGAAATTATATAAGATATCATTGAATGCAGGAACCACCTGTCCCAATCGTGATGGTAAAGCCGGGACAGGTGGCTGTATTTTTTGCAGTGCCAGCGGCTCGGGAGATTTCTCTGAGGATGCAGTCATGAGCATAGATGAACAGATAGAACTGGCAAAAAAGAGGATATCAGGCAAATGCAAATGCGACAGATATATAGCGTATTTCCAGTCATATACAAATACATACGGTGACGTCGATGCTTTGCGCGAAAAGTTTCTGGCGGCTGCAAGAAGGGATGACATTGCGGCTGTATCGATAGCCTCCAGACCGGACTGCTTTGGCCCGGAGGTCATAGATATGATAAAAGATATAATAGCTGTTAAACCTGTGTGGATAGAACTTGGCCTCCAGACAGCAAATGACAGGACAGCACAGCTCATCAACAGGTGTTATGACATAAGTGTGTATGATGAGACGATGAACAGACTCAGAGAACTGGGAGTTCACATTATAGTTCATATGATAATAGGCCTGCCCGGTGAGACGAAGGAGGATATGATTGATACGGTAAGGTACATAGTGCGAAGCGGCGCAAATGGTATAAAGCTCCAACTGCTTCATGTCCTCAGGGGAACTGTTCTTGAAAAAATGTATGAGGAAGGAGTGTTCCGTGCACTGACATTTGCTGAATACGCAGATATTTTGTGTGATTGTCTTAAAGAGCTTCCTCCTGATATGGTTGTTCACAGGTTCACCGGGGATGGGCCTAAGAATATTCTTGTTGCGCCTCTGTGGAGTGCTGATAAGAAGAGAGTTATAAACGATTTGAACCGTATTATTTCGAAATTGTGAGTCTGCTAGCAGCTCAGTGCAGACTTTAAAAACAGCCTGAGATTTTCCCTGCCGTTGTCGTCAAGCTGATCACAGTCGGACATTATTCCTGTCGCTTCCGGTGGAAGAGTCCTGCCGTGGCTGTAGGCGAGGAACACTTCGCTGATGTCCATCTTATTTTTCTTTGCTATATCGATGCAGGTGAGCAGCACCAGATGACTCATATTAATACTGTATAAATTGGATATTCTGATAAGATTTATGAGATCCGGGATTCGCTCTCCACATTCATAGTGCGAGTAGGCGGAGACGGACACCTTCAAGATGGCGGCTATTTCCTGCTGCCTTTTTCCGTGGCTGCGCCTTAGAGACTTCAGTGCGCCGCCTATCACTGCACAGTTAAAATCCTGATCGGATGAATCGTCTTCATACACCGACGGATCAATGTTGCGTTCTTTTCTTTTTTTCATATTTTCCTGTTTTCTCCTTAAAAATAATATTTACTGTAATTGGTGGGTATAATACTGGATCTACAGTCTGGAATTTTTAGATGCTAGATTTGCCACAAATGTGTCTATAAGTTGACGGTCGCTGTCGCTGAGAGATCTGTAATTGCCCAGCATGTCTGCTGTGCTCTGGTTAGATTCTATGGCGGTCATGTATGAATTGTCCTCCATGACGATCTGTAGTGGCTTTGGATGCCCCTGCATGTATCTTGATGACAGGGTGTATGCATATAGAAAATCGTGGTTGAGAAGCTCTGACAGCTTTATGGCCTGTTCTATATTAGGGATGTTTCTCCCTTCCTCGTAGTTGGCATATCCGGATCTGGAAATAGATAGCGCTGCTGCGACATCCTGCTGTGTGAGTCCTGCCTTCTGTCTGAAATATCTGAGAAGGGCAGGTAGTGGATTGGATGAATGTGGTTTCATGTTTCACCTCCTTTGAATGTTTTTCTGCATTGTACACAAAAATAGTCCGTTGTAAATCAAAATGTAATAAAAGTGTTGTTTGATGTAATAATTAATCACATGTGGGATGGAGAGTATGATATAATTATCTGAAAAAACAATCGGAGGTTACCAAAATGAGTCTTGCAGATGATCTCTTTATAAACATGTGTAAAGATATAATCGATAATGGATATAGTACGGAGGGGGAGAAGGTCAGACCAAAGTGGGAAGATGGAACATATGCCTACACCATAAAGCGTTTTGGTGTTGTCAACAGGTATGATCTGTCAAAGGAATTTCCTGCGATAACACTTAGAAAGACGTATGTGAAGTCGGCTATTGATGAGCTGCTCTGGATCTGGCAGAAAAAGTCAAATAATGTTCATGATCTCAAAAGCCATATATGGGACAGTTGGGCAGATGAGAACGGTTCCATAGGAAAAGCATATGGATATCAGCTTGGTGTAAAGCATAAATATAAAGAGGGCATGATGGATCAGGTGGACAGACTGATATATGACCTTAAGAATAACCCATACAGCAGAAGAATGCTCACTAACATATATGTTCATCAGGACTTGAGTGAGATGAATCTGTATCCGTGCGCGTACAGCATGACATTCAATGTAACAGGGGACAGGCTCAACGCTATACTGAATCAGAGATCCCAGGATGTGCTTGCGGCCAACAACTGGAATGTTGTCCAGTATGCGGTACTGGTACATATGCTTGCCCAGGTCACGGGCTTTAAGCCGGGAGAACTGGTACATGTGATCGCGGATGCACACATATATGACAGACATATACCGATAGTCAAGGAGCTGATAACAAGACCTACACATCCTGCTCCAAAGTTCTATATGAATCCGGATGTCAAAGATTTCTATGACTTTACTCTGGATGATTTCAGGATAGAAGACTATGAGACAGGACCACAGATTAAGAATATTCCTATTGCGATATAAGACTATGAAGCATGGGACGGGAATTATACAGATGGAGGACATATGAAGTTTATTGCAGCGGTAGATAAGAATTGGGCCATTGGAAATAAAGGCAGATTACTGATAAGGATATCGGAGGATCAGAGAAATTTCAGACAGACCACGATGGGGCATGTCGTTGTTCTCGGAAGGAAGACTCTGGAGGAGTTTCCGGGCGGAAGACCACTCAAGGGAAGGGCAAATATAATTCTCAGCAGGAATCCTGAATATGCAGTTGAGGATGCGGTGGTTGTCCACTCTATGGACGAACTGTTTACAGAACTGGCAAAATATGATACGGATGACATTTTTGTCATAGGCGGACAGACTATCTACGATGAGCTCATACCATATTGTGATGAGGCAGTAATCACCAAAATAGACAGGGAATTTGAGGCCGATGCCTTCATTTCGAATCTCGACAAACTGGACAACTGGGATGTGACGGATGAGAGACCGGGTGAGGATGTGTCAGAGGTGAATTTCACATTTGTCACATATAAAAATAGTGACCTGAAGAAATAAATTATAATTATTTTTATAATATTCACAAAAAAGCACCTTTTTTTGATTAAAAATTCACAAAAAACATTTGTTAAATGAAGATTATTGTGATACAATTTTTTTATATTTGGGAGGTGCGCTAATGAAGGAAGTATTAATTACATCGGGAACAAGCTTTGAGGGATATGATATCGTTGGCTATGGAACATACAAGTTCACACAGACGATACTTAATTCCAACTTTTTGAAGGATTTCGGAACATCTATTGCGGATATTGCCACGGATAGAAGAGATATCTATCAGGAGAAGATCGATGAGATCCTCAATGAAACAATCAATAATTTCACAGATATGGTCCGTGAGACGAAGTACAATGCTGTAGTTGGATTCAGAACAGGTGTTGAGGAATACACCAACAACGTAACTGCTGTTGTTGCCAGTGGAACTCTGGTAAACATAAAGGAGCAGTACAAGTCGGAATTTGACAAGAGCAGCTTCATCAGAAACGAGATATATGTAAGAAACTATTACGACCTGCTCGTGCCAAGAGCATCAAAGGTGGTGCTTGCATCAGAGGGCAAGGGAACAAAGATTTCCGTGTGGTTCAACAACTACAATAACGACGATATAAAGGCACTTAAGGCAGAGCTTCAGTTCACCAATATCTATGGTGACAATATAACACTGCCGGATGTTGATTTTACATTTGATAAGACCAACCTCAAGCTCCTCAAGTCGGATTATGTGGAGTGTAAGCTTCCGGACAAGTATATAAAGATGATATCCTCCGTCAAGGTATACATCAAGAAGTATGTCAAGGCCAGCGGAGTATACGAGATAGATGCGGATTCTATCGGAATTGAGATGTCTGACGTTAAGTTTAAGGCACTCAAGCTCAAAAAGGGAATTGATGCAGTTGCAAACTACAAGTCAGACGGACTTGTGTGGACATGTAACTGTGGACACGTAAACGAAGGCGGCGCAGAGGAATGTGTGATCTGTGGAAGAAAGCAGGATGAGATGAAGAACTCTATCACATTCAACTACGAGCCTATGCTTGAAGAGATGAAGACAAAAGAGTATGTAATAGAGATCAAGGATGTACTCATGAAGTACATCAAGGACATTGATACAGGAATGAGAATGCAGCTTCTTGAGATCATGGAGTCCGGTCTTAATTACGAGAAGAGCAGAGGATCCATGAAGGACTCTGTTATCGAGAAAGTTGAGAATCTCTTCCTTGGATTATAGGGATTATAAGACGATATGCAACAGTACATGGTACAGATAATAAAAAATCTTAAGGAGAAGGGTTACAGACAACTCAATCCGGAAAGTAACAATGTATACGGCAGAGCAGACAGCGATGCCGTATATATTGTTGTTATAGGCAGTAATCATAATCTTGATTCTGAGACTCTGAAAAAGTTCAATAATAAAATATTGCTTGATGTTTCTTCGGATTCGCATATAAAAGTCAATCTTCTCAATATACTCATCACTCCAAACGGAATGTTTGATGATATGACAAAAAAGATAGTTGAAGAACTGGACAATGTCTGGCTGTTCGCGGAGGATTACGGAAAGCTGTATATATTTGAGAATCAGCCCACTGACTTTGACTCACTCTATGATGTGATCGATAAAAAAACGGTGGTGGATAACCGCAGATCCCAGCACAATCTGATAAGAATGTTCGGTGTTGTAACACCGATATTACTGTTGATAAATATTCTGGTGTACGTTGCATGTATCTTTGTATATCAACCTACGGAACTGGCTGTGGAAGTGCTTGCGATATCAGAAAAAGGACAATATTACAGATTCCTGACATCAATGTTTACACATTTTGGAATAGCACATCTGGTTGGAAATATGGTGATTTTGATCGCACTCGGTGCGAGGGTTGAGAATATAATAGGCAGATTCAATTATATCATAGTTTATATTGCCACGGGTCTTACTGCGTCATTTGCATCATACATAGATTGTTTTTATAATAATACATATGCTTACTCGGCTGGTGCATCCGGAGCGATATTTGGTCTTCTGGGAGTGCTGGTTGTCATAGCATTTTATAATAAGGGCCGGGTGAAGGATCTGTCACTTATTAATATGCTTATATTATTTATTCTGACACTGGTTAACGGAAAGATGTCAGAAGGTATTGATAATGTTGCCCATGTGGCGGGATTTGCGGCCGGGTTAGTGGCCGGGATAGTCCTTTTGCTGACCAATCAAAAGGTTGTAAAGAATAGCCGTTTATGATAAAATAATACGATGATAAAAAAGTGGGAGGCTGGGTTATGAGTACTGGAATCAGTATGTCAAGTGTAAACAAAATAAAGGAACTTGCAGACAATGGCGATTACAGTCTCGCTCTCGATATACTTGAACATCAGGATCTGTCGAAGTCACTTAGTCCACAGTTTATTAGAATATGCGGCGAGGTGTATTACGAGAACAAAAGATATCCTGAGGCCAGAGCGGCGCTTGTCAAGGCACATGCCATGGCTCCGGCTGGTAACAAGATAATATATTCTTTGATAAAACTGTATTTATCCATGGGATTTACACAGCTTGCAGAGCATTATTTTGAGATATATACATTTAATCAGGCCAATAAGGATGCAGGTACATACAGACTTGAATATATGATAGCCAAGGCACACAGGAAGCCAGTGAATGAACTTTACAGCATACTGGTGTCGGCGAATGATGTTGAGACGGATGAAGAGTGGGATTTTGAGATGCTTCTGCTTCATGCGTACATAAGAAACAGGGAGAAGTTTGACAGCGCCTGTGTTGAATTCAGAGCGCATTACAAGAACTCTTCACATTTGTATATGCTGGACAAGCTCATGGGCGGCGATGTGGATCTTGAATCCATGATCTATTGTTATCCTGACACGGAGATGTCGGATGATGATCCTGAGCAGGCAGATACAAGAGCAAATGAAAATAAGATATTGGAAGAAGACGATCTGAGAATGCATCCAAAGGATGCTAAGATCATGATCATGGTCGAGGATGACGCACCTGTGACGAGTTCCATGAAATTCAAGCAGATGTGGATTAGATCGAAGGATAAAAAAGAGCAGAAAAAGGAAGCTCGTCAGGAAGAAGAGAATTCTGAGCCGAAGAAGAAATCCAGAGGTTTATTTGGATTGATGTCAAGGAAAGAGGAAGAGCTTGTCGAGCAGGAGATGGAATCTCTGAAGAACGAGAATCTTGACAAGGAACAACTGCTCGAGGAAGTTATTTCCGATACTGCTGATGATGCCGGGAATACGGCAAAGCCTGAGCTCAAGGCGATGAGCAGTGACAGTGAGAAAGCTCCTGAGGGAAAGTCACAGGATATGACTGAGATAAGCGGGGAGCTGACTCCTGAGGATGCAGCGGTGTATAACAAAGATAACGACAATGAGTATGAGGATTCCGAACCGGTGGAGGAAGATAACTATGTTATCGAAGAAGAGCCGGAGGAAGTAGTCATGGTTGAAGTTGATGGTGACGATTCTGATGACGTATCTGACAGTGCGTCAGATCGCGATTCTGAAGACGATACTGTTGTGGAGACCTTTGATCCTGAGTTCGAGGGAGACTTTGAGGATGGATTTGAGGCGGATGCAGAGCCGGAGACTTTGCCTGATGAACCGGTTGAATCAGAAACGTTTGATTTTGATAAAGCCTTTGAATCTCTTGAGGAGTTCGAGGTTGACGATGAGAATCTCGAGGATCTGATGGAAGATGCGGAGTCTCAGAATGATGTGGAAGAAACTGCTGTTGAGCCGGGTGTAGAGCAGAATGAACCGGAAGTTGATGAAGTTTCAGTTGAGATCGAACCGGAGATCGAAGAAGAATTCGAGGTAGATGCAGATTCTGAGCCTGAATTCGAAAAAGAACTTGAGGTTGGCGCAGAATTCACGATCGAGGCAGAGCCAGAGGCTGAGGAAGAATTCACAGTCGAGGCAGAGCCGGAGGTTGAGGAAGAATTCACAATCGATGCCGAAGCGGAGATTGAAGATGAATTTGAGACTGAAGCTGAGCCAGAGTTAGAAGAATTTACAATCGATGCGGAATCTAAGGAATCTGAGATGGAAGAAGTTCCAGTGGAAGTCGAACCAGAGGTGGAAGAATTTGAAGCTGAGGCTGAACTGGAGATCGAAGAAACTGAGGCTGAAGCTGAATCAGAGGTCGAAGAGGAATTCACAATGGAAGCAGAGGATAAGTCAGAAGAGAAAATTGCGGTGGAGACAGAACCGGAAAAGCCAAAGAATAATGGCTTCCCGGTGTTTAAGAGCAGTCTGTTCCCTGACTACAACACAGAGAATGCAGCACTGTATGATCTGTCGGCAGAGAAAGATATAAATGCAGAGATAGAGGCTGATGAAGCCAAGATATCGGAAAGTCTTAAGAAAGAGGAGGATCTTATCGGTGAAACAGACAGACTCCTTGCAAGACTTGGAATTAAATTCAACACGGAATTCAATTCTATATTGAATTTTGATGATGAAGATAAAGAGGATGATGTGGCAGCTCCCGACGAGGAGAAGACAGATGAGCAGGAATCCCCACAACAGGAAACGGTTGACGCTGAACCAGAGCAACCGAAGAAAAAGCCGTTCAGACTGAAGGGCTGATCAAAGAAGAAATAAAGTAGCATGATCATACATATAGTGTATTGCTTTTTATTTGAACAAACGGAAGGAGGCGAGGGAATTGGCTGTAGATCAGACAGAAGCAATGATTGCGGCGATCAAGGCACAGCTTGAAAAGGAAAGAGCTGCAGAAGCTGCCAAGAAAAAGAGGGAAGAAGAGGAAGAACTTCTCAAGAGCGGCAGCAAGAAGAAAGATGCTGAGACTGCTAAAAGCCAACACAAAACTTTGTCCAAGGAGGAGTTAGAACGAATCGAGGCTAAGAAACGCCGTAAGAGAGAAGAGGCTCTTGGAATTGTTCATGAGGATGAACCGGAAACTTCAACTGAGGATGAAAAGCAGGACGATGTTCCAAAAGAGGGAGAGGGACTGAAGCCTGAAGATAAAAAAGAAGATAAAAAACCAGAGGGAGCTGCACCTAAGCTCAGTCTTAACCTTGGAGGCATCGCTGATGATATGTCGGGCGGTGGTCTCGGAGGAGGCCTTGGCGGCGGATTAGGTGAAGGCGGTCTTGGAGGACTCGGAGGCGGCCTTGGCGGAGGACTCGGAAGTACACCTAAGACAGAGGGAGGCCTTGGATCAGGCGGCCTTGGCGGCGGTCTTGGAAAAACACCTAAAACAGAAGGCGGTCTTGGTGGCGGATTTAAGTTCGGCGCCGGAACTGAAGGTACAGTTAAGTCAACAGGTGGAAGCAATATTGTTCTCACTGATGATGATGAAAATGCTGAGGATGAAGAGACACTTGAGTGGGTAACTGATAAGAATGCAAAGGTGAATAAAGTTAAGTCACCTAAGGGAGGCAGTGATGCGAACGGAGATCTGTTCAGCATTCTCCCAGATAGAAACAAGCAGGCTGCGGCTGGAGAGTCATTGTATGATTTTGATGATGATGATGACGATGATGACGATTTCCTTGGAGCAGGAATAAAGAACCTGTCCAATATAGACGAGGAGAGTCCTGAGGAGATAGCCAAGAAGAAGGCTGAAGAGGAGGCTAGGAAGAAAGCTGAGGAGGAAGCCAAGAAGAAGGCTGAGGAAGAAGCTAAGAAGAAGGCCGAGGAAGAGGCTAAGCGTAAGGCTGAAGAGGAGAAGAAGCGCAAAGAGGCAGAAGAGGCAAGAAAGAAGGCTGCCGCTGAAAAGGCTAAGGCTGAGGCTGAGGCAAAGAAGCAGCAGGCGATCGACGATGCCAGAAAGAATGCTGAAGAGGCAAAGAAACATGCTGAGACCTCGAAGAAGACCATCGAGGAATGCGAGAAGACAGAGAAGGATCTCGAAAAGCAGCTTGAAGAATTTGCTGCCAAGAAGCAGAACTATGATGCAAAGATGGCACAGGAGGCTGAGGCAAAGAAGAAGAATGATGCTGAACTGCTTGAGCGAGAGGAGAAAGAGCTTGATGCCAATATTGCAAAGCTCAAGAAAGAGATATCAGATACAAATGAATCTGCTAAGAAAGAGTCAGACAGAATCCTCAAGGAGAGTGATCCTGATACATATAAGAACAATATGATCAATGAGGCTCAGGCTGCTGCCGACAAGGCTATAAAGGCACTTGCAGACACCAAGAAGACTAATGTGGATAAGGGTGTTGCTGAGTACAACAAGGCTGTTGATGCTGATAAGAAGAAATTGGCAGACATAGATGCGGATAAGAAGAAGTCTATAGAGACGGCCAAGAAGAAGCGCACAGATGAGGAAGCAAGAGCAGCCAAGATCATGAAGACTGCCGAGGCAGACAAGACAAAGGCTGGTGCAATATTCAGCGAGTCTAAGAAGGCTGAGGAAGAGGCTGATGCTAATCTTAAGAATACCACTGAGATGGAGAGTCAGTCACAGAAGACTCTTGATGAGCTCCAGAAGAAGCTTGAGGAGTCAGAGAAGGCTGTTAAGAATGCAAAGAACAGCAGAAATGATGCAAACACAAAGCTTGCAATACAGAAGGAAGAACTGAAGAAGGCAGAGAAGGTTGAGGAGGAGGCTGCAAAGGCTCTTGAGGCAGCAAAGAAAGCCAAGGAAGAGGTTCAGAAGAAGATTTCAGACAGCGAAGAGTTCATAAAGAAGGTTGCTGATCAGATTACAACTGCTGAGAACGACAACAAGAAGATCAGTGAGGATGTTGCCGCTGCAAAGAAGGAGAATGACTCATTCAAGGCTGCGAAGGCAGAGGCTCAGGAAGCTCTCGATTCAGCTAAGAAGTCTCTTGTTGAGGCTGAGGATCTTCTGGCAAAGGCAGAGGCTGCTGCCGAGGAAGCGGAGCAGGTAGTCGAAGAGGCTAAGATCGCAGAAGAGGTTGAGATCCAGAATGCGGAAGCTGCTGCCAAGGAAAAGACAGATAAGCTTACGGCAGAAGGAAAAGATAGAGAGACCAAGCATGAGGTGTTCCTTGCTGCTGAGGAAGAGAAGTATGCTACGGCAGAGGCAAGTGAGCTCGAGAAGGTTCAGACTGCAGCTATGAAGGCTGAGAAGGAAGCCTCAGATATGAAGACAAAGGCTGAAGCTGATGCTAAGAAGCTTCTCGATGATGCAAAGAAGAAAGAAGAAGAGTTAAAGAACAAGATCGCTGAGCTCAAGACAAAACAGGCTGAGCGCGTTGTTGCAAGAAAAGAGGCTGCTGATCAGGCCAAGACCGAGGCTGAGGAGAAGAAGAAGAAAGATCTCTCAGCAATAGACAAGGCCGAGGCTGATGTCAAGAAACAGCTCGAGGATATAAGAAGCAAGGCTACTGCTGCTGCAAAGGTACTTGAAAAGGCTATAAAGCGTGAGGAAGAGTACAAGAAGCAGGAAGAGCTTCTGAAGGAAGGCAAGGTTGAGGAAGCTGCACAGGTTATCACACAGGATGAAGAAGCAACTATGGCTGCTTCAGTAAGTGAGGCTGTTGCTGCGAGACGTAAATCACTGCCTAAGGAGGCAAAGTACCTCTACAAGTATCTCGGAGTCGAGCCTGCTGGTGCACAGATCGTTAACGTTCTCCAGACTCTCAAGGTAGATCCTAAGAGATCTAAGAATGTTGTTATTCTTGGACAGCACGGGTTTGGACTTACCATGGTCGGTGAGGATTTTGCAAAGTTCTATTATGATATGGGAATCTGCAAGTCTGAGGCAAAGGCAAAGGTTAAGGCAAAGGTTATAAACAGCGGTAAGCTTGCAGGAGCAGTTGGCAAGCTCAAGGGCGGATGTCTTATCATTGAGAGTGCAGGACTTATAACACCTGAGAGATTCAAAGAGATGGTTGATATGTGTTCACCTGAGAAGAATGATGTTAAGATCATCCTCACAGGAGAGAAGACAGCTCTCAGCAATATGCTTGCAGCAAATATGACTCAGGCAAGATCGTTCAACAACAGAGTATACTTTGACCAGATCAATGAGAGTGGAATGATCAATGTGGCAGAGTGCTACGCTGATGAGAAGGGCTTCAAGCTTGAGAGCGGAGCAGATACAGCTATAAAGAATGCTTTGATGGCGATGGAGTCAGGAAATATCGACAGACTTCTCGGTGCTATGGATGATGCCATGAAGGCTGCTGAGACCAGAGATCCTATCGACAAGAAGATTCTTAAAAAAGAGATAAAATAAGTTTTGTGACGGATATACCGTTGTAGAATTTTGTTGAAAAAAACAATACCAGTGCTTATAATATCTGTGTTATAGCACTGGTATTATTTTGTTGTGATAAAGGAGAATTTATATGCTTTCAACTGATATTGGAGTAGATTTAGGAACGTCAAATGTATTGATCAGCGTAAGAGGTAAGGGAATTGTTGTAAACCAGCCGTCTGTTGTCGCATATGAAGTATCTACAAAAAAAGTAATAGCAATAGGAACAAAAGCCAAGAAAATGATAGGAAAGACTCCGGAGAATATAGAGGTCGTCAGACCTCTCAATAAGGGAGTTATATCTGATTATACAATAGCGGAGATAATGCTTAAGGCATTTATCAGAAGCGCAATGGAGAAACGTTCGGGAGTTGGAAGACCAAGGATATGCGTGTGTGTTCCAAGCGGTGTTACCGAGGTGCAGAGAAGAGCTGTTGAGGAAGCAGTGTACAAGACCGGTGCCAAGACTGTGTATGTCATGGAGGAACCTTTGGCTGCTGCTGTAGGAGCAAATGTAGATATCTATGAGGCAAAGGGTAATATGGTGGTCGACATAGGCGGTGGAACCACGGATATTGCGGTCGTATCCCTTGGTGGTGCAGTGGAGAGCAGCTCCATAAAATACGCCGGAGATGACTATAATAATGCACTCATCAAGTATGCCAGAAGAAAATACAACCTGCTTATAGGTTATCAGACAGCGGAGAATGCGAAGATCGCTGTTGGCTCAGTCGTAAAGCGTGATGAAGATATTGAGTATGTGATCAAGGGCCGTGATCTTATCAAGGGACTTCCAAAGGCTGTAACAATAACTGCGAATGAAACGGTGGATGCATTTGAGGAGACTACAGAGCATATTCTTGGAGCAATACACAATGTTCTTGAGACTGCACCGCCGGAGCTGGTGGCTGACATTGCGGTATCAGGCATTGTGCTTACCGGAGGAGGAAGTCTTATATACGGAATGGACAGAATAATCAAAGAGCGCACAGGGATAGAGGCATATGTATCGGAAAAAGCACTTGAGGCAGTGGCTCTCGGCGCTGGAATGTCTGTCAACCTCAGCGATAAGAAAGAAGATTAAATGTATGGAAAGAGATTATTTGCCGATCTGCATGGAGGACATGAAGAAGAGAGGGTGGATACAGGCGGACTTTGTGTTTGTCATAGGTGATGCCTATGTTGACCATTCCTCATTTGGCCCTGCCATCATAAGCAGATTGCTTGAGAGATATGGATATAAGGTGTGTATGATTGCCCAGCCTGATTGGAAGAATGACAAGAGCATTGATGTTTTTGGCAGACCAAGACTGGGCTTTTTGGTATGCGGAGGCAATATGGATTCCATGGTGAACCATTATTCCGTGTCCAAGAAGAGAAGGCAGAAGGATTCATTTTCGCCCGGCGGAGAGATGGGACTCAGACCTGATTATGCCACCACGGTTTACTGCAATCTGATAAGGAGAACATACAAGGATGTTCCGATCATAATCGGAGGTATAGAGGCCAGCCTCAGACGTATGGCACACTATGATTATTGGTCTGATAAATTGAAACATTCCATTCTGGTGGATTCATCCGCCGATATACTTTCGTATGGCATGGGTGAGCACAGCATGATAGAGATAGCGGAGGCGCTCGACAGCGGAATAGATGTGAAAGATATCACATTTGTCAGGGGTACATGCTACAGGACAAAGGATATATCCGGTGTGCCCGAGGATTCCATTATACTGCCGGATTATGACAGTCTTTCAAAGGATAGACTGGAATATGCAAGAAGCTTTTATACACAGTATATAAATACAGATCCATACTCGGCTAAAACGCTGGTTGAGGGATACGGAAACAGAGGATATGTTGTTCAGAATCCTCCGGCTTATCCGCTCACCCAGATGGAGATGGACGATGTGTATGATCTGCCATATATGAATAACTACCATCCGATATATGAGGAGGCGGGCGGTATCCCGGCTATATCAGAGATAAAATTCAGTCTGACGAGCAACCGGGGCTGCTTCGGAGGATGCAGCTTCTGCGCACTGACATTTCACCAGGGCAGGATCATACAGACAAGAAGCCACGAGTCACTGATAAAGGAAGCGGAGCGCATGACGCATGATCCTGATTTCAAAGGCTATATACATGATGTCGGAGGGCCGACTGCGAATTTCAGGCATAAATCATGCGCAAAGCAGGATAAATATGGTGTATGCACCAACAAGCAGTGTCTGTTCCCGGAACCGTGCAGGAATTTGAAGGTTGACCACAAGGATTATGTTGAGCTTCTGCGGAAGCTGGAAGCGGTTCCAGGTGTGAAAAAAGTATTTATCAGATCGGGAATACGATTCGATTATGTGATGGCGGACAGCAACGATGAATTTCTGAAAGAGCTTTGCGAGAAGCACATAAGCGGACAGCTCAGAGTTGCGCCGGAGCATGTATCGGATAATGTTCTCAGGATGATGGGCAAGCCACAGAACAGTGTATATGAGAAATTCATTGATAGATACAAAAGGGTAAATGCAAAGACTGGAAAGCAGCAGTATGTTGTTCCGTACCTGATGTCATCACATCCCGGATCTACGCTGAAGGAGGCGGTGGAGCTTGCCGAATATGTAAGGGATATAGGCTATATGCCTGAACAGGTGCAGGATTTCTATCCTACGCCGTCCACGATATCCACATGTATGTACTACACCGGAGTCGATCCTAGAACCATGAAACCGGTATATGTACCTCATAATCCACATGAAAAGGCAATGCAGAAGGCTCTTATGATGTATAGAAAACCGGAGAATTATGATCTGGTCAAAGAGGCGCTCATAAAGGCCGGCAGACAGGATCTTATCGGTTTTGATAAAAAATGTCTGATAGCGCCGAGAAAGATGGACAGGAAAGGTGAACACCAGGGACAACGTTCGTATGGCAAAAATGATAAAAGTAAGAACAATTCAATCAATAATGGTAAAAACAGCAAAAATAATAAAGTTGTTCCACAGAAAAACACAAAATCATCCGGGCAGAAGAATGCTAAAAATGGCAAAAACAGGAATAAAAGGAAATAGCTCCTTCGCGGAGTCGTTCATTTTTGGTTGCGTGGCACATGCTTTTGTGCTAGAATTATGGCAGATTGTGTGAACCTTTAAGGTTTTTTTATATGTAGTCTTATGTCACACTAATATTTTTTTAAATGGAGGATTTGAAAATGGCAAAGAAGATTGTTTTAGCAGGCGCATGTCGTACAGCTATCGGAACAATGGGTGGATCACTCAGCACAACACCAGCAGCAGAGCTTGGTTCAATCGTTATCAAGGAGGCTATCAACAGAGCAGGAGTTCCTGCAGATCAGGTAGACCACGTATACATGGGATGTGTTATCCAGGCTGGTCAGGGACAGAACGTTGCACGTCAGGCTTCAATCAAGGCAGGACTTCCAATCGAGACAACTGCTGTTACAGTTAACGTTGTCTGTGGTTCAGGTCTTAACTGTGTCAACATGGCTGCTCAGATGATCGAGGCAGGAGACGCTGATATCGTAGTTGCAGGTGGTATGGAGAACATGTCTATGGCTCCTTACGCTATGATGAAGGGTCGTTTCGGTTACAGAATGAACAATGGTGTACTCGTAGATACAATGGTAAACGATGCTCTGTGGGATGCATTCAATGACTATCACATGATCAAGACAGCTGACAATATCTGTGAGCAGTGGGGTCTTACACGTGAGGAGCTTGATGAGTTTGCAGCTAAGAGCCAGCAGAAGGCAGTTGCAGCTCAGGAGTCAGGCGCATTTGACGCTGAGATCGTACCAGTTATGGTAAAGAAGAAGAAAGAGATGGTTGAGTTCAAGAAGGATGAGGGACCAAGACCTGGTACTACAGTTGAGACTCTTTCAAGACTCAGAACAATCAATCCTAACGGATTTGTTACAGCTGGTAACGCTTCAGGTATCAATGATGGTGCTGCAGCTATCGTTGTTATGAGCGAGGAGAAGGCTAAGGAGCTTGGTGTTAAGCCTATGGCTACATGGGTAGCTGGAGCACTTGGCGGAGTTGATCCTTCAATCATGGGTATTGGACCTGTAGCTTCAACCAAGAAGGTTATGGCTAAGACTGGTCTCAAGATCGAGGACTTCGATGTTATCGAGGCAAACGAGGCATTCGCTGCACAGTCAGTAGCAGTTGCTAAGGATCTTGGATTTGACGTTGACAAGCAGGTTAACCCTAACGGTGGTGCAATCGCTCTTGGACATCCAGTAGGAGCTTCAGGATGCCGTATTCTTGTTACACTGCTTCATGAGATGCAGGCAAAGGGTGCTAAGACAGGTCTTGCTACTCTCTGTATCGGTGGTGGAATGGGCTGCTCAACAGTCGTTAAGATCGAGGACTAATTTTAGATAATAAAGGAGATACATCATGGAGTTTGTTACATACGAACAGGATGGATATGTAGGAATTATCACAATCAACCGTCCAAAGGCTCTGAACGCACTCAACAGTGCAGTTCTTGAAGAGCTTGATGCAACATTCAAGGCAGTTGATCTTGATACAACAAGATGTCTTATTCTTACAGGTGCCGGTGAGAAGTCATTTGTTGCCGGAGCTGATATAGGTGAGATGTCAACACTCACAAAGGCAGAGGGAGAGGCCTTCGGTAAGAAGGGTAATGATGTGTTCAGAGCTATTGAGACATTCCCTATCCCAGTCATCGCAGCAGTGAATGGATTTGCTCTTGGCGGCGGATGCGAGATCTCAATGAGCTGTGATATCAGAATCTGCTCAGAGAATGCAATATTCGGTCAGCCAGAGGCTGGTCTTGGTATCACACCTGGTTTTGGTGGAACACAGAGACTTGCGCGTCTTGTAGGCGCAGGCATGGCTAAGCAGCTTATCTATACAGCAAGAAACATCAAGGCTGACGAGGCTTACAGAATCGGTCTTGTGAATGCTGTTTATCCACTTGAGGAGCTCCTTCCAGCAGCTAAGAAGATGGCAGCCGGAATCGCAGCGAACGCTCCTATTGCAGTGAGAAACTGCAAGAAGGCTATCAACGATGGCTTACAGGTAGATATGGATCAGGCAATTGTTATTGAGGAGAAGCTTTTTGGTGACTGTTTCGAGACAGAGGATCAAAAGGCAGGAATGGGCAACTTCCTTGAGAAGGACAAGGAAAAGAAGCTTAAGGTTGTTCCTTTCCAGAACAAGTAATAATTAACAGTTCTGATATTAACATTTAGGGTGGGGAATCTGATAAGGGTAAACCATCCTAAATGTGTGATATAAGTATTATGGTAGCATGTTAAACGAAACGTATATGAATTTCTCATGTTTACCGGAAAAAAAGATTTAGGAGGACATAAAAATGAAGGTTGGCGTAATTGGTGCAGGAACCATGGGTCAGGGCATTGCTAAGGCATTTGCTCAGGTTGACGGATACGAGGTTGCACTCTGCGATATCAAGCAGGAGTGGGCTGAAGGCGGTAAGGACAAGATCGCTAAGGGTTATGCAAGACTCGTAGAAAAAGGAAAGATGACACAGGAGAAGGTTGATGGTATTCTTGCCAGCATCACTCCAGGCCTTAAGGAAGACTTATGTGCAGACTGCGACCTTATAGTTGAGGCTGCTTTCGAGAACATGGAAGTAAAGAAGACAACATTTGCTGAGCTTGATAAGATCTGCAAGCCAGAGTGTGTATTCGCTTCAAACACATCATCACTTTCTATCACAGAGATTGGAAATGGTCTTACACGTCCTATGATCGGTATGCATTTCTTCAATCCAGCTGACAGAATGAAGCTTATCGAGGTTATCGCAGGTGTTAATACACCAGCTGAGACTGTAGAGAAGATCGTTAAGATCTCAGAGGAGATCGGTAAGACTCCAGTACAGGTTAACGAGGCTGCTGGATTCGTAGTAAACAGAATCCTCATCCCAATGATCAACGAAGCTGCATTCATCAAGATGGAAGGTGTATCAGACATAGCTGGTATTGACGCTGCTATGAAGCTTGGTGCTAACCATCCAATGGGACCACTTGAGTTAGGTGATTTCGTAGGCCTTGATATCTGTCTTGCAATCATGGACGTTCTGTACAATGAGACAGGTGACAGCAAGTATCGTGCATGTCCATTACTTCGTAAGATGGTACGTGGCGGCAACCTTGGTGTTAAGAGCGGCAGAGGATTCTATGTATACAATGCTGATCGTACAAAGACACCAGTTGATGCTCAGTAATAGTGCTAAGTAATATAATATATTCATGGAGGAATAATTAGAATGGATTTCGCTTTAGACAAGAAGTATGAAATGGCGCAGAATTTATTCAGAGAGTTCGCGCAGAATGAAGTAAAGCCTCTTGCTCAGGAAATTGACGAACAGCACAGATTTCCTAGAGAGACTGTAGAGAAGATGGCAAAGTATGGTTTCTTAGGAATCCCTGTTTCTAAGGAGTTAGGCGGACAGGGCTGTGATATTCTCACATATGCTATGTGCGTTGAGGAACTTTCAAAGGTTTGTGGTACTACAGGTGTTATCGTATCAGCACACACATCACTCTGTGTTGATCCTATCGTAACATTTGGTACACCAGCTCAGAAGGAGAAGTATGTTCCTGATCTTGCTTCAGGCAGAAAACTTGGTGCTTTCGGTCTTACTGAGCCAGGTGCTGGTACAGATGCTCAGGGACAGCAGACAAAGGCTGTACTTGACGGAGACGAGTGGGTACTTAACGGATCAAAGTGCTTCATCACAAACGGTAAAGAGGCTGACGTATATATCGTTATCGCAGTTACTGGTATCGTTGAGAAGCGTGGCAGAAAGATGAAGGAGATCTCAGCATTCATCGTAGAGAAGGGTACACCTGGATTTACATTTGGTACAAAGGAGAACAAGATGGGTATCTGTGGTTCTTCAACATACGAGCTTATCTTCACAGACTGCCGTATTCCAAAGGATGCACTTCTTGGCCAGAAGGGTAAGGGATTCAATATCGCTATGCATACACTTGACGGTGGACGTATCGGTATCGCTGCTCAGGCTCTCGGCATTGCAGAGGGCGCTCTCGAGACAACAGTTAACTATGTTAAGGAGAGAAAGCAGTTCGGCAGATCAATCGCTCAGTTCCAGAATACACAGTTCGTTCTTGCAGACCTTGCAACAAAGATCGAGGCAGCTAAGCTTCTCGTATACAAGGCAGCAAGAAAGAAGGATGAGTACCAGAGCGGTGCTAAGGTTTCTTACTCAGTAGAGGCAGCTATGGCTAAGCTTTACGCTGCTGAGGTTGCTATGGAAGTTACTACAAAGTGTGTTCAGTTACACGGTGGTTACGGTTACATCAAGGAGTACGATGTTGAGCGTATGATGCGTGATGCTAAGATTACAGAGATCTACGAGGGAACTTCAGAGGTTCAGCGTATGGTTATTTCTGCAAACTTATTAAAGTAATATAGGAGGTACTTAACGTGAAGGTTATAGTTTGTATAAAGCAGGTACCTGATACAAAGGGTGGAGTACAGTTCAACCCAGACGGTACATTAAACAGAGCAGCAATGCTTACAATCATGAACCCTGATGATAAGGCAGGACTTGAGGCTGCGCTTAGATTAAAGGATCAGTATGGTGCAGAGGTAACAGTTCTTACAATGGGTCTTCCAAAGGCTGCTGACGTTCTTCAGGAAGCAATCGCTATGGGAGCTGACAAGGGTGTTCTTGTAACAGACCGTGTTCTTGGTGGAGCTGATACATGGGCTACATCAACAACAATCGCTGGAGCTCTCAGAAAGCTTGATTATGATCTGATCATAACAGGTCGTCAGGCTATCGATGGAGATACAGCTCAGGTTGGACCACAGATCGCTGAGCATCTTGGAATTCCTGTAATTTCATATGCACAGGAGATCAAGGTTGACGGAGACGCAGTTATCGTTAAGCGTCAGTATGATGACGGATATCATATGTTAAAGGCTAAGATGCCTTGCCTTGTAACAGCACTTTCTGAGTTAAATGAGCCAAGATACATGACTCCAGGTGGAATCTTCGATGCAGTTAATGCAGAGATCACAACACTTGGCAGAGCAGACCTCGTTGATGTTGATGATTCTAACATCGGTCTTAAGGGCTCACCTACAAAGATCGCTAAGGCTTCAGATAAGGTAAGAAAGGGTGCAGGCGAGAAGGTTGTTCCTGATTCTCCAGATGAGGCAGTTAGCTATATTGTTGGCAAGTTAAAGGATAAGCATGTAATCTAATATAGTAAAGGAAAAGTGGTGAATAAAATGGGCGCAATGAACGCAGAAGAAATGAAGAACTACAAAGGCGTATTTGTCTTTGCACAGCAGGTAGATAATAAGTTAAGTGGTATTTCTTTCGAGCTTATCGGCGAAGGAAAGAGACTGGCAGAGAAGCTTGATGAGCAGGTAACTGCAGTCCTTATCGGTTCAGACGTTAAGGGTCTTGTAGATGAGCTTGCAGAGTACGGCGCAGATAGAGTTATCGTTGTTGACGATCCAGAGCTCAAGGAGTACAGAACTGAGCCATATGCACACGCACTTGCATCAGTTATCAATGAGTACAAGCCAGAGATCGTTTTAGTTGGTGCTACAGCAATCGGTAGAGATCTTGGTCCAACAGTTTCAGCAAGAGTTGCTACAGGTCTTACAGCAGACTGTACATTACTTGAGATCGGTGATTTCCCTCTTGTTGCACTTCCAAATCAGGAGCAGAAGCACAATCAGCTTCTTATGACACGTCCTGCATTCGGTGGTAACACAATCGCTACAATCGCATGTCCTGACAACCGCCCACAGATGGCTACAGTTCGTCCAGGTGTTATGCAGAAGCTTGACAAGGTAGCTGGTAAGAAGGCAGAGGTTATCGAGTACAATCCAGGATTCGTACCTAACAACAAGTATGTTGAGATTCTTGAGATCTCAAAGGCTATCTCAGATATCAAGGATATCATGGATGCTAAAATCCTTGTTTCAGGTGGTCGTGGAGTTGGTTCAGCAGAGAACTTCAAGCTCCTTGATGATCTTGCAGAGGTACTTGGTGGACAGGTATCATGCTCACGTGCAGTTGTAGATTCAGGCTGGAAGCCAAAGGAGCTTCAGGTTGGTCAGACTGGTAAGACAGTTCGTCCACAGGTATACTTCGCAATCGGTATTTCAGGTGCTATCCAGCACGTAGCTGGTATGGAAGAGTCAGACATCATCGTTGCTATCAACAAGGATGAGGATGCTCCTATCTTTGATGTAGCTGACTATGGTGTAGTTGGAGATCTCAACAAGATCGTTCCAGCTCTTACAGAGGCTATCAAAGCAGAGCTTGCTAATAAGTAATTAACAGCTTGTTTGTCATATAGATAATTTTAGATTATCAATTATAAGTTCCCCTCTTGGATTTGATATTCAAGAGGGGGATTTTTTGAGCTGTATGGTGGTCTGAATTGTAGAATCGTTTGAATTGCATAGGGCTGTTGCAGGATGAATTCAGGTACGGAATGATTTGTGTGCGGCTACGTGAGGGTTGTGTTGAGGATATACTTGCGAAAAATTATGTGCTGTTTTTTATTGAGTGTCCGTTTTCATTACTAGGGATACTCTGCTCGATGATGAGTGAATAGCATTATTAGTGAGCTATAAATGAATTGATGATTGTAAATGTGAATATATGGGTCCAATATACGAGTCGGTGAATTGAGTCGATGAGAAATCGATAAATCGAAAATTAGAAATCAGAAAATAGAGATCGAAAATCAAAATACAAGTGTATTGTAAATAATACAAAAATAATGTAATATTAATTAGTTTGAGTATAGTAGATAAAGAGAGTATGCATGTGAGGATAAGTGCAAGTGAAGATAAGTGTGTGTGAGGATAAGCACAAATGGCAGGTATAGTACATTATGCACAGCAGGAGCATGCAGAGGAGAGGTACATATGAAAGAGAAAGACAGCGTCGAAAATAATGAAAAATCACCTGATAACAGAAAAAAATCTGGTGAGAAAATAATATCTGATAATAAAACAATATCTGCTAATGGAAAGGCGTTCGCAGGTGAGAGCAGAGAAAATAAGATGGGTGTGATGTCTGAGGGAAAGCTTCTGATGTCAATGTCACTTCCTATGATAATTTCCATGCTGTTCCAGGCTATGTACAATGTTGTGGACAGTGTGTTTGTGTCAAGATTCAGCATGGACGGACTTACGGCTGTGTCCACGGCATTTCCGATACAGAATCTGATGATAGGAGTTTTCTCGGGACTGGGAGTTGGCTTTAATGCGTTTATATCCAAGGCACTTGGAGAGAAGAAATTTGACAGGGCAAATGAAGTTGCCAGACAGGGAATATTCCTTGAGGCGATAGGATATGTGATATTCCTGATAATAGGTTTATTCTTTGCAAGGACATTCATGGAAAGTCAGACGGGGGATGCACGGGTAATCCAATATGGAACAGAGTATCTCAAGGTGTGCTGCTGTTGTGCTTTCGGTATAGCTTTCCAGATGACATTTGAGAGATTGCTGCAGTCCACGGGACGTACAATGTACAGTATGATAACCCAGATACTCGGTGCTGTCATCAATCTTATACTTGATCCTATAATGATATTTGGTCTTCTCGGATGTCCACAAATGGGAGTAAAGGGTGCTGCCATTGCAACTGTATGTGGACAGTGTATAGCCGGAACTCTTGCTATGATATTTAATATCAAGAAGAATCCGGATCTCCATATAACACTCAGAAGATTCAGGCCACATGGCGAGATAATTGGTAAGATTCTCAGCGTAGGTGTGCCGTCGGTTATCATGGTTGCAATAGGTTCTGTGATGAATTATTTCCTGAATCTGATACTGTACTCATTCTCGAAATTGGCCGTTGCAGTGTTCGGAGCGTATTTCAAGGTGCAGAGTATGGCATTTATGCCTGTATTCGGATTGAACAACGGAATGATACCGATAATTTCATACAACTACGGAGCGCAGAAACCTGACAGAATGAAACGCACCATGAAGCTTGGTGTGATGGTCGGTTGTTCCATTATGGTATTCTGTCTTGCTATCATGCAGGTATTTCCGGGACAGATACTTAAAATATTTGATGCCACAGATGAGATGCTGTTGATGGGTATACCAGCGGTCAGGATCATGAGTACAGCGTTTATATTTGCGGGATTTTCTGTCACATGTTCGGGAATGTTTCAGGCTGTAGGAAAGGGCGTGTACAGTATGATAGTGTCTATGGCGAGACAGCTTTTTGTCATACTTCCTGTGGCATATTTCCTGTCGAAAGCAATGAACAGTGTGAATGGTGTGTGGGCAGCGTTCCCTATCGCAGAGGTTTTCAGTGTGATCATATCGACGATCTTTCTTCTCAGGGTCTATAAGAAAATAGTAAAGCCTATGGAAAGCGTCCAAAGAGATTAAGAGACGAAGATAATGAGATATGATGAGAGCATAATAATATATACATAGCACGTGGCATTTGTATAGTGGTAGAATACTATATAGTAATATAGTTTCGTGTGATGAATGCAGTGTTGCATTTGTCATTGACAAGTGACAGAAAAGGTAATGGAAAGAGAGCGAAAATGGGAAAGTTAATATATATGGATCATGCAGCGACGACGGCGGTGAGACCTGAAGTGCTCGACGCCATGTTGCCTTATTTTACAGAAAAGTTTGGAAACCCTTCAGGCGTATATACATTTGCATCGAGAAATAAGGATGTGATAAATGTGGCGAGGGATATAATTGCTGATTCGCTTGGCGCAAAGCCTGAGGAGATCTATTTCACGGGCGGTGGTTCGGAATCGGATAACTGGGCTTTAAAGGCTGTAGCGGAAGCCTTTCAGGATAAGGGAAAACATATAATTACGACCAGGATAGAGCACCATGCCATTCTTCACACATGTCAGTATCTGGAGAAGAGGGGCTTTGACGTGACATATCTGGATGTGGATGAGAAGGGGATGGTTGATCCTGACAGGCTGGAGTCGGCGATAAGACCGGATACGATCCTCATCTCGGTTATGGCTGCAAACAATGAGATAGGAACCATAGAGCCGATAAGCAGGATAGGAGCTATTGCGCATGAACATGGCATTCTATTCCACACGGATGCGGTTCAGGCGTATGGACAGATACCACTGGATGTAAATGCCATGAACATAGATATGCTCAGCAGCAGCGGACATAAGCTTAATGGCCCGAAGGGAATCGGGTTTCTGTATATACGGAGCGGAATAAAGCTTGGAAGCTTTATCCACGGAGGCCAGCAGGAGCGAGGAAGACGTGCCGGAACAGAGAATGTACCGGGGATTGTAGGAATGGGCAAAGCTGCGGAGCTTGCGATGCTCTCAATGGAAGATCGGATGAAGCAGGAGACAGATATCAGAGATCATATGATACACAGAATTTTATCGGAGATTCCTTATTCCAGACTGAACGGACATGACAAAGACAGACTTCCGAACAATGTAAATGTCAGCTTCCAGTTCGTTGAGGGCGAGACGATCCTCATCATGCTCGATATGGCGGGCATATGTGCTTCTGCCGGTTCCGCATGTACATCGGGTTCTGTTGATCCCTCCCATGTGCTGACAGCTATAGGGCTTCCGAAGGAGATATCCCATGGTGCGGTCAGACTGACTCTGGGATATGAGAACACCATGGATGAGGCGGATGCGGTGGTAGATAATCTCAAGAGAATCGTGGAAAATCTCAGAAAAATGTCACCTGCGTATCAGGATTTTGCCAGGAGAAACATGTAAATTACACAAGATATAACTATGTATAAAGAGGGAAAAAATTTGGTCGATACAGATAAGAAGACAGTGTGTGTTGGTATGTCAGGCGGAGTCGACTCGTCGGTTGCCGCACTTTTGCTCAAGGAGCAGGGCTACAATGTAATAGGAGTTACCATGCAGATATGGCAGGATGAGGACAGGGACGTGGTGAGTGCCCATGCCGGATGCTGCGGACTTTCTGCTGTGGATGATGCCAGGCGTGTGGCATCGCAGCTCGATATTCCGTATTACGTTATGAATTTCAAGGAAGAATTCAAGAAGTACGTAATAGACTATTTTGTGGACGAATACAAATGCGGAAGAACTCCGAATCCATGTATTGCATGCAACAGATATGTAAAATGGGAGTCTCTGCTTACGAGATGCATGGCCATCGGGGGCGATTATATTGCTACGGGACACTATGCAAGGATCATACAGCTTCCAAATGGCAGATATACTCTCCAGGAGGCCAGGGGAATAGAGAAGGATCAGACATATGCTCTCTACAATCTCACCCAGGAGCAGCTCGCCAGGACACTCATGCCGGTTGGAGAGTACAGCAAGCCTGAGATCAGAAAAATTGCAGAGGACCACAGACTTATGGTGGCTCACAAGCCGGATAGCCAGGATATATGCTTTGTGCCAGATGGAGATTACGCCGGTTATCTTGAGAATGAAGCAGGACTTAAGGCGGTTCCGGGAGATTTTGTAGACATACATGGCAATGCGATCGGAAGACATAAGGGAATCATACACTACACCATAGGACAGAGAAAAGGACTTGGACTTGCGATGGGGCATCCGGTATTTGTGGTGGACATCATACCTGAGACAAATCAGGTTGTTATAGGAGAGAACGGAGATGTATTTTCAGAAAGGCTGATATGCAACAGACTGAACTTTATGTCCATAGAGGATCTCACGGAGCCAATGCATGTCAAGGCGAAGATCAGATACAATCATAAGGGAAGTATGTGTACCATCAGAAAGATAGATGAAGATCTGGTAGAAGCAGTATTTGACGAGCCGGTAAGAGCTGTGACAAAGGGACAGGCTGTAGTGTTCTATGAAGATGATCATGTGCTTGGCGGAGGAAGCATCTGTTGACAGGGTTTTACAAAGGGTGATGGTCTGACATAAGGAGATTTCGTATGGGTGATACAGGCAGAGAAGTTTTGCGCAAAGACGTCAAAGTGCGTGGATGGATATTGTTTGGTATCTTTTCAGTGATTTTTGTTTTTATGATAATCACTATATGCTCCATGATACATAATGGAGAGTTTGAATTGAATAGTTTCACAGGGCCATTGATTTTTCTGACTGTAATTTCGGTTATATGCATATGGGATGGCATTAGGATTATACGGACTCCGGAGAAGTTGCTCAACCGAGAGAATAAAAATCATGGTGGCAGTGTGTTTGAAATGGCAGACAAATTGTATGGTGATATTATCTATGAGAATAAATACATTATGGCTTCACATGAGGTTATCGCATCAAAGACAATGAGATACAACCTTGCGTACAGATGGGATGTGTATCTTATAACATATGTATATACGAGTATGCGAAGAGGCAAATTGGAATATTACTGTATGTATACTGGAAATCATGAAAATAATGTATATATTAATTTAAGAGGACTTGTGACCGGAAAGAGAAAAAAGAAAGTCCTTGACATGCTCCTCAGTTATTGCCCAAATGCGATATATGGTGATCTGGATGGCGCCGGAGGCGATTATCTTGAAAAAATGAGAAAAACAGACATTCATGATATACCACATAGTCCGTACTATACAGGAAACAATACATAATGAGATATGAAACAAATAGAGCAGTCAGGTGACTGCCGGAATTGAATTTACGGTATAAAAAAGATGGAACATATAAGCCATTGAACTGGCGTATGTGTTCCATCTTTTTATATTTATAAGTATATAAATTGATATTTTGCAATTTTTTTTTACAGCGGATTGAATTCTGGCTTTCTGTTCTTGAATGTACAGTAGTATCTGTAGCCGAGTGATGTGAGGGCATCCCTTGCATATGTCTCAAAATCATAGCACAGATATTCGGGCTTGTGTGCATCAGATCCCACTGTGATGATCTCGCCACCCATATCCTTGTAGAGTTTCAGGATATCCATGTGAGGATGTGCGTAACTCATATTCTTGTACAGGCTTCCGGTATTGATCTCTATACCTTTTCCCTTTGGGATGATTATTTTGAAAATCTGTTCAAGCACATCATTATAATCTGCCATCCTAAAGATCTTCTCGCCTGATGGGCAGTATCTTACTACGTAGTCAAGATGACCATATACGTCAAAGTCATCTATCAGAGTCACATTCTCAAGAATGGACTCAAAGTAATCACGTATACCTTCTATCTCTGTACGTCCCTCATAGTAAGCTGGATAGTATGGGTCGAGGCCCCTGACAAGGTGTGATGATCCTATGATAAAGTCCAGTTCATTTTTGTATTTATCAGCAATGTCCCTTGCCTTGCCGGCAACCGTATTCATGAGACCGAGTTCCACGCCGCTTCTCACGTCAATCCGATCTCCGTATCTGTGTCGTATTTCGTCTATCGCAGCAAAGTACGAATCGAAATCAAGTTGGAAGTCAAAACCGTCCTCCGGATTGATAGGAAAGTCTATATCGTGGTGATCTGTCAGACAGATCTTTGGAATTCCAAGTTGTATTGCCTTCTGGATTATACTGTCCAGTGGAGCGGAAGAGTCGCTTGAGAACTCCGAATGTATATGCGAATCACAGATGATCATTTTCTGTATACCTCCGTTTATAATCATTGCGTTTCATATTATAACATAAAACACTGAAAAAAATATATAAAGTAAAGCTGTTGAGTAATCTTATTATTATCAAATTGTAGTAGAAACATTTTTTCTATAGCCTCAGCCCATTAGTATAATTTGTAAAAACAAATTTGTCTATTTTGGATAGATGATAACTAAAAAAATGAGATTAAGGCTTGAAATTTATACCTAAAGAATGTATGATTAGCTTGTGTATTTAACACGATTTATTTGCTACGTTCCCGCGTAGCAGATTGATAAATACTTTTATTATATTTCAAAAACCTAGGAGGAATAAAAAATGGCAGTAAAAGTAGCAATTAACGGTTTTGGACGTATTGGTCGTCTTGCATTCAGACAGATGTTCGGTGCAGAGGGTTATGAAGTTGTTGCAATCAACGATTTAACAAAGCCTTCAATGCTTGCAGATCTTCTCAAGTACGATACAGCACAGGGTGGATACTGTGGCAAGATCGGTGAGAACCTTCACACAGTTTCAGCTGATGATGAGGCTAACACAATCACAGTTGATGGTAAGACTCTTACAATCTACAAGGAGGCAGATGCAAACAACCTTCCTTGGGGTAAGATCGGTGTTGATGTAGTTCTTGAGTGTACTGGTTTCTACTGCTCAAAGGAGAAGTCAATGGCTCATATCAACGCAGGTGCTAAGAAGGTTGTTATCTCAGCTCCAGCTGGTAATGATCTTAAGACTATCGTATTCTCAGTTAACCAGGATACATTAACAGCTGATGATCAGATCATCTCAGCAGCTTCATGTACAACTAACTGTCTTGCACCAATGGCTAAGGCTCTTAATGACTATGCTCCAATCCAGTCTGGTATCATGTCAACAATCCACGCTTACACAGGTGATCAGATGATACTTGACGGACCACACAGAAAGGGCGATTTAAGAAGAGCTAGAGCAGGTGCTGCTAATATCGTTCCTAACTCAACAGGTGCTGCTAAGGCTATCGGTCTTGTTATCCCAGAGTTAAATGGCAAGCTTATCGGATCAGCTCAGAGAGTTCCAGTTCCAACAGGTTCAACAACAATCCTTACAGCAGTTGTTAAGGGTGCTGATGTAACAGTTGATGGAATCAACGCTGCAATGAAGGCTGCTGCTTCAGAGTCATTCGGTTACAACACAGATCCAATCGTTTCATCAGATGTTATCGGTATGAGATATGGTTCATTATTTGATTCAACTCAGACAATGGTATCAAAGATCGCTGATGATTTATATGAGGTTCAGGTTGTTTCATGGTATGACAATGAGAACTCATACACAAGCCAGATGGTTAGAACAATCAAGTACTTCGCAGAGTTAGCATAAGTTATTTCAAGCTATAATTAGCTTTTATAATGTAAGCTCATTTAAAAGTATTTATTAGACCTAATAGAGGGTCCGGTCTCCAAGGACCGGGCCCTTTTTTCTTCGTAGGAAGCAATTATGCGTTTCTATGTTCCCGCATAAGAGCGGGTAGGTAGCTGGGCAGAGGACAACTTATAGTTTTCTGTTCTATAACATTATTTAGGAGGAATTAGAAATGTCATTAAACAAGAAATCAGTAGATGATATCAATGTTAAGGGCAAGCGCGTGCTTTGCAGATGCGACTTCAATGTACCATTAAAGAACGGAGAGATCACAGACGAGAACAGACTCGTTGCAGCTCTTCCTACTATCAAGAAGCTTATCGCTGACGGTGGAAAGGTTATCCTTTGTTCACACCTTGGAAAGGTTAAGACTGAGGAGGACAAGCAGACTAAGACCCTTGCACCAGTTGCTAAGAGACTTACAGAGCTCCTTGGACAGGAGGTTAAGTTTGTACCAAGCCTTGAGGTTGTTGACGACACAGTTAAGGCTGCAGTTGACGCTATGAAGGACGGAGATGTAATCCTTCTTGAGAATACACGTTTCAGAGCTGAAGAGACAAAGAACGGAGAGGCTTTCTCTAAGGATCTTGCAAGCATCTGTGATGTATTTGTAAATGATGCATTCGGAACAGCTCACAGAGCTCACTGCTCAAACGTTGGTGTTGCTGGACTTGTTGACACAGCAGTAGTTGGTTACTTAATGCAGAAGGAGATCGACTTCCTTGGCAATGCAGTAGAGAACCCAGTTAGACCATTTGTAGCTATCCTCGGTGGTGCTAAGGTTGCTGACAAGCTCAATGTTATTTCAAACCTTCTTGAGAAGTGTGATACACTTATCATCGGTGGTGGTATGGCTTACACATTCCTTAAGGCTAAGGGATATGAGATCGGTAAGTCACTTGTAGACGATTCTAAGATCGATTACTGCAAGGAGATGATGGCAAAGGCAGAGAGCCTTGGCAAGAAGCTTCTTCTTCCAGTTGATACAGTTATGATCGAGGATTTCCCTAACCCTATCGACGATCCAAGCATCAAGACAGAGGTATTTGACGCTGACAAGATGCCTGCAGACAAGGAAGGCTGCGATATCGGACCTAAGACTATCGAGCTTTACTCAGACGCAGTTAAGACAGCTAAGACAGTTGTTTGGAATGGACCTATGGGTGTATTCGAGAACCCTGTACTTGCAGCCGGTACAAAGGCAGTTGCAGCAGCACTTGCTGATACAGATGCTACAACAATCATCGGTGGTGGAGATTCAGCAGCAGCAGTTAACCAGCTTGGTTACGGTTCAAAGATGAGCCACATCTCAACAGGTGGTGGAGCTTCACTTGAGTTCCTTGAGGGTAAGGAGCTTCCGGGCGTAGCAGCAGCTAACGACAAGTAATTTGTATATCACTGAGATATAAAGATTATACTGGTGGGTGCCGGTTCAGGCCGGTACTCATCAAAAAATACAAATATAAGAGGTAGATTACAATGGCAAGAAAGAAGATTATTGCAGGTAACTGGAAGATGAACAAGACTCCTAGCGAGGCTGTTGAGCTTGTTAACCTGTTAAAGGACTTAGTAAAGAATGATGACGTAGATGTAGTATACTGTGTACCAGCTATCGATATCGTACCAGTTGTTGAGGCAACAAAGGGAACAAACGTAGCTGTAGGTGCAGAGAACATGTACTTCGAGGAGAGCGGAGCTTACACAGGCGAGATCTCAGCAGCAATGCTTGTTGATGCTGGTGTTAAGTACGTTATCATCGGACATTCAGAGCGTCGTGATTACTTTAAGGAGGATGATGTTCTTCTCAACAAGAAGGTTAAGAAGGCATTTGAGGCTGGTATCACCCCTATTCTTTGCTGTGGTGAGTCACTTGAGCAGAGAGAGCTCGGTGTTACTATGGACTGGATCCGTCTTCAGATCAAGTCAGATCTCGCTGGCGTAACAGCAGATCAGGTTAAGTCAATGGTTATCGCTTACGAGCCAATCTGGGCTATCGGAACAGGTAAGACAGCTACATCAGATCAGGCACAGGAAGTATGTAAGGGAATCCGTGATCTCATCGCTGAGATCTACGATACAGATACAGCTGAGGCGGTAAGAATTCAGTACGGCGGTTCTATGAACGCTGGCAACGCTGCTGAGCTCCTTGCAAAGCCAGACATCGACGGTGGTCTTATCGGCGGTGCTTCACTCAAGGCTGATTTCGGTCAGGTTGTAAATGCCGGAAAGTAATTTTAAACAGGCCAAAATATATTAGTTTTAGATTAAATCTGATATAGAATATTGAAAGGGATTATCAAGTGCTTTATCACAAGGTAATCCCTTTTGTTTACGCTTAGAAAAACAAGGAGGTATATTTCAGGAACTAAGTATTGTTTTTATGAAATGGGGTTTGCCTTAAATTTATATTTCTATAGCTCGCAGGTGTTAGACCAGTATGTAATCTGAACTGTTCGGTAAAATAACTCTGACTTGGAAATGCGAGAGTCTGTGCTATCTGGGCAGGGCTATAATCAGAGTATATGAGCATGTTCCTTGCAGTATCAAGTTTTAGCATTTTTATATAATGTCCGATATTATCTCCGGTCTCTTTTTTGAACAGCCTTGACAGGTATGACGGGGTGAGATTGACACGTTTTGCCAGAAGTTCAACAGTGATCCTAGTATGCAGATGATCGTATATGTAGTCTATGCACTCTGCGACCGGTTTGGAGCATATGGAATTTTTCTTAAGGTTTCGCATTTTTTTTGCATAGTCGATGCACATGAACGCATGTAATTCAGATATATCCTCCACAGACTTCATTGTATCTGACTTTTTTATATAAAAATCACTGAGATTGTAAGCAGTTGCCACATCGAGACCACCTTCAATACAGTATCTTGCAACAAGGGCTGTTGTTATGACAAAATGATATCTTATGTTGTTGACCGGCTTTTCAGATAGTAAGCCGAGTCCTTTTTTATCCTTAAGTGGTGAGGCTTTACACAATTCTTTAACCTGTTCTATATCTCCATTTTGTATTATTGAGTAAAATTCAAGTTCAGGGTTATAGGGCGCTCTATTGGTTGAATCTTCGCGTCTTATAAATTCCTGGTAGAATATTTCCTTTGAGTATTTCATATGTGTATAAATCCTTTCCAGTAAATTGTGTCAGGGTAAAAATTTATATGTTATCAAAAGTTTATAAAAGTCTTACTTTACAACTCCTCTATAATATATCATGTAAACTATATAAAAAGCAATAAAACGATATATGGCAAATGTATAAGATGTTATTATCAAAATACTTTATAAAGATGCGACGTCGTAAATATTATTATTTTATTTTTGGAGAGGAGTATTTTATGAGAAGGTTAAAACAGCTTGTGGCTATGATACTTGTAGTTTGTATGTTGATCACTCTGTGTCCATCAGACGTTAGTGCTAGAACATCAAAAGCTGCGGTAAAGTCTGTAACTGTGACAAATCTTGTCACAAATAAACTTGTACTAAAAAAGGGTACAAAGTTTCGGGTGAAACCTAGAGTTGTAGTTACAGGTAAGATCAGCAAAAAAGTAACATATGTATCATCAAATAAGAAGATAGTTACAGTAGATAACAAGGGTGTTGTCAAAGCGGTAAAATCAGGAAAAGCGGTTGTAGCAGTGAAGAGTGCTGCAAACCCAAAGGTAATGTATAGGTTTAATGTTTATGTTGGGGTTCCTACGAAGACTGTTAAATTGTCTGCAAAGGCTGTGAACATGTTTAAAGGAACCAGCAGGACGTTAAAAGCTTCAATTGCTCCAAAGAATGCCACATATAAGAGAATTCAGTGGTCATCATCAGATAAAAGAATAGCAACAGTTTCCTCGAAAGGTGTTGTAAAAGCAGTTAAGGTTGGAAGAGTATATATAACTGCGAAGGCTATGGATGGAAGTGGCAAATATGCAAGATGTAAGATTACAGTAAAACAGCCAGTTACTTCTATCAAGCTTTCAGCGGCAACACTCACTATCACAGAGGGAAGCAGTAAAACTCTTACAGCTACTGTCGCTCCTGCATCGGCAACCAACAAGACGTTAAGTTGGACATCGAGCAATAAAAAGATTGCAACGGTTTCAGCAAAAGGCGTTGTGAAGGCTATAGCACCAGGTACAGCTACAATCACAGCAAAAGCTGCTGACGGTTCAGGAAAGAAAGCAACATGTAAAGTGACTGTAAATAAGAAGGTGACTGTAGAAAATAAATACGAGTCGCAGGGGTATAAACTTTTATGGCATGATGAATTTGACGGAACAGAGCTCAACCGTGATATTTGGAATGTTGAACTCCATGAGCCTGGCTGGGTCAATAATGAGCTTCAGTCATATGTTGATTCTGAAGATAATATAAAAGTCAAGAATGGCACACTTATTATAAGCTCAAAGAAAAAAGTGAATGAGGATGGTTCTATATCATATACATCGGGAAGAGTAAACACACAGAATAAGCAGGATTTCAAGTATGGCAGAGTACAGTTCAGAGCAAAGGTACCTACAGGTAAGGGCTATCTTCCTGCAGCATGGATGATGCCTACAAATGAGAGTCTGTATGGACAGTGGCCTAGATGTGGTGAGATAGATGTGATGGAGGTTCTTGGAGACAATACATATACAACCTATGGAACGATTCACTATGGCAATCCGCATTCAGAGTCACAGGGAAAATATACACTTTCAAATGGAAAGTCATTTGCGGACAGCTATCATGTATTTACATGCGACTGGGAGCCTGGAAAAATTACGTGGTATGTAGATGGAGTTAAGATGCATGAGGAAAATGACTGGTATTCTACAACTGCCGGAAAAGGTACAGTTACTTATCCGGCACCGTTTGATCAGCCATTCTATGTAATACTCAATCTTGCAGTTGGCGGCAATTGGCCAGGAAATCCGGATGCAGATGCAGATTATATTAACAGTGAGAGCTTATATGTTGATTATGTGAGAGTATACCAGAAGGAGTCTTATGACGAAAATGTGACAAAGCCAGAGCGTGAAGTTATAATTCGTGATCCGGATGAAAATGGCAATTATGTAATAAATGGTGATTTTAGTGAGACCGAGGATCTGGGAGATGCAGAAAACTGGATTTTTATGGCGCAGAATGGCGGCGAAGGAACAGCGGTCATCGAGAACAATACAATCAACATAAATACAATTGATGCAGGAACGGTTGATTACAGCATACAGTTGGTACAGCCTGATATTCCTGTAGAAAAAGGTGCCACATACAAGCTTTCATTTGATGCGTGGGCGGATGAGGCGAGAACAGGCATAATTGATGTCTCAGCGCCAACCAGATCATGGGGAAGATATCTTAAGGATACAAAATTTGATATGACAACAGAGAAACAGACATTTGAGTATGAGTATACGATGACTGATTCATCTGATGACAAGGGAAGAATAGAATTCAACTTCGGCAATCAGGGAAGCGTGGCTGGTGTACATATTGCAAATGTAAAGCTGGTAAAGACAAATCAGACTGAGATAGTTGACAAGAAGACGATCCTCGCTGATGGAAACCTAGTTTACAATGGAGAATTTCAGGAAGGAACAGGAAGACTTGGATATTGGACAGTCAGCAACAATTGCGGTGCTGAGTATAAGGTGACAGGTCTGTCTGACGGAAGAAGATTTTCATACAAGTCATTGGATGAGAGTATAGATGGCAACTTCGTATTATCACAGGATGAGCTTGCGTATGCCCCAAATACAAAGTATGTACTTAAATTTGATGCTGAGACTGCAACTGAGGGAAAGAATATAATTATCACTACAGGAGATTCAAAGTTTGCTGTAACTCTGGATAAAGGAATTAAGAATTATGTTTACAAGTTTGAGACCGGAGAAGAAGTGACTGACAGTTCAATCAGCATTGATTTTGGTAACAGCGGGGAAGTTCTGTTAGACAATGTGAAGATAATGCAGGATTCACTTCTTCTCAATGGGAACTTTTCAGCAGATTTTGCTGGATATGATGTGTATATAGACAGCAGTGCGGATGCAGAGTCTGTTGTGGACAGCCAGAAGGAGGACAATGCTGCTGACTTCACAATAAAGAATTCAGGTGACCAGAACTGGAAGATACAGCTCAAGCAGAATAATATCAAGCTTGAGAAAGGACAGTGGTACAAGCTTTCATTTGATATAAAGAGCTCTGTGTCGAGAACTGTTCAGTATGCGATACAGAGGGATGGAAGTACACATAAGGATAGTACAGGTGCAGAGGACTGGACACCGTATGTTCAGGAGACAGTAAAGCTTGATGCATACGATCAGGCTGATCAGAAATATATGACTGTTTCAAACACATTCCAGATGGCCTGTGACACAGACGAAGAGAGTATTTTCAATATTGCACTTGGCGCAGGCGGAGAAAATGGTTCGGCAATTACTGATCAGCATAGAATCTGTATTGACAATATTGTCCTTGAAAAGACTTCAGCTCCAGAGATAGATGTGCCTGTAGGCAAGAATCTTATCACAAATTCAGAATTTGAGATGAGTGAGGATGGTAGCCTTGCTGGTTGGGAAAATGCAGTAACTGCTCCTGGAGATGCCACATTTGAGGCTGGAGATGGAAAGATCACATACAGTGTTGAAAACGTGGGTGAGGCAGACTGGAACATCCAGCTTAAGCAGATGGGATTATCTCTTGAGCAGGGCGAGTCATATACTCTTAAATGTACATTGGTTTCTGATGTTGATAGAGTTGTGAAGGTTGCTGTTATGACTCCTTCAGCCGGATATGCATGGCATGGCGGTGAAGATGTAGTTCTTACAGCTGGTGAGGCTAAGGATGTAACACTCACAATTACACCTAAGGAAGAAGTTTTCACAGATGGTATCACTGTTGATACAGGTGCCGGATTATTCTTCTCAATGGGATATGTTGAAGGATACACACTTGGAGCACATACAGTTTCTATATCAAATGTATCATTTGTAAAAAATTAAATTTGACCCCTAAAAATAATATATACCCTTAGGCAGCGGCGGATCGTCGCTGCCTTTTTCATTGTGGCCATAGCAGGATTTTGGTGAATTTTTAAATGATTTGACAGTCAGAATGGGTGTTTGTATGATATAATGAGCATTGCGACGGATGCGCTTGCGCAAGCCGTCATAATGCGAATGCCTGCATGGAGCCGGTAGGCGACATGTTAAAATAAAACATGATTTTCCCCAAATAATAATGAAAGGATAAAATGGTATATAAATTTATGAAAAAACTTATCTCATGGAACGTAAATGGAATAAGGGCATGCGCCGGTAAAGGCTTCATGGACTTTTTTAACAGCATAGATGCAGACATATTCTGTATACAGGAGTCCAAGATGCAGGAGGGACAGCTCACACTTGATATGCCAGGATATTATCAGTATTGGAACTATGCGGATAAGAAGGGATATTCAGGTACGGCTATTTTCACAAAAGAGAAACCTTTGAGTGAAACAAAAGGTATAGGCATAGATGAACACGACCATGAGGGTCGTGTCATAACACTTGAATATGAGAACTTCTACATGGTGACTGTATATACACCAAATTCACAGAACGAGCTTGCAAGGCTTGATTACCGGATGAAGTGGGAGGATGATTTCAGAGCATATCTGAAAAAGCTTGAGGAGAATAAGCCTGTTATAGTGTGCGGCGATATGAACGTGGCTCACAATGAGATAGATCTGAAAAATCCAAAGACAAACAGGAAGAATGCGGGATTTACTGATGAGGAAAGAGAGAAGATGACGGTGCTTCTAGATGATGGCTTCATCGACACATTCAGATATTTTTATCCGGATCAGGAAAATATCTACTCATGGTGGTCGTACAGATTCAAGGCAAGGGAGAAGAATGCAGGTTGGCGTATCGACTATTTTCTCACATCTGAGAGTTTGAAGGACAAGCTTGTCGATGCCAAGATACACACTGATATCATGGGATCTGATCACTGCCCGGTTGAACTGGATATTGACCTGTGATTTGAGTTGGATTTGAACTTGAAAAATAGGCATTATATAAGTATAATCTCAAATGAGTGAATTATGATTAAGAGGCATTTAGCCGGAATAAATAAAAAGGAGAAAAATTATGAGTAAGAAACCAGTAGTTTTAATGGTCCTCGACGGATATGGTCTCAGTGACAAGACAGAGGGTAATGCAGTAGCACTTGCAAAGACACCTGTTATGGACAAACTTATGGCTACAGCACCATTTGTGCAGGGCGCAGCTTCAGGACTTCCTGTAGGACTTCCAGACGGTCAGATGGGCAATTCAGAGGTAGGTCATATGAATATCGGCGCAGGCCGTATCATATATCAGGAGCTTACAAGAATCACAAAGGCAATCGCTGATGGAGATTTTTTTGAGAACGAGGAGATGCTTGCTGCAATAGAAAACTGCAAGAAGAACAATTCAGATCTTCATCTCTGGGGACTTCTCTCAGATGGTGGTGTTCACAGCCACAATACACACCTTTATGCGATCCTTGAGCTCTGCAAGAAGCAGAACTTTGAGAACGTATACGTTCATCCATTCTTCGATGGAAGAGATACACCGCCTGCATCAGGTAAGGGATACCTTGAGGAGCTTATCGCAAAGATGAAGGAGATTGGTGTAGGTAAGGTTGCATCTATGTCAGGCCGTTACTACGCAATGGACAGAGATAACAGATGGGACAGAGTAGAGCTTGCATACAAGTCACTTGTAACAGGTGAGGGCGTTCAGGCTGAGGACCCGGTTGCAGCTATGCAGGAGTCATATGACAAGGAAGTATATGATGAGTTCGTTCTTCCTACAGTAATCACAGAGAATGGTAAGCCTGTATCACTTGTTAAGCCAAATGATTCAGTTATATTCTTTAACTTCAGACCAGACAGAGCCCGCGAGATCACCAGAGCATTCTGCTGTGATGATTTTGATGGATTTGAGAGAGCAAATGGCCGCATGCCACTCACATATGTATGTTTCAAGGACTACGACGAGTCAATACCTAACAAGCTTGTAGCATTCAAGAAGGAAGAGATTGACAACACATTCGGTGAGTACCTTGCAGCTAAGGGCCTCAAGCAGCTCAGACTTGCTGAGACAGAGAAGTATGCTCATGTAACGTTCTTCTTCAACGGCGGTGTTGAGGAGCCTAACAAGAACGAGGACAGAATCCTTGTAAAGTCACCTGCTGTAGCAACATATGACCTTCAGCCAGAGATGAGTGCTCCAGAGGTAAGCGAGAAGCTCAATGCAGCTATCCTTGGTGGCGAGTATGATGTGATCATCATCAACTTTGCAAACCCTGATATGGTTGGTCATACAGGTATTATCCCAGCAGCTATCCAGGCTGTAGAGACAGTTGACAAGTGCGTTGGCGCTGCTGTAGAGGCAATTGATAAGGTTGATGGTGTTCTCTTTATCTGTGCTGATCATGGTAACGCAGAGCAGATGATCAACTATGAGACCGGTGCTCCACATACAGCTCATACAACTAACCCTGTACCATTTATCCTTTACAACTATGGTGAAGATGTAGAGCTTCGTGAGGGCGGATGTCTTGCAGATATCGCACCTACACTTCTTGAGGTTATGGGACTTCCTCAGCCTAAGGAGATGACAGGTAAGTCACTTATCGTAAGAAAGTAATAAAAGATGATGTGCGATGAGCGATGACAGCAAATGTAGATATATGTCATATCAATCATGCGAGAAACAATAAATAAAAGATACGGCACCGAATTATAATATAAGTTTGTTATGATCGGTGCTGTATTCAGTTGGGAGGATACATATGAAGAAGTTTTTGGAAGAGTTTAAGGAGTTTGCCCTTAAGGGAAATGTGATGAGTCTTGCAATCGGTGTTATCATTGGTGGAGCGTTCCAGTCATTGGTTACATCTTTTACAGACTGTTTCATCACACCAATAATCAACAGTATCGGTGGAGCAGAGATTGGTGGACATTTTCAGATATTCCATACAGGACAGTATATCGAGTATGGAGCGTTTATTTCAGCAGTTATCAACTTCATAATCATGGCATTTGTTATATTTGTCATCATGAAGGGAATCAATGCGATCATGGATCTTGGTAAGAAGAAAGAGGAGGCAGCTCCTCTCACAAGAAAGTGCCCATACTGTATGGGGGAGATAGATATCAAAGCAACAAAGTGTATGCATTGTACATCTGATGTACCTCCTGCCCAGGAGTAGATCAGGTCTGACCTGGATCAGTGCCGGCGTAGGGATACATACAGCATAAAAAAAGCGGCTGTGCCTTATGGTATGGCCGCTTTTCGTCAAAAAAGATTAGCAGATAAACAACAGAGTATATATAAAGGAGATAGAAAAACATGATAAAAGAGTGCCTTGAAAATGTGAGAAAGAATGTACCTCTGGTACACAATATAACAAACTATGTAACTGTAAATGATGTGGCAAATGTCATTCTGGCGTGCGGTGGAAGTCCTATCATGTCGGATGATGAGGGTGACGTGGAGGATATCACAAGTATATGTGGTGGTCTGAATATCAACATAGGAACACTTAACAAGAACACTATTCCATCAATGTACCTGGCAGGGAAGAAGGCAAATGAACTTGGACATGTTGTACTTCTCGATCCTGTTGGAGCAGGAGCAAGTAAGCTCAGAACTGATACGGCTGTTGGACTTATGAAGGAGATTAGATTTGATGTTATAAGGGGAAATATCTCTGAGATCAAAACTCTGGCATATGGTTCCGGCAGCACAAAGGGTGTTGATGCCGATGTGGCAGATGCGGTTACGGAGGATACGCTTGATAATGCAGTGGCATTTGTCAAGAAGCTATCTGCTGAAACGGGATCTATCATAGCTGTAACAGGCGCAATAGACCTTGTTGCGGACAGCGAGAAATGTTATGTAATCAGAAACGGCCGTCCTGAGATGGGTAAGATCACTGGAACAGGCTGCCAGCTCTCAGGAATGATGACAGCATATGTTGTGGCAAATCAGGACAACAAGCTTGAGGCTGCTGCAGTGGCTGTCATGGTCATGGGACTTGCTGGGGAGATCGGTTATTCCCATCTGCAGGCATTTGAGGGAAATTCAACATACAGGAACAGGATAATCGACGCCATATACAATATGGACGGGGATACACTTGAACAGGGCGCAAAGTTTGAAATCAGATAATTGACGGAAGTCTAATAATTGCCTGGATCTGCATCAGATCGGGATCGAAACATATAGGAAGGACGGATAGTATGATAAATTGCAGTGAGAAAGAGCTCTTGCTCTACGCAGTAACTGACAGACACTGGCTTGGTGAAGAGACTCTGTATGATCAGGTAAAGAAGGCACTTGACGGCGGTGCAACATTTGTACAGCTCAGGGAGAAGAAGCTCGACAGAGAAGACTTCCTCGCTGAGGCGAAGGAGATACAGAAGCTTTGTAAGGAATATGGAGTTCCATTTGTCATCAATGACGAGGTTAGCATAGCAAAGGATATAGATGCTGACGGTGTACACGTGGGACAGAGTGATATGGAGGCCATGGACGTCAGAAAGATACTCGGCCCTGACAAGATACTTGGAGTGTCTGCACAGACTGTCGAGCAGGCGATTATAGCGGAAAAGCACGGCGCAGATTATCTTGGTGTAGGAGCAGTGTTTACAACAGGTTCAAAGGATGACGCGGACGATGTGAGCCATGAAACTCTCAAGGCTATTTGTGAGGCGGTGTCCATACCGGTCATTGCAATAGGCGGCATAACAAAGGATAATGTGGCCGAGCTTGCGGGCTCCGGAATATGCGGTGTGGCAGTTATAAGTGCCATATTCGGACAGAAGGACATACAGAAGGCCACAGAGGAGCTCAAGTTTTCTGTAGAGAATATGCTTGATGCCTGACTAAATATATGATATAGAGGTGTACATGAAAAAAATAGTTATCAGTGATATAAAAGGTGCGATATTTGATATGGATGGGGTTCTGCTTGACTCTATGCCTATGTGGGATCATGCCGGAGAGATGTATCTGGCGGGGCAGGGGATACAGGCAGAACCTGATCTTGAGAAGGTGCTTTTCACCATGACCATGATGAAGGGCGCAGAATATATGCAGGAACACTATGGACTTGAACTCAGCGCGAAGGAGATTATAGACGGTATCAATGAGACTGTGCGCGATTTCTATGCAAATAAAGTTGAGCCGAAGTCAGGTGTGCCTGAACTGCTGAGGTTCTTAAAGAGATATGATATCCCGGTCACTGTTGCAACATCCACAGACAGATGCCATGTTGAGGCAGCACTTGTGCGGACAGGACTTATGAAGTATGTTGACAGGATATTTACATGTTCTGAGGTGGGCGTGGGCAAGGCAGCCTCACCTAAGATATATGAGATGGCGGCTGAGTTTATGGGAACTCCGGCTTCGAATACATTTGTATTCGAGGACGCATATCATGCGGCGGAGACAGCACAGAACGGAGGATTTGTTGTGGTCGGTCTCTTTGACGAATCCAGCAGGGACAGACAGGGAGATCTTATAGCACATTGTGATCATTATTTTAAGAGTATGGATGACATGCTGCGCAGTATAAATTCTGACAGAAGCCGTCTTGTGCCGGTCCTCACCATAGCCGGAAGCGATTCCTCAGGTGGCGCAGGTGTACAGGCGGATCTCAAGACCATGCAGGCAAATGGCGTATTTGGTATGAGTGCGATCACAGCCCTCACGGCTCAGAATACCACAGGAGTGACTGCTATCATGAACGTTATCCCTGATGTACTTGGCGCTCAGATAGATGCGGTGTTTACCGATATACGGCCGAAAGCGGTCAAGATAGGAATGGTATCTGTTCCTGAACTTATTGATGTGATAGCTGACAGACTTGCCAGATACAATGCGGAGAATGTCGTGCTTGACCCTGTGATGGTGGCGACCAGTGGTGCTAAGCTTATAAGCGATGATGCGGTGGAGGTCATGACCGGTAAACTGTTCCCACTTGCAAAGCTCATAACGCCAAACATACCTGAGACTGAGGCGCTCACTGGGATATCGGTGAAGAGCGTAGCTGATATGGAGAATGCCGCCAGATGTATATACGGAAAGTATGGCTGCGCTGTCCTTGTAAAGGGTGGACACAGCATAAATGATGCAAATGATATGCTTTTTGACGGAGAGAATATCACCTGGTTTTCGGGTAAGCGTATTGATAATCCGAATACACATGGCACAGGATGTACGCTTTCAAGTGCGATCGCTTCAAATCTCGCAAAGGAATATGATGTAAGTGATTCAGTCAGAATGGCCAAACAATATATATCCGGTGCCCTGGCGGCCATGCTGGATCTGGGATCGGGCAGTGGACCGCTGAATCATGGTTTCGATATACGAAGTAGGTATATGTTATAAATCAGTATGTAAAAGTTAGAAATTCTTTCATTAAAAATTTTTAATCTATATAGTATTTTCACAGATTGTGTAGTATTATATTAAAACTAAATAATCTGGAGAAGAATACGATGGAGAAAAAACAGAGAAAACAGCTCGTTATTCAGATGCTTACAGCGGGCATTATCACATTCTGCCTGCTGTGGCTTCTGTTTTATATAAAAAAGTATGTGCCGTTCGGAGTACATTCACTCGCATCCAAGGATGCTGATTTTCAGTATCTTGATTTTCTGGCATATCTGAAGGATGTATTTGACGGCAAAAATAATATAGATTATTCTTTCAGCAAATCTATAGGAGGGGCCTGCATAGGAGTATTCAGTTACTATCTTTCCAGCCCGTTCAATTTATTGCTGTTGTTATTCGACAAATCCCAGCTTGTATTGTTCGTACATGTGATCATAACGTTAAAGCTTGCCTGTGCGGCGGCGACATTTGCATTTTATCTCAACAGGAGATTTGAAGAGTGGAATGATGGTTCTGTGAAAAAGCAGGCACTTATCATTTTTCTGGCGGTGAGCTATGCAGTGAGTCAGTATGGAATCGCCCAGGCATGTAATATAATGTGGCTTGACGGCTTCTATATGTTACCGCTCATAATGCTGGGCGTGTACAGAGTGGTTAACGGTGGCAGGCCTGTTATGCTTTCCGTATCAGTTGCATTGGCAGTTCTGTTCAACTGGTATATGGGCGGAATCAACTGTGTATTTGCCTGTTTCTGGTTTTTGTTTGAATTTGCATATTTAAGATTGTACAGTGGGGATACTAAGGCTGAGAAGACTGTCATAAAGGATTTTGCCGGAAAACTTGGACGGTTTATATATTCAATGCTGGCGGGAGTTCTGATCAGCGGGGTGTTGTTCCTTCCGACGATAGGTGCGATGCGTTACAGTGTAAGAGGAAGTCTTGATTTCGGCTCTCTGCTCGACATGTCATTTATCGGTGATGTTTCATCTGTGATAGACGGATATTCGCTTGGCGCACAGAGTCAGAAGGGAAGCGTGTCTCTGTACTGCGGATGTCTGGCGCTGATAGGATTTATTGGAATCTTCATCGGTAAGAAACACAATGTAAAGCAGAAGATATTAGCATTTGTCACGCTTGTGGTAATGCTGCTCATGTTTTACTGGAATCCATTGTGCATGGCATTTTCTCTGTTCAAAGAGGTTGGATCATATTGGTACAGATATTCACATGTTGGAATATTCTGCATATTATTCTTTGCCGCTGAATTTTTCCTCTCGGAGGATCTGAATGCTGTAAAATGGCGGGTTATCATTGCAAGTGTGATATTCAGTGCGGCTATGCTTTGTGTAAACTATCTGCATGGAGTCCAGGATAACAAACTTGTATGGCTGACCGATGCGCTTATTGTAGGGGTAGCCGTTTTGATAGCACTCATAAGCAGGCTTTCGAAAAACGTAGGAGCCGGAAGAGTGTTCGGAATTATATTTACGGTCATTCTGTGTGCAGTGCTGACTGTTGAGACAGGATACAGCGTGATGTTGCAAATGGACAATATCCATATCGACAACGGTGAGAGTTTTGTTGAGTATGAGACGGCTATGGAAGGCCTTATAAATGATCTGAAAGAATATGATTCCGATACATACAGGATCAGCCAGACCAGATCAAGGGCGACAAGATCACTCGAAAAAAAGAAAAACAATAATGGCAAAGATACGGATGATAATTTTAAATATAAGAACAATGTCAGAGCAAATTATGACGAGTCGTTTGGTTATGGGTATTGGGCGATAGGATCGTATGTGTCAACCGCTGACAGCACAGTGCTGAACTTCCTTGTGGACACGGGATACAGGAGCGAAGGCGATAACCTAAGTGTTGTCAACATGCCGGTGCTTGGAACTGATTCACTGCTGGGAGTCAGATACATCGTATCTGATTATGCTCTGGAGGGCATGAATAAAGTAGAGGATATTGCAGACAATGCAAATGGAGCCGGTGTATACGAGAACCCATACAGCCTGCCTATGGCATTTGTATATGATTCAGGCAAATATACAGCGGCAAAATATAATGGCAATCCATTTGAATATCAAAATGAGCTCTACAGCGAGCTGCTCGGCAGAAAGGTTGAGATCTATAAGCCTTTAAAGTACGAGACGGTTGTAAGTAAAGCGAAGAAGCGTGTATACAAGATGGAGATCCCGGAAGGTAATTACATCGCTTATGGCAATATCCCATGGAACAGTCTGTTTAATGCAAAGCTGAATGTCAATGGAATATACAGGATCGGATATGCCAGATGGCTTTCGCCGTCAGTGTTCAATATTCCTGTAAATGAGGATCGTGATTACTACAAGGTTGTGCTTCACTCAAAGCAGAAGCTAGATCTGGATGATGGAGCAGAGCAGTTTTATGTTCTTGATCTGGATTTGCTGAAAAGCATAGCAGAGGAGCTTGAGAAATATACCCCTGATGTGATGGATATAGAAAATGGCAGCGCAGAAATTGTTGTAAATGCCAAGGAAGGACAGAGTTTATTCACATCTATTCCTTACTGTGATGGTTGGACAGTCAAAGTTAACGGCCAGAAGGTACAGCCGGATAAGGTGGTAGACAGCCTGTATTCTATAAGTCTTGTTGAGGGTGAGAATGTTGTTGAGATGAAATTCCATGTGAAATATGCAGGCGCAGGTATTGCCTGTTCGATAATAGGTATCGCAATGCTGGTATTTGCGGAGTTTTACAGAAAACGAAGAAAATAGTTATTGAATATATTATTTTGTTGTGTTATTATGTTTCAAGTTGGTGTTAAAATTATACACACACCATTTTTTCGGAAACGGAGGTGTTAAGATGCTGAAGACAATATTAATGGTAATTTATGTTATAGTATGTATAGTATTAGCAATAGTGGTTCTTTCACAGGAAGGAAAGGATGCGAGCCTTACAAGTTCCATATCAGGAGCAGGCGGCGGATTTGACAATTCCTACTGGAGCAAGAATAAGGGAAGCTCAAAGCAGGAGATACTTAAGAAGATAACAGCAGTTCTCACAGTTCTCTTCTTTGTACTTGCATTACTGCTTGACTCAAAGCTTTTCAACTAATAATGATTTCTGATGCTTACATATATTAACTGATATATGTAAGCATTTTTTTGCTCATTATGCAATGTATTTGTGCGGTAGGGATGCGGGCATAATGTATATAGAAAGGGTTTGTTATGGATAATAAGGATTTGGAGTTATACAACAGAAGAAAACAGACGGTATATGAATTTATATGCGATGATGATTATCCGCCTATGAAGTTCAAGGAGATGTGTACATTCCTTCAGGTCCCGGGAGATGAGAGACAGACATTTCTCGATATACTGAATGACCTCACAGAGGAGGGACTGATCATCAGATCGGCAAAAGGACGATATCAGAAGGTCGGAGAAGGGACATACAAGGGAACATTTATCGGCAATCAGAGAGGTTTTGGATTTGTCCGCGTTGAGGGCATGAAGGAGGATTTCTTTGTCCCTGAGAAGAATACCATGGGAGCGTTCCACGGTGATACAGTCCTCATACGTGCGGAGGACAGACCGAAGGGAATGAAGCAGGAAGCATCGGTTATAAAGGTACTTGAGCGTGGACTAAAGAAGGTTGTCGGAGTCTATCAGAAGAATAAGAACTTTGGATTTGTCATACCTGACAATCTGAAAATAGATGGAGACATATTTATATCCAAGGCAAATTCCATGGGCGCCATGGCTGGACATAAGGTTGTGGCGGAGATCATCAGTTATGGAGACAAAGTGAAGTCTCCGGAGGGAAAGATTATAGAGATACTTGGACATATAAATGATCCGGAGAGTGACGTGCTGTCTGTGGTCAGAGCTCTGGACATTCCAGTCGATTTTTCTGACGAGGTCATGGACAGCCTTTCACAGATCCCTGATTTTGTCAGCGCATCGGAGATGGCAGGCAGAACGGATCTCCGACATCTTCAGACAGTGACGATAGATGGCGAGGATGCAAAAGACCTGGACGATGCCATAACACTCTATGAGGCGGACGGAATGTACAAGCTTGGTGTGCACATAGCTGACGTGACCCACTATGTAAAGGAGAATTCCCCTCTGGATAAAGAGGCACTTAACAGAGGTACAAGCTGTTATCTCGTGGACAGGGTAATACCTATGCTTCCGCACAAGCTGTCAAATGGTATCTGTTCGCTGAATGAAGGGCAGGACAGATTGGCGCTGAGCTGCCTTATGGACATAGATCAGAAGGGCCACATAGTAGGACATAAGATATGTGAGACTGTGATCAATGTGGACCGTAGAATGTCATATACAAGTGTGTCTGCAATTGTCGAGGATCACGATCCAGGGGAGACCAGAAAATATGAGGAGCTTGTGCCTATGTTCGAGATGATGCTTCATGTGTCGGATCTTCTCAGAGCTAACAGAAGAAAGCGAGGCTCAATAGATTTTGATTTTGACGAATCGAAGATCAAGATAGACTCCGACGGCAAAGTTGTATCAATAGGTGTATATGAGAGACGCAGATCCAATGAGATCATTGAAGATTTTATGCTTGCTGCAAATGAGACGATTGCTGAGGATTATTTCTGGCAGGATATACCATTTGAGTACAGAGTCCATGAGACACCTGATGCAGACAGGGTTGAGCAGCTGGCGCTCCTTATAAGTAATTTTGGAATGTACTTTAAGGCATCAAAGGAGAATATACATCCGAAAGAATTCCAGAAGCTGCTTGACAGGATAAAGGGTGAGCCTTATGAGAATCTTGTGAGCAGGATGGCGCTGAGGACCATGAAACAGGCGAAGTATTCAACGGAGTGCACAGGACATTTTGGACTTTCGTGTAAGTATTACTGTCATTTTACTTCTCCTATAAGGAGATATCCAGATCTGCAGATACATCGTATAATAAAGGAAAATATACATGGCAGACTTGACTCGAGGAGAATAGAACATTACAGCATGATACTTGACAGGGTGGCTGATGACAATTCGCGCAAGGAGAGAAGAGCTGAGGAAGCTGAGCGTGATGTGGAGAAGCTCAAGAAGGTGGAATATATGTCAGCTCACATTGGCGAGGTCTATGACGGATTTGTCTCAGGAGTTACAAACCGGGGAATGTTCGTGGAACTGCCGAATACGGTGGAAGGCTTTGTGAACGTGGCAGATATGCGCGACGATTATTACTATTTTTCTCAGGAAGATTATGCTATGATAGGTGAGGACACGGGCAAACAATATGCCATCGGTGATCCTATACAGATAAAGGTGAAGAATACAGACAAGATGACGAAGTCGATAGATTTCAGTATTGTATATAAAGGAGAGGATACATTTGTCAAAGGAAAGAGGAAACACTCTCATCGCAAATAACAAAAAGGCATATCACGAGTATTTTATAGAAGAGAAGTTTGAGGCCGGAATAGAGCTTGTGGGAACCGAGGTAAAGTCCATAAGACAGGGACACTGCAGTATCAAGGAAGCATTTGTCGGAATAGACCACGGCGAGGTGTATGTGTACAGAATGAATATCAACCCATATGAGAGGGGGAATATATTCAATAAAGATCCGCTCAGGACGAGAAAGTTGCTGCTCCACAGGTACGAGATCAACAAGCTTATCGGACAGCAGAAGGTGAAGGGTTATACCATTATGCCGCTCAAGGTATATATCAGAGATGGACTTGTCAAGATGGAGATAGGTCTGGCAAGAGGTAAGAAGCTCTACGACAAACGTGAGGATATCGCCAAGAAGGATATGAAGCGCGAGATGGAGAGAGATCTTAAGAGCAGGAGCAAGGACTTCTGATCGTGAGCGTTTGTGGAATTTCTGTGAAATCAAACTTATTATTGGAATTATAATGCAGCTTGTGTTATACTAGCAAGGTGTTGAATAAGATAAGCTGGTTCAGATATAATGTGTGTATCGGAATCAAATAAACGATAGTCTGGAGAAGGGCGTTATGAGTCAGAGTAAAGTAGATAAGAAGAAATATGAGAAAAAGCACCGCAAGGAGATACTTAGGAAGCAGAAGATCAAGAAGATTATTGCTATAACAGTTACGATCGTTGTTATCGCTGCTATAGTTGGAAGCGTTGCGGGTGTGAAGATATATAAGGCGATACCTAAGTATGTTGATGCTTCAGGCTTGTCAGAATATGTAGACAAGACTTGGAAGGACAGCGGTTATGACACTCTGTTTTCTGCTACAGCTTCCGATGCTGAGGACACAGCAGACACAACTGAAAATGCAGAAGATACAGCAGAGGCGACAGATGCAGAGGAAGATACAACTGCTGACGCTGAGTAAGAGCATCTGATAAATTAAGATATATAGGCGCAGGTATTATTTTGATATTTGCTGCATATATTATAAATGATTGGTTATCACTGATCTATGATCAGGGGTTGACTGGTTTCGACAGGGGTTTTGAAGCTATGGAAGCCATCCGTGGACCAGAGCCACGCTAAAAGCTGGAAAAAAAATAAACGCTAACGATAATTTAGCATACGCTGCCTAAGGGCAGTCGTCATCCTTTAGGAACGCCGAGCCTTTAGGAATGGCGTCGATTTTCGGCAAACTCCTGCATCTAAGCTTTGCGATGTAGGAAAATCCATGAAGCTACTAAGGTCTATAGCATGTTAGTGGGCGATAGGCTGAGGGAATGTTAAAGCACTGACTGTGATGGAAGAAACTGTAGTGAATGAGCTTTTGGACGCGGGTTCGACTCCCGCCAGCTCCACTAATTTTCATAAGGAGGGGCCCGCCGTAGGTGGGAGGAATCCTTCAGAGGAAGCGCACTGATGTGCGCGTAGGTCATCAAGCTACGCTTGACGACAAGTTGTGAAGCACGCAGACGCCTGCGAACGAAGTTCGCCTTCTAATGCGTCTGCTCCACTTGACTGAATTAAGTCGAACAAGATATTTAATGCAACAGGGCATATAGAAATCAATCTATATGCCCTGTTTGCTAAAAAACGGATAAAATCCGAAAATTCTTCTTGCATCTACAATTTCAGTATGTTATATTAAATGAGTTGTGAAAAGAGTGATGGTCCTCTGTGCCCATATATCCGGTGGATATGGTAGTAAGAACATCAGAATATTAAGGAGGAACACAATGAACGATTACATTAAGAATCTTGAAGCTTCACAGATGAAGGAGAGCGTTGATGAGTTCAACGTAGGAGACACTGTTAAGGTACACAACAGAATCAAAGAGGGTAACAAGGAGAGAATCCAGATCTTCGAGGGTACTGTAGTAAAGAGACAGGGCGGAAGCAACAGAGAGACATTCACAGTTAGAAAGATCTCTGGCGGATGCGGTGTTGAGAAGACATGGCCTGTACACTCACCTTTCGTTGAGAAGATTGAAGTTGTAAGAAAAGGTAAAGTTAGAAGAGCTAAGATTTACTACTTACGTTCAAGAATTGGTAAGGCAGCAAAGGTTAAGGAGCTTGTTAAATAATAAAGCTTGTAACATGAAAGTAAAAGTGGCTGGAGTATTTCTACTCCAGCCATTTTTAGAATGGATGAAATGAACTGAACAAATATATTGATGATTGAAGGATAGAATTCATGAGTGAGAGATATGACAGACTCCGAAGGATAAGGAGAGAAAAAAGGCGTCAGAGAAGACAACAGAGATCATTGAAAAAGACTATGAAGAGCGCACTTGGCTGGTTCATATCGATACTGACAGCGGCTATACTTGGTTATGGTTTTGTTGCATTTGGATTCCAGACGGTATATATGGTAGGACCATCCATGGAGCCGACACTGACGGATGGAGAATCGTATCTGGTCAATAAGGCTGTTTATCTGGTGACATCCCCGGAAAGATACGATGTGGTAGCGTATCGTATAGTTGAGAATCAGGACGAATACTATTCCATCAAGAGAGTGGTAGGCCTGCCGGGTGAGACTGTGCTTATCCAGAATGGTCAGGTATATATAAATGGCAATCCGCTTGCAGATTATCCCGTCGACTGTGAGATAAAAACAGCCGGAATAGCGGAATCTGCGATCACACTTGGAGAGAATGAATACTTCCTGCTCGGAGACAATCCGGACAACAGCCAGGATTCAAGATTTCAGGCGGTTGGCAATGTACAAAAGAGCGAGATGCTGGGCAGAGTAAAGATAAAATAGAGGTAGAGATATGAATATACAGTGGTATCCCGGACATATGACAAAAGCAAGACGAATGATGCAGGAGGATATAAAACTTATAGATATCGTCATAGAGCTGGTGGATTCAAGAATCCCATTCAGTAGTAAGAATCCTGATATAGACGAGCTTGCAAAGAACAAATACAGACTCATACTCCTCAACAAATCAGATCTTGCGGATGATGCAGTCACAACAAAGTGGGAAAACTATTATAAGAATAAAGACTTTGCCGTTGCAAAGATAAATGCCCGTGACGGTATGGGGATGAAGAGTATCAACAATATCGTGCAGGAGGCCTGCAAAGAGAAGATAGAGAGGGATAGAAAAAGGGGAATCATAAACCGTCCGATAAGGGCGATGATAGTCGGTATCCCGAATGTCGGCAAATCCACGTTTATCAATTCCTATGCGAGAAAGGCCTGCACCAAGGTTGGAAATAAGCCTGGTGTCACAAAAGGCAAGCAGTGGATAAGACTTGGAAAGAATATTGAGCTTCTGGACACTCCCGGTATTTTATGGCCGAAATTCGATGATGAGGCCGTTGGTCTCAGACTTGCGTTCATAGGTTCGATCAATGATGAGATACTCAGCATAACGGATATAGCGGTTGAATTAATTAAATTTTTACAGGCAAACTATTGTAATACCCTTGTTCAAAGGTATAATATTGAAAGTGTTGATGATCCTGTACAGATGCTGACAGGTATCGCAGAGAAGAGACAATGCATTAAGAAGGGCGGGGAGCTCGATTATGACAAGGCTGCGGCTCTGCTGATCGATGATTTCAGATCGGGAAAGCTGGGGCGTATTACATTGGAGACCCCGAAGGAAGACTAGATGAGTGAAGAAAACAAGAATGTTGCTGATGCGTTAAACGATATATTTGAGGATGACCCTGCGAAGAAGGAAAGGGACAAAGAGATCGCCAAATATGAGAAGAAGCGTCAGAAAGCGATAGATAAAGAACAGAAGAAGGCTGCAAAAAAGGCTGCGAATGAAGCAAAGGAAGCTGAAAAGAAAACTGCCGACGATGAGCAGGAAAATAAGGAGAAGTCCTCCTGGTCATGGGACAAAGCAGTCGCTGAGAGTTCGGCTGATGCAAAGGCGGAGACAGCAGATAAATCGGAAGAAGCATCTCAGAAGGAGACATCGGAAGAAGTTGCAGGAGCAGCTAAATCTGAGAGCTCAGATAAAACTGCAGAAGCGGTTAATACAGACTCTTCTGAAGAAGTGTACAATGAGGATGGAGAACTTGACGAGAAGGCTTTAAAGAAGCAGCTCAGGAAAGAGAAGAAAGAGGCAAAAAAGAAAGAAAAGGCCGAAAAGGAAGTCAATATTGTCAAGGATCTCATATTTCTGTGTATTTATATAATAATAGTAATTGGCATATGCTGGGCTGTGCTCACATTTGTCGGACAGCGAACAGAGGTCAGTGGAGAGTCCATGAGCAATACTCTTCACAGCGGAGATACATTATGGATTGACAAGCTTGAGTATGAATTTGGCTCGCCGAAGAGATTTGATGTGGTTGTATTCCCGTATGGAGACGATGATGAGACCTTCTTCATCAAGCGTATAATCGGACTTCCGGGTGAGACAGTGTATATAGACGAAGATGGTGTTATCTATATAAATGACGAGCCTCTGGAGGGCGATGTGTATGGCAGAGAGGCTATAGCCAGCGACAAGCGCGGAGTTGCAGCCGAGGAGATCACACTGGGTGATGACGAGTACTTTGTTCTGGGAGATAACAGAAACAACAGCCGTGACAGCCGTGTGGAGGATGTTGGCAATATACACAAGAAAGATATCATTGGCAGGGCTGTATTCAGATTTACAGGCGGTTTTGGCAAGATAGAATAGGATAAGATATCAGGGGCTGTTGCCTAAAAAGTGGCAATGGTCCTTGTTTTTAGGTGGAGGACATATGGAAAGTATAGCGGAGATAAAAAAAGTATTTGCTGATGCTGATATAAGTGAATATTCGGGGCTTATCGAGAAGTATGGCGACGATGAGAGAGATGGGGTAAAGAAGATCATAGCGTCCGCTCAGAAAAAGATCAATGCTCTTGAAAAGGAAAAAGCCCGCAGCTATAAAATGTTTGAATTTGAGAGAAAATACGCTGATAAGGGATATATATGCGGTATAGATGAGGTCGGAAGAGGCCCGCTTGCAGGCCCTGTAGTGGCTGCTGCAGTCATTCTTTCAAAGGACTGTGATATTTTATACCTCAACGACTCCAAGCAGCTCACACCGAAGAAGAGGGAGGCTCTATACGATGAGATCATGGCGAAGGCTGTAGCTGTAGGCGTGGGTATGGCAAACGAGAAAGTAATTGACGAGATAAATGTTCTCAATGCAGATTACGAGGCGATGAAGCAGGCTATATCGAAGCTTCAGGTTAAACCACAGCTCCTGTTAAACGATGCGGTTAATATTCCGGGTGTTGATATCGAGCAGGTAGGCATAATAAAAGGTGATACGCTGTCTGCGTCGATTGCGGCAGCAAGTATAATTGCAAAGGTTACAAGGGACAGGCTTATGGTTGAGTATGACAGTCTGTATCCGGGTTATGGATTTGCAAAAAACATGGGATATGGTACGGCAGAGCACATTGATGCGCTCAAGAAGATCGGTCCGTGCGCAATACACAGAAGGACGTTTATCAAGAACTTTGTATAACAATTGTTCATCACACATATATTCATGGAAAGGTGAAATGATGTATAACAGCAGAGCAACCGGTAATGAAAAGGAAGCTTTAGCTGCTGATCATCTGGCTGGCAGGGGCTATGAGATCCTGTACAGGAATTTCAGGGTGGCCAGCGGTGAGATAGATATAGTGGCAAAACACGATGGATATATAGTGTTTATCGAGGTGAAGTATAGGTCCGGAGTACATAAGGGCTTGCCGGAGGAGGCTGTCGATGTGCGCAAGCAGAGACAGATATGTAGGACTGCATTATTCTTCCTGAACAAATATGGATATGGAATGGACACCCCGGTTAGATTTGATGTGATAACCATACTTGGTGAGGATATACATCATATAGAAAATGCATTTGAGTATTCGGGATATTGATAGGATGGCGGATATGGATATAAAGTATATTAGGAAAGACAATTCAACACATGTCCACACGGTGGATGGCGTGGATTATATATCATTTGACAAATTGGACAGAGCCGGAGTTGTAAATGCATTCTCCACCAGGATCGGCGGAGTGAGTGAGGGATATCTGGGTTCCATGAACCTGAGCTTCCACAGAGGCGATGATGCGGATCTGGTAATGGAGAATCACCGCAGATTTGCCACTGCAGTGGGGTATGATTACGAAAAGCTTGTGTTCTCAGATCAGGTGCATAAGACAGACATATATAAAGTTACAGAGAAGGATGCCGGAAAGGGAATAATCAGAGAGTCGGATATTCTGGAGATCGATGGACTTATGACGGATGTTCCGGGGATACCACTTATGACATTTTATGCGGACTGTGTCCCTGTATTGTTCTATGATCCGGTGAAAAAGGTTGTTGCGGCGAATCACTCCGGGTGGAAGGGAACCGTCAGCAAGATAAGCGGACATATGATAAACAGATTGAAGTCTGAATATGGAACATCTCCAGAGAATCTCATTTGCGCCATAGGACCTTCTATATGCAAGAATTGCTATGAGGTGAGTGAAGATGTAGCTGAACGCTTTATGGCGGCATATACGGAAGCAGAGACGGCTCAGATCGTATTTAGCAAGGGTAATGGCAAATATCTGCTTGATCTCCACAAGGCCAACTATTACAATCTTGTTGATTCAGGTGTAAAACCTGAGAATATTGACGTGACAAATATATGTACATGCTGTAACAGCGAATGGCTTTTTTCACACAGGGCGAGCAAAGGCCTGCGGGGTAATCTTGCAGCGGTGATCATGCTCCCTGAATTATAGGGCGTTATTCATTTGCTGCAGCTTTTGATCCGTAGACAATTAATATAAAAGAGGAAATTATGGAACATATTGTAAAGGAAATACTTGAGGGAAGTATAGCCCAGGAGATGGAGATCGAACCGGGAGATAATATTCTGGCGGTCAATGACCATCCTATAGAGGATATATTTGACTATCAGTATCTCATAAATGACGAATATATAGAACTTCTCGTGAGGAAGTCTGACGGCGAGGAGTGGCTTCTGGAGATAGATAAGGATTATGACGAGGATCTAGGGATTGTTTTTGAAAATTCCCTGATGGATAATTACAAGTCTTGCTATAACAAGTGCATATTCTGCTTTATCGATCAGAACCCGAAAGGTATGAGAGACACTATATATTTCAAGGACGATGATTCCAGACTGTCATTTCTTCAGGGAAATTATATTACCCTTACTAATATGAAGGAAAAGGATATTGACAGAATAATCAATTATCACCTTGCTCCGATAAATATATCGGTGCACACTACCAATCCCAAGCTGCGCTGCAGTATGCTGAACAACAGATTTGCCGGTGCCATACTTGACTATATAAGGAAATTTTATGAAGCTGGTATTCCTATGAATGGACAGATAGTTTTGTGCAAGGGGATAAATGATGGGGAGGAATTGTGGCGTACGATCTCTGATCTTATGGAGTTTGTTCCTGTTATGGAGAGCTTATCCGTGGTCCCTGTCGGTTTGTCAGATTACAGAGATGGCTTGTTCCATCTTGAACCGTTCAACAGAGAGGACGCCTGCGAGGTTATTGATATAATAGAACATTTTCAGAAAAAGGCATTTGAAAAGCATGGCACACATTTTGTCCAGGCAAGTGATGAATGGTATATAAATGCTGGCAGGGATTTCCCTGAGGCTGATAGGTATGATGGCTTTATCCAGCTTGAAAATGGTGTGGGCATGGTGAGACTGCTCATAGATGAGTTTGATGAAGAGTGGAGCTGCGTAGAGGGCGATGACAGAGAGTATGAGGTGTCCATGGTTACTGGAGTGCTCGTATATGATTCCATAAAGCTCCTTGCTAACAGGATCCCTGAGAAGTTCCCTAATGTGAAGGTGCATCTGTATAAGATCATTAATGATTTTTTTGGACATAGAATAACCGTGACAGGATTGCTTACGGGTGGAGATATAAGAAAGCAGCTCACAGGAAAGCCTCTTGGGCAGCGGCTTATACTGCCTTCCAATACTCTTATGGCGGATGAGCCAAAATTCCTTGATGATGTGACGCTTGCAGAGCTCACAGATGCTTTACAAGTCGATGTTTGTATTGTAGAATCAAGTGGTGCTGATTTTATTCATGCAGTAATTGGCGATGATATGTAATTAATTATATATGGAGGAAGATAGAATGAGTAAACCTATAGTTGCCATAGTGGGCAGACCCAATGTAGGTAAATCAACTCTGTTCAATGTGCTTGCCGGAGAAAAGATATCCATAGTTCAGGATACACCGGGAGTTACGCGAGACAGAATTTATGCTGATATCAACTGGCTGGATTACAATTTCACTCTGATAGACACAGGAGGAATTGAGCCGGAGTCAGACAATATTATACTTAAGAGCATGAGAGAACAGGCAGAGATAGCCATAGAGACAGCGGACGTCATCCTGTTCATGACGGATGTCAGACAGGGAATGGTTGATGATGATGCCAAGGTTGCCGATATGCTCAGAAGATCCAAGAAACCTATAGTTCTCGTTGTCAACAAGGTAGACAGCTTTGAAAAGTTCATGCCGGATGTGTATGAGTTCTATAATCTTGGACTTGGAGATCCACATCCTATATCAGGTTCATCTAGACTTGGAATAGGAGATATGCTCGATGAGGTGGTATCACACTTCAATGAGTCTGCAAAGGATGACACGGAGGATGAGAGACCTAGAATCGCCATCATAGGAAAGCCAAACGTAGGAAAATCTTCTATAATTAATAAGCTTCTCGGTGAGGACAGGGTTATTGTATCAGATATAGCCGGAACCACAAGAGATGCCGTGGATACAGAGATCGTCAGAAATGGCAGAGAATATGTATTCATAGACACAGCGGGACTCAGACGAAAGAGCAAGATTAAAGAGGATATAGAGAGATACAGTATCATAAGAACAGTATCAGCGGTTGAGAGATGTAATGTTGCAGTCCTCGTAATAGACGCAACGGAGGGAATAACCGATCAGGATGCCAAGATCGCGGGAATCGCACATGATCGTGGCAAGGGAATGATAATAGCTGTGAACAAATGGGATGCTATCGAGAAGAATGACAAGACCATATATAAGTTTACAGAGGAGATCAGAAACAAGCTTTCATACATGCCGTATGCGGAGCTGCTCTTCATATCAGCCCAGACCGGACAGAGACTTCCAAAGCTGTTCGAGACCATAGATGCTGTTATAGAGAATCATTCACTCCGCATAGCTACTGGTGTTCTGAATGAGATTATGAGTGAGGCGGTTGCTATGCAGCAGCCACCATCAGATAAGGGTAAGAGACTTAAGCTCTATTATATTACCCAGGTGTCAGTTAAACCTCCTACATTTGTCATATTTGTAAATGACAAGGAGCTTATGCATTTCTCATATACACGTTATATAGAGAACAGGATAAGAGAATCCTTTGGATTCAGAGGTACACCTCTAAAATTCATAATCAGGGAGAGGAAAGAGAAGTAGTCATGGAGATGTTGATTAGGGCTATATGTCTGGTTGGGGGCTATGGAGTAGGACTCATTCAGACAGCGTATATTTACGGCAGGATAAAAGGTGTTGATATAAGAAAGTATGGAAGTGGAAATGCGGGAACGACAAATGCACTGAGAGTTCTTGGAAAGAAAGCTGGACTGATAGTTTTCCTGGGGGATTTCCTCAAAGGAATAATCGCCTGCTCACTGACACATATCATACTTGGCCAGCTAGGTATAGGTAATGCATACATGTTCGTACTGTATACAGGACTTGGAGTTGTGCTTGGTCATAACTTCCCATTCTATATGCAGTTCAAGGGCGGCAAGGGAATTGCTGCCAGCGGCGGAATGATAGTAGGTCTGTGGGACTGGAGATTGGTAGTGATACTCCTTGCAGCGTTCGTTATAAGTGTTGTGATAACAAGATATGTATCGGTTGGATCACTTACGATCATGATCGGATTCTTCATATTATACACAGTATTTGCAATTCATGGAGATTATAATTTCACATCGAATGCAAAAATGATCGAAGGAATAATCATGGCGGGAATCATAGCCGGAATGGCCGTGATAAGACATTGGCAGAATATCAAGAGACTGATAGCGGGAACGGAGAATAAGTTGTCGTTTGGTTCTAAGAAGGCTTGATGGAAAGCGGAAGCGAATAGAGAGTTATTGAATCCCCTCCTTACTGGATAAAACAGGAAGGAGGGGATTTTTTGTAGTGAGCAACGTTTTATAGATGTCTGGATAAAACAAAATCAGATAACATAATGAGTATACATAAAACCGAGATTATGGTTATGTGATATTTATACGCAGTGAAATGTGTATTAAAAACTGTTGATTAGAATAATGTGAGTTTACATAACTAGCCCAAAATCTAAAAATACAGTAAAAATTTGCAAAAACATCCATGTATTGTCACTATAGACTGGATTAAATGATGAAAAAAAGTTAAAATAGAAAAAAATGATTCAAGGATTGAAAAAAGAAATATAAATATTTTGGAGGTATTTTACGATGAAAATAGGTGTTCTCGGAGCAGGTGGATGGGGTTCTGCACTTGCTAATCTGCTGGCAGGAAATGGACACGAGGTTATAGTGTGGTCTATAGATGAGAGAGAGGTTGCCATGCTCAAGGAATTTCATGAGCAGAGAGACAGACTTCCGGGCGTTATACTTAACAGCAGTATTGAATATACAACAGATGCGTCAAAGGCTGTTATTGGTCAGAAGATGATAGTGTGCGCAGTGCCTTCTCCGTTTGTCAGAAGCACAGCAAAGAACATCGCTGACAAGGTGAGCAACGGACAGCTTATCGTGAATGTCAGCAAGGGAATAGAAGAGTCCACACTCAAGGCTCTCGTGGAGATCATTGAGGAAGAAATCCCACAGGCTAAGGTGGCTGTCCTTTCGGGTCCGTCACATGCAGAGGAAGTAGGCCGCGGAATACCTACAACGGTAGTTGCCGGTGCCCGTGATATAGAGATTGCAAAGACAATCCAGAACGCATTTATGAACGATTATTTCAGGGTATATACAAGCACTGATGTGACTGGTATTGAGCTGGGTGGTTCAGTGAAGAATGTAATAGCTCTGGCAGCCGGAATATCAGATGGACTTGGACTTGGCGACAACACGAAGGCTGCTCTTATGACCAGAGGAATGGCGGAGATCATGAGACTTGGACTTGCCATGGGCGCAGATGTCAAGACGCTGTCAGGACTTTCAGGAATGGGAGATCTTATAGTTACATGTACATCCAAGCACAGCCGTAACAGGAATGCCGGATATCTCATCGGTCAGGGTAAGACCTATGAGGAAGCTATGGCGGAGGTCAAGATGGTTGTTGAGGGTGTTTATTCTGCCAAGGCAACACTGGCACTTGCCAGGGAGCATGGGGTTGAGATGCCTATCGTTGAAGCAGTCAATAACGTATTATTTAATGGCATGACGGCAAAAGAGGCTCTCACAGAGCTTCTCAACAGAGACAGAAAGAGTGAATTGTAATCGATTATATTTTATATGTTTGATATATTTCGATAGATTATGCTGCCGAAGAATAGTAGTACAAAATCACCTAATAATTAAACGATAAAGTAAATGTGAACAAAAAAGCAACAGAAAACTGTTCTTTTTGTTCACAAACTGTTTACAATTACCATGTGTTATGATAAATTTAAAGCAAGTGTGTAAGTCGAAAAATAATTAGAAAAGAGGTATTACAATGGCAAAAACTACGAAAAAGCTTATAGCACTGCTGCTGGCGGTAGTTATGATAACTACGTTGATTTCGCCTTCTAATTATAGTTGGTCCAATGCGGCCGAGACGAGAGGGGGAGACGCATACGCCACGGCTACTGATTCGATAGCAATGCTGTCGAGTGCAGCAGTAACCGGAAATCTTGAAGATTATATTACTGGAGCTACGATTGCTGATAAAGCAGGTAATATATATGGTAGCAGTTCCAGACCGTCCACAACGCCGCTTCCTGTAGATCCAAATGATCCTACAAAAGCCGGTGTAGATATCCAGATGTCTATGGATATAGTGTTTCCGGAAAATGTTGTTAATAGCATAGTGGAGTCTGGTGAAGATGCAACATTTACTTATACGATGCCGGATACCATAAAGTTTAATTCCGATATTCTGAATGAGAATATAACTGATGGAAGTGGTAACAGGATCGGTTCGTATTCAGTTGTGAACGGAGTCCTTACTGCGACGATCGATCATACAGCACTCGAGGGGGGAGCCCAGCTCAAGGCTTTCTTCAAGGCGTGGATCGATATGGATCTCACAAAGTACAATGAGAAAAACCAGGTCGAGAACAAATTCACAAGCACTGTGATTGTGACTGTGGATGTGGATTTCAAGCCTGATGTGGATGTGAAGAAGACCGCATCCGAGGGTAGAGTTACAGATCCTAAGGATGGATATGTATACTTTGACTATACCGTAGAAGTTTCATCCAATCATGGAAGTGCCAGTGAGGATCTGAACTTTAGTGATGTTATAGCCAACGACATAGCAGGTGTCATACCTGAAGTTACAGATATAAAGGTGATCAAGTCTGACAACACAGACTGCAGCTCATCACTCACATATAACAGTAGTACCTCTAGTATAGAAGGAACTCTTCCTGCACTCGGAGCAAAGGAGTCATATAAGATAACCTATACAGTAAAGAGTAAAGTCGATGATCTTTCTCAGGACGTGATCAATCTGAACCAGAGCAATATTGCAGAGGCTAAGAATTCAAAGGTTGATGATAAGGATCAGACCAACAAGGGCTACAAATATGTGAAGGATGGTGCCACAGATCTCAAGGTTACAAAATCCTCAGATGGTGTGAGCATTGATCCTGACGATCACAAGATAGTTTACAAATACAAGGTTATAGTAAGTTCTGAGTATGGAAGCGATGGTGATATTACACTTGATGATATTCTTGCAAATGAACTTGACTCAAAACTTGGATCTGATGCCAAGAGAACAGTACAGAATGTTACATGCAAGCTCAAGGACAGCAACGGACAGTACACGGATGTCACAGCAAATGGATATGTGACTCCTGCAACAGGAACCATAGGAAATGGTGAAACAGTTATAAATGGAAAGCTTCCGAAGCTTGACGCTAATTCACAGTATGAGATCACATACGAGGTTATTGTCTCAGATATTGCCGATGACATCGGAAGCATAAATGTACACAATAAGAATTGTGTAGACGTGTCAGATGATTCACATGACGAGCATACTGATAACGACAGCAGTACATGGTACAATGCCGGCAAGTCTACAGCATCCATAAGTAAGACCGGTTCACTGTCAGGTGACAAGTCAACCATAACATGGACAGTAACCGTGAATGCGGATAAGAAGAAGAATCTGACAGGAATGTCAGTATCGGATATACTCACAAAGAATGGGACAGAGCTCACAGACGAAAAGACGTGCAGCGTATCCATAAATGACACAGATGTTTCAACCACTATCAATCTTCCTGCAAGCTTTGTGGAAGAGAATGGTAAACTTTATTTGACGGATGGAACTTCAAGGGTTGATGTGACAGAGAACAAATCCAAGATCGTGTTCACCTACACAACAGATTCATCCAAGCTTGATAAGCTGACTGATGTTTATAAGAATGTAGCGACAATAGAGAAGAACGGAGTTACGGACAGCGCCGAGGCGACTGTAGAGGTGGCCGGTGATTCAGTAAAGAAGGAATTCGTATCAGAGACGGAGAACGATGATACATATACCCTTGCATGGAAGTCTACAATATCTGGCGTTGACAAGCTCAATGCGAATGATACATATACTGACTCTGTAACATATGATAATGGAGCACTTCCAAAGCATTACTTTACGGCAGATCAGATAAACGGACTTATCGTATCTGGTCTCACAGAGGGCGTTGACTACAACGTAAAGGTAACATACACCAATTTCTCTAATGTATGGGGACCATACAGCACAACAGTTGACAGCGTTGCAGATATTCCGGCATCATCTGACAACTACATAACAGGATATACAATAGAATTCCTCAGAGATATAACAGGCACGGAGGAGACCCCGATAGATTATGTTATCACATATAATACGACAGTAAAGTCTGACAGCAAGTATACGGCAGTCAACAAGGGTACTCTTACTATTGATGGTTCATCCAAGACATCACAGGATTCGCATCCTGTATCTGGAATAACTCAGGGTTCTATAGTAGAGAAGTACAGCTACACCAATGGTACTGACGAGAAGGAGAGCATTGTAGGATATGACAAGGCTAACAATGTGTTCGTATATAAGGTAGTTCTCAACGGTGACTTTGCGTATGGAGATGGAGACAGACTTTCCTTTACAGATACACTTCCTGCAGGAACTGAGCTTGATACCACATACCTCAAGAAAGATATGCTCCCAGAGGGGGTTGGAGAGACTGTTGGTCAGGACGGAATATATTTTGTGTCTTATTACTCAGACAATAAGACTAGACCTCAGACAGGCGCATCTAGTTTTGTAGAAAACTTTAATGTGGCAAGCAACAGTATCAGTTTTGACATAAAGTCACTTCAGTTTTATGGCAAAAATGTCAAGGTTGTTGTCTACTATGCAGTCAAGGTCACAAAGGATATATCATCCGTTGTCGGTGGCAGTGACGTGGAATTCACCAACAATTGTTCGGCAACAGTTGTCAGAACCGACGGTTCAACTAAGACCAAGGATGACAGCGCAAAAGTTACTGTGACTGGACCGAATATTACCAAAACTGCAGGAAACTATGATAATGACACCAACAGTATTGAATATACTGTGTATATCAATGAGAAGGGTGAGGCTCTAGGCAATACAGGATCCATAACTGTAGTTGACAAGTATGACTACAGCAATGCGGCTGCAGTAAAGAGAGTATTTATCAAGGATGGTTCGCTTAAGCTTCTGTACGCAGATACAGGCGCTGAAGTTCCGGCGTACAAATACAGCTATACATATGCAGATGATACGACAGCTAAGATGTCTACACTGACACTCACCATGCCGGATGAGACAAAGTTTATCCTGAAGTATACATATACTCTTGTATATACAGGTAAGCTTACAGCGGATGTTAAGAACAGCGTTGGTATTCTTGGATCTACAAGTTCGGCAGATTCGTCATCGACGGACACGAACATCAATGATCAGGATTCATCAATGGGAACTGATACAGAGCAGTTTAATCTTTCGATAATAAAAACTGACTCTATAATGACAGGAATCAAGCTTGCTGGTGCGAAGTTTGAGCTTTACAGATATGGTGATCCAAACAACAGTGCAGACACTAACTGGAATCTCATGGTACCTGGAAGCGATGAGGAAAGAGTAACTAACGAACAGGGAAGACTTACATTATCAAGTTTGTATTATAATTACTATTACAAGCTTATAGAGGTGGAAGCACCTGAGGGTTATAAGAAGCTCACAGATCCTATATACATATATGAGAACAATATCTCATCCAGCCTGACAGGACCGAAACCTGCTGAGGTGACAACTGATTCTATTTCAGACATAGTCCTTGACAGCAAAGGTTCACAGGATTATACACTGCCAGTAGATAACACTCCTGAGAACAGAAAGATAACTGTTAAAAAGGTATGGAAGGATGCCGCAGGTGGAACACTGAATGATATTCCGGTTGACAGCATAACAGTTAAGATCTATGCATCAACTAATCCATCAAGTTACGACAAGAATACAGATCCTGTTGTAAAGACAATTACCTTAAATAGTGCAAATAAGTGGACAAGCGATGAGATAGAGCTTGATGTAGCTGATGCAAATGGCAACTACCTCTACTACTTTGCAGAAGAGGATTTCGATAATGCTGATTACCAGGTCACAATAAGTAATAATGGAACAGCAACCGGAACGATTACCATCACGAACACCAACACAAAGGTGACAAATGAGACGATCGATATTCCTGTAACCAAGAAGTGGGATGACAGCGACAACATTCTGTCAGCAAGACCAAAGAACATCAAAGTTACACTTGCCACAGAGGATGCGGCGGGCAATATAACAAAGATTGTTGACAAGACACTTACACTCAATGATTCAAATAACTGGAGTGGAACATTTACAAACCTTGATAAGAAGGATGCCGATGGCAATCTTATCAACTACACTGTAGTTGAGGATGACGTAGAAGGATATACAAGCGATGTTCAGCTCACAAAGGATGAGAACGATGTAGTTACCGCTGCAACGATCACAAACAAGCTGAATGTTGGAAGCCTTGTTATCACGAAGTTCTTCAGCGGAGACCTCGATGATACAAAGCTTACAGATGCACAGAAGAAGCAGATCACATTTACAATATCAGGCCCTGAGGGATACAAGGGACCTACAATCGTAACATATGATCAGTTTTACTTAGGAAGCTACGTTATCAATAATGCTCCATATGGAAAATACACTGTAACAGAGACAGGTGCAGCGTTTGATGGATATACACATAAAGTTACATATACTGTAGGTTCATCAACAGGCAATACGGCTGCGGATGTTGTTATTTCATCATCGTCATCATCACTTGTGACTGTGGCGAATGAATACAAGGCATTTATCACGGTAAGTGGAACCAAGGTTTGGGATGACAATAATAATCAGGATGGCAAGAGAGCTGAGGATATTAAAGTCCGTCTTATGAATGGAACGACTGAGGTCGCAAGTAAGACGGTTACCCCTGATGCGTCAGGTAACTGGAATTTCAGCTTTGCTGATCTTCCAAAGTACGATGATAACGGCAATGAGATAGCTTATACCGTTAAAGAGGATGCGGTTGCGGGTTATGATACCAAGATAACCGGCGACGTGAAGACTGGATTTGTCATCACCAACAGTCATACACCTGAGACAATTGATATCAGCGGAACAAAGACATGGAATGATGCAGATAACCAGGACGGAAAGAGAGCTTCTGAGATTACAGTAAGACTTCTTGCAAATGGCAATGAGGTTACTTCAAAGAAGGTTTCAAAGAATGATAACTGGAAGTACAGTTTCACAGATCTTCCTAAGTATGACAACGGATCAGAGATCATGTATACAATAACAGAGGATGCTGTTAAAGATTATACAACTTTGATAGATGGATATAACATCACCAACAGCTACACACCTGGTAAGACAAGCATTTCAGTGACAAAGGTTTGGGATGATAACAATAATCAGGATGGCAAGAGAGAAACCAGTGTTAAGGTCAAGCTCCTTGCTGATGGATCAGATGTTGCAGATTCAGAAGTAACACTGAATGCCGATAACAACTGGACAAACACATGGAACGATATTCCACTTAAGTCCGGCGGTAAGGATATAACATATACTGTTGAAGAGACAAGCAATGTGCCAGGATATAAGGCTGAAGTTACAGGAGATGTCAAGACAGGTTTCACTGTTACCAATAGTCATACACCTGAGACGATAGATATCGATGGAATAAAGACCTGGAATGATGCAAATGATCAGGATGGTAAGAGACCTAAGAGCATCACAGTAAATCTCCTTGCAAATGGTCAGACTTACAAGACAAAGTCTGTTACAGAGGCAGAAGGTTGGAAGTACAGCTTTACAGGTCTTCCAAAGTACAGCAATGGTCAGGAGATAAAGTATACCATCACAGAGGACAGTGTGGAGGGATATACAGCAGCTCCAAATGGTTATGATATTACAAACACACATGTTCCAGAGACTACAGATGTCAATGTCACGAAGATCTGGGATGACGCTGGAAATCAGGACGGCAAGAGGGCAAAAGAAATCACTGTCAAATTATTTGCTGATGGCACAGAGGTTGCCGGCTCAGAGGTAACTCTTAAAGAGGACAACAACTGGACGTATACATGGAAAGATCTTGCGGTATATAAGAATGGAAAGTCCATCGACTATACAGTAGATGAGATCACCACAACAGCCGGATATACAAAGAAGGTTACCGGTGATGCCAAGACAGGATTTGTAATAACCAACAGCTACACACCAGAGACCATCAATATAGCTGGTACAAAGACATGGGATGATGCAAACAATCAGGATAGAAAGAGACCTGAGAGCATAACTGTAAATCTTCTTGCGGATGGTCAGTTATACAAGACAAAGACTGTTACAGCTGAGGAAGACTGGAAGTATAGTTTCAAAGATCTTCCAAAGTATAGCAGTGGCAACAAGATAGTTTATACCATTACAGAGGATGCGGTCGGTGATTATGCTACTGTAATAGACGGATATAACATTACAAACACATATACACCGGCAAAGACAAGTGTATCAGTCACAAAGAGCTGGGATGATGCAAACAATCAGGACAGAAAGAGACCTACGAGTGTAAAGGTTCAGCTGCTTGCGAACGGAATAGCAGTAGATGGCTCAGAGACTATATTAAAAGCAGATAACAACTGGACACATACATGGACAGATCTTGATGTGAACAAGGATGGAGCTGCGATAGCTTACACTGTAGAAGAAACAGATATTACTGAAGGATATACTCCAGTGATAACCGGAGATATGACAACAGGATACACAGTTACGAACAGCTACACACCAGAGACGACATCAGTAAAGGGCGTTAAGATCTGGGACGACGGTGAGAATCAGGATGGTATCAGACCTCCAAGTATCACAGTCAACCTGATTGCAAACGGAACAAAGATCAAGAGTCTTGAAGTCACAGCAGCAAATGACTGGAAGTTTAGTTTTACAGACCTTCCTAAATATGCAGATGGATCAGAGATAACATACGAAGTAACTGAGGATGCTGTTTCCGAATACACTACAGCTGTGACAGGAGACGCAGAAAACGGATATACATTTACCAATAGTCACACGCCTGAAACGATCAATATAGAAGGAACAAAGACCTGGAACGATGCAAACGATCAGGATGGCAAGAGACCAGGAAAGATTACGGTAAATCTTCTTGCAGATGGAGACATATATGCTACGAAGGAAGTAACTGAGGCAGATGGTTGGAAGTACAATTTCACGGATCTTCCAAAGTACAAAAATGGCAATAAAATCACGTACACCATCACAGAGGATACTGTTGAGGACTATCAGACACTTGTCAACGGATATGATATCACGAACAGTTATACGCCAGGAAAGACAAGTGTATCAGTTACAAAGGCCTGGGATGATGCTGATAACCAGGATGGCAAGAGAGCTAGAAATATAAAAGTAAGACTTCTTGCCGACGGAAACGTAGTTGCAGATTCTGAGGTGGATCTCAGTGATGCCAACAACTGGAGTCATACATGGAGTGATCTTGATATCAACAAGAATGGATCACCTATTGAATATACTGTTGAAGAGATTACATCGGTTGAAGGATATGCAACAGTTATCACAGGATCTGCGAAGACCGGTTATATCATCAAGAACAGTTACACACCAGAGACAACTTCAATAAGTGGTAAGAAGATATGGAATGATGCAAATGATCAGGATGGTAAGAGACCAGGAAAGATCACAGTAAATCTTCTTGCAAACGGAGTGAAGGTGGCTGATAAGGAAGTTACAGCTGCGAACGGCTGGAAGTACAGCTTTACAGATCTTCCAAAGTACGCAGGTGGCAACGAGATCACATACGGTATCACAGAAAATGCTGTTGAGGATTATCAGACACTTGTAAATGGATATGATATCACGAACAGTTACACACCAGGAAAGACAAGTGTATCAGTTACAAAGGCTTGGGATGATGCCGACAATCAGGACGGCAAGAGAGAGAGTTCAGTAAAGGTTGAACTCCTTGCTGATGGAACTCCTGTTGTTGGATCAGAAACAACTCTCAGTGCTGACAACAACTGGACATATACATGGGCAGGACTTGATGTCAAGAAGAGTGGTGTGAATATCGTCTACAGTGTAAGAGAGATAACCGCAATTGATGGATATACAACCACAGTCACAGGCGATGCTGAGACAGGATTCACAATAAAGAACAGCTATACACCAGAGACGACATCAGTGAGCGGCAGCAAGTCATGGGATGATGCGGACGATCAGGATGGCAAGAGACCTGGAAATATCAAGGTAAACCTTCTTGCAGATGGCAGCGTATATGCTACAAAGACGGTAACCGAGGCAGAAAACTGGGAGTATAGTTTTACAAATCTTCCAAAGTATAGAGATGGTGGAATTCAGATCAAGTATTCTGTATCTGAGGTTGATGTACCAGAATATACAGGTGAGGTTACAGGTTATAATATCACGAACAGTTACACACCGGGAAAGACAAGTGTATCAGTTACAAAGAAGTGGAGTGATAATGATAACCAGGACGGCAAGAGAACACCTAGCGTAATGGTTCGTCTTCTGGCTGATGGACAGGTTGTAGCTGGCTCTGGGGTAACACTCAGCAAGGCAAATAACTGGACACATACATGGAATGCTCTTGACGAGAAGAAAAATGGACAGACCATCGACTACACAGTTGAGGAGACTACAACTATAGATGGTTACACAACAGTCATAACAGGAAATGCAGCTGATGGATATGTGGTTGACAATCAGCACACACCTGAGACGATCAATGTATCAGGTACTAAGACGTGGGTTGATGACGATGATCACGATGGTCAGAGACCAGATTCAATAACAGTTAAGCTTCTTGCAGATGGTACTGTTATAAAGAGCCTCGTGGTTACAGCAGATACTGACTGGAATTACAGCTTTACAGATTTACCAAAGTACAAAGATAATGGAACCCTGATCAAGTATTCTGTATCAGAGAATGCTGTTTCGGGATACAAGGCATCTGTTACTGGATATGACATAACAAACACATACAAGCCAAATGTTATAAAACTTACCAAGACCATAAATGGAGATATTACAGCAGATGATGCAGCGACAAATGTAAAGTTCAATGTTACAAACAATGCAGGCTACAGTAAGATCATAAAGCTTACAGACTCTGAGGTTGCAAAGCTTGGAAATGGCAAGTATGAGATAACTCTTGTAAATGTGCCGGATGGTACATATACAGTTGAGGAAACATCATATGCATATGATGGAGCAGCGGTAACAGTCAGCTATACTGTGGATGGAATAGACGGTGAAGGAACAGAGGCATCCGGAATAACACTTATTGGTGGAAATACAGCCGATGTAGAGTTCGTTGATACCTACAAGCTTGGCACTGTCAAGTTCACTAAGGCTGGACTTTATAAGGAGTCATGTGCTGAAGACCCTGATGATGTAAAAATGCTTGATGGTGTAGAGTTTGCGCTCTATGAGGGTACAGATACAGAGTGTGAGAATCCTGTAATGACAGCAACAAGTGTAAATGGTGTTGTGACATTCAAGGATCTTAAGATTGGTACGTATCTTGTAAAAGAGAGTAAGACTATCGGAGATTATATTATCGATAACACAGTCTACACAGCAGAGGTAACAGAGGCAAACATTGACACTTATGCAGTGTTAAATGGTGTTCAGGATAACACACTGATAAATGATCTTCCTAGAACAGATCTCAAGATAGAGAAGGTTGCAGAGGAGAACAATGGCATAAAGCTTCCAAATTCAGTATACGGACTCTACAAGGAGAACGAAAATGGTGAGGAAGAGCTTGTCGCTAAGGCTACAACAGACAGCAACGGAGTTCTCAAGTTTGACGGTATTTTGATCGGCACAGAGTATACGATCAGAGAGATACAGGCGCCGGATGGATACTATGTATCTGAACAGCCAATATCAATCAAGTTCAAGAAAGATGAGAACGGAAAGATTACAGTTGAATCATTTGACGGTGGTTTTAATACTGACACAGGTAAAGTCACAGCCAGAGTTGATGAGAATGGAAACATTACATGGCTTGAACCTTCAGTAAAATACAGCTTTGAGAAAGTAGATGAGGATGGTGTTCCTGTAAAGGGCGCAACACTTCGACTCGAGGATGTTGATGGAAAACTCATTGATGAGTGGGTAACAGATGGCAGTGCGCATGAAGTCAACAATGTACTTGTAATTGGCAAGATCTATGCACTCATAGAGGTTAAGGCTCCTTCGGGCTATGACAAGGCTGATGATATACTGTTCACAGTTTCTGATGATAAGGTTGCAGCCGGTGAGGATATTGTAGTGACTATCACAATGGTTGATAAGAAGACAACAACGACCGAGACTACGGAAACCACAGAGACAACCGAAACCACAGAGACAACACAGACAACTGAAATAACAACAGAGGACAAGAACAAGCCGGATACTGGTGACAGAGCTCCTGTTGTACCAATAGCAGTTGTGCTCTTAATAAGTCTTGCCGGATGCGGTGTTATTGTGGCATCTAAAAAGAGAAAAGATAATCAGAGCAGCAAGTAATACAAAGCTGTGACATGTCCCCCGGGAATATCACCTTATATGGTGGTATTCTGGGGGATTTTTTTGTTCATAAAACAGCAGTTACATTCATATGCTATATATAGAAAATGACCGTAGATCTATTGTGTTTACAGTAATATAATTATGTAAATAAATAGCATGTCAGGAGGATGTATGGAGGAGTATCAGGTATATCAGGATATCAAGGCGAGAACAAACGGAGAAATATACATCGGCGTAGTTGGACCGGTAAGAACAGGAAAATCAACATTCATAAAAAGATTTATGAACCAGATGGTTATTCCTAACATTTCAGGGGAAAATGACAGGCAGCTTGCACAGGATGAACTGCCGCAGTCGGCATCAGGAAAGACCATAATGACGACTGAGCCAAAATTTATACCAAAGGAAGCTGTATCAATCAATGTTGCTGACAATCTGGATATGAAGGTAAAGATGATCGATTGCGTGGGATATGTCGTCAAGGATGCCGAGGGTCAGTTTGAGGATGGCAAGGAGAGAATGGTGAGAACGCCGTGGTTTGACTATGACATTCCGTTTTCCAAGGCGGCGGAGATAGGCACAAACAAGGTTATAAATAACCATTCAACTGTTGGGATTGTTGTGACCACGGATGGCAGCTTTGGTGAGCTTCCGAGGGAGAGCTATCTTGAAGCTGAGCAGAAGACTGTTGATGAGCTGAAGGCCATTGGGAAGCCATTTGTCATTCTTCTCAACACCGACAAACCATCCAGCAGTCAGACGGCCGCGCTCTCGGCAGAAATGAGCGATACATATGGTGCAAGTGTTATTCCGGTAAACGTGGAGCAGCTCAGAGAATCGGATATTACATATATTTTTACAGAACTTCTTATGAGCTTCCCTGTCACATCTATATATTTTGAGATACCGAAATGGCTTGAGGTTGTCGATGATGACAATGAGATCAAGAGCAGCGTTATATGTGATGCAGTCCAGATAATGGTGGCTGCAGACAGCCTGAGGGATATCGATCATATGGACTACCCTGAGAATGAATATGTCAAGAGATATAAGTGTTCCAGCATAAATATGGCGGATGGATGTGTGAATATAGACGTCGATATCTACGATAATTATTATTACGCAATGCTGTCAGATATGATGGGCGCAGATATAACAAACGAGTACGATTTTATCACTGAGCTCAAATCCATGGCAGATAATCGTAAGTATTGTGTGAGTGTCATGGGAGCGCTTGAGCAGGTGAACAATGGAGGTTATGGCCTCGTTATGCCGGATAAGTCGAATGTCCAGCTCGGAAGTCCTGAGGTTATAAAGACCGGAGGAAAATTTGGAGTGAAGATATCGGCAAGCGCGCCATCGGTACATATGATCAAGGCGAATATCACCACCGAGATCATGCCGCTTGTGGGAAGCAAGGAGCAGGCGGATGATCTTGTCACATACATATCTGACAACAGCGATGATGGAGATATGTGGGGAGTTAATATATTTGGCAAGACCATAGAACAACTCGTTGACGATGGACTTAACAACAAGGTCAGCAAGATAGGTGCGGAGAGTCAGCAGAAGCTTCAGAATACCATGGAGAAGATCGTAAATGACGGAAATGGCGGAATGGTGTGCATAATAATATAAGATTGCATATTTATGGCAGGCTATGTTAAAATGTCTAAGGTGTTCTGGTGGATGCCTTAGACATTTGATTGTCCGGGCATGGAACATTATGGTGGTTATCAATTCAGGATGGAGACGTACATATGTCTGCGATAGATGTAAAGCTTAATGTATTTGAGGGCCCACTGGATCTTCTTTTGCATTTGATAGAGAAAAACAAAGTCAATATATACGATATTCCGATCGTCACTATCACAGAGCAGTATCTGGAATATGTGAACAACATGGAGGAAGAAGATCTTGACGTCATGAGCGAATTTCTGGTCATGGCGGCGACTCTGATCAAGATCAAGTCCAAGATGCTCCTGCCGAAGGATGAGGAGGATCCTGAGGATGAAGAGGATCCTAGAGAAGAGCTCGTCAGACGACTGCTTGAGTACAAGATGTACAAGTATGCTGCCGGTGAACTGAAGGATCTGGAGATTGAGGGAAACAAGGCATTTTTCAAGAAGGCGACCATACCGGCTGAGGTGAAGAATGTCAAGCAGGAGGTCGATCCTTATGAGTTGATCTCCAAGGCTGATGTGGATCTCCAGAAGCTCAATGAGATATTCAAATCGGTTATGCGTAAGCAGGTCGACAAGGTAGATCCGATACGAAGCAAATTCAAAGAGATCGAGAGGGAGGAGATTTCCCTTGAGGAGAAGATGGCGGAGGTAAGAGAAGAAGTCAGAGGACTGGAGGGCATAAACTTCAGGACACTGCTTGAGATGCAGGCATCAAAGATGAATATCATAGTCACATTCCTTGCCATACTTGAGCTTATGAAGATAGGCGCAATAGCGATCAGACAGGAAGATATATTCGGAGAGATAATCATTGATTCTCTGGATACTATATAGAGACGAGGTAACGATGAATAACGAAGATTTACAGAATGAGGAAATAGATGAAGTAAATACCCCTTCAGAAGAGAATGAGGAGGCCAGGACGGACAAGGAGTACAGTGACGATTATCTCACATCCGCCATCGAGGCTATACTTTTCTCAGTGGGTGAGTCTGTATCGATCGACAGACTTGCCTCAGCTCTTGAGATGGACAAGAGGAAGCTTACAAAGCAGCTTGAGGGTATCATATATAATTACAACAACAGCGACAGGGGTATCAGGATCATAGATCTTGACGGTTCGCTTCAGCTCTGTACGCGCAACGAATACTATGGAATTCTCGCCAAGGTTGTCAATACACCGAAGAAGCTTTCCCTCACGGATGTTGTTCTTGAGACTTTGTCTATAATTGCATACAAACAGCCGATAACAAGGCCCGAGATCGAGGCTATAAGAGGAGTTTCATGTGTACATGCCATAAACAAGCTCATAGAGTACAATCTCGTGCAGGAGGTTGGAAGACTTGATGCTCCTGGACGACCTATCATGTTTGGAACAACAGAGGAATTCCTCAGATGCTTTGGAGTGTCATCGACAAATGATCTTCCGATGATAAGCCCTGATAAGATAGAGGACTTCAAGAAAGAAGCGCTGGAGGAAGCAGATTTCACGCTCAGTGTAGATACGACATCCGAAGAATAACAGACATGTTCCTGTAATATAATATCATGACCAATATTATGAGGATATGACGGTATATGCATATGTTTTCTACAGGAAAAAGATCACGCATAAGGCGGTTTATGTTGCTTGTTGCAGCCTGGACTGCAGCAAGTCTGGTAATACAGTTTCTCGTTGGTAACAATATATTTATAAAAGCGTATGCTGAGGAAGACAATACAGCGGATGTACAGCTATTTGCCAGAAATGCGATTCTGCTGGATGGGGAGACTGGAGATATACTATATGACAAATGTAGTGATGAGCACAGACCCAACGCCAGCACGACCAAGATACTTACATGTATACTTGCAATCGAGTGCGGGAATCTGGCGGATGATGTGACAGCTTCATCCTATGCATCCAAGATGCCTGAGGTCAGACTTGGGGTTCGTGACGGCGAGAAGTACACACTTGAAGACATGTTGTACGCCATGATGCTCGAGAGCTACAACGACGCCGCTGTAGTCATAGCGGAACATATCGGTGGCAGTGTACAGCACTTTGCGGAGATGATGAACGCAAAGGCTGAGGAGATAGGCTGCCATTCTACATATTTTATCACGCCAAATGGTCTGGATGCCCAGGACGAAAATGGCGTCCATGGCACCTCTGCGGAGGATCTTGTCAGGATCATGAGGTATTGTATTCTTATTTCACCCCAAAAGGATGAATTTCTGAAGATTACCCGAACAAAATCATACACATTCACTGATAATACCGGAAATAGAACATTTGCATGCATTAATCACAATGCATTTCTCGATATGATGCCATGCGCATTGTCAGGAAAGACCGGCTTTACCTGCGATGCTGGATATTGCTATATAGGAGCTGCGGAGGTTGAGGGACATACATATATATGGGCTCTCCTTGGCTGCGGATGGCCGAATAATAAGACTTATAAATGGAAAGATTCCAGGGCACTTGTGGCATTTGCGCAGGAACACACCATATACACGGAGCTTAAGGCGCCTGCTTCGCCTGACATCAGGATAACATATTCATCGGGGTCGTCGGCAGATGGAAGCACAGCGACAAAATGCAGGCTGAACAGGACTGTGACAGCATCTGAAGGTAGTATACAGTATGTATACAAAGTCGCGGATACATTAAAGGCACCTGTGCATAAAGGCGCTGTGGCCGGTTCGCTTGAAGTGTACCTGGACGATGAACTTATAGATGTTGAGAATGTTATTGTGTCCGAGGAGATAGCAGATGTGACATTTAAAGATGAGATAATAAAAGTTTTATATCGTGCTGCAATGTAACATTTGCCTGGCACAGGCATATCCTAAATTATCAATAATATAAGGGCGGTGCACTGAGGTATGGATATGGATTGTGTATACTACGTGGTAGGCGGTGACAGGAGAAGCTGCTATATGTCTCTCAGTCTGGCGGAGAAAGGCAGTAATGTGTTTCATTTCGATCCATATGATGCCGATCTGCTGAGACATTCGCCGGTCACCATTATTTCGGGGGCTTCAGGAGTGGGCTTTCGCAGACTGATAGAGGGCGAATGTGCGTCTCCATCTGTAGAAATGCTGAAAGCTATCATTCTTCCTGTGCCTGTTACGAGGGATGGTGAATTTGTCAACGGCAGAACCCTTCTCACCGTGAACAGCATTCTGGAATGCAGCAAGGAATTTGACATTGTGTTTGGAGGCGGGATAGGCAAATATATGTCTGATACAAACGAAAATAGTCCTTATGTATTTGATTTTCTTGCAGATGATGTTGTGGCCGAGAGAAATGCAGTTGCAACCGCGGAGGGGGCAGTCTGCGATGCGGAGGAGCTGTCTGATATTAATATAGACGGAAGCGTATGTCTGGTGACGGGATTTGGCAAATGTGCCAGGGTTCTTGCCGAAAGGCTTGCATCCTGGGGAGCAGATGTAATAGTTATGGCAAGACGTCCAAAGCAGAGGAGTGATGCGGCGCTCATAGGCTACAAGGTTATGTCATTTGAGGATATTCCGATATATAAGCATATACTGTCAGAAGTGGATTTTTGCTTCAATACAGTACCTGCGAGAGTTGTATGTGAAGATATCCTGTCTCTGCTCAGCAGACATGCGGTTGTAATAGATATAGCATCTATGCCGGGAGGGGTGGATTTTGATTATTGCAAGGAACATGATATTCCTTATAAACACAGCCTGGGAATCCCGGGTAAGCTGTCTCCAAAGACCTCGGGGATGATTCTTGCCGATGCAGTGATAGAGGCAGTGTCGGCTCACCGTTGAAATGGATTTGTATGAACTGACGCTTAATAAATAGGAGTGTATATAACATGGATTTATCAAAGTGCAATGTAGGTATGGCTATAACCGGTTCATTTTGTACCTTTGATAAGATTAAGATAGAAATAAAGAAAATGGTTGAGATGGGAATAAATGTGTATCCGATATTCTCGCCTCACTCCGCAGAGTACGACACAAGATTTGGAAAAGCTGACAAATTCGTAAATGACGTTGAGACGATAGCAGGGCGAAAGGGTATTTACACTATACAGGAGGCTGAGCCTATAGGTCCCAAGGCCTATCTTGATGCGCTGGTCATAGCACCTTGTACCGGAAACACCATCGCCAAGCTGACAAATGGAATAACAGACACATCGGTTCTCATGGCTGCGAAGGCACATCTGAGGAACAACAAGCCGCTCATCATATCTGTTTCGACAAATGATGCCATGGGCATGAACTTCAAGAACATCGGTCAGCTCATGAATATGAAAAATATTTATTTTGTTCCATTTGAACAGGATAACTGTGTGAAGAAGCCAAATTCGCTCATAAGCAGACTTGATCTCATCCCAGCCACCATAGAGGAGGCTCTTGAGGGAAGACAGATACAGCCTGTGCTCATAAAATAGTTTTACTGCACCCGATAGGGTATAAGTTTGTTGCTTATTGCGGCTATTATACCCCATCGGGTGTAGTTTTGCTTTATATAATATTTTTTATACCCGTTATGGTATAAAAAATATTATATTTGATTGAAATTATACCTTATCGGGTGTAATATATAAGGAGAATAGCGTATAAGAAGAATCACGTGTAAGAGGAATCACGTGTAGGAGGAATCACATATAAGAGGTAATAACGATGAATAAGATAGCTGAATTTATAAAGACTAACAGAAAAGAAGCGGGTCTTACACAGGAAGAATTCGCAATAAGATCAGGACTTGGGCTTAGATTTGTCCGCGAACTAGAACAGGGGAAAGAAACTGTGCGTATGGACAAGGTCAATGAAGCTCTTGCAATGTTCGGCATGGAGGCGGTTCCAGGGAGAAAGGATGATTGATGGTGGATAATACTTTTAGAACGGCTTATGTATATATAAGAAATGAATTTGCGGGAATTTTATGTGAGACCGACGAGGGATATACATTTTCTTACGATGAAGAATATCTTGAGAGAGAAAATGCCAGTGCTGTATCACTTACCATGCCATTGTCGAAGGACATGTATCGATCCAAGACTTTATTTTCTTTTTTTGATGGACTAATCCCCGAGGGGTGGCTGCTTGATGTTGTCAGCAGAAACTGGAAAATAGATGTAAGGGACAGGTTTGGATTGCTGCTTGTTGCATGCCGCGATGCGATAGGCAATGTAAGTGTCATGGAGGATCGCGTATGAATTGTTTGTGCTGTGGAAAAACTTTGAAAAATGACGACGGAACAGGCTGGCATAAAGCTTGTGTGAAGAGATTTTTTACGACGACTAAGCTGCCAGATATAGATATAGATGATCAGAAACTAAAAGTTCTTGCAGAGGAAAGTATAAACAAGGGGTATACGGTCCCGGGTGTGCAGAAGAAACTGTCGTTACACCTGCTTTCTGAACTAGGTAATCCAAGACTTACATTGGTAAACTACCCAACAGGATATATACTTAAACCTCAGGTTGATCAGTTTAAAGCGATGCCTGAAGCGGAGCAGCTTGTGATGTCTATGGCTGATATGATAGGAATTTCAACGGTGCCGCATGCATTGATCAAAGGAAATGGGCAGATGGCATATATTACTAAAAGAGTGGATAGGATATTCGAGAAAACAACTGTTGAAATGCTTGCAATGGAAGATTTCTGTCAGTTGGACTATCGTCTTACACAGGACAAATATAAAGGTTCATACGAGCGATGTGCAAAGATCATAGAAAAATATTCAAGTCGTGTAGGTCTGGATATGGCAGAATTCTATATGAGAATTGTATTTTCTTTCGTGACTGGCAATTCCGATATGCATTTGAAGAATTTTTCGCTTATTGAAACAGAGGTGGGAAGCGGAGATTATGTTCTCTCACCAGCCTATGATCTGCTGCCGGTAAATGTTATCATGCCTGAGGATACAGAGCAATTGGCGATACCGATGAATGGGAAAAAGAGAAATGTGAGAAGAAAAGATTTCCTTATATTTGCTGATGTATGTGGTTTAAGTCGGATATCAGCGGAGAAGATGATAAGTTTGGTAGTTAAAAATAAGGATAAAATGAAAAAGATGTGTGACGAATCTTATATACCTGAAAAAATGAAATCAGACTTCAATCATTTGATTGAGGAAAGAATGCTGATTTTGGCAGATTTATAAAAATTTAATATAATACGAAATCCCAGAAGTTACTTACTATCGAAATGTGATTCGAAATGTGACTTCTGGGATTTTTGTTGACTGACATAAGATAGTCCTGTAAAATATTTATTGTGAGACAGGGAGTATCATAATGTAATTTTGGAGTGTAAAGTAATATATGAGAGATCCGGAAAAACTAAAAGAGGAAATGGATGAGCGCAATAGAAAGATCCTTGATGTTGCATTTGAGCTGTTCGTAGACAAGAAGATAGAGGCGGTGAGTATGGGAGATATCGCAAGGGCTACCGACGTGGGAAGGGCTACATTGTTCAGGTACTATCCAAGTAAGCTTGAGCTGGTCATAGCGGTATGTGCTGATCAGTGGAAAAGATATCTGGATGGCCTGGACGAGAGAAGGCCTATATCGTCTGTACATGACATACCTGCTATAGACAGACTGATATTTACCATGGACAGTTACATAGACATGTATCAGAACCACAAGGCGTTGCTGAAGTACAACGATAACTTCAACTACTATGTGACACATGAGGGCAAGAACAATGATCAGCTTGTTGATTTCCACAGTTCACTGTATTCGGTGGACACCAGACTTCACATGATGTACGAGAAGGCGAAGGTGGACAGAACTATACGGACTGACATACCGGAAGCAGAATTCATGCGTGTCACCGTCCACTCCATGATGACGGCCTGCGCCCACTATGCGGAGGGCTTCATATGGGGATCGGACGACAACAAGGATTACACGGACGAGCTTATAATGATCAAGGAGATGATACTTGATTACGCAACTAAAGGGATAAAATAACAGAGTTTATAGGATAGAATGTTATGGAAATGGAGGTATGGAATGAGAAAAGAAATACTATTTAAGAAGGGAATTATAACAGCACTTACGGTGGCGATGGTTACGTCGCTGGCGCCTGCGATCGGGGCAGGTGGCTTAAAAACAATCACTGCGAAAGCTGAAGAAACAGAATCGCACAACTATAATTCACAGGGTTTTTGTACAGAATGTGATGCTTACCAGTCGGCGGTGCTCACTACAGACAAGTATGATATTGACGATGATAATAGCAAGGACGATGTGTACGAGATTGGAAATGCAGGTCAGCTTTTCTGGTTTGCAGGACTTGTAAACGGCACTCTTGATGGAGTTAAACAAAACAAATTAGCCAATGCAGTTCTGACAGCCAACATCACAGTAAATGAAAATCTTCTTGATTCCTTACAATACGATGCAGAGGGCAACGTTTCCAACGGAAGTGATTTTATAAGCTGGACTCCGATTGCAGATTGGATGGGAAATCGTACAACACAGTATTCAGGAACGTTTGACGGAAATAATAAAACCGTAAGTGGTTTGTACTTTAATGGTGATTCAACATGTATTGGATTATTCGAAAGTTCAGAATCCGATGGCAACATAAAAAATGTTGGAGTCGTTGATTCCTATTTCAAAGGGAATGATCATGTGGGCGGTGTGTGCGGAAACAATGCTGGCACAATCACAAACTGTTATAATGCAGGGAATCTTACCGCTATTGAGTCATCTGCTACTATAGGCGGTATATGTGGATATAATAATGGTGGCACAGTCACAAACTGTTATAACACAGGAACTGTTACTGCTACCGGCTCAGCAGCTTCTGTAGGTGGTGTGTGTGGTTGTAGTATTGAACTAATTTTAAACTGTTATAACATAGGAACTGTTACTGCTACTGGCTCAGATGCTGATATAAGCGGTATATGTGGATACAATTTTGGGCCAATCAAAAATTGCTATTACCTCGCAGACACAGAAGATGAAAATGGCGGCAAAACCGCCGCACAATTCGCCAGCGGTGAAATTGCGTATCTCCTGTCACAGGGCTGCTCAACCGGAGAAGGTGATAACACTGTGACTTACGATGGCTCCATCTGGGGACAGACCATCGGAACAGACACATATCCTGTATTACGCGGTGCAAAGGTATATAAGAACATAACTTATTTTGGCTGTAACGATTCGTCTGACGTTGTCTCGGTTGCGTATAGCAATGAAGATAAGACAACTTATGGAGACCATGACTATGTTGACGGGGTGTGCAGATACTGTGACGAAGAAGCCTTGGCATCTGTTACAAGTGGTGAGATTATCACATACTATTCATCATTTCAGGATGCGATAGATTATGCCGAAAATATACCTGGCAGTGTTGTCGCTGTGATGTCATATACGGGATATAAAACTTGCTATGTAAATAATCCTGATTCCGATTTTACCATTGATATAAACGGAAATAATGTAAATGGGGTTACAGTAAACAATGGGAAAATAACAATAATTGATTCCAAAGCGAACGGTGAAATGCAGGGCAGCTTAGTAGTAAGTAGTGATTCAATAGTAACGCTTGGCGATGTGAAGATATCAGAGTTAATAAAAGTCCATGGACAACTGGTATTAAATGGCGGAGATTTAGAAAGAATAAATTTATATGAAAACAGTGCGAAAGTATTCTTTAACAACAGTGATATAAAAATCAACAATTGTATATATTGGTGGGATGAATATTTTGAAGGACTGATTATAAATGCCGAACTTCACAATATTATTCCTATTATTCCAAATTGGTCTAGACTTGAAGCAAATACTCCACTTGTCGGGGCAGGAAATAATATTACATTGGATGTAAATTGGTTCAATATATTGTCAGGGGTTACGGAACGTGATATGACATCCAGCATAAAGGATAATAAACTTATAATTGGAGCATTGATCAATGAAAAAGTGAAGACCGAATTTGAGGAAGGCGCAACGTTTACTTATTCTGGCGCTGAATTAAAACCAACTGTTAAAGTATATATTAATAAAGTTTTACAGGATGATGAACAGTTAATAGAAAACACGGATTACATCGTATCATATTCTGACAACATCAATGCCGGCACAGCAACTGTAACCATAACAGGAATCGGCGCTTACTCAGGATCAAAGAATGTCACATTTACCATCGAGCCAAAGAAGATTGACAGTCCAATATTTGACGGACTTAAGTCTGAGTACACATACACAGGACAGAAGGTAGAGCCTGAGTTTGCTCTCATGGACGGTGATACAGTCATTCCTTCAAGCGAATATGAAGTATCTTACAGTGACAACACAGAAGTTGGAACAGCTACAGTAACCATCAAAGATGCCTCCGGTGGAAATTACGAGGTGAATTGTAAGGCTGAATTCAATATAGTTAAAATTGATACAGTTATTATAAATGAACTTCCAGTGGCAGATGCTGTAAGCTATGATCCAAATAAAACTTTAGGAGCTATAAACATTTCTGGTGGAAATGTACTTGACCCTTCAGGGAAAAACGTACCAGGAAGCTGGAGCTGGGCAGATACCTCAGTAGTACCGACAGTGGACAATTCAGGTTATGATGTTGTATTTACCCCTGATGAACAGGAACATTACAATCCGGTCAGTGGAACTGTTCAGGTAAATGTCTCAAAGGCTGATGTAAACGTAGTTGATTTGCCAGTGGCAAGCGCAATAACATATGGCGACGATCTTGCAAAAGCTGTTATATCTGGAGGAAGAGTGTCCTTTGATGGTATTGATCAGGTTGAGATACCGGGAACATTTGCATGGAAAGATGAATCCATAAAGCCATTTGTATCTGACAGCGATAAGACACTATACACCGTTGTATTTACTCCGGCTGACAGTGTGAATTACAACACTGCAGAAGCTGAGATTACGGTAAATGTGAGCAAGGCTACAATGCCGAATCTGCTTTTAAGTGTAGATAATACAAATAAGACAGTTGGAAGTATTGCACTTCCGGGAGACTGGACATGGCTTGATGCGGATGATAAGACTGCGATAAAGGCAGGCGGATCAGTGGAGGCAACCGCTGTATACGTTGGCGATGACAAGGAAAATTATGATAGCACAGAGCTGAAGATAACCATCTACAGAGCGGCATGTTCAGAGGGCAAGACTGTAAAGTATACACTAAAAGGAGAGAAGGCACCAACCTGCACAAAGGCAGGAACTGGACATACAGAGTGTTCAATCTGCGGCGATGTAATGAGCACAGGTGTATATGTAAAGGAACTTGGACATAAGTGGAATTCCGGCAGGGTGACAAGGAAACCTACATACACGGCGACAGGTGTGAAGACATTCACATGTACCGTGTGCAAAGCAACTAAAACCGGAAGTATTGCCAAACTTGCAACCACAGACATAAGCAAGAATACAAGCAAGATCACTGTTTCCGGAATAGAAAACAAGATCTACAATGGAAAGGTACATACCCAGAAGTCTCTTGTTGTAAAGGCTGGTGCAAAGACACTTAGACTGAACAAGGATTACACTGTCACCTACAGCAAGAACAAAGCGGTGGGCAAGGCTAGTGTGATAATACGTGGTAAGAATGCATATTCAGGAAAGATAACAAAGACATTTGCCATAGTAAAGGCTGCCAAGGGAAAGACATATACAGTTGGAAAATTCAAATACACTATAACCGGAGCAAAGACAGACGGCACCGGAACAGTTGCAATTGCCGGTACAACGTACTCAAGGTCAGATAAGAAATTTGCATCACTGACCATCGCAGATACTGTCATTATAGGAGATGTAAGGTTTAAGATAACATCTGTAAGCGCAAATGCATTCAGCAGGTATACGGCTCTAAAGAATGCCACTATAGGTAACAATGTGACAAGCATAGGGTCAAACGCATTTTTATCATGCAAAAACCTTAAGAAGATGACGATAAAGTCAGCTAAGCTCAAGAGCGTTGGCGCAAAAGCCTTCAGTGGAACATACAGCAAAATTACATTTGCAGTACCTAGGAATAAGGCCACAGCATACAAGAAACTGATAAAGAAGGGCAGTCCTTCTGCGAAAGCAATCTATAAATAACAAATATATAAATTGCCTGTAAAAACAAGACTTTCAGAACTCTTGTACATGCAGCGTATTCGCCATTTTCGATACGCCGCATGTATACAGAAGTCTGGAAGTCTTTTTATATGTCAAGGACAATAGCATATTTTCTCAGCCAGTGATCAATCTGAAGAAGATATGCCATCATCTGAGGTCCTGCCATGAGCTGACCGAACCACGGCCTGCCGTAATCCTTTGGCGCGTTTATGAAGTTTTTCACATATTCTCTGTCGATGAGAGGCAGAAGAGGACTTTCCGGATCATTTAGCACGCAGAGAAGCCTCTTTGCAAGCTCCTGCTCATAATGAGGGTCATATGACTTTGGATAAGGGCTTTTCTTTCTGTACATGATTTCGTGCGGAACATAATCCTTCATGGCCTCTCTGAGAAGCTTTTTCTCACAGCCTTCGGAATATTTGTACTCCCATGGAACATTGAACACATAATCAAGTATTCGTGGATCTGCAAATGGAACTCTCGCCTCAAGTCCGCTTGCCATGCTTGTTCTGTCCATTCGGTCAAGCAATGTCTGCATGAACATCCTGATATTCAGATAAGATATCTGCCTGCGCCGCTTTTCTGTATCGGATTCCCCCGGAAGAAGATTGATCTCGGACAGGAGAGAATTGTATAGTGATGACACATATCCCGGTATATCAAGACTATCTATGATGTCCGGCGACAGTACTGAGAGCCTTGGCGACAGATCCTTCATCCATGGGAATGTATCAGATGAAAGCAGTTCTTCTCTGTAGAACCATGGGTATCCTCCAAATATCTCATCCGCGCATTCCCCTGTTAGTACAACTTTGTATTCCTTTGCCACCAATGAACAGAAGTACAGAAGTGATGAATCCACGTCCGCCATGGTCGGCATATCCCTTGATTCCACGGAAGTATACAGATAGTCTGCAAGATCACTGTAATTGCAGGTGAGATATGTGTGGTCTGAACCTATGTGGGCTACCATCATATCTACATATGGTCGATCCTGCTCCGGCTGGAATGCATTTGACTTGAAATATTTAGAATTATCTTTGAAATCAAATGAGAAAGTGTGCAGCTTTTTCCCTTGCTCCCTGAGTTTTGCGGCGCATACGCTGCTGACGATTGATGAGTCGATGCCCCCCGAGAGAAATGTACATACAGGCACATCCGATACGATCTGTCTCTCTATACTGTCCTTGACAAGATAACGGACTTTTTCCACAGTGTCTTCATAGCTGTCAGTGTGAGGATTGCTGGTTATGCGGTAATATGTGAAGTCTGTCATTCCGTAGGGTGAGAATTTCATGAAATGTCCCGGCTTTACTTCGTCTATATTCTGAAATACTCCACAGCCTGGAGTCTTGGACGGCCCGATTCCGAACACCTCACATAGTCCCCGTGCATCAATGACAGGCCTTATACCTGGATAGTAGAGCAGTCCTTTGATCTCTGAGGCGAAGACAAGTGTTCCGTCATCAGTTACTGAGTAGTACAGCGGCTTCACACCGAAGTGATCCCTGTACAGATATATGGTCTGGATATGTTCGTCATATATCGCAAATGCAAATATTCCGTTCAGCCTGTGAACAAAATCGGGACCGAAGTGAAGAAAACAGTTGAGAATAACCTCTGTGTCCGAAGTTGTATCAAATGTATATCCAAGGGCGAGCAGCTCCGATTTCAGTTCCTTTGTGTTGTAGATCTCGCCGTTGTACACTATGTATATAGTATTTTCGCCGATGACCTTTTTCATAGGCTGTTCGCCTCTTGCTACGTCACGTATGGAAAGTCTTGTGTGTGCCATTCCACAGTGCGATGACAGCACTGTATTTTGTGCATCCGGACCTCTGTGAGCAAGTGCCTTATTCATGTCGTTCAATATGTATGAGTATCGTTCATGTTCGGTATTGAAAATCCTGTTGGAGTTATAGAATCCTGCGATGGAACACATATATTTACCTCTTTTTGTGGTATCTATATATTATATTGGGGAGTTGATTTTATAGAACTTTTATATAATACTATAAGTTTGATGCAAGATATGTTAAGTATTGATATAATGTATCATATTTGTTTTCGGTGAGTATGAACACAAAATCGGCAATAAACATCATGACATTTGAACCTACAAAATATTGATAAAAGAAAGAGAAATACTGCAATGAAAAACACTTTAATAAAGACTAACAAAAAATACCTTCCGGGACTGTTAAATATTGCGGTTCCGATCATGCTGAGCAATCTGATATCACAGCTTCAGATGCTTATAGATAGAATATTTTTAGGACACGTAAACAGCATGTACATGAGCGCACTTGGCAATGTGACTTCACCGATGTGGACCACCATGTCGTTCTGTTTCTCCATCGTGACAGGAGCGTCTATACTGATAAGTCAGGGTGTTGGTGCAGGAGATACCGAACACATAGAGGAATACTCCGGTGCCATGGTGAAATACAATAATATCATACCGATACTGTTATTTTTCTTCTGGACATTCTGCGCTGAATTTGTATTCAGACTCATGGGTGTGTCAGATGGCCTGATGCCGATGTGTCTTGATTATTCCAGGTATTATGCGCCCGTATTTTTGATAACAGGACTGGGCGGTGCATTCAGCGTCATACTCCAGACATCAAACTATACCAAACCACTTGTTGTATATGGAATATTAAGATCTGGTGTAAATATACTCCTTGACTGGGTTATGATATTTGGAAGATTTGGGTTTCCAGCCATGGGGATAAAGGGTGCAGCCATAGCGACGACAATAGCGGAGTACTCTGGACTTATATTTGCAGTGATATTCGTGGTATCAAGCAAGAAACTTAACACTAAACCATCTATGAAATGGGTAGTAAAGGCACATATAAAGCCGTATCTTTTGTCGGCAAAGCTGGGAGTGAACACAGCTCTTGAGGATTTTGCATGGAATCTTGGCAATCTGCTGCTTATAAGGATTCTCAACGCCATAAATGAGATGGCTGCCGGAATTTATTCCATCATATTCAGTGTTGAAGTTCTGGCGGTTGTCATCATTGGAGCGATAGGAAACGGTACAATGACACTAACCGGTGAGGCAAAAGGAAACAATGATCTGGGTAAATACAAGGGTGTATGTGTCTGTGCGTATGGCTTGTGTATAGTAGTTGGAATCATCACACTCGGTGTCTGTCTTGCGTTTCCACAGCAGATCATATCACTTTTCACCAACGACAAGAGTATAATTGCATCGTGTGGGATATATCTGATCTTTATCAGCATCAATCTTTTCGCAAAATCAGCAAACATAGTTGTTGGCAATGCGATCAGGGGCAGTGGCAACACGATATGGATGCTCATAACACAGTTGTTTGGCACGTTGTGGGTGGTTTCTGTGGCACTTTTGTTCGTGTTTGTCCTTAAGCTTGGAATAGCAGGTGTCTTTCTTGCAGTCATAGTGGACGAGATCGTTAGATCTTTTATCAATCTCGGCAAATATCTGAGGATAGTGAAAAACTGGGAAAGCACAGACTGAGGTAAAAAGGCTGAATTAGCTAAACAGTGGGTGCGACATTCAGTGGCATATATAATTTAGAATAGACGTATCAGAAAAAGAAAGTCTTATATGAAAGGGGATATATGATTTGATTTTAGAAACTAATAGGTTAATATTACGTCACTGGCAGGAGAGTGACGCAGATATATTATTTGAATATGCAAGTGCCCCTGATGTGGGACCTATAGCTGGCTGGCCAGTGCATGAGAGCAGGGAGTACAGCCTTGATGTGATACGGAATGTATTTAATGGGCCGGAGTGTTATGCTGTGTGTCTGAAGGACAGCGGCCTGGTTGTCGGAGCCATTGAATTACTGTTAAACGGAAGGACAGATATGACAGACCGCGATGACGAATGTGAACTCGGATACTGGATAGGAAAGCCTCACTGGGGCAACGAATACGCACCGGAGGCGGCCAGGAGACTCATAGAACATGGATTTCTTGATCTGGGCATGAGAACAATATGGTGCGGTTACTACGATGGCAATTCCAAGTCCCGCATAGTACAGGAAAAGCTTGGATTTGTGTTTCATCATACCTGTGATGAAGTGGATGTGCCTCTTTTGAATGAAATCCGGATAGGACATACGAATATTATGACGAGAAAACATTGGCTGTGTGGAAAGATGAAGAATTCACTGTATGATCAGCTGGCCAGGGATTACTGCTGTGATGCGGCTGATATATATTCCAGTGACAATATATTTTCTGAATACAGACAGATAGAAGGACAAAGACGGTTCAAAGGACAGGAAAAGTGCCCACTCAAAATAGCTGTGGTAAATGGCAAGCTGTTATTTACCGGTCGTAGAGAGATTGTAGATGAATGCAGAAAACGCTATGAGAATGCATCTGGCAAATGGTTCATGGATATAGAGAAATTTCGTGAGCTTGACAGTATTCTTTCCAGCTACGGATGTAAATTGAAATCTGCCCACCCATTTTACCTTCCGACGGAACTGAGCGAACAGGCAGTGAGAAAAGATACTACAGATAAACTGATTGATTCGAAGTTTAAAGAAGATTTTAACCTTGTCAGGTATACGGGGGATGAGATCCTGCAATTCAAAGGAGATGACAGATGGAATGAAGCATTTTGCTTTGATGATAACACTCCTGATGTGCTGGCTGTGGCTGCTGTATCAGATGGTGAGATTATTGGTATGGCTGGCGCAAGCGCTGACAGTGACGACTTCTGGCAGATTGGTATAAATGTTGTTCAAGATGCTGAGGGAAGGCATGTGGGTACATCGCTGGTATCTGAACTCACTATGGATATACTCAGAAGTGGCAGGATACCATATTATGGAACTGGCATGTCCCATATAGCCTCCCAGAGAGTTGCCGCTGCGGCAGGTTATGATGTGTTCTGGTTTGAACTGCTGGCGGGCAAGTAAAAGAATCGTTGACACATCTTCATGTTAATGATAAAATAATCACATCTAAGGGTCGTAAAACGACCGGGAAATAGTCAAATGCTATGACGAGGAGGAGTACATGCATCCCCCCGATCAACAGAGAGAAGACGGTGGTGAGAGTCTTCATCAGGAATGTGTGGAAGGTAGCCTTCGAGCAGTGGATTGAAAGATTGCAGCATACATATTTGTCGGCTGTTGTCGAGTAGGTTTCAACGGTTTTCCCCGTTACAGGAATAAGATATTAATAATGATTACAGTGATAATTTATTATAGTATCTGATGAGTGCAGACATTTGTCTGAATTTAGGTGGTACCACGGATATGAACATATTCGCCCTAAGCGTAAAACAGTTGCGCTTAGGGCTTTTTCTATGCAAGGGGTGCATATATACATTCCGAGGCGTAAGTTTAGATTATCATGAACTTTACAGGAGGTATAAGATATGGAGATCAATGGAGCAAAGATGTTTGTAAAAGCGTTGCAGGAAGAGGGAGTAGACACTCTGTTCGCATACCCTGGTGGAACAGCGATAGACCTGTTTGATGCGTTGTATGATGCAGAAGGTATTGATATGATACTTCCAAGACACGAGCAGGCACTTGTTCATGCAGCGGACGGATATGCACGTTCAACAGGAAGAGTTGGAGTGTGTCTGGTAACAAGCGGTCCGGGTGCGACAAACCTTGTAACAGGAATTGCCACAGCCAACTACGACAGTGTGCCACTGGTATGTTTTACAGGACAGGTTCCGTTGAACCTTATTGGAAATGATGCTTTTCAGGAGGTTGACATAGTAGGGATCACAAGAAGCATATGCAAGTACGCAGTCACAGTAAGAAAGAGAGAGGATCTTGCAAGGATCATTAAAAATGCTTTTTACATAGCAAGAACCGGAAAGCCGGGTCCTGTAGTTGTTGATATTCCTAAGGATATACAGCTTGCCATGGGAAGTGACGAGTATCCATCAGAGGTAAATATCAGAGGTTACAAGCCTTCAGAGGGCGTACATGTCGGACAGATCAAGAGAGCCCTTGCGGAGCTTAAGAATGCAAAGAAGCCTGTGTTCCTTTGTGGCGGTGGTGTAAATATCGCCCATGCAAGAAAAGAGATGCAGCAGCTTGCGGAGAAGACAGGTATCCCTGTAGTCACAACCATCATGGGAAAAGGTGCGATACCTACAGATCATCCACTGTATGTAGGTAACATCGGTATGCATGGTAACTTGGCATCCAACAAAGCTATCATGGAGAGCGATGTACTTTTCTCCATCGGATGTAGATTTAACGACCGAATAACAGGTACTATAGATACATTTGCCAAGAATGCCAAGATCATACATGTTGATATAGATGCAGCGTCCATATCAAGAAATATAAAGGTAGATATACCTATCGTTGCTGATGCCAAGGTTGCCATATCCAAGATGCTTGAATATGCAGAACCTCTTGATATCAAAGGCTGGGTGGATGACATTATGAATGTCAAGGCTGAGTATCCTATCAACATGAACAGATATGATGGTGTGACCCCTGAGGCTATCATCAGAACCATAAACGATATGTACAGCAATCTCATCGTTACAACTGATGTTGGACAGAATCAGCTCTGGACAACGCAGTACATTGATATAGACGAGAACAAACAGCTCTTAACTTCTGGAGGTCTTGGAACCATGGGTTATGGATTTCCTGCTGCCATAGGCGCAAAGCTTGGCAACATGGATAAAGATGTTATCTGTATATCCGGAGACGGCGGAGTCCAGATGAACATTCAGGAGATGGCTACAGCTGTTGCGCTTGAGCTTCCTGTTACCCTCTGTATACTGAACAACGGCTATCTCGGCAATGTACGCCAGTGGCAGGAGCTGTTCTTCAATAAGAGATACAGCAGTACATGTCTCAGATACAGAAGAAGATGCAACAGAGACTGTCAGAATCCGGATAAATGCTGTCCAAAGTATTCTCCTGACTTTGTAAAACTGGCAGAGAGCTATGATGCAAAGGGCATCAGAGTTACAAAGCCTGAGGAAATCAGGCCGGCATTTGAGGCTGCCAGGGCAAATACAAACGGACCTACAGTTATAGAATTCTTCATCGATCCTACGGCCAACGTATTTCCTATGGTTCCGGGTGGAAAGTCACTGAATGACATGATACTTGACTGCTGATATTGATAAATTGATTTTATATTGGTAATAGAATGTACATATATAGATTTGTATATTATCCAGATGAAAGGGGTATATAGAATGAGCGTAAAGAAGAGATGGATATGCCTGTTCGTAGAGAATGAGGTAGGTGTACTTGCAAGAATTTCAGGTTTGTTTTCAAGCAAATCATACAATATAGATACTATAACCGTTGGAGTAACCGAGGATGAGACAATATCCAGAATGACCATCGGTTTCACCAGTGATGACAGGACATTTGAGCAGGTGAAAAAGCAGCTCAATAGAAGTGTTGAGGTTATCAAGGTCGTCGACTACACAGATATTGCAATCCACAACAACGAGATCTTATATGTCAAGGTCAATAGCTGCTCAAATGAAGATAAGGACGAGGTGTTCCGAATTGCAAATGCATTTGGCTACAAGATCACTGACTACAATAAGAAATCAGTGCTTGTTGAGTGTGTTCAGACTGATGCAAAGAACGACAATGCCATAAAGCTGTTCAAGGAGAGCTTCCCTAACAGGATAGAGGTTGTAAGAGGTGGCAGCGTTGCAGTTGAAGCGATAAGCATGTCGGACAGATAGTACAACCGGCAAATAGCTGTCAAAATGATATTGCTGGTAAAATAGTCTGTAAAAAGATTATGAAAGGATCCGTAAAATAAAATGAAATTTGTAATACAGCGTGTAAATCACGCATCAGTAGAGGTGGATGGCAAAGTGATCGGCAGCATACAGAAAGGTTTTCTGGTTTTTGTCGGAGTATACGATTCGGATACCAAAGAGATTGCTGACAAGATGATAAACAAGCTTGTGAAGATGAGGATATTTGCCGACGAAAATGGCAAGACAAATCTTGACATAAACAGTGTAAACGGCCAACTCCTGATCGTTTCACAGTTTACCTTGTGCGCAGACTGCAGGAAGGGCAACAGACCATCATTTACTGGTGCAGGAGCGCCTGATATGGCCAATGAGATGTATGAGTATATAATTGAAAGATGCCGTGAGTTTGTTCCTGTGGTGGAACATGGAGAATTTGGCGCAGATATGAAAGTGGATCTGTCCAATGATGGGCCATTTACCATATTACTTGACAGTAATGAATTGTAATATATCCATGATTTGCCGAAAAAATTGTAATATATTGGGAAAATTTTATAAAATCCAACAATATTGTTGAAAAAATGAATATTTGTTAATATAATTACAAGTGGAGTTTCTATATGCAAAGGATAATATTATAGAGAGAACTAATACTGAAAAGGAGAACTATACAATGACAAAGGATCAGATTGAATCTAAAACCTTTAAAAAAGGACTTTTTGGATATAATAAGGATGAGGTTAACAGCTTCCTGCGCTCAGTTGCAGAAGATTATGCAGAACTTGAGACAAAGTATGCAGCTCTTGAGTCAGAGAACGAAGTGTCAAAGAAGAACCTTATGGAGAACAGCGTAAAGATTTATGAGCTTGAGAAGCAGCTCGAGCAGGCTGCTCCTGGTTCCAAGAAGGAAGCCAACGCAGCAAATGCTGAGGCTAACAAGATAATAAACGACGCTAAGAAGAAGGCTAACGAGGTTATCGCAAATGCAAAGGCTGAGCTTGCCAAGCTCAAGGAAGAGATGGAGACACTCAAGAGCGGATCAAGTGCAAAGGTTGCTGAGGCTGCAAATAAGGTTGAAGCTGCAGTTGAGGCGGATCCTATAACAAAGCTTAAGATGAAGTCGCAGGGCGGAGATGCACCTCAGAAGCTCAAGATGACACCAAAGGCTGCTCCAGAGGCAGAGCCAAAGCCGGCAGCATTCACAGGTAAGAGTGCTCAGGTTGCTCAGGAGGAAGAGGAAGAAGAGCTTATCGTCGGAGAAGTTGAAGAGGGTGTTAAGCGTAATCAGGCACTTATCGGCGATGGCGATGAGGATGCAGATTTCGAGTTCTTATAAGATTGGGTGTTTATATGACGTATAAAGAATGCGTGGAGTGTATCGACGGCGTTCTCAGTTCTTTGGAATTGGCGGATATTGATGATTGTTGTCTTCAGTTCAATGTTATCGGCAATGATAGTGGGGTGTTCTACATAGATATAAGGGATCATGTTGCCAGATTAACAGAGGATTCGGACAGGGAGTATAAGGTTAAATATGTATTTACAGTTCCAGTTCTTTCGAGACTTTTGAGAAGAGTTGTCGATCCGATGTATGCGTATACTACAAGTAAATATAAGATGATGGGAGATGTGTCTTTGGGAAGATGCATACTCGTCAAACTCTGCGAGGCTTCGGCCTGACAGATAAATAAAGAAAACCGGTGGTATCATGATAGATCCGCCGGTTTTCTTTTGTTGTATAAGCACAGCACGTGTAATTGTATAAGCGCGCAGGCTTAAAATGTATTTTTTACAGAAGATCAGCAACTTCTTTGAGAAGTCTCTCTGTCTTATCCCATCCAAGACAAGGATCTGTGATAGACTTACCATAGCATCCACCATCTACTGGCTGGTTGCCATCCTCAATATAACTCTCAACCATAACACCCTTTACAAGATTCTTGATCTCAGAATCGTAATTCCTGCTGTGGATTATCTCTTTGACAATTCTTGGCTGTTCAATAAATTTCTTGCCAGAATTATTGTGGTTGGCATCAACTATACATGCATGATTTACGAGGTTGAACTTCTTGTATGTGTCAGCAAGGAGCCTGAGATCCTCATAGTGATAATTGGATATAGACTGTCCATGCTTATTCAGTGCACCTCTCAATATACAATGTGTCAAAGGATTTCCGTCTGTATGTGCCTCCCATCCAGAATAGAGGAATGTGTGGTGATGCTGTCCTGCTATACAGGAATTCATCATAACGTTGTAGTCACCACTTGTAGGATTCTTCATACCTACAGGAACATCCATTCCACTTGCGGTAAGTCTGTGCTGCTGATCCTCAACAGAACGTGCGCCTATGGCAACGTAAGAGAGGATATCATCTACATACTGCCAGTTTTCTGAATAAAGCATCTCATCAGCAGCGGTGAGTCCTGTCTCCCTGATAGCTCTTATATGCATTTTTCTGATGGCGTAAAGGCCCTCGAGCATGTCTGATGCCTTTGTAGGATCAGGCTGATGGAGCATTCCTTTGTAACCATCACCAGTAGTTCTTGGCTTGTTAGTATATATACGTGGAATGACCAGTATCTTATCCTTAACTTCATCTGCAACCTTTGCAAGACGATTCTGATAATCGCAAACAGCATCCTCATTATCTGCTGAACAAGGTCCGATGATAAATATAAATCGGTCATCATCGCCTACGAAAATTTTTCTGATCTCTTCATCTCTTCTGGCTTTGATGGCTTTCAACTCGCTTGAAAGAGGGTATAGTTCCTTGATCTCATCGCCAGTTGGTACTCGTTTAACTAATTTCATACTCATGAAACATGTCCTCCTTTTTTCTAGCCATTGATTATATCAGAAAAACTTTACAAAATAAAGAAAATAATACTATATTGGTGGGATAAAAAGTCATATTGCCGGATAAATGCATAATATAATATATAAACAGAAACTGAAAGAGGAGTTGTATGCTGCATTTTCCGGATAGAAAAAAGATGGGCAGGAAGAAAAATATCAGAAGATTATCTGTTATAACGGTACTCATCTTTATCATATTTGCAAACACAAATGGTACGAATCTTATGGTATATGCAGAGGAACAGACAGAGACTCAGGCGGCAGACCAGACAGAAGTTCTGGAGGTGGAATCTCCAAGCTGTATACTCGTTGAGGCATCCACAGGTCAGGTGTTATTTGAAAAAAACTGTGATGAAGCCATGGCTCCGGCTTCGGTTACAAAGGTTATGACGCTTCTTCTGGCTTTTGAGGCGATAGGGGCCGGACAAATGACTCTTGATGATATTGTAACTGTGAGTGAACATGCTGCGTCCATGGGCGGATCGCAATGCTTCTTTGAGGCAGGAGAAGAACAGACTGTTGAAGATATGATAAAGTGTATTATAATTGCATCCGGAAACGATGCGGCTGTTGCCATGGCGGAAAAGGTTGCCGGAAGCGAAGAAGCGTTTGTGAAAAAGATGAATGAGAGGGCTGCTGAGCTGGGGATGACAAATGCAAGTTTCAAAAATGCGTGTGGCTTGGATGCGGATGGACATAAAATGTCAGCACGGGATATCTCCATAATGTCCAGAGAACTCATAACAAAATATCCTGCCATATTTGATTATTCAGGCATATGGATGGATTCGATCATACATAAAACACGAAGGGGCGAGAGTCAGTTTGATCTCGTCAACACAAATAAATTTTTGAATATGTATACAGGAGCAACCGGCCTTAAGACAGGTTTCACAAATACCGCAAAATATTGCATGTCGGCGACTGCTGAGAGGGACGGCATACAGCTTATTGCTGTCATCATGGGAGCTGATACAAAGGATATCAGAAACAAAGACGCCTGCAGGCTGCTTGATTATGGATATTCGATGTGCCAGAAATATACAGATCTGAATATTCTTCAGGAAAAAGAGATTTCCATAGACAATGGCACCGAAAGTTGTGTTACAATTAAGACCGACTCACAATTCACCGGGATCTTGCTTGCGGGAGAACACGCGGAGGATGTGAAGAAGAAACTGGAGATGAGAGATCCACTGACTGCCCCGGTTGACAGTGGTGAAGAGCTTGGAAAGATGAGCTATTATATTGGCGAGAGGTGCATCGGTTCAGTGCCGATATATGCGGCGGAGAAGGTTAATTCCATGAGTATGAAGTACGCTTTCGTTAAAGTGCTCAAGTTACAATTTACATATTGAGGTTAAATACATGAAGATTTTTTTAGTTGTAGTTATCGTACTATGCATTATAACGCTTGTTAATGTTTTGATAGAGAGTTACCGCGAAAACAGAAGAATCTCGTTTTCAAATTATCAACTGCATGACAGGAGAATAAGAAAAAAAGCCCGGATAGTCATGATATCAGATCTCCACAATGCGGAATTTGGAAAGGACAACGAGAAGCTTATAAGCTGTATAGAAAAGATCAATCCGGATTTCATACTGGTGGCGGGGGATATAATAGTCGGAAAGCCGGGACTTACAGTAGATATAGGTATACATTTTCTGAATGAACTTGGCAAGCGTTTTCCTGTGTATATGGGAAAAGGAAATCATGAGATGCGCGTATCCATATATGAAAAATATGGTGATATGTGGAACAGGTTATATGAAGGAACAAAAGATAACATCACCTGGCTTATAAATGAAAGTGTTCATCTTGATGAATACAATGTCACGATATACGGACTTGACATGAAGACGGAATATTACAGAAGATTCAAAAAGCTCGATATGGATGAAGAGTATCTGCTGAATGAACTTCCACCGATAAGCAGATCCGATTACAATATACTTATAGGACATGATCCCGATTATTTTGAAGAATATTCCCGATGGGGCGCTGATCTTACTGTATCCGGCCATGTACATGGTGGACTTGTGATTCTGCCATTTCTCGGAGGCGTGATATCGCCTATGATCAGACTGTTTCCAAAGTACTATAAGGGGTTATATTCCTGCGATGGACATAATATGATAGTCTGTGCAGGACTCGGACTTCACACTATCCGAATCAGAGTTAATAACGAACCGGATCTGGTGACCATCAATTTGTCCAGATAACAGTGCGTTAGCCTCTTATATTTAAACATAATTAAGTGTTGAATTATAGTAATATAGCATATAATATTATGTATGTTGGATGTAAGTTCGCATGGAATTATGTGTGAAGGGGAAGAGCGTGATTTTATGAACAATAACACAGATGATAACAATATAGATAAAGATAATGTGAACACTGATGCCGCTGAAGAGATAGTTGCTGAAGAGACAATATTCGGGGGGACAGAGACCAAACCGGAGACTGCGGCATCGGATGCAGCCATTCCCGATGGAGCAGGGATACCGATATTCCCAGATAATGAAGCTTCTGATGAAGCGGACGAACCGGATGACAAGTCTGCAAAAAAGACTCATAGAGCTTTGAAGATCACAGCGGCTATATTTGGAGCGGTGGTCGTATGTACATATATAGTTATATCGATATGGTTCATGTTCCATTACAACTACAAGACATACATCAATGATATAGACTATTCGTTTTACTCACTTGATGATGTCGATGCATACATAGAGAGTTACATACAGGATTATTCCCTCACACTCAAGCTCAGGGGCGGTGAGGAACATGTCATAAAACCAGAAGATATATCGCTTGATATAAAGCCGAATATAACAGCCAAGAAGATCATAAGCGAACAAAATGGTTTTCTCTGGCCTTATTACATGCTAAAGAGAAAAGATTATGACCTTTACTATTCAGCGTCGTATGACAAGGATGCTCTCGAGAAGCTTTTGAAGAGCTATGACAGTCTTGACGAGTCCAAGATGGAGAAACCGGAAGATGCCTATGTTACGATCAAGGATGGAGAATCAACAATTATTCCTGATTCTGAAGGAAATTATCTTGATTTTGACAGATTATGCTGTATAATAGATGAGGCGATTGTTAAAGGTGAATCCGTGCTTGATGTATCGGAAAGTGACGCATACGAGAGTCCTGAGCTCACAGCCGACAGTGAAGAGATAGTAAATGAGCAGAAGGATCTTGCAAAGATCCTTGAGATGACCATTACATATGAGATTGATCAGGTGTCATGGAAGCTTACCAGCAAGGAATATGGCGACTGGATCAGCAACGTAAAAGGGAAATGGAAATTCTCAGAAGACAAGGTGCGTGAGTATGTCGAGAATATCGCAAGCAGATACGATACATACGGTGTGCCGAGGAATTTCAGAACTCATAATGGTGATGTCATCACTCTGGCGAATACCTGGTATGGCTGGATGATCGATGTGGACGGTGAGACAGAAGAGCTCATGAAGCTTCTTGAAGCCGGAGAGTCCACAACACATACACCGCCGTTTGACTGCTACGCTGCAGTTTATCACGATGGCGGCGATGATATCGGTGATTCATATATCGAATGTGATTTTGGCCAGCAGCATGTATATGCATATGTAGACGGCAATCTTGTGTGGGATTCCGACTGCGTAACCGGAAGCCTTGCAAACAATGGCAAATACAGAACACCTGAAGGTGTATATACGATCCTGTATAAGAAGACACCTGCTGTGCTTATCGGCGATGACTATGAGACTCCTGTAACATACTGGATGCCATTCATAGGCGAGCTGGGAATCGGATTCCATGATGCATCGTGGAGAAGTTCATTCGGCGGTGATATATACAAGAACAGCGGATCCCATGGATGTGTAAATCTTCCTGTATCCGCGGCAGAACAGTTGTTTAATATAGTATATGACGGAATGCCTGTCATCTGCTATTATTAAAGTGTAATTGGAGACGTACCCAAGAGGTTGAAGGGTCCGCACTCGAAATGCGGTAGGTCGGGCAACCGGCGCGAGGGTTCAAATCCCTCCGTCTCCGTTATAACTTATATAGATCCTGGTCAGGAATAATATCCTGACCTTGTTTTGTATTATGGGGGTGATGATTTGGTAACATACGATCAGTTGACGGAGGCTGCCTCGTATTTGAGACATGCGATAGGAGATGTTCCTGATATAGCCTTTATCCTGGGCAGTGGTCTGGGACATATGGCGGACGTTATTGAGAACCCTGTGTATGTGGATTACGGAGATATTCCACATTTTCCTGTATCTACAGTAGCAGGACACAGAGGCCGCTTCGTATACGGATGTATCCACGGGAAAAAGGTCCTTATCATGCAGGGACGGGTCCATTATTATGAAGGATACGATATGAGCCAGGTTGTCATGCCTGTCCGTGTAATAGGGCTGCTTGGTGTAGATAAGCTTCTGCTCACAAATGCTGCAGGCGGAATATCTGAGAAGCTTGAGCCGGGCGATATCATGATGATAAGTGATCACATTTCAACATTTGTACCATCGCCACTCATTTGCAGTTACTATAATAAATTGGGTGTGAGATTTCCCGATATGACACATGTCTACGATGTGGAGCTGAATAGCTATATCAGAGAAGCATTTGCTGAAAATGATATTGATTTCAGGTCGGGTGTATATATTCAGGTCACCGGTCCTCAGTATGAGACTCCTGCAGAGATAAGAATGTTTGCGGGAATGGGGGCAGATGCAGTTGGAATGAGCACTGTATGTGAAGCCATAGCTGCAAGACATATGGGAATGCGTGTCGCAGGTCTTTCCTCAATATGCAACAAAGCTGCAGGCCTCGGCGGAGAGCTTTCGCACGAGGAGATCATTGCGGCGGGCGATGAAGCGTCAGGAAGACTTGTTCGTATCATAGACTCATTTATACAGAAAATATAATTATGGAGATCATATATGGATGTAATATTGTACACTGATGGATCTGCCAGAGGCAATCCAAATGGACCTGGTGGATATGGTGCTGTTCTTCAGTTTATCGATGCAAAGGGACAGCTTCATGAGAGAGAATACAGCCAGGGATATATAAAGACAACAAACAATAGAATGGAGCTTATGGCGGCGATAGTCGGGCTTGAGGCTCTTATAAAGCCATGTAATGTGAAATTGTATTCAGATTCACAGTATCTGTGCAACGCATTTAACCAGCACTGGATAGAGGGCTGGATCAAAAAAGGCTGGAAGCGCGGCAAGAATGAACCGGTCAAAAACCGGGATCTGTGGGAACGTCTGCTTGCAGCAAAAGCACCACACAACGTGGAATTCCTGTGGGTCAAAGGTCATGCCGGCAACCCTGGAAATGAGAGATGTGACATGCTGGCAACAGCAGCCGCAGACGGCGATGGAAAAATAACTGATGAAGGTCTGGATCAGGCCTGAGTACGAGGAGATAAGACATGAAAAAGGCAGATTTCAGAAAACTGTTTGATGATAAGATACTTATACTTGATGGAGCCACAGGAACAAATCTTATGAATGCAGGCATGCCTCTTGGCGTGTGCCCCGAGAAATGGATACTTGAACGTCCACAGATAATGTTTGACCTCCAGGTTGCATATCTGAACGCCGGCACAGATATTCTGTATGCTCCAACCTTTACATGTAACAGGATAAAACTCAACGAGTATGGGCTTGCCGATGATCTTGAGGACATGAACAGAAGACTTGTAGAATTGTCTAAGGAAGCGGTCAAGGCTGCAGGCCATGGCCTCGTGGCGGGCGATATCACCATGACCGGCGAGATGCTCTATCCTATGGGAAAACTGAAGTTTGAAGAGCTGGTCGACGTGTATAAGGAACAGATAAAGGTCATAGACGAGAGTGGTTGTGACCTGCTTGTGGTCGAGACCATGATGAGCCTCGCTGAGACCAGAGCTGCGGTTATTGCGGCAAATGAAGTGTCAGATCTCCCTATAATCGCCAGCCTTACATTCAACGAGGATGGACGTACCCTGTATGGAACCGATCCTGTGACAGCAGTAAATGTTCTTCAGAATCTTGGAGTGGCAGCTATAGGTGTAAACTGTTCCACAGGCCCTGATAAGATGGTCGAGCTTGTTAGACAGATGAAGAGCATCGCATTTATCCCTGTATTTGCAAAGCCGAACGCCGGAATGCCGGAGCTTGTAAATGATAAAAGCGTATATCGGATGACCCCTGAGGAATTTGCTGAAGATATGAAGATGATAATCGAGGCCGGGGCCGGAATGGTTGGTGGCTGTTGCGGTACGAGACCTGAACACATAAAGGCTCTTGCTGATATGGCTTCCAAGATGCCTGTTCCTGAGATAAGTTCAGAGCATGTCAGATGTATATCATCTGAGCGTTCATCTCTCATAATAGATCTGGATGCTCCGTTTAAGGTTGTTGGAGAGAGAATCAACCCGACTGGAAAGAAGAAGCTTCAGGCTGAGCTCAGGGAGGGATCTCTTGAGCTTGTCATGAATATGGCCGAAGAGCAGGTAGATAAAGGCGCTTCAATACTTGATATCAATGTCGGTATGAATGGTATCGATGAGAGAGATATGATGCTTAAGGTAGTATATCAGGTATCGCAGGCTGTAAACCTTCCGTTATGCCTTGATTCCAGCTCACCAGAGGTACTTGAGGCGGCACTTCGTATCTATCCGGGACGTGCGCTTGTCAATTCAGTATCCCTTGAGAAGGTGAAGATGGAAGAGATACTGCCTCTTGTAAAGAAGTACGGAGCTATGTTTATTCTTCTTCCTCTGTCGGATAAGGGGCTTCCGGAGAGTCCACAGGAGAAGGAGGACATAATCAACACGGTGCTTGGCACTGCGTATGAGATGGGATTTACGAAGAATGATGTGGTTGTGGACGGACTTGTTGCAACGGTCGGTGCCCAGAAGGACGCTGCCATCAACTGCCTGAAAACCATAAACTACTGTTATAACAACGGACTTGCAACCATCTGTGGTCTGTCCAACATTTCATTTGGACTTCCTGAGAGAATGTTTGTAAATACAGCATTCCTCACCATGGCTATCTCTCGTGGACTTACGATGGCTATAGCAAATCCTTCCCAGACCATGCTCATGAATGCTGCATTTGCTTCTGATATGCTGCTTTTCAAGGAGGAGAGCGATGTCCGTTATATTGAGAATGTCAAACCTCTTGAGCTTGCCTCACCGGGAGCGGGTGCATCCGGCGGCAAAGCAGGATCTGATCTGGAGGGAAAAAGCCAGATATACATAGATGTTCTCAAGGGAAATAAGAGATCAATACTTGACGATGTACACGCTGTGCTTGACAGCGGAGCTGATCCCCAGTCCATCATAGATAACGATCTGATAGGTGCGATAAATGAGGTTGGACGACTCTTCGAGAAGAAAAAATATTTCCTGCCACAGCTCATATCAAGTGCTGAGACCATGGAGATGGCGATAGGTGTTATAAGTCCACTTGTTCTGAAGGACAAGGACAGCTCTGATATGCCTACCATAGTCGTGGCGACAGTTGAGGGCGATATACATGATATAGGTAAGAACCTCGTGGTTCTTATGCTCAGAAACTATGGATTTAATGTTATAGATCTCGGCAAGGATGTTCCTTGTGATGTGATAATACAAGCGGCAAAGGATAATAACGCCAGCATAATCGGACTGTCAGCCCTCATGACAACCACCATGGTCAAGATGAAGGATGTTGTTGAAGCTGTGAAGGAGAATGGCCTGGACAGTAAAGTTGTTATAGGCGGTGCAGTTATAACCGAGAGCTACGCCGAGGAGATCGGTGCGGATGGATATTCCGAGGATGCGGCAAACTGCGTGGTTGTAGTCAAGAATCTTCTGGGCATAGAGTAAATATTTGGAAAAATCCGGATATCTCACTATAAGTTTTGGGGTATTTGTAAATACACAACAAAAATTATCAGAAATAACAGATAAAAATAATTACAAAATTCACGTTATAAATTGACATTAAAGTGGTTTATAACTATAATAATTTAGTACATTTTAAAGAGACGAGTTGAAAGGTGGTACATATAGATGGGTAATATTGTTTTGTCACTGCTTGTTGACAACACATCAGGAGTTTTGAGCAGAGTGTCAGGACTGTTCAGTAGAAGAGGCTATAACATTGACAGTGTGACAGTAGGAGAGACTGAGAATCCTGCTTATTCCAGAATGACTGTTGCGGTTAGTGGCGATGAAGCCAGTCTCATCCAGATTAAAAAGCAGCTCAACAAACTTGAGGATGTAGTAGATATCGTAGAACTTGAGCCGGGCAAGTCTGTGTGCAGAGAGCTTGTACTTGTCAAGGTCAAGGCAAATCCATCTGAGAGAAAGGATATTATCTCAGTTGCAGATATTTTCAGAGCGAATATAGTTGACGTTTCCAAAGATTCGGTTATTATAGAACTTACGGGAACAACAACCAAGTGTGAGGCGTTCCTCAGACTGCTCGATGGACATGAGATAGTTGAGCTTGTACGCACAGGTCTCACAGGTCTCATCAGAGGTTAACACGTTTTTAATTATCCAAGTGGTAGTTAATATATAAGTCATTTTATACATATTTAGGAGGATTAAAGAAATGGCAGAAGCAAAGATTTATTATCAGCAGGATTGCAATCTTTCATTACTTGATGGAAAGACAATCGCAATCATAGGATATGGTAGTCAGGGTCATGCACATGCCCTCAACGCTAAGGAGTCAGGATGCAATGTCATCATCGGTCTTTACGAGGGAAGCAAGTCATGGGCTAAGGCTGAGGCACAGGGATTTAAGGTATACACAGCCGCTGAGGCTGCAAAGCAGGCTGATATAATTATGATTCTTATCAACGATGAGTTACAGGCAGATATGTACAAGAAGGATATCGAGCCAAACCTTGAGCCAGGTAACATGCTTATGTTCGCTCATGGTTTCAACATTCACTTCGGTTGTATCAAGCCACCAAAGGATGTTGACGTAACAATGATCGCTCCAAAGGCACCTGGACACACAGTACGTTCAGAGTACCAGGCAGGAAAGGGTACACCTTGTCTTGTTGCTGTAGAGCAGGATGCTACAGGTAAGGCACTTGACCTTGCACTTGCATATGCACTTGCAATCGGTGGAGCAAGAGCCGGCGTTCTTGAGACAACATTCAGAACAGAGACAGAGACAGACCTCTTCGGTGAGCAGGCAGTCCTTTGTGGTGGTGTTTGTGCACTTATGCAGGCTGGTTTCGAGACACTTTGCGAGGCTGGTTATGATCCAAGAAACGCATACTTCGAGTGTATCCATGAGATGAAGCTTATCGTAGACCTTATCTACCAGTCAGGATTCGCTGGAATGAGATATTCAATCTCTAACACAGCAGAGTACGGTGACTATATAACAGGTCCTAAGATCGTTACAGCAGAGACAAAGAAGGCTATGAAGCAGATCCTTAAGGACATCCAGGATGGTTCATTTGCTAAGGAGTTCCTCCTTGACATGTCGCCAGCAGGACGTCAGGTTCACTTCAAGGCTATGAGAAAGCTTGCTTCAGAGCATCCATCAGAGAAGGTTGGAGAGCAGATCAGAGCACTTTATAGCTGGAACAACGAGTCAGACAAGCTTATCAACAACTAATTTCTGGTTATATATTTAAACGTATACACTTTACCCGGTAATTACTGCATGCAGTGGTTGCCGGGTATTTTTTATGAGGGCTGTATCCGCACTGGATACAGGCAGCCGCCATGATAACTAGTGCAGCAACACCTCATTTTACTTTGAATGGATTTTGTGATAGTATATATAAAGTATTGCGTTAGATTTGGAGGCGTATCGATATGGGTAAGCAGCTTACAAAAAAAGACATCGAAAAGATGGAACAGGAGATCGAATATAGAAAATGTGTAGTCAGGAAGGAGAAGCTTGAAGCCGTAAAGGAGGCAAGAGCTCAGGGGGATCTCAGTGAGAATTTTGAATATTATGCAGCAAAGAAAGACAAGAATGCCAATGAGCGAAGGATCAGATATCTGGACAGGCTTGTCAGGACTGCAGATATAATAGATGATACCTCAGCAGACGATGAGGTTGGAATTGATAACACGGTAACCGTTTATTTTGAGGATGACGACGAGGAGGAAACATACAGAGTTGTCACAAGCGTTCGTGCTGATGTGCTTGACGGAAGGGTGAGCAACGTATCACCTATAGGCAGGGCGATCATGGGACACAAGGTTGGCGACAGAGTCCAGGTCGTTCCAGAGAAGGGTGAGCCGTATTATCTGGTCATAAGAAAGATTGAAAACACACAGGATGATGGATCATTTGAGATTAACTAGGTGGATCATATGAATTGTTTGGAAGCACAGTCAAAGATAATGGCGTTTATTGAGAATAAACTCCCTGACGATGAACTCAGAGAGTTTATTAAGCATGTCAGATCATGCAAAAACTGCTATGAAGAGCTGGATATCTATTACACGCTTATAGTTGGTATGAAACAACTGGACGAGTCTGATAATATATCTACAGATTTTAAGAATGCCCTGGATAAGCATCTTGAGGAAGAGATGAACAGACTTACCACGGTAAAGAGAATAGCAAATTCCACGATACTGGTCGGAATTGCAGCCGTTGTTGCCGGACTTATATGGCTGTACAGCGGTGCTCTTGACAAGGTCTACAACTATGAACAGAATTCCAAACTCAGTGAGCAACCTGAATACTATTATGCTGAATTCTTTGGCTCAAGACTTTTGGACGATTCCCGCTATGATCTCAGTGATATCGACAGATATTACGAAGAACAAAACAAAGTCAGGGATGAAAGTACGGAATTTATGCAGAATATCAAAAAATATAATGCGAATCATAAGGGTATCGAATAGTCAGAATACTCTATGGCGAGCGGTAAATAAGAGGAGGTTTTCATGCCAGATACAGGTAAAAAGATATTGATAATAGATGGACACAGCATACTTAACAGAGCTTTTTACGGGCTTCCGGATCTCACCAACTATGAGGGACTTCACACGAATGCTGTCCTCGGTTTTCTTAATATTATATTCAAGATAATCGACGAAGAGAATCCGACAAATGTATGTGTGGCATTTGACGTTAAACAGCCTACATTCAGACATCTTATGTACAAAGAGTATAAGGGCACAAGAAAGCCTATGCCGGATGAACTGCGGGAGCAGGTACCACTCATAAAAGAAGTCTTGACAGCAATGAACGTCACCATAGTTGAGAAAGGTGGTTATGAGGCTGATGACATCATAGGCACATTGTCAAGAGTTGCAGATTCTGCCGGATACAAGGTTGTGATAGTATCGGGTGACAGGGATCTTCTGCAGCTTGCAACAGACAATATCCTTGTCCGTATTCCGAAGACAAAAGCAGGCGGAACCACGATAGAGAACTATTACGCAGACGATGTGAAGGATCTCTATGGAGTTACCCCAGTCCAGTTTATAGATATGAAGGGACTTATGGGTGATACGTCAGATAACATCCCGGGGGTTCCTGGAATAGGTGAAAAGACCGCCTCAAAGATCATTCAGCAGTGGGGATCTGTGGCAGGAGCTCTTGAACATATAGACGAGATCAAGCCTCCTAAAGCCCAGAAAAATCTTGCGGAGTTCTCAGAACAGGCAATAATGTCCAGAGAGCTTGCAGCGATCAAGCTTGACTGTGAACTGGATTTCAAGCTTGAGGATACCACATATGAGAATGCGTTTAATGACAATTCATACAACATTTTCAAAAGACTGGAATTCAAGAGTCTCTTAAAGAAGTTTGACAACCAGCAGACTGTAAGTGAACTGAAACCGGATATAACAGTGGTAAATTCTACAGCCGACTTTGCTCATATCGAGGATGCTGCAAAGAAATCAGGAGCTGTCGGTGTATACGTTGCCCACAGTGATGACATGATGCTCGGCATAGCCGTTGCCTGTGATTCAAAGGATGTGTACGTGATAAACTGTTCATCGGGTATAGATCCTGATGAGGCAGTCAAATTCATATACGATCTGAAGAATGCCGGAATCATCATATGCATGGAGGATCTTAAGAGCGCGCTGAAATATGTAGATTTTCATGAATGTGACACAAATGTACTTGATATAGGAGTGGCAGCATATCTCCTCAATCCGATGGAGGATTCATACGATTACGATGATGTCGCAAAGGAATATCTTGGCAACATACTTCCTTCTGAGAAGGAACTCATCGGCAAAGATGAATTGAATATATTTACATTTATAAGTGATAATTTTCTTGAAGTATTTTCGTACAAGGCGGTCGTTCCGCTCCTTGCAAAGGATATCGTCATGGATAAGCTTGCCAAAGAAGGCATGCTTGAATTGTACAATAAGGTTGAGCTCCCTACCGTTTACACCTTATACGACATGGAAAAACGCGGAATAAGAGTCGATAAGGCAGAGCTTGAGGAATACAGCAAAAAGCTTGAGAAGAGGATTCAGGAGCTTCACGATTCGATAATCGGTTACGCAGGAAAAGAGTTCAATATCAATTCTCCGAAGCAGCTTGGACCTATCCTTTTTGAAGATATGGGCATACCGGGCGGCAAAAAGACCAAGACGGGCTACTCAACAAGTGTGGATGTACTTGAAAAGGTCAAAAACGAACATCCTATCATCGGAGATATTCTGGAATACAGACAGCTCACAAAACTCAATTCCACATACGCAGTGGGACTTGTGAACTATATATCGGATGACGGACGTATTCACGGAACCTTTAACCAGACTATCACGGCAACCGGAAGAATAAGCTCAACAGAGCCTAACCTTCAGAATATACCTATGAAGCTGGAACTCGGAAGACTTATCAGAAAGGCATTTATCCCTAAGGAGGGATATATATTTGTAGATGCCGATTACTCACAGGTAGAGCTTCGTGTACTTGCCCATCTGTCGGGAGATGAGGTTATGAAGAACGCTTTCCTTAACAACGTGGACATACACGCCACAACCGCATCCGAAGTGTTTGAGGTTCCTATCGATGAGGTTACATCTCTTCAGAGACGGCATGCAAAGGCTGTCAACTTCGGAATCGTGTACGGAATCAGCGCATTTGGTCTGAGTGAGGATCTGGGTATATCCAGAAAAGAGGCTTCAGATTTCATTGCAAAGTATTATGACACCTATAAGAGTATAAAAGCGTATTTGGATGAACAGGTAGCCCACGCAAAGGAAAAAGGTTATGTGACGACCATGTTCGGAAGGATCAGGCCTATCCCTGAGCTGAAGTCATCCAACTTTATGCAGAGGAGTTTTGGCGAGAGGGTTGCCATGAATTCGCCTATACAGGGAACCGCTGCGGACATAATCAAGATCGCCATGGTGAGAGTTAACATGAAGCTCAAGGAGCTCGGACTGAAGTCACAGCTTATCCTGCAGATACACGATGAGCTTCTTATAGAGGCTGCCGAGGATGAAGTGGACATAGTGAAGAAGCTTCTCGTTGATGAGATGATGCATGCCGCAGATATGACCGTACCTCTTGAGGTGGGCGTTGCATCAGGAAATAACTGGTATGAGGCAAAATAATATGAAGATCATAGGAATAACTGGTGGTATCGGTTCTGGAAAAACTGCTGTGCTTGATATAATGCAGCGAGACTACGGAGCATTCATTATGGAGGCCGACGCCCTGGCTCACAGACTCATGGAACCGGGACAGATATCATACAATGACATAGTGGAACACTTTGGAAGAGATATTCTTGATGAAGACAGCAGGATCGACAGAGCAAAGCTTTCAGCGGTCGTTTTCAGCGATCAGAAGCAGCTCGATATCCTCAATTCCATAACCCATCCAAATGTAAAAAAGGCCATTCTTGAATCCATGGAGGAGCAGAAAAAGTCAGGATGCAGACTATACGTTCTTGAAGCTGCACTGCTTATCCAGGATGGGTATTTGGACATCTGCGATGAGATGTGGTATGTCTATGCAGACGTTTCAAAACGAATTGAACGTTTGTGTGCTTATCGCGGATTTACCGATGAAAAAGCAAGAAAAGTCATCGCTTCGCAGGATCCTGACAGCTATTATGAGGAAAATTGTTCAAAAAAGATAGACAATTCAGGTAATTTAGAAAAATTGAGAAACCAGCTTAAGCTGGCGATGGGAATTGAGTGTTAGATTTTTTTAGTTATTATCACGGATTGTACGGATAAAAAGACAATTTTTTTGGCTATTTCTATTGAGAATAATGGGGCAATGAGTTAAACTTTAACTATGTGTGTTTTCATTATTTCAAAGGGGGAAATAAACATGAAGTTTATTGATCAGTTAAAAGAAAAAGCCAAACAGAATAAGAAAACTATCGTACTGCCTGAGACATCAGACATGAGAACAATCGAGGCAGCCGGCAAGGTATTGGCAGAGGGCATTGCGAACATTATCCTGGTTGGAGACAAGGAAGATATCATGAGCAGAGCTGGTGATATCGATCTCAGCGGAGCATCATTTGTTGACCCTAAGAATTATGAGAAATTTGATGAATACGTGGATGCTTTTGTAGAGATGAGAAGAAAGAAGGGCATGACCGAGGCAAGAGCCAAGGAACTGCTTTTAACAAACCCATTATATTTTGGATGTATGATGGTTAAGCAGGATGATGCAGACGGTATGGTTGCCGGTGCGATCAATGCATCAGCAGATGTGCTCCGTGCAGCACTTCAGACACTGAAGACTGCTCCGGGAACAAGAATCGTATCAGCATTCTTCCTGGTTGTAGTTCCAGATTGTCAGTATGGTGCCAACGGAACATTTGTATTTGCAGATGCAGGACTCAATCAGAGCCCGTCAGCGTCAGAGCTTGCAGATATCGCAGAGCAGTCAGCGAAGTCATTTGAACTTCTGGTTGATGAGACACCTGTTGTGGCTATGCTGTCACATTCAACAAAGGGAAGCGCAAAGCATCCTGACGTTGACAAGGTTATTGAAGCTACAGAGATCGTTAACGCTGAGTTTCCTGACCTTCTGTGTGATGGTGAGCTTCAGTCAGATGCAGCACTCGTTCCTGAGGTTGCAGCATCAAAGGCACCTGGAAGCAAGGTCGCAGGACAAGCGAATGTTCTTGTGTTCCCTGATCTTGATGCAGCGAACATCGGATACAAGCTTGTACAGAGACTCGCAAAGGCTGATGCATATGGTCCTGTTACACAGGGTATTGCAAAGCCTGTAAACGACCTGTCAAGAGGCTGTGTTGCAGACGATATAGTTGGAGTTGTTGCCATAACAGCTATCCAGGCTCAGGCTCAGGAGGACGGCAGAATGAAGGTAACTCCAAAAGAGAGATAGTAAAAGATAATTTTTAAAGATGATTTATTTACACATAAGTTGTGCAGGAGGATTGAAATGAAGGTTCTTGTAATTAATTGTGGTAGTTCATCACTGAAGTATCAGCTTATTGATTCTGATACAGAGGCTGTTATAGCAAAAGGACTGTGTGAGAGGATCGGTATCGACGGAAAGCTCACACATCAGACCATGGGTAAGGATAAGTATACAGTGGATGCCGCTATGCCGGATCACAATGCTGCTGTAAAATTTGTTCTTGACGCTCTTCTTGATACAGATAAGGGAGCTATCGCTTCACTGTCAGAGATCGATGCTGTTGGACACAGAATAGTTCACGGCGGTGAGAAGTTTGCGAATTCAGTAGTTATAACAGACGAAGTAATGGCGGCCATAGAAGAGTGTAATGATCTTGCACCACTTCACAACCCTGCCAACCTCATTGGAATCAGAGCATGTCAGGCACATATGCCGGGTGTTCCTATGGTTGCGGTATTTGATACAGCGTTCCACCAGACCATGCCTGATAAAGCATATACATATGCAATACCTTACGAATATTACAAGAATTATAAGATAAGAAGATACGGTTTCCACGGAACAAGCCACAGCTTTGTATCCAAGAGACTGGCAGAGCTTATAGGCAGGGATATCAAAGATACCAAGCTTATCGTATGCCACCTTGGAAACGGATCAAGTATCACAGCAGTTGACGGCGGTAAGTCAGTGGACACTTCCATGGGACTCACACCTCTTGCAGGTCTTCCTATGGGCACAAGAAGCGGTGATATAGATCCTGCGATTCTTGAGTTCATTGCCGGCAAAGAGGGCAAGAGCGTTGAGGAGATAACAACTATTCTTAATAAGAAGTCAGGTGTATCAGGACTTTCAGGCGTATCAAGTGATTTCAGAGATCTTGACGCCGGCATGAAGGATGGCAATGACAGATGCCGTCTTGCTCTCGATGTATTCTGCTACAGTGTCAAGAAATATATTGGAGCATATGCAGCCGCAATGGGAGGCCTTGATGCGATAGCGTTTACGGCAGGAATCGGAGAGAACAATCCATATGTAAGAAGAGTATCAACAATGGATCTTTCATTCATGGGTATCGATATAGATGAGACTAAGAACGAGATCCGCGGCGAAGAGCAGAAGATATCCACTGACGCTTCAAAGGTTCAGGTATGGGTAGTTCCTACAAACGAAGAGCTTGCCATTGCAAGAGAGACTGTAGAGCTTGTTACAAAATAAGTCTTCTGTATAACGACAGGATTCAGTTGACGGAATTGTATAAAAATTTTGCAATATTTTGTTGACAATAAATATCTGTATATGTATAATAGCAGATGTGCGATTTTTAGGAGATATTATGTTAATTGATTTATCTGAGATTTTATCCACTGAGGGATTGACTAAAAGCGTTGAAGTACATGTAGACTTTGATAGTTTCCAGTTTAAGGGAATGGACTACCGGATTGGACAGGCAGATGATTTTCAACTGAATCTGTCGAATGACGGCAAGAACAGAGTCAAGGTTACCGGAAGCACTGATGTTGTCATGGAGCTTGTGTGTGACAGATGTCTGGAGGAGTTTGAGAGAACTTTCCATATAGATATCGACACAGTTATTGATACTTCCGTTTTGGATTCTGATAAGGTAGATGAGATAGATGAGTTAAGCTATTTTGAAGACTGTAATATCGATATGGACGCACTGTTGAAAAAGGAACTGATGGGTTTAGTTCCAATACAGATTCTGTGCAGGGATGACTGCAAGGGACTCTGTAAGGTGTGTGGAACGAATCTGAATCATGGTACATGTAACTGTGATGATTTTGTTCCTGATCCGAGATTATCAGTTTTTAATGACATCTTAAAGAATTGAGGAGGTGTGAATAATGTCAATTTGTCCAAAGAATAAGAGCTCAAAGGCTAGAAGAGATAAGAGAAGAGCTAACTGGAAGATGTCTGCACCAGCATTAGTTAAGTGCAGCAAGTGTGGCGAGTTAATGGTTCCACACAGAGTTTGTAAGAACTGCGGTTCATACAACAAGAAAGAGATTATCTCAGTTGCTGAGTAATTTCCAGTTCTCACTCGGTATTTGAGTAGTAGAATAAACAAGACCTTTCTTATTTTTATAATAAGGAAGGTCTTTTTTCGTGCACATATATACATGGCGGTTTGTATATTTGTACTGAAATATTTGACTTTGACAATTCAGAAATATATAATGACCTTGTGCGTTTGCACCTAAAAATAATTATATGGTGGGATATCCCATAATACACGTAAGATAGGAGAGTTTTGATATGGGCGATACAAGAATTGTAGTAGATGCTATGGGCGGAGATTATGCACCGGAGTGGATCATAAGAGGTGCTGTAGAAGCTGTGAACGAAGGGGCAAAGGCTCATATAATTCTCACTGGAAAAGAGGCTGTCATAAAGGGTGAGCTTGCCAAATACACATATGACACCTCCAAGATAGAGATAAAGAACTGTACTGAGGAGATCACATGTCACGATGCACCTGTTCAGGCAATCAGAAGCAAGAAAGACTCATCACTTACAGTTGGAATGAATATGGTAAAAAGTGGAGAGGCTGACGCAATAATCTCAGCCGGAAGCTCAGGAGCCATCCTTGCAGGAGGACAGCTTATCGTCGGAAGATCCAAAGGTGTGAAGAGATCACCTCTGGCACCACTCATCCCTACGACTAAGGGATATTCGCTTCTTATTGACTGCGGTGCTAATGTCGATGCGAGACCTGAGCATCTGCTTCAGTTTGCAAAGATGGGTTCCATATATATGGAGAACATCGAGAAGATCGAGAAGCCAAGAGTAGCCATCGTCAATATTGGTGACGAGGAGGAGAAGGGTAACGCCCTCGTAAAGGAGACATACCCACTGCTCAAGGAATGTAAGGACATCAATTTTGTTGGAAGTATAGAAGCTCGTGAGATTCCAAATGGTGCTGCAGATGTCATCGTATGTGAAGCATTTGTGGGAAATGTTATCCTCAAGCTGTACGAGGGACTTGCAAAAATGCTGCTTGGAGAGATCAAGAAAGCGGTTATGTCTTCATTCAAGTCAAAGATCGGCGGTGCACTTATAAAGGATTCCCTCGGAGAGCTCAAGGAGAGATTCAACGCCAAGACAAAGGGTGGAGCACCTCTTCTTGGACTTAAGGGACTCGTGGTAAAGATCCACGGCAACTCACACAACGAAGAAGTTGAGAGTGCAATATTCCAGTGCATCAACTTCAGTGAGACCGGAGTAAACGCCAAGATTGCTGAAAAGCTGAGTGAGGAGCAGGCATAATGAAGAAGGATTATGGTGAGCTTGAAAAAAGAATAGGATACGAATTCAAGGATATAAGACTTCTGATAACAGCTCTGACACACACGTCATTTGCAAATGAGCTTAAGGTTAATAAAACTGAGTCATATGAGAGACTTGAGTTTCTCGGGGATGCCATCCTTGAGTATATTGTGAGTGACTATCTCTTCCGCAAGAAGAGAGAATATGAGGAGGGAAAACTCACAAAGCTGAGGGCAAGTCTCGTATGCGAATTTACTCTTTCACAGATATCCGAGAGTCTTGGATATGGCAAATTTGTCCTTCTTAGCAAGGGTGAAGCCCAGACAGGCGGAAGGACAAGGAAATCCATTCTGTGTGATCTCTTTGAATCCGTTCTCGGTGCGATGTATCTTGATGGCGGAATGGATGTCGCCAAGAAGTTTGTCCATCAGTTCCTGCTGGATGACGTTGAGACAAAATCATTGTTCTACGATGCAAAGTCAACCCTTCAGGAATTCTGCCAGAAGAATGGAAAAGAATTAAAGTATGAGCTCATAGAGGAGAAGGGGCCTGAACATAACAAGATATTTGTATCGGATGCCATGATAGATGGCCAGGCTACAGCCAGAGGTGAGGGTTCAAACAGAAAAAACTCCGAACAGATGGCTGCATACAAAACATTGTTACAATTAAGAAAAAAGCAGGATTAATTTATGTATTTAAAGAGTATAGAGGTAAATGGCTTCAAGTCATTTGCAAACAAGATAGTATTCAAATTCAATCACGGAATAACCTGTATCGTTGGACCTAATGGTTCGGGTAAGAGCAATGTAGCGGATGCAGTGAGATGGGTTCTGGGTGAACAGAGTGCCAAGAGTCTCCGTGGTTCCAAGATGGAGGATGTCATTTTCTCGGGAACACAGCTCAGAAAGCCGCAGGGCTCCGCATATGTTGCCATAACTCTTGACAACAGCGATCACAGCCTTCCTATAGATTATAATGAAGTCACAGTTGCAAGACGAGTATACAGATCAGGAGAGTCTGAATATCTGATTAACGGTACTGTCAGCAGACTGAAGGATGTATATTCTCTCTTCTTTGACACTGGTATCGGTAAGGAGGGTTATTCAATCATCGGACAGGGCCAGATCGAGAAGATCCTCAATGGTAAACCTGAGGAGAGACGAGAGCTTTTTGACGAGGCTGCCGGGATCGTAAAGTTCAAGAAGAACAAGGCTGCTGCGGAGAAATCACTTGAAGCAGAGAGGGACAATCTCAGCCGTGTCAACGACATTCTCAAGGAGCTTGAAAAACAGGTCGGACCACTCAAGGAGCAGTCTGAGACCGCAAGGAAATATCTGGCATTTAAAAATGAATTAAAAAAACTCGATGTGAATGCATTCCTTCTTGAGACAGAGAAACTTAAAACAGCTCTCGAGGAAGATCAGAACAGGCTCACTATCGTAAACGATGATATAGATGAGAGCAAGCAGGCGTATGAACAGACAAAGGAAGAATACGACCAGATAGAGACTGCTATAGAGCAGCTCAATTCCATAATTGAGTCATCTAAAAACGAGATTCATGAGAACAGGCTTGCAAAAGAGCGTGCTGAAGGTGAGATAAATGTTATCAACCAGCAGATAATCACACTCAAAATGAACGATCAGAACATACATGATCAGATAGACCGAATCAACAGCCAGATCGAGTCCGGCGAGAAAGAACTCGCAGATTACACATCCCAGAAAGATGAACTGGATGACTCTATCTCAGAAGTTGAACAGGCACTTAAAACAGCCCAGAAGGAAAGCTCCGACATGACCTCCTACATAGAGGCCTGCCAGCAGGAGATTGAGAGCTGCAAGGCTGACATCATAGAATATATGCATGAGAGCGGTAATCTCCAGGCAAAGGTCGGAAGATATGACGCCATGCTGGAGAATATCAACTTTAGAAAGACACAGCTCAACCAGAGACTTCTGCAGTTTAAGAGCGACGATGCCGGGGACAAGAAGGAATATGAGTCACTGTCATCACAGCTTGCCGAACTTGAGGCGGGATCAAAGGTCATTCTCGCGGGATTGGACAGTGCAACCGATCAGCTTGCCCAGAATCAGAATAGAAACAAAACTAACCGTGAGCTGATCCACAACACCAACGAGAAGCTTTCGGCCACAGAGTCCAAGATGGAGGCTCTCAGAAATATAACTGAGAGATACGACGGATACGGCAACAGTATCAGACGAGTCATGGAACAGAAGCAGTGGAATCCGGGCATAATAGGCGTTGTTGCGGACATAATCACGGTAAATCAGAAGTACGAGGTCGCTGTGGAGACTGCCCTTGGCGGAAGTATACAGAACATTGTCACTGAGGACGATGCCACTGCCAAGAGAATGATCTCATATCTGAAGACCAACAGACTCGGACGTGCAACATTTCTTCCGCTTAACACCATAACAGACCGCGGTTCCGTCAGAAATGATGTGCTCAGGGAAAAAGGAGTCATAGGAGTTGCATCAGATCTTGTTGAGGTCGATTCCAAATTCAACACGCTGGTAAAGAACCTTTTAGGCAAGATCATAGTTGTCGACAATATCGATAATGCCCTGGCGGTAGCGCGTAAGAACAATCAGTCGCTCAGACTTGTCACCATAGAGGGAGAACTGATAAATCCGGGCGGATCAATGACCGGAGGTGCATTCAGGAATTCCAGTAACCTTCTCGGAAGGAAGAGGGAGCTGGATGAACTCAAGGAGCAGATCGATAACCTGAAATCAACAGCGTCAAAGGCTGCGGCTCTCGACGCACAACTTAAGACTTCAAGAGATCAGCTCAGACAGGATATAGACAAATACAACTCCGAACTGCAGCAGGCATATCTGAAAAAGAATACTCTGACCATGAGTATTGACCAGGTCAAAGAAAAACTTGCCGAATCTGAAAGAGTATTTGTCTCGATCGAGAAAGAGGTAGCAGAGCTCAATAATCAGATAACGGAGATAAACAACAATAAGAATTCTCTTGCCGACAACAACAAAAAGCATGAAGCCATGAGGCTTGAAGCTGAGGCAAGAGTGGAAGAACTTGAGGGACAGGGACAGGAGAACAAGGATAAGCTCACCGCTGCAAACGCAAGGGTATCTGAGCTTATGATTAAGTTTAATTCCGTCAAGCAGAAAGAGAACTTCATTGTAGAAAATATCCGAAGAATAAATATGGATATCGAAAAATACAAGGAAGAACTTGAGGGCTTTACAAGCCGCGTGGAGTCATCATTCAGTGAGATCACAGAGCTGGAAGACAGGATAGCTGCTATAAAGACAGATATCGCAAGCAGAACCGGCAGTATCGCTGACAACGAGGACAAGGTAAACGAATTCTCAGTCAAGAGAGAGGAATTACAGCAGAGCCACAAGGAATTCTTTGCCAGACGAGAAGAACTTTCCGAAAAGATTGCAGGACTCGAGAAGGACTCATACAAGCTCACATCGGTAATCGAGAAGAACACTGAGAAAGCAGACGAACTCAGCAACTATATGTGGGAGGAGTATGAGCTTACATACAGCAGTGCCCAGGAACTCAAGGACGATAATCTTCCTGAACTGCCGGCACTAAAGAAGGAGATCGTTGCAGTAAAGGCCAAGATCAAATCCCTTGGAGATGTCAACGTCAATGCCATAGATGACTACAAGGAAGTCTCTGAGAGATACGAATTTCTCAAGGGACAGCATGACGATATAGTCAGTGCGGAGACCAACCTTGTAAATATCATTGCGGAGCTTGAAAAATCAATGCAGGAGCAGTTTGCCGAGAAGTTCAAGGAGATACAGGTCATGTTCGACAAGGTATTCAAGGAGCTGTTCGGTGGTGGACGTGGTGCACTTGAGCTGGTTGATACCGAGGATCTTCTTGAAACAGGTATCAGGATCATAGCACAGCCACCTGGAAAGAAGCTCCAGAATATGATGCAGTTGTCAGGTGGAGAGAAGTCCCTCACCGCCATAGCACTGTTATTTGCAATTCAGAGTCTGAAGCCATCACCTTTCTGTCTGCTGGACGAGATAGAGGCGGCTCTTGACGACTCGAATGTAAGAAGATTTGCACAGTATCTCAACAGGCTTACAAAGGATACGCAGTTCATAGTTATATCACACAGAAAGGGAACCATGGAGGCTGCTGATATCCTGTACGGTATAACCATGCAGGAGAAGGGTGTATCTACCCTCGTATCAGTCAACCTTATTGAGAACGATCTGGATAAATAACAATAGAAGATATTAAACAGGAGGTATGTCATGGCAGAGGAAAAAGAGAAAAAAGGATTTTTTGCGAGACTTAAGGCAGGTCTTGCAAAGACAAGAGATAATATAGTAGAAAGCTTTACAGATGTATTCGGTGCATCCCATATAGATGATGATTTCTATGAGAATCTTGAAGAGACATTTATCATGGCTGATATGGGATATGAGACGACTGAGAAGGTTATAGAGGGACTTAAGCAGAAGGTTGAGGATTCACACATCAAAGAACCTGCTGCCTGCAAGGAACTTGTGATCAATATAATCAAGAACCAGATGTCTGTGGACGATTCAGCGTACGACTTCGAGAATAAGAAGTCCGTTGTGCTGGTCATCGGGGTAAATGGTGTCGGCAAGACAACGACCATCGGAAAGCTTGCTGCCCAGTACCGCCAGAGAGGCAAGAAGGTTCTCATGGCTGCTGCCGATACATTCAGAGCTGCCGCCATAGATCAGTTAAAGACCTGGGCTGACAGGGCACAGGTTGATATAATTTCACACAATGAGGGCGCTGATCCCGCTGCAGTTGTATACGACGCAGTGGCTGCCGCCAAGGCAAGAGATACGGATATCCTTCTCGTTGATACAGCGGGAAGACTTCACAACAAGAAGAATCTCATGGACGAGCTTGCAAAGATGAGAAGGATCATCACAAGGGATTATCCGGAGGCAAATGTTGAGGCGCTCATAGTTCTGGACGGAACAACAGGTCAGAATGCCCTTGAACAGGCAAGACAGTTCAGCAATGTAACTGAGCTTGACGGTATAGTTATCACCAAGCTTGACGGAACTGCCAAGGGTGGTATTGCGATAGCGATCCAGGCAGAGCTTGACGTACCGGTCAAGTTTATCGGAGTTGGTGAGAAGATCGGTGATCTCCAGAGATTTGACCCTCAGGAATATGTCAACGCATTGTTCGCAGATTTTGACGAGGACAGATCCGAGATCGATATGCTCATCGGCGATGACATGTAATACTACGGCATATATAATGATCATATGTATGTCAATATACTTATATCTGTGCACAACCATATATGATTTTCAAAAGGATTTTTACATAAGGAGACATTAACAAATGGCAGAACAGAACACAACAGACAAACTGACACTTGCGAAATTTGAGGAGGCCTACGACATTGTACATAAGGTGGTTCTCCCTACAAAGCTCATATACAGTGACTATTTCAGTGGGATAACAGGCAACAAGGTATACTTCAAACCTGAGAACCTTCAGAAGACCGGTGCATACAAGATCAGGGGTGCATATTACAAGATAAGCACTCTTTCAGATGAAGAGAGACAGAAGGGACTGATAACAGCTTCGGCTGGAAATCATGCCCAGGGTGTGGCATATGCTGCAAAAGCATATGGAGTAAAGGCGACCATCGTTATGCCTTCATCTACACCTCTCATCAAGGTTAACAGAACTAAGGCATACGGCGCAGAGGTTATACTGTATGGAGACGTATATGATGAATCATGTGCATACGCTCTTGAGCTTGCAGAGGACAAGGGTTATACATTCATTCATCCGTTCGATGATCTCGATGTCGCCACAGGACAGGGCTCGGTTGCGATGGAGATCATAAAGGAGCTTCCTTTCGTTGACTATATCCTTGTTCCTATCGGAGGTGGCGGTCTGGCAACAGGTGTGTCCACACTTGCCAAGATGATGAATCCGAACATCAAGGTCATAGGTGTTGAGCCTGCCGGAGCAAACTGTATGCAGGTCTCACTGAAGAACAAGAAGGTTACAACACTTCCATATGTAGACACCATTGCAGATGGAACTGCAGTCAAGACACCTGGAAGCAAGATATTCCCATATATACAGAAAAATATAGACGATATTATAACTGTAGAGGATAACGAACTCATCGTTTCATTCCTTGATATGCTTGAAAACCACAAGCTGCTTGTTGAAAACTCAGGTCTTCTAACAGTGGCAGCACTTAAGCATCTCGATGTGAAAGGCGCCAAGGTCGTAAGCATACTGTCGGGCGGCAATATGGATATGATAACATTTGCCTCACTTGTACAGCACGGACTTATCGCAAGAAGCAGGATCTTCACAGTTTCAACACTTCTTCCTGACAAGCCGGGTGCGCTCATGAACATTTCAAAGGTTATCGCTGATCTCCAGGGAAATGTTATCAAGCTTGAGCACAACCAGTTCGTATCCATCAACAGGAATTCGGCAGTTGAGCTTGTTATCACTATGGAGGCATTTGGCCCTGAGCACAAGCAGCTCATCATCAACACACTTGCTGATAAGGGCTACAAGCCAAAGGAAGTCATGACAAAGGGAATATACAATTAATTGTAGTTGATATCGATGATTAACGATGAACTCACTTTAACCGTAAATGACAACAAAATAATCGCCTGCAGACGCGGTGACAATCTGTTCAAGGTGCTGTGCAGCGCCGGATATGTGTTCAGTGGAAACTGCGGAGGTCTTGGAAGGTGTCAGAGATGTCTGGTGGATGTAAAAGGTGCGGGCACGGTAAAAAGCTGTACCTACACTATCACTGATAACATACAGGTAACCATAGTTGAGGATAACATGTCAGTCCTTGCTTCGTACAAGGGTGCTGCTGAATCCAACAACGTATATAATGGCGATGGTCGTGATATAGGCATAGCTATAGATTTAGGCACCACCACCATCGCCATAGAACAGATAGATATGTCTGATGGAAGTGTCACGGACAGATGTGGATTTATGAATCCGCAAATTGAATATGGCAGCGATGTCATATCAAGGATCCGAACAGGCTCCACAGAAGATGGACTGGCAAAGCTCAGAAGCTCAGTAGTCACAAGGATTTCCTCAGAGTTGGCCGGAATGGGGTATGCCCCTGCAGATATATCAAGGATAATTATTTCCGGAAACACCACCATGAATGCAATACTGGAGCGGCTGCTTCTGGACAATCTCGGGCATGCACCATTTGAGATCAGGAATCCTGACAGTATAACAGTATCAGGGAAGGATTTCTTTGATGATGAAAGATTTTGCAGTGCGGAAGTCACATGTCTTCCTAACCTCAGCGCATTTGTTGGAGCTGACGCATTGTGCGGTGCAGTCGTCTGTAACATTGACAGGTCTGACAAATATCAGTTGTTTGCAGATCTCGGAACAAATGGAGAGCTTATACTTGCAAAGCAGGGCATCGGTTATGCCACCTCATGTGCATGTGGTCCGGCATTTGAGGGAATGCTGAGGAGAGGTGTTGCAGCTCCAACCACAGCCTTTGATCTGCTGAACAGACTTAATTTGCTACACATAGTGAATGACGATGGAGTCCTGGTTGATCAGTATATAGACGGAGGCTACAGACTTGCAGGTGGAGTGACAATTGACATGGATATGATCAGAAGCTTTCTCCTTGCAAAGGCAGCCATATGTGCAGGTATAGAATCCCTCATGGATATGGCGGGGATAACGGCAGAGGACGTATCACGTGTATATCTGGCAGGAGGCTTCGGGTGCAGTCTTAATATATCAAGTGCGGTAAGCCTTGGACTTTTTCCGGACAGTTTTCAGGGAAAATCAGAATTTGTAGGAAATACATCCCTGCACGGAGCACATAAGTGCTTGATTGATAAGAGTTTTATTGATAGAATATATGCGTTTAAAGAGACCCTGACTGCTGTGAATCTCGGTGAGCTTGAGGGCTTTGACAGAAGATATTACAGTCATATGGATCTCAGACCATGGACCGCACAGTCACATGGTACAAATAAATTACAACAGAAGAGTAGATTATGAAATTACTAAGTATAGCAAGCGGTAGCAGCGGTAACTGCTATTACGTCGGCAATAGCGCTACCCATCTTCTTGTGGATGTAGGCATAAGCTGCAAGAGGGTTGAAAACGCCCTTAAGGATGAGGGAATAAAGCCGTCTGAACTCGATGGTGTTCTTGTAACGCATGAGCATATAGATCATGTGAAGGGCATAGGTGTTCTGGCAAGAAAGCACGGTGTTCCTATATATGCCACTGCAGGAACCATAGCTGAGATGAAGAAGATGACCTCCCTTGGCAGTATCGATGAGGGACTGTTTCATGAGATTCGTCCTGATGAAAAGATACTGATAAAGGATATAACCGTTGATCCGTCATCCATCTGGCATGACGCAGCGGATCCGGTATGCTACAGCCTGTATGGAGATGGCAAAAAAGTGTCCATAGCGACTGATATGGGCAATTATAATGATTATATTGTAGATAAGCTTGACAACTCAGATATAATGGTAGTTGAGGCCAATCATGATGTCAGAATGCTTGAGGCGGGACCATATCCTTATTATCTCAAGAGACGAATCCTTGGCAACTATGGTCATCTGTCCAACGAATTGTCAGGGCAGCTCATATACAAACTTCTGAATGACCATGTGAAGGGTATCCTTCTGGGACATCTGAGCAAGGAGAACAATTTTGAAGAGCTGGCATACGAGACAGTCAAGCTGGAGCTTGAAAATAATTCATACGCCAACGATGTAAGGGAATTTGGGCTGGCAGTAGCCAGAAGAGACATGCCTATGGCTTCCATAGAGGCGTAGGCTGATTTTTAGGAGTGAATAAAGATGGGTTCTGTATGTACAGGCTCCATCATCAACAAGGAGGATAAATAAAATGAAAAAGAGAATCATAACTGTAGTAGGTAAGGACAGCGTGGGAATCACAGCTAAGGTATGTGTATATCTGGCAAACAACCAGATCAATATACTTGACATATCACAGACTATAGTTGCAGGGTACTTCAACATGATGATGGTGGTTGATACACAGGAGTCATCCAAATCAACAGAGCTCATCGCATCAGAGCTCGGACAGATTGGAGAAGAGATTGGAGTACAGATAAAGGTACAGCACGAGAAGATCTTTGAGACAATGCACAGAATCTAATAATATACAGTCTGACAGACAGAAAAGAGGATATACATGATTAGCATAAATGAAGTAATCGAGACCAATAAGATGATCTCAGACATGAATCTGGATGTTCGTACCATCACAATGGGAATCAGTCTTTTGGATTGTGTAGGCACAGATGTGGATGATACATGTACAAAGATATATAACAAGATAACAACATATGCCAAGGATCTTGTATCAACAGGTCAGGAGATATCAAGAAGATATGGTATACCAATCGTCAACAAGAGAGTTTCTGTAACACCTATAGCACTGGTTGGTGGTTCCGTATGTAAGACCACCGGAGATTTTGTAAAGATAGCAAAGGCTCTTGACAAGGCTGCAGACACCATAGGAGTCAACTTCATCGGAGGATATTCAGCACTTGTAAATAAGGGCATGACTCCTGCCGATGAGCTTCTTATCCGTTCAATTCCTGAAGCACTCTCAAGCACAGGAAAGGTGTGCAGCTCCATAAATGTAGGTTCAACCAAAACCGGTATAGATATGGATGCAGTCAAGATTCTCGGAGAGATGATCAAAGACACTGCCGAGCTCACCAAGGAAGCAGATTCCATCGGTTGTGCAAAGCTTGTAGTATTCTGTAACGCACCTGATGACAACCCATTTATGGCCGGTGCATTCCACGGTGTTACCGAGGGAGACTGTGTCATCAATGTTGGAGTCAGCGGCCCTGGTGTTGTAAAGAAAGCCCTTGAGAAGGTAAGAGGAGAAAACTTTGAGGAACTCTGCGAGACCATCAAGAAGACAGCTTTCAAGGTAACCAGAGTTGGACAGCTCGTTGCAAAAGAGGCATCCAAGATGCTCGGCGTACCATTTGGTATAGTTGACCTGTCACTTGCCCCTACTCCTGCAGTCGGAGACAGTGTAGGTGAGATTCTCGAGGAGATCGGTCTTGAATACGCCGGAGCTCCTGGTACAACAGCAGCACTTGCGCTCCTCAACGATCAGGTTAAGAAGGGTGGAGTTATGGCTTCATCATACGTCGGAGGACTCTCCGGTGCATTCATCCCTGTATCTGAGGACCAGAGAATGATCGATGCAGTTTCCGCAGGAGCATTAACTCTTGAGAAACTTGAGGCCATGACATGTGTATGTTCAGTAGGTCTTGATATGATAGCAATTCCTGGTGATACATCACCTGCAACCATATCAGGAATTATCGCTGATGAGATGGCTCTTGGTATGATCAACCAGAAGACAACCGCTGTAAGACTTATCCCTGTTATCGGTAAGACGGTTGGAGATCAGGCTGAATTTGGCGGACTTCTCGGATACGCACCTATCATGCCTGTCAACAGATTTGCATGTGATAAGTTTGTCAACAGAGGTGGACGTATTCCAGCCCCTATCCATAGTTTCAAAAACTAATATTGGATAATGCGGTATAGGATCACAGTTCCTGATACGATATAGATATATAGAGGATGCGCACTGAATACGGAAATTCCGTGCGCATCTCTTTTGCTGTAATTGAATATTTCCATTTGGAGATATCAGATAATATGATCACAAGAAAATTATTTAAGGATATTATTTTATGAGAAGATTAGCTTTACCGGATGAAATACTGATGAAGGTTGAAAAGCCCGCCAGATATATAGGTGGAGAATACAACAGTGTTATGAAGGACAAGGACAAGGTTGATGTGCGTTTCTGCATGTGTTTTCCTGATGTATACGAGATAGGTATGTCCCATCTCGGAATTCAGATACTGTACGATATGTTCAACAGGAGAGAGGACACATGGTGTGAAAGAGTTTATTCGCCATGGCCTGATCTGGACGCGGAGATGAGAGAACATGACATCCCTCTGTTCGCGCTGGAATCCCAGGATCCTATAAAGGATTTTGATTTCCTTGGAATAACACTCCAGTACGAGATGTGTTACACCAATATTCTTCAGGTGCTTGATCTGGCAGGGATCCCACTCCGTACAAGAGACAGAAAAAAGGGAGACACACTTGTTATAGGCGGAGGCCCATGCTCATACAATCCTGAGCCTATAGCAGACTTCTTTGACATATTCTATATGGGTGAGGGCGAAGTATCATATGATGCACTTCTGGAGCTTTACAAGGTGTATAAGCACTCTGATATGACCAGGGAAGAATTTCTCATAAAGGTGTCCAACATTCCGGGATTATACGTTCCTGAGCTCTATGAAGTCACATACAAGGAAGATGGCACGATAGCTTCATTTGCTCCTAGATTTGAAGATGTGCCTGCCACGATAACCAAGACGGTCGTCATGGATCACAGCAAAGTCACATACCCAGAGAAGCCTGTTGTGTCATTCATGAAGCTCACTCAGGACAGAGTTGTTCTTGAGATCATGCGCGGATGTATAAGAGGCTGCAGATTCTGCCAGGCTGGAATGATTTACAGACCAACCAGACCTAAGGATGTCAATCTGTTAAAGGGCTATGCTGAGAAAATGCTGGCAAGTACAGGACACGAGGAGATAACCTTCAGCAGTCTGTCGTCGAGTGATTACGAGGAGCTTCCGGAGCTCACAGACTGCCTGATCGAGAAGATGGACAATGAGCATGTAAATATCTCTCTGCCATCGCTCCGTATAGACGCCTTTTCTCTGGATGTCATGAGCAAGATCCAGGATGTGAAGAAGAGTTCACTTACATTTGCCCCTGAGGCAGGAACGCAGAGACTCAGAAATGTTATAAACAAGGGTCTCACAAAGGAGAACATAATGGATGGTGCCTTGAAGGCCTTCAAAGGCGGCTGGGATAAGGTGAAGCTGTACTTCATGATGGGCCTTCCTACTGAGACATATGACGATATTGCCGGGATTGCAGACCTGTCGGAGGAGATCACTGAGCTTTTCTTTGCAAATATCCCAAGAGAAGAACGAAATGGACGTGTCATGGTCACCGCATCGGCATCATATTTTGTGCCAAAGCCATTTACTCCGTTCCAGTGGGCTCCGATGATAAGGCCTGAGGAATTTGTCAAGCGTGCATACTTTGTGAAGGACAGATTCCGCGCAGAGAAAAACCATAAGAGTCTTAAGTTCCAGTACCACGAAGCAGATATCACCATACTTGAGGGACTGCTTGCTCGAGGCGACAGGAAGCTCTGCGATGTAATATATGATGTCTATAAGGCCGGTCAGATATTTGACGCATGGACAGAGTTCTTCAAAAAAGAAAACTGGGACAACGCCATGGCAAAGCACGGTCTGGATATAGATTTCTACACATACAGGGACAGAAATGTTGATGAGATACTTCCGTGGGATTTCATTGATATAGGAGTCACAAGAAAGTTCCTTGAGAGAGAGTGGGAGAACGCCCAGAACGAAAAGGTAACCCCTAACTGCAGACAGCAGTGTTCCGGCTGTGGTGCCGCAAGATTTGGAGGAGGTGTATGTTTTGAAAATAAGAATTAAATACTCCAAGCTCGGTAACCTCAGATTTATAGGACACCTTGACGTTATGAGATATTTCCAGAAGGAGATAAGACGTGCCGGTCTGGATGTGAGCTATTCCAAGGGATATTCGCCTCACCAGATCATCTCGTTTGCCGCTCCGCTGGCCATGGGGATCACTTCTGATGGCGAATACTTTGACGGAGAATTTGAATCCGTTACAACATCCAGAGAGATGATCGACGCATTGAATGCCGTATCGGTTGATGAGATGAAGGTCACTGAGTGTGTACTTCTTCCCGATGATGCAAAGAACTCCATGTCAGTTGTGTCAGCATCGGACTATGTCATCTCATTCCTTGACAAAGCAGGAACTGAAGAACGTCATAATATACTGGACAGTGTGGAATCCTTCATGTCGCAGGATCAGATCATCATTCTGAAAAAGACAAAGAAGAGCGAACGCGAGGAGAATATAAAACCTGGTATCATGACCTGCGAGCTGAGGGACGATCAGATATATATGCTGCTGTCAACCGGAAGTGAATACAACCTCAAGCCGGAGCTCGTCATGCAGGCTCTCTGCGCGTATGCGGATGTCAGTCACAACCAGTTCCATTATCATATTCACAGACTGGAGACGTACATGGATGGCCCTGATGGCAATATAATACCTCTATACAAGGCCGGTTCACCATTCTAAGAGTCTGCCTGACCGTATATTTGAAAGATTATAAGGGGAATATCACATGAGAAAGCTGGTAGTTACACACTACGACAACAAAATATTACAGGCTGTTATACAGGATGGCAAAGTCACAGATCTTAACCTGTCAGAGGGCAGTACAGTCCTCGGCAATATCTATGTGGGCAAGGTGGCCAACATCGTAAACAATATAAATGCCTGCTTCGTGGATTACGGTGACAGACTTCCCTGCTACTACAGTCTGGATGACAATGATATTATATACGCCGATGGCAGGGAGCACACAAAGCTCAGGATCGGCGATGAGATAGTCGTTCAGATCAGCCGTGACGCAGTCAAGACCAAGAACCCTGTTGGTTCATCGGAGCTCACCCTCCGCGGGGATTACTGTGTGGTCCACACCGGGGAACAGATCGGTGTATCGAACAAGATAAGCAGCAGAAAGCTCCGGGACGAGCTTAAGGACATCGCGCGAAATACCCTCCCGGCGGGTATAGGTTGTATCATTAGGACAAATGCTGTGGATGCGGACCCTGAACTCATAAAACGTGAACTGAATGAGCTGGGCGGTCGTCTCACACAGATCCTGAAGGCCGCAGCAACCAGAAAATGCTTTTCCTGTCTGTACCGGAATCCACCGGAATATATAGAAAACATAACTTTCATGGGAAGTAATAAGCTAGATTCACTGGTAACCGATGATGAAGAAATATTCCACGTATTTGAGGATTACATAGAGAAAAAACAGCCTGGAACAATAGACTTAACGCTTCATACCGATACAGAATGTCCGCTTACGGCAATCTACAATCTCAATAAAGAAGTGGAGGGAGCTCTAAAGGAGAGAGTATGGCTTAAGTCAGGTGCCTACCTTATAATCCAGCAGACTGAGGCCATGGTAGTTGTGGATGTGAATACAGGCAAGGCTATATCAGGCAGAGATATGGAACAGCACATGCTGAAGGTCAACACCGAGGCGGCCATCGAAACCTGCCGTCAGTTAAGACTCCGCAATCTGTCAGGGATAGTAGTCATAGACTTTATAAACATGAAGAATCCCGATGATATTCTCAGGATACGTGATACCCTGATAAGAGAGCTGGCAGACGATCCTGTACCAGCCAAATTCGTAGATATCACCAAGCTTGGACTTATAGAGCTGACCAGAAAGAAGTTAAAGAGACCGCTTCACGAAATGGTTAAGCTTTGATGAAAATAAATCAAAAAATATTGTAAAAATATATCAGAAAATTATTGACAAATAATCATCTCAATGGTAGATTATATGAGTATGCCGCACAGTTAGGTATAAGTGTGTCAACAGACACCACCAAAACTGGCGAGTTTGATTAAGGAGGTATTAACCATGTACGCAATTATAGCAACAGGCGGTAAGCAGTACAAGGTAGCTGAAGGAGACGTGATCAAGGTTGAGAAGCTCGCAGCAGAGGCTGGAAGCGAAGTAACATTTGATGATGTTATCTTAGTAAGCACTGATTCAGACGTTAAGTGTGGAGATGCAGTTGCTAATGCATCTGTAACAGCATCAGTAGTTGGTGAAGGCAAGTCTAAGAAAGTTATTGTTTACAAGTACAAGAGAAAGACTGGCTATCACAAGAAGAATGGTCACAGACAGTCATATACTAAGGTTGAGATCAAGAAGATCAACGCTTAATTGGTATTGATTGTATCGATTATAAGACATGATTGATGTAGTTATTTATCAGAACAGCAATTCGGAATATATAGGATTTAAGACAGATGGACATGCGGAATATGATGATCCTGGACAAGATATCGTCTGTAGCGCAGTTTCAGCGATCACGATAACCATCCTGAACTCTGTTGAGAAGCTTTCAGATGTGAATTTCACACTTGACTGCGATCAGGAGAGTGGACATATGGATTTCATATTCACAGAGGAGCCGGATATCAAGGCACAGACTTTGATGCAGGCGCTTGTGATCGGTATATCCGGAATCGAAGAATCCTATGGCGATTATATTTGTATGACCTTTAAGGAGGTGTAATTGACATGATGAAGATGGAACTTCAGTTTTTCGCTCATAAGAAAGGTGTAGGTTCTACAAAGAACGGCAGAGACTCAGAGTCCAAGAGACTTGGCGCTAAGAGAGCTGACGGTCAGTTCGTAAAGGCTGGTAACATCCTTTACAGACAGCGTGGAACAAAGATTCATCCAGGTCTTAACGTTGGTATCGGCGGAGATGACACACTGTTCGCTACAGCTGATGGTATCGTTAGATTTGAGAGAAAGGGTAGAGACAAGAAGCAGGTTTCTATCTATCCAGTAGTTAACGAGTAATATTGGATATATATAAGTAATACTATCAAGAGACTGGAGTAATTATTATTATTCCAGTCTTTTTTTACAGACAAAAGTGCAGATATGGGGTATACTATGAAATAGTGTGCAGATGTATCTGCAGAACTTGACACAGGTAGTTTAGACATTGAATATTCGGTATAGAATATCTGACATAGAAAGGCGGTATATTATGTTTGCCGATAGAGCCAGAATATATGTGAGATCAGGCAAGGGCGGTGACGGACATGTATCCTTCAGAAGAGAGAAATATGTTCCAAACGGCGGTCCTGACGGCGGTGACGGAGGTAATGGCGGTGACGTTATCTTTGTTGTCGACGAGGGAATGAACACGCTCACTAACTATAGACATGTGACAAAATACAAAGCCGGAGACGGTGAAGAGGGCGGCAAGAAGAACTGCCATGGCAGCAATGGTGCCGATATCGTGCTCAAGGTTCCACCTGGAACTGTTGTCAAAGATTCAGAGACAGGTAAGGTTATTCTCGATATGGCCTACAAGAAGGAACCTGTTGTTTTCCTTAAAGGAGGCCGTGGTGGCCGTGGCAACAGAACATATGTAACTTCGACCATGCAGGCGCCAAAGTATGCACAGCCTGGTCAGCCAGCCAAGGAGCTTACAGTAGATCTTGAACTCAAGTGTATAGCTGACGTAGGACTTGTCGGATACCCAAGTGTAGGTAAATCAACCTTCCTTGCAAGAGTTACGAATGCCCGTCCTAAGATCGCGGCATATCATTTTACCACTTTAGTTCCGAACCTGGGTGTGGTGGATCTCGGGGATAAGAACGGCTTCGTGATCGCAGACATTCCAGGCATAATTGAAGGTGCGTCAGAAGGAACAGGTCTTGGACTTCAGTTCTTAAGACATATAGAGCGTACAAAGGTTATAATCCACATCGTGGATGCAGCCTCGGTGGATGGAAGAGATCCGATCAATGATATCCACGTAATCAATGAAGAGCTCAAGAAGTACAATAAAGACATCGAGAACCGTCCACAGGTTATAGCAGCCAACAAGGTCGATCTTCTGGATGATATGGGCTATGAGACTGTCATAGAGATGCTTAAGGAGGAATTCCCGGAGGATGAAGGATATAAGATATTCCCTATATCTGCAGTATCAGGAAAGGGTATCAATGAACTTCTCTGGTATGTCAATGACCTTGTAAAGCAGTCTCCAAGGGAGATCATCGAATTTGAACCTGAGATAGATCTGTCCATGCAGGATGATCCTGAGCTTCCATTTGAAGTCAGAAAGTCAGACGAGGAGGAGGGTGTATATATCGTCGAGGGTCCACGAATCGAGAAGATGCTCGGATATACGAACCTTGAATCTGAGAAGGGCTTTGATTTCTTCCAGAAGTTCCTCAGAGACAATGGAATACTTGCACAGCTTGAGGAGCTTGGCTGTGTAGACGGAGATACTGTAAGAATGTATTTCCTTGAATTTGATTATTATAAGTAAAGGAATAAACACGTATGAATAGCAAACAGAGAGCATATTTAAAGGGGCTGGCACAGACCATCCAGCCTATACTCAACATAGGCAAATCATCACTCACACCTGAGTTCACAGAATCTGTTGCAGAGGCTCTTGAGGCGAGAGAACTAATCAAGATCTCTGTTCTCAAGAACTGTCTTGACGATCCTCGTGAGATAGCAGCTATGCTCGGTGAGAGAACCCACTCACAGGTAGTTCAGGTGATCGGCAGAAAGATCGTTCTGTACAAGGAGTCAAAGGAACATAAGAAGATTGAACTTCCATAGGGGGAATACGCCATGCTGGCACAAAAAGCAGGACATGTAGGTATACTCGGCGGAACATTCAATCCTATACACTATGGACATATAGAGCTTGGCGTACAGGCATTGGAACAGTTTAGACTGGATAAAGTGCTTGTGATGCCCAACAATAAGCCTGGTTATAAAGATATTTCCAACGAAGTTACAACAGATCACCGGGTCAACATGATAAAACTTGCCATAGATGGCATAAAAGGGTTGGAGTATTCTGATTTTGAGCTCAGACGTCCCGGGATCACATACACCTCAGATACGCTTGAGGCCCTTCATGAGTTATATCCTGACGTTCACTGGTATTTTATCATGGGCGGGGATTCCATTATGTATTTTGACCACTGGCACAGACCTGACATCATATCAAGGCATGCAACGCTGCTTGTCACAACAAGAAGTGGAGCTTCTGAGGATATGATCAACGACAAGATAGCAAGCCTGCACAGTCTGTTTCCGGCTTCTGATATCCGCCGGGAATACATCCACCAGCACGATATATCCTCAAGTGATATAAGAGCTGCTGTGCGGTCAGGAGAAGATATCAGGGATATGGTTCCCGATAGCGTGATAACATATATCAGGGACAATGGTCTATATCACGTTTGATCTGGCAGGTATAACAACATATATTGAATATTACTTATACTTGAACATTTGCAACAGATAGGAGATAAGATGAACAGATTTGAGATGCGTGAGCGCCTTGAAAACAAGCTCACAAAGAAAAGATTTGAACATTCACTTGGTGTGGAATATGTATCAGGCTGCCTGGCCATGGTTCACGGAGCAGATGTGAACAAAGCTTTGACTGCCGGACTTCTACATGACTGCGCCAAATGTCTGCCTGCAGACGAGAAGATAGCAAGATGCCAAAAACACGGACTTCCAATAAGCCAGGTCGAATTTGCTAACCCTGAGCTTTTACACGCAAAGCTGGGAGCATATTACGCAAGAGAAAAATACGGAGTTGACGATGAGGACATCCGATCGGCTATAGAATTCCATACCACTGGAAGACCGGCTATGTCGCTTCTGGAAAAGATTGTTTTTGTGGCTGACTATATAGAGCCGAACCGTAAGCCTTTGCCGGAGATAGATGAAATAAGAAATGAGGCATTCTCCGATATTGACGCTTCGGTGGCCCACATATTAAAGAATACTTTAACTTATCTGGACAGTGGCAGCTGTGGAGACACGGACGAAATGTCTGTCCGGACATATAAATATTATACATCATTGAACAGTGAGGACTAATATGGCAGATTCCAGAGAGATGCTCAAGATAGCATGTGCTGCTCTTGAGGATAAAAAAGCATTTGACATTAAGATCATAGACATAAGCAGAATTTCAACCTTATGTGATTATATAGTGATAGCTGACGGAACAAATAAAAAACAGGTTCAGGCACTCAGCGATAATGTTGAGGACAATATGCACGAAGCTGGATATTCCCACAAGGGAGTGGAGGGATATTCTGAAGGTGGATGGATTTTGCTGGATTATTATGATATAATAATCCATATATTTTCTGAAGAATCAAGAAGATTCTATAACATAGAGAAGATATGGAGTGACGGAGATATTGTATCTCTGGACAGCATATAAGATATTCAGTTTAAAATAAGATTGGGTTGCAAGTAAGAATTTGGGGATTAAAACATGGAGAGTAACAGGCTATTAAGCGACAATTATATCAAGATCAATCATATTGCCTCCAAATGTATGAGGCTTTTTGCTATATTGATACTTTTGTACTGGGTATTTACATATATTGGAGGGCAGTGCAATATAGTGCTCCTGTGTTCCTGCATGGGAGTATGCTGTATTCTGACCCTTATACCTACGATTTTTATTGATCTACTTAAGAACAATGAGGGCAAATGTATAAAATATGTGGTAATTGCATTGGCTGTACTCATATGCTCCATACTCAATACAACTTTATCGTACACAGCTATGATCGTCTGGATATTTCCTATGCTTGTAGCTTCCCTTTATTATAACAAGACAATGGTTCTCTATACTGCGCTTTTATCTACAGTCGGTGTATTCGCTGCAGATATAGTCAATTACAGATTATGTGATCTTGTTATTCCACCCGCACATGATGATTTTGCTGACAATATGATACTGGTCATAGCGCCATGTGTTATAGCCATTTTTATCATGTCATTTGTATCATATTTCATAGTATCAAGAAACTCAACAATGCTCAATAATGTTATAGACCATGCTGAAGAGGTCAAGACTAATCAGAAGGAACTCATATATGCGTTTGCCGAGCTCTCTGAGAGCAAGTCAAAATCAACAGGTGAGCACATCAAGAGAGTTGCAAAATACATGGAGGTTCTTGGAAAGGCATCCGGTTTTGATGACGATTATGTTGACATGCTTTCAACCGCAGCCATGATGCACGATATCGGCAAACTGATGATCAGCGAAGAAATACTCAACAAACCTTCCCGTCTTACAGATGAGGAGTTCGCCATTATGAAGAGTCATGTATTATATGGCGACGCACTTCTCTCAAAATGTCCGGGACAGATCCTTCAGATTGCAAGAACGATCGCCAAGGAACATCATGAGAAGTGGGATGGCTCTGGATATCTGCATATGAAGGGAGAAGAGATCGCATATATCAGTAGGCTTATGGCTGTATGTGATGTATTCGATGCCCTTACATCAGCAAGATACTACAAGAAAGGCTGGTCTATGGAGGAGGCTTATACCGAGATAGTAAGCCAGAGTGGTAAACAGTTTGATCCAAAGGTGGTATTATTATTCCAGGCTCATTTCAAGGAATTCAAACAGATAGCAGAACAGAATGCTGATAAGCACATATACTAAAATGTGATTACTTAAAAATAGGCTAAATATACATTAAGCTAATAGGCTAAAAAACTGCTTTATGGTTTTTTAGCCTATTTTTGTTGGATTTAGACTTGAAATAAGCTAATTAATTGGTATAATGTAATTAACAAGTTGATATAAATTAACTATTTTTGAAGTTAATTTACTTTTAATAAGCCCCCTCTTAAAAAATATGACATAAATTGATCCCCAGGTCATATACGTAAATGTTGCTGACGTATGTTGACCTGGGGATCTCTTTCTTAATGGATTTATTATATTATATTGTAATTACATCTGCCTAAATAATCCGATAACCTTTCCGAGTATATCGCAGTGGCCTACGATAATTGGATCCATATAATCATTCTCCGGCTGAAGTCTTATATGACCATTCTCCTTAAAATATCTCTTTACTGTAGCCCCGTCATCGATAAGTGCAACCACAATATCACGATTGGAAGCAGAAGAGCATTGTTCAACAATAAGGAGATCACCATCGTTGATTCCGATGTTGATCATACTTTCGCCCTTAACGCGAAGCATGAATGTCTGATTATTGGTGTTATGTAAATATTCCGGTGGAATAGGAAAATAATCCATAATATTCTGTGTGGCAAGGATAGGAAGTCCAGCTGCAACCTGTCCAACAACAGGTATATTAATAACCTCACGCCTTGACAATGCAAAATCATCATCTATTATCTCTATAGCCCTTGGTTTTGTTGGATCACGCCTTATATATCCGTTCTCCTCAAGAGATGCGAGATGAGCATGTACTGATGATGTAGACTTGAGTCCAACAGCCTTGCAGATCTCTCTTACTGAAGGTGGATAGCCCTTCTTAAGCTGTTCTTCCTTGATATATTCCAAAATCTCTGTCTGCTTATCAGATATCTTTCCTTTTCCCATGTATATTGAACCTCCACAAATAAATTCTATTTAACATAATCTGTTATATACAAAATATGATAGCACATATGTTCTGATATTGCAAACGAATGTTCTGTTTTAATTTTGCTTTGTTTTGAATATTCTTGACCGGATCTATTCTTTCGTGGGAATAAAAATGGACACTTGATAGTGCATAATATAGGAGTATTAAGGATTCAGAGTTACAATACGAACTGCAGTCGTACAAGTGTTCGAAAACCACTTGACAACAAAACATCTGTTCGATATAATACGAACATAGTAACAAACATACGTTCAGGAGGGATAGAGATGAATAGATTATTTAATTTCATTAGCAATAAAAAGGTGACAATAATTGTAGCCATAATCATAGCAGCAGTATTATATGTTTCGATCACACACATGGATGCATCCGAAGCTGATGCCACCAATGCCAGCACCAAGTATTACACATGTATATCCGTTGAGTCTGGCGATTCACTTTGGGATATAGCCCAGAAGTATATGACTGATGAATATACATCAACCCAGGATTATATCGATGAAGTTGTCTCGATCAACAATCTGAACAACGATTCATCGATAGTAGCCGGAACCAACCTGGTAATACCATATTATGAAGTGACTAATCTCAATTAAACAAGGAATTAGATGTTCTTGATAAACGCATATAGATTCTATTAAATGATAGATTCTATATGCGTTTTCTGTTTAGATTTTTGCTTAGAGAGTCGTAAGAATCAGTGAAAGCAGTGCAGTTGGAATGTATTTTAGTCTATATATTTCTATTCGCTAAACTCAGGTTTTACGAAAAAATATAGCATATTTTATTAGATTATGCTATAATCCATTTAGTCATATACATGAATATGCCCACAAATTAACATATATCAGGAGGTTTCAAATATAACGATGCCAGCCAAGCCATACAACAAACAGGTCGATGAGAATAATATATTATTGCTCAGAGATATTCTTTCCGAGTTACCACAATACGCAACGATCGCTTTTCGTGGAATTGAGAATACTACATCCACAAGAACACGCCTTGGTTACGCCAGGGATATAAAAACATTCTACGAGTATTTATGTGAAAATAACCCATTCTTTCGTGATAAAACTCCACTTGATATTACTACTGAGGATCTCAGCAGACTTGAGGCCGAGGACATCGAGGAGTTCCTGCATGCCATGAAGCTTTACACTAAAAACGGACGTACATACACCAACGGTGAACAGGCGTTAAAACGCAAATTATCTGCACTCCGGGTATTTTTTGCATACCTGTATAAAAACGACCGTATAAGCTCAAACGCTGCAGAAAAGGTCGACATGCCAAAGATACACGATAAGAAAATTATACGAATGGAGCCAAACGAGGTTGCAGATTTTCTTGATAATGTTGAGTATGGCAGCGGCCTGACTGAACGCCAGAAAAAATATCATGAGAAAAATAAAGTCCGTGACCTAGCGCTTTTATCACTTATGCTCAGCACCGGCATGCGTGTATCCGAATGCGTTGGAATTGATATACGTGACGTTGATTTCGATAATATGCGGATTAAGATCGTTCGAAAAGGTGGCAAGGAGGCATACGTATACTTCAGTGATGAGGCAAGTGAAGCTTTGCTTGAATATCTTGATGAAAGGAAAAAACTGATACCGGAAAAAGGCCATGAGGATGCGTTATTTCTGTCCGGTCAATTAAAAAGAATATCTGTCAGATCAGTTGAGAATATTGTAAAAAAATACTCTCTTACCTCCGTTCCTTTAAAGCATATAACACCTCACAAACTCAGGAGTACGTTTGGCACTGAGCTTTATAGGGCTACAGACGACATATACCTGGTGGCGGACGTATTAGGCCACTCGGATGTAAATACAACAAGAAAACACTACGCTGATATGGATGAGGACAGAAAACGTCGTTTCAGGAACGAAGTACAGCTTCGTGAAAAACGCACAATTAAACCATAATAATATTATGTTAACTTAAGGAGTATTTTTATGAAATCACAAAAGCTTTTATCATATACAAGACGAGCTATAAATGATTACGATATGATCAGTCCCGGTGACAAGATAGCCATAGGAATATCCGGAGGCAAAGACAGTCTGACACTTTTATATGCAATGTCCAAACTGAAAAAGTTTTATCCCATACCATTTGAAATTGAAGCTATAACCGTAGATCTAGGATTTAAGGATTTTGACACGTCCAGACTTAAGGAATATTGCGAGTCACTTGGAGTCAATTACACGGTTTGCAAAACTCATATAGGCGAGATCGTTTTCGATTACAGGAAGGAACCTAATCCATGTTCACTCTGCAGCCGTATGCGTAAAGGAGCCTTCAATGATTGTGCTGCAGAACTTGGCTGCAACAAGATCGCATATGCCCATCACAAGGATGACGTTATAGACAGCTTCCTGATGTCCATGCTGTATGAGGGGCGCATTCACACCTTCTCTCCTGTCACTCATCTGGAGAAATCAGGTGTCACACTCATAAGACCTCTTTTATACGTCCTGGAAGGCGAAATAAGAGCATTTGCACGCGCCAACGATCTTCCAGTCTGCAAGAACCCTTGTCCCGCTGACGGCGTCACAAAACGTCAGGAAAGCAAAGACATTATAGACGAACTCAAAGTACGCGTGCCTGATGTAAAAGATCGTATATTTTCCTCCATCGAGGGTGCCGGAATAGACGGATGGTCAAGGCACTGATTAATAGCTTATGGATATAAAAAATGAATCCAATCACAAAACAAAAATGACAGTAAGCGTTTAACAAACAACCTACTGTCATTTTTTATATACAAGATTTTATAATAACATTATTATGATGATATATTACAATTTTCAATAATAATCATGACTGAGATCAATAATTATTTACAATGTCATATAACAGATCTATCGTCTTATCTATGCCGTACTTCGAAGTATTGATACATATGTCGTATCCCTTCATCTCGCCCCATCTCTTGGATGTATAATAGTTGTAATATGAAGCTCTGGCCTTGTCTTCCTTCTTGATCATATCCTTGGCCTTCGATTCACTTATGTTGTACTTCTTGGCGATTCTGGCTGTTCTGTCATCCATGTCTGCATACAGGAATATATTCACCACGTTGTCCAGATCCCTGAGTGCGTAATCAGCACATCTGCCGACAAATACACATGAACCATCTTTCTCTGCAAGATTCTTGATGGTGTCAAATGCCGCAAGGAAAACTTTGTGGTTGAGAGGAAGCTCTGTTGAACTGCCAAATCCCAGTGAATATGGATCCATCACCAGTGAGTAAAGAAAGCTATTCGTAGGCTTTTCGTCAAAGCTGTCAAAAATCTCTTCACATATTCCACTGTTCTTTGCTGCCTCTTTAAGTAACTCCTTGTCGTAAAATGGTATGTTCATCTTTTCTGCAAGAGCTTCTCCGATCTGCTTGCCTCCACTTCCGAACTGTCTACCTATAGTAATAATCTTCTTCTCTGCCATAGTAACCACTCCCATCTTCTCGTATTCTCCATGTAAAAAATATCAAAATATATTACTTATGTACAAAATACTTAAATTCCTATATGGGTTATTATAACATTTATACAATAAACTGTAAATAAAAAAGTATAGACAATTGCACGTAATTTGTGACAATTGTCTATACTCGTTTGTTACATTATATTAATTTAACAGTTTTAACTTCTTTATAAGATCTTCAAAATATTCCGGCAGATCAGCCTTGAACTCAACGTATTCCCCGGTTGAGGGATGACCAAAACCGAGAATACCAGCATGCAGCGTCTGTCCCTGCAGCTTAAACGGACATTTCTTCGGTCCATAAACTTCATCCCCAAGTATGGGATGTCCAATGGATGCCATATGAACTCGGATCTGATGTGTCCTGCCGGTCTCAAGCTGACACTCAATAAAGGTATACTTTCCTCCAAAACGCTCCAGAACCCTGTAATGTGTGACGGCATGTCTGCCATTTCTGGTATTGATCGCCATCTTCTTCCGATCCTTAGGACTTCTTCCGATCGGCGCATCCACAGTACCATCATCCTGTGCGATATTTCCATGGACTATGGCATAATACTTTCTGGTTATACTATGCTCGTGAAGCTGCTCAGACAATGATCTATGGGCATTATCGTTCTTACACACCACAAGTACACCTGTTGTATCCATATCTATCCTGTGAACGATTCCCGGCCTGAATTCTCCATTTATACCGGAAAGGGAATCCTTAAAATGGTACATCAGTCCGTTGACCAGAGTCCCACTGTAGTGTCCCGGTGCCGGATGAACCACCATTCCCTTTGGTTTATTCACAAGTATCACGTCATCATCCTCATATATGATGTCGAGCGGTATATTCTCAGGCTCAATGTCAATGCTGACCGGATCCGGCACAGATATATCAAAAATATCTCCGGTACGTACACTGTAGCTCGGCTTTGAAGCCTTACCGTTGACCTGAATATATCCGTCATCAAATAACTTCTTTATGAAAGATCTCGAATAATCGCTGAAATACCCGCTGAGAACCTTGTCTATTCTTTTCCCTGCCCAGTCGCCGCTGGCTTCGATGTTATATTCTTCCATATACTATTCCTGTCCATCTGTCTGTTTTTGGTGTATGATCTCTGAGAGCTCATCATCCTTATACTTGAACAGCACCAGAATAACTATAACAATAAAACTGCATGTGACAAATATATCTGCGACATTGAATACCGGGAAGTTAATAAGGCAGAAGTCAAACATGTCAACCACATATCCACGGGCAACTCTGTCGATCATATTGCCGACAGCTCCCGATATGAGAAATACCAGTGATATCCTGAGCGGTGTATATTTCTTTTCCTGATTGCCTGCAAGCCTGATGTATACATATATAGCCGCAAGCAGGATAACAAATGTTATCGCAAGCAGGAAAACGATCTTACCTGAGAAACTTCCCCAGGCCGCACCTCTGTTCTGAACATAGTTGAGCTGGAAAACTCCATCGATTATTTTCCTTGTCTGTCCAACCTGAAAGTTGGTTGATATGAGATGTTTCACCAGTTGATCTAAAGCTGTAAGAATAATAATGGCAAGTATAGCCATCGGTATTCTCTTTTTCATAATATCCGTTCCTCCTTTGAATATCAATGCCACTCAAATGCCTTTTTCATATCATCAGGAACGACATTGGTATTGATATATGCATCGCCAATAGTGTGAAGAAGGATAAATTTTATCTTGTCCCCAACCATCTTCTTATCGTTCTTAGTGTACTCTATGACAGCATCTGCATCGACAGGGTAGTCCTTGAGAGTAGGGAAACCAAACATATCAAATGCATGTATGATCTTATGAAGCTCGTCCTCTGTGATGTCACCCCTATTGTATGAGATAACAGACGCAAGGCAGCATCCGATGCCGACACATGCCCCATGACTCAGCTTAAGGTCGAGGTATCTCTCTATGGCATGTCCAAGAGTATGTCCAAAATTGAGCAGAGCTCTGTCGCCCTTCTCCGTAGGATCGTTCTCCACAACAACTCTCTTGATGTTGCAGCTCACCCTGATCATCTCCATCAGGACATCCTTATCCCTTGCAAGTATTCTGTCGTGGTTTTCTATAAGCCAGTCAAAATATGCAGAATCCTTTATGAGTCCATGTTTTATGATCTCACCCATTCCCGAAATAAACTGCTCATCGGATAACGTGGTGAGTGTTGACACATTGATATACACAAGCTTTGGCATGTGAAAGGCTCCGACCATGTTCTTATATGAATCAAAGTCAACGCCTGTCTTTCCACCAATACTGCTGTCCACCTGTGCCAGAAGACTTGTAGGTATCTGTACAAAGTCTATGCCTCTGAGATACGTTGCAGCAGTAAATCCGGTTATATCGCCCGTCACGCCGCCTCCAAGAGCCACCAGAAGATCTTTTCTGTCAAACTTTGCAAGAATAAGCTTCTCGTAGATCATCTTTACTGTATCAAGATTCTTCTGAGACTCACCGGCCTCAAATATAATAGATATCAATTCTTTGCATTTTCCATCAAGCTGATTCCTGATCTCATCGAGATAAAGAGGCGCAACATTACTCTCTGTAACGATACATACCCTTCTATCAGCAATTCCCTGTCCGGCTAAAAGCTCAGGCAGGGAATTAAAATCGTTTGCAAAGAAAATGTCATAGATTGGTTCATCATTCAGATGAACTGTGAGTGCATTACACATATAAACATTCTCCATTAGTATAAAATATATTGTTAGTTTCCAAATGGATTAACAAATGACTTACCGCCAAGATTCTTTGTGTATACAGACGAATCACTTGTAACACTTCCGCCACCGGCACCGCCAAGTGTTGAATCACCCATGGCTGAGCCGCCTCCTGATCCGAGAGTTGATTCCTCACGGCCCTGTGGATCGCCGTCATAGGAGTTCATAAACGAATTCATGGCTGCGCTCTGTGTCGACTGTGAATAAGAAGCATTTGAACTGCCCTCGCTTAATACATCGTCGAAATTAAGCCCCATCTCCTCATTGATAGGATTCTGGGCAAGGTAATTCATATGGGCTTCCATCAGAGCCTTGAATGCACATACATAGTCCTTGTACTGCTGTTTTATTCCATCAATACTTCCCTCTATGCGCTCAAGCTCCTCCCTGGCCTCCTGCACTATATTATTAGCCTTGATCTTGGCATCATTCTCTATCAGTCTCGCCTTATCAGTGGCGTTCTTTGTAGACTCCTCAGCATTCTTCTCTGCTAGCATGAGAGATTTCTGAAGCTTTGACTCGGTTGTTCTGTAATGTACTAAACTGTCAGTCAGAGTTTTCACCTGATTGGTAAGATCTGCATTGGACTTATACAGTTCTGTGTAGCTGAGCACAACTATGTCAAAAAATGCATCTACATCTTTTCGCGCATATCCCATTCCATGCGTGAACTTCTTCTGTTGTAAATCAACTGGTGTAAGCATATGTAATCCCCCGTAAAAACATATATTAATAAGTTGCCTTACTTGAAAGAGTTTCCCCCTGAAGAGATCCTCCAGCCAATTCCTCCCTTAAATCACCAGATACGTAGGTTCCATTAGGTGTGGCAAGGAATATGTTGCCCGAAATAGCCTGAAACAGACCATCCACAGCATAACTTGCTCCTCCAATGAAATCCGCTATTCTCTGTGCAGTTGGAAGATCAAGATCCTCCATGTTTATTACGATTATCTGTCCTCGATTGAGATGATCGATTATCATCTGCGCATCGTCAAACTCGTCCGGCTTGATAACAAATACTTCACTGTCATCCATTGCTCTGGATCTGCTGTTGATCGATACGAGCTTTCCATTACCTGCTCCTGACTGCTGACCATGAGAAGATCTTGCAGCTTTTGATCTGGCCGATCCATTGTCAGATGATGCAGAACCTTTGTACTTATTAAAGGACTTGAGCGGTGAAGCCTTCACTCTGGACTCTGTCTGAGGCGCATCGTAATCATCCTCATCATCGTACTCATCGTCTAAGCGATCGTCCATATCGTCTTCATCTTCATAGTCATCTTCATCTTCATCAAACAAATCATCATCAAAGTCATCGTCGCTTGAATCACTTAATTTGAAATAATCAAGAAAACTTTTCTTTGTATTTCCCTTTGCCATGATTGTTCTCCTTTAAATATTATAATTTCTGGCACCGAATATTCCCGTGCCAACTCTAACCAACGTTGCACCTTCTTCAACTGCAACTTCATAGTCGTTTGTCATACCCATCGACAAGACGCTCATATCGATATTATCAATGCTTTTAGATTGTATGTCAAGTGATAAATCTTTCAATTTGCGGAAATAGACCCTGTTGTCCTCGGGATCATCCACAAATGGAGCGATAGTCATAAGACCCTTAACCCTGATATGAGGGAAATCTTTTATCTCCTGGATAAGCGGAAGTACCTCGTCGCATGACAGTCCAAATTTTGTTTCTTCCTGTGCAACATTTACCTCAATGAGAATATTGACTGTGACATCATGCTTTGCAGCCTCCTTCTCAATGGTTCTGGCAAGATTTAACGAATCAACGGAGTGTATCATACACACCTTATCTACAATGTATTTTACCTTGTTCGTCTGCAGGTGACCTATCATATGCCAGTTTACAGGTCTTGAGACATTCTCGTATTTGTCCACAAGCTCCTGAACCTTATTCTCACCAAAATCAACGGCATTCGTATCACTGAGCAATTCCTCTATATCTGACAAAGGCTTTGTCTTGCTAACGGCGATCAGAGTGACATCCTCCGGTGATCTGCCGGCCTTTTCACATGCCCTGACTATGTTCTCTTTTACTTTTTCGTAATTTTCTTTAAGCATATTATCATCTCCTGTGTCTGTACTATTGATATATAAGCTCTCCCTCTTTCATGGAATGTCCGTCCAGTAATATTCTGTCATATCTGGATATTCCATATGAAAGATCCGGCTTGATGATCGAGTAATCATCGCCCGATACGATAACCTCTATTCTTCTGAATTCCGCAGTTCCTCTTGATACACACAGAACACCATCCATCGTATACTTGGCGGCTGTGGCAACGGAAAATGTCTCCTTGGAATTATTCTTCTGCAGTACCGCATCCGAATCTATACTTGACGGATCAACATAACAGAATCTCTTGTCGGTAAAATATATTATCGGTGATATCTGTTTTATTGAAGTGCTTCCCGAATTGCCATATGTTACCTGATTAAAATGAGTCAGATCTGAATCACCACTGCCTCCTGTCAGGTAATCCACAGGTATCATATATACATCCTTTGTTATTACGGATGAAGCCGGTATCTTCAGACCGCTGGATTCCTCGAACATGAAGTTGATGTCCAGAAATCTTTCATTTACATACTGCGCGATATATTTGTTGAATGATACCACTATATAATAATGACCATCTTTTTCGATCTTATCGTATGTCGATCTGATCTTTCTGCTCGAATTATTGATGGTAAATGAAGCGTATTCATTCTGTGTAACCTTCTCAAATTCATCCTTGCTGAGCGATATGGCAATATTCCATTCCTCATCGTTGATAAGCTTACATACAGCGCTGCCCGCAGAAACCTGGCCATCTGACTTGAGTGACTGTTTTGTATACACAGTTTTATCAAAAAGCTCAGGTGTCAGATTCTTCACATCGACGCTCTCATATCCATCCTGATAGTATGTGACAAGTCCGCTGAACGGCGCCTTCTGGGCATCAAGTGAAAATGATGAAGAACCATTGCTGACCTGCTCAAGAGCAAGCTCCTCATAGAGCTCTAAAAGCTTGTTGTCGATGCTTGTCTTGAAATTATATACATTACCAAAATTGGATGCCGAAAATCCATTTTTGAACATCTTTATCTGATTGTTCAGACTTGTGTAATCTGCGCTCGTGAGAAGTGCTGAACCATTCTCCTGCATGTCGCTCATTGCTGCCTGCATGGAGCCCGAGCTGTCAATGGCATATATATTTGCACCCTTGGATACCTTCTCGCCATCTCTTATATAGTAGCATGGTGTTCCCGTCGCCGAGGCGGTTATGACAGTCTCACTTCTTACCGCAAGCCCTGTAGCCGTGAAATCAGTATCGTACGTACTCTGCTCAACCGTGAATATTATCGGATCAGAATCATTAACATACGCAACGACCCTGATGAGTATATATATGAATACGAGTGCAAAAAGGAATGTTCCAAAGCCCGGCATTTTAAGCTTTGGAAGTTCGATCTTTGTCTTTTGTTTTTTTCGTTTTATTGTCGCCATAATATGTCTCCCGTAATTTACTCTGGCACAGAAAATGGCTGGCAACATACATATGCCAACCACATTCTATCTGAAATATAAGGCGGCATCCAGCTTATAATGCCGCAATAACGCAGTCCTTGAAATCCTCTGGTACGTCATTGACATCTGTTGCCAGACAGATCACTATATCAACATTGAACATATCGGATATGTTCTTTATCTCGTCCAATGCCTCAACGATATGTGACTCTCCAACGTATGCAACCGTCTTAAAATTATCTATATAAATCTTCTCAATATCACTGTTCTGGGAGATTATTCCTCGCACGAATCCGGTGAACGAATCCAGCTTGCTAATTCCATAGCTTGTACAGTTGATCATCTTGACTCTGTTGCTGAGCTCGTAGAGATGCTTGTTGTTATTATCAAGAAATACTACCGTACCGGAAACAACCTTTACTTCATTGTTGACCTTATCTATCAGTGCCTTTGTCTTTCCCTTACCCTTATCTCCTGCAATAATGTGAATCATTTTTCATGCCTCCTGAATCTTGATGTAAAATTTATACAAATAATGTCCGTATCATATATGTCAGATACACACATCACTTTGCCTTATTTATAAGTTCAGTCATGGCGCTGTACAGTGCCTCTTTTCCATCTGCTCCGGCTACAAGAGCTATATACTCTTCACCGGTGGAATCGTTCTTAAGCTCCATGATAAGACAGTTGAGTGCCTCCTCTGTGGTTCCGGTCTTCCACGAACCTATCGAGTATCCATCTGGAAAATTTACCTCACCAGTTAAGAATTCATTTGTCGGCTCTATGGTTACCACCTGTTCATTGCCATCTGCATCCGTGTATGTGAAATCATATGTATCAAGTGAATCTATCACATACGCAAGGTCATGCTTTGAAAATTCCTTTATTATAAGATACAGATCATACGCTGTAGTGTAATGGTCATCGTCGTGAAGTCCATGACAGTTGACAAAGTGGGTATTTGTAGCACCGATCTCCTTCGCCTTTTCATTCATCATGTCACAAAATGCTGATTCGCTGCCGGCTATCAGCTCTGCAAGTATAACACCACAGTCATTATATGATGTTATCATGAGACCGTACAGCAGGTTCTTGACCGTCAGGCTGCAGCCTCCGACCAGGTCACTGGCCATGGCATCCCAATCGTCAAATGTGACCTTTCTGTTGAGAGTTACCACATCGTCAAGGGATATATCTCCCTTTTCTATGCTCTCCATAACGAGTATACCTGTCATGATCTTGGTCATACTTGCCGGATATATCTTTCCATGTACATTATGAGCCACTATGGTATCCTTGGTCGTCTCATCGACAAGCATAGCGGCATAACATCCGTTGTAGTTTGCGGCATCTATCTCCTCGCCCTGTGCTATCACAGCGTTATCGTATGCCATTCCGAGCTCCCCATACACCGGAAGATCAGGCAACACACCTATGTCGAGCTGTTTTCCAGCTTTGTAGGTCTTGCTTCCGCAGCCGGTCAGAAGAACCATCGACAACACAAGTATCAAAGAGATACTTCTTCGCATGTATTTTCCTATTCTGCTTTGATTAAACATAATATAACCTCCGAAATATATTCAACAGCCTGATAACGGTGCTGAAATATATTTACTTGTAGAATTCACGCCAGTCAAGATCTCCTCTGTCAAGTGCCAGTATAAGAAGCTCGGCAGTTGCCAGATTAGTCGCAAGCGGAATATTATGTGTATCACACAATGTAAATATGTTGTTTATATCAGGTTCATGATTCTTTGGATGAAGCGGATCTCTCAGAAAGATGACCATATCGATGTCATTGTTCTCTATCTGTGATCCGAGCTGCTGCTCACCGCCAAGATGTCCTGCAATATATTTGTGAACTGTAAGATTGGTAACCTCCTCAATAAGTCTTCCGGTAGTTCCTGTTGCGTAAAGCTCATGCTTATTAAGAATTCCTCTATATGCTATACAGAAGTTCTGCATCAGTTTTTTCTTAGCATCATGTGCTATCAAACCAATATTCATGAAAATCCTCCTAATACTTTTTCTTTTGCAAATTTATATTGAGAACCATGCCCATTCCGGCACACAAACTGACGAGTGAACTCAGTCCGTAACTTATGAATGGCAAAGGTAATCCCGTGTTCGGAAGTATGGATGTGGCAACACCAATATTGATAAATGACTGGATGCTGACCAGTGCTGCCATACCTGTTGCTATATACATTCCCTTTTTATCACCGGAACGCCTAGCAACCCTAATACATTGTAACACTATGAGCAGTAAAATTGCAATAATAATAACACTTCCGATGAAACCTAATTCTTCTCCCACTGCCGAGAATATAAAGTCTGTCTGCTGCTCAGATATGAGATTTGTATCTTTTACGGTTGCCACATCAGAGCTGTTGATCCCCTTACCGGTCAACTGTCCCGATCCTATGGCCATGATCGAGTTGTTCTGCTGATCCTGGGTGGATCCGCCTCCATACATATGTCCAAGTATACGCTGTCTCTGATATCCGTTCAGAAACTGAGGCAGGTTGTCCTGCTGGATATACCAGAAGAAGCCTCCAAAGAATGGTATGAGTATCAGTACCGCAATACCTATTATCTTGAGTGAGAGCCCCGCTATAAATATGACTATAAACAATGTTGCACATATACATATCGTGGTTGAAAGATCCGGCTCGGCAAATATAAGTCCGATCGGTATTGCAAGGAAAGCTGCAAGCTTCAGCAGCGTCTTTGCCGTGTTCAGATCATCCGCATGTTTTTCAAGAAAAACAGCCGTGCATATTATCAGTATTATCTTGGCAAACTCTGATGGCTGTATGGTAAATGAATCGGATATCTGGAACCATCTGCTGGCTCCATGGGAATCCGCACCTGATCCTACCACCAGTACAAGTCCCAGCAGCACTATATTTGCAGCGTATAGTACCATATAGTATTTGCATATGAAATTATAGTCTATGAGTGATACTATTATCATTCCCAGTATACACACCCCGGCACCGATCAACTGCTTTGTGAGTTTTGTCTCATCTACGCTCACTATGATCACAGTACCCATGGCCATGGCTGCTATTATCAGGAAAAACAATTTGAAATTGTAATCCAGTATATTGTATTTTTTTTGATCCTGATCAAGACTGAATTGTTTTAAGTTCAGTTGATCCTTCTTGAATAAGTTCATAATTCACTGATCCTCGTCCTGTTGTTCTGTATGTATATTCGTTATCCTTCTTCTCTGTATCCACGCTTAACAATGGAATATATGCCACTAGCATACGCTCCTTGACCTGGATATCGATATCTGATTCCTTTACATTGATGTATCTGTCTATCTCCTGCTTTATGGTATGCTTCATATCGTCCAGGAAATCCGGATTACACCCTATCCTGTCTGAAGCCAACATGCTTATAAGCCTTTCTTTGGCATAACTTCCTGTGTTATATAAATATATCTTATTCATCCCCATATTCCTCCCTTCAGGCTCTTTTACGTCTGAAAAGCGAACGCAGTGAGCGGTTCTTCCCTGAATAATAATCTTCAACTTCAAGAGAATCATCCACTATCTTTCTGCATATATTCATATATGCATGTCCCGATTTCGTGTTGCTGCACACGACCGGTTCTCCTTTGTTTGTCGATATGACTATGTCCTCATCGTCGGCGATCACTCCAAGCAGATCCACTGCAAGTATATCAACCACATCATCGACGGACATCATATTGCCCTTTTTGACCATATCATATCTTATCCTGTTGATTATGAGGTGCTGTTTTTCAATTCCATACGCCTCGAGCAGACCGATTATCCTGTCTGCATCCCTTATGGCCGAGACCTCGGGAGTTGTCACTATGACAGCCCTGTCAGCAGCAGCTATGGCGTTCTTAAAGCCCTGTTCTATACCAGCCGGGCAGTCAATGATTATGTAGTCATACTCGTCTCTTATCTCGTCTATGAGCTTGATGATCTGTTCCGGGCTGACCGCTGTCTTATCCCTGGTCTGCGCGCAAGGCAGCAGGTACAGATTGTTGTAGTTCCTCGCCTTTATAAGAGCCTGCTTATATCTGCAGTTTCCCTCTATTACATCTATCAGATTATAGACTATGCGGTTTTCCAGGCCAAGCACAACATCCAGGTTTCTGAGACCTATATCTGTATCTATCATCACCACTCTGTTCCCGAGGGACGCAAGACCGGTTCCTATGTTCGCCGATGTGGTCGTCTTGCCAACTCCGCCTTTTCCTGATGTAACAACAATAACTTCACACATAATAAAAATCCTCCTAAATTTACTATCATATGTAGGTTATATTTATAATCCCTTCATCATTCGTAGCTATCATTGGCATTCTTTTTGCACCCGGAAGTCTGATTTCTGTACTTTTCGCTTTTCCTATCTGCAAAAGCTGTGGGCACATTCTCATCGCTATTATGAAATTGTTTCCAGCCGCCAGCTTACCCGCTATGGCAGTTCCCGCCAGTTCCCCAACGACCACGATATTCTTACCGGATACAACCCTGGCATCCCTGGCAACATCTCCGAGGATAATGACATTTCCCCTGATCTCAAGGGTCTGCTTTCTCCCTATGTCACCGCGGAAGATATATGGTCTTTCATTGTCACTGTGCGTTTTAGTCATATCCGGCAAAGCCATACTGACTTTTGCCTGTTGTGGTTCACGATCCCCATCATCCCGGACACCGGAACCTGTATATTGATCTATGTCAGGTTTAGCTGCAAATCTGACATGAATCTTATCAATGCTGTTTAAAAAACTGATTATCTCCTCCGTGTCTCCACGCTCCAGGGTACATCCCCTGAAAGATATACATACAGTTCCTTTTTTCTGGAAGGCACTTATATTATCGAGGATCCTGCAATACAGATCGCAGCAGATATCATTTACAGACATAGCCGCCGGTACATAGACAACTATGCCTGATCTGTCTGCCTTGATTGATAATCTGTCCATACCATCCATATCATCTGCTCCTGTCATATTATTTCCTACACACAGGTTCTGTGATATATCTTTGGTATCTCAATTAATCTGACATCTGGTTATTTCCTGTTATGTCAAGCGTATCAAGCTTGTCAGGGTCATACATATATGCGTACACCATTCCGGCAAGCTCCTCTGCGTTACCCGATGTATATCCATGTGGAATAACACATGTTACACTGACCTCAGGGTTCTCATAAGGCGCAAATGACACAAACAATGCGTGATCCGGCCTTGTGGTATCCTCCTCTGCTGTTCCCGTCTTGCCGGCAACATTGACATTTATCTGATTTATAAGAGCCGATGGACTTGTGTGGTCACTTACCATCTGACGCATTCCCTGTTTTATGACCGCCCACTGGCTGTCCGTCAGATCAACTGTATTCTTAGGAACGTTGTCACTCTTATACACTGTTCTTCCATCTATATTTTTTATCTCGTTCACCAGTGTCAGGTCATAACAGTTGCCCTCATTGGCGATGGTTGTCACATATCTGGCAAGCTGGACAGGCGCATAGTTATTTGTACCCTGTCCGATAGAAGAACGTACCGCATCAGTATCTGACACATGCGGATCCATCTCTTCTATCTCCACACCTGACTTCTGGTCAAGTCCAAATAACGAAGCGTACTTCTGTATCTTATCTATACCCTGTGCATCCTGATATACTCCCTTGCTGTCTGTGGCAAGGCGGTATCCAACCTCATAGAAGAAACCGTTACACGATACCTCTATGGCGTCAGCGAGACCAAGTGTTCCGTGTCCGCTTCTGAGCCAGCAGGCCGGTGAAGGAACAACCTTTGAGAATGTACCGTAATCAGTTATAACTGATCCAACGTCTATAACGCCCTCCTGCAGACCAGCTGCAGCAATGAGCATCTTGTATGTGGAACCCGGTGCAGTTCTCTGCATGGTTGCACGATTGTACATAGGGGTCGTCTTATCTTCTGTTATCTTGGCATAATAGTCAGGATCGATCACATTTGTGAGCTTGTTGTTGTCGTAGCTTGGGTAGCTTACCATAGCCCTTACAGTTCCTGTCGCCGGATCGACCACCACGATGGATCCCGAGCATGGGTCAAGAGCAAGCATGGCAGGTGTTATCTCAAGCTTTTTGATCTTTCTGTAAATAAATTCAAAATTGCTGAGGACACCTGACGTAAATTCCTCGTAATCTTCGTCTGTTGTACTATTAAGGATTCCCTGGTCGTATAACAGGTATATTACCTGGGAACCTGTTATTTCACCTGATAATATCATATATTTGAAGACTCGTTTGTCGAAATCGGAGTCATCCTCAAATTCTTTGAGTACATAATCGACAATAACATTGTATATCTCATCCGTATCATAATAATCACTGCTTGTCTGAATGCCGGTTATGTCTATTACTCCCTGGCTTATGCAGTATTTCAGATACTCATATAATGATATCTTGTCATTTACATAGTTGTTATATGTGTCACTGTCCTTATCCACTGCACTGCTGTCATATATGCCGTTTGAGCTCAGCGTCTCGCATATAAACTCCATATAATCCTTGTACTGATCCGAAAGATTATACAGTTCCGTGTGACTGCTCTTCAGAATGTCCGAAAGCGCATTGAGTGTGTACTGCTTGCTTGATACAAATGTGTTGTACACATTCTTTTCATTGTCAGTTGCATTCGCAGCATTAAGGGCCTTTATGTCTATAATGTTGTTGTCAAAGAATGCCGAGTACACATCCGTTATAGGTATATCCTCTTTCTCCTTGGATGTCGTCACGTTCTTGAGATTTGCAAGGAGAATATACGACAATTCCTTTTCAAGTGCGTTGTAGCAGTATTTCTGAAGATCAGAGTCAAGTGTGAGGTAAATATCGTTTCCTGCAACAGAATCAGTCTTTTCTATAATCTCAAGGACTTTTCCCATGTTGTCAACGTACATCTTCTGGGAACCGTCAACACCACGAAGCTGATCCTCGTACGACTGTTCCAAACCAAGCTTTCCAACCATATCATTGGAATCATACTGCTGATCCTCGTCAAGCTTCGCATTGTACTCCTCGAGCTCCTCATTTGAAATGTTGCCGATATATCCGATTATATGCGAAAAATATATTGCATCATTGTATACTCTGTTTGATTCAATACTCACATCCATTCCGAGCAGTGTATCCATATTCTCAGTTATCGCAGCATAGCTCTGCTGACTTATATTGTTGGCGATATCCACTGTCATGTACTGCTGGTATCTGTTGAGCCATACCTCATATCTCACGGCAAGGATCTTGAGCACATAGGCATCCGAATAATCACCCGAGATATTGAAAAGTTCATCACTTCTCATATAGTCAAATACTTCCCTTGCTGTAGCATTCTTCTGTGCATCGGTGAGGGCATCAACTGAGCTTGCACCATAAACATTCATATAAAATGTATTGAGCTGTGAGCCGCTTATCGTGAATTTCATGTTGCCATTTGCATCCAGCTTGATCGGAAGCTCCACGGACAGACTGTCTCCATTCTGCTCAAGTATAAGTATCGTCTTATAAACTATCTCATTTCTTAGCTCATTGACCGACATATTCTTCTTGTCTGCCGCCTCAGTGAGGTCTGCATTGCTGGTGAAACTCAGATTGTATGAAGATTCGTTATATGCAAGCAGTTTTCCGTTGCAGTCGAAAATCTTTCCTCTGGTGGCCTTGACCGACACCGTCTTAAGTGATTTGTACTGGAAGCTGGACTGATATTTTTCTCCATTTATGATCTGAAGATTAAACAATCTGTACACAAGCACGCCTGACAGGCACAAAAAAAACAGAGTGACATAAAAAATACGGCTCTTTAACTTTTCTACTATAAAATCTTTGATTATCTCTAATATATCTCTGATCACTATGTCTCACTTCCTTTTTCAGCGCGCTTCAGCCGCTTGTTTATAAAGACAAACAGCTTGAATACTATCATCGTAAGTATGGCTGTGTATATCATATCCGGCAAAATAATATCCTTCATGTACAGCCCAAAACTTAGTCTGTTACGCATTACAAAGAATATTATAAATGTTATGAAATTAAATATGAAATCATCAAGTGTTATGATGATGATAGGCAGCAGTACATCCTCCACGAGGTACAGTCTGTGGAAAAATCCGTTACAGTATCCAATGAGCATATATATGATCATAAAAGGGCCTATGGCAAAGCCAAAGTACAGATCATATAAAAAGCCACAGAAAAATCCCACCAGCATTCCCTCTTTTCGACCTCTCATAAGTCCAAAGGACACCGTGAGGATGAGCATCAGATTGGGAGTCGCACCCGCAACTGAAATATATGGAAAAAGTGCTGACTGAAGCACAAAACATATTATGATTAATAATCCAAGTGTGATAACTCTTCTCAATGTCTGTTTAACCTCTTTACTTCTACTCCGAAACAGTTTTCTTGGTCTGGAGGACTATGAGTACCTCCTGTATCTTTGAAAAATCACATGCCGGAGTGATATATGCAGTCTTTGTAAGATTGTTGGAATCTTCCTCTATTTTTGTTACATACCCTATGTTAATTCCCGACAGATATTTGCTTGACACATAGGATGTGACGACCTGATCGCCGACTCCGACCTCTGCGTCCTTGTCAATGTTTTCAGCGATAAGATAGCCATTCTCATAATTGCTGGCGCTTCCCTCAACATTACAAATAGCCTCTGACGGTAATATCATTCCGTTTACATTTGATGTATCGTCTATGATGGCTCTTACCTTGGCATAATCCTTTCCGGCCTCTGTGACTATTCCACACAGGCCGTTGCCATACATGACATTGCAGCCCTCGACAACACCATCATCTGTTCCCTTGTCGACATAGAACACCTGAAACCATCCGCCGGTATCCTTTGATATGACTCTGGCAGCAGTCTTCTTATAATCGTAATACTGGAGATCAAGCTCATAAAGTGCCTGAAGACGTTCGAGCTCATACGAATTCTGCTGGTACTGTGCCACCTGCTTCTGACTCTGTTCAAGCTGATCCTTGAGTGTTTCATTCTCCTTTAACAGTGCGTCGTAATTCTGGAATGCCTCAGTTTTGCTCTGAACCCATCTGCCTATGGTATTTACCCCTTTCTGCATGGGCTGGACAAATATGTTGGTAAAATTCCTCACCGGTGCAAATATTCCCCCCGCAAAGAGAGATACAAGCATGAGCACAACGCAAAAGCCTGTGAGTCCAAGCAAAAAATATCTCGGTGTGATCTCTATTCTTTTTCTGTTCCTATTTCGTCTTCGTTTCATTATAAAATACCTCGCTCAGCTAAGCTGACATAGCAGTTATTTCCTAAAATAATATGATCTGAAAGCTCTATCCCTATCAGTTCCCCGGCTCTGTCCATCTCTCTGGTGATATCTATATCCTGACCGCTCGGAGTCGGATCTCCGGATGGGTGGTTATGCACAAGTATGATATAGACAGCATCGTATCTGAGAGCCTCCACAAACACCTCTCTCGGAGATAACATCGAACTGTTCACTGTTCCCTCTGAAATGCGGACATCCTTTATGAGCTTATGCTTCGCATCAAACATGAGGAGATACACGTATTCCTTTTCGAGATATCTTGTGTTCTCCATGAAATAATCCGCAATGCTCTGTGGGGACTGAAACGACAAAAACGGCTTAAATGAAGCCCTGGCCATTCTCCTGGATATCTCAGCCAGACATTTCATCTGTATCGCTTTTACCTTTCCAACTCCGCTTATCTCTTCAAGTTCACTCACAGTCAGGTAATTAAGCCCCACTATCCCCTTGTGGACCGGATGGGCATCCAATATCCTGTAGGCTGTGGACAGCGCATTTGCCTTCCTGCTTCCGGTTCTGAGGATGACTGCCAGAAGTTCAGCATCTGTGAGAACCTCAACTCCATACTTAAAGCTCTTCTCATACGGTCTCTCAGTCTCCGACATTTCTTTCATGGAGACCGAAAGTCCTCCTGCAAAATTCTCTTTGCAATAATTTTTATCCATATTTCCTCCTTCCGCCTCTCCAAGCTCCAGAGAAAATTTTATATGGCCGACTAATTAATCTACCATACTATAAGGTTTTTTTCTACCATTTTCTGTAATGACATTATTATGCCGTACTTGGCATGGGGATATGTAAGTCCCCCCTGAAAATATACCGCGTAAGGTGAGCGCATAGGTGCATCCGCTGAGAGCTCAATGGATGAACCAGACACAAATGCTCCAGCGGCCATGATGACCGGTGAATCATAGCCCGGCATGTCCCAAGGCTCAGGTCTTACATAACTGTCAACCGGCGCTGCAGCCTGGATTCCTTCACAGAATGCCACGACCCTCTCAGGAGTCTGAAGCTCAACAGCCTGAATAATATCGTATCTGTCCTCTGTGCTGTCAGGAACAGCCTTAAAGCCCAGTCCCTCGTATACATTTGCTGCAAATATCGCACCCTTAAGCGCACTTGCAGTAACTGTAGGTGCCATGAAAAGTCCCTGAGTGAGAGCCTTTGTATTGCCAAGTGAGGCTCCAACCTCCTTGCCGAGTCCCGGAGTTGTGAGTCTGTATGAAGCATTCTCCACGTACTCCTTCTTTCCGCATATATAACCTCCTATCGGTGCAAGACCGCCACCCGGATTCTTGATGAGAGAACCGACCACAAGATCGGCACCCACATCCGACGGCTCTATATCCTGTACGAATTCTCCGTAACAGTTGTCTACCATGCATATGATGTCAGGATTTACACTCTTGACCGCTTTTATGGCCTCACCGATCTGCTGTACAGACAGCGTCTTTCTGACCGCATATCCCTTGGATCTCTGTATCTCCACAAGCCTTGTGCGGCTATTGATCGCATTCTTTATTCCATCAATGTCAAAGTCTCCGTTCGGCAACAGATCCACCTGGGCATATGTGACACCATACTCTGCAAGTGAGCCCCTTGACTCCCTGATACCAATGATCTCATCCAATGTGTCGTACGGCTTTCCCGATATGGCAATGATCTCATCTCCCGGGCGCAGATTACCGAACATGGCCGTGCAGAGTGCATGGGTTCCGCACACTATCTGTGTCCTGACAAGGGCATCCTCCGTGTGAAATACGTCTGCATATATCCTCTCAAGGGCATCTCTTCCGTCATCCGTATAACCATAACCCGAAGAGCCTGCAAAATGTGCCTCAGACAATCTGTTGTCCTGCATGGCCTTAAGGACCTTGAGCTGGTTGAGCTCACTCACAGCATCGATGGCTGCAAATCTATCCTTAAGTTTCTCCTCCACACTGTTGCAGTATTCAAACACCTTTTCATCCACATTCAGTGATCTGTAGTAATCCTTTAACATATCTTTCATTTCTATATAATCTCCTTTTCGTGAAGCCTGTCCAGCATAAATGACAATATTTCAGACTCGCTGTCGTACTCACTTTTATCAACCCAGGTCACATGTTTTTCCCTCTTGAACCATGTGATCTGTCTCTTGGCAAAATGCCTTGTATCTCTCTTTAGCGTATATACTGCCTCATCCAGAGTGCATCTGCCCTGAATATAATCGATTATCTCCTTGTAGCCAAGCCCCTGCATTGACACCAGCTCCCTGCTGTAACCCTCGCTCACAAGCAGTTTTACCTCGTCCAGAAGCCCTGCCTCAAGCATGATATCTATCCGTCTGTCTATTCTATCATATAATTTCTGTCTGTCATCATTTAACACAAAATATTCAAAATTATATGGTGACTTCTTCTGCGACTCAGTCTCGTTGTGTTCAGATATCTTCATACCTGTTTTTTTATAAAATTCAAGAGCCCGTACCACTCTTTTTACATTGTTCTCATGTATCTTTTCAGCGGATTCAGGGTCGACCTCCGCTAGCATGTCATGAAGAAATGTCTTGCCGTGGGTATCTGCAAGGTTCTGCAGCTTTTCCCTGTATGACATATCATTGTCATTTTCCTCAAAATCTATATCATACAAAAGCGCCTGGATATAGAAGCCAGTACCACCTACTATGATTGGAATTTTTCCACGGGAATATATATCCTCCATAGCACGAAGAGCATATTTCTTGAAAAGCACAACGTTGAACTCTTCTGCCGGATCCAGAATATCTATCAGATGATGCCTTACCCCCTGCATCTCCTCCGGCTCTATCTTCGCCGTTCCAATATTCATCTTTCTATATACCTGCATGGAATCTGCGGATATGATCTCGCCGTCCACCGCCTTTGCCAGTCCTATGGACAGCGACGTCTTGCCAACAGCCGTTGGGCCTGTCAGGATTATCAGTGGTTTCATATTCTTATCCATCCTGTTATCTCCTATACTATACGCTTAAATTTCTTCTCGATCTCCGACTCAGTCATGGATATAACTGTTGGACGGCCATGAGGACATGTATAAGGGTTTTCTAGTTTTAAGAGCTGGTCTATAAGTGCATCAGCCTCCTTGAAACTTATCTCCGTATTGCCCTTTATCGCAGCCTTACACGCCATAGTGGAAAGCTTGTGTATAAATGTGTCTATAGTCACCTTTTTAGCACTGCTGCTCGCATCAGCTATGAAGTCTATAAAAAGCTCTCTGCCATCAAGGCCAAACAGGTTGTCAGGTACAGCGTTAAGTTTGAACTCCCTGCCTCCAAAGTTCTCGATCTGATATCCAAGTGCCTCGAACATCTCCATATTTTCATGAAGAAACTCTATCTCTGCGGCACTGAGTGTAACAACCGCTGGAGGCATAAGATACTGTGAGTATATCTTCTTATTCTTGTAATTCTCCATAAGCTCTTCGTACTTAACCTTCTCATGGGCGGCATGCTGATCCATTATGAAGAACTTACCATCGTACTCTATGAGCCAGTATGTCTTGAAAAGCTGTCCTATGAGTCTGTGCTTCGCACGGGCCTCCTTTGTCAGGAATTTCTCCTGGAACATATCCTGCTGTACATATTTTTTTCCGGCTTTCTCAATATAAGCTGCATCTGAAGCTGCAGATACTGTTGAGTCTTGTGTCGCCGCTGTGACCGAAGGTCTAGCTGGTGCCGGAGCTGTATATGCCGGACTCTCGTTTACCACATTCCTGTTTTGTACTATAGCTCTCTCAAGATCATTATTCCTATCCGCATATATGTAGTTTCCTGCCGGCTTCTCCGTCTTGTTATTATCTATGACGTCTGATCCTTTATTGTTTGAGCTGCTAGTCTCATCTATGATTTCTATAACCGGGCGGACCGGCTGTGATGATGTCTGTGGTTCAATCGGGCAAAGCTGCTGTGGTGATGTCTGTGTCTCCGCCGAGCGAAGCTGCTCAGGCTGACTCTGCGGTTCTGCCGGACGAAGCTGCTCAGGCTGACTCTGCGGTACAGTCTGCTCCTCTGCCCTGACTATCTCCTCACGCCTTTTATTCTCGAATGCCTCCGGTGCATTTCCAACATCCCTCTGCTTGAAGGTCTCCGGCTTTGGATCCTTCCCCGGCGCCACATCAGGAATGAGCTCTTTGTGTAACAGAGTCTCCCTTATGGCATTGTATGTGAAGCTGTATATATCCTGACTGTTTGCAAATTTCAACTCCATCTTGGTTGGATGTACATTTATATCGAGAAGATCAGGCCTAACCTGAAAATTGATCTCGGTAAACGGAAATTTGTGAATCATGACAAACGTTCTGAATGCATCCTCAATTGCTTTGGTGAGCACCGCACTCTTAATATATCTGTGATTTACATAATAACCCTCAAAAGATCTGTTGCTCCTTGATATACAAGGCCTTGCTATATATCCGGAAATCTTCATATAGTCATTCTCAGCATTTATCTCAAGAAGATTGGAAGTGATATCTCTTCCATAGATATGGTAGATTATATCCCTCAGTTTTCCATTGCCGGATGTGAACAGCTTGTCTGTTCCATTTGCAATGAACTTAAATGAGATCTCCGGGTGTGACATGCATATACGGCACATCAAATCGTAGATATAGCTTGTCTCCGTGGCATCAGTCTTCATGAACTTCTTTCTCGCCGGTGTATTGTAGAAAAGATTTCTGACAATTATGGTTGTTCCACCCGGAGCACCTATCTCCTCGCTGGATATCTCCTTACCGCCATGTATCTGGTATCTGAGACCGGTCACATCATCAGCGGTCTTGGTTATCATCTCCACCTGGGCAACCGCCGCTATACTTGCAAGTGCCTCACCACGGAAACCAAGAGAAGAGATACTCAGGAGATCCTCGACTGTCACAAGCTTACTTGTGGCATGTCTGAGAAATGCAAGCTTGACCTCATCCTTCTTTATACCTGCTCCGTTGTCGGTGACTCTGAGAAATGACAGTCCGCCTCTCTTTACCTCGACGGTTACCGCTGTGGCACCTGAGTCTATGGAATTTTCCACAAGCTCCTTGATGACCGAGCTCGGCTTCTCTATAACCTCACCGGCTGCTATCTTGTTAATCGTATTTTGGTCTAATACTTTTATCATTACTTATCGCTCCTTATTATTTAAGTCGCTCCTGCAATTCATTTAAATAAAGCAACGCCTTCATAGGTGTCATGTTGGACAGATCAACACACTTTATGTCCTCGATCACCTGTGATTCGGCAAGTGAGCCGAACATTGACATCTGGGTGTCTTCTTTCTTCGGCTTGAAATCATTTGTAACCTTTATCTCCTTCAGCTTGGTGGTTATGTCCTTGTCTATAAGCTGATTACATATCTCATTTGCTCTCGCTATAACGACATCCGGCACACCGGCAAGCTTTGCAACCTGTATACCGTAGCTTCTGTCGGCACCGCCCTTGACGATCTTTCTGAGGAACACTATGTCGTCTCCGTCTTCCTTGACCGCTATACAGTAGTTGTTGACTGCCGACAGCTTACCCTCAAGCTCCGTGAGCTCATGGTAATGTGTCGCAAACAGAGTTTTTGCTCCGAGCAGTTCACTGTTGCTTATATACTCAACGACAGCCCAGGCGATCGCCAGACCGTCATATGTGCTTGTTCCTCGACCTATCTCATCAAGGATGAGAAGGCTGTTCTTCGTGGCATTTCTGAGTATATTTGCGACCTCGCTCATCTCCACCATAAATGTGGACTGTCCTGATGCAAGGTCGTCGGAAGCTCCCACTCTTGTAAATATCCTGTCGCATATGCCTATATTGGCAGATGCCGCAGGGACAAAGCTTCCAACCTGAGCCATGAGAACTATGAGCGCAGTCTGTCTCATATATGTGGATTTACCAGCCATGTTAGGACCAGTGATGATAGATATCCTGCTCTCATGGTTGTTCAGATATGTGTCGTTTGTGATGAACATATCGTTGTTCAGCATCTTCTCAACGACCGGATGACGTCCGTCCTTTATGTCGATGACTCCATCTGTATTGATCTCAGGTCTAACATACCCATTTGCAACAGCCACATATGAGAGTGAACACAGAGCATCGAGCATGGCTATGCTGTGTGCTGTTCTCTGTACCCTTGTGAGCTCTGCAGCAAGGGTGTCCCTGAGCTCAACATATGTGTTGTACTCCAGCGCAACAAGCTTGTCGGATGATCCGAGTATAACTCCAGCCAGTCTGTCAAGCTCCTCGGTTGTGTATCTCTCAGAATTGGCAAGTGTCTGCTTTCTGATGAAATAATCCGGCACAAGACTCTTATATGAATTGGTTACATCAAAATAATATCCGAACACCTTATTAAACTTTATCTTGAGATTCTTGATTCCGGTCTTTTCCTTCTCTCTGGCCTCAAGCTCTGCGATCCAGTTCTTGCCATCAGTTGTGGCATTCTTCAGAGTGTCTATGTCCTCAAGATAGCCATCTTTGAATATTCCGCCCTCTCTGATAAGTATAGGCGGCTCATCAACTATGGCACGGTCAAGAAGGTCATAGAGATCCTGCAGATCATCTATTCCATCCCTGATCTCGGTGAGCTCATCCGAATGGAATTCACCGAGAAGCTGTATTATAAATGGAAGAAGCTGTATGGACGTCTTAAATGCCAGAAGATCTCTCGGATTCGCTGTTCTTAACGATATCCTCGTCATAAGTCTCTCGAGATCGTATATGGTATTCATGTACTCACGGAGTTCGTCTCTGGTTATGACAGAGTCGTTGAGCTCTGTTATCGCGTCAAGTCTGGCTTCTATATCATCTTTGTGGATAAGGGGCTGCTCTATCATATTTCTGAGCATTCTCGCTCCCATGGCCGTTTTGGTCTTGTCAAGCACCCAGAGTAGTGAGCCTCTCTTCTGCTTATCCCTGAGTGTCTCTGTCAGCTCCAGATTTCTTCTGGATGAGCTGTCTATGATCATGAAGTCCTCTATGGAATATATATCTATCCTGTTGATATGATCCAGTGAGTTCTTCTGTGTCTCATGTAGATACTGGAGAAGTGCGCCCGCTGACAGCAGCATATCCTCCTGCTCATCTATGCCGAGACCATCTATTGATCCGACCTTAAACTGTCTTTTAATGAAATCCTCACAGGTGTCATCGTTAAAATAATGAGACGGAGCCTCCGATATCGTTATCTTCATCTTCTCCTTCATGTAATCAAAGTTCAGGCCACATGACAGAAAAACCTCATTTCCTATGATCTCCGTCGGTGAATATTTGTTGATCTCATCGTACAGCTTGGATGTGGATGAGATATGACATGATCTGAACTCTCCGGTAGTGATATCACACACTGCCACGCCATACTCATCATTACAGCCAAATATACACATGAGATAGTTATTCCTCGTCTCATCAAGAATAGCCTGGGACATATTTGTACCAGGCGTAACTATACGTATAACTTCTCTTTTTACTATACCCTTTGCGAGCTTCGGATCTTCCATCTGCTCACATATGGCTACCTTGTAGCCCTTCTCTATCAGCTTGTTCAGGTATATGTCACAAGCATGATACGGAACACCGCACATTGGTGCGCGCTCCTCCTGACCACAGTCCCTGCCGGTCAGTGTTATCTCAAGTTCCCTGGATGCCGTCAGGGCATCGTCGAAGAACATCTCGTAGAAATCTCCCAGTCTGTAGAAGAGAATACAGTCCTTATACTGATTCTTAACTTCCATATACTGAGCCATCATTGGTGTTAATGCTGCCACTTCAACTACTCCTATTCTGCTAATTCACCCATGTAATAAAATCCCTTACACTCAACAAGCTTTACATTCAGGATCTTTCCAACCATCTCCGCACACCCAGGGAAATGGACAAGTATGTTGTTGGAGAGTCTTCCGGTCAGAAGGCCGTCGCCCTTCTCGTCAAAGCCCTCAACCAGAACCGGCTGTGTCTGTCCCTTTATCGCAATGGTCTTCACATCACTTATCTCCTGCACACGCCTTAAAAGCCTGTTGTATCTATCCTGTATCTCTTCCTTTGTGGAACCATTCTCCATTCCGGCGGCAGGAGTTCCTGTTCTCTTTGAATATATAAATGTAAATGCGGTGTCATACTGTACTTTCTCAACCACGTCCATGGTCTCAAGGAAATCCTCCTCGGTCTCACCAGGGAATCCCACGATTATATCAGTGGTGAGTGATATCTCCGGAACCTTTGCCCTTATGCGGTCAACCAGTGCAAGATATGACTCCTTTGTGTACCGTCTGTTCATCGCATTCAGTATCTTTGTCGAGCCCGACTGTACCGGCAGATGGAGATGTCTGCAGATCTTTTGATTCTCCGCGATGACATCTATCAGTTCATCCGACAGATCCTTTGGATGTGAGGTCATGAATCTTACTCTCTGTATCTTCTCTATGGCACACACACGCCTCAACAGTTCCGCAAATGTGATCGGATGCTCAAGATTCTTGCCATATGAATTGACATTCTGCCCGAGGAGCATGATCTCCACCACTCCGTCGTCAGCAAGCCTCTCACACTCAGCTATGATATCCTCCGGATTTCTGCTTCGCTCCCTTCCCCTTACATATGGAACTATACAGTAGGTACAGAAATTGTTGCATCCAAACATGATATTTACACCTGATTTGAATGGAAATTCCCTCACCGCAGGAAGATCCTCCACGACCTCCTTGGCATCCTTCCAGATATCTATGACCATGCTTCCGGATTCTATCCTGCTCACAAATATCTCAGCAAGCTTATATACATTGTGTGTTCCAAATACCATATCGACAAACCTATAGCTCTTGCTTATGGTTGTCACCACATGCTGCTCCTGCATCATGCATCCGCACAGAGCTATCTTCATCTCAGGATTTTTCTCCTTGAGGTGCTTCATGAGACCAAGGTGACCATAAACCTTTCTGTTGGCATTCTCCCTCACCGTACATGTGTTATATATTATAAAGTCCGCATGTTCGGACTCGGTCCTAACATATCCCATCTGCTCAAGTATTCCGGCAAGCTTCTCAGAATCCCGGACATTCATCTGACAGCCAAATGTCTGTATGGAACAGGTAAGGTCACGTCCCAGCTCTTTGCTTCTTGCTGTGACATACTCCCTGCCCTTTTTTATAAAATAATACTGCCTCTCCGGTTCCTCAAACGGAGCTGGAAGCCCCAGATCTATGCCGTCAATAACTTTTTCCAAATCATTCATAATCTCTATGTATCCTTATCTATTTCTTTAAAGCTGCGTAAATCCGACTGGAGTTATTCCTCTATGCCCAGCTTACCAAGTATCCTGCCTATGTTATCCATAGTATTTTTCACGCTGGAATCCGCGGCATCCATCCTCATCTGAGTCTGTATATCCGCAAGATCAATATCCCTGTAATGATCCAGCGCCGCGATGTAATCAGGATCATTCTCAAAATGAACCTTAAGTGCCCTCATGGCATCCTTATAACCGAGCAGGCTTCTGAATTTTACTGAATTTGCAGAGAAATTCAAGGTTCCATCTATCAGATCTCCCAGGCTTACACTTGGATATATCTCTATGATATCCGCATCTGTATATGCAGATATGTCTTTCTTTGAGTCGGGATTAAGGCCGCACACAACTATATTTCTGTATCCCATATCATACAGAGGTTTCACCGGAACATTGTCGGCGAGACCACCATCACAATACTCCTTACCGTTATAAGTCACAGACTCATAGAGCATAGGCAGGGTGGATGATGCCATGACGACTGTCCTGATCTCCTCCGCATCCATTCCTGCAAGGCTTATATACTCAGCCTGTCTTTCACCTTCCTGCGCGCACTCAGCTATGGCTGCATACACGGTGACCTGCCCATCAGACAGCTTTCCGTAATCCACATAGCTGTCCATGAGCTTTATCATCTCCCTGCGCGACATGAATCCCGATTTGTCGTTGAACATCAGATCAGGATCAACGTCAAACACCGTCTCAAAATGTATCTTCTTCCATGCCTCCTCGCTCCTGTCAGGATCATTGCACGCGAAAAGCATGGCATTTATCGCACCTATGGAAGTTCCTGATATGGCTGTGACCTTGTCCATAAGTCCATACTCTGCAAGTGCTCTGTACACCCCGAGCTGGTACGCTCCTTTACCGCCGCCACCGCCAAGGCACAGCGCATAGCTGTCAGCCATATCACCGGACTGAGTGCGTCCTGCAACTTTTCCGGCATCATCCGCCCCGGCATTTTGCAGCTTATCCATCTGTATCTTCTTTTCAAGTTCAGCGATCTTTGCTGTTATCTCGTCTCTGTTCATTGACCCTCCATTATGATATAACTTCCGATTCTGTTACTATGATATGCGGTCTGATATCTGTAGGTTCACTGTCTATCTTATCAACTATCTGGAATTCATACGCCAGTGCCACCGTGACAAGCCCTGCATGCCTCGCCAGATATCTGTCGTAATACCCTCCGCCAAAGCCTATGCGGTTGCGGCTGTGATCAAATGCAATCCCGGGCATGAACATAAGCCCATCTTCGATCTCCTCAAAATCATCAGAAACCGGTTCGAGTATCCCAAAGTTTCCGGATGCAAGTTCCTCGTAGTCTGTGATCTCAATAAACTCCATGTCTTGTCCATAAACCTTTGGAACATATACATGCTTTCCATCCGCCCACGCCCTCTCAACTATGAGCTTTGTATCCACTTCATTCCCTTTGGAGATATATGCACATATATTGAGAGCATTCTCGTATTCAGGAAGCTCAGACAGACGTCTGCATATAAGTTCAGATCTCCATGCACACTCACCCCTGTCCATGGCATTTCTGACCGCTTTTATTGTTTTCCTTATATCGGCTTTGCTGCCGGGTTTTACACTGTCTTCGCTATTCATAATACAGTCGTGCCTACGCCTTTCTTGTAGGATCAAGGTCCTGAAGTCTGGTTATGGAGCCGTCCTTCTCTTTGATATCTATATTGTTGAGCGTGCTCCTGAGATTATTCTTCACAGCAAATATATATTCCTGCCTTAACTGCTGCTGTTCCTTCTTCTCAGCGTCGGTGAGCCCCTCAGCCTTGGACTTGTGATATAACTCATTTATACGTGCGATCTTTGCCGCATCGATTATCGTCTCTTTCATAACTATATAAGATACTCCTTATTCAAAATAAATCTGACAACGTCAAAGTCATGATCCTTATATTCTGTGAACAGAGTTCCTATACTTTCTCCGTTCATTACCTTAACAATATTGTCCATATCCGCTCCGGATACTATGACCATATCCGAGTTGGAGTTGGTTGCTATCCTGGCGGCTGCGATCTTGGTCGTCATTCCGCCGGTTCCGTACTTGGAGCCTGCACCTTTACCCATATCCATTATATGGTCGTCTATACAGTTCACCTCTGGTATAAGCTTTGCATCAGGGTTATTGTGTGGATCATCAGTGTACAGACCGTCTATATCCGTGAGAAGTATCAGGAGATCTGCATGGATCATGGATGCAACTATGGCAGACAGTGTATCATTGTCGCCAAATGCCACGCTGTCATCCAGCTCATCGATGGCAACCGTATCGTTCTCATTGACGATCGGTACGACACCGAGCTGAAGAAGCTCGTTGAATGTGTTGATGGCATTCTTTCTCCTCTCATCCGACGATATAACATCAAATGTTAGCAGAACCTGAGCTGCTGTGCTGTGATACTCTTGAAAAAGCTTCTGATATATCATCATTAGCTGTCCCTGTCCCACTGCAGCACACGCCTGTCTGAGCGAGGTCGTCTTAGGTCTTCTGGCAAGTCCCAGCGCCTGTACTCCGACTCCGATGGCTCCCGATGATACGAGGACCACATCCTTGTCCTGATTTCTCAGATCACATATGATGCGCACCAGCTTCTCAAGCTTTGTATAGTCAAGTCCACCCGTCTCCTCGTGAATAAGTGAAGATGAACCAATCTTTATTACTATCTTTTTCTTGTCTTTCAAATACTCTCTATCCATTTATATTCTCCTGTGTACCGTCTGTTATTGCCTCATTGCTGAATCTGGATGCTATGGCCTCGGCCACCTTCATACCATCGACAGCGGCTGAGGTTATTCCCCCTGCATAGCCCGCGCCTTCCCCGCACGGGTATATACATGTCCCCTCACAGCGCAGCTCATCGCCTCGTATCATACGAACAGGTGATGAGGTTCTGGCCTCGATTCCTGAGAGAACTGCATCGTCAGATGAATATCCCGGCATCCTCTTATCAAAGGACACAACTCCTTCTATTATAGCATCCTTTATATACTCTGGCAAACAGCATTTGAGGCTTGTAAGCCTGTACTTACCCTTAATCTGAGGCTTAACACCGCCCAGCTTTTCCGTAGGAATGTCCCTTCTGTAATCTCCGAAGAGCTGCACCGGAACAGCCCCCTGTCCGGCCTCGTATGCGGCCTTCTCCCATCTTCTCTGAAACTTCATTCCCGCAAGAGGATGATCTGACCCGTAATCCTCCGGGGTAACATTTACCACAATGGCGCTGTTGGAATTCTCACCATCCCTGCCGCTGTAGCTCATACCATTCACACACGTCTCACCGTGCTCGGATGATGCATTCACCACGTAACCTCCAGGGCACATACAGAATGAATATACAGCCCTGCCATTTGACGCCTGATGCGTCATCTTGTAGTCTGCCGCCGGCAGCAGCTTTGCATACGCCGGATCATCGCCATACTTCATGACATCTATATCTGCTCGCTTGTGTTCGATACGAAGTCCCATGGCAAATGGCTTTGGCTCCATCGGAACACCTTTTTTGTAAAGCATCTCCACAGTATCCCTTGAGCTGTGTCCAAGTGCCAGAACAAGGGCATTTGTCCTGTATTTCTTCTCACTGCCATCTGAAAGGTTCTTTATATGTACACACACCTCATCCTGTGTGATCTGATCATAACCGGTAAAAAGTGAATCAAAATGTACCTCTCCGCCAAGTCTCTTTATATCCTCACGCATATTCCTTACAATACCAGACAGCACATCAGTGCCCACATGTGGCTTATTTATATACATTATGGACGGATCTGCACCATACTCCACAAATGTCCGCATGACCTCAGTGCGTCTGCCCGAGCCATCCTTTATGACCGTATTCAGCTTGCCGTCCGAAAAGGTTCCTGCGCCGCCCTCTCCAAACTGTACATTACAATTTGGATCAAGTCCTTCCTCACCCTTCCAGAATCTCTCTATATGCTCCATTCTCCTGTCAACATCCATGCCGCGCTCAAAAACAACCGGTCTGTATCCGGCTCTGGCAAGATACAGTGCAGCAAATAAGCCACCCGGTCCTGTTCCTATCACCACAGGCCTATAGGTCATTTTGACATTTCCCGGCTCCGGAAATCTATATTGGGTAGCATTTGTTAACATAACATTATTATTGTGAAGTCTTTTCAATAATTTTTCCGGATTCGGAACATCCACATCTATGGATGCAATATATTTCACCTGGTTTCTCCGCCTGTCATCAAGAGACAGCTTGAAAAAAATATACTCAAACTCCTTATCTGTCTTCAGCGTCTTTTTGATAACACTTCTAACATCTGCCTCTGTAAATCCAAGCTGCAGTTTTACATTGTTAATTCTGATCATCTTTTATTCTCTTTCCTGCAGACTCCCCGGCTCTCATGCCGCTTATAACAGCCCACATTATATTATATCCACCACATTTGCCGGTCACATCGACATACTCTCCAGCGGCGTATAAGCCTCTGTGTCCATCAAGTTCCAGGTTATCTGCCCTGAGCTGCAATGTGTCAACTCCACCGCTTGCCGCCTGGCTGTCCTCATAGCTGCCGAATCCATCTATGTTGAATCTCATATGTTTGAGCATATCACATATGGATGTTATATCAGCCGCGTCAAGTCCGGCCGCTTCAGAAGCTTTGATACCAAGACTTTTTATAATATACCCGGCGATCTTCTCGTTGACAATACCATTGAGCATCGCCTCGACTCTCCGTCTGCCATTTACCTCGGCAAATCGTCTCATCCTGTCCGCCAACATATCATCACTGATGTCCGGAACAAGTTCAAGTTCTATGTATGGCTTTTTGCCAGTCTCCATCAGATTTATACACTGTATACTCATATTAAAAACCGCTATACCCGAAAGATATCCCGATGCAAACTGAACCTCGCCTCTCTCGTGGTCATACTCCTCGCCATCACACATTAGGCGGACAACAGCCTTTGCACGTACCCCTGACATATCAGATATATATTCATGGCATTTTAATTTACACAGAGCCGGATGCGGTTTCACAAACCGTACATTCAGATCATCCAGAAGTCTGTATACTCTATCAGATCCGCCAAGCTTTGGCGCAGCCGCACCTCCGGGTGCAAGTATCACCTGGGTCGTCCTATACCCGCCTTTGTCTGTGTCTACAATATATGTACCATCTTTTCCCTGTTTTATACTCAGGACTTCCTCCGATGTGCTGTTTTCTATACCAAGAATTTTGAGCCTGTCCGTCAGTGCCCACACTATGGTAGATGCCTGCAGCGATGCAGGATATATATATCCATTATCATCATAGCTGGAAACACCAAGGCTTTCAAAAAAATCCATGACATCATTATGACTGTCCGTTGTTACGAACTGAAATGGGAAAAATTCATTTGCACTGGAATAGCATGACAGATCAAGCTTCGTATTTGCAATGTTACATTTGCCATTTCCCGTCGCATACAGCTTCTTTCCGAGTTTTTTGTTTTTATCTATAAGCTTTACCGAAGCCGATGGTGCTGTCTCTTTTGCTTTTATTGCGGCTGTCATCCCAGCCGGGCCACCGCCGATAACTATAATATCATAAATCATTCCGATACCCCTTTCCCATAATCATTTATCATACGTTTTACAGGCTGTCAATAAACCTGTTCATGTCATCTATATCATTGAAATACACGTGCTTGTGGATCAGTTCTCTTATACGTTTGTCCAATGAATCCACTGTACAAGTCGTCTCCCTGCAAAGACTGCCAAATCTGTTGTACACCGCCACATGTCCATTATAAGTGCTCACATAGAAATTGCCATGTGGTGTTCCACCCTCAGCAGCAATCACGAGCCCTCCGTAAAGCTCCGGTTCACTCTCATTTGATATGGGTAATATATGCCCGCTATCCATACCGTCAAATTCTCTATACACACTTTTACTGTCTCCGGATCTGCACGCCGTGCTCACCACGATCTCTCTAGTTATAAAAGATAACACAAATACCGCTATAATGATAACAAAAAAATACATAATTCTTTTAAACATTACCACACCTTCTCTTCATAACAAAAACAGAAGACAGGATATTCCATCCCATCTTCTGTCCTTGTTAATATATGTGGTTTATGTCTGTATTATTCCCATACAACTCCGGCCTTATTATCACTCTCAAATACTGTGACATAGGTCTTGCCCGGATTGAGCTGAAGTTCTTTTCCATCTGCTGTTGAATACTTTGTCACGGAGTCATCGGTTGACTTTGTCCATGTGATAGGAACGATCTTTCCATCTGAAACATAGTATCCGTCTCCTGTGCCAACGAGATCGATCATCTGTCTGTCGTGATCATCAATGCTGGTGTAGTGAGCAAACTGTATGATGATATTCTTGAATGTGAGCTGCTTTCCTGTGAGGTCATCGATCTGCTTGTCACCATACTGGAATCTGTTATATACCTTATTCTTTGAATCATATTCAAACCAAGGCTGTGTGTAAACTGACATGTTGAGTGTGAGCTTGTTTACAGACTCGCCCTCAGGAACCGTATCTTCCTCATTGAACTCAAACTTGCTCTTGTATCCCTTGTTGTGGGTAGTTGAGCATCCAAGATAATCAAGACCAGCCTTGATCATATCGCTGTTTGTGTACACATTGTGTGGAGCCTCACGGTCTGATGATCTGTAGAAAGATACAGATCCTTCTCCACCAAGTCCGCTTATATGATCTATTCCTGTCCTGTCAAGCTCCTCCTGTCCCTGTGGAGACTGACCATAATGCATGTATATAGCATCAAACTCCATGGCAGTTGTAACATAGTAAGGTCTGCAGCTTCTGATCGAACCGACCTTCTCAAGATTGTCATAGTCGTTGAATATTGCAAGCATTCTTGTTATTCCGCCCTCAACGACAAACTCATATAAAACATCAGCCTGGCCTATGCCTGACTGAGGAATCGCATTCTCAATATTGTTGATCATTATAGCGATCGGTCTTCCGTACTCTTCCTTTCTGTCGGTGTTCCACTCGCCTGTAAGATCATTATATACTCCCTCATGGTAAGTCTCATCAACCGCTGTGGCAGACTTCATCATATCGGCCTGTGATACATCCACCTCTGCCTTAGCCTCCGTTGTAGTGACATTCTCCTCCGTTTTCTTCGAGCCGCATCCAAAAAGTGATAATCCCATCACAAGAGCGGTTGCCAGAACTAATCCCGTCTTAATTCTCCTCATAGTCTCTTGTATATCCTTTCATTGTAAGTATTTTTTCCTGCATCTCTTCCATGACCCTGCGCTCATCGTCCTCCATATGGTCATATCCTGACAAATGGAGCATGCTGTGGGCTACAAGAAAAGCCAGCTCTCTCGTCTTTGAGTGATTGTACTCAGTTGCCTGCTCATACACCTTATCAATAGATATAACGATATCTCCCAATAGCAGTTCATCTGTAGTAAGATCAAAGTAGTCACACCGGCTATCCTCGAGACCATCAAAGTTTCCAGGAATTGTATAATCAATCAGTGGAAATGACAGAACATCTGTCGCCCTGTCTATATTCCTCTGCTGGTTATTGATTTCATGTATGGAGTCATTGTCCGTGAGCAGCACGTTCACCTCGCAGGGATATGGACACCCAACGAATTCCAGCGAAGCCTGGACGATACTTGTTATGACATCCTCATAATTCTTAATATCAATATCTCCATACTCATTCTCAATATTAACTGACATATTATTTTCCTCTGTTTTTCTGAGCAGTTGTGGTTTTTCTAGGCTTTGCCTGTCTGCTCCTCTTATCCTCATATTTCTCATACGCATTTACGATCTTCTGCACCAAAGGATGTCTCACAACATCAAGACTCGTCAGATGGCAAATGCTTATGTCATCAATATCCTTTAACACCTTGAGTGCAACATCAAGACCTGACTGCGCGTCGTGTGGAAGATCCTTCTGTGAAAGGTCTCCTGTTATTATGGCCTTTGAGCCAAATCCTATTCTGGTAAGGAACATCTTCATCTGGGCAGGAGTGGTATTCTGGGCCTCATCCAGCACAATATACGCATTATCAAGAGTTCTTCCTCTCATGTAGGCAAGAGGAGCGACCTCGATCAGTCCCTTTTCCATATTCTTCATAAATGCATCAGCACCCATTATCTCATACAATGCATCATAGAGCGGCCTAAGATAAGGATCAACCTTGCTCTGAAGGTCACCCGGAAGAAATCCCAGTTTCTCACCGGCCTCTATGGCCGGCCTTGTAAGTATGATCCTTCCAACCTCATTATTCTTAAATGCCGTTATGGCTTTTGCCATGGCAAGATAAGTCTTTCCTGTTCCGGCAGGGCCCACTCCGAATACTATCATGGACTTTTCTATTGAATTGACATATGTTCTCTGTCCGACAGTCTTCGGTTTGATCGGCTTGCCGCTCATCGTGTGACAGATTATGTCCCTGTCAAGCTCAGCAAGACTCTCCTTAGCCTCCTGCGGGTGTTCATTGACTATCGATATAGTGTAGTCTACCTTCTGTTCATCGATGGACGAGCCACGGTCTGCCATCTGGAAGAGCTGTTCTATAACCTGAATAGACTTCTTCACGCCTTCCTCGGAGCCGCTGACCTTAAGCTTGTCATCGCGAAGTATCATTGACACACTGTATTCTTTCTCAATCTTTTTTATATTGGCATCAAACTGTCCAAACACAGTCTGTATATAGTTTGATGCAACAGTTACGGATTCTGAATATTCGCTCAATACTTGTATCCCCTGTCATTATTATTTGTCAGTCAGGCTCCACCTCTTCGCTTCCCGATGTATTGTTTACGTCAATATATCTCGGCACAGCAACCGGGAGTCTGATACTGATATCGCCTTCAGCCGAAGCCTCACCGCGTTCATTAGTAATAATAACATTTTTTCGGACAATTTGCACCCCTTTTTCTTGCATTTTGCCAATATAAACATGCAGATGCTGGTTAAGTCTGTCTTTCTGCTCCTTATCCGTAAGCTTACGTGTATTTACTTTATAGAACACTTTTCGCTCTATATTCACGGATAACGGAAAATACATATCGCCGATATGCAGCCGTTTTTCCTCGGCGGAAAGGTCGTATGAGCCGTCGGAGGCAGCAGTTTTATACGGAGTAAATACCCGGCGTCCAATTTTTATATCTACTTTGTTTACCTTCCTGTCTGTAGTCTCCTTTTCCTGGAGCTCACTCTCAACCACATCTCTGTACTCTACATCACAAAGACCATATATCTCTCCGGAAGCAGGTACAAACACCGTATCCACAACCTCACTGTCATCATTGTATATGTTAACTGTTCCCGATATAAGAGTATCCCCTTTTTTTACTTCATCTCCAACCGATGCAACAGGCGTCCCCGCCGATGCAACAAGGGAATAGATCGTACAATCCATTGTGGCCACGAGATCACACGGTCTGCCATCTTCCGGAACTGTAAATACATCCACGGACTCCTTGAGCGCAACTGTAAGCTTTGTCCCACTGATGCTGCAGGATGCCCAACATATCTCCCCAAGATTATCCGTCAGCATGTCTGTCAGTTCGCTCAGATCAATACTCTTTTTTCTATGTCCATAGCACGGATACTCCATCTCGATAAGATCTGCAATTTCCTCACTTGTATAATCCTCACATCCGTCAATTTCTATGTACCATACATACCCTGATTCCCAGTATACAAACAGCAAAAATAATAAAACTCCGAGTAATATCGAGATCCTCTTCCTATTGCCCAGCAAACCGGTTCTTAGAGTCTTCTTCTCAGCTATTCGGATATCTATCATACATTTGTCCGCTATCTCTTCAAGTCTTTTTCTGTCATCGGAGTATATGCAGAAGTTTTCTGCCTTGCCATTCCATTTACTGTCATTCTGTTTACTGCCGTTCTTTTTTCTGTTCTTCTTTACATCCCTCTCGCACCATGTACGTATTCCTTTATGGCTGCATATATTCATCAGGCGCAGAGCTGCGCGGCTGTCACAGCTCACATAGCACACACCTCTTATTTCCCTTCTAATATTCATGCAGTCACACTGTCAGCCAATCTACACTGTTTATCGAACCGCATATTTTCACTTCATAGGATGCGTAGTAAGCGATCTGTAATCTTTCCCCATATATATTCAATATCCCTTTCCGGGTCTTAACAGACACTCTCTCGTCGTCAGAGTAGATCACATGTCTGAAATTCTCTATCACCAGCTCATCATTGTTGAACATGGTGAGTCTGGAGGTCGTTCCCGCCGAGTCCGGACACCAGCACGGAGGTTCAAATGCTATAACGTTTTTCGCTCTGTCTTTCATGAATACCACCATAACGCTTTTGGAACATTATATGAATACACATAAAAAAAGAGTACCGAATAAACTCGGTACTCTTAGAAATCAATTTAAAATCAAATATATATACTATGATTTATTTGTACTTGCGCTTTCTAGCTGCCTCTGACTTCTTCTTACGCTTTACACTAGGCTTTTCGTAATGCTCTCTCTTACGAATCTCCTGCTGAATACCAGCCTTCGCACAATTTCTCTTAAATCTGCGAAGAGCGCTATCTAAGTTTTCGTTCTCTTTAACTATTACACTTGACATTCTCTCACCTGACCTCCCTCCAGTTGTAAAATTATGCTACCAAATAACAACTGATTGGGTATTTTTAAGCACAAAATGTATTATATACATAAAATTCCTAATCGTCAACAGGAAAATGACAAATTAATAAAATATCTGTCACGAAACCTTAAGCTATCTGATTCTGAGCCTCTGTAACCGCCTGGGCAAGAGCTGCATCGATTCCGTCAGGATTCTTTCCACCGGCCTGAGCCATGTTAGGACGACCACCGCCGCCACCACCTACAAGGCCAGCCACGGCCTTGATGATATTACCGGCATGGGCTCCCTTAGCAACTGCGCCGTCTGTAGCCATGGCAATGAGATTTACCTTGCCATCCTTTGCAGATGCAAGAACAACAACGCTGTCACCAAGCTTGCTCTTGAAGTCATCTCCGAGGTTTCTCAGTGAATTCATATCTGTATCCGGGATAGCCGCTGTGAGGATCTTGATTCCGTCCTTGTCTATAGCACTTGAAAGAACGTCTCCAGCTGCCTCCTTTGCCATCTTATCCTTGAGCTTCTTATTCTCATTCGTAAGTTCCTTAACCTCTGCAAGAAGCTGTTCTATTCTTGATGCCACACCATAGATATCAGTCTTAGCTGCCTTTGCAGCATCCATGAGCTCCTGCTCTACATTTCTGTAGTAATCAAGTGCTCCGACAGATGTAAGTGCCTCGATACGTCTTGTACCTGCGGCCACACCGGCCTCTGATATGATCTTGAATGTTTTTATAGCTCCTGTGCTGGCAACATGTGTACCACCGCAGAGCTCCTTTGAGAAGTCTCCCATTGATACCACACGGACCTTCTCACCATACTTCTCACCAAACAGAGCCATGGCTCCGGTCTCCTTAGCCTCATCTACAGACATTACATCCGTGCATACAGGTATATCGAGCTGGATCTGCTCATTTACAATATCCTCAACCTTCTTGATCTCTTCCTTAGTCATCGCCTGATCATGTGAGAAGTCAAATCTCAGTCTTCCCGGCTCAACGAGTGAACCTGCCTGCTCTACATGATCTCCGAGAACCATCTTGAGTGCTCTCTGAAGAAGATGTGTTGCGGAATGGTTGTTACATATGAGTGCTCTGTTCTCAGCATCAACTGTGAGTTCTGCCTCATCACCAACATTGAGTTCACCTGACTCAACATAACCGATATGTGCGATCTTGCCGCCTACAACCTTGACAGTATCCTCAACAACGAATGTACCGTTCTCTGTCTTGATGATTCCCTTATCACCGATCTGACCACCCATGGTAGCGTAGAAAGGTGTCTCAGGAACTATAACTGAAGCCTGTGCTCCCTCAGATACAGTATCTGCAAGAACTGACTTCTTATCATCACCCTCACCAACCTCTGTTGTGATGGCTGATATAGTTGACTTGTATGTCAGCTTGTCATATCCGACAAACTCAGATGTCATGTCAACAGGAAGCTGCTCATATACGGTTGCGTCTGCACCCATGTATGTTGTGGTCTTTCTGGCCTTTCTTGCAGTCTCCTTCTGGATATTCATGCACTCGGTGAATCTGTCCTCATCAACCTCGATCCCCTCCTCCTCGAGGATCTCCTTTGTGAGATCAAGAGGGAATCCATAGGTGTCATAGAGCTTGAATGCCTTGTCACCTGAGAGAACCTTCTCACCTGCAGCCTTAGTCTCGTCTATATAATCCTTGAGGATCGCAAGACCTGTATCTATGGTCTTATTGAAGCTCTCCTCTTCCTTGTCTATCTTATTGAAGATATATTCCTTCTTCTCACTGAGCTCAGGATATGCATCCTCTGACACCTCGATAACTGTCTTTGCAAGCTCTGACAGGAACTTGCCCTTGATGCCGAGAAGTCTTCCGTGTCTTGCAGCACGTCTGAGAAGACGTCTAAGAACATAACCACGGCCCTCGTTCGATGGAACGATACCATCTGATGTCATGAATGTAACTGAACGGATATGATCAGTTATAAGTCTGATCGATACATCCTTCTCATGATCTGTCTCATATTCCACGCCTGCCATCTCACATACCTTGTCGCGGAGAGCCTTGATCGTATCAACATCAAATATAGAATCAACATCCTGAACAACAACTGCGAGTCTCTCAAGACCCATACCTGTATCTATGTTCTTCTGCTCAAGCTCTGTGTAGTTGTTGTGTCCGTCATTGTTGAACTGTGTAAATACGTTGTTCCAAACCTCCATGTATCTGTCACAGTCACAGCCTACAGTACAGCCAGGCTTACCGCAGCCATACTTCTCGCCTCTGTCATAGTAAACCTCTGAACAAGGACCACAAGGACCAGCTCCGTGCTCCCAGAAGTTGTCCTCCTTGCCGAATCTGAATATACGGTCAGCATCGACACCGATCTCCTTATTCCATATATCAAATGCCTCATCGTCATCCTGATAAACCGATGGATAGAGTCTGTTCTTGTCAAGTCCTACAACCTCTGTGAGGAACTCCCATGTCCATGATATAGCCTCATGCTTGAAATAATCGCCAAATGAGAAATTACCCAGCATCTCAAAGAATGTACCATGACGGGCTGTCTTACCTACATTCTCGATATCTCCTGTTCTGATACACTTCTGGCATGTTGTCACACGTCTTCTAGGTGGTACCTCCTGACCTGTAAAGTAAGGCTTAAGTGGTGCCATACCTGAATTGATCAGCAGTAAGCTGTTGTCATTGTGTGGAATAAGTGAAAAGCTCTTCATTCTAAGATGACCCTTGCTCTCCATGAATTCCAGGAACATTTTTCTCAGTTCGTTCACGCCATAATTTTGCATTGTCTAATATCCTCCACTCTATCTTCTGTCAGCCAGTTCTTCTGTAATATCTTTCCAGCTGATTCCTCTCTCTACCATCAGACACATGAGATGATAAAGGAAGTCAGATATTTCATATTTTATATCCTCTGAATCAGGATTCTTGGCAGCTATGACTATCTCCGTAGCTCCCTCACCGACCTTCTTCAGGATCTTGTCAATACCCTTGCCGAACAGATAATTGGTATAAGAATCATCTCCTGGCTGATCCTTTCTGTCGCGTATGGTATTGTATACCTCCTCGAATACCTTCATAGGATTGGTATCATTGTACTCCTTTCTCACCAGATCTGTAAAGAAACAAGTACGGCTGCCTGTATGACACGCAGCTCCTATCTGTGACACCTTGGCAAGTATGGTGTCCTTGTCACAGTCTATCGTAAGAGATTTGACAAACTGATAATGACCGGATGTATCACCCTTGGTCCACAGCTCATTGCGGCTGCGGCTCCAGTATGTCATGCGCCCTGTTCTGATGGTCTTCTCATACGACTCCTTGTTCATATAAGCGACCATGAGCACTTCACCGGTCTTATAGTGCTGTGTAACACATGGAATAAGTCCATCCGAATTGAGTTTGAACGCCTCAAAAGGCATGGACGATTCAAACAGATCCACATCTATATTTGCCTCACGGCAATGCTGTTTAATCTCCATTATATCCATCTTCTGGAGATTGTACAGAGAAATTGATTCAGCATTTGTCTCATTGAGCATCTCTGCCACAGCTTCCCCGTTAGTGGAATAGGTAGAAACTATAACAGGAAGTGCAACATTTTCTCTTATGGATTTTACTATATCCAGATATTCCGGCACCATGTTGTTGTGAAGCAGCAGAAGTTCTCCCGCTCCAAGCGCCTTCAGTTTTCTGGCATATCCGACAGGATCATCACACTCACTAAGATCTATAGTACAGATTATTCGCTCTGAACCAAATCTGTCAGAAGCCTCAGTGACAAGCTCCGGCGTGTTCAGCGCCGCAGATTTCATACATACCTTGGATGCACCTGCATACAGAAGCTTCTTGACATCTTCAAGCTCCCTCACACCGCCACAGGCAATAAGTGGAATATCAACACTGTCACATATCTGTCTTATAATGGCAACATTGGGTTCTCTGCCATCTTTTGTTGCCTTGCTGTCAAAATAAGCTATCTCATCAGCTCCGGCATCATTGTAATATTTTGCCATCTCGACCGCATTGTTCAGATCCAGACATGGAATTATCTTTTTGCAGATCATATCATTATCCATAGTGAACCAGCACCTCCTTAAAGTGTGCCCTTGGTAGAAAGCACCTTTCCGTTTAATCTTCTGTCATAAGTTGTCGCCTCATCAAGAGCCTTCGCAAATGCCTTGAATGCGGCCTCTATGATGTGGTGATCGTTCTCCCCTGAGAACTGCTTAATATTGAGATTCATCTCAGCAGCGTATGATACTGCATAGAAGAATTCCTTGACCATCTGTGTGTCGAAGTATCCAACCCTCTCTGTGCGGAGGTTCAGATCATAGACAAGATATGGTCTTCCCGACAGATCTATGGCACACATTACGAGAGTCTCGTCCATCGGCAGGAAGAAATTGCCAAATCTCTTGATGGCCTTCTTGTCTCCAAGAGCCTCCTTGATGGCCTTGCCCAGCACAATTCCCACATCCTCAATGGTATGGTGACAATCCACATACAGATCTCCCTTGACTGTAACGTTGAGATCAAAGAAACCATGCTTCGCAAAACTTGTGAGCATGTGGTCAAAGAAACCGATTCCTGTGTCGATCTTTGACTGTCCTTTTCCATCTATATTAAACTCGAGGGTTATGTCTGTCTCGTTTGTCGTTCTTGTACATTTGGCGATTCTAGCTGCTTTCTCTGCCATATCCCTGTCTCCTTCCCATATTCTATATCATTATGTCTTATTTTTCAAATCTTACTGCTATTGAATTGGCATGTGCTGTGAGCTGCTCAGCCTTGGCAAATGCTTCAATGTCAGTGTGAACTGCCTCAAGTGCCTCTCTTGAATAGTAGATTATGCTGGATTTCTTGATGAAATCGTCTACTGAAAGCGGTGAGAAGAACTTTGCTGTACCGTTTGTTGGAAGTACATGGTTAGGGCCTGCAAAGTAATCTCCAAGAGGCTCTGATGAGTATTCTCCGATAAATATAGCTCCAGCATTCTTCACTCTTGTCATCACGTCAAATGGATTGGCTGTGACGATCTCGAGATGCTCTGATGCAATGTCGTTGACAGCATCTATGGCATCGCTCATGTTGTCTGCAAGAAGAATATATCCATAATTGTCTATAGACTTTCTCATTATCTCTTTTCTTGAAAGCTCATCGATGAACTTGTCAACCTGAACTGATACCTTCTCGGCAAGCTCCTCTGATGTGGTCACAAGTATGGCTGATGCCATCTCGTCATGCTCTGCCTGTGACAGCAGATCTGCAGCCACGTATCTAGAATTGGCAGTCTCATCGGCAAGTACCATTACCTCTGATGGGCCGGCTATGGAATCTATGCTGACATGTCCGTATACGGCACGCTTTGCAAGAGCGACAAATATGTTTCCAGGGCCAACTATCTTGTCAACCTTAGGTACTGACTCTGTTCCGTATGCAAGGGCAGCTATGGCCTGCGCGCCGCCTGCCTTGTATATCTCATCCACTCCTGCTTCCTTTGCTGCAACGAGTGTTGTGGCGTACACCTCACCCTCAGCATTACATGGAGTTGTCATGACTATCTTCTCAACGCCTGCAACCTTTGCCGGCATAACATTCATCAGAACTGATGAAGGGTAAACAGCCTTTCCACCCGGAACATAGACACCTACAGATGCAAGTGCTGTAACCTTCTGTCCGAGAAGAGTTCCATTTGGCTTGGAGTCAAACCAGCTATACTGCTTCTGCTTCTCATGGTACTCCCAAATGTTCTTCTTGGCTTTTCTGATAACGTCAAGGAGCTCAGGGCTGACCTGTGTATATGCGTAGTCTATCTCTTTCTGTGTAACCTTGACATTTTCTGCTGTTATATCTGCCTTGTCGAACTTCTTTGTGTATGAGAAGAGTGCGGCATCGCCGTTATCTCTCACATCGTCAACTATTTCCTGTACAGTCTCTGCATAGTTACCGAAATTACTTGGACTTCTCTTCAGAAGATTCTTCAGAAGATCCTTCTTTGTCTCTGCATTAAGCTTTACGATTCTCATCTCTGTTATGCCTCCGTGTGATTATCAATTTGTTATATTATAGGTCGTCGTGCGTGAGCGCGATGACCTGCGCATGCCTCAGCGTGCTTCATTATATCATGATTCGCACCTACGGTGCTTTCCGTTGCTTTCGCAACTATCATGATCCAATTCGCCGCTCGCCAATCATGCAAGCATGTTGGCTCACTTGCGCTCATTATATCATCTATATATGCTACTTGTTCTCTTCCTTTATAAGTCTGTTGAGATCTTCCAACAGCTTGTGTATCCTCTCATTCTCCATCTTGAGACTTACCTGGTTCACAACCATGCGGGCTGAGAGTGGACAAATTTCCTCAAGCACCTCAAGTCCGTTCTCCCTGAGTGTGCTTCCTGTCTCAACTATATCTACGATCACCTCTGAAAGTCCAACTATAGGAGCGAGCTCCACTGAACCATTGAGCTTGATTATCTCAACTGTCTGGTGCTTACGGTTGTTGAAGTAATCCTTTGCGATCACCGGATACTTACTTGCAACTCTTATGATCTCATTCTTCTTGAGAAGCTCTCTGGCAGATGCCGGTCCACATACACACATGCGGCACTTTCCGAAACCGAGATCCATGACCTCATACAGGTTTCTTCCCTCCTCAAGTATTGTGTCCTTACCTACAACGCCTATATCGGCCGCACCATATTCTACATAAGTAGGAACATCTGTGGCCTTTGACAGGAAGAACTTCATCTTAAGCTCCTCGTTCACAAATATAAGCTTTCTTGTGTCGGGATCCTTCATCTCCTCACATGTTATACCTATCTGTTCAAGCAGCGCAAGTGTCTTTTTTGCAAGTCGCCCCTTAGCAAGGGCAAATGTTAAATATCTCATCTCTCCATAACCTTTCATCTAATTCAATCTATTCTCAATCAAGCCGTAAAAGTTTCTTCTATAAATTGCCATCCCACTTGGAGTGTGATCGGCTTATCAGATCGTATGCCACCGCATCGCCTGACTGTTCAAAATATATAAGGCCTGAGAAATGCTCTCTACCCGCATACTCGATATAGTCATCAACCGATTTCTTCTGTGACTTTCTTATGAGCTCTATCTTGCGTCCCTCACTTCTAAGCTTCATACCAGCCTTGATAGCCTTGCCCTGATTCTCTATATCATAGAGGATGATCGTGTTTGAATAATCCACATCTATGTCTATATTCTGTCTGTTCATGGCCATTATGAGCTCCTCAACAGTGAAGGCAAAACCGATAGACGGTGCATCCTTTCCAAACTGCTTGAGAAGATTATTGTAACGGCCGCCCTTGACAACAGCATCACCGGTTCCATAAGTATATCCGCGGAATATGATTCCTGTATAATAGTTGTATCCGTCAAGCATACCGAGATCAAAGCTTATGTGATCCTGATATCCATAGCACTCAAGGGCTGCATATACTCTTCTGAGCCTCTTCACAGCCTCAAGTGATGTCTCATTTGACACATATCCCTCAGCCTTGTCAAGCATGGATATTCCGCCGAACAGAGAATCAAATGCAACAAATGCTTTCTTAAGAGAGTCACTTATATCAAGTGCATCCACATACTCCTCAAGTCCGAAAAAGTTCTTGATATGGATGTACTCTTTTATCTGATCCTCCTCGTCCTCACTGATACCAGATTCAGCAACCAGACCCTTGAAGTAGTCTATCTGGCCTATCTCTATCTGGAAATCACTGATCCCGATCTCGTTGAAGCAGTCTATCACAGTTGCGATTATCTCAGCGTCAGCAGCGGATGAATCATCATTTACAAGCTCGGCACCGATCTGTGTGACCTCCTTGAGTTTTCCCTGAAGCTTGAGTGTGTTTGTATAGGTATTGCCTGTATAGCAGAGTCTGACAGGAAGTTCCTCATCTGCATAATACTTTGCAACACATCTCGCTATTGAAGGTGTTATATCCGGCCTGAGCACCAAAGTATTGTTGTCCCTGTCAAAGAACTTGTACATCTCATTGGAAGGTGCTGAACCCTTATCTCTGTTAAATATATCAAAAAACTCAAATGTAGGTGTCTCTATATCGTGATAGCTGTATAACTCCAGAATATGATGGAGTTCATGCATAACCTTTCTCTTCTTCTTACATTCTACATCGTAGGTGTCTCTCACTCCATCTGGGGTCTGTAACAGTTTGTCCTGCATAATCATATCTCCTTGTCAATTAAACTTTGCCATGCTTCACGTTCTTTATTATTGCTTTATCGCATTAAAGTGATAATTTGCTACTTTGGTAGCATGTCAACGTGCACATTATATTAAAGCGGATTGTATTTGTCAACCTCTATCATCAAGATCCCTGCTTAGAGGTTCAAGATAATGTACCAATGCACCACCCTTGGCTCTTATAAAGAAATTGGGATCAAGTTCATTGTACTTGAAGTTGTTGGCATGCCCATTCTGGACTCTCTCAAGATACCCCTTAAGCTCCTCGAATCTCATATAATACAGTTCATTTCGTCCGGAGAACATTATGATAAGAAAGCTTACACCGTTCTGTCTCTCGAAATTCTCCATGAACCTTATCTGATGCTCATGAATGTTACGCATTGTAAATGTATCAGTGGCACATTCCTTTGCATCGAAACATACCGGAACTCCCTGGACAACACCTATATAGTCGACGGTTGAATCCTTCTCGAAATACGCCAGGGTGATCTGGCTGCTGTCCTTGTCAATCTTTATCGGCGTGATAGGTGTCGGGATCTTCTGGACCAGCGCGAGGTTCTTCTGTCTGTAATATTCATTTGTGTTGTTTATCATATCCTCCAGTGTGGAGCCACGAAGCCCTCGCGAATTCCATGTAGCCATCTATTCAAACAAATCCTTTTCTATTCTTTTATACATATCAGGCTTGAATGCTGAGAAGCTCTTGCCCGTCAGATAATCCAGTCCACCGACAACATCGGTAAACTCCACCTCGCCGCAGTGCAGAATCTGGTTTCTAAGCTTGTATGTCTGTCTGAAATGTATGTTTGTCTCCCTGTCACCATACTTCTGGTCACCGATCACCGGATACCCCATGTGCTGGAGCTGTGCCCTTATCTGGTGAGTCTTACCCGTTATGAGCTTTACCTTAAGCTCTGTATATTTTCCATTTGTTCTGACCGGCTGGAATATGGTGTGGATCTTATCATAGCCCAAGTCCCCGGCAGCCCTGCGTATCTCCTCCACGCTGTCACGTATTGTCACAGTGTTCTTCTTATCATCCTTCACGAGATATGCCGTAATATCCTGCGTCTCTGTCATATTTCCCTTGACTATGGTGTAGTAATATTTGTCTATGCGTCTCTCCCTTATGATCCTCGAAAGCTCCTGACTTCCCATAAGTGACACTCCACACAGAACAAGGCCGGAGGTATTCCTGTCCAGCCTGTTGCATACAGAAGGCTTGAAGGTTCTGAGCTGAGTCTCAGTTATATACTCATTGTCAAGCAGATAATCGATGACACTCTCATTGATCGAGTAATCGTCCTTCGATGCCTTCTGTGACAATACACCCGCCGGTTTATTGACTATAAGTATGTTGTGGTCGTGATATATGATCTCCGGTTTAAACCTGTTTCCACCTGTGAAAGCACCGGCTCTCACGCTGTCATCCCTGAATGATTCTATGGTCTCATCCGACAGATAGAGCTGTATCACATCCCCAACATACACGATCTCATTTCCAACCGCCTTGCCGTTATTAAGTTTTATGTTTTTCTTTCTTATCATCCTGTAGACGAAGCTTGAAGGAGCCTTGTTAAGGTACTTCATGACCAGCTTGTTAAGCCTCTGGCCGGCTTCGTTCTTTGAAATAACTATCTCTCTCATTTTTGTCTATATTCCCAGCTCATATAATCTGTTTCTGATCTTCTCATCGGCACCGACAAATTCATCTGAAGGTGCTTTGATCTTCTCGGCCTTTGCCACAAAACCATCAATGTCTGTGGCTATGATCACAACATATTTTTTCTGGTCTGCCAGAGCCTCTGTAATGATCTTCTTGAGCGCTGCCTCATCAGGTATCTTTTTGCCATATCCACCATTGTAGTAAAACAGCATTCTGCCATCTCTTATGACCGCAGCAGGGAAATACACTATTCCCTCGTACCTGCTTATCGACACATCATATACAAGTGACGGATCTCCAAAGTATGATAACTTCTCAAGTTTAGCGTACTCATCCTTCGTGAGTTCCTTGAACCCTGCACACATTATGTATGCCACAAGCTGTTTTGCAAGCGGCAGGGCGACGAGTATCGGTATGACTATAAATACAGTCTTTCTTGTGTCAAACATAGCCACAGTAAAGAATACTCCGGCTATAACAAACAATCCAAGTACAATGATACTTATAAGAACATTTCTCTTATGCCTGTTCATGTATCCGTGTTGTCCTTTTTCCATATCATCCTCCATTTATCTCTGGTCTGGCTGTAGAGCTATGTCCGCCTGCAGCCCATATATCTACTTCATAAATCTGATCAGCAAACTGTGAGGCAGGTACTTGCTCACAAGTCTGAATGCCTTCATGAGCGGTGAATAAACTGATATATCACTCATGTAATATGCGTCAAATAATGCCCTTTTTACGACCTTGACAGGATCAGCTCTTAGAATCATCTTATACGGCTTGGACTTTGTGTACTTCTGCGCAACATCGAAGAACTCTGTCTTGACAGGTCCCGGGCAGACAGCCGTAACAGTTATCCCCTTTTCCTCAAGTTCTCTGTTAAGTGCTCTTGAAAAGCTCAGCACCATTGATTTGGATGCTGCATATATAGCAAATGATGGCTGAGGCAGAAAAGCTGCAGATGAAGCAAGATTGATTATATTTGAAGGGCCTGACATATATGGCAGAGATATATGTGTTATGGCAGCCAGCGCCCTGCAGTTGAGATTCAACATTCCAGTCACGTCGTCCACTGTCATATTCTCAAAATGGCCTGCTATTCCGTATCCAGCTGCATTTACAAGTACTCTTATTGATGGAGCCTGTCTCTCAAGAAGATTTCTGTAGAACTTGATATCAGTCTCATCGGTTAGGTCAAGCGCAAGTATCCTTACAAGCTTTCCACTTACCGCGTTTATCTCGGTCTTAACCTCAGCAAGCCTGTCTTTTCTCCTTGCTATAAGCCATATCTCGTCGATTGTCCTGTATCGCTGTGCTATCTGAAGTGCAAATTCTCTTCCAATCCCTGAAGATGCTCCTGTGATTATCGCTACCTTTCTCATGACATCATCCTCCATCCCGATAAATATTTGTTTTTTAATACTCCTCTGTTGTTCTTGGCCCACCCGAGCGGATATCCATCCACGCAGACAAGCACATACCCATTCTCTATATCCTGATCATCTTCCAGCTCGACGGTCTCTCCCTTTAAATACTTTATGACCCTTATGTCATCCGCCAAAAAACTCACAACATTGTCAAACTGATCTGACTTGAGATACATCGCAAGTGACTGACTCGGTTCAAATCTGTTCTTCTTGACCTCACCGAGGAACAGTCCATGCCTCAAAAGCCTGAGTCCCTTAACATCAGGCATTCCCTCTGATATATAATAAAGTCTTCCCTTATTTTCCTCTATCCTGTCTGTCTTTATACCCGCAGACTCAGATACATGCTTTATAAATGCGATGAAATCCTCATCCGGCCTGTACGACTTGAACGAGTATGTTGAGTTTCCTCTATATGAGTCATCCTGATCCTTTTCAAACAGAGCTATGAAATGACCTTCGCCCTTCACGTGATGAGGCCACAGTCTTGAACATTTCACAAGCTCAGGATTGCCGGTCTCTCCCCAGGCCGGATTGCCGTCATCAAATTTCTCATATTTAGGAAAATCCACAAGATGCATACTGTCATCTATCGACAGCAGATACTCCACCGACCTCTCATCCTCCTCGGGGGAAAATGTACATGTGGAATAAAGCAGCTTTCCGCCCGGTTTCAGCATCTTGCACGCTTCATTTAATATTCCTCTCTGCAGTCCGGCAAAAAGTTCAGTTCCGTTGTTCTCCCATGCAGTCATCATCGATGAAGATTTTCTGAACATGCCCTCTCCGGAACACGGTGCATCTATAAGTATCTTATCGAATGTACCCTCAAATGCCTTTGACAGATTATTTGGAGGTTCACTTACCACACACATGTTTCCTATTCCGAAAAGTTCCAGGTTCTTCAGAAGCGCCTTGGCTCTCGAGTTGCTTATATCATTGGATATAAGTATTCCCGTGCCATTAAGCTTCGCCGCAAGCTCGGTGGATTTGCCTCCCGGTGCCGCGCATATATCTAGCACCACATCTCCATCCTCTATATCCAGAACGCTGGCAGGTGTCATGGCACTTGGCTCCTGTATATAATAGAGCCCCGCATAATAGTATGGATGCTTGGACGGCGTATACTTCCTGTGATCATAGTAAAAACCATTCTTAGTCCACGGCACAGGCTCCAGCTCGAAAGGACTTATCTTCAGAAAGTCCTCCACGGATATCTTGGATGTATTCACCCTGATTCCATGATACATATCACTGTCAAAACACTTTATATAATCCTCGTATTCATCGCCAAGCTGTATTCTGATCCTCTCGTCAAACGCCTTTGGTAAAGCCATAACAAACTCCTTTATCTTACGCTCTGGGCCTTGTAACCCTCAGCTATTATGTCAAGCTGCTTTGCAAAATTCTCAAGCAGCTCCATATCATCCTTCTTATATATAGAATAAAACTCATCCTGAATCTTCTGAATCTCTCTTGGATTTCCCACCTTGTACAGATTCTGGATATTAACAATGATCTCCGAAACTATATTCGCCTTGATATTGAACGAATTCTGTGCATCCATGATCTCTCCGCGGACATATGACATCTCCCTGTCAAGTGCAACGGTGGCATCCGCAGCGTTCCTAAGCTTCGCCCTTATGTCATCAGGAATTCCCTTCCTATACTTGTACTGCAATGAATGTTCTATGGTTGCCCAGAAGTTCATCGCCATTGTCCTTATCTGGATCTCCGCCTGTATGGTGGTGCATCCATTTACCGTATATACATCGTAATCAAGTATGATGTGATAGCTCTGATAGCCGCTGGCCTTGGCATTTGCTATATAATCCTTCTCCTCACGTATTCTCATGTCCTGTCTGCCACGTATAATCTCAACCACCTTGCTGATATCCTCGGTGAACTGGCACATGATCCTGATTCCGGCTATGTCATCCATCTCCTCAACGATCCGGTCCATAGGAATATTCTTCTTCTGAAGCTTATCGATAATACTGGAGACCGTTTTCACCCTTCCGGTCACACTCTCTATAGGTGAGTACTTTCCCATACTCTTGTACTGCATTATTATGTGGTTGAACTTCACGAGAAGCTCATCAACCGCCTGCTCGTAAGGAGACAGTATCTCCTTCCAAAGCTGAATCTCCATATAAAATAACTCCTCCCAATACAAATACTACTGTGACACTCTTGTGCTCAGGAATGTATACTCCTTCTGTCCTTTCTCATAATCCGGATACTCAGACACAAGCTGTCCCGCTATCTCATAAGCCTTATCGTAATCCTCGTCCTTCTCATAATATGTTATCTCAAGCATCAGGAGCTCTTTTCTGTATATCTTGTCTCCACTGTCAAGTCCATTTGTAATATATGCGATCGCAGACTCCATATCACCGTTATTCAGATAATATGAACCGTACATGGCATATACATACGAGTTAAATCCAAATGTCTGGACATATTTTTCATAGCTCTCAAACATCTTATCGGACTCATCAGTAACTGCGTAGCATGTTCCTATGTACATATAAAGCTCCGGATATGTCTCCGCCTGCTTCAGAAGCACATCGAGAGCACCGCCATAATTTCCCTGTGAGAAATCACTGAGTGCAGTTGCCAGTTCCTTCAGATCTTTTACATTTGATCCGGTAAATGAATCCTGTATCAATTCGTTGTATGTATTTGCGGCCTCTGTGTACTGCGCGCTCTTGAGATACGCATCAGCCAGATACAGCTTTATATTCTGATCCTTTTTCTTTGAGAACAACTGATTCTCTGCCAAGGCATTGTCAAATGAATCTATTGCCTCCTGATACGAACCTGACTTGTAATATTTTACGCCCTGATCGTAAAGTTCATCCTTCTGTGACACTATTGCCGATATAGCGTATGAGATCAGCAATACAGCCACACACGCAAGTATCACCAATGCAAAAATTAGTTTATAGTTGATCTTTCTTCTCTCTTTAAATATGCTGCGTTTACGTCTAGACATATGTTATCTCCTTTGAATCACAGTATTTTTATTACACGGCATAGCTACCGCAGTTTATACATCATTTTATATTAGCACAATCCAACAAATATATAAAGTAAAAAAGCGGTTTTGCTGATTTTCATCAGCAAAACCGCTCTCAATTCTTCTATAAATACAATATCTGACGCCGACAGGTCTGGCAGATTAGTGATGGAATAATCTGATTCCTGTAAATACCATGACCATATCGTACTTGTCAGCACACTCGATAACAAGATCGTCACGAACTGATCCGCCAGGCTGTGCAATGTACTTGACACCGCTCTTGTGAGCTCTCTCTATATTGTCTGAGAATGGGAAGAATGCATCTGATCCAAGGACAACATCTGTGTTCTGCGCAAGCCATGCCTTCTTCTGCTCTGCTGTGAACACCTCAGGCTTAACCTTGAATCTCTTCTGCCACTCGCCTTCCTTAAGAACGTCCTCATACTCATCACCCATGTATACGTCGATGGCATTGTCTCTGTCGGCTCTTCCAAGTCCGTCAACAAACTGAAGTCCCATAACCTGTGGTGACTGACGAAGGAACCAGTTGTCTGCCTTCTGTCCTGCAAGTCTTGTACAGTGGATTCTTGACTGCTGTCCGGCTCCGATACCTATAGCCTGTCCGCCCTTTACATAGCATACTGAGTTGGACTGTGTATACTTGAGTGTGATGAGCGCGATCTTCATATCGATCTCAGCCTGCTCTGGAAGATCCTTGTTCTTTGTAACAAAGTTTGACAGAAGATCCTTGTCGATCTTGAGCTCATTTCTTCCCTGCTCAAATGTAACACCGTATACCTGCTTTCTCTCGATCTCAGCAGGAACATAGTTCTCATCTATCTGGATGATGTTGTAATTTCCCTTCTTCTTTGCAAGAAGAAGTTCCATAGCCTCATCTGTGTATCCAGGAGCGATAACACCATCTGATACCTCTCTCTTGATAAGGCGTGCTGTGTCTGCGTCACATACATCTGAAAGTGCGATGAAATCGCCGAATGATGACATTCTGTCAGCACCTCTTGCTCTTGCATATGCGCATGCAAGTGGTGAGAGCTCTCCGAGATCATCTACCCAGTAGATCTTTGCAAGTGTATCTGTAAGTGGAAGTCCAACTGCAGCGCCTGCTGGTGAAACATGCTTGAATGATGTTGCTGCTGGAAGTCCTGTTGCCGCCTTGAGTTCCTTTACGAGCTGCCATCCGTTAAATGCATCAAGGAAGTTGATGTATCCAGGCTTGCCGTTTAAAACCTTAACAGGAAGATCACTGCCATCCTCCATATATATTCTTGATGGCTTCTGATTTGGATTACAACCGTACTTTAACTGAATCTCGTTCATGATCAAATATCTCCTTTATTCTTTAATTACTTATTCTTGTTCACGATCTTTGTCTCATACTCACCTGTTGCGATGTCAATATATCTGACGAACAGTGACACCTTGTTGTCCTCATTGAGGCTGTTCCATACCTTGTCTGTGAACTCATCGATATCACCGGATATCTTAACCCACTTTGGCTCACCCTCAAAGCTTGGGAGCGGATTACCATCATGCATATATGTGTGAATGAAATGTCCCTCACCGGCTACAGGGTTCTCGTATGAGAATGTGTATCTGTTATTTGCAGCAGGGTTGCCGTTGTTGCTCTTAAGTATGGACATTGAATAGTCGAACACACCATTCTTTATGTGCATGACACCTGAGATTCTAGGTGTGTAGTTAGGGCCGTCAGGCTCAAACTGTCTGCTTCTGAGTGACTGCTCAAATGTGAGCTCATCGTCAAGTCCGTCATATATAGTGTCTGTCTGATCGCCATTTGTAACTATAGTCTTGTTGCCAAGAACTCTTACAGGTGCATAGATGATAAGGCTTGGATCCTCAAGCTTTGAAGGATCAAATGCCTCTGTTCTGATGCCCTCACCCTCTGTCACAAATACTCTGTTACGGCTGTTTGAGCTTCTTCCCATGATGAAATAAGCTGTCACTGCCTTCTTACCATCCTCGGACACACCGATAACGATTCCGCGTCCTGGATATGCATTTTCGCTAAGTTCCTTCTCAAGTGATAACATTTCCATTTTCTGTTGTACCTCCATGTGTTTTCTCGTACCTGTGAGCTGATGTTATGCTGCAAAGCATCCTACAAAAGAAAGCCGGCCACCTGCGCACACAAATACATGTCTTGATATATTTGCTTGCCCAGGCGGTCGGCTTGTCTTAACAGTACACTCCCTGTAGGTAATTCCTACCAGCCATCGGCTGTCTCCGCCAGTCGTGTACCAACATGTTTTTATAATATAGTAAATTCTTTCTTAATGCAAGCACATTGTAAATAAATGTGCGCCGTAATTTTTTACGACGCACATTCATTTTATACTACAACTATTATTTTTTTAGAGCTTGTGACTACATCCGCCATGACAGCTCGAACAGTCACCGCCACATATGTGTTTGCCCTTTTTTCTATCCTTAACCATACCTCTGACAATGAAGAACACCATCAGAACGATTATGGCTGCCACAATGATTGTACCAAGATACTCTGACATAAGTCACCACTCCTTTTATATTATATGGAGCAGACGCATTTAAATGCGCTTACGCGCGGCGTCTGCGTGCTTCATAAGGATTCCTCCCACTTACGTGGGTCCCTCCTTATGAAAAGTTAAGCGTTGAGGAACTCCTTGCTTGTCTTTACCTTCTTGTTTGGATCCGGACGGAACAGCATGAAGAAGAACAGAACAACAAGTGCAATTGCTACTACTGACCATACACCGAATGTACAAGCTCCTGTGAAGAGACCTGCGATTCTGTATACAACAAGTGCTACAAGGTAAGCAAATCCACACTGATATCCGATTGCAAACCAGAACCACTTAGCACTATTCATCTCTCTCTTGATAGCACCCATAGCTGCGAAACATGGTGCGCAGAGAAGGTTGAATACAAGGAATGAGAATCCGCTTGCTGTTGTGAATGCACCTGCAAGTGCCTGGTAAACTGTACCGTCTCCACCACCGTAGAGGATACCCATTGTACCAACGATGTTCTCCTTGGCAACAAGACCTGTGATAGATGCTACAGTTGCCTGCCAGTTGCCCCAGCCCTGTGGAACGAAAATCCATGCTATCGCATTACCGATCTTTGCAAGAATACTGTAATCGATCTGGCTCTCATCAAGCATCTGGAATGAACCATCAACAAATCCGAAGTATGTTGTGAACCATACAGCGATTGTTGAAAGTGTGATTATCGTACCAGCCTTCTTGATGAATGACCAGCCACGCTCCCACATGCTTCTGAGTACAGAACCTACTGTTGGGATATGATAAGGTGGAAGCTCCATAACGAATGGTGATGGATCTCCGGCGAACATCTTTGTCTTTTTAAGTATTATACCAGAACATATAATTGCTGCAATACCAATAAAGTAAGCACTTGTTGCAACTATTGATGAACCACCGAATATAGCACCGGCGATCATGGCGATAAATGGAACCTTAGCACCACATGGTATAAATGTTGTTGTCATGACTGTCATACGACGGTCTTTCTCATTCTCAATTGTACGTGAAGCCATGATACCTGGCACACCACAACCTGTACCTACAAGGATAGGTATGAATGACTTTCCTGAGAGACCGAACTTTCTGAAGATACGGTCCATGATGAAGGCGATACGTGCCATATATCCACAGTACTCAAGGATTGCAAGTAAGATGAACAGTACGAGCATCTGAGGTACGAAACCAAGTACAGCACCAACACCGGCTACAATACCATCGATGATAAGTCCATGTAACCAGTCTGCACATCCAATCTTGTCAAGTCCTGCAGAGATGAGATCTGGGATTGAAGGAACAAATACACCATAATCAGCAGGATCAATCTCTGCCATCTGTGTCTCGTTGAAGTAATCAACTGCATCAAGATATGACATTGCGTTTGTTGTCTCTTCGTCAGCATTTGCTGGAACCTCTGAGTAGTATACATCGATATCGTATGTATCGAGTGTCTCCTCATCTTCCATCTCATACTTAACGCTTGCCTCTGTGTTTGTGTTTGCCTCGATAGCTGCCTTTGTGGCATCTACATCAACAGCATCCTCGTCATCTGTTACGAGTACGCCGTATGCATCGAGTGCTGTTGTTGCTGCATCATAGTCACCTGATGCATCTTCATAAGCTGAGCTTCCGATGCCGAAGAGATGGAAACCATCGCCGAACAGGTTATCATTTGTCCAGTCTGTGCACCATGCACCTACTGTTGACATTGCTATATAATATACGAGCCACATGATGAGAACGAATATAGGAAGTGCAAGGATACGGTTTGTTACAACACGGTCGATCTTATCTGATATTGTAAGCTTCTGTCCATTTGCAGCCTTCTTTACACACTTGTCAATGATTGATGAAATGTATGAATATCTCTCACTTGTGATAATACTCTCTGTGTCATCATCGAAGTCATCCTCAAGCTTCTTGATCTCTGCTGAGCAATCTGGAGCATTCTTCATCTGCTCTATGATCTTGCTATCCTTCTCGATGAGCTTGATCGCGAAGAATCTCTTTCTGTTCTCCTCCATGTCAAGCTTAGTGCTTACGCTCTCGATTGCAGCCTCAACAGCCTCATCAAAGTTGTGAACTCTTGCATTTGCTGTCTTGGACTTTGCTGCTGCGATAGCCTTCTCTTTAACCTCGTCAATACCGGTACCCTTAAGAGCTGAGATCTCAACGACCTCACATCCAAGAGCTTCCTTCAGGTTCCTGATGTTGATGGAGTCTCCGTTCTTCTTTACAAGATCCATCATGTTAACAGCCATGACAACAGGGATTCCGAGCTCAATAAGCTGTGTTGAGAGATAAAGGTTTCTCTCTATGTTAGTACCATCGATAATGTTGATGATGGCATCAGGATATTCCTGAATAAGATAATTTCTGGCAACAACTTCCTCAAGAGTGTACGGAGAAAGTGAATAGATACCAGGAAGGTCAGTTATGATAACATCCTTGTTACCCTTAAGCTTACCCTCTTTCTTCTCAACTGTAACACCTGGCCAGTTACCTACGTACTGGTTAGCGCCAGTTAAAGCATTGAATAATGTTGTTTTACCGCAGTTAGGATTTCCTGCAAGTGCAATCTTTACTGACATTGTTTACCCTCTTTCCTATTGTATTGTGCAGACGCATTTAAAGGGGCTTACGCACGGCGTCTGCGTACTTCATATTAGCCTTTTCTATCATATGTTAGCATATACTAACGTATGAACAAAAAAATAAGCTGTTACTCTACCTCTATGATCTCAGCATCAGCTTTACGTATTGATAACTCATAGCCTCTTACAGTAACCTCTACAGGATCACCGAGAGGGGCAACCTTACGAACATAAACCTGTACACCCTTTGTGATGCCCATGTCCATGATACGTCTCTTTACAGGACCCTCGCCTGCAATCTTCTTGACAGTGACAGTACTGCCAACCTTGACATCTTTTAATGTGCTCATGATCTTACTCCTTTTACATACTTTTGTCGTCAGTCAGATACATGTAATCGTACCTATACAAGTATCTTGCTGGCCATATCTTTATCAATGGCAACACGGGAATCTTTGATATTAACTATAAGATTTCCTGCATTCTCTGCCACGACAGTTACAACACTGCCTTCAACAAAGCCCAGCTTTTCAAGAAACAATCGTGTTTTCTCTCTCCCGCCAACCTTTTTGATCACATTGGCTTCTCCCGGTTTTGCAAATGTTAATGGCATAATTGCACCTCCTTAACTAGCAACTTAAACCACTGATTTTCATATCGTGGTTAGTATATACTAACATTAATTAGATGTCAATAATATTAATCATTTTGGACTAATTGAACAAAACACGGCTCTTTTATTGATAAAAAGTGCCTATTTGTCGAAATTCGTATTTCAATTATAAAATTGAATAAAAAATTCATTTATGATATATTATTTATAATTGCTACATTGATACAGATACATTTATAATGTTAAATATAAGGGGGATATATAATAATGTTGACCACGAATGAATCAGTAGAGAATTATCTTGAAACCATTCTCGTTCTCAGCCAGAAGCTTCCGGTCGTCCGAAGCGTTGATGTTGCCAACGAGACTGGCTATAAGAAATCAAGTGTAAGCGTTGCTATGAAGAATCTCCGGGAGATGTGTTATATAGAAGTAAGCGATTCAGGATACATAACTCTCACAGCAGCCGGTAAAAAAATTGCAGAGATGATATATGAGAGGCACCAGCTTCTGTCTTCATGGTTCACAAGTCTCGGCGTTGCAAAAGAGACCGCAGCCGAGGATGCCTGCAAGATCGAACACGTTATAAGCCAGGAGACTTTTGAGGCCATCAAGAGGCATGTGAATTCTACAAATGAATAAAACATAGAATATAAGTTCTGACACAGACTGGATAAACAACAAAACAGGAACAGCGTATAGCTCCATAGCAAGCTATACGCTGTTCTTGTTTTATATGGAATATATAATATTGCTCTTAACGTACATATCCAACCAGCTCGCCCTGTCTGACTCTGGTCTCAATATCTTTTCTAGAATTTTCAACTATTCTGTCTAAAGGAGCGACTTTGTCCTTCTGGATGAGAAGAATGATTGTTGAGCCACCAAACTCAAAATAGCCCTTTTCCTCTCCTCTTCTGACATCCGTGGAATCCACATACCTGTTAACTATACGACCAACCAGAAGTGCTCCAACCTCCATATCAATGATGGTTCCCGCATCCTGCGTCCTTATAAGACAATACTCTCTGGTATTTTCTTTGTAAATGTCGTAATATTCACTGGCTATAGGGTTAACTGTGTGATATAAGCCTTCTATACGTCTGACATCAGACTGCTTTCCAGACACATTATATATGTATCTGTGATAATCATCGACACACAGTCTGAACAGCCACAATTTTCCACCTCTGTAGTGTCTCGCAAGCTTTTTGTCCCTGAGGAGAGATGCCACCGTGTACTCTGAATCCTTTATATTGAAAGTCTGTCGTTCTGTGTCTTCTATATCATATACCGTAAGCCTGCTGTCACATGGACTCACAAAACCTTCATCGGTCATATCTATGGCCCTTGCTCCCGGCACCAGCTTTCTCTTGAAGAAATCGTTATACGAGTCAAACTCATTCTTCTGACACACAGATATATCAATATCATTTTTCTTAATGAATGGATTGATCATGATTCTGGATAATCCAGTGTCCATGAATCTTCCCACAAGCTTTGACACCTCTGGTCTGATCAGCCATCCCAGCACCATACGACCCGCTCTGTTGCCATATAACAGGCGCAGGACTCTGTCCTGTGTCGATACACACTCATTATGTTTTGATCTTTTGTATATTGCATATTTGTTCTTTATCATATCTTATACATCATCCTTCATCGCTTCTGTATATCCGGTTTAGCCAAATTACTTCTATATCTTTTATTTTTCATAGCTCCTATACACTTATAACTTATAATAGAAGGGATATAAAATAAGGAATAGTTATGATATGACGTCTGACCATGTATCTTATCATAAGCCAAACTACGGCAACTGCCACAATGACAATTATCACCATAAGTTCCTTTGTGGTTGGCTTAGGGAATCTGAAATCTGTTATGAAAAGTATCATTGCAAGTATCATGATTCCATGAAGCAGAATTGGGAAAGAGGACCCAAGCAAAGGTGACGTAACGTATATTATAGGAAGCCCCACCGATATTGCGGTGATCGGCATTCCATGGAAATACTTTCTTCCATCTGGCTGCTCTATGACCTCAGCATCATCATCATCATTGTTCTTCTTCTCCTCGAGCACGTTATAGTATGCAAGTCTTATCATTCCAGCCAGACAGTACAGTGCAAGAATAACCATTCCAAACGGCGTGTTCATTCCTGAATACCAGCACAATACAACAGGAAAAACTCCAAAACTCACCAGGTCACAGAGAGAATCTATCTGGATACCAAATCTCTTCTCATCCATAGTCCTATCCTTCTTGCTCCTTGCGACTTTTCCGTCAAATGCATCAAACAGACCGGAAAGTGCAAGACACAATATTCCTATGCTAAGGTGTCCGGTAAATGTAAAGAACATGCCTGTGATAGATGACACCAGGCTCATATATGTCAAAATAACTGTATAATTATAAAATCCTACCATATGTGAAATACCCCGTTTTTTTCTTTTATACTTGCAAAAAGCACGTATGAATCAAATTATACACAATTACTTGACATAAAACCACATCTTTTTGCAAATCTTTCATACAATTAATCCTTTGAAGCTGTTTTCCATACACACGGTCCCCCAGCCTGTATATCTGTTCGGGTAACTGCCCAGTGAACCGAGAGGCTTTGCTCCCCTTATAAGCTGAGCCTTAACCCTCTCTCCGTACATAAATGGATCGTTCCCCAGGACTATCCCCCATTCCATGATAAGTGCCGCACAGCCAGACACAAATGCCGCCGCCAGCGATGTGCCATCGGCATTTCCGTATCCATACTCACCATAGCTGACAGTCACTCCGACACCCGGAGCTGCAATATCCGGTTTTATGGCATTATCCGACGTAAAACCCCTGCCTGAAAATCCCGTTATGGATGCATTTACCTGATCATAGGCAGCCACCGTTATTATATTTGATGCCGTACCCGGGATCGTGAGGGTTCCATACACCGAAGGATTCTCAAATGCAACCTGCCCCGTCACATAACTGTCACCGGGTAGATACGCATTGAATATCCCATTTGCAATGCTCTTCGGTGCAATCCTCACATGCCATATCCCCTGCTCTATATCCCCGGTCTCAGACTGGAAAAATACATATATGAGCTGCTTGACATTGTAAGGTGAAGGTCCCTGGAATATCCCAAGCAACTCCGTACTCCCATAATACGCCCCGGATACTATCTGTCCCTCCGTGAGATACGCCACAAGGTCGTAGGACGGCGAATAGACAAGCACATCGAAGCTGTCGATATAGTTTTTCCATATCTGCAGGCCAAAGTTTTTCACACCGGCCGCCACCGCAATGTCAATACTCGCATAGCTTACATTTCCAAGCATACCGCTGGTATGCAGTTGTCTTCCACCGTCATTTCCTGAACCCGTGACAACACACACCTTAGCCATCTGGGCCACAGAATTAACAAACAGCTCAAGTGTCGACGTGCCATCATGGGCTCCAAAGTTATTTCCATATGAAAGATTTATCACTACCGGAGTTCCAGTCTCCATGCTGTATCTCACAAGCAGATCTATCCCCATCATTATACCTATCGTGTCCGGCAGCGCGCGTTCAAGCGACTGTTCAACGACAATGATCCGGGCTTTTCCCGCCACTCCTATATTGCTCCCGGCGGCCACAGATGCAACCTCCGTGCCGTGCTGCTCTCCCATGACACCGGGCAGCCGCCTGTCCTCATACATTTGCCCGATCTCACTTTGATCATATATCCGTCCAAGACCATAGCGGTTTGGGTAAGTCCTTTCATAATCTGTATTCTGGTTCCAATACATGACTATCCTGGAGCCGGCGTCATCTGCAAATTCCCGGTTGAGGATATTCACGCCGCTATCTATAATTCCGATACATACGCCTTCGCCTGTGAGCCCATACTTCGACATGAAATTTTCCGTTATGCAGGATCTGTATCTGTCATAGGCGACACCCGCACCATAACTGTAATATTGAGCTTTATCGATATAAAGTACCCTCGGCTCTTCCTGAAGCCTTTTTATATTGTAGGAATACACGTTCACTATGGCATATCCCCCGAGCAGATAAACGCAGCTATTCAGAATATCTCCCTCAAGATCATCTATGTCACCGGAATGTCTGATTATCAGCATCCACGAATCATCGGATGCGTTATATCCAAGATAAAGACTGCTGTACGGCATGTAACCATCCGCATCCATGGCAAGTTTAAGTTCAGGGCTTATTTTGTCATCCATACATATACATTTCTCATTTTTTATCATTATATTGCACAAAATATCGCTCTATGTCGCAAATTGTTTGCTTATTTCGCACTTTTTAGGATGTTTTAGCACTTTTCCACATTATCCACAGATTTATACACATTTTTCAAATATATAGTCGTATATTGAAAAACTTAACCACATTTCCATCAACAAATTAAAAATTCAATCGAAATATCGATGCTTCATTTATTGTAATACGACCATTTTCTTACCGGCCCACATATATAATTCCAATTGCACTACATGAAAAGAAGTGAATTATTTGAACTTTCTGACAAATGTATTACTAGGCAGACATTCAAGGATCACCAATGCTATCGGTTACCTGGACACAGGTAACACGCTAAGATGCAATCTCACAGGACGCAACGTCGCCGTGACTACATACGCCGTAGCCATCGAACTGGCTCCACCGGAACTGACTCCACTGCTCGATGACTACATCAAAAAACCGTCTTCCATATATGAATATGATTACCGTGATGACATTCCGGCCGGAATACACATAATTCCCTACAATACGATATGCTCCGGAAATCAGCTTATGCTCGCCATGGACATTGACTACATGTTCATCGACAGCTCATACATGGAACACAGACCACTGATCGGTATCAGCCCAAATACATTTAATATACTTCACACAGACAAATGTATTCTTTTAAGCAAATATTATATGAAAAGAGGCAAAAGACATGTTAAACACAATAAGGGGTAACGACTTCAAATTTACTGTTGCCAGCAATATTTCACTGCGCTCCCTGAAAAGCGGCAAAGATATATATTATATTGGAGGAACCGAGGTACTTCCCGCCCCGCTGGAACCCCACGAGGAGGCCGTGGTCATAAACGAACTCACAAACAACCAGTCGGATTCCGCAAAGAAAATGCTGATAGAGCGAAATCTGCGACTTGTCGTATACATTGCTAAAAAATTTGACAACACGGGTGTCGGAATTGAGGATCTGATATCCATAGGCACGATCGGTCTCATCAAGGCCATAAACACCTTCAAAAATGACAAAAACATAAAGCTTGCTACCTACGCATCAAGATGTATTGAAAATGAGATACTCATGTTTCTCCGTCGCAACAGCAAGCTCAGAACAGAGGTGTCCATCGATGAACCGCTGAATGTTGACTGGGACGGCAACGAACTGCTTCTGTCCGACATTCTGGGAACGGATGAGGACGTAGTCTACCGTGATCTGGAGACAGAGGTAGACTACAATCTCCTCGACAATGCCATATCAAAGCTCTGTGAAAAGGAACGCACCATCATAGAACTGCGGTATGGAATAAACACCATAGGTGGGGTAGAAAAGACTCAGAAGGAGGTGGCTGATCTCCTGGGAATATCCCAGTCCTACATATCCAGGCTGGAAAAAAGAATAATCAAGAAGCTTCGCAGAGAGATAATGAAGCAATACTGATACACACAGACAAATATGACCGGGAAGCTACATACATCCGTTGTTCTGCAGTCTCCCGGTCATAATCTTTCAGTGACGATATTATGTCATTATGACATACTGTCAGTGATGATATCCCGCCATACGTCTCTTGTAATCATCCACTTTATCCCTCAGTTTGGTGTAGTCCTTTTCCTTGAGCTGCCCCTCCTCATTAAGCTTCGTAACCAGCTCATCAAGTTCCTTCAAGGCTTTATGCGCCAGATCCTTGTAGTTGTTCGCCAGATTCATATCCAACTCATTCACAGCCGAATTCACCTGCTGTTTTACTTTTCTACTCATCATAATATATCACCTCCCATTCATTTCAAGATCTTATTCCCACGTATACCAAAAGAGCCTGAAACCCTTGATTCTACTCAGGTTTCAGGCTCAATATAATGCCGGCTGCGGGACTTGAACCCGCACGATGTTGCCACCAACAGATTTTGAGTCTGCCTCGTCTGCCAATTCCGACAAGCCGGCGCTTGCGACATTTGTTATATTAACACATGCCCCATTTAGTGTCAACTACTTATCATCCCCTGTTATCCTTCGCGCAACCACGACAAATCTGCCATCCTCAGTGTGTGAAGCGCATGTTGAAAGTGTGATGAGTTCATCACCGTACTCAGCCGTAACACCGCTGTCATATGATGTGTTTGACTTGACAAAATCAATATATTCATCAAATTCCGCCTTATCCGCAGCGTTAAAGAACTCATAATAATGATAGTGCTCCGTGTCATCGTCAGGATATATCTCCGATCGGAATGCACCGATGACCTCGTATGTTCCGGTCTCATACAACGTGTCAAACTTGATATTCTTATGCTTCTTATAAAAGCTCTCATCCTCATACTGAAGCAGCTCTCTGAACATTATTCCCGACTTCATGTTATGTCCGTATATGAGAACATTGTCCGTTCTGTCATCAAACGGTCTGCAGTTCATATCTATGAACGGTGTACCCGGATCACTCCAGTTCTTATCGAAGTCCAGATGCAGATAATAATCGTTGTCATCGGGAGTGTACATGACCGGATAATCTATGGTCGTGCCATCGATCGTGAGCCATCCTGCAATATCACTATTCTTCTCGTATAACTTCTCGAACTTCTTGAGTATCTTCTTCTCGCCATTGTCCTTACTTTTATCCGAGACCTCCACCGTAACCTTTTCGGTATCATCCCCATCGGTATCGAGCATTCCTTTAAGATCATTGAAGTTATTCTGCGCATTCTTCGCAATATAATAATACCTTCCAAGATACGCACCGCTCCCAACTGCTATAAGTAAAAAAACGACCAACAGTATGTCCAGAACTATATCCTTTGCTGTTCTCTTTTTCTTTTGTTTTGATCTGTCTGCATTCTTTCTGTTCATGTCTTACCCTCAAAAGAAAACTAAAAAGGCTTCTGTACCTGCATACAGAAGTCCTTTTGTTGATTAATAATACTTCTTGTTTCCCCACAGATTCTTTTTCTTAAGATCAACATACTCTGAATATGCCTGTTCAAGTATCTGCTTCTCGTTAGGAAATTTCAGAAGGTGGTAGGCTTCATGGTATTTGTAGTAACCGGAATCCACGAAATACTCTTCTCTCTGTGGCTTGCTGTAATAGCTGTCAGACATCATGAGATACCAATGAACATCCTTATTTACCACATCAAATGCCGTGTTAAAAGTGTAATTGCTCTTTCCCACGTATTTGATTATAGATGCGCTTACACCTGTCTCCTCTTTCACTTCTCGCAAGGCGGTCTCATCGTGCTCCTCGCCCTTTTCAACAGTTCCCTTGGGGAGAACCCATCCTTCGTATTTGTTCTTGTAGTTCTTATACAACAACAATACTTTTCCTCTGAAGATTACCACCCCTCCACAGCTTGTTGCTTCTATCACTGCAATTCCTCCTGTTTCTTCCGGGTGTGTAAATAAAACTTGAAGTCAGTATATCATATGTCAAATTATTTTTAAAGTAAATATGATCACGTATTAATGGCATACGCATCATTTTGTGCAATTATTTCACATAATTATAGTATGCGTCAAAGAGCTGTCTGGCAATATACTTTGCTGAAGCTCCAGTTGAGCTTGCATTCTCAACTATGACACATACGACTATATCCGGATCATCAACATTTGAGAATCCAACAAACCACGAATGTGAATCCATGTTGTCGTTGAACTCCGCAGTACCTGTCTTTCCGGCTATGGTATATGAGCAATCTGCAAATGCATCCGATGCCGTACCATATGATGTTACGCCAAGCATCAGATCCTTCAGAAGTCTTGCGTCAGATGCAGATATGATCTTACCGTAGGTGTTCGGCTTGAATGTCTTTACAAGATTGCCATCGCATGTCTCTATCCTGTCGATAAGATATGGGGACATCATGACTCCTCCGTTTGCTATGGTGCTCATGATCATGGCACTGTGCAGAGGTGTTATAAGTGTGTCGCCCTGTCCTATGGCTGTCTGCGGTATCTCCGAATCATCTGAGGTTGCATTTAACTCGAATACTGATTTTCTGTAATATCCGTCATAAGGAAGATCCTTGTTAAACAGGAACTTCTCACACAGATCCTTGTACGACTGCTTGTTGAGCTTCATTCCTATATTGGCAAATGAAGTGTTACAAGATTTCGCCAGTGAGTCCGCCAGATCCACAGTTCCATGAACCGCATAATCTGAGCAGTGTATCTGTACTCCGTCAAATATATCCTCGCCCTCGCACTCATACGAATATTTCTGATAATTGCTGTTCTCATGAATATACTCCAGAGCCGTGAGTACCTTGAAGGTTGAACCAGGTGGATACAGACCCTGTGTTGCACGATTCAACAGATAAGAGCTGTCAGAATCCTGTGAATCCTCTATCACACTGTCTATATAGTTCGGATCAAAATCAGGCTTTGAGACCATGGCAAGGATCTTTCCAGTATCCGGTTCCATAACCACAACAGCGCCGTCATTATATCCCAGTGCATCGTAAGCCGTGCTCTGCAGCGTGGTATTCAGTGTACTTATGACATTGTTTCCCAGACTCTTCTCATTCCTGAGCTTGTTGTATGTCTGCGTGATTATGTTCTGGTTTGATGTCAGGAGATAGTACGCGGAGCTCATCTCAAGTCCCGCCTGTCCGTTGCTGTCATATCCGACAACATGTGCGAACACATTGGAATATGGATAATTTCTGTACTCATTTCCATCATCATCCGTCAATGTCTCCGCAAGGACATTTCCATCGCTGGATATGATGCTTCCCTTCTTTATCTTCTCCGCATAGAGAGACTGTCTCCCATTGTATGAATTGGCGATGAATGTTCTTGAATCCCTCACCATAAACACGATAATATATGCAAACATACAGATAAAGATTATGACAACAAAATATGTTATAACCAGAACAGGCACATTCTTTTTGTCATTTGTCTTCTTGTCCAGAATGTCACTATTCTCCCCAGAATTCATCTGAGTTCGTCTCTTTCCTGTCGTATCCTGTCTTTGCTTTGCGCTGGACTGGCTTTTTCTGTTTGCGTTGTTTTTCACCGCTGTTTGACTGGCCCCTGACCGCAACTGGGGTCTCTGTCCACTCTTCCCTGCTGATACTTTCCTGTCTGACATTTTTATCAACTCCTCTGTTCTCTAATACACATATACCCTGAATTATTCCAAATATAATGAGTGTGCTGACAACCGAACTCACTCCATAGCTCACAAGTGGCAGCGTCACACCCGTAGATGGTATGAACTTCACAACACCGCCAACGTTCAGGAATATCTGGAATATGAAGCATATTGTAAAACCAAAGGCTACATTCTTATAAAAAGCATCTCTTATCTTCATCGATATATTGATGAAATATATGAAGCAGCTCAGATACATAAGAAGCAGGCAGAGTCCAAATATAACTCCAAGCTCCTCACATATCGCAGCAAATATAAAATCACTGGACACGACCGGTATCGATGTCGGAAGTCCCTGGCACAGACCCGTTCCCTCGAATCCGCCCGAGCCTATCGCAAACAGACTCTGTGCAACCTGATATCCACTTCCATCTATATATTCGATCGGGTTAAGCCATGCATCGATTCTCATGGTGACATGGCTGAAATGATTCTTCAAAAGCATATATCCAACCACAGCAAGAACCGAACCTCCGAGGCCTCCGCCTATAAGTATGCTGTGCTTACCAGTGGCAAGGTACAGCATCATGACAAATACCATGAAGAAGATCACCGCACCACCGAGATCCGTCTCAGCCACCAGAACCAGCATGAAAAGTCCTGCTACACAGATCGTTTTCATCATATCCTTAAAGTTCTTTGCCTTTTCAAATGAGCTGGCAAGGAAGAATACGAATATGATCTTGACGATCTCCATAGGCTGCATCGATATTCCGCCTATGCTTATCCAGTTGTTTGAACCATATTTATCAACTCCCACATGCGGGATGAACACCGTGCACAGGAAGCCTATACCAAACACCGCATAGAATATATTCCATTTCTTTATCTGCGGGAACTTTACCACGAACAACGGCACAAATGCCGTCACCACCAACATGATCGTGGCAAATATAAACTGCTTCTTCGCCAGGTCAAAATCAAGTCTTGTCAGCATGACATAACCTATGAGAAGAAGGAATGACATATTGTTCGTTATAAGTCTCGATGAGCCCTTATAAATGGCATGATATGAAACCATATATGTTATGGATACTATCATCTGTAGCAGATAAAATATAAGTATGCTCTTCTTCTCATAATGCAGATATAATGTCAGATAGCAAAGAAAATGTATCATGAACACATAAAATATCTGCACATTAAGCGCCCGCCGTTTCTTATCGGCAGGCACAGGCTTTAAAACCGTAAAGCATTTTACGGTGTATAAAACCATAAAAAATATGATCAAATACTTCGCTATCTCCGTTACTATTGTTATCATGTTTCCACCTTTATCAAAAAATCTTAATCGATTCCATTGTAATAATGTCCCCTGGTATACTGATCTACAGACATGGATACTGCTTTTTCCCCTGACATGACAAGCTCCAGACTGTCCATTATATCCTTTACTTTATTAGTATCCTCAATTGTAAATTCAATATAACAGTCTTTACCTGAAATACCGGTTTCAGCCAGTCTGTCTATCATATTTGTAGGAACACCATTATATATAATGTTATAGCAGTGCGCACAGTCATTTCTGACATAGAATCTGTTTCCCCTGTCATCCGTCAGGACATTCCGGGACATCTTCCTTGAGGCACAGCCGTTCATGTAATTGCCTGCTATACAGTTTGCAGTGATCATAACCTTCTGATGACCATAGAGCTTTATGAGTGTATCATATGAAAGACCATGTATCTCATCAAGTGTGAGCTCGTTTGAGCACATAAAGCACACATCACCCATATTCTCTCTATAGAAATCAAACGCATTATCATTATACGCATAGAGACTGGCATCTGCGATCACGAGTCCCTTATAGTCCAACTTCTTTAGAATTCCCAGCTCATCATAATTTCTGATCATCACACCGTCAAATGAACCAAGTTCACCGGAAAGGCCTGAATATCTGTCAAGCTCTCTCTGCCGCAATACCTCAGGCAGAGCAAGGATCACTCTGAATCCGGCCTGCTTCAATTCATCTGCATATTTTCTGACATTATAATCTACTATTACATTGCTGACCCATTTATAATTCTTAACAATATTTACATGGTCAGCGTCCGACACTCCAACTGTAACACCGTGAACAGTGTTGTTTTTCACATTTTCAAGAGGTCTTTCAGCGCTAGGCAGGCCAGTTCTTACTGCACCGCCATCCCGCCTGTAACTCTGTGAGATCTGCAGTCCAAGCTGTTCAAGCGCCTCCCGCCTCAGGTTGTTCACTGCGCTTATCTGTACAAACAGGTTGTCAGATACATCAGCAGCTATATCCACGAGCACATAATCTGTACCGCCTGTCTTTTTGATCTTGTCAACTATCTGTGACTCTGTGACAGGCTTGTTAAGTGCCTGTGTACACACAGGCCCCTCGACTGAGACAGAACACTTTCCTTCTACAGTTGAAAGCTTAAGCTCTAATGGCTGATCCGCATACGCACTGACATGTGCAACGAGCTCTATCTTCCTGTCGGCATTTATTATATTATTCTGTATATCTTCCAGAAGCTTACCGTTTCTTGTACGGTATACATCATTGAACTTTGCAATGCTCCTGAATGACTTCGCCTTAAGTCTGACATTCTTTCCCGCTTTTGCCGCCACATTGCATGTGAGCTCCACATCACCATTTCTGCCTCTTATCTCAAGGACATCGCCTGCGGATACATTCTCGTCAAGTTTTATATCCACATATGGCTTTTCTACCGCATTCACACGCCCAACCTTAATTCCTGTGTGGTTCGGTCTGCTGTTCGCAAGCATCTTTTTGCCATTGGATGTGTAATAATAACCTGAGTAGAATCCGCCCCTGTTATATATGTCGAGAAGCTTCTTCTCCTGCTCCTCTGCCAGTTTCTCCACTGATTCGCCCGCCAGATAAGCATCTCTGACCTCACGGTACGCAGTCACGGTTGCAGCCACATACTCTGGCTTTTTCATTCTTCCCTCTATCTTGAAAGAATCAATTCCCGCATCTATGAGCCTGCTCAGACTCTTCAACATGCACATATCCTTCAGGCTGAGCATATACTCATTTACATCATTTGAGGCATACTGCTTTCTGCACGGCTGGGCACACCTTCCCCTGTTACCGCTTCTTCCTCCGGCAAAGCTGCTCATCAGGCACCTTCCGGAATAGCTGTAACACATCGCTCCGTGGACAAATGTCTCCACCTCTATATCAACATTTTTCTTGATCTCTGTGATTTCTGACAATGACAATTCTCTCGATGGCACAAATCTGGTCATGCCTATGCTTTTCAGAAACGCAGCGCCCTGTGAACTGGACACGCTGAGCTGTGTACTTCCGTGCAATGGAAGGTCTGGAAACGACTTGCCCAGAACGGAGACAACTCCCATATCCTGTACAATTATCCCATCCACGCCCTGCCTGTAATAAGGCTCCACATATGATGGGAGCCTTTGTATCTCTTCATTCTTAAGCAGTGTGTTGATCGCCATATAGACCTTCACTCCGAATCTGTGACAATAGTCTATGGTATCAAGCAATTCTTTTTCATCAAAATTACCGGCAAATGCCCGGGCACTGAACATACTGCCTCCAAGATATACCGCGTCTGCATATGCATTGACTGCAGCTCTCACCGCCTCCGTGTTGCCCGCCGGCGCCAAAATTTCAGTCTTATTTAACATTTTTCTCCGCTTCAAGTTTTATGATCTGTCTCTGAAGTTCACTTATCTTCTCTTTGTATTCCTCTATCATCTTCTGTGCAGACTCATACTTTATCTGCACCTCGATAACCTCATGTCTCAGATCATATATCTGCTTATCCTTGTCGTCATCCTCGGTGAGCATCTGATTGACCTGATCCTTTGCCTTAAAGTAGTCATCGGCTATATTCAGTGCAAGCAGAACATTCTGATACTCTGCGTTAAATCTCCTGTACGCCTCAGATGACTGACATTCTGCTATCTTGCCATTGATATATGTCGCCACATTCTGGAGATAGTCCTCGCTCTCCTGGCCGCTCAATGTATATACTTTATTGTTGATTACCACCTTGATATCATTCTTCTGTGCCATATCCCATTCTCCTTTACTTATCCTTTATAAATGCATCCAGTCCAAAATGTCTGTAACATAGATCAGTGACAACTCTTCCCCGGGGAGTTCTGTTTATGAATCCATTCATTATGAAATACGGCTCATACACATCCTCTATCGTGCCCGGATCCTCACCAACGGCAGCCGCCAGTGTATCCAGACCGACAGGCCCTCCTGCAAATTTCTCTATCATTGTCATTAATATATTTCTATCGTTCACGTCCAGTCCCATGGAATCGACCTGAAGCTTGTCCAGAGCGGCCTTAGCAACATCGTGATCTATATGGCCGTCATGACACACCTCAGCATAATCCCTGCAGCGCTTGAGAAGTCTGTTCGCAAGTCTCGGTGTACCTCTTGATCTTCTTGCGATCTCAAGTGCACCCTCCTCGTCTATGTCAACTCCAAGAACCTCCGCTGACCTCATCACTATCTCTCTCAGATCGTCATGGGTATAAAATTCCAGCTTGTCCACCATTCCAAATCTGTCCCTTAGGGGAGCCGACAACATTCCGACCCTCGTCGTTGCACCTATCAGGGTAAATCTTGGCAAATCAAGTCTGATCGACCTTGCACCTGCGCCCTTGCCTATCACAACATCTATTGCGTAATCCTCCATAGCCGGATAGAGCACCTCCTCAACCTGTGTGCTGAGTCTGTGTATCTCATCGATAAACAAAATGTCGTTGTCCGACAGATTGTTGAGTATCGCGGCAAGCTCACCGGGCTTTTCTATGGCAGGTCCCGAGGTGATCTTGATATTTACCCCCATCTCATTTGCCACAATGGTCGACAGCGTCGTCTTACCAAGTCCCGGCGGTCCATACAGAAGCAGATGATCCAGTGGCTCATTTCTCTTCTTCGCCGCCTCTATGAATATGTGCAGATTATCCTTGACCTTTTTCTGTCCAATATACTCCGACAGATACTGAGGTCTGAGATTATATTCACTTTTCTGTTCTTCTATGTCCAAGCTTTCTGTTGAAATAATTCTGCCCATTTTTTCTACCTATCTGATCAATATTCTATATCATAAATCTGAGTGCCGCCTTAAGAAGCTGCTCCTCATCCATATCCGCTGAACCATCTACACGCGAAACAGCACGTCCCGCCTCAACACCTGAATATCCAAGTGCTGTGAGAGCCGATATGACATTTGTTCTCACATCGCCTGCAGCGGTCTGCACAGCAACCGAATCATTGTATGCTGCATCTATCATATCCTCCATACTCAGCTTATCCTTGAGCTCCAGAATGATCCTCGAAGCGCCCTTTGCCCCGATTCCATTAGCCTTTGATATGGCCTTTACATCCTCAGATATGACCGCAAGCCTGAGCTCATTCACGGTGAGTGTTGACAGAAGAGACATGGCTACCTTTGGCCCCACACCGCTCACTCCCAGCAGTATCTTGAACACATTGAGTTCATCTGCATTCTCAAAGCCAAACAGACATATCTCATCCTCGCGTATATACATGTATGTGCTTACTTTTATCTCTGAATGTACCGGTGGAAGCTTCTCCATAAACTTTCCGGATACCATGAGCTGATACCCTATTCCACCACACTCAATCACTATATAATTGTCACCCTTTATTTCAAGTGCTCCTCGAATATATGAAATCATCCGTTAACTTTTCCTGTCCTGTAATATATGACGGTATCTCAAAATCGCATAGAAACCGACACTAAATCTTCGTAATTATATCATATTATTTATCAATTGTGAATATATGTTTGCTTTTTTTAAAAACGACAGCTACTATATATATTGCAGAACAATGCATGTTCTATAATGTACCTTACGCAAGGAACCAAAAGGAGCCATTATGAAAATTTTTGAATATACTGAAGACATAAATGTAGATACAGCTCACATATCGGACGAGCTGTCGGATATACTCTATTTTGATATAGAAACAACCGGCCTCAGCGCCAAACGTTCGGATCTCTATCTGATCGGATGTTCATATTTCTCAGACAGTGCATTTCGCACCCAGTTGATATTCAATGACAACGGAACTTCAGAGCCTGAAATGCTGTCCCATTTTGAACAGATCCTAAAGAATCACAAAATACTGGTGTCATACAACGGCGATACCTTTGACATCCCCTACTTGCTGAAAAAGATGGAGCAATTCGACGTGGACTCTACGCTTGACAATATACAGAGCGTGGATATATATAGAACAACCAGAAAATACAAAAAGCTTCTGCGTCTGGACTCGGCTAAACAGTTTGACATAGAGCATCTGATTGACTTCCAGAGAAATACTTTTATATCAGGAGGCGATCTTATATCCGCCTACAAGCATTATCTGAATTCTCACGACGAATCTCTGCTTGACGATATGCTCACCCATAACCATGACGATATAAGAGGGCTTATATCTATATCTGAATTTGTGAATATCCCTCATATTCCTGATGACTTTCAGATAGATGATATATCCGATACCATCGATTCAATAACATACAACTGTTCCATTCCAAAGCTTCCATGCCGCATAACGGAATCCCTGAATGGAATTCTTGTAAATGCATGTAACACACATATGCATGTGGTCGTTCCAAAGACCCGGGACACCGAAATGAAATACTTCTTCAAGGACTACAAAAATTATTACTATCTACCTATGGAGCACATGGCCATACACAAATCAATGGCGGCTTATGTGGACGATGCCCACAAGGAAAAAGCGACAAAGGACAATGCTTTCACCACCAAGACCGGCAGCTTCATACCCTGTCCACCAGGATTTCACGGAGAGATATTCTATGATACAGATCTTAAAGGAAACCGTTTTCTTTCGGACAGCACCGAATTACACGAAAAATGTGAGCAATCCCACGCCTATATCCTTGCAGTCCTGAACAAACTATTCTGATATAAATATTCTGGCATAAAAAAACCGTAGTCATTATCGACTACGGTTTTCTTAACTGTCTATATATCAGATTACTCCTCTGTGTCCTCTGCTACATCATCTGTATACTCTGGAGCTGGAAGTAATTCCTTTACGCTGAGACTGATCTTCTTGTCTTCTGCATTGCACTCAACAACAACTGCCTCAACCTCATCGCCTACCTTGTATACATCCTCTGGCTTGTTAACATGCTCATATGAGATCTGTGATACATGGAGAAGTGCGTCAACACCTGGCTCAAGCTCGATAAATGCACCGAAATCAGCCATTCTTGCTACCTTACCTGTAACTACTGTTCCAGGAGCATACTTCTCTGCTGCGTTAAGCCATGGGTTTGTATCATCAAACTTAAGGCTGAGAGCGATCTTCTCGCCGTCAATGTTCTTGATGAATGCCTTAACAGTATCACCAACCTTGAGAACTGACTTAGGATCGTCAACTCTTCCCCATGACATCTCTGAGATGTGAAGAAGTCCGTCTGCTCCACCGAGATCTATGAATGCACCGAAGCTTGTAACGTTCTTTACAACACCCTCAACTATCATTCCAACTTCTATTCTATCAAACAGAGCCTTTGCAGCCTCTGCCTTTCTTGCTGCAACGATCTGCTTTCTGTTACCAATTATTCTTCTCTTCTTTGGCTGGTACTCTGTGAGTACAAACTCGATATCCTGATCAAGGTACTTGTCAAGATTCTTCTCGTATGTATCTGAAACAAGACTAGCAGGGATAAATACTCTTGTCTCATCGTACATAACGTTAAGTCCACCGCTTACAACCTGAACAACCTTACCCGTAAGGATCTCTCCTGACTCAAGAGCAGCCTCAAGCTTCTCATTAGCCTTCTCTGCAGCAACTCTCTTGTATGAGAGAAGAACTGATCCCTCGCCATCGTTTGTCTTAACAACCTTGGCTGTTATCGGATCATCAACATGTACAAGCTCTGTCAGATCTGCATTAGGTGTGTTGGTATACTCGCTTCTAGGAATAATACCATCTGACTTGTAGCTGATGTCTACCAGAATCTCATCAGGCTTAACATCGATAACTCTACCTTCTACTATCTCTCCTGTCTTGATTGAGACTCTGCTCTCATCATTCTTTAATAATTCTTCAAAATTCATCTCGTCCATCCTACCATGAACCTCCTTAATAATTTTGTTTGGGGTAGATGCCCCAGCTGTAATACCTACCCTACTAACGGATTCAAAAGTAGTCAAATCCAAATCAACGAGTGTCTGTATATAGTAAGTATTCTCACATTCTTTTTTACTAATCTCATATAACTTCTGAGTATTAGAGCTGTTCCGACCACCTATAACAATCATGGCATCTACCTTTGATGCAATCTCCTGCGCCTCCCTTTGACGCACAGACGTAGCATTACAGATAGTCTTATAAGCAGTAACATTATACAATTTATTTCGAATAATATCAACAATATAATTAAATTTTCTGTAATTAAAAGTTGTCTGACTAACTATCGATATATTATCCGCTGTTTTGACCTCTCCGTCAATACATTTTCTTACAAAAGCCTCAGCCTCCTCCTCGGAACCTATGACTACCGGAGGCTCTACACACCAGCCCACGATTCCTTTCACCTCGGGATGGCTTGAGTCGCCTATGATGACGACTGTATTTCCTTTCTGTCCTTCCTCGCGCACTATGTTGTGTATCTTCTTGACAAATGGACAGGTCGCATCTATCACCGTATTCCCACCAGCCTCCAGAATGTCATATATCCTTTTCTCAGCGCCATGGGATCTGATTATGACCTTGCTGTCTTTTATCTCAAGCAATTCGTCATCACTGTCGATCACCTGCACTCCGTGCTTTGTAAGGTCACCAACCACCTCTTCATTGTGTATTATCTGACCATAAGTATACACATTTTCCTCGTCAGCATGTTCGTATGCTGTATCCACCGCACGCTGAACGCCAAAGCAGAATCCGGCACTCTTTGCAAGTAATATCTCCATATCTAAACCACCTGTATTACATTCTCTCTCTTGCAAGTCCGACTATAGTGTCTGTAACCTGCTCTATCGTCATATCTGAGCTGTCGATAAGAACCGCGTCATCAGCCCTCTTTAAAGGAGCTGTTTTTCTCTCCATATCCTGCTTATCCCTCTGGATTATATCCTGCTCTATCTTCTCTATATCAATATTCTCAGCGCCCTTTGCGACAAGCTCGTCATATCTTCTTTTGGCCCTCACTGCCGAAGAGGCGGTAAGGTATACCTTGAGCTCTGCTGAAGGAAGTATATTTGTTCCTATATCCCTTCCATCCATGACAACATCATTTGAAGCAGCGAGATCCCGCTGGAGTGACAAAAGCTTTTCCCTGACGCATGGAAGTGCAGATGCCTTTGAAGCCATATTACCGGCAGCCTCAGTTCTCAGCTTTCCTGTTACATTCTCGCCGTTAAGGTAGACCTGCTGTGCTCCATCCTCATATTTTATCTCCACGGAAATGTCCGCTATGCTTTTCTCCACCAGGTCTTCATCGCTGGCAGATATATCGCTTTCTGTGAGATATACAGCCACCGCCCTGTACATGGCACCTGTATCCACATATATAAAACCAAGCTCGCCTGCCGCCTTTTTTGCTATCGTGCTTTTGCCTGCACCTGCAGGTCCATCTATTGCTATATTCATATCTTCGTCTCCCTGTAATTAAATTGACTGTCGTCCACGCCTATTGTAAACTCTCGGAAGCAGAAAGTCCAGCCAGATATCCAGTCGACCACGCCACCTGCAGGTTAAATCCACCTGTCAGCGCATCGATATCCAGCAGTTCTCCGGCAAAATACACGCCCCCCACAAGCTTAGACTCCATGGTGGAAGGATTTACCTCTTTTACGCTCACTCCGCCTCTTGTGATTATAGCCTCATCATATCCCCGAAGCCCCACAAATGTAAGTCTGAATTCCTTCAGCACATCTATAAGTCTCTGTCTTTCTTCCCTGGTCACTGAGTTGACCTTCTTATACGGATCGATACCGGATCTCTCCACAACCACATCTATCATCTTGATCGGAAGCAGATCTCCAAGAGAATTCTTGAAGTCTTTGTTTGCATATTTCTTGAAATCCTTGAGGAGTCTGGCATCAAGCATATCTCTGTCCATAGCCGGCTTCAGATCTATGTACATGTCTATATCTTTTCCAATATACCTGTGTATATATGCGGAGGCCTTGATCACCAGCGGCCCACTTATGCCAAAGTGGGTAAACAGCATCTCCCCCTGTTCGTCAAATATTTTCTTCTTTCCACTGCTTATGTGAAGTGCCACGTTTTTAAGCGACAGTCCCATCATCATGGAGCAGCATTTCTCTTCTATCTCAAACGGAACCAGTGATGGACTTAACGGCTTTATCGTATGACCCATATGTTCTGCCAGTCTGTATCCGTCTCCGGTAGATCCCGTGAGTGGATACGATCTTCCGCCGGTACAAATTATAACAGCATCACAGTATATCCTGTCATTGCCTGTCCCGCCGTTATCTCCTGATACGTCAACACTCTTTATCCTGCCATCCTCTATATTGATTCCTGTAACCTTCGTATTCAAATACAGACTTATATTTTTATTTCTGTTTATAAGAGTTTTGAATGCTCCTATAACGTCTGAAGAATGATCGCTTGTCGGGAACACTCTTCCTCCGCGTTCTATCTTGAGCGGACATCCGGCCTTCTCCAGATAGTCCATTATCATATTGTTGTCAAATGTATAAAAGGAGCTGTACATAAACTTGCTGTTTGTGACCACTGAATTAAAAAATCCGTCAGCGTCACATGCATTTGTCACATTACAACGTCCCTTACCTGTTATAAATAACTTTTTTCCGATCCTGTCATTCTTTTCAATGAGAATGACCTTATTCTTCTGTGCCGCTGTCAGTGCAGCCATTACCCCTGCAGCTCCTGCTCCTATAACCACTATTTTTCCTGTCATATTATCTCCATATATTAAACAAAAGGACAGAGACTCCGCTCGCGGAGCTCCGTCCCTTTTTATGATCATTTATATATCTGACCTTATGAATTCAGTTATTAAACTGGATAAGCTGTGCTGTCCTTGTCAGCAAGTGTGACATCGACCTTCTTATCCTGAGCCTCTCTGTACTTGAAGAAGTCAGTTGCAACCTGTGGGAACAGTGCATATGTGAGTACATCCTCATCCTGCTTCTTGTACTGGATCATCTCCTTCTCAATCTTGTCGAGCTCGTTCTCAAGAAGATCTGCTGGACGGCATGTGATCTGCTTCTCATCGCCGATAACCTTCTTCTTAACCTCTGGATCAACAGGCTTTACTGACTGACCATACTCGCCACGTACAAGTGCCTTTGACTCCTTTGTACACATCTTGTATCTCTCGCCTGTTACGACGTTGAGAACTGCCTGCGTGCCAACGATCTGGCTTGAAGGAGTAACAAGTGGTGGCTCACCATAGTCCTTACGAACTCTTGGAACCTCCTCAAGAACTGCCTCGAACTTATCCTCAGCACCCATCTCCTTGAGCTGTGATACGAGGTTTGAAAGCATTCCACCAGGTACCTGGTAGAGAAGTGTCTTAACGTTAACGCCAAGAACCTTTGGATTTAAGAGACCACTTGCGATCCACTCTTCTCTGAGTGGTCTGAAGTAGTCTGCTATCTCAGCCAGAAGCTTCTGATCCAGACCTGGATCAAACTCTGTTCCCTCAAATGTCTTGGCCATAACCTCTGTTGCAGGCTGTGATGTACCAAGCGCAAGAGGTGAGATTGCTGTATCGATGACATCACATCCAGCCTCTACAGCCTTGAGATATGTCATTGAAGCTACACCTGATGTGTAATGTGTATGAAGCTGAATTGGAAGGCTTGAACCATCCTTGAGTGCCTGTACAAGCTCTGTAGCCTTATTTGGAACAAGAAGTCCAGCCATATCCTTGATACAGATTGAATCTGCTCCCATATCCTCGATTCTCTTTGCCATATCCTTCCAGTAATCCAGAGTATATGCATCACCGAGTGTATATGAAAGAGCTACCTGGGCATGTCCACCCTCTTTGTTACAAGCCTTAACTGATGTCTGAAGGTTTCTAAGATCGTTCAGACAGTCAAATATTCTGATGATATCAATACCATTTGCGATTGACTTCTGTACGAAATACTCTACAACATCATCTGCATAATGACGGTATCCGAGGATATTCTGTCCTCTGAAGAGCATCTGCAGCTTTGTATTCTTGAATCCATCTCTGAGCTTTCTGAGTCTCTCCCATGGATCCTCCTTAAGGAATCTGAGTGATGCATCAAATGTTGCACCGCCCCAGCACTCTACTGAATGATAACCAACCTTATCCATCTTGTCGATGATAGGAAGCATCTGCTCGGTTGTCATACGAGTAGCTATAAGTGACTGATGCGCATCACGCAGTACAGTTTCCGTAATCTTTATCGGTTTCTTATCTGCCATTTTATCGTCCTCCTATAATTATATAAATTCTGATTAAATTCCAAATATTGCAAGGAATGTACCTGCAGCTACGGCTGTACCGATAACACCTGCAACGTTTGGTCCCATAGCGTTCATCAGAAGGAAGTTTGTAGGATCATACTGTGATCCAACCTTCTGTGAAACTCTGGCTGCCATTGGAACGGCTGATACACCAGCTGAACCGATAAGCGGATTAACCTTACCCTTTGTCGCCCAACACATGAGCTTACCGAAGAGAACTCCGGCTGCTGTACCAAATGCGAATGCGACAAGACCAAGGAATACTATCTTAAGTGTACTCATCTTAAGGAATGCCTCTGCACTTGTAGATGCACCTACTGAAGTACCAAGTAAGATAACAACGATATACATAAGAGCGTTTGAAGCTGTCTCTGTGAGCTGCTTTACAACGCCGCACTCCCTGAAGAGGTTACCAAGCATCAGCATACCTACAAGTGGAGCTGTTGTTGGAAGTATAAGAACTACCACAAGTGTAACAATGATAGGGAAGAGAATCTTCTCGATCTTGGTTACAGGTCTGAGCTGTGGCATTCTAACAAGTCTCTCCTTCTTTGTTGTGAGAGCCTTCATGATAGGTGGCTGGATAACTGGAACCAGTGACATATATGAATATGCCGCAACTGCTATAGGTCCGAGAAGTGTTCCACCCATACCGAGCTTACCGGCAAGGTAGATAGATGTAGGACCATCAGCACCACCGATGATTGATATAGCTGCAGCCTCTTTACCATTGAATCCCATAAGGAATGCAAGGAAGTAAGCTGCATAAATACCGAACTGAGCTGCAGCGCCAAGCAGGAAGCTCTTTGGATTTGCAATAAGCGGACCAAAGTCTGTCATGGCACCTACACCCATGAATATAAGCGAAGGTAAGATACTCCACTCATCAAGCAGGTAAAAATAATGTAACAAGCCGCCCTCTGCCATAATATCTGGGAACATGTTTACAAGAAACATACCAAATGAGATAGGGACAAGAAGAAGTGGCTCAAAGCCCTTTCCGATTGCAAGGTACATGAATACAAACGCTATAAGGATCATAACGTAGTTCTTCCAGTCAAGACTTGCAAAACCGGTCTGATTAGCTAAATTTGTCAAAACGTCAACTATTGTGCTGCCCATTTAGTTGTTTCCTCCTATAAGATTTATTCTAATTCAAGCAATTAGTTGAGTGTTGCAAGTGTATCGCCTGACTCAACACTAGCGCCTACTGTAACGTCTATGCTTGCGATTGTACCATCTTCTGGAGCAACAACTTCGTTTTCCATCTTCATAGCCTCAAGGATAAGGATTACCTGACCCTTCTTTACTGAATCGCCAACATTAGCCTTTACTGCAAGGATCTTACCAGGCATAGGTGATGAAACCTTAACGCTTCCTGCGCCGCCTGCTGCTGGTGCTGGAGCTGCAGGAGCTGCTGCTGGTGCAGGTGCTGCCACTGGAGCTGCTGCTACAGGTGCTGCTACTGGAGCTGCGCCACCTGATAATTCTTCAACTGATACATCGTATGATGTGCCATTAACTGTGATTCTATAATTCTTCATAACAATTATCCTCCTATAATTATCTCTTATTCTTTTTTCTTGGTCTTACAACCAACTTATCGTTACTTGGATAGTTTACACGAACTCTTGTCTTTCCGCCCTGTGCCGCCATAACCGCTGCTGATATAACCGCAACAAGCTCTGAGTCGTTCATAACGCTCTCACCGGTCGCTGTGTTGACAATGTCTACTATTCCAGCCGGAGCAGGTGCGTTTCCTGCAGGAGTCTCATCCTCCTTGTCAACATTTAATGTTGCAACGCTTCCAAGAGCCTTCTTTGCCTTCTCAGCCTTTCTCTTCTCTCTTGTCTCCTTGTCCAAAAGAGCCGGAACATACTTGAGAAGTGAAATTATGAATGATATGAAGATAAGTGCTATAAACACGATACCCATACCTATGAGGGTATTTGCTCCCGCATCCTTCATCTTGTCCTTAAGTGTCTGATTAGCAGCAACTTCAAATTCGGAAATCTTGTATGGATAAACACCATTTGATGCAAGCATCTGATCAGCCTCTTCTTCTGAATACTGATTCTGAGCCATCACTGAATACTTCTGGAAATTGTAAGTTACCGAATTGTCTACAAATGTTGCCTTTACTATAGCTTCTTTTTCTGCACATTCTGCATATAATGTAACAACAACCTTGTCATCAACTTCTTGTATTGTTTTATCATCTTCATCTTCGAGATTGACCGGCTTAAACTGCTGGAATTTACCATAGTCAGACTCAATCGTTGAAAAAACCTTTAATGCATCAGCAGTCGTTTCATCTACCTGACCGCCATTTGCCTCTTCATCCACATAGAAATTATATACATCTTCAACCTGCGCAACCTGCATGTAATTCGTAGCCTGTGTTTCTGCTATCTGAACCAATGTGTTTCCGTCATAGTCAAATTCTACTTTCTTGTCTGAAGACGAACATCCGGCAAGTGCAAATGTAACAGCTAACATAGAAACTATCAATAATAACTTTTTCTTTATTATCTTTTCCATTAAGTTGTCACTCCTTTATATTGTTCCATGCTTCTTGAATGGTCTGTCCTCACTCTTTGAAAAAAGCATATCGAGTGCTGCTATAACTCTCTTTCTTGTTGCATCAGGCTCGATAATGTCATCCACATATCCTCTTCTTGCTGCTGAGAGAGCTCCTGAAAGCGCCTCTGTGTACTCTGCCTTCTTATCATTGATATAAGCAAGCTTGTCACCTGCTGCTGCTATCTCATCCTCATACATGATCTTTACAGCCATCTCTGGATCCATTGTTCCGATAACTGACTTAGGCCAAGCAAATACAACGTCAGCTCCGATAGCCTTTGAACACATAACTGTGTAAGCTGTACCATATGCCTTGTCAAGCATAACTGTTACCTTTGGCACTGTTGCATTGGCATAAGCGTAAGTAAGCTTTGCAACAGCCTTTGAGATAGTCTTCTCTTCCTTTACAGTTGCTGCAAATCCCTTGATGTTTACAAGTGTGACAACTGGGATGTTGAATGAATCACAAAGCTTTACGAAATCCTCTGCCTTATATGCACCGGCTGTTGTCATGACATCCTTCTGGTTTCCAACAACACCGACTGTCTCACCGTTAAGTCTGATAAATGCAGTAACAACGTCATCTGCAAAATCCTTCTTGAGCTCGAATACAAACTCATCATCAGTGATATCTGCTATAACAGCCTTCACATCCCCTGCCTTTGTAGCAAGATCTGGGATGATTCTGTTCACATCATCCTCACATACTGCGCAGTCGCCATCATCCTCATTGTTTGATGGAAGAAGACCTACCATAGTTCTCACTGCACCGAGAAGCTCTGCCTCTGTGTCGTATACTGCGTCAACATTTGCTGTGTTCTCTGCAACATAATCTGCTGCTGCAGTGTCAAGCTTCTCTGCACGGTTCTCATCCAGTGCATTTGGACTGTTAACAAAGAGCTTAGCTCCTTCCTTAGTCATGAATGTTACGTCTGTGAGATTAGGTATAAGTGCTGCACCACCACCGCATGTACCAAATATAGCTGTGATCTGTGGTATTACACCTGATGCAAGAGTCTGCTTCATGAATACCTCTCCAAATGCATTAAGAGCATCTGTAGCCTCCTGAAGTCTGAGTCCGGCACAATCGATCAGCCCGATAACAGGTGCACCCATCTTCATTGCCATGTCGTAAAGGTTTGCGATCTTCTTGGCATGCATCTCGCCTATAGAACCGCCGAGCACCTTTGCATCCTGGCTGTAAACATAAACTAAATTGCCATCGATCACTCCGTAACCGGTTATTACGCCGTCTTTTGGAGTATCCTTGTCCTGAATGTTGAAATCTGTATTTCTAGCAGTTACATATGCGCCGATTTCAACAAAACTTGAGTCATCAAGTAACATTGAAATTCTGTCACTTGCTGACAAGCTTGGTGTGTTGCTCATTTTTAGCCCTCCGTTTAATTTATTTTAGGACTATATATAGTCCAATTTTCGCCGAGTATAATTGTAAAGCCTTTGTCGTCATATTTCAAGTAAAATCGAAAAAACCACCAAAGGTTTATCGGCGTTGTAAGCGATTATTTTTCAAAATAAAACAGGGAATCTGTGTAAAATATACCCTCAAACAAAAGTATACCCCAAATTCCCCGTTGAATTATAAAATCTGTTTTATTTTTTACTGTTTTAGTCCTTGAGGACTTCTCTGTTGTGATACAGATAATCTCCAAGAGATATAAGTGTCAGTGCAAGTGCAAGGTAGATGAGCACCTGATCAAAGATGTAGAACACCTTGAGATCAGCTATCAGAAATCCTACCATGATCATCTGAACCGTTGTCTTGATCTTTCCCCACCATCCGGCAGCAATAACAATTCCCTTTTCTGCCGCAATAAGTCTGAATCCGCTTATTATGAAATCACGCGCTATGATCACTATAACGATCCATGCTGGGATCCTGTTCAGATCCGACAGTGCTATGAGTGCCGAACATACCAGCAGCTTATCTGCCAGAGGATCCATGAATTTTCCAAAATTGGTGACCAGATTGTATTTTCTTGCAATCTTTCCGTCAAGCATATCTGTAAGTGATGCGGCTATGAATATTCCAAGTGCCACCCACTTCGACCATCCCGGTGACATATATAAAAACACGAGAAAGAATGGAATCATTATAGCTCTTAGTATTGTCAATTTGTTTGGTAAATTCATTCTACTATCACTCCTGTCAAGTCATATTCATTTGCCTCGGTTATCTTCACATCCACAAATGAACCGGATATCAATTCATATGGTGCGCTGACGAACACTATTCCGTCAACCCCCGGAGCATCTCTGTAGGTTCTTCCCACATATACATCATCGTCGACCAGATATCCCTCAATGAGAACCTTCTGGGTGCTTCCGATCATCTGCTGGTTCTTCTCATAGGAAATCTCCTGCTGAAGCTCCATGATCTCATCGCGCCACTTTGCAGCCAGCTCTCCATCCACCTGATCCTCGTACTCCGCAGCCGGAGTGCCCTCCTCAGGCGAATAAGTGAATACTCCAAGCCTGTCAAACTCGCACTCGTCAACAAAGTCGACCAGACCATCGTGCAGTTCCTGTGTCTCACCTGGGAAACCAGATATGAGCGTGGTTCTGATGGCTATATCCGGCATGGCTGTCCTCAGTCTGCCGACAAGCTCCACAATGTCCTCTCTGCTGGTTCGTCTGCCCATTCTCTTAAGTATCGCATTCTCAGAATGCTGGATAGGTATATCGACATAATGGCAGATCTTCGGATTCGTGGCCATAACCTCTATTAGTTCATCTGTTATCTCCTCCGGATAACAGTACAGAAGTCTTATCCACTCTATGCCTTCTATCTCACTGAGTTTTGTGAGAAGCTCTGGAAGCTTCTTCTCACCATACAGATCAACTCCGTACAGCGTAGTCTCCTGTGCCACAAGGACAAGCTCCTTTATACCATCAGACGCAAGCTTTTCAGCGGATGCGATCAGGCTGTCCATCGGCATGCTTCTGTATCTGCCTCGTATGTGAGGTATTATACAATAAGTGCACAGTTTATTACAACCTTCTGCGATCTTAAAATACGCCATCGACGCATTTGTCGTTACTATTCTCTCGGCAATCGGCCTTGGAGTATAATTTATATCATCTACGATCGACTCCTCGTCGGTTCCTATTGCCTCAACTATCTTATCGTAATTGGTCGCACCAATAATGACATCGATCTCCGGAAGCTCCTTCATTATCTCGTCCTTGTATCTCTGGGACAGACATCCCGCAACGATAAGCTTTTTTAGTTTTCCTGTTTTCTTCAGTTCTCCCATCTCGATGATGGTGTTGATGCTTTCCTCTTTCGCATCGCTGATGAACGCACAGGTATTTACAACTACTACATCTGCCTCTGTCTCATCATTTGTAAGCTGGTGGCCGGCTTTGTTCAGCAAACCGAGCATGACCTCGCTGTCCACCAGATTTTTATCACAGCCTAGTGATATGAGTAATACTTTCATCTGTTCTCCAATAATTTTGCACTTGTTCTTAGTTTATATTTATTGATTCCACGCAGTTTGACATGAGCATGGCTATGGTCATAGGGCCGACTCCGCCAGGTACAGGAGTTATCGCTCCGGCAACCTCCTTGGCTGATTCAAAATCCACATCACCGCAGAGCTTATTATTCTCATCCCTGTGGATTCCCACATCTATAACTGTTGCGCCTTCCTTGATGTAAGATGCATCGATCATTTCTGGCTTTCCTATTGCCACCACAAGTATATCAGCACGTCTGCACACTTCCTTGAGATTCTTTGTTCTGGAATGGCACACGGTTACGGTTCCGTTCTCACGGAGCAGTAGCATGCTCATAGGCTTGCCTACTATATTGCTTCTGCCGAGTACCACGCACTCCTTACCCTCTATCTCTATTCCTGATCTCTTGATGAGCTGGATAACTCCGGCTGGTGTACATGACACAAAGCCCGGCTGTCCTATGCTGAGTGCACCAACACTCATCGGATGGAAGCCGTCCACATCCTTCTTTGGAGATATGGTCTTTATGACCTTATCCTCATCTATATGCTTTGGAAGCGGGAGCTGTACAAGTATTCCGTTCACCTTGTCGTCAGAGTTGAGCTTCTCTATAAGTGCAAGAAGCTCCTCCTCAGTTGTCTCCTCTGGGAGCTCATATGACAGTGAACCTATTCCTATATACTCACATGCCTTCTTCTTATTTCCAACATATACTGACGATGCAGGATCATTTCCGACCTGAATGACAGCAAGGCATATCTCTACGCCTTCTGCCTTGAGTCCCGCAACCTTCTCCTTGAGCTCATCCTTTATCTGTTTTGATATAACCTTACCATCTATAAGCTTATACATTTATTTGTCCTCCTAGAATAATCCGACGATCTTGCCGTCATCATCAACATAAATCCTTTCTGCCGCCGGGGATTTTGGAAGTCCAGGCATGGTCATGATCGTTCCGGTAATCGCTACTACAAATCCTGCTCCTGCACTGACATAAACCTCACGGATATTTATATCGAATCCTGTAGGTCTTCCAAGCTTCTTTGGATCATCTGACAGAGAATACTGGTTCTTTGCCATACATACAGGGAAGTTACCAAATCCCATCTCCTCGATCTTGGCGATGGCCTTGCTGGCCTCTGCGCTGTATGTAACACCATCCGCGCCATATATCTCTGTAGCGATACAATTTATCTTATCCTTTATTGAAAGGCTGTCATCGTAGAGCACCTTGAAGTTGCTCTTCTTGTTCTCCAGCGTGTTGAGCACTGCATTTGCAAGGTCTATACCACCCTTGCCTCCCTGCTCCCATACATTTGCAAGGGCAAAATCACAGTCTCTGTCCTCGCAGAACTTCTTGACAAAGTCAAGCTCTGCCTGACTGTCTGTGACAAATCTATTCAGAGTTACAACAACAGGAACACCATACTTCTGAAGATTCTCAATATGCTTCTCAAGATTTACTATACCAGCCTTAAGCGCGTCAAGATTCTCCTCTCCGAGATCTGCCTTTGCAACTCCGCCATTGTACTTGAGGGCTCTTACTGTAGCAACCAGAACCACCGCATCCGGCTTAAGGTTGTTCATACGGCACTTGATATCGAAGAACTTCTCAGCTCCGAGATCTGCGCCAAATCCTGCCTCTGTTATTACATAATCTGCAAGCTTTAATGCTGTCTTTGTAGCCATTACACTGTTACATCCATGTGCTATATTTGCAAATGGTCCGCCGTGTACGATTGCCGGTGTATGCTCAAGTGTCTGGATAAGGTTTGGCTTGATGGCATCCTTTAAGAGCGCTGCCATAGCTCCTACAGCCTTGAGATCAGCCGCTGTCACAGGCTCATTGTCCATGTTGTATGCAACGATTATTCTGCCAAGTCTCTCCTGAAGATCCTTCATGTCACTTGCAAGACAGAGAATAGCCATGATCTCCGATGCAACTGTGATGACAAATCCGTCCTCTCTAGGCACTCCGTCGACACGCTTTCCAAGTCCGACAACTGTGTGTCTGAGAACTCTGTCGTTCATATCCATACATCTCTTGAACACTATTCTGTTCACATCTATTCTCAGTGCATTACCCTGATGGATATGGTTATCCATCATGGCTGCAAGGAGATTGTTTGCAGATGTTATAGCATGAAAATCTCCTGTAAAGTGGAGGTTGAGATCCTCCATAGGTACTACCTGTGCATATCCGCCGCCGGCTGCACCACCCTTGATTCCAAAACATGGTCCAAGTGATGGCTCACGAAGTGCGATAACCGCCTTCTTTCCAAGCTGTCCCATAGCCTCACCAAGTCCTACAGTGATTGTCGTCTTTCCCTCTCCTGCAGGTGTTGGATTGATGGCTGTAACGAGGATAAGCTTTCCGTTCTCGTTGCCCTCAACCTTCTTTATAAGCTCATCTGAGAGCTTTGCCTTATACTTTCCATAGAGATCGAGGTCATCCTCTGATATTCCGAGCTTTGCAGCAACCTCCCTTATGTGCTTCATCTCAGCCTTCTGTGCAATTTCAATGTCTGTCATCATAGCTCTTATCCTCCGCTTTTTATAAATTAGTGTCTATATATTCATCAAACTGTTCCTGAGTCATCAGGATCTTTCTGGCCTTTGTGCCCTCCTCCGGGCCAACTACTCCCGCGGTCATCAACTGATCCATGATCCTTGCGGCTCTGTTAAAGCCTATCTTGAACGTTCTCTGAAGCATACCTATAGAAGCTTTTTCTTTCTCTATAATGAATCTTCCCGCTTCCACGAAATATTCATCCTTATCACTGGCTGAAGCCCCACCTATCGCTGTGGCGCCTGATCCACCATTTCCGGATATTGATTTGGATATCTCCTCATCATATGTTCCCACGCCATTGTTCTTCTTGAGGAAATCAACAACCGCTGTAACCTCATCATCCGACACAAATGCGCCCTGTACTCTGACCGGCTTAGGATAGCCTGTCGGATAGAACAGCATATCTCCCTTTCCAAGAAGTTTCTCTGCTCCTACCATATCAAGTATGGTTCTGGAATCAACTCCCGACGAAACTGCAAATGCTATTCTCGATGGAACATTTGCCTTTATGAGACCTGTTATGACATCAACCGACGGTCTCTGTGTTGCTATGACAAGATGTATACCCGCTGCTCTGGCAAGCTGTGAAAGTCTCACTATAGCATCCTCGACTTCGCCGTGTGCAACCATCATAAGATCTGCAAGCTCATCCACTATGACCACTATCTGTGGCATCTTGGTCAGCTTTTCTCCATCAGCTCCCGCTATAACGGCATTTTCAACCTTGTCATTATATCCCTGTATATTACGTACACTGTGCTCAGCAAAAAGCTGGTATCTTCTTGTCATCTCCATGACAGCCCAGTTGAGTGCCCCTGCCGCCTTCTTTGGATCTGTTACGACCGGTATCAGAAGGTGTGGTATGCCATTGTAGCATGCAAGCTCAACCATCTTAGGATCTATCATTATGAGCTTTACCTCCTCCGGTGTGGCTTTGTACAGTATACTCATTATAAGTGTATTGATACACACTGATTTACCCGAACCTGTGGCTCCGGCGATCAGAAGATGCGGCATCTTGGCAATATCCGTTGCGATGACCTGTCCACTTATATCCTTACCAACCGCAAATGCCACTTTGGACTTGAGGTTCTTGAAATTATCTGATTCTATAAGCTCCCGGAACGCCACAATTGAGTTCTCCTTGTTAGGGACCTCTATTCCTATGGCTGCCTTGCCAGGTATCGGTGCCTCTATACGTATATCCGCAGCCGCAAGGTTGAGCTTTATGTCGTCCGCAAGGTTCAGTATCTTGCTGACCTTGACACCCTGCTCCGGCTGCATCTCAAATCTCGTTACAGCAGGACCGCAGCTATAGTTTGTTATGGTTACATTGACGCCAAATGTCTCGAGGGTATTCTTAAGCTTGATGGCTGTCTCCCTGACATGGGCATCCCTGTTGGAATTGTTCGTCTTTTTAGGCTGGGACAGCAGATCTGCCGTTGGGAATTTATATTTTCTTCCCTCCTGATACTGCTTTGAGCTCTCAGTCTGTACCGCCGGCTTCTTTTTGCTTTGAGCCGCGGTATCCGTCTTCTCCTCCTCCGCAAATGCAGAGTCGTAGAGCGGATTGTAATCTGACACACTCTCTGGATGCATATTGCCATTTACCGCTCCCGCAAGGACATCCTCCGCATCATCAGTAAATGAAAGTATCTCTGCATCCTCCATATCTGTGTCCACAGCAGCCAGCTTTGGTTCTTCAGGAGTTACGACCACTGGCTTTCTTCTCTTCACAGGTGCAGGCTTCCGCACCGGTTTATGCACAGGATCCTCTCTGTCTATCTGAACTGGATTGACGATCTCCTCTCTGTCGGTCATGACGATCTTCTCTATGTCATTGTTAAATTCATCATAGGACATATCCACAGCGCCATCTCCAGGAGTGAGCTCGTGGACATCCTCCATGGCAAAGAAATCCCTGGCAGGCTCCCTCTCTACATCCTTCTGTATCTTAGTCTTCCTTGGCTTGACCTGCGTTGCAGCAGTCCTGTCGGAAGCTCTGTCATCCTTGGACTTATCGCTGCTGTACACATTGAGATTTGCCATCGATGGTCTCACTCTGCGAACCGGAGTATCATTTACATCATGTGAGTAATAACCATCGTCATATCTGTCACTTTGATACTCCTCATCTTCATACTGTTCGTCATCATCACTTTCTCTGCGCTCACGGATAGATGCTATGAAAAGTTTGATCTCGTCTATAACTGATATCTCCGTTATGAGAATGAACATGATAACCGCAGCTATAAATATTACTATGCACGCACCCGGAACTCCAAGCAGTGTCCTTATCGCAAAGAATATTCCTCCGCATATAACTCCTCCGCCCGATCTGTCCTTATACCCATCCATGTACAGAACCTTGACCGACTCAAAGGTCGATGAATATATAGCCTGAAATACCATGGACAACAGGATGAGCACAACGCCAAAATATACAACCTTTTTGACAATCTTCCCCCTGAAATCATTTGATATAAGATAGGCAGCCGACACAAACAGATATACCGGGAATATGTACTCGCTGAAACCGATTATTCCAAAGAAAAATCCCGATACTGTATCTCCCACTATTCCGCAGATCCTGAAGTTTGCAAGTAGCAGAAATACTGAAAATGCAAAGAGAACTATGAGTATGATCTCACTTCTCATCTGCTTCTGCCTTGCCAGTTCCTCTTCCCGGGCTTTGCGTTCTATGGCAGCCTTTGATCTGGCAGATGTTTTTTTCGATGCAGTATTCTTCTTCGCAGATGTCCTGTTATTTGATCCACCTTTTGAAGAGTTCTTTGCCACAGTCTTTTTAGACGCAGCGTTTTTGGACGTGCCATTCTTTGATGTATTGTTCTTGTATGACTTTTTATTACCAGCAGCCATTTTCTACCTCTATTCTAAATCTTAAGCAACAAAATACCATATTACAGACACGATTCCCGCGATCATACAATATATGGAAAAGCCCTTAAAATTCTTTTTCTTGACCGTATAAAGCATAAATTTTATACATAAATATCCAACAACACCTGCAACTACCATTCCAACTATGTAATTTACAACATCAGTTCCTGAAATAGATGACTTAAACAGATCAGGTATCTCCAGTATGACTGCTCCCAGAACAGCCGGTATCGACATTATAAATGAATACTTTACCGTGAATTTTCTTGTGTAGCCGCATGCCAGGCCTGCAGTTATCGTACTTCCGGATCTTGATATTCCCGGAAGCGTAGCAACAGCCTGTGCCAGACCTACAAATATGGCGTTTCTGTATGTAGCCTTTGCCGCACTTTTCTTACCAGCCGGCAGTCTGTCCGCAAAATACAGGATAACAGATGTTATACACAGACAGATACCCGGTATCAAAAGTGTATCTCCCGCATGTCCTATAGCTTTGTCAAATGGGACTGCGATCACCGTCGTCGTAAGAGTTGACACGAGTATGAGCATAACAAACTTTCTGTATGCCGTACACACAATCTTCCTATACGGATATATCTGTCCCTCCTTCGAGGTCTTGTTCTTTATGAAATTTACCAGATTGACACAGCAGTCTCCAACTATCTTGAGTCCCTCTATAACAAGCTTCTTTATATCTGCCCAGTAGACTATAAATATGGCAACCAGCGTGCCAAAATGGAGCAGTATGTCAAATAATATACCCGTATCGGTCTCCACTCCAAAAATATTCTTGAAAATAGCCAGATGTCCCGAACTGCTGACTGGAAGAAATTCTGTAGCTCCCTGTATTATTCCCATCAAAATTGCCTGTAATAAGCTCATGACCAACCTCCCTTGATCGATGTTTATACAATATCCTATGGAATTTTACTATCATTTTCTTAATTAATCAAGTCATACAGCGTTTTTAAAGCCGCCGACATACCACCGATCCTGTCTATAACCCTTTTTTCGACAGCCTGTTTTCCTATCAGAACCGAGCCCACATCCTTGGTCAGCTCTGTCGTGTTAAACATAAGTTTCTCCAGTTCTTTCCTGTCTATAGATGAGTGATCCACTGTGAACTGTATGATCCTCTCCTGCATCTTCTCTATATATTCAAAGTTCTGCTTAACTCCAAGCACCGCCGTATTTGTCCTTATTGGATGAACTATCATCGTTGCGGTCGGCACTATAAAAGACACATTTCCCGACACCGCCAGAGGAACTCCTATGGAATGTCCGCCGCCAAGCACAATATTGACGACCGGCTTTGACAGGCTGGACAACATCTCAGATATGGCAAGTCCGGACTCAACATCGCCTCCGACCGTATTTATCAGAGTCAGGACTCCCTTTACATCTCCGCAGTTTTCTGCCTGGGCTATCACCGGAAGCAGCTTCTCGTAGCTTGTACTCTTCATACCGGCAGGAAGCTTGTCATGCCCCTCAATCTCTCCATATATTCCACATAACAGGATATAACCTCCACCTGGAACATCCATAACATGTATGTTGTCAGTGAGTTTTAACCTCTCAGCGATCGATACCGATTCCACTTCGCCTGCACCACCTTCCAACCCCAATCCACTCATTCCACATCAGGGCAAAAATTAAGAAGGGCTGAGCCCTTCTTAACTTAATATGGTATAAATAATGTATTTATATTCATTACATTACAAGCACGATATCGTTTGTATCAGCAAGCTTGTCAGCAGGGATATAATTGGCCTCAAGTTTCTCACCATTTAATGTGAGGCTCTGGAAACCGCTCTCATGTCCATCAGGATTCTGAACCTTGATTGAGAGCTTCTTACCCCTGAACATCTTCTCGATCTCAAACTCCTTCCAGTCTGATGGGACTGAAGGCGCGATCTTGATTCCGCCAAAGTCTGGTCTCATACCCATGATACCCTCAACGCAGCCAACCATACATGTGGATGCTGTACCTGTAAGCCAGTGTACATGAGCGCGACCCTCAAATGGACTTCCAACAGACTCTGTGAACTGTCCATGGCAGTATGGCTCAAGCTTTCTGATCTCTGCCTTATCATTCATGGATGCAGGAGAGCTCTCGTTGAAATACTCAAACGCTCTGTTTCCATGTCCCATGAGCGCCTCGGCAAGTATTATCCAGCCCTGTGGCTGTGAGAATATACCCGCATTCTCCTTTGTTCCTGCATTGAACAGAAGCATGAGTGCTCCGTCAAATGCATGCTCTCTGTATGGTGGGAACATAAGTCTCACACCGTACTCTGTGTTAAGCTCCCTGTGAACAGACTCAAGGGCGATCTCAGACTGCTTTCTTGTGGCAAGTCCGCTTATAACTGCCCATGACTGAGGATTCAGCCACATGCTTGCCTCAGGATCATTCTTTGAACCGATGACCTGTCCGCCTTCCTTGTATCCACGGATGAATCTGTCATCCTCCCAGCACTTCTCCTGAATGGTCTCACCCATCTTGTACTGAATGCTGTTGATGTAATCTATGTACTCTGCATCATCCTTCATCTCAGCAAAATACTTGATAACTGTCATCGCATAGTAGAGCTGCATTGCAACAAATGTTGACTCGCCTCTCTTTCCAAGTCTCAGACAGTCATTCCAGTCTGCCCAGAGTCCTGCCGGCATACCATTATCTCCAAGTCTGTTCATGGAGAAATCTATCGCTCTCTTAAGATGCTCATAAACTGTACCCTCATCCTTGTTGGCAAATGGAATAACCTCGTCTATGAAGTCAAGGTTGCCTGACTCAGCAATATACTTATATACAGTTGGGAACAGCCAGAGTGCGTCGTCTGCACGGTATGCAGGATGTCCTGTCTCCTGTACATATGATGGATCATCCGGTGTATCCTCATGACCTGCGTTATGTGTGAACTTTACAAGTGGAAGTCCACCGCCGTTGTCAACCTGTGCTGACAGCATGAATCTGATCTTCTCAAGAGCCATCTCAGGTGCAAGGTGGATAACGCCCTGGATATCCTGAACTGTATCTCTGTATCCATATCCGTTTCTCAGACCACAGTATGAGAATGATGCAGCTCTTGACCATATGAATGTCATGAAACACTGGTATGCATTCCATGTATTTACCATGTTGTTGAATGAATCACTAGGTGTGTGCACCTGGAAGTTGTTGAGCTTTGAATGCCAATACTCGATCAGCTCGTCAAGCTCCTTCTGACATGCTGCGGCAGGATCTGCGTATCCGGCTATGACAGCATTTGCAGCGTCATTGTCCTTCATTCCGACTATGAATGCAAAATCCTTTGACTCACCCGGAGCAAGTGTGAACTTTGTCTGGAGTCCACCGCAGGCATTGCTGTTGTAGTTGAGCTTGTTGCCAAGATCTCCATTTATAACTCCGATCGGATTGCCGTAGCCGTGATATCTTCCAAGGAACTCCTCCTTGTCACCACAGTATGATGCAACATCACTTCCGGCAAGTGCAAAGAATCTTTTGTTTGCCTTACTTCCATTGATCTCAGCCTTCTCAACATTCTCATTGATGACCTGAAGGATCTTGTTGTTGTCCATGAAATATGTTCTGGTTATGAACAGTGTATACTGGAGATTTACCTGATCCTGCTCATAATTGCAGTCATTTGTAAACTCACAGTATCCGATAGCTGAAAGGTTACGAGGCTTATCAGAGTTGTTGGTAACTCTCACCTTCCACACTTCATGTGTCTTGTTAAGTGGAACATAATACATCACCTCTGACTTGATATCAGAATACTCTGCATACATCTTTGTATATGCCGTTCCATGGTGACATTCACTCTTATACACATCAAGACTCTTGCCTACCGGCTGCCATGATGCTGACCAGTAATCCTTTGTGTCATCATCGCGAAGATATACATATCTTCCAGGCTGATCAAAGCTGTTAAATATGTATCTCAGTATTCTTCCGTTTGCTCCTGACTTCTCAAAGCTGTAGCCTCCTGCGTTGTTGGAGATTATAGCTCCGTATTCCGGTGAACCAAGGTAGTTTGCCCAAGGTGCCGGGGTGTCTGGTCTGTCAATTACATACTCTTTGTTCTGTTCGTCAAAATAACCGTATCTCATATGTTCCCCCTTAAATCTACATTTATTTTTTAGTTTGTTTATGTATGCCTTTATTTACTACAATGCCCCGGAACCGGCCATATGACAGACCGGCTTCGAGACATCAAATTTACCCTTATAAAAAATATCCTTATTATAGTTTAGCTCAGAACTGTTATTTACTGTACATCCTTGAGACTCAGGCTTATTCTTCCTGCTCTCTCGTCGATCTTGATGACCTTAACGTCAACCTCATCACCTACATTTACAACATCCTCAACCTTTGCAACTCTCTTGTCTGAAAGCTTTGAGATGTGGATGAGTCCATCCTTGTTAGGTGCAAGCGATACGATAGCTCCACAGTCGATAACTTTTACAACCTTACCATGGTAGTTCTTGCCAACCTCAAGAGGCTCTACGATCATGTTGATCATCTCGATAGCCTTGTCCATACCTGCCTGCTCTACGCCACAGATAGAGATTCTTCCCTCATCATCGATATCGATCTTAACACCTGTCTCCTCTATGATAGTGTTGATAGTCTTACCTCTCTGTCCGATAACCTCACCGATCTTCTCTGGATCTATCTTGATCTGCTTGATCTTTGGCGCGAACTCATTGACCGTTGGTCTTGGAGCAGCGATGGCCGGCTTCATACATGTCTCCATGATGAAGAGTCTTGCCTCACGTGTTCTTGCGATAGCCTCCTCAACGATAGGTCTTGTAAGTCCGTGAATCTTGATATCCATCTGGATAGCTGTGATACCCTCTGTTGTACCTGTTACCTTGAAGTCCATATCTCCGAAGAAGTCCTCAAGTCCCTGGATATCTGTGAGTACGATGTAATCGTCGTCTGTATCACCTGTTACAAGTCCGCATGAGATTCCGGCAACCATAGCCTTGATAGGAACACCGGCAGCCATGAGTGACATACACGATGAACATGTTGATGCCATTGATGTTGAACCATTTGACTCAAATGTCTCTGATACGGTTCTGATCGCATATGGGAACTCTTCCTCACTTGGAAGTACAGGAAGAAGTGCTCTCTCAGCAAGTGCACCGTGTCCAATCTCTCTACGTCCAGGTCCTCTTGAAACCTTTGTCTCTCCTACTGAGTATGAAGGGAAGTTGTAGTGGTGCATATATCTCTTGGATGTAACGTTCTCGTCAAGTCCGTCAACTCTCTGGATCTCAGAAAGTGGAGCAAGTGTACATACGTTACAGATCTGTGTCTGTCCTCTTGTAAACATAGCTGAGCCGTGGACTCTAGGAATGATGTCAACCTCAGCAGCAAGTGGTCTGATCTGGTTGATAGCTCGTCCATCAGGTCTCTTGTGATCCTTGAGGATCATCTTTCTTACTGTCTTCTTCTGATACTGGTATATAGCGTCTGGAAGGACTGCAAGCCACTCTTCGTTGTCTGCAAATGCCTCCTCAAGCTTCTCTGTGATCTGTCTGATGTTCTCCTCACGAACCTGCTTCTCGTCTGAGAATACAGCCTCCTCCATAGCCTCTGGAGGAACGATCTCCTTAATCGCTGCAAAGAGCTCCTCTGGAACTGCACAGCTTACATATGAATGCTTTGGCTTTCCAACCTCAGCTACTATCTCATTGATAAATGCGATGATGTCCTGGTTGATATCATGAGCCATGTAGATAGCTTCGATCATCTTAGCCTCAGGTACAATATTTGCACCGGCCTCGATCATGATAACCTTCTGTGATGTAGATGCAACTGTGAGTTTCAGATCACCCTCATCCCACTGCTTCTGTGTTGGGTTGATGATGAACTCTCCGTCGATGAGACCTACCTGTGTCATGGCACATGGTCCGTCAAATGGAACGTCTGATATACATGTTGCGATAGATGATCCAAGCATTGCAACCAGCTCCGGTCTGCACTCTGGATCTACTGACATAACAAGGTTGTTGAGTGTTACGTCATTTCTATAATCCTTAGGGAAAAGAGGTCTCATAGGTCTGTCGATTACTCGTGATGTGAGGACAGCGTTCTCTGATGCCTTACCCTCTCTCTTATTGAATCCTCCAGGTATCTTTCCTACTGAATATAACTTCTCCTCATACTCTACTGAAAGTGGGAAGAAATCGATTCCGTCTCTTGGCTTCTCTGAAGCTGTACATGTTGAAAGCACTGTTGTGTCACCGTACTTGATAAATGCAGCACCATTTGCCTGTGCAGCTACTCTGTTGATATCAACAGTGAGCATTCTGCCAGCGATCTCTTTCTGGTATCTCTTGAATTCCTTACTCATCTCAAAATCTCCTTGATTTAATATTTATTTGTATTGTGGAAGACGTCGAAACAACTATAAAAAACACCATGTCTTATAACCTTTTTGCCATCTTTCAGCGATGATCCATGATATTCTTTATAGAAGTCTCGATATGTCATTCCACAATCTTTTAAATTTTATCATACGAATATAAAAAATACAATATCCAAACACCTCTGTTTACACTATTTGATACCATAAAAATGTGTCCGGGCAAATAAAAAGGAATCATGCGTGTACACATGATTCCCATAATTGTTATTGTATTAAGGCTCGAATAGAAATTACTTTCTAAGTCCAAGGCTCTCGATGAGCTTTCTGTATGCCTCGATATCCTTGCTCTTGAGGTATGCAAGAAGGTTTCTTCTCTGACCAACCATCTTAAGAAGACCACGGTTTGAGTGATGATCCTTTGGATTAGCCTTGAAATGTCCGTTGAGATCGTTGATTCTTGCTGTAAGAAGTGCGATCTGAACCTCTGTTGAACCTGTGTCGTTTGCGTCCTTGCCGTACTTAGCTACGATTTCCTGCTTCTGCTCTTTTGTTATCATAATAACAATCCTCCTATAAAATAATATACATGACTGACACCGGGCAAAAGGCCTAGAGGTGTCCTCAAACTAAGTGTCAGTTGACCTTGTGTAGGATAACATATGTGTCTGGTTTTGTAAAGAGGAAATTAATCCGCAATTTCATACTGCAAAAATGCATAGTGCAGCCTTGTTCCTTCCGCTATACTTTCCGGAAGCAGCGCCCTTGCAACGAGCTTTGTCTCACCGCCAAGATCATTCTCATCAACAAGATTTGCGTAATCTCCGTCTATCGATTTTACTATATAATATTTCTCCATTTTCTTGACCACCTTATGTCCGGCTGTGCTTTCAGCCGTGTCCTTTCGTTCTTTCATTCATTTCATAGATATTTTAATATATAACATATTTCATTACAACCCTGGCTGGTAATATTCCCGGTTTGACATTCGCCTTACACGCTTTCACACTTTACAGCATCCCAACTTATTTCTTGTTATCACAAACTTATCTATGCTATAATAGTTCGCGCGGACATTTGCGCGGCAGGTTTCTGCAGTTCATTTGCCGAATAGAGAGCGGCAGGTTTCGCCGCATTTGAAAGGAGATATATTATGGCAGGTTCCACCATAGGAAATAAATTTACCATCACCACATGGGGAGAATCCCACGGAAAGGCTCTGGGAGTTGTCGTTGACGGCTGCCCTGCCGGTCTTCCACTGTGTGAGGAAGATATACAGGTATTTCTGGATCGCAGAAAACCCGGATTTTCACAGTTCTCAACGCCTAGAAAGGAATCCGATACCATAGAGATACTGTCAGGAATTTTCGAGGGAAAGACAACCGGAACTCCTATATCCATGATGGTGAGAAATACATCCCAGCGCTCCGGGGATTACGGAGATATCGCCACATATTACAGACCAGGCCACGCAGATTATACATTTGATGAAAAATATGGCTTCAGGGATTACAGAGGCGGCGGCCGTTCATCGGGACGAGAGACCATCGGCAGAGTTGCAGCCGGTGCGATCGCCTCAAAGATACTGAAGGAACTCGGTATCACCATAACTACCTACGTATCTTCCATCGGTGATGTACATATAGACAGGAACAATTTTGACGCTGACTATATACTTAAGAACGACCTCAATATGCCGGACCCGGATGCCTACGAGAAGGCATCAATCCTTCTTCAAGACTGCATGGCGGAGAACGATTCCATAGGCTCTGGTGTTGAATGTATCGTGCATGGAATGCCGGCAGGTATCGGTGAACCGGTATTTGACAAACTGGATGCATGCCTCGCAAAGGCAGTTATGTCCATCGGAGCTGTGAAAGCTGTCGAGATTGGCGACGGCACCGAGGTATCCACTGCAAGAGGTTCATATAACAATGATGCATTTGTCATGAACGGTTATAACGTAGACAAGGAGACCAATCACGCCGGAGGTATTCTCGGCGGAATGAGCGATGGTTCAGACATAATCATCAAGGCGCATTTCAAGCCGACCCCATCCATCGCATCCACACAGAAAACCGTTAACAAGTCCAGGGATAACATAGAGGTCTCGATCAGAGGCCGCCACGATCCTATCATTGGGCCGAGAGCTGTTGTGGTCGTCGAGGCCATGACCGCCCTGACGATCCTTGATCTTATATTTGAGAATATGTCATCCAGAATGGACAAGATAATTGACTTTTATAAGTAATTGTCAAACAAACTGAAAATTGCGACAAACAATAATGCGATAAAATGTAAATAATAAAAAACAGATGTGATATGATCCAGGGGTGATTCCTCAAATCATGACACATCTGTTTTTTATTTATCTATCTTATTTTTCATTCCATCATTTATTCAGTCCATCATTCTGACCTTGTTGCCTATAAGTCTGGCGCCAGATTCTACTCTTCCACCTTTTTAGGCTTGTTGATGATGTAAAGTCCAATTCCCACTATCAGACCACCGCCGATGATATTACCAAGCGTTACAGGGAGGAGATTTTTACTGAAGAAATGTCCCACTGTGAGCTGGTCACTTATCTGCTGTGCGGTATATCCATAGAGCTCGCATGCCTTGTCCACGTACTTGCTGTTTGATGCAGCCATCAGACCTGCAGGTATATAGTACATATTTGCAACGCAGTGCTCAAAACCTGACACGACGAATACCATTATCGGGAAGAAGCATGCAAACAGCTTTCCAATTATATCCTTAGCCGAAGATGACATGAGAACCGCGATACACACGAGAACATTACACATTATTCCCGACATGAACGCATTGCAAAAATCAAGGCCTGTCTTACCCATAGCCACCTTGATGGTATAAGCGCCAAGGCCGCCTGCTGAATTATCAAACTGACCGCTTCCATATATAAGAGCTGCAGTCACAACTGATCCAAGCATATTGCTGAGATATACAACAACCCAATTCTTGAGCATCTGCACAAGCTTTATCCTACCATCAATAACCGCTGTTATCATCATACAGTTTCCGGTAAACAGCTCTGCACCGATAATCGATAACATCATGAGTCCTACAGGGAATATGCATCCTGCAAGAGTCTTCGCAAGTCCGAAATTGTCCACCGTATGCACCGCAAGGTTTGATCCCTCAGCTCCTATCGCAATGAACATTCCTGCAAAGAATCCCATCATGATCATCTTGTACAGCTTGAGATTTGCCTTTCCAACAGCACCCTTGAGATTATTCTCAATGATCTGTGCCGGAACGTAGTAATTGTTTTCCATGATTTAATTGTCTCCTTAGTTTATAAGTTATTTGTTAGGCCCTCGGATATGCCTTTGCATATTCTTCCTTGAGCTTACTCTGCTTATTTGTAAGATATATCTGGGTTGTCGCAATATCCACATGTCCAAGCATCTCTTGAACAGACTTTATATCCGCTCCATTCCCCAACATATGTGAGGCAAATGAATGCCTTATCATATGAGGTGTTATATCCTTATCTATGCCGGCCTTAGCCGCATAATACTTTATTATCTTCCAGAATCCCTGTCTCGTCATAGGTGCACCCTTGCAGTTGAAGAACAGATAATCACTGCCTCCACTCATATCATCGCGCACCTCAGTAATATATCTGCTGAGGGCTCTCTGAGCAACCTCCGCAACCGGAACAGTCCTCACCCTGTCGCCGTCGTGGCACTCAATGAACCCAAGCTTTATGTTGACATCCGTGAGTTTCAATGTCACAAGCTCTGTAACACGTATTCCTGTAGCATACAACAGCTCCAGCATCGCCTTATCCCTGATCTCCTTTGGAGTCTTGTTGGTAGGCTGGTCGAGAAGTTTGTTCACCTCACTTATGGTAAGCGTCTCAGGAACCTTCTTCACGATCTTCGGAGGCTTGATATTCTCCGTTGGATCATCATTCACTATCCTCTCCCTCATGAGATAGGCATAGAATGACTTTATGGATGCAATGTTACGTGACACCGTAGCCATGGACATCCCCTGTTTCTCCATTTCCAACACATACGAAGTGATATAAGTTTCATTAATATCATCAATCCTCATTATGCCCTTCTCGTCAAAATACCTGTAGAATTTTATCAGATCTCTCCGATATGATGCAACAGTATTCTCACTGGATTTTTTTACATTTCTTAAATAATCAACATATCTGTCTATGTATTGTTCCACTAATTTATCCCCTTAGTTATGTAGACTGCATTATATTATAAATACAAATGTAAATAAAATCAAACACTATTTTAACAAGTAAAATCAAGGCTTCACGGCATTTTTAATAAAAGTACAAAATGCGGTGCACGATCAAATTATGTATACTAGATATTGACATAATTCTTTTCAAAAATATTTCACATTTTTCAATTCCGACAATGTTTCAGTTGAATTTTCTATGTTTCAAATTATGTGATTGCTTGTTTGGGAGCATTTCTTACCCCAATATGCGTAGATTGCAATTATTGTTTTGGAATCCACTATCCTGCCATCTCTTATCATATTGAGTGCATCATCAAGACCTATCTCCTCGGTCTCTATAAATTCATTCTCGTCCAATGCACATATTCCTCTGGTAAGTTCCCTGCCTATATACACGTAAGTCTGTTCATCACTTGTACCGATAGCCAGAACTGTTCTAGTCACATACTCCACAACCTTCGCGGTAAACCCTGTCTCTTCCCTGAGTTCTCTTCTGGCTGCATCTTCAGGAGACTCTCCCTCATCGATAAAACCAGCCGGAACCTCGTAGGTTATATCATCAATAGAATTCCTGTATTGCTTTATCAGTATGAACGATCCATCGTCTTTCACTGGAAGAATGCACGCTCCCGGGTGATGCTTTATCAGATCATATACAACATCTCTGCCGTCAGGCAGTTCAAGATAGTCGTTATATACATCAAACACATGCGCTCTGTATGCCACTTCCGTCTTTATCCTCTTGAATTTTTCCATCTTTTAATCTCACCTCCCGTTTTATAGTTCATCATGCATAAGAATGGTAAACTGTATGTGACAAATCATAAAAAGGGTTTGTAGATCATCTCTACAAACCCTAATTTTTATTTTGCGTAATCTGTCACGCGTGACTCTCTTATAATATTTACCTTAATCTGTCCAGGATACTCAAGCTCGTCTTCGATCTGCTTTGCAATATCTCTAGCCAGCAATACCATATCAGAATCGCTTACATGCTCAGGAACTACCATTACACGAATTTCTCTACCTGCCTGAATAGCAAATGTCTTATCTACACCCTTATGAGAATTAGCAATATCCTCTAACTTCTTAAGTCTTGTAGTATAAGTCTCCAAGGTCTCTCTTCTTGCTCCCGGTCTTGCAGCAGAAATTGTATCTGCAGCCTGTACCAGAAGTGCTATCAATGACTCAGGCTCAACATCACCGTGATGTGACTCTACCGCATTGACAACAAGCGCTGACTCTTTGTACTTTCTACAAAGATCTGCACCGATCTGAACATGTGAACCCTCCATCTCATGATCAAGTGATTTACCTATATCATGGAGTAATCCAGCACGCTTTGCAACCTTGATATCGACACCTATCTCTCCGGCCAACAAACCACACAACTGAGCTACCTCAACAGAGTGCTTCAATGCGTTCTGTCCGTAGCTTGTTCTAAATTTCAACTTTCCAAGAAGTCTTACCAGCTCTGGATGGATTCCGTGAATTCCTACCTCAAGAGTAGCAGCTTCACCTTCCTCACGCATCATGTTTTCAACTTCCTTCTGCGCTTTCTCAACCATCTCTTCGATTCTGGCTGGATGGATTCTACCATCCACGATGAGTTTCTCAAGTGCAATTCTTGCTACCTCACGTCTTACCGGATCAAAGCTTGATAAGATAACTGCCTCAGGAGTATCGTCTATGATAAGATCTACGCCTGTGAGAGTTTCAAGGGTACGAATATTTCTACCCTCTCTACCAATTATCCTACCCTTCATCTCGTCGTTAGGTAACTGAACTAATGAGATCGTTGTCTCTGAGATATGATCAACCGCACATCTCTGTATTGCATTGACAACATACTCCTTCGCCTTCTTGTTCGCTTCTTCTTTAGCTCTGGTTTCTAATTCCTTGACCATAACTGCTGTTTCATGCTTTACTTCATCTTCAACAGTCTTTAATAAGTATTCTTTTGCTTGTTCAGAGGTCAAACCTGAAATTCTTTCAAGTTCCTGTAAACGTTTCGCCTGTAACTCTTCAACCTTAGCCTTCTGCTTGTCCAGCGCGCTTTCCTTGTTAGCTAAACTAGCTTCCTTCTTCTCAACTGCCTCAGTCTTCTTATCAAGATTCTCTTCACGTGCAAGAATTCTCTTCTCCATACGTGAAAGTTCTCCACGTCTGTCCTTTACTTCCTTTTCAAGGTCATTACGTGTCTTAAGGGAATCTTCCTTTGCCTCAAGCAGTATCTCGCGCTTCTTAGCCTCGGCGGTCTTCTGAGCTTCGTCAATAATCTCTCTTGCCTGTGACTCTGCTCTTCCTATCTTGGTCTCTACTATGTTCTTGCGATATGCAATAGCGATAAACCATGTAGCAACAAGCAGTGCAACTACAACAACAGCGATTATTCCCCATACTATTGGTGAATTCACAGGAGCACCTCCTTATTAAGTTTTCATTGTACAAGAATACAACTATTTAAGTTTAATATTTTTAAGATGTTATGTCAAGTAATATCAGAGACAATATTTCGTATACACTCAGAAACCTTACGCCTGTCAAAGCCCTTGCTGTACATGTATGCATAGACTTTATCACGCTTTTCAGTCAGTTCTTCCACAGTGTATTTTTTTTGTAAAATATATGTTATCCTGTCGCTTTCATCTGATATGTCTGAGTCTTCCACAGCCAGATCGATAATATCCTGGCCTATATGCTTTGCCTGCAATTCAAATCGTATGACACGAATGCCTTTTTTAGCGGAGTTTCTGCGTACATATCCACATGCATACCTGTAATCATCTATATATCCATACGACTTCAGTTTGTCGATGGTCTGATCCACGATCTCTTCGTCGTAATACAGATCCTTAAGCTTCTGCCTGATATCGTATTCACACTTGTCCGAAAACTTTATGGAGTTCACAGCCTTGTTCATGGCACGTTTGAACAGATAGTCCCGTCTGAATTCCTCAAGTTTACTCCATTCTATCTCACCGTCACAGGCAAGATGTAATCTTCGTATATCCGATGCATAGACCGATGAAAAAGGCTCATAGTCCACAAACAGACAAAACCTTTTATCATCGATTTTCCTGATATCAGTGACAGTTGCGATCCTACTCATCTGCTCCATCATCTACAGTGTTCTCGGCAGACTCTCCGGCAACACCAACCGCCTCTCTTACCTTCTGCTCTATCTCATCACAGATAGCTGTATTGTTCTCAAGATATGCCTTCGCATTCTCTCTTCCCTGACCTATCTTATTGCCGTTGTATGCGTACCATGCACCGGACTTATCCACTATGTCGTTCGCAACAGCAAGATCAAGAATATCTCCGACCTTAGATATACCCTTGCCGAACACGATATCGAACTCAGCCTCCTTGAATGGAGGAGCCACCTTGTTCTTAACTATCTTAACTCTTGTTCTGTTACCTACGATCTCACCGCCCTGTCTGAGCGTATCAATTCTTCTTACGTCAAGTCTTACGGAAGCATAGAACTTAAGTGCACGACCACCTGTTGTAACCTCAGGGTTACCGAACACAACTCCAACCTTCTCTCTGAGCTGATTGATAAATATGACAACACAGTTGGTCTTGCTGACAACAGCAGTGAGCTTTCTGAGCGCCTGTGACATAAGTCTGGCATGAAGTCCCATATGCGAATCGCCCATCTCTCCGTCTATCTCTGCCTTTGGTACAAGTGCAGCAACAGAGTCCACGATAACGACATCAACCGCTCCCGATCTGACCATGGTCTCTGTGATCTCAAGAGCCTGCTCTCCGCAGTCAGGCTGTGATATGTAAAGATTGTCTATATCTACACCTATGTTCTTGGCGTATGTCGGATCAAGCGCATGCTCGGCATCTATAAAGCCTGCGATTCCGCCTCTCTTCTGTATCTCAGCAACAATGTGAAGAGCTACCGTCGTCTTACCACTCGACTCAGGTCCGAACACCTCTATGATTCTTCCTCTAGGCACACCGCCAAGTCCAAGTGCTATATCAAGGCTGAGAGATCCTGTAGGGATCACATCTATATTCATATTCGCATTGGAATCGCCAAGCTTCATCACCGAACCCTTACCATACTGCTTCTCTATCTGTGCTATAGCGGCATCCAATGCCTTTCTCTTATCATCAATATTTACATTACCGGAATTATTCGCCATTATATTTTCCTCCTAAACATATGTTCGATTATCTTTTAATATAGTATTAGATTATTGCCACTTTGTCAACCATAAATTGGCTGCCTTCACTTAATTAATCAATATCTGTCTGGTATGTGGGGATCATCGGCATCAGAACAATGCCGCATCTTGAATTTTTCACTTAACATCTTTATGTCCGTCATTATAACACACTTTACAGCCATTAATTATTAAGATAGAATAAACTTTACCGACAAAGGCATTATAAATCGTGACAGGTTATAAAACACGCATTTCAAGGAGGAGCCATGAGCACAGTAGGCATAGTTTGCGAATACAATCCATTTCACAAGGGACACGAATATCAGATACAGCAGGCGAAGCTTCTAACTGGTGTCGAACATGTCATATGCTTTATGAGCGGCAATTTTCTTCAGAGAGGCGTTCCTGCCATAGCAGATAAGCACACAAGAACCGAGATTGCTTTGAGATGCGGTGTAGACGCTGTGTTCGAGATTCCATTTGTATACGCATCATCAAGTGCCAGAGACTATGCACATGCCGCAGTCTGCATGATGAACGCTCTTGATGGCATAGACTATATCTCATTCGGCGCAGAATGTGATGACATGGATCTTCTGCAAAAAATTGCCGAACTCACCGTCAATGAACCGCCACAGGTATCGGAATTCATAAAAAAATCCGTATCTTCGGGCATCTCATATGGATCAGCCAGAGCAGCCGCCATCTCCGAGTATCTGCAGAACCAGAACCTTACCGGTTATACCAGCGCTGATCTTGACCGTATCCTGGCAAGCCCGAACAACATTCTGGCCATAGAGTATATTGCTGCTCTTATACAGACAGACTCCAGGATCAAACCTGTCCCGATCAGAAGGATCTTATCAGAATACAACAGCACTGCCACCGACAACGACATCTGTTCGGCCTCAGCCATACGTGAGCTGCTCCGGTCAGGTGATGTTGAAAGCTTAAGGCGCCACATTCCTGACAGTTGCTACAACATCCTGCAAAACGCGTACAGAAAGTCATTTCCGATGTTCGACGACGACCTGTCTCATCTCCTGTCAGCACGAAGGCTACTTGCTCCGTGCACGGATGACATCGTTGACATGGATAGAGATCTCTGCAACCGTCTCTCCAGGCTTGACACAAGTCTATCCTTTACTGAGACCACAACAGCACTTAAATGCAGGAATTATACTCTCACGCACATTCAGAGAGGTCTGCTGCACACCATCACAGACCTGAGATGTGATGACTATTCCCATTTTAAAGAAAACGGCTGGATAGCCTACATCAAGCTTCTTGGACTAAAAAAAGATGCAGGTGCCGTGATAAAAAGCATGAAAAAGGCTTCGCAGGTACCGATCATAACCCGTTCAGCCGAGATATACAAAAGTACAGATTCCACAGGTCTGTCCATGTTCTCATACGACATAAAAGCCACAGACATATACAGAAACATGGTATACAACAAATACAAAATCAGTATAAAGACCGATTTTGAACAACCTGTCATAGTTATATGACATATTCTTATTTATCATATTTGCTCTATAAAATGAATACAATTGGCATATGAAGAACGTATGTTATATAATTCTAACAGCTTCAATTATAATATTTGCATGTTTAAATTCAGACATCATCAGATCCGGATGCACCCAGGGGTTACAGCTATGGTACTCATCCATTGTACCTATCCTGCTCCCCTTTATGCTGCTGACCGGTGTTATAACCAGCTTTCTCAGATCGATACAAGTATCAAAATGCTGCGCATATGCGATCATCTTTATAATAGGCCTGCTATGCGGTTTTCCCACAGGCACGATCATCATAGCTTTCTTTTACCGAAAGAGGGTCATCTCTGAAAACGTATGTCAGAGCCTACTCCCGATGTGCAACAATATAAGTCCGATGTTTCTTTACAATTACATATACAGGGATCATTTGATGGAATATATATCGTTTGCACGGCTGATCGAGGCTGTATATCTTCCACAGATCATTTATACTGTAATAGCGCTTACTCTGTCATGTATGTCATCCCACCGCTCCAGCACTTCCACGGAGCTGCTTACTGCCGCAACAGTCCAAGTATCATCAGACAACCAGAGCCCCAATTCAGGGAAGCCAGAAAATACGTATTCTGACATAATAAGCAGCTCGGTACACAATATAACTGTGATCGGTGTGTACATGGTCATATTTGCTATTGCAGGAAATCTTATGTGCAGCTACTTTTCAGGCGATGCATGCACCATAATATCCACATATCTGGAGATAGGCGGCGGTGTACCAGTATTATACAGCATGGATATTTCCACAAAAATAAAGACAGCCCTCATTCTCTCACTCACTGCCTTTGGAGGGCTATCCGCCTTGTTCCAAAGCCGTGATATGATAAGAATATCCGGGCTGTCTTTCATCAAATACACAACAGGGAAAATAGTATGTGCCTTCCTGTGTTTCATTTTCTATATGATGTGTCTGTAAATACATCCTGTATCATCTGGCGTGATTACTCGTCGAGGAACTCCTCATCATCCTCATCCTCGTCGTCATATTCTTCATCGTAATCCTCGTCATCATAATCCTCATCGTCAGAGTCGTCTGATGAATACTCTGTCTTGCCGTATACATTGTAATCTGTGTTGTCATCATCAGCAAATGCTGAATCGTCAGCACTTGGCTGTACCTGCTCAGGAACACCGTTGATCTGAGCTATACTTGAATCAAGCTCTGCCATATTGTCTGTAACTCTTGCCGCATTGTCCTCAAGAGACTTAATGAGGTTCTCATAGTTCGCTCTCTCTGCCTGAAGTGTTGCATTTATATACTGGCTTATCTCTGTGAGCTTGTCCTTTGAATAGTACATGGAACCTGCTCTGACTTCCTTGGCATCCGCATTCGCCTCAGCGATGATCTGCTCAGCCTGGCTTCTCGCCATGTCTGTTATCTCATTCGCTCTGATGTTGGCAAGCTCAACTATCTGGCTCTGATCAACCAGTCTGTTTGCCTCTGCAACAGACTCTGTGATGATAGAATCAGCTCTGGCTCTTGCATCCGCAAGTATAGCCTCCTTGTTTCTCATGATCTTCTTACATCTCTCTATCTCATTAGGAAGCTTGAGCTTGAGTTCGCCCACCATCTGCTCCAGATCTTCCTTTGGCACAATAATCTTACTGGATGACAATGGCTGATACTTACAATTGTCAATAAATATCTCTATCTCACTGATCATCTCTTCAATACCTTTTCTTGCCATGTTTTTCTCCTCCTAATAATCTATCCAAAAATTCTTCCTTCGCCTGTCAATCTCTGTCTATCGAATATCGATCTCTCAATGTATCCCTGATCTCCTCCGGGATAAAATCATGTACATCCACACCAAAGCTCGCATATTCCTTGACTACGCTTGAGCTCAGGTACGAATACTCAATACTGGTCGCAAGAAAAACCGTGTCAATATCCGGGGCAACCTTCCTGTTGCTCTGGGCAATCTGTAATTCATACTCAAAATCCGACACAGCCCGAAGACCTCTCACTATGACCTTCACGTCGTTCTGTCTTGCAAAATCCACCAGCAGTCCTCCAAAACCCATAACTTTCACGTTTGGGATATCTGAGACTACATTCTTTAACATATTAACACGTTCTTCCAAAGAAAACAATGGAGATTTTGCGGTATTATTGAGCACCCCGACTATCAGCTCATCAAACATTTCCGCAGATCTCTTAATTATATCCAAATGGCCAAGTGTCACCGGATCAAAACTTCCCGGATAAATAGCTCTACTCATCTTCCAGTCTCCTATATATAAATGTATGTTTATTGGTCTTATATTTCTTCGTCTTATAAAGCTCCAGTCCCAGATCATCAAGATAATCAAAATTCGTGTCAAGATCAGACTCCACAATGACCATTGTGTCATCATCCATCAGAGGTGAACCTGCAAGTCTTTCAAGCACAGCCTTTTCCAGAAGCTTTCCATATGGTGGATCCATAAATATTACGTCAAATGCTTGTCCCTGTCTCTCCAGCATCCCCACTGCCTGAACTGCATCCGCTGACAAGACCTGTGCCCTGTCGGCAAGCTTCGTAAACGCAAGGTTTTTATTGATACACTCCACTGCTTTTCTGCTGTTCTCGACAAATACCGCCATGGCTGCCCCACGGCTGAGCGCCTCTATTCCAATAGCTCCGCTTCCGCTGAACACATCAAGGAACCGGCATCCCGGAATATCATTTGAGAGCATATTAAATAAGGTTTCTTTTATCCTGTCCGTTGTCGGTCTGGTGTCCATCGAATCAATCGTCACCAGCTTCAGACTTCTTGCACTGCCGGCAATAACCCTCATATTCTTCTCCTATCTATATGTACTGTATATCATAAACTTTTCCTGCCAGACATTCTTATACCATGCCTTTTGCCAAATTACAAGAAAAGCTTCCAATCTTCACACTATTTTCCCATTATTCTGTCTCTCACGTATTTTCCGGTGTCAGACAGATCTCCATCGGATAAGCTGCCCGTGGCTGTTGAATCGGACTTTATAAGTGCCGATGTCTCATTCTTGTTACACAGACTCCATGATGAATAGCTGAGATTATTCTCGTTTATAAGCTTGAACCACTCGTCAGATGAATCGTAATCAATACCTCCATTGCCCGATGCATCGCACAGGCTGAACTCACTCACAAATACAGGAAGTCCGTTGTCCAGAGCCGTCTTAACCTTATTTCTCAGGTCATCCTTGTGGGTAGCCGCATAAAAATGCACTGCGTACATGATGTTGTCATAACCGGTTATCGGATCCTGTGACGCAATATCGACATCCTGGCTCCAGTTTGGAGTTCCCACGATTATCAGAGCATCTTTGTCGTTTGCCCTGATGACCGGTATTATGGTCTCGGCATATGACTTGACACTGCTCCACTGGGTTCCACCATTCGGCTCGTTGCAGATCTCATATATGACATTTTCCTGTGCCGCATATTTCTTAGATACCTTGTCAAAGAATTCTTTTGCATCATCTATATGATTATTCGGATCACTATCGCTTAGTATGTGCCAGTCAACTATGACATACATGCCAAGCTCAGTCGCTGCACTAACTCCTTTGTCGACAAGAGCAAGTATCTCGTCCTTATCTCCGCCACTGCAGTATCCGTAGCTGTCTCCTGTATCCGTATACATCGCAAGTCTTATAAGATTTGCACCCCAATCATCCCGCAGAGTCTCAAAGGCTTCCTTATTCACATAATCAGGGAACCATGTGATTCCATGGGTGCTGACACCCTTAAGCTGATATTTGTCTCCATTCATGTCCACTATATCCGTTCCTTTTACCGAAAGTTTTCCATGTGTTTCAAATGGGATCTCTCCCGGAACATTTGTATTGTTTTTCTTCTCAGTGGCAGCGGATTCTGTATTTTTCCCGCCTCCGCTTGTTTCATTGCTGTCGGTCTTCTCAGGCGCTGAAGCTACCATCTTAAGACCATCTCCGCTGTACTGTGTGTCATTTACATACAGCACGTATTTCTCAACGGCGAGGTCATCTGAAGAGAAATTATATCCGAGGTTGATACTGCCCTTAGCCGGTATCTCCTGGGTGTAATCCACGGCCTTTATTGACACTGTTTTGCCTGATATCTTGTACTCTCCGCCCCATATCTGATCTACAGCCGGAGTTCCCTTATATGTAATCTCAAGCTTCCAATCCTTTGCAGACGCAGATGTGTTGTTATATATGTTGATGCTCTCTGTAGCACACTTTTTGCCATCTGCCTCCCACGTTGTATCATGTCCTATCTCAGCATAGAAATCGCCTGCAATATCCAAGGATTGGTCATCCTGTTTTTCTGACGGCTCAGTTGTATCGCCCGTATTGTCAGCACTTTTCACTTCTTCTGTGCCTGCAGAAGTCTCCTGCAGCGTTTCTTTCTTAACGGAATCACCTTTCTTTCCCGAAGCGATCACATATCCCATAACCGCTATAATTATCAGCAAAATGCCAATAATTATTCCCATAACTATCGTTTTCTTATTTTTCATGGTATACCCCCTTTTTTTATTTATAATACAGGCATAGTGTACAGCCTGTCATCCCCTTTATTTATCAGTTTCGCATCTATCTCCTGTCCATAGCGGTCGTATACGTCCTGCGCCGCCCTAAGCATGTCAGCATGATTGTATATATCCCCAACCTTGAACATCAGCTCCCCGCTCTGTCTTATTCCAAAGAAATCGCCCGGGCCCCTCATCTTGAGATCCTCACCGGCTATATAGAAGCCGTCATTTGACTTCTCCAGAACATTCAGTCTCTCCATAGTATCCTTGTCCTTTTTTCCGCTCATGAAAATGCAGTACGACTGGAGATTTCCTCTTCCTACACGTCCCCTGAGCTGATGGAGCTGCGCAAGGCCAAAACGCTCTGCATTCTCCACCATCATAACTGTGGCATTTGGATTGTTTATTCCAACCTCTATGACCGTAGTTGAGACAAGAATGCTTATCTTACCATCTGCAAAATCCTGGAGTATCCTGTTCTTTTCCTCCGCCTTCATCTTACCGTGCAAACATACCACCGAAGTGTCAGCGCCATATCCATCCCTGATGGACTTCTTCAGCTCCTCCGTATACTCGGTCACATTTGCAACATCGTCCAGAACTTCGCTGGCCTCCACCATCGGGCAGACTATATATATCTGATGCCCCTGTGAGACCTCCTTCATGATAAAGCCGAGAGCCGTCTTCCTGTAGCTCTCATCCACAACGCAGTTCTTGATCGGGATTCTTCCCGCCGGGAGCTCATCTATAACTGAAATGTCAAGATCGCCATACATGATGATCGCAAGGGTTCTCGGAATAGGTGTGGCACTCATAACAAGCGTGTGCGGAGCTTCTCCCTTTGACGCAAGTCTCTCGCGCTGCTTTACACCAAATCTGTGCTGCTCATCAGTTACAACGAGCGCCAGCCTTCCATACTCCACCTTGTCCTGTATGAGGGCATGTGTTCCGACCACAACCTGCACATCCATATTCTTGATGCGGCTGTACATCTCTCTTTTCTCTTTCGCTGTCATGGAACCCGTCAGAAGTCCCACAGATATTCCGTATGGCTCAAACAGTGAACTGAGCTCCTTGTAATGCTGAACCGCCAGAACCTCAGTCGGTGCCATGATCACTCCCTGATAGCCACTTGCAGCCACTGCGTATAATCCGGCTGCTGCAACTATGGTTTTTCCTGATCCGACATCCCCCTGAACCAGCCTGTTCATGACATGTTCAGAGCGCATATCGTCAAGCATATCACGCACCGCATTCATCTGCGCCCCAGTAAGCTTGAACCTCAAGTTCTCAATAAACGTCCTGACCTCCTCATCACAGTTTATTATACATGTATTTTCTGCATACACATTGTCGTCTTTTATCCTGTGAAGGTTTGATATAAAGCTGTAAAATTCATCAAATGCCATCCTCTTCACAGCCCCCTTGAGCTTCTGCTCATCCTGAGGAAAATGAATCGAGTGGATAGCCTTTTGTATACCCATAATATGGTACTCATCAAGCACATTGTCATGCAGGTAATCCTCAAGCCTGTCTATGGCTTCCTCTGCGCCTCTCACAGCCTTCTGTATGGTCTTCGAGGTTATACCGGGCGTTACCGTGTACACCGGCTGCCAAACATGCGTAAGTTCGCCGTATTTATCATCAGTGTAGTATTCCGGCTGCGTCATGGTCATCATACCGCCCTTATAAGCCACATTTCCTACAAACACAAACTCCTGACCTATATGAAAGAAATTACGCAAAAAAGGACAATTAAACCAGGTAAGTTTAATTGTCCCAGAGAAATCCTTTGCGTACAATATTACTACGGTCAGTCCATGTACTTTTCTGACCTCCGCACGGCTGTTCACAACAGCCCTCACGGACTGCCTGCTTCCCGCCTGCAGATCTGATATATCCACCGGATCCTCATAGGTGACATATGTCCTGGGGTAATTGAGAAGCAGATCGTTCACCGTCTCTATCCCAAGCCGGGCAAATGCCGACGCAGTCTTGTCACCTATGCCTTTTATTGTCTTTATGGAGTCATTCAATTCCATACATACACCTCTTCACAACGGATCTCACAGATACACAGAAAGTTATTCCACAGATACTATATAATAGTATATCGGCTGTCCGCCATAGTAGCACTGCACATCAACGTCCGGATATGCCTCCTCCACTCTGCCAGCAAGCTTCTGCGCATCCTCCTCAGACACATCAGCACCATTATATATGCTTATAACCTCTGAATCCTCATCGACCGCATCTGCGATCAGTTCAAATGTTACATTCTCTATATCATTTCCAACACTGACAAGCCCCTTATCGCCGATACCCATGATATCGCCCTCCTTGATGGCCTTTCCATCGATTGAGGTATCTCTTACGGAATAAGTTACCTGTCCGCTTTTGACATTCTTGACAGCCGACTTCATGGCAGATCTGTTCTCGTCCACATCGACTGTACTGTCGAATGCGATCATGGCGCTTATGCCCTGAGGAGCATTCGCGGTTGGAATCACAATTATATTCTTATCTTCACACAGAGTTGCCGCCTGATTAGCCGCAAGAACAACATTCTTATTGTTCGGGAGTATAAATATATTCTCGGCATTCACATCATCGATCGCATTGAGCATATCCTCAGTGCTTGGATTCATGGTCTGTCCGCCTTCTATAACACGGTCTGCTCCAAGCTCTTCAAAAAGAGTCTTGAGACCATCACCCATGGATACCGTAATAAATCCATACTTCTTACGAGGCTCCTTATGCTCCTGCTTTCTGTGCTGCCTCTCTTCCTCCTGCTTCTCGGCCTCATCGCGCTCTGCCTGACCGATAACACGCTCATGATGCTCTATCCTCATGTTGTCTATCTTCATATTAGTAAGGTATCCAAGTGTAAGACCCTTTTCAAATGCCTGACCAGGATGGTTGGTATGCACATGTATCTTAACTATATCATCAAGAGATACACATACTATCGAGTCACCTATAGACTCGAGGAAGCTCTTCAGATCATCCTCCTCAGCCTCGCCATATGGCTTCTCAAGATTGATAATAAACTCTGTACAATATCCAAACTTTATATCCGCTGTGGATATGGAATCGTTGCCTGCGCCTGTGGATGTTCTTGCCACATTCACTGTTCCTGTGTTCTTGCTGAGTTCAACTGTAACTCTGCCCATGAGACAGTCGACAGCACCCTTGAGCACCACCATGAGTCCCTGTCCACCTGAATCGACCACGCCGGCTTCCTTCAGAACCGGAAGCATCTCAGGAGTGGAATCAAGAACGGCATCTCCATATTCAATAACCTCGTCACAGAACTGTGCAAGGGACATATCTGCATCAGCACACTCCCTTGCCTTGGACGCCACGCCCTTGGCAACTGTGAGAATCGTTCCCTCCTTAGGCTTCATGACAGCCTTATATGCAGTCTCCACAGCCTTCTGAAAAGCGTCTGCTATAACGTGAACATCTATGGTCCTTGCGTCCTGCACTTTCTTGCTGAAGCCTCTCAAAAGCTGTGACAAAATTACACCTGAGTTACCTCTGGCGCCTCTGAGCGAACCTGTGGACATGGCCTTTGCTATGGACTTCATATCATCAGGTGCCGCCTCAACCTCCTTCACTGCAGACAGGATTGTCAGCGTCATATTAGTTCCTGTATCTCCGTCAGGCACAGGGAACACATTAAGTTCATTGATATATTCCTTGTTCTTATCAAGATTATTGGCACCGGCAATAAATGCTTTCTTCAGTGCAAGCGCATCAATCGTATTACTCACTTTACTCTATCCTCCAAACTAATCAAGTACTTTAACATCTTCAACATAGACATTGATATGGCTGACCTTAAACGACGTAAAATCCTCTACCTTGTACTTTACCGACTGCATAAGATTGTCTGTGACAGCCTTTATACTAACGCCATAAGCAACAACTATGTGCAGCTCAATGACTATATCACCATTCTCATCAAAACGTACATTTACACCCTTAGAAACATTGTCTCTGCGGAGCTGCTTTACAATTCCGTCCTTGACACTGACTATTCCCATTCCTACTATTCCAAAACAGTCAAGGGCTGTAAGTCCTGCAACCTGTGCAACAACACTCTCATCTATACTTACTTTACCGTTATCGCTATTAATATATTCCTTCATACACGACTCCTTTCTAACAAAGTCACCAGTGTTCATCATATCTACCGACTTATAAACACAATTACTCATCAATTATAGCATAAATCTAATTTTATTCTATAGTATTTCTTCATTTCCAATAAAAAATAAATATTTTGCTTGCATATGGAAAAATAATCTGCTATTATATGTCTTGTTGTGAACTTAGGAAGAAAGTTAGTTTATTCATTGAAGGAGGTGCTATTATGGCAAAATGTTCAATTTGTGATAAAGGTGCTCATTTCGGTATCAAAGTGAGCCACTCTCATAGAAGAGCAAACAAGATGTGGAAGTCAAATGTTAAGGCTGTTAAGGCTGTAGTTGATGGTACACCAAAGAAGATCTATGTTTGTACATCTTGCTTAAGATCTGGTAAGGTCGAGCGTGCATAATATTTGCATAATATCACCGATTCAGTTCTGGTATAAATAAGAGTGATGATCCTCAAGGATCATCACTCTTATTTTTTTATCTGCAGGAGAATATATAAGATAACAGCAATAATATAACGATTATGAGAAATTCCACAAATCCACTTATGAAATATCCTATAACCACTCCCACCGCTGTGAAGAAAAACGCAAATCCTGTGAATTTTTTCCAGATAAAAAATCACCACCATAATGATTTATTATCATTATATGTGGTGACTTTTTAATAATGCATTTCCCAACGCACTGAATCTTACTTATATTATATATTCTGATATTTATTATTCTGTGACAGATTCCTCTGACTGTGCGACATCATTTATCGCCTTGTCAACATTCTTCTCTTCCTCTGTCTTGTCCTTCTTGAACAGACCCAAGACCTTATCTACGACCTCTGGGGCCATGTCTATGATCTTTGTTACGGCATCCTGGTTCTTGAGATTTACAAGTCTCGTATTTCCTCCTGAGACGACAAGAACAGCAGACGGGCTCATCTTTGCTCCGATTCCTCCGGCAGCTTTGTTGCCGTCCTGCTTATTGAACGCTCCGGCTGCCATACCAAAATTGACATCTACAAGAGGAATAATGATCGTATCACCGACATACACAGGCTCTCCCACCACCGATTTCGATGATATAAAGCCATCCATTCCCTTAAACATAGAACCAAGTGTTCCCTCAATATTCATATTTGCCATATCAATTTCCTCCTGATATCTTTTTTAATCGAGCAATAGTTATCTTGACATTCTTGTTCCAGATCACCTTCAGCGCGCTCCAGCCGATTGTTCCAAGTCTTATCCTGCCCTTCATGAACAGGTCTCCCTCCAGCCGGGCTTCAGAGAAATCCGGTGTTATATCTATATTATCATAGTATAGCGGGAAAAGCAGGCTCATATACCCCAGGCGCTCACCTGTTGTTGCCGGGTCATCCGCACCATATATGATCTGCCCCTTAAGCTTTGTGGGCTTAAGATGCTTTAACACCTTTATCAGTTCAACCTTGAAAACTCTCATGGCTTCCTTTGTTCTGACATTGTGTACAAGCTTAGTATAGCCATCTTTTTTCTTTTTCAGACTGGCAAACTTCTCTGACAGATCTTTGAACTTCGATACAACCGTCTTTGCCATACTGTCTATCCTTCTGCCCAGCCTGATGAGCGGCCCCGGTACGGGCTCCTCAAATTCGCTGTCCTCAAGAAGAAACTGCCTGTCCTCCGGCTCCACCGATGGATAGTCTTCATATCCCGGACTGTCAGAAGCTTCTTCCTCTGTCTCAGCCCGACTGTATTCCCCGGGTTCAGAATATACCTCTCCTTCCGACTCCGGTATGGCACTTTTTTCGCTGCCCATGATGGTTCCGCCAAACAGCCTCAGCCTGTACCGAAGGCCGTCCGAATCATACAAAACCTTAAAACACAGGACAAAACCAAGCCATCTGGCAGAGAGCTTCGCAAATATGTCATCATCCTTCTTCACATACGCCCTGTATCTCACCGGCGCAAACAATACGAGAAGTGCAAGAAGCACTACCAGTCCCACCAGCGACAGGATAACTATGAGCAGTATCTTCAATATCAACCAAACAATATGCATGCTCCATCCCCTTAGACCCAGAGACTATCTGGTCACGATGCAAAAAATCTCTCCACATCAACATCCCCGGTCTTCTTATATATATCATCTATTATATCCCTGACAAGCAGTACAGCCTGGAATCTGCTTGGAGCTGCACCGACAATATGTATAGCATCGCCCATGTCAGTGTAGATCTTCTGCCTGAGTTCATTCAACTCATATATCTCCAGAATCCCATCTCCAAACAACGGAAGTGTGATAACGAACACTCCAGGCACATATTTTACTCTATGGAAGCGCCTTATTCCTCTGACCATCCTTATGATCTGCCGGTCCCGGGCTCCACCAACATAAAACTTATCATCAATGACCATATTCAATCACCTGTAATAAACAGTTTATTCTTCCATCATCTGCTTTATAACAATATAGTCCGCAAGAAGTTCACTCTTTTCCCTGCATCTCGAAAGAGATCCGTTTACATATTCCCTGATCTCATCAGTGGTGTTGAAGAAAACAGGTATGTTGGAGAGTATCTTTGCCATGATGGCTCTGTTGACTGTCATTGAGTTAGCCGCAAACAGATCTGCAAACTCATTTGTCAGCTTCTCCTTACATGCAGCTATATAATCAGTATCCACATTGAGTACGCCCATCACAGCTATATTGTCTATATCCACAAACATACTTCCCGAGAGAAGCTTATCCATAATCTCCAGATCTCTGTATGTATCCTGAAGCTCATTTGCGGCAATATCATCGGTGTAACCGGTTGAGATGTCGTACACAGCGGACTCAAGCATTACCTTATGCTCTCCTGCCAGCTCCTGTTCTCCGACGATATCGTCAAGGAGTGCATATACATCCTCAAGATGCTCTCCGTCGTCAGCGACAGCCTTCTCTATGACGGTCATCGCTTTCTTACAGCTCTCAGATACGCCTTCCTTTGAATCCAGCGCAAGCATCATAACATAGAGATCGTTTACAAGCTCTATGATGAGCATATATTCAGTCACAACCGAATTCAGGAATGCTGCACTTCTGTCCAGCACATCAGTGAGCTTTCTGTAACCATCGTAATCAAGAGCAGTGTAATCACCGGCTTTTAAGACCTCAAGCGCCTCATGTAGTTCAGGGTACTCTGTCTCAAATCCCTCTGGAAGTCTTATGAGAGCAGTATTCTCGATCATCTCAATAAACTGGTCAAGAGACTCCTTCTCCACTCCATTATATATATCAAGAGTTTCTCCCAGAATGTCATAGAATCTGTTCTTTGTCATACGTATCGGGAGCTGTCCTATGATGGACTGCAGTTTGGAGTTGATGGCAACCTTGTCCTGATCTGCGAACACAAATCTGTATATCTCTTCTGCAAAGTCACTGACGCCCGCCTCATCGAGCTCCTTAAGCTCCTTCTGTATCTCCTCGTCAACATTCTCCGGATAACTGTATTCTTTCCTGTTTAAAATATACTCATACATCTCAAATGCATCCGTGTATGATGTGAGCACCTTCATCTTGGCTGTTATGGTGTTCCTGACATCCGAGATAAGCTTCATGTCAGCATCCTCGCACACCGTCTTATCTCCCACAACAAAGTCGCCTATCATCTTGTCGATCACAGCCTGGCACTGAGCGATATATGGATCATCAGGGACATCCCCATCCATATGCATGTCCTTGAGTGTCAGGTAATTCAAGGTGAATTTGTGGCATGCATATTCATAATTTGCTTTCGATGCCACCCCTGCAAACAGTGCAAGATTCCTGTCCAGATCCTTCTTTCTCTGTATATCGGTTATAAGCTTCTTCTCTTCATTATACATAATAAACTTCCTCTTTTATCTTCTTTATAAATCTTTGATCATATATCCTAGTTGTGTGTATGGGTAAACAGATGATCCTGACAATACTCCTTGTTACCTGTACACTTTGAGCAGTACCTGAACTGCAGATCAGGATAATCTTTGTCCGTTCTTCCACACACAACGCATCTGTGTCCGATATTCTCCTGTTTTGCTGTCCGCACCTGCCTGTTATAATTCCGCCGCCTCTTCATCTGCTTTGGCGAAAACTTTCTGAAGTTCTTCGTGCTCAGATAGAATATCACAAAGCTCACAAGTGACATGGCTATGTTCACTCTTCCCATAAATGTCTCATTGATGAAGTAATACGCTATAATGACGATATACAGTATCGAGAGATACTTCATCTTGATTGGTATGATCATGGCGTATAACACGCTCATGTCAGGATAGCATACCGCTATGGCAAGGAATATGGACATCAATATATAATATGTCGATGCATATGCGAAATAACCAGTCGAGCTCGCGTAATCATACCTTATGATATAGGTACAGAATATGTGTGCAAGCATTATACCGATCATGGTAAACAGCATGGAGCTGAACATGTACAGATTATAAAGGAATGTTCCGATAGTACGTTCCAGCAGAGATCCCAGACTGTAGTAAAATATCAGCATGATTATCGTGAATATATCGACACCGAATACCGGTGGTGTGATTATCCATGTGAAAAGTCTCCACACCTGTCCATGCATTACCGCCGCCGGATCAAGTGTCAACATGAACAGTATCTTTGGCTGGAACATGAACAACAGATATCCTATACCGTAGCCTATGATGAGGTATAATGTGAGGTTTCGAATGGAGTATCTGCCAAACTTCTTCTCGATCTTACTTATTATATTCATAGAAAAACTCCTGTCATACTTTTTTAAACTACACCTTTTGAATTATATAATATAAAAAATGAGTTTACAACAGTAGAATAATTAAGTTTTTCTAACCTGGCGGATAACAGCAAAATAGCTGCCAGCTATAAACCGGCAGCCAGGACAGATATCATACAGCCATGTGCATCCATCTACTTCTGAAAGTCCACATACTTTATCTCCATGTCCGCGGCAAGGGCCATCTTGTAGAGATCCGGATTGAATTTGAACAGATCATCCGGAGATACTCCGGTATTCTTAAGGACATCCTCAAATGTATCTCCATCCTGCACTGTATATATAAGAAAATCTTCCTCCATGATCACGGGAATACACACTTCATCCCCCGGCTGCATATTGTATACGTTGATGTACGGGTTTGCTGATATGATGTCGCTGAGCTTTACCTTGTATATCCTGGACAGCTTATACAGTGTGTCCCCTCTCTTCACTACATGGATAACTCCGTTACAGGTATCAAAATTCATAGCTTACCCCTGAAAGGCTTTTTTATAATATATTCACCTCCGATGATATAGTTACCTGCAAAAAACTTTTATTTTTACATTTTCTGGTAATGGTTAAGTTTTTATAAAGTCATTGTATTTTTTTAAACCCTACACTATAATAAAGTAGCTTTATCGGCAGAAATGTCGAAATCAAACACATTCAACACACAAAAGAAATTGGAAGGGTTGTTTTATGTACACATTAGGAATTGATATTGGATCAACAACAGTTAAGGTTGCTGTCCTTGACAAGGACAACAAGATACTTTTCTCCGATTACAAAAGACATTTTGCAAATATCAAAGAAACACTTAAAGATCTTGTACAGGAAGCAAAGGATGCCCTCGGCGAGAACGAGGTCAATCCATGTATCACCGGTTCTGGTGGACTGGCACTCGCCCAGCTCATCGGTGTGCCATTTACCCAGGAGGTAGTCTGTGTATCAGAGGCACTGCAGGACTATGCACCACAGACCGACGTGGCAATAGAGCTCGGCGGTGAGGATGCCAAGATCATATATTTTACAAACGGAATCGAACAGCGTATGAACGGCGTATGTGCCGGAGGTACCGGTTCTTTCATCGACCAGATGGCTACTCTTCTTCAGACTGACGCATCAGGTCTTAACGACTATGCAAAGGACTATGATACCATCTATCCTATCGCTGCAAGATGTGGTGTATTCGCTAAGACAGATATCCAGCCACTCATCAACGAAGGAGCTACAAAGCCAAACCTGGCCGCATCCATATTCCAGGCCGTTGTCAATCAGACTATATCAGGTCTTGCATGTGGTAAACCAATCAAGGGAAATGTTGCATTTCTTGGTGGTCCTCTTCATTTCCTTCCGGAACTGAAGAATGCATTTATCCGAACACTCAATCTTACAGGCGACGCCATCATAGATCCAGGACACTCACATCTGTTCGCCGCAGTAGGTGCTGCCATGAACTCCAAACCTGAGGTGTCCATGACGCTTTCAGAGCTCATCCACGCTCTCTCCCAGGAGCTCAATCTCTCCTCTGGTGTGGAGAGACTTGCACCTCTTTTTGAAAGTGATGAGGATTACGAGAAATTCAAGGCAGATCACAACAAATACGCTGTAAAGCGCGGTGATCTCGCTACATATAAAGGAAACTGTTTCATCGGTGTCGACGCAGGTTCAACCACAACCAAGGTTGCCCTCGTCGGAGCTGACGGCGAACTTCTCTACGACTTCTACAGCAGCAACAACGGAAGTCCACTTAACACCACCATCAGAGCTATAAAGGATATATACAGCAAGCTTCCTGATGGCGCAGTGATCGCAGGCTCATGTTCTACTGGTTACGGTGAGGCTCTTATCAAGCAGGCTCTCTCTCTGGATTTCGGCGAGGTTGAGACAATAGCCCACTACACAGCCGCAGCATTCTTCGACCCTGAGGTCGACTGCATTCTTGATATCGGCGGTCAGGATATGAAGTGTATCAAGATCAAGAACGGCGTTGTAGATAACGTTATGCTGAACGAGGCCTGTTCATCAGGATGTGGATCATTCATAGAGACATTTGCGAAGTCACTGAACTATGACATAGCAGATTTTGCGCACATCGCCATCACAGCGAGAACACCTATAGACCTCGGTTCAAGATGTACCGTTTTCATGAATTCAAAGGTTAAGCAGGCGCAGAAGGAGGGCGCATCCGTGGCTGATATATCAGCCGGACTTGCATACTCTGTTATCAAGAACGCCCTGCTCAAGGTTATAAAGCTCACAGATCCTAAGGATCTCGGCAAGAACATTGTGGTACAGGGTGGTACCTTCTACAACGATGCTGTCTTAAAGAGCTTTGAGGTCATATCAGGAAGAACAGCCATAAGACCTGACATCTCAGGTATCATGGGTGCTTTTGGTGCTGCCCTCATCGCTAGGAACAAGTACAAAGAGGGATTTGTCACGACCATGCTCCCTATCGAGGAGATAAGAAAGCTCACATATGAGAGCTCCATGACAAGATGTAAAGGATGTACAAACAACTGTCTCCTTACAATAAACAAATTCTCAAACGGCAAGAGGTTCATCACCGGAAACAGATGTGAGAAGGGTGTCGGTCTGAAGAAGAACGCAGACAACATTCCTAACCTCTTTGAATATAAGCTTGGAAGAATATTTGGCTATGAGTCACTTAAACCTGAGGAGGCAAAGCGTGGCGTGATAGGTGTTCCTCGTGTACTCAACATGTACGAGAACTATCCTTTCTGGCACACATTTCTCACAAAGCTTGGATTCTCAGTTGTACTGTCTCCAAAGTCATCGAGAAACATATACAGCCTGGGTATCGAATCCATACCTAGTGAGTCAGAGTGTTACCCTGCCAAGATCTCACACGGACACGTTATGTGGCTGCTGAAAAATGGAATCAAGTCCATCTTCTACCCATGTGTACCATATGAAATGAACGAGACTCCTGAGGCAAACAATCACTACAACTGTCCTATCGTTGCTTCTTATGCAGAGAACATCAAGAACAACATGGAGGAACTCAAGGCTGACGACATAACATTCATCAGACCATTTGTGGCCCTGGACAACGAGGAAGCTCTCGTAAAACGTATGTACCGTGAGATGTCCAAGTACTATGATGTGACAATGGACGAGATTGGAAGCGCCATACATGCGGCGTACGCAGAGGCAGAGAAGGTCAAGGAGGATGTGCGTGCTAAGGGCGAAGAAACTCTCAGATACATTGATGAACACGATATGCTCGGCATAGTTCTGGCTGGTCGTCCATATCATCTGGACCCTGAGATCAACCATGGTCTCCCAGAGCTCATCAACTCATACAAGATTGCTGTATTTACCGAGGATTCAGTCGCACACCTTGGCAAGGTCGAGAGACCTCTTATTGTCTCCGACCAGTGGATGTACCACTCAAGACTGTACAAGGCAGCCAACTACGTCAAGACCTGTGACAACTTAGAGCTCATACAGCTCAACTCATTCGGCTGTGGTCTGGACGCTGTAACAACTGACTGTGTCAACGATATACTTACCAAGTCAGGCAAGATATACACTGTCCTCAAGATCGATGAGGTCAGCAACTTAGGTGCAGCAAGGATCAGAATCAGATCCCTCATAAGCGCGGTCAACTCAAGACATGAACAGCACTACAAGACATGTCCGTCAAGCAGTGCCATCAACAGAATAGAATTTACCAAGGAGATGAAGAAGGACTATACAGTTCTTGCACCTCAGATGTCTCCTATCCATTTCGATCTTCTTGCACCTGCATTCAAGTGCATGGGAATCAACATTGAGATCCTGCCGGATGCAACCAAGGAGACGATAGATGTTGGTCTGAAATATGTAAACAACGACGCATGTTATCCATCTCTGATCGTTGTCGGACAGATGATGAGCGCCATCACTTCAGGAAAGTACGATGTGAACAAGCTGGCTGTCATCATGAGCCAGACAGGAGGCGGATGCCGTGCAACAAACTATGTAGGATTTATCAGACGTGCCCTCTCCAAGGCAGGCTACGGTCAGATACCTGTAATAGCACTGTCAGCCCAGGGCTTTGAGAAGAACTCAGGTTTCAAGATAAGCTACAAGGTCGTAAAGCGTGCAATGCAGGCTCTGATATACGGTGATGTATTCATGAGATGTCTGTACAGGACAAGACCTTACGAGAAGGAAAAGGGTTCGGCAAATGCACTCCATGAGAAATGGAAGAAGGTTTGTCTGGAGAGCCTTACAAAGACCGGAAGCAACGCAGTATTCAAGAAGAATATACAGGGAATCGTCCACGACTTCGATACTCTTCCACTCCTTGATATCAAGAAGCCTAGAGTCGGAATTGTTGGAGAGATACTTGTAAAGTTCCTTCCATCAGCCAACAACCACTTAGTTGACCTGCTGGAAGCAGAGGGAGCAGAGGCTGTTATGCCAGATCTCCTGGACTTCTTCATGTACTGCTTCTACAACAACAATTACAACTATGAGTTCCTTGGCAAGACCAAGAAGGGAGCCATAGTCAGCAACACTGTTATAAAGGTTCTGGAATCCTTCAGAAAACCTGCAAGGGATGCTCTTGAAAAGAGTAAGCGATTCGAGGCTCCTGCCCATATCGAAAAGCTTGCTGCCTATGCAAGACCAATCGTATCCATAGGAAACCAGAACGGTGAGGGATGGTTCCTTACAGGTGAGATGATAGAGCTCATAAAGAGCGGTGCTCCGAACATCGTGTGCGCACAGCCATTTGCATGTCTTCCAAACCACATCGTGGGCAAGGGTGTTATCAAGCATCTGCGTGAGGCTTATCCTGAGGCAAACATCGTGGCAGTCGACTATGATCCTGGTGCATCTGAGGTCAATCAGGTAAACAGAATCAAGCTCATGCTTGCAGCGGCAAATAAGAATATGAAGAAATAAAATATCTATATATAACAATTTAAACACATTAAAAAAGAACCTGAAGCAGTCAATATCTTACTGCTTCAGGTTTTTTTTATATTTTATTTATTTATGATTTTTCCGGCTATCGCAACAATTTACTCGGAGTCTTTTGGTGCTACCATATACTTTTATTTATGACTCAATGGTCAGGCTATGACATATTCCTTTCTGTCACAATTCTCGAAAAGCTCATAATCAAGTCTTCTCTGTATCTGTGAATGAATAAATCGAACTCCCATCCCATTCTCCGCAGCTTCCTTTGCCAGCTTATGTTTTGCTGTCTCTGACATCTTAAGCTTAACGCCATAGTAATCAGAAAGCTTTCTGACAGGACTTATTCTTTTGTCATTTAATATGGCGTAGAAGTCATCCTCAGTCATCTCCCTGAGCTGAACTATATTCCCTATGCGCCCCGCTATTTCACATCTCACATTTGCATACTGTACAAGATCTTCCTGAGTGAATGTACTCCTGTATCCGTCAAATGACTCGTCAGACGATACTGCACCAAAACCTATAGCCCTGCTCTTATTCACAGCCACCGCCTTCGCTCTGACCATGGAATCGAAGGAACCCAGGAACACAAAACTTACATTTGATGTATCTATATCAAGAGCTGGTTCACTGTTCGACGGATTGCCATCAAAATGAACCATGTCCCCCTCCAGAACCTTCAGCAGTTCATTCTGGACTATGTAGCTGTAATGTCTGTCGTCCGCGTCCTCAAACATCTTGTCGGCCTCATCGAGAACGATGACCAGATGGCTCATCTTATCCTGATCCACACCGTCGAACAGGTTTCGAACCTTCGTATTGCCCTTCCAGCCCGCGCCCGTCAGAGAGGTGGCATTGTGGATCACTATGTTCGGATATAGCTTTGCGAGCTGCCTGAATATCTCTGTCTTGCCACAGCCGGTAGGGCCTGCAAAGAGTACATTCTGCCTCCTGCCATTCACATGGTTCCAGAGGAGCATGGCAGCGGCGTGCTTTGCCTCCTTCTGGCCGTACACTCTGCGGTCAAGATATTCATATATCTTCGCCGGCGAGCTCAATATTCCTTTTGCATCAGTGCTTCTTTTATCAGACTGTGTCTTTGTTTTGGATGGATTATCGCTGTCTATCTCCTTGGAAGCAGCATATCCGGCTGTTCTTTCATTTCTATCCGCCGCTTTTGCATCACAGGGGATATGCTCTTTACTTGAACGCTCATAAGCACAAAGCAATGTCGCTGCCATGTCCTCCACGTCACTGTCGCTAAGTGTAAGATTCTCAAGTGCAGTAAAAAGCAGTTCACCAATCTGACCGCTTGGCCGATGCTGCCATACATCATTTAATTCATTTACTTTATCAAGCGCCTGGTAATACTCTTCGTCGGACATCTCATCAAAGTCCCCGGCCTTTGCTTTCTTTGTGAAATCTACTGCCGGATTTGCAATGCTTCTGTTTCTGTATCCATTTGATGTTGCTCTAAGTAATTCCTCGTAAAGTTCTCTCATATTGTCGATCTTCATATGCATTTTCTCCTTTCGTCTTGCTCCACGAAACAGCTCACTGTCTGTGCCACATGGGATATTCTTTATTTGATAAACACAGTATAACTACAGCAATATTTAAGCTCGTAAAATTTACGAAGAAAAGCCACCAATCTGTGCCAATACAGATTGATGGCCTATAAACCAATGCAGCTATTTTATTTTTGGGCTTTGAAATGTCATTCTCAGCCGTTTTTTTCTTTCTTTCTCCTCCTGTTCCCTGTCGAACGCTTCAAGCGTATCTCTTATATCTGACTCATCAACATCTCCATATAATGCAGAGTTTCCTGTCACTTCGCCAGATATATCTGCCACCTCTGCTTTTACATTGTCATAGCCTTTGAAATACTTAAGGAAAACCTCCGGACAGCCTGCCGGGGCATCCCCATTATACCGCCTGTACTCCTCCATAGAGTCAGCCTTATAATCATAATTTCTAAACCAACTCACCGCCTCTGACATACCAGGGAACACATTTTCATCAAAGGTGCCTTCCTGAAACGCCGAAAATTCAAATGCACTTCCGCCATCTGTTCCGTAGAAATATACCACGCCGAACTCACAGTTGCTGGCAAGTCTCACATCAGCATTCTCCGCAAACTGCCTTTTGCCTATTAGGAATATTCCGCCGCCTGTATCATTATCAATCCACATCGGCATAAAGACATTCTGATAAGCAGATGCTCTCTTATCCGAATTCAGTCTGTCGCGGACATTATCACACGCATTGTAATATTCATCCCATGTCGTATAACCGCCGGGGATTTCAACATAGCCTGTACCGCCAGAAAATGGATTATCCCCCACATATCTGAAATACGCATCCATTATGTCCATACTTTTATCCTTCTTGCGGGGCTTGCCTCCATTTGAAAAGCCTGCGTCATAAAGCAATGTATTCACATCAATGGTTAATATGTCTCTCTGCAGGTTCTCCGTGAGCTTATCAAGAAATTCTGTATCAAAGAACATATCCGCTGCCATGTCAAATCCTGCACGATCTGTCTTTCCAATCTGCCGCAGTTTTTCAAGCCTTACCGCAGCCCGCCCGCAGCCATCAAATACATCTTTCCCAAATGTTCTCTTACCAAATTCTATAAAATGCGACAGCGCTTTCTTGTCAGGAATATATTTGCTGCTTCCTGACCAGAATTCCAGCAATCTTCTGACGTATCCTGAGGCCGATATAATACCATAATAAAAATCCAGGTAAGACGACATGAGCTCCACATACGGATTCTTCTTCTCACCATCAAACTCGAATGAGTCGAGCAGTTCGGATGAGATATGTCTAAGACTCTCTATATCTGCATCTATACCTATAACTGACTCTGATGCCTGGCATTTGTCCATATACTTATCAAGCATCCTCAGTCTGTCTCCACACGACCTGTCCTCCGCATGCTTTACCGCTTCCAGCTCTGTTTCAAGTTCTGACCTCATCGCAAGTCTGGATGCTTCATCCAACCCCTCTGCCGCAAATGATATGCTGTCCAGCAGTTTCTGGAGGCTGTTTATCTTCTCCAATGAAGCTGAAAGGCTTTTATCAGAAAGCAGCGCTTTCACAAGGAAACGGACATACTTTTTTCTGCTTGCCGCAGTGTCTGCCAGACAGTAATATTTCTCCTTCAAGCAAAGTCTTAGATTGTTCTCTCTTTTAGTTTTTACATATCCGTATAAGAAAGAATTCTCCATATTCTCATGGTAATCACGTCCTATCCTGGCATAAAATTCTTCTCTGAAACCAGCCACTTCCTATGCCTCCTCCCGAAGCTTCTTTATCGCATCTATCTGCTTCTTTATACTGATGTATGCCCTTGCGCAATTATCTGCATCAGTATACAGAGTCATCCCACGTCTGCCAAGGAATACATCCAGCATGCCCTCCACCAGGATATCAAATATCGTAAGCGGATACCTGATATCCCTGGATTCATCCGTATAAAAAAGCTCACGGAGCTTCATATATCTGGCACAGAACCCTTCAGTGTCAGGAAATTCCTGCCTGAACCGCTTCTCGCTTTCATCCCATCTGACTGCCAGCTCATCGAAATATCTGTTAAGCTCTGCCATATCCGTATCTTCTTCAACATCCACATATTCACTAATAGCCTCTTCTATCTCTTCGTCGGTCATAGCATTATCTTCAGCCTCATCCAGAAACTCATCATACATCTGCATCTGTTCCTGACAGTACGTATCAAGTCCATCCTTCATGCTCTGTGTAAGGCTGTCTCCGATATCTTTCCCGGTAATCGACTCATATGCCATGCTGAATATTTCAAACAGACCAGATGCTCCTCTGACGCCAAAATAAGTCTCCCCCCAGAGCTCATCATATCTTTTCTCGATTGGTCTTACAGAAAACTCTCTCACTCTTTTTGCATGAAGGTAAAGCTGCTGAAATGAATCGGCATACGGTTCAGCATAGATCTGTTCAACCCACTCCATCTCGCTTGTCATGAGCAGTATCATGCAGTAGAGATAATCATGTATAAATTCTTTGAATCTTGTCGGCATACATGGAATTTTCTCTTCCGAAGCTTTTTCTTCTGTCGCTTTCATTTTGCAAAAGTCATCATCCGAAAGCCCATTATCTTTTATCGTTTCGTCACTCTCTATCCACAGTCTGTTTCTTATACCATAGCTGTCCATGGATTTTACCAGCTCATTTACAAGTTTTTCCACAGCCGCAGCTTTTCCCGTTTCTCCATCTGCCAGACACCCCAACAGAAATGATGAGACTTTGTTGTCTCTTCCGCTTACAGCCTGATCCAGAGCCGATTCCAGCTCCCGAAACTTATTCTTGCGGAATTCTATATTTTTCCACTCTTTGTCCGATATTCTCAAAGCGATCACGACCTCTTCTTTCTATATAATAATAGGCAAATTCTCTATCAACCTAACTATTAAACTAATCTTTTGAAATGATTGCGAGATTAATCTACGTCATCAAACCTTAAGCTCATCTGCGTCTCCTTAAGGGATTTCACTTTGCGCTCTGTGATCTTGTCTAACTCACCAACAGTTCCGCACAGGAGAGGCGATCTTGGATCGTAGCATGCACAGTTTGATTTCACCGCAGCCTCAGAATAGTTGGCATAACAGTATCTGCAGCCGTTTAAACACGTGTTGTATGAGCCTATCTCCACGCTCTCCATACATCCACACTCCGGGCGCTGCACCTTATCCTTTGACACCTTTATATCACAGCCTATGATCTCCTCGATGAGCTTCTTATCTATGCAGCAGTTATGCTCAATTCCGCATTTTTCAAGGTCTATGACCTCCGCACATGTCGCAACCACCATACCGTGGCTCCTTGCTATGTCGGCGATGGTCTTTGCAAATGCCTCAAGCTCATCATGACTCATCTCATATCTGTCCACTGCTTCCATGTTCTTCTTGTTCTTGGTATATATGTCGACAAAGCTTATGACACACTTCTCAGTACATCCGTCAAGCGCCTCTGCGATCTGGGTAAATGCTTTTATGTGATACTCCGGCGTGTACTTGTGTGTTAATACGATAGGATCGTACCTCCATATGACGCGCTTTTTTCCAATCTTTGCCGAAAGCTGCCGAAAAGCCGGAATGAGCTTTTGCTTCTTATCCGGAAGATTAGCCTCCATGTCTTTGCCATATCCTGTCAGAGTAAACTGGAAGTAATATTTGTATGCCTCAAGCTCATCAAGTCTTGGAAGCATCGGTATCGGATTCTTTGTCCAGAACACAATGCAGTCCACCACATCCGGTGACAGATCAATCCTGCTTATCTGATGAGCGTTCATGGGATTCCTGACATACAGGAATCCCTCCTTTATTCTGTTGTAGAACCATTCCGAATAAAATGTCGGAATATCTGTTCTTCTGCTGGCACTAACTATCATAATTTTAAAATTCCCCTTGTATCTTCCATCGTTATCTGCTTCTTGATTCCTTCAAATTTGACATATCTTCCACAGATCATATTTGCAAATATCATTCTTCTCGCAAATGACTTGGCCATTATCCTGCCATCCTTGTCATAGAGTCCACAATTTTCGCCATTTGGAGTTATGCCATACCGCAGTCTTCCGTCAGCTTCCTCAACCTGCTCTATACAGCCATCGGCTATCAGTCCCTTAAAGATATTATCAATACTGAATACCTCCTGAAGCCCACGTACACTGTCAGGTACATATCCGGTCGTATCGGCAATAAGCTTGATAGCTTTTTCATGAACAGTCCACGGATACATATACATATTTTTTGCAAATTTATAAATATCCTGCGAGAATCCACTCCAGAATGTAAACCCTCTCATGGTTTCTTCAAGTATATCCAGGACTAGATTTTTATCGGTAAGTTCCCTGTTGTCAGCATTCCCTCTTGTTATCTTAAAAACCTGATAGCATATTCCATTTGTGCTGTCCATCGGATAATTGTGTATCTTATCACTGACATTTGTAAGCTCGTTCCATCTGTCTCTGTCGCATATCTTTTTACTGCCATAAAATATACTGTCAAATGAGTCATCATCGTCACGTCCAAAAAGCCATATCTTGTCCGGGGTATCCGGTGCCCCCACATAACTATGAAACTCGTCATATGTAAAATAACAGCCTCTGTTACTCTCCGGGCTCTCACAGATTTCCAGATCGTGTCCATACCTCTGCTCACAGTGCATTGGCTGCAGCAGCTCCACGTTCATTCCTCTCTCAATGAGACAGGTTCTAAGGTATGTTCCATAGCGGATATCATATGATTCATTCTGCTCTCTGCACACTCCATCGTCAGTTGGGACCTGTCTGTATGTGAATGCAACGTATACCGGCTTGTCCTTTATCCTTGAGTGTATTATGTGGGCAAATCTTGACATAGCCTGATATGTATTGTATAGCGACCTGTCCTCCACCTCATTGGGCACAGTGTGAATACATACCTCCTTCGTGGAATGAGGGAAGAAATAAATATCGCTTAGAGGTTCTCCTGGTCTGTTTTCCATATAACCCAGATACTCATTAAAGTCCGTGCATGATTTTATTTCATCCGCCGGCTCATGAAACAAATCTGGATGACCTGATCCTTTTGCATCATGTATACCAGATGCAATCTCATTGTATCTCACCATGTCCTGCTCCGGCATGTCAGCCGCTTCCGTGATCCTGTACGGCCAGCATACCGGGTCAATTCCGGTGTAATCAAGCTTACTTTCCGGGGCTTCGCCCAGCACTCTCGCCGCATAGGACATTCCCCAATAGTCAATGCCTGTGCCACAGCCTATGCTTACCGCCTTTATACTTTCAGGGTTATTCATATCTGCAAATATATCTGCGTAGGCTCTTGAAAACTGGAATCCATATGCTCTTGCATACTTCATAACATATAATGCGGTTATATGCTCATCATCATAATCCGCAGTTCCCGAATCGAACATATCATGGAACTCTGTAACAAATCTGACTCTCTCCTCTTCGGAAAGTCCTTCTATGTAATTTTCTAATTCAGTATATACTCTTTTCATGTACTCTCTTAAATTTATAACCGACATGGCAGACTCCTTTCTCCTACATCATGTAAAGTATAATATATATTCACTTAATGTTTCAATAACATCATATAGTTATCATAGCCGGTTTTTTCTCTGTGCATTGAGATACGCAGTCTTCTCGGCTGCTTTTTCCAGATAAAGCTTCGATCTTTTTAGACTATCCATACTGCTGTATATCGACAGCCCATGATCCCACATGTACGTGTCAAGCATTCCCTCCACAGCTTTTCTCATCTGTGACAGATAACTATACGGCACCTCATCGGAATATATCATATCCAAAAAACTGGCAAAACAACTGCAAACCTTATCCGAATCTTCCATCTGATCACACACAGAGACGATGGTTTTACTTTCATCCGCATCATGACCATCCTGTAAAAATCCCTCATCCACAAACTCGTCAGCATCCAGATTATCATATATCGGCTCCACAATATCAATATCATCAATATCGAAGTCATCCATATCACCCAAGTCCTCCATGTCCTCCATGTCCTCCATGTCATTCAGTTCTTCCATATCATTCGAATCCAAGTCTTCAAGCATTTCTTCTTCAATCTCCTGCATCCTTTTATAAACCTTATCGGACATCCAGTCAGGCTTATTGTCAGGATGCGAGTAGTCAAATGCAAAAACACACCATGATATAATACCTGCATCACCTATCCAGCCATCCACAATATACTCAAAAAGCAGCGTATCCTTATCATTATTTGATTCAAAATCAATACAGCCTGAGAGCAGATTATCAAATGAACCATTTGGAATGTTATCCATCAGGAATCCGTATTGGGAAAAATCCAATAAAGACATTTTTATCGCAAGATACAGATACATTCTCACATATCTGCAAAAGCTCTTCTGTTCCGGGAGTGCATTTTCCGCTGTTATGTGCCCCAACCACATCTTGTACCTATATCCATATCGGTCCATGTCTTCCACGAGCTCTGTTATCAGCTTCTCCGCTTTTTTCTCATCAAATCTGCCATTCTCATCAGTCACCAGCGGTCTGATCAAATTACTTTTTCCACTTGCCTCACAGTCAAATTCCTTCATGAGCTTCCTGATATTTTCCTTATTATTTTTTAAGCTGCAATACTCTTTACAATTTTCAAATTTCATTTTCATGCCTCCTTGTTTTTGAACACCAGCCATGCAAATGGCAGGCGATGCATGTCTGATAAACTTTTTTCTGCTTCACTGTTTCTTATTATAGCTATGTATATATTTGTCTCGTAATATTTACGACATGTTTTCAGATGATTATAAATGTTTGTGGATTTTTCCAAACCTGTGTGCTATTTTGATGTTCTGGATTGTTTTATATATGAGATCTCAAATGAGAGAATTGCAGAAATTCATTTCTCACGTATTCTCATATAAACAAACTACGGAGGTGATAAATCTTGAAACAGCAGCAGCTGCTGGAGTTATATGATACATACTCGAACAACGTATTCCGTCTCGCTATGAGCTTTTTAGGCAACACAGCGGACTCTGAGGACATTGTTCAGAATGTATATACAAAACTTATAGAAAAAAGCCCACATATATCAAAGGGCAAAGAAAAATCATATCTGCTCACGATGACGGCAAATATGTGCAGGAATCATCTAAAATCCGCAGCGAACCGTCTAAGCAGCAGCTACGAGGAACTGAGCAGCGACTCTATCGTCAGCGGATTCAATATTGAAGAGCAATCCATGTACGAGGCTCTGGGGAAACTCCCTGACTCATACCGCACTGTTCTTTATCTGCACTACTATGAGGGATATACATTTGGAGAAATTGCAAAGATACTTCACCTGTCACCATCTGCAGTTTCAATGAGAGTATCCCGGGGACGAAAAGAATTAAAAGAAATATTGAAGGAGGAATAACATATGACAAACAAAGACAAGATCAGCAATATTGATGATTTCCAAAACTCAAATACATATAACACGTCTGATGATTCTGATGACAGCAAATTTACAGACTTGTACACTAAAACTATGGATAATGTGACTATGTCTCAGGAAAACAAGGATGTTATACGCGCAAAGCTTGCTGAGCAGTCCCAGACTGGCAGATCTGGACGAAAGCTCATCCGCATAGGAAAGTATTCAGCCATTGCCGCCACTGTGTGCGCAGTCCTACTGTGCATCCCGGCGACAAGGACAACCGTCTCAGCAGCCATCGACTACATAAAGCAGACATTCCACCTGGCAAATGGCACCGAGGTGACATACGAGGAAAACAGCGAGGGAAACTCCATACAGTTCACAATATCTACAGATGATGTCAACGGTTACACGAAAGTTGAAAATGGTCGTCTCTACCTTGTTCTCGGAAATACAAAAAAAGATATCACCGACCAGTGCGGTCCTGACAAATATTTCCGTCATGAGATCAAGAATGCAGACGGCTCACACAGCGTCATCCTCATAGGCGGTACACCTGAGAGCTGCGGATGGGCAGAGCTCTTCTTTGACAAGAATGGGAAATATGTATTTAACAACATGAACGTTGAAGACTACAGCGACCCATGGCTTAATGACGCCCTGCATGCTGAGGGTGTTGACACAGGCAATCCTTACCTGGATGATGACCTTTCAGATTCATCCGGCAGCGCCGCTGACGGAAATGCAACATATATCGAACAGTAATTTTTCCTAATAAGCCATATTAAAAAGCAAAAGATACAAAATTTTCCTAAACAAGCCTTTTTCGATCAAAAAGGGATAAATCATCAAATATTTACCTCATATTTCTCCCTTTTTGATGATTTAACCTTGTCTTAGGAAAATTTTGTATCTTTATTTCTTCTATCATATATATTTTTAGGAAAATAATCTCTGAATAGGTATCCATTCCGATCATTCTGTGTCGTGAGATTGATATAGAAATCGCTACAGTCTCATCGGAATTCCCTTATCCTGAAGGTATCTCTTCAGATCTCCTATCTCAAGCTCTTTATAGTGGAACAGCGAAGCCGCAAGAGCTGCATCAGCTCCGCCCTCTGTCAGGGCATCGTAGAAATGATCCTTAGTTCCTGCGCCGCCGGAAGCTATCACTGGAATATTCACATTGTCTGCTATGGTTCTGGTGAGTTCTATGTCATATCCCGCCTTTGTTCCATCGCAGTCCATGCTGGTAAGTAATATCTCTCCAGCTCCAAGCTCTGCGGCCTTCATGGCCCACTCAACTGCATCTATTCCACAGTCGATTCTGCCGCCGTGCTTGTATATGTTCCAGCCTGAACCATCATCACGTCTCTTGGCATCTATTGCTAAGACTACGCACTGGCTGCCAAACTTGTCAGCGGCATCAGCTATAAGCGTCGGATTGTCTATGGCTGCCGAGTTCACGGATATCTTGTCTGCGCCCTCACGGAGTATTGCCTTAATGTCATCGACAGTTCTTATTCCGCCGCCGACTGTAAACGGAATGAAGATAGTCTCAGCAACTCTTCTTACCATGTCGACAACTATATTTCTCTGGTCTGATGAAGCTGTTATGTCAAGGAAAACAAGCTCATCAGCGCCCGCCTTGTCATACGCTGCACCGACGGCAACCGGATCCCCGGCATCTATAAGATTTACGAAATTTACGCCCTTTACAACTCGTCCGTTCTTCACATCAAGACAAGGTATTATTCTCTTTGTATGCATGTCCTACACCTCCAGCTCTATAAAATTCTTCAGTATCTTAAGTCCAACCTCTGAGCTCTTCTCAGGATGGAACTGACATGCAAATACATTGCCGTGCTCCACGGAGGCATGGATCTGAGTTGAGTAGAATGTGGACGCTGCTACATCCTCCGGATTCTTAGCCTTCAGATAATATGAATGAACGAAGTAGACATATGGGTTCTCTGGAAGTCCCTTGAAAAGTCTTGCATTTGGATTTATCTCAAGATTATTCCATCCTATCTGCGGTATCTTAAGTCCCGGCGCATCCGGTATACGGAGTATCTCACCGTCCAGGATTCCAAGTCCTGTTGCCTCCGGTGACTCCTCGCTGGTCTTGAAGAGGAGCTGAAGACCAAGGCATATTCCGAGGAATGGCTTGTCTGCATCCACAACATCATAGATGACGTTCTCAAGACCATACTCCCTGATCTTATTCATGGCATCTCCGAAACTACCAACTCCCGGAAGTATCACCTTGTCGCTCGCCATGATCACATCTCTGTCTCTTGTGATGACAGCCTCCTCACCCAGATACTGCACTGCCTTCTCAACACTCTTTATGTTACCTGCATCGTAATCCAAAATTGAAATCATCTGTCTCTGTCCTTTCAAGTCTAACATATTTTGATCTATATTATATCTCTTCCCACTGGCACAAAACTTCTATCTGTCACTGTAGTGATATCTGCAAGCAAGAATATATACGTTATCATCATCGATCTTATATATTATTCTGTCTTTATCATTTACTCGTCTGCTCCAGAAACCAGTCAGATTTCCAGTTAATGGTTCAGGCTTGCCAATGCCTTCATTTCCATTTCTGCATATATCTTCTATAAGACTATTTATTTTCTTTAATGTCTTTCTGTCTTCCGTCTGCCAATAAACATAGTCTTTCCAACCATTATCAGTAAAGACCTTATTCATCCGCAGATACCTCCGTCAGATCATGAACAGCAAAGTTTCCTTTTTCAAGCTGTGCTTTTGATTCCATTAACCAATCATAATTGGCTTTATTTTCCATTACATACACATTTTCCATCAGGTTATTATATGCCTCTTCAGACAGCATAACAACATTTTTATTATCCTTACGAGTTACAATCATTGTTTCATAATCATCTGTAACTTTATCCATATACTTTTTCATATTATCGCGTAAGTTTGTATAATTAACAGCTAACATAAGAACACCTCCTCAGATTCACGTACAGCTTTCTGTACTTATATTGTACCGTACAGAAAACCGTACGTCAAGTATCTGTATTATCTTATGCCTATATTATAATAGATATTCTGCTCATGCATGCAATGTATTAGAACCTCAGCTTACTTCCCTTGCCGCCGCGCTTACCCGGCTTAACTCTGGTGAAGATTATCTCGTTGTCGCCAACCTTGAAGTTATCCTTCGTGCTTCCCACAAATACCGACTCAAGGACATCGTCACCCTCTAAGTTGATGAGCTTGACTCCCGCTGCGCCCTTGCCCTTTTCAGGAATCTCGGAGATATCAACTCTTATGTAATATCCTTTTTCTGACTGTGCAATAATAAAATCTCCATCAGAGAATTTACCTATGTAAATTATATCATCACCGACTTTTGAAGCATTTGCAGCACGCCTTGTGGTGTCAAATGCGGAGCCGTCAACAACCTTGGCAAGGCCCTGCCTGCTGACGAACAGCAACTTGTCAGTCACAAAATGCTCTATGCAGTCCATGAACAGGATATTCTCGTCACCGTTCATGTTGCAGAACTCGAACACCTGGATTCCCTTGTCGGCAAGACGTCCTATGAGGCTTCCGCCGCCCTTCTTGCTGGTGTTCTTCTTCGCCTGAAGCTTGATGATGTCGGCGACCTTGATGGTATACACCTGATTATTGTCGGCAAATACCGCTATCCTGTCAAGATTCTGACACTTAACCGCGAATCTGTAGTCCTTCGTGATCTGCTCTATGTTCTTCTCGTATACATTTGCATCTACGACCTTGATGTAATAGAATCTATCAAGAAGTACAGCCACATCTGTAGCCACAACCTCAGCCTTCTTCACAACAACAGTTCCATAGTCATGGATCTGTGTTCTTCTAGGTATAGCATACTTGGCCTTGATCTCAAGCATGTCATCTATCATCTGCTGCTTCATGGCATCCCTGGACTCCATGAGCCTTGTATACTTCTTGATGAGCTTCTCTGCGTCTGCCAGCTCTTTCTTGAGAGCATTGATCTCCAGACCTATGAGCTTCTGAAGTCTCATGGCAAGTATCGCATCCGCCTGTTTCTCTGTGAAACACAGGAACTTTGCATCCGCCTCTGAGCCCTTGAATCTGAACTTAACGTTTGATGTATCGCCGTGCATGAGACACGCCTTGGCATCTGCAACCTTTGTACTTCCGCGGAGTATCTCTATGATCAGGTCTATGCAATCGACAGCTGTGAGGAGTCCCATCTTGATCTCTCTGATCTCCTCCTGCTGTGCAAGAAGCTTTCTGTACTTCGTGTCATACAGACCGTACTTGAAATCTGTGTACACCTTCAGTATCTTCTTGAGTCCCATTACCTCCGGCTTGCCGTTGTTGATGCAGTTGATATTCACGCCAAATGTATCCTCAAGGGCTGCCTTCTTATATAATATATTGATAATGTTCTGTATCTCCTCATCAGAAGTTCCCTTCTTCACATCGATACACAGACATTCACCGTTCTTGTCTCCTCTGTCCGCAATATCCACGACAGCTGGAAGTTCTCTGTTCCTGACAAGCTCTGCAACAGTATCGAGGAACTTGGCGGTGCCTCCGATCATGGTATATGGAAGCTCTGTGACACAGATACTCTTTCTTCCGTATCCGATATCCCTGACCTCTACCTTACCGCGCACCTTGATCTTGCCAAGTCCTGTGGCATACACATTGTACAGTTCCTCAGGTGTGGCATTGATGATTCCACCTGTGGCAAAATCAGGTCCCGGCATGAGTTTTAACAGGTCCTCAAGCTCTATCTCAGGATCATTCAGATATGCAACAGTTGCGTCTATGACCTCACCGAGATTATGTGTAGGAATATTTGTCGCCATACCTACGGCGATACCGGTTGAACCGCTCACCAGGATATTGGGTACCTGGAAAGGCAGGAAAGTCGGTTCTGTCTCCGTTCCGTCAAAGTTCGGTATGAACTGATCCTTGAAAAACGGAAGATCCTTCATGCACACATCCTCTGTGTACTTAGATATACGCGCCTCAGTGTATCGCATGGCAGCCGCACCGGAACCGTCCACCGCACCAAAGTTGCCGTGTGGATCAACAAGTGGTATCGGCAGCTTCCAGTTCTGTGCCATATTTACAAGTCCTTCATATATGGAGCTGTCTCCGTGTGGGTGGTATTTACCCATTGTATCTCCGACTATTCTCGCACATTTTCTGTGTGGCTTGTCGGAACCTGCAAGACCATCCAGTGAGTAAAGTATTCTTCTCTGGACAGGCTTTAATCCATCCCTTACATCCGGGAGCGCTCTCTCTGTTATAACCGACATGGAATAATCCACATAGGACTGTCCCATCTCGCTCTCATAATCTACATTTAATATCTTTTCCGACATGATCTATCCCTTTCATAATACAAACTGTGAAAACGCGCTGCTAAGCATTCCAAAATATCACTTTTATATATCTAGCACCGCATCCGCACTGTGTGTCTCTATGTACTCTCTTCTAGGCGCAACCTCAGTTCCCATGAGCGTCTGTGTGAGCTGATTTGCCTCAACACGGCTGTTCACTGATACCTGCTTTAAAAGTCTTGTCTCAGGGTTCATGGTCGTCTCATAGAGCTGGTCTGCATCCATCTCACCGAGTCCCTTGTATCTCTGGATCGTGAACTTGTTCGTGTGTGTCTTTCTGTACTTTGCAAGCTCATCATCTGAGTACAGATATTTGATGTTCTTGCCCTCGCCAACTCTGTAGAGAGGCGGAATAGCTATGTATATATGTCCCTCGCTGATAAGGTCAGGATAAAATCTATAAAAGAATGTAAGCAGAAGTGTCGCTATGTGGGCACCATCCACATCGGCATCAGTCATGATGATTATCTTGTCGTAATTCAGCTTGCTTATATCGAAATCATTGCCGTATCCCTGCATGAAGCCACAGCCAAATGCATTGATGAGTGCTTTGATCTCGGCATTCTCAAGCACCTTTGCAACAGGCTTCTTCTCCACGTTGAGTATCTTACCTCTAAGTGGAAGTATTGCCTGATACTTTCTGTTTCTCGCGGTCTTGGCTGAGCCTCCCGCCGAATCTCCCTCGACTATGAATATCTCGCATTTAGACGAATCTGAGGACTCCTGCTTTGCAAGCTTGCCATTTCCCTCAAATGAAAACTTGTTTATATTGATCTTGGACTTCTCAAGCGCCTTTCTCTTGGAGAGAGCCACCGCCCTGTCCACTATATCCTTCAGCACATCATAATTTCTGTCAAAATAAACTGTGAGCTGTTCCTTCACGATATCGTCGACGGCCTTTGACACGTCCGTGTTGGAAAGCTTTGTCTTAGTCTGTCCCTCGAACTGCGGATCCGGATGCTTCACGGATATGATAGCCTGCATGCCAGATCTTATATCTGCACCTGTCAGATTGGAATCCTTCTCTTTCAGAGTTCCAAGCTCATTTCTCGCATAATTATTGATAAGCTTGGCAAATGCTGACTTGAATCCTGTCACATGGGTTCCACCTTCAGGATTCGTGATATTGTTGGTAAATCCTATGATATTCTCCTCGCCGTCCTCCGTCATCAGAAATACTATATCTGCGGCGATTCCGTCCTTCTCCCCCGATATGGCGACAACCGGTGATGTATGTGTGAGTCCCTGGGATATATCCTCAACAAATGCTGCAAGTCCCCCTGGCTGATGGAACACTATAGGCTCCTCGCCATCCCTCTTGTTCTGGAATGTGATCGTAAGATTCGGATTCAGATATGCTGTCTCTTTAATCCTCTGCTTGATGGCGTCCGCCTTGAACTTTACTGTCTCAAATATTGTATCATCAGGATAGAGTGTTACCGTCGTACCTGTTCTCTTTTCCTTGAGTTTTGTCTTTGGAAGCATACCGTCAACAAGTTCAGTTGTCGGTATTCCCTTCTCGTATGTATCGTGATAGAGGTAGCCATCCCTGGCAACATCTACTATAAGCTTGTTAGACAGTGCATTTACAACTGCAGAACCTACTCCGTGAAGTCCGCCGCTTATCTTGTAGGTGGAGCTGTTAAACTTGCCACCTGCATGCAACACTGTGTATACAACACGCTCCGCAGGAATTCCCTCCTGCTCATGTATATCGACAGGAACGCCTCGTCCATCGTCAGACACGGTTGCCGAGCCATCCTCGTTGATGCTCACCCATATATTGTTGCAATACCCAGCCAGATGCTCATCCACCGAGTTGTCTATAAGCTCCTGTATGAGGTGGTTCAGTCCGCTTCGCCCTGTGTTGCCGATGTACATTCCCGGTCTCAATCTTACCGGCTCAAGGCCCTTTAACACCTCAATGTTTTTTGCACTATATGACATAATCTTCTCCCATTTTATAAATATATTTGCAGATGCCAGAATCCAACAGAAAAAGGAAACCCTTAGAATTATAGCCTAAAAGTTTCCTCCTTGCAAAGTATTTATTGTTCTGACGTGTTATCTGCGCTATTCTCCGGTATCATTTCCGGTCCGCCATCATCCTGCTGTATGATATCAAGGTCGAAGTAGAATACCACTCCATTCTCCACATTGTAAACACCATAGTTCTTGTTGTGAGCCGCCATGGACGCCGCAACTATAGAAAGTCCAATACCGCTTCCACCATACTCTCTCGTCCTCGCCTTGTCCACCTTGTAGAACTTAATGAATACCTTATCAAGCTCATCGTCAGGAATGTTCGGTCCCTCATCATATACAAATACTCTCAAGTTGCCTGTGACGAGTCCATCCTCAGTCCTTCTCGGCTGATCATAGTCCTTATTCGCCGTCCACACTCTGACCTTGCCTCCATCGTTGCAGTAATGAAGTGCATTTGTAAAATAATTGGTGAATACCTGCTCTATCATGAACTCATCTGCATATACGTTGCACACATCATTCAGCTCATCCGCCAGCTCAACTTCCGCATGGTTCTGCTCCACCAGAATGGATGATGAATCCACTACATTCTTTATGAGTGCATCTATGTCAAATACCACAGGATGAACCCTGTCCACTCCAAATTCAAGCTCATTCAGATCAAGTAACTGTCTGACAAGCTTATTCATCTTGCCAGCTTCGTCCAGAATGACATCACAGTAAAACTCCTTGCTCTCATCATCCTCTATAACATTGTCCTTAAGGCCCTCGGCGTATCCCTGTATGAGAGCTATAGGAGTCTTGAGTTCATGGGACACATGGGACAGGAACTCCTTCCTCATCTCATCTATCTGTACCTTCTCATCAATATCCGTCTGCAGCTTAGCATTTGCCTGTTGAAGCTCTGTCAGCGTGTTTCTCAGCTGATATGACATCTCGTTCATACTGTCCGCCAGCTCACCAATCTCATCGTTGGATGCGTGATCCACCTTCACATCGAGATCAAGCTGTGCCATACGATTGGCAACCGACGCAAGATTCTTTATCGGCTTTGCAACCGCATTGCTTATAAAATAAACCATCACAAATCCAAGCAGTGCCACCACTGAGAACACCAATAAAAAGAACTTCAAAGATGTAACTATCGTTGAGTCCACACTGGAAATAGGTTTTCTGATGATGACAACAAAACCATTGTCAAGGAATCCGACAACGTCATAATAGCTGTTGCCTGTATTCCTGTCATTTGTGATCTGTATATCATATTTATCTGTCTTCTCAATCTGCTTTCTCTTTATCTTCGGATTGTCCGGATTCTTTCCACCGCTGTAATTGAAGTAGTCTGCTATAAATGACAGATTGTTATATACCGCAGCTTCCTCGTTCACCGTCGTGTACACATGCATATTCACACTGTCAAAGATAAATATCATCGCACCTGACTGATTGATCACATCATTCGCCAGCTCTTTACTGTCTATATCCTCATCCCGTCCGAACAGTTCATTGCAGGAATTGTATGTATCCAGCAGCATCTGTTCCATGCTGTGATAGAAATACTTCTTGATAAAGATCATGGTTATAGCACACGACATAACCACCATGATAAGTATGGTCGCAGCCAGAGACAACGTTATCTTGGTCCTGATCGATGTCCTTTTTGATTTCTTCATCACTCTACCTCGAATTTATAGCCCATTCCCCATATAGTCTTGATATATTCGCCCTTATCTCCCATCTTGCTTCTGAGCTTCTTGACATGCGTGTCTATGGTTCTGGCATCGCCAAAGTAATCATAGTTCCATACATTGTTGAGTATCTTCTCTCTCGACAATGCCACGCCCTTGTTCGTGATAAAATACTGAAGCAGCTCGAACTCCTTGAAGCTGAGCTCAACCGGCTTGCCATCTATCGTCACCACATGAGCCGACAGATTCATCTCAATACCTCCGGCTACAAGCTTCTCATCTGAAGCGGCATCAGTTGTTCTTCTGAGTATCGCTGCAACTCTGGCAACAAGTATCTTGGGACTGAACGGCTTCGTTATGTACTCATCTACTCCCAGATCAAAGCCCTGGAGCTCATCGCGCTCATCTGCCTTCGCGGTAAGCATGATAACCGGAACCTGTGAGAACTTTCTTATCTCCTTAAGAGTCTCCCATCCGTCCATCTTAGGCATCATGACATCAAGTATTACAAGAGATATATTCTTGTCATTCATGAATATATCCAGGGCCTGTTCACCATCTCCGGCCTCAAGAACCATATACCCCTCTCTTGTGAGGAAGTCCTTGACAAGCTTCCTCATTCTGCTCTCATCATCAACCATAAGAACCTTTATTGAATCCATATCGTACCTCCACATATAGAATAATATCCAATTTATCTCAATATAACATTGATATTTGTAAAAAATGTGAACTGAGCATATTTTTTACAGTATACCACAGCAAAAAAGCAGTGAACACACTCATGTATCCACTGCTTTTCAAAATATTCTTCTATATCTTAAATACTACTGCGCTGCCTCTGTTGTCTCAACCTCATCTGTCATGGCCTCGCTTGGATCTATAGCCTCTGTGTTGGCCTCTGTTGTGCTTCCTGCCTCACTGGTTGCAGTTGTTGCTATCTCGCCGTTCAACGTTACATTCTCCTTCTGGGCAAGTGCATATACCGCGTCATTGTATGCTGTATACTTGCTCTGGGCGTCTGAGAGAAGCTTCTGTGCCTCTGTCTGGATGTCCTTGTTCTTATCCTTGACAGCAGCCTCAACCTTCTGCATAGCCTCATACTGTGCATTCATGGCATCATAATACTGATCCTTGAGCGCCTTCACCTCGTCGGTCTTGACTTCTATAGCCTGTACGTCGTCAAGAAATGTCTTATAATTTGGAAGCAGATTGTCTGTCAAATCCTTGAGCAGAGCATCTGTATCAACAGCAGTTCCCTCAGCAAAATATGAGTTGAACTTCTTCATGATCTCCGCTTCCTCTGTATCCATCTTAGGGATATCTGTTCCAACAAACTTGATGAACTCATCCTTCACCTCTGATGCAGCCTCTGTGGTTGCCGTCGTCTCGTCTGCCTTCTTGTTTCCACATCCTGTAAATGAGAATGCAAGAACCATAGCCATCATAGTCATAAGTAATCTGCGTTTCATAATCTTTTGTCTCCTTGTTCTTCCTTGTATTTGTGTATGCCCTGCAGTCGCGTCTCCACAAGGTTATGGCAGAATTCGAATAACCTCGAATTCTGCCATCTCTTAGTATACCACCTTAAGACCACAGGTGGCAACCTGCTATTTTCTTCGTTTCTTTTTCTCCTTAGGAGGATTCTCGATCATATACTTCTCGTACATGTCCGGCCTGTGCTCCTTCGTCCTGGTGATAGACTGTTCAAGTCGCCACTCATTTATGAGCTTATGGTTGCCCGAAAGCAGTACATCCGGAACCTTCTTCCCCATGAATTCAGGAGGTCTGGTGTACTGCGGATACTCAAGCAGATTGTTATAAAATGTCTCTATCTCAGCACTGTCCTCATTGTTCAGCACACCTGGAACAAGTCTGGATACAGCATCCACGATAGCCATGGCTGGAAGTTCTCCGCCAGTCAGCACAAAATCGCCTATGGACATATAGTCATCGACTATCATCTCAAGGACCCTCTCATCTATTCCCTCGTAATGGCCACACAGAAGAACTATGTCCTCCTTCTCCGAGAGCTCCTGTGCAATACCCTGATTGAAGGTTCTTCCCTGCGGAGTCATATATATGACCCATGGTTTTCTGCCAAGCTTCTCCACCAGTGCCGTGTATGCATCATACACAGGCTGCGCCTGCATGACCATGCCTGCACCTCCCCCATATGGGTAATCATCCACATGATTGTGTTTATCCTGGGTGTAATCTCTTATATTTATAGCTTCTATATGAAGTTTTCCCGACTCTATGGCCCTTCCCGTGATACTCGTTGAAAGTCCATTCATAACCATCTCGGGGAAAAGTGTCAAAATATAAAAATTCATAGTCCGCTCCTAGTATATGTTCATCATCTCACCAAACGTCTGTATGCGATCAATCCTCGTCATCTGAATCATCTGCTTCTACCATCTCAAATGTTCTGACCTTGACCTTCTTATTCTCTGTGTCAACATCGAACACGAAATCCGGTACTACAGGTATAAGGATCTCGCTGCCATCATCCTTCTTAACGACAAATACATCATTTGCCGGAGTCTCCAGCACGTCGTCAAGGATTCCTATGTGCTCGTCATTCTGATCATATACATCAGCGTCAAGGACATCACAGATGAAGAACTCTCCATCCATGAGAGGAACTGCATCCTCCCTGTCAACAAGTATGTCATAGTTCTTAAAACGCTCTATATCATTTATGTTATCGTATTCTTTGAACTTAAGAATAACCATATTTTTCAAAAATTTGCAAGATGTACAATTAACCTCCAAAGTCTCTCTTCCATTTGACAGATAGCACTTCTTCAAGGTCTTGAAACGATCATTGTCATCCGTTGTCGGATATACCTTAACCTCACCCTTTATACCATGGCTTGAGGTTATCACTCCTACTCTGAGTCTGTCTTCTGTGTTATGTTCCATGCTCTCTCCTATATAAATATGGTAGCGCGCTTAAGCGCGCGCAGGTCATCAGGCCTACGCCTATGACATATAATATAAGGGGGAGTATAAACTCCCCCTCTTAACTCGGTAATAAAATCCTCTGTCATATGAAGATTAAGAAATACCACTTATCCTGCTTATGCAGTTCTACTTAATATCAACGACAACCTTCTTATCACCCTTTGAAGCAGCTGCCTTGACAACTGTACGGATGGATTTGGCTATTCTGCCCTGCTTGCCGATTACCTTACCCATGTCCTCTGGTGCGACAGTAAGGTCTATCTTTATTATGCCGTCTTCTTCAGTCTCGGTTACAGCTATCTGCTCAGGATGATCTACTAGGGACTTTGCAATGATTTCTACTAAATCTTTCATCTCTATACCTCCCAAATGGAACACCAGCCACGCAAAATCGACTTCGTCGATGGCTGGCGCTGCATATCAGCTTTTCATAGAAAAGCTGATACATCCGTAAAATTACTTCTCGATACCTGCCTGCTTTAATAACTTTGCAACTGACTCAGTTGGCTGTGCTCCTGTAGCTAACCACTTCTTAGCAGCCTCCTCGTCGATCTTTACTACAGATGGCTCCTGGTTAGGATCATATGTTCCGATTTCCTCGATGAATCTACCATCTCTTGGTGATCTTGAATCTGCTACGATTACTCTGTAGAAAGGATGCTTCTTATAACCCATTCTTCTTAATCTAATCTTTACTGCCATTGTTCTTGTTCCTCCTAAATATTAATTATCTTAAGCCAAAAGGCATTTTAAAACCACCGCGTCTTCTCTTTCCGCCCATCATGCCTGACATCTGCTTCATCATCTTCTTAGACTGTTCAAACTGTTTAAGGAAGCGATTCACATCTGCTATCTGGACACCTGCTCCATCTGCGATACGCTTCTTTCTGGATGGCGATATCGGATCCTGAAGTGAACGCTCTCTCGGTGTCATGGACTGAATGATTGCTTTTGGTGTTTTAGCAGCGTTCTCATCTATCTCAACATTCTTCATCTGACTTGCCATGCCTGGCATCATCGAAAGGATCTCCTGCATGCCGCCCATCTGATCAAGCTGAGCCATCTGATCAAGAAAATCGTTGAAATCAAAACTTGCTTTGCGGAACTTCTGTTCCATCTCTTTGGCCTTCTCCTCGTCGATGGCCGACTGGGCTTTCTCAATAAGTGACTCTACATCACCCATTCCGAGGATTCGGCTCGCCATACGATCCGGGTAAAATGGCTCCAGATCGGTAAGCTTCTCTCCCATACCTGAGTACAGGATTGGCTTGCCCGTTACTGCCTTGATCGACAGTGCGGCACCGCCTCTGGTATCACCATCCAGCTTTGTGAGGATGACACCATCTATACCTATCTTATCATTGAATGATGTCGCAACATTTACCGCATCCTGACCTGTCATGGAATCGACGGTGAGTATCGTGTATGCAACATCTATATTCGCCTTTATCTCTGCAAGCTCATTCATCATGTCTTCATCAACATGAAGTCGGCCTGCTGTATCGAGAAATACGAGATTGATATTGTTCTTGGCCGCATGCTGTATAGCAGCCTTCGCAATATCCAATGGCTTGTTGTTGTCTCCCATGGCAAATACGGGAACGCCAACCTTCTCACCATTCACCTGCAACTGTTTGATAGCCGCTGGTCTATATACATCACATGCCACAAGAAGTGGCTTCTTGCCTTTGTTCTTGAACTGATATGCAAGCTTTGCCGCTGTGGTGGTCTTACCTGCACCCTGAAGTCCACACATCATGATGATCGTGATCTCATTCGATGGCCTGAGCTTGATCTCTGTCATCTCAGAGCCCATGAGCTTATCCATCTCTTCCTTAACGATCTTGATGACCATGTGTCCAGGATTCAGACCCTTGAGAACTTCCTCTCCTACAGCTCTGTCACTCACCGACTTGACAAATGACTTGACAACTTTGAAGTTAACGTCGGCCTCAAGAAGTGCTCTTTTAACTTCCTTCATAGCCTCCTTGACATCATCTTCTGTAAGTACGCCCTTGCTTCTCAGCTTCTTAAATACGTTCTGCAGTTTATCTGATAAACTGTCAAATGCCATAGACATTCTCCCTTCTGATATTATCTATCATCAGAAATCTTCGAGTATCTTATCTGAATAATTCACTATATCTTCAATTCTGCCCGCAAGCCGTTCATCCGAGTTCATCGCCTTGAGCTCATCCGCACATTCCTTGATCTTCTGAACCTGTTCCTGTGCCTTCATGAACTTATGTACCAGCATAAGCTTCTCCTCATACTCCTCGAGAATCTTGTCACAGCGCCTTACCATATCATATACGCCCTGTCTGCTTATGTTGTTGAGTCTCGCTATCTCTGAGTAAGACATGTCATTGTTCACAACATCCTCGTACACGCTCTTCTGATGCTCTGTGAGCAGCTCACCATAAAAATCATATAACATAGACTGTCTGACTATCTTCTCCATAACAAACTCTCCGTAACGCACTTGCATGTAAAGTGTTTTTGCTTTACCATGGGCTATTCTAATACAGGCAGGGTGGGTTGTCAAGTGTTTTTTCTTGACAAAGTGAATTATATTTATATTTGCAGCAAATCCTCCGTCTTACAACACAAAACCCTGTATGTTTGTTATATCGCTACAGCGATAGTTTTACAAACTGTATTCAATATATCTTCTTCACATCATCCACCCGGTAAAGTCTCTTAAAATTCTCAAGATCCTTCTCCGACTGTATCACCATCACACCCACAAAGCTCCCGTCCTCTCTGCTCCTGAATCCGGCGACCTGTTCTCCGGTGCAGATAGAACATCTGATGACAGCCTCATGCTTTGCCTCATCATAGGGGAACAACTTTGCGTTCCCCTTGTGTTTTAACTTTAATTTAGAAATAAAACTTTTTCCAGTCACTATATTCCACCTCTATACATGCCATGTAAACAACCGACAAGATACATTCTGAACCATCATCTTATCATTATGCTGACATTACGCCTCGATCTGCTCCAGTATATATGGATCCTTGATCTTATTGTCCTCCGCAAAGAACAGTATCTTCGTGAGCACCTCCGAGGTCTTTGGATCATCATCCACGAATGGCAGGAATATTCTGCCCCGCCTCTGGGAGTGTACAGGAAGTACATTTATCATAGGGCCTGCCTCCTGATGCACCACTCCGCTTCCAAGGTGGACTGTATAATTGGCACGCTTGCCCTCTATCACTGCATGGTTCTTTGTAAATGTGACATTTGTCAGCTTGAAAAGTGGCATAGTGAATTCTGCTATCGCCTTTCGCATCTCAACAGTTGAGTGTGAGGTCTCAGGATCCACGCCTCCTGCATGCGCCACGGAAACAGCCATGTCCACATCCCTCATGACCTCAGAGAATATGATATCTGGGATATCCTTGATCTTGAGATCCTTTCCTGTCTTTCTATCCGAAAATACCACCCATTCAAGCGTCGGTGATTCTATATCTGCAGGTGAGAACCAGTCTGCAAGAGCGTAGATCCGCGCTACTATATTCTCCTTGTAGTACACCTTCTGAAGTCCATCCTCTATATCAGCCACCCAGTGTCTTGACTTCAGGCAGCCTAGTGTCTTCTTCGGCTGGATCTGATTGCCCGCGTATCTGAGGGAATGTTCCATGTTCATTTCCTCTTCGGTCTTCACATAGAGCTCTCTGAACACCTGCTTGAACGGCTGGACGATCTTGTTGTCAAATACATATTTCTGTATATCATGCCATTTGCCAGCCATGTACATGTGGAATGGATGTGCTACTGTGAGTCTGGTGTCGTCTGACAGCTCTATGTGCCTTACAGTCTGAGCACAATTCTCTGATGGCTGTACAATATCGCCGTCAGTAGATTTCTGCCCACCCGATGTCTGATCACATTCATCACCAATAGACGTTGCCACAAATGTATTGAATCCATCCTCAGCAGCAAATCCCAGCACAACATTCTTGCTATCATCAAGTTCATTTGCCCCTGACATAATACTGTCAGCCGCATTATCAAACTCTGCCTTCACGCCATCCGGCTCCGCCACCTTGAACACCAAAGCAGCCACTATGTCATGTATAACAGGATTCTCCAGCATGCCCCTGATCTCAGCCCAGGTGTATTCCTCCTGACTCTCCATCGCATCCTCAAGCATCGCCTTTGTACGCCTTGACTGCTCCGCCATCTGCTTCTTGGCATCCATCAGAGCCAATACATACTCATCCTTCTTGATCTTTGCCGGAACGGACTTTAACTGTTTGCCGTTCTTCTCACAGATGACAGCGCATTTGCCGCCGTTCTCCATCTCAAGCCATACGGTCACTTCTCCGACCTCATGCGGCTGAAAATATTCTGTCATGCCCTGAACCACAAGGCTTTCCATACGTAGGGTAAGTCTCGTCACGTCCTGATATCCGGCATTGATCGCCATATTGCGCATAGCTGTAGAAACTGCTGCCGCCTCGCTGGCTCTCCTCTGTGCTCCGAACTGCCTGCTCTCCTTCTTGAACTTCTGAAGGAACATGTATCTGTCCTTTATCTGCTCCTCATTCTCTATCGGCAGGATTCCCACCGCCATGAGCAGATCTTTGTTTCTCTTTGCCTCGATCTCAGCCATCAGCTCGGGCTCATCATATTTGCCAAGTGCCGCATCCGCGTATTTTCTCGCCCTGGTATGCTTTGCACCGTCCGAAATGTATTTCGCCGCCTTGTATATGAGCTGGAAACGTTTGTCACCCAACCTTTCATAGACTTCGGTAAACCACGTCCTGTCAAATGCCCCGTCGTTCAGCTCATCCACCTCAAGCGGTGTAAATCTCGCTATCATAGCCTTTCTCTTGTCATCAAATGACTCGTTCATGTGCGCCATGAAGTAATAGCATCCCGCAGTAAATCCATCCCATCCAAGATACTCTCCAACTATATCTATCCACTCCGGAGAATACATAGCTGCCTCTATAAGCCTGGCATCACTTATATCCGTACCTGTAAGATAGGCCTTCAGAGTCTCCGCACTGTCATTTGCATCAGGCACACACGCCTGAAGAAGATGCGACATACTATTCTTCTTGCTGACCTTCTGACGGTTATAGTAATAACTGGTATTGAAATACGTTGATCTCTCCAGGGTCTCCTTGCCGAGGGCTGACAGTATCCTGACAAAATACTCCGCACCGAATATTCTTGTAAGCCCGTATATATATGGAGAGAATTCTGTCTCTGTATCTCCCCTTGTGAGCTCTGCAGAAAGCACAAGCTCGGACATATCAGTGTACAACTTCTTAGCTATATCCAGCCTTTTCTCGTCCGTCTCCGAGAACTCTCCTTCCGGACTGTGAAGAAGTATCTGCCTCACACTCCTCAGCCTTTCACGCTCCGTATATCCCCACTCATAGCCTCTGGTCTGCACCTTCCTGTTGCGCTCCGTTATAAAACGCATCACGTCAGATACACATTTGAGGCTCCTATCCAAGGAATTCCCCTCAAATGCCATCTTGTACATATAATCCCTGGATATAATACCACGGCTGTATGCGGCAATATAGTTCAGGAGACCAGGAACCGGCATGACACTTCCTGTGTGTACCCAGTAATATGAATTTCTATCATTTACAACGTCTGAAGGTATATTAAAGTTATGACACTTTGCAAGGGCATAGTTGTATGGAAACAAATGCCTGAAATTCTCTTCATTCTGCCTTGCCTCGTCAGAATCCTCTTTTACATCTAATATATCGCTGTCACCATCGATCGCAAGCCACCTTGTTATTATCATGATCTGCTCATTTGTGAGCACACTTCTGTGATATACCTTTGAATCATCACCAGATATACTGCTGCCACCTTTATTCCCGCCAAATGTATATATGAGCTCATCACTTCTTCCAAGCAGATAGTCTGCTGCCACAACGGCAAGTCTCATCTTGTCACTATCCATCACATATCTTCTATACAGGAATCCAATTACAGCTCTGACAATGGCAAGATATCCGAATGCCGGACATTCTTCTATATATATATTTCCAAACATATCCAACATAAAGCTCTCGCAGTACTTTTTGAAATCCTGTTTGTCACTGTTGTAGCCATTCAGATACACATAGAGCTGCATGCACATATACGGAGTCTGAATATTTTTCTCGTAGAAATCTACCCACAATTCCTCACATACCACCTTGTCACGGCTCACATATATGTTCCCACCTGACTCACCAAGCAAGCCGATCTCTCCGTCGGCCATCTCATACTCATCATTTTTGTGCTCATCCACAAATGCATCAAATTTTCTTAATATATTTATAACTTCTGAATCAGATGTCGTGTCTTTCTTTTTAGGCACAATCTTTGATTTGAGTTTTGCAAATGCACCATCGCTCTTGGCAGTCTTGCACAGATTATCATTTGCAATCCCGCTTTCAGGGAAATACTTTTTGTACAGCTCAAGGCACTCAGCCAGATAACTCTTGTCAAATATCGGCTCATAGTACGTATTTACATCATAAAGTCCATATCCCTCATCTGCACCAGCCCGGTCTGTGCCAACATTTTTAATCTCACGTATAAGAATCTGCTCCTTAGTTGTAACACTGGATCTTCCATTCGCAGACTCCCTCTGCATAGCGTCTATATGACCAACACAATCTGCAAAAAGTTTCTGCCTGTTCTCATCATTTTTGAGCTGGAGCAGCAGATCAAGTCCCGCTGTTCTCTTCTCCTCCTTGGAATCTGTGAGAAGTCTTCCGATGAGATCGTACATGTCATCACCGTCAAGCTTATAAAGTATAGACAGTACAGTCTCCCTTATGTCTGACTTCTTGTACTTGAGCATATTCTCAAGCTGTACATAATTCTCCGGCGAAAGTTTCATATCCTTAACGATCATCGCCGCCTTGTTTCTGGTATATGTCTCCTTGTCGGCAACCGCATCCACCAGTATGGCACGCTGTCTGTCATTTGCCGGCTGCCTTACAAGCAGAAGCAGAAGCGCATCTCTGCTGTACCTTGCGGAATCTATCTCAGGAACCATCTCCGCTATGTAAGTGATCTTGTCCTCATCCCTGAGAGCACTTGCACAGACCGCAAGTCTCATGATGATTGCGGATCTGTCCAGATATTCGGCATTCCATGGAAATACACACGGATCAAACTCAAGCCTCTTCTTTGGCATGCGCTCAAGTATGCCCATGAGGATATCGTACATCTCCTGACATTCTTTCCTGCTGTCAAAATATTTGTCCACCTCGGCAAATGTCATTTTCTTAAGTTCATTGTTGTACGATCTGCCGTCTTTATATATGAGACTATTCATATAAGGCTGGTAATCCGACATAAAGCTTGGCATGATGACCGCCATGGTGTCCATCTCGTCTGGGAATCTCTTGATAAATTCCTTTGCAACGCTGTGTGTGTACACCTTTCCCAGACTCATTGCCCTGATATATGTGCCAAATACCAGTCTTTGGTGTCTGCTGCCATCAAGCGCCAGCTTGTTCATCACATGGCATGCCTCGTCCACATCAAAGAAACCATAGCTCCACAGCGCAAGATAGATCTGCATGGCATCCTCGCCGGATAAAGCTTCACGCCTTGCATTTTCATCATTCAGATATGTATCTATAAGAAGCAGCTGTTTCTTCTGTATACGGTCAAGCTTGCTCTCCTCGTCAGCCACAAGTCCCGTCCAGGTGGCTACAGCCCTCATGACAGATGAGAATCTCAGAAGATCATTCTCCTTTATCACATGGAACAGGGTCATAAATGCACCTGCCGTTCCATAATCCATGTTCTCACAGATCGCCTGCCTGAGTCCCTCCTGAAGCTTTGCCGCAACGAGCAGCTTGCCTACAGCCTCATGGAGTCTTGTGTTGGAACTCATATATATTCCCCTGAGGATATTTGTCGTGAGCCTTGCCTGCGCACTCTCACCGAACATGATGTCCATGAGCACTTCCTCAAGTTCTGCATTCCCCCTGTCGAGCTCCGCCTGTATCCAATATTCAGATACTATTCTATACCCATTGCTGTTGCCATCCCTGTAATAGCACAATATATCCTGCGGTAATTTCTCCTTGTAGAGAGATACTATGTCACATCCGTATATCCCCATGGAGTGATATTCATTCATGATCCTGAAATATCTGTCAAGAAATGCCCCATACCTCTTCGTACGCATGGTTCTTCTGTAATAATACTGGCTTGTCTGCCACTTGATTATGCTGTCTATAGAAGTGTAGAAATCTTCCATCAGATGATCTGGCACCCACCCCGGCAAATGCTTCAGCTCGTTCCTGAAGAATTCCGAAGGAACATTCTTTTCATTCTCAAGAAATGTCTCAAGTCTCTTGCCGATCGTTGACTCTTTTACATCTCCATAGTAATTATCCATCTCCTTAAGAAGCTTCTGCGCATCCGCACTGTAGCTCTTTCTGAGCTTCGTGGAATTCTCGTCAAATGCCTCTCTCACTTCATCTGCGATCTTCTTCTGCTCCTCAAGCTCAAACCTTGTCTTCTTGTCCACCGCCATTGTAACCCCTTTCTTTATGTTCTACCACATTCTGCCCGCCAGCATTGTGAGGCGGATAAATGTGATCTCATCCCCTTCGTTAAACTTCTCTTCCCTGTCCAGCTCCGTTAATTCATCCATACCGCGGAACACTCTGAACAGCCCATCCTCAAATCCTTGAATGGCTGTCTTCACTGCTTCATCCACATCCGGTTTCTTCTCCCCATAGACGATCCCGAACGCTATCTTTCCTATTCTTCCCATATCATCGATCTGTTCATCTGTCAGCACTGCATCGCCGCGATCCATGCGGGATATGTACTGTGCCACGCAGATCTTTACTGTCTCTGTTATGAGTTCCCGCAGCGTGCTCGGTGCTGTGTCATATTCAAATGGGACCTTGTGCACTGTGTTCTTCCGCTTGCCAAGCTGTTTTATGTTCATGTATAAAGTCATGTGATTCCCCCGAAAGTTATTATTTTTGTACATTTATCTCATTCTGCTTGAGCATTATAAGATTGCTCTATGATTTCCATAACCGTGTCGAGCTCATCATTATGTTCCATGAACAACTCAACATCTCCATTTCCCCATCTTCCCAGTCCAGTAACATCCTTGCAGATTCCTTCTGGATCTACTATATCTGAGAATTTCATATTTATACTTATACGAAGTCGTTGTTTCTGAAATACAATGTCTACAAAATTTGTATCAAGTTTATACGCTACATACAATTTCTTATACTCTCTTTTTACCGCTGGAGAAAGATTCATTATTCTTTTATCTAAAGCTGTAAACAATATCTTAGTGAATGCATTTGTATCGTATGTATCTAAACTATATTTCTGAGGAACTTTTTCCTCTATCTTATATGGGGCGAGCTCATGATCATTCATTGAAGGATACGGCCATATCTTCTCCGCTTTTTCAGCCAACAACCTTGCCCTTTCCTGGATATGAGATTCGTTCCATTCAGTTAACCCTAAAATATATTTATTTAATCTAAGTGCGCTTTCTTTAAAACCACCCTCCATATTCATTTTTTCTATGAACGATTTATCACTCATTTCTGAATTGTAAGCAGTTAATGTTAAGTTTCCAATTGTGTGAAGATATCTTTTTTGAATACTCTCCCAATTATCTCCTAAATCACGCTGCCACTCTGTAGAAAGTTTCCTATTCTGTGGCATAATATGCTCTATAGTATAGTTCTCAATAACAATCGGTGCCTTATTGTCATAATTCTCAAGTCTGGTTAGAATATAGTTTCTAACACGCATATTATATATATCTCTACTAACAAACGCAGCTCCAAACTTGCCATCATCTGGAAATTCTTTATATGTGTCCTGCAAAATAAAATGAGCCTTGACGGAATTAAGATAATCATCCTGTCTAATGAAATTTTTGAATGTTGCAAAAGTCTTATTCATAGAATTTGTTGGTATGTCACAAATTCCTCTTCTAAGAACATAACTTATACACAGTCTCAAAATTTCTTTAAGTTCATCTTTTGATATAACTTTTTCACAACAATCATGATGTAATTTTAATAAGAATGGATAAGATACTTCCATCCTCAAATCAACAATATCTCCATATAGCTTTCTTAACTCTACGTCATCGTTTCTCTTAAATACTATATCTGTATAATATTTCGCATAATCCAACAAATCATGACACAATTCTGAAATAGTACCAAATTCGCAATTTAAGTGATATAATTTAAACTCTTCATACACTCTCCCTTGTTTCGGTATACGGGTTATCTTCATCGTTAAATAATGTCTGAAAAAAGCATCCATGACAGTCTCTTGTGTATCATATATAAACAAATTCTCCATAGGTCTCCACAAATGTTCATATACATATGTCTGTTCTGAAGGTTCTAACCCCATAAGAACATAATTTCGTATAAGATCAGATTCTGACAATTCTTTTCCTGTAGAGTTTAGACTTTCAAATATTGCCTGAGCATCATCAATTGCACGATCCAATGTAATATTCACAATCTGCAATTTACCAATAGAGTCCCATATTTCATCAAGCATTAGAATTTTTTCCGAAACCTTGTCCTTAAAATACATATAGTTATCTAATATACGTGATTTAACATTTGAATTAATTGGCTTATTTTCTACAAGACTGATTAATATTTCTCTATCATTTTCTGTAAGCAGTAACTTGTATTGATCTATGCCACTCTCATATTCATTTTTTAAAAGCATACCATCAATACGTTTCGCATTTATTGAATTATCATCTGGATGCATCAGAACATAATTTCTAAGCGCTATAAGCAACAAAGTTAATGTCGTCATACGCTGTTGTCCATCTATAATCATATATTTTTGAACGCCTGTTGGCATTGCCTGTTCAGCAATATTAACTATTGAACCAACAAAATGTCCAGGCTTGCCATTTTTCTGCATATTTACAATATCATCCCATAATCTTTTACACTGCTCTTCTCCCCAGCTATAATATCTCTGATATACAGGTATTATAAATTGCTTATTGCCATTCAAAATTTCAAAAATATTACCCTTTCGTGCATCCATTAACAATCCCCTCCTAACTATTTTTACTTATTGTGTACATTGTTTTCCCCTCAGCAACATTAGCAAGTTTTGCCTCTTCACTATATCTAAAAGTACTGTCATGCTTTTCCATATAAGGCGCATCGCTATTATCCGTCCACAGCTCGCACTGACTTATTACTGTATTTATGGCAAAATCATAATCCTCTGGTGGGTAATCATGTTTCTTAAGCAGTCTCTTAACCATCTTTCGCATAGTTGCCCTTGCAGTTTCCTTCTTCTGCCAGTCTATGGTTCTATTCTTTCTGAGCATTTCCGTCAGTTCCTTGGTAAGCGCAATCAATTCATCATTTTTATAAAAATCTTTTATATGTTCCGGCTTTGTCAGCGCATCATAGAATGCCAATTCCTCCTGGGAAAGTCCAAGCTTCTGTCCATTCTTATACAGATTTGCAATCTCTTCAGCAGTCTCAAGAAGCTCTTTTATTACTTCCTCATTTGTTATAAGTCCGTTGTAATACGAATTCATAAGCTGCGCTATCTTCTCTGAAAACTTCTGCGACTGAACAACATTTGTTCTTTTGTATAAAGATACCTGCTCTGCCATGAGTTTTTTCAATATTTCCACAGCAATGTTCTTTTCTTTCATTTTGGATATTTCATCCAATACAGCCGGATCAAATAAGCTGAAGTTCTCTCCACCAGTCTTGCTACTGTCAAACAGATTGATTACACCCTCACTTTGAACTGCTGCCTTGAGCAGATCATTTATCTGGTTGTTTATCTCCTTAAGTGATAGTGTCTTTCCATCTGCACCGCCATATGTAATCTTTATAACTGTTGAACGAACCGCCTCCATATAGGCTGCCTCATGGCGTTCTTTCTCAGTAGTCATACTTGAACAGAGAGACTGGGACTGTCTTAACAGCATAGCCTCCTTCAAGAACAAATCCTTTCTGTCAGGTACCCTCGCATCAAGGACAAAATTCACTCCCTTGGTTATAAGTTTTGCCATAACAAGCGGCGAGCCATCTATAAATCCACTGAAATCAAATCCATGTAGCAGATCCTTGCACACCTGTAGTTTTTCCTGGAACTTAGGATATGCCACTTTAGCAATATTCATATCCCCATATGTGTTTTTATCCCTCTCAGTATATTCCTTCATGGCAGCCTTAAGCGCAGAAGCTATACCTACATAGTCAACAATAAGACCACCTTCTTTGTCCTTAAACACACGATTAACACGCGCTATCGCTTGCATAAGATTATACCCATGCATAGGCTTATATACATACATAGTCGCAAGTGACGGAACATCAAACCCTGTCAGCCACATATCCACTACTATTGCAATCTTCATTGGATCGTCATTATCTTTGAATTTTCTTGCAAGTTCTTCCTTATGTGCCTTGGTACCAATTATCTCCTTCCAATCCTCTGGATCATTGTTGCCACCAGTCATTACTACTCCAACCTTCTCTTTCCAATCAGGTCGTATCTCAAGAATTCTTCTGTATATCTTCATGGCTATTGTACGAGAATAGGCAACTATCATAGCCTTACCTGTAAGCAGATTAGCCCTGTACTTCTCGTAATGTTCCACAATATCATCGCATAATGACGCAATAGTTGAATCAGCGCCGAGGACACTCTCCATTTGTCCCAGCATCTTCTTGCTCTTCTCTATCGTTGCTTTATCGGATTGCTGCTCAAGAATATCATAAGTCGAATCAATAAGTGCAAGCGTATTCTCATCAAGTTTCAGATGAACAACTCTGCTCTCATAATACACAGGTCTGGTCGCCCCATCTTCAACCGCCTGCGTCATATCATAAATATCTATATAATCGCCAAATACCTCCCTGGTATTTCTATCTTTCGCTGATATTGGAGTTCCGGTAAATCCTATAAACGTAGCGTTCGGCAGGGCATCATGTATGACTCTTGCATTTCCTACAACAGTATGTGCCTCTTTCTCTCCTGCCTGATTCTCGGATACTACAATCTTCTCCTCAAATCCATACTGACCACGATGGGCCTCATCCGCCATAACCACAATGTTTCTGCGTTCTGAAAGAGGTTTCTCACCTCGCTCAAACTTGAACATAGTTGTGAAAATAATACCATTTGCACTTCTGCCATCAAGGAGTGACTTAAGATGTTCCTTACTCTCCGCCTGAACAGGAGTCTGTCTGAGGAAATCTGCACACTGAGAAAACTGTGCATAGAGCTGATCGTCCAGATCAATACGATCTGTCATTACGACTATGGTAGGGCTATCAAGTGCCTCCTGCAGCAAATGCGCATAAAATACCATAGAGAGTGACTTACCTGAACCCTGTGTATGCCAGAACACACCACCTTTTCCGTCCGTTCTTGTTGCAATCTTTGCCCTCTCTATAGCTTTTCTAACTGCGAAATACTGATGATATCCCGCAAGCACCTTAAATCTACCAGTACCCGTTCCTGAAAAAAGTATAAAGTTCTTCAGTATATCAAGCAGTCTTTTCTTCTGAAACATTCCCTCATAGAATGTCTCAAATTCCGCAAACCCGCTCTCTTCCTTACTTCCATCCTTGCATTTCCAATCCATAAATCTATCAAGCCCGGATGTTATAGTTCCCGCTTTATTCGATGAAAGATCACTGATTACACATATTGCATTGTAATAAAACAGAGATGGTATGTCCTTGATGTAATTACGAATCTGCTTATATGCATTCTCTACTCCTACCTCATCCTTAGAAGGACTCTTAAGCTCCATCAACACAAGTGGCATGCCATTTATAAACAGAATAATATCCGGCCGCCTGTTATTGCCATTCTCAACAAATGTATACTGATTTACCACATAGAACGTATTGTTGTCTATCTTCTCATAGTCAACCAATTTCACTATAGTTGCCTGTTCCTCGCCATTCACAAAGAACTTCACTGTAATTCCATTCTGCAGATAGTCCATAAATGTCATATTTTTCTGCAACAAGCTTCCAGTATCAAATGTCCTAAGCTTATTAATAGCTTCTTCTATGGCATCTACAGGCAATCCCCGATTGACACGCACCAAACTATCCCTAAGTACCGAATCCATCAACGGGCTGGTGTAATCCCTGTCAAAATCCGGCGCATAGATATGGTCATATCCCATATTCTCGAACAGCTCTATTATCGCTTGTTCATATGTATCTTCTGTAAATAAACCCGGCATTTATTCCCCTCCCCTTTGTGTTGTGTTTTGTAGAGCAAATAAAAATTTAATTAACCAACTATTAAATATAATCACCACTCAATCCGTTAAAATCTGTATTGAACCAAATTCATTCACTGTATGTTGTTTATTTTCCGGATATGTTTTCAATAACATTTTATATCCAGAATCAAAATAGGCGGCAGGAAATAAACTATTCAAAGTTAAGAATTCATTTTGACCTAACCATTTTAACCCTAATCTCGTTGGAATCTTGGCAATTCCAACTATCAAATCGCTATAATCTCCTGGATATTGATCGTTCTTTCTAAGCATATATGCATGCTGTGCATGTGGTCTTAAAAAAAATGATGGTGTAGCTTTTCTTAAATCAACCAATGTCGTGTTCTTTCCCTGGTATATTCCTGACTTACTTGTTTCTTGTAAAGCATCAGATATCATTAAAACTATATACGAATACTCTTCTTTTGAATCATAGTAATATACATATTCATGAGAATTGATAGCAACAACTTTTGCTTGATGAAGAGCAAACCACAATGCTACCCAAACATTGTCTACTAAATCAATATACGGAGTTTTAACTCCATAATGTTGTACCAACGGTTCAAAAACGCTCCTATCATACGAATTAAATAGCTTATTACTCGAAATAACATTTTTTATTCTCTTATTATATTTCATTGTAATACTATCCAATTTAGTCTTTCCCCTATATAATGATGGTATCATTTTTCCATCATATAATGATGTTTGACCTCTGAAATATACATTTCCAATTTTATTATTTATATACTTTCCAAAACCAATAAATTGAACTAAATCATGAACAGTCTCGATTTGGAATGTCTTTATATCAATTCCACAATTCAATTTCACAATATTAACATTAACTTCCGATGGAGTTTTTTTATCAAAATTATCAATAATATTATACATGTAATTTACATCCCTTCAGCTTTACTTTTCCGAAGATTTCACCTCTTTAATAATTCTATATCTGAAAGATCAATATCTCCCACCATTAGCTTTGGTAGTAATTCATCTCTCAACAACAATAATTCTTTATTTTCAATTTGATTCGATAAAATTTCTTTAAACATAGGCTCAACGATTTCATCAAAATCAGACATTGCAGCCACTGACGGTATCATCACTTCCATCTTACCAAATTGTGTCTTATTTAAATTAACAATTGTACTTCCTGCCTGTCCAAGCTTATTTATCGTCTCTGCCATTGTATCCATCATTAAATATATATAGTACGGTGAATAATTGGCTTTAGGAACAATTGTATTTATCTGCTGATTAGTTTGACTTGGTTCTGACAATAATACCACAAGTCCAGCAGTTCCAATGCAACTTACACAAATACTATTCTTAGGAAGTGTCTTTTTACTTTGTGAATCTGCTCCCAATACAGACAGTTTTCGCTCTGTATGAACTGTGTAAATGCATCCATGCATATCAGGAATAGTTACAAACGGTACATCTTTGCCATAGTATTCTTCTTTCTTTGTTGAAGGCGTCTTACCACAAACAATTTCATTGGCTAAATCGCCAACTGTACCATCATTCCAATCATCTGGTTTTTCTCCTTCGAAAGGTTCAAAATCCACAAACCAAGATTTATATAATGCGGCAGCCTGCTCCGACAAATTCCTATTTATTCTAGTATTTAAAGCTATTTTATCATCAAGCAATTTTAATATGCGAACTATGTTTTCCTGTACATGCAAATCTGGTATATCTACTTCTATCTCCTTAAATGCTTTTAAAATTATTCTTGGCAAAGCAGATCCTGAAACACAATTTGAAGATATATAATTATATATATTAGGTGATTTTAGTAAATAACATAAAAAATAGGAATTAACTATTTTCTGATTAGGTCTAAATATTGCAATAGATGAGAGCACTGCTTCCTTTTTTGTTTCTGTACACACAAATATTTCCTTTAGATAGCTGCCATCCTTAGCAACTAAAACATCACCTGCTTGTGGTACGCACCCACTTTTTAACATCTTTTCAAAATCCTCTTTACATATTCTTTTGCAATTTGAATAGTCAAAGCCATATGTTAACATATCTTTTACAGAAAACATGGGATATCCATTTGTTTTAGCCTTCGGACTAAAATGAGATCCATCTGTTATTCTAATACATATATCTTTTAATTTATAAATCATAACCAAACTACCCTATATACTTTCTATGTGCATTCTTAACATTACTCTGTTTCACCATCGCATAATGCAATGTTGTATCTATCTTTTCATGCCCCAACAGCTTCTGAACCTGTTCAATCGGCATACCTTTATCTATTGCTGTCGTTGCCATTGTTCTTCTAAATTTATGCGGATGTACCTTCTCAACCTGAATAGCATTTCCCATTCTCTTAAGTCTCGATTCTACGCCGCCTATTTTCAACCTATTATATGGTTGTTTCAAGCCAACAAACAACGCTGGGTTATTATCTATTCTATCATCCAAGTAATTCTGCAGATGTATCTTCGTCCTTGCATCAAAATAAACGATTCGTTCCTTATCTCCCTTTCCAAAAACAACACATTCTCTTTCATTAAAATTGATGTCTACGCGATTAAGTCTTACTAACTCCCCAACTCTCATCCCTGTTGATGCCAATATATCAATCAACGCCAAATCCCTCAACTCCGTACAGTTATCCCTTAACCGTTCCAAGTCTTCATCAGTATACGTTTCCTTTACAGAAGTCGTAGCTTTAACCCTATGTATACGTCTTACCGGGCTTTTAAGTATATAATTTTCATCCTCAAGCCAAGAAAAGAAACTTGACAGATTCCTTCGTATATTATCTATTGTAACCTTACTAACCATATTACTGTTTTGGTACTCTGAAAGATATCCTCGCAAATCATCTGTCGTAATGGCTTTAATATTCTTTCCAATTGAGGTTAACATTTTATCTATTGTATTCCTATAAAATACCAGTGTTCTATCCGAGCATCCCTCAAGACGTTTTGCAGCAATAAAACTATCAACCAACACTTCATCAGATTGATCCGAACCCGTTCCACTCTTCAGCATTGCTCCCTCTAACACATTCTTTAACAGCACTATCTGATCATTAGATAAATGCGGTATCATCTGACAAAGCACTTCATTTATTATCTCTTGATTCATATTGAAATCCTCCTTTACTCCTTACATTATCAAGAGAATATAATAAAAATACAAAATAAATAAAAATTTATCTTTTCATGTATATTGATTATCGAACATATGTTTGTTATAATATAAGAGGTGCTACCCTATTCGGTAGGCGGTTAGCCTTCGCCACAGGAGTTTATAGCCTGTGTTTACATAGATACATCCATTTACGGAAATCTATTACGGAGGTTTGTGCTTATGCTTACAACGGAACTTTTTATAGCCATCATCAGCTTATGCATAACATGCTTTGCTCTTGGTTATGCCGTTGGCTCTAAGAGCAATGATAAGAAATAAGACAAAAAAATAACCGCCCGGTCCTGAGAAAACTTGGCGGTTATTTCTTGTCAACAATATCAGGGCTAACCGTCTATCGGTAGCACCTCTTTACACTTATATTAGCATTTAACCGCTTTTATGTCAAATATATCGTTTTTATTATTTAAGTATAATCATAACAATTACCATTTGTCGGAGTAACTAAATATTCAAATCAGATACATCAAGTTCTCCCGACATAAGTTTTGGAAGTAAAGTATCTCTTAATTCAGATAACCTTTTATTCTCTATTGTATTCATATCTATTAGTTTTTGAATATCATTAGCTTTCTTGCAAAAAGAAATAATACCTTCTTCACTAGGGCATGTAAAAGGAATTGCATTTAATATTCCCTGTGTTAATAGTGGCTGACTCGTACCTATATGTCTATTCGATAAAGCCAGCTCCTGTAATAAATAGTATATAAACATCTGTGATTTACTATTTTTTGCTTCTGCCTTAATTGCATTATCACTTATCCAGCATGGTTCAATTGATAAGTACAAACTACCACAATAAGCACCTACTCGTCCAATAATCACACAGTTCTCAGCGTTTGATTTGTCTGTATAAGAAAGAATCCCATTCCCACCATATACTGGCACTTTTCCCTCTGTATCAGGTCTCTTTTTACCATTTGAAAAAGAGATGATTTCTTCTAATGTATTACTACCGTTATCAGCAATAGTTGGAAACATCTTTGAAAAAATAACTTTCAACTGTTCCGACAAATTCCTATTTATGCAACCAGTGCTAAATTCCTATTTATCCTAGAATTAATATCTATTTTTTCTTCAATTGGCTCTATAAAAGACAGAATTTTTTTCTGTTCACTTAATGGCGGTATATATAATTCCAGCCTATTTAAAGTCTCTGTTCTTAGACTAGGTATTGATGTTCCTTCATTGTATTTTCTCAAGTCTAATAAAGATAAAACATAATACAGAAAATGGGGTAAAACTATCGCATCATTTATTTCTGTATAAAAAAGTGTATCTACGGTCCAAAACGGGTGCGTAACATATCTAACTTTATCTATTGTTCCTTTCCTGCCAATTAATACAGATGGCTTATCATATAGATATTTACTTGCATACCCCATCAAGCCTCCTGTACCATATATCGGAAAAGATCCGTCTAACGAAACAACATTCTTTTGATTCTTTCCATACCGGATAGTTGCAAGCTCTTTCAATGTGTATTTATTATATATCATACCCAATCGCCCTCAACTTCCTACGAATCTCATCCTCCAACTCACGACTCTTATCAAACAATTCAGACAGTTCCGATGTAAGCCTTGTCATCTTCTCCTCGAACGGCTCTCCATCATCCTCCTGTTCTTCTATTCCTACATATCTGCCCGGAGTGAGTATGAAATCCTGTTTTTCAATCTCTGCAATATCTGCAACTGCACAGAATCCCTTCACATCTTCAAGAGTTCCATCGACAAATGCTGTATATGCATCTGCTATTTTCTGAATATCTTCATCTGTGAGCTCTCTGAGCTTGCGGCTAACCATCGTCCCCATCTTACGAGCATCTATGAACAAAGTTTTGCCAGACTGTTTTTTCTGTTTATTAAGGAACCACAATGATACCGGGATCTGAGTTGTGTAGAATAACTGAGTTGGCATAGCAACGATGCACTCTACCAAATCAGCATTTATTATGTTCTTACGAATTTCTCCCTCTCCGCCAGACTGTGATGACAGAGAGCCATTTGCAAGAACCATACCTATCTTTCCTGACGGCGCAAGATGATATATCATATGCTCCAACCATGCAAAGTTTGCATTTCCTGCCGGTGGCATTCCATACTTCCAACGTACATCATCTTTTAACTTATCAGCTCCCCAGTTTGAAAGGTTAAATGGCGGATTTGCCATGATGTAATCCGCGCGCAATGTTGGATGGCGATCTTCAAGGAATGTATCCGCTGCATAAGATCCCAAATCAGGCTCTATTCCTCGTATAGCAAGGTTCATCTGAGCCATCTTCCATGTCGTTGGATTGGAATCCTGACCATATATTGATATATCACTTATATTTCCACTATGCTTTTCTATGAATTTCGCCGACTGAACAAACATACCACCTGATCCACATGCCGGATCATACACACGGCCTTTGAATGGTTTGAGAACTTCCACGAGAGTACGCACAACACATGACGGAGTAAAGAATTCTCCTCCACGCTTGCCTTCCTGCTCGGCAAACATTGACAGACAATATTCATATGTTCGACCAAGAATGTCCTTCTCATTCCCATGTTCAATCATCTGAATATTTGTAAATAAGTCCACTACATCCCCAAGACGCCTCTTATCAAGCTCTGGTCTGGCAAAATTCTTAGGAAGAATATCCTTAAGTCTCTTATTTTCTTTCTCTATAGCTCGCATTGCATTATCTATTATTGTTCCTATCTCCGGAGTATGCGCATTTGCTGCTATATCATTCCAACGTGCTCCTGCAGGTACAAAGAAGATACCTTCTGATGTATATTCATCTACATCTTCCTCAAATCCGTCTCCTTCTTCCACAAGTTCATTATATTTCTCATCGAATCTATCCGATATGTATTTCAAGAAAATCAGACCAAGCACAACACTTTTATACTCTGATGCATCCAGATTTCCACGAAGTACACATGCCGCATCCCAAATCTGTTTTTCAAAGCCTATTTCAGCAGTATTCTTATCAGCCATCTTCCCTCTCCTCCTATGCGCAAATTTTTATTTATCATGCTATAAATTATACACCACGGAATATCAAAAGCAAACAAATAAAACTCCCCAGGCTAGCCATTTATGAAGGGAAAATAACAGATATGGAACATCATATAAATGCAAATGAGCCATATGACAGTCAGGCACACATAGACGAACTCTCACGGATACCCGATGATTTCGACGACTTCAAATACAGTGCAGGCAGATTGCAGTTCTAATTGGTAATTTTGATTACCATTATAAAATAGTTTATACGATACAATTTTATCCAAAAGTCCTAATGCAATTGCTCCATTCTCTCCCTGAGCACTTCCTCCTCAGTGTATGTGTGCTTTCCAAGAAGTTTATCTCGTTTTCCGCCAAATGCCTTATTCAACTTGCCAAGATTGAATCCAACAAGGAATGCGGCAATAACCGTACCGGCTCCCACACTTCCAAGACTATGTATGCAGATCAGACATGTTACGACCGACACAGCCACCATAGAACAGTCAAATCCGATCTTTACCTTTGAAAATTCAATGTGTGTGACCTCTGATACAGCCTGCATGACACCCTCTCCGGCAAGCGGAATAAGATTGGCCGGCAGATAGAAAAAGATTCCAACCGCTATGAATACAGTACTCACAAGCATAAGCACAATTCTCATCGCTATATTATCAGTGCTCGGCAGAAATGTAGCCAGGTAATTGCAGAATGTTGTAAAATATCCGAACACGATTCCCACGACCACCTGAAGCAGATTGATCGGCTTGAACCGCTTCCTGAGTAATAGGATCTGTATAAGCACAAGTGCCGCATGGAATATGATCGTAGCCTTTCCCATCTCTATTCCCCATACACAGGTCATGGTATATGGTATGGAACTCACCGGCGACACACCGAGATTGGATTTTACCGACAGTGCAATTCCTATAGTCATAATAAACAATCCAACGAAATACATTGGAATTCTTACCTTCATGTTCTTCATCTCTTACGTTCCTCTTTTCTGTTGTCTTTTTCGCTGCCCTTCATATTATCGTACACCCTTACAAGAAGTGACTGCAATTCTTCCGTCTCTTCCGTTGTAAATCCCCTCAGCGCCACAGATTCAACTAAGTCAAACTTCTTATTGAGCATCTCCACATACTCTCTGCCCTTATCTGTCAAATACACGTACAGGGATCTTCTGTCCCCTGACTTTGTACTTCTCTGTATATATCCTTTATTCTCCATGCCACTCAACACAGCGGTTATCGATGCCGGCTCTATATGACATCCCGCTGCAATATCCTTCTGGCACGCCCCATCATGATCCTTCAGATAGTCCAGCACCTTGGGCTGTCCCATGGTGAGCTCTGTATCCTTTATCTGACTCAGCAATGCCTTCTGCACCATGAAATGATCCGCCATCAGCAGATAATGTATGGATTTTGTATGTTCGTCCATATGGATTCTCCTCTCCAGATAGTTATAATTCTAATTATTAGAATGCTAACGATATTATACACATATTTTTACCCATGTCAAATCGAACTTCGGTCACCTCCATACGCACAAAAAAGATCCGGGATCATATGAACCACCCCGGATCTCCAATTATTCTTTATTTTATTGAGCCTTTATTTCTTTATGACTGCTTTCTTTGACACTCCTCTTTTCAGAAGGATTGTCTTATAACTCTTAAGCTTCTTCGACGGAACCTTGACGGTCATCTTGGCGTATGTCCCTGTAAATGCACCAGATCCAACTGTTTTTCCTGTCATCTGTGTATTCTTTATCACTACTGTCCTGAGCTTCTTACATCCATAGAACGCCTTGGCACCTATAGTCTTGACGTTTTTGCCCAAGGTCACCTTTGTAACCTTTACATTCTTCTTGAACGCCGCTTTTCCTATCGCTGTGACCTTAAATGTCTTGCCACCAAGCTTTATAGTGTCAGGAACCACAACTGTCTTGGTCTTCTTGACAACAGATACGAGAGTTACCGTTCCCTTGCCATTCAGGGATGCATTTGTGATCTTGTACTTGTAATTTCCATTTGCATAGATCTTACCCACAGCCGCAGTTATGTCAAAATACTTTGTCTGTGTTCCACTGTAATTACCGATTCCCATTATCACAACTTTTGCCTTGCCAAAGTCTTTATTTGACGAATATGCAACTCTGTAATCCTTGCCCGCTGTGAGTGTCCGCTTGCCGCAGGTAACCTTCACCGCTGGTGTTATTGCTTTGCCTGTATATACAGCCGACTTTGTGATTGTCACAGAGGCTTTACTTATCGCCTGCTTGTTTATTGCAAATGTAAAAGTCTTCGAGCCCTTATATCTGCCCTGACCTTTGACAACTACCTTTGCTGTACCGGCATTGGTATTGCTGCTATATGAAACTATGTAGTCAGTTCCCGCATCAAGTGTTCTTCCACGTGATACAACCTTTACGGCCGGTCTTATCGCTGCGCCTGTATATGTAGTCTTGTACGAAGCATTTCCAGTTGCCGCAAATGTAATATTTGCATCAACGCTTATATCCACAACTATCCATGTCCATACAGCCTTAAATGTTATATCCTCTGATACAGCGCCGTATGCAGAATCAGCATTATAGCTTGTTCCGGCTTCATCCTGCCATGCCAGCGCATATCCAGCCCTCGATGTCTTGTAATCAGTACCATCAGACATGGTGATATTTATTTTCGACAGATCAAGAGTTGATCCCTTGTTTACAGATGACGCATACAACTGGTTGCCATTCTCATCTGTGAACACAACCTTTACCATGGTTACACTGTCGCCCTTGCTGTCTACCGGATCCTTGGAATAAATTGGATCTCCACCTATTGACACATCGCCATCAACAATGATCGTTCCATCATCTGACTTTACGCCAAATGAATTTCCACCGGTTGATCCGGATGCATCCGCCGTAACACTTCCACCAACCAGTTTGATAGAATTGTCTGCTGAGATTACCGACTCCCCATCGCCAAGTCCTGATGACTTTGCATCAACAGAGCCTCCTGTGATCTCCACATCCGATGCCGATATTGCCGAAGATACAGAATCTATGCTGTTGCTTCCACCTGCTATCTTCACAGTTCCCGCAGATTCGATTCCCTTACCATCGGACTTTATCTGTATGTTGTCTATCTCAAGATTTCCATCTGTCTTGATCGCAGACGCACCCGGGGTTGTCGCTGATATCTTGGAAGATGTATCCTTTCCAGATACCTTTACATCCGCTGCGTTACTGTTATCGCTGACGCATGTTATACCATCAGCAATCTTATTTTCTCCGCTTACCTTTATGACAAATGTTTCAGAATTGCCCGGACGAACCGTGATCTTCTTTACAGTAGCATTGTCCACGGTTATTCCGCTTGCATTTCCGGTATCAACAATTACATCCTCACCATTTCCTGTGATCGTGTAATCCTTATTCTCGGTAAATGAAACTGATATGATTCCACCAGACTGTGATACCTTTACAGTTGGATTTTCCTCACTGTCTGTGAATGCTCCAACATATCTGCTGTCATTCAGTCTTCCGATGTCAATTACGAAAGGATCTGATAAAGGTGTAGTCACCTCAAGTGCCTGGCTGATCTGACCAGCCTTGACATTTGCAGTTTCTTTTACCCTGCCATATACATAATATGTAGTAAATTCCTTGAGTCCGGTAAACTGAGCACCATTCTGCCATGTAAGCTTTGATGCATCAACATCCTTCTCACTGGATATTGCATACTCGATCTCACCTGCTGCTCCTGACACCTGACCGCTGACGGCCACCGAATCAGATGTTACTGAAGTTTTTGTCAGAGTGACAACTGCGGTATTTTCTCCCTTTGCCACTGTCGCCTTGAGAGTTATGCTCGCTGAGCCGTTTGCCGTTGATATTACCAGTGTATCGCTGTAGCTTCCGGCACCAAGTCCATTTACCGGTTTTACAACTACTGTTGTTTTCTGACCTGCAGAAATCTGACCTGCCGGTGATGAAACGATCTGGAATGCCGTTCCATCCTTAAGCTCGGCCTTTACATCTGAAAGGGTTGTCTCCCCGGAGTTTGTCAGTTCTATTGCTGCCTGATCAGCATTCGAATAGCCATATACGAGGTCTGTCCATGCCTTGTCAGCACTGCTGCATGACAGCTTTCCAGGAGTGCGCACTTTGACAACACACGCCGCCTTTATTCCCGAGCCATCCTTAGCCATAGCTGTGATAGTCGCCGTTCCGGCTGCGAGGGCTGTTATCTTGCCATTCTGTACGGATACCTTAGCCTTGTCTGAACTTGACCACACAAGGGATGTATCTTTTGCATCAGCAGGTGTTATCGTTGCCTTGATCTCATCACTGTCGCCCACATTAAGTGTTATGTATGTCTTGTCAAATGAGATTCCTGTAACCTTTACGGCCGGTGTCTCTGACGGAGTCTCTGTGTCTTTCTCAGACGTTGAACCCGTTGTTGATCCAGTTGAGCCAGTCGATCCGGTTGAGCCGGTTGAGCCAGTTGAAGGATCCTTCGTGTCGTCCTCTGTTGTCATGCCTCCACCTGACTCCCCGCTTATCGTCCTGAGCTCTGACGACACCTCGCTCTTAGGAACTACCTTCTGTGCTGCCTTCTCCTCATCTGTTCCGCTGTTCTTCACATACAGATAAAGTCCGGCTGCTGCACCCACAAGGCTTGCATTATAATCCAGTGCAACCTCGTTCTGGTTATAATCTTCTGAGCTATCTACATAGGATGTACTCGAACCCGCCGGGCCGCCAACCAAAGCACCGACTAGTACATGTGCCTGCTTTGTATATGCATTTCCAGTTACAGAACCCTGATATCCGCTTGAGGCTCTGTGATGAGGGTACTTTGATGAATACTTGTTGTAACCGACAACAAAACACTTTGAACCTGCATTGTTGCCAAGTATGTACCTCATCTGACCATTTGCCCATGATGAATAATCATTCTTTCCATATATAGTATCATACAGAAGACCTGTCATCTGATGAGCAGTGTTATATCTCGCCGATCCCCAGCTGTCTATCAGGCAGAAGTTGTTATCTCCTGACTGTGTCTTGCTTGCTATAAGTCCTGACTGGTTCTCCACGAACACACTCTTCTTTGATGAATTAGGACTGTAGAGCAGAGCCGCCTGAGCCACGTTATTCCAGCAAAGAGCCCAGTTAGGATTTGTTCTGCCACCATATACATTATTGTATTTTGTTGCATATGCTGATTTACCTGTAGCCTTGTACAGAAGAGCCGCCGCAAGGGCATAGTCATCTTCCCATGAATCTGAGCTATAGAAAGTTGATGCCGGACCCGAGCTGTTCTTCTTAGCCTTAGTATCCGCATATGTGAAAAGCTTCTCCGCATAGGAAAGCGCTTTCTTATCCTTGTAATTTATATAATATGCCGCAAGTGCCGCCGCTGTCTCTGAAACGATATCTGTACACGTATCCAAATCAGATGTGAATGTTGCCTGTCCACTTCTTGATGACTGCTTTTCCGGAGCTCCCCAGTATCCATGATCGACATTTCCATCACCGACCTGATAACAGAAAGCCTGAACCGAGCCATCACTTCCAAGGACTGTGCATCTCTCGAAATAAGCAACGAATCTGTCCATGATCCTCTTATAGTGTGCCTCTGTAGCAGTATCCGCAAATGCCTCGGCAAACTCCATGTGCGCAAGTCCTAGAACTGTAGCCGAATATGCCTGTGGCAGACCAAACTTGGCATGATCTCCCGCATCATGGTATCCACCGCTGACATCCACAGTCTTTCCATTATATGTTGTTTTTGCATCCTCAGTATGGCAGTTTGATCTCCAAGAAAACTCACTCTTTGCAGATACATCACTTCCGCACATATTCGCATCATAAAGATACAATGACTCCTGAAGAAGCTTCGCATAGTTGTACTCAACATCCGTATTGATCTCACCTGTATTGTCCCCGGCTCCGCCAGATGATGATGAAAGTGAACCGATAAATGAGTCAAATGCACCTGACTGTGAGCTGTAGTACACCTTGACACCTGTTATAGACACACCGTTTGCCGTACCTGTGTAGCCAAGCTTTGAATAGCTCACGCTCGAACCTGCATTTACTGCACCTGACTTCTTGGATGTGTTTGGATATATGTACAGCTTTCCATCACTGAATACACCCTTGAGGGCTGACCAGCTGCTGTAATCCTTAACTGCAGTTACAGAGCCACTCACATCAGCCACCGCTATCCAGTCTGCTATGTATGAATTGCTCTTGTTATTTATCGTTATCTCTGTCTCGTAGTAGCCGTCTCCCTTGGCTGTTCCATCTCCATCAGCAAGACTTGCGGTTACGCTTGAACTTGTGTTTCCAATTGAATCAAGGTCCGCACTGCCTGATCCGCTGTCGCCTGAACCGCCTGACTCCCCTGATGAACCACCAGAGGTGCTCTTTGTTCCTGAGAGGACCGCTGACACGATCCTGAACTTGATCGTGCTGTTTTCCTGAAGATTGGCAACCTGTATACCAAATGCCACCTTCTCCGTGCTTGTTGTGCTGATAGATGACAGATCAAGTACGGTCTCAAACTGACCGCTCTTGGACAGATCTATCCACTTGTCATTATTCGACCATGAAGAACCATATGACGCAAATGGCATAACTCCCGCATTCTGTCCACTTGCAGCGGTAAATGTGTCAACCGCATATGTGATCTTGAGCGTCTTATATCCCGCATCCGCAATAGCCTTCATGGATGCCAGATCTGATGAAGGCGAAAATCTGATCTCCGCCTTTCCATAATCACTCCACTCATCTGTTGCCGCAGTCACCGTCTTCCAGCCGGTGTCCGGTTTCAGATCCTTTGTGATGCTCTCCGCCTTAGCTGTGATCTCCGGCCAGGTTATACTGCCGATGATCATGCATAAGGTGAGAACATATGCCAGGATCCTGATCGCTGCTTTCTTTCTCATTTTACTTTTCCTCCTTGTACTTCCTTTTTCCTCCTAAAAAATACCCTATTATTAAAAATATAGCACAGAAAACATCTTCATGCGACCCAATAATCCGTCATTATTTATGCGCATAATTACCAATGTTTTCTGTGCTATTTTACCAATACTTTATTAGCAAGTATTCTTTTTGAAGTTTCTATGTCATTTGCCATCTGAGCCTTGAGCTCATCCAGGCTTCCAAATTTCTTCTCACCTCGGATCTGCTCGATAAGCTCCACCTTGATGACCTGTCCATATATGTTCCTGTCAAAGTCGAAGATATTCGTCTCTATGGTGATATTTCCCTTGTCGTTAACTGTAGGATTGTCTCCTATGTTGGTGATTCCCATATAGACTCTGAAAGGATCCTCATGTCCCGTATGCTTCCCCCGGATTATCCTGATCCTTGAAGCATACACACCAGCCGGCGGGTACAGCTTGCGCTCCTCCGGCAGCATATTCGCAGTCGGTATTCCTATTGTCCTTCCAAGCTGTTTACCGGACACCACTTCACCTGTCATACTGTACGGTCTGCCGAGCATCGGAATGACCGACCTCACATCTCCCTCAGAAATATTCTTCCTGATGACAGTTGAGCTGACCACCTCGTCATCCTGTTCCAGCTTGTCTATGACTATGACCTTATATCCATACTCGTCCGCATAGCTTCTGAGGGTATCCACATCGCCCTTTCTGTCTCTGCCGAATCTGTAATCGCTTCCAACCACGACATATCCGGCCCGCATCATGTCCACCAGAACATCTCTGATGAACGCCTTCGGCTCTGTAGCCGCAAATGCATCGTCAAACGGATATTCAACCAGGACGTCAACTCCGGTATCCGATACCACCTGTGCCTTCTCGTCAGATGTGTATATGGTCTTCATATTGCTCACATCAAACACATGATTCTCCCTCATGTCAAATGTGAACACAACGCCCATATATCCCTGTCTCTGAAGCTTCAACACCTGCTCTATCAACAGCATGTGTCCCTGATGGATACCATCAAACTTGCCCAGGGCAACCGCCGTGCGCTCTGTGCTATTCAGTTTTACCTTCTTCGTGTCCTTTATATGAATCATAACTGTCTGTCCTTAATTACTCACCGGAAACATCTTAAATGGCACATACTGCCTCTTCTCATCGCTGTATTCATACAGTGCCGCAAATCTTCCATTCTCATCGAACACCTTGACATAGGTATCCCTGTGTATCTTATTCTCTGCAAATGCATCCGCACTGAGCTTATTTCCATTTGCCAGAAGCTTAACACCCTTCTCAGCTATATGAAGCTCCGGTATATTCGGCATGAGCTTATCCGTTGTTAATATATGCTGCATGAGTGTCCCGTCATCCCTTGCCTTCTCCACCTCATCAAGCGTCAGACTTTCTTCTATAGTAAAGCCCTTCACCTCGGTTCTGACAAGCTTCTCCATCACCGCACCGCAGCCAAGCTTCTCTCCTATATCCCTGCACAGGCTTCTGATATATGTTCCCTTGGAACAGCTCACATCGAATGTCACCCTCGGAAGTTCTACCGACTGTATGGTGATACCATGTATCGTGACCAGTCTCGGCTCTCTCTCTATAACCTGTCCGGCTCTCGCCAGCTCATAGAGCTTCTTACCATTTACCTTGATGGCTGAATACATAGGCGGGATCTGCATGTAATCGCCTACAAAACTCATCACCGCAGCCCTGACTGTCTTCTCATCAGGATATACATCTGTCACGTCTGTCATGACTCCTGTCACGTCTTCGGTGTCGCTGGTCTTTCCGAGAAGCATGGAACATGTGTATGTCTTGTTCTTCTCAGTGAGCAGATCGCACATCTTCGTAGCACTTCCCAGACACACAAGAAGAACTCCCTCCGCCATGGGATCGAGAGTTCCGGTATGACCTATCTTTTTCTGTTTTAATATACCACGGAGCTTTGCCACCACATCAAATGACGTGAACCCCTGCTCCTTATATATATTGATAAATCCATCTATCATAACTATTTCAAATCCAATCCAAAGTCTTTTACATCAGTCCGCTGTATCAGTACCTGTTCCAGATCACATCTTTTCTGCAATTTATCAGCCAAGCTGTTTCTCTATATCCGCAACTATCTCCGCAACTATCTTTTCCGGATCACCTGACATATTGCATCCCGCAGCCTTCACATGGCCGCCACCGCCGTGGCTACACGCGATCTCACTCACGTTCACGATATCATTTGCCCTGAGGGATATCTTGTAATTATCCTCACCAGCCTGATACATGAAGAAAGCAACCTCAGTACCTGATGTCAGTCTGAGCTGATCCACGATTCCATCCGTATCCATCTTGCTGGCACCAAATCTGTCAAAGTCCTCCTTTGTCAGAAGTGTATGGGTTATCTTTCCATCTGCAAACTGCTTCATGTTGAGAAGCGCATAGCCCAGAAGCTTATTCTGTGTGAGCGTCTTCTTGTAAAATGTCTCATCTATGACAAAGCTTGGTCTCGCTCCCTTCTCTATCAGGATTCCCGCTATGGTCATGGACTCTCTGGTGGTATTGCTGTGCTTAAACACTCCTGTGTCGTGGACTATACCGGTATACAGACACTCTGCGCACTGCTGGTTGATCTTTTTCTCATCCAGGAGCTTGAATATAGCCTCCGCAGCGGAGCATGCATCACTTTCCACATAGCACACATCACCAAAGCCTTTGTTAGACACATGGTGGTCTATGCAAAGAGTTCTCTTCGCAGTCTCATAATATCTGACAAATGGTGTGAATCTATCCATATCTCCGCAGTCAAGCGACATAAACAGATCATAGGTCTCGTCATCTGCCTCATGCTTTACAGTAGATGCACCATTCAGGAACATGAATACATCCGGGAATTCCTGAAGATATACCTGAACCCTCTTGTCAGGGTAATTGCTTGTAATATAGTTATACATTCCAAGTGTTGAACCTATACAATCACCATCAGGATTGATATGTCCTGTTATGGCTATGCTGTCTGCGTTCTCTATCTCCCTTATAAGATCGTTCATGATATACCTCCTTTTAAATTCTCATATTATATCCTACTCTTCAAACTCATCTTCACTCTCTGAGTTTTCATCTGTACTCTCGTCAGCATCGCCATGCTTTCCGAGAGCCTCATCTATCTTGTGGGACATACTGACACCATACTCTATGGACTGGTCCATGATAAATGTTATCTCCGGTGTATTGCGCAGATTTACAGAATGAGCAAGCTCTCTTCTGATATATCCCATTGCGCTGTTCAACCCTGCAAATGTGGAATCAACAGCATCCTGGTCACCCAGGACACTGATATATGCCTTACAGAACTTGAGATCAGGTGTGACAACCACATCAACGACCGAAGTCATAGGTGATATTCTCGGATCCTTGATCTCGCGGCTGATGATCCTGCTGAGTTCTCTCTGGACCTCACCGTTGATCCTATTATTCTTTACACTGTTTTTTCTCATATCTATTACTACTTTCTAGGCACCTCTACCATCTCGTATGCCTCTATCTGATCTTCCTCTGCAACGTCCTGGAAGTTCTCGAATACCATACCACACTCAAAGCCGGACTTAACTTCCTTGACATCATCCTTGAATCTCTTGAGTGAAGCAAGCTTTCCTTCAAATATAAGATTGCCCTCTCTGGTGATTCTTACGCTGCAGTTTCTGTTGATTGTTCCGTCGAGAACATATGAACCGGCAATGACACCGATACCAGAAGCCTTGTACGTCTGTCTGATCTCTGCGTGTCCGATGACCTTCTCCTCATATATAGGATCAAGCATACCCTTCATTGCTGAATCAATATCCTCTATTGCATTGTAGATGACTCTGTACAGACGAACATCTACGCCCTCGCTGTCAGCCATATCCTTTGCTCTCGCATCCGGTCTGATGTTGAAACCGATTACGATGGCATTTGATGCTGATGCAAGGATTATATCTGACTCGTTGATAGCACCTACACCTGCATGTATGCACTTGATAACGACCTCGTCATTTGAGAGCTTTAAAAGGCTCTGCTTAACGGCCTCAACCGAACCCTGTACATCTGCCTTGATGATGATCTTGAGCTCCTTGAGGTTGCCGGCCTGGATCTGGCTGTACAGATCGTCAAGCGACATTCTCTGCTTTGTATCTGCAAGAAGCTTCTCCTTACCCTGTGAGATGTATGTCTCTGATATGGTTCTGGCTTCCTTCTCATTGTCAACTGCCATGAATATCTCACCTGCGTCAGGAACTGTATTAAGCCCCTGAATCTGTACAGGTGTTGATGGAAGAGCCTCTGTAACTCTCTCACCTCTTGAGTTGGTCATGGCACGTACCTTACCATGTGATGCTCCTACAGCGATGTAATCTCCAACGTGGAGAGTTCCCTTCTGTACAAGCATTGTTGCAACAGGTCCACGTCCCTTGTCAAGCTCAGCCTCGATGACGATACCTCTTGCCTTTCTGTTAGGATTTGCCTTGAGTTCAAGCACATCTGCTGTGAGGAGGATCATCTCAAGGAGATTGTCGATACCTTCCTTAGTATGTGCAGATACAGGACAGAATATTGTTGAACCGCCCCAATCCTCTGGGATCAGCTCGTACTCTGTGAGCTCCTGCTTAACTCTCTCTATATTCGCACTTTCCTTATCGATCTTGTTGATCGCTACTATGATCTCGATTCCGGCAGCCTTTGCATGGTTGATAGCCTCGATTGTCTGTGGCATAACACCATCATCGGCAGCTACAACAAGGATAGCGATATCTGTACTCTGTGCACCACGCATACGCATCGCTGTGAACGCCTCATGTCCAGGAGTATCAAGGAATGTGATAGTCTGGCCATTTACATCGACAACAGATGCACCGATCGCCTGTGTGATTCCACCAGCCTCGCCCGATGTAACCTTTGTCTGTCTGATCGCATCAAGGAGTGATGTCTTACCGTGATCAACGTGTCCCATAACGCAGACTACTGGAGGTCTTGGAACCATGTCCTTCTCGTCCTCTTCGTCCTCCTTCAGGAGTTCCTCGATCACATCTACCTTCTCCTCTTCCTCAGCTATACAGTTGTACTCAAGTGCGATCTCTGAAGCCTCGTCAAATGGAAGCTCTGAGTTCACATTGACCATCTTACCTGCGAGGAACAACTTCTTGATAAGTGCTGTTACAGGAGTCTTTACCGCATCAGCCAGCTCCTTGAGTGTTACAACCTCAGGAAGTGTGATGGTTCTGATTGCATCCGGATCCTCCTGTGGTGCCTGCTGCTTCTTCTGTGGCTTGTTCTTCACATTCTTCGCAAGTCTGCTGATATCAGCCTCGACCTCCTCAGGTGATCTTCTGTTGCCCTTACGTGGCTTGTTCTTATCTCTGTTGTAGTTATCTCTGTTCTGGCTCTTTAAATCCTTACCCGGCATCTCCTTCGCATCGAAGTCCTTGCGGTCTCTCTTGAATGGTGCTCTCTTCTGAGCTGGGCTGTCATCCTCGTCATCCTTGCCAAATGGCATATTGATACGGTTGCTGAAACGGTTGCCACCATCTCTGTTAAAGCCTCTTCCGCCCTGGTTTCTATCGCCATTGCCGAAGCGTCCGCCACCCTGGTTTCTGTCTCCGTCTCTGTTAAACCTTGGTCTGTCACCCTGGCCGTCCCTGTTAAATCTTGGTCTGTCACCCTGGTTTCTATCACCATCTCTGTTAAACCTTGGTCTGTCATTCTGGCCGTCTCTGTTAAATCTTGGTCTGTCACCCTGGTTTCTGTCACCATCTCTGTTAAACCTTGGTCTGTCGCCCTGACCGTCTCTGCCTACTCTTGGTCTGTCACTCTGATTTCTGTCGCCCTGGCCATCTCTGCCGAATCTTGGTCTGTCACCCTGATTTCTGTCGCCCTGGTTCCTGTCGTTGCTGAATCTGGCTCTGTCTGAACCGCCCTGTCTGTCGTTGTTAAATCTGACTCTGTTACCGTTGTTATTCATCTTGCCGCCGTTTCTGTCCTCCCTGGCAAATCTTACATGATTGCCAGAACCCTGTCTGGCTGCTGAATTGTCATTCCTTGAAGGATTCTGCTTCTGCGCGTCCGCCTTTGGCGCTGCAGCAGGCTTTGCTGTCTCAGGCTTTGGCTGCTCTGTCTTAGGCGCTGCCTTTGGAGCCTCCTGCTTTGGTGCTGCAGGCTTTGGGGTCTCAGCCTTTGGAGCCTCGGCCTTTGGCGCAGTCTTTGCTCCAAACTTAGCTTTAATTATTCCAACCATCGAATCGTCCAGATTGGACATATGACTCTTGATCTCTATTCCCTTTGCGCCAAGTGTATCTATGATATCTTTATTTGAAATGTTTAACTGTTTTGATAATTCGTGTACTCTGATTTTAGCCAAATGTTACACCTCCATGTTTTCATTTACATTCATGTACTTTATGATCTGATTTCCGAATCCCTCGTCAAGTATCGCAATGGATGTTCTCATCTCATTGCCACTGTACTTGCCAAGCTCATCCTTTGTCCCGTACTCATAATAAGGAATCCCATAATAATTACATTTCTGGTCGAAAAGTTTCTTCGTATTGTCAGAAGCGTCCTTTGCCACAATGACCACGTACGCGCTCTGATTCTTAACTGCTTTCTCTACTGAGAAATTGCCACTGCACAGCCTTCTGGCTCTGGCACACAGAGAAATTAACGAGTAGATCTTGTTATTCTTCAATGTCACGCAGCTCCTTGTCTAATTGTTCATACACCTCAGCAGGTATGCTGACCTTGAAAGCCTTCTCAAGTGCTTTGCTTCCAACCGCCTTCTTAAGGCACTCGGATTTCTTGCATATATAAGCGCCTCTTCCGTTGAGCTTGCCGGTTGCATCAACTGCGAACTGCCCGTCATTGCTTCGGACTATCCTTATCAGCTCACTCTTCGGCATCATCTCACGGCATCCAAGGCATTGCCTCAGAGGTACCTTCTTTGCCATCTCATCACTCCCTATTCTCTATCATGTGCCACTACATCAATGCAAATGATTACTCTTCGTCGTTTGTGTCTACTGTTTCATCTATGTCAAATGAAGCAGCATCGGCATCTTTATCTTCGCTTACTTCATCATAATATTCATCTTCGTTATAAGGATCAAAGTTCTCATCCTCTGGCTGCTCATCAAAGTAACCCATCTCCTCGGCCTTTGAATGGCTCTTAATATCGATCTTGTATCCTGTCAGCTTGGCTGCAAGGCGGGCATTCTGACCCTTCTTACCGATTGCAAGTGAAAGCTGTGTATCAGGTACTACGACAAATGCTGTCTTCTCATCAAGATCAACTGATACGTCCTCAACATCTGAAGGACTGAGCGCATTGTAAATAAACTCAGCAGGGTTCTCACTCCAAGGAATGATGTCGATCTTTTCACCGTTCAGATCTGCAACGACAGCATTTACTCTGTCACCATTGATTCCTACGCATGCTCCAACTGCATCGACGTTCTCATCGTTTGACCATACTGCGATCTTAGATCTTGATCCTGCCTCTCTGCAGAAGCTCTTGATCTCAACTGTTCCGTCTGCGATCTCTGTTACTTCCTTCTCAAAAAGTCTCTTGACGAGCTCTGGATGAGTTCTTGATACAGTGATCCTTGGTCCTCTGTTTGTCTTCTTGACCTCTGTGATATAAAGCTTTATTCTGTCGCCTCTCTCGTAGCTCTCTCCCTCGATCATCTCTGACGGCTTTAAGAGTGCCTCTGTCTTGTCATCAAGGCTCACATTCACGCTGTCTCCAACCTGTCTCTGAACGATTCCTGTTACGATATCCTTCTCCTTCATATGGAAGTGATCGTATATAGCTGCTCTCTCATTCTCATTGATAGCCTGAACGATGACATTTCTCGCACGCTGGGCTGCTATTCTTCCAAAGTTCTTAGTTGTGATCTCTATATTTACTGTATCACCTATCTCGTACTTGCTGCTTATCATCTTGGCCTGCTCCAGTGTTATCTGGCATGCAGGATTCTCAACTTCCTCAACAACCTCTTTGGCTGCATATACATGGCACTCACCAGTCTCTCTGTCCAGTGAAACTGTAATGTTCTCGTCTGTATTGAAATCCTTCTTGCAGGCTGTCTTGAGTGATCTCTCTATAGCCTCAAGCAGAACATCCTTGCTAATGTTTCTCTCCTTCTCAAGCTGATTCAATGCTTCAATGATCTCTGACACCTTTTTATCCTCCTAATATATAAATGCTAATCGTATCATGGAAATATCTTTTCTCGTTATCGTTATCTCTGTCTCATCCTCAAGCTCAATGGTGACTGTATTCTCATCATATGCCTTGAGCACACCCTCGAATTCCTTTGCACCATTCACCTTGGCAAATGTCTTGATCTCCACGACCTTACCTATGCTTCTCTTGAAATCCTTCTCTTTCTTCAGTGGTCTCGTAAGCCCCGGTGAGCTGACCTCCAGTATATAGGCATCTCCTATATAATCATCCTGGTCAAGCAGGTCTCCAAGTGCTCTGTTCACTATCTCGCAATCACCGATCGTGATGCCACCTTCCTTGTCCGCATACACTCTGAGGTAATAATCACTGCCTTCCTTGACGTACTCCACATCAACAAGCTCCAGATTGTTCGCCTCAATGATCGGCATCACAAGTGCCTCCGTCTTTGCTTCAATATCCGCTCTCTTCGTAAATACGACCACCTTTCTGTAAAATATTATCCCCACAACAATTGAGAGTGGGCCAAGGCCCACTCTCATGCTGTAATCTATAACAATCTCACTTATTGTATCATAATTATCAAATAATTCAAGTACAAATATTAACAAATATTTATGCGTTTCTTCTGGCTGCGTCCTCACGGTAATATTTGTCAAGCACCTTGTTCGCCTTCTTGTCGTCAAGAACGCATTTGTTGGACAGTGCAACCTTGACGAGTTCATCCAGTGCTTCCTCCCTAAGTGCCGTGCTCTTGATGTTGACATTTGCAAGCTCTGTGTACGCTCCCATCTTTCTTGTGAGCGTCTCGTACTCCTCTGGAAGCATCCTGTCTATCATATTCCTGATCTGCTTGGATACCGCCTGGCTGTTGCCGCCTGTTGTGACTCCCACCACAAGATCTCCGCGGACGATAACGCCTGGAAACAGGAAGCTGCTGAGCTCCTTGTTATCAGCCACATTTACCATGATGCCCCTGTCATTACAATATGTACCTATCTTGGCATTGATCTCCGGGCGCCTGGTTGCCGCCACAACAATGTCTGCATTCTGCAGTATGTCAAGTGCCACGTTGCTCTCATGTACATTTATTCCCTTTATCGCTTTTATATCATCGCACACCTTCGGCGCAATGACCGCTATCTTCGCTCCGAAATACAGCAGCGAATTGATCTTTCTAAGTGCTGCCTTACCTCCACCTACAACTATTACTTTCTTGCCCTCAAGATCGATGTACATTGGAAAGTATGCCATATCTTATCTCCTCCGAATATTCTATAAATCTAGTCATATACTTACTGTGAAAGCTGCTTAAAAAACTTTCACAGCAAATTATAAATGAGGAATTAAGAAATGGCAATTACAAATAACGTTGGTTCACTAAAAATTCAGATAACGAACAACAATTTCTTTCCCGTCGAGGGTGCTTCCGTATACATAAGCCCTACGGGAATGCCCGATTCCACCTCAGAGGAATTTGTCACCGATGAAAATGGTATCGTCATCGACGAAGAGCTTCCCGCCCCCGATGTCGCCTACAGTCTGGAGCCTGGCGACAACCAGCCATACTCGGAATACAACGTGCTTGTGAACGCTCCCGGATACAACGAGCGCTTCATCTCCGGGGTTCAGATATTCTCCGGTGAGAACGGGATCCAGAACATAGAGCTGACGCCATCCGATGGAAGCGATACGAACCCTACCGTTCTCGACGCCCACACCCTCTGGGAGCAGTATCCACCCAAGATCGCCGAGGACATGATAAAACCGGTGAATCCATCAGGCGGCATAGTGTTGAGCCGCGTCGTTGTACCTGAGACCATAGTTGTCCATGACGGCGCCCCGGCGGACTCCACCGCCAGGGACTACTATGTTCCATATAAGGATTACATAAAGAATGTTGCCTGCAACGAGATATATTCCACCTGGCCTGATGCAGCCATCCGTGCAAATGTACTGGCGATACAGTCATTTACCCTTAATAGAGTCTATACCGAGTGGTATAGGGGAAAAGGATACGACTTTACTATCACGAGCAATACTGCGTTCGACCAGAAGTGGGTCTACAATGCAACCATATTTGAAAATGTCTCCCAGATCGTCGATGAGATGTTCGCCAACTATCTCTCAAAGCCCAACGTTACACAGCCACTGTTCACCCAATACTGCGACGGCAGACGTGTATCCTGTCCGGGCTGGATGACACAGTGGGGATCAAAATCCCTGGCAGACGACGGTCTTACCGCCATCCAGATTCTCAGATACTATTATGGGGATACAATATACATCAACACCTCGGAGACTATATCCGGTATACCTTCTTCTTATCCGGGCTACGAGCTGACCATCGGCTCAAGCGGTGACAAGGTCTCCCAGCTCCAGAGACAGCTCGCCAGGATCGCACTCAACTATCCTGCCATCGGTACCGTAACCGTCGATGGCGTATATGGTCAGAACACCGCTGATGCTGTGAGAAAGTTCCAGCAGATATTCAATCTTCCGGTTACCGGAGTCACCGACTATAAAACGTGGTATAAAATTTCACAGATATATGTGGGAGTTACGAAGATTGCGGAGAATGTGTAGCACCGCTTCACACACTATGGCATGAAAACACAAAAAAGCTGAAATCATAATGATTTCAGCTTTTAGCAGTTCGTAGGGGAATCGAACCCCTGTTTTCGCCGTGAGAGGGCGACGTCTTAGCCGCTTGACCAACGAACCATAGGTCTTGTTATCTAATTATTGAATCTTTCGATTCTTAGCAGTTCGTAGGGGAATCGAACCCCTGTTTTCGCCGTGAGAGGGCGACGTCTTAGCCGCTTGACCAACGAACCATAAGTGCTTGTATCCTGCCGCTTCGCTTGCGACCTGTTTAATATAACAGAAACGAAAGCAGAATGCAAGCACTTTTTTTATAAAATTGCAAACTTTTTTCAGATTATTGACTTAATTTGTTCCGCCAGCCTACATAAAGTCAAACAGCGAAAGCTGATTTGTCTCCGGCATTCCGTCCAGGATTCCAAGTTCACTCATCTTCTCGATGGTTCCCTTGCCGATCTTTGCACGCTCATTGATCTCCTCCTTGGAGAGGAACGGCCCCTTCTGGGCGGCATCGTAGAGCTGCTGTGCAGCCTTCTCTCCCATTCCTTCTATGGATGCGAAGGATGGCATGATCTTGCCGTCTATTATCTGGAACCTGTCAGCCTTTGCCTTGTATATATCTATTGGAACAAAGTCGTAGCCTCTTGCGTACATCTCGAGAACTATCTTCAGATCCTTGAGCTTGCCCTCGTCCTTGGCTGATCTCTTGTTCTTGTCCACCTTGCTTATCTCATTGATATGGAAGAGAACTCTCTCCTTGCCAAAGCACATCATCTCATAGCTGAAGTCATCAGCTCTGATACTGAAGAATGCTGTATAGTATTCAAGCGGATAATTGACCTTGAACCAGGCAATTCTCCACGCCATCATGACATAGGCCGCCGCATGGGCCTTCGGGAACATGTACTTGATCTTCTGACATGACCATACGTACCAGTCCGGTACTCCGTGGGCAGCCATCTCCGCCTTCCAGTCATCCCATTTGTCACATTTGCCCTTGGCAACTATTCCCTTACGAACCTTCTCCATGATGTTGAAGGCAAGTCCGGCATCAAGTCCCATGTGTATCAGATAAACCATAATATCGTCACGACAACAAATGGCTGTCGATATGGTACACTTGCCCGACTTGATGAGCTCCTGCGCGTTGCCCAGCCATACATCGGTTCCATGCGCCAGACCCGCTATTCGCACAAGATCTGAGAAACATGTCGGCTTGGCATCTATAAGCATCTGCATAGCAAAGTCCGTTCCGAACTCCGGCACCCCCAGGCTTCCAAGAGGTATCCCATTGATATCCTCCGGTGTGATCCCCAGAGACTTCGTGCTGTGGAAAAGCTCCATGACATCCTTGTCGTCAAGTCTTATCTTCGTGGCATCAAGTCCCGTCAGATCCTCAAGTCGCCTGATCATGGTCGGATCATCGTGTCCAAGAATATCGAGCTTCAGCAGGTTATGATCGATTGAATGGTACTCAAAATGTGACGTTATGATATCCGATGTCACATCATTTGCCGGGTGCTGTATAGGTGTAAATGAATATATCTCCTCGTGTCTCGGGAGAACTATCATACCACCCGGATGCTGACCCGTAGTTCTTCTGACACCAGTACATCCAAGAGCCAGACGCTCCATCTCACACCTTCTCTTTGTAACTGTTGCATTCTCCTCAGCGTACTTCTTCGCGGATTTCTCATCCATTCCGGATGCCTTGGCCTCCGCCATAAGCTCCTCTTTGGAGTGATCCTTGAAATAATTGTACACATATCCAAATGCTGTCTTTTCCGCAACACCACCTACGGTTCCCGCCTTGAATGCCTTGCCCTTGCCGAAGAGTACCTCGGTGTATGCATGTGCCTTCGACTGATACTCACCCGAGAAGTTCAGATCGATATCAGGCTCCTTGTCTCCGTTGAATCCAAGGAATGTCTCGAATGGTATATCGTGTCCTTCCTTTATAAGCGGTGTTCCACAATTCGGACAGTCTCTGTCCGGCATATCACATCCGCTCATTCCCGAATACGACTTTACAAGCTCTGAATCAAAATCCACAAAGTGGCATTTCGGACAGATATAGTGAGCCGACAGCGGATTTACCTCCGTGATACCGGCCATTGTTGCGACAAATGAAGATCCAACCGAACCTCGAGAACCAACCAGATATCCGTGGTCATTGGAATCCCACACAAGCTTCTGTGCGATGATGTACATAACCGCAAATCCATTTGAAATGATGGAGTGCAGCTCCCTGTCAAGTCTCTCCTGAACCTGAGGTGGCAGGTCTGGGCCATATATCTCATGTGCCTTGGTATAACATATATCCGTAAGTGTCTGATCCGAATTCTCGATGATAGGAGGCGCCTTGTCCGGTCTGACCGGCTCTATCCTCTCTATCATGTCCGCTATCATATTCGTGTTTGTGATGACGACCTCCTTGGCCTTGTCACTTCCAAGATACTGGAACTCTGCCAGCATCTCCTCCGTGGTACGGAAATACAGCGGTGGCTGCATATCAGCATCGTCAAAGCCCTTGCTCTTCATGATGATCGCCCTGTATATATAATCCTCAGGATCAAGGAAATGCACATCACAGGTTGCGACCACTGGCTTGTTGAACATCTCTCCGAGCTCCACGATCCTCTTGTTGTATCCGATCAGATCGTCCATGGTCTTTGGATTCCTTGTATCCCTCGTCATGAATTCATTGTTGCCAAGCGGCTGTATCTCAAGGTAGTCAAACCAGTTGACCAGTCTCACTATCTCCTCATCCGACGCATCATCAACTATGGCACGGAACAGCTCTCCCGCCTCACAGGCAGAGCCTATTATCAGACCCTCTCTGTATTTGTTGATGAGACTCATCGGCATACGCGGCCTTCGCGCAAAATATGTAAGATGAGACTCAGATATGAGCCTGTACAGATTGACTCTTCCTATCTCGTTCTTTGCCAGGATGATTCCGTGATATGTCTTATCCTTTTTGATCGCATCAGGTGAGGTGCTTCCAAGGACATTTAGATCATCCATGGTCTTAACATCTCTCTCCTTCAGCATGTCGAGCAGCTTGAAGAATACTTTCGCCGTGGCCTCCGCATCGTCTATGGCTCTGTGGTGATGCGCATTCACGACTTTGAGTTCCTTACACACTCTGTCCAGAGTGAATTTTCCAAGCTCCGGCAGCAGTATATGGCTGAGCGTCATGGTATCCAGAACCGTGTTGTCGAACTTAAGTCCAAGCTCCTCCGCATTCATTCTCACAAATCCCGTATCAAATGACGCATTGTGGGCAACCACGATATCGTCACCGCAGAACTCCACAAATCTCGGAACGATCACATCGAACATCGGCGCATCCTTTACCATATCATCATTTATGGATGTGAGCTGTTCTATCTGGTATGGGATAGGCACACCCGGATTTATAAACTCCGAGAATGTATCTACGACCTCTCCGTCCTTCACCTTGACCGCACCGATCTCTATGATCTTGTTGTGCTTCTTGGAAAGTCCCGTTGTCTCTATATCAAATACCACGTATTCCGAATCAAGGCTCTGATTCCTTGAGTTCTTAACCAGATCCTTCAGGTCATCGACAAAGTAACCCTCGACACCATATATGATCTTGAAATCTTTTCTGAGTCCCTTTGTATGGTTTGCTATAGGGAAAGCCTGAACAACACCGTGATCCGTGATCGCTATGGCAGGGTGTCCCCAGTCGCTGGCACGCTTCACGATGGTCTCTATATCGACCACGCTGTCCATCTCGCTCATCTTGGTATGCATGTGAAGCTCGACACGCTTCTCAGGATATGTATCCATACGAGGTACACGGAAGTCCTGAATGTGCTTCATACCGAGCACTCGGCATATCATAACCTCCTTGGCATACGAGTCGAACTCGGCAAGGCCCTTCATCCTATAGAACTTACCCTTCTGTATCTCCTCGCGGTAGACCTCCATATCCTCAGGACTGCAGAACATCTTGAAGCCTATGGTGTCTGTGAAATCTGTTATATATCCCGTCAGTATGATCTTGCCATTTCGGAGCTCTCTCTCCTCAGTGCTCATGATCTGTCCGTGGATGACGACCTCTCCGATACCATCGTTGATGCTGGATATCTCAAGCAGCTTGCCCTCCACATCTCTTCCTATGAACACCTCTGGATCATCTGAATATCTTCGCCTTCTTCCGAACTTCTCCTTTTCACCGCCATTTTTCTGGCCTGAATCGCCGCCGGAGGATGCAGGAGCAGCCTTATTCTCATCAGGCTTGTGTCCCTCGCTCTTCTTATTCTTATCTTCCTTCTTCGACACTCCGAGCTTATCCTTGTCCACGGCCTTTCCATCCACGATGATGTCGCCATGATCCCTGAGGTTGTTCAATATGGCATCTATCTTCTGCTGCTCAACAAGTGCACTGGCTCTCCTCAGCTTCTCCTTGTCCGCCTCACTGTACTCAAATGCAACATTGACATTCAGGTCAAATCTCTCCTGGAACATCTCCTCCATATACGCCTTTATTTTCTCAGCGTGTATATGCGCTATCTTACTGTCCTCTATAGCTATGGTTATCGCGTCTCCGTCACAGTACAGTTCTCCTATCGATCTGGATATAAGCCTGTAGCCCACATTGCTGAATGATCTTATATCGTAAAGTATGCTGTCCTGATATGCTTTGACTATTGCTTCGAGATTGTACTGTGTAGAAAGTGTATAGTGTTCCCGTATCTGGACCGTATACCTTTTATTGCCAAATACAAACTTACGGATACACTCCTCCGCCTTTTCTATATTCGGTCTGCTTATTATATGTCTCGATCTTATGTCAACCTGCAGGATATTTTTACTGTCATATATCGTGACTTTTGTCACATACACCTCGGTGAACAGACCTGCAAGCTCCTTAGTCATCTCCACTCCGGGGAACACCGTCATGAAGAGCTCCGCCTGCTCATTTCCGGCATCTGAAACCGCCGTTGCAGAGCCATCACTGACCACGTCTTCGTCCTCGGCATCTTCCTCCATATCATCTGCGATATGCCAGTCCGAGTCGTGAACATCCGCCTGGGTGTACGATGCGCTCTCCTGCTGCATATCAGCATACATCTGGCTCTCATACATCTCCTGTTCAGCCATCTGGGCTTCATAATCCATCTGAGTCTGCATCTCATCGGCATACATCTGATCTATATTCTCTTGTTCCCAAATACGATCTTCGTTGTTCAATCCTATTCACTCCAATTATCTAACTCGCGCTTCAGCGCCGGTATAAATTCATCCTCACTGAGTTTGCCAACTATCTCACCCTTTTTGATGAGCAGTCCGCAGCCCTTGCCTCCTGCAATACCAAGGTCTGCCTCCTTAGCCTCTCCCGGGCCGTTCACCACACACCCCATAACTGCGACTTTAATATTGAGATGGTCATAGTCTGACACAAGCTTTTCAACCTTGTTTGCAAGTCCGATAAGGTCAATCTCAGTACGTCCACAGGTCGGACATGACACAAGCTCTACTCCGCCCTTTCTGAGTCCAAGAGCCTTGAGAATAAGCTTTGCCGACAGGATCTCATCCACCGGATCTCCTGTCAGGGACACTCTTATCGTATCGCCTATTCCCTCATGGAGTATGATTCCAAGTCCCACCGATGATTTGATATTTCCTCTTGTGACGGTTCCTGACTCTGTGATTCCCACATGCAGAGGGTAATCTGTCTTGTCCGCGATGAGCTCATGGGCTCTCACGCACATCATAACATCAGACGACTTGATGCTTATGACTATGTTGTGATAGTCAAGCTCCTCGATCATGCGCACCTTGTCAAGAGCGCTCTCAACTATTCCCTCTGCGGTCACTCCGCCGTACTTCTCCACGAGATTCTTCTCCAGAGAACCACTGTTTACACCGACCCTTATAGGAATATTTCTCTTTCTGGCAGCCTCGACTACCTTTGCCAGCTTCTCCTGTCCTCCGATATTTCCCGGATTTATCCTGATCTTGTCCACACCATTTTCTATGGCCTTTATGGCAAGCCTGTAGTCAAAATGTATGTCGCCCACAAGCGGAATGTGGATCTGTTTCTTTATAGCCGGGATTGCATCTGCTGCAGCCTCATCGTTTATCGTACATCTGATTATGTCACATCCGGCCTTCTCAAGCTGGAGTATCTGTGCAACCGTAGCCTCCACATCGCTCGTCTTTGTGTTGGTCATGGACTGTATAAGTATCGGATTGCCTCCGCCTATAACCCTGTCACCTATGTGGATCTCTCTTGTCTTCATATATACTCACAGCGCCAGTACATAAGCACTGGCGCCTTTCCTCCTTCTTTAATTGTCTTTAACTGAAAAATACATTCTTTATATCATTGAACAATATTACGACCATGAGGATCATGACCAGCACAAATCCCACAAATGTGACTATGTTTTCCTTGTCCTTCGGAACCTTCCGCCTGGTTATAAGCTCGATCAGCAGGAACAGGAAACGTCCTCCGTCAAGTCCCGGTATCGGAAGCATATTCATGATTCCAAGGTTGGCCGAGAGAAGCACTATATAGTTCATCCAGTTGAGGAGAACCGTAAGGACATCGACCTTTGCAGCCTCATTGAACGTATCGTTCATGGACTTTGCCACACCCACAGGGCCGGACACCTCATCTGAGCTGACCTGTCTGGTGACTATGAGCTTAAGGCTCAGGAACGTGGCCTTGACCCAGTATCTGACCTCATAGGCAGAATACTTCATCAGCTCGCCAAAATTCTGTGGCAAGACATAACCGCAGCTTACGATTCCCACCTTATAACCTGCACTTGTCTCCACCGGATATACAGTCGTATCGTACACCGTGCCATCCTTCTTCTGCATCTTGAGGTCTATAGGAGAACCGTCCCCGTATATCTCAAGATATATCTGAAGCTCCCTGAAATTCTTGATCTTGCTTCCGCCGATCTCAAGGACGGTATCTCCATCCTCTATCCCGGCCTGCTCCGCAGGATAAACTCCATTGAACTCCTTGACAACATCCGCATACTCGCTTTCCTTCGCCATCTCGCTGTCGTACACCCTGCCGATAGTCGCAGGATCTGTACCACAGAAGTGGATTATGACCGCTGAAAAGATAAATGCTATAACTATGTTCATGAACGGACCGGCAAGAACCTCCGCCATACGCACCCATATAGACTTCTTCTCAAATGCGTTCTCGTCATCCTCATGACCTTCCTCGCCTTCGCTTAGCAGCATACAATAACCGCCCAGAGGTATGAGTCTCAGTGAATACTGTGTATCCTTCTTGGTAAACGAGAAGAGTTTTGGGCCAAGTCCCATGGAAAACTCAATTACCGATATATGATTGATCTTTGCGACAATAAAATGTCCAAGCTCATGAAAAAATATTATCACACCAAATACTAGAATTATGAGAATTATGTTCAATCTACCACCTGCTTTCTACAAAATCATATACCCAGCGCTCAGTGTCAAGTATCTGTGACACGTCAGGGTTTTCTATAACTGTATGACTCGCCATACACTCCTCTATTATCCTGTATATATCGAGGAAGCGTATCTTCCTGTCAAGGAATTTTGACACTGCGCACTCATTTGCCGCATTGAATACCGTCGGCATTGAACCGCCATCTGCTATGGCAGAATACGCATACTTTAATCCCTTAAATGTATCCATGTCCGGCTTCTCAAGAAGAATCGAGTTCATAGTCCAGAAGTTCAGTCTGTCACCGGCCATGTATCTTCTCTCCGGATAACACAAAGCGTACTGTATCGGAAGCTTCATGTCCGGAGTTCCAAGCTGTGCTATGACTGCGCCATCCCTGTACTCAACCATCGAGTGGATTATGCTCTGTGGCTGGACTACCACCTGGATATTCTCCGGCTTCACATCAAAGAGCCACTTTGCCTCTATAACCTCAAGTCCCTTGTTGACCATGGTTGCTGAATCTATTGTTATCTTTCTTCCCATACTCCAGTTTGGATGCTTGAGCGCATCCTCCACCTGAACATTCTCAAGAAATGCGGTATCCTTTCCCCTGAAAGGCCCACCTGACGCTGTGAGCAGTATCTTCTCCACATCGCCGTGCACATTTCCCTGAAGGGACTGGAATATAGCGGAATGTTCGCTGTCAACAGGCAGTATCGCTACATTCTTCTCCGCCGCCAGCGGCATGATGATATGTCCCGCTGTCACCAGAGTCTCTTTATTGGCAAGTGCTATGTCCTTTCCCGCATTTATGGCTGCTATAGTCGGTCTTATTCCGATCATGCCAACTATTGCCGTGACAAGGATGTCTGATGACGAAAGCTCTGCTATCTCTATCAATCCGTCCATGCCCGCAACAACTCTTATGTCAGTGTCCGCAAGGCACTCTCTGAGTCTCGCAGCATTCTCTTCGCTCCATATTCCAACAACCTCAGGCGAAAACTCCCTCGCCTGTTTTTCCAGGAGCTCTATATTACTTCCGGCGGCAAGCGCCACTATATTCAGATCTTCCTGAACCCTAACTATCTCAAGGGTCTGTGTTCCAATTGAACCTGTAGAGCCAATTATCGCTACATTCTTCATGTTATCCTCCTGTATCCGGATTTACCGGATCATCTATCCGAATATAATAGGCAGTATCCAGTGAACCCACTGGGCACTGCCCATCATGTATCCTACAGCAGATATACAAGCAGATAATAAATTATCGGTGCTGTAAATATTATGCTGTCAAATCTGTCCAATATTCCTCCGTGACCCGGAATCAGCTTTCCGTAGTCCTTGATGTCGTTATTTCTCTTTATCGCAGATGCTGCCAGATCTCCAATAACCGCCGGAAGTGCACCGACAGCGCCGACAACTGCAAAAAGTAATGGCGCATAGTTCATGGTGTCTACATACTTATCAAACAGTATGCCAAACACTGCTCCGAATACACCTGCTCCAACGATACCGCCGATAAGACCCTCTATGCTCTTCTTAGGGCTGAGCACAGGTGCCATCTTGTGCTTTCCGAGGGCTCTTCCCACGAAGTAAGCACATGTATCATTTATCCATGAGCTGACAAATATCAGCAGGACAAGTACCAGTCCATGCTCCATGTTCCTTATGAGATATACAAATGACAGCATGACACTTACATAGAAGAAATCCATAAATGCCGCCATGATCTGTTTATCACTGTATGTTGGGAATGTCAGCACATACACAGCAAGCATAACCAATAAATATATGACCATCATAGGAACAATAATGTCCATACGATCCAGGTATATGGCTATATAATACAGAACTGTCGCCAGGTAACACACGATTCCCGGAGTCTTCTTGTTCACTCCGTATACTCTGAGCAGCTCCATATTGCCCACAAGGGATACCAGAGCCATAAGGCCGCATGTTACTATCCCTCCAAAATATAATGTGATGGCCAGTATCACTACCAGAACCGCACCACTTATCACTCTCTGTTTCATTAACTAATATCCTCCGGATAACTATTTTGCATCTCCGAATCTTCTCTCTCTCTTATTGTAGTACCTCACGGCTTCTATCAGAGAATCCATGTCAAAATCAGGCCACAGTGTATCTGTGAAATAAAACTCAGAATATGCAAGCTGCCATGGGAGGAAGTTGGATGTTCTCTCCTCACCGCTTGTCCTTATTAGCAGATCAGGATCAGGCACACCCTTTGTATCGAGATATTCCGCAAACAGGCTCTCGTCAATGTCATCCGCACTGATCTTTCCCGCATCGGCATCCTTCATGATCTTCTTCACCGCCCTGACAATCTCATCACGTCCACCGTAGTTTATCGCTATATGGAACTGAAGTCCTGTATTCCCCGCAGTCTCCCTCTCCAGATCATCCATCTTCTGAACTATATCCTCCGGGAGGCCCTCTCGCTTACCTATGAGGTTAACCTTCATGTTGGAGTTGTTAGATCTCTCTATACTGTCAACCAGGTACTTTCTGAAAAGATTCATGATACCTGTGACTTCCTCAACAGACCTCTTCCAGTTCTCCGTGGAAAAAGCATACACTGTAAGATACTTTATTCCAAGCTTATCGCAATTTTCACATATAGCCTCAAGAGCCTTCGCGCCCTCTGCGTGTCCATAGTTTCTGGGAAGAAATCTCTTCTTTGCCCATCTGCCATTTCCATCCATGATCACAGCCACATGCTCCGGCACATTAAGTAATTCTCCGTTAATCTCTCTCTTCATATTCTCTCCGCATTCCATTTGAGGGATACATCATATCCATGATTATTATACTGTCATGATCTCCTTGGATTTTGACTCAACAGCCTTGTCGATCTGACCAACGTACTTATCTGTGAGCTTCTGGATCTTGTCCTCGTTGTCCTTGAGCTCGTCCTCGCTTATGTCTCCGTTCTTCTCCATCTTCTTGATGGCATCGTTGGCATCACGTCTGATGTTTCTTATAGCGACCTTTGCGCCCTCACCCTTCTTCTTGATATCCTTGACGAGCTCTTTTCTTCTGTCCTCTGTGAGCTCTGGGAAGTTGAGGATGATGTTTCTTCCATCGTTGTTAGGTGTGATTCCAAGATCAGAATTCATGATAGCCTTCTCTATCTCCTTGACAAGTGATGGCTCCCATGGTGCGATGACCAGTGTTCTGGCCTCTGGAACAGTTATATTTGCAAGCTGCTGCATAGGTGTTGGAACTCCATAATACTCAACCTTGATCTTGTTGAGGATGTTAGGGTTCGCTCTTCCTGCTCTGATGGTAGCATACTCAGCCTCAAGATTCTCAACTGACTTCTGCATCTTCTCTTCGTACTGTGTTAACATGATTCATTCCTCCTGGATTATATATTTTTCTTATTATTTTCCCTTTTATTCCGCATTCACATATGTTCCGGTGAAACCGCCTGTAACGGCTTTCACTATGCTGTTCTCATCATTCAGGCCAAACAGCATCATAGGCATCTTGTTCTCCATGGCAAGAACTGCTGAGGCAAGATCTATTACTCCGAGCTTGTTGTCTACTATATCGCTCATCTTCATGCTGTCATACTTCTTAGCGTTCGGATTGGTCTTAGGATCACTGTCATATACTCCATCGATGGCCTTACCTGAAAGAATGACATCTGCCTGAACCTCTATTGCCATAAGCACTGTCGCCATATCTGTTGAGAAATATGGATGGCCGATTCCACCTGCAAAAAATACGACATCTCCCTGCTCCATATATGCGATTGCCTTGTCCTTGTCAAAAAGCTCAGTCATATTACCACATACAAATGGTGTCATGATGTGTGTCTTTATTCCGCAGCTTCTGAAGCTGTCCGCTGTGTAGATACAGTTCATGACAGTTGCCAACATTCCTATGGAATCCGCCTTAACTCTGTCCATGTTGTCTGAGGTTCTTCCTCTCCAGAAGTTTCCTCCTCCTATTACTACACATACCTGTATTCCCTTGTCTACTATCTGCTTTACCTGATTGGACACATCTCTGACTGTCTCCTCGTCAAAACCATGTTTCTTATCACCGGCAAGAGCTTCACCGCTCATCTTGAGCAGAATTCTGTCCATCTTCATATCGCGATCCATCCTTTGTGTTCATATTTTATTATTCATATTATATATCGTCATATCCTGGCTTGATAACCCATGCAGACATCTGCCTGACGACCTGATTCATTATAGCACATACCCTTTACATTTCAAAGTAAAAAAGAAAGGCACATATCACTGTGTACACGTGCATATGATATGTGCCTTGCTGTTATGCTTATTTCTGTTATATGTCACCCGACATCCTGCTTTCAGATCCCAGATATCATCAATAGCCATCAGAATAATCTGACTCCGTCGATACAATGGAATCCACATCATCCTGAACTGTAAATGTATCAAGATCGAGCTGATTCTCACAGCCTGAATCATTGATGATGTTGTAGCTTATATTCTGTACGGTAGCTGACGGTGTATAATTCATGTCGTCGAACAGGAATCTGTGAAGTGCTGTGGCATTCGTTGCGAGATCACAGGCAACGACATAGCTCACCTCATCCATGGTAGGACTGGCGATGGTAAACGGGAATCCTGTTGTAGTAGACAGCTTGTAGTTGAAGCAGGATTTTGCCATATCAATGATCTCTTCCTCTGTAAGGCTTGATGCAACATCATCCACAACCACGTTGATACAATCAAGCAGCTTGGAGATTCCTGCTGTCTTTGCCGCCTCTATCATCTTGGAAATAACTGTTCTCTGTCTCCATGTTCTTGTTATATCACCCTCATCTGTACTTCTGATTCTGGAGTAGGCTGTAGCCTGCACACCGTTCAGATGAACGACACCTGTGTCATATACATAATCTGAATAAATACCATTTACACCCATCTGCTCGTCAATACACTGGTTGAGCTTATAAAGCTCCTCCTCCTTCAGCTCTATATCAATTCCACCCAGGGCATCGATGGCTTCTGTGAGGGCTGTGAAATTGACTGCAACGTAATCTGTTATATTCAGGTCAAGGTTCTTATTTATCATATTGACAGCGCCCTGTGCTCCGCCGTATGCGTATGCATGAGCTGCCTTCTCGTATGACTGGCTGTCATTACAGAGCTCAAGGTAAGTATCTCTGTACAGTGAGAGAAGCTTGACCTCCTGTGTATCATTGTTGATGCTGCAGATGATTATACTGTCTGAACGCACTCCTTCGTCAACCATGCCTGCATCTCTGGTATCTATACCAAACAATGCGATGTTGGTGTATCCTGTCATCTTCTTGACTGTTTCTTCATCCAGATCCTCATTTATATGAGTGTCCTTCAGCTCTTTGTACTGCATCTTGTTATATGTGTTGTTGATGTACGCCTTCACAAACAGAACTCCTATGACTATGGCTGCAACAACCTCGATTGCAAGTATGATTCCCCATACTCTGTTCTTTTTCTTTCTCTTCTGATCCTTCATATCCTGCTCTTCTTCCGCATATTCATCTTCATAATATTCATCATCCGATGTATAAGCTTCCTCTTCTGATGCCGCATCCTCTTCATCATCTGCGCCCGGTCCAAATGCGCTGTCGGAATAATCATCCTTTGCAATACCGGTTCTGCCATGATCATCTGAATAATCGTCGGCATCGTCATCATAATCATCTTCATCGTCAAAAAGCATCTCTCCGGCATATCTGCCCTTAACACGCTTCATATCATCGTCATCATGACCACTCATTTTATTTCCCATATTTTTCTCCTAAATATCGAATGTATCTGTCAAAATTTAACTCATATAACAATACATTTTACTACAAATATCTCATCAATTCAACGGGATACACATAATTCACACATTTTTTATACTTGATCAGTCAGCCAGGATAAACTTGTCCACCACCGGCACAAGTCCGTCCTCGTCATTTGACAATGTTATATAATTGGCATGTTCCTTCACTATGTCCTGTGCATTTGCCATGGCGACTCCCACACCGGCATACTCTATCATCGTGAGGTCATTATATCCGTCACCGCACGCCACAAGATCCTTTCTGTCCATATCAAGGACCTCAAGAAGCTTCTCAAGGGATGTTGCCTTGTGAACATTTGGCGGCATGATCTCCACAAAATATGGCTCCGAGCGGAATATGTTAATCTGATCACCGAACTTTTCTGCAAGCTCCTGCTCTATCTTCTCCGCCTTGTCAGGATCTGCGGTAAGAAGACATTTGTTGAGAGGGAAATCGATATATTCCCTGAAGTTATCTATCCTCATGATCTCCATATGATTGATACTTGCCTCAAATGTCATGTATCCGTCTATATCAGTTCCGGTTATAACTCGGTCTCCATCGTATGTCACCATTCCGCAGCCCGCTTTCAGACAGTAATCATATATATCCCTCACCACATCATTGTCAAGCACAGCCTGATATACCACCTCACCGGTACTGTAATCGACGATCCTTCCGCCGTTGAAAGCAAGCACATATCCGCCAAATCTGTCAAGCTCTATGGTGTCTGCTATCTTCCTTATTCCAGGCAGTGGACGTCCCGATGCTATCGCAACGATATTCCCCTTCTCCTGTGCCTCTATTATTTTCTCCAGCGTTGCCGGAGTAATATCCTTCTGAGTATTTGTCAGCGTTCCGTCAATATCAAGTGCCAGTAATTTTTTACTCATTTTATCCTCCATAATGTTATAACATAATTTGCTATATATTTTCTCCTTGATGCTATATAATGTCAGAGTTAGGATGCCGTTATGCCATCCTGCCGCCCATTTCTGACTTTAGGAGAAATCACATGGATATAAACATATACGTTAATCAGAAAAAAATCAACCCTTTGTATCAGAAAGCCATCGCCGAGTACGTCAAGAGACTTTCTCCATACTGTACTCTGTCTATAGTATGTGTTGCAGGGAAAATTAAATGCACCTCAGGGAAAAACACCACAAACTACTGCATATCCGGCTCCGATACCATCTCATCTGAGGACTACGCAGCCCGCATCAACAGTCTGACTTCAAGCGGTACCTCAAAGATAAACTTCTACATAGGGTACGATGAATCACTCACGGCTGATATGGAAAATTTCTCTCTCTGTTCAGTACAGCCGTCCGCCGAGATGACTGCCCTCCTGCTGTCCGAGCAGACCTACAGGGCATACACTATCCTGAACAACATAACCTACCACAAATAATCCCTGTCAGCTCCGGCTTATGATCGCAAGCTGCTCCGCCAGCGTCACCCTTATGAGCTGATGCGGAAATGTCATATCCGACACGCTCATCCTGTAATCAGCCCTCCTCACTATATCTGCAGCAAGTCCAAGAGATCCCCCTATCACAAATGTAACCGTGTCATGTCCGCGCTCCGATGCCCTGCGGACCTGATCGGCAAGTCCTTCCGTGGTCGTCTTCTTTCCTTCTATACACAGTGCTATAACATAGTCGTCTCTCCCGATCACATGTCTCAGCCTGTCCGCCTCGGCCTCAATGATCATGGCATTTACCTTGTCGCCAGCCTTCTGAGGTATCCTCTCGTCAGGAACCTCGCATATCTCCAGACGCCCTCTCTTGTCGATCTCCTTCTTATATTCATTTAACATCTGCGTAAAATGCTGTTCCTTTATCCTGCCGACGCAGGCAATCCTGTATATCATATGAACTCCTTCAGATCAGGCCTGATCAGCCCTCATCCTGTCAAATATCTTCAGTTCTTCCTCTGTATTTTTCTGCGTGCACACACTTACTCCAATGGTGAACAGCAGACTCACTGCAAATCCAACCACGTCACCGCTGATACCCGAGTATGCCGCCAGGCTGCCTCCGTTCACAAACGGGAGATATTTCCACATAACAAATGTGAGTATTCCTGCTATTATTCCGGCATACATGCCTTTTCCGGTCGCATGCCTGTACGTCAGTGTACAGAAAAGAGGAGCCGCAAGTGCCGCCGCACACAATCCCCAGTTGTCGGCGATCATATGCTCTCTGTTGAATTCAACAAACTCTGCCACCAGGAAAATGCAGCATCCGGTCAGCACAACAACACCTATATCTATAAGAAGCTTTGCGATTCCACCGGCTCTTGAGATTGCAGGAACAAGCCCTCTTATATGTTCGCATATATTTCTCATGAACGATTCCAGCATTACGACAACCGCCGCTATAAACACCATAAGCGCGGCAAATCTGAACACATACGCATAGGTTCCCGTTCCAAGCAGCTTCTTGAGCATCAGGTTGTACACCTGGAATGAGTTCATATTTGCCCATGCCTTCTCAGGATAGAGCACCGGTACGACCAGAAGTGCCAGTATACAGCTTGAAAGTATTGTGAACCCTTCAAAGATTACAGCCCATATTCTTCCGACATCGAGCTCCTTGATATCCCGGATATTTAAGACACCCTTGTACATCAGCGGCATGGCTATACATCCAAGTCCTACTCCCGTCATGGATATCGCACTTCCTATATCCACTGTTTTGCCATCGTAATACAGTATATTCAGATAAATGCTGGTTCCCCCTGCAAGCCTTGATCTCCTGTAATTGTCAAGTATCTCCCTCGCATCCATCCTGTAAAATACCAGTCCGATCATCGTCAGACATACGATTATAACCATTATGAACACTATTGTCTTGATTATTCCCATCAGCTTATTGTCAACCAGTATGGTGGCAAGGATGAGAAATGACACTATGATGGCAAGGCTTATGCTCTCCGGCATGTCCATAAAATAGGCGACAACCGATACGATAACCTTGAGAACAGACACCAGTATCAGGCCAAGCGTCACTATCCATATGACGGACACCAGATCTTTCAACTTCCATGACCCATATCTTGCTGCGAACAGCTCCGGAGCATTGTGTATCTTTTTAGGTGATATCTCAGCATACGAATTCATACGCTTTGACAGAAATATCCATCCGACAACATTGCCCACGAACAATCCCATGGCCACAAGGCACTGTCCTGCACCATGTATTACTATATTAATAGGCAGCAGAAATATGACCCACAATATTACATCATTGGCGCATACCTGCCCTGCGGTGGACACACCGCCACAGTTCTGCCTTTTGATTCCAAATACTCTCTTATCACTAAAAACAGACATGTATCAGCCACTCCATTCTTTTATCTGAATCTTCGTTATCATTTTTATATAATATACCTTGCTCATTCTACCACAGTTGAAGTTTTGCCGCCACCATCATATTTATTGTGACATTTGCCGAAATGTTACCATCAATTGCATTATTTTTTCAATAGTACAAAAACTAGTGATGTGTTATAATTTGAATCGTATGGGCTTTTACATATTTATTACATATTTTTTACCTGTCAGAAACACAGGTAAAATTCATTTTACTCAGGAGGGCTATAATTTTGGATTTATTTTCTATTTTAACATTGCTCGGAGGCGTAGGTTTATTTCTGTTCGGAATGAATCTCATGGGTGCCTCGCTGAAGAATCTCGCCGGTGGCAGTCTGGAAAAGGTTCTTGAGAAACTTACAACCGGAAAAAATCAGTTCACGGGAACTATCAAGGGGTTTACACTCGGTACAGCCGTAACAGCCATCATTCAGAGTTCGGCAGCAACGACCATCATGCTCATCGGCTTTGTAAATGCCGGAATCATGAAGCTTGGGCAGGCCATACCTGTCGTGTTTGGTGCCAACATCGGTAGTACCGCGACCGCACAGATCCTTCGTCTCGGAGATCTTGCGGAGACTAATATTCTTCTTAAACTTTTAAAACCGTCATCATTTGCTCCTATCCTTATATGTATAGGTGCATTTATCATACTATTTACAAATAACAACAAGAAACGTGATATTGCAAGTATTCTTGTTGGTCTTGGAATCCTCTTCCTCGGCATGAATACCATGGAGGGTGTATTTGCGCCACTTAAGGAATCAGAGAGCTTCCAGAATCTGTTCACATCGTTTAATAACCCATTACTTGGTATTTTAATAGGACTTGTGCTCACAGCCATCATACAGAGTTCATCTGCATCAGTAGGTATACTCCAGGCCATTTCGTCCACAGGCGTCGTTACATACGGAACAGCCATTCCTATCATTATCGGTCAGAACATCGGTAAGTGTATGACCATTATCCTCGGGGGAATCGGTGCGAACAAGAAGGCAAAGAGAGTTTCTCTCTCATATCTTCTCTTTAACATATTCGGAGCTGTGTTCTTTGTTATTGTCATATATGGACTTCAGCTTTTCATAGACATGCCTTTCATGGACAAGGTCGTAAACCGTGGTAACATTGCAAACGTCCACTTCCTGTTCAACTTTATCATAAGCCTGATACTTCTGCCATTCTCCAATCAGGTGGCAAAACTTACAGGAAAGATCATCAGGGACGACGAGGAGTCCAAGATCGACAAAGAGCTCGCCACACTGGATCCGAGACTTATCGCTACCCCTTCCATCGCTATTTCACAGGCAAGAAATGTCATGTTTGCCATGGCTGACTGCATAAGAGAGAACTTTGCAATAGCATGCAGACTCATCAGTGATTTCAATGAAGAAGATGCCGCCAAACTCGAGGAGAATGAGGATTTCATAGACAAATGTGAGAGCTCACTCAACAACTTCCTCCTCAAGGTAACATCACAGAACAACATGTCCAGATCCGAACGACTTGATGTGTCTGAGCTTCTGAACAGTCTGAGTGATATGGAAAGGATTGGTGACCACTGTGAGAATCTTCTCGTTGTATCGAGAAATATAATAGATCAGAAGATAAACTTCTCAGATCAGGGAATGAATGAGATCCAGACAGCGCTCAAGGCGACTAACAATATTATTGATATGACTCTGAACGCCTTCAAGGAGGACGATCTTCAGGCAATATCAAGAATAGAGCCACTTGCACAGACCATCAGCGAGATAACAGAGCTTATAAAGGATCACCACGTTGTGAGACTTCAGATGGGCGAATGTGGTATCCCTGGAGGATTTGCACTGGTTGACATTCTCACAAGTCTTGACAGGATCGGAAGCCACTGTAAGAACATCGGCCTTCACATTGCCAAGAAGATCAGGGGTATCCATATGGACGAGATGCACGGACACATCTACATCACCGGATACAAGACATCTGAGGAATACAAGGCTCTGTATGCATATTATTCATCCATGTATGCCGATCCGATAACAGAAGGCTTTGATGCCAGCATCCGCGAACTCCGTGAATTAACAACACCTGATGAACCTGATAACAAAGCTAAGGTTTCCGGCGAGGAGCAAAAGAATGAGTCAAAGAACGACCAGAAGTCCGACCAGAAGAAAAAGTCATCAGCAAAAAACAAAGTAGCCGACAGGCACGAAAAGATAAAAGAAAAGATAAACGAGAAATATCCTGAAAAGGGTAAAAAGAACTCCAAGAAAAAGTAAAGGAATATAACAAACTGCTATGCGAAAAAGCTCTGCACAGATAATACACTGTGCAGAGCTTTTTCGTTATATTTATATTGTAGTTTATATGCCTGGTCTTTTAAAACATATCAGTCACGGCTGTAATTGACGATCATATAGCCATCTTCTATCTCTATCCTTGCATCCTCCGATACAACCCGGTTGCTCACTCCAAGGCTGTCTCCTATCTCAAATGTACGATTCTCCACGTTGTATTCAAACCCTGTAAGTGTTACCCCCGTGACGCATCCACCGTACGGTATAAAAGATATATAATCGTATCCCTCCAGCCGGCTTATTCCGGCACTGGAATTTATCATGGTTATTACATTATGGTCATCCTCTATATACGCATTTATGCCTTTATCCGCACATTCCTTGAGTAGCCCTATGTTTGCCATTGTGTGATCAAGTCTTGTTCCTGTGGCCCCCGATATATAAATATCCGTAGCACCTTCCTCCATGGCATGCATGATGGCTACATGAGTATCCGTGAAGTCCTTGTGTGTGTCCAGATCAACAAACTGTATGGAGTGCATCTTTTTAGCCATCTTCCTGTACACGCCCACAGTCACCTTGCTGGCTGAATCGAAGTCACCCACGATCACATCCGGTACTATTCCTATCTTATTGCAGGTCTCTATACCCTTGTCCACAGCTATCACTCTGCTGCTTTCAAGGTGTCTGTCCATGATTTCCTGAAGTGAATACAGATCAACTCTGCCTCCGGATATTATAATATAACTCTTCATATCACTATTTGCCCTTTATTATCTATGCCTCATATTTCTCAAATACTTTGAGAAAGCTGCAGCTGTTCTCATAAGCATCACCGCCGAATACCGCAGAACCGGCAACTATGACATTTGCACCGGCTTCTATGACGTCACCCACATTCTTCAAATTGACTCCACCATCCACCTCTATATCGAGCTCAAGGCCTCTGTCATCTGCCATTTTTCTGACCTCAGCCACCTTTCTGAGTGCTGAAGGAATAAATGACTGTCCGCCGAATCCCGGATTGACACTCATAACAAGTACCATATCCAGATCGTCTATCACATAGTCAAGCACTGATACAGGAGTTGCCGGATTGAGTGCCACTCCGGCCTTCATTCCAAGCTCATGTATCCTGGCAACGGTTCTGTGCAGATGCTTACAGCTCTCTGCATGTACGGTTACCCAGTCAGCACCTGCCTTCTTGAAATCCTCAAGATATCTGTCCGGCTCCTCTATCATGAGATGCACGTCAAATATCATGTTCGTCTCTTTTCTGAGACACTTTATGACAGGCGCACCAAATGATATGTTCGGAACAAACGCACCGTCCATAACGTCAAGGTGCAGCGCAGGAACTTTCGCTCTGTCAAGCTCCGCAATGCCGTCCGCAATATGTGCAAAATCAACTGACAATAATGAAGGTGAAAGAATTATCATTACCATTTCCTCTTTTCTTTTAAGTCGTTATATATCATTACATAATCTTCGTATCTTATACAGCTTATCTCTCCGTCCGCAACCGCCTGCTTTACCAGACAATCCGGCTCACTGACATGATTGCACATGTTGAATCTGCACTTTCCCGTATATGCCGCAATATCCGGGAAATACTCCTTGAGATCCTCCGCCTCTATGGAATCAACATAGAGCGATGAAAAGCCCGGTGTGTCCATAATATATGTCCTGCCGCCAATGTGCATGAGCTCAGAATGTCTCGTGGTGTGCTTGCCACGCTTTATCTTGTCACTTATAGCGCCTGTCTGGGCCTCCGCCTCTGGCTTGATCGCATTGAGAGTAGACGACTTGCCGACTCCCGATGGCCCCGCAAACACCGTTGTGCGGTCTTTTATGATCTCCCTGAGCCTGTCTATGCCCTCGCCTTCCCTGGCGCTTATGAAGATTGTCTCATACCCGCTCTTGCTGTATGATCTGCAAGCCTCCATATTGTCCGGCGAAAGATCCGTCTTGTTAAAACAAATGATAGTCTCAACACCGCTTTTCTCCATGCTGACAAGGAATCTGTCAAGCAGGTTAAAGTTCGGCTCAGGCTCGCTCACGGCAAATATTATGATCGTCTGATCCACATTTGCCACAGCAGGTCTTATTAAAGAGTTAAATCTAGGCAATATCTCAACGATATTACCTAGATTGTTCTCAGGATCAAGTATCTCTATATTCACATTATCTCCGACAAGGGGCTTGATCTTTTTGTTTCTGAAGATGCCCTTCGCCTTACATTCGTACAAATGTCCATCCTCGGCGTCTATATAATAGAATCCACCGATTCCTTTGATTATCTTTCCTGATATGATATCTGCCACTACTAATTACTCTCCTGTGTAAATGTAGCGGACAAACCGCCCGTGTTAAAGCTTGATGTGACATCTATTCCCTCTGAATCCGTGATGGTCACAGAGAATGATCCCTGGTTGCTCTCAAGTCCTGTAGGACCCTCAACTCCATCTATATTGATAGGGAAGTCTCCTGCACCAGCCTTGCCGCTGTATACAGAGAATGTCTGTCTGCCTATTGTGTATGAGATGTCAACTGTCACACTTCCAAATGTATCAAAATCAAACTCTATATTCGATATTGAACCGCTGAAAGATACAGAGTATGTAACCTTCTGAGGTCCCTTACTGACAACATATGACACGGTAGTTCCCTCGTCAACCTCAGTGTTGACCTCAGGATCCTGTGATATTACCTGGCCTTCCTTCACATCATCGCTGTACTCATAGCTTGGATTGCCTACCAGGTTGACCTCCTGAAGCTTAGCTGCTGCATCTGCCTCAGACCTACCCTTGAGGTTAGGAACTGCGATCTTCTTAGTCTCCTTACCGTTACTGATGATTATCTTGACTGTTGAGCCCTCCTCAACCTCTGTTCCGGCAACAGGATCTGAGGATATTACATGATCCTTCTCAACATTATCATCGTACGCATAGCCATGTGTTACCTTAAGTCCTGCCTCCTCGAGCAATGTTGTGGCCTGACTGTCCTCATATCCGAGAACATTCGGCACCTTGGTCTTTTCCTTGCCAGATGACACGTAAATAGTTATCTGTGTATCCTTTGTTATGGATGTTCCATCATCTATACTCTGTGATATTACATAGCCCTTCTCAACTGTGGCATCTGTCTTCTCCACAAATGTATAGTTGGTGAAGCCATTCTTCTTCATCTGCTCCTCAGCCGCAGTCTTATACAGACCTACTACATTGACCATAGGTACTGTCTCCTGTGCAGTTGTGTCGTTCGATCCCTCTGTGGTTATGACATCGGTGCTTTCCTCCGTCTTACCCTTACCGCCCAGAATATTCCAGCCGGCTATCTTGCCTATGAGAAGTATGGCAAGTATGGCAAGAACCACCGCGATGGCAATACTTGATACCATGATTATCTTCTTAAGTCTTGGATCAAGCTCCTCTTCTCCATCGTATTCCTGCTCCTGTTCTCCATCATCTGCCACTGACTCGTCCGTATCATCCTCTTCATCGTCGTCATCTGGGAACAGATCGTCGAACTGTGACGGCGGCATAACTGGCACGTTAGCCTTGATCTCTGACGTTCTCGGACTTACAGGTGGAACCTCCGTAGTATCTGCCTTATCGACCTGTCTTCCGGTCTTGATCATCTCCATCTCCTGCTTTGTCATCTCAATGGTAGGGGATGTAGGAACGCTGGTCTTAGGCACTACTATACAATCTATATTAGGATTCTCTTTTACTCTGTTGAGATCAGCTATAAGCGCATTTGCTGTGAGATATCGTCTCTCCGGCTTCTTCTGTGTACACTTTCTTATGATCTTCTCAAGGCTTGTAGGTATATCCGGGTAATACTCCCTAGGTGATACCATCTCGCCCTGAATGTGCATCAGCGCTATAGCCACATTGTTCTCGCCTTCAAATGGAACATGTCCTGTGAGCATCTCATACATGGTGATACCGAGTGAATAAATATCACTTCTCTCATCTGAGAATCCGCCCCTTGCCTGCTCCGGTGATATGTAGTGAACACTGCCCATCGCATTTGTCGTGGTCGTGCTTGACGATGCGGCTCTTGCGATTCCGAAATCAGTAACCTTCAGCGTGCCGTTGTTCGACATGATGATGTTCTGAGGCTTTATATCTCTGTGTATCGTGTGATGCTCATGGGCTGCCTGAAGTCCCTGGGCTATCTGTATGGCAAAATCAATCGCCTGCATAGGCTCTATTCTACCGTGGGCCTGTATATATTCCTTGAGGGTGGTTCCCTCCACAAGCTCCATTACTATATAATATATTCCGTTGTCCTCACCGACATCGTATACATTCACAATATTAGGATGTGACAGCCCCGCCGCAGACTGGGCCTCTATCCTGAACTTTGTAACAAAATTAACGTCTGAGCTGAACTCAGGCTTAAGCACCTTTATGGCAACATATCTGTTTAACACATGACATTTTGCCTTATATACCTCTGACATACCGCCAGATCCAACCAATTCTATGATCTCATAACGACCGCTGAGCATCGTTCCCGGATTTAACATACCAATTTATTCCTCCCAATCTATCGCAGCTACAACGGCAGATATATTGTCCTTGCCGCCGTAGTAATTCGCTCTCTCCACCAGCTTCTCACCGACTGTCTTAAGATCATCCGACTCTGATACAATGTCCCGAATCTCGTCGTCCTCTATCATGTTCGACAAACCATCAGAACATAGAAGGATCTTATCATCCGCTGAAAGTTCTACTTCAAAGAAATCCGGAACCACATCATCACCTATTCCAAGTGCTCGGGTTATAATGTTCTTCTCTGGATGATTCCGTCCCTTATTCCTGTCGAGCTGACCATTCCTTATCAGCTCCTCAACCAATGAGTGATCAAGTGTGACCTGTCTTATCTCATTGTTAACTATATATAATCTGCTGTCACCTATATTCGCGACATACATGATTCCATCATCGATCACTGCAGCTACAAATGTCGTTCCCATACCTGCGTAATCCTCCGGATTGCTGAGCGCAAGCTTATACACCTTGTCATTGGCATATATTATCGCCCTCTTGAGCAGCGATACAGGATTGCTTATCTCGCTTTCACTTATATATTCAACTGCGGCTTCAATCGCCGTTCTGGATGCAACGTCCCCGGCCTTATGACCGCCCATGCCATCCGCAACTATGTACAGATTGCTGATAGCCCCTATTGGCTCATCTGTATAAAATATGCTGTCCTGATTCATGGAACGCTTTTTTCCAACATCTGTTATTCCAAATGATTTCATATATTCTCTCCATCAGCCTAAAATATTATCTGATACGCCACCTTGCCTATTTTAGCACAACACATAAAAAAGAACAAGACGAACTATTTATCCGTCTTGTTCTCCTCCTCATATTTACGGCGGAGCTGTCCGCACGCTGCGTCTATGTCACGCCCCATGCTTCTTCGCACCGTAGCTGTTATCTGGTTTCTTTCCAGAATATTTTTGAAATTCTCAATGGCGCTGTTATCCGCCCTCTCGTAATCCCTCTCCTTGATCGGATTTACGGGAATGAGGTTCACATGGCAGTTTCTTCCCCTTATGAGACGCGCCAGCTCGCATGCCTTCTCAGGGCTGTCATTCTGCCCTTTTACAAGAGAATACTCAAATGTTATCCTCCTGCCCGTCCTGTCAAAGTAATAATCACAGGCGTCCAGAACCTCTGCAATGCTGTATCTGTTGGCTATCGGCATGAGTGCCCTTCTGTCCTCGTCATTTGGCGCGTGAAGCGACAATGCAAATGTAATGGAAAGCCCCATATCCGCAAGCCTCTTTATCTCAGGCACTAAACCGCAGCTCGACACTGTGACATTTCTCTGGCTTATGTTCAGTCCATTCTCGTCCGTCAGCATCTCTATGAACCTGACAAGATTGTCAAAGTTATCCAGCGGCTCTCCTGTTCCCATCACGACCACATTTGACACACGCTCACCTGTTATCTTCTGGATGCTGTATATCTGTGACAGCATCTCAGACGCTGTGAGATTCCTCACCAGCCCGCCTATGGTCGATGCACAGAACCTGCAGCCCATACGGCAGCCCACCTGGGATGATATGCACACGGAATTGCCATGCTTGTACTTCATGAGCACGCTCTCTATGACATTCCCATCATGGAGTCTGAACAGGAATTTATTTGTGCCGTCATCCTCTGAAATGAGTCTGGTGACAACGCTCACACCATATATTCCATATTCATCCATCTTCTCTCTGAGGCTTTTCGGCAGATTGGTCATCTCCTCCGTTCCGTCCGCAAGCTTCACATGAAACCACTGATATATCTGCTTCGCCCTGAATGCCGGCTGACCGGCACCGATGACCCAGTTCCTGAGTTCTTCCATATTCATTGATTTCAGATCCGGCTGTCTAATATCCTTATCTTCTCTATCCTTTACTTCCATACTCTGTCCAATCTTTTATACATGTTCTATCTATTTTGTACGCACGAACTTCGATATGAAAAATCCATCACACTCATCTACTCCCTGTAACAGAGTTACATATCCTTTATCGCCGCCGTGCCCCGGTACGATCTCATCTATACTCACAGTCTCAAAATCATGATTTTCCACAAACCACTTAACATTGTTCTGATTCTCCCTGCTGTCTATAGTACATGTCGAATACACCAGTGTTCCACCCGTTTTCACATATCTGGATACAGTGTCAAGAATATCCCTTTGAAGCTGTGCCAGCTCGTCTATGCTGTCACCTGTCACATTGTACTTGATATCGTTCTTCCTGCCCATTATGCCAAGTCCCGAACACGGAAGGTCTGCTATTACCACATCAGCCTTTCCGACAAGGTTCTCATCAAGTTCTCTCGCATCCCATGCCTCGACAGTGACATTTGTCAGTCCAAGTCTGTCCACGTTCTCCTCTATGAGCTCCGTCTTGTTCTCGGTGAGATCCCTTGAGATCACCCTTCCTGTCTGTCCCACAAGACTTGCGGCATACATGGTTTTGCCGCCCGGTGCTGCACACACATCCACCACCAGATCTCCATTCTGTATACCTGCTGCCCTTACAGCCAGACACGAACTCTGATCCTGTACAACAAATTCTCCATCCATGAATCCTGGGATCCTTCTGACATAATCATATCCCTTTATAAGAAGTGATGTGTCATTCAGGTTTCCTCGCACTGTCTCTATTCCAGCGGTCTCCAGCTTCCTCTCGACTTCATCAACGCTTATCCTGTCTGTATTCACCCTTATGGATGTCGGACGCATTTCGTAGCTGCTTCCGAGTATCCTGTCCACCGTTTCGCTGCCATAGTCCTGCAGCAGTATCTCCACAAGCTCCACAGGAACTGAATATTCAACCGAATAGTATTCCAAAGGTGATGTGTTCTTATCAGGGTATTTTATACCATCCCTGTTTCTTGCGATATTTCTGAGCACTCCGTTGACAAAGCCTCTGAGGCTTCCAAATCCATGATCCACCGCCAGCTTCACCGACAGGTTGCAGGCAGCCGAATCCGGAACAGAGTCCATAAAGAACAGCTCGTAAGTTCCCATCCTGAGGACGCATCTTATGAGCGGCTTGCACTTGTTCACCTTTGTTTTGGAGAACTGGTTTATTATGTAGTCCAGCTTTATCCTCTGCTCTGTGACTCCCTCGACCATTCTCGTGATGTACGCCCTGTCCTGTTTGCTCATGAACTGGTTGGCGCGGAGTGCCGTTCCAAGTGCTATATTTGAAAATGTATGATTTTTCTCTATGTCCAGTAATGTGGTCAGAACCACCTCTCGAGTCTTTGTATCCATTCTACCTCTGTCCATTCTTCATCAGATATATTTGATCAGATGTGCTCTCCGGCTGTGAGTTTATTGCCCGCAAGGAACGCCGCCGCATCCATAGGCTTCTTGCCCTCAGGCTGCAATCTTGTTATCTGGAGTGCATCCTGTCCACACGCTATGGCAAATGTCTTCTTGGTCACCATGGTTATCTCACCCGGTGCAATGCCATCCTCACGGCTCACTACCTTTGCCCCATATATCTTGACATTCTTGCCGCCTATCCTTGTGTATGCACAAGGCCATGGCTGAAGGCCTCTCACAAGTCTCTCTATCTTCTCTGCCGGCTCACTGAAATCTATATCTCCCATACCCTTGTTCAACATGGAAGCGTAACAGCTCAGGCTGTCATCCTGAGGTGTCCGGACCGCAGTTCCATTCTCAAGCTTTTCAAGGGTTGACAGTATAAGCTGCGCACCGCTTGCCGCAAGCTTGTCCGTCAATGTCTCTCCAGTGTCATCGTCACCGATAGACACAATCGAATGTTCTATCATATCTCCGGTATCAAGTCCCTTTGCCATGTACATGGTGGTGACTCCGGTCTCCTGCTCGCCGTCAATGATCGCCCACTCGATAGGCGCCGCACCGCGGTACTTCGGGAGCAGCGATGCATGGATATTGACACATCCGTACTTCGGAATATTGAGTATGCTCTCAGGAAGTATCTGGCCATATGCTGCCACAACTATCACATCAGGTGCATACGCTCTGATGATGTCCACGTTCTCCTGCTCACGGAGCTTCACCGGCTGATATACCGGAATATCATATTCCATTGCCTGTACCTTCACCGGTGTCGGTTGAAGCTTTTTGCTTCTTCCCTTTGCCTTGTCCGGCTGCGTAAAGCATGCCACAACGTCATGTCCCGCTTCCACTATGGATACAAGTGCGTGCACGGCAAAACCAGGGGTTCCCATATATATAACTCTCATCTGCATGTCCTCCTTGTTATAGGTTAAGTATCTCTTAATTCTGCTCTACCTCGTGAAGGCCATCCTCGACAAGATCCTTGTAGAGCTTTCCGTCAAGATGATCAAGCTCGTGGCAGATAGCTCTCGCCAGAAGTCCCTCTCCCTCGACTGTAAACTCCTCCATATTCTCGTCAAATGCCTTGCATATTACATGCATAGGTCTTGTAACTGTTCCAAATTTTCCAGGAAGGCTGAGGCATCCCTCCTCACCTGTCTGCTCTCCGTCTGATTCTGTTATCACAGGATTTATAAGACAGAGTGGATTGTCATCGCCGACATCAATAACAACTATCCTCTTGAGGATTCCAACCTGAGGTGCGGCAAGTCCAACTCCATTTGCCTCATACATGGTATCAAACATGTCATCTATGAGTGTAAGTGTTCTGTCATCCATCTTCTCAACCGGTCTGCACACCTTTCTGAGTATGTCATCTCCGTCATATCTTATATTTCTTATCGCCATGTCCACAAATCTCCTTTTCACTAATACATATTTACCGGATTCAGGTCAAAGAATACGCTCACATCGTTCTCTCCGTTCTCCTTAAGCCATTCCTCGACATAATCCTTGACATCCACCAGCATCCTGTAATCCCGGTGTTTTATATACAACACCCGCCTGTACACATCCTTTATCTTTGATATGGCCGGTTCCGAAGGACCGATCACAGACAGATGTCCTGCATTTATATATTTTCCCCTTATAAGAGAATACATCCTATCCATTATATTGGCAAGCTGTTCTTCGTCCATGCCCGTTCCCATTATGACCATCATATTCCACTCCGGCGGATACCTCATGAGTGATCTGTACGCCTCCTCGATATCGTAGAATGCCCTGTAATCCTGGGACGCTGCCGCAGTTATGGCGTAGTTGTCCGGCTTGTAGGTCTGTATCACAACCTTTCCGGGCACATCACCTCTTCCGGCTCTTCCCGCAGCCTGGGTCAGCAGGTCAAATGTCCTCTCACCGGCTCTGTAGTCTCCGCTGAACAGTGTGAGATCCGCCAGCAGCACACCCACAAGTGTCACTCTGGAAAAGTCATGTCCCTTGACTATCATCTGGGTTCCTATGAGTATGTCCGCATCGCCTCTTCCGAAGCTCTCAAGTATCTGCTCATGAGAATTCTTCTTCGAGGTCGTATCCCTGTCCATCCTTAAGGTCCTGGCCTCCGGGAACAACCTGTGTACCTCCTGCTCGACCTTCTCGGTTCCGACTCCATAGCCTCCTATGAGCTTTGAACCGCACGCCGGACATTTGTCCGGCTCCGGCATTCTGAATCCGCAGTAGTGGCACACAAGCACGCCCTTCTGTGTATTATTTCCAGAGTGCAGTGCCATGGACACGTCACAGTGCGGGCATTTCACTGCCTCTCCGCAGCTCCTGCAGGATACAAAGCTGTTATATCCCCGCTTGTTGATGAACAGCATGATCTGTTCCCGCTTGCTGAGCCTGTCCGCTATATCATTTGCAAGCTCGTCGCTTATTATGGATCTGTTGCCCCGGTGGAGTTCATCCCTGAGATCTACTATGCTTGTCTCTGCCATGGCTCTGCCCTCAATACGGCTGTCCATGGTCCACAGCCTGTACTCACCCGCCAGTGCACGCTTGTAGCTCTCCACAGAAGGAGTTGCGGAACCGAGTATGACACTCGCCCCCTCAAGCCTTGCACGTTCTATGGCAGTCTCCCTTGCGTGATATTTTGGCGGGCTGTCACTCTTATAGCTGCTCTCATGCTCCTCATCTATTATTATAAGTCCCAGCTTCTCAAATGGGGTAAACAGCGCAGACCTCGGGCCTATCACCACATCCACATCGCCCTTCCTTGCGCGCTCAAACTGATCATACTTCTCCCCGCTGCTGAGCTTTGAGTTGACCATGGTCACACGGTCACCAAAGTATCTGGAGAAATATGTAAGTGTCTGATACGTGAGTGCTATCTCAGGTATCAGCACGATCGCCTGTCTGCCCGCGCGGACGACTTCACGGATACACCTCACATACACCTCAGTCTTGCCGCTTCCCGTCACGCCATGAAGAAGATATGTCCTGTGTATACCCTGATCTGCATCACTTACGAAATCATCGACTATCCTCTGCTGGTCACTGTTAAGCTCTATATCAGGAGCCTCAAATGCCTGCTGCCTCACCGCGTCAGACACCACATCCCGGTATCTGCTGTCCTCAACGATACGAACGACACCTTCGTCCTCCATGGCCTTAACCGCCTGATGTGACACATTCAAAGCCCCGGTGGCCTCCGTCATTGGGAGCTCATGTCTCACCATAAGCTCGCGGAGGAGCCTGAGCTTTGCCCTGGCATTCTTCTTCATATATCTGTATTCCCATGTGTCCACATCCTCGCATGAAAGGACAACATATCTGACCACCACGGACTTAACCGTTTTTTTCACCGGCATCACCGTCTGGATGGCATTTATCATGGTGGAGCCGTAGTTCTCCTTTATCCACGCCGCAAGGGCAAGGAGCCTTCCCGGAGCTGCCACGCCATCCTCGCACAGAGAATCTATAGACTTTATCCTGCTCTCATCATATTCCGTGGAATCCGATATCCCTATGACATAGCCTTTTCTCCGATTATTTCCCTTGCCAAATGGAATGTTGACCTGACTTCCTATCTGTATCCTGCCGGCAATATCGTCAGGAATAGCATATTGAAATGTTCTGTCTATCGCCTCATGGGATATATCAATTATCACATCTGCGTACAATCCCCGCATTTTTCTCCTCCAATATCTGCCGTATCATTTCTCTCTCGTCCATTTGTGTCCTGCGTCCCTCTATATCCTGATATGTCTCATGGCCTTTGCCGGCCAGAAGGACTATATCATCCCTGTCCGAAATCTCCAGAGCGTATCTTATAGCATCCAGACGGCTGCATATCTTTACATATTCTCCTCCGCCCTCGAGAACCCCGGTCTCAATATCCGTCATTATCGCCTCCGGGGATTCAAACCTCGGGTTATCACTTGTTATGACCGTCATATCCGCCAGCCTGCCCGACACAAATCCCATGCCTTTTCTGCGCCCGGCTGATCTGTTGCCGCCGCATCCGAACAGACATATAAGCCTCTTCGGCCTGTACTGTCTGAGGGTGGTCAGTACATTTTCCAGGCTCACGGCATTGTGGGCATAATCGATGAATATCCTTGCGTATCCCGGAATCTCCACCGGCTCGAGTCTGCCCCTCACCTTCATATCCGACTGCGAATCCTGCATTACCTCCATCGGTATCCCGATGATCCCGCAAGTGGTTACCGCAGCAAGAGAATTGTACACATTGAACTCTCCCGGTATGCCAACAGTCATGTAAGTGCTCTCCCCGTCCGTTCTCTCACACTCATAGCCTATACCCATAACTCTATGGAGAATGAGCCTGTGTATCGCTCCCGCCATACACACATTGCCATCCCCGGCTGCAGTGTGATTCCTCACACCATAATATACCACTTCAGCCCCTGCATTCACAGCCTCGGCAGCAATACACCCAGAATACATGTCATCTGCATTTATCACCGCAGTCTTACACTTTGAGAACAGGCTTCTCTTCCATCTCCCATACTCGGCAAATGTGCGGTGTTCATTCCGCCCAATGTGATCCGGAGCAAGATTTGTATATACGCATATATCAAATTCTACCCCCGACACACGGCTGTGCATAAGCCCCTGTGACGATACCTCCATGACGCAGTATTCCGCACCATTTGCCACCATGTCTGCAAGCTTGCGATGGAGATATATCGTTCCCGGAGTGGTGTTCACAGATGGTATCTTCCGAATACAGTCATCGATCTCTATGGTTCCCACAAGACCGGTTCTACGCCCCCATCTGTCCAGCATAGACTTTATCATACATGCGACCGTGGTCTTTCCCTTTGTCCCGGTCACACCTATAACCTTCATACTTCGTGACGGAAAATTCCAGAAATTATTACATATCATTCCTATACCGTGGCGATAGTCATACAGTCTCACGATCAGTACACCATCGGTATCCCCCCAGCGTCCGGCTGACCGCTCCGCAGGTATGCCGATATCATCTGTCATGACTATACACGCTGCGCCCCTTGCCACGGCATCATCTATATAGCGATGTCCATCTGTTCTCGCACCTCTCCGGCACACAAAAAGAGTTCCCTGTGTGACATCTCTGGAATCATCTGCCAGATCCGTAATCTGACAGTCAATGTCCCCTGCCAGGATCTCATAGACCGTGCCTTTTAGAACATCTGACGCCCTCATGATACACCTCCCGTCGACATATTCCTGTTTATTTAGAATATGCCACATCCGGCACAGTTGTGTATCAGAAAAATAGGAGGCTGTGCTAAAAGCTCCAACCTCCATTCTTCTCACTTACCGCTATATATTCCGGTCTGTTAATCCTCGTCTGCTCCGACGATCTTTACCTTTCCATGGTAAACTTCATCTACAGCGATGGATAATGGCTTCTTCTTTGGGTCTGCTGCCACCATAGGCTCCTGACCATCAATGATCTCTCTTGCTCTCTTTGCTGTTGCAAGAACGATTGAATATCTGCTGTTTACTACAGGCTGCTCACCTGGCTCAACCTCTGCATTTACTACTGACATTAAGTCTGTGTATGATGGATGTAACATGATATTATATCCCCTTTCTTATATGATTATTGAAATATTCTTCTAAACTGCTGTCCACTGTTATCCAGTCTAATTTATCAGAGTTTCTTTATCTCTGCAAGCTCTTCTTTTATTCCGGCTATATATCCAAGCTGATTATCTCTTCTGCAGCCATAGCTTCTGATGACTGAATCCACGGTGTGTATACACTCGTCCAGATCATCGTTGACTATGATGTAGTCGTACTTGTCCATGTCCTCAGCTTCCTCTGTGGCCTTTCGGAGTCTCTTGATTATGGTCTCCTCCGACTCTGTTCCTCTTCCTGCCAGTCTGCTCTTAAGCTCGCTTATGCTTGGAGCTGATATAAATATGAGAAGCGCATCAGGGAACTGCTTCTTGACATTGAGTGCGCCCATGACCTCTATCTCGAGTATGACGTCCTTGCCATCAGCAAGCTTCTCCTCAACATACTTCTTTGGAGTTCCATAATAATTCTCTACATACTGTGTCCACTCGATAAATCCGCCGTAGTCAATGAGATTCTCAAAATCCTTGCGATCCATGAAATAATACTCTCTTCCATCGACCTCACCCTCTCTCGGTGATCTTGTCGTCGCCGACACTGAAAGGTTATATCCAAAATCCGACACAAGTCTCTTGACAACTGTGCCCTTTCCAACTCCTGAAAAACCGGATATGACTATGAGCGATCCACGCTTTGTATTCTTATCTGCCATCATCATTACCTCTAAAAATTATGTACTCTATTCCAGATTCTGTATCTGCTCTCTGACCTTCTCTATGTCAGTCTTGAGCTGTATCGCCTTGTCTGACACATCAAGTGAATTGGCCTTTGAAAGTATCGTGTTCGCCTCTCTGTTCATCTCCTGTGCGATGAAGTCCAGCTTCCTGCCGACGCTTCCGCCATCCTCCAGAATCTTCTTCGTGCTGCTGATATGGCTCTTAAGCCTTACAGTCTCCTCGTCCACACATATCTTGTCCGCATATATAACGACCTCTGTGGCGATCCTGTTCTCATCTATAACAGGATTGTCAAGAACCTCTGTGATCTTGTCCGTGAGCTTGCGTCTGTACTCCTCCACAAGTTCAGGTGATATCTCCTCTATATAATCAACGGTAGCTCTCATTCCGTCAAGCTTGTCGATCATGTCCTTCTTAAGGTTCTCTCCCTCTGTTATCCTCGACTGCACGAACATCTTCGCAGCCTCGTCAAGGGATGTCTCTATTATCTTCCACAGCTCATCCTGGTCGACCGCCTGCTCCTCAACCGTGAACACGTCAGGGAAGCCTCCAAGCTGTGCAGGTGTTATGCTGTTCTCAATTCCAAAATCCTTGGACATCTCCTCGAAATATCCCATGTACTTCTCGGCAACGTCCTTGTTGTACTTCAGCTTGACATTGTCATCCGAGAAATCCTCGTATGTGATGAACACGTCAACCTTTCCTCTCTCAATATATTTTTTGAGATATGTTCTTATGTTTGTCTCAAAGAAGCTTATCTTCTTCGGGAGCTTTATATTGATGTCGCAGAATCTGTGATTGACTGACTTCATCTCTACAACTATCTTGTATGCATCAGTCACCCTCTCGCTGCGGCCAAATCCTGTCATGCTTTTTACCATATCTGTCTCCTAATATTCCCAGGTTATATGTTGTTTTCAATTACCTGATAACAGATAATATATTATACTTCACACCTGTTTAAAAATCAAATTATTTATTGTACTTCCTCTATTCCCGCAATCCTCGGCTCTGCAATCATCGAGTAATTCGTATGATATATTACAAATCCAGGCTTTGCCCCCGCAGGCTTTTTGATATTTCTGCGCTCGGTATAGTCTATCTCCACCTTCGGTGCCGTCCTTCCAGACGAATAATACGCTGCAAGTCTTGCCGCCTCCTCATATGTAGAATCAGGAAGTTCTCCCGCACCCTCAAGTCTCACGATGACATGGGAACCCGGCATCTTCTTAGCATGGAACCACATATCCCCACCATTTGCGAATTTAAATGTGAGCTCATCGTTCTGGATATTATTCTTGCCCACATACATATGGAATCCATCGCTGGATATGTAGTGCAGCGGTTTTGACTTTGCCTTTTTCCTGTCGCCCTTGCGTCCGTAATGTCCCTTTACATATCCGCAGGCTACGAGCTCCTCCTTGACCTGTGCCAGTGAATTCTCATCTATCGCCATATCAAGGAACGTCTGTACCGACTGAAGATGCTCCAGCTCACTCTTCGTCTCGACAGTGAGCTGTGTAAGTGCCTCATAAGTCCTCTTGAGCTTGTTGTATCTCGCAAAATATCTCTTGGAGTTGTCCATAACAGATATGGTCTTGTCAAGCGGGATCTTTATCATCTCGTTAGTATAGTAGTTGAGAGCCTCAAAACTGTCCGCTCCCTGTTCTATATTGTAACCATATGTGTTGATCAGTTCTCCGTACACACGGTACTTTTCCCTGGATTCAGTGTCCTTTAACTGAGCGAGCTGCAGGTCGTACTTCTTGCTCGTTCTCTCAATGGCATTCGAGACGATCTTTCTGAGATCCGATGACTTCTGTCTTATCCTTGTGACCGCACTCTTTCTGTAGAAATACTCATCAAGCACCTTTGAAATGTCATCCCTTGATTCTATGGTCTTGTCGCTGTACATCGACAGATGCACCGACGAGAACTCCACTGGAGTGTAACCGTCCAGTATGATCTCAGGAGTATAGTCCCCGTTCCTTATATCAGATACTATCCCGGCAAATTCATCATAAAGCCTTGCGACATCCGCCTCGCTCATGCTGTCCACAGGCATGTTGCCGTCAAGTCCTGCCCTGTAGGTTATCTCACTCGCCACAACCGGTGAAAATCCGGTTATGTTCTGGTATATCGCCTTTATGATATTCGTAGGGCTCGAGCTCACACGCTCTATGAAGTCCCCGCGCTCTATCTCAAGCGGGGATACCTTTCCTCCCGCCGGAGGATACTCATAAGTCCTGCCCGGAAGAACCTCCCTCACTGAGCTCACCATATGGGATATATGCTTTATGCTGTCGATGATGACATTCTCATCCGTGGCAAATATGATATTGCTGTGCTTACCCATGATCTCTATGATGAGTTTCTTTCTCTTTAGATCTCCAAGCTCGTCCAGATGCTCGATGACCATGACAACTATTCTCTCAAAGCCCGGCTGATACACATCAACTATCCTTCCGTTGTTGATATGCTTCCTGAGGAGCATACAGAAATTCGGCGCTGTCATAGGATTCTCCTTGGCGGACTGCTGAAAGTATATAAGCGGGAGGCTTGCATCCGCAGACATGAGCAACCTGTAATTCTCCCTGTTATTCTTTATTACTATGTTGAGCTCGTCCTTCTCCGGCTGATATATCTTATATATCCTTCCGTCGATGAGTTTCTCCTTCATGTCTCTTACCACATTGGATATCACTATTCCGTCAAACGCCATATCTGTCTCTCCTATATCCCTGAAAAAAGGCAGAAAATGCAAATTCATTCTCTGCCTCTTCCATATCTACTACCACATTACTGCTATCCTGATCCTACAGTGAATTGTAGAGATCCTTATATATATTCGCTGAGTTATACCATGAGTAATCCTGTCTCATGCCACGCTCCTGGATTCCATACCATGCCTCTTTGTTGTTATAGTACACTTCCTTTGCATAGTTTATGGCATTGAGGAGCTCATATGCATCATAATTAGCAAATGAGAATCCTGTTCCTGTACCCTCGAACTGATTATAAGCCTCAACTGTATCTGCAAGACCACCTGTCTCTCTTACTACTGGAACTGTGCCATATCTGAGTGCCATGAGCTGTGTGAGTCCACATGGCTCAAATCTTGAAGGCACGAGCATCACATCGCAGCCTGCATACATCTTATGAGATCTCTCATCTGAATAATAGATGTTCGCTGATACCTTTGCAGGATGTATTCCCTGATAATACTTGAACATGTTCTCGTACTTGCCGTCACCGGTTCCGAGGACGATGAACTGTACTCCGTCACAGCATATATCGTTCATGATCCTGTCAACCAGATCAAGACCCTTCTGGTCTGTGAGTCTGGATATGATTCCTATTACAAACTGATTCTCATCCTGAGGAAGTCCACATTCCTTCTGCAGTTCGATCTTGTTGATCTTCTTGAGCTGTCTGAAGTTATCCACGCTGTAGTTCTTATATACCTGTGGATCTGTTGCAGGATTCCATACCTCGTAATCTATACCGTTGACAATGCCCCAGAGTGACTGCCATCTGGCACTTAAGAGCCCGTCAAGTCCCTCTCCATAATATGGAGTCTGTATCTCCTTGGCATATGTGTTACTTACCGTTGTTATCTTATCTGCATATACAAGTCCGCCCTTAAGCATGGAAGCATCCTTCTGGATCTCCAGCTTGTCCGGTGTAAATACATAATCAGGGAGTCCTGAATACTCCTGAATGGTCTTTATATCCCACTTGCCCTGGAACTGGAGATTATGAATAGTCATAACAGACTTCATGCTTGTATAGAACATATCTCCTGCAAACAGAGTCTTGAGATATACAGGCACAAGTCCTGCCTGCCAGTCATGACAGTGAAGTATATCCGGCTGGAAACCGATCGATGGAAGGATCGAAAGCGCTGCCTTTGAGAAATAACAGAACTTCTCGATATCCCACTTTACATCACCATAAGGTGTAAATCCGTTAAAGTAATACTCGTTATCTATGAAATATACCTTGACACCCTCATACTCCAGATACATAACGCCAACATAATCATTCTTGTAACCGATGTCCATATAAAAATGCGTTATATACTGCATCTTCTCCCTGTACTTGTTCGGAATACAGAGATAATTCGGCATGATGACTCTCACATCATACTCGTTCTTATCAAATATCTTTGGCAGTGTTCCAACTACATCCGCAAGACCACCCGTCTTTATAAATGGCACACACTCTGATGCTATATATGCAACCTTCTTCATCAAATAAACCCTCCATAACATTTAGACATTAAATCCTTGTACATTATATCACACGGGTATCCATAATTCAATAAATCAGTGTATCTATATTGTTGCATTTGCCACATTCCGCTGATATACTTTTAGCATGCAGCCGCACGCAGATACGGCTGGATCACAATCCAGAAAACAGGAGATTTTCAATGTTAGACATCACCATCACCGAGACCAGGGACTTCGTGAAGAAGCTTCTGATGGACAATACATTTGACCGTTTTCTCGCCATGGAGGCATTTGTAAAAAGCGGGATAACATACAGCTTTGACGGAAGGGTAAACAAGGATTTCTATGACAAGGAGGAGCTGGAGCTCATGGCTTCCACATCCTACGCCTCATGGGAGTCCATAAAACCACATGTATATAATGTTATAAGAGGAAAGAAGCTGCCACTGAGCTTCAAGATAGTGCTCGTGCTCTCCCAGCCGGACATCATGGATATGCTTGAGAAGAACCATCTCACCATACCTGTATCTGATGTGGCAAATCTCACCTTGAACGTCTACTATGACGGCATGAGCATACAACTCACATCCATGGCGACCCAGAACATATTCACCATGGATAAGACCCTTGAGCATGTGTGGGATGCGGAGATCAGGGATTTCCTGAAGACTGCCGGAATATATTTCACCGAAAGCTGATTTTTTGAAGAAATTTAATATGATTTTTGAAGATCCGGCACCTCATCTGATGCCGGATTTTTTTACGCGCCGCCCCTGTTAGCACTCATTTTGTCTGAGTGCTAATTTTTTCTTGACTTTAGTTCCCAGCTGATTTATCATACCTTTTAGCCTGATGTGTCAGTGTACATTTCTATTAAGATTGAACACAGATCGGGGATGACACATCTTTCATTGAAAACCATTATATTTTAAGGAGATGTATACAATTATGAAGAACGGAAATTTATCGATCAACAGTGAAAACATTTTCCCTGTCATCAAGAAGTGGCTGTATTCAGACCACGATATATTTGTCAGGGAGCTTATATCAAACGGCTGTGATGCCGTTACAAAGCTTAAGAAGCTGTCTCTTATGGGCGAATTTGACGAGCCGGATGAGCCATATCGTATAGATGTGACCACAAGTGCCAACGACAAGACCATCACATTTACCGATAACGGTATCGGTATGACTGAGGAGGAGGTTGAGAAATATATCAACCAGATCGCTTTCTCAGGAGCCGAGGCATTCCTTGAGCAGTACAAGGACAAGGCAACAGAGGAACAGATCATCGGCCACTTCGGACTGGGCTTCTACTCCGCATTCATGGTTGCCGACAAGGTCACCATCGAGACAAAGTCATACAAGGACGGCGAGGACGCTGTATACTGGGAGTGCGAGGACGGCCTTGAATACTCCATGAAGAAGTGCATTAAGGCTGACCGAGGTACTACCATCACCCTTTATCTGAACGAGGACAGCTATGAATTTGCAAATGAATACAGGATCAAGGAGGTCATCGACAAGTATTGTTCGTTCATGCCTGTTGAGATCTACTACACCAACGCAGACGAGCCACAGGAAGATCCTAAGGATGCTACTGTAGACGTGGATGCAAAGGAAGTCAGCGACACAGCAGATAATGCTGAGGACAGCAAGGGCCCAGACGCAGACGATACAAAGACCGAGGAGAAGAAGCCTGAAGCTCCTAAGCCACTCAACACCACTACCCCACTGTGGGCAAAGCATCCAAACGACTGCACCGACGAGGAATACAAGGAGTTCTACAGAAAGGTATTCCACGACTACAAGGAGCCTCTGTTCTGGATACACCTGAACATGGACTACCCATTCAACCTGAAAGGTATCCTGTACTTCCCTAAGATCAATACACAGTATGACAACCTTGAGGGAACGATCAAGCTGTACAACAACCAGGTATTCGTCGCCGACAATATCAAGGAAGTAATTCCTGAGTTTCTCATGCTCTTAAAGGGATGTATCGACTGTCCTGATCTTCCACTGAACGTATCACGTAGTGCGCTCCAGAATGACGGATTTGTCAAGAAGATTTCAGACTACATCACCAAGAAGGTTGCAGACAAGCTGTCCGGCATGTACAAGACACACAGAGAGGACTACGAGAAGTATTGGGACGACATCAACCCATTTATCAAGTTTGGTTGTCTGAAGGATCTCAAGTTTCTTGACAAGATGAAGGACTTCTGCATCTACAAGAATCTTGATGGCAAGTATATAACTCTCCCTGAGTATCTTGAGGCAGGAAAAGAGAAATACGAGAACAAGGTATTCTATGTAACCGACGAGCAGGCTCAGTCACAGTACATCAATATGTTCAAGGCTGAGGGCATGGACGCGCTGATCATGACACAGACCATCGACAGCCCATTCATCACACTGCTTGAGCAGAAGAATGAGAATGTTCACTTCTACAGAATAGACGCTGAGCTCTCTGACAACTTTGTCGGCGAGGAGCTCTCCGAGGAGACTGCAAAGGAATACAAGGATAAGCTCACAGCTACATTTGAGAAGGCTCTCGACATGAAGAACCTGAATGTAAAGGTTGAATCCCTGAAGGATGAGAATACATCTTCTATCCTCACCCAGCCTGAGGAGACAAGACGTATGCAGGAAATGATGAAGATGTACGGCATGGCCGGTATGGATCCATCAATGTTCGGTCAGGGCGAGGGAGAGACACTCATCCTGAACAGCAACAACAAGCTTGTTAAATACGTTCTGGACAACCCTGACAGCGACAACACAGCTACGATCTGCTGCCAGTTATATGATCTGGCCGTACTTGCCAACCGTCCACTGTCAGCAGAGGCAATGACCAAGTTCATCGCAAGAAGCAACGAAATCCTTGGAATACTTACAAAGTAATATAATCTGTCTGCCGGTTTACGGCAGCAGATCCTAATGGATAACTAACACAACAAAAAGCAGCAGCCCGATATGTCTTTGATAGCATATCAGGCTGCTGCTCTTTTATTCTATTCCACTCCCTAGTGGGCAAGTATCTCCACTCCATGTTCTGTCATAACCAGTGTGTACTCCCACTGTGCCGATGGTGAGCCATCCTCCGTGTAGATAGTCCAGCCGTCATCTGCATCCTGATATACATCAGGGCCGCCCATGTTGATCATAGGCTCAATGGTAAACACCATTCCCGGAGCAAGCACATAATCCTTGCCAGGCTGTCCTATATGACTTACATAAGGCTCCTCATGAATTGCAAGACCTACTCCATGGCCGCCTATCTCACGGACAACCGAATAGCCCTGCTCCTGTGCAAATTTGTTGATGGCATATCCTATATCTCCTATGGTCACATATGGCTTGCTGCACACCTCAACACCTATATCAAGAGCCTTCTTTGTATCCTCTACAAGCTTCTTCCATGCGGGATCAACATTTCCCAGCATGAACATTCTTGATGAGTCTCCGAAATATCCCTTGTACTCTGTTGTACAGTCGATATTAACTATATCTCCATCCTGGAGAATAATGTCATCACTTGGAATGCCGTGGCATACCACATCATTTACCGATATACACACACTCTTAGGATATCCCTCATATCCAAGACATGCAGGAATAGCGTCTATGGACTTTGTATAGTTATAGATAAGGTCATCCAGCTCTCTGGTAGACACTCCTATCTTGACAAATGGAGTTATGTAGTCGAGCACAGATGTGTTGACCTTTGAAGCCTCCCTGATTCCCTCGATCTGCTCTGCGTTCTTGATCATCGCATGTGTAGGGATCTTGAATCCTCTGTTCTTCATATCCTCAAGCTTATCGTCAAGAGCCAGGTGACAGGCCTTGTATTTCTTACCACTTCCGCACCAGCACATATCATTTCTACCAAGTTTCATAATTAACCTCTTTCTTTATTGCATAATATTTTCATTACATACCTATGGTATTAGCCACAAATACTATAATACGTTTTTGAGAATAATTCCACATTTTAATATGATAAATATTGTCAATTATCCTCGTCTATCCCCAGATACCTGGCAACATATGTATAATACCCCGACTCTGTTATGTTGTCAGCTGCTGTAAATTTATCCGCGACATATAGCTGCATCGCAATGAAACTGTCATCCGATACCTCCGCACCCGTGTGGGATGTCAGCGTGTCCGTGACTGCGTTATATTCAAATGCATCCGTTATAAAGCTTCTGTCCGGGAACAGCACCAGTCCTGTACTGTCTGACAGGATATCCCTTCCTATGATGAGCCTCGAATCATAATCCACTCCCATGAAATTGAGCATGGTCGGCAGGATATCTATACTGCTGCACACCTTGTCAACTCTCACCGGCTTCTCCATCGACGCCGACCATATGACAAGTCTGCTCCTGTACGCCTCAAGACTGTTTCCAAAGTTCTCCCCTGCCAGTTCATCCACAACGTCCATATTGTCATACGGTACATGATCCCCCGCCAGGACGATAACAGTATTGTCCAGCAGCCCCTTCTTCTCAAGTCTATTCATCATATATTCAAGCATCTTTTCCATTTCGTACTGGGATGCCAGATATGCCTTTGTCGTATCCAGGACATAGTTAAGGTCACTGACCACAGCCTTGTTCTTCTCCGCCATGGAATTTGCCGCACCGTATCCATATGGCACATGACCGCTGACCGTCAGGTAGTACAGGTGGAACGGCTGCGTCTCTGTATACTTGTCAAATGTCTCCTCCATCATGACAAGATCCGACTGAGGCCACATGTCCTGCCCGTTCTCGTCAGTCTGGTACTCAAGCCCATTACCGCTGGCTATCCACTCGTATCCCAGCGCCGGATGGGTGATATTCCTGTCATAATATGTATAGTCGTTGTCATGGAATCCGTAACAGCTATAGCCGAGTCTCTTGAGCGTATTTGCCATGGAAAACAGCATGCCATTCTCATTGTCGGCAGCCCTGCACATACTGAGGTATGAACCGTTCTTAGTCGGGCTTCCCATCAGGTTTGCATACTCTCCGCCTAATGTTGAACCGTACCATAGCGGCTGATAGTAATTTTCAAAGACAAAGCCCTCGTCCGCAAGTTTTGACAGTGTAGGGAACAGACCGGAATCAAGCGCATAGCCTGAGAACCCCTCCGCAGTTATCCATATGACATTATAGCCCTCGAACATACCTGTATATTCATTCTTATTTGTCGGGGGTATATTTGCAAAATATTCGCTGAGCGATGAAACCGCATCATTTCCCGCAAGGTCATTTATGGCATCAAAATCCAGATCCAGGACATTCGGGGATGTGTCGATCACAACCTCCTCTGTGGTCGCTTCCGCGACATCCACCGTCTCGGTGGTAATCTCCTGCATCGTTGTGCTCTCTGTGGAGGCAAGTGAGTCGATATCGACCTCACCCCCCGAGGCAAAGTTTATCCTGCTCTGTGCTGAGCTCTTGCCTGCGATACCCTCTCTGACATCCACCACCAAACTCTCCATGACGCCGAGCTTTTCAATAGAGAGATCAACCGATGTATATTCCTTGTATAAATTGTACGGACTGTACACATCCGAGTCCACAGCCCACATCACAAACAGTGTTGTGGCATACACCAGAGCTGTTCCGGCGGCACCTATGAGGTTCACCCACCACCTTCTCCTGTCAAATGCCATAAATGTCCATATGCACACGATCATTATGAGCACCGGGACAGCCAGAAGAATAACGTCCACTATCTGTGCCTTTATATTGGATATGACCGTGTCCGCATTGTCCACAGCCTGATTGCCGAATTTTATGGTTCCAATAACAGACAGATAGTTGTTGAAGACCGAATGATATACGTACTGGGCGATGAAGATCACACCCGTAAACAACGTGAACAGCGTTGCAAGTATCTTATTGATGACCGGCGGAAAAAATCCTGTCAGCACGCCGAACACGCCTCCAGCCACCACCGCAAATGCTATTATAGCGGCTATGTTTCCATCATCCAGGCTGAAATTCATGCCGTGAAACAGCAATTCATAATACAGGATCAACACAGTGAACAGTATCCACCCCGACCATTTTCTGAAATATTCCCTTACATCCCCAAACATCGCCTTAAAAAACTTTATCATACGTTGAAATCTCCCATATAAACAAAAAAAATAAAGATATGGCCCTTAACTCCATATCTTTATTTTATATAATATTTTAAGACTTTTTACAATATTTTAAGATATATTATATCTACTTTACACCGTACTGATCGTAGTAAGCGTCGATAGCGGCCTTAAGGGTGTCATCTATGATAACTCTTCCCTTATACTCTCTGTTGTAAAGATGCTCCACTACCTCTGCCATTGTTACGATAGCTGTTGTCTTGATTCCGTAGTTCTCCTCGATCTCTGTCAGCGCACTCTTCTCGCCCTGGCCTCTCTCCATTCTGTCTACTGAAACCACAAGACCCATGACATCCACGTCGCCCTGTGCCTTGATGATAGGAAGTGTCTCCTGAATAGATGTTCCGGCTGTTGTGACATCCTCGATGATGACAACCTTATCGCCATCCTCTATAGGACTTCCAAGGAGTATTCCCTTGTCGCCGTGATCCTTTACCTCTTTTCTGTTTGAGCAATACTTGATGTCCTCATCGTACATCTCTGCTATGGACATAGTTGTCGCAACTGTGAGAGGTATTCCCTTGTATGCAGGACCAAATAACACATCAAAATCCAGACCAAACTCTGCATTTATAGCCTCAGCATAATACTCGCCAAGCCTCTTGAGCTGGGCACCTGTTCTGTAAAAGCCTGTATTGACAAAAAATGGTGTCTTTCTTCCACTCTTTGTAACGAAATCTCCAAACTTGAGTACGTTACAGTCAATCATAAATTCGATAAATTCCTTCTTGTACTGTTCCATGTCTCTGCGAATCCTCCTGTTTTCAGGCTTTTTTGCCCTTTTTCCTACACATACTACCATAATCCATATAAAGATTCAATTATTTATTGGTGTACGGCTGTGATATGCCTCTTTCCCTGCACATCTCCACATACTTTTCTTTCTCCAGCGGCCTGCTGCACAGATACCCCTGTATACAAGCCAGTCCCATGCTGCTGAGCGCATCCGCCTGATCCTCGGTCTCCACACCCTCAGCTATACAGAACATTCCCAGTTCATTGCACATGTTTATGAGATGACACATAACCGTGCGATCCACCGGATTGACAGTTATGTCATTTATCATGCTCTTGTCGAACTTGATAATGTCAAATCCCATATGGGCAAGCATGGCGACATTTGAGTATTTTGTTCCAAAATCGTCCATCGCGATCCTGAAGCCAAGTTCATGTATATTGTTCGAAATGTTCACCAGAGTATCATGCTCCTGCTCACTGACCGACTCCGTTATCTCTATCTCGACCACATCATGCGGTATTCCATACCTGTCAACCACTGCTGCTATCTGCTTGGCCACATTGCTCTCTATAAGCGACATTCTGGAAAAGTTACAGGATACCGGGATGTATGGCATTCCCTCTTCATGCCATTTTGCCAGATCTCTGCACACATTCTCAAGCACGTAAAAATCCACATATTTTACAGTCCTGCTCTTCTCAAGTCTGTCGATAACATCCGCCAAGTCATCATTTCCGGAATATCTTACAAGGGCCTCTGCCCCGCATATCTTTCCTGACGGATACAGCATCTTCGGCTGATAAAGGACATAGAACAGTCCTTCCTCAAGCTCCTTCTTCACCATATCCTTTTTCAGCGTATTCCACTTCACCGAATGACAGTCCTGCTGTTCATACCACCGCTGCTTCTCGGAATACAGGAGATTTGCCGCATGATCCTCCATCCTGCGGACATCAATATTGCAATCTGTCCAGACATAGCCACAGCATGCCGTGAACTCACCGTAGAGCAGATTTTCCCTGAGTCTTGAAGCGTATACATTGAACTTCAACTGCTCAATATTTTCACATATGATGATAAAGCTTTCATAGCCCATGCGGAACACCCTGTCGTCCGGGAACGTCTTCCTTATCCTTCCGACAAACTGCAGAATCACATCGTCCGCATAATCCGGTCCGAACATCTCCGCGATGCCCCTTATCTCATTGATATCCACAGCAACCAGTCCCAGACTGCTCAAATTCTTTCTGCTTCTTATATAGTCTATGTAACTGTTCCTGTTAAAGCATTTTGTCTGCTTATCATGGGTGAACTCAAACTGCTGATCCTCCTTCAGATGTCTCTGATATATCTCACTTCCGATAAAGGCAGCAAAGTTCTTCATGAGTCTTATGTTTCCATTATGCTTCTCCGGATTGAACACAAATACCCTGCCGAGCAGTTCATCGTCCACTATGATCGGAACCGCATACAGTGACCATATCCTGCTGTCACTCAGCATCCGTGCAAATCCTGTTTCAGGATTCCTTAATGGATGGGAACGGTTCACTATGAGAACCTCGTCCCTGAGGACTTCCTTCTCCAGTTCATCCCTCATTTTCTGTGTGACAAGAGCCTTCAGACCATTCTCTATCGACTCCTCGTCTGATGATTTCCAGTAATAAAGCTCCCCTGTGCCATCCTGTCCATACTCCACAAGGCAGGCGTTCTTGGAATTGTAGAAAGTTCCAATCACCTCGAGCAGACTGGTATATTTCTCCTCACTGCTCTGCTTTGAAGTTATATTCGCCATGAAATTGACAAGGGCATCCTCTATGTCATAGCTGTCCGCCAGAACCTGTGTTGTCTTATCTATATCAGACACGTCAACTGCAATCTCAAGCCGGCTCTTTCTTCCGTGCCAGTCAACTATCTTATCCTTCACCACATACAGTCCCTTTGCCTTGCTGTTGTAGTGATTCCATACATAACTCTGTCCGGGAACCAGTATCTCATTAGAACAAAATGGGCACTGGTCATCACCGCCCTGGGTTATCTCAAAGCACTTTTTACCCTTGTAAGAATCGTCGTTCTCCGCAATTCCAAGGCTTCTCTTCGCCGCCTTGTTGATGAAATACATCTCGTGGGTCTTCATGTCCGCAACATATGCTATATCAGATATCTCATCCAGCATAAGACCTTCGTCATCATTGTATGTATATCCGCGGTGATGCGAATCACATGAATGCATATCCGCTGAGTCGGCATAGTCACAGTAACGGTTCTTGCCGCCCCTCTTTGCCGCGTACAACGCCTGATCCGACTCGCTGTACAACAAATCAAATTCTATCCCATCCTCTATCCTGTGAACGCTTATTCCCACGGACATAGTGTGCGGAAGACTGCAGTTGATGGTGGTGAGTCTGGACTGTATATCATCAGCAAGCTTATACACATCCTCCCTTCTGTCGACGATCGGGATGAACAGTGCAAATTCATCGCCTCCCAGTCGTCCTGAGAATCCTCCGGCCGCCGAGGCAACTTCCTCAAGAGTCACAGCAACATCACACAGGAGATCATCCCCCGCATAGTGTCCAAATGCGTCATTTATATGTTTGAAGTCGTCAATATCCATGATATAAAAAGCGCAGAGCTCACCTGGGAATGACTCAAGCATATCTGTCACCTTGTGCTGAAATGTGACATGATTGTAAAGTCCCGTCAGAGAATCCCTCTCCGCCCTGAGTTGAAGCTCCTGACTTCTTATCTTCTCATCGTTTATGGAGTAATATTTTCCGAATATCTTGCAAACCTTTTTCTTGGAGTCCCTGAGAGGAACAAAGAGCACTCTGTACCACTCACATTTGCCTCCGCCATTCAGATCAAGGCGCAGATCACCCATCAGCCTGTCACAGCTATCCGCATCCGCATCAAGGATCTTTCTGAACATGCCGGTCACGGCGTCTCTGTCGTCAGCGTGGACTATCCTGTTAGTGTCGATGCCCTTATAGAAATTCTCATATTTCATGGTGGTGACCATCTCGCCATCCACGACCTTCTTATTTATCAGAGTATCCGTTGGGACATCGTACACGATTATGGACTCTCCGCTTCCCTGAAGTATCAGCCTGAGCATCTCAGACTGCGCCTTGTTCTCCAGCTCCGCTTCCATCTTGCTTGTCACATCGATAAACACCGCACACAGTGCGATGATTCCCTTTTTTATGGACATGACAGAAAGGCAGACCTGTATCCACAAATATCCCCCGGTATTCACATCCGTAAAGCGGATGTCATGCACCGTGGTCTTGTTACTCGTTATGGTCTCCAGGATCTGCTTCTTAAGGACAGACCGATCCTCTGGAATAGCCAGCATCACGTAGTCACTGGCATATCCACTCATCTGATCCTCGGTCACATTGAACAGCTTGTAAAAGCTTTTGCTCATGTACCTGACAGCCGGCTTATTCCCGTGAAGTTCAAATATACCCACACCGCCTGCCAGATTGTCAAGAGTCTTCTCCAGCATCCTTGCGTGATCAGATATCTCCTCGCTGAGCTCCTCATTTCTGCCAAGCGCCTCATCCAGTTCCATGCGGAGTTTTTGTGCATATTTTTCAATATCTATGTTATCTTCCATAACCCAACACCCCTTAAAACTCTTACAGAAGACTTATATCGTTCTATTTTACACAGCCTATCAGCTCATGGATATCGCTGATGGAATTCTTCTTCATATACTCCTCAATACCCTTTATGATCTCCACTGTTGCATAAGGATTGTGGAAGTTGGCCGTTCCAACTGCCACCGCACTTGCGCCAACCATAATCATCTCAAGGGCATCTTCTGTGGTAGCCACGCCGCCCATTCCGATGATAGGAAGCTTTATTGCATTTGCCACCTGGTATACCATTCTGACTGCTATCGGATGGATTGCAGGGCCTGACACACCTGCAGTCTTATTTGCCACTGCAAATGTTCTTCTGTTCACATCTATCTTCATACCTGTCAGTGTATTGATGAGTGATACCGCATCAGCACCGCCAGCCTCTGCAGCTCTGGCCATCTCTGTTATGTCTGTGACATTCGGACTCAGCTTCATGATGATAGGCTGCTTTGCCGCTGCCTTGACTGCCTTTGTTATATCGTAGAGCGCATCCGGCTGCTGGCCAAATGCGATTCCGCCCTCTTTTACGTTCGGACATGACACGTTGATCTCAAGCAGATCCACATCACAATCGCCAAGCTTCTCAACGCAGTCAACATAGTCCTCCTTGGACTTTCCACACACATTTACGATGATCTTTGTATCATAATCCCTGAGGAATGGTATATCTCTCTTCTTGAACACATCGATTCCAGGATTCTGAAGTCCTATGGCATTCATCATGCCGCCGTAAGTCTCAGCTATACGTGGTGTCGGATTGCCCGGCCATGGCACATTTGCCACGCCCTTGGTGGTTACTGCACCGAGCTGTGAAAGATCCACGAACTCGCTGTACTCCATGCCTGAGCCAAATGTTCCTGAAGCTACTGTTATTGGATTCTTGAGAGTCACACCCGCTATATCCACTGACATATTGATCTTATCTGACATTACAGCTCCACCTCCTCAGCGTAGAATACAGGTCCATCCTTACAGATCCTTCTGTTGTGCACCTGTGAGTGTTCATCTATATCCTTTGTCTTGCATACGCAGGCAAGACATGCGCCCACGCCGCACGCCATCTTCTCCTCCATGGATATCTGGCACTCGATGCCCTTCTCCATGGCGTATGCCTTGATTCCCCGAAGCATAGGAGTAGGGCCACATGCATATATGACAGCACCGTCCACGCCGTATTCCTTTATGGCATCTATTACGTTGCCCTTCACACCGTGCTGTCCATCCTCAGATGACATATACACCTGTGCGTATGGCTCAAATTCCTCGTTCAGGAATATCTCATCCCTGTAGCCGAGCACGACTGACTTCTCACAGTCAAGCTCTTTTGCAAGCTGTAACATAGGTGGGATTCCTATACCTCCGCCTATCAGGATCGCCTTCTTGTCCGACTTCATGAAGCCGTTTCCGAGAGGCCCCAATATATCGACCGTATCTCCAGCCGCAAGCTGTGAAAATTCCTTTGTTCCAAATCCAACCACTCTGTATACAAGGCGGAGTGTTCCCGCCTCCCTGTCTATTCCGCAGAGGCTGATAGGTCTCGGGAGCATCTTGCTGCCATCGTGAGTATATACAGACACGAACTGTCCTGCTATAGCCTGTGAAGCTATCTCTGGAGCTTCAAGCACCAGACTGTATACATCAGTGGCAAGAGTCTCCTGACTGACCACCTTTGCTGTCATCTTAAGTTTGCCCATAGTCTTCCTCCATCATCATTCTATTATCAGTGTACGGCGGATAAGCCCGGCTCGCCGCACACATTCCGGCTTAATTACGCATCAAGTGCGCCGTTGATATCCTCGATCATGTCAACTACTGCCTGTCTTGAGGCATCTGCATAGTTCTCAGCACCAAACTGTGCATACTTGTCCTGCTTGTAAGCAGCTATGATTCCTCTTGATGAATTGACGATCGCACCGAGTCTGTCCTCATTGAAGTAGTGTACAAGGTCTGCAGCCTTACCCCCCTGTGCTCCGTAACCCGGAACAAGGATAAATGACTTTGGCATAACCTTTCTCAGCACCTTGCCCATCTCAGGGTATGTGGCACCGACAACAGCTCCAACCGCTGAATATCCTGATTCACCTACAACATCGCTGCCCCATTTGTCAACCATATCTCCGACTATCTCATAGAGTGGACGTCCATCCACAAGTCTGTCCTGGAACTCACCTGATGATGGATTGGATGTCTTGACGAGAACGAATATACCCTTGTTCTCCTCCTTGCACACATCCACAAATGGCTTGATTCCGTCTGTTCCAAGATACGGGTTTACTGTGATGAAATCCTCATCAAATCCAGCATATGTCTTGCTTCCCACCTGTACCTTTCCGATATGACCAACCGCATATGCTGTTGATGTTGAACCTATATCGCCTCTTTTTATATCTCCGATAACGACAAGTCCCTTCTCCTTGCAATAGTCAACTGTCTTCTTGAATACCTTGAGTCCCTCGATTCCGAACTGCTCATACATGGCTATCTGTGGCTTAACTGCAGGTATAAGATCATATGTAGCGTCAACTATTCCCTTGTTGAACTGCCATATAGCCTCACCAGCGCCCTCAAGTGTCTCGCCATACTCTGCAAATGCAGCTTTCTGGATATGCTCCGGTACATAGTTGAGCATTGGATCAAGTCCAACTACTATAGGTGCATTTGTCTTCTGGATATTCTTTACTAACTTGTCTATCATGATATTTTCTCCTTAAAAATTATTTTTTCTCTAAAACTGTTTCTCGTCACAGGCATAGCTTCCGAGGATCGTAAACTCCTCCGTCTCGTTCATGAGCTGGAACACTAAAGCCTGTATATCCTTCTTCAGTAAATTGGCAGACAGCTCCACATAGAATCTGTAATTCCAATGCTCCTGCCTGTTTGGTGCCGAGTGTATCTCTGTGAGGTTCACCCCGTAATCAGAGATCATGGACAGTATGCTGCTGAGACTTCCGCTCTTATTCTTACATACGAACATCACCTTCAGCCTGTTGTGGTTCTCCTCCACTATGAGGTGGTCTGCAAATGTGACAACCTTCTTGTTGTGTCCATTCTCATTTACAATGTTACATCTGTATATATACAGCTTGTTGTTGGTGAGCACCTCGTGAAGCGCATCCGAAACTCCGTAGCTTATGTCCTCAAGTATTCCCATTCCGACGTCTACCTTGCCAGTCTTTATGAGCTCATACACCTCATCGTATGAGTCCACCGCAATGACCTTGTCCCTCGAGCATCCCTGACAAATGTACAGCTCCGGCTTTATCATCGCCACCGCATCTATGTCAGGCTCCTTCACATCATACTCCACATCTAGGCAGTTCCTGAGCTCCAGAGTCCTTCCATACTGGTACTTTCTGCTTATCTCCATGATTCTCTTGATAAGCGCCGTATACTCCATCTTGATGTTATCATCCACATCCCCTGTGAGATTGGATATGATGGTCTCCTCGCGGTCTGGCTTATATATGTCATCCTCGGTCTCTGCCTTGACCTGAGCAACATTGTCCGCAAGAACCATTCTCTCCTTGAAGAGCTGCTTGATCTCCTTGTCGACCCGATCTATGTTCTTTCTAACATCTGCTAATGTCATTCTGCATCCTCCAGTCAGCATCGGTAATGTGATGCTCATAGTCTTTTTTAATATACCATCTGCCCCACTCTAATTCAAGGCTGCCAATACTAAATGCGCTCTAAAAAGGCCACAGGAAAAGGAACATAACCGCTGCCACCAGCACTATCCCTATCACAAAGCCCATTATTATCCTTCCCCTTGTGCTCTTTGAGCCCCATATAATAAGAAGAGCTGCCAGTGCGCCGCACATATCTATAAGCACATCCGTGCCCCTGCCTGCCCTGTCAGCGACAAAGAGCTGATGAATCTCATCGGAGCACGCATAGACAAATGTTATCACAACTGACCATATATACACGCCAGCCGAAGCCATCCTTCCGCCGGCCTTTCTGACCGCCAGGGCCAGCAGAGCCAGAAGGATTCCATATTCCGTCATGTGTGCACCCTTTCTGACCATGATCTCCACCACTCCCGTCATCCTGTCAACCACGGGCGCGGAATCATTTCTCACCTTCTGGAACAAACCCACTATAAAGTCTGTCATGGGGTTGCTCACCGCCGACGAGTCATCTCCTGTTCTGGACGACATGTAAAATATGAATATCATCCACAGCACTGCCGGAATTATATATATGTACTTTTTCTCATTCTTTTTTGTTTTCTTTGCCATAAAATCACCACCATGAATGAGTATACCATAAAAAATGTCTAATTTTTTTTGATTTTGCCTTTTTTACTTGAAATATTAGTTTTTTACCTGTACTGTAGAAAAGTGAGGTATGGAAGTGGTTATGTATAATTCATAACAAATAAAAAAAGTGAGGTAACATTATGGCAAGAACAAGAAAAAAGGGGAATCCCATCGTATCAGCAGTTGTTTTCGGTATATTCGGAATAGTTCTTTTATTCCTGGGTATACGAACATTTATCGGTTTACACGGAAAGCTTCTAAACGTTACTACATGTGACGAATCGGAAGTTAAACCGGGAGTGTATGTGGAGGGAACACTCACCTACGGATACGGAGCTTACATTGAGAAGACTACAACGTACAATCACACGGTCACCAAGACCGACGGATACTACTATCTCGTTGATATCTGCGACAAGAATGAAGACGGCTCAAAAAGAGACACATCCAAGTGGATTGGAATATCGATCTCCAAGAGTGATGACGCCAAATTTGACGCGATCTCATCTGCTGACGATGCAGAACCAATCTACATAACAGGAGTCATCCGCAAGAACAGCGACAAGGTGCAGGGCTTCCTTGACGACTACATCACCAAGTATGTCGACGCATACGCACAATATTATGGATACACTCCTACAAGTGAGGACTATGCGACCGCAAAGGCAGAAGCTTTTCCTTACTATATAGAGATGGTTGACTCTTCAGATTACATATTCAAGCTTGTCCTCGGAGCTGTATTCCTACTGGCAGCAGTGATCATGATCCTGAAGGCAACAAGAAGCAAGAACACCATCAGCGCATCTGCACAGCCAGCAGGCACAGGTTACTATGACGGTACAGGCGATTTCAACGGCGTGTACACTCCGGGCAGCACAGGCAGCCCAAATAACGGCAACTATACACAGCAGTATGGCAGTACAGACAGTGGCAGCTATACACAGCAGTACGGCACTACAAACAGTGGCAGCTACGGCACTGCAGAACAGACACAGGCACCGCAGACGTCTTACAGTGATCCGTTCTACTCACAGCAGCCGGCAGCTTCAGAGCAGGATGCCCACGCATCTAATCCTTATACAACAACAAGCTCAACTACATCTTCCTCTTCCTTCAGTCTCAAGAAAGATGAGTAACAATTAAATAGCACACATAAATCTAAAAAAGGTATATACGGATCGCAGCCTGACTGCTTTCCGCATATACCTTTTTTAGATTTATGTGTAAGACTGACTATCCTTATGAATAATCTTTACCTTCTTCTTACTTACCGAAGTATCTGTCAAGAAGTCCCTTGAGAGCCTTGCCGTGTCTTGCCTCGTCTCTTGCCATCTCATGAACTGTATCATGGATTGCATCCAGATTGTTCTTCTTAGCGCACTTTGCAAGATCTACCTTTCCTGCTGTTGCACCGAACTCGCAGTCAACTCTCCATGCAAGATTCTTCTCTGTTGAAGCTGTCATGTTCTGCTCAAGGTCTGATCCAAGCATCTCTGCGAACTTAGCTGCATGCTCAGCCTCCTCGTACGCTGCCTTCTCCCAGTAGAGACCGATCTCAGGATAGCCCTCGCGATGTGCTACACGAGCCATGCAGAGATACATTCCAACCTCTGAGCACTCTCCCTCGAAGTTAGCCTTGAGCTGCTCGTAGATATACTTCTTGTCCTCATCGCTGATCTCTGGATTGTTCTTAACTGTCTCAGCATATACGCCAAACTCATGCTCTGCTGCAAGTGTGAGCTCTCCCTCTACCTTCTTGAACTTATCTGCTCCTGCGTGACAGATAGGACACTCTGCTGGTGCCTGCTCTCCCTCATAGATATAACCGCATACTGTACATACAAACTTTGCCATAACTTAATTCTCCTTTTCTCTTTTAAATAATCTAATCAATATCCATCATTGATTGTTAAAATATATTCTGTCTTCTTTGTTGATGTTTATTTATCAACTATGTCTTATTATACCTATTTTTTGATCAAAGTCAACCCCTATTGGGAATGATTCTTAATTATTTTTTTAGTAGGTTGTTGATTATATATACAAGACTTGTAAATTATATACATTACATTATTGGGATTACATCCTGTTAAGGTCCAATATAAATAGAAAAAGAGGATCGATACATTCATATATCAATCCTCTTATACTCTTCTGTATATTCTCTATATGTCGCTATATAGCATCACTATCCGGCTAGCTCTGTCCCAGCATTATCTTCTTGAGAAGATATTCATATCCCGTGATAGGTATAGGCTTGCTGTAGTAATAACCCTGAATGTAGTGGCATCCCCACTCTCTCAGGTATTCCTTCTGCTCAAATGTCTCAACACCCTCCGCAAGACTTCTGATTCCCAGATGCCTTGACATGGCAAGGATATCCTGTGTCATGAGCATGTCCTTGTTGTTCGGCTCGCCGGTGGCTATTCCGTCAATAAAGCTCTTGTCTATCTTGATTATATCCAGCGGCATATCCTTAAGAAGTGCCATACTGGAGTATCCTGTTCCAAAATCGTCCATGGATATCTTGAAGCCCTCAGCCTTCAGATCCTTGAGCACCTTTATCAGATACTGCACGTCAGCGAAATCTGCACTCTCAGTTATCTCAAAGTCTATAAGCGAGTGATCCACTCCGTATTCATCGACTATATCACACAGTATATATATAAGATCCGGTCTCGATATCTGGTGTCTCGAGAGGTTACAGGATATCGGGTAGAGCGGGTAGCCAAGCTCCTTCCACTCCTTGAACTTCTTGCACACCTGTCTCAGCACATATCTGTCTATGATGTCTATAGTTCCGTCAGTCTCAAACTGCGGCACGAAATACTTCGGCAAGAGAATATCTCCGCCCTTGTAGAACCATCTTATCAGAGCCTCAGCACCGGTCAGGGTGTCGTTCTGTGGATTGTACTTCGGCTGAAGATATACCATGAGATCCTCATTCTCTATGGCATCCGGAAGCTCCAGCTTGTACTGCTGTGCCATGATGTATTCCTTCTTCATCTCCGATGTGTATATCTTTATCTCATTTACATTGGTCTTGATACACTGGAGGTGTGCCATCTGCGCCATGTCCTCAATGCGCATTGACATGCTGAGTTTCTCGAATTCATCATAGAATACGATACCACAGCTATAGAATATCTTATACTTCCTGTTCGACGGAAGCTGTCCTATCTCCTCAAAGAATGTATATAGCCGGTTCATTATCTCATCCTCCGGCATATACTTTATAATCATGGCAAAATCGTCACTCTCACACTTTGCAGAGTACAATATCCAGTCCTGCTTGGTCATAGCGTCACATATATATCTGAACAGATCCTTCGCCACCTCACGACCCATAACGTTGTTGATGAGCCTGAAGCCCTTTATGTCGAATCTGGCAAATATAAACTGATCCAGTCCTATATATTCACACTGCTCAAGCTTCTCCTTGAGCCATGTCCAGTTGTAATGTCCGGTGGCAGGCTCCCTGTATGCTATCTCATAGAGATCTCTCTTACTCATGTTGTCAAGAGTCAGCATCTCCTCCGTCTTGGTCTTCTTGGACCATACCGGAATCTCCACGCACAGACTGTCTGCGCTCTCCATGTAACATATATATGGAAGCTTGTGGTTAGAAACAATGTGCAGCTTCTCCGTCTCTATATACAACTTGGCATATGAATACGCCATGGTCATGAGTCTCGGTATATCCTCTATCAGAGATATATCAAATCCCTTTATATCCACAACGTCGAATCCCGGAACCGTGATGCTCACACAGTTCTGAGGAACCACCTCCATATCACTGTATCCTATCTCCACTCCTCCACACAAACGCGAATATCCGGCGTCCATCATCTTCTCAGGCATATAAAACAAAGCCCTGTTTGCCAGCGGCCTGTATATGTTGCTAAAGCACTTGTACCAGTCATAGCCATTCTCCTGACAAAAATCGTCAAATCCCTCTGACTCTCTGGACCTCAGCACGTAAAGTTTTCTCTTTGGTTTGTATGCCTTTGACCATTGATGTTCCATAATATATCAATTACCTCTGTTCTGCCCTAAGGCCATAGTATTGCATTTTTCAACCTTTTTCATTCTATCACAGATCCATCATTTGGGCTATACTTATTATTTTTTTGTTCTGGAAAATAAATGGTTAAGTTTCGATTTTTTTCGTTGAATTTTTACCATATATTTGTTAGCATAGATAAGGTTTTTCAATTATAATTAATAGGAGGCAAAAACGATGAAAAACAGGTTATTTCTAGGTCTCGGCACAGTCATCTCAGTTCTTGGGCTGTCACAGGTAAGTGCCCTGGCGGCAGACAGCGAATCCGGTACTGAAACACTCGGTGCTACGCTTCCACTTACATGGTGTATACCATTTGTGTGTATGCTTCTGTGCATAGCTGTTATGCCCCTTATCGCCGGTGAGTGGTGGGAAAAGCACAAACAGTGGGCTGTTGCAGGCTGGTCTCTTTTATTTTTAATTCCATTTGCCATATTCCATGGCTTTGGTACGATGGGCGAACAATTGCTCGAGGTAATGATCGGTGACTATCTCACCTTCATTGTATTGCTTTTTGCCCTGTTCTGTGTGGCAGGCAATATATCTCTTGAAGGCGACCTGGTGGGAACACCGAAACTCAATGTTCTGCTTCTACTGATAGGTACTCTGCTGTCAAGCTGGATCGGTACTACCGGTGCAAGTATGCTGATGATCAGACCTATCATAAAGGCAAATAAATGGAGACGAAGAAAGGTTCAGATCATTGTATTCTTCATCTTCCTCGTTTCAAATATTGGTGGCTGTCTCACCCCTGTCGGTGATCCTCCACTTCTGATGGGATTCATGAATGGTGTTGACTTCTTCTGGAGTCTCAGACTTGCAAAGGTCATGGTTGTCAATCTCATCATCCTGCTGACTGTATTCTTCTTTCTCGACACAAGAGCATACAAGAAGGATATCGCAGACGGCAGACAGAAGCCGGTATTCGATGCAGATACGAAAAAGCCAGTCAAACTTAAAGGTGCTCACAACATTATATTCCTTATAATGATCGTAGGTGCAGTTATACTCAGCGGAGTTCTTCCTATGAAGTTCCCTGCATTTGCAAAGGGTATCAATTTCTGTGAGGGCGTAACACTCTCATGGGCTGCTATCATCGAGATTGTGATCATGCTAGCAGCGGCTTTCCTCTCATTCAAGACAACGAGCAAGAAAGTCCGTAAGGCCAACAACTTTACATGGGATGCTATACAGGAGGTTGCCATACTGTTCATAGGTATATTCATCACTATGATCCCTGCACTCCTGATCCTCAAGGCACGTGGTTCTGAGCTCGGACTTACACATCCGGCACAGTTCTTCTGGACGACAGGACTTTTATCAAGCTTCCTTGACAATACACCTACCTACCTTGTATTCTTCACCACCGCTGCTTCAAGTGGATTTACAGAGGGTATAAGCACTGCTATGGGTGTAGTTCCTCAGGTCATGCTGATGGCTATCTCCTGCGGTGCCGTATTCATGGGAGCCAACACTTATATAGGAAACGCACCTAACTTTATGGTACGTTCAATAGCCGAAGAAAATGGTATCAAGATGCCTTCATTTGTAGGCTACCTCGTATGGTCAGTTTCTATTCTTGTACCTACATTCTTCATAGACACATTATTATTCTTCTTGTAATCTAAGGGGGTTTTTAATATGAACGAATATGTTGTAAAAGGTGATAATAAACTTACGGTCGGCATTGGCTGGGATGCCAAGAAGGTCGACCTCAAGAAAAAGATTAAGATTGCCATAGACAATATCATGAGCGCTACATCCGAGGACACATATGACCTCAACCTTGCAGCGATCGTTGAGCACAATGACGGCTCTGATCCCGAACTGGTATTCTGGGGTCACAAGTACAGCAGAAGCGATTCTGTAGTCCTGAAGGGCGATGACAGAACAGGACAGAAGGAAGGTATCGACGAGGAGATGCGCATCTACCTCGACAGAGGTGCGAACGTTGGAAGGATCATCCTCTTCCTCTACATCTACAACGGCAACCTTCACAAGCAATGCCTGGCAGAGGTGGACAACGTATTTGCACTGATCAAATGTAAGCATACCGAAAAGGTATATGTACGTGAGGACGCAATATTCAAGGCATGTGAGGATGCCAAGCACAACAACTGCTATGTATTCGGTGAAGTTCTCCACAACGGAGACGAGTGGGTTGTAAGAGAGAGATCCCAGTTCCTCCCATACGACAAGTCCGAGGATATATTTGAGTATTACACATCAAGACATTATGTTCCTGAAGATGACGACTAATATTTAACATGGCGAAAAGCCCCAGTCTCCGGTTTATTTGCACCGGAGACTGGGGCTTTCTTTATTATGATCTATAATTCTATATTACACTACTTTATATAATCCTCTATAGTCTTTGAAGCTCTGTATCTGGAGAAGTTAAAGCTTCTGATATAGCCCTTGTCATCATTCTCCTCAAGCATCTTCTCAAGCCTCTCTCCCACCGTGTCGTCTCTCCAGTAGTAGGTGTCCTCGCTATATTTCGACATCACTTCCTCCATGACCATTTCGGGCGTAATGTCTTTTGTCCTGAAATAATCGATCAGATATGGAACTCCGTCATTACCTATATCCATCACATACTCAAGATCTATCTTCTTTCCACTGTGCGCCTGACTGATATTGTACCTCGTTATCACTGCGCCAGGTCTGATAAATGCATACAGCGTGAACATCACCAGAACCGTCATAAATATGTATCTGAACAGCGGCATATTTCTCCAGAACAGGCTTATGATAACACCGAGCATCACTATAGACGTGACTATCAGCGCCCATATGGTATTTATTCTGAGGTATGTAAGATCATATTCCGCAATGTACATGGACAGCCTCACAGCTGATGAGGCAATCATTATATATGTACATATGCACATCATGAGCAGTGACACGTTGAGCACCAGACTCTTTCTGAATATAGCACTAAATATCAGCACCATACACACATTTACAACCGCTACAAAGAGCAGCTGGAAGAAGCCCTGTCTTGCATACTCTGCGTATGTCATATCGTCCGGAAGTCCTGCACTGTTCATGAACAGATACACTATCTGAACAACGGCAAATATCAGATAAAAAGCTGTGAGCACTATCGTTATAGTTATACCTGTCACTGCATTGTACTGCCCCTCCTTCGGAGCATTTGCACCGAGATCTCTGCGGCCCGCCTTGACAATAAATCCATATACAAACAGGAATATCACAGCGGCAAACAGAACTATCTTCACTATATCCCACGAGAAGAACAGTTTGCCAAATATGTCCTTTATGACCTTTGCAAACACAGGATCTGCCGAAGACAGCAGATTGAGCACGATCACCAGTATCGGAAGTGCTATCACACATCCAAGAAGTATGTACATCAGCTTGGAATTTCTCTTTTTGCCGGTTATCTCACGCTCCGCCTTTCTATCGGCAAATGGCATGTTTACATACCCTATCGATCCAAAGAACATCTCGAAAAATGAGAATATTCCCTTGAATATCCCATGCTTTTCAGTGTCATTGAAGTATGTCATAACCGCATACATCTCTGTAACGATTATTCCCACATTACATCCAAATATGATATATCCCTCGTCTGTGAGACTCAGGGCAACCGACATCATGAACACAAGAATATAATATGGGATCAGTATACTCTGTTTCGACAACGCAGCTCCAGTGGTCATGGCCTCACGGTCTGCACCAATGTTCTTCTCATATCGTACCATGCATGTACTGATAAACACTATTGATACTATCGAAAGCACAGCCGACAATATACTCGACCAGTTGCTGTACAGACATGCCGCACATATGATCGCATATACCAGTACCGGAATACCAAACATCCTGAATCTGTTCGGAGACACCGCAGGATTTCTCCTCTGCGGCGGTCTGGCATTCATATTCATATAACCCTGAGGTGGCGGCGGGGGCATCCCCGGGCCTCCATTCATGTTCATATACCCTTGCGGTGGTGGCGGGGGCATCCCCGGGCCTCCATTCATGTTCATATACCCTTGCGGTGGCGGCGGGGGCATTCCCGGGCCTCCATTCATGTTCATATACCCTTGCGGTGGCGGCGGGGGCATCCCCGGGCCTCCATTCATTCCATTGTTAATATTCTGTTCGTTCATCCCAAACCCTCCATTTTTTCACCTTGAACCACTTTGAGCTACTCTACAAGTGCCATCTCATCAAGCCCCACGATCCTGTCCATACACACCGGTGCTGTCAGCCTGTAGGCAAAACTTGCAGACTCGAACAGGCAGTATAATTTGCCATTATACGAATATATCTGCTCCAGCTTCTGCGGGAGCTTAACCACCTGTCTCGGTGTCTCTGTTCCGTAATTCACACTGGACAGCTTGCCTGTATCTGTATCGTATACCTCTATCCTGGATTCATCTATACCATAGGATATAGAGAATATTATCTCATTTTTGTACACCTGAAGCCCCTGCACCCTTCCTGGTATATAGAAAGCCTCGTCCTCCTCCGAGGATATTGCAGTTCCTCCATTTACTATCTCATAGCTGGCAGCCATGCTGTAACTGTTCTTATCCTTTCGCCAGTAGCCCGCATATATATGTCCGTCATATATCGTGATAAATGACGTTGCAGGGAACATGACGCTACATGTGTTCCTGTATTTTATCGGCTTTCCCTGAGCCACATCGTATTTCTCTATGGAGTCCAGCGTAAGACATGATATGGATGCCTTCCTGCTCCTGTCCTCATCCTCATCAATCATATACGAGGAAACCCACAGCACATTATTCTTCGTATCATACGCAAGTCCTCCGGCATGTGTCGTGTCCTTGAGAACCAGTGTCTTAATATATTTCCCGGTCTGTGTATCAAGAACAAATATCACAGATTTGTGTTTCTTCGTCTTGCAGTAAGCACTGACAAATGTATACTCCTTCGTAACTGCCAGCCCCTGTGGCGTCATGGACGTGCAGTTCTCTATCTTCCTCGACTCACTGCCTATCGTATCAGCATACGCAAGTCCCGGAATGATCATCATGCCATAATCGGTATCCCTGTTCTGGGCATACATACCCATATGATAGAATTCCGGTTCAGTCGACATCTCCCATATCTGCGAAAAATTCGACTTGTTGTCAACCGCATAGGTGCTGGTTCCGGAATCATTTCCCGATATCTCGAAGTTTCTGCAGTACACTCCGCCATACAGCCATATCACGCAGATTCCCCCGACATAGCACCATGCAAATATCTTCACAAGTATCCTTCTCGACTGGACCGTCGACAAAAGTGCCGCCATGACCATCTGACTGATAATCGTTATAAGCATCATGGCATTTGTCAGCATATCTCCATGGCTGACTATCTGAAGCGGTACGCCTATCATCATAATCCAGTAGGCCTTCTGTTTCACCTTAATTCTTATTACACCATTCCAGCCTTCCCGCTTCATGCCCCACACCTGCAGTGACTGCCATACAACCACAAGGCCATATACGATGCACGCCACAAGCAGGAGCTGCCTGAGCACAGCAACAGCCGTTATCTCAAGGGCCTCACCATTTCTGTAAAATGCCATATAGTACACACCCTGTGCGAGCTGCCATATCCTCCACGCCATCATGGCGAACATCGCAAGCGCTGCAACAAATGCAAATGTGTTGGTAACAGTTCTTCGTCTGACACCCTCACGGTGTTCTTTCATCTGTTTGCGCAGACGTTTCTTTGCCCTTCCCAGCTCCTTTATGTGCTTTTTACACTTTCTGATCCTTCTGCGTTTATAGAACAGCACCTTGTACGGTGCGCGTCTGTTCTTCAGCTCTTCATATTCTTCCCTGAGTCTGTCATACCGTTCCGACTCCTCATGAAGATCCGTTCTGGTCGCCCTGAGTGCAGAACGACACATAACGTATCCCTCAAGATCTATCTGTGCCTGTTCTTTCAGCTTTTCAGCCTGAAGTTGAAGCTTCTCTTCTCTGTTCAATTTCTTAGCCCTGTCTGTCATGAAAATCCGCTCCTGTCCATCAGCCTCTTTACTCAAAGTACCGTTTTATTTTGTCCTCCACCAAATTCGAACCGATCACAATTATGATCTCCTGCCCGTTCTCTATAGGTCTCACCTCGGTCTTTTTTACCGTGGCGTTGAGCTCTATCCATCCGGTGTCATTTACAGGGAGAAAACCCTTGATTCTAAAGACATCTCCGCATTCCTTATCCGCAAATATATCCCTGACTATCGTCTCAAGCCGCTCCTGAGGCATGACCTTATTCATGATATATACCGAGTTAAACACATCACTTTGTTTGAACCATAATTTTACATAGTCGTTTAATTTGTATCCGGTTGACATAAAACCTTCAAAGTCATCGTCCGTGAAATCATCCCAGTTCTTCTCCAGAACATCATCGCCGAACTGACGCTTACACTGGAATTCGGTGAGCACTTCATTGATATATTCTATTGTGCTCCTCTTCTCATCCTCCGATGCATCCTGAACCTTGCTCATCACCAGAGTTCCACAGTTCGCAACCTCAGACGCAAGCACATATCTGGACTGTCTGCTCATGTCCCGGTCAAGTCCGGCATCGACTATGGAAATGATGCTTCCCACCTCATACCATCTGTCAAGTGGCTCCTCGTGGAGGACGTCAAAGAATTCATCCACATCAAATATTCCGGACGGCTCAACAATGACTCTGTCATAGCCGCTCATCCCCATCGCTATGAGCTTTGTCTTGAACCTTCTCTTGTGACAGTCCTCGCCGCAGCCACCTGCCACCATCTCAGCATGACAGTTCTCGCCCATCACATCCTGAAGAAGCATCATGTCCACGTTGACTGCACCATAATCATTTTCAAGGATTCCGACATTATATCCTTTGCCAACAAGGTAGCTCACATACTTCTTAATAAATGTCGTCTTGCCTGAGCCCAGAAAGCCCGTTATCAAATCTATCTTTACCATATGTCCACTCTCCTTATTATCTACGCGCGTTACCAGCTTGATCTCACATGAAATCCGCTGTCATTCTCCAGAGGTATCTCCCTGACATCCATATCCTCTATAAATATATATCTGTCATTTCTGAGAACTGCTATCACCTTGTCTATAGCCTCAGGCAGCCCCTGAGCCTCCATCTCAACAGAATCATCATATCTGTTGCACACCCAGCCGGTGACTCCGTACATGGATGCAGCATAGCTCGCCCTGTATCTGAAGCCAACTCCCTGCACTCTTCCTCTGAATGTATAATGTCGTCTTATCTTGTCCATATCTATATGTCCCATCTCTGTTATGATCTTCTCATATCTTACATTTTATATCCTGCTGCCCGCATCTTACACATCATGTTCAGCATCGTACTTTTCTGCGTCATACACGATATTTCCACCACAGATTGTATAGTGAACCCTTCCCGGGAGAGTCCATCCGGCAAATGGACTGTTGGATGCCTTTGACGCAAAGCTGTTCACTGTCCACTGCTCATTCTCGCCAAATATGACTATATCCGCAGGAGCTCCCTCTGCTATCTTGCCCGGTTCCATGCGGTAAAATTCTGCAGGATTCCTGCTCATTAGTTCCATGAGCTTCATGAGTGAGATATATCCAGGCTGTACAAGGGAATATATTCCAAGGGCAAGAGATGTCTCAAGCCCTGTTATTCCACTTGGCGCCTTGTCAAGCGGTCTCGCCTTCTCCTCACTGCTGTGCGGGGCGTGATCCGTCACTATCATATCTATTGTGCCATCCTGTATTCCCTCTATGATCTGTCTTCTGTCTTTCTCGGTTCTGAGTGGAGGATTCATACGCGCCATGGTTCCGTACTTCAGCACAGCATCCTCTATAAGGGTGAAATGATGTGGAGTTGCCTCCGCATGTACGTCCGCTCCAAGCTTCTTTGCAGTTCTCACTATATCCACGGAATTGCCTGAGCTTATATGCTGTATGCACACTGATGCACCTGTGTGAAGTGCAAGGACGCAGTCCCTTGCAACCATAATATCCTCCGCTGTGCGGGATGCACCGCCGTATCCAAGCTTTTCTGATACTTTTCCCTGATTCACTCCCGGCTGTACAATGAACAGCGGATCCTCTTCATGAAGACTCACCGGAAGATCAAGATCCCTTGCCTTATCCATAGCCTCAAGAAGAAGCTTCTCATCCATGATTGGGATTCCGTCATCGGTAAATCCTGATGCACCTGCAGCCGCAAGACTGTCCATGTCCACGAGTTCCTTGCCAGCAAGGCCCTTTGTGACTGTGGCTGTCTGAACTACATGTATTCCGGTCTTTGCACCTTTATCCTGTATATACTTGAGAGTCTCAAGGTTATCCACCGCCGGCTTTGTATTCGCCATACATACCACCATCGTGAAGCCCCCTCTTGCAGCGGCGGCGGCACCTGTCTCGATGTCTTCCTTGTACGTAAATCCCGGATCGCGGAAGTGTACATGTGTGTCTACCAGTCCCGGTGCAACTACAAGTCCATCTGCATCGATGACCTCCGCACCCTCTGCCTCCAGATCGTATCCTGTCTTAACTATGTGATTGCCGTCGATGAGCACATCCATGACCTCGTCTGTATGGGTGACCGGATCAATGACTCTTCCATTCTTTATCAATAACATTTGCCTGTTCTCCTCTATATAAATATTTTATTACTGTCTGTATGTGTTCTGCGGATCATACTGTGATGACTGACCGTAATGTGGCGGCTGACCGTAGCCGCTATACTGATTATTCTGCTGTGACTGCCGGCCATACTGGGTCTGCTGGCTGTAGCCATTCTGCTGATCGTACCGCTGTGGCTGACCATAGCCACTTGACGGCTGATTGTACTGTCCTGGCTGTTGAGTATAGCTGCCCGGCTGGTTGTACTGCCCCGGCCGCTGACCGTAACCATTCTGCTGACCATACCGAGGCTGCTGGCCATAGCCACTCTGCTGACCATACCGAGGCTGCCGGCCATAGCCACTCTGCTGATTATTGTACTGATCCGTCTGGCCGTATGCATTTGGCTGGAAGGTGTTCTGCCGCTTGCCATATACATTTGGCTGATTGTACTGCATGTTCTGTCCGTACATATTTGGCTGATTATATCCACACATAGGTATATATCTGAAGTTATACGGATTCACCCATATAGGATTTACCGCTATGATATGATCGTTCTTTGCCGCATGGGATATGAGCAGGAACATCAAAACCACAGACAGGATCAGAACCAGTATGCACAGGATCACGCTGGTGTCATCAATCGACAACACAAAATCATACAGTCCGTGTATTCCCATGGCGCTAAAATACGCTATCAGCATATTGCCTGCGGCACCCTCGCCCTTGTTCGCATTCTCTCTCGCCTTTGAGTAGAAATATCCCATGATAACGCCGCATGAGCAGTGAAGTGGGATTGCTGTCACAGCCCTCAGAATTCCGAGTCCTATTCCACCCTGGAATACATACAGGATATTCTCCAGTGTTGCAAATCCGAGCGACGAGCACACGCCATATATAACGCCGTCATAGCTGTGGTCAAAGTTCTTATTTTTCCATGTAAGTATTAACATTCCAAGGAATTTGCCCAGTTCCTCGATCATCGCCACTATAAAGAAGCAGTTGACCAGCTCATAAACCGCCGTTCCGGATTCCAATCCCATGTAGTATAACAATACGCCCCCAACCAGCTCCACGACTACTGCCGGTATCGTGCTGACAGCTCCCAGAACCGCAAGCCATACTAGCAGGCTCATTGGATCCCTGCTATTCTTATTTCTTCTGACTACAAATAACAGCAGTAACACCGAAGGTAATACTGCAAGTCTCAATGCAAATGCACTCATCCTTTACTCTCCCTGATATTTTCTTCCGTATAAATATATATACATATTAAAGATACCATTTTTAGCGTGAATCCACAATAAGCAGAGGCCTTTACCGACATTTTATTTCATTAATTAACTTTAATTTAGCCTAAATACAACTCAAGGCAGGTCATTCCATTTCAGAAAACCTGCCTTGAACCAATTTTCAAATGTATTCAATTACGACTTACTGTGTGACATCAATATCTCCGCTACTAGTCTCGATATTGCACTTTCCATCTGCTCCCTCAACCGAGTCCGGTACATTTACATCACCGCTGGATGTCTTTGTATTGTATTCATACTTCATTTCTGAGCCAATACCGATCGATACATCACCACTGGTTGTCACGACATTGATCTCAGAAGCATCACAGTCTCTAATCATTACGTCACCACTTGACGCACGACCGTTTATACGTTTTGCCTTTATACTGCCAGATGTGATATTGCCACTGGAGGTCTTCAGATCAATATTATCCATAACCACATCACCAAGACTGACGTCACCACTGTTTGCTGATATTCTTGTATCCTTTGACGATACACTGTCAAGCTTAATGTCACCACTGCTGGTCGCCACCGTCAGAGCATCTGCATTTGCACCATTTACGATCACATCGCCGCTGGCGGCCTCTATATCGATATTACCTATTGCCAGATAATATTCCATATCCACGTCACCACTGCTGGTCACAATCTTCAGATCATCGTACTCCGTACCAGCCAGATACACCGTCACGGATGGCCATGCTCCAGCGTACACACCGATGGAAATGTTAAATGCCGCGTTTCTACTGTCGTCTGCGGTTATCCTGAGCACGCCATCTGATATATCTACATGATGTGTCAGATTCTCGCAGTCGTAATACTCCACATAACTTGTATCTCCACTCGCCTTCTTCACGGCAACATCCACATCTGATGCGCTTTTTACATCAATTGCAGTGAATTTATCTTTTATATCAACAGTCTTCTTTACGTAGTTCACCGGCTCCGATGTCATGTGGGCCAGATTAACTGTCACATTCGGCCATCTGAATCCATTTACAGCAAGTGCTGAGATCACAGTGATAATGCCTGCCACGATCATGACCGATGCAACAATAACAGCTTTCTTTGTTCTACTCATGACTATTTCTCCTTTACAAACATTCTCTTTATACCATTCACACTGGCCTTGCAGACCTTAAATATACCAACCGTAACAGGCTTAACCGATACAACAAACAATATCGCTATACCAACTCCTATGAGTGCTGCTCCGAGCATGAGAACTGCTGTGTATGGGCTGTTGGCTATGAACAGCGGTATGGTACATATCAATCCGCCGATTCCCGCCACCGCAAAGCTGAGCACCACAGCATAGAATGATATAAGAAGTGCAAATGCAACTATCCACAGTGTGAGCAACAATACCGCCGCTGTAATGAGAAGTGGTATCCACACCGGAGAACCAAGTACTATGAGTACGACCTCCCATGCCTTGAGCTCGTGCTTTGGCTTGATCTTCTCCTTCACAAGCTTTGTAAGCGGCATATCTTCAAGTATCTGCTCCACTGCTGCATCAGGTGATCCCATATCTGCCACAGCCTCCTCCTCGGAAAGGCCGTCCTCCACGCGGTCATCTATCATCTCGCTATAGTAATCCATAAACCTGTTCACATCATCAGCCGGCATCGCACTGATCCTGTTTCTTATCGACTCAAGATATTCCTGTTTGTTCATCTCTGACTTCCTCCTTCACAATAAATCTGTATATGGATTCCAGTTCCTTCCACTCTTCCTTGAACTCTTCTATCCTGGCTCTTCCGGCATCCGTAATATGATAATACTTTCTGAGTCTTCCGTTGTGCTCCACGGAATGAACCGTGAGCAGCGCTCCCGCCTCAAGTCTTCTGAGGATAGGATAGAGTGTGGACTCTGATATCGTCACATACGGCTTCATATCTTTGATGATCTGATATCCATAGGAATCCTCGTCCTTGATGGCCGCAAGCACACACACGTCGAGCATCCCTCTCTTCAATTGTATATCCATCGCTATACCTCCTTACGGAGTATACTATACGTCGCATAGTATCATATGTCAAGTAGTATTTTCAGCACTCTACAAAAAGGAACAACAATGGGGTCAGGCATCTTTTACATAGATTTTACATTAATGTATATGAAACATAACAAACAGGGCGGGACATCTCACCAATGGGATGTCCCGCCCTGCTTACAAATTATATTCTGCTATATCTTAATCTGACACATGATATGTTTTCCATTATAGTATGTCGATGACATACTCCTTGCTGAACGAATGGCCAGCCTCAAGACTGTTTGAATACTCACGGTCCGCCAGATCTCCGTCATATCCCTCGCGGTCACACCTGCCAAACCAAGGCTCTATGCAGACAAATGGCGCATGTTTCTTTGCAGGAGACCATATGCCTATCTGCGGCACATCAAATCTCAACTGCAAAACCGGCGCATCAGATGAGTTCCTTAATGTAATCGTATTTATACCCTTACCATCCATGATCAGGGCATCCTCATCAAACATCTCATCACGAAGCTTTAAGACTCCATCTGTCAGTCTGTGCGTAACTGTTCTATCTCCAAGAACTCCATTTGCTGTCAAAAGACCACATTCAATCTCGTTCTTACCTGTGTGCATATCCAGAGAATAACCGCCGATGCCTCCCTCACATGCAAATGCAGGATGGGCACCGATAGAAAAATGAATCGTGTCAGTTCCCTCATTCACAACGGTCCACATAACATGTACAGATGAACCTTCAAGTCTGTATCCTATACAAAGACTGAAATCAAACGGATAGCTCTTCTGCCATGTATCATTCTTCTCAAGCACAAACAGCAGTGTATCACCAGTCTGGCCACCCACTACAAACTCGCTGTCCCTTGCAAATCCGTGCTGAGGTATATTCTCATAAACAACCCCGTTATGTCTGTAACGCTGTCCTTCAAGCTTTCCCACAAATGGAAACAGCACAGGAGAAACTCTTCCCCAATATGCCGCATCTCCGCACCACATATACTCTCTATCCGTCTCGTTACTCTTCAGGCTCACAAGCTCTGCACCGTGAGTATTCACCTTTATAGCAATCTTATCATTTTTTAATTCAACAATACCCATCATGTCCTCCTATACTCCAGCCAGTCTGGCTGATCATAATTTGCAAATAATATTATACACTTTTATAGCATTATAACACAGGTACAAAAAAATACGGTCGCTTAATGAACTAATAAGCAACCGTATTTTATATAATTAAGCAATAGTCGCTGTCGGGGTTCCAAGTATCACATGAAGACCCTTCTCCTTTGCCTTGCTGATGACATGATCGAAGAACGAAAAGTCATACTGCCCCTCCGTTTTTTCCATGATATGCCATGCAAACTCCGCTATACGAATGACATTGCATCCAAGCTCTACGATATTGTCCATATCCTCATCGATCATGGATATATCCCACTGCTCTGGATAATAATCCACACCTCGTTATCCAAGCGCGATCATTCTGTTGATGCAGCGGGAAGCTCCCTCCATCACCTCATCAGAAAGGACTATCTCTTCGCCACCTGTGCCCTTTAGTACATTCAATATGTCAACCATGGTAGTAAGCTTCATATTATGGCACATCAGCTTTGAAGAAATTGGATAGAACATTTTGTCAGGGCACTCATACTGAAGATGCTCCACAATACTGTGCTCTGTACCGATGATGAACTCTTTTTTCTCTGACTTTCTGGCATATGCCATGATTCCTGTAGTTGAACCTACATAATCAGCCTCTGCAACTACATCAGGTCTGCACTCAGGATGGACAAGAAGTTCCGCATGTGGATGTAACTCTTTTGCCTTCAAAGCATCATCTAGGGTAACCGCAAGATGTCTAGGACATCCGCCGTTAAAAAATGCAAATTCCTTTTCCGGCATCTGCTTTTGAACATAGTTTCCAAGATTCGGATCTGGAATAAAAAGAATCTTGTCGTTATCAAGCTTGCTGCATATCTGAACTGCAGATGAGGATGTCACACATACATCACAGGCAGTTTTCAATTCAGATGTCGTATTTATATAGGCGACAACCGCATATCCCGGATACTTCTTCTTCATCTCATCCAGCATTTCAAGATTCATCTGCTCAGCCATCGGACATCCGGCTTCAGGGTTAGGCAGGTACACATTCTTATCAGGGGACAATATCTTACATGTCTCCGCCATAAAACGCACACCACACATTATTATATTTTTGCGGGAATCCTTGCTCGCCTCCACGCTAAGTCCATATGAATCTCCCATATAATCTGCAACTTCAAGAATCTCATGTCCCTGATAAGCATGTGCCAGTATACAGAAATCTTTCTCTTTCTTCAGTCTGATTATCTCTTCCTGTATCTCTTTTATCGTCATTTTATTCTCTCCAAATCATTTTGTATTATTTCTCCCACTCCTGCCACGGAACAAGGAAGCCTGTCTCATCAAGTTTCTGCTCTATGTTGTCCAGGATCTCTTCACTTGGAGCCTCTATCAGATGGTAATGATATCCGTTCGTAGCATTTCCAAGCAGGGACGACTGGCTGTTTTCCAATTTTTTCATAAATTTTGCCACGTCGTATCTGGAAGCAATATTCATCTTTGCAGTAACACGATTGTACACCGTATGACTTATACTTACATTCTTTACAACACCGCCATAATCAACTATGATCGTGAGTTCTTCCTCAGTCCTGTCATAACCGTGTTTTACTTTAAACTCTCTCTGACATTTTGATTCATTCTTGTATATATAACCCCTGTTAGTTGCAATTATACCATCATCAGCCGCCCTGATCACTGCAATGTCCTGCACTATTATCTGTCTACTGACATCGAATTCTGACGCAAGCTTATTTGCCGGAACAGGAACATCTGAATTCTTCACAATGTCAAGTATCCTTTCCCTTCTCTCTTTTGCCTTCACTTTATTCCTCCGCATGAAGATTTTTCATCGATATATCCATTATAGGTGAACTGTGTGTAAGCGCACCGCTTGATATATAATCCACTCCCAATGATACCAGTCTCTCTATGTTCTCTTTTGTAACATTGCCTGAACATTCTGTCTCCGCACGTCCATCGATCAAATCGATCGCAGCCCTCATCTGATCCGTTGTCATATTGTCAAGCATAATGATATCGGCTCCCGCTTCAACAGCCTCTTTTACCTGATCCAGTGTCTCAACTTCAACCTCTATCTTGCGGACAAATGGTGCATACTCCTTTGCCATTCTCACTGCATTGGTTATACTTCCCGCAGCGCCTATATGATTATCCTTAAGTAATACTCCATCCGACAAATTGTATCTGTGATTGCTGCCTCCGCCGACTCTGACTGCATACTTCTCAAATATACGGCAATTAGGTGTGGTCTTTCTGGTATCCAGCAGAGTAGTCTTGCTTCCTTTAAGAAGTTCTGCAACCTCATGGGTATATGTAGCTATACCACTCATACGCTGCAGGTAATTAAGCGCAACCCTCTCTCCAGAGAGAAGAACCCTGATATCACCAGTCACAATTCCCATAAGCTGGCCAGCCTTCACCTCATCGCCATCTTTGCAGAAGAACTCAGCCTCAGTGCTGTCATCTAAGAGGGTAAATACTCTTGCATATACATCAAGTCCTGCAATGATTCCATCCTGCTTGCATATCAGGTCTACTTTTCCTTTCTGTGCCTTTGGCATCACCGCATTTGTGGATACATCCTCACTTGTGATATCCTCCTGTAAAGCCATCATTATAAGCTTGTCCGCATTCAATTTCATTGTTATCTGATTCATTCTCAGCCTCTTCTTTCCGTTTCTGTCAAAACTATATTCTTATATTCTCTAAACAAACCGTCTATATCTTCATATTCAGACAGATCTATGTTGTCTTCTCCACAGCCTCTGTGCTCTCTGCTGAACATGATATCATCTGCCGCCCTCTGTGCAAAAACAAGCGACTCAAGTAACGAATTGCTTGCCAGTCTGTTTCTGCCATGCACTCCATTACATCCGGCTTCTCCTACCGCGTACAATCCTTCCATGGATGTCCTTCCGGCAAGATCTGCCTTCACTCCGCCCATGTGGTAATGCTGAGCCGGCACAACCGGTATCGGTTCAACAAGCACATCATATCCTTCATCCTTGCACTGCTTGTATATATGTGGAAAATGCTGCAAGATCACATCTCTTCCAAGCGGTCTCAGATCTTCCCACACATGCTCCGTTCCATCTATCTCCATCTGTTTCCATATTGCATGGCTGACTACATCACGAGGCTGCAGTTCATCTGTAAACCTTTCGCCCGCCTTGTTAAGAAGCCATGCGCCTTCGCCTCTCACAGATTCAGATATCAAAAATCTTCTTCCCTTATTCCGGCTAAACAGTGTCGTCGGGTGGATCTGTACATAATTCAGATTCTCTACCTCTACACCATGTTTTAAGGCAATTGCTATGGCATCACCTGTTATATGGGCAAAATTCGTTGAGTTCTTATATATACCTCCGATTCCACCACACGCCAATACAACATTGTTGGATCTAAGTATGCTTATGTTCTTGGCCTCATCAGCTATAACCACTCCACCACAGGCATTGTCATTGCAGATGATGTCGAGCATAGTCGTATACTCATATATCTCGATATTGGATTTTTTCTTTGCACACTCCAGCAAAGTGGATGTAATCTCTTTGCCGGTAATGTCCTCGTGGAACAATATTCTGGGCTGGCTGTGAGCTCCCTCCTTGGTGAAGGCAAGCTTTCCGCTCTCATCTCTTTCAAATCTAACTCCAAGCCTTATCAATTCTCTGATAACAAGATTAGATGATCTGATCATCAGATCGACTGTCTTTTTATTATTCTCATAATGGCCGGCTCTCATGGTGTCTTCAAAATAATCTTCGTAGTCTTCCTCACCCCGCAGCATACATATGCCCCCCTGGGCCAAAAAAGAATCGGACTCATCAGCCCGCCTTTTTGTGATAATACAGACCTTTTTTGTCTCTGGAAAATTCAACGCACAGAACAAACCTGCAGCGCCAGTTCCCACAATAATAACATCATATACAGTGTTCATCATTTCTCCTCTTCAAGTAGGCATCATATTATTCTTTATAACCTGACTTGCATATAAACATAACATATGTAAACACATATGTAAAGATATATGTAATGTTATGTGTAAACTTTTGATGTAAACTTTTGAATTAGAGTTTTCTGTATACCGTCTCTACTTTAAGACTTTCTTTATCTGTTTCTCTGTAGCTATCGGGTAAATATCATCCATATGCTTCACTATCCTCTTCCACGATTCCTCAGGGCTCTCACCATATGCGGACGTCACATGATCATATCCCCACAGCTTCTCCGGCATGGAATACACAGCCACATTCCAGCCGTATTCCGCGCCCTTCTTGTTCAACCGTTTTCTGAAGTCACATGCACACAGATAGGTCTGCATCTGAAGCTGTGTCATCGTACCCTCAAAGCCTTTCTCTCCGCCCTTGCCAAATCCGGCAAGCTTCTTTATATCGAATGAAAAAAGTTCTGTATTGTACATACTATCCAGCTTTTCTGCTGCAAATTCCACATCGCTCTCCTCGTCTATACGGTCATCCATGAACAAGTCCATAATCTTCTTCTGCCTGAATGACGCAAGCTCATCATCCCATCTGGCATCGAAATCATATCCAGCTCTTCTATAATTTGCAAAATACGGGAACCATTTCTTTGAGATAAATCCCGCCTTATTGTGGAAAAATTTGCCGTATGCGATATCGCCTCTTCTGGCTATGATCTCACGCCACACCCAAGGATCCCTCTGCGGGTCTTCACTCCACCAATACTTCTCCGTGGTTCGCTCTTCCACCGAAAATCCAGGTATCTCATTGCGGAAAAGAGGAAGAAATCCCACTTCCTCTATATATCCGATAAGTTCGTCCACCGTATGCAGGCACTCCGGATCATCCTCCGAAACTCCATACATGATCCATGCTCCATCTTTTGATTCCATAAACTCTCCTAAATTATTCGCCCCTCAAGGTGATCCATCTCATGGAGCACTATCTGGGCTATATATCCGTTGAACTTCATACGCTTTTTTGCAAATGATGCATCCTGAAACTCTACCTCTATGTCTCTATACCTTGTCACCTTTCTCGTGCCGTCCAGAGACAGACATCCCTCCTCTGTCTCGTAAGCCCCCGACTTTGACAGAAGAACCGGATTCAGCATGACAACATTGGCAAATCCCATGCTGACGATGATTATCCTCTTCTTATACCCGATCATGTTGCCCGCCATGCCGACGCACCTCGCCTGATTTGCCGCTAATGTGTCCTGCATATCTGCAATGATCCCCGCATCCATAGGAGTCATCGGAGATGACTTCTGGCTGAGAAACATCTGGTCTCTCACTATCTGTTTTACCATGGTCTATTACCTTTCCTTATCTACTCACCATTCTTCGCATACAGGAATATTTTTGACTTGAGAAGCCTCTTCGGCGTTGCCGAGATCTCGCATATCTCCTCATATATACGGTTGCACACGATAAAATACGCTGCCATCGCCGTCAGCACATTCTTCTGATTTGCGCTCTGGAAATTGTACTTTCCTGTCTTCTCATTCTTCTCGCTTCTGGCATGTTTTACCAGGTTATAGTCATTCCACCAATCCGCGATCCTGCCATCCACAAATGCGCTGAACGGCTTCAACTCGATATCTTCAAATGTGTCTATCGTCCTAACTGCGTCAAGCCTGATAGCCGGGAATTTCCTAAGCACAGGAGTAAGCCTGTCATGTATATTGTACTTCTTCCTGTAATCGTCCTCCTCTACCATCTTGCAATATATCTCAATCAGAGAATCAATATTGCTGCAGATGTTCAGAAACATATTTATGTATCTGCTTGAAAATGTCGGGAAGTTGCTCTTGTGAATGTCCACATACTCCGAACTGATCCTGACATCCTTCTCAATGATCTGGTATTGCTTCCAGAAAATGTTCAGAAATTCCTTCTCAGTTATGACAACTCTGGTCTTCTTCACCAGAACATTTACCCACAAATGTCCCTGACCTATCCTGTCAAGCCTGACGTCCTGACTCGTCCATACATCCTCAAGCGATGCGCCCGAAACCAACGCCACCATATCGCAAACCCGGGCCTCAGTATAATTGGCAAATGTCCTTCCATCATCCCGCGTCCGTTCACTCTTGCCGTACTTCCACGAAGCATACAATACCCCGCCGACCCTGAGCGCCTTCATAGCCTTCTCAAGGATCTTGTGCATATCGCTCTTGGCAACATGGAGCAGCGAAGCACATGCCCACACAGCGTCAAATTCATTCTCATAGTTCATGTCCTCAATGCGCATATGCACAGCCGCTTTTCCCGTCAGCTCCTGAGTTTTCCTGCACATAGCCTCAGACGCATCCAGAGATACAACCTTGTATCCCTTGTCCAGAAAATATTTGCTGTCACGGCCACTGCCGCAGCCAAGATCAAGTATCCTGCAGCCCGGCTTGAGATGTTCCTCAAAGCGCTTGTATATGTCCGACATGTCAGCATTTCTGGTTACCTCGGAATATCTGTCAGCATGTGTATTGTAGTATTCTATTGTTCTGTTTGTATTTTTATCATCCATTAAAATCTGACCTCTTCCGGTTCATTGGTGGTGAGGGTTCGAATCCTTCAACACCTTCATATGTATCTACAGATTATTTGCCTTTCGCAGCAGCTTCTCAAAAGACTCCGCAAATCTCTGGTCATCCTCATCGGTTCTCTTCCTTGGACCCTTCATGTGATTCCTGCTCGATGCCCTTCTTGCCTTTTTATTCAAATGTCTCTCCATAAGCATCTGATCGATATTCTCATTTGTATACCACTTTCCCGATTGGTGTATCACAAATGAACCTTTTCCCAGTGCCATCGCAGCCACGCCGTAATCCTGCGTAACCACTATGTCGCCCCTGTGACAAATGCTTATCAGCTTGTAATCCACGGCATCCGCCCCGGCCCCAACCACGATAACCTCACTGTAATCAGATGTGAGGACATGGTTCGTATCGCAGAGAAGCGTTACCGGGATGTTGTATTTTGTTGCTATGTCTTCTGCTATGCCTACTACGGGGCAGGCGTCGGCGTCTATGTATATGTGCATCATAGATAAATCATCCTTTCACCCAATTACATTAACTGCCCAATTAAATATTCAGACATTTTAAGTGTATACTTTTGCTACTAAAATTCAACAGTTCTTTTTGAATTCTATCCTAACTATACCATCCAAACCATAAACCTACAAATGAATAGGTTTCAACACGAGTTGGTTGATATATATGATATTAATCTCTGTTTTCTTCTACGAATGGGATTATAATATACAATTTGTAACTTTTTAACAATCGGAGGTTTTAATCCGTTCTCCAACACACGGAGCGAGTTACGCTTGAGGCACTTCCTCTGTATGCAATTTTATTTCAATCCACGCTCCAGCGTACGGAGCGACAGATGTTCACTGAAAGCGAAACTAAGTTCTACGTATTTCAATCCACGCTCCGACGAACGGAGCGACATCCTGTTTGAGGGTTCTGCCAAGTCCTTCAAGTATTTCAATCCACGCTCCGACGAACGGAGCGACATGGAGATTAGAGTCGGTAGAATTTAACCCTGTTATTTCAATCCACGCTCCGACGAACGGAGCGACCTCTTTGCCAACCGTTAGATTTGAGCATTCCACTATTTCAATCCACGCTCCGACGAACGGAGCGACGTATCATCCGGTCAGCAGGGACCGCCGGTTACAGATTTCAATCCATGCTCCGACGAACGGAGCGACCATCTATAAGTGGTTTGACAGGCTTAAGACTTGAATTTCAATCCACGCTCCGACGAACGGAGCGACACAGGTCGACAGCTCCATTGGTAACGACCTGATAATTTCAATCCACGCTCCGACGAACGGAGCGACCATTTCTCGCCTCCTTCACCCTGCAGATGTGCTATTTCAATCCACGCTCCGACGAACGGAGCGACTTGACGCAACACCTTGCCATGCTGTAATCTCCGTATTTCAATCCACGCTCCGACGAACGGAGCGACTTAAAACTTTTTCCAGACAGTGTTTACACACCTATTTCAATCCACGCTCCGACGAACGGAGCGACGGGCAATCAGTAATGTACAAACCTAGCACAGCTTATTTCAATCCACGCTCCGACGAACGGAGCGACATGGTAAAGAGTAATCAACAGTCGCATTATAACCATTTCAATCCACGCTCCGACGAACGGAGCGACAGAGTTGTCTGCAGCTACCGACTTTTACTTTTGATTTCAATCCACGCTCCGACGAACGGAGCGACCATAATGCTAGCTAACACTATAAACCGTCGTTCCATTTCAATCCACGCTCCGACGAACGGAGCGACAAGCTCTCCACATTCGCCTGTGATTATTGCATGTCATTTCAATCCACGCTCCGACGAACGGAGCGACCTTACTCGGATTGTCGTTTTTCCGGAGGAAAAGAATATTTCAATCCACGCTCCGACGAACGGAGCGACAGTAAGTGGCTGTTTGATTTTGATGAAGACAATGAAATTTCAATCCACGCTCCGACGAACGGAGCGACCAGATCAAGGACGCAAAGGCAGACAAGGCCAATCTATTTCAATCCACGCTCCGACGAACGGAGCGACGTTGACGCAATACCCTGCCATGATGTAATTTCGGTATTTCAATCCACGCTCCGACGAACGGAGCGACATTTTCAAGAAATGGTGAGCGGGACATTTTAAATATTTCAATCCACGCTCCGACGAACGGAGCGACATCATCATCCACGTTCCATTCTAAATCTTCCAACATTTCAATCCACGCTCCGACGAACGGAGCGACTGTATCATCCACAGTTTTGCCATCAATCATACGGCATTTCAATCCACGCTCCGACGAACGGAGCGACGTCGCCCACCTGAGGACAACATCATCGCCCCAGTATTTCAATCCACGCTCCGACGAACGGAGCGACCATAAGCTTCATAGTCTTTGTTGAACACAAATTTATTTCAATCCACGCTCCGACGAACGGAGCGACACTGTATACTTGACCCTTACTGCCTTGAGCTCATCATTTCAATCCACGCTCCGACGAACGGAGCGACACGATAGCTTCAAAAGGTTCTCCAATTCGTTTAATTTCAATCCACGCTCCGACGAACGGAGCGACTTGACGCCTTTGTAAACGAGAATCCGAATGGTGCATTTCAATCCACGCTCCGACGAACGGAGCGACCCTGTGGGATGGTGGTATACCGTAGCTTTTATAAATTTCAATCCACGCTCCGACGAACGGAGCGACGATACACTGTACGGACAACATTCCACATAATCCAATTTCAATCCACGCTCCGACGAACGGAGCGACCAGATCCAATCTGAATAATCAGCTATATCTGTACTATTTCAATCCACGCTCCGACGAACGGAGCGACACGTTGATTTTCCGTTGTTTCCCATGCCGTATAAATTTCAATCCACGCTCCGACGAACGGAGCGACATACCTGCTGTGTATGTGGTCGCATTTGGATAGCATTTCAATCCACGCTCCGACGAACGGAGCGACTCCTGCGCTGTCTCCTGCTTTAATTCCTCAAATCTATTTCAATCCACGCTCCGACGAACGGAGCGACGGTATTTCTTGGTGGATCCCACAGGGCTGGTATATTTCAATCCACGCTCCGACGAACGGAGCGACTAAAAGGTATCACAAAAACTACACGTTAATTAAAATTTCAATCCACGCTCCGACGAACGGAGCGACATTTGTTCAGTGGATACTAGAAAAAGTTTCACGTATTTCAATCCACGCTCCGACGAACGGAGCGACCACAACATCTACAAGAGTTATTATCGTTGACTTATTTCAATCCACGCTCCGACGAACGGAGCGACCCTCATGCGCCGCCCGCTTAGTCTCGCCGACCTTTATTTCAATCCACGCTCCGACGAACGGAGCGACTGAGTTGTGCAGCAACAATCAGCAACCTGCTGCTATTTCAATCCACGCTCCGACGAACGGAGCGACAGTCCAAGTGGCTCAACATAGCGGACGGACTGTTATTTCAATCCACGCTCCGACGAACGGAGCGACGCTGAGTTGTGCAGCAACAATCAGCAACCTGCTGCTATTTCAATCCACGCTCCGACGAACGGAGCGACGATGTATATAAAAATGTTTGCGTCACCAATTTTTATTTCAATCCACGCTCCGACGAACGGAGCGACTATAATATCCTGATGACTTATTTTGCGCTGTTTATTATTTCAATCCACGCTCCGACGAACGGAGCGACCTGTCCTCTAATACGTCCTCTGACTCACAAAGTATTTCAATCCACGCTCCGACGAACGGAGCGACTACATTGTTACGCCAAGACTGTTCCAGTTCCTTATTTCAATCCACGCTCCGACGAACGGAGCGACGAAACTGCCATATCTACCTCCCACTAATCAACGATATTTCAATCCACGCTCCGACGAACGGAGCGACATCCTCTGACCATACAGGCAGACCATCGTACTTGTATTTCAATCCACGCTCCGACGAACGGAGCGACTCTTCACTAAGATCAAATAAATCAAATGCAAAAATTTCAATCCACGCTCCGACGAACGGAGCGACGTTGGAGTATTGACAATGTACCGCACATCACTAATTTCAATCCACGCTCCGACGAACGGAGCGACCCAGCCGGATATTGACTTTGCTACAGGCATTAAATTTCAATCCACGCTCCGACGAACGGAGCGACGATGACGAGTTATCGGATAGAACAACTTGAAAAATTTCAATCCACGCTCCGACGAACGGAGCGACGTTAATTCGTTTATGAGCTGCCTCAGGGTTAATACAATTTCAATCCACGCTCCGACGAACGGAGCGACAAAGAATATCAGAATGTAACGGACACCACGACAATTTCAATCCACGCTCCGACGAACGGAGCGACAATCATAAACAACCGATATTTAAGAAAGATGAAAATTTCAATCCACGCTCCGACGAACGGAGCGACTAATTCGTTTATGCGCCTGCTCAGGGTTAACACAATTTCAATCCACGCTCCGACGAACGGAGCGACATAAGTTCCCTTATCAAGTCAACAGCTATAGCTATTTCAATCCACGCTCCGACGAACGGAGCGACAGATCATTTTCAGATGAACAGCTTGAGGCTATAAAAATTTCAATCCACGCTCCGACGAACGGAGCGACATAACTGGCAATCAGAAATTAGTATTCATTCAGACATTTCAATCCACGCTCCGACGAACGGAGCGACCAGCATATATCATCAAAAGCACTGTATAAAGGCATTTCAATCCACGCTCCGACGAACGGAGCGACTGGATGGACAGGTGTTATATCAGATACAGTTCAAATTTCAATCCACGCTCCGACGAACGGAGCGACATATATACCCTTACATTTATCCCTCAATGAGCGTATTTCAATCCACGCTCCGACGAACGGAGCGACGTGCCCTTTTCAATGTCACCACCAAGCTTAATTGAATTTCAATCCACGCTCCGACGAACGGAGCGACTGTGTTTCGTATACCTCTAGTGATAGTTATAATAATTTCAATCCACGCTCCGACGAACGGAGCGACGATGTTGTCATAGTGTATTGAGATATTAAGTTGATTTCAATCCACGCTCCGACGAACGGAGCGACATTTAGGATAAAGATATTCAAGCATTATATTCTTATTTCAATCCACGCTCCGACGAACGGAGCGACCTTGAGGTTACTGCGGATGTATCAGGTTCATAGGATTTCAATCCACGCTCCGACGAACGGAGCGACCGATAAAGCTAAACCGGTTTGAATTGCTAGAAAGATTTCAATCCACGCTCCGACGAACGGAGCGACTCATTACTGATGTGAGATATTCCATTACTTCCTATTTCAATCCACGCTCCGACGAACGGAGCGACATTTTCTGTGGTTTTACACACAGTATAATTGCCTATTTCAATCCACGCTCCGACGAACGGAGCGACTACATCGTCGGTATCAGTCAAAGTAAGAACAAGCTATTTCAATCCACGCTCCGACGAACGGAGCGACCTTGTAAGCCATGCCATCAAAATTCTTGTACCAATTTCAATCCACGCTCCGACGAACGGAGCGACCTATCATCCAATTTAGTTCCTACAATTTCAATATATTTCAATCCACGCTCCGACGAACGGAGCGACTATATATGACACAATCAAACGTTATGACTATATAACATTTCAATCCACGCTCCGACGAACGGAGCGACCAGTTTTATAATACTTAATCAATTTTTTTATAAGATTTCAATCCACGCTCCGACGAACGGAGCGACAAAAGCTCATTCTGGCCCTTTGAAGCCACTGGAAAAGATTTCAATCCACGCTCCGACGAACGGAGCGACAGCGATAGTATCAAGCACTGTACCCATTACCGTAATTTCAATCCACGCTCCGACGAACGGAGCGACCTCATACTCGCCTCTTATGTCGTCCACAAGGCAATTTCAATCCACGCTCCGACGAACGGAGCGACTTTTACTGTCATACATATAGCCCCACAACCACTTAATTTCAATCCACGCTCCGACGAACGGAGCGACACACCGTTTGCAAGTATAGATTCTAATTTGTCCATTTCAATCCACGCTCCGACGAACGGAGCGACAGTATCTTTTCCGTTGATTTCATCAATTAGTGATATTTCAATCCACGCTCCGACGAACGGAGCGACTCATTCTGCTTGTATATGTTATACCGCCAAGGCATTTCAATCCACGCTCCGACGAACGGAGCGACCTGTTCAACATTCTTCAACTGCTCAGCGGAAATATTTCAATCCACGCTCCGACGAACGGAGCGACGATACGTCATATAATACTAACCTCATCAACACCGATATTTCAATCCACGCTCCGACGAACGGAGCGACCCACCAGCACCGCTTACACCAGTGCCTCCACCAATTTCAATCCACGCTCCGACGAACGGAGCGACATAGTCTGGGCAATAATCAATTACCACACCATTTGAATCATTTCAATCCACGCTCCGACGAACGGAGCGACTAAGTTATTTTGTCACCCTGTTCGGCTGTTTCGATATTTCAATCCACGCTCCGACGAACGGAGCGACTGCAATTTTGCACAAAAAAATGAAAAAAACTATACAAAACCGCTTAATAATATTATTGTTTTCTACTAATTCATTACGCTTATTATGCTCATGTACACAATATAGCTTTTTCTTGTTTATTTTTCATGGTGCGAATGACCTTGTAATTCTATGTTCACTATCATTTCGCACAACATCAAAAAATTAATGGCTGATCAACATCTATTCCCTTATCACATCCTACATGATCAACTTTTGTTTGATATTTGTTTCCCAAATAATAGAACCTAAGACTATCTACTTTTTCATCAATTATTCCAGACAACATAGCTTTCAATTTAACACTTTGCGCCTGATCCACTATACATTCAAAAACTGAATTCTGTACTCGTCGACCATAATTTTCACATTGCTTTGCAACTTTCCTTAATCTATTTTTTCCTGCAGTTGTTTCTGTATTAACATCATAGGTTATCAATAACAACATTATTATCACCTCATTTCCATAAAAAGACTGGATACCCATCAATATCCCCTCGGAGATATCTTGCCAAAAGCATTGACTGAACATACGGCACCATTCCCCATTCAACTTTCTCCTTCAGATATGGGTGTGTTATTACTTCTTTCTTTTTATTTTGCCACTCAACCAATACCTTTTTTCTAGCATTATCACTTAATAACACTGCTCCATTTTCTTTTTTAGAGAAATCCTTTCCCGTTATTATTCTTTTATTTATAAGTGACAAAACAAACCTATCTGCATAAACCGATCTAAATTCCTCAATTAAGTCTAATGCCAACGATGCCCTACCAGGCCTATCCGTATGTAAATATCCTATATATGGATCTAATCCTACAACTTCCAAGGCCGACGCAATTTGGTTAGTCAATAATGTATAAACAAATGACAGCATAGCATTTATATTATCTTGAGGAGGGCGTTTATTTCTTACTTGAAACACAAAATCCTTTTTCTGTTGCAATATAAGCTCATTGAACACACCAAAATAAATACTTGCCGCTTCTCCCTCGTATCCTCTTAATTCATCTTTTGACTTAGCATTTCTTATTAATTCCAAGGAATTCTTTAAATGTAATGATGCTCGTTTCACCCGTTCCACGTCTATCTGCATTGCATGATCTCTAATGGCTCTCTCCAAAACCCATCGTGCATTATATACCTTACCCAATATACAATTTTTTGAAATTTCCAGGCTTTTTTCTGCATCTAATGAGCTATAATATTGTTGTCTCCGTAAAATAATATTTCCCTTTACTTTTCCAGTTACACGAGCTAGAAATTTCCCCTGAGAAGTTACATAACATAGCGAAATATTCCGGTCTACGCATGCGCCCATAAGTGCAGGACTTGTTCCTTTATATCCAAATACAACTATCCCATCCAAATTATGCAAAGGCAACCGACCAACCTCTTGACTATCTTGATATACTACAACAGTTTCTCCTTCTAACCCCAAATAACCATTTTCAGATGTTACATAAAGTGTATTTAATAGTTTTTTCATTCAACATTCTCTCCTAACATCTGTGATATATAATTTTTCACTGAACCAGCTTTATTTAATTTCGGTAAACATATATCTTTCAAAGAGCAAGAATTACACGCCTTACTTTGTTTTACCTGAGGAGTATACCCCCTCTTAAAATAATCATGCATCTCTCCAAACATTTTAGTTGCCATATCCCTTAATTCCTGAGATACCTGTACAACTTCCCTTCTTCTTGTTTCTCCGTAATATATTGCGCCTTCTTCTATTTGTGTAGAGAACATTTCCTCAAGGGCCATTGCCTGTACGACTAATTGCAGTTTATCCTCCTCTGACACTTTAGGCTTTCCTTTTTTATACTCAATTGGATATATGCTATATACGCCCCTATGGCCACGTAGAGACACTCCATCATCACACTTATGAAATTCAACAATATCGCACTCCCCTACTGCACCCATTTTCCTGGATGCAATGGGAAGTGCTCTTACTATCAGCACATCTTTTCTCTTCTCCGTAATATATGGATCATGCGCTTTCTTATGCATAAGCTCTCCTACTGCAGTATGATAATTTTCAGCCCACTGTTGCTCTATATGTATGAGTGCCCATTGTCGTCTGCAAAACTTAAAATGCTGTATACCAGATATCATCAAATACTCTTCTTCTGTGTACTCCATTAAACCATCCTTTTTACCTCTACTGAGTCTGGAATATTATCATTATGTATCTCTACAATATAATCCTGATATCTTCTTGGATATTCAACACCATCAATCTTCTTAACTTCAACAGAATCAAACAATTTATATGCTGGACAATCACCAAGTTCTTTACTGTGCTTAAATACTATTAACTCACGCACAGCCATCTTTCCTCTAGCTGCAGAATGATCATTTTCAAACATATTGATAATTGCATCCCATAGTAACTCAAGATCCTCTTCTGAAAATCCCGTTACCTTTCTTGCAAGATTTGCTGATATATATCCCTCCAAACGATATAACCCATATGGTACAATACTTTTTCTTCCCATCTCTGTACTCTTGTTTTCAGCATCCTTTTCAGTTGTAATTGCAACTCTGGTAATTGTAACTTCCTGACTGATAATTGGATCTATGCTCCTAGCAAACCCTAACTGTACTGGTCCCCTGACCTGTCCACAATTCAATGAGGCTTTAACAAACGTAGTCATAACTGCCCCAAATGTCCTAATATCATAAAAATTCTCGCACATATAATCTCTCAATTTTCTATCAACATCTGGATCTGACTTTTTTAATTTTTTTAATTCTTCCGTAAGTTTTTTGTCTTCAGTCTCCTCAACCCCTAAACTTTTACAAGCATTTCTATCACTCTTATTTAACGGGACATCCTCTTTTATGTATATTCCATATCCCTTTTCATCTTCCTTAACAGTTTCAACATAATTACGAATTTTTCGTTTTATACAAACATCTGTAACCAAACCCAATCCACTCTCTGGATCAATCCTTGGCATATTGCCAGCATCAGGATCTCCATTTGGATTTCCATTCTCAACATCGAATAACACTACAAATTCATATCTGTTTTTTATTACATCGCCCATTTATTTATCCTCCTTTTTTTCGTACCTTTTCTGAATCTGATGATAATATCCAAGCATGAATTTTCCCTGTTCTTCTAGAGATAATCGTCTTGGAAATCCTATCTGCGTTTCAGCCATGTTTAATTTTCCCATTAACTCTGTTATGATTTTCTCGTACTGAATTCTTAGTCCTGTTGAATTTCTTTCGAGTTTCTTCAGATGACTATTTTTTAACTTAATCAAAATTGGAAAAACGGATGCTGGTGTTGCACATGCTGAATTAAAATATCGATCTTTGATAGTTGAATTAATTCCTGGATTCGCATCCTTTTGAATTAATTCAAGTATGGCAAACAACCTTCCTAATACATATGCCTGTTCATTACAATTTTCATTCAATCCCATGTACTTTTCTCCCTCCTTCATATTATAATTTTTTATTAAATACGCTTTTACAATAGCTGCCCTTCCGTAAGTTATACCACCTTGCTCTGCTCGTATTCTTGTCAACACTCCGGTATATAGACTTGTTGGATACCTGTCATCCACCAATATATCCCTTAACACCAACGTTGCCATGTTTGATACAGGTTTTTTATCTTTTGATTTCTTGTTGACTGTTTCCATCAACATCTCTTGAATACTCAGATAATCTTTTTCCCATTCTGGTTTAACTATTGACATTCTTTCATAATGCCTTGATAAATTCTCCAATATATTACCAAATGAATTCTCGTAAAAAAATCGAATTGACAATCTCGCCGCATTAGGTGCAAGACATAAAATATAAAACCTTTGATTTAAATCAATCTTTACATAATCTATATCCACTTCTAGTCCATTCTTCAAATTTCCAAAAACTTTTTCTAATTCCTTTTGATTATCTATGCTAGAGTTAAAAAAGTTTTTAAATATGTCCTGATACTGGGTTTGAGCCGATTCAGCCCAGTATATAACCATTGAGTCTCCCAATTGAAAAGTGTATTTTTTTTCAGAAAGAAGGTAATTTAGTGCTGTTGTATATGCAAATTCAGCATTCTTGCCTACTGGCGCATTATAACTCTGTTCCTTTCCATAGGATTCAAAAGCTGGAGCATTAAATGAAACCAAAGCCGCGCCACTGGACTGTGCTCCTGGTACGCCTTTTATGCCTCTATGAATCCTTGATATTTCTGCCTTTTCCCCTGTTACAAGGCATATACCATCGACTAAGCCTGAATTATACTCTTGATATATATGCCATATCTTTTTTATCTCTTCGTCTTCCTGGGCATACTCATTTTTCATACAAAATATCAAGTTTCCACCATCGGTCAAATCTTCCCAATGTGCTTTAATAACCGGATTAACATCTGCATTATCAGGATTCCATTGTTCAAAATACCTGATAATTGCTTTTGCCATTCTTCCATTTGAATCCTGCAATATGCTACAATGTTTATCCCTCGCAGCCATAAAACATTCTTTTATCCTTTGACTTGTACCTGTACTGTCTATTCCCAACATATATTTTGAATTGTCGCACAAAAAATTCGCCGATATACCTGAAGACCTTACCACCATCTGCGGAACATTCATCTGTTGTGGAACCAGTACTTCTTTTTTTCCAAACATTTCGGATACTTTTAACGGAATAATAGCTTTTACTTGTCCATCTTCATCCAGTTCTATAGCACACGATACTTTTGCATGACACCACCCCATACGTGGAACTTTTTCTTTTTCTACCAAACTCTCGTAATATTGCATTAGAGACTGTAATATCATCTGATCACCTCACAATCCCTCAAATCTAATACTCCTCTCTTCATGATAGCCCTATAAAACATAGGCTGTATATTGTTTCTATCGCTATAATCAAGATCGTATAACATAAACCCTAAATCTTTCTCTGGAACCTCGTCATATATGGTGTGTACTTCCTCCTCATCACAGATGCTAAAATTGACTGGAAATTCCCTACATCCAAAATATGGCATATGATAGCATTCGCCTCTTTTTAATCGTCTCATTATAATATCTTTAAATTTACCCGGATTATCAGAATCATTTGCATTTTCTGTAATCTCAAAATGTGCCTCTATCACATAACACACATCTCTTAAGATCAAAGAAGCTCTTTGCACTATATCCTCCTTTGTGCTAATGTATAAAGGCTTATCTGCTCCATTGTATGCTTGCAATACATTATTTGCAGATATTTTACTCTTTACTTCATTTCGTCTTACACTCGTAAATCTTATTGGATTCTTAACATATATCTTGTCTATTACCCATTTCATTCCGGGATGCCAATATATTGCTTCCAATATCCCTCTTGCAGCCGATGGTGTTATCACATCATATGAACACCTCTCAACTTTCATCTCAGGTCTGGAAAACAATGCATAATCTCCCCAAACCTTTACTTTTACTCCTTTCCCCATTTTCTCACCTCCATCATATTAGATATATTGTATTTCTATAATAACGCATTGTGATACGTATGACAATACCATATTTAAAACGTTATTGAATTTTATTAGATTTTTATATATACTAAACGTGTCTGTTTTACAGTGGATTGAAATAATAAGGTTTTCAATATGATTACCTGATGCGGTGGATATTTATATACCCACCGCATTTCATTTATTTATAAAAATATCGCCTCCCCCTCATCTACCAAGCAAACTAAACCATATTCTTCTGAGTAATATTCCATTGATGTCAATTCATAAAAATCTCGCACATCATCTGAAACGAGGCGTATTATTCCTGCATCATACAATTTTTGAAATTCTGATTTTTCACCACAATAAACCTGAACACAAAACTGTCCTGCTTTTCGCATTCTTTCTTTTGATATGCCTTTTAGCTTTATCTCATCCATCAACTCTTTTGCCTCATCTGTATTACCGACAAAAATTGTTGCCATATCCTGCTCAATTATTTTAAACTCTTTTCCAACCTTTGCATAATTATACTCAGGATGAACAAATTCACCTAAAATTCTCTTCTTATCAAGACCATCTCCCCTGAAATGATACAATCTCTTAAAATATTCTGATATACACTCTGGACTATCTACTATTTCATAATCACATAATACAGACTTAGCAACCTCAATCTGTTGTTTTTGATTTAACGGAATCCTGCAATTCTCAATATCAAAAATATTAACTATACTCTCAGCTTGATTTCTTTTTCCCTCTCTATTACATCTACCTGCAGCTTGTATAATAGAATCTATTCCTGCAATCTGACGATACACATGCTTAAAGTCTAAATCCACCCCTGCCTCGACTAAACTTGTTGATACTACGACACATTTTTCTCCATTCTGCAAACACTTTCTTATTTTTTTCAAAACAATTTTTCTATGCAATGGGTACATATTTGTTGATAGATGAAACACTCCTATTCCACATAGTTCCATATAAATATCTTGAGCCATTCTCTTCGTATTTACGATACACAAAGCGCAATCTTCATCTTTTAGCATACTTGACAATTTATCTCTCGATATTGTTCCGATGTTATTGTATTTAACTCTCTTAAAATATCCAAATTGTTCATGCATCCTTGGACATAGTTCCATAAATTGTGTGTTTTCTGGAAATAATGAACCTAACGCTGGCTGTGTCGCCGTGCATAGTACTATACTTGATCTATATCTAATTACTAGTTCGCTAATCATATAAATACAAGGTTTCAGATAATCAGTCGGCAACATCTGTGCCTCATCAAATATAATGACACTATTTGCTATATTATGTAATTTCCTGCATTTTGAAGATTTATTTGAGAATAACGACTCAAAAAACTGAACATTCGTTGTAACTACAATGGGTTTATCCCAGTTTTCGCTCGCCAATTGCATCGGCACAAAATCTTCTCGTCCATCATAATCTACATTACAATGATTTTCCAAAACGTTCTGTTCTCCAAGTATGTCCCTGAACACCTGCGCATTCTGCTCTATAATACTGGTATATGGAATTACATATATTACACGATCCATATCATTTTCTACTGCATGTTTTAGTGCAAATGCAAGTGATGCAATAGTCTTTCCTCCCCCGGTTGGAACTGTTAGTCTAAAATAGCCTTTTTTATTCCGTCCTTCATTTAAACAATGTTTTAATATTTCTGTTCTGCGTCCATTTATTGATTTTGTATTATCATTTTTCAACCACTCACTAATATGGTTCTCCAGTTTATTCAGTAATATCTCTACATTTTCCCCTGAGCTTCTATTAACATCCCCGTTTTTCATAAAATATTCTGTATCCAGGAAATCAGCATCAACCAAACAGGAATATATCATCCTGAGAAAAACACTTAATGGAAAATCAGCATCTGAAAGATTACGTAACATAATTGGTTCCGTGTTCAATTCAGGAATCTCTATGTCATATTTGTATGAACTATAATCACATATCTTTTTCTTCTCACATCTGTATCTTAAACTTGAATGAATACCTGTATTGCCATAATCTGGCATCCCAGCATGATGTCCTGCAATACAGTAGCTTAGCAGTTGATAATATCCACCCAATTCTATGCAAAGTTTTGCCCCCGCTGTGGAATGATCTACTTTATCATCCGTATCGTTAATTATTTTATTTTGAAACTCCTTTGAATATTTACCTATATCATGCAACAATCCACAACAATATCCCCAGTCTGCTTTTCCGAACTTATCTGCAAACTCTGCAGCTTTATCCGCAGTTCCATATAAATGTTCCTTTACACTCTGTTCCCTATAATTATCCTTATGTGCAATATATTTCAAATTTTTATTCATTTTTATCTTGTATGATAATTAGGAAGTTAATTATCACACGTTTCCTTCCTTTTAATATCGTGGTTCAATACAATTCAGATACTATGGACTTTTGATTTTTTCCTGTAGCTTGACTACTCAACTGGAGTGTATTACCGCTACCTTTATCTGAATTGTTTATCAGCTGGATGTTGCCGGAGTGTTTTTCACTCAGAGTACTTATTTCTATCAAGTCTACGATGATAATCGATGGTGGACATCATGGTATCAGACTTTAGGAAAGGGAGGTACAACCTCATGAAAATTTATGTAGGCATTGATATTGCCAAACCCAACCATTTCGCCGCTGCGATTTCTCAAGGCGGTGAAATAATTCTTGAGCCGTTCAAATTCACAAACGACGCTGATGGCTTCCAACTGCAGGTCTCTAAGCTCGAATCATTCGACAAGAACAGCATCATCATCGGTCCCCCGTCAACGGCACACTACGGTGACAACCTTGTTCGATACCTTGTTGCTGAGTTTTACCAAGTGTGTGTGTTGAACCCCATCAAAACCTGTCAGATGCGTAAAAACAACATTCGCAAAACTAAGACAGACAAGGTCGACACATATGTGATTGCTAAAACTCTTATGATGCAGGATGACCTCAGATTCATCGGTTTCTATGACCTCGATATGATGGATCTGATCTTAAGGCCTTGGGGCGTTTTCGTCAGAAAACCATAAAGCAACGCACCAGTTTGAAAATCCAACTGACAACCTATGTTGATCAGGTTTTCCCGGAAATCCAATACTTTTTTTAATCCGGTCTGCATCAGAATGCTGTCTATGCTCTTTTGAAAGAAGCACCTTCTCCAAAGGGGATTACTTCCATGCATATGACTCATCTGGCAAATCTGCTCAAAGTGAACTCGCACGGACACTTTACTAAAGAGCAGGCCAAGGAATTAAGAATTCTCGCACAGAAGTCTGTCGGTGCTAACTACAGCGCTATATCTATTCAGATAACTCAAACCATTCAACAAATCGAGTTACTGGATAGCCAATTAGATAAGATTGAAGCTGAGATGACGGATACCATGAAATTCAATGATTCTGTCATCATGACCATTCCTGGTATCGGTTATATCAATGGTGGAATGATCCTTGGTGAAATAGGCGATATTCACCGTTTCTCCAATCCAAACAAGCTGCTTGCTTTTGCTGGTCTGGATCCTTCTGTTTATCAGTCTGGTAACTTTCAGGCTAAGACAACAAGGATGTCCAAACGTGGCTCTCGTGTTTTACGATATGCCCTTGTAAATGTAGCTTGGAACGTTGTTAGGAACAACGCAACCTTCAAGGCTTATTACGATGCCAAGAGGGCTGAAGGCCGGTCTCACTACAATGCACTTGGGCACTGTGCCGGCAAGCTTGTCAGAGTCATCTGGAAGATGCTCACTGACGAAGTAGAATTTAACCTCGAATAAGAGGTCTGTATACCAATATCAATAGATTTTGAAAAAGCACCCCTAAGGGAGCTCTATTAAAGTTCCCCTTTTTTACCACCGATATGAAAAAGAAATTTTCTGCTAATTTATGATTGACTTTTCATAGCTGGTCTCTTATCTCTTAATTTTTTATTATCAAACATTATATTACTTTTTATTATATATCATTCGTTTTTCTATGCATAGTTTTATTAGGCATACATTTTATGTTTTTCATCAAAATAGCTATTTATTTACCATATCTTTACCTTCTTCTATCCCCTCCTATTCCTACATCCCATAACTACATCCTTGAATGAAAAACTAAAACTCAACTGAAATATCGTCTGATTACACAAAATCGATTTTTGACTCCAATTTCGACTTATATTGTCGTGCCTTCTTTCTAAAAAGATGCTATAACTAGCATATTCTATACTGCGGGTATATCAAAAATTGTATAGCAAACAGACGGCTGGCTAATTCTTATGCAAAAGTAAACACGACCCGTCTGATAACACCTATTGACAAATCGATTACTACCTGCATTTAAGTCTTTTAGTTACTTTTCAACAAATAAGTCTGGCATCAAATGCACTTCATCGGGTGGGATGAGGTGCATTTTTAATAGCCTCATTAGCTCGTGAAAATCTTCATCATCTGTTGTATGCTCTAACTCATCCACTTTCTTGAATTCACTGCCATTGTCGGTCAATATAACCGGAAATAATCTCCGAAATACTTCTATTCCAAGTCCTGCCTCAAGATAGTCAAACACCCTTTTTACAGATTCTGCTTTCCCATCTGGCATAAGAAAAAGTAGCATTACATTGTTCTTCCTGAATATCATAGTAAGAAGTCTTTTCCCTTGTTCTCTCACACCTTTTACAGTATCCATTTCTACCACTTCATCTTCTGTATACTTGACTTTCATCGCATACTCAAAATCAGTGTAAGTTCTGCCTTGACGAAACTCCATATTTGCAAATCCAAGAGATGGTTGATGACCTTTTCCTCGTCTCTTATACCTGGTTTTTCTACGTAAGTCTATGTTTTTTATTGTCAATTCACCATCATCTATGTAGTTATAGAGAGTTCGCAAACATACCGGCATTTCACTTTCATGCTCAGCATATATATGCGTAAGAGGCTGTCCCTTTTTAACAAGTCTGGTAATCAATTCATCCATTTCAGATTTCTTTTTATCAGAAATACGAATCCCTCGTCTGCTTTCACTCCGTCTTCGTGTAACAGATGCATCAGCATGCCTTGCACTATAAATATATGCTAATTCCAGTTTCTATCGCAATCCTGTCAGACAGGTCCATCTGTCCTTCTTTTTTGTAATAAGCCATATCACGAAGACACTGATGGTACAGCTTGCTGCATACGGTCCATCTGTCCTTCTTTTTTGTAATAAGCCATATCTGCTCCTTCCTAGCAGATAGTAATCGATATCTTAACTATATCACGTCTGCCAGAAAGCCATTGCAAAAGTAAATTAGACTTTTTTAGCCATTTTCAGTTGTCAAAGTACAGGTTTAATTTTTCATTTTACTCCCATAATTACATAATTCTACACCTATCAATGTCCAATTTTCTCCACACAAGCCAATCTCCTTAATCCCCCCATCCACCTTCGCCCCACATAAAAGGCCGGCAACAGACGCCTCCATCGTCCACTGCCGGCCCACGCTTTCATCAACCCTGTTTATACAGGCTTTCACAACTCTATGTCTAATCCAATACCATCACACTCGCTCCAGTCCCGTCCCAATCTTCAAGTTCCTCTCCGTCTCCACCCTATCAAACTTAACCACATAGCACCCTATATCTCCCCTGATACCGGTTATAGTGCCCTCGCCGAACACCTTATGTCTCACCCGGTCGCCGGGCTTTAGCTCGGTGTCCAGCGGCATATAGCGGCTTTCATTTGCGGCTATGTAGCTCTTGGTGTCGTCGACAAGGCGCTGCGGAAGCTCGTTCACGTAATCGATGGCTTCCCGGTCTATGTTGAAGATGAACCGGGACGGGTATCTGAAAGAATCATCGTAGTTCAGCCCCTCGGCATCGCTGATGTACAGACCGCGCTCCGCTCTGGTACATGCCACGTATGCCATGCGTCGTTCCTCCTCGAGCATCGCCTCAGTGTCCACGTGCTTGCTTGGGAATATGCCTTCATTTACACCGCACACGAACACATATGGGAACTCCAGACCCTTTGCGGTGTGTATGGTCATCATCGTCACAGAATCCTTGTCCTTCTCCCTGTCATTGTTCGTGTAGAGAGCTATGCTCTGCAGATATTCCTCCAGCGTATTCTCCTCACCGGAGGTCTTCTCATATTCGTCTATCGACTGCTTCAGCTCTGCCAGGTTGTCCAGCCTTTCCTGTTCGCCCGCCTGTCTGAGCATCGCCTCGTAGCCCGTGGCGGCCATGAGCTCCGTCACAAGATCAGACAGACTTTTCTCCTTGTATGTCTTCCTGAAATTTTCTATGATATCGACAAAGGCTGAAGCACCTGTCGACTTAACAGTCTTCTCCTCCAGAAGATCCTGAAGACCGCTGTACAGTGAGCATCTGTGAGTCTCACAGTACGACTTCAGCATCGACATTCTCTTTTTGCCAAAGTTCCGCTTTGGTTCATTTATCACCCTGCGGAATGACAGATCATCCGCGTATGCCACCATCCTGAGATATGCCAGCACATCCTTTATCTCCTTGCGTTTGTAGAACTCCGTTCCGCTGTAGAGGATATACGGGATCTTTGTCTTGATAAATGCTTCCTCTATGCTTCTCGACACGAAATGTGACCTGTACAAAACGGCTATATCACTGTACTTTGTGCCCGCCTCAACCAGTCTTTTTATCTCGTTTGTCACCCACTGGGCTTCATCCCCGGTGGTTCTGGAATGTACGTACAGAGGGCGTGCCTCAGACGGCTTCACAGCCACAAGCCTGTGGGGCAGTCTGTTCCTGTTCTTCTCGATCAGTGAGTTGGACACCGCCAGTATGTCAGGAGTTGAACGATAATTCGTGTCGAGGAATATGGTCTGTGTATTCTCATGGTTCTTGTCGAATTCCAGTATGTACTCTATCCTTGCCCCGCGCCACGTATATATAGTCTGATCCGGATCGCCCACGATGAACAGATTCCTGTGATAACCGCTGAGTATCTCCGCCAGCGCATACTGGTTACCGCTGACATCCTGAAACTCGTCCACCATGACATACATCATGCGTTCCTGCCATTTGCGGCATTTCTCCGCATCGGTTCTGAGGATGTGGAGCGCAATGGTTATGAGATCATCATAGTCAAGTCCATACACCTTCTTCTGTTCGTACAGGTATCCCAGAAATACTTTTTCAGGTATGTCTGAAGCCTTCTCATAATCCGCCAGCAGTCTGTCGTTGCTTATGTCCGCCAGATATGCAATGTGCTGCATCTCGTTCTTCATCGCCGATATGTGATCCCTCGCCATGTCAAATGTATATGTTCTCGACTGTATATGGGCATTCTCGTACACCGTTTTGAGTATATCCTCCGTGTCCTCGCTGTCCATCACCACAAAGTTCTGGGGATAATTGATGGCATGGATATCCTCCCTCAGAAGCTTCACACAGAAGCCGTGAAATGTGCAGATGTATCCCGTATCACTGTCCCCGATCATCTGTCTGATACGCTTGCTCATCTCCCTCGCCGCTTTATTTGTAAATGTGACACACAGTATATTCGATGTGGATATTCCAAGCTCATCCACCAGATACGCATACCTGTATGTGAGCGCCTTTGTCTTGCCGGTTCCCGCTCCCGCAATTATGCGCACATACCCTTCTGTGGTGGTCACTGCCTCCTTTTGCTGTTCATTCAGTTCATCTATAAAATTATCCATACAGTCCTCCATATATTCGCAAACATATGTTCAGTATAGCAGATTATATCTTTCCTGTCACTACACTCATGGTTCTACACCAGAACGATCTTCACATAAAAAACAGGACAGCCACATAACCTGTGACTGTCCCGCCAACACATCAACGCATTTCATTTATTTTGACTTTTTGTATACCGCTTTCTTAGGAGTGTTCATTCCCTTCGCCTTGAGCTTCTTTGCATATGCGTCATATTTCTTCTTAGGAAGATATATCTTCACATTGCTCTTGACACCCTGGAAAGCATTCTTACCGATAGTCGTTATCCTTGTAGACTTTATGGTAACTTTTCCAAGCTTTCCACACTTGCTGAATGCTGCACCGCCTATGGTCTTAACGTTTCCTCCGATCACAACCGTGGTGAGATATTTGCGTCCTGTAAATGCTTTCGCTCCTACAGCCGTAACATTGAAGTTCACTCCACCGATCTTGACACTGGATGCAACCGTGAGTGACTTGAACTTCTTGTCGCTCTTCTTGCTTGTACTTCCAACAAGTGTCACTGTTCCCTTGCCATTTGAAGCGGCATTTGTCACCTTATATTTCAGATAGCCAGGCACGCCCTTCTGCGCAACTTTATATATCTTGCCCTTGCCAGCCTTGATAGCAAATGTCTTGCTGACGGAGCCTCTGTAATTACCCTTACCAGTGATCTTTACTGTCGCTGTACCGATATTCTTGTTGTTCTTGTACTGTACGGTGTAATCCACACCATTCTTCAGTGTTGTTTTGCCTCTCCTCAGCGCAAGCGATTTAACAGTGATAGATGATCCTGTGTATGTATATCCATTCTTTTCTATACCGCTTACGACCACATTGTTCTTGGAATTTCCTATGTCTATTCCAAGAGCAGCTACTGACTCATAACGCTTGTACCCACACTTGGTACAGGTAAATGTCTTCTTACCTGCCGCTGTGTCTGTAGGCTTGGTCGTTATCGCGCCCTTGTCCCATGTGTGATTTGCCAGGCCTGACTTCTCTCCACATAAGCACTGATACCAGTGAGATCTGCTGTCGCTCTTGTACTTATTGCCGTAATCGTGTACATGCTGCTCCGGCTCTTTCTCGATGGTGATCTTTACATTGAATACAACTCCATTGTAAGCCCTGTTCCATCCTGTAACTGATGTCCAGTCATAATTTACTGTGTCTGCAGGCTTGAAGCAAAGCTTGTATGTATTGCCATCCTCAACCTTTGTCGTTCTGTCTGTATACCATGTGTATACTCCATCCTCGCGCTCTGGAAGCTCTATGTCTGCAAGAGTCATATTCTCCTTAGCACTCAGTGAATCTATCGCCTGAGTAAATACTGCATTTGCAGGAAGAATCTGAACAGTTATCTCCACATGCTCTGCTCTCTCGTATACATCCTCATCTTCAGGTACAAATGTTGCAAGGAAAGTCTTTGTTCCAACCTCTCCCACAGATTCATCTGCATTCTCCCAGATGAACATTCCACCTGCTGTCTCAGGCAGGAGTATCTTGCCAACAGTGTCTCCGTATGTAGCTGTGACATTCTCCGGAACTGTAAATACAGGATCCTGCTTTCTCACATACACTGAAAGCTTCACTGCAATTCTCACACTTCCGTCTTCCAGTTTCTCATATGTTCCCTCTGCTGCATCGATCTTGCTCCAGTCATAGTTTGCTGTGTCGTCTGGAACAAAGTATGCATCGTAAGTCTCGCTTGTTCCGGCCTTGCCTACCTGCTGTGTTCCATCTGCCCACATGTACTTTCCTGCTGCCGATGTTGGAAGCTCCACATCCGCAAGGGTCTTGCCGGCATATGCGTCGCCCGCCTTTCCGGCAGTAAATGAAGGTATTCCCTTCTCCACGCTGGATATGATCAGTGTGAACTCAGCCACTGTCTGATTCTGTCCTCTCACCGTGAACTTGACTGTCTGTGCCTCAGCACTTGCAGTCTTCGGCGTTCCATATACCTTTCCATCGTATATCACAAGTCCTGCCGGAAGTGTCTGTCCCTTTGCAAGGGAGTATGACACATATCCGTTGTCCACAGCTTCATCATTCTGAATCTCTATGGCTGTCAGATCATATAAAGGCTCATCCTTTGTGGTAGTCTTTCCAACCTGCGCCTTAACTGTATCCTCTGTCTTTGCAAGAGTTATATTTACGGCCTCCTGCTTTGCCATATTTACCGTAACTGTTGCCGGCTCATATGTCATGACGCCGCTCCAGAGACGGTTGTTACTTGTAGTCATGGCTGTGTCATCCGGTCCAAATACAACTGAATCCACCGCCATTCCATCTATCGGCTCACCGTCTATTGTGATGTAGAACGACTTGCCACCCTGTATATAGAGTGCATCGTCACCGTCAACACCTGACTTCTTCTGACATCTTGTTGCCGATGAACTCTTCTCTATCTTTGCATCGCCATCCTTGAAGCAATATGCAGGATAATCCACATCAAGCTTGTAGAAAATGACGCTGTAATTTTTCAGTGCGTACACCATATCCGGGATCACTGTGGTAAGTATGCTTCCGCTTCCAAGGCTTGACGTATTTGCTAGCTGCTTCATATTACCATAGTTTACGATCATTGCACTGTTTGTGAGGTTGCCAAATGTCCACTGTGCATCTGCTCTGTTGATGAGCTTTGCACTTGTATTCAGCGTGAGTCTCTCACTATTTGTGGCTGTGATCTCTCCGTAGTTATCTACTGTTGCTGAAGCCTGAACATTTCCTTTCAGATTCCATGCACCTCTGTTGACCAGTGATCCTGTCATAGTCAGAGCGCCGTCCACATTCCATGTGCCAAGGTTCTCAACATCACCGGTAACTGTCGCTGTCGATGTATTTGTAAGAACTGCGCCATCGGCGATGGTCAGCTTTGAATCCTTGAGGATCTCAAGCTGTTTTACCTCCACCTCTCTGTCAAGTGTGTAGTCTCCGCCTATAGTTAATTTGCCGGCGAGAGACATATACAGTGAACCCAGACTCTCAACCTGGTAATTGTCAGCGGTGCCCTTTACAGTAGCTGTGGACTTTGCATTCTCGTCTACATACTCTACCTTGCCAACCTTACCGCCTGCCGCAAGTACAAAGTCACCTGTGACAGCGCCCTCTGTTCCTGCCTTGACGTATATATTTCCAATGCTGTGACCATAGTTAAATACCAATGCCTTGCTATGCTCATTGTTGACGTCATTTTTTCTGAGTTCTCCTGACTTTATCTCGGCATACAGATCTCCCTTCACATTTGACTGCTGGACAAAGTTGTTGCACTTCTCAGCGCACCATCTTCCATCAACCACACAGTTTACATTTCCGGATACGACTGTTCCCGACACTCCATTGAAGTATGAGCGCTTGTTCATATAATCCGCACCGTATATAAATGTATTGTAATGATCAGTTATACCAACTCTTACATCCACATCACCTGATACTGATCCACCTGATGTAACATACATATTCTCAGACTTGGTTGATTCCGGTGTGTACATCTGTGCAGACTTTGCAAATGTGAAGTCTACCTTCTCCGCATTTGTATTGTACGCACCGTATACCACGCTTCCTGCTCTTCCGTCCTCTGCCGTGAAGGTCACTGTCTTGACATCAGCGTTTCCTGCCGCAGCTACAGTGCCTGACACATAACCGCTCATGATCGTCATGGTTACATTTCCATCTATCGTCACTCGGTCTGCCTTGCTGTCAGTTGAACCCGCAGCACATATATTGCCGACATTTCCGCTTCTGAGTGTCACCGATATGTCACCAGTGTATTTATTTGCTGTGTCCGTATAGCCTGATATGCTGTAGCCTGACAGATCATATGTAACCTCTCCGTCTATTCTGAGTGGTCTGTTGTCGTCTGCCACTCCGTTGTGATCAGCATCCAGATATACTGAGCTCTTGCTGCTGTCCGATGGATCAACTATTATCACTGCCGAATTTCCACCGAGATCAATGATCTTATCCTCTGTGTTCACAGATACACCAAGCTTGTTGATATCAGGTATCTCCGTGCCTGCCGGCAGTACCTTGAATACCACTGGGAAATCAACCGATGTTCCATTTCGTCCTGTTATGACAAATGTTACTGTGCTTTCACCTGCATTCTTGGCTGTTCCTATTATCTTACCCGACTCAAGCACAAGTCCTGATGGAAGTGTCGAACCGCTCTTCAGTCTGTACTGCATGTCAGTTCCATAATCCTTTGTGGTATCTCCTGTAACCTTGAGGATCGTGAGATCGTACGCTGGTGAATCCGCTGTGTACTTGGTCTCCGCCGCCAGAATCGGATCTGCGTATTCCTTACTGATGTCTATCTGGTCTGCCACATAATCCACTACAATAGACATAGATGAATCCGGGCCTTTCACTTTTGCACTTCCGTTGCTTCCCTGTACCGGCTCGCCGCCATTTGCCGACACATAGGCTGTGTAACCCGGCACATCGGTATAGCTAACTGTGATCGCCTGTTTGCAGGCAACATATTTGACATTCTCATATTCAACTACATATGACTGTGCAGCCAATTTTGCTGATGTGTTGTCCATGTTTGTTGTGGCGCCTGCATAGCTGTAATACACTCCTGTCCAGCCGCTGGCATCTATATCATCTGCAAATTTTCCTGCTGCCACCCACACACCTGTGTTGCTGAACTGGTCTGAAGGACACTTGAGCGTACCCTTTTGATATACTCTTGCCCAGCCTGATGTCATGTTGACCTTGCCCACATCAAACAGCGCATCCTCGCCTATTGTGAGTGTCGTGTCATACTGTGTCATATTGAGAGCCGCAAGCTTCGTATCTCCATTCACAACTGCCTTGGCATACTTTGAATAACCAAGCCGGTCAGCGGTCAGCGTATCGTTAAATACTGCGGATGATCTCTCGTTCAGTGACACATAATCAGTTACCTCAACCGGAGCATTTACATCAACTGCCGCACTGTCATAGATTATCAGAGCCGTTGCCGTGAGCTTCTTATTCACAACATAGGTTCCTCTGATAGTTACGATATCCTTGCTGTTTCTCATGAATGCACCGGTATATTTTGATGTTGTATCCGCTGCAAATCCACCCTTATCTACAGTGTTCTTTGCGATCTCATATGCGATGGTTCCATCCACGGTTGAATTCGACAGAACATACATAGTTGCTGCCTTACCACCACGGATATTTATACTCACCGCATCGCCGCCTTCATATGAAAGCTCTGAATCCTTTGCACCGTATATTGCTTTTACATTTCCCCCCGTCATGGTGATCCTGATGCTTCGTCTTATGGCGTTGTCCTCGACACCTGTTATCGTGTACTCCGACAGATCTCCGGTGTACAGAGGTGTCTTGCCATCTGCCTGTCCATCCTGATTGTCGTCCACGTATATCTCTGTATCTGTGTCGTCCTTTGCCTGGATGACCACCGATGTTCCGTTGAGACATATAGTCTTCTCATCCTCATCAACTACGATTCGGCCATCCTGGTTGTCCTGTTTCTTCTCCTCATTTGAGACAATCACGTTCAATGAGAGCTGTGCCTTTGAACCGTTTCTTCCTGTCACATGGACTATGACATTTTTTCCGTCTTCATAAAGCTTTCTTGCCGTTCCGACGATCTTGCCATCGGTCAATGTGAGTCCCTCAGGAAGACCATTTGTCTCGTCGATCTCGTATGTAACCTCGCCCTCTCTTGCGTCGTTTGATATGACAAGATCTGCCATGTCATAGAGAGGTGAAGCTGCTGTGTATTCTTTTCCAAGCAGTGCCGATGGATCAACAGTTGTCTTGGATACCACGATCTGCTTTCCTGTCGTTGCGATCGTCACTGTACAAGGCTCGTTCGGCATGCTGAACGTGTACACGCCATTTGCTTCAACCGCTGAATTTTCCGCTGTGTCGCTCTGACCTCTGAAGGTCACCTTGTCAAGTATATATCCCTTGTTCACTGTCGGTGTTATCTTGACATCTGCGCCGCCCTTGACATATGTACCATCAGGATCAATATACTGTGACGTCTTGCCTGTCATGGTGTACGTTGCGGCCTTCTCGTTGGACACAACATCTAATGAATAATTTACATTTGCAACATTCCCTACAGCCGAGTCCTCTATTACGCCCCCCTTTGAGAATATATTTGGCAGATACCCATCAGTCGCCTTAAATGTTCCCTTGAGGATTCCACTGTGGAGTATATTTGAACCGCCTGCTGCATATATACCCTCTTTTGCAGTTAACGTTACCCCCTTGTTGATAACGATCACGGCATTGCCCTGGCTTCCGTTCTCTGTGAAGTTACCAAAGTAAATATTGTCAGCAGTTACATCCTTGTCTATCACAAGATTCTGTCCGCCATAATATATATTCTGTCCATAGGTTATGACAGATGAGCCGGTGGTATTCATGCTTGGAGCCATATAATACTTCTCCGGCATACTGCACTTGTCATCAAATGTAACTTTTGCATCCTTGTTATTACCTATATACATCTGGAAGCTTATTCCGTCTGCATTTGTAAAATCTGTGTTGTTGATCTTTATATCAACAGGAACTGTATTCTCGGTTGAACCGGAATAGCTCTCATTTGCCAGATAGAAAATATTATTTCCCGCCAGTCCATTTATACTGCTGTCTGACAACGTTATGTCAACCTTTGTTCCGATATTTCCGCAACTGTAATCACCTCCGGCGAGTCCACATTTTGCAAAATGTATCTTTGCTATATCCGCCTTGAGTTCCCCTGCCAGTGCAAAGTTGCCCATCATGGTAAACATGTCGCTGCCCGCGTATTCATACGAGTTCACAAGCGGATCACCATTTTCGTCTACTATGGATTCATCATTCATGCCATCCACATTGACCGTCATATTTCCCAGACAGCTACCGCCATATACAAACCGTGCTGAACTGCTGATAACGTTGCTGACGCTTATGTTAAGATCCTTACTGATGCTTCCGCCCTGCTCTACATTCAGAGATCTCGTAATGCTGCAGCCCGAAACTATGGCATCTACAGAACCATTTACCGTCACATTTGACAGCTCCAGAGCATTTACATAGGCTGCATTACAGTTGTAAAGTTCTGCCTTTATATCACCTTTTACACCTGTGCTCAGATACATGCCATTTAATGTATCTGTTGTTGCCACAGCCTTCATTACAACGCTGGCAGAAGTGATACCGGAACAATTTGAAATTCCATATACCCTGCCGCTGGCACCAGTGATATTCTCCATGTTCACAGTATACGTATATGTTCCTTCTTCCTCCGGCTGAGTCTGACTGAACGAAACCGAATTCATGCCACATGTTGTGTAACCGGCAGCGCAGTTCTTTATATCTATATCAGCCCTTCCGCCCAGCATACCGCCATACATTCCATATATGGTGTTGAACTTTGCTCCTGAGCCATCAACGCTGACATTTACATTTCCCTTTATATTTGTATTATTGGTGCCATACACAGACATCTCTGATCCAGACTGGCTTTTCAGCTTAAGGTCCAGATTTCCAAGGATAGCCGCACTTGACGCACCATATACACTGGCACTGCTTCCATCCTTTACGGCTGATATTCCGTCAAATGTAAGGCTCACGTCACCATCAACCTTTGCGCTCTGGGAAACTCCGCACAGATTGTCTACCTTGGAGTCAGTCACCTTGGCCGTCAGTGTCTTGCTGAGCACAGCTCCGTTCTGCACAATATACACGGAACTGATGCCGGCACCGTTCATATTGAACACTGCATCGCCATTTATCGTATAAGCCTTTCCTGTGTAATATCCATCTGTAGCCAGTGTGACAAATGTGTTGCCATCACAGTTGTAATTGATATTCTCCGTGATGTCTCCATCCATGGTCGAAGATCTTAGACCATAGAGCGACTTTATTGTCACGGACTCTTCCGTGTCTATCAGTACGCCACCTGTACAATATGTCCTGAAAAGTCCATACAGACTTTCAACTGCCGCGTCGCCCTTCACACTGATAGTTACCGCAGTCATGTTCTCCGGAGTCTCAACAGTGCTCTCAAATGCTCCATATACAGCAGGCAGTTCAGCACCGTCTATGGTTATGGAGATCGGCGAACTGCCCTTACCATGATAGATTCCATATATATTGCCATATTGTATGTCCGTGCTTCCATCCAATGTGAAAGCTTCCTCGCCCTCATCAAGGATTCCATCCCTGTCTTTGTCATTGTAAATATTGAATAACTGCTCGCTGTCAGTGGAATTCGGCGACTGCTTTATGATTACCGAATTGCCGTTGAGCGTGACACCTGATGGTGTAGAGCCTGACGACTCATATACATACTCCAGTCCCTTTCCCGTATCCACAGCTTCAGACTGTGTGTCATCCGCCGCAAATGCCGTTATTCCCGATGCCATGCCAATAGCAGCAAGCACCGACAAGGCCGTTATACCTCCTCGTAGCCTTCTCTTCCTCATCAATTACCCTCCCTTAATTAATTGTTATGCAGACTTTCCTGTTATAATTGTGCACAATAACAGAAAAAGTCTTGCAAATATGTAGATTTTTGCCACTTTAACCATTTTACCATAGCAAAGTTGCAAATACTATCAACAAATTCACAAGACTTTTTTATGCATTTTTATATTTTCTGTTATAATTCCGCTATCTTCTCCTGTTGCCAAACAATAATACAAGTCTGAGCAACTGAAGTGATGCTGATACCATGGCTGCCACATATGTCATAGCTGCCGCTGTGAGTACACTTCTTGCACCCTTGAGTTCATCCGGATAGAGATATCCGCTGCCCTCCAGTATCGCCATTGCTCTTCTCGATGCATTGAACTCCACCGGAAGTGTCACAAACTGTAGGACAACAACCAGTGAGAACAGTATGATTCCGAGTGTTATAAGGTAATCAACCCTCGGAATGAGAAGTCCTATAAGTATGAGCGGCCATGATATGGCTGAGCCTATATTTGCCGCTGGAATGATGGCTGACCTGATGGTGAGCGGTGCATATGCATTTGCATGCTGTATGGCATGTCCGCACTCATGGGCTGCCACGCCTATCGCTGCGATGGATCTGGAACCATACACGCTGTCCGACAGATTGAGCGTATGCTCCTTAGGATTGTAATTATCAGTCAGATCTCCTGAGATGTGATGTATTGACACATCCGTTATCCCCGCATTCCTGAGTATCATGTATGCGACCTGGTCCGCTGTGTAGCCTGACCGCGATCCCACCTTCTCATACTTCTTGTATGTGGTCTTGACTCTTGCCGATGCTATCATGCAGAGCACCACGCCTATGAGAACCAACAGATATGTTGGGTCAAAATAAAATCCATAATATGGCATATATATCACCTTTCCCTTTCATGTATCCCTGACGGGGGCTTTTGTTTTCCACTATCCTATAGTATATATTGCGCTTCGTCAACAGGTATGGATGATACTTCATATAAATTTCATTTTTGCCGGAACTAATTTTATACTTCGTTCTCCTGCCATTTTTCTTATGTCATTTACCTGCAGCTATCTGCCAAGCATCTCATTTACCTTATTCTGCACCTTGACATGATCATACCCTGCCTTCTTCAGCCTGTTCTTTCTGTCATCGCCATTTCCCCAGTCGCCGGCTATGACCTCTCTGGCTATCACATCTATCGATTTCTTCTGTGAGAATTTCACTATAGCGTTCACCTTCTCCTGAACTTTATCGTAATCATATCCCGCCGTTTTTAATCTCTTTTTTCGATCCTCGCCGTTCCCCCATCTGCCCGCTATGACTTCTTTCGCGATCACATCTATGCTTTTCTTTTTTCTATTCTTATAATTACTTTTCCCGCTATTGCTGTCAGAGCCTTTCCCTTTCGTTTTTCCCTTATCACTGCCAGTCTTTATCGCAGCACATTTTCTCCATGTCGCTTTGTCTATATAAGACTTGTTCAGGTCAAGATTTCCTTCATACCCCGGAAGCCGGCCTACAGAAGTGTATTGCCTGATAGAACAATCATACTGCCCCTCATTCCACGGATGCTCCTGATATCCAGTCTGCTCATAATCAGGATACTGAGCGACCCACAGCCTGTAGCCAAGATTTTTGACATTTTCCATGGCACTCTTCTGAATATATATCAGCGGTTTTACCCTGGTTTTTCTGTACACATAATCACACCACTCCTTGCACCATGCCCTGTCACTTCTGCCAAACTGTGGGTTGTTCTGCCCCTCCCAGTCAAGCACGAGTATGGCTTTGCCCACATATTTCTTACTGTATGCAAGGAAATACTCAGCCTCACTGTGGGGATCGCCACCATTTGCATAATGGAATGCCCCCAGGAGTTTTCCCGCTTTCATCGCCTGGTCACAGTGCTTTGCAAAATACCTGTTCTTGTAGTCCGTGCCCTCCGTAGCTTTCACTATCACAAAGTCACAAGGCACCTTGGTTATATCTATAGTATCCTGCCACGCTGATATATCTATACCATCCATGTAGCCCTTTAATGGAACCTTATTAGAAGCCATAAAATTGTCTCCTGAATTTCTTTGTCTGTATATAATATTCCAGACATTGAATCAGGAGACAATCTTAGGATCATTATTCCGAACTTATACTTATCTGTCTCGTATTACATGTGCCACTGTCATGACGCCTTTATTCATGCCACTTTTCCTTATCTCCGCCATTGTAAAACCGCTTGAATATCGATATCAGGTAGTCCCATCCCCGGGTACATAAAATCGCAATGACAAATGCCCCGAAAAACGCAGCCACAGGATAATACCACACAAATGCTATGTGATAAAATGATAGTCCAACAAAAAGTCCCACCTCACACACAATGACACTGGTGATCAGAACCTGAAAAGAGGTAGGGATCTTCTTCAGCACTCCTACCTCTTTCGTAAATTCCGTTATTATCGATATCAAAGTACAAAGAACAGCCACCATCACTAGACAAACCGCAAATCTGTCCATGCGTATTCACCTCCTTGTCCATGATATAGTTTAATGTATTCCGGAAGGTGGTATGTGGTTATAAAATATTATTGTGTTCTTAAATCTCTTTTTAAATCCAACCTCGCGTTAATGCGAGGTGTTTTACGTTATATAGGAATCTCCAAAATGTATATATATCAAAATTACTTCTGTATGAAAATAGAATAATGTATTTAACCGGGCAGCCGAGGGGTGTTACACCATATCCGTTCGAGTCTTGGAAGGGAGTGGTGCCTTATGAGTACATATGAGGAATTCATGGTTATATTAACCGTTGCGATACTTATTGTGACAATTCTGAATCATAGAAAATAAGAAAAACACCTCAGCCGACTAAGCTATGAGGTGTTTCATCTTAAAATGGTTTTTGCCGGACGGATAGGACGTATCTATCGCTCGGCTGTCTTGTTAAGTATATTATACAATATTTTTGACGTTTGTCAAAAATAAAATTCTGAAGTGCACGATCAAATGCCGCATGGGACTTACCAAATCGTCTGGCATGACTGACACTGATACAATTAGCATTTGTACATATAACTCTGTTCAGATATTCAAGCAGACCTGTCTTATCAAGATACAATTCACTATTCTTGTCCTTTGTAAAACTGTCATTACTTGGATTAAAATAAATGCCCATCTCATGCCCTCCTTGTTTATTTCAAATGTCTTATATATAATTCTCAGAATTCATTGATATAGGCCTTTTCTCTGAAATCGGGATATTAATTCAACCTCTTTCCGAGTTGCCATAAAGCTGTGCCCATCCTCAAGTGTTATATTTCCAAGTTCAATATTCTTATCTATGCTACCCATTATATCTGTTTTTATGAGGCTTTTCAACGACGCTATATTCTCAGGAGTGCGTAAGTATCTTTTTAAATGTGCTGTCAAATATTTTATGTGTCAATCTATATTGCTGCCTACTGTTTTTTCTTCCGATTGGTAGCCACACTTTAGCCCTAAATCAACCATAAGTCAATAGATTTTCACAAATGCGCGTATAAGGCAATTTTTCGCGAGATTATTTTAAAATTATAACTTTTTTTACTTTCTTCTCGCCATCAAAATATTCTACTACTATAGTTCTATCCATTTTAATCACCCCTTCCATTTGATATGTAAGGCAATTATAATACCGAATAAATATAAAACAAGTCTTGACAAAATAAAACAAAAGAGTTGCTGTAAAATTCCTTAGCAACTCCCGTTTTCCAACTAATGCTGAATATCAAAGCAATATTTCATATGTATGGCTGTCATCATCATAATATACAAGCATGCCAAATTTGTATTCATCAAAATTGATTTCAACCTTCAAAGAATTTAAAAATCAAAAAAATAGAGAGCCTTTAGATCTCTCTAAAAGCCCTCTAAATCGTTTAAATACTAGGTTTTTATTTAGAACTTACCAGCGTTAGCAGCTTCCTCTACGGAAACAGCTACAGCAACTGTAGCACCAACCATAGGGTTGTTACCCATACCGATAAGTCCCATCATCTCTACGTGTGCAGGAACTGATGATGAACCAGCGAACTGTGCATCACTGTGCATACGTCCGAGAGTATCTGTCATACCGTATGAAGCAGGACCTGCTGCCATGTTATCTGGGTGAAGTGTACGTCCTGTACCACCGCCTGATGCTACTGAGAAGTACTTCTTACCCTGCTCGATACACTCCTTCTTGTATGTACCTGCAACTGGATGCTGGAAACGTGTAGGGTTTGTTGAGTTACCTGTAATAGATACACCAACGTTCTCCTTGTGCATGATAGCAACACCTTCCTGAACATCGTCAGCGCCGTAGCACTTAACTGTTGCACGGATACCATCTGAATATGCCTTCTCGTATACTACATTGAGCTCAGCCTTCTTGTAGTCATACTTTGTCTCAACATATGTAAATCCATTGATTCTTGAGATGATCTGAGCTGCATCCTTACCAAGACCGTTAAGGATAACTCTAAGAGGTTTTTTACGAACCTTGTTAGCCTTCTCAGCGATACCGATAGCACCCTCAGCTGCTGCAAATGACTCATGACCTGCTAAGAAACAGAAGCACTCTGTCTCCTCCTCAAGTAACATCTTACCAAGGTTACCATGTCCAAGACCAACCTTACGATGATCTGCAACAGAACCTGGTATACAGAATGCCTGAAGACCCTCGCCGATAGCTGCTGCTGCGTCTGCTGCCTTTCTGCATCCCTTCTTGATTGCGATTGCTGCACCTACTGTATATGCCCAGCAAGCATTCTCAAAACAAATTGGCTGAATACCCTTTACCTGATTGTAAACGTCAAGTCCAGCGTCCTTTGTGATCTTCTCAGCTTCTTCGATTGAGCTGATTCCATAGCTGTTAAGTACAGCGTTTATCTGGTCTATTCTTCTTTCATATGATTCAAATAATGCCATTGTCTCGTTCTCCTTTCCTCTATTTCCGACTACTCTTTACGTGGATCGATGATCTTAACAGCGCCCTGCTCTGGCTTAACACGTCCGTATGAACCTGAAGCCTTCTCCCAAGCTGTGTTAGGGTCATCACCCTTCTTGATAAAGTCAGTCATCTTTCCAAGAGAAACGAACTGATATCCGATAACTTCGTCATCTGCATCAAGTGCTATTCCTGTTACATAGCCCTCTGCCATCTCAAGGTAACGAACACCCTTAGCCTTTGTTGCATACATTGTACCAACCTGTGAACGAAGACCCTTTCCAAGATCCTCAAGTCCGGCACCAACTGCAAGTCCGTCATCTGAGAATGCACTCTGTGTACGTCCGTATACGATCTGAAGGAATAACTCTCTCATTGCTGTATTGATAGCATCGCACACAAGGTCAGTGTTGAGAGCCTCAAGGATTGTCTTACCCTGAAGAATCTCAGCTGCCATAGCTGCTGAATGTGTCATACCTGAACATCCAATAGTCTCGACAAGAGCCTCCTCGATAACACCCTCTTTTACGTTAAGTGAAAGCTTGCAGGCACCCTGCTGTGGTGCACACCAGCCTACACCATGTGTAAAACCAGAGATGTCTTTGATTTCCTTTGAGTAAACCCACTTTCCTTCTTCTGGGATAGGAGCTGGCTCATGCTTTGCACCCTTTGCTACAGGGCACATGTTTTCAACTTCCTTAGTGTAAATCATTGTGAAACTCCTTTCAAAATATGAATTCTTAAAAGCGGTTCCGAATTCTCTAATTCAAACCATCAGTGGTATTTTCTCACAAAACAGTTATGAAGTCCATAGCTTATTGAAAATTTTTGTCGCATTTGCGTGTACTTTATCAAGTACAGCGCGCCTTATTGAGAAAGTTTTTAACAAGGCACAGTTGTCAGGGTTCATATGTCCGCTTATATCATTTGACCGTAACCATATTCACTTGAATATATGTATTTATCTGATATACAATACTTCTGTCAGAGCACATTCAACCCAGACATGCGCCGCTTCAGGCGCTGCTCAGATACATGATATAAAAAATAAAAACGGAGGTTTTCAACATGAGATTTATAGATATGCACCTTCACACCACCGCTTCCGACGGCTCCTGCACCCCATCAGAGGTGTGCCAGCTTGCCATTGACAGGAATCTTGCAGCGATCGCCATAACCGACCACGACACAGTGGATGGCGTAGCAGATGCAATCACATATGCAGATAACTGGAACAGCACTCTTCCGCCGATCCAGAACAGTGATTCCACCAACTGCTCTGGCTTTTCTGACAGCAGTGACCATCATATCGAGGTAGTTCCCGGCATAGAGATGTCCGCCATCTACAACGGTGTGGAGATCCACATTCTGGGCTTCTATATGGACTACAAGAACCCTGAGCTCATCTCCCGTCTTGCCGCCATCAAACAGGCCAGATACGACCGAAACGAGCAGATGTGTGAGAGATTCCGCGCCGACGGAATAGACATGACCATGGAGAAGCTGCAGCATGGCAATCCTGATACTGTCGTCACAAGAGCTCATTTTGCCAGAATTCTCATAGCCGAAGGCGTATGCAGGGACATGAACCAGGCGTTCAAAAAGTATCTGGGCAAGAAATGCAAATATTACATTCCAACACCAGACATACCGGCCGCCGATGCCATAAGACTCATAAGAACCTACGGCAAGGCTGCCTTCATCGCCCATCCCCTCATATACGGATTTGGATATAAACAGATAGAGGACATGCTTGAAGAACTGAAGCCATATGGCCTTTCAGGGCTTGAGGTCTACCACTCTTCCAACAATGCCTATGAATCCGGAAGGCTTAGGGAGATCGCCAGAAAACACGGGCTCCTCATATCAGGAGGTTCCGACTTCCACGGCGCAGCCAAACCCGACATATCCGTAGGAACCGGAAGGGGCGGCCTTCGGATCACGGAAGCTGTATTTCAGGATATAAAAAAAGCGGTCACTGTATAATGACCGCTTTTTTATTTACTCTGATGATACCTTTATTATATCTTTGACTTCTTATCCTTATCATCATCTGTGACTGTTGATGATCCCTGCTTCTCAAGCTCTGCAACAGCGCTCTTGTGCATCGGTATACGACAGTTCTTGTTGTTACCAAACTCTACGATGATAGTTGAATCATCAACCACATCAAGGATGGTTCCGTAGAAACCACTGGTTGTCATGATATTATCACCAGGCTCCATCTGTGAAAGCATCTGGTCTGTCTTGGCCTTCTGCTTCTTCTGTGGTCTGATCATCATGAAGTAAATGATTGCAGCAAATATGGCAATATATACAACAATAAACATAACTGATGAACCGCCACTGGCCTGTGTTCCTGTTGACGATGATAAAATTGTTGAAAGTGAATTCATTCTCTGATCTCCTTTTTGATTACTATTCTCCACCAGCAAGGCTCTCAAGCATCGATTTCTTATATGACTGATATCTTCCTTCTTCTATAGCCTCTCTGATGTCTTTCATCATATTATTATAAAAATACAAATTATGCAAGACGCAAAATCTCATACCGAGCATTTCATTTGCCTTGAGCAGGTGTCTGATGTACGCTCTGCTGTAGTGCTGGCATGCAGGGCATCCGCAGCCCTCCTCTATAGGTCTGTCGTCTGTCTCAAATCTCGCATTCTTGAGATTCATCTTGCCATGCTTCGTGTACACATGGGCGTGTCGTCCATTTCTGGATGGATATACGCAATCGAAGAAATCAACACCTCTGTCGACCGCCTCAAGTATATTTGCAGGGGTTCCAACACCCATGAGGTATGTCGGTCTGTCCTCAGGCAGATACGGAACGGTCACATCGAGTATGTGGTACATCTGCTCTGCTGTCTCTCCTACTGCAAGTCCTCCTATGGCATATCCCGGAAGATCAAGCTCGCTGATTCTCTTGGCGTGATCTATTCTGATATCCTCGTATATGGCACCCTGATTGATTCCAAACAATAGCTGATTCTTGTTGATCGTATCCGGCAGACTGTTAAGTCTCTCCATCTCATTCTTACATCTGACAAGCCATCTGGCTGTTCTCGCAACAGAATTCTCCACGTACTGTCTGTCAGCCAGTGCAGGGGCACACTCGTCAAATGCCATGGCTATTGTCGATGCCAGATTCGACTGTATCTGCATGCTCTCCTCAGGTCCCATGAATATCTTGCGTCCATCGACATGGGAATTGAAGGTTACGCCCTCCTCCTTGATCTTCCTGAGTCCCGCCAGGGAGAATACCTGGAATCCGCCTGAATCAGTGAGTATCGGTCTGTCCCAGTACATAAACTTATGTAAACCGCCCATCTGCTTGACTATCTTATCCCCAGGTCTCACATGGAGATGATATGTATTTGACAGCTCGATCTGACATCCTATGTCCTTGAGATCCGTTGTTGCCACAGCTCCCTTTATGGCTGCTGCCGTTCCAACATTCATGAACAGAGGTGTCTGCACTGTTCCGTGAACAGTCTGAAATTCAGCTCTCTTTGCCCTTCCATCCTTACAAAGTATTTTGTACATTGTTATGTAAACCTTTCTTTTTCATTCTTCCGAATCTTACGCTATACTTAAGCGCACTCTTTATAATGCACCATTTAAAGTATATTTGCAAGCAAATTTACAATCCACAGGCATTTCCGCCGAACTTGACCGCATACCGGATGAATACGAGGACTTCCGATACAATGCAGGCAGATTACAATTTTGACAGCCACATATCTTACATACAAAACGGCACCTGTAATTTCACTTACAGGTGCCATTATATCAATCTATAGGCTTTCAGTTCTGTTAGCTCCGTGCTAAATCACCACTGAATTATCTGACTTATCACTGCTTCTCCTTCAGCGTAGCTGTAGCAGTCTGCTTCTCGTAGTTACCATTGTTGTTTCTGTAGTATACGATAGTTACCTTATCGCCAGGATTGCAGGCCACGATCTTGTCGTGGAATGTCTCCATATCTGCTATGTCCTCACCGTCAAGGCTGCAAATGATATCTCCTGACTGGAGTCCACACTCCTCTGCTGCTGAACCCTGCTCAACTGATGAGATATATACACCCTCAGGCATGTTCAGGAGTTGTGCGTACTGGCTTGTGATGGTCTGGGCAGATATACCGAGGTAAGCCTGTCCTGATGTTGTTCCATCATTTGACACATTCTTGCCTGCTATCAGATCATTGATTATATCCTGTACATCTGATATAGGAAGTGCATAGCCCATACCCTCAACGCTTGTATCTGAATACTTGGCTGTGTTGATACCGATCAGCTCGCCCTGCATGTTGACAAGGGCACCACCACTGTTACCAGGGTTGATGGCTGCATCTGTCTGAAGTACCTTTACTGTCTCATCTGAAGCACTTATCTCTCTGTTAAGTGCGCTTATATATCCAACTGTAACTGACTGTCCATATCCAAGTGCATTTCCGATTGCCACGCACGGATCACCAACTGCAAGATCATCCGATGAACCTACCTGAATCTCCTTTATCTCATTCAAAGTGTCATCCGATATGTCCGAAAGCTTAACTGTGACAACTGCTATATCATTGTTCTCAACGTATCCCTTTACCACCGCATCTGCACTCTTGTCATCGACAAATGTAACTGACAGTGACTTAGCATTCTGTACCACATGATAATTAGTTGCAAGATACAGGTACTGGTCATCCTTGCCGATGATGATACCTGAACCGGCTCCTGTTGACTCCTGCTGATATGAATTGAACCAGTAATCATATGTTGTTACGTATGTTCCTGTGATCGATACGATGGAAGGCATAACCTTCTTGGCAACCGTTGACACATCGTACACTGTACTTGTCGTGTCTGATGATGCCTGCTTGAGCTGTGGTGCATTGTTCTCTGTTGAACCCTCAGCACTCTGCTCTGTTGTGGTCTGCGAATCTTTGCCGAGAAGCTTATCCGATCCATATCTGACCCCCTGGAATACAACGCCTGCCACAAGTCCGAATACAACAGCCGCTGCAACCACACCTGCTGCCTTCTTGCCAAATCCGCTCTTCCTGTTCTTTGGCTTCTTATCTTTTGCCTTCTTCTGTCTCATATTGTTATCTGAAGGCTTTCCTGTTCCCATATTGTTCATTGGATTGCCTGCCTGATTCTGATAACCCTGATTCATTCTCTGGCTGTCATACCATGCTTCCATGCCATTTACATTTCTCTGAAAACCTGAATATGAAGCGTTCTGTGTACCGACTGTTTGAGCATTCTGCGATGAACTCTGTGCGCCGGCAGTCTGAGCGTTCTGTGCTGAGCCATGTACACCGGCTGTCTGATTGTTCTGCGCTGACTGTGCGTCCTGAACATTCTGTGTCTGCTGTGAAGCATTTGTTGAAGGTCTGTCAAATCTTGAATCTCCTCTATTGTTCATATAGCTGTAATGATACAGACCATCCTGCTGTGGTGCCTGACCACTATTTCCATTCATCTGGTTCTTGTTTTCCTGTTCCATCTCTATCATCCTTTCGCATCTTTATTATCTTAATTCCTGTAATCGGTACCTTTCTCTTTCTTACAGTTGTTACTATACGCAGTAAATGTGTCATATTTGTGTCTTTATTGTTTTAATTCTGTGCACAAATGTTATATACTAGTCAGGTACGATCTCAAATAACCCTTATGGAGGATAATATATGTTTAGAGTATGGGGAAAACTTATAAAAGATAACCACCTCATGAAGGATACCGTGATATGCATATCCGACTACGAGATGACGCGTACCCACAAGGTATACAAGGCCCTTGAGGATATGTGCTACGAGTTTGACCTGGCAAAGCCGGTGTGGCTTAAGAAGAATAAGGATGAGTTTATCCACCACGCCAGAACCAGATTCACAGCGGATAACTTTGTGGAGGATATAGATTTTGACTACCTTGATTTTCAGGTAATAGAGGAGGAATACTAGATGTTTTCTGTCTCTTCAGTGAGCAAAAGCTACGGCAAAAATAAAGTTCTGACAGATGTGTCACTGTCCGTATCCCCGGGTGAATGCATCGCCCTTCTGGGAATCAACGGATCGGGTAAATCCACCCTGCTGGGAATACTATCCAGAAACATAAAGCCAGACTCAGGGTGCTTCGGTTTCGACTGTCAGGCAAATGCTGCTCTGCTCCCACAGGACAATCCACTCATACCGGAACTCACAGCCATTGACAACATCAGACTGTGGCACCCCGGAAGCAGGAAAACAGTCATGAACTCCCACAATATGAGCATATGTCAGTCTCTCGGTGTGGATTCATTTCTGGACAAACGAGTCTCAAAGCTCTCCGGTGGAATGAAGAAGAGGCTAAGCCTTGCCATCACGATGATGTCTGACCCGGATCTGCTTCTTCTCGATGAACCTCTGGCCTCGCTTGATCTTCTATGCAAGAACGGGATACTGAGCTATCTCCAGAATTACATATCACATGGAGGAAGTGTCATAATCGCCACACATGAGACATCTGCGCTGGATATATGCAACAAGATATACACACTGAAAAATGGACACATCCAACTGGCCATAGACAGAAATATCTCACCCGGATACACCTCACCTGAAACCTACATCAATCTGATCAGATCATAGCTTTATCTAAAGGAGTTTTATGTTTTACCGACTTATACGAACTGATTTGAAAAGAATAGCTCATTATGGAATATACATGGTAGTCGCAGCATTTGTCATGATGACGGTTTTCCTGTGTCTTGCGTTAAACGCGAACTCTTTTATCTACTCTGATGACCGCTCCGAACCACTTTCAATCGGAATCGTGATGAGTGCAGATTCAAAATTCGCACAAATGGCATACAACACGATATCTGATATGGACAGCTACCGCTCATCATGTGTATTCACAGAATTTTCAGACAAGGATACAGCCCTTTCAAGGCTCTCTGACGGAGACCTGTTCGCTGTGATCTATGTCCCTGACAATATCATAAGCGACATCATGGACGGAACGAACACACCTGTCGAGGTATACTATTCTGACAACCGGTCCATCGATACATTTGTGCTGAATGACCTCTTCCGCTCCACATCCTCCATGCTTGGCATATCCCAGGCGGCCATATATTCGGTTCAGGCGATAGGAAGGAACATGGAGCTTCCCGAGGATATTCAGGACACGCTCAGCAACGATGTAAATGCCATGTTCATGACTAAGGTTCTTGACAGGACTGCCAACTTCACCGTCGACAAAATAAATGCAACCAGAGCAGCAAATACCACCGACTTCTACACAAGTGCGGCGGTTCTTCTCATGATGATGCTGTGCAGCGTTGTTTTCTTCCCATTCCTGCTCGACCTCCCAGCCTCTTACATAACAAAGCTCAGGTCACAGGGAATTGGCAAAGTCAGACGCAATGTCAGCAATTTCATATCCATGTTCATATGGCTGTATATCCTTTATATAACTGTATACATGGCTCTCGCCCTGGCATCACTGTTTATCGATGAACTGCATGTAAATATCCACATGAGCGGGATACTGTTCGGAATCGTCATAGCTACATGTGTCGCGGTATATACACTGCTCATAAGTCTGCTTCCCGCAGGGATACACGGCTGCACACTGCTTCTCACTGTAGTCACTGTCATACTGGCCTATGTGAGCGGCTTATTCATACCGGAAGCCATGCTTCCAAACTTTGCAAAGTATATATGCCATGGATCGCTGCTCAATAAGCTTGTGCAGACACTGTGCATATATTTATCATAAATTTACGGAGATACATCTATGAACCATATAAGACAGATAAACTTACTTATAAAAAGAATACTGTGCCGTCCCGCCATGATCGTCGTTCTGCTGGTCATCCCCGCTGTGCTGATCGCTGTGAGCCTTCTGCCAGCCAGAAAGCAAAGCACCGAGATCGTGTCCGGCGTGTATATTGAAAGTTCTGACGAACACACGGATGCTTTCCTGTCGTATCTCACATCGACATCCACGGGATTTACCTTCAGGCACTATGAATCCCTGAAAGACATGAAGGATGATGTAGCATCCGGCAGGATCGACTCCGCGTACATGGTTCCTGATGGTTTCAGTGAATCAATGATCCACTCTGACGGGAAGCGCCACATAACCGTGTATACAACCGATGGAAGCTCATTCCAGTCTGTGTCCGAAGAATCCGTGTATGCCGCCCTCCTGTATGCATATGCGGCAGACATGTCTGTATGTATGCTCCAGGATCGTTATCTGGCAAATGTCCCATACGACGAGACCCAGATGTCAGAATACATCAGTGATAGATTTAAGGGATATATCGAAAATGAGGACATTTTCACCATCGAGAGCGGACTCACCGGAAAATACACGGCATCGACAGATATTGCGCCAAACAATTTTCCTGTGGAAATATTGGTTTACATAACTTTGTTCGTGTGTTCTCTCATGGGACTTCAGAACTATCTCCGGGATCTGGACTGTGGGGCTTACTCTATCCTCTCCTCCAGAAAAAAAGCCGGATTCTGTGTAAAAAATATAGCAGCGGGAATTATTCCCGCTGCCATTATCAGCTTTATATCCTTGATCATATATTCCGGCACCAATGGCTGTCTCAATGTCCTGCTGCATATCGCCGCAGTGTCAGTCATCAGCCTTGCTGCTGCACTCATATTCAGAGTGATATTCAGGCGCTATAAGATATTTACTATAGCTCTGCCATTCATCATCATCTGTACTCTTCTCCTGAGTCTTCTATCAATGCTCTCGCAGATGTAGACTCTGTGATCTGCTTTACCAGACATCCATAGCTGTCAGCCGGCACCGCCACATTGAAGCACACATCTGCAGTGTAATCCGTACTGTCTATCAGTGCATCACTGTTGCTGAGAAGATATTGTACCTTACCCGAATCGTTGTAGTTCGTGGTTATCTTCACCAGCTTCATAAGCTGCATCTTATGTATACCCGCATCAGACAGTGCAAGCTTGGCTGCCTCGGTGTATGCTCTCACAAGACCACCTGTTCCGAGCAGTGTTCCACCAAAATACCTTGTGACCACTATACATATATTAACCACCGCATTCCCCGTGATAACCTCCAGGATGGGTTTTCCAGCCGTTCCCTGCGGTTCTCCGTCATCAGAGAATCTTAGCAATGTATTCTCGCTGCCTATGGCAAATGCATAGCAGTTGTGCCTTGCATCATAGTGCTGCTTCCTGATCTTCTCGACAAAGGCATATGCCTCTTCCTCCGAGGACACAGGGACTGCATAGCCGATGAATCGTGATTTCTTCTCGACTATCTCGTCCTGCCCCTCCTGTAATATCGTGTTGTATGTCTCTATCATCGCTTCTCCGAATTGCTGGTGAGCAGCTTGCCCAGCTCATCCATAAATGTATTCACATCCTTGAACTCTCTGTACACTGATGCAAATCTTACATAGGCTACCTGATCAAGATCCTTGATCTTATCCATGACTATCTCACCTATGGTCGTGCTCTCTATCTCTCTCACTTCCATGTTGAAGATGGTGTTCTCTATGTCATCTATGCACTTTGTGACTGCTTCCGCTGAAACCGGACGCTTATGGCATGACTTTATGACACCTGACTCTATCTTGGAACGGTCATAAGTCTCTCTGTTCTTGTCCTTCTTGATGACTATGAGAGGTATGGTCTCCACCTTCTCATATGTGGTAAATCTCTTACCACAGGCGTCACACTGTCTTCTTCTTCTGATCGCACTTCCATCCTCCGCTGGTCTGGAATCGATAACCTTTGTATCATCTGCTGAGCAAAATGGACATCTCATATAATTTTCTCCTTATATCTCCCACCTTCGGAGGAACCTTCTTACGATATTATCTTTACTGGGCACTTGGCCTTACATGCACCACAATTTGTACACTTCTCCGGATCTATGTGAGCAAGGTTTCTGTCTATCGTGATGGCTCCAGCCTCACAGTTCCTTGCACACAGTGTACATCCGATACATCCTGTGCTGCAGGCTGCCTTGACCTGAAGACCCTTGTCATGGGAATTACATCTGACAAGTCTCTCTGCATCATATGGAACCAGCTCTATCAAGTGTCTCGGGCACTCTGTGACACATTTGCCGCATGCCTTACACTTCTCCTTATTAATTACCGCAATTCCATCTATAATGTCAATAGCCCCGAACTCACATACTGCCTTACATGAGCCATAACCTGTACATCCATATGTACATGCCTTAGGACCGCTGTTTGGATTGTTCTGTGCCAGCTTACAGTCCCTTGGTCCAACATACTCGTATACATCCTTCGCCTTCTCGCAGTCTCCTGCACACTTGACAAATGCCACATACCTTGTATTTTCAGCGTTTTCCACGCCCATGACCTCACTGATCTTCGCTGCCACTGCCTCGCCTCCAACAGGACACGCTGATGGCGGCATCTCACCTTTGGCGATGGCCGCTGCCAGTCCGTCACATCCCGGATAACCACATCCACCGCAGTTATTTCCCGGAAGGAGCTCTCTTACTGCTATTTCTTTCTCATCTACTTCTACCTTAAATTTCTCTCCTGCGACACCCAGAAGGATACCTATCACAATACCTACGCCTGCGACGACTGCCACAGCTATCAATATTCCTGTCATATCCGCACCCTCCTTATATCAATCCTGAGAAACCGAAGAACGCAATCGCCATAAGACCTGATGTGATGAGAACTATAGGGGTTCCCTTGAACGCCTCAGGTATAGGGCTGTGCTCAAGTCTCTCTCTGATTCCTGCAAGTATCACTATGGCTATAGTAAATCCGACTGCAGAGCCACATCCGTTGATGGTACTCTCAAGTATACCGTAACCGCTCTGTACATTTGAGAGAGCGATACCAAGCACGGCACAGTTGGTCGTGATCAGTGGAAGGTAAACTCCAAGTGATTCATACAATGACTTGACCTTCTTCTTGAGGAACATCTCAACAAACTGTACAAGTGCTGCGATCACAAGGATGAACACTATGGTGTTGAGGTACTCAAGTCCGAATCTTCTCAGTATGCCGTAATACACAACGCTGGTGACAAATGAAGCTATGGTCATGACGAACACAACCGCTGCTCCCATTCCGGTTGCTGTGTTGACACTCTTGGACACTCCAAGGAAAGGACACAGTCCAAGGAACTGGCTGAGGATAACATTATTTACAAGTGCCGCTCCGATGGCTAACAATAAAATATTCATTATCTCTTACCTCCCTTTCCTTTTTTCTTCTTTATATGAGCCATTGTCTCCTTGAGCTTTATGTCGGAATCTGCTGGCTCGTTCTCTGCAGAGTGTTCTGGCTGCTCTGCTTCCGTCGGCTGATCCGTTGATGGCTGCTCTGCTGCTACTTTGTCTGCTACTTCCTGTTCTGCTGCTGGCTGCTCTGTTGACTTCTCATTCTGGAGATTGTCCTGACTGTCTGACTGAGTCTCTGTAACAGTCTGCTGCTCCTCATCTGGCGTCTTTTCCTGCTGAACTTCCTCAGCATGCTCCTTAAGCATCTTTCCTGTCGCATTCGGAACAAGCTTTATGTCGGCGAGGACTGACTCTCTGGTCGGTGCATATGGGCTGAGTCTTGGCTCATCCTTCTTCGCCTCATCTGGCTTGTCAGCCTCTGGCGCTGTATTCTTTGCTGCATCCTTATCTGCCGCTGCAGGTGTCTCTTCCTGCTTCTTAACCTGTTTTGCATCCGCTGAAGGTTTCGCCGGAGCCTCTGCTGCCTTTACAGGAGCCGGAGTCTCTGAAACCAGCTTGCCACAACATGCTGCATTGATACAGCCTGCACATGAGTCCGGTCTGCATGCTGCCGGGATCTCCTCTCCATTTGCCAGTGCCTCGGCTACCTTCTTTGCATTTCTCTTGTTGATAAATGCTATGATGAATGCAAGCACGAAGAATGCACCAGGTGCAAGTACGAATATTGTTATAGGTGTGTACAGGCTGAGTGCATTGCCTATACCCTTTATAATTCCCGATGAGTTCTGAAGTAAGTTGCCATCTCCAAGTATCTGGAATCCAAATACACAGCCCTTTCCGACAAGCTCTCTGAACATTCCTATAAGTGTAAGGCCAACTGTAAATCCAAGGCCCATTCCAAGTCCATCAAATATAGATGGAAGTACCTTGTTCTTGGAAGCATATGCCTCGGCACGACCAAGGATGATACAGTTTACAACTATAAGTGGTATATACAGTCCCAGGCTGCTGTTGAGTGATGGCAGGTACGCCTGCAGCAGAAACTGTATGATAGTAACAAACGAAGCTATGATAACTATAAATGATGGTATTCTGACCTTATCAGGTATAACCTTTCTGAGTGCTGAGATCATGAAGTTGCTGAGCACCAGAATACATGTGGTCGTAAGTCCCATTCCTGCGCCATTGATGGCTGATGATGTAACCGCAAGTGTCGGACACATTCCAAGCATCTGTACGAAGGTCGGGTTCTCTTTCACAATACCATTATATAAACGCTCTGTACATTTTCCCATTACTTGTCACCTCCGTTCGACGCTGCAGATGAATCAGCAGCACCGCCATTTATGGACTTCACATACTCAAGTCCCGCATTCACCGCATTGGTAACCGCATTTGTTGTGATGGTAGCTCCTGACAGGGCATCTATCTCCTCGTCCACTGTGGCACCTGACTTGGTGTACTGGAACTTGTCGACCTTCTTGCCTGCGAACTGTGACTTGAAGCTGTCTGTGTCAGCCTCCATACCAAGTCCTGCAGTCTCTGAGAGTGACAGGAATGAAATTCCATTTGTCGTTCCATCCGCTCTGACTCCCATGGCAAGCTGAAGGTCTCCACTATACGCCTCATGTGATGTGACAGTCACAACATATCCAAGTACTGAACCATCGCTGCCCTTTGCTTCCACGATCTCATCTATATCTGCGTTATATCCGGCATCTGACAGGATCTTTGCAGCCGCATCGGCATCAAAGTCAGCATAGCTGTCAAACGAATCCGCATCATCGAATACCGCCTTATATGCCTCTTCCTTTGCTTTCTGCTCTGTAACTGCTATAGGATCCTTTGTGATCTTATATACATAAGCCAGTGCAAATCCTGCTATGACTGTGATTATCATGATTGCTATAGTTGCTATAACAATCGACTTTGTATCCATCTTAGACTTTGTTCCGGCTGTGTCACCCTGGGCTGCAAGCTCTGCGCCCTCTCCGAAGCTCTTCGGCTGTGTCCATCTCTCAATGAGTGGCACAAGCAGGTTGGAGAATATGATTGCATATGATACGCCCTCTGCTGATCCTCCGTATATTCTGAAACAGAATGTAAGTATACCAAGTATCACACCAAACACAACCTTACCCGCAGGTGTGATAGGTGATGTAACATAGTCAGTTGCCATAAAGAATGCTCCAAGCATCAGACCACCACCGCACAGGTGTGCTGCGAGGAATGTAAGATCAAAACCTCTACCCGATGCAACCGCATATATCATAATGAGCACCGCAAATGTTCCTATATATGTAAATGGAATAACCGGCTTTATAACTCTTCTGATCAGAAGATAAGCCGCACCAACAAGTAAACATACAACTGATGTCTCACCTATGGTTCCCGGTATATTTCCAAGAAACATATTGAGTACATTGACATTTGCCAGATCCCCTGTGTTCTTGAGTACTGCAAGAGGTGTAGCAGTTGTCACACCATCATACGAGAATGATGTCATTCTTCCTGCAAATGATATGAGAAGGAAACATCTTGCGCCCAGCGCTGGATTCATGAAGTTGAATCCCAGTCCTCCAAAGAGCTGTTTAACTATTATAATGGCAAATGCACTTCCGAGTATCGCCATCCACACCGGTACATCCGGTGAGAGGTTCAGTGCAAGAAGAAGTCCTGTTACAACTGCACTGAGATCGCCTATGGTTACTTTTCTGTTCATCATCTTCTGGTACAGCCACTCAAACAGCACGCATGAGACCACGCATGTGAGTATAAGTATCATAGCGTTCAGCTCGAAGTTGATGATTCCAAATACGGTTGCCGGAAGCAAAGCAATGATCACATCCAGCATAATGCTCTGTGTACTTCGTTTATCTCTGACATGTGGAGATGACGAAATCTTAAATGTATTATCCAATGTGTACACCTCCTACTTCTTTTTATTCGCAATGATGGATTTTCTTGTTCCCGCAATGGTCTGTGTCAGATGTCTCTTCGCCGGACACACATACGAACAGCATCCACACTCACAACACTCCATTCCGTTGTGAGCAAGGAATCCCTCTGTATCCCCATGCTCAGCCAGTGAAGCAAGCATCGAAGGAACAATACGTCCCGGACACACATCAACACAGCGTCCGCATCTGATACAGTTGCTCGGTTCAAGGTCTGCCACCTCGTCATGTGTCATACACAGCAGTGCCGACACTCCCTTGGTTGCAGGAACATCCAATGAGAAAAGTGCCTTTCCCATCATAGGACCACCTGAGATCACCTTCTCAGGAACCACACCATCCTTAAATCCACCCGCAGCCTCTATAAGCTCCTGACAGTTTGTTCCTATCCTTACCATAAGATTGCATGGATTCTCTATGGCATCACCTGTTATGGTGACTATCCTTGTGTAGAGTGGTCTTCCCTCTATAACTGCCTCATATATGGACACGATGGTATCAACATTGTGAACTATACATCCAGCATCCGCTGGAAGCATCTTGGAGTTGACATATCTTCCAGTGTTAGCATATATGAGCTGACGCTCGGCACCCTGAGGGTACTTGGTCTTCATCACATGGACTTCGATCTTGTCATTGTCCTTTACCTTATCCCTGAGAAGTTCTATTGCCTCAGGCTTATTATCCTCTATAGCGATGATTCCCTTTGCATGATCAAACAGATTGATACATATCTCAAGTCCCAGTATCAGCTTGTCCGGTTCCTCCATCATCCTTCTGTAATCCGAAGTAAGATATGGCTCACACTCTGCGCCATTTACTATTATGTAGTCGATCGCATCCTCGTTCTTCGGGGACAGCTTGACATTTGCAGGGAAACCGGCGCCGCCCATTCCTACTATTCCGGCCTCCTTTATGATCTCCTTCACATCCTCTCTATACAGAGTGGACAGATCTTTTACATTTGCTGCAAAGTCGATCTCCTCAAACAGGCCATCATTCTCTACAACTATTGATTCAACCTTTGATCCACCAGGCACATATCTCGGCTCGATTGCCTTGACCTTTCCCGATATGGATGAATGTATATTTGCTGACACGAAGCCACTGGTCTCCGCAATCTTCTGACCAACCAGGACTCTGTCGCCCTTCTTCACTATAGGTGTGGCCGGTGCCCCTATATGCTGACTCAGCGGGTACACGCAGTCACCTTTTGGAAGGTATTCTCTGACAGGCTTTTCCATTGACAATTCTTTGCCTTCATATGGATGAATTCCGCCCAGAAATGTTAACAAACCCATGTTCTACCTCTTTTCCTTATATATTTTTATTAAAAAAATCTCCCTATATAATAACGCTTTAAGCCCTCAAAAACAACCTAAATGGGGATATATTATCATTTTAAAATATGGAAATTCTTCTGCTTATCCGCAAAAAAAACGATCACATATAAGATATAGACACTTATGTCTTTTCTGTATCTTACATGTGATCATTTATAAATTCATTCGGATATCATTCTAATATTCTATGGACGGAAGCTTTCTGACAAGCATGGTTCCCGCCAGGCCTATGCACACACCGGCTATAGTTCCCGATATGCACAGCACCGGCATATACAACATGATATTTCCACTCTTCATGAGAAGTGCTGCCATTGCTATTTGCCCTGCGTTGTGGCTCACTCCGCCTAGTATGCTCGTTCCAAGGAGACCAAACAGATCCTTTTTCCTGCAAAGCGTCATGACCAGAAGTGACAACACCGCTCCCGCCATGCTGTATACCATAACCATCATATTGCCAAACAACAGCGACGACAGCACCACTCTCACCAGTGACACTATCCACGCATCTGATATCCTCAGCCTGTACATGACAACTATGGTGACCATATTTGCAAGTCCCAGCTTGATTCCCGGAACAGCTATATTCACCGGGATCATGGATTCAAGATAGGAAAATACCATGGCTATGGCCACGAACATACCTGTGTATGTGATCCTTTTTGTACTCCAGCCATGCATTCTATCCACCGCCGTCTCTGAACTTTTCTGATCATTTTTATCTCTACTGCACATCTATATCTCTTTCCCTGCCACCTTGTATCTCTATGACAAGCTTGTGCGGAAGACAGGTTATAGTCTCTCCTCTCCTGCTCTTCCAGCCCATATTCACACACACCTTATCCGGGCAGTCCGCATCACTGACACTGATCTTCCCAGATTCAACCACAACAGTGTTGCTTCCCCTGTCCGTGTTGAACTCATAGGTATCGTCGACTGTCATGTCTATGGTCTGCACCAGTTTGTCATCTATATACACATCCGCGGTATTGCCCGTCGGAAGCACAAGCCGCATGACAAGCCAGCATATAATTCCCGCTACTAAAAGGACTACACACAATATCAGATCTTTTTTTCTAAACCATCCTGCCATATCTTCACATCACTCTGCCAATTTATAGTCTTCTGCCGTTATGGTGAATCGGTCCTTCAGGCCTTCACTGACATACACATTCTTATCCTCATCTATGATGACGGCCTCCGCACCATACTCCTGAATGGTCTTCATAGCCTTATCCTTATCCATCAGCATACACAGTGTGGACAAGGCGTCACTGGTCAGTCCGTTATCACACACTACCGTGGCCGCTATAGTGCCATTCCATGCCGGATATCCTGTCCGGGGATCAAGTATGTGGTGGTATCTCCTGCCATCCTGCTCAAAATACTTTTCATAATCTCCCGATGTGGATACAAATGCCGTCTCCCCATCGCCAAAGCTTATGACACCCATGGTCGTTCCCTCTCCAGCTCTCGGATCCTTGACACCGACCTTCCAGGCTGTACCATCAGGCTTGCTTCCATACACAACTATACTTCCGCCCAGGGCCACACATGCACCGGCCGCATCAGTACCCTTGAGATACTCTGCTGCCATGTCGCAGCCATATCCCTTGCCGACTGCTCCCAGATCAAGCATCATACCAGGCTCTGATATCCTTAACGTATCGCCATCCACACTTACCTTTGACACATCCACCAGCCTCAGTGCACTGTCTATATCCGCCTGTGATGGAATCTCTGTCCTGCCATCTTCTATCCCCCACACATCCGCCAAAGGCCGTATGGTGATATCCAACAGATCGTCATGAGCCCTCGATATGTCAAGCGTCTGCTTCAGCACACCCGCAAGTCCGCTGCTCACCGTGATATCCTCATCAGGCTTATATGTGTTGTTCACCCTGTATATCTCAGAGTCCGCTGAGCGCCATGACAGCACATCCTTGTCCAGGCTGTCTATGAGCTTCAGCATCCCGTCTATATTCTCACTGCCATGGCTTCCATACACTGTAAATGACGCAGCCGTTCCCATGGTGATCGTGTTCCTTGTATATTCACTTTCACCTGACCGTCTCACGCCTGATATGATGACCATAGCAATCACAGCCACCATGACAACCACTACGGCTGCTATCCTGTACCATTTCTTCATGGTCTGCCTACCTCTGTGTTATTTCAGATATTCGTCGTGAACCTGTTCTCTCAGCGAATATCTGAAGGATTTCTCGTACTCCACATTCTCATTGATGCTGTGGTTTACCTCCTCGAAGAAGCTCTGGTTGATGATATCCATGGAGTAGAATATCGGGTAGTTACTGTTCTTCTCCCACATCATAACTCCACCATCCACGGATTCCTTACCGTACTCCTCCTCGTAGCGCTTCTTGCAGTCTCCACTGCACAGATATACATGACACAAACCGTTGAGGGTCTTCTTCAGCATATCCGTTCTGAGTATATATCCATCACAGTCTATCGCCCAGTCCGGTATCTCATCCGGCTTCACTATGACTATGATCGGCATATATCTGTCAGGGCTCTCAACAATCGCATTCAGCTTGTCATAGCTGATCTCCTCAGGGCTTGATCCCTCCTCCATGACTATCCCGGCGTCTACAAAGCCAACCTGATTGAACATATCCTTCATAAACTTTGGCCTGCTGTATCTTCTCTCCTTGACGTTGATGGTCTCACATATGTTCTCCACATTCACATCATATATATCCCCGGCACTCACCATATCCACTGTCACATGCCATATAACACCAGCCTCTGAATTGCTTATGTGCTGGAAATCCATATGAAACTCACCGGCCTCATATGTTATATATACCTTATATCCTATGGTGGAATAATCCACACTCGTGAGTTCCTCGGGCATCTGTGGGAACACCATACTGATGTGCTCTCTGACCCATTTGTATATGATCTCACACGCCTTGTCATAACCCGCCGCAGGTATTCCTACCCTGTGGCTGTACACAACATTCGGAACCATAGGCTTTATCTCAGTCTTCACCTCTGGTCTGACCGCTGGAACGAACTGCTCCTTGTCAAGCAGCCTTGATATATACTCGTTGTGGACTATCTCCTTGTTGATCAGATAAATAACTCTGTCAGGAGTCAGCTCCTTGTGATACTTCTTGTTGAGCAGTATCTCAACCAGTTCGCGCTTGCTCACAGTGTGGAACTGCGCCACGATGTCCGGATTGTTGTCCAGATATTCCCTGAGTTCAGACTTAAGCGGATCCTGCGTGATCCTGAGCCTGTATTTGCTTCTTATGGCATTCTCCCAGTTCTTCTCCTTGTACTGTGAGTCGTGAATACTGTTGAAAATCTGCATGATAGACCAGTCGCACAGCTCCAGATTGGCTATGATACTGTTCATGACTCTGGACAGATCCTCATGTCCAGTCCACAGATCGGTCTCCTTGGAATCAGAACCCAGCTTATACTTATATCTCATCTCATGCTCTATCTCATGCCAACCCTCGAAGAGCACCGTCCTGAGCTGTACCTCAAATGTCTGGTCAAATGGCTTGTTCCACACACTTGCAGGTATGTTTCGCAGATATTTGCTCGGTATCCTGAACACACCGTTACATTTCTGTGCCTCAAATTTGTTCTCCTCATTCTTCGTCTTGGACCAGTTGTCCAGAAGAAACGTCTCCTCAAGTATCTTCTCACATATATCCATGTCCTCCAGATAGAACAGGTTGATTCGTATACCTATGATATCCTGAATCTTTCTTCCACCTTCCTGCATGGAGTATTTACCAGTCTCCAGCTTGTGCAGAAGTGACGATTCTGACTTGATTCTCGATGTACTGTTAAAATATATTCCCGCATTGTTCAGCTTCGTGACAAGAGTGTTGAGCAGACTCATCTTCACATTGTTGATCTCCTCTATCTCCTGTTCCTGAAGAAGCTTCTCGTCACTATTATAGTCATAGATGCTATAATCCATTCCATCATTCCTTTTCTGTAATTATATATCAATCCGCTCTGCGGCGTCTTTCCTATATCCACGCATATCTTTATCTAGTATATCACAATAATTGTGTATTTTGCTTAAAATAATATGAACATTTTATAAAAAACAGTGCAATTCCACCCTTATAGTATAAAATCCACTCCATTTTCTTGCGAAAGTAAAGGCTTGTATATATAATTAAAAGGCTAGAACACAAATGAGAGGTTAAATTATGATTTTAGACTGTCAGAACATCTGCAAAGCATTTGGCACAGATGTTATATTGGACAATATTTCTTTTCATCTTGAGGAAAAGGAGAAAATGGCTATAGTCGGCATAAACGGCGCCGGCAAGACCACTCTTCTCAAGATAATAATGGGTGAGGAAAGTGCTGACTCCGGTCAGGTCATAGTGTCAAAGGACAGGACCATCGGCTATCTGTCCCAGTATCAGGAGAGCAATTACAACACTACTGTCCGCGGTGTCATGATGGATGCGCTAAAGCCTATCCTTGAGCTTCAGGACAGGATGCGCGAACTGGAACACACCATGGCTGAACAGACCGGTGAGGAGCTTGAGAGATCTCTGGAGCTCTACAACCGCTACACCCACGAATTCGAATATAAGAACGGCTATAGCTGTGAGAGCGAGGCAAATGGAGTTCTCAAAGGACTAGGTTTCTCCAAGGAGGATTATGACCGCCACACGAACTCTCTGTCCGGTGGCCAGAGGACAAGACTTGCACTCGGCAGACTACTCATGGTGAAGCCGGATATCATCATCCTCGATGAGCCGACAAACCATCTGGACATGGAATCCATCTCATGGCTTGAGGGCTTCCTGTCATCCTACCAGGGAAGCGTCATCATCGTCTCCCACGACCGTTATTTCCTCGACAAGATCGTGACCAAGATAGTCGAGCTCGACAATGGCCACAGCCAGGTATACAATGGCAACTACACCTACTTCGCACAAAAGCGTGCAGAGATCCGTGAGAACATGATGAAGGCATATCTCAACCAGCAACAGGAGATCAAGCATCAGGAGGAGGTCATCACGAAGCTCAAGCAGTTCAACCGTGAGAAGTCCATCAAACGTGCAGAGAGCCGTGAGAAGATGCTCTCACGTATAGAACGTCTCGACAAGCCAACCGAGGTTGCATCCGAGATGAGGATCACTCTTGAGCCAAATGTCTTAAGCGGCGAGGATGTTCTTACGATCGAAGGACTCTCCAAATCATTTGGCGACAATAATCTGTTCTCAGGAATAGATATGGATATCAAACGTGGCGAACACGTCGCCCTGATAGGTGGAAATGGAACCGGAAAGACAACCATACTGAAGATGATCAACAGGCTTGTATCCAAAGATGCCGGAGCTATCATCCTTGGATCACGCGTCAAGATCGGTTACTACGATCAGGAACATCAGGTACTCACGATGTCCAACACCATATTCGATGAGATAAGCGACGCCTACCCTGATCTGTCCAACACCAGAATCCGTAATGTCCTTGCGGCATTCCTCTTCACAGGTGAGGACGTGTTCAAGAGGATACAGGATCTGTCAGGTGGCGAGCGTGGACGTGTGTCCCTTGCCAAACTGATGCTCTCTTCAGCCAACTTTCTTATTCTGGATGAGCCGACGAACCACCTGGATATCACATCAAAAGAGATACTGGAGAATGCCATAAGGAACTACACCGGCACTGTCCTGTATGTATCTCACGACAGATACTTCATCAACCAGACGGCCACAAGGATCATCGAGTTAAGGGACAAACAGCTCACAAGCTATATAGGCAATTACGATTACTACGAGACCCACAGAACGTATTCCACAGATTTAGTAAGTCCATTCACTCCAATAAGCGGAGTCTCTGACGCACCGGCCCAGACCGCTCCCGCTGTCTCACAGGCCAAGCTCTCATGGCAGGAAAGCAAAGCTGAGGCGGCAAGGCAGCGCAAGAAGGCAAATGACCTGAAGAAGCTTGAGGCATCCATCGAGGAACTTGAGAACAGGATCGCAGAGATCGATGAACAGTTTCTTCTTCCTGAGAACGCCACAAATGTCGGTCTGCTGAACGACCTCACAAAGCAGAGGAACGAAGCCGACACAGAACTCAACGAGCTCTACACGAAATGGGAGGAACTGTCCGAGGATGACTGATGGCGGGATCGCTCATGTCAAACCTGCAGGCTTAACTATATCAACAAATACCAAAAACACCATATACGACTACAGCAAAGAGGATCCATATAAGGTATCCACTCACCGTATTCATATATGGTGTTTTCTTTGTTATCATGCACAGTCTCCTGTACATCTATTGTTCATACATGTCTCATGCACAGTTCCCTATACATTTATGTCAATCTCTCTACATTCTAATGTCTCACATGAATTATCTTCATGGCATACTGTCCCGACAGATCATATGCAGAATTGCTTATATAGACCTGATCGCTGCTGCCCATTCCACCCTGAATGATCCAGTATTCAGGCTTATTTCCGCTGTTAGAACCCCAGTCATGCACATATGCCTCACATGCCGAAGCCGGAACTCCAAGCTTTCTCAGATACTGCTTAAGTGCAGTCGCTGAAGAGAACTTTCCAAAATAGATTCCGACATGGGTCGGCTCTCCATTCGTATAGTAGACAACTATATCACCAGGCAGGAGCACATCGTATGAGAAGTCCTCCCTGTCCGCTGTGAGCTCGTAATCCGTCGCCTCACCCCAGCTTCCATTCTGCGCCAGAATCGCCTTGGCGATGACCTTGCGGAGTGCCCAGTCTGAGCATATATTTGATGAACTGATCACGAATCCGCCATTTGCAAAGTCAGTGTACTTGACTGACATATCACTTCCCGGAGTGCTGCTGCCTGCGTATCTAAGCGCATTTGCCACAAATACATTGCAGTAGATTCCTGTCTTGCCCAGATATTCATTGACAACCCTCTTCATCCATTCATCAAAATCCCAGCTTATCGAATCTGTCTTGAAGCATCTTCCCCAACTGTCAAATTCATACTCCACATCACCCACTACTATCTTCGTGAGTTTACTGCAGCGTCCATTTGCATCGCTGAAATAATACACCTTCTTGTTGTTGATCTTGGCGTTCTTAAGACCCTCAGACTTGTCGTTGAGCAGCTTGCCACTTCTGTACTCGGAATATCCTGTACTCTCGTCATAATACACATATTCAGTTACAGTTCCCTCATCGCCTACATAAGCCGCACTGTAATCACTAATCGTCTGCCAGCCCTTTGTTCTGACAGCCTTACCTGTTTTACCAAAGTAACTGCAGTTGTCCTGCAGTCTCACCACAGAATTCTTCTTTACTATCCATCTGTTATTCGAGAATACTCTGTACGTGTCTGCATATCCCGATACAGTATGTGTCGATCTGTAATATATCGCATCAGATATTCCCGTGCTGTCCGTGTGGAGCACAACATGTCCAAATGAAGGTATCCACGCATTCACCGCAGCCGTCCAGCCGCCCTCGCTCGCCACCTTCTGACATCTGTATCTTATGCCGTCCACCTGTACAAAATAGGTTGCCTCTCCGTTTCTTATGTAATACTTCTTATCCCTTGAGATCTCATACCACTTCGTGACGTTGCTCTTCGCACCGTTCACAAAGTAATAATATCTTCTGTTTACCTCGTATACACCGGTTGCCGTACTGGTCCATTTTCCCGACGAATACTGGTACAGTCTTCCCGACTGCATCCGCCTTACTGCCTTGCCGTCCACCGCAAAATAATACACGCAGTTTCCTGATGTGATCCAGGTCGATCTCACCGCAGCGCCGTCACTTCCAAAGTAATAATAGTCTTCTCCAAACTGCTTCACCACGTTCTTGACCGGAATACCCGCTTCGTAGTAGTACACTCTGGAATTTTCTGTTCTGAGTCCCTTGTACGCATTTCCATTCTTGTCAAACAGGACTTTTATATTATTTACCATGATCGCCTTATTCTTGACGGTGATCCTGACTGTTCCATTATAGCTGTAGAAATAATTGCCGTGATAAGCGCTCACAACATGCCCATCAAAAAGCTGGATATACTTCACATCATTTCCAGACATGCTTCCGGATATATCCGCGTCGACAAGCTCCCCTGCCGGTGAACTGCTGCCATATTTGTACCAGCCATCTCCCACAACAGCCTTGCCACTCACAAAGTAATCACAGTACCCAGATCTTGTGAACAGTCCTGTCGCCGGACTGCCCTCGCTATAATACACTCCATTGTAATATCCTGTCAGAGCTACAGAATAGTCCCTGGCAAATGTAAACTTTTTGAGCTCTATGGTATTGCCGCTCTTAACGCTCATGTTGACATATCTGCTTGAAGAATTATAATTCGCTGACTTCAGCATCTCAAAGCTGGTGTCTGTGTAGCTTCCGTTATACTGCACATTTGCATCGCTGTCATCCGCTGCGACAAGATAAAACTTGGAGTTATATCTTATCAGTGCATATGTGATAAGTGTATCACTGTCCTCACCTGAACCAATGAAGTAACTCTCGCCCTCCGCAAAGCTGAGTCTGAACATGCCATCGGTGGAGTTCGTAAACACATATGTACTGCTGTTCATCTTAAGTGCTGTTTTCTCCACCACGCTGGTAGGCGTCGCCACCCCCGGAGCCTCCGTATCCGCATATACAGATGCAGCCACATCCCCTGCAGTCTCCGCTTTGGCCGTCATGTTCCCCACACACGCCATCTCCGTCAGCAGAACAAATGCCACAGCGATGAGCAGAGCAAGAAATCTTACGTTATTCGACTTATACAATCCCTTCCTTATTGTTCGCAACATACTTCCTCCTGAGTATTTATTATGTATCTATAGTACACGATTTTGGCTGCATGTGAAATACAATATCTGATATTTTTCCGATATCTTCTCCACAAATTTCTTCGCCCCCGCCATATTTCTGTCATCAAGATTGACAAATGGATCATCCATTATGAGCATCGGCTTTTCATCCTGATACATGCTGTCCACTATTGCAACTCTTACACACACTCCGAGGATATCCGCCAGTCCCGAGCTCAAGGTCTGAGAATCCCTGTACATTCCCTGCTCTCTGTACCTGATTGTCATATCCGGGGCCGCCTGTACATTTCCTGCATGCTCTCCTGTAACGCACTCATAATACCTGTCAAATGCCTCCATGACCGGCACCGAATGTCCCACTGCAAATGTATCCCTGGCCTCCCCCAGCAGCTCGTACGCCTTTACGTTGAGCTCGTATCTGTGCAGATCGTCTTCCAAAGCCTTTTTCTTATCCGCCAACGATGCCGTCACAGCAGCTATCTCCTGTCTTCGAAGCTTGAGCTCCGCCAGTTCCCTGGCATACTCACCAAGTCTCATGTTTTCTGCCATATAGACCGACATCTCCTCATCCATATCGGATTCGTCATCGGCTGTATATATATCATCTGATCCGTCCGATCTGGTATCATCAGCGGCATCCCCCGGCTCTTCCACCTTATTCTTCCTGTGCCAAATCTTTTCATTTATCCCGCGTATAATGTAGTAGATTCCGAGTACACAAAGCATACCTGCACATACAACAAATATAATCATAGCCATATCGTCAGGTTCTTCTATTCCAAGCATAAATTTCCACATCCCCAGAGATAAAAGTGCTGCGATCAACGCACAAAATCCTGTCATGATATATTTACTGCCACGTTTTTTATTATTTATGCTACTTCCAATGCTTTCTAGTTTTTCTGCATTATCTGCCTCTGGCTTCGCTGATTCCGGCTTCAACGGTTCATGCTTTACAACGGCTTTCTGTCTCTGCCGCCTCATCCGGTTCTGATTCTGCATTTCTATCTCACGGATATTTTTATTCAGCTCATTTATACTTCTGTCTATTCCATCAAGCTCCCTGACCTGCTCACGCATCCCATCAAGCTCATATTTTCTCCTGTACAGTTCCCCCGTCCGCTTGGTTGGCGACTGCCTGTTTATAACATTCTTCAGTATCTGTCTGGCATTCTCATAATTGCTTATATCATCCGTGCTGTCAGCGATATTACCAAGCTTAGCACTTATCCCATCCGTCGCCCAGGTCCGGCAGTCATCCTGCCCTATGTACATACTTCTCACAAATGACGCAGAATCCACATGAAACAGCTCCTCCCCAAGCTTATCCGTGAACATTCCTGTCACAGCATGAGTCGCCCCGTCGTATATCACGCATTTGTCATCGCTCTTCTTCGCGCCAAATGTCCTCTGAACCCTGTAGTTTCTGCCCCTGCTCTCAAATACCAGTTCTCCGCCATAGGCAGCCCCCGACCACGGGCGATATCTTTTTCTTTCATTCTCAATGTCATTTCTCTTCGTCTCACCGTCGAAGCCATACAGCATGACCCGGATAAAAGCAGCAAGAGTCGACTTGCCCCAGCCATTATCCTGGACAAATTTATTTATCCCCTCCTTGAACTGGACTTCCATGTTATTCAATTTGCCAAATCCATCTATATAACAAGATATCAATCTCATACTTAAAATATCTCCTCGCCCGCAAGAGCCCTGAGTCCTGTCTGGATCACATATGCCTTGTCATTTTCACTCATATCCTGCCCCATGACCTTCCTCACGAATTCGCCCTTGAGGGACGCATCATTCATATACCTCGTGTAATCCACCTGAAAATCCGTGTGATCCAATATCTCTATATAGTAGAACGAATCCTGAAACTGCTTAGTCAGATAATCCGTGTTTATCTCGCTCTCAACATTTACCGCGCCTGTGAGGGATACCCTCACCATGTCCCTGGACTCATCTTCCATGGTCCCCGGCAGTTCCTGATACAGTCTGTCTGCGATCATGTCCGCCGCATCAGAGCTTGACTCTGCCCCTGTCACGTCCACTTCCACATCGAACAGCCTTCTATATGCAAATGACACAAATTCGGTCTCAACCGTATGCCTCCTCTCATCCACATCAAGCATCATAAAGCCGTGCTCACCACACTCGTCAAAGCCCCTGCCCTCCAGACATCCCGGATAGCAGTAGAATCCCCTGTGATCAAGGCTTTCCAGCTTTCTTCCGTGCACATGTCCCAGTGCCAGATAATCTATGCCTCTTCCCCTGAGTTTCTTCAGGCATACATCATTCATGTTGCGAGCCCTGCCATATTCCTGCTCCTGTCCGTGGAGTGTGACAATATTTATATCGTTCTCATCCAGTTCGAGTTCATCATATATGCTGTTGCAGTTTTCGTCATTCAGCACAGCGCCCGCGATCACTATACGTGATCCCTTAAGCTGATACTGCGTCCACTCATCTCCGAATAAATACAGATTCTCTGGGAGTCTCCGCCCAGCAAATAAGCTTTCATCCGGGTCATGATTTCCCCTCAGATAGAACACATCTATTTCAGCATACTTCGCTATCTCCCCCAGAACAACATTTATCGTCGTGGCAGACACTGTCTCTGAATCAAAGAGATCCCCCGCTATTATTACCGCCTGCACGTCATTCTCTGCAGCATACCCGAATATTTTCCTGAATGTGTTAAGTATCTCATTTCTTCTGCCTCTGGCTCTTTCTCTTCCAAGATGTGCACTCAGGGCTGAATCAAGATGGATATCCGCACAGTGTATTATTCTCATAGTTCCTCAACCTCAGTCATCTCTATTCTTTTTCTATATTAACATATTACGTTAAAATTTGCTCATAAAGAATAAAGTCCACGGCATATGCCGCGGACCCTGTCTACATCATATCATATACCTCCTGTCTGATACACATGTGTTTTCTCTCTGTATTCAACAGTAGAAAACTGTCTCTTAAGTTCATACATGAAGTATATTGCTCCTTGATTTTCGTTCCGTAATTATTACGGATTTTGTTTTTTCACAAACAAAAAGCGCCAGAAGCCTTGGTTTTACAAGGTTTCTGACGCCTGTCTAGCAGGGGATGAGAGAATCGAACTCCCACCAAAAGTTTTGGAGACTCCTATCATACCATTTGACCAATCCCCTATATACAGAAAAAATTTAACACCTGCTGCAGCGTTAAATTTTCCCGGTAC
>NZ_CYXU01000002.1 GCF_001404675.1 Coprococcus eutactus
GCCGCCAGCGTTCATCCTGAGCCAGGATCAAACTCTCATTAAAAAGTTTGTAAATCCTATGTCAGAAATCATACTAGCTTGTATTTTTTCCTAACCATCTTTACTGTTATTGGTTTGTTAGATCTTTGATATCATCTCTGATCCGACGTTCTTGAAATTCTTGTTTGGAATTTCAGGGTTGTCATGTTGTTAATTTTTCAAGGTTCTTTATGTTTTCGCCTCTCAGCGACAACTTCTATATGCTATCACATCTGAAATTCTTTGTCAACAACTTTTTTATCTTTTTTCAAGATCTTTTCGGTTGCTGATGTCCGACCTCTTCGGCGACAACTTCTAAATATTACCACACCGAAGTGTGTATGTCAACAGCTTTTTTCATTTTCTTTGTCATCATATTCCAGTGACAGAAGAAGAAAATCGATGTTAACTTATGCCGGTCACAACCAGCAAGTGAAACTATACTAAATATCTCCCAATATGTCAATAACTATTTTCAAAAAAATGTTTTTATCGTACAGATATGTGAGAGCCTTGCTGTCGTGTACCATTTCCAGCATCTGCGAAGCCACTGAGAATGCCGACAAAAACGTTATGAGAACCATTGCGATCCATATACACAACACAGCCTGTGCAACGCCAAAAGCAAGTCCTCCTGCTTTGTCCAGCCCACCGACCACGGGGATACCCGACAGAACATGCGATAACGCAAGAGCTATCAGCACGAGCAGTAGCACCACAAATATGGTTAACAGATAAGACAGTCCGTTCATGACCATATCTGTGAGATAATCCACAACATATGCCACATAGTCTCCGATCGCCTTTCCATTTATCTTGTCTCCGCCGTTACTGCGTATGTAGTTCTTCACGATCTCCGGCAGTTCTGTATGTTCTAGATAATCTTCTTTCTCATAGACAGATACACTTTCACTGATATCTTCCACTCCTATGCTCTGCTCTACCTTCTGCCTCACGGTGTCTCTGAGTGGTGTATGCTGACAGAGGAACTGGTTTACATACGGATTCAGCACATTTGTCAGGATCACCGCTCCTACTATGCCCACTGCACTTACCGCACTTTTGATGAGACCTCTCCTGTATCCGATAAGGGCGCACAGAAGAATAACCGCCACAGACGCAAGCAACATCAGATTCATATGCGCTTCTCCTTTCTCTTACATGCCCTTGAGGGCAATAGTCTGCGTCTCATTTTCAAATATGACCACATACTCCTCCTCGTTTGAGTCCGGCACAACATTTACAAGATTCTTGGTGAATGAATAATTAAATTTCATACTTCCATTAAACCTGATTATACTGCAGTCCATATCTCCCGTGACTATTATCTCCTCTTCAGTTGCATATATTTTGTCAAATGCATTGTCGTAGTCCACTTCAGCCTTCAGCGCACCCTTGTTGTCATATATATATATTTTGTATTTCGCCTTTGAGGCAGAATCCGAGACAGCAATATAACCCACGCAGGAAGAATTATAGAATACGCCCTGCATCTCCCTGGATCTGAGATCTATAACAGCTCTCTCCTCCGGTTTCTCCGTCATAGTGTATGTTCTTATATCGTTATTACCAAAGCATGCAATATTGTCATTATCTGTAAATTTCACGATAGGATACAGTGCATCATCCACTGTATAGCTTCCCATCATACGATCAGCATTCTCATTCTGTCCAACCGAGCTAAAATTGTACATGGCTATCACAGACTGTACCTTTGTGCCCTGTATCTTCATATAACTTGTGACCAGCTTCTGTCCATCGTTCGATATGTCTATATCCATAGGGTATCCACTTTTATCTATCGTGGTCTTGAGCTCATAGATCGTGTTGCTGTCCTTATCGTATCCATTGATATAATTGCAGTCTTCTCCCACAAGTACAAGGGTGTACACTCCCTGCTCTGCAATATCAACATTTGAGATGTCGTAAGCGAGAGTCTGACGGCTGACTTCGCCGTCAACATTAAACACATACACATCTTTACCGTTCATATCCGCAACTATCGCGTAGTTTCCGCACACCTCTGCGTGTGGCATCTTCATCGCATAGCTCACATCCCACTTTGTCACGCCTTTTTCATCTATGTAAGATGCACCGTCCTTGGTCACCTTCAGCACATTTCCCGCAAATACCGTGTAATCTGCTATATTGTCACCTGATGTTTCCGTCGCTGACACCACATCATACTGAGTGTATGTCTTTATCGCGTTATATCTCAAAAGTGCAGTGACAAGTCCTAGCACAACCACAATTGCTGCGATAGCGAGGAGCATTTTGCCTTTTTTGCCCATGGTACGTTTTACTTCAATGACATTATCCCTGCCATTTGCAAGGCTTTCCTCGTCCATATCATCTTCTGTCTGATTCTGAACTTCCTGTTTTTCATCGTCTCTGCCCGCAGCAATTTCCTTATCCGCAGTTTTTTTATTTTTTGTTAAAAATTTCATATCCGTATTCCTTCTGTTCTTTATTTACTATAAAAAAACATGGTAATTATAGCATTTTTAATCTGTATAGGGAATAACCAATTTCTGGCCCTCATATATAGGTTCATCTATCTTCAGGCCATTTACCGCCGCTATACTCTCTGCGCCATCCTGCGTTCCGTACATCTTTATCGATATACTCACAAGAGTGTCCCCCGGTTCAACCACATAGATGCTCTCCGTATCCTCCGGCACAGAAGGTATCTCTGATGTTACAGCTTCATCTGAAACACTGTCCGAAGTGTATTCCGAGCCATACGAAGTTCCCTCCACCGAAGCACTTGTATTCTCCGCGCCTTGCGCCGCTGATATCTCCTGCGATCCATTTGCTTTCTGTGCCATCTCTGTATCCTGCACACCTTCCGCATTCTGAGTTGCCTCCGTGTTCTGTGATCCCGGCGTATTTTTTTGTGTATAGGCATCTCCGGATGCAGCTCCTCCCACTGTTTCCTCAGCACCGGCCATGGTGTCTGCACTGTTCATGAACACCTGAACCTCACCGGAGTGTTTTGCCTTTGTCAGCCGGTCCGTTATCTGCCCCACTGTATCCGGGGATATGTACCACAATGCGCCAAATGACACCGCACATACCGCAACAAAGCACGCCGCGGTTGTACCCCAGCTCCTCTTCTTCCGGTTCTCCGTCTGTTTCCCCCTCTCTCTGAAGTTTTCAACGACCGTCTTATCCTTTATTACCACACTGTCTGTCGCAGATTCCGCAGTCTCACGCTTTCTGCTGATTATGTAGTTCTGCATTTTCTCATTTCTCACATAATATATATAGTATCCCTTTTCCCTCATAAGGGTCCCGTGATCGTAATAATAAAATGCCTCCTCACACTCCAGTGCATCCATAAGGAACAGGATCTTTCCCTCACCCGGGAAATTATCGCGGTGCAGCCTTTTCATCTGATCGTTTATCTCTGCAGAGAAACCCATTCTGGACAGGAACCATCCCACGATCGACAGGTCATCGAAGTATTTGTTTATCTCCGCATATATCCCGCTCCACTCGCTGTCACCAAATTTTATCATGGATATGTCAAATTCAAGATTCTGTGCATCCACTGCGCCGCTGACAAATATCACCTTTGTGCCATTTTCATCATATACTTTTCCGAGAAGTATGGCTCCACGGCAGTTCATATTGCCCGGCGATGCAATTCTCCTCAGATATGTCATGACATAGTCTTCTACATATATCTTGTAATTTCCTGGGGCATTTCCCACCTGTCGTATATTCTTGGGCAACTCATATTTCACCCTGTCGCTTGACCTCATCATCTCATTTGCTTCATCATATACTATCTCTATCATTCACCCAACCTCCTATACTCTTAAGCATCAGCCCTTACAGCTCCGCCAACGATGCATGAATAATACCATGTTGACAAGACGCTTTTTTAGGAAATCATGTCATTTGATGTGTGTAACTGCGCCCTATATTCCAGCCTATTACGACCTATATCTACAGGATCATGTAAATGAGCGCTTTATGAATCTATTGTGTAAACTTTGATAATCTTGGAAATACTCTATACTATAAAACACAGGCAGGGTATTGATATGATAAAAAAGAAGCAGCGACAAACAGAATATTTTAATCCAAATGACATTCTTGCCTGCCGTGCGCTTTCAACCAGAATATCGGATTTTCTGGCAGACAGCGGGCAACCTTCTGACAGCACCGTGGTTTTATGCATAGGAACCGACCGCGCTACCGGTGATGCTCTCGGCCCTCTGACAGGCAGCTTTCTGACAGAGCACAACTGTCCTTTCAAAGTATACGGAACGTTAAAAGCTCCGGTCCACGCCCTCAATCTGCGCGATACCATACACCATATATACGACCATTTTGTCTCCCCCGCCATCATCGCCGTCGACGCATCCCTTGGACGTCCTTCAGATGTAGGTATGATCACGCTCTCTAACGCCCCCCTGTACCCCGGAATCGGTGTAAATAAAAAACTCCCGGCGATAGGAGATATCTCCATCACCGGGATTGTAAATCTGTCTGGAAAGCCAGGTATGAGTCTTCTTCAGAGCACCAGGCTGTATACCGTCAGCAATATGGCACGCTTCATCTCTGACGCCATACTGTCATCATCGACACACTGACTAGCTCTCTCCCTTATAAACCTCTATGGCGCCTGACACTGTGCTTGCCGTGCCCTCCTCCATGATCGATATAAGATCAGAGAGTTTCTCTTCTGTGAGCAGATCTTTGCCAAGGAATGTGACATAGCTGTCAGTCAGATGGCTCTGCATATCAGCAAGCTGTGACTCCATGGCATTGATCTTTTCCTCGAGCTGCTTCAGATCCGCCTTAAGTGCGTCGATCTTCGGCTGCCGTCTTCCTGTTATCTCATCAGTTATAACCTGTTTTGTATCATTCTCAAATACTTTTATCGCCTCAAGCTTGCGATTGCTTATATCCTCGCGCTCCGCCTCAAGCTCGCTGAGCTTTTCATCATATTTGCCAAGATTATATACACTCTCATCCTTGTCTCTTGTTATCGAGTTTCTGATGATCCTTATCTGCTTGTTGTTGGCGCGGACCTTGTTTCTTATCCGCCTGCCCTCATTGACGATCTCAAGATTCTTTACCTTGGCAAGATTGAACACTATGAAATATATGATAAATTCTGCTATGACAATCGCCTGACTGATCACCACATACGTCAAAGTGTGAACTCCGGTCTGGTATATGGTGTATGAAAGCGCCACGCATACAATCGCCGGTATACATCCGCAGAACAGGAGTATAAGCAGTATAAGCTTAAACACGTCGCCTGCTCCGCACGGAGCGAACATACAGTAGAAAAAGCCCGTATTGCAGAAGCCCGATACATTGTTCTGCTTAAACAGCTCCTTTGCCTTGAGTCTGAGCTGTCTGTTGCTCTCGTTGAGGGAGGCCGTCTCGCTCTCTATTCGGTTGCCCATACGCTCCGTCTTCTTCTTATCTTTTTTTGACTGAAGCTGCCTTATCTTGGCTCCGTTCGCCGAAAGCTGCTGGTCGTATCCATCCTCTATCTCATTCTTTCTGTTTTTCAAGGTTGAACTGATCTCATCAGAAAGGCCCTTTTCCTCCTGTGAGATACTCCTGCTGGTCTTTCTCTGTGCCGTTCTCACCTGTTCAAGGTTGTCCTGCACATCATCGATAGCCACCACCAGCTCCCTTGCCTTTATAAGATATTCCTGATTCTCCTGGAAAACATTCTCCGATCCCATACAGTCCTCCTTATGTCTCTTATAATAGTGCATATCAAGTTTATAATATCAAATCGCCTACTAATTAACAACATAATTTTGCAATTTCTGACACATCTGACACATTTCGGATTATATTCTGAAAATACTTTCTTATCATGCACCCGGTCACTATTATTTCACAGTAATTTAATTGAACTCATACTGATTATATTTTATAATTATTACATATGGGCGATAAGCAATATTTATGGTATTTATCATTTACAGAATGGGGCTGTAAAATTACAAATTATATATGACAAGGAGAAGAGGCATGAACATTTTATTTTTTCTTACACCTAAGAGCGATGTAGCATATATTGAGGACAGTTTTTCACTCAGACAGATACTTGAGAAGATGGAGATACACAGATATTCTGCAATACCGATACTATCCAACACCGGTGAATATGTCGGCACCATAACGGAGGGCGACATTCTCTGGTACTGCAAGCGCAATTCGATGAACGCGCTCAAAACCGCAGAGAGCATCTTCCTTAATGATATTCCAAAGAAATTCGAGTACGCCTCCGTATCCATCAGTTCCAACATGGAGGATCTCATAGCCAGAGCCATGGTCCAGAATTTTGTTCCGGTGGTTGACGATCAGAACAAGTTCATCGGCATAGTTACACGAAAGGATATCATCGGTTACTGCTATAAGAAACTTAAGACCAGCGAATCATAAAAAACACCCGGATATGTAAGCATTTCGCCTGCACATCCGGGTATTTTAATGTAATTCAATATATCTTAATCCCTAATTTAATATCTAATTGAGATCTCCCGTTCTGTTGACGGCGCTCACGAGTGCATGTACAGATGCGTCTATGATATCGTTCTTTATTCCTGCGCCCCATGTAACCTTACCATCGACAGTCTCGACTCCGACATAGGCAACTGCCTGTGAGTTTGAGCCAGTCTGGAGTGAATGCTCCTCGTAGCATACGACCTTGAACTGTATGTCAAAGTGCTTCTTTATAGCGTTGCTCACGGCATCCAGACGTCCATTTCCCTTGCCGTGGTAAACCTTCTTCACACCGTTCTTCAGAATAGTTATCTCTGTGGATATTCCATCTCCCTGTACGAAGTGATTCTCAAGCATCTTGATAGGGCCATCTATATTGACATATGTATTCTGGAATATATCCAATACTTCCTTTGGACTGAGCTCCTTGTGCTCCTTATCTGACACATCCTTTACTGTGTAGCCCAGATCCTCTCTGAACTTTGCAGGAAGGTCAAAGCCGTACTTTGTCTGGAGGATGAATCCAATTCCACCCTTTCCTGACTGGCTGTTTATTCTAATAACATCGCCATCATACTTTCTTCCGATATCCTCAGGGTTAAGCGGCAGATATGGACAGGTCCACATTCCGTCACCTTGCTCTTTTCTGAACTTCATTCCCTTGGCAATGGCATCCTGATGTGAGCCTGAGAATGCGGCAAATACAAGCTTTCCTGTATATGGTGAACGCTCGTAAACCTTCATTCCTGTAACTCTCTCATACATCTCTGTGAGCGATGGTATATCGCTGAGATCTATCTCAGGGTCAACTCCATGGGTGAACATGTTCATGCAGAGTGTGATCACGTCCACATTTCCTGTTCTCTCACCATTTCCAAATAATGTTCCCTCTATTCTGTCTGCGCCGGCAAGGATACCAAGCTCTGCATCTGCCACTCCACAGCCTCTGTCATTATGAGGATGAAGTGACAGGATAATATTCTCCCTGTCGTGGAGGTTCTTGCTCATATACTCTATCTGGCTTGCGTAAACATGCGGAAGTGACATCTCGACTGTTGCAGGGAGGTTGATTATAACCTTTCTGTCCGGTGTCGGCTTCCATACATCGATAACTGCGTTGCAGACCTCAAGTGCATAGTCAACCTCTGTTCCGGTGAAGCTCTCCGGTGAATACTCAAAACGATATGGAACGCCGTACTCATCAGCCATCTTGTTGAGCAGCTCTGCTCCATCCACTGCTATCTTAAGTATCTCTTCCTTTGACTTTCTGAACACCTGCTGTCTCTGGGCAAATGATGTTGAATTGTACAGATGTACGATCACGTTCTTTGCACCCTCTATAGCCTTAAATGTCTTCTCTATGATATGTGGTCTTGCCTGTGTAAGTACCTGTATCGTGACATCATCAGGTATGAGATCCTGCTCTATAAGTGTTCGGCAGAACTCGTACTCAGTCTCGGACGCTGCAGGAAATCCGATCTCTATCTCCTTGAAACCGATCCTGACAAGCTCCTTGAAAAATTCCAGCTTCTCATCAAGGCTCATAGGTACGATCAGGGCCTGATTACCGTCTCTCAGATCCACGCTGCACCAGATAGGTGCTTTGTCAATATACTCCTTGTTTACCCAGTCTGTGCACTGTACCGGCGGCATGTAATAGCCACGCTTGTAATTCTGATAATTCTTCATTGATATAACCTCCTACTTAAGCAAAAAAAAACTCACATCTCCTAATCACTATAGAGACGTAAGTTACGCGGTACCACTCTATTTCATACAATAATGTATGCTCTCATCGCAGATACAGATGAACGATATACTTACCGCCGTCTTATACCCTCCTGCTGTAACGGTCAGGCTCCGTCCCTTCCTACTTCACACGATCATCTGACGTGCCATTCAGCGGGCTGCTCCAAGGCGAGTTCAAACCCTATCGATCACCGCCTCACACCAACCGGCGGTTCTCTGAACATCTCCAGAATTCTACTGCTCCTCTTCATCGCATTATCTAGGCTGACTCTAACACATACAAGTGTCAGATGTCAACCCCTTTTAGCTATAATCCTATATATATTAACAGTTCTACCAGACAATAAATCTCTTGTTCTTGAGAGATCTTCCGCCTGCTGTAAGCATCAGTATACCCACTACAAGACCAGTAACTATCGTTATAACCCCAAGTGCTATGTTGAGTGCTCCAACCTGCTTCATAGTCTTATATGCTTTCTCCATACTCATATGCTCCTTTCTATAAGTCTTTATCAATTCTCAGATATAGTAAGTATATCATGTGATATTGCTTCTTACAACTTAAAACTTGAATTAGTTTATTTTACTTTGCACCCCGCCCGTGATAAAATAACTGTGTTTCGGATCATTATATTTGTATACAAAAAGGAGTATCAATATGCCAGCAATAACAAATGACTGGGCTGAATATCTTAAGCCTGAATATAAGAAACCTTACTATAAAAAGCTGTTTGATTTTGTGGGACAGGCATACGCAACGGAAACTGTCTACCCACCAGCCGATGATATATTCAACGCATTTCACACAACGCCGTTATCCCATGTAAAATGTGTGATAATCGGTCAGGATCCATATCATGAGCCAGGGCAGGCACACGGTCTGAGTTTCAGTGTGAAACCAGGTGTCACCATACCACCATCGCTCGTCAACATATATCAGGAGCTTCACGATGATCTGGGATGTAAGATCCCCAATAACGGATATCTTGAGAAGTGGGCCGACCAGGGAGTCCTCATGCTCAATGCCGTGCTGACTGTTCAGGCTCACAGAGCCGGTTCCCATCAGGGAAAGGGCTGGGAACATTTTACCGATGCAGCGATCAGGATCCTGAACGAGCAGGACAGACCTATCGTGTTCATCCTGTGGGGTGCATACGCCCAGAAGAAGGCCGCATTCCTGAACAACCCACACCACCTGATCCTGAAGTCCGCACACCCAAGTCCACTGTCTGTATACAGGGGCTTCTGGGGAAGCAAGCCGTTCAGCAAGACCAACGATTTCCTGGTTGCAAACGGAGTCGAGCCTATCGACTGGCAGATCGAGGACATTTGATTTTGGAGGACTGTACACATGGAGATTTATATTGTAAGACACGGTGAAACCGTATGGAATAAAAAGAAGCTGCTTCAGGGCCGGACTGACATTGAGCTCAGCGACAAAGGACGAGAGCTCGCCAGGATCACAGGAGAAAATCTGAGAGACACACACTTTGATATGGTGTTTTCCAGTCCGCTTAAGAGGGCTTACGAGACAGCCAGCCTCATTGTCGGCGGCAGGGACATTCCAATTGTGAAGAATGACCTCATAAAGGAAATGTGCTTTGGTGACTGGGAAGGGCAGAATATGTCAGAACTTCTGGCAGACGGAGGTCAGGATTTTCAGTATTTCTTCAAGCATCCTGAGCTCTATCACCCGGTTGGAAACGGTGAATCATTTGAGGAACTCTGCCAGCGGGCGGCCAGATTCATGACTGAGTATGTGGAGCCACTCTCCTCAAAATATTCAAGGATCATGATCGTTGCCCACGGTGCGATAAACAAAGCAATGATGATGCATGTAAAAAAGCATCCGCTCGAGGATTTCTGGTCAGGCGGGCTGCAGCAGAACTGCAACGTGATAATGCTTGACTACTCAGACAACGTATATACGATCATCGACGAGACAAAAATTTTCTATTAGACAGTATAATAAAAACAAAGAGCACTGTCCCGGCTTCATCCATGATACAACCTATCATGAATGTTTCAGGTTCAGTGCTCTCTGCACTTCCAGTATCTGCTCTTCTATCTTATCTGCGAGCATATATATCTGTTCATTATATCTTCCGTCTATTCTCCGCATAGCCTCGGGAAGGGGATTGAGAATGTCTGTATACGACTGCTTTATCTTCTTCTGTATCCACCTCACATCAGGCATGTAAACTATCGTTCTGAGATTGTGAAGCCTGTCCGCAAGCTTCACGATCACCGTCTGGTACGACCCCTGGGAAAATAACCTCCTGGCATATACGGAAAACGGTTCCCCCTGTATCCTAGTCAGAAGTCTTACCTGTTCGCGTATGTCCGCGCCAAATGCACTCTCTATATCGTCAAGTGTACATTCTGTATCTTCAACCGTGTCGTGAAGGAGTGCAGTTATGAGGATATCCTCGTCGGTTATCCCGCACTCTTCTCTCAGGATATTGTATACGCCAAGTATATGCTCATCATAATAAGGCTTCATACCGCCATTTCCCCGGCGCATCTGCCCTTCATGAAATGCTTTTGCCATATCCATAGCCTGCTGTATGCGTTCTGAAACCTGTACATCCGGTCCAACCATATCATCAACGCCTTTTCCCAGTGTCATGTCAGCCATCTTCTTATCCCTTTCAGTACATCCCAAACTACACAAAGTATAACATAGCAGCCTTGAATAATCTATCCATTTTTTATATACTTAACAAATGTGCTTCTATTAAATTTTACATTTACAATGAAATATTTTTTACTTTGCACATCACACTTTACAAAAGGAGTATATACATGAACATAATCAAGAAAATTGCTCAGGAGATAGGCTGTCGCGACAGCCAGGTTGAAGCAGCGGTAAAACTCATCGATGATGGCAACACAATTCCATTCATCGCCAGATATAGAAAGGAAGCCACCGGCTCCCTCAACGACGAACAGCTTCGTCTTCTTCACGAAAGACTTGTATACCTTAGAAATCTCGAGGACAAAAAGGCTCAGGTCATCGCAAGTATAGAGGAGCAGGGAAAACTTACAGATCAGCTCAGGGCGGACATTGAGAAGGCCGAGACCATGGTTCTGGTCGACGATCTCTACAGACCATACAGGCCTAAGCGAAAGACAAGGGCAACCATCGCCAAGGACAAAGGGCTGGAGGGGCTTGCAAACATCATCATGCTGCAGATGACCAGAACTCCGATAGTCAAGGAAGCTGAAGCTTATGTGTCTGAGGAGAAGGGCGTTGCAGACACCAGCGAAGCCATCGCAGGCGCAATGGACATAATCGCTGAAAATATATCTGACACCGCCGATTACAGGACTCACATAAGAGACCTCACCACCAGACACGGTGTGCTGAGAACAACAGCAAAGGACCCGGAGGCTGAATCCGTATACGAGATGTACTACGACTTCTCCACCCCTGTATCCAAGATGACCGGATACAGAACCCTCGCCGTTAACCGCGGTGAAAAGGAAAAGTTCATCACAGTAAAGATCGAGGCACCGGTCAACGACATAATATCATATCTGAAAAAACAGATCATCGTCAGAGACAATCCTGAGACCGAACAGATACTTTCAGACGCGATCGCAGACAGCTACGACAGGCTCATAGCCCCTGCCATCGAGAGGGAGATCAGAAACGCCCTCACAGAGACCGCTGAGGACGGTGCCATCAAGGTATTTGCATCGAATCTGCAGCAGCTCCTCATGCAGCCTCCTATCGCAGGGCAGACCGTGCTCGGCTGGGATCCGGCGTTCAGAACCGGCTGTAAGCTCGCAGTTGTGGATCCGACCGGAAAGGTTCTCGACACCGTTGTCATATTCCCAACGGCACCTCAGAAGAAGGTTGCAGAGGCTAAAAATACTGTGAATGCTCTAATAAAGAAGTACGGCATAACTCTCATATCCGTGGGAAATGGTACGGCATCCAGAGAGTCAGAGATGGTGATCGCCGAGCTCATCAGTGAACTTGACACACCTGTACAGTACGTGATAACCAACGAGGCAGGAGCTTCTGTCTACTCCGCCAGCAAGCTTGCAACCGAGGAATTCCCTCATTTTGATGTTGGTCAGAGAAGTGCGGCTTCCATCGCCAGGAGAGTACAGGATCCTCTGGCAGAGCTGGTCAAGATCGATCCAAAGGCTATCGGAGTCGGTCAGTATCAGCACGATATGAACCAGAAGAAGCTGACAGAAGCCCTGGACGCAGTTGTTGAGGATTCTGTAAATAAAGTCGGCGTCGACCTCAATACCGCTTCTGCCCCACTTATGGAGCACATTTCCGGAATAAACAAGACGCTGGCCAAGAATATCGTGGATTACAGAGAGGCAAATGGACGCTTCAAAACCAGAAAGGAACTCCTCAAGGTTGCCAAGCTCGGACCTAAGGCATTTGAACAGTGCGCAGGTTTCATGAGGATAAGCGGCGGCTCAAATCCTCTGGATGCCACATCTGTACATCCTGAGAGTTACGATATAGCCACTGCCCTGCTGAGCCACATCGGCTACACAACCGATGACATTGCATCCGGCAGGCTCAAGGATCTTTCAAAAGCCGCCGGCAACATCAAAAAGCTAGCTGAGGAGCTGGGAACAGGAACGATAACTCTCAACGACATCATAAAGGAGCTTGAAAAGCCTGCCCGTGATCCCCGTGACGAGATGCCCAAGCCGATCCTCAGAGGAGATGTCCTTGAGATGAAGGATCTGACAGAGGGAATGATACTCAAGGGAACCGTCAGAAACGTGATCGACTTCGGTGCATTTGTGGATATAGGTGTTCATCAGGACGGACTTGTCCACATCTCAGAGATGTCCGACAAATTCATAAAGCACCCTCTTGACGTGGTGAGCGTCGGCGACATTGTCCAGGTAAAGGTCATCGGCATAGACCTCGCCAAGAAACGCATACAGCTCTCCATGAAGGGTATTTAACACACGACAAAATACAGTAACATATTTAAGCCTCCAGCATAGTTTATACAGAGAAAACTTATGTATGGAGGCTTTTATAGTGGAACAAAACAGAAACTGCTGCCGTAACGGCCAGAATCGATGCTACTATAACCAGGGAACCTCTGTTAAATACACCGCCTCATCCGGCTCCAAGCCACGCTCCTGTGACTCCGGCACTGCCACTTCAGTGAGAACCGACAGGCCGCTCGGAATGGCTTATATCCCTGAACAGTTCTTTGAAAATCTGTACGATGCAAAATGCGGACTGATGGAGGGCACCATGTTCAAGGATCTCAATCTGATATTCTGCGGGGTAAGGGGGAAATAGCCATGAATAAAATGAACAAAAAACAGCTTCTGCGCTTTATCACAGAGGTCTCTTTTGCACTTGACGATATTGCGCTCTATCTCGACCTTCATCCCGACTGCACCAAGGCACTTTCGAGCTATGACAACTATCAGAGCATGCGCACCCAGGCTATAAATGATTACGTGAACATGTATGGGCCGCTGAACAAATATCAGGTCACTGACAACAACTATTTCAACTGGGTCAATGACCCTTGGCCATGGGAAGGAGAGTGTAACTGCTAATGTGGGTTTATGAGAAAAGATTACAATTTCCTATAAATATAAAGGAAACCAACGCAAAGCTGGCTCAGGACATAATCAGTCAATACGGCGGTCCGGACGGTGAAATGAGTGCCTCGATGAGATACCTGTCGCAGAGATATTCCATGCCTGACAAGAAGGTCAAGGCGGCTCTGACCGACATCGGAACCGAGGAACTTGCCCATCTCGAGATGGTTGCGACCATCATTTACCAGCTCACAAGGGATCTGAGCATCGAGGAGATCAAGGCATCGGGCTTTGACAAATATTATATCGACCACACCATCGGCATCTGGCCCCAGGCGGCAGGAGGAATTCCATTTAACGCCTGCGAATTCCAGTGCAAGGGCGACGCGATAACAGATCTTTTTGAGGATATGGCCGCTGAGCAGAAAGCCAGGTCGACCTACGACAACATTCTCAGACTGTGCAAGGATCACCCGGACGTATATGAGCCTATCAAATTCCTGCGCGAGAGGGAGGTCGTGCACTTCCAGAGATTTGGCGAATGCCTTGAGGCTGTAAAAGATACCCTCGATCACAAGAATTTCTATGCATTCAACCCTTCATTTGACACCAAGGCACCTTGTTTAAAGAATAATTGAAAATTAGAAATATCGGTGGTAAAATGATGTCACTTTTAACAAGAGAAGAGGCGGTGTTATGTCAGAAAAACAGATCAACCACTCACAGAGATTCGGAATCATACTGGTTCTGTCATGCGGAATCATGTGGGGCATAAGCGGAGTCCTTGGACAATACGTGTTCCAGTCGTCAGATGTAAATGCCACACAGCTTTCCATAATCAGACAGTTTATATCCGGTGTCGTACTGCTTGTCATCGCCGCCGTAAAGGGAGATAAAAGGGCTTTGACCATATGGTCAAAGCCTAAAAGTGTCATATCTATGCTGTTCTTTGCACTCTCAGGTGTCATGGGCGTGCAGTTCACATACTTCGCTTCCATCGAACATTCCAACGCCGCAACCGGCACAGTGATCCAGTTCACATACATAATCATGCTGCTGTTGTACACAACAATATTCATGCACAAGAGACCTCATATATATGAAGCCGCCTCAGTCGTATGTGCATTTGCAGGTATCTTTCTGATCGCCACACACGGCAGCCTGAATTCCCTTGCCATATCCAGGCCGGCGCTCATATGGGGACTCACCTCAGCGGTATGTTTCACTATATACTGCCTTTATCCTCAGAAGCTCTACAATGAATATGGTCTGGTAAATATCATAGGCTGGTCATCACTCATAGCCTCCATTCTCCTTGCGCTGGTCACGAAAACATTCTCACTGCCTCACATGGATGGAAGGATAATTGCAGCCTCACTTGCGGTAGCCATTGTGGGCTCCCTCATCCCATTTACAATATACGGTCTCGGCATCAGCATCCTCGGAAGCGTGAAGGCGAGTCTTTTTGTCACAGTCGAGCCCGTGTCAAGTGCCCTGCTGACGTGGATCTTTCTGGGAACCCAGTTCACCAGCATGGATCTGATCGGTTTTCTCCTGATTCTTGGATCCATACAGGTTGTTGCCATAATGACATTTCACAATGAAAAACACATAGTAAAAGCTGAACAGACTCATCTGTCATGATGAAAGTCCATCCAGCTCATCTATCGCACATCTCATAACCCGGATCTCCTGAAGCTTTTCATCAAGAAGCTTCTCCCGGTGTGTGAGTTTTTCGTATATATCTCTTCTTCGTCCGTCAAGGCTTTGCAGCCCGGTTCTGCGGCTGTGTATCTTATCCCGCTGTGCACAGAGCTTATCAAGTTCCGCCCTGCTTTCCTCAAGCTCCGCTGTCAATCTCTTTCTTCCACTCTTCTTCCAGAGTCCCCAGTATTTTGACAACGCATATCCAATATAGTATGCAAGTCCCGCAGCTCCGACAGCGAAGAGCATCGCATACACAAGTCGTCCGTCCGGGAGAATATTATCCCCCCGTGCGACCAATGCATACATTATAACTATCGACAATATTCCAAGTACCATGAGCGGTACAAGTGCTGTTCTTACTCCAGTCCTTATCCAGCTTCGTCTGTACTCCTTAGGAAGCTCCTCCAGATGACGTCTGAGCGTCGTGATCTCAAGTTCGCTTTTCCGCTCCTGTGCCCATACCGAGTTAAGCTCACCCAGAACATCAGAGCTGACCTCGTAGTCATTTTGCAGGCTCATATATTCCCTGACCGCAGCGTCCGCCTCGTATGTCTGACATTTCATCCTGAGTATCTGTCTGACCTGTCTCAGTGTATCGTGATAAAGCTCCCTGCCCATTTTTCTGCCCGATCTTGCATACAGCCCCGACACCTCTATCATCATGTCGACCGCAAGTTTTATTCCGTCTCTGCTTTCAAGACCGGCAACATTCAGTTTATCGAGCAATCTGCCAAATTCTGTATTTTTGTTGGCTCTGGCGTATTCACTGTAGTCGGATCGTTCAAATCTCTCACCTTCCACCGCCAGGATTCTGTAATCCTTCAGCATGGATGATATATCAAAGTTCTTCTCACAGCCCGCCATACGGTTCAGGCATATGGAATATATATTGTCACGTCCCTCAAGCTCCAGGATACCCAGAATGGCCTCCGTCAGAGCACCGTCCCTTGTATCGTTATCCACCGGATAATCAATTCTTTTATATTCTCTGACCGCAGCAGGCACAAACTTAGTCGAAACCACTCCGTCAGACATTTCCCCATAGATATATCCATGTGCGCCTGTTGACTCTCTCGACACAGCCTCCGGACTTCCAGAATAATAAGCCTTGCCCGGAATCTTCATCTGATACTTCTGGCGGCCGCCAAACGCAATGTAATTAAATCCACTGGCACGCAGCCTGTTCCAGTCAACCGACATCCGTCTCCGGTCACCCCCACATGCGATCAGCACATTACATACCGCTTCATCCTGCGGTTCTGCATCATCCACCACCCTGGCATCCATCTTCCTGTCAAAATAGCTCACGCCGTATATATCAACGTCCTTGTCCGGAAAATGAATATGATCCAGTGCCATGGTCGCCTGCTCATCCCTGACCGCTGTGTACCCCATGTCTCCAGTCTGTTTGTCTCCAATCTGTCTTATTCCAGGGCTTCCGATCACACACACACGGGATTTGAAACCATAGTCAAGAAGCGGCGCATCACTTCCCAGATTATCCTGAAATCCAGCAGCATATATGACCACTGTATGCTTTAAGCTTCCAAATATCTCATCAAGCCATGCAAGCTCTTCCTCAGATGGCTGATGGTCAAACAGATTGCCTGCAACCAGAAGAAAATCCACGTCAAGCTCCCCGGCACGTGCCACCACAGCCTCAAATGTCATGTATATTTCGTTTTTCCTCTCGCCGCTCCATACACACTCCCTGTCAGGCAGCGCGCCGAGCAGCACATCGGATATATGTATAAACGTTATCTTTTTCATCAATCTGTATATTCCAATCCCAAGCATGAAAATGCATTATAATCCGTATTTGTTATGTGTGAGCATGACGCACGCCCCACATTTACATACTCTTTTATAATTATATTAGTATATGTCGATACACGCAAGTGCAACGACATAATGTATGTCGTGCACAGGTGCGACAGCCTTCACGCATCAATGTGCTTCATTATTTCATGTCATCTGACCCTAAAACGTTCATTTCAACAGCCAGAGCATTATTTTGCCAAGTTTAATTTGTTTTTAACTTGTTTTTCTCAATTGACTTTTAGATATGGCTTGCTTATAATATGTTAATGTAGTTTTTTGAAGTATTAATGGAGGATATAATTATGGCAGTCAAGTATGTGTTTGTCACTGGTGGTGTTGTATCTGGACTCGGTAAGGGTATTACTGCTGCTTCTCTTGGACGTCTTCTCAAGATGAGAGGATATAAAGTCACAAGCCAGAAGTTCGACCCTTATATCAATATTGATCCGGGAACAATGAACCCTATCCAGCACGGTGAAGTTTTTGTCACTGACGACGGCGCCGAAACAGATCTGGATCTCGGTCACTATGAGCGTTTTATAGACGAAAGTCTCAACAAGAATTCTAATGTAACAACCGGAAAGGTATACTGGAGCATCCTTCAGAAGGAGCGCCATGGTGATTTCGGAGGACACACAGTACAGGTAGTGCCACATATCACCAATGAGATAAAAGACAGATTCTACAGAAATCCCGACGCAAAGGATACTGAGGTAGCGATAATCGAGATCGGCGGAACCGTTGGAGATATCGAAAGCCAGCCATTCCTTGAGGCTATCAGACAGTTCCAGCATGAGGTCGGTCCTAAGAACTGCATCATGATCCATGTAACTCTTATCCCTTATCTGAAGGCTTCAGGTGAGATCAAGACCAAGCCTACCCAGGCGAGCGTTAAGAATCTTCAGGGAATGGGTATTCAGCCCGATATCCTCGTATGTCGTTCCGATCTTCCTCTTGATCAGGGCATCAAGGATAAGATCGCACTGTTCTGTAACGTGCCGAGCAGAAACGTTATACAGAATCTTGACGTGGATGTTCTGTATGAGGTTCCACTTGCCATGGAGAAGGAGCACCTTGCCGATGTAGTATGTGAGTGCCTGGATATGGAATGTCCTCCACCTGCAGAACACGCATGGCTCGAGTGGACAAGCATGATAGATGCATGGAAGCATCCTGAGAAGAATGTAAGAGTTGCTCTGGTCGGAAAGTACGTATCACTTCACGATGCCTATATCTCAGTAGTTGAGGCATTGAAGCATGCCGGCGTTGCCAACAAGGCAGAGGTTGAGATCAAGTGGGTCGACTCCGAGCTTGTAACAAAGGAGAATGTCGCTGAGATCCTCGGCGATATAGACGGAATCCTTGTTCCGGGCGGCTTTGGCGACAGAGGTATAGAGGGAATGATCACTTCTATCAATTACGCCAGAACACACAAGGTTCCTTACCTTGGACTGTGTCTCGGAATGCAGCTCACGATAGTTGAATTTGCAAGAAATGTACTTGGATATTCAGACGCCCACAGCTCTGAGTTCAATCCAAACTCATTCCACCAGGTAATCCACATCATGCCAAACCAGCACGATGTAACCGATCTTGGCGGTACCCTCAGACTTGGTTCATATCCTTGTGTGCTTGCAAAGGATTCAAAGTCATACCAGTTATACGGTACAGAATATATCCACGAGCGTCACAGACACAGATACGAGGTCAACAATGACTATCGTCAGGCTCTGACTGACAACGGAATGGAGCTTGTCGGACTGTCACCTGACGGACATATCGTCGAGATGATCGAGATTCCTGAGCATCCTTGGTTCATCGGAACACAGGCACATCCGGAATTCAAATCAAGACCAAACAAGCCACATCCTCTTTTCAAAGGATTTGTAGCAGCTGCACTTGAGCATATGGATAAATAATATATAGAGACAGGGAGTATATCAACTGCTGATATACTCCCTGTTTTTCTGTTTATTATGTTTTATAGCAGGTCTGTAAATGACCTTCCGGATCACTCCACCACGTCAAGAAGTTCCGCAAATGTATGGATCTCCGCATCCTTATCCTTCACACTTCCAAACCCGTATGCCGCGTGAATGAACTTTATCCCGGCAAATCTGGCACTGTCGCAGTCGCCCTGGATGTCGCCGACATATGCAGCATCCTCTATTCCATTCTTCTCCATGAGTATCTTTATACTCTCGCCCTTTGATACCTTTGTATCTCCCCAGCAGAGTATATCCTTAAAATACTTTCCAAACCCGTAATAATCAAGAAATGCCTCTATATATCCACTCTGGCAGTTGCTGACTATAAACAGCCTGTGTGATCCCGAAAGCTTCGCAATGGTATCCTCTACACCATCGTACAGAACGCCACCATGTTCACGGAGATACTCGTTCTCATAGTCTCCGCAGGCATCTATAAGCTGAGTCATTCTGTCCTCCGAATACGCTCCGAACAGCTTGTCGGCAATGGCATCCATAGGCATACCCATAACAGATTTGATATCGGCCTCTGTCACCTTCATGTCCACATCAGCCTGTCTTTCGAGGACTTCACTCCAGGACGCAGCCACATTTGCCGCGCTGTCCCACAGAGTTCCATCCATGTCAAATATAAGTGATTCTACCTTCATATTCTACCTCTCGTATATTCTATTCAAGTATATGGTCAACACCCTGTTTGATGATGGTCACAACGTGCTCATCGGCCAGGGAATATATTATATTCTTGCCCTCTCTTCTGCTTTTTATCAATTTGGCCTGCTTCAGCACCCTGAGCTGGTGTGAAATAGCCGATGCATTCATCTCCAGACGCTCTGCGATGTCTCCGACACTCAGTTCCTGCTTAAGCAGGGCGAACATGATGGATATACGTGTCGCATCGCCAAACACCTTGAACAGGTCTGCCAGATCTGCGAGATCCGACTGTTCCAGTTCATAACTGTCAAAAAAAATATTTTTATCTTCTGCCATATCTATGGTCCTTTCTGCTCCCAAACAAGCAACTCACGTGTTCCATTTGAACAAGTATTCATATGTAAATTTACTACACTTACTTTTTTGTGTCAAGTCACCTGAATCTCATGAATATTTAAAATGATAACTGCACACAATTACATCATACTGAAACGCCGCATTTGGCGCGATCATATTGGAGGTCAAAAATGAAAACACTAAATTGCATATGTCTCACACTGACCATAATCGGTGCTATCGTATGGGGCATTATAGGACTGTTCAGCTACAACATAGTGGACGGCATCTTCGGTGCCGGAACTGCATTTTCCAGAATAATCTATACTCTGGTGGGCGTTGCCGGACTGTATGCCATCTCCTTCTACTGGTTACTCAACAGGGATTAACGGCATTAATATGCAAATGCCCGCACCTATAAAAGTGCAGGCATTGTATTACATATCATAAAACAAATTCTGTTATTATCATAAATCCTATGCATACGCACAGTGCCAGAACAAGCGGCACAGATATGATCCTCGGTCTCTTGACCTCAGCGTTCCTGTTTCTTCTGAACATCGCCAGCATATCCATATGCCTTCCATTCAGGTACGCCAACAACACTATCATCGCCGCAGCCGCACACAATCCCATAAATGCAAATGGAATATATATCAATATCGTCTGCTTGAGCTGATCTGCTGCTATTCCCTCAGAAGCCTGTTTCTCCACCATCTGCTTGAGCACGCTGACATGTGATGCTATATAGCTGATGATGACGGATATCTCATTAAAGCAGAAATGGGCATACATGGTCGTAAATATACTTCCTGTCGCCTCGGCAAGAAATCCCAGCATCATTCCCAGAACCATCGCATATGCCATCTGATTGAAATTCATGTGCATGGCTCCGAACATTATTCCTCCTATGATTATAGCCGCCAGTCTGCTGCCATATCTGTAGCTTCCCATTATGACGCCTCTGTAGGCAAGCTCCTCCACGATTCCCGGAGTGACCGCCATGAGAAGTGTTGACACCCACAGCTTATGATTCGACACAAGACCTGTTGCAAGCTCGGTAGTGGCACTCTCCACCCACAGAAGACTTATGGCATTTATGAGTGTCATAAGAGGCTCAAGAGCCACGACGAATGCCGGAACGATGATTATCGCCAGCCAGTGCGTCTTTTTCAGTCTGAGCGTTTCGCGCAGATCACATTTGCTTATAAGAATATATATGATCGTCGGCACGAATATCATGCTCTGGCTCAGGATCAGATTCTGAACCATGGTTATATGTGAGCCGATATTCGTCTTCCACAGTATCATAACAACACACAGATACACACATATCAGCGACAGGAAAAACCATGACGCTCCGTGTACCTTTCTCTGAACATTGTCCTGTCTCATACGCTTACTCTACTGTAGCGATGGCTTCTATCTCTATAAGCACATCCTTAGGGAGTCTTGCAACCTCCACGCATGAACGTGCAGGGAAATCGCTTGTGAAGAAGTCCTTGTAAATATCATTTATCTTGCCAAAATCATTCATATCCTTGATAAATACTGTTGTCTTCACTACCTTATCCATAGATGAGCCTGATGCCTCTATGAGATTCTTGAGATTGCCGATCGCCTGTCTTGCCTGTACAGTGACATCTCCCTCAACCAGTGTATTTGTCTCAGGATCGATAGGTATAACTCCTGATGTAAAAAGCATTCCATTCACGAGAACCGCCTGTGAATATGGTCCTATTGCCGCTGGTGCCTTTGGTGTACTTATTATTGTCTTCATGTTTTGTTCCTCCTGTTTTTTACTATTATATATGATGAACTATTACTCCTCATCCATCTCGCTCAGCTCCGCCATGAGAGCCTTTCTGTTGTTGCGCCTTCCGCCATTGCTTCTGGTGAATTTCACAGTGCCTTTTCTGTCTGGCACGGGCTCCGGTGACCGTCTGGATACCGGCTTCTTCGTCTCAGGCTTTGCACGCTTCACAACATCGGCTTTGGTTGTTCCTTTTTTCGCAAGCTCTGCCCGCTCTTCCTCGGACAGTATCTCAATGTTCTTCTCTGTGATCCTTATCTTGCCGTCCTTGAGGAGCTTGCCAACCGCCGTCTTAAATGCTCTCTTGCTTATTCCAAATTCCTTCTCTATCACCTTTGAATCTGCCTTGTCATTGAACGGGAGCACTCCATTATATGAATCGATGATATTCAATATCATCTCTGCATTCTCCCTGATCTGCATCTTTATCGGCTTCTGCATGGTGAGGTTCAGCTTGCCGTCTTCCCTGACTGACGCAACCCTGCCCTCAACGTGGTCGCCGGCATATATGGCACTGTGTATCTCCTTCTTCGGGATAAGTGCTGAATATTTGTTGTCCACAGCGACAAATGCACCATACTCGGAGCTGTACTCTATAACTATTCCCGATATAGCATCTCCCTGCTTATATGGGGAATTGCTGCTCAGATACTCATAAACCTTCATGGACACACACAGTCTGTCCGATTTGTCAGTGTACATTCTGACCAGATATTCATGGTTCTCTCTCACCGGGCCAACCTGCTCCTTAAACGGAAGCAGAATATCCTTTTCAAGTCCCCAGTCCATGAATGCACCGATCTTGGTAGTTCCCACACACCTGAGAACAGCCATCTTACCCATAGTTATATATGGAACATTCACAGTTGCAATGAGTCTGTCGTCAGAATCCCTGTATATGAACACGTTGATGTGCTCGCCTGTCTTTATGCCATTCGGAACCTGCTTTCTCGGAAGAAGCACCTCACTGTCAGAATCCGCACATCCAAGATACACACCAAATTCCTTTTCTCTCTTTACTATAAGATCATTCCATTCGCCTATCTTTATCATCGTCATACCGTCCTCTTAATTTTTTCTGTCGACACAGTATATCATATATCCTTACTGCTCCGTTCAAACTGGACAACACACCTTGTCCTGTCCTCTTCATCTGCCAGGATTATCTGAACATATCTGTCGTCAATAAACCTCTTTACTACTATAACATCATCTTTCACATATTGCATCTTATATTCCGCTCTGACTGCAATAATATCCGCAACATCATCCACGTATTCCTGGGCAAGAGCAATATACGCTTCATTATTCATATGATTGTTGGAGTCTATCTGATAAGACATGACCTTTCTGGTATCTATAGTCTCCGCATCGCCCAGCAGTTTTACCTTGCGCGGCGCATACTCCATGTCTATGGCAGGCTCCATCGGATATGCGTCTGACACCTCTTTGTCTATCTTGACAGGTCTCAGCCTCTCGGTGTCCATATAGCTCCAAATGGATGCCGCCTTAACTATGCGTTCTCCATTCTCGTCCAGTATATCTATATTTCTGAATCCCAGAGATGCCTTGAAATCATATGCCCACGTCCTGACCTTGATCTTCTCTCCCATCGCAGGATATCTGACCACCTCTATCTGCCAGGAAACCAGGAACCATGCTCTGTGGTGTCCTGCCAGATAATCCAGCCCTATGCCGACCTCCTCCGACTGCAGTATAGCACAGTCCTGGAAATAGTTCGCTATGGTCGCCATGTTGGATATCTTATTTCCACCAGTCTCACTATACCTGACTATCGCTTCATATGAATACATTACGCCACCTCCATGATGCTCATTTTACTATAATTTTATACCCTATTTAGAGGGCTATCGCAAGCTGAAAAATTTTTTGAAATTTTTTTAAAAAAGTGCTTGCATTATTCTGAGCTTTAGTATATACTACCATTTGTTGAGGCAATGGGCTATCGCCAAATGGTAAGGCACTGGACTCTGACTCCAGCATTTTCAAGGTTCGAATCCTTGTAGCCCAGCTACTAAGACTTGAGATTTATCTCAAGTCTTTTTTATTTTATAAACCGCTTCATATAATGATACTTACAGTGGGCAGTCCGCTCCACAGCACATAAAAAAGACATGTCGTTAGGCTCCGACATGTCTTTCGTGTATTACTATCTGTGAAAAATTTCATTGGCGTAACAAAAATGTAACACATTTTTAAAACATTATCAATAGGTTTTCGCGTATTTTTTCTAAAAATTCAATTTCAATCCAAGCAATTTTCGCGCATTATTCTCAAATATATTGTTTTTGTCCACATCTTCCAGATCAAGGGCCTCTATGTCCGCACATGACTGTTCCTGATCAGACCATGGGCTGTCCGTTCCGAACAGGATCTTGTCAGACCCGTGAGCTGCCACTATCTTCTTAAACATGTCACCATCAAGAAGCTGCCATCTGTGCGGTGCCCCCTCCCGCCAGTCTATCTGTCCATAGGAAAATGCCGTGTCAAAATACACATCTCTTCCGCAAAGTCTGTTCAGCACGTCATCCCACATCTGCCATCCACCCATATGGGCAAGCACAAGCTTGTCAGGCCCAACCTCATCCAGCACCTCCTCCGCCATTGCAGGAGTGCAGTGAGTCACATCAGGAAGTCCTATGTCTGTTCCCGCATGTGTCACCACGATAAGCCCAAGCTCTGTGGCATAGCTGATTATCCTTTTATATCTTATATCGTTGAAAAAAGCCCCCTGGTAGTCAGGATGGATCTTTATCCCCTTCAGACCTTTGTCGCATATATCCCTGAGTATCTCTTTGTAATTGTCATTGTCGGGATGTATCCCTCCAAACGACCACACATGTGTCTCTGAAAAGCGCTCATTCTCCTCAACTGCGAATTCATTTATATGCTTATATTGTTTCGGAGACGTTGCCACCGGAAGTACCACAGACACATCCACATGTCTGCTCCTCATGTCATTCTCCAGTCCGTCAAGTGTGCCATCCGAATGTGCCCTTGTACCGGATCTGCTCTCCAGAAGCCCTACCGTCTTGGCTGCTATCCTGTCGGGATACGTGTGTGTGTGAAAATCTATTATCATAAATATTCCTCCTGTACATTTATACTGCGTAAGCGCAGAACACCTCTGCTGCGGCCATGCTGTTCACGTTCTCCATATCCCCAGTTGAAAAACATCGGATTTTGAGGTATCTTTATCAAAGATATTTCCACGAAGGAGAAAACATGAGCAAACGAAAAAAGAAAATGACGCTGAAACAGATGCGTTCCCTCGTCGTCTTTTTGGTCGCCATAAACATCATACTATTATTGTGCATACTTGTCATGGGATTTTTTCTGGCAAAGGCACAGATCACCAAGGGGAAAGGACAGACTGTCATGCTCCAGAAGGCCAACGACACATACACGGTGTGTGTGGATGCTGGTCATGGAGGAAGCGATGTAGGCGCTGTGGGACTTGACGGAAGCTACGAGAAGGACGACAATCTCCGTCTTGCGCAGGAGGTTGCCAAAGCCCTGAAAAAGAGCGGCGTCAACGTCATAATGACCAGATCCGACGACAGCGACACACAGCTCGACTCCCGTTCAAAGATAGCAAACAAGGCCAAGGCTGATATCTTCGTTTCGCTACACCGCAATTCAACAGCCAACCCAAACACCACAAAGGGCATTGAGATATGGATACACAGCTCAGGATCTGAGCGCAGTTATGCGGCCGCAGATGACATTCTGAGCAATCTCGAGGAAGTTGGTATAACCGCCAACCGAGGGGTGCGAATCGGAACCCAGGGAGACAGCGATGATGACTATGCGGTCATCAGAGACACCGATATGACAAGCATGATCGTTGAGATGGGCTTCATGACCAACCAGGACGATCTGGACTATTTCAATGAAAATCTTGAGAACTACGCCAAGGCAATATCCAACGGTGTGGTTCAGTGGCTGAACGATTATGTCCAGTAACGCCGGACATATCATAACATTTGAATAATTCCATAAAAAAATAACACATTGAGCACAGCCCAATGTGTTATTTTTTATTCACTTATAACTGTTCTGTTTCTTCCTGATTCCTTCGCCTTATAGAGTGCTGAATCCGCTCTGTTGAACCATGCCTTGGAACTCTCTCCCTTGGTGTACTCAGCGACACCACAGCTACAGGTTATTCCATCCTTGTTCATAAAGTGGAAATAGTAGCATCTGAACTCTGTTCTTATGTCCTCAACAACATTCATGACCTTGGACAGTTCCACATCATGGAACAGTATCACGAACTCCTCACCGCCGTATCTGAAGGCAAGTCCCATATCCTTCGACTTCTCCTTCATCATCTTACACAGCGCCTTGATAACTATATCTCCATTGCTGTGGCCATATGTATCGTTGACTTCCTTGAAATGATCTATATCAAATATGGTGACATAGGACTTCGCCCCAGTCTGCTCCACATTCTCGATCTCCTTATCAAGGCTCTCCTCAAATGATCTTCTGTTGTACAGGCCTGTCATCGGATCAACCATAAGCTCACTCATCAGTGTTACCTGTCTGTTGTAGCTTCCGGCAATCGATTCCATAAGTGCCTTCGTGTGCTTGTTGACGACCATAACCATCGCACACATAACAGATACTACCAGTATGTATATGAGCAGTGCTCCAACCCAGTTCATCTGTGTGGCAAGCTCACCGACATTCAAATGTAATCTCACAACATTGATGACCATGAGTGCAAGCACCGCAACTCCCGACCATACCGTCAGCTCCTGATCTGCAAATAACGCCGTGGCAATTATGGTGACACACGGAATAAGTATAAGCGGGTATATGGTGCAATATGTAAATGCTATAACACCGACACATACATATATCATACCTGTCACGACATAATTCTTGTGCTTTATGTCCGCCTCATCGTGCTTCATATAAAAATAGCAAATTGTGATCGCTATAGCCTGTACTATCATCGGCAGCACGATATACTTTACTATATATGCGCCTGCTCCTATGCTCTTATCTACTCTGTATACTCCAAATAATATCCATGCAATAACAAAAGAAATACTGCATATAACTATCATCATACGCCATACCAGCATATGCCATTTTGCGTCAATCTCATCCTTGTTAATATCATTCATGTGTACGCACCCCGCAAACCATCATATGTGTTGATTTTACCATATGAGGGTCCTTTTTTCCACCATTAATCAACAAAAGACGGACTTTTTTTATGCTAAAATCCGTCTTTTGTACTAAAAATCGTCAAATTACTTAAGGTTGTAGCCAACCTCAAATGCCTCAAGATTCTGCTCCACTGTCTTAGGTGGAACTGTGTTCTTGATAACCTCAACCCATGCATCATGTGAGAAATCCATGTGCTGTGCCGCGATTCCTATGATGACTGTGTTAAATACCTTGTTGTTGCCAAGCTTCTTGGCCTCGTCCATGGCATCAACTGAGATAACCTTGTACTTGCCGCTGAGCTCCTCGATGATTCCATCAGGATACTGTGCTGCGCCTGTAACTACAGTGATAGGATCTATTCTCTGGTCATTTACGATGATAACTCCATCCTTCTTCAGGAAGTGTGCATATCTGAGCGCCTCAAGTCTCTCAAATGCTATGAGGACATCTGCACATCCCTCTTCCACGATAGGCTCATTTACCTTCTCTCCATATCTTACATATGTAACAACACTTCCACCTCTCTGGCTCATCCCGTGAACCTCTGAGAGCTTTACATCATAACCTGCTGCCGTGGTGATTCCACCGAGTATACGGCTTGTGAGAAGTGTTCCCTGTCCGCCTACGCCGACGATCATAATATTCTTTGTCTCCATGATTAGAACTCCTCCCTTTCTATAGCATCGAACTTACAACGCTTCATGCACAGTCCACAGCCTGTACAGAGTGTGTCATCTATACGGATGGTTCCATCCTCCTGCCTGATAACTGCAGGGCATCCAGGCTTTAAGCACATACCGCACTTCTTGCACTTCTCAGGTATTGCCTTGCATCTTCCTGTTATCTTAGTCGTCTTCAAGAGTACACAAGGTGACTTTGTGATGATGACTGATACCTCATCCTTTGCTGTCTCCTCCTTGATGAGCTTCTTAAGACCTTCTATATCAAATGCATTTATCTCATGGACGTTCTGGATTCCCAGTGCCTTGCAGAGATTGTAAATATCAATGGCGTATGTAGGATCTCCCATCAGTGTCTTACCTGTTGCGGCGTGATCCTGATGTCCTGTCATACCTGTTGTCGAGTTGTCAAGTATGATGACTGTTCCTGTGCTCTGGTTGTATACCATGTTCATGAGTGAGTTCACACCTGTGTGAAGGAATGTTGAATCACCTATGACCGCTACCCAGTTCTTGATATAATCCTTGCCCTTTGCCTTCTCCATTCCATGAAGGGTAGAGATGGATGAACCCATGCAGACTGTTGTGTCAATAACACTGAGCGGTGCGACAGCTCCGAGTGTGTAACATCCGATATCTCCTGCAGCGTGGATCTTCAGCTCTGAGAGGACTGAGAATACGCTTCTGTGTGGACATCCTGGACAGAGGATAGGTGGTCTGGCTGGAACCTGAGCAGCCTCGACTGTCTCTATCTTCTCGCCGAGAAGCTTCTCTCTGAGCATATTTGCGCTGTACTCACCCTGAACTGTAAGCAGCTCCTTGCCGACTGCATCTATTCCCCATGATCTGACCTGAGTCTCGATATGTGGCTCAAGCTCCTCGATGACATACACCTTGTCTACCTGTGCACAGAAGTCCTCGATCATCTTTCTTGGGAGTGGATTTACCATGCCAAGCTTTAAGACTGATGCGTTTGGCATAGCCTCTCTGACATACTGGTAAGGGATACCGCTGGTGATGACACCCACACTCTTGTCTCTCATCTCAACTCTGTTGATCGGCATGTCAGCTCCGTCTGCTGCCATGTCCTTGAGTCTCTGCTCTACAAATACATGACGTGGTATAGCGTTACCAGGCATCATGACATATTTCTTTATATTTCTCTCATATGGCTTGTCAGGAATCTCCTGTCTGTCACAGAGCTCTACAACGCCCTGTGAGTGTGAGAGTCTTGTGGTTGTACGGAGCATTACAGGAGTATCATACTTCTCACTCAGCTCAAATGCATACTTTGTGAAATCCTTTGCCTCCTGGCTGTCTGATGGCTCAACAACTGGGATCATGGCTGTTCTTGCTACAAGTCTTGAATCCTGCTCATTCTGTGATGAGTACATTCCAGGATCATCTGCTGCAACAAGTACCATACCTCCGTTCACACCTGTGTATGCTGCGGTGAACAGCGGATCTGATGCCACGTTCACACCTACATGCTTCATCGACACTATTGATCTCACTCCCGCAAATGATGCACCGATCGCTACCTCTGTGGCTACCTTCTCATTTGGTGACCACTCTGAGTAGATATCTCCTTTGTACTGCACCATGTTCTCACTGATCTCTGTACTTGGTGTTCCAGGATATGCCGCTGATACCTTGACACCCGCTTCATAACAGCCTCTGGCGATGGCTGCGTTACCAAGCATAATCTTTTTTTCGCCCATGAATCTTACCCTTCCTGTCTATATTGATATTCTTGTTTTTATTTTTTCGTCTTAATTGACACTCTAATTTGTTATTATACAAGAATTATCAATAAAATAAAAGAGTTTTATACAATGTGATTACAAAGTGTGATTACAAAGCCATATCGAACAGCTCCTCTTATCGACATTTTTCCTAGTCAGTTATATTCTGCGTCTGACGTACCATGTCTGCAAAGCCCTGCCACTGCATATCGATAATATCGCCACTGCCGGCTGAACTGTCCACCTTACCGCCAACAAGAGCCATAACCATATCAAAATCTGCAGAACCCACATATTCACTGTTTTTGAGGATCATACCATAGGCCGCCACGGCACTTGCCGCACTCATGTCAACGGACATTTCGCTGCTGTAGCTGTCAGTCTTCACCACACGGCTCACAAGACTGCTCTTATCCCCATCCGGCTCCTTGTATCTTACGTTCACTGTCGCAAGCTCACCGGTATAGTCCTCTGCGCTATCAGACTTATCCTTAACGTCTTGTGATGCAGTCTCCGATGTATTTACCTGATTGGAATCCTGTCCGTATTTGTGCTCGGCTGCAGGCACATCGAAGTCTGATCCCGCAGGCACTATCTCATAGAGCACCGTCACCATATGTCCTGCGCCTATCTCGCCGCCGTCCACAGCGTCATTTGCAAAGTCCGCATCCGCAAGGGCGCGGTTCTCATAACCTATCTGCCTGTAACCCTTGACATTTGCCGGATTGAACTCTATCTGAAACTTCACATCCTTGGCAACGGTGTTCAGAGTTCCGCCCATCTCGTCCACCAGCACCTTCTTTGCCTCATACGCAGAATCTATAAACGCATAGCTTCCATCACCATTATCAGCAAGAGCCTCAAGCTTGTTGTCCTTCAAATTGTCTGTTCCAAACCCAAGCACGCTGAGAAAAATGTTGTTTTCCTTCTTCTCCTCGGTTATCAGATCCACAAGGTCGCTCTCACTGGTAAGCCCCACGTTCAGATCCCCGTCCGTTGCAAGTATGACACGGTTGTTGCCTCCCTCTATAAAGTTCTTCTCCGCCAGCTCGTAAGCTGTGATGATGGCATCGCCGCCGTTGGTACAGCCCTCGGCTGTCATACTCGAAAGCGCCTCATTTATCGTGTACTGCTCTGAGCCGGATGTGCCCGAGAGCACCACCGTATCCTCACCCGCATATGTGACTATGCTCACCTTGTCGTTCTCATCCAGATTCTCCGCCAGCATGGCAAATGACTGCTGCACGAGTGGGAGTTTGTTATCTTCATACATGGATCCCGAGGTGTCGATCAGGAACACCAGATTTGAAGGCTTCTTGTCTCCAAAATCTATTTCATCCGTGTTGATCCCAACCATCATGAGCTTTGTGGCCTTATTCCACGGGCAGTCCGAATATTCTGTGTATATGGAGAACTTCTCTCCATCCTCAGGCTTCCTTCTGTAGTCATAGGTAAAATAGTTCAGCATCTCTTCTATTCTCACCGCTCCGTCCGGTGGGAGACAGCCTGACTCTATATACGACCTGACGTTGCTGTATGATGCCGTATCCCTGTCCGCCGCAAATGTGGAGAGAGGTCTGTCCGCTGTGGATACAAATCCATTCTCCGCCACGCTGTCATACTCTCTCGTATCGTAGGCGATCTCTGTATACATAGAATTTGAAGCATCTGTCACCATCGCTGTATCTCCAGCGACTGTTGCCACATCACAAGCTTCCTCCGCATACATAACATCATTCGACGTACTGTTGAATATTCCACTCAAGCCATTGTCCTGCAGCGACTTCTTTTTTTGCTTACTTTCTTTTTCCCTGTACTTTTCTGCGATCCCTGTTATCTCTGTCTTATCCCCATTTTGTTTTTCAAGGCGCATTCCCCTGCCATCTACTGCATCATCGTTACCACAGCCCGTAAGACCTCCTCCCATCATAACCCCTACCATAACTGCGCATATGGATCTTGCAAATATTTTTGAATTATATTTCATCATAAAAAATCCCTCCGTAATATGAATTTCAAGCTACCGGTCAAGCTTTATATTCTATATACGAAGGGATTATTATTTTTTATGGTAATTTCTGTATTTTTTTAATTTTTGATTTGTTTGTGCTATTCTGCCCTCTCAAATCTGTACCAGTTGCCCTCAACCTTCACTACAAGGCTGCCATCATCACACACAATGTAGGCTGAGTTTCTGGATGGGTTCATGTCAAAGTTGACCTCGCCGTCATTTGCCGGCACGCCATCGGTGTAGCTCTCAGCGTAGGCCGCTTTGCTCTCATCCACGCTGTCAGCATCGACCATGTCGTATGTGTCCCTGTAGAGCACACCATCCAACATGATCATGGGAATATAGTCAGCACTATTCACAGAATTCTGAGCATCAGTATTTCTCTGTACATCATAACTCGCCGTGGCGTTTTCTGCCATTTCAGCAGCATCGCTTTGAATATCGTCTGCCGCAGCCGCGTCACTTTCTTGTGCATAATAACTTTCATCCGAAGTCACCTTCACACTGTTGTCCTGCGCTGTCTTATCGCTTGCCCTCTTACGGCTGTTCCTTAACGGTCCGGCTACGATCAGCACACACACCACTGCCGCTGCCACAAGACCGGAAACGATCTGGATGGTTCTTCTGTTCCTGTCTTTACGGTCTTTCTTGACTCCAAACTTCTTATCTCCAGATTTCTTATCCTGCACCCGATGCGCATCCACCGCATCAAGTCCTGCCTCTATTTTTCCCCAGAGATCAGGTGCATCCATATTCTCTATATATTTGTCAGCTATTTCCTTTTCCAGTTCATCTTCATGTCTGTTCATAGTCTGCACCTCCTAAGTCTCTTGATCGCACTGTTGTAAAGCCACGTGACTGTTCCCATCGGCTTGCCAACTATCTCTGATATCTCTCTGAAGGTAAATCCTCCAGCCACCTTCATATCAACTATCTCCCGCTCATCAGGCTTAAGCGACTCCATGGCCACCTTCAGTGACACGCTGTTCACAACCTGTTCCTCCATGCTGCCACTCTGCCCGGTCTCCGGTATCTCATCCACCAGAGCCTCACGGTCTATCTTCCTGATCCTGTCCACCGCCATATTCCGGGCGATCGTGACCAACCATTTCTTATGTCCATTTCCCGGCTTATAGCTTCCCGCAATGCTATACAGCTTGATGAAGAATTCCGATGTCACATCCTCAGCCTCCTCGCGCTGTCCTATGGTGTCGTACACCACAGCATATATGAGCTTCAGATACGCATCATATATGTGCCGCAGGCTATCCCTGTCGCCCGCCGCCATCGCAGACATGCACTGTTCAAATTCTCTGTCTGTCATAGCTCCCTCCTCATGATAATATACGTTATATCAACTGATTTTTATGGAATGTCATTTAACTTTTTAATCTTTTCCGCCTATTTACAACATCATATCTTCCGCATGGCGGCAAATCCCATCACGTAATTTTTCCTGCCACCGGCCGTGTCAAATGGCCATACCATATGGCGGCTGTCAACCAGCTCCACGTCATAGTTCATATGAAGCGACATATCCTTCATGAGCTGTGCCACACCTTCTATGTGCTCCACCGACTTCATCGTCTCCACATCCCGCCTGTCAAATGCATTTGCAAGCTTCTCTGCGCATGTCTGATCCTCACATGCAGCGACCTCATATCCATATATGAGGACATCCTTTGTCATATGGTACATGTAGTCATTGAGTCTCTCCACCGCCGCCTCGTTCAGCCCCGAGATGGCACTGCTTATGAGTCTAAGATCCTCGTCATGATAATTGTCCCTGTAGTGGTAAAGCAATGCCGCAAATCTGGAATTGAGCTGGCTGTGAAGCCCGACCGCCACACTGTAATCAAATATATCAAGATACCTGTCGGTGTCATTTACTATATCCCCAGATTCCGTTCTGCCAATATATTTACCGGAATTGGCAGTCGCTATGCCTGTCAGGAACTCAAGTATATGCTCGGTGTCCTCACAGTCCTCAAGCATCGCCTCATACAAGCGGTACTGGTCATCGTCTACATGCCAGAATGGAATATCCGCTATTATATAATCCTGTTCCTTCAGCCCATATTCCCTGACTGCCGAAAGCACAGCTTCCCTGTCTCTGTCTATGAGCACCAGCCTGTAATTATCTGCCAATCTTCCTATATCTATATCGCCGGCCGGCCCTATTCCCCACAGTGCAAGCACAGGCTTTGAATTCGCTGCATCTGTATCCTGCCCGGATTCTTTTTTTTCCCGGCAGTTATTTTCTATATATTCCGTCACCTCACGTCTGTACTGTTCCCATCCCACATAGGAATCCGGTATACGCTCCGTGGCGATCATCTCATCAAAATAGCTCATTGTCTTCTCCTGACTCTGTGAACTGACAAATAAAGCAAAAGGGTTATGCCTGTCAGTATTTATTGATCGTTCACAGGTATTTTATAAAATTTTATTTTTAAGCACAAGTGGAATGTAGTATAATACACATAGTTGTGCAACAGGACACACCATTCCAGTTTTTTTACATTTTGGAGGAGTTATGGAATCAATACAGACAAACGCTCTGAACAGCAAATACATCAATTCACTCCTGCGCCCGGAGGAAAATCCTTTCATGCAGGAGATGCAGAGTTTTGAGGAGATCATGATGATGTATTCATGTGCCATCAGAGAGGTGAAGACAAAATTTGAAGTGCTGAACGATGATTTCAGCGTAAGATATAAGAGAAATCCTATAGAATTCATACAGTCAAGGATCAAGAAGCCTGTCAGCATTGCCAAAAAGCTTGCAAGCAAGGGCTGTCCGGTGACATGTGCAAGTATACTGAACAATCTGGATGACGTCGCCGGAATAAGAGTCATCTGTCCATTCATCGATGACATATACATGGTGGCAGAAAAGCTCATAAGTCAGGACGACATCACCCTGATCGAAGCAAAAGACTACATATCGCACCCAAAGCCAAATGGCTACCGCAGTCTGCATGTAATAGTCGAGATTCCTGTGTTCTTCGCAGACCACACAAGGAATATGCGTGTGGAGGTACAGATTAGAACAATCGCGATGGACTTCTGGGCGAGCCTGGATCACCAGCTCAGATATAAGAAGGATATCCCGAACGTAGACATGATATCCGCAAGACTTAAGAAATGCGCAGATGTGATATCCGCAACAGACCTTGAGATGCAGTCCATCAAGAACAGCATTTATGGTCAGCGATATATTCCTGAACTTAAGAGAGAATCACCTAAAGAATAATTACAGTTATTTTTCTCCTACTGATATTTTTTCAACCACAGGGAGAATGAAAAAATTGAAATATTTGCAACTTTTTATTTGACATTTGCTCAAACCTGTTGTAATATAACTGATGTTGTTAATCAACATGTGTGCATAGCTCAGCTGGATAGAGCACTTGGCTACGGACCAAGGTGTCGGGGGTTCGAATCCTCTTGCGCACGTGACAGAAGCTGTCTGAATTATTTCAGACAGCTTTTTTGTTTCATCAAAACAACTTTATAACAGCCAAATATTATTCATAAAAAAAGCCAGGGGTGCGGCTATAAGCTTTATTTACATAAAGTGCTACTCCCTGCTACCCAGATATTCTTCCACCTTCTCCGGCGTATCCAGTCTCAGCCGTACAATAGTCATCATGATCATGTATCGCAGGACTTCCTTTAATATCTCTTCGTCAAACTGCGACTTCATATTTTCCGGATACGCATGTACGAGAAAATGCACATTGTAGGCATCGCCCTGTCTTGAGATAAATGCACTCACATAGAGGCCATTCATGACCGCTGTTATGATGTCGTCATCCGTGATCTGTATATTTATCTTATACATCTTTGATATAAACTTTACCGTCTTGTCTTCTTTTACGAGAAAACGCCTGTCTGTAATCTCTCCTATGGAAAAGTTCTGTTTATGGAGTGTTATCGCCTGCAGGAATTCTGATTCCCTGTCATTCTCAATTATATAATCATATATATCATTAGGTGTGTATGCCATATTGTTCAAGTTGTCCTTTCATCTATTTGTCTATATGCTAAGCGCTTTTGTCTATCACTCGTCCGGAGTCGTCACGTCACACTGCCCATCGTAAGTCCGATCACAAATACCACAAATGCACCAATCGTAAGCACATACCACTCGATAACACGGACTGTAAGTTCCCAGTCAGACGGCTCAACATCATACAGGTTTCTCACCCTGGGCCACATGGCCAATCTGAAAAGTTCATCTGGAAACAGCATACTTACGACCGCAATGATGCATATAATGATTCCGAATATATATAATACTATATTTCCTCTGTTTGTAGTCTGCGGACCAGTAATAAACTTCACTATTTCATAAATATCCGGCGGATTTGCATAATAATCTCCTAAAACCACATCAAAATCGTTGGTCATCGTGCCGTCCGCATTGTATACCATGTATCCATCTTTTGAGACAGCGCCTCTAAAAAACACCTTATCACCCTCCATGATCTTTACTCCGATATAATCATCAGATGATAACATGCCGTCCTCTGTCCCTGCCGGTATGGCAGAATGATCCTCCATCCAGCTATATGGTCCATATGTTACGTCTCTATACCCATCTCCTGTAAATCGATGATAACACTTAAATTCTATGCTCTGGTCATCATATACTATGATACTTGTATGTCCATCTGTATATGTCACATTTCCCTGTTCTTCTTTTCGGGTCAGAAAGTCACCCCTGAATTCTATTCCCTTTATGGACATTATAATCGGATAAATTATGGAAAATGCTATGATCATTGCCACTATAATGCTCATCAGAACCTTTTGCGTCCTGGATAAATTCTTTATTCTCTCCATATACATTTCCCCCTTCGATCAGGAATTTTCTGTTATCTCCACGAGCTACGAAACATACTCTGCAGATTTCAAATACATATCGACTGCCTATATTATCCTCCCATGCTATCCGCAGCCCCTGACTACTGCCCGCGCACGCCTAGAACAGATCCAGCGTATTGTCAAGATATATCTCTTCTCTTACCCTCAGCTGGTACTCTGGCTTTGTCATATAGTATAGCAGAAATTCCAGCACTATGGCACTTCCAAGACCTCTTCCCTCTATCTTGAAATTGGAAAATCCCATCGGCAGGCAAATGTTCCTTATATCATCTATACCTATAAATCCCGGATTCTCCATCGCTTTTGAGAAACGATAGCCACCTGCTGCGTTCGGCGATGTACAGCGGTGAATTGATTTCTCACCGAGAGCCATACGGCTCACATCCTCATAGCAGGCTTTCCTGTCCTGACAGGAGAACCAACAGCATTCGTTGCACAGGAATTCCACCTTGTCTTTCTGCTTTTGCGTAAGCGCCCCCAGCCTGTCAAATGCTTTGTTCAGCCGGAAATCCGGCACAACATACCTGAATTCATCCCGGTCAAGCTCTGCCGAAAACAGATCAAAGTCCGTGATGACCTTTGTTGTAGATGAAACCATATACAGCCCCGGATAATTCTCCCGAAGATAGTCGAGCAACAGATCCGAATGGACTATGACACCGTTTTGAATATCACCCTTCTCAAACGCTCTGCACAAATCATTACACCGTTTATCCGCAAGATGTTCCGGTCTTAACAATGAGTTGCTGAAGGTCAGCCTCGCCGATATTCCATACTCTCTCATAAGTTCCAGCACATCTCTGGCACCGCTGTCACCATATCCCACTCTGCCACCGCCCCAGAGGCAGTCACCCGGTGCGCCATACACCGAGCCGATATCACACCAGTCGTAAAAATATTCCCTGTGCTCACGGTATAGTGGCAGGAATACCTTGTACAGCTCGTAGAATTCAAAAAGTCCAGGCAGATGGTAGTGTGCCTTGTATTCTGTTTTGTTATTACCTGTCTCTGGCTTTGATCTGCCAGACAATGGCTCATTCCCCATAGTGTTCATTTTCCTGTTTTTCTTTCAGTTCCCATATGTTATCTTAGCTTCCGCATACTATCTACAATTATATAAAAGTTCTTCATCTGTTGCAAACCATGTTTAGGATATTGTATATTTGAAAGAGTCATCGACCACCCAAAGATCAAAAAGAGGAAGAACGTCGATGCGGAGCTGGACAAGTTTCTGTAGGCAATACAAACAAACTGCAACGGAGGTTATTATTTATTATGGGGAATACATTCAGGGAAGTTAAGTGTTTCAAATGCGGACACATTTTTATGTGGCAGAAAGATGGTATAGAATATCAGTCTGAATATCGTCTGGAAAGCACCAACGAACTTCTGGGAATTGCGGCATGTCCTAAATGCGGAACGGATATGTTGGTAATTCCGCATATTCTTGAGGGAATCTCTAAAGATTCAAATGGAATTGCGGAATCAGGGATACGGGGAATATAAAGACAAAAACAACCGGGTATGTTTCTTCCTGAACATACCCGGTTGTTTTTTATATGAAAATATCCTACTCATCTGGATTCACGATGGCGCCTATCTTAAACTCTCTGCCGTCCTTTTGCCACTGTCTGTACTCCGCTGTAGCGGCAAAGAGTACATCTCCCGATGAGTTGATTGCCGTCTCAAGTGAATCCTGAACCACTCCGATGATCATTCCGACAGCAACAGCCTGCATGGATATATCCTGTGGGATTCCAAACAGCGAGCACGCCATAGGAATGAGCAACAGCGAACCTCCCGCAACACCTGAGGCACCGCACGCGCCAAGGGTTGCCATAAGACTGAGCATGAGTGCTGTCGGAACGTCAACCGACACTCCCATGGTATTTGCAACGGAAAGCGCCATTATAGTTATAGTGATGGCGGCACCATCCATGTTGATGGTCGCGCCAAGCGGTATGGATACCGAATACACATCCGGGTCAAGTCCAAGTCTTTTGCAAAGTGACATGTTCACTGGGATATTTGCCGCAGAACTTCTGGTGAAGAACGCCGTCACACCTGACTCTCTGAGGCATCTCCACGCAAGTGGATATGCATTTCTCCTTAAGACGATAGTCGCAAGGAGCGGATCTACGATCAATGCAACCGTAAGCATGGCGCCCACAAGTACAAGCAGCAATCTGCCATATTCCTTGAATATCGACAATCCACTCTCCGATACTGTCGTGAACACAAGTCCCATGATTCCAAATGGTGCGCACCCGATGATCCACCTCACGACGGTTGATACCGCATCCGATATGGATACAAGTGCAGATTTTATAGACTTGCTTGTCCGTCGCATGGCAAGTCCAAACAAAAGTGCCCATGCAAGTATGCAGAGATAATTTGCGTTGAGTATCGCATTTACGGGATTATCGGTGATGTTGAGCAAAAGATTCCGGAGGACCTCCATGATTCCCGATGGGACGACATCCGCCTGATATGATTCAAGGTCCAGTGTCATGGTTACAGGGAAAATAAAACTTGCGCTCACCGCCACTATCGCTGCGCATAGCGTGCTGAGCATATACATGATCGTCACCATACGAAACTGCTGGCCATTTCCCTTTCCTGCATTTGCAATTGAGCTGATGACAAGGGCAAACACCAGTATCGGCGCAATTGCCTTGAGCGCCCTGACGAACATGGTTCCGATCAGGCCTATTCCCGTTGCCCCCGGCACCAGAAGTCCCAGCACCGCACCGATCACTATTCCAACCAATATCTTCGCGATCAGCGACACCCTATTCCACATCTCTACAATCTTTTTCATGAATCTAACTCCTAACTATATCTATATTTCTGCTTTTTAACATACATTTTCTTTAGCATTCTTCTTTCTCAGAAGAAGTATCCTCACGAGCAAAAGCACTGGGAATATAACTCCCGCAAGGATTCCGCGTTTCTTAATAGTATCATATATCGATCAGGCTTGTATATAACAGATTTCATAACTCAAAAAAGCGGCGAACAGATTCTTGCTTCTGTTCGCCGCCACTTCACTTCTATAATATTCTGTTTTATGACCAGACTTCCTCTGCTATCTCCTTAACGAGCTTGAGCTTTGCCCACTGCTCTTCCTCTGTCAGCTTGTTTCCGATCTCACAAGATGCAAATCCACACTGAGGGCTCAGGCATAATCTGTCAAGTGGTACATACTTTGCAGCCTCATGGATTCTTGCAATGACCTTCTCCTTATCCTCAAGAACCGGAGATTTTGTTGTGATGAGTCCGAGCACGACCTTCTTATCCTCTGAAACCTTTGCAAGAGGTGCAAATCCGCCTGATCTCTCATCATCATACTCAAGGAACAGCGCATCCACATTTTCATTTGCAAATACGTAATCTGCAACTGTGTCATAAGGTCCGCTGGTGAAGAATGTTGAGTGATAATTTCCTCTACAGATATGTGATGTGATGACCATATCCTCCGGTTTTCCTTCCAATGCAAGGTTGTTCACTGCAAGCAACTCCTTCTTGACATCCTCAAGTGATATTCCAAGCGACCTATATCTCTGCTTTGCTGCATCCCCCACTATGGCTCCCCATGTACAATCGTCAAGCTGCAGGTTTCGGCATCCAGCATCATAGAACTGCTTAATAACATCCTGATAAGCCTTTCCGATATCCTGGATAAGCTCCTCATTTGTAGGATAGAACTTCCTTGTGTTTGCAATATTGTCAGGTACTATCATCTGCTGGAATGTCTGTGCAGGAGCCGGTATCGTATACTTTGCAACTGTATTCTCATCCTCGAACTGCTTTAGGAACTTGAAATATTCAACAAATGGGTGCGTCTTTGCCTTTATCTTGCCTACAAGATAAGTGTCGTCAAGAACCGCAAGCTCTGCATCGAATTTTACACCATTTCCAGTGTTCTCATGGGCAACGCCCTCAAATCCCCACATGAAGTCAAGATGCCAGAATGTTCTTCTGAACTCGCCATCTGTGATCGCATGGAATCCAAGTTCCTTCTGTTTTGCAACAACCTTGGTAATCTCCTCATTAACAACTTTGTCGAACTCCTCCTTGGTGATCTTTCCGTCCCTGTATGCTGCCTTCGCATCCTTGAGTGCCTGTGGTCTCAGAAAGCTTCCTACAAAATCGTATCTGAAAGGTGTCTGTAATTTGCTCATATGTCTTTATCCTCCGTAGTGTTTTCTCGTTTTCTTAACTTGAGGATATTCTAGCAGGATAGGCTGTCCATGGAAAATACTATTATTTTGAGGCTCGTCATAGTTTTAAGCTATGGGTATCTATAAATCCTTTAACTCCACTGCGAGTTATACAGATCCGCATAGAATCCATTCTGAGCCATGAGCTCATCATGGTTACCCTGCTCTATGATGTCACCGTCCTTCATAACAAGGATGATGTCTGCATTCTTGATGGTTGACAGTCTGTGGGCTATGACAAAGCTTGTCCTGCCTTTCATCAGATTGTCCATGGCTCTCTGAATCCTGTGTTCTGTTCTCGTATCGACTGACGATGTAGCCTCATCGAGGATCAGGACCGGATTGTCAGCAAGAATTGCCCTTGCGATAGTTAAGAGCTGTTTCTGTCCCTGGGAGATATTTGTTATCTCCTCATTGAGCTCCATGTTGTATCCACCCGGAAGTGCCGAGATAAATCTATGTGCATGAGCTGCCTTTGCCGCTGCGATAACTTCCTCATCCGTAGCGTCCAATCTTCCATATCTGATATTCTCCATGATAGTGCCCTTGAACAGCCATGTATCCTGAAGCACCATGCCAAATACATCCCTGAGTTCACGCCTGTTGAAGTCCTTAATATTGTGTCCGTCCAAAAGTATAGCACCGCCATTCACGTCATAGAATCTCATAAGCAGCTTGACCATGGTGGTCTTGCCCGCTCCGGTAGGTCCGACTATGGCTACCTGCTGTCCCGGTTTTACATGGGCTGAGAAATCCTTGATGATGATCTGATCCGGATTGTAGCCAAACTTTACATGTTCAAATGTAACTTCACCCTTGATTCCCTCTGTGGATACAGGATTCTCTACTATCTGCTCCTCTTCTTTCTCTTCAAGAAGTTCAAATACTCGCTCAGCGGCTGCTGCCATCTGCTGCATCATATTTGTGACCTGGGCAACCTGCTGAACAGGCTGTGTGAGGTTCTTCACGTACTGTATAAATGCCTGGATATCACCTATCTGGATAGTTCCTCTGATCGCCAGAGCCGCACCTGATATGGCAACTGCCACATAGCCCAGATTACCGACAAACATCATAATAGGCTGCATCAGTCCTGAGAAGAACTGTGACTTCCATGCTGACTTGTACAGAGTCTCATTTGTCTCATGGAACTCTCTTCTAACGTCGTTCTCCTTATTGAACGCTTTTATGACATTGTGTCCGCCATACACCTCTTCAACCTGACCGTTTATGTGTCCCACGTATTCCTGCTGCTGCTTGAAGAATCTCTGGGATTTCTTGATGACAAACATCATGAGCATGATACTTATCGGAAGTATCAGCACTGATATAAGTGTCATAAGCGGGCTGATCGTGAGCATCATCACGATTACACCGATGACCGTACTAACCGATGTAATGAGCTGTGTGATACTCTGGTTCAGACCATTTCCCATGGTGTCTATATCATTTGTGATCCTTGAAAGTACCTCGCCATAGGTTCTGCTCTCAAAGTAGCTCATCGGCATCCTGTTGATCTTCTCGGATACCTCACGTCTCATCCTGTAGCACACCTTCTGGGTGATACCGGTCATGATGAAGCCCTGAACAAAGCTAAATGTCACACTCAGCACATACAAACCGAGACAGAACAGCAATATCTTACCGATATACGTGAAATCAATTCCGCCGTTGCCTGTTATCTTGTTCATGATCCCCTCGGACAGGGCTGTTGTCGCCTTGCCGAGTACCTTCGGACATACTACGTTGAATATTGTACTTCCAATTGCAAATATAGCAACGACAACAACCGCTGCCTTGTACTTGCCTATATATCTGAATAACTTTCCTATCGTTCCCTTGAAGTCCTTGGCTTTCTCGCCGCCCCTCATAGGACCGTGGCCTCTTCTAGGGCCTCTGAAACTTCTCTGATTATTTGTCTGATTCTGTTCTGCCATGTCCTACACCTGCCTTTCTGAGTCAGTTCCAAGACTGGCTGCTATCTCCGATGGGGAAAGCTGCGACTCGGCTATCTGCCTGTACTCCTCACAGGTCTGCATGAGTTCCTTGTGAGTTCCCTTGCCGACTATCGTACCCTCGTCAAGCACAAGTATCTGATCTGCTGAGAGTATGGTGCTTACTCGCTGTGCAACGATAAATACTGTACTGTCATTTACGTGCTCGCCAAGTGCCTTTCTGACTGCCACATCCGTCTTGAAATCAAGCGCCGAAAAGCTGTCGTCAAATATCAGGATCTTCGGCTTTCTCGCTATGGCCCTGGCTATAGCAAGACGCTGTTTCTGACCGCCGGACACATTTCCACCACCCTGAGCAACCGCACTGTCGTAACCATGCTCCTTCTCCTCTATGAAGTCGGATGCCTGGGAAATCTCAGCTGCAAGCTTGACATCTTCATCAGATGCATCCGGCGCGCCGAATCTTATATTGGATGCAATCGTTCCTGAGAACAGAATTCCCTTCTGCGGAACAAAACCGATATTCTGTCTCACGCTCTCCATGGTGAGGTCTCTTATATCCTGTCCGTCTATCGTTATCGACCCCTCCGTAACATCATAGAATCTCGGGAGGAGCTGAACCAGTGTACTCTTACCACAACCGGTACTTCCTATGATTGCCGTAGTCTGTCCAGGCTTGGCCTCAAATGAGATATTCTCAAGTACATTCTCATCTGCGCCCGGATATGCAAATGCGACATTGTCATACTTTACGACACCCCTTGGTGTTTCAAGTTTCTTTGCCCCGGCTGCGTCCTGAACCGTCACATCCGTATCTATGATCTCCTGTATTCTGTCTGCTGCCACGCTGGCACGAGGGAGCATGACTGACATCATGCTGAGCATAAGGAACGACATGATAATAAGCATTGTGTATGTAATAAATGCAGTCATTGATCCTACCTGAAGGACACCCGCATCAATCTTGTGGGCTGCCACCCACTCTATAAGTATGCTTATTGCATACATGATGAACATGAGTATAGGCATTGCAAATGTCATGACTCTGTTGACGAACAAGGTGTTCTTCGTCAGGTCTTTATTTGCCTCATCGAATCTCTCTTCCTCGCGTTCCTCTCTGCCAAATGCCCTGATAACCGGGATACCTGTAAGTATCTCTCTTGACACAAGGTTTACTCTGTCCACCAGTGTCTGCATAACTTTAAACTTTGGCATGGCAATGACCATAAGCGTTCCCATGAGGATCACAACTGCTGCTATACCGATGAATATTACCCAGCCCATTCCGGCTCCGTTCCCAACAACCTTGACGATTCCTCCAATAGAAAGTATCGGTGCATATAGAACCATTCTGAGCATCATAACTGTAACCATCTGTATCTGCTGGACATCATTTGTAGATCTCGTTATAAGAGATGCAGTTGAGAACTTGTTGATCTCAGCATCCGAAAATGCGATAACCTTGTTGAACACCTTCTCTCTGAGTCCGCAGGCAACGCTTGCCGCAACCCTTGACGCCACAAGTCCTATGAGAACCGCAGCTGCTGCCATGAGAAGTGACATTCCAAGCATCTTCACCGCTGCCCACTTCAGATATGACATCTGTCCTGCCTTATAATCGTAGCCAAAGCTGTCATAGCATATCCTTGTACATGCGATGGCTGTGGATTCCATATAATCCTCCCCCATGCTATCGAGCATGCCGTCAACCGTAGGTTTCATCTGTTCACCGATCTGCGCCCACATCTCCTCCGGCATCTCGTCAAGGGTGATTCCCATCTTATCAAGTCCTGCCTTGATCTCATTGTCCTCGTCAGAGTTCACCATCTGATATGGATAGTAATACATCATAAGCCCCTTCATACAGGCACTATCCACTTCGTCTATGTGTTTCTCGCCGTCTTCTGTCAGGTAATAATAACCATCCGAACCATCTTTATAATATTTCTTCCATACGGCTTTCTCATCGTCATCCATAAATCCGTCTATCACTTTGTAGGCTTTCTCCGGGATCTGTTTCGGACTGCAGTTCTCTATACCGTAGTTCTGTATACCGGTATCTATGAGCTTTGAGGTGTAGTCCGGAAGTGACAGATCACAGTATGCCTGCAGAACGAGAAGCAGGGCTATGATAATGACCGACTTCCAATACGGCTTCAGATTTCTGAATATCTGCATGTCATTTCCTCCTTGAACAATTATTGATCAGATGAATGTATCCCCCTCTAGTCTTTCTATGTGCACAACATAACATCACCTGTACAGGTGATGTTATGTTGTACTCGTTAATATACATTATGCAGAGATACATTCATCTGATATCTACGCTTTCTTCTGACGGAGAAAATGCCATGCTTTAGCTGACGTTGTTTTCCCCTTTACATTTCCAAGCGTATTCTTACTTTATTTGAATATCTTTGAAAGTTTATCATTGCATATATTCTCAGTCAATTAAATATCTATAAAGATTTAATAATTTTTATGACAAAAAACCGGCAGCCGCTGTTCTCCAGCAACTGCCGTTTTTTCCCCGTTTCTTCTGACTTTCAATCTAAGCCAGCTTTATCCGCTCCGCCGCATCTCTTGTTATAGCAAGTCTTTTTCCCTTTGCCTTGATTATCACATTGCCAAAGTAAGACGATACGACTTGCACCTGATCTCCGGTCTCAAGCTGACATGCGCCGAACAGTGATCTGTCCGCACAATTCCAGGCTACCTCTCCTGAGAAACCGTTTACTGCATTTGATAATGACATCATAGTAACCACCCCTTCAAAATAATTGTTTTTATGAATTATATTATGTTTTAATGCACTATCCGATATGCAATTTGTCTTTTGTTTCTTCTATTGTCTACACAATTATAACTCTTCAGGGTCGGTGCAAGTCAATTCTAATTGTTAGTATATGGGGCTAATCTTTCTTACACCGAACTAACTTGGATACACAAAAACCCCACCGACATCCGACTTACCATCAGACATCAGTGGGGTTATAATGTTCTCAATATTTATTATCTTACACCGAATTACTCGATTACCTTAAGCCATCCCTCTGGACCTTCGATTCTGCCCATCTGGATTCCTGTAAGAGTATCATACAGCTTCTGGATAACTGGTCCCATCTTCTCCATACCGCTTGGGAAGCAGATCTCCTTGCCGTGGTCGTTGATCTTACCTACAGGTGAGATAACCGCTGCTGTACCGCACAGACCGCACTCTGCAAAATCCTTAACCTCGTCGAAGTATACTTCTCTCTCCTCAGCCTCAAGTCCAAGGATATCCTTTGCAACTACCATCAGTGAACGTCTTGTGATCGATGGGAGGATACTGTTTGACTTAGGTGTAACTACCTTGCCGTCCTTTGTAACGAAGATGAAGTTTGCTCCACCTGTCTCCTCAACCTTTGTTCTTGTAGCTGCATCGAGGTACATGTTCTCATCGAATCCCTCTTTGTGTGCTGTAACTATTGCATGAAGGCTCATTGCATAGTTAAGACCAGCCTTGATGTGTCCTGTTCCGTGAGGTGCTGCTCTATCGAAATCTGAAACCTTGATTGTGATAGGCTTTGCACCGCCCTTGAAGTAAGGACCAACTGGTGTTGTGAGGATTCTGAACTGATACTCGTCTGCCGGCTTAACACCTATAACTGGATTTGAACCGAACATATATGGTCTGATATATAATGTAGCACCTGATCCGTAAGGTGGTACATAATCAATATTTGCCTTTACTGTATCTACTATTGCCTGTACAAATCTATCCTCTGGGAAAGGTGGCATCTCAAGTCTTCTTGCTGAGTCTGCCATTCTGCTTGCGTTGAGGTCAGGACGGAAACATACAACACGTCCATCCTCTGTTCTGTAAGCCTTCATTCCCTCGAAAACTGTCTGAGCGTACTGAAGAACACCTGCGCACTCGTTTAATACTACGTTAGGATCCTCTGTGAGTGTACCCTCATCCCATGCACCATCCTTATAATTTGCTACAAATCTCTTATCTGTCTGAACATAGCCAAATCCAAGGTTTGCCCAATCGATATTCTTCTTATCCATATCTACATCTTCCTTTCACTTTAGCTTGTGCTTTTTTGTATGTGTCTGTTATATCACATTATTTCGCCTTTTTCCATATGTATATTGAACATTTGCTTGAAAAATTAAGGTTTTTCTTCCAAAAATGGCTAATTTTTTCATGTTACAATGTACAATTTGATGATTTTCCCAAGTTACAAGCTTGTCTACTTCAACTTATTACCCTCTGAGAAAGCATCGCCAACCCTGTCGCCGAGTGCAAAATATCCATGTCCGATGGTGTCAAACACGATCGGATGGAACTCTTCATATGTGATCTCGCCGTCATCGCCCAGGATACGGTCGTCTGCAACAACATTTACAATCTCGCCGAGGAATTTGTCCCCGTCTATGATCTCCTTGAGCTTGCACTCCATTGTCAGTGAAAGCTCGTTGATGACTGGAGCATTTACAAACTCGCTCTTTCTGGTTGTAAAACCAGCCTTCTTCATCTTGTCTGGCTCGTCATTTGCCGACACGATTCCCACATAGTCACAGGCTGCCACATGCTCTGCATCAGCAATGGCAACTGTGAACGCTTTGTTCAGCTTTATATTCTCGGTAGTCTTATGACTTCCAAGGTCAAATATGATCTCATTTGCTCCGACTATTCCGCCCCATGCCGCATTCATGACATTTGCATTGCCATCGGCATCGTATGTTCCGATCATCATGACCGGTTGTGGCACCAGCATTGGTTTTGCACCAAGATTCTTACTCATATTATCTGCCTCCTTAATTTGAAGAAACTTACCTTTCTATTTTATGACTACTGCCATCTAAGGGCAATAATTTTTTGGCTAAAATAGTCTTACACAATGTACGACAGCAGTGAATATTGTTCATCGTAAGGCACGTTTATTTTATTATATTCCAAATGCATATTAGTACCGCCAGGAACAGCACATTTGCAAATGTGAAATATGCCAGATATCTTCCTCTGGCGCCCTTGTCCTGTCTAGCCACGTATTTGAACGAGATCAGGCTCGCCATGGACGCTATAAGAGTTCCAAGTCCGCCGAGATTGGTGCCGACTATCAGATCCGTGTATCTATCTGTAAACCCCGACAACAAAACCGCAGCCGGAACATTGCTTATGACCTGACTTGCAAGTACTGATGTGATCATCTCATGCCCGCCAAGAACATTCTCCACAAATGTCCTAAATTCTTCTATTCTTCCCATGTTTCCGATAAACACGAAGAATCCCACAAATGTGAATATCAGCGAATAGTCTACCTTCAGCAGCAATCTTCTCTGGCATATAAGGACTACCACAAGCACTACCGCAAATGTCACCCAGTATGGGACGATCCGCGCCACGGTGAGCAGCGACAGCACAAATAGTATGCTATATATACCCACCAGCTTCCTGTTCACCTGTATATCACTGCCTGAAAGTCTGATCTCAAGCTGCCTGTTTTTTCCTTTCATGCATACTATGACACATATTACAAGAAGCGCTGCCGATGCCACTGTATATGGCAGCATAAGCAATACAAACCTGCCTGCGCTGATCCCTGCAAGTCCGTACAGATACAGGTTCTGCGGATTGCCTATGGGTGTCAGCATACTGCCAAGGTTCGCAGCTATGGTCTGGAGGGTTATCACCGGCACCATCCATCTGGTGAGTACTTCCTCTCCTGCCATACCAAGGACCGTGAGTGTCATCGGTACAAATGTTATGAGCGACACATCATTTGTGATAAACATGCTGAAAAAGAAACACATGAATATCAGGACAATTGTCACCGCCCTGAGCGAACCCATACGATTTATCATACTTTTCGCTATGATGCCAAACATCCCCTGCTGTGAAAATCCCGCGACCACTGTCATAAGACAGAAAAGTATCGCAAGTGTCCTGAAATCTATGTAGTCCACATACGCGCTGTCCGGAGGCACGATAAATGCCGATATCACCGCCAGCAGAAGTGCCACGGTGAGCACTGTCTCTTTGCGGACAAATTCTCCGATTTTCTTTATACCCCCGATCATGGTCTGAATGTCCTGAGTGCCTCTATAGTCTTGGTGATCAATTCATCAAGTGACCAACCAAGCATATCTGCACCTCTTTCGATGACCTCCCTGGAGCATCCCGCAGCAAATCCCTTGCTCTTGTATTTCTTCTTAACTGACTTGAGTTCCAGATCTTGAACACTCTTTGATGGTCTCATAAGTGTAACCGCTCCGATAAGTCCTGTAAGCTCGTCCACAGCATAGAGAACCTTCTCCATCTCATGTTCTGGTTTTATGTCAACCGTGATACCATAGCCATGGCTTGCCGTCGCATGTATGATCCTCTCGTCAACACCGTGCTCTCTCATGATCTCCTGGGACTTGATGCAATGCTGCTCAGGATACTGTTCAAAGTCCAGATCGTGAAGCAGTCCGACTATTCCCCAGAACTCTTCCTCATCGCCATAACCAAGTTCCCTTGCAAAATACCTCATGGTTCCCTCTACGATCTGTGCATGCTCCAGATGAAACTCATCCTTGTTGTACTCTGTGAGTAATTCCCACGCTTCTTCTCTTGTCATCTTTTTATTCTCCTCGTATTATATAGTAGTAAATTTATTTCCTTGCATATCTCTTCATTTTTTGCAGAAAAAATTCACACGCCTCTGATTCTGTTTCAAACAAATTCAATCCCATATCTATCTAAGCAGTGCAGGTCTGCACACACGTGCCGACATCTGTTCCTTAAGTTCTGTGATCTTTGCGGCACACGTCGTCAAATTCGCCGCAGCATTTTCAGGCTTCATCGCCGTTCTCACCTGCTCCGAATCACTGTCATCTATACCAAGCACATTGTTCACTGCGTAACACTCATTGAACAATCCTTCTTTGACGCAGTTCTCCGCACCATCCCCAAGACATCCTCCTATGGCGATCACATATTTGCCGTGTTTCTTTGCAAGCTTTGCGACTCCCAATGGGGTCTTGCCCATCATGGTCTGGGCATCTATCCTGCCCTCACCGGTTATGACAGTATCTGCCCACTCTACATCCGCCTCAAGCCCTATCTCTGACAGAACTATATCTATTCCCGGCATAAGTTTTCCACCTAGGAACATGAGAAACGCATATCCAAGTCCGCCCGCAGCGCCGGCGCCTAGTGTATACCTGTCGAATTTTCCTGTTTCATTTTCACCTACAGGCTCTGTATCTACGTCAGTTTTTTCATATCCACAGTCAATAAGCTGTGCCGATTTGCTCAAACCTTCTACAGATTCTTCTACAATATCAGCATAATGCTTCATGTATTCTTCCATGAGCTCAACAGTCTCCGCATCTGCACCCTTCTGCGGTGCAAATACACGGCTGCACCCTAGCTCCCCCACAAGGGGATTAGTCACGTCACAGGCGATACTAAATGTACAGCGTGATAGTCTGGATGCAAAGTCATCATCATCTACACATGACTCATCGACAGCACCTGCACCAGATATCGCAGCAGTGCCTACAATTGGCGTATCGACAGGATCTGCTACAGCCAGCTCTGATGAATTCTTACGGACAAGCATCTTCTCTGGAATAACAATCCTTTCAAGGACTCCAAGCCCCTCTGCCCCATATGGCACCTCATGACCATTCACGTCAAGACAGGAAAATCCAAGAGCCTGAAGCATTCCTATCCCGCCGTCATTCGTTGCACTACCACCTATCCCGATGATAATACGCTCACATCCCTTTGAAACGGCATCATTTATCATCTCACCGACACCATATGTAGTCGTATGCATCGGATCTCTCCGGTTCTCCGGAACAAGTGGAAGCCCCGCCGCCGCTGCCATCTCCATGACAGCAGTTCGCCCGTCTGCGGCATTATATATTGTATATTCCGCAGTGATCCTATCACCAAGCGGTCCGGTCACATAACATCGCTCTCTGCTGACACCATCTCTTCCATATATAAGAGCATCAGTAGTGCCCTCTCCGCCATCAGCCACAGGACGTACCCTGACCTCTGTATCCGGCAATATTGACTTTATTCCTTTTTTTATGGCATTCCCCGCTTCAAGACTCGTCATGCTTCCCTTGAAAGAGTCAACCGCCACAAGTATCTTCTTCATAATAACTCCTGTCTGTATACTGAAGCACCAGTCATCCATCTTTGTACATGGCTGAAGCTTCACATCGCCTTTGTATATTATAATACCATCTGCAATTTTTGCACACAAAAAGTGGGGCGTATACAAAACTGTTGTTATGTTCTGTATACGCCCCGTTGTTCAAAAGGATGTTATTAAGCTATTTTACTTTAACTGATTTCGCCTTGCTCCACGCAGAGTAAAATGTCACTGACTTTCCATTTATCTTTACTGTCTTGTAGGTTCTCACACGTACATAATATGTCTTTCTACTCGCAAGCTTCTTGACACTTGTTCTGATCGTCTTGTTCTTGCTTACAGTCTTTACCTTTGTGCCACTTCTGAAATTCTTATTTGCACAATACTGTAACTGGTAACCCGTTGTCTGTGTCATCTGCTTGTTCCATCTGACTGTCATGTTGCCCTTGCCGGACGCAGTCGCAGCAATGGTGGTTCCCTTCGGATTGATGGTGAAATACATTGTCTTCGAATCCTTATATTTATTTCCGCACAATGTGACCTTGACCGAATATTTTCCTACATTTTTTCTCCCCGCACTGTAGGTGGCCTTGTAATCCTTATTCTTTGTCAGAATATTCCCAGCGGCATCTTTTACTGTAACCGCCGGTGTTCTTACCTTTCCATTATATACATACGAAGCCGCATTAAGCTTAATTGTAGACACCTTGGATATTCTGGATGTCGAAAGCTTTTTGCCGCATGACTTACACGTTGTGGTGATGACGCCAGCCTTCGACATTGTTGCTTTTGTTGTCACAGTGTTCACCTTTGTGGCGTGCTTACATACGGTCGTCTTTGCTGTGAGGACGCCAGACGCGGCATTACTATACACCACGTAAGTGTTCTGTATATATTCAAGCTCACCGGATACCTTGTAACCCTGTGACAACATATACTCATTGCTGTAATACTGGTCTCTTGTAAATGAAACATTGTCTTCTGACTTCTCCACCATACAATATGATGACACATTTCCATACTTGTCTGTCACATCGCCAAGTACACCTGCTATGTCATATTTGAAATATGCATAATCTTTGTAGTTATTATCTATTGAATTATATAAAAATACACACTTATCGCCCGTCTTCTCCTCAATGTACACATATGCAGGTGAAGAGGATCTGAAAGAATATCCGGCAACAGATTCTTGTGTATCGGTGTATCCACACTCCTCAGCGTTGAATGTACCCTCTGTAGTCTTCAGCTCATGCATATAATACTTTCCATCGTTTCCTGGTATAGGCATGAGCTCATACTCTGTATATATACGCACATTCTCTGCCTTTATCGTTCCATCTGGATTATACTCGGTACGCACCCCCTCCGTCACAGTATACAATTTCTTATCATCAGCTTTTTTGTACACCTGACAAATGTCACCTTCACCGCTCAGATCAATCTCTATGCTCTGTATCTGCTCATAGTTCATTCTGGTTGCCTGTGTCTTCTGAAGACCGGTCAAACCATTTACAGCAAAACAATCTGCAACCGTTGTGTTCATGGCCAGAACAAGGTTGCCGTCCGTCTTTCCCGCAAATGCGTGTACCTCAGCATTTCCGCTTATCTTGAAGTATGATCTTGTTCCCTCCGGCTGTAAAACTATTGCGTCAGTTGACTTCTGCTTCTCGTTGACATACAATTTACCGTCACCAACGATTTCCACAGAACCGCCATATCCATCTCCCCATGCATACAATGCACTTACATGACTCGTTCCCACGAGCTTGATCTTAAAATCATCGCCCATCATATTGGTAACGACCCTGTAATCCGGCAAATTACAATTGGTGAGTGTCAAAGTGTTCGTACTCTTGTCATACACCGCACCTTTGGCACTGGTAGTTGTTCCTGCCTGCGGAGTCCTGAAGCTGTACACATATATCGCTTCGTTATTATCCGGATTGTAGAACTCAACATATGCAAAGCTCCACTCCTCATCCTCACACGGGCCATTGTTTGCGGCCATCGCCGCGACACCGCCTACCGTCAGAATAAAAATAAACGACAGCAGAAATGTCAATCTCCTGAAATGCTTCATAGTCATTCCCCCTTCTATGATATTCTTCGTCTACAGGTAAGTAACTCACCTGTTGTTTTATGTCATAGATTATAGTCATCTGCTGTCGTTTTCATAACGTTACATATGTCTCAATATGTGCTATATATTCAATTTTACATTCATTCATCACTTTTATCTAATCCATATGTGTATTTTCAATCTGGCACACTTATACTTCCATAGCAATCAACTCTCACGCAATCATCATTCCTCATGCCATCCATAATAATACTGAATAAGGCCTACTCTGGTCTTCGTTCCAGTCTTCTCATTCATGGAAGATATATGCCTATATAGGGATGCCCTTGATATGTACAGCTCATCCGCTATATCCTGTACACTGCCATCAGATACAAGCAGCTTCTGCAACACCTCCCGCTCACGTCCAGTGAGGTGATGAGCATCTGCAAAGCATTCAAAATCAACCTCAACTCTTGCGTTAGAATTCTCCGCCGATTTCGTCACTTTTTCTTCATCATATCGTCTATATTGTTCCTTCTGTAGATTTTCAAGCACAAATACCGCAATGCTTATAAGTACGAGCAACAATATGACCACTACACTCATAACCATGATTCCGGGGGAATCTATCAGCATATATGATATTATTCCCACAATACCCGCACCAATGTTGTTGACTGCCCTTCCGGCACCAGACCAAAGCGCTGACCAATGCATTCCATAGGATACATTTATGAATCCTGTCGTGAAATACACTACGAAGAATCCGGCTGCAAGATAGAATACAATCAGACCTATGATAAATGCCCCTCCAAACTCTATGATAAGCATGGCTATAACGGACAACACTGTAACGCAGTACATCATCTGATTCATAAAGCGCTGATCTTTTATATCAAACAAGAAGCCTGCTGCAACTCCGCTTAATGCGAGAAACAACCTTGGCCATTGCCCCACATCTGCCCCGCCCTCAGCGTGGACAACGGTCACAACATTATCCAGTGCGGAAAATATAAACGTCATAAGAAGAACAACCATCACAAGCGCCACAGCCACCGATCCGCTATCAGGAGTTGTTTCGTCACATTTTTCTTTGCAATCCGTTTTGTTCCGCTCATCTACCATGTATGTGTCCACTTCCGCTTCTGCGTATTCATCTCTGGCCAGAAAAAGTATCACTGCAAGTGCCACTATGGCCAGCGAGAACATAACCATACGCAGGATCACACTGTCTATAAGATTATAATTGATATACTGCAGAAGCAGTCCAAGTGCATATGAAATTCCCACAATTACCGTAAGATGCTTTCTATCCGTATAATCGCGGCTCACATCGTGATACACGCGTCCTCCCATAACACCACACACAATAAAGAATATAATTCCATATAACAGTATCAATTTGCCGGAACACAGTATTATCGCTGCGAGCGCGGCAACCTCCACTATATTCAAAGTAATAATTATTATCTGTTTGATTTTGCTGCCGACATATCTCTCAATCAGTGCATATATGAATAGTCCCACCGCACTGGTCAGCAGTATCACGCTCTGATACAACAGAACACTTCTGGCATCCACAAACTCCGCAGCCCCGCTGTCGAAGAAGAATTCCATACCCAGAAATACAAAGCTGAACAGAGCCAGCGAGATCACACTTCTGATATGCGCCGGTTCAAAGCCTTTTTCATTATTATTTATTTTTTCAACATCCACTGATTTTTCCCCTGACATATATGGTCATCTCCTGTTTATTCTGTATTAAAGATAATATAGCGCTGAGTTTTTGTCAAAATATAAAGTATGCTAATTCATAACACCTATATCCCTTGGAATATCAATGTGATTGAATCGAAGAAGGACGCCCCCCCAAAGGCGTCCTTGCTATATTAATTATTATCTATGCATTTTCCGTACCGTCATCTTCTCTCTGACACTTTCTTATATACACAGAAAATCTCACAGATGCGGTGAGTGCTATCACAATCCATGTAAATATATTCGTATACCACACTCCCCAGAATCCCATCTTTAACACATACATCAGTATCAGCGCAAATACTATCCTTCCTCCCACCTCAAGAGCACCATTCAGCATGGAGAACACCACATCCCCCATTCCATTTAATGCGCCTCTCATGGTATATATCGTTCCAAGTGCAATATACATACTTCCGGATATCACAAGTCCCTTTGCGCCAAGCCTTATGACATTCTCCTCCGTCACGAAAAATCCCACAACATTTTCCCTGAAAACTGCTACCAGACAGAACAATGCTGCGCCAAGAGCCAGCGTGATGAGCTCTGTCTGCCATACCGCTCTGCGCACCCTTTCGTACTTGCGTGCGCCACAGTTCTGTCCTGCAAATGTAGACAATGCAAGTCCCAGAGAACTAAACGGCTGGAATATGATTCCCTCAACCTTTCCTGTTGCAGTATATGCAGCCATGACCTCCGGACCATATCCATTTATAAGGGTCTGCAGTATTGAGCAGGATATTGATATCATGGAAGTCTGAACCGCCATTGGTATACCGATACTGAAATCTTCCTTCATTATATCTCTGTCAAACTTGAAATGGCCTCTCTTCAGTCTGAAATAGGGATTAGTTTTCACCGCATAACATATAGAGCCAACGCTAGACAGGATCTGACTGAGAACCGTTGCATATGCGGCACCGGCAACGCCCATATCCATGTATATGACAAACACTATATCAAGCACAACATTTATGGCAGAAGCAATCATGAGAAATATAAGTGGGGTCTTTGAATCCCCAAGTGCCCTTAGCACAGCAGAAATTCCGTTATAAATAGCCACCGCTATCGTAAATCCACAGGTGATCCTCATGTATGTATATGCGTAGTCAAATGTCTCTGCAGGGGTCTTCATGAGCCTTATAATAGGCCCCGCAAAACAATATCCCAGTATACTCATGAGTGCACCAACCGCCAATATAACAAACAATGCATTTGCTATGGCTTTTTTTACCTGCTCTTCTTTCTTCGCTCCAAAATGTCTTGATATGACAACACCTATTCCAGATGCCATTCCATTGCACAAAGAAAAAAACAGGAAACTGATCATTCCAACTGATCCCACACCGCCAAGCGCATTTGCCCCTAGATGACGACCAACCACTATCGAATCAACCAGGCTGTATACCTGCTGAAATAGATTGCCTATAAGTAGCGGAACTGAGAACTTCATGATCAGTTTCATACTGCTTCCCTCTGTCATATCCATAACATATTCTTTTTTGTTCAATACCTTTTCCACTATGTTTGCTCCTTGTATATATTTAGATTATCCATGATATACAAACTCATGAATCACCTTGCAGATTTTCATAGCAGCACCATCCGTATTGTAATCCCTGTGTATTAACCCATATGCCTCATCATAACATAAGTTATGCTAAGGTCAAGAAGCTAAATGGCTAATCTTCTATATACTCAACATAATCTCTTTCATCAGCGAAAAGCTGGTACTCTCCGTCCACATATCCCATATACCCTTCCGAAACAAAATATCCTTTTATCATGATCACGCCTCCTGTACACTTTATCTTCCAAGCTTCAAGCCTCTATCAAGCTCCTTAATATGGCTCTATCTTATCTTGTCAAGTGTCCAAAAAAGCGTACACCAATTCTCTTTTATATTCCACAAGTACCGACGCAAATCCGGGCTTGAAGATAAGTGACACGGCATATATAATGTATATAATTTTGAAAAATTTCTGCCATATAAACATGGCACCAAGGAGGAAATATGTACTACGGCGCACTTGAAGCCGGTGGCACCAAGATGGTTTGTGCCATAGGCGATGCAGACAAGAATATAATAGACAGAATATCCATACCGACGGGCACACCTGACCAGTCCCTGCCTGCCATGATAGATTACTTTAAGAAATATGACATATCCGCTCTCGGAATCGGTACATTTGGCCCGGCCGACATCAATCCTAATTCCCCTACCTACGGCTCCATCATGAGGAGTCCCAAGAAAGATTGGGAGGGATTCAGCCTTTACAAAGCATTTACGGATGCGCTTGGCTGCCTGGTTGTGGTGGACACAGACGTAAACGCAGCAGCCTGGGGTGAATACCTGTATGGAGCACTGAAAGGACTCAACTCGGGAATGTACCTCACTGTTGGAACCGGCATCGGCGGCGGTATAATATCCGATGGCAGACTCATTCACGGCATGGAACACCCGGAGACAGGCCACATCCTCATCCCTAGACGAACCGGCGATGATATACCATGTACCTGCCGATTCCACCAGAGCTGTGTAGAGGGTCTTGCATCCGGCCCTATGCTTGAGCGCAGAACCGGAATGAAAGGCAAAGACATCCCAGCCGACTCACCGGTATGGGATCTTGAAGCATTTTATATAGCTGAGGCACTGGTCAACTACACCATGTGCTACTCAGTTGAGAGGATCGTCCTTGGCGGCGGAGTCATGGACAACAAATTCCTGTTCCCTATGATCCGCAATTACTACACTGAACTGCTGTCGGGTTACATTGACATGCCACAGGTCAAGGACACCGACACATACATTGTTCCCGCAGGGCTCGAGGGAAATCAGGGCATCATAGGTGCTATGAACCTGTTCTGATACACACATTTGTCCACAAAAAAACAGTTTCACCGATCGACTGGTGAAACTGTTTTTCTTTTCTATGCTGTTGCCTTCTCATACTCCTCAAAGGTCTTATCCATGATAACCTTGTACTTGCCATACTCGGTCTTGTTGTAGAAGCACTCCTCTGAAAGACTCTTGATACCAAACTCCTCGAACCACTCTTCCTTAAGTTTGTTGAACAGAACCTTCTTCTTTGGTCCTGTGATGGTCTCCAGATGCCACAGACTGAAATGCAGTGCATAGTTGATGTAATCCTGCTCATACTCCCAGAAATTGCCGTGGGCTTCAAGCGCCGCCTTGAGTGCCACAAGAGCCTCGTGGAAGCACTGCCATGACTTCTCTCTGGTGTTGGACAATGACTTTGGATTGTTTCTTCTCTGGTGTGCAAGCACCTCGTCCACTATCTCTATATTTGTTGCAAATGCTATCGCTGAAAATACGAACAGCATATCATTCGAAGTTCTGAGCTGCTGGAATCGGAAATGGTTCTCCTCAACATATTCCCTGCTGAAGAGCTTATCCCAAGCCCATCCCACAAATACCTTGAATATATTGCCCGTGAAATTACGAAAATACATTGGTCTGTACGGTGGAAGCTCCTTCTCGTGAAGTGTCCATCTGACCTGAACAAATTCCTGAAGATCCTCTCTGTACTGATCTGATCTGAACACAACTACCTGAGCTCTGGTCTCGTGAGCCTTGCTCCATGCCTTTTCCAGCATGTCCGGCTCAAAGAAATCATCGGAATCCAGAAATGAAAGATACTCTCCGGTCGCGATCTCAAGACCTTTGTTTCTCGCTGCCCCGGCTCCGGCATTTGCCTGCTGTATAACCTTTACACGCTGATCCTTCGCCTCATATTCCTTCAATATCGCCAGAGAATCATCTGTGGAGCCATCATCCACGCAAATGATCTCTATATCCTTAAGTGTCTGACCCACTATACTGTCCATGCACTGGCGCAGATAATCAGACACATTGTAAACAGGAAGAATAACTGATACCTTTGTACCCATAGCTTTACCTCTATTTGTTTCGACTAAATAAACTCTTGATCTTTCTAGGTATGAACATAATGACCGCACCGATCCTGAATGTAGGTGTCTTCTTCACTCTGTCCAGATCTGCACGGGTCTGATGAACCAGACCACGGAGTCTCCTGACTTCTCTCTCAAGCTTGCGCTCACGATCTGTACATGCGATTCTTGTATAATAGTAATCGTCAGGGGACTTGATGATAAACTGGATGTTCGCCCACTCAAGCTTTGTAAATATAGTCTGATCAATCTCCTGCATCTCCATTGCTCTCTTGAACTCGGAGCTGTATCTTCTTATATAATCCTTCTTGAATTCAGGTCCGATTCTCCTGATCGTCTCGTTGTAATTGTGGTATTTCTTGAGCCAGTATACGCCTCTGAAACGCTCCCAGATCTCAGGATCCTTTACAAGTATATCTCTGATGTGATCATACTCAACATTGACACAGTATACCTTCTCTCTGCTGTGAACAGATGAATTCGGGTTATCTCTGCGGTTCATATAATATGGCTTGTTCACTATCATAGCTCTCTTGGCATATATAAATGTCTGGAACCAGAAACCATTGTCCTGGAATGATGCTCCCGGAGTCTCGTTGTGTCTGATATGATACTCCTCTATGAAGCTTCTCTTGTAAATTCCACTCCATGTGTTCATAATGAAACGGATCGCACTTGGTGTCTCGCTTGGATTGAACACAACATTATAATCCTCTGCATTCGGTGACAAGTGGTTGTACACCAAAGTCATGTTGCCATTGTCATCGTTGCGCTTAAATCTATAGAAATCTGCCTTTACAAGGTCAAGGTCGTTCTCAACCGCCTTGTTGTACAGTTCCTCATACATATTAAGTGGCACAAAATCATCAGGCTCAACTATACCAATATACTCACCTGTAGCCTTATCAAGACCGATATTCATGCCTATTCCATAACCGCCATTTTCCTTGTCAACAATAATGATACGGTCGTCTTTCTCCGCATATCCCTTTAATATTTCAAGTGAACTGTCTGTAGATCCGTCATTGATACATATGATCTCGATATCCTTCAATGTCTGATTTACAACACTATCCATACACTCCACCAGATACATCTCTACGTTATATGTTGGAATGATGATTGAAACCTTTGCCATCTTTCTTCTCCCATAAAATTTTATCACAATGTTAGTATGTGCTATAATGCACAATTCATGGGCATTATAGCACATACTATATATATTATGCAATTTTTGATTTTATTTATTTATAAGCTATGCAAATAAGGCAAAATATGCAAGAACTATAACTCCGAGCACGATCCTGTACCAGCCAAATATCTTGAAGTCATGCTTCTTTATGTAGCTCATCAAGAACTTGATGACAACAATGGATACAAGGTATGCAACGACACAACCTATAATAAGTATAGCGAACTCAGCACTTGTAAATGACAGTCCGAATTTGATCATCTTCAGAGCACTGAGTCCGAACATAACCGGAACCGCAAGGAAGAATGTGAACTCCGCTGCTGCCACTCTTGATACACCGATGAGCAGAGCACCTATGATGGTGGCACCTGAACGGGATGTACCCGGTATGATGGAGAGCACCTGAAACATACCTATAAGAAATGCTGTCTTGTATGTTATGTCGTTCAGCGTCTCAACCTTCGGTGTTCTGGTCTTGTTCCAGTTCTCAATCACAATAAATGCTATTCCATAGAAAATAAGGGCAATCGCTATGACAACCGCTGTGTGCAAATGCGCCTCTATGTAATTATCAAACAGTATCGTAACTATCGCTCCAGGTATACATGCAACAACTGTCTTGAACCACATACTCCAGGTATCTTTCTTCATGACAGGCTGTGTCTTGTCTTTGAGCTGGAAAGGCCACATCTTATTCCAGAATATGGTCACGACAGCAAGTATCGCTCCAAGCTGTATCACCACGAAAAACATTTCCTTGAAATCAGTGCTCGCATTCAGTGAGATAAATTCATCCACAAGAAGCATATGTCCTGTGCTACTGATCGGGAGCCACTCTGTGACTCCTTCCACGATACCAAGGAATACTACCTTAAGTATCTCGATAAAACTTAATGCCATCTCTTCTCTCTCCTTTTAACTTCATTATGAGTATTCTATATTCACAGCGGATATCTGACTCCATCCGGCTGCGGTCTCTATGATAACATATTCTCACTCGTTGTACATCATTCTACAGAAAGCTTTTGAAAATGTTATGTATGAGTTTATCTTCTGTCTATAATTTGCATATATCCGGTATCTCAGCACCCCAGATGTCAACCAGCTTATCCACCGAAAACGCAGCATTTGCCGGGCTTGTGGACGGAAGTACAACAGGTTCTATGCCAAGTATCTTCTGCTGATATTTTGCATAAAACTTTCCTGAGGTCTTGCCGTTGCATATCACTTTTGTGACCTTGGAAGCTTCCACTATCTTCGACAGATCCGTGGGCGTAACATTCTTTATACTGCTGTCGCTTGAACCTATGATGTCACAACTGTAGATCGCATCCCACAGGGCTATGTGGTGTGCATGCAGCATGGCTTTCTTCTCATCTATGGTCACCGGAAGTTTCTCGCCAAGCACTCTGCTGATGACCTTCCAGAATCTGTTCTGCGGATGTCCGTAGAAGAACATCTGCTCCCTGGACTTCACCGATGGCAGGCTTCCCAGTATGAGTATCCTTGATTTCTCATCGTATAGTGGGGGAAATGGATGTACTATATGTTCATATCTGTCCTTTGTCAATCTTCTCACCTCTCAGATAATATTCAAATAACTTTTTCCATTTTTCTGGTACATTGTACGCCACCTGCCGGTTATTTTTCAATTAAATTCTTGCTTTTGCAGCTATGTTTTAAGTCATGTCCACATTATTTAATTTACTTCCAAATGATATTCATGTATATTAATTAAGTTAACGTAATTTACGGACTATGAGGGAGGTCCGCCAATGCGGTAACGAACACATTTGGGAGGAATTATACATGAAAAAGAGAGAATCTTTTAACAACAAATGGGGCTTCATCCTGGCCTGCATCGGCTCTGCCGTGGGCATGGGCAACATCTGGATGTTTCCTACAAGAGTCTCCATGTACGGAGGCGGATCCTATCTCATACCATATTTTATATTTGTGGTACTCATCGGATTCACCGGAGTTATCGGAGAGATGAGCTTCGGACGAGCTACAAGATCCGGTCCAATCGATGCATTTGGAATCGCCATGGAGAAAAAGGGCAAGCGAAAGCTCGGTGAACTGCTGGGCGGCATACCTGTGCTCGGCGCACTGGCAATGGCCATCGGATACACGGTCGTCATGGGCTGGATACTGAAATACATGATCGGAGCTTTCACCGGAAGCACACTGTCACCGGAGGATATAGACGGCTTTGCTTCAAACTTCGGCGGAATGGCATCTTCATTTGGCAACAATGCATGGCAGATCATTGCACTTGCCATCGGAATCACCATCCTTATGTTCGGCGTGGGCAACGGTATTGAGAAGGCCAACAAGGTCCTGATGCCGGCGTTCTTCGTATTGTTCATCATCCTGGCCATATATGCGGCATGCCAGCCGGGAGCCATAGAGGGATACAAATACATCTTCCGCATAGAGCCAAAGGTACTTGCAGATCCAAAGACATGGATATTTGCGCTGGGACAGGCATTCTTCTCACTCTCAGTTGCGGGAAACGGAACTCTGATATACGGCTCATATCTGCCAGACGATGAGGATATACCGGGGGCTGCCGGACGTGTTGCACTTTTCGATACGATTGCTGCCATGCTTGCCGCACTGGTAATCATACCTGCCATGGCAACTGCCGGAGCACAGCTCAACCAGGGCGGCCCGGGATTGCTGTTCATCTATCTGCCATGCCTGTTCAAGTCCATGCCTGGCGGTTATATTGTTGCCGTACTCTTCTTTGTGGCTGTGTTCATGGCGGGACTGTCATCACTAATCAACCTGTACGAAGCACCAATCGCAACGGTGCAGGAGAAGCTTGAAGTTGGCAGAAAACCTGCATGTGCCATCATCGGTGTCATAGCAGTTGTGGTATCCATCTGTATACAGGGTATCGTATCTGACTGGATGGATGTACTGTCCATCTACATCTGCCCACTTGGCGCAGGACTTGCCGGAATCATGTTCTTCTGGGTATGTGGCAAGAAATATGTTGAGACACAGGTCAACACCGGAAGGGAAAAGAAGTTCACAGAGAAGTTCGTGCCTATATGCAAATACATCTACTGTCCTGTATGTCTCCTTGTATTGATACTTGGTATCCTTCTCGGAGGCATCGGCTAGACAGACATTTCAATATAATTAATAAAAAGCAGTCTGACGGATCATCACCATGTATAACACTGGCGATGTCCGCAGACTGCTTTTTACTTACTGTATCATTATCTCTTTAATCGTGTATCTTATTGTGTTTAATGTCTGTATCCCGCAATTATATGTAATGCCTTATCCTCATCAAGTGGCTTTGCTATGTGCTCATTCATGCCCGCCGCCTTGCACTTCTTCACATCCTCTGCGAATACATTTGCAGTCATGGCAATGATCGGAATGGTTCCGGCATCCTCAAGGTCTGAGCTTCTTATCTGCCTGGTGGCCTCAAGGCCATCCATCTCCGGCATCATCACATCCATAAGTATCACATCGAAGCTTCCAGCCGGATGTGATCTGTATATCTCAACAGCCTCACGGCCATTTGCCGCAGTTGTGGCAACAGCACCAGCCGTCTCCACCATAAATGTTGCTATCTCCATGTTGAGCGAATTGTCCTCAACCAGCAGTATCTTCATTCCATCAAGTCTGACTGCCTCGTGATCCTCTGGCTTCTCTGGCTCAACGACATCTGTACAGATCTCAAATGGTATCTTCATGGTAAATGTAGAACCCACACCCGGCTTACTATCAACCTCTATGCTTCCACCCATGAGGTCGAGAAGCTCCTTGGTAATAGCCATGCCAAGACCTGTTCCCTGATACTTTGTTCCCGCATCAGTGTGCTCCCTTGAAAATGGCTCAAACAGGTGGCTGATGAACTCCTGGCTCATTCCAACTCCTGTGTCAGCTATCCTGAACACATAATTGGAATGCCTGCCGTCTACAGGTATCTCGTCCATCCACGCCTCTACCGTTCCGCCCGGCTTGTTGTACTTGATGGCATTTGTCAATATATTGAGAGAGATCCGCTGAAGATGAAGCGGACTGCCTATAACCATGTTGTGCTTTATATTGAAATGAGCACCCGTAAGCTTCACATCGTTCTCCTGTGCCATGACCAGGATCGGATCATATCCACTTCTCAAAACCTTTATTATGTCAAACGGTTCACTGGTGAGCTCCGTTCTTCCGCTCTCAAGTCTGCTCATATCAAGCACATCGTTGATGAGCAGTTCAAGCTGTTTTCCAGCATCATCTATCTTGGACAGCGCATCCATCACTCTGTCCCTGTCATCTATGCACTGTTCGGCAATTCGTGACATTCCAAGGATTCCGTTGATAGGTGTTCTTATGTCGTGTGACATGCGTGAAAGAAATTCCGTCTTCGCTGTATTTGCACGCTTGGCCTCTTCGTAAGCTTCGGCAAGCAGCTTCTGGGCACGGATCTCCTCCTTCTTCTCCTCGTCGATCTCCTGAACACCTATGAGTATACGGGTGAGTTCACTCTCCTCATCCGTCCTGACTGGAATCGCCGTTATACGGCACCAGCCATATAAAGTGTCCCGGAAATCCTTACTGACGCTCTTCTCCGTCCTGAGTTTCTCCGCCAGCCTGTCCAGATTGTAGAATCTGCGCATCTGCTCACGATCCTCTTCAACCACACAGTCATTTATCACATTTTCTATTGTCTTTCCTGCTTCGTAATCCGCATTCTGTGCCGGCTTTCTGAAGGTATCACCTTCCTTGATAACCCGCACCTTACCGGTCTGAAGATCGAATATACACACAATAAAATATATGCTGCTAACAGCCTTGATAACCGAATCCTGCTCCCGGAGTTTCTCCTTGTGAGCCTGTTCCGCATTGCGCACAGCGGTTATATCCTGATGGTAGCCTCTGACTTTTATGCCATCGGTAAAACTCCTGTCCCGAACACCGCCACATCTTATGTGCAACAGTCCTCTGGTTGGATGCATCCAGGTATATATAACCTCAGCCTTGCCGTCGCGTCTTATGGTCTCCATGTATTCAGCGGTGGCCTGCTGTGACTCCTCAGTAATGCCTGCTCTCCACTTTACATATCTATCTTCAGGCGACAGATCATCAGTCGTTCCAAGAAGAGCGTTCATCTTCTTGTTCGCATACAGCATGGATCTGCCGTCGTTCATGAGCACCATGGTCCACATACCAATACCGGCCCCGGCCAGGGTCTCTTCTATCTCACTCTGTACCTTTTTCTCCTGTTCCTCAGCGCTCTGATTAGCTTCATTTTCCGTCATTATATCAATCCTTTTTCCATATACTTTTCTATAAATATTTGTACCATATAACGACAGATTTTACCAGTTAAGAAACTCAACTATTATAAAGATTATTCATCATCTTCATCCAGTCCGAAGCCTTCCTCCAGAAAACGGTTCCACTCGGCATTGTTGCTCTCAAGCTGCTTCTTCTGCATGATACGGTTCCGGTCTGCGAGAATGGACAACATCTCATCCACAATCTCCTCAAGGGGCAGCTCCTGATAATGAGACAGGTATCCTATCATCCTTCCAGCAGTGAAGTCGGTGTTCAGATTCTTTGTTATGAGGTCACAAAATTCCTCTGGATACCCCCGGTCAAGCATCATATCATATAGTTCCATGCTCATCTCTGATCTCGGTTTCATTCAGATCTCCTTCCTATCACAAAGCTTGCCACCACTGTAAATATTGCACTGATTATCAGCTCAGTATAGTATCCCAGCCCTCTGCTGAGTATCATGCCCGGCAGAAGCAATGTGCTGCCAAATATCGGCAAGAACATCTCCATAAAGAGTTTTTCACTGATTCCCATACCACCCGGAAGGGGAAGCATATCCACCGCAACTGCTATGGCTCCCTGCATGAGAATGATAAGCCATGATGATGATCCTGAAAGTCCAAACGCCTTGTACACAAACCATGTAGCTGCAAATAGTGAGAATCTTTGCACAACTGTTATAATGAACACTACCACCAGCATCCCGAAATGTCCTACCATGTAATCCGCAGTCTGGTTGTACTTTTCCATTGATGCCGCGAGCTTTTCCTCACGGGACTTCTTGTGTCTTAAAAACTTCATCCGCTCAAGAAGTCTACTGCCATTCACCACAAATGCCTTTGCAAGCGACGGGTGAAATGCGAACAGCACCATTCCTGCCACACACACAACGTTCAGCACAAGTCCAAGATAAAATACCCACTGCACATCATCTATATATGTATGTATAAAACTCTGTCCAAATATAGCTATTCCAAGTCCCAGAAGTACCAACACCAGCTTGTACATGATCGTCACTATGAGCAGTACCTGAGTTGACACCGGAATAGGGATCTTCTTTTTCTTCATATAATATATCTGAGCCGGCTGTCCACCTGATGCAGATGGCGTGATACAGCTGAAAAAGAATCCAACCGACGAGAACAGGAAACAGGTTCCCCTGCCTACATTCACTCCAAGATTTCGCATCATATAATGAATGATAATTGATTCTCCCCATATAAATACCACAACACATACCACTCCCGGTATGAGCCACCAAGGATTCACCGTCTGAAGTATATCAGATATCTGTCCTATATCCTCGCCGTGAAACACTCCGTATATCGTTCCGGCAAATATGAGAACCAGGAACAATACGTTGAACACCATCTTTTTCTTATTTCCCATTTAGCTTACTATCCTTTTCATAACTGGGGCAATACCCCTTTAAATACAGCGTGAACGTCATGCACAATGCTAGTATATCATGGATCATTCAATTAAATGGCAAAAAAGGGCGGTTTTTACTTTAATTATTTGTAATGTGAGTTTTATGTGGCATACACATTCTATTTTTCACTGTTCAGGATCGGCAGGTTCTGGTTCTCCTCCCAGAGAGTCGCAACCTCGGTTCCATCCTTGTGGCAATACACAATCTTATTTATAACTCTTGGCTCCTCATCGCCATAGTATATATCTGAACTGCCTGTATCCTTATGTTCTGTCTGAGGGACAGCCGCGCCCTCTCTATATCCCCCAAAGCTCTGATACGCCTCACTTGACATCCACGACCTTGCATTTCCAAATATATCAAGTGATGTCAGCCCCTGCTCCCCGAGATAGAATTTGAATACGCCGCTATCCTCAACCGACTCAGATATGAGATCATACTCCGCAGCCCCCATAAGTGCAGCCTGTGACTCTGACCGGTTATTTACCGCGTCAACGTCCACCTGCTCCCGGTTCTGTTTGCCCGCATATGTAAAGTATGTATTCTTGGCTATCTGACAGAGCCAGACCTTTATATCACAGTCTCCTTTGAACCGATCCACAGCTTTTATCGCTTTAACAAATGTCTCCTGTGTTATGTCTTCGGCTATGTGGGGATTCTTAGACAGTGCCAGCACAAAACGATATACGTCTTTGTAGTACTTTTCGTATATTTCTTCTATTCCATTTTTTTCTTTTCCTGACGCCAAGTTTTTTACCTCCCTTCACATATAAGACCAGTATAATTGAAAAACGTTACAAAAGGAGCAGACGCATGTTAGGCGCTTCGCGCGGCGTCTGCGTACTTCACAAGGATTCCTCCCACTTACGTGGGTCCCTCCTTATGAAAATAAAATGCTGTGAATTTCGAAAATTCTTCACAGCATTTTTCATCGTTTATATTTTGTCAGATTTTCTTCTCTTTGACTAGAAGCTGTGGCCACCGCCACCTCCACCGATGCCTCCGCCTCCAAAGCCGCCTCCACCAATTCCGCCATGGCCGCCGGAACCGGATCTTGTACTTCTCGTTTCAGTGAGCATATCATATTTCTGATTCATGTTATATGAAACCTTTGTACCGGTAAGCAGATTTTTTGAACCAATGTCATATACCTTTGACGTCTTCTTCAGCAGAAGATAATTAAGCAATATAGAAAATATTATTGCAAGGAGTATGTTGCTGATATGCTTCATTGGACGGCTTATCTGCTCTCCTACCAGCAGCATATTTATCTGCTTGAATGCCTCATTTGCGCACTCAAAATATTTCTCTTCACTTGCATATTCATAGACATTGTCTGTTATCGTATACGCATTTGTCTTGGTGATGATCTTATACGGTTCGCCATAAGAATAGATGTATATCTGTCTATTATACAAATCAATGAGGAACATAACACCATCCAGGGTGCCCAATTCCCTTTTGTAGGATGACTCAGCATGGTACGCTGAAGAATGGAATGCAAATTCCGATATCTCGCATAATACATTACAATAACGGGCTGTCTCCTGCATAGTCTCCATCAGTTGTTCTTCCTGACTTTTAGTCAACACATTGGCATAATCCTTGATTATCACTTTATAGTGGTAACTGTACGAATCATCCTGATCATTTTCAGATGCGTGGACAGTCACTGCACCGTTGCATCCCACAACCAGAAACAGCAGCATGATCATTACAGTGATCACCACTCTGCCAATTATCGCTCTACGCACGATGATCACCTCCCTTGTACTCAAACTGCGGAAGTGGTCTTGTGGACATCCGGTTGTGGCTGATAACCAGGTCTATAAGCGTCAGAATGGTTGCAGCACCCACCAGGAGCACGCATCCATAATAATACTTATCCATAACCGGTTTTATCAACACAACCACTACAGACAGAATGGTGGCAAAGGCAATAAATAATCCCATGACGCCACTTTTTCTTTTTACTCTTCTCACGTTTGCTATGCCTTTTACTGCTCCGTAAATGGCAACCAGACACGAGATGACCGCCACAACATAACTGGCCTTTCCCATAATATCCCAGTTAAAAAGTAAAGGATTTATTCCAAACTTCAGGCAGAAAAATAATATCATGCATGCTATCAGCTGTATGACTTCAAGAAAACAAGAAAACTTTATAAATGAAGTTATCTTATTTTTTAATTTTCTTTTTGTATTTTTTTGTGGCTTTTTTGTTTGTAGCTTTTTTATTTGTAGTTTTTTCTTCCTGCCTCCACTTTTCTTTACATTGAGTGTATGCCTTGCGAAGAATCCCACATCATTTTCATGTGTCTCTACATCCGCTATCTTCTCCATCTCATCGCAATATATCATGGTCACAAGCGCACCTATCGCAGATACAAATGCGAGCAGAACGCCAGGTCTCACCGTAAGAAATAAGTTCAGCAAAAAGTATAATGGAGCCACTCCTATCAGGCATCCCAGCAGGAACTTGCCGATATCAAGCGGTATATCCGCAGCCACTTTTCCTGTGCTGCCATTTACCGCTGCATATGCAATACGCTTACCGTTCTTGTATGACAAAAGCCACACAGGAAACAACCCGGTCTTTGCTCCAGTGATCTTTATATCCATCGTTTCTGACAATGGCTCCTCCGGTTCACCGATAGCATCGTATGTACATAGATGATGCTTTATCTTACTCATCATCACATCATACGCCATATCACCTGTCACCTGCGCTATCTTATCCCTGTACACACCATAATCCACATCCGGCAGATCCGCGTAGAACCCGCTCAGATATCCCATGGAAAATGGTTTCATATCCGCCGAGTCAAATGGTGCCACCTTACTGCTGAGATCATCCGGAAACAGCGATGATGCATCCATGGTTATATTCTCATAATGATTATCCGCAAAGCATCTTACATTATATGTATGACTGACTGTATCAACCCCTGAGCTATAGCTGTCCGTCGCCCTGACAGCTGTTTTACCTTTCTGGTCAACATCACACAGCCAATACGGCATGTAGATTCCACGGAACTCCTGCACATTTCGTCTGTGTTTCAGCCTGTTCGGAGCGTATATCGCCCTCTTCATGACTGTGGCATATGATGCCTTGCACATGTCCTTCGTCACCGCAAACGGTATCACATAATCCGGTCTTCTCTCGCTTTTCAGCCGGCTGGAAAGCATAGTCGCTGCCCCGCAGTAACTGCAGAATCCCGTCGCTGATTCATCTGTACTGTATATCTCCCCACCACACTGCGGACAAATGAATACAGTAAGTTCCATAAGCTTGCGTTCCTCGCTGTCCTCATCCTTGTCGACACTCTCCGGCTCGTATTCATTTCCACATGCTTTGCAGTACATTTTCTTTCTTGCTATATCATATACCAGATTGCTGCCACATCCGGCACATTGTATCATATGTATTTCCCCCTGTAATATAAATTGTGAAAGATTATTGACGAAATAACCTAACTCATTATACTACCTCTTTTTATAAAGAACCAGCTCCGGATTTGTCCCTTCCGCCTCATATGTCGATATCAATATAAAATCCATATCCGCCAGGACCCCAAAACATCTGTCTCCACCAAACTCACATTCCAGCTGATTTCCCAGATATGTTTTCTCGTCATCAAGGAATTTGACATTCATGCCATTTGGCAAACGATACTCGAGATTCACATATTTGCCAACAAGCGCATTGAGTCTTTCAAGGTGAGGCATCCCCTCTATATGAAGCGCATTGATCTCGTCTATAAGCTGCTCTTTAAATGCCTCAAACTGGCCGCCATCACTTAGCTGCTCATAACGCTTCCAATAATCAAGCTTCGGCAGAATTTCCTTCAAATATGCTCTCGCCTGCTCCTCAGTGAAATTCTCCCCCACCATATTCTTCACACATACATCGATCAGATCATCCATGTTGCTATAGGTATAGGTGCCGTCGGCGTAACACCATTTGCAGTAGTCCTCGTTCAGTGAACCATCGCTGTCCCGCCCCATAATGGCATCGTCCTCAAGCGGCATTCCACAGCACTGACATATCAGTTTCCTCGGTTCACCAAGCAGAGTGTTTATCGATACATCAAACTCTTTTGAAAGCAGTTTCAACGTATCTGTATTCGGCACCGTCTCGCCATTCTCCCAGCGCGATACCGCCTGCCTTGTGACCATGACCTTCTCTGCCAGGTCATCCTGGGATAATCCTCGTTTGGTTCGAAGTTCTAATATAACGTCCTTTGTCTCCATTGTACTCACCTCCGTTATGGATATCATAACAGATTGCGGGGATTGGGGAAAGCAACGGGGTGTTGCTCTGTTCCTATACCGACTGCGTAAACCGGCATTTCGGGAAGCCCGAGCAACCTATGAATTTTCCAAATTTCCCCGATCTTTCAACCAACTTTTTCCCGCATTCTGGGCATATCATAGACATCTTTAAAGATGCAGACTTAGCCTCTTCGGTCTTATCGCCAAGCAGCTCAGCAACCTCTTTATCTGTTAGTATCTCTGCTGTGCATTCTCTCGCAACCCTCACCGGCCTGCAAGTCCATACCGACTTATCGCCTATCATGTAGAATCTGAATTTTGCCCTTGTCGCTGCAACATTTACAATATTATTGTTCACCCAGTTGACTGCTCCCATAGATTTGCTGTCGCATCCGAGCAGGAATATAACCTCATCCGTTCCCTGCCCCTGGAAAGTGTGCACAGTTCCAATGTTATTTGCATTAAGCCATTTTCTGACTCTTGGCTCTTTTCCGTATAACTCCGATTTCTTTATCATCTCCAGCATTCCCTCTTTCACCGATGTAAATGGTGTGATGATAAACAGCCTCGGGATATCGATAGGATCCCGTTCAAATTTTCTCGCCAGAAGTTTCAGCACAAGCTCCCCCTGTGCCTTGACAAAATGATCCTTCTTGCCCGAATTCTCAGCACCGGCTACATCTATCCAACAGCTCTTGTCCAAAATAAATGTCTTTGCCCTATCAGCCTTAGGTGCTGCCGTCTGCTGCTTCATAGTTCCATCATATGAAAGCACATTTGAGATTGTGTACATCGGGTCAATGCAGCGCCTATGGACTACCAACGGGCAGCCTACCCACTCTTTCTCCTCATCTTTTCCAAGATAAGTTCCATACGGATTTATATAGTCAGCAAATGCCTGCACAGAGATTTTCTTATCCTTGTAACCTGCCAATATCTCTGCGGTAAGCAGCTGTTTTATCATGTCAGTCTCTGCGGTAACCACAGGCTCGATCTGCTTTGGATCTCCGACTATGATCGCCTTTCTGCATCTGAACATCGCACCAACTGCCATCTGTGGCTGTGCCTGTCCCGCCTCATCGACGATAAGAGTTCCAAGCACTCCGCTTTTCTTCACATCGCCCAGAAATGTCTGCGCAGAAGCAAATGTCGTGGATATCACAGGGGTGAGCAGGAAAATGCTCTGGAGCATATATGGCATGGCTTCTTCTCTGTCAGCAAGCTTCATCCTCTCACCACAATCATCAAACACATTCCACGCAATCATCAGGTTGATGATATTATGCCGCATGCATTTTGAAGAAATGACAAATTCTTTGTGCAGCTTACATGCATACAGGAATAACTTTTCACGCTCTCTATTGTACTGGGCGGTAAACCATGGATTGGTTATCTGTGCTTTTGTTGACAGCCTGTCGTCCTCGGATACATAACGTTCCATAAATGCAGCGTCCACCGGGGTCATCTTCATCTGCCCATGCGAGTATTTTGAAATACACCGCTGGTATTCCTGAAGATTCTGCAGGCCTGATATCCTATTGTTCAAAGAAGTTATCTCTCCATTAAGTTTTGATATTGTCGCTTTCTTCTCCTGAATGAATATATCTCTTGCGGATGTATCCTTACGCCTTGCGAACAATCCCTTCGGTCTGCTTTCCTCAAGCTCGATCAGCTCTTTTTGTTCAGCAAATAACTGACGCTCAAACATCTGCCGCTTTCTTTCCACATCACTTATTTCACATGACAAATCCTCTGGTGCATTTTCCTGCAACTCCACAGGAACCGAACTTGCCAGAGCACAGATCTGTTCCAACTCATTTCGCAGGCTTTCCACCAGTTTATATTGAGATAAAAACTTTTTTCTTACCTCCAGATATTTTGCCTTATGCTGCTCTCTGACACCATTCGATTTATAGTCCTCCACAAATGGCTTCAGGACCGAATTGCAATACTTACGGATATTTGCCTTTCTGCCAAACGGAGCGGATATAAGGCCCCAGCAGTCGGCTCCGCCTAAAAGTTTATCCGCATAACGCGTAAAATAAATATCCTTCTCTTCATGGCTCTTACCATATCTGGTTATAGTCTCCACATCACCTGACTTGTTGATATCAAACAAATCATGAACCTCATCCAGACCGCAGCGGATCTCCTCTTCATCATCTCTAGACGACTCCAGACTGTCAAGTATATCCCTCGCCTTCGGAAGATCTATCGTGATATTTTCCACCGCCGCATTGTTACATGACGCGACCAGCATACTATAATTGTTGATCTCATCAACATTTATCGAATAATAATGAGGCGCATACTGGTAATAGGCATTCTCATTTGCCTCTAGCGGGCCATGAGAAAATGAATGCATCTCAAATAAAGAGTCTGGATCTTCTGCATTCTCAGCGAGGAGTCTGGCACGCTCAACAATATTGCTTGCCACGATCTCCTTGAGCAATGTAGTCTTTCCCGTTCCGGGAGGTCCGTTTACAGAAAAAACTGGAGCATCCCCGTCCTGTCTAATCGCAATATTGACTGCAACCTGCTGCATCAACGCCGGCATATATTTGGCCGGCCATTTTCCCCTTGGCGAATTTGTAACGTTAAGAATTCTGTCAAAGAACAACTTCATCTCACTTTTTCCCGCATCTGGCGAGATGATCGTTCTCGGTAAATCGTCTGGGCCTTTCGACTTTTCGTACCCTGCCAGAATGTACTCGATCACTTTCTTCTCATATTCATTCCCATCGCCAAAGCTCCCGTTCTGAACCAGCTCTGACACCTGGATAATGTCATTCAGAAAGAAGCTTTTACCCAGATCCGCATAGTCAAATGCGTCCTCGTCCGCATCTCTGGCCTGTTCGCTCGCATACCTGTTGTATTCGGCAATTCCCATCGATTTCTGCGAATCCTCTGAGAATCTGTGTTTCACATACTCGTTAAAAATCTTTTCATATATGGTTGAAATGAACTCATCAACATTCTGGTTCTGCAGTTCCCCATCGATCTCTCCAACAAGTTCTTTATATTCGTTAGTATCGAGAGCAAAGTCATGACTCTTATGTGCTCTTGACTCATCCCACCTGGCAACTGCCCACAGTATCGATGACAGCTGGAAACTATTCTTAAGATACACGCCTTTCGTATCTGTCTTGAATGAGCACCATGCGATCGCACTCTTTTTCGGATAAGCTATCTCAGGATTATCGGATTTATCCTCTATAAACTTCTCAAGATAATCAACTACTGTATTCCGCTCTACCTTCCCCAGACAAAAATAGATCTCATCACCAACCGAAGGAAACTTCGCATAGTCGTCCCTGTCATTTTCCAGGATCATTTCCAGATCAATATCAGAAGCCGACAAAACTGGCAAATCAAAGAAGACCTCGATCTTCTCTGCCTTAACCTCTTTGCCATTCTTAATATTCTTAATTAGCTTTTTGTTCTCTGTACTTTCCTGTGGAATGTCGATCTGACCTAGAAATTCTGTGATTTTCCAGTAGTTTAAGATTTCCAGGACTGTGTTCTTTCGTTTGTCTTCCATTCGGTGTGCTCCTTGTGGTGTAACTAGTGCAATAACTATTTATAATTATATCTTTTATTTTTCCTTAACATTCTTAGCCGTTGAAGTTGAACTATTCACCTTTGCTACCACACTATTTATATGTTTTATTCTATCCATATCTTATAAACTCTTATAATACCGTTCAACAAGTTTCGCCATAAGAAAGCGTCTCTCTTCTAAAAATCTATCATAGTCTTCTATTGTCATTTCAATAACATCATAAGGAATTGCATTTTCTTCAAGGTTTTTCATCATTGTTCCCCTATCAGATATATTTCCAAATGCAATGTTGCCGTTCTCACACTGTTCGAGAACTTTACCGAAATAAATATTGGGAGCATCGTCTCTTACCGCCTTATTAACCTGCGTATCAAGATATGTATAATTTGCTACCTGATTATACCTTCCTTTTGCCTCAACTCCATTTCTTTTTAGATAAGCCTTAGGGAAAATATGGTGTACATCTCCCGAAATATTTATTAGGTCAGATATCATTGTCCCACGCATAAATAACGAATTACAATTCATGTTAACTTGCGCAGCAAGAAACGTATTAAAGGCCGGGCTATTTGTAGAAGTAGTCTCCAAACTTTGTGGCAATGTGATTGTCCAAAATGTATCAGACAGAACTGATGACTCCACTTCATTAAAGAAATTTATAAATCCCTTTTCATTCATAAGTCTTATATCCCTGCTCATTACAGATTCTGGCGAACCCACATATCTTCCAGTCAAAGTGGACAATACAAACCACTTTTGTACATGATGTTTTATCTGATCATGTGGAATCTCTGAATCATTTAACAGCTTTAAATAAAGCAGATATGCGAAATCAAGTGTCATCTGCGATCCCAACTGCTTACGTGATTTATATCCCGCCCCTTTAATAGCCAATACAAACTGATTAAAATTATGTTCATTAATAAATTGTTTTATTCCCTCTCTGAGTCTGTTATAAGAATCTTCCACTATATCTTCTTTAAACTCACGTGTTTCAAAATCTCTTCCCGAAAGCAGACTTACAAGGTCAGCAAGCTTTGCCCTGTCAAAACTATACATAAAAGCAACACGAAGCATATCATTATAATCAGGATCATAAATATCCTCATTATCTCTCGCCAGCCATTTTATCTTCGATGCGTATTCTGTGTTGTCAAACTCATCGTCTTTTACCATCTGAGAATAAAAGTCTGGCTTCACTGCTAGATGACAAAAATAATCTACAACCTTTCTCAGAGTATTGCCTCCGTGAATTGTATCTGCTGCCATTTTTGACATAACAAAATCCGATTGGCTTAACGCAGTTCCTTTAGAATTGATTCGTATAAATATCTCTGTTACTTCATCGATATCTAACATATGATCCAGTTCAATTACGCCTATCTGCCGGTTCGTAATTCCTTTGAGATTCATTATCGCATTATTGATCTCTTTAGGTTTCACGTCTGGATTATCATTACAATACATAATAGCAAAGTCAAATGGATCAAATTCTGTCTTGAACACTTCTGCTATATCTGGAATCCATTTCTTATCTTTGAGATGTGATGCATCTTGAACTGCAAATCTTTTATCCGAATCTTTTGCAAGCGGATTAAAGGCAATCTTTATCCTATCTCTATTGAAATCCTCATCCAACACCTCAAGTCCCGAAACAGCTGCCATAAGTGCTGTGATTCTCTGCTGTCCATCTATCAACACACGTTTGCCATTTGCAACGGTTCCATCCTTAGTATGTACATCAGGATTCTTCCAAGTGATTATATATCCTGTTGGATATCCATTATAAAGGGAGTCTATCAAATCTCTTACCTGTGCCCTCTTCCACACAAATGGTCTCTGTATTTCTGGTATTACAAAGTCTCCTGCTTCTATAAAACCTAAAATTGCGCTGATGTTATATTGCATCAATGTAAATTTTTCACCCTGCATTGTTTTCCTCCCAATATATATTTTTACAGTTTTATATTTTTGCCCCTATCTTAATCAATTTTTATTTTACCATAAAATATCTAAACTATATATATGCCACACAAGAAAAGAGAGATTGTATCTTTTGATTCAATCTCTCTTTTCTCCATGACTTTAATCTCCTCGGTCTCAAGTTAGTCTCAACAAACAATTTCAAAAATGAGACTGACTTGAGACTACAACTTTATGATTCACCTACAATGCTGATTTTAACGCATTTTGCTCTATCACATACAGTCTTACTCAGCCTCAAATCTCATGAGACTTAGTTTAGACTAAATTAAAACATTCGGGTTTGCAGAAATCACTTTAAGAGTCTCGCACGCTTTAGAAAGCTTCCTCTTAGAATATTCTAACATTAACTACTTGATTTCTCCGAAATTTCTATGACATTTTCTGTGACATTTCCCATCTTCATTATAAGAGTTACTTAAGCAAAATTCATGCCTTTAATCAATTCAGGGGGGATCCTCTCCTAACTTCCACACATAGAGATTTTACTTTCATCAATACTCTATCATTATCAAATTACCGCAAGCAATCAGGGAAAAAATTAATCCTAATCTTTAATATCATTCCAATAACTGTGTTTTATTCCACAAACTCTATACCTTGTTTTTCTAACCATTCTTTTATTTTCTTTATGAGCAAATACAATAAATATGCTATAATCGGTGCTGTCAAAAAAAATTTTCCCATACTCATATATATGCTATATGTGTAAAATATCAAAAGAATCCAACAACCTGCGTACAAGCCAAAATCAGAATATGTATATATTATTTTATATTTATTCAAAACTGGTATATGCTTAAACATAGTTCCCGATATACCCACAATGATCATGATAATACCCATAAAGAAAATAAATTCTTTATATGTATCTATCCAATTCATAATCATTTGACTATATATATCAATTATTGGCGGTACTTTGATTTTCTCCTTTGTCACACTATAAATTAAATCTTTTGCTGAAAAAAAAGCTAATATGTGAAATTCTATTATCCATACAATTTGCAAAACCACAAACAAACTAATTTTCTCTATCACACTCTTAGTACAGCTTTTTAAAAAATCACTCATAACATCCTCCGTAATTTCTTTATATTTCTACTATACATCATTCACATTGTCACTCAAACCCTTTTCATGGTTCAATAATTCTGATATACATCAATATTCCTCATAGTATTCCGTATCATTGCCATACAATGAAATACTGATTCACCAGGATGAACCTGTTGAATCATATATAAACGATCTGCTTCCGTGGTCAGATACGCTTCCCGATTTATGCAAGAGCATAAAATAAATTTAAATCCATCCCCTTGAGGGGGGTTTTATTTAGATACCCACGAGTAGTTTACCATTTACTACTAAAGTTCTCTACATATCAGTTTCTTTTGCAATAAAATAAGATCTTCTATGATCCATACTTAATCATAGGAGGCACTTAAAGCCTACACTATAGACTGAATTAAATTGCAGTTACATTAACAATTGTTTCGGATAACTCGAAATAATAAAATATTTTTTCGTCGCTTTCTCATAACTATCTGGCAGCGAAATTTCATCATCTGTTTCCAAAAATGCCGGATGTCCTGCAACAAAACCACCAACATCCTTAATGGAATCCTGCTGTGGCTTTGACATTTTTCTGTATTCCTCCAACAATGCTAATATCCCAATGAAAATCGAAATAATCTCATAAGCCGTCATCGGCGCTAAGCAAGTACCCCCAGACACTTAACGCCCTGTCATGGGTACTTTCCTTAGATAGTATCCTAACATAAGAGCTAATGCTTCTGTAAGGATAAATAAAAATTATTGATTATCCCTCTACGTCGCAAAATACTATTTAGCATCGGTTACAATCGGAAAGTTCATTTCAACAATAAACTCTTTTTTTTCTATTTTTGCTTCAATCTCTCCATCCATCCGACTAACCAACTCCTTTGCAATAGATAGTCCCAATCCAGTAGATGTTTTACTTCTGGCAACATCTGCTTTATAAAATCGCTCAAATACCTGATCTATATTAATCTGTTCTGGATGTGTAACCTGATTGCTGATTCTAAGCACCGCCTGATTTTGATCACGTTCCAACACAATGCTAATCTTCTTTTCTCCATGATCCAGCCCATTTTTTATCACATTCTGGATAACACGGCAGAGTCCCTGCCTGTTTCCATGTATATACAACTGTTCTTCCGTAATCTGAATATCCGGCTGAATTTCCATTCTTACCCATTCATCATAGTATGAAAAAACTGTTTCTTTCAAAATCCGGTTCATACAGCACAATGTCAATTCCAAACTGTAAGATTCGTTTTTTAACTTTGTAAACATAAAAAGTTCTTCCAACATTTCATTCAGACTATGAATTCTTTCGTGGATAATGCTTAAATAACGTTTCTGATCCTCTATATTTTCACATTCTTCCATTAGCTGGAAATATCCGTCCAAAGATGTCAGTGGTGTGCGGATATCATGAGAAAGATTTGTATAAGTGTCCGCAATCAGAGCTTCTTTCTCCTGATAATGCTGCTTCTCTTTTCTTCGCAGTTCCAGAAGCTCATTCAACTTGTCAGAAAGCTTTCCTATTCCACCCACATCAAATTCATGGTTAATCAACATGTTACTGTCATGTTTCATCATAAACGCCAATTGGCGGCAGATGTCTTTCACCTGCCGCTGGTATTTCCACATAATAATAAATTGTAAGATAATAATTCCTGCTAATATCCCAATTACGATATACATCCGTTAAATATCCCTCTTTTGAAAAACAACGCTGCTTACTGATATCATCATAACGATGAACACTATTGCCACACCAAATGCCGCCAAACACTCATTTCCACTTGGATTCATAGGAAGCAGTGATAATTTTCCTGTTATCGTATACTTATAAATCTGGAAATTCTGAATTCCTATTTTTTGAATAGCACTATTGATCACCCCATACACAATGGTCATTACATTCATGCTAAGACAGACAGCAATGACCATGCTGATTACATTATTTTTCAAAATAATTGCAATCGCCATACAAATCAGCACAAGTGCATAATGAAGAGCCAGTTCAGTCACAAAATAAGATAAAATTGCCTTTGTATTTCCCCATTCCAATTCCCCGAAAACAATACCATTCGCCGCTGCCTGAAATAAGAATGCACCTGCCATTGTCAGTACCGTAAAGACAGCCAAGGCAATTGCTCTGGAAAAAATCAGAGTTCCTCTATTTCTAACCTGACCTCCTATATTCTTAATATATCCGCTACTGATATCCGCTGTTGAAAACAGAACAGTAAAAATCACCAAAAGCAGTGCATACAATTTTCCTTGAGAATTGGCAAAAAAGATATCATATACCGTCACCTTTTCTCCCGGCTCCGTAGGCAGCGTTACCATCATTCCCACATTAATATTATCCACAGTAGGTTCAGTAACCTGCTCCTGTTTCATGGCATCCTTTTCAGTCAAAAGCTCATAATCTGTCTTGCTTAAAGATGTTGTAATCAATAATATTGCTGCCAGTACGATCCAGATTACATACATACTTTTGGTTTTAAGCATCCGGTATAAATCCATTTTTATTATATTAAGCATGATCCGCACCTCCCGTCAGATTCAGAAAATAAGTTTCCAGTTCTTCACTGGTTATGGAAATCCCTTTTACCGGAATTCCTGCCTTTGCAAGTTCCATATTCAACGCTGCACTTTCATTCAATCGTTCAAAAATATGAATATGCTCTTTATCTGTTACCTGATAGTTGGTAAATCCCATAGAATCCAGCACCGGAATCGCCTGTTTCGGATGATCCAATGTCAACTCTATCCGTTCACTGCATCTTCTTATTAATTCTTCTCTTGTAATTTCCTGTAATAAACTTCCATTATGAATAATTCCATAATCAGTAGCAATCTTCGATAATTCCTCAAGAATATGACTGGAAATGCATATTGTCATATTCTTCTCTTTCTGAAGTCTCTGAATCGTATCCCGGATCTCTGCTATACCCTGTGGATCCAATCCATTGATTGGCTCGTCAATAAAATTGGGCATCCCTCTCCCAGCCCTCTAAAACACTGGCTTTAACGTCAGAGACACGAGTGTATCGTGTTCACTATTATTCTCAAAGCGTTAGCTCTACTCCTTCTTGTTCCAGTGCAGCACTCAACTGTTTTGCATAAGTCACCTGTCCACACTTTTTCATTCCATATAAGATTCTTAAACATATATTTCTTTGTTTTAGTTTTCTTATGAGATATGTTCCGTCAAACGCCTTAGAGACTATGTCATCATGAACCTCTTCCAAATGTTCAACCGCTAAGAAACTATTACTCATCTCACTAAAACATAATAGTGTATTTAATGTATTCATAGAAATGCTGGATAAATATTTTTTCAAAATCTCCCCATTCTTTTGTATTTTGCGTAAATCGAACCCTATCTCTTTACCCTTGTTGTCAGATTTACTTTTCTCAGAATAGTATCTAACCAATGAAGCGTATTCTTTTAATTCATTTTCTGTAATTGACCCGAATACTTTCTCGCATCCAATATTTACCGAAAACTCTCTATTTTCCTTAATTAGATTTACAGCATCTGAAAATTCTTTACTTCCGAGATGATATTCTTGCTTAATCTCATCTTTGACTTCTTTGAATTTCTCTGTTCTCCATTCTTCATATACAGGAAGCCGCTTCGAAATATCCCATATATCTGCTCTCGACAAGCTCTTGGTAAATGTTCCTAGCGAATATTCAAAGATACAATTATCCAGAAAATATATCAAATCATCAAATTTTTTCATTACTTCCTTAAATTCTGTTTCTAACAATTCAATACTTACATGAGAAATTTTGTTTTTTATCATATGTGGTTCATCTTCTTTATTTAGCTATAAATGAGCAAATTTGAAAAACTGCACAAACAAATCTGCTATACACGGACATTAAGAGGATTAAACAATTTATTGTCCGCATAATGCGCACAATAAATTATGAGTTTTGTGCACTTTTCGGTATTTGCTCATTTATAGTATTTAGTTCATATTTGAAGGCATCCCCCTCTTCATCGAAATAATAAAAGTAAATCATATCTTCTATATTCTCAAAATATGCAGGAATTCTTCTGTCAATATTCTTCTTATCACATGCTAATTTATATAGGCATTCAATACTATGCGTGTGTAATTCTTTTTTTCTTTCCTTTAAGACTTCCTCAGAATAACATATCCCTTTCTTTTCCTCTATTCGCCATAACATTTTTATGACAATCTTCAAAGATAGCTCAATGCTGTGTCTGGCGTTATAAACGATAGGATATACTAACAGATCTTCAACTTCGGAACCTGTTTTCAATGATTCCGTCAGAAGTTCAACGGTACGCTTGAACCCATTTCTTATATCCTCATCGGTAGTTCCCCCATTGTCACCTACGCATGCAATAATTGTATCTTCTTCATGAAATTCAAACGGATTTTCCATCTTCTATCATCCTCTTTCTTCGAATTTAACTTATCGATAAGTATATCATAAATACAATTTATGCACACCTTTTGTTATCTACACTTTTATATTCCAACCACAACAACCGGGAAATTCTTCCCGGTCGTTGCAGATTATTTTCTAATTCAGATTATAAAGTTTTTAATACGTTCAGGTCTTTCTTGTTTAAGGCTTTTCTCAATCTTACATTTTCTTTTTCCATTTGCTCTTTTTCACGTTTCAGCTCCCGGATCTGTTCTTCTAATACATTGATCCGATTCTTCAGTACAATGTCACCTATGTATCTTTTGGGGTCTATCATTCCTGCCTGCTGCTCCAGAGCACGATCCATTTCTTTTCTGACCGTTTCATTCTTATAAAAGAATCCTCTGGACAATCCTGTCCTCTTTGTCAGTTTTGGGACCGTCACTTTTTCCCGTTCTGTCAGCATCTGCCTGATTTCTGTCACTGCCCTGTTTACTTTTTCTTCACTGGCTTTTTTATTGCAGGCTATCATCGAATCGTATTTGTTCATATTCTTCCTCCCATCCTTCCAGACATTCCAGTACCATCTTAGATAATCGGTTTCTTGTTTTTCGTGTATCATCTGCCAGTATTTTGTTGCTCATCTTTCTGTAATACTTTACATTTCTCAGGCTTCTATGCCCCAGTAGTCTTGCGATTGTCCAGTCATCCACATGCATCTCGGCAAGCTTCATGCCATAAATATGCCGATACATGTGAGAACCGAATCCAAAATATTCTCCCTTATCATCTCGGAGATTTTCCTGATATATTTTATCTGTAATTTTTTGCTGGACTGTAGCATATTTCATTGGTTTTGAAGGATCACTTAAACTTGTAAAAATGTATTTACCTTTTCCGTGCTCCTTTTCTCTGTATCGAATCGCTTCCTTTATTAAGACAGCCAGTTCCTGACTAATCGGTTTTTCATAAAAATGTGTTTTCATTTGGTGAATCTGTATTATGGTTTCACCGTCTTTTTCAATCAGGCAGTCTGTCCTGAGTGTCAGTGTATCTGACATTCTTGTTCCAAGCATTTGATGAATAAGCATAAGTCTCGCCGTCTGCACATCCACTTTCGTAAGGAAAGCATTAAATCGCTTTAATTCCTGATCGGAATAAATTTTGATTTCTCCCCTTATATCTGGTGGAATATCCCGATTCAAAATTAAATCCTTTACCTGCGGATATTGATAGACGTCAGCTACCATATTCAGCAATGCCCGCAGTCTCGTCAGCTCCGCCCGATATCTTTTTGTCCCGGTATCTTCTGTTTTCATGTATATCAAATACTCTTCCATGATTTTCCTGTCCAGCTTTGAGCAGGAATCTACTTCTTTATTGTTTTCCTTCAGATATCTTGAAAACCTTCGAATGGCAGTCATTTCTTTTTTTACAGTACCGATGCTTTCTGTTTTCAGTTGAAAATAAATTGCCTTTTTTACTTCCTCTCTGAGATCCTGCTGGGAGATTTCCTTAAAATTTATAATTCTGGTCGTGCGCGTCAAATCCTGTTTCACTTGTATATCAAGTTTTTCAAGTTGCCAGACATCCTTTGTCATCTCATCTACATCAGCATCTCTTAAATCAAGGAAATAATCTATTAATCGGTCAATATAGTGCAATGTCTTTGCCTGTGATACCGTTTCATTCCCACAATGGGATTTTGCAATTTCTGTCAGGGGCAATCTCTGCTGTAAAAGCCATATTTTCATCTGCTGCTTCCATTTTTCTTTGTCCCAGTCCAAAAAACTTTCCGGTCTGTCTCTTCTGGTTTGCAGCATTTTACATAAATGATGGTAAAATCTTCTCTCAGTATAAAATTTTTCCGCCCCAAGCTGTTGTCCTCTGTATTTCAGGAACTCCCTCATTTCTTTCTGCATCTGTACAGACGGCAGTAAATCAAGGTCATACGAAGGTTCTGTTCCCATTCGTATTTTTGAAATTTCACTTGCTTTCTCATAAGAGTCCAATTTTTTTATGTAAAATTTATTTTCCACGTTTGCACTTCTTGATTCCTGATGCCAGGCTGTTTTCTCCTTTCTTGAAAAACTCCTGATTCGCTGCTGAAATTTTCTTTGGCATAAAATCCACATACTGCTGTGTCATCTCTTCATAATCATGTCCCAGATAGTCCCGGATACTCTGAAGAGGGACTTCGTCATCATATAACAGAGTCGCTATCGTATGGCGGAAATCATGTGATTTAAAATCATACCCTTTGAAAATATCCTGCCTCTTATTAAACAGTTCTTTCATTTGCCACTTAAACGAACCATACTGATATGCCCCTCCCCGTTTGTTTTGAAAAACATAATCCTCACTTCCAATATGATATTTTTCCAAATATCTTTTCATAATCTTATAAAGAACATCTGGAATCGGTACTCTTTTGTATGTTCGCATTTTCATCTGATAAACCTGTATCCACGCATCTCTTCCCTGCCAGGAATAAGCATCCCCTTTCAGGGTGCATACTTCACTGATCCTTAGTCCAATCAGCATAGAATGTAAAAGGATCAATCTTGGAATTTCAGGGAAATTTTTTAATTCTCTCAGAATCCTCTCATATATTTCCATCTCTACGCTTCGGTTATTATGACAATGTATTTCTTTTTTCAAATAATACTCATAACGAAATGGTATCCTGTCTATGATTTCTTTCGTCTGCAGATATTCATATAGCTGATAGATTGCTATAACAATATCATTAAAATAAGAAGCTTCTTTTAACTCAATTGTCTGGAAATATTTTTTTATTTCGGTTTCTGATGCAAGTTTCAGCTCCATCGCGGTTTCTTTTTCCATCCACATGGCAAATGCCAGAATCCTGTAGAATTCGGCTTGTATGCCACTCATTGCCAAATGTGTAACACCCAGACAGTATTTCATGTATTCCTGCAAAATTTCCCGGTTCTCTCTTTTTTCTATGCCCATAAAGGAAAATTTTTTCACAGGATTGGATGGGTTGACTCTATATTGTTCCAGATGCAGTCTTTCCAAATACCAGACTGTTGAATCCCATAAAATATTCTTGGCATGGCAGAAAAGATATTTCTGACATTCTCGGAGTTCTCTTTCTGCAAGCTCTTTTGCATATGCCGTATCTGCATATTTTTCAAGTTTATCGGCCTGTACCTGTGTAATATATCTTAAATCCTCAATATGTTCCTGCATACAAAATTGATATACCACCTTCAAACCGTTTAACCGCATTGTGCATTCTCTCAGCATTATGTCACGCAGTACGACATCTTCGATAATTTCTAAAAGCTGACGCTTGCATAGTTCTGAGCCGTTTACACGAAAATCCCAAACTAATTTATCAATAGCAACTTTGCAGTCATATCTTTCTGCGATTGCCGGATTTGGGTGATATGGTAAAAAGAGCAGTTCTTGGATTAAATCTGTATTCTTTGCTATCTCCTGTTTTCCTTTTAACGTATTGGCATGCTTTCTGATTGCATATAATTTTGCCTTATCCATTCCACGTAAATAGCTGCGTACTACTGAATCAGAATAAGTGCTTTTCAGATATTTCTTATAATCCACTCTAAGCTCATAATCGATGTCTGCTATATGCCACACTTCATTTTTTACCAAGTATGCTTTCAGACAGCCTTTTCCAGAGTTGCTGTCCATGCTTTCATCTAATTCCCGGCTCAGTTCTTCTATCTTCTTTTCCCGTTCTTCACTTGATGTCCATTGTTCTTCCGGCTCCCAAGCAAACACCCTTCTTGCCGGCATCTATCTTCACCTCCTGCTTTCCAAAAACTGTTCTACTCCGTAAAGTTTGGAATATCGGCGGTAAAATTCCTGACTTGCTGTTTTCAGCTTGTCATCTAAAACATTCAGATATCGTATGGTTGTATCGAGATGCTTGTGTCCCAGTGCCTGGCTGATCATTTCCAGCGGCCAGTCTGCTTCCCACCTCGTATTTGCATAATATCTTCGAAGCATGTGCGGTGTGATCTTGATCCCAGTCTTTTTCTCCATGCGTTCAAACATATCGTAGACGCTGTCTACTCTTAACGGCTTCCCTATGGTATCCCCTTTGATGTTAATAAACAGGTATTCCTGTTTTTGCAGGATGTCCCAGTATTCCCCGATATAATAAAGCAGGAATTCAAAGGTATCATCGCTCACCCGTCCTCTTCGCTCTTCGGCATTTTTTGCTCTTGCATCGTTTTCATTATCATCCCGGAAGTCTACCCGGATCTCATGGTTTTCGTAATCGATGTCTTTGGTATAATCAATTCCCAAAATTTCACCGATGCGGAATCCCAGTTCCGATGTCAGTAAGATCAACACCTGATCCCTGCAGTTTGTACAGGCTTCTAAAATCGTTACGATTTCGTTCCGTTCGGCTGCCCGGACGTTTCGTTCCTCTTCTTTTAAGTATCCTTTAAATGACCGGGAGCGGATGGTTCTTCTGACCCCGATGGCATTTGCCTTTGTGATCGGCTGATTATAGGATAATACCGACAGGCAGGAACCGTTATTTCTGACTACTTCTAAAAAAGAATAAAACCTGAACACTTCTTTTAAGTAAGCGTTACAGGTTTTATTCTGCGGTTCTTTATCCAAATTGTCGGTATGTTTCCCGGCTTTCAGCCATTTCAGATATTCTGCGAAAAAATCATATTGCGTTTCGTAATCCATTCCATAGACATCTTCTGCTTCATGTTCTTCTTCCAGCAGATATTCCCAGTAGTAGGCAAGGGCAAATGCATTTCTCCGTATAGTATTCGGGGAACGGTTTGCCCGCACCTGATGCATTAGATACTTGCTTGGCAGCAACACAATTTCCAGTGTTTCCATATCCCGTATAAAGAAATATTTTACGGAACCTTCTCGCTGCATTTCCACTTTATATCGCTTCATGTTGTCTGCCTCCTTTCCTCTAACGCTATACACAGTATACCCAACTCATGCCAATAAAGCTATCACCAATACCACCAATTCGCTCCAAACCGCCCCTGAAATACCACTAAACTTTTTGTCCTGTCTGCTACCCGGATCTGGGCAGAACCAATAACGCCACGGATGTTCTCAGCTATAGTACCGCTCCACTTTCCGGCTTCGGATAAAATTTTCTACTTCTTCGATCCGTTCTGCCATCTGGCACTTTGGCAGTGCTTCCAGAACATCACTCCGATACCTGCCTTTCTTTGCTGTCCGGTGATCCAAAATGGACACAACGCAGGTGTCCTGCTCCGTGCGGATTGCCCGGCCGAATCCCTGCCGCAGCTTCTTCTGCATATCCGGGACTACGATGGTCTGGATATAGGATTCCAGGGATCGGTACTGCTCCTTTTGTGCTTCATGGATGGGGTCCGGAACAGAAAATGGCAGTTTTACGATGATGAGAGACGATACCATGTCCCCCGGAAAGTCCACACCTTCCCAGCAGGAGCCGGCTGCGAACAGCACTGCATTCTCCATCTTCTTAAACCGTGCAATCTCTTCCTGGGAGTTTCTCCATACCTGCACCATCGGGAACGGGATCTGATCCCGCAAAAGCTGATGCACATTTCCCATCAGGGTATAAGATGTGAACAGTACCAGCGTATGCCCGTAAGTGGAACACACCAGATCACGGATCTGCCCGGCAAGCTGCTCGGCCTCTTCCCTGCTTCCCTTTTTCATAGGTCTTAAATGCTCCGGGATGTAAAGCAGACAGTTCTCTTTGTAACAGAATGGGGATTCTGCCACACACTCCCGGACGCCCGTTTCTTTTTCCAGCCCGGTCATCTGTCTGGTTCTTGCAAACCCGTTCCCGGCTTTTAAGGTGCCGCTGGTTAAGATCGCCGGAAATCCCCGGCTCCATAAAGTCGCATCCAGATACTTCGGGATCTCCCGGTTGACTGCCATAAAGGTTAAATGTCCCCGGCTGTCCTGCTGTAAAAACAAAATATATCGCTTGTCGTTCTTTAAAAACCATCCGAACAGCTCTTCCATCTCTTCCATCCGCCGAAAGATCCAGTAAGGAATATTCCCGGCAAGCCTTTTGATCATAAGCTGAAGCCTTTCCTGCATCTGGGCTAAGGCTGTGCCAGCTCCCGGCGGAAAATAAAAACTTTCTTTTCCAGCCATGTCCTCTGTGCCATCTTTCCGATGCTTTCGGATCTCCGCCTGAAGTGCAGAAAACCCTTCCATCAGCCGTTTTCCATCCGTGCCTTTATGCTCTCTGCCTAAAAAGTAAGCAATCTCCTGCACATCTTCCCTTCCAATGCTTCTTCCATACATCTGGCTGGCGGCTTCCGGGAGTTTATGGGCCTCATCCACAACCAGCGCCCTGTAATCTGCCAGAAGCGGCCGGTACCCATTTGCCCGGTGCATGGCATCTGCCAGAAGATAATTGTGATTGCAAATCTGTAAAAAAATGTCCTCTTTCCTGGAACTATCCAGATGCTTCTGATAACGGCATTCTACTTTTCCCGGACACTCCCTAGGGCAGAATTTTGGTACGCACACCAGCCTGCGGTCAAAACCGCTCAGGTTATGTACGGAATCTAAATCAAAGTTATGCCGGAGGGACTTCAATGCCTCCATCTGTGCCTGATTTTTATTCTTGTCCCGGACTGCCTCTAATCTCTGGGCCAGCCTGTAATCGCATACAAAATGTTCCTTTCCCTTGCGGACGACTGCTTTTAATTCTCCCTGAAGCAGATCTGCTTTTAACAGTACATCCGATAAGAAAGGAACATATTCCTCTATGATGGCTTTCTGTAAGGCGATACTGGAAGTGGATACCACTACAGACCGCCTGTCACATCCCGAATAACCGGAATGCAGTACACTATATTTCCGCATCAGGATGCAGGCTGTCAGATAGGCATAGGTCTTTCCGATGCCGACGCCTGCATCACAGAGCGTGATTTCATTTTTCATAAGGGCATCCAGCATTTCATGGCAGAGACGGATCTGTTCTTCCCTTACATGAAGCCCGGCTTCCGGGAGAAGCTCCCGAAAGATCTGTTCCACTTCGCCATGTGCCCTTTTCTGATATTCATTTTTATAACACATTACTTCTCCTTGCCAGAAAGCTTATCTTACCGTACCCTTACGGACGGGTCTGGTCGCTTCCGGTGTATTCTGTTCCTGTTCCTGCATTTTCTTTATGGCAGCATTCCCTCTTGCCATCATCCTTCGGATATCCGTCCGGGAAACATTCCATGTCCTTACTTTCTGAGGAGCTTTCCTTACCTGCTCGGACAAATGGCATTCACAGAGTTTCGGATATACCACCATTGCTTCCGGTAATTCCAGCGGATACTCGATCATGGGATGGTACACAATATCCCGGATCACCTGCTCATAACATTCCATCTGCATTCTTGCCGTACTGTCCTGATAGATATTTTTCCCTTTCATGGCACTGTAGACCTGCGATGAGATGTATCCCAACGCTTCAAAACTACAGTACCCATACGGAGTCACGCCGGAAAGGGAATCCGGATCTTTTAAGGCATTCAGATAAACTTCTTTTCCCTGGGCGATCAGCCACATCCGAAAATCGGAAAAACTGTCATCACTGCACCCTGCTTCCATCATAATACCTGCCGCTGTCCATAAGCCGTACTTATAAGCCGCATCCCGGTAACTGTAAACAAGATTGTGGAATTGGAGGACATCCTCCGGTGTCATATAGAAGAGCTGCTGCTTGATCCACACTACCGAAGCATCCAGATCGGTGCCGCACACTTCCTTTGCTTTTTCAATCAGATTCCAGAATTGATCCTTGCTCATTCCACTTCTTTTTGTTTCTTCCATCTGTTCTCTCCCCTTGATGTGACGTTAATACCACAAGAATACGGCTGTAGTCTCCTACAGCCGCATGGTATCTGATATCAACGACACACTTCTTCATTGATTTCTTTTTTATCTTGCTGTTCCGCATTTGACCTCGCACCCCCGGAACTATTCCTGTATTTCTTCTGGGAAAGGGGACACTACAGGCGGGCGGCTGGCCTGCCGCCGCTCACAGATGTCCTAGGGGTCTTTCTGATTACAACCCGGAGTCCATCTTCCGCTCTCTGGCTGGTAACGTGTATCATTATCCCCCATCCGTGATCCTGGCGAAAGGCTGCCACCGCCTTATTCACAGCTATGCTTTCTCGCTCCAAGTCTAAGAATCTTTACCCTATACTTAATCATGGCGCTCATACTGTCACGCTTCTACGGTTGGGAACGTACCTGTAGTGCCGATATTCACTTGCCAAAGAACAGCCGAGGGATGTCCCTCTGCTTACTAGCCGATGGCAGTGTATTTTTTTATTCACTTCACAAAAAAATATTTTATCTTGCATCCCCGGATCTGTTTTTCTTCTTTGCCGGATTCTTTTGTTTTGCATCGTTCTTCCGGCTTTCTTTCTGTTCTTTTTCTTCTTCCGGCGGCATCTTCATCACATGGAGTTCTCCGTTAAACAGAGTAAAAATTTCCGGTGACTGGTATTTTTCTTTAAACTTTTCAATCTGTTCCGGTGTCAGCGAAGTAAAATCATCTTCTGTCAGCCCTACTACAAGGAAAGTCCCGGCTATCGCATCATAGACCTGTCCATGATCATCATATAACGCCCGGTTCAGTGGCAATCCCTCAAATTTTCCATTGCCGTTTAAAAGGATTCCAACTTCATCATCAAACGGATAGGTCATTTCAATGTCACCGCCTACCGCCTGCTGCAGATCCTCCAGCTCATTTGGGATGTGCTTGACATAGGGGGCCTTCATCGGCTCGACTACCAGTACCGTCATCATTTCTTCCTGCATTTCGGACACTTCTTTCTCATCCATCGTATCAATCCTCCTGTCTGTTCGTTCTAATAGTCAGCCGATGAGAACCTTTTGTTTTATTCAAATTTCATGGACTTTTTGATCTTTTCCCTTAATCTCCGCAGTCTTGTATAAACCGTCTGCTCCGGCAGTTCCATGTGATGACTGATCTCTTTTGGTGCATATCCCATCATCTTCAGGACAATCATCTGAAGAGTTTTCTTATCAGTTGATAACAGAATCTGAAGCAGTTCTTCGTTCTCCACGGTATCCAGCAGGGCTTCTACGCTCTCCGGCTGGGACTCTTTGGTTTCTTTTTCTTCCAGGAGCAGTTCCATACAGTCCAGAAGCGAGGTCTGGTGTTCCCGGAATCTCCGCTCTGCATTGAAATCGTCCCAGTCATACTCCCGAAGCTTCTGGATCGTCTCTTCATCCACGCCCTGTTCACGCAGGATCTTCTCTTCCTCTGCTTTCCACTGGTTCCATCTATATTCTTCTTTTGCTTTATTGTAAGCCACTTATGTTTTCCTCCGATCTGAATTTTTGCGAAATCAAATCGGAGTGTGGCGGTGACCTGGCTCGTTCTTCCTGTCTACAGGAATGTCCGGCATCTCTGCTGTCTCCCTGCAAACACGGATCTCCTTTGTAATCATATCTTTACAAAGGCACAGTGTATCGGATGCACCTGTCAGCTAACGGTCAGAAACCTGTCAATTGACGGTCAGTTTTTATCACCTTCTTTCCAGAATAAATAAAAATAAGACGGACAATCTTTTTACGGATCATTCGCCTTACTGTTGCTCATTTTCATTATTCAATTCAAATTTTTAACCTGTATTTCGGATACTACTGCTGTTCGTTTTCTTTATTCAATTCAAATTTGTAGCCTATATCTCGCACACTGACAATGCAATTCCCGGCACCATCTTCAACGGCATTCAGCTTTTTTCTTAATCGCTTTACCAGACACCAAATGATATTTTTAATATCACCAACGGAATAATCTTTCCATACAAGCTGGTAAATCTGTTCAAATGTGTATACTCTCATCGGTGTCACCGCTAATAAGTATAAAAAATTATATTCTTGTCGTGTTAAATGTAACGCTACTCTATTCCAAAATACTTTATGTTTCTTATGATCCATTACAAGTTTTCCCTTATTAATCATCGTTTCGGATTGCTTTTGAGTTATTTTTTGTTTATTGTTTCGTCGTGCCAATGAAAAAATCTGCAGATCTACTTCTTCTATAGTGCTATTTATATCCATTACACAATCTGCACCAGCGTATATTGATTCTTTTTTCCATGACATACACAATAAAGAAGAAGCATCCGCCAAAATAATAATTGGTATCTGCGTTATTTTTCTAATAGCAGATATAATATTACTTATGTTCTCTTTATAAAGGATCACTCCTATTATAAGCACATCATAAGAAAATAAACTCAAATTATGCAGTAAAATTTGTAGATTTTCTGCATAATCTGAGTTTACCTCATTGAATAGTTTTCGATATGATTGATTGTCAAAATATGCTAATATCTTGTATTTTGTGTCTTTCATATTTAATCTATTTTAGCAAAGCAACCTTTTCTACTTCTTCACAGGAAAATCATCAAATATATTGTCAATTTTTTGTGAAGCAATCTCTCTCATCGCATGCTCTTTCAGTTTTTGAAAACTTTCATCACTGACTGCATGTTCCATACGACAAGCATCAACTTCTGCAATTTGTGGATTAACTCCAACGGATATAAGTTGATGAGTAAAAAAACAATGGCGTTCGTAAATTTTTTCAGCCATATCCCGGCCAAGTTCTGTCAGGTGCAGATAATGCTTTTCATCCATTGTCAAAAAACCGCCCTCTCGCAAAGTTCCTACTGCGTAACATACGCTGGGTTTTGAAACCTCCATGTACCGGGCAACATCCACCGAACGCACCATACCGAGCTTCTTTTGAAGTACCAATACAGCTTCCAGATAGTCCTCCCCAGATGCATGAATCTTCATCTTTAGTCATCCTCAAAGGCAAAGAACTTTTGCAACCGTTCCCGGCTTATTCTGTTCCATCCATCACTCCATAGCACTTTTCCGTTTTCTATAAAGACAAAGTAATTGCAGCACTCCGCAATCAGCTCCGGGTCATGAGTAACAATAAACAAGGTTTTCCCCAACGAACTCAATTCCCGCAAATTCTCTGCCACTTTTTTCATGTGCCGATAATCCAATCCGCTTGTAGGCTCGTCAAAAACAATAACCTGTTTATCAGACGCAATCGCGCTGGCAATCGCTACCCTCTGTTTCTGTCCGCCGGACAACGACATAGGATGGGCGTCTCTAAATTCTGAAATGTGCAGACTTTCCATAATACTTTCTGCCTCATGCACCGCTTTTTCTTCATCTGAATTATCCAGACTAAGCAAGATTTCATCCATTACACTTTCCGTAAAAAGTTGGTGGTTTACGTCCTGCATAACCATATAGCAGGTCTTAATTCTCTGATTTGCCATATAAGTTTTTCCATTCATGCTCATACAGCCTTTTGCGGTTTTGAGCAATCCGCATAAATTGTTAGCAAAAGTCGTTTTCCCGGCTCCATTGTTGCCGACTACTCCAACCACCGAACCTTGCGGAATCATCAAATCTGATATATCCAGCACCTTCCGCTTTTTCGTCTTACCTCCGGAAGCATTTTTATAAGAAACTTCAAAGTCCCTGATATATAGCTGCTTTGTCGCACACACTGTGCTCTGCATTTTACTAAAATCTTCAGACTGTAAAGTTCTAAGACCCAGCGCGTGCAATTCGCCTGTAGATTTCTTTTTGAAGTCGGAGATGGAAAGGTTTTCTTTTATTTGCCCGCCCTGCATATATAGAACGCGATCTGCAATATCCATCAGGTAATACAGGCGATGTTCCGCAATCACAATCGTTTTCCCCTGTGCTTTCCATTTCCGCAATACATCTTTTAATTCTCTGATTGATTTAATATCCAAATTGGAAGATGGCTCGTCCAGTACAAATATATCCGGTTCCATTGCGGAAACGGACGCACAGGCAATTTTCTGTTTTTCGCCACCGGACAGTGCAAATAAACTCCTATTCAGTAAATCTTCGATTTTTAACGCGCCTACCGTTTTTTCTATCCGCAAATTGATTTCGTCTGCGTCGATTGCCAAATTCTCACATCCAAATGCAATTTCACTGGTAGTATCCACTGTAAAAAATTGTGTCCTTGGATTTTGAAAAACAGAACCAACCACACCAGACAAAGCATAAAGGGATACATTTTTTACATCTATCCCTTCCACAATCGTCTGCCCGGTAAGCGTTCCTTCGTAATAATGCGGGATAAGCCCATTTATTAAACGTGTGAGTGTAGTCTTTCCGCAGCCGGATTCTCCGCAGATCAAAACAACCTCTCCGTCATGGATAGTCAAATTTATATTTTCGATTTTTCCTTTTGAACTGCCTTGCTCATATTGAAAGGCTACATCCTTAAACTCTATCATTTCAGCCCTCCTAAAAAAGCAGGAACACCAACAGGGCAGCAGTAACAATAATCATAAGCGCAAAATCTTTCCAATGGAAACCGATCTTACAAATGCTTGTACGCTTTTTTCCGTTTCCTAACCCTCTTGTCAAAGCTGCCGCAGACAGGTCATTCCCTATTGTTACTACAGACATCATAAGAGGGACAATTCGATATTCTAATACTGCTTGTGGATTCTTGAAAAAATTTTTCCCCGTGATTCCTCTCATACGCATAGCGTTTCCAATAGATCCCGCTTCTTCGGAAATTGTAGGGAAGAACCGGAACATAACAGAAAACGGGATAATGAATGCTTCTGGTATATGCATACGCTGCATGGCAAGGACAAATTCACTAACCTTTGTAGTCGAGAGAAGATAATAGCCCATCATGGCGCTTGGAAACCATCTTGTCCCAAATTGAGCCAACAGCGATATTATAATTGTTCCTATTAATCCCATATACGGAACAAGAAACACATTTACCGTCCACGAAACAATAAAAACAATTAAATAAATGATAGCAATCTTTTTCCTCCTGCCCGAAAGCAGGAGGAAAAAAGGTATCAATGCCAAAATCGGCTTTAACCAGAAACTAATACCGTCCGTTTTTCCATCAATCATTACAATGCTGAATATTACTAACATATACAGCTTTGTTCTCGGATCAATCCAAAAGCTCTGCTTAGAATCAACCGACAGTAATAATTCTGGTTTCATTAAACAATGCCCGCCTTTACAAAATGCTTCTTCAAAATTGCCTTGCCTAAATAAGCGCCGATCACTCCGCCGACGATGCCTAAAACAATAACTACCGGTAGCATCCAGTTAGCGGTAAGGCCCATAACGGCATTGATGTATTCATCCGTACCTCCCTTGCTTCTATAAGCCTCAAAAAAGGTATCTCTCATAATCCACATAGGCAGCATGGAGCCGATTACCCATTCGGTAAACACACAATATCCCAGCACAGTATGTTTCCAGCTTTTATATTCGCCTGCCTTGAAGATCAAATCAGCCAGGAAACCGAATACAATTCCAAACGGAATTGAAATCCAGCTTTGTCCCATCAGAAAGCAGAGGACACTGACCAGCGTACCCATAATAGTAGCCGCGCCGAATTTCCCTGTCTTTGTCAGAAACAGCATGAACGGGATGCCGCCCAGTATTCCCAACACCAATGGAATGATAACTGCAAAGATAGGAATGTAACCCAGCATACCCGTGATAAAGAACATCACAAAGTAGATGACAGTAAAGATACCAATGTTGATAAAGTCTTTTGCGTTCAATTTTTTCTTGTCCATTGTAGGAACTCCTTTCTTTTATGCAAGGCTGTCTGCCTTGATTTTCCAACCGATAGCTTTTTCTCTCATGCCAACAAAATCCGCATAAATACCTGCTTGCTTGATAAGCTCATCATGCGTACCTTGCTGAGAGATTTTACCACGGTCGATAACGATGATTTGATCCGCATTTTTTACGGTTTTCAACCGATGGGCGATCATAATAATTGTTTTCCCCTGTGTCAGCGCTTCAATCGCTTTCTGAAGCTCTGCTTCATTTTCGGGATCGACATTTGCTGTGGCCTCGTCAAGAATAATGATGGGCGCATCTTTCATAATCGCTCTTGCAATAGAAATCCTCTGCTTTTCGCCGCCGGAAATGGTCGCACCGCTTTCTCCGATTACCGTCTGGTAGCCCTCTGGCAATGCTGAAATGAAGTCATGGCATCTTGCCGCCTTTGCTGCCTTCACTACATCTTCATGGGTGGCGTTTGGGGAACCGAATTTAATATTGTTTTCAATCGTGTCCGGGAACAGATACACATTCTGGAATACCATGCTGATATTCTTCATCAAGCTGTCCAGCTTGTAATCTTTTACATCAATGCCGCCGATGCGGACGCTTCCGCTGTCAACATCCCAAAAACGTGCAATCAGATTCACCAGCGTGGTTTTTCCAGAACCAGACGGACCGACAATCGCCGTTGTGGTTCCTTGTGGAATCGTGAGCGATACATGGTCGATCACTTTTTTATCCCCGTAGGAAAAACTCACATCCTGCATTTCAATATCCAGCCGGTCTGGAGCTTGCTCTTTACCATCAATGTCAATCTGAGGACTTTGGTTGATTTCCTCCACACGATCAATAGAAGCATCGATCATTGAAAGCATAAAGAACATTTCTCCCGCACTCTCCAACTGGCTATATATCATGAACGCCGATACTAAAATTATCAGACAATATGTTAATTCCAGCGTACCGTTTATAAAAAGTGCGATAGAGCAGAAAGCAGCGGCGGCACTGGCAATCCGAAGGACAACCTGTTCGGCAGCTATATAGGGAATCCGCTGTCTTTCAATAAGCTGGTTTTTCTTCTGTGTTTCATCAATGGATTTTTCCAGCGTAGTATTTGACTGCTTTGCCATGTGGAACGCCCGCACAACGCCCATTCCCTGTATGTATTCCAGTACGGCATCCATGAACTCCGTCTGCGTCTCTAACCGTACGGGAGATAATCTTTTGGAGCAGCGCAGGAGCATTGTGTTGATTACCATGAACAAAATCACGCCAGCCAAAAAGATCAAACTGATTTTCCAGCTAAAGTAGCACATGGCAACAGAAAAAATACTGGCGTGGATTACACCCACCAAAGTCCGCACGATGATAGCAAAGGACATACTTTCGAGGTCGCTCATGGTCGCTGTTGAAACGGATGTGAGATTTCCCAGACTATGGCTGTTGAAGTAGCCCATCGGCATATACTTCATGCGGTTGCCAATTTGAATCCTCTTGTCCTCACACATTCGATAGCTACCTTCGCCTTCTTTACCATGCGCCAGATACCAGAAAATAATGGTGCCGATCACACTGACTAACATAATGCCAAAGGCAAGGAGCGCGGTTTGTGCGGTGATATTATCACGAACCAATCCATCCAAAACTACCAGAAGTGCGGCAAATTGCAGAGCTTCTAAAATGCAGCGTATGATTTCATAAAAGAGCCCCAAATACCAATTCCGGCTTTGGCGGCCTGCAAATTCAAAGAATTTCCGAAAAGAACGTATCATGCTGTTTTCACCTCCTTCGCGTCCATGTGAGCTGTCCACATCGTATGATAAAGGCTGCACTCTTTTAATAGTTCCTCGTGCGTTCCTTTTGCCTGGATTGTTCCATCCTTCACAACAACGATCTGGTCGGAATCCGTTATTGTTGACAGGCGGTGAGCAATTACAATCAATGTTTTGCCCTTTGTCAGTCGGCTGATGGCCTCCTGTATTACCGCTTCATTTTCCGGATCAGTATAGGAAGTGGCTTCGTCAAGGATTACAATCGGGGCGTTTTTCAGCATAGCTCTGGCAATCGCGATTCTCTGGCGTTCTCCACCAGACAAATGCCCTCCGGCACCGCCAACCACGGTTTCATATCCATGCTCAAGGTTCATAATAAACTCATGGCAGCCAGAATCCTTTGCAATCTGTTCCACTTCGGAATCGCTTGCCTCTGGCTTGCCCATACGGATATTGTTGCGCACCGTATCGTTAAATAGATAATTGTCCTGCGATACATAGGAAATCAAATCATTCAGTTGGTCGTTAGAAATTTCTTTTACGCTCTTATCGCCAATCGTAATCAGCCCACCGGTCACATCCCAAAAGGACGCAATCAATTTTGCAATCGTTGATTTTCCGCTGCCGGATGGCCCTACAAAAGCTGTAATTTTTCCCTGCGGAATTGTCAGATCAATTCCTTTCAAGACCTCTTTTTCCTCGTATGCAAAATGGACATTTTCCAGAGCAATATCAAGGTTCTGTAAATCACATTTCCTCTCCGGCCGGACAAGCTCCGGCTGGTTTAATATACCGTCAATCTCACCCATTACGGTGCCTATTTTTGCAATATCATCGGTAAAGAACATTGCGGCTACAAGCGGGCCTGCAATTCCCAACGACAGGACAGTTACCGTAATAAAGGTTGCGGCTGACAGGGAACCACTCATGTAAAACAGGCACCCGACGGGAAGTACGCTAATCAACGCCGCGGGCCATACACTCATCATAATCGCCGAATATTTTTGTGTATCTTTCATCCAGTCTAAAATCAGGTCTGCGTTTGCATGGACGGCATCTGTAAATTTCTGATAGGAATTATCTGCCTGATTAAACGCCTTAATGACTTCAATGCCGCCGATGTATTCTACCGTTGTTGCGCTCATGTGATTTCCAGCTTTTACAACTTCCCCATACTTCTTGGGATATTCCTTCATCATTCCCATGTAGCACATCATTCCAACAGGAATGGTAATCAGCGATACTAACGCCATTCGCCAGTCCAGAACGAACAAATAAACGATGATTGCGATTGGTACGAGAAGATTTGAAGTCATTTCCGGGATTACATGAGCAAGGGGAACCTCTAACTGTTCAATTCGTTCCACCATGCCATTTTTTAGTTGCCCGGACGGAGTATTGAGAATATAGCCCATAGGCACTCTGGTAAGTTTTGAAGCAATTTTTCGCCTTGCCTCGGACAGCACTTCAAAGGTCGCTTCATGGGATGCCCTCGTGGAAATCCCCATCAATATTGCTTTTAGGACAAAGCAGCCGCCGGAAATCAGACACCACACCATGTAAAATGATAAATCCCGATTCCCGGAGAGTAACTCAATCGTCATTCTGGCTGTTGCAAAATAGGGGACGATACCAAAGGCAACTCCCAACACAGCAAGAACAACAGAAACGATGTAGCCAGTCTTATGCGGCCTGGCAAACTCAATAAGTCTGCCAAATGGATTTCCGCCTTGCGACTGATCCATATAAATCCCTCCTTTAGTTAGATTTTACTAACTCTTATTCAAAAGAATAAGCCGATAATCTGTCATGTGATTTACACAAACAAATTATCGGCTCTGCGTCTTTGCGTCTGGCACTACTGATAATCGTATTTTCATATTGTCAACATCTATCAAACATTCCTGTTTGCATTTCGGACAAAATATTGGAAAGTTCTTCAACGAAGTGTCTGCGCGTATCTTTGTCCGCGTTCTGCATTTACAAAAAGGACAGTGTATCCATCCGCTTTCGTCCACACAAAATTCTTCTGTTTTTTGCATTTCCTTTGCACCTTCTTTCCTATTTTCGGTAATATTCTTTCCAGCCATTCCCATAAAAAGTGCGCAGCTCATTGATATAATTTTTTGCTTCCTCCATCGGCATATCGTGAATGACTACTTCAAATATACCAGAATAAAAAGCACTGGAAACAACGTGTAAGAATCCATCTGTAACTCGTCCTTCCGCCAGGGCTTTACTTCCCACTTGAATCAAGAATTTCTTTGTACAGTCCGTATCCAGTTGTACCAGCCCTTCTAAAAATTCCTGATAGTAGTTTCCCGGCGCTCCGGTAATCAGCAGCTTAAATTCAGAAAAATACTCATAGATATATGCAATCACGGCTTCAAAACCACGATCTGAGTATTCCATAAATTTTTCGTTCTGCTCATGCCCCGTCAAAGAAGAAAAATCACTGAATGATTGCCGCAATAACTCTTTCAGACCTTTAGCCACCGGTTCCACAAGAAAGCGGAACAATCCCTCTTTATCTGAATACCGCGTATATATTGTGCTGGTGCTGACACCGGCATTTTGAGCAATCGTCCGTATCGAAGCATCCGTATAGCCTTTTTCTAAAAATTCTTCTTTCGCACAGGCAAGAATTTTCTCGTCAAATCCTTCAATCCTACTTGCCATCGCTCATCCACCTTTCTTATTAAAACGGTGTTTTCAAAACATCGTATTCAAAACGCTGTTTTAATTATAGCAGAGAAGATTTATTTGTCAAGAGGCTACTTTTCTCTTTCTTGACACACCTTGAAATAGATATATAAACTGTTTATCGACTATCCAAAACCTCCGCTTCAAATTGTAGTATTACTCCAACGGCAAAATAGGTATAATCGCACCTTTTCATCGGTACAATAAGGTTATTCCTTTGCATAAACCGGAACGATACAATATTATTGAGGTGAACAATTATGCCGATTGATGATTTAACTGCTTTAGGGCAGAAAATGCGGGAAGCCCGAAAGAATAAAGAACTGACACAACAAGAACTTTCTGATCTGAGCCATGTTTCTGTAAAGCAAATCGCCAATATCGAAAAAGGAAAAATGAATCCTTCCTATTTGATTTTGAGAGCATTGGCAAAAATCTTGCACATCTCTTTAGATACGCTTATAAATCCAGATATTTCTCTGGAGGATAAAGGTATCAATCAGATGAAAATGCTTTATTCCAGCTGTCCGTCAGAAATGCGTGACACCTTTCTGCATCACACCCAGGAAACGGTGAAAGAACTGACAGAATTGTCCGAGAAATTTGAAACGAATTGAGCCAGTGAGTGAAATTTAACGATTCTCTCACTGGTTCTTTTCATTTCATATAAAATTAAAATTTCAATCAAATAAAAAAGTCAACTTACACATATCAAATTTCTTTTCATAGGTTATAACTTATATTCTATTTTAATTTTCAAAGTATACCATATCCCATGATCGTTCCGTTATTGATATCGTAGCTTCTCTGGTTCACGGCATCACTGGAGTTTCCCTCTACGGTGTATACGGTACTGCCCTCGGTTTTCTCCACGATTCCTACATGGTCTGAGGTTCCATCTCCGTTCCAGTCAAAAAAGATTAGGGTTCCGGGCGCTGGCGAGTATCCTCGGCTCTTCCATTTTCCCTTGTTCTGAAACCATGCGATTCCGTCATCACACAGAGAGAACTTCGGCATCTTACCGTTTTCGATTAATCCTGCCTGATCTCCACACCAGCTGGCAAAGCAGGCACACCATGCTACATGGCTGTCAAATCCATACCACGACCAGAACTTCTGGCCACCTTCATTTCCAAGCTGGGTAAGTGCCACGGATACAATCTGGCCGTTGCCTCCAAACAGGCCGGCAAACAATCCGCCGCTAGAATAATACCGCAGGACGTGAGGGACATATTCTGGATCCCCATAGGCACTCCAGCCATGTGAAGCCGCCTGTTCATTGGAAAACTGCAAAGCGTTTTCTGCACTGTAGCCCCCATAGTTTCGGAGAGCCCACGTTATGTACCCGTTTCCGTAGTTATACCCTTGCAGGGACAGCTTCAGCTTGTCCATGTCCTGTGGGCTGGTGCATCCGGCTTCTCTTAGGCAGTCCGCATAATACTGGATTCCTACCTGTATGGAGTAGTCCGCATCCTGGATGGCATTCGGGCTGTTGGAATACCGGGTGTTGTATGGGCACTCACTGCTCTGCATGGGATCGGTCCCCCGGCCGCCAGATTCCTGCATCATGATTGCCTGTATCACGGAAACGTATTCGGGGATTCCATACTGGTTGGCGTATTTCTGGATGGTTGCCGTATAGGAAAGTACTTCCTGGCTGAGTGCTTCGTTGCTCTCTGAGCTTCCAGAGAATGCCGCACCGCCAATGATCCCGACCATGATAACCAGAAGCAGAACCATGACCGCTCCGGCGGCTCCCAGTGCAGCCATCATGGACTGCACCGTTTTCGCTGCCGCTTCTACAGCGGCCTTAGCTGCCTTGAAGGTATTCTCTCCTGCCCTTGCCGTTTTCTGTATCCGGCGGACTCCATCGGAAGTCTGCAAGGCGGCTTTCTTCGCCGCCTGCTTCGCTGCCCTTCGTTCCATCTGCTTCTGCATCCGGGCTGTCAAGGCGTTGGAACTGGCCACCCGGAGCTTCTGCTCTGGCTGGATGCTGATCTTCACAGATGGAGGGGCGGTCTTAATAGTACGCCGCTGTATGGTCTTCGGCTCCAACCGTTTCCGTGGCTTTTCCTTGATCCGGATGCTTTCCGGCTGTTTCTGGCGGATGGCATTCTGCCTTGCGGTATCTTCGGCCTTGCTTTTCTGGTTTTGTCTTTTGATGGAAAGCGATCCACCTTCCGACATTTCCTGTCCATTCTGGATTCTTGGTGTCTCCCTAGCTGCCCGGATCTTCTGTTCTTTCGTTTTGACGGCATCTGAAATCGCCTTTTGCCGCTTGGCTTTCTGAATCTGGACTTCCTGGTTTTCCCGTTCCTTGACCTTCACACGGGATGCCCCCTGTTCCCGTTTTTTTTGCTTCGGTGCTTCCCGACTGACCGGATCGGGAGCCTGTGTGTCCCCTGTTCCTCTGGCGGCTTCTTTCTGCGCTTCTTTTTTACCAGTAACTCTCAGTTTGATCTTCTCGTAGGAAGTCTGTGCAGCTGTCTTTCCGGCTCTGGTTACAGTTCTGCCTGTCTTTCTTGCAGCCCATTCCTCTGCGGATGTGACTTTCCCACTGGCATATTCGGATAGGGACTGTTCTCCCATGTCATTGTCCCTGGCATTTGCGATGGTCTGGGATTTTTCCTTGCTCTCCAGTATGGCCGTCCGCATCAGCTCCTTGGGGATTCTGGAGGCAGGATTTTTGGTCTTTGGTTTTGTTGTAACTTCTTTGGTTTTGATATCCTTCATCTCACACCTCCAGTCCCGGCTTGTCCCGCTCTTACGCTTCGCCCGGCTTGGTCGTCATCAGGCGATACAGTTTTGTATTTCTTGGAAACGAATTTTCAAACGGCACCAGATTTCCGGAACAGCGGATCAGACCATGGCCGGCACCCACATTGGTGATGTAGGATAACTGGTTGTCTGAAATATTCAGAAGTGCCGCCAGCTCATCCCGGTCGGTGGTAGCCTGATTCAAAAGGATCAGGAACTCACTGTTCGCCAGCATCAGGCGGGCGGTATCGGATTTCAGAAGTTCCTCAACGTTCTGGGTAAGTCCGGTTACAAATCCGGAATACTTACGGATACGCTTGTACAGGCGGTAGAAAAAGTCCGCACTGTATTCATAGCGGAACAGCAGATAAAACTCATCCGCAAAGATCCATGTCGTTTTTCCCTTCTTCCAGTTCTGGATCACACGGTTAAAAATCGAATCCAGTGTGACCAGCATGCCAAGGGGCATCAGCTGTTCGCCCAGCTCCCGGATGTCATAGTCGATGATACGGCTCTTCGTGTTGACATTGGTTTCCTGGGCAAAGGTGTTCAGACTGCCATTGATAAACAGTTCCGAAGACAGAGCCAGCCCTCTGGCTTCTTCCTCCGGCTGGAGCATGAGTTGTCGGTACAGGTCCTTTAAGGTCGGCACCTGCCCTTTGTAACCGCCCCTCATATAATCCCGGTACACATCTGCGGTGCAGCGGTCAAGGATGGATTTCTCCTTTGCCGAAAGGTTTCCGGCTCCTACGAGCTGCTCAAACAGGGAAAGGATAAATTCTGACTTCTCAATCAGAGGATTTCGGTCATTGCCATAGGCAGAATCCATATCCAGTGCATTCAGATGGGTATCCGAGGTTGCCGAGATCCGGATGACCTCTCCGTTTAAGGCTTCCACTAGAGAAGCAAACTCCGACTCCGGATCGAGGATGAGGATGTCATCTTCCGTGGAAAGGGCAAGGTCTACGATCTCTTCTTTTGCCGAGAAGCTCTTTCCGGAACCGCTGACTCCCAATCGGAACGAATTTCCATTTAACAGCTTCCGGCGGTCTGCCACCAGCATATTTTTGCTGACTGCATTCTGCCCATAGTAGATGCCGCCCGGCTGCATGATCTCCTGCGTATGAAATGGAATCAATACAGCGGTGGACTCTGTGGTAAGGGTACGCACCGCATCGATCTTCCGCAGGCCATACGGCAGGACGGTGTTCAGCCCATCGACTTGTTGCCATTTCAGGGTTGCCATCTGGCAGAGATGTTTTCTTGCAATGGAATACAGGGTTTCCGTATCGGAATCCAGCTGTTTCTTGCTGTCTGCCATATGTACCATTGTCAGGATACCGAACATCATTCTCTGATCCCTGGTGGTCAGATCGTCCAGCATCTCCTTGGTCTCTTTTCTCTGCAGCTCCATGTCATAGGGAACTACGGCAGAAAAGTTATTATTTGCATTCTGGCGTCTCTGCCAGTTCGTCACGTTTGTCTCCACACCCAGCAGTCGATTCTGGATCTCACGCACCGCTTCATCTGTCGGCACCGGGATGATGTCAATGGACAGCATCAGGTTCCTGCCAAGGCTGCACAGTTCGGAGATCATCTCATCTTTCACATAGCTGGCGTAATCTTCCATGAAAAGGACTCTTCCGTACTGCTCACCCAGTTTAAAATGATCGTTGTGGAATTCCATCGTGTCCGGGCAGATCCAGTCTTTGAAGCTGTGCCCTTTTTTCGCAAAGGCTTTCATGTCAAATGGAAAACTCTGCAGAACATCTGCCTTGAAAAAGTCCCGGAAGATCTGGAGCCTCTGCTCTGCATCCAGCTCTTCCCCGATGGAGGACAGCTTGGCCAGATGGGTGATGATATCCGTTCCCACACGGGCGAAATAGGTCCTGGCTTCATCGATGTTCTTCTTGTGGACACTGACGGTCAGGTAGCGTTCCTGGTAGATGCTGTTGTTAGTACCGGAGATCTTGGACAAGAGCATGTCGTTGTACTCCTTCCGGTATTCATCGAGCCCGTCCCCTTTCATTGGGATCAGCAGGGACTGTTCAAACTCTTCTTTGTTGATCTTACGGTTGTTCAGGGTAATCTTCGCAGTACAGCCGGAATCCAGTGCATTTAAAAGTTCGGAATAATCCAGGAACATTTCTGTCTTGTCCGCTTTACTGGCAATGGAATAATTGATATCCGTAAACCGGAATGTCCGGGAAAATTTACTCTCTACCTGAAAAATCCCATCCGGCCAGATCTTGCGGATGGGGATTGCCTGCTGGACAGACCTCGGTACTTTAAATTTTTCTTTGTCCTGTTTCAGTGTCTGACTCAGGGTTTTAATCAAAGGCATCACCCCTTCCTCTTGGCTTCTTTGGTTTCTTCTGTTTCGTCCGCTTCTTCTCCAGAAGCTCCGCTCCGTTTCCCATCATTTTTTCACCCAGCCGCAGGCTCTCTTCCATGCAGGAAAAGTACAGGTTCTCCGATTTGAATACCAGCCGTTTCGGGTACAGCAGTTCGGATTTGATGACTGTCCATGCGAACTGTTCTGCCGTCATGCCGTGGTAACGGAAAAAACCGCAGGCTGCAAAGGGAGCCGCCCCAAGCACACACAGCCATCCGGTTACCTGTTCCCAGGCATATTTCCGGGTGAGGAAATAGATCCCAAGGGCTGCCAGGATCGCCAGTACCGAAAATAAGCACTGCCGGAAACTTAAGCCCCAGAACATTGACTCCTGATAGTCTCGGATTTCTTTATTCATTTTCACTTCCATGTTGTTTTCTACCTTTCTCTCTGTGATTTGTTCTTTGGTTTCTGCTTTGGTGCATCCGCAATCTGGATGCCGTGGCTTTCCATAAATTCTCTGGTTCCCTGCGGATCATATTCTGCCAGTTTCTTCAGGTCAAAGGCGACCTTCTGAAAGGTGCAGTAACCGGAAACTGCGGTCTCCGGAAGTACCCTGCCCAGCTTGTATTTCCGAATAAAACGCAGATGCTCTTTGCTGAAATTGTGGTCGATATAGGCTTCGTTCACACCGTTCAGCGGAGCATGGTGCAGGTTCACCGTAAGGTCGGAAAAAAGTTCCGGGTAGCCATATTCTATCTGGTAAATCCCGACATACAGGCGGTCTCTGTCCAAGTAGCCGCTGACCCGTAAGAATACTTCCTCTGGTTGCTCTCCACTGTCATAAATTAATTTCTTTGGTTCTTCCATTCCTTTCTGCCTCCTATAATCCCATGATTTCTTTTACGATCCGGTCAGATGCCTTCACTGCCCCGACCAGTACCAGTAAGTTAAAGACCAGCTCCCCGATGTAGTTCCAGACAATCGTCACAGCAGACAGACTGGTATCCCCGACGGCCGGCGGACTCGCCGCAAACACCGAAAAGATGATGCAGGCCAGTGCGATGATGGCACCTTCCAGACATACCCCGGCGTAGGAACGGATAAAGTTCTTCCCTACAGACTGGGTTGGTTCCCCGGCAAAGGTTGCCAGCGGGATCGGTGCGATGGCTGTGTACATATACAGCTTGAACATTCTTCCATATACAGTCAGGATCATCACAAAGGAAAGCACGGTAATTAACAAGCTGCCTAACAGGGTTACGATCCACAAAGGGATGGATTCCAGCATCCCGACTGCTTCGATCTTGTCCACAATCTCTGAGGGCAGTTCCGTCACCGTTCCACCTGCCATCCCGGAATGGGACATAATATTTGCCACGATTCCCTGCACAATGGAAAAAATTGCCGTCAGAAGCTCCATGCCGGACATGACGGCTCCCTGTGCCAGTGCGAAACGGATAAAGGCTTTCACTACGTGTTCCGGCTTCTTCATATCCGTGAAGCTCCCACAGGTTTTCACCAGCCCTGCCGCAAAAAATAAGACCAGCAGGCCGTACCCGATGGCTCGGAGCCCTCCGTTGATGTTCGTCATCACGCTCCAGATCGCACCGCCCTTGAAATTCTCCGGGCTTTGCGTCAGCAGTGTCCAGATCTCGGCCAGCTTGTCACTCCAGGTCTGCAAGGCAGAATTCAGATTCTGTACGATCCAGTTATCACTCAAACAGTTTCACCTCCCATCCTGCAAAAGTGAGCGGGGAACCCGCATTTCGCATGGCTCCCCTTCTGGTCTCTGATCCTAACCCATGATCAGATCCAGGATCTCTTTTGCAAAGGTAATGATGATACCGCCTGCCAGTGTCAGGAATCCGTTTGCCCTCTGGCTCGGATCGTGGCTCTTTAGGGACAGGCCGACCTGCACGATACCAAATCCAAGCAGGATCAGGCCAATGGCACGGATCAGGGAAAAGATAAACGTGGACAGGTTATTGACGACTGCCAGCGGATCGCCTGCAGCGTAAACGCAAGTTGCCCCAATGCAGAAAGTCAGCACCATCACCGCATACAGGGCAAACAGTTTCTTCTGCCCTCTCTTCATCTTCAGCGGTGTGGTCTCTTTTTTTGTTTCTGTGTGTTTCTTATTTTTCAGTAAATTCATCGGCATTCCTCCAATCAAAAAAGCTCCCCGATGATGTCCTCATCCAGAAGCAGTTCGTAGTCGTTATATCTTGTTTCGTCAAAGGTAAAATCGTCATGTGCCAGCGGTGCTTTCGCATAGTTGAACGGGCCGGCACCGCCGTCTTCGGTATACCGGATGTTGGGATGCTTCATCAGGTCATACTTGGCATCCAGTATGGGCCGTTCCCCGCGGATAAACAGAAGTGCATTCTGGTTATCCAGCATACGGACTTCATCCGGCTGTAACAGCTCCCTTCCGCTCTGCTGGAAGTTGGTGGAGTAGCTGCCGGATTTTCCTTTGGTCTGCCCGTAGGTGTTGGTGTCTATGGTTTCTTTCCCCAGTAATTCTGATACATATTTGTGTGTCTCTTTTTCATTGCCGCCCAGGTACAAAAACTCATCGCAGTTGCCCACCAGACTTTCCCAGGAGTCCTTGAACAGAGCCTTTAGCTGGCTCATGTTCTGGATGATGATGCTGCAGTAAATGGAACGGGAACGGCAGGTTGCCAGGATCTTCTCAAACTCATTTGGCAGGGATACGTTTGGAAACTCATCCATGATACAGTTGACCGGAACCGGGAGGGCACCGCCATGCACACGGTCTGCCATATAATAAAGAGTCTGGAAAAGCTGGCTGTAGATCATACCTACCAGATAATTCAAAGAGGTGTCCGCATCCGGAATACAGCAGAAAAGGGCAACTTTTCTTTCGCCCATGCTGGAAAGATCCAGTTCATCGGTATTGGTCAGCTTGGCGATCTGCGGCAGGTTGAAGGCTGCCAGACGGACACCAACACTGATCAGGATGGACTTGGCGGTCTTTCCTGCCGCCTGCTTGTAAATGTGGTACTGCTTGACGGCAATGCTGTCCGGGTCCCGCATCTCCAGACGGTCAAACAAAATGTCCAGAGGGGACTCGTAGTCCTCATCCTCTTCTTTTACCTGTGCCGAGCCTAACATCTCCATGATCATGGCGAAGTTCTGTTCTTCCGGCGGAGCTTCATGGAGCAGATACAGCATCAGTGCCTGAAGCAGTGCTGTCTCGCTCTTCTCCCAGAACGGATCGGAGGACTGGGAACCTTTGGGTGTGGTGTTTTGTATCAGATTGGAAATGAGACGGAGTACGTCTTTGTCATCGTGGACGTACTCGAATGGATTGTAGCAAAAAGATGTGTCGGGATTGATGAGGTCAAAGACACGCACCTCATATCCTTTCTTTTCCAGCAGACCGCCTGTCTTTCGGAGCAGCTCGGCTTTGGGGTCTGTAATGACCATCGAGCAGCAGCACTGCATGATGTTCGGCAGGGCAAAGCCTCTGGATTTTCCTGCACCGGAGCCTCCCACCACGAGGATGTTGAGACATCTGCGGTGCTCGTGGGTGTCCAGGCTGATGCGGAAGTTCTGCGTCAGCAGGATGTTCTGGGAGTACGGCTTCTGGCTGTATTTCTTACAGATCTGCCGGGCATCACCCCATCTGGCGGAACCATGTTCTTCCCCTCTGCGGTAGTTCTTCTGGCTGGAATAAAAAATGCCGATCCCGGCTGCGTAAAGTAACGTGCAGACCAGCACCGACTTGATGGTATATTCCGTATAATGAAGCTGGAAGGGGTGGTTCAGTTTTTCCGTTAGAACCTCCATCAGCTCAAAAAGATTCCTGCCCGGCTGAATAGCATCCGCAATCAGGATCGCTGCCCACCAGATGACAGGCAGTCCGGCAAGCCAGATCACCCAGTCTGACTTCCGGCTGTTTGTTACCGGGATGGCTGCTGTTTTGGCCTCTCTGCTCTTGGCAGGTCCGTAATGTGGAAGCTGTCCACTCCAGGAACGAGGGCAAGGCTGCTTCCATTCTCCCAGTTTACGTGGATCTGCCCTGCATCGTCTACCATATCCACCTTACCTTTTAAGCCGGGTGGCATGTGGCTCTCCCCCTCCATGCTGTTAAGCGTGACCTCTGTTCCCGGCGGATATCTTCTCCTCATGGCTTCTATTCTTTCTTGTGTCATATTTCTGTATATTCGTACCACATCCTTTCTTTATCTTCCCCGTCCACGGTATGGGCGGCGGTATCTGGATTTCATGATCTTTAACAGGACACTGTCGATCCCATCGGAATAGCGTCCGTTTTTCAGGTATGTGTCCCGGAGCTTGTTTAAAGCTTCTACAGATTTGGTGTGTTCAGCTTCTGTCAGGTAGAGCTTTCCTTCTTCCTGCTCTGCCAGCTTCAGAACCAGATCCCGTGTGGTATCCACCGGAAGCCCCTGTTCTTTTTCCTGCCGGAACACTTCCCGGAGGGCATGGATCAGCATATGGTTCATGATCCGGTCCATCTTTACATATCGCATTCTTGTCATAGGCGAGCCTCCTTTTTTCCTCTTTTTTCTCAACCACAACATACCACACTTCCTCCCGGAAAGCTACTGCAAAAGAGCCGGAAAAACCCCTTTTATCAGCGTTCCGGGGACTTTTTGTTCTTGGCTGGTTTCTCTGATTTCTCCTCTGGGACGGCAAATTCATCGGGCATAAATTCCTGCTCACTTTTGCCGAGGTTGCGGTCTACCTGCTTGCCAATGGAATAGGCTGCGCTCTTTACATTCTGAATAAAGGAGCGGAGTTCTTTCGGATCTTTCTGTCCGAATGCCTGCATCTCGCATACCTTGTCAAAGGAAAAGCCGGAGACATCCACGCCATATTTCTGTGCTGTCACATACGCCGCACAATAAGCCTGTGCCGCTACCCCTGCCCGGCTGTAGCTTCCATCGTGATGGTCAAGAGATGCATACGCCAGTTCCCGGCTGATGGAATGGAATGTTGTATTTTCACTCATGCCGTTTCGGACATAGATCGTCCGCTGATTCGGGATATACTGTGCCTGTACCTTATCCGGCAGGTTGTCTGCGATCTGAATCCGTACCTCGCTGTCGGTCAGCAGTGCTTCCATCAACTGGTCCATCGGTTTTGGCTCCGCCTCTTCCGGCTGTTTGGTGCGAATCTGGCTGATGTCATAGGCTTTCTGGATGGAGTATCCCTGCTGGATGACACCATCCTTTTCGTATTCCTGTCCGACAATGAAGTTGTATCCCTTGCTTCCGGTCTTGACTACTTTGCCTTCTTCTTTCCATTTTTCAAAGGTCTTAATCTGCCGGATCTCCGGGTTCTGTGCATAGAGCAGGAACAGGTTGTCTGTCCTCTGTGGCTTACACTGTCCCATAAAATCAAGGAATCCTTTTAAGGAGTCCCCATTCTGGAAGATCTCCTGTGCCTTTCCATCGATCATGCCCCAGATTTCTTCCCTCTCCTGCTTTTTCTGTGCGGCATATTCCTCTTTCGATAGCCGCTGGGCGGACGGTTCCTGCGTGTCCTGCCCTAAAAATTTTGTCAGGTCCATCTTCTACCTCGCTTTCACCTTTCGTTTATTTCTCGCTTTCTTCTGCGTTTTCTTTGGTCCACGGTTCTTTTCCCGGCTCCGCTTCTGGGATTCCTCTGCTTTCTCCCGTTTGATGTTCTCCAGCTCCCGGCGGACACTGGGACGCTCCTGTTCCCTTGGCTTTGCTCCATCAGTCCCGTTTTCCTGCCCGGTAGAAATATTTCTGCTGTGCAAGGAAAAGCCGGACAGATTCTCTTCCCCCTCTTCCTGCACCGGGATAAAATTTTCCGATTCGGAAGACTCCTTTTCAGGATGATTCTGATTCTTCTCTCCTTGAGAAAAATCCATGTCACCGACCTGGAATGCTTCGTCCAGATCGCTGATCTCAAACTGCACCTCGCCCTCTGGCATCTGTACGATTTTCTGTACTGTTTCGGTTTCCGGTGCTTCCATTCCAGCGGTTACCTCATGGACAGCTTCCCCGACTTCACTTCTTACAAAATCAAGATTCATCTTATCCATAACCCGGTTGACCTTGGCTGCGTCATCCGCAAAGACCATGACCTCGCTCATCTCCGGGTTCTTTTTATCACGGATAATCACATAGAGCAACCCTCGCTTCCTGCCCTCACTGCAGAATTCACGCAAGCGGTCAGACGGCACAGTAAAGAACTTCAATGGCTTGTTCTCCTTTAACATCCGCACCATCCGGGTTCTGCCCCTCGTTTTCTTCTGGTCTTTTAATACGGCGGCAACAAATACCGCCAGATGCTTTGCCAGCGTACCCGAAAGTCTGAGCCCGTGGTCCACGCCGTCCAAGGAATACCGGACGATCTGATCCGCCGCATCGCCTCCATAATTCATACTGTTCACCTGCTTTCTGTTCTCGGTTGTCTGTTTTTCTCCGTCTGTTCTGCCTGTCTCTGGATCTGCTCTGCCAGACGCATCTTTTCTTCCATCTCTTTAGACTGCTGTTCGATCCGGATGCAAAGACGGATATCCTTCCGAAGCGGCCTCAGTTTTTCGGTGATCTGACCGATCCTAACACTGTCCGGTTCGCTCCGGTAGAGCCGCTTCCGTTCTTTTGTGAGTGCCTGCACCTGTTCTTCCAACGGGGTTCGGTATGCCATCAGTTCTTCACGGGTGGTAATCTGATACTTCTGAAGAAATTCCATCTGCTCGATCCTGGCATCCAGTTTTCGGATATCTGCCCGGAGCACTGGGGAGATTCTTTTCGGCTTCTGCTTTAGAACACCCATCTGATACAAATAGGAATAGTACAGGGCCTGTATCCCTTTTAACTTCTTTTTCGGGGGCTGGGAAGCTCCTTCTTTTCCAGCAGTTGTCCTGCTCTTGGGCTGTAAGATCCACTGCCGAATGCTCTCTTCTGAGTAATTCTTCCCAAGGCTCCGCAGACGGATATACCGTTCCATCCCCGGTGCTTTCAATGCGATGTACTTCCGATTCAGCTTCCACTGATATCCTCTCTGCTTCATCTGGTCCAGAAATTGTTTCCATGTGAAGCTTTCTGCCACCGCATCACGGATATCCAGACGGATCGAGGTTCTCCAGGTTGGCTTTCCGTCCTGTTCTGCCATCCACTGGGCATAAGATTTCCCTTTGCCATTTTTCGGTTCGATAACTGATAAGCCGTATTTCAGGCATAAGGCATCCGAAGTTTTCCGCACATCCTCGTAGTAGCTCCTGCTGTTACTATGGTACTTTTTCCCATCTTTCATGCTCACGGAATTAAACACGATATGGTTGTGGTAATGCTCCGTGTTCAAATGAGTGGTGATGACAGCTTCATATTTTCCCTGAAGGAGTCTTTCTGCCAGCTCCATGCCAATCTGGTGGGCAAGTTCCGGGGTGACTTCCCCTTTGGCAAAGCTCTGCACCAGATGGAAGCCCTGCACCCCGTCCATCTTGTTGTATCGTTTCTTTGTATCTACCATATCTTGATAAGCAGTCTCACAGACACAGCCAATGGCATTCTCAAAAATGGAACGCTCCGTCTTGTCCCGGTTCATTGCATATTGAATAGCTTCTTCCAGAGAGCCGGCACTTTGTCCTTTCTTTGTGGTCTTATCCTTGTTTCGAATGTAAGTAATGGAATTGTCCAGACGGCTGACCGGGATGATACTGGTGTATGCCATCGGCTACCATTCCTCTTTGACCAGCCTCCATGTCTCTTTCGTCATGCGGAGCATTTCCCGAATATTCTCTTCCCCTGCCATCCCACATCCATTGGCTACATGGGCAAGCTGATTGGCATTGTTGCACAGACCGGATACTTTCCTTAAAAGTTCGGTATGATGTTCACAGGGTCTTGCCCGGACTTCGCCGCCCATGACAAGGGAACGGATGTATTCCTCACGGGACAGGCCGCTTTTTTCTACCTGCTCTTCCAGAAAACGCAGCTCCTTTGTATTGAGGCGGACTGGTATCACATGGTTTCTTTTTCTCATCTCTTCACCTGCTTTCCAACGGGTTATTGATCGTTTCCTTACATTTCACGGTTTTTCCAGATCAGGAATCCTGTCAGCACGCCAATGGCTACGGCTGCAGCAATAATCTTTTTCTTCATATAGGCCTCACCCCCTTTCCGGTACCCGGCACAGTTCCATCGGGGCAAGCATGATTCCTCTTTTCTCCATCTCTTTCGCAAATTCCAGAAGGTTCCATTTCTTCCCATCGATCATGGCAGATTCTGCATCCAGATAATGGCAGGTGGATACGTTCCGCTCTCCATTTGGGGCATTCTGCACAAGGCTCTCCCCGTCTGAAAGCCGGAACAGTTCCTGTCCCTGACTGTTTACAAAACAGATGCACACGCCGTGGTCAATGATCTCCTTTGGTTTCATCCGGCACCGCTCCAGTGCCTCATCCTCCCGTTTTCCTGAGATCAGTAAACACATTGCAAACACGCCCATTGCCCCTCCGGTCATTGTGCCAAGTATAAATCCTAACATTTCTTCGTTCTCCTTTCGTCTGTTTACGGCTCGATATGGGGGATTGGGGTTCTCCCCAAAGTGCGTTTGGATATCCAAACGCTATGCTTGCAAAACCAGTCGCATTTTGCTTCGTCCCCTCTGAACCTATCGTTTTTCGGAATTATTCGTTTTCTTTGATTTTGCTTAACCCATCCAGCGTGGTACAGATGATATGGAGTCTGTCAGCCATGCTGATCTCCGTGTTCATCGTCCCGGTGGTCTCTTTTCCGCAGACGACCACCATCCTGCACCGTCTTAAGATCTGATGGGACATTCTCCGCATAGCCTGCATATCCTCCGCATCCCCATCATCAAGGAATGGGGAAAAGCTGTACTGCGGACAGATCGGCACATATCCCAGTTCGTAGATCTTCCGGCAGTACCGCTGTACTTTGGTCTTTCCCTCTTCTGCAGAGCAGCAGACATAAGCAAGTGCCTGTTCCAATACGACCATCTCCTTTCCTGACCAGACAAGTTTCCTCTGCCCGGCGTTTTTCCAAAAAGAAACACCCACAAAGCATTCCGGCTCTGTGGATGTCTTGTGGACATCTGGATTCTTTTCTTCCTTTTTTCAGATGTCTGGCAGACATCCGGTTACTGTGGTTCTTTATTCTCTGCTCCTACCCCGGCTTCCAGTGCGATACGGACACGGTCGCTTCCCAGCTTATAATATGCATCCGTCACTTCGATGCCGACTGCCTGATAGCCCGACTCTGTCGCCGCAAGGATGGTCGTGCCAGCTCCGGCAAACGGGTCTAAGATCAGGCCGCCCGGCTCGCAGATCTGGATGACATCCTTCATCAGTTGGAGCGGCTTTTCTGTCACATGGATGCGGTTCTGGGGATTCCCATAACGGAACACACCCGGAAGACAGGACACCGGGCGGTTGATTGGCATCGGACCGTTGCTTCCCCACACGATGTATTCTGCCTGCTGGCGAAACCTGCCTTTTTGCGGACGGGAATTTCCTTTGTCCCAGACTGCAGTTCCTCTCCAGATCCAGCCTGCCCACTGAAGGGCATCGGTGATAGACGGGTACTGTCTCCAGTCAATAAAAAGGCAGATCGGAGCCCCTCTCTTGCAGGCTTTCCGCACATCGTACAGCCATTCTGCCATCCAGTGGGTCCAGGAACGCTGATCCTTGTTATCCCCATCAAAGTCCGGAAGGGCATTCTCTGCTTTCATGCTGCTATACTTCTGGTTGGTGGTGCGGTTGCGTTCATTCTGCTTGGTTCCCCCGGACGCATAGGGCGGATCGGTCACGACTGCATCAAAAATCCCCGGCTGGAATCCTTTTACCAGCTTTAAGGTATCCCCATGCAAGATACGCCAGTTCTCCCCTCCGGCAGACTCATCCGGCAGACAGTCCGGTTTTAAAAGATCTTCAAGTTTCAGGGTATTTCCCATAGGCATCATCCTTCCTCTTGCTTATTTCCCAGATTTCTCTGGAAGTGCTTCTATCTATGGAACTGCTCATCGGCAGGTATCCTCTTTTTTTGGTACTTCTTTTCTCGGTGTTCTGCGCTGTTCACGGTGATCCGACAGTTCGGTTTCCACATATTCGCTGATGATTCCCAGTGCTTCATAATAATTGCCACTCTTGTGGACACGGTCTGCCATCTCGTTGGCCTGTTCGGACATCCCGGCACATCTGAGCAATCTTGAGGCATCCCCAAGGATTGAGAAAATATTTCCGTCATGCCCTAAGAGCTTCAGCTTCGGACGGGACGGATTTGGTTTCGGCTGCTGTTCCTGCATCTCGTTTTCTGGTGCTTTCACCTGTATCTGGAAATCCGAGCCGGCACCGACATAGAAATGTAAGTATAATTCACCGCCGTCTACCTTGATCTCCCGTTGTTCCAGACTTTCTCCCCAGCCATCGCTGTACTGGCCTCTCAGATACTGCCCCACCACACGGTATTCCTCTGGTGTCAGATTCTCCCGGAGTGTCAGGTTTGCACAGCCATATAAAACACCATCCTGTTCTTTTACCGCCATTGTAATGCGTTCCACTTTTTCCTTAATGTCCTTATTTCGGTCAAAATAATCAATCAGGTTGCATGGCTGGTTGTCAGGCATACCGAGCCGGTTGATCTCGTCAACCTTTTCTGCTATAGATGGCTGATACTGCACCAGGTCAGGTCCTTCCAATGGTTCCGCATCATCCAGATCCACAATATCTGAATAGTCCGGGATAAACTCTGCCATCAGAGGGGACAGCATTTCCACTTCTATTTTTTCTTTGATAGGCATCACCTCACTTCCTTTCTCTGCCGTTTCTCCGGTGTTCGGGCAGCCATCTTTGCCATATCTGCCCAGTCTGCCCCTTCGATCTCCGGCAGGTTCTCGATGATCCGATAGCTTCCCTCGTAGGCTTTTCGGATATGTTCACACGCCCACCGTCCGGCAAAGTCATTGTCGGTACATACTTCAATCTCGGTAATCTCCGGGTGCTGGGACAGAAAATGTTCCAGTGCCTGCGGCTTTTTCATACTCCGCTGGCTCTGCCCTTCTTTTGGTGCACTGATCCCGCCAAGCTCCAGACGGTACTTATCCCGGCTTCCCTGTTCCAGTGTCATGTGCGCCAGCACATCCACACAGGCTTCATAAACGGCAACCCGTCTGCATCCTGTTTGTGCCGGAACACAAAAAGCGTATGCCTTTTCGCTTCCAGCCTGTTCCATCTTAAAAGCCTTTCCGCTGGCATCGTAAATCCCACGCAGGAAAGCATATCTTGCCACCTGATTTTCGTCCCGGCCTACGAACACAGCATTGTGATAGGGCAGGCTCTCATAGAGGATTTCCAGATGAACACACTGCTGTAAGACCTCTCCACTGATTCCGCGCTCTTTCAGATATCGGAACACCCTGCGGCAGTCCGGGCTGGCTGGCGGCAGGACAAACAGCTTTTTGGGCTTTGTCTCCACAGGCGGAGGGATGTAGGTGGGATACTCATCTTTCAGCATTTGCACTGCCTCCAGAAAGGAACACCCATCTACATGGATCAGGAAATTTAAGGCACTGGTTCCCCCGATATCTCTGGATTTCCAGTGCCACTGGCTGGTGAGCTCGTTGATTTTAAAGCTATCGTGGTCTGTCAGCTCCCATTCATTTCTGGCTGAAGATTTTTTCAGGCGGTTCGGCTGGTATTTCTTCAGGTACTCAATGGCGGTGATTTCCCTTGCCCGTTTGATCTCTTCTTCCGGAATCCACGGCATTACATCACGGTATCCCGGAGCTGCTCTGCCTTATCCGTTTTCTCCCACGGGAATTCCTTTCTTCCAAAATGCCCGAACACGGCACTCTGTCGGTAGATTGGCCGCTTCAGGTGCAGGGTGTCACAGATCTGGCTTGGGGTAAGCCCGAACACCAGAGGGATCGCTGCAGCGAGGCAGTCATCCGCACAAATCTTTCCGGTTCCAAAGGTATCCACCTGCACCATGACTGGCTGGGCAACCCCGATGGCATAGGCAAGGGACACCTGACATCGGCTGGCAAGTCCGGCAGCCACCATGTTTTTGGCGATGTAACGAGCCATATACGCCCCGGATCGGTCAACTTTGGAACAGTCCTTCCCGGAAAATGCACCGCCGCCATGCGGTACCAGGCCACCGTAGGTATCCACCATCAGCTTCCTTCCGGTCAGTCCGGTGTCTGCATCCAGACCTCCGCACACAAATCTGCCCGATGGATTAATCAGGATCTTGGTATCCTCATCCGGCGGCAGCATGCGGAGTGCCGGGCGCAGCACTTTCTCCCGGATCTCATGCTCCAGCTTCCGAAGGGATTTTTCCTTTTCATGCTGACAGGACACAACGACCGTATCCAGACGGACAGGTCTGTCATCTTCATATTCCACGGTCACCTGTGCTTTTCCGTCCGGCAGGATTCCCATGATATATCCGCTTCTACGGCTTGCAGACAGTTCTCTTACGATGCGGTTCGCCAGAACCACTGGCATCGGCATAAGCTGCGGCGTATCATCGCAGGCGTATCCCACCATGATTCCCTGATCCCCGGCTCCATTGGCAAGTCCGCTCTGAACAGAAACAGTCCCTGTCCTGCGTTCTCTGGAACGTTCCACTGCCCCGGCGATATCCGGACTCTGTTTGTGGATGAGGGCATCCATATGGATTCCATCTGCTTCATAGCCTGCACTCTCCAACACCTTTCTGACGATTTCAAACACCTGTGGCTCATATCGGCTGGTGATCTCTCCTGCCACAATGATGTTCCCTTTAGTAGCCAGCACTTCGCAGGCCACCTTGGAATTTTCGTCCTCTTTCAGACACGCATCCAGAATACTGTCTGCAATTAAGTCGCAGAGCTTATCCGGATGTCCTTCCGTTACGGATTCTGCTGTATAAAATCGTTTCATAATTATTACCATCCTTTCCAACGAGTCAAAACTCGCTGCTCGTTATAAACTAAATAGATCCAGCAGAAAGCACTCCTTTTTGGAACACTTCCTGTCGGATCTGGATTATGAACTGTCTCACATTCTGCACTTTTCTAGTACGTTCAGACACTTTTTTCCACCTGAATACTACCAACACACACCCTTACATAATCCCCCTGTTTTGAACACTTCCCAGTCTGTGCGGTCATCATTTGTCTCATTTTCTACACTTTTTGGGGGCTTTCAGACACTTTTCGTTAGAGCATTCGCTGATATTCCGTAGAGTATTTACCAAAGTTTCCACTTTTGAACACATTTTCCATCTGAATACACCTGGCATACACCCTTTATATACTCCCCTGTTTTGAACACATCCCTGCCCATGCGGTCATTATTTGTCTCATTTTCTGCACTTTTCGGGTACTTACGAACACTTCTGACTCCACACTGCCCCGGAAACCGGCACCGCCAGGACGATATTCCTGGCACCGCTCCATTCATATGAACACGTGACGAGCGTCAAAACCTTATCGTATATACACTTCAGGTAATCATCTCCGGTTTCGAACACTTCCCTCCGCTTGGCTACTTTTAGGTACTCTTGCACGGCCACCACATCTGGAAGTTTCTGCTGGAACGGGAACAGATTCCGGTCTGCTTTCAGTACCGTGACAATCTTATACTCCTGAATGCCGTCCTCTGTCTGAAGATAAGCAAAACGATGGGCGTTATAATAATCTTCCCCTGCATATAAGTCCAGGTTTCCGAACATCGCCCCGCTGTTCATGTTGTGACCGTAAATGATGAGATTCCTGCTTTCGGACACTTTACAGTCTGCCTGTAAAAACAGGCTTCCGTTGATGTCATATTCCTTTTTGTAATTCCGTTTCAGGTAAAACTCCCCATTCTCCTGTTCGGACTGAAGCACCGGGTAATCAATCCCGGTATCCGGTATGGTCAGCCATCCCTGCACATCCGGGTATTGTTCCTGGAGAGAAACAAGGTCTACCGCAGCCACCGGGCATTTTCTCCCAGCTGGTTGGTCTTTCTTTTCAGAGCCTGAGGCTCCCGGAGCTTCCGGCTCCGGGAAATTCCCTTTCAGCTCTGCCACCAGCTTTTTGTTCTCCATTGGGAGATATACCATATGGTAAAGCAGGAACCCGGCACTTAAGAAAAGTGCTGCAAGGCATACCGTTTGAAAAAGTTTTTTCGCGATTTTCATCGTTCCTGTCCGGCTTTCCTCTGCTTCTTTGGCCGGCTTTTCTGCGTCTGTCCCGGCACAGGCGGTTTTCTGGCTGCTTTCAGGATCGGCTCTGTCGGAATCTGGTTCTGTCTGCAGCCCTTTAAGATTCCGGTCAGGTACGACCGTCCGGGCGGATTAAAGTTCTGCATGTAATCTTTTGTCATGATATAGACAATGGCTTTGATCTCTCTTCCGCCTTTATTCTTGACGGTGATTTCCTGTTTGTCGTAAAAATCAGGATAGCCTTCATAAAGATCCAGGCTCTTTTCGCAGTCCCCGGTCAGTGACCAGAGGACGCCGTCCACATGGCTTCCCTCTTCCGGGAAGATGGTGGCAAGACCGCTTCCTGCGGCTGCAAAGGTCAGCCGATACCCCTCCAGGCGGACGGTTTCTACCATCTCCGCCTTTGGGCACCGATATGCCATCTGGTCCAGATCCATGTTGCTTCCATACGCAAAATATAATTGTTTCAGCCTATCTGCCTCCTTTTTTCTTCTTTCTTCTGGATGCCACACCCATGCCGATCAGACCGCCTGTGGAAAGGATCAGGCACAGGGCCGGAAACCAGAGGTTGGTGTCATCGCCTGTTTTCGGGTTACTTACAGACGGGGTGTCCTCCGGCAGCTTCTCGTTCGTCACTTTCTGGATGACTTCAATCACTGGGGTTTTGTCATCTACATAAGTAAATGTCACTTCATGCTTGGTCTCATCCATCTGATATCCTTCCGGTGCTTTGGTCTCAACCAGATAATAAATGGCTGCCTTATCAAATTTGCCATCCTTATAAGTTCCGATTGCAAGCAGTCCGCTGGTTGCATGACCGTTTTCATCAGTGGTCAGGGTTTCTACCACTTTGCCATCGGCATCCCTCAATTCAAATTCCGCACCTTTCAGTGCAGCTCCGGTATCCTTGTCCGTTTTCTCAATGATCAGACGTCCCTTTGCGGTATCATCTTTCATGGCTACCTTCTGGATCTCTGCGGTGTCTGCCACCTCGAAGGTGATCTCTTCCGAAACGACATAACCGTTTGGAGCCTGCTCTTCTTTCAGGGTGTATTTACCGATTGGAAGTTTTTCGATATAATGCGGCTCTTTACCGGAAGTCCAGGTTTCTACGATATTGCCATTTTCATCTGTGATGGTCAGTTTGGCTCCTTCGATCTCATTATCTCCGGTAATATCCGTTTTGCTGATCTCCACTTTGGTCACATCATCTTCCATTACCTGTTTCTGGATCTCTACAGTATTCTCCACGGTGAATGTGATGCTTTCCGCAGTGGCATATCCATCGGCTGGCTTGGTTTCTGTCAGGGTGTACGATTTTCCTACAACCAATTCTTTGATGATGTGCGGCTCCTTGGTGGATGTCCATTCCTCAACAACAGCCCCGTTTTCATCCGTCAGCTGTAATCTGGCTCCCGGCAGTTCCTCGCCTGTGGTCAGATCGGTTTTGGAAAGTTCCACGGTTGTCGGCTCATCTTCAAATACGAACTCATAGGACACTTCTGCTTCTTTGTCTCCCTGGTACTCAAAAACAAATTCCTTTTCTTCTCCGGTGGTGACAAATCCATCCGGTGCATACAGCTCCTTCACATAATAGGTTCCGTCAATCGGCAGGTCTGCAATAAAGGAAATCTTTCCATCTACATCTGTTGTTTTTAACTCGATCAGGGTATCTGCTTCCATCAGCACCTTTCCAGATGCGGACAGGATGTCGTTCCTAGTGTACAATCCAAAGATGCCGCCTTTTAATACACGGTCGGTATCCTTTTCTTTCTTCAGGACGTTCACTTTCACCTTCTGGCGGTTGTTCTGCCAGTCCTCATCGTATACGACAACCGGGGTATCCTGATCGCGGTAGGAAAGATCTACATATCGTGGTTCTTCATCCAGGATATAACCATATGCTGTGCCTACCTCTTTGACATAATATTTTCCAACCGGAAGGTCAGATACTTCTGCAACACCGTTTGCATCGGTAGTTACAGTTGCTACCAGTTCGTCCTTGGAATAATAGTCCGGGCTTACGCCATCAGCTGCTTTGATATCTTCGGCAGCACGGATTTCGAAGGTAACGTCTGTCAGGCTTCCTGTAATGTACTCAAAGAAATGTTCCACAACACCTTTGACGTTATCCAGCAGGGTGATCTTATCGAGGAATTCGCCCTTCTTGTTTACGATCAGCAGTGCTTTCGGTACATGGTCCTGCATTTCCACTTTCTGTATTTCTGCGGTATCCTCGATGGTGAATTTCACATCCGTAGTCTTTAAATAACCAAGCGGTGCAAGGGATTCACGGAGGATATAGGTTTTTCCAACAGTCAGATATTTGATCACATGAGGCTCATCCTTTACGGAAGTCCAGCTGTCGATCACGTTTCCATCCTCATCCAGAACAGAAAGGGATGCTCCGTTCAACTCCACGCCTGTTGTCAGATCGGATTTTGTCACCTCGATGGTCGTCGGCTGGTTCTTCTTAATCGATTTCAGTTTAATGGTTTGGATGTCCTGTCCCCGATAGGTGGCATCAAATTCCAGTACCTCATCAGAGGATACAAAACCGTCCGGTGCAGAAATTTCTTTTACATAATAAGTTCCAAGCGGCAGGTCCAGGGTGAAGTGTGCCTGTCCCTTTTCATCGCTTGTAATCTCCTGTAATAAGGTGTCCGCTTTCACGATTACATTGTCACCGGATTTGATCTCATTCTTATTATAAAGACCAAAGACGGCTCTAGCTACCACGCTTCCGGTTTCTGCATCCTGTTTTTCCACGGTGATGCTTACCTTCTGGCGTTCATTGGTAAATGTCACTTCTTCGTCTACAACCGGGGTATCCTGTCCGACATAGGTAAAGGTTACCTTTTCTCCTTTGGCATTCCAGGTGTATCCTTCCGGTGCTTTTTTCTCTTCTACACGGTATTTTCCGAGCGGAAGATTCTCGATTACGGCACTTCCGGTTTCATCGGTCGTTACCGTTGCCACCAGTGTGTCCTTGGCATATTCCAGATAACGGTTGCCGTTCTCATCTGTCTGATGGTCTGCGGTATAGATATCCTCGGAGGCGTAAACTTCAAACACGGCTCCTGCAAGGCTGGCTTCCTCATAAGTAAAGTCTTTATCAAAACCTTTGACTACTTCGCCTTCTTTGCGGATGGTCAGTCTGCCCTTAGCTGGGTGGTTCTCAAAATCCACCTCGATGATCAGGTCACCGCTGACCGGATCTTCCTGGTATGCGGTATCACTGTCTACCTTGATTTCCACGGTATTGGTGCTGTGGGTATATCCATCTGGTGCAGTCACTTCTTCGATGCGGTAATTTCCACAAGCCAGATTCTGTGGCAGGATCAGGTATCCGTTTTCATCCGTAAAATAGGATTTATGTACCGTAGTGGATGGATAAGTAGTCACTTGTTCTACATATTTCTTGTTATCCAGATCGTATACTTTAAATTCAGTATTCGGAACCAGAACAGATTTCTTTGTCTCGTCATCTTTTTTGACGATTTTTAATTTTGCTTCAAACTCTTCGTCCAGAAGCACACGCCATACCTGCGGTTTCTCTGGATTGTTCTCTGAAATCACAACTTTGAAATCATCAACTGGTTTGAAGTTGTGCGGTGTGGTGGTTTCTCTTACAATGTAAGTCCCGTATGCAAGCGGAATGGAGCATGCATATCCACGCTCATCCGTGAACATTTCTGTCTGTCCGTCTGCAGTCAGCACGACCGGAGTAGCGGATGTAAAATCATAGGAACCGTCCTTATTTTTCTTCAGGCTGCTCTCCAGATATGCACTGAATCCCACACCTTTTAACAGATCGGCATCGGTCTTTCCGTTGTTGGCGGCTTTGATGACCTGAAACGGCTGTTTGATCACATCTTCCAGAGAAGTTACGGTACGTTCTACCGTCTGAACCAGATCTCCCTCGTCATTACACTCCAGATCATGTTCTCCCGGGTCTGCCAGATATCCGACAGGCGGAGTCAGTTCTTTAACGTAATACTTTCCGAGATAGAGGTCTGCGACTTCTGCATTTCCCTCTGTATCCGTAGTCAGGGTTGCAATCTGTGTTCCTGCCGGGTAAAGAACACCTGTCTGTCCATCTGGATGTACGATATCTTCACGGGCATACAATCCGTAAACAGCACCCTCAAGGGTTGCATCTCCCTGTGCGGTCTTTCCGGTTTCGGAATCCTCTTTTACCAGTTTGATCTTCGCATTGATCCGCTCATTCTGGAACGTATGGTTGAAAGAAACCGTTGCCTCTTTGTCTGTTGTGTACTGGAAGGTAAAGGAGTACACATCCTCGCCGTTTCTCACATATCCAGCTGGTGCACCCAGCTCTTTCATGTAGTAGCTGTTGGCTATCGGCAGGTCTGCCTGATATACGGCTTTTCCGTCTGTTCCGGTCACTGCTTTCTCAATGAGAGTATCTTTCTTGACCACAATGGTTCCGTCCGCTGCTTTGATGTCATTTCCGGCATACAGACCATAAGTGCCGCCCGGAAGGTATTTCCTGGTTTCCTTATCCTGCTTGTATACACTTACGCTTGCTTTCTGGCGGTCATTTTTGAATGTCACGCTTCCCATGACCTTTTCTACGTTGCTTCCAGCATAGGAAATGGTGATCTCCTGGCTTTCGCCTGTGCATACCAGATTTTGTGGTGCCTGCATTTCTTTTACTACATATTTCCCCAGATATAGATTATCCAGTGTGGCACTTCCGTCATCTCCGGTGGTAAGTCCGGCTTTGACTAATGCGTCTTTTTTGTAGACTACTGTTCCGTCTGCGGATACAATGTCCGACGCGGCATAAACGTTATAAACCGCACCTTTCTGTTTCTGCTCGGTATAAACAAAGGAAACACCATCATCAGTTACCTTTGCCCCAGTCAGAACTTCTCCTAATTTATAAACAGTCAGGCTTGCCATCTGTTCAGCATCAGTAACGGTCTGTTTTACAGTGCCGCCGATGACCAGGTTCACATCGTAAGCCTTAGTGTCCAGCAGGTATCCGTTTGGTACGGAGATCTCTTTCAGGTATACGGTATCCTGTGTTTTGGTGATCGTAACGCTGGAAGCTCCGTTGTCATCTGTGGCCGGCATCTTTGTGATCAGGTTCTTTCCATCCTTGTCACTGTAAACGCCATAAACTGCACCTGCGATGGCTTTGTTGCTCTTACGGTCTTTCTTTACGATCTCCAGAGTTGCCTGTTTTACCCATGATACTTTAAAATCTACATATTTCTCATCGGTCACACCCTCGCCAAATACCAGGGCAAGGTCCTGTGTCTCGCTTCCGGTTGTGATCTTATAAGCGGAATAATCTTTGATGATGCTTCCCTTCATGGTGACAGACCATTCCCCTTTGACATCCACTGCCTGTGTCAGCGGTGCAGATAAGTAGAATTTGGTACCGCCGCAGATCTCCACGGATGCACCTGCACTGCTTGTTTTTCCCGTTGTCACATTATGCAGTCTGACACCGGACGGCAGTTTCATGGTGATGGTCTGCAGTTCGGATGCCTTGAAGGTGATCTCTTCGGTTCTCTGGCTGTTGCCACTGATATATGCGGTAACATCTGCATTGGAGAAACTCATGTCCACTTCCGGGATCTCCGGCTGGCTCATGCAGTAATTGTAGAGTTCCATTGCCAGAGCCTGTCCGGTTGCATTCGTACCAGAAAAAGCGTCACCGCTGTTATTTGCATAGGATGCTGCCAGATGGACAATGATAAACTGTTTTCCGGCTGAAAAATCAGGATGTTTCTCAGAAAAAAATCCATTTTCACCGGATGCTTTGGTTCCGTAGTAGCACACTTTTGCCAGTGCTTTGCTGTCACCCAGTTTGGTGATCTTGTAAACACCATCCCCAGGTCCCGCTTTGGATGGCTGCACACAGTAGGCAGTTGCAGACACATTTCCAAATTTAACGGTATATTTATAGGTTACATAGGAGCCCAGACCGTAGTCTGCATAATAGTATGCAGTCCCTCTTGTCACATCCACGTCCTGGGTTGCTCTTGTACTGGTATTGACTGCGGTGAATGAAACGGTTTCCCCATCTTCCATTGCTATCAGGTCAATATCCTGTTCCCCTGCCTGCTCCAGAACATCGCTGAGTGTCAGCCCGGATTCTGCATCGGTTGTATTTTCCGTTTCGGATTCCTCTAATGCGGCATCAAACTCGGATTCAGAAAGTCCATCCTGAAATTCGGATTCTTTTTCTTCCGGTTCTTCTGTCTCCGCTTCCTCTGTTTCAGATTCAGCTGTCTCCGGCTCAACAATTTCTGTCTCTACAGGCACTGTCTCAGTTTCTTCCTGCGAGGCAGCTTCCTCATCATCAGAACCTGTATCCTCTTCGGTAACTGCCTGTTCTGTCTGCGGTTCACTCTGAGCTGCTGTCACAGGCTCTTTTACGATCAGATTTCTCCCAATCTGATAAACCGGGTGGTTCTGGTTGACTGGCTCCACATAATAAACGGCATGGTAAGTGTCTGCATGGCTGGTGCTGAAGTTCTCCCCGGCGTCATTCTCTGCTTTCTGGAATATCACTTTGACTTTGCTTTCGTCCTTAATTTCCAAATTTGTAAAATCCGTGGAAACATCAAAGTCCTGTCCGACTTCCAGCTCCAGATCGGTGGCTTTTACCACTTCCTCTTCATCCAGCAGATCCTTTACACATTCATATGCTGGCGGTTCTACCGCTTTTGGTTCTTCTGAAGCATAAACGGTCAGTGGTGAAATGACTGCGGATAAGATGGTAACTGCGGCCATCATCCCGGAAAGGATCCTCCTGAATCGATATTTATTCTTCATGTTTTCTACCTCTTTCTTCTTTTTCTTCATTTAGCATAAGAACAGCCGGATGTTCCCACCCGGCCTGTCTGTTCTCATTATTCTGTTACCTTACATCGTCTGTCCGTCTTGGATTCTGCAGACAGGCATAGGTACTTTTGTCATACCGCCATGCCTTATCCCCGTCCAGATTGGCAAGCAGATGCTTCCGCACATTTTTGTATTCGTCCCCGATCAATCCGAGGCGAAGCAGAAAGGTGCGGAACGTAAATGCCGGGTTATCCCCTATTTCCGTCTTTTTTGCATGGGTACAGGATTGGTTGATCGCCTGTGCGGATATGGCAAGTGCCAGTGTGATATTCGACCGGACTTTTCCTGCATGGAGGGTGCTTTCAAAACAGCGCCATTCCAGTGTTCCCTTGGAAAAAACAGCGTGTAGGTTTAATGCATAATACCTTGTCCAGTTGTAATGCTCGGAGCTTCCGTCATTTCCCTCATACCATGCCCTTTTGAATTTTTCCATTGTGATAGTGCTGTTGGGCATCCTGCGGATCTTCTCCAGTACCATAGGACGGACTTTCTGGCAGTACTCATCTTCCCTTCTGGTCTGTACATTCAAGGCTTTGAACAGGATATCCTCTTTGCAGTACATAATCGTCAATGCATTTTTCAGACTCCGTGGTGTATGATTGGATGCGTCCACATGGACATGCATGCCACAGGATGAATTGACAAAAGCACCTGCGTTTTTGACACACCGCACCACTTCCTGGAGTTTCCCCATTTCCGAATATTCCAATTTCGGGGATACCATTTCTGTCGAATAATCTCCATCGGCATCTATTACAGTACCATTTGCCAGCCTTTCACAGTCGATACTGCTGTCCCTTGAAAATTTCCACGTTTTTCCATCTGAATCTTTTACACACCAGGAATCGTAAGAACGGATATGATATGGCTCTGTTCCGAACATTCTTCCAATCGCAACAGCCGCATCATAGCGGCTGATACCTGTCATCTCAATCTCTGTACCAAAATACTGGTCTTTTAGGTCGATCTGCTTCACCCACCCTTCGCTTCTGGAACAGGTGAGCCGCTTTGGATCTCTTCATCTACTGCTTTCAAATTTCTGCCTATTGCTTCAATGACATTGACAGTGACACCATTACCGGCCTGCTTGTAAAGCTGGTTATCCGATGTTTCTTTTTCCATCTTAGAAATCTGACCATCCCGGTATCCCTGCAGCCGCAGACACTCCCTTGGCGTCAGCCTGCGGATTCTGCCGTGGTAAATCACTCCATGACGGTCAGTTGCCGTAATGGTGAACATTGGCTCTTCCGGTTCTTTCATCCTTCTTCCATTCTGGCGGACTTTTTCCCTGGCCGGTGTCAGCACTGCCCTTGGCGGTTCTTCCACCAGCACCCCGGAACTTTCGCCCCTGTGGTTATGGATGCTGGAATCCTGTCTGGTATTCAGACATCTTGCAACGTCTGTCACCAGCGGCGGAGGGGAGATATCTACAAAATGCAGTGTTCCCTGCTGGTTTCCGGTCGTCAGGGTATGGGCGATCTCATGCCCGACTCTTCCCCTGCGGCTGTTGATTCCCGGATATCCGAGATCGATGCTGTCCCCCTCGTAGGCCATCTTGTATCCTTTTCGGGTGTTTTCCTTGATTGGGATACCGACTTCGTATAATCCGGTCTTGCCGCCCATACCACCAGCCCCGCTGGTCAGCGTGCAGCTCAGTCCTTCTTCTGCGTAGACTCTTTCTCCCTGTTTGCCAGCATGGACTTGTATAAGAGCTGTTCCATTTGCTTTTGGGAAAGGTAATATTTTTCCGGCACATCTTCCATCAAGATATCCGACAATATACACCCGCTTCCTTGACTGGGGGACTCCGAAATCCTTGCTGTTAAGCACTTTCCATTCGACATGATACCCCAGTTCAGATAGCGTACTGAGGATGGTGTGAAACGTCCGCCCTTTGTCATGCGAAAGCAGACCGGGTACGTTTTCAAGGAGAAAATACGCAGGTCGTTTGTCTGCAACCAGTCTGGCAACTTCAAAGAAAAGGGTTCCTCTTGCATCGGCAAATCCTTCCCTTCGTCCAGCGATTGAGAATGCCTGGCAAGGAAATCCCGCACATAAAAGATCAAAGTCCGGCATTCGTTCTGTTTCAATATTTCTTGCGTCATTGCAGAACCACTCTCCTTCCGTATCAAACAGCACCCGGTAGTTGTGGTCTGCATATGCATCTGCTTCACAGTGTCCGACACAGGTGAAGCCCCCTGCCCTGTGCAGCCCCTCTCGGAATCCTCCGATTCCACTGAACAGGTCAAAAAATCGAATTGTTCCGGCTATCAGCCTCCCTTCGCTGTGAAAAAAACAGTGCAGATTTCTCTGCACCGTTTCCGTCTCTTGGTTTCTGTTTTGTGATGTCTATTCTTCTGATTCCGCTTCCTCTGGCTCAGATTCTTCTGCTTCTTCGGTTTCCAGTTCTGTTGGCTCTGCTTCCGCTGGCTCTTCGTTTTCTGGCTCTGTCGGCTCTTCATCTGCTTCAGCTTCGTCCGGTTCTGTCATTTCTCCGTCTGTTTCAGCTTCCAGTGCTTCTGTCTCAGGCTCTTCTGCTTCAGGTTCTGCTGACTCTTCATCCGGTTCTGATTTCGCAGTCTCAGGATCTTCCATTTCTGTTTCTTCGGCTTCCTCTGACTCTGCTTTCCATTTGGCTTCTTCTTTTTCGATTGCATCTTCGATAAGCCCGATTAAGAAGTCTTTCTGTTTCATGCCATTCCTGGCGAGGACTGCTTTCAGTCTGGAAAATAAATCCTCGGTTACCTGTACTGCTACTGTTCTTAAATCTGCCATGTTCGTCTTTTCTCCTTTTCTTGTCATGTGTTCTTCGATTACCATTTCAAGGTATTTTGGTATGCTGATTCCTAACTCTTCGACTTCCAGTTTTAGCTTTTCATGCAGCTCTACCGGAATTTTTCCGCATATGTTTTTCATCTCCATTGTGTTCGTTCTCCTTTCTTTTTTCTACATACAACATACCCTAAAACGTGACAGAAAGCTATTCACAATACCCAACGAATATGAGGCTCTCAAAAGCTCCCAAAGGATGCAGATCCAATAACATTCAATAGGCATCACCCCTTTCAAAAATCCGTGATTTATACTAATTTGACTGCTTGAAATTTGGCTATTTTATCACCAGGAAAGACTTGACTTTTTCAGAATGCATCCTCAAGCCCGGAGAGAAAATCCAGCATCTGGGACGGGATTTCTTCCTTTTTTGAAACCCTCTCCCCGGAGCCAGAAATGGAAACACCTGCCAGTTCTTCCCGGATTGCCTGCCGGATGCTTTTCTCCAGCTGGTTGTTTTCCTGATCTTTTAAAATCACCTGAACAAGATAGCTGCTCTTCTGTCCATCTGGAACACTTTGCAGGATCTCCCATGCCTTTTTGTGATCTGGGTTATCAAGGTTCAGGCGGAACGAGAAAACGGGTCTCTTTACTTCGCGCACATCTGCCCCACAATCCGCTCATAGCCGGAAGCATTGGCGTGTATGTCTGTCAGGTAAATCTGCCGACACAGCCTGTCCTGCGGTGTCACGTGCCGTTTCAGAATGCTGGCTCCGCCGCCCATGATCACGGACGGAATTGCCTTCAGATCGAACCCGGCTTCCATAATTGCAGACAGTATTTTCTCCGTGTAGAGCCTTCCCTGCCGGACAATGATTTCTTTTGCGGCCGGGTCCATGCTGCAGCTCTGGCCGTTCAGAACACGTTCGATCTGAATATCCGTTACAGACAGTCCGGTATTTCTGCGTACCTGCTCGGTGATCTCATCCACACACCGGATCACACCAAGTTCCAGGCTGCGGCAGGTAGCGGCATTTGGAACACTGTTGTCCAGCCGCATCAGGTCTACGGTCCAGCCACCGATATCTGCGAGAAGAACAGAAGGCTCGTCCCGAACACATTCCGGGTGAAGAGCCAGGGCAGAGTATCCCTGTGGGAACAGTTTTACATCCTGAATCCGGATCTCATAGCTCTCATCCTCGTACCGGAAACGCAGAGGCTGCTCTTTCCGAAACAGATATTCCCGGAACCCTTTTTTCTCCCTGCCAAAACTTGCCAGTGGGAGGCCGGCTGCCAGAACCACATCTGTTTTCCTCTCTCCCCGGCGGTAGCGGATCTCCTGTGCAATGGCTGCCATTGTCAAAAGATAATAATTGTCATTGGAAGTCTTGCTTCTCACCAGCGTCTGCCGCCCAGTTCCACACACATAAAATTTCCCATTGTACTGCAGGACATTCTGCATGGTATACGGCTCATAATCGTACCCGGTCAGTCCAGTCGGGAAACACACATGGGGAGTTTTGATGGCATAATATCCATGATCGATTCCTATAATGATAAGTCACCACATCCTTTCAGGTTTTTCTTGTTCTTTTCCAGCAGGTGGTCTTTTGGTCTGGAAAAAGAAAAAGGGCAGAACCCCGAAGAGCCCTGCCCATGATATTTGCATTAGTTTACGTTGCTATTTATTGTTCGTTATTAAAAGCGAATACTATTGTTTCTAGTAATTTTTTCATATTTTTCCATTCTTCTGTTTTAAAAACTTCATCACCTCTCTCAATTTTATTACGCATTTCATGAAACTTATGCTTTATATCATCTTTATAAGAAATCACTCCTTGATATAATGCTTCTTCAACATTATTTTTATTTCGTATTCGTTTTCTCGATTCCCATTCAATTGGATAATAGTTCCCACCAGTTTTTATAATGGAATCTGGCAAATACAATTCAATAGAAGCAGCTTTCTTGTTAATGTCATCAGGCACAATTTTCCCATTAGGTGCAATAGTTGGGTATTTATGAAACATTGTAATTTCTGGATATAATAATATTCTAAAATTTGCCGGCCAGTTTTTTATTTCATTTAATAATGAGCATTTACTAGAATATCCCTCTGCATCATTATCAAAAATTGCAATAAAATTTGCTCTAATTTTTGAAAAATAAAAAGTTTTAAGATTTTTTATTACATATGATGTTCCTCCATCTCTTTTTCCACCAGATTCATCACTGAAATCCATAAAATAAAATAAATCTGAAAGATGAGGATATAACTGTGACATCGCAAATTCTAAAATATCTTTATCGCTTGACCCTTCAACAAGAACAATTGTTTTTGAAACGTTCTCTGTCGCTGCTAGTGCTTTGGGAATACAATCATCTGCCCAATTATCCAAATTTGAGAAATCCAATATTATCTCCATATCATTTGCACAATATTCTAGTATAAGTCTGTATACATATTTATAATTGATTATTTCAGGATTTAAAGCATAAAATGATTCGCTATCCTCATCTTTCAAAGAATAAAATATAACTTTGTCACACTCTGTTGTAATATTAACCTCTGAAAGTGTTCCTCCAAATTGTATGTTTCCATTTGCAAGTTCATAAGAAACAATTTTTTTCATTGCATTTTTCCATTTTTTTAATGAAACATTTTTCTTAATCCGAATTTCATTATTCTTGTCCTCTTCATCATAATCTCCCTGTAAATGATACAAAAAAGATGAGTAGTCTACTGCTTGAACCATTTCATCATTAAATATTTTTTCAAAATTATTAAGTCCAAATCCCTGTGCATCTAAGCGTTCTTTTGCACGCCGAACAGTCGTCCTATACATATATTTAGTGTATGTTCCGGCATCTTTATCATCATCGTCTATATTACAATTATTTACTACAATAAGGTCATTTTTTGAAAAAAACAGACTAACGATTTTGCTATCCAAATAGTTTCTAAACCAATGTAATGATAAATTTCCAATTACTATATCTGCATATTCACTCATAATTAGCTTCACACCTTTTCGCTTCATTATTCTTTTACAAATTCATAAAATACAAATCTGCTCTATTGATAATGATATCACAAAAATGTTCTACTGCATATTTTAATTCAATTTTTGAATCCACTCTCTGCTTTCTTTGGGTGCATTTTTACAAAAATTCTGCATCCACATTTTATGCAAGCTAATTTCTGATTCTGTATTTCCTATGTTTCCAACACAGCCCCCCATTTCCTGAAGTGCTTCCAGACAATCCCATTCCTTTTTGAACTCTCCTGCAAATTCCATCCACACTTTTATATGGTATTCCTTAAAACCAAAATGGTAAATCAAGTAGGTCAACCTGTCAAAATCAGCTAACGGCATTTTTTCTTTTTTCAGCAATAACCTTTTATCATGCTCGCTGCATAGATATAAAAATGCAAGCTGTTCTATCTTTGCCTGCTCCATATATTTCTCCCTTCTCTTCTACTTTGTCTCACTTTTACAACCGATTCTACCTTGTCCAATCGTTAAAATCAATACAGATGGTGCAAAAAGTGAGACAAGCCATCCTTTTACCAGAGAGGAAGAGATTTAAAATGCCAAAGCCAAGGACACAGTCTGGTGAGAAGAATCTGATCAGCCAACGGTTGATTGAGCTTCGCAGGACTCACAATATGTCTCAGCGTGATCTTGCCTATAAACTCCAGTTAGCTGGTTACGATATGGATAAAAATGTAATCACCAGAATCGAAACAAACAAGCGTTATGTCACTGATCTTGAATTAAAAGCCATTGCTGAAATCTTTCAGGTTTCATACATATTTCTCATTGATGGCAAAGACGAATAGAAGTGACAAATGGGGAAGTTCAATCGTGCTTCCCCATTTTATCCGTCCTTATTACAGATTCAGTAGTTCTAAGATTTTCTGCATACCGGCCTGATATAAAGATTCCGCATATAATATCCATCTTTCACTGACTTCAGTAACATATGCGTCTATCGTTTTTCGCTTTTCTTTTGCTAATCCCATTGTCTGAACCTGTTCTTCATATTTTGATATTTTTTCCAGCATTCCCTGGTACGCTATATTTTCTTTCAGCTGTTCTTCGATCTCATCAATCCAGGTATCCAGCAGCAATTCCAGCAGTTTCTGTGTGTCACCGTCATCCTTTCCCAGTATTGCTTTTTTTATTTTCCCCAGCATAGCTCCATAAGAAATCATTTGAGCCTGTCCCATATAAAAATGGTACTCTTCTTCTATCATTTCCTTTTCGCTCTCCAGTTGGAAATATCGATGTACTGCCTTATGCTCTTCTTCCGTTAGGCTGATTGACTGATTCGTCTCCATAAATGTTTCTATCACTGGATACTTTTCTGTAAATTCCAGTATTTTCTTTTGCAGTCTCTGGTATTCCGCATTATGCTTTTTCAGATAGATACATACCTGTTCTCCTATCCGTATCCCCAGACATTGCTCGTTCCAGATGATATCTGGCTGTACTGACATATCGTTTTCTCCTTTCTGTATCGTTTCCCTGTTCCAAGCACAAGACTATACCACACTTCTGGAAGAAAGCTATTCAGCAGATCTACTGAAATGACCTGGTCAATACTGTGCAATCTGTTCTTTCTCTATAATAAAAAACGGCATGGAAGAATCCTATTCTTTCATACCTACTACCTGCTTCTATATTCAACTAGATACACATTCTTTTCCATTATCTGTGTATCATGTACCTATTTTCCTCTAAGAGTAAACTGGATACACTCTATACACGCCTACCATCTATACCTCATTTTACATCAAGAACTAATAAATCTGGTTCTCCAACCAAAGCAAGACCAATTCCCAAACGCTGTTTCATTCCAAGTGAAAAATGTTTTGTTTTTTTCTTTCCCACATTCTCCAGACCGATAATTCTCAATATTTCTTCAATATAACTTTTTTTCTTTATTCCAAACAGCTTGCATTTGATATTCAGATTTTCATATGCAGTCATATTTCCATAAAGTCCCGGTGCCTCAATCAGACATCCTATCCGTGATCGAACTTTTTGCAAATCTTTTCCCTTGTATCCGAACATCTCGATTTCTCCACAAGTTGGCTTGGAAAGTCCACTGATCATCTTCAGACAAGTTGTCTTCCCAGCTCCATTCCGACCGATAAAACCATAAATAGCACCTTTTTTAATATGCATATTGACACTGTCCACAGCTTTATGGTGTCCATATTGCTTAGTCAAATTTCTTGTTTCCAATAACATTTCGCTCAAGTTTTTCATCTCCTTTTTCTTATCTGCATTTATCATAAAGGAATAATCCTAATCAAACGCAAATAAATAGTAAAAAAAGAGTAAAGATTATAGATGAAGACGATAACCGATTCCCCAGACTGTTTCAATATATTCCTCAGATGTAACTGTTTTTATCTTTTTACGAATATTGCTTATATGTACATCCAGAGTTTTTGTTTCACCCATATATGGTTCGTCCCACGCATATTCAAAAATGTCCTCTTTACTGAAAACCTGCTTCGGATTTCTGAGCAGTAATTCTAAAATCGCAAACTCCTGTCTTGTTATCTTAGGAAGTATTTTTCCACCAATGCTGACCTGAAAAGTAGCTTTGTTCAATACCATCTCTCTGAACGAAAGGTTAGATTCTTTTATTTCCTTTTCTTCTGTATGACGAAGCTGTACCTGAATTCTTGCCAGTACCTCTCTGATTTCAAAAGGTTTCGTTATATAATCATCAGCCCCACTAGTTAAAACCTTTACCTTTTCATCCAAGCTATCTTTCGCAGTCAAAACAATAACCGGAAGATTTCCCTTTTTCCGTATTTCCTCCAGAACTGCTTCTCCTGTAATTCCCGGCAACATCAAATCCAGCAACACCAGTGCATAGCTATGCTCCTGCATATTCAAAAGCAGCTTTGCCTCAGTTCCGGAAAACGCCTGCTCACAGGAATAGCCTGCTTTGGATAATGCTTCCTGAAGCAGATTATTGATATTTGTATCATCTTCTACAATCAGTATTTTCTGCATGATAGTTCTCTCCTCTATTTTACACTGTGAAAACATTATTTTCTTGCATTATACGCTTTTCCCTTTTTTCCCGCAATTACTCCCCACAGATCCCCAGAATTCTCCAGTACATAACATACTTTTTGTTCCAACTGAACTTATAATTTTCAGTATTGCTGTGCTTCCAAGATGCATATATCACTTTTTCCTTACCATTATGCCTTTATTTCTCCATCAGTGCTTTCGCGCCCCTTGTCCCGCCCGCAAATAGAGCCAAACCAGAGCCATTTGATAAAACAAATGCCGGAAGTCCGCATAAATACAGGCTTTCGGCATTTCTGTCCGTTATTCAAACTCGCAGAATCTAGTTTGATTTTGGTTATTTCAATACGGTTATCTATACTGTTTTGTATTGATATTTTGCATCTTTTCCACACGTTATTTTTCGTTTCATATATTTCTGTCGGTTTGCTTGTCCACCTATGGAAATAATAATCTCCAAGCAATATTTCTGCAAGAAAAAGTTTTGTGGTACTAATCGTTAGTACCACGATTGTTTTCTATGTACTGAGCAAAATCAATTACCTTTACAGGCTTTTTCTTAGGAATAATCCTAACCGATCCATCACCTGCTCATCTCACGTATAGTATTCTTTTCACTTCCAGCTGTATTTCATCACTAAAGTCTGATAAATCATCATATGTAATTACATTCAGTCTAATGAAACGAACAATATCCCATATTGCCTCTGATTTACTCATCTCCATGATAACACCCGGATGACGCTTATCTTCTTTTATCCGTTTTTCAAGTTCCCAGAATTTCTCTGATGCAGGCTTTTTATCATCATTCAGAAAATTTGCATACTCTTTAACAAGACCTTCCATATAATTTTCCTGCCAGCCTGATAATCTTTCTCAAAATAATTTCCAATCCTTTCTGCTTATGTCCATGATTTTGAACCTCCTCAGTCTCATGTTAGCCTCAACAAACAGTGTCAAAAATAAGACCGATTTGAAATTGTACTCATACGAATCAGCCATAAATTCCGATTTTATCGCATTTTTGCCATATTATGTATTCTCTCCAAATCTTAAATCTCATTGAAAGCAATATCACTCTTTTAACGAGGCTTTAATTTTTTGTAATATTAAAAATCCTATAGATTGGGGGTAATTTCTTCTGTTTCTACATCCACACATTCGTTTTTCTCAACTATTTTCTCTCCGTCATTCGTTTGTAAATACTTCATATCATTAAGCTGTAAAATCACTGGTTGTTTTAGCCCGATACCTTTTCCAATAGCAATTGCGTGTCTTTCTTCCAATGTCGGCAAGGTATCCGAATAATCCTTACCAATATAATTTTCCAAGAAAGATTTTCCTGTATCATCAAATACTCTTAATGCAAAAATTGTATTGCATTGGTTCAATATACTCTTTGTTACATTTGCCGTACGCTGCGTAACTATAATGCAACCAAGTCCGTACTTTCTACCTTGTAAAATAACTTTTGCAGTGCCATTCGCATGAGAATTATCATCTTTTACTACAACTGAATTAAACTCCGGAGTCAATGAATGCGCTTCTTCATAAACAACACAACATCTCGCCTTATCTATTTGCCCTAAATCCATACACTTTTTAAGAACTATTTCAGAAATAATTTGAACCTTTTCAACCAAAGAGACATCCTTCAGCTCTGTAATTCTAAAATCAGTTGCAGCTTGTCTAACAATATATTTTTCAGGATTAAGTACCATCACAGATTTGTTATTAGCATCCATAAATCCAGACACTGCCGATTCCATCAGCTTTTTAAAATTCTCAACATTTCCCCACGAAGATTTTGAATCACTTGTACCTGTACGCATTGATTGTGACTCAAGTTCATCTATTTTCTCCTGCAGCAAATCACTTACTATTTGTGCTTCAGGAATATATTTGTACAAACCATTATCACTTGCATATTGATTTGTAATATCTAAACATATAACTTTTATTCCAGCGGCAACAATTTTTTTAATCAACTCGAACGTTAAACATGATTTTCCAACTCCTAATATTCCTAATACTGCCGTATTATGAGTTACAAGAGCATTAATATTCTTTATAGGTATACTCATATCAGATCCCGGTAACCGACCAATAGAAGTTATTGCTATTTCTTGCAAATCAATATCTCGATTTACTTTGCACAGGTATACAGGCTCATAAACTTTCGGTGTCCAATTAACATGTTTTATCTCATGATGTCCGGCATCATAATGCCCTAATTTTCTTGCTACTGCACATATATATCCATACTCGCTATCCGCACTGTTACTAGCTATCTTTGTAATGCCATTAATTACTTGGTAAAGAACTTCACTTCCTGCAATATGTGTTTTAACTATTGTTCCTTCTGTTAATCGCGTTTCATCTATTTTGCATGTATTAAACCTGATAGTACTAACATTCGATTCAGGAAGAACAAATCCAATAAAATCATCACGTTCCATAAAAATAGTTGATAATTTCAACTGTTCAAGAATTGATTGTTTTATTTTTCCATTATTCAAAACATGTGCAGTTCCTAAATTTTCCGTATAATTAATGTTAATTCCTATATCTTCCAAATCATTTAGTGTAATTTCCAGTTCTGCATTATCCAATAACATTATGCTTATCCAAGTTGAATCAATAAGGTTCTTTCTTTGTATTTCTATTCCCAAACAATAAGAATCAGAGTCTACCTTTACCGCATACACAGAGTTTCTACTTGAAGATACAAGTTTTTCTTTTTCGTCTGTTTTAGGAACTGAAATTGTATATAAGTTTGACTCTGAATTTTTTATAGCTACTCCAATACACGAATCAATATCTTTTTCTTTTATTATCCCCATCAACTGACTAAATTTGGCAATAATGCTTTCTACAAGTCCAATTGGTACCATACATATCCATAAAGCAATCGCTGCGAATAACATAGGTGTATTATCTCTAAAAAACGAAAATGCCGAGACAAGATACACCACAGAAAACATAGTTTTAGAACTTCCTAAATGCTTTAAACACCAAAAACTAATCCGTTTTGCCTTTTCATTATAATTTTTTACAACCATATGAAAAATACTTAATATAAACATACAAACTGCATAAACAAGTAATTCAATGTAACCATTCAATTCCTGCCGATTTGTAATAGCTAGTAAAACCAATATCAACGAAATACTATTAGACAAAGTGTCTGTTGGCGATGAAAAATATGGTTCAGTTACGTACATTCCCATTATAATCAATAAGATCCCAGAGAAAAACCAAACTGATGCAGCCTCCGACTGATTCAATATATCCGCTATTCCCCCATTTAGCAATCCATATATCATAACAATTATAAAAATATATATTCCCGCCACAAGTAGTCTCTGCAATTGTGACAATTGTCTCTTCATTTTTCATTCTCCTTTTTAATTTTGCTATAACTTCTCTGAACTATTATCACATTGGATTCCTGTCCATAAAATATGCCTACTTACTCCCCTTTAATCTCCCAGTGACCGCTATATCCACTTCCGACATATACAATATTCGTCATTTGTTTTATTCTTCTCTTCACAGTCCTTACACCAACACCTAACCTTGTTGCAATTTCTGATGTGGAAATTTGAGGATTTTCTTCTATCATGTCAAAGATTTGTTTCTGCAATTTGTCTTGAGTGCCACCTTGAGTGCCACCTTGAGTGCCATCTTGAGTGCCATCTTGAATGCCATCTTGAATGCCTCCCTGAGTATCATTAACATTCATCACATAATCATGTCCATAATTCAGATTATACAAAGTCAATGTAAAATCATCATTATCCGCATCAAAGACTGGCATCCTAGACTCATCAAATTCGACTTGTCCCTCATAATCTGCCAATATTTTCTTGAAACCACTACCTCTACGCTCCATGTATTTCAAGCGGCTGAATATATCAGCTAATATCGGATTTCTTCGCTTTGATGGAATTTTCAATAGATCTTTTCCTTCTAGAGAAATCCCACTTACCATTCCACCAGGCGAATATATTTCAATTCTATCATCGAACATATCTATATGGACTTCACTGCCTATCTCCATATAGTTTCTATGAATTAATGCATTTACTACACCTTCAAGCACTGCCCGATCCGGATAATCCGGCATTTCAATTCTGCCGTCCCCAACCTTACGCCATGCCTTCTTAGAGTTATTTCTCACAAAATCAGTTCCCGCCTGCAACAATGTGACAAGACTGCCAGTATATTCCTTATCATCAAGTGCATCTACAATTCCAGATGCCTTAGTAAGTCCATTCCATCTAGTGCAAAACAATCTGGAATGACGCACAGGTGATTCATCTGCCAGAAGTGCTCCAGCATTCGTCAGATTCCCTTTTTCATCAATCAATCCAAATGATTCATAATCTGTATCTTCAAATGTATTTCCTGTTCTCTGCTTATATACTGATTTCAATTTTGTAAATGACATATTGTCAAAATCATAGCTTGATTTCAGGCTATCATAGCTTTCACCGCTACCACGAAGAACCAGTTCTCTTAGTTGTGAAGGAGTCGCTGGAACACTTTCATTTCCTATACGCATAAATGCGACAAGTTGCCCGTCTCCCTCATAATAGTATGGTGTCTGCTGCCCTTTCATAACTTCTACAATAACAAAAGTCTTGTCCCCATCTTTTTCAAACGAAAGCTTAAACTCTGGTATTGGATTCAAATGTATTTTTATTGCTTCACTAATTTTCTCCGCATCACTTTCTGCATCAGCAAGTCCCACTAATTCACTATTGTTAGATACACCAAATATCAACTTGCCACCAAAACAATTAGCAAACGCACTGATGCTCTTGCACCAACTTTTAGGTTTCTTCTCTTCAAGAGCAAGCTTTTTGTCATAATCTGTGGTTTCACCAATTAGCAGCTTTATGTCCATGAATTCACTCCTTCTTTATTTTATGATTGATAAAACTATCTCAATATATAATTAAGCTTTTTCGTATTCAAAAACAGATTCTATCATTTATTGTTTTATGTTTACTATCAATTAAATTCACAAGCTCATTCAAAGTGATAAACTTATTCTTTAACTACATTATATATCCTTATTTATCAGATTTATTATTCTTTTTCATGCTTATGTCTTCATACATTTTATATAAATCATCATTATATCTTCTTGCTTCTGCAAGCAAATCCGAATATGATTTAATAAAAATACCCTCTTTTTCTAATCCTTTTCTATACTTATTTGCTCCTGGTTCATATGTCATATTATCAGATATCAAAAATCCCTTCACATTTCCCTGTGTTTGCGGAGACTGTGTTTCTATAAACTCTACATACTCGCAAATTTGCTGTATCTCTTTCATTGTCAATTTTATCCTTGGTCTTTTTAATTCTATAACATGAATAACACCTGCACTATTTGTACACAAAAAATCCAATCTTCTATTACTTTCTGGTAATATAGATTCATCATTAAATTTTTGTTTCAATAACTTTGTATAGGTAATTTCTCTTTCAAACTTTGACATCTTTGCATCTAACAGCCATGGAAATTCTTCTAGAAATTTTTGGATAACATCTCTCTCAGATGCATTAGTCTGTATAAATTTTTCAAATTGTTCAATAGTCTTTACTCTACCTATAGCAATCTTGGCATATTCTTTCGCTTCAATAGTGTTCCAGTCTGTAAGTAATTTTATAGCATGCTCATTATCTAATTCTTGTAATTCATCTAACTCTGCAGTAAATTGTTTAAATCCCTCAAAGCTATACATATCTTTAATACATCCAATATAATCTGCTGCTATATCCTCAGCAATATCATCATTTTCAATAATTGCATTTGTTAACTTCTGTGCTAAAGGTCTTTCTGCTGGATTGAGAGCTTTTATCCATTCGTCTACATCATAACCATGAGAAGATACTTTCCTTTTCTTTTCCGCTTTTCTTTGCTCCCTCCACTTCTTTTGAGCTATAGACACAAGTTTCTTTATAAGTTCTTGTAATTTAAATAACTCCTCATTCTCATCTATATCCCACGCAAGAGATTTTCTATCTGTAGAACAATTATCAACGTCAAAACTATTGTCTATAAAATCCACATCAAAACTTCCTGACATATATTGAAAAAAATTATCGTTTGCTCTATCATCAAATGAACTATGTTCCTGAACAAGTTTTCCTCTTGAAAATAATACTATTCCTTGAACATCCTTATTCAATGGTGTTTGTGATGTATATATCTTTCCTTGTACTCCTTTAACTTTGCCAAATTCGAATAAATCTTTGAATTTATAAGTTTCCGTATCAAAATCTTTTTCAAAATCTTCTGGAAATTTCCATATAAACTGACATTTATCCTCCGGGATATCATTTGAATTAATTTCATATTTTTCATCATCATTTATATGTACAACAAATTTATCTGAATAAATATGGAATCTAGTTTGCAAATTTCTATGTAGTCTTTCAATATCAAAATCCGACTTTCTTGATAAATGCTCAATAAAAAAAGAGGTTCCATTTTTTTCGTCAGTTTTAATACAATAATCAATAACTGTAGGCTTATATACATTTCCCTCACAATCTTTTAACTGCTCATAGTCCATTACAAAAGTATTCTTGATGCCAGACTTAACAGTTGAAATCGTAATTTTTTTACCTATTCCAAACATTGACAGCTTTCCAAGCCCCTTTTTACCTAACACTTTTCTTCCACCATCAGTTTCATCTTTATGCATTTCAACTCTACGATTTCTTCCAATTTTCAAAAAATAATCATTTAATTCAGAAAATGTCATTCCAATGCCGTCATCAGAAACAGTAATAGTCTTCTCACCTTCATTTTTAAAGTTTATATAAACATTATTTGCATCAGCATCCCAAGCATTTGATACCAACTCTGCAATCATTGGTGGAATCGTTGAATATAGTTTTACCCCCAAGTGATCTATTGTATTTATATCAAATGTTACCTGTAATTCTTTCTGCTCCATCCTATGACACCTTCTTTCTCATTAATTATCATAATAAAAATGATATATATTATTTGTATAAATGTTTATTCCCTTTTCTTTATTACATTTACTACACATCAATTGCATATTTGATACATCATTGAGTCCACCATCTTCTAAAGGAACAATATGATCGTATTGATTCTCATATTGTTCCTCAATATCCATGATTCCGGATAGATCCTTTTGACACATAACACATTTGCAACGGTCTCTATATTTGACTGCACGTTTTACCCATAGTGGAACATTTTTTCTATCTGACTTCCCTAGGAGCACATCTGACATAAATATATTAAAATGCATCAAAAACTCTCTGTTCTGAAACAGCAAATAGACTACTTCGTTCTTAATACAATCAATCACATCATAATAATTGTCCTCAAGATAATTAGTATATTGTGTGGCAACATCCAAAGCTTCAAACTCATCTGGAGTTATATTTTTTGCAATCCAATCTTCCATTTTTTCAATGCATCCTTGATAATGCATAATCGCCAATTCGAATGTAGTGTATTTGTATCCATATCTATAGAATACTTCATGTTTTTTACCAATTACATTTTCAAATCTATCTGCATCAATAGCACTTTCAACATCTAACGCCATATACTTATTTTGTTCGAAAAGAATTCTTTCCACAGCAAAATCTACAAAGCTATGAAGATACGATTCTTTAGAAAAATCTTCTCTTTCACATTCACTTAACGGATCTGTAAATTCTGCCAATGTTCTAGCATAATCCAAGCTAGAGTCCTCAATAATATATTGAATTATTGAACAAAAATAGTATGTGTTAAAATATTTCATTTCTAATTTTCGCAAAACAACACCTACTCTCTTAATTTTGAGAATACTTTCATCCTTACCATTTTTTTCATAACTTCCTCTATCTGTTTTGCCTTATCATGGGATTCAATCAAGAATCCCATTTCAATATTTCCTTGCATTCCGTGATATGAAAGATTCGCCGATGACACTAGTGACCTCTTTACATCTGATACAATGAGTTTGGCATGTAAAGCCGCCATCTTGTCATCTTCTTGCTTTTGATATTCATATATCTGTAAGAATCGCGAACGATATGACATCAGTCTGTCAAGCACTTCCTTCTGCTTTTCTGTATCATTTACATATAAACGAACATATACTCCTTGCTGGCTTTTTTTAATAATAACATCAAGCATTTCGGTAAAATAATCTGAGATTGAATAACCAGTTATAGTAAGACTCTTTTCTGTATTCTCTATCAGATTACGCATTATATCTTTGGTTCTTAATGTTTTCACACGGAATGAATCTGGTGCAGTAAGGACAAGCTCTGCGTGTTCAATTCTATTTGACGAATACATTTTCATGCAAAGGCTGATTATATCTGTTATCTCCTCTTCCGAACAATTAGTAAAATGTTTTCTAAGTTCTTCAATCACACGATAAAACTGCGCACTCTCTCCATTAACAGAATAATTTTCAAGTGCATCTACAATCAGACCTGCGATATATTCGATTTTTACACTTGTATTCCACATAAATCTCTCACCAATTCTCTGAAATATCCCATTTCCTCATGCTCCGGTACTGGTACAACTAACGCTCTATCAAGTAGGCGGTTACCATTTTCACATGCAGTTTCTGATATCATAGTACAAGAATGACAGGCAGCCCCATTTAATCTCTCACTTGTCGGATTCTTCATAAAGCATTCTGGATCTGTTGTACATGTCAAACCATTCTCTAATGCCCCTTTTAAAAGCGGTAAAAACTTATTCATTCCACCTAGTTCAACAAGTCCACCTAGTGAGCCTTCCTTATCTGCCGCACCTGTATAAATTAAAATTCCACACATTTTTTCACTACTATAAATGCGCTCATGTAATGCAGATGACGAATATCCTGACTGCATAGACATTTCCTTAATCAGCATATGTGAAAGTGTATGTAACAACACATACTCTGCATTTCTTGGTTTAAAATTCTCCCATCCTTTTTTCTGACAATATGCTGCATAACATTCCTCATATTTATCAGAACGAGATTTCACAGTCTCTATCTGCATCCACTGGTTTATTTTTTCCTTATTTAATTCAATGAATACACCTTCACCATTGATTTCGACTGCCGGAAGCCATTTTTCTCCCGAAGAGCACTTCAATTTTACAATATGTGACTGCTCATCCACTTCTGGTTCTGGTGCTTCCAATCTTGTAAAACCTGTCAAAACTCGTACTTCACGTAATCTATGTATTTTAATAATCCTAGAAATATACTCTTTTAAGCTTTCACTCAAGGCTACTTCTTCTGCTTTGAAATATTTAACATCATGTTGATACTCGACATCCTCATGATGCGTAATAGCTGCATACTCCATTTCTTTAAGTTCAGTAAACTCTTTAATATTTTGGCTTAATCTATCATAGGCAGCTTTAAAGTCTTCATAAGAATATTTATCTCCAAAATACTTCTGATAAGCAAATGAAAGACCTGCCTCTTCTCCCATAGCCTCTACCAATGTTTCAATAGTTGCTCTTTGTGTACCCATGATATCATTAATAGGATTTGTCCAAGGTGGAATTGATATTGCATTTCTTGTGACTGTAAAATACACATTAGATGCACCACGCTGGCTAGGTATTACACTCTTCTTACAAATTTTCGCCTTTGCTCCTGGTCTATGCGGATGGTTTCCTGAACAGCATAGACCAGCAAATTTTTCCTTCTGCATTGCTCCAGACATAACTCTCCTTGCACCGCAATTACACTCAACACGGAGTTCTGCAAGTGATGAAGTATTGCCCATTGATTTTAGGTACATATCCTCTTTACAACTTGTTTCTCCATGATGTACCCACCATCTCCAAGGGAAATCGTCCATATGCCCATCTTCGCATACTGTTATAAATCTCGAAGGGTATGCTGGAAATCCACACTTAGGGCATTTCACTTCACCTTGATTCTTTTTGTACTGGTCCATATCAAAGTAATCTCTCATATCAAATAAAAATTTACATGTTCCCTTTGAACACACATGGTAATATGGAAATGACACAACTGGAATATCCTCTTTTCCACCTGTCTTTGGCATAAAGAATCGTCGAACATTCATATAACTAGCCAATCTTGCATCTCTAATTTCTTTACCAATATTATTAGTACCCCAGTACTCTATATCTAAAACTGTCAATGAATCATTTACAGCATCCATTATCGAGCCTGGTCCATATGTAGTTATTAACTGATTCGGACGAATCTCGCCCAATTTTTTATAAAAATTCATCAGACACCCTCCCAATAAAAAACTGTTGATGATTGCTCAACATCACGCATAGAACTTAGTGTTGGTTTTTCTTTGTCTCCATAATATTCGCCATAGTATGTAAGCAGCCTCTTCTTATCATCAGCTACTGCTGGAACAAAATAATATAGCTTTTCGTCTTTTGCAATGTTCTTCCAAGTATTAATAAACTCATCCATTTCTTTCTCTGTATCTACATAAGACGATGGTGCAGTTATCTTAACTCGCTCAAGAATTTTGTCTTTTATATCTTTGATTTGTTCATCAGAAATATCATTAATGTTTGATGCTCCACCATTATCGGCCATCGTCTCTACCTGTAATCTTAATAAAGAAACTACCAATGCGTGTAATACTCTGTCTCTAGCTCTAGCCGCAAATGGCGTTGCTGTAGTTCCTTCTACATATCTATACATCTGTGAGTGGAAACCAACAAAATTCTCATAATTAGACAAATCCCTTGGTCTGTAAGGATTATAAACAGTAAAAATAATTCCAGGATGCTGTCGACCCACACGGCTTGTTGCCTGAATATATTCAGAGTTCTGCTTGGGCTGACCTACAACTGACATAAGTCCTAAACGGTCAACATCCATACCTACCGCTATCATATTAGTTGCAATAACAACATCATAACAACCTTGCTTCTCCTTGTTTTTATCATAAGAAATTGCTAACTTTTCAAGAACCTGCGCAATCTCCCATGAAGGTATGCGAGATGTAATTTCCTTCTTTCCCTCAAAACTGAGATACCTCTGTTCTGAGCTATTATATTTATTCTTTACAACACGAATACGGCTTGCTATATCGTCGTCAAGAAGGCGCACTGCACCACCCAATTCTCGAATACTATTAAAGTACCCAATCAATGTGTAATATGGATCAATATAATCCTCATATTCCGGATCCTTTGCTATATCTAGTGCTGTTTGCAAAATAATCGAATACAAACGAATAAGCGTTGTTTTTACAGATTGTCCGCTCGCACATATACCAGCATATTGACGAAATGGCTTTTTTCCATCACTAATCATTCTACTGATTTTTTCTTCTGAAGCATCAACTAAATTTTCAGTTGGAAGCGGTACTTCCTTAATAAAAAATGAATCTCTTGTATCAAAGCCACTTGGCGGAAATTGTGCAAATTCATTTCTCCCATAAAGAAACTTAATCTGTTCCCCAGCATTTCTAATAGTTGCTGTTGAAACAATATACTTAGGTCGAATCTTCTTTCCATTCTTCTCAATACAGCACATCTCTTCTACAACAGTTTCATATCCACCATAAATCGTTCCAAGAGGACCAGTAATTAAATGAAGCTCATCCTGTATAATTAGCTCAGGAGGATAGAATGGTTTACATGCAACCATTTCAGCCCTTTCCAATCCCGCTGCGACATCTGCATTATGTCTTCCTGCATGCTTTTCTCCAATAGCAATATGTCCACATCTACTACAATATCTATCTGTTCTGCCAAATAGCAAACCAACTCGTTCAGACCATGGAAGTCTCGCAAATTTATCTACAGTAGAAATAATCACAGTAGGACACTTTGCATAAATTTCCTCATCAACAAGATAAACCGGTATGGTTCTTCCTGTTTTTAACGAAAACATACAATTCTTATCTGCACAATGAATTTTAACATACTTTCCCTTTTCATTGATGTCATATTCATCCCGTGTGATTTTCTTACCACAATAAGGGCATTTAATAATCTGCTTTGTAAGCTTCCTTATAAATTCTTTCTTCTTAAATTGATCAGAATCACTGTATTCGCTAAATTTATTTGGGGTAACATTACCTCCAACCCAGAATCCAATTGAAATTCTTTCCTTACCATATAATTTTTCATTCTTCTCACGCAATTGTTCCATTGCAACAATAAGACGCATCAGTCTGTCTCTCTGCTGAGTTGTAAGTAAACGAAGCGTGTACCTTAAAAATACTGTTACTCCACCATCTTTCTCATAATCAGTTTCATCTGAAGCTGTCAGTCTCCTATATGCTATAGTAAAAGCAATCAGCCCTAAATATGCCTCTGTCTTACCACCACCAGTAGGGAAGTATAATAAATCAACAATATTTCGTTCCGGAGACTCACCATCCATAATCCCATACAAATTCAAAAGAACAAATGCAATCTGGAATGGTCTCCACTCACTGTGATCTTTCTTTCTTCCTTTTTCTGGCATATCAGTCATATAATCTCTTAAGCTGCAAGGAATACCATTACCATAATCTTTTGAAAAAGCTGTAATACTTCTCTGTAAATACATTGCTTGATTCATAAATACAAACGCTTGATATACCTTATCATTGTTTTCAATCAAATCAATTCCATCATTCATCCTACGATTTGCATCATTGCATTTATCAATAATAGTCTGACCTGTTGCCTTAAATTTATCATCATGCATAGCTTCGTCGTTTGTCAATACATCTGTAATCCAACTTCCATACATTTCTGTCAATGTACGAAGATTCTGAATAACTTCTGACTTTTTCTTTGGTGAACCCATCTGAAGCATCGAAAAGGCATGCTCCGGCATATCATCTATCTGTGCACTTACACTTGGAATTTCATAATCTGGAATAAATGATGATTTTATAGCAGTTGCATTTATCTCTTCTGCTTTCTTTTCCCAAGTAGCAGCACAACCTCTTCCTCTTGCATAAACTGGTCTGCCTTTATAATAATATTCATCCTCTAATTCAACTTTTCTACAGAGATATTCTGGTACAAAAATAGGACTCATCAAATCATCTGCTATGAGCATCTCCACTTGGAACATTACCTTTTCATATTCTTTTTCATCGCCATCTGACATATCATTATTATGCAAATAAACCGATACCATCTTGTATCCATTGTCTAACTGCATCTTCATAACATAAATATAGACGTTTCCATTAGACTCAAGTGAAATCTGCTTCGAACGCCCCATCTCATTAAAATCGATTTCCACAACATCATTCATCTGCTCACGAATATATATGGTATGTTTCTTCTTTTTCTTATTCTCTGCATCTTCTTCCAAGTTTTCATCTATTACTTCACCCTGCACCTGTTCTGCATAATACTTTCCCCAATTAATATAAGCATTAACCTTTTGAACATCATCAGAGACATAGAAAGACACGCCTATAGAAGACGGCTTCTGAAAACCACCTTTTACTCTATCCTCTGGTTCCTCTTCTTCAAAAATTCCTGCCTCCAAAGTTTCTCCATCAGCATCGAAATTCTTTTCTGTAAACTCTACATCATTGTAATTTTCATCTTCCGTTACATCTGTATCCGCAGGGTATAATAATCCCGTAATATAACTACTCGTTGGTACTTCATTCAATTGTTCACAATCTGATGTTGGTCCTATTAAGTCTTTTCGTACTGCATCTAGAATCTTCTGTCGAACAATAGCATGCTTAAAATCCTTTATATCAGCCATCTACAACCTCCGTTTATTCTCCGTCTACTACAACAGGAATTGCCATACCAATTACATATTTGAATGTATTACCTACTATAATCTTATCCCCTGGCACTAGGCGATACTCCCAAGTCTTTCCGTCCGCATCCACCTGCGATGCACATTCGCACCACTTAATTGCAGCCTTTGCTTTTTCCTGTACATCTTCATTATCTGTTTGATTTGCAGCCTTCACTTCAATCATATATTTCTTGTCAGCCATCTCTACTAAGAAATCAGGATTATACTGTTTTGCCGCCTTATAAAATAGTCCTAACTGATTCAAAGGTGGCTTTATAAATCTAATAACTTCTGAATCCTCTTCTAATACCACAGACAACCTTCTCTCATCATCACTATCAAATGCATTCTCTGCATAGTATGATTTCTTATATCCTTCAAACAAATATTGCTTAATATTTTTCTTATCTGGCACTTCCTTCTTAAAATTCAATCGTCCATTTTCCTTCATATTCTTCACAAATGATTTGAATACAATAAGGTCTTTCTGAACGTTAAATACAAACTCAGTGCTTTCTTCCTTTGACGCATATATCTGTTTTCTTAAGTCCTCTACTATAACAGTTGCATATCTACGGACAATCTTCTTTTTTTCTTCATCCGTACCTTCGATTAATGCGAGATACTGATCAACCACCTCAAGAATAAATTCTGCATCATCAGAACTAAACTCCGGAATACTCTCCAATAAAGAAACTGCAAGCATATTCTCAGGATTTTCTACAATAAGTGCATCTGCATCCAGCACTTGCAGCAACTTACCATTTACAGCGTCATATCTCTCGATTCTCGATGCCGCAACATCAAAATCCATAATGTTTCGTTTAACAGTAAAAGACTTAAATGTAATTGTTGAACTATAGCTAATTCCAATCTTTGGAACAGAGATAGCAACTTTCTTTAACTCTTCAACTTTCTTGATAAACTCTTGTTTTGCATATGGCAATACATTCTTACTGCCAGATGACTTCTGTAAATCAATCTGTAACGAAGCATCCCCCTGATGTACAGTAAATGATGTATCAACTGCATCAGTGCCCATGCCCGTCTGTGTCATTTTGTGATCTGATGCTGTGCCATCATTTGTTTCTTTTTCATCATCGTTAGCAAAATAATCAAAAATAGACATCTGTCCACTATCACTTTCGGACTTCTTGGGTGCTACTTTCTTTACAAATGCTTTCTGATACTCAGCAAACAGATTCTCCACCACATTTTCATTATTCAAATCTTGGTATGATTTCACTTTACTTTCGCATAACGCTTCATCAAATAATGAAATCTGCTGGTTCTCAACTGCTGGCTCTACCATAACTGTTTTTGTGTTCGGTATATCTTCCTCATCAAGATTTCTCTTCTTAAATACAGGGTTATTCTTGATATCATCCACAATCTCTCGATAATGATCGTGAGCAACAATATCCAAGGTATCTAATTCCTCAATACCCGTTATCTCACCAAAAGGAAGCCTCAATCCTCTACCAATAGTTTGAAGTGCCAATATATCACTCTTTGCAGCATTAAGTGGGATAATCGTAAACAGATTATTTACATCCCAACCTTCTTTCAGCTTATATACATGCAGCACAATCTCAATTGGATTGGTATTTTTCTCAATGGTTAGTAATTTCTGAATGTTTTCTTCTGTCTCTGCACCACTTGTGCTAGAGTCAATTTCAATAACCTTACCAACATAACGACCTCCAAAAAAAGCATCGGAATCTATTTTTTCTTTTATTTTTCTAGCATGTGTTGTATCTTTACAAGCTATCAAAACAATTGGCTTTACCTGTTCTAAATGATTATCTATACAATATTTATATACGATGGACTTTCTTCTCTCATGAAGCTTGATTCCATCTTTCAACTTCATTTCCTCTATATCATCATCTGAATATCCTGCTGTATTTGTTCTTCCCATAACAACCGGAATCTTCAAAAACTTCCCAGCTCCATCCTCTAATCCGTAGTGATAAATAATATTCTTATTTGTACTCTTAGGTGTAGCAGTATATTCCAACCCCAACACTGGATTCAGATAATTAATCGCTTTCTTTGATGCTGGGGCATAGTAACGATGCGCTTCATCCATACAAATAACCAAGTCATCAAACGAACGTAAAACATCCGCAAAAGAGCCACCCAAATTTTCATTAAACTTGTGAAATTTAAATTCAATATCTCCCCTAGTAAAAATCTTTGAAATATTAAAGATAAATATCTGAATATCAGATGTTTTTTCTACCACCATTTCCTCTTGGATATATCTTACCGGGTATGATAAATAATTTTCCCCATCATAAACTTTGGGTCTTCCCATCTCTGCTTCAAGTCCCTTAAACATGTATTTGGGATGTCCCGGGACCGCCTCTCGACGCATCTTGTCATAAATCGTATTTCCTGGTGCCAGAATAAAGAAATGTTTGTACCCTTTTGTCTTGTACAAATAATAAATGCATGCACCCATTAAACGGGACTTACCAATACCGGTTGTCATATCAAAGCAGAATGATGGAAAATCAAATTCCTTATCTACAGATATTTTATGTGGAGCTTGGCAATTCTCTGATGCTATTTTCTCTGCTTCAGCTTTTGAACTAGTTCTATACTCAATCTTGGAACTGATTGCATCAAAGTATTGTAGCGCTTCATACTGAGGATCACGCAGGCTCATAGCCCATTTAATTTTATCTACTGAACTCATTATTCCTGCACCTCACTTTCAAAATTACATTTATCCAATAAATCCTTTGGTATTTTTTTCACTTCCACATTCTCTGGAAGAATCATGTCAGCTTGATTTTTCTTACAATAGATAAGTAAACTCTGCTTATCCCCTAAGTTCTTCATTATCGACATCACATACTTTGTATTAACAAATTCTTCTGTGATATGTATGAATCGATTCTCTGATGAATGTCCTTGAAACTCCCCAGATGGTTCATAGGTAAATCCTTCTATCTTGCAAATAGCTTCACATACCATATCCCATGTATAAGATGGATTTATTTGATAAACAGGAAGAACTTTGTTCTTTACAAGTAATGGTTCTGCAAGTTCGTAGAATTTATATCCCCCGCCACCTTGCCAATCATATGTGTTTGTGACACCACCTCTATCTTTACCATCTATAACTCTATCTAATCTCTTTTTGCAATGTGTATAACAATGATCTCCAAGTTCAATTCCAATGTATCGCCTTCTCATTTTATGTGCCACCGCTGCGGTAGTTCCTGAACCCAAGAAACTATCAAGCACTAAATCACCTTCATTCGTTGCCATTAAAAGAATTCTTTCTATCAATTTTTCAGGTTTCTTTGATCTAGGAAAAGCCACGCCACCCTCATTTCCCAAATCAGCCTTAGGAATGTCATCATTCTTCCAAACATTTGATAATTTTGTAGTTTTAACAACATCCTTTTTCTCAAGAAACGCTGTATCTTTTAACCATGCACATAGTTCACCATTATGGTAAAACAATGTGGTTTGTTTTCCCTCATTTCTACCTCTACTTGGCACATATTCAACAGAATATAAACTATTCTTTTCCATGCGTGACATAAGCGCATTTTGGAATTCATTTTCCTGTTGAACAACGTAGGTACGATATATTGTGTCAAAAAATTGGTAATATTGTGCTCTTATTTCACTCTCTCTAGCTTCAAAATTCTTTAGTGAAATATCTCCAATCTCATAACCCGTATGTTTGTATATTTTTACAGGTAATCCATTAGAAGCTGATTCAAACTCATCTACAAGTTCTCTTCTACCTTCTGATTTAATATATTTTCTATATCTTTGCATTGTCTTTTTTGTTAGTTTTTCAGTTGCCAATACTTCATTCAATTCAACTGTTTCTTTTTTATAAACCAACAATTTTTCACCTGTATTAAATATTGCGCCACCTTGTCCAAGACCCGTTACATTTGACTTTTCATATGTAATATCTGATACAAAATTACTTCTACCAAATATTTCATCGCACATAACCTTCAGATAATGCCCTTCGGTACTATCTATGCTCATCCATAGAGTCCCATCTTTTGATAGTAATTTATGAAGTATTTGAACTCTTTTATAAATCATATTCAACCATAACGAGTGTTCTACATCGTCATCATAATGTTCGAATGCATTTCCTGTATTATATGGCGGATCTATATATACGCATTTTATCTTCCCTGCATAATCTCTCTCAAGAGCTTTTAACGCCAACAAATTATCCCCATGAATCAGCATATTTTCTGTATCCGGATCACCATATGATTTTGATTTATCCTCAATTAATATTCTTGGTTCAAGTTTCTCTTCCTCATATTTACCAACCCATGTTAATTCTAACTTACCTTTTTTCTCCATGGTCGCCTCCTAAAACTTAATCACTATCTTTGTTACCAGTTGTGTTTTTACCAAAATACCTTCTGCAAACTGCTTCTGCATATTTACAGCCTTTTCTTCCAATGTTGACATTTCATTATGAAATGCCCGTACCATTTTTTGTTTCTGCTCTTCTAAAATTTCTATTTGTTTTTTTAATGCAATCTTCTGTCTAAAATCGCTTTCGTTTACATATTTATCTTTAAGTTCATCTAATTCTGATGTATCCTTGACTCTGAGCAAATATTCCTCTTTTCTTAATTGCAGCCAATTATCCAATTTTTTCTGATTAGCAATCAAAACTGTTCTTTTAGATTCTGCATATTTCTGCTGCATAAATTCATCCACTTTGTCAATATATGAAAGGATTTCTTGATTATTTGGTGTCTTTTCTCCTAGGCACTGCTCCTGCAATTTTTCGCAAAGCTCTCTAGCCAACTCATCTGAAACACCATATATCTTCCCTGTTATATCAATAATTTCAAATACTGCATCTTCAAGAATCTCACCAACATAAGAACTACCAATAAGTAAATATCCGTGTTGAATTCCCGGAATTTCCAAGTCTATATTAGTTTCATAGTACTTTGGATATATCTCATTTTCCTCTTTACTTCTACTATTCCAATACTTAAACTGTGAATCATATTCCGCAATTTCTTTCATGATAATATTAAAATGAGACTTATGTTGTTCCTCTGTTTTATATGTAAATATGGATTTCAGTTCATCCTTTTTCTTGTTTCTTTTCTAATTCCTTTTCCAAATTCTTAAATTGCTTTGTAAAATCTGATGTTGTTTTACATTCCTGATATATAAGTGTAACTCTTTTTTCAAAATCTGCTCCACTTTCTAATAATCCAATAGCTTTATCTGATGCACCAAATACGCCTTGGAATAACTCGAATTTTTCTGAAAGAATTTCATATACTCTCTTATCTGCTACATTCTGAGTATTAAGCAAATTAATAACCACAACGTCGTTCTTTTGTCCATAACGATGACAGCGACCAATTCGCTGCTCTATCTTCTGCGGATTCCAAGGAAGATCATAGTTTATAATCGTATTACAAAACTGAAGATTCAATCCTTCCGAACCGGAATCTGTTACAAGCAAAATCTTGTATTCATCCCTAAATGCTTCTACGATGGCATTCTTCAATTCAACATTTCTACTACCCACATACTTTCCATAGTTTCTAGCTTTCCACGCCTTATAAATCTGTTTAGTAACAGGATCATTTGTACTACCATTAAACTTAAGTATCTGGCCTTCATATCCGGCATGAGATAATTCTTCAAACATGTATTGTTGCGTTCTAATAGATTCCGTAAACACAACTATTCTTTGTTTTATGCCAGCTTCATCTTGAAATGCAAAAGCTGTCTCCACCGCCTGTTTCAAGGCTGTCATCTTCGCATTTCTTTTTATACTTTCAGCTTTATTAATAATGGCTGTTACCTCATCTATTTCATGCTGAATAAATTCATTTACCTTTTCTCTTGTGTATAATTCATCCTGCTTACTATCATCATCCGTCTCTATTTCATCATCATCAAAAAAACTAAGGAAAAAATCAATACTTTCATCCGCTGATTCAGTTCTAGTTGTTTCCTTCAAAGTTTCAAGTCTGCCTTTTAATACCTTGAAGGTTTCTGCAACTGCCATACTTGATGATGCAAGCAATTTTCTAATAACAGATGTAATAAGTGTTCTGTGTGAATTTGGCAAAGCATACAAGATTTCCTTTTTCAGATAATTATTTACCATCACATAAAGTTCTATCTCCATTGGCGATAGTTCAAAATCAATTGTCATTTCTTTACGCTCTGAAAATTGGATATACTCTGCTACTTCTTTTCGTAAAGTTCTTTGCACAACAGGTTCTAAACAAGCCTTCAAATCATTGTAATCTTCTCCTCGCAAATATCTTTCGGAAAATATCTGCTTACTATAAAAAACTCTATCATCGATAAACTGAACAAGTCCATATATATCAAGTAAAGTATTCTGCATAGGAGTCGCAGTTAATAGAATCTTCGGAACTCCCTTTGTTAATTCATATAATGAGTTAGCCATCTTTGAACCATTCTTATAAACATTCCTAAGCCGATGTGCTTCATCAAATACACAAAAATCCCAAGCTATCTTTCCGAACTCTGTTTTTCTTTTTGAGGCAAAGTGGTAGGAAACAATAATTACTGCTTGTTTACTCTTTACCCTTGCGAGATAATCCTCCCAATTAGAACTATCCACAATTAATGAATCAATATCAAATTTCTCTTCTAATTCAACTTGCCATTGTTTTCGCAGATTTGATGGCATAATAAGTAGTATTTTATTTTTTCCACTGCATAGCAAATACTTGATGACCAAGCCAGCCTCAATAGTTTTTCCAAGACCTACCTCATCTGCAAGAATGGCTCCACCAAGCTCTAATGAAGATAGTGCAAATGTGAATGCTTCAACCTGATGAGGATTGATGTCAATATCAGCCATATGCAAACAACTATATGGATTATTTTTCAGTTCTTGTTGCTTTAATTCAGCATATGTATTTTCAACAATACCCATTTGCGAAACCTCCAATTTTATTTTCCTAATTGTTCTTTTATTTTATCTGCTATTACCTTTGCCATCATTGGCGGAACCGCATTCCCCACCTGAACAAATTGTGCTGTCCTTGGTCCTTCAAAATAATAATTATCTGGAAACGACTGTATTCTTGCTGCTTCCCGCACTGTAATTGATCTATGTTGCTCTATATCTGGATGAATGAAATAATGTCCATCTTTCGATAAATGAGCAAGTATTGTGTGACAATGATCCATATCGCCCTCAACAACTTTAAATCGATCTACAAATGAAGTTCTATTTTTATGTGTTTTCAAATCTTCTGGTAAATCATCATATTTCAAACGTTCATGCCGTTTGTTTTCAAACCACATATCTATTGCTCTCTTATAGATTTCAATATCCTGCGCAGTATGAGGCCTTGCTATATGTCCTGTTAATACATCCGATTTAATACGAATATTATTTTCCTTAACATAATCTTTTAGCCTGCTCATGTCTTTCATCGTATGCTCTCTTGCCTCATCACCAGGATTTAAAGCTGGTAAATCCTTAAGCAAATCCCACACTTCTGCATTACTATGAATCACTTCAAAAGATGGATAATCATAGCCTGTCCCCTTAAGCCAGCCTACTATGATTACACGTTTTCTACTCTGTAATACTCCGAAATCATGCGCATTCAACTCATCATAACATATTTCATAACCAACACGTTTCATATACATTTGAAGGTTTTTAAATGCTTGGCCGCCTCTTGCGCTCTTTATACCAGCTACATTTTCAAACACAAACATTCTAGGCTTATACTTATTAAGAAACTGTACATACATCTTGTATAATTCATTTCTTGGATCGTCCTCCATCGGAACTACCATGTGACTGCTCTGCGCCCTTCCCACCAAAGAATATGCTTGGCAAGGAGGTCCACCTATAATTACATCAATCTTTTCAATTCCTTTTTCCTTTTTAATCTCATCAATTGTATTGAAAATTCCTTTGATTGTGGACTCTGACATTTCTTTATTAATCACTGTCTTAAGCTCTTCCTCAGGTATCTTCTCTAAAAGTTGCGTTCTAGTTATTTTTCCTTTTTCATAATCATAATAGCTATTAAGTTCGCCATTATCTTTCAAATAATAATATGCTATTCTCGTCTCTAATGTCTTTGCCGCATATCCATTCATCTCAACATGTGCAACTGGTCTATAACCACTTTGTATAAATCCCTCGGAAAGTCCACCGGCACCAGCAAATAGGTCAATATAATTCAATCCATTTTCATTCATGGTTTTCTACCTCATTATTTAACATTTACTCCCCAATTACACGGTCATATCGTTGTGGTGCTTTTCGCTTACTTTATATAACCTAATCAACTTTATTATATCAGATATATCTAACCTTGGTTCTGCACATATCTTTTCTAATATGATCATAACAACCATCCATCTCTTCTTTTTTCAATTTTATTCATCTTATTTTTCTTGATTTTAGAAATATAATCCCGTTATTTTATTATACCTTGTGTCATATACCTTGTAAAATAATTCATTTGACCTTTCTTAATTCCATTCCTCTTCGCTTCATTCCTCTATATATTACTATCCTGCACAGTATATTTATTTTTTCACAAGATAAGAAAAAAGACATCATACCCTTCTATTCAAATAATACGGATATAACGTCTTTCTTCATTTTACTCACGCAACTATCATTCTCATTATTCAAACTCTTCCCAAAGGAAGTATCATCAAATCAAAAATGCTGATTTTATGCGGCATTCCACCGCATCTGTTTCATCTAATGTTACTCTTTTCATATCGTTTTCAAAAACTTTAGTAGCAAATTAGTTGCAATACTTCCCTATTGCTCCTATGAAATCCATGGCAGATATAATCTACTTTTACTACTAAAAACGAATAATCAAATGTGGCTTGCGGGTGCTTAATTGTGCCTGCTGCCACACCCACTATGAAAGGAGCTTTTCTATGAGCAATCAACACAAACATCCAACTATAAGTTTTAGAATAAGCGATGCTGAACGCAAGCAAATCGAGGCCCGCATTCTTGCCAGTGGCATGATGAAAAAAGATTACTTTGTCCGTTCCTGCATCTATAACCGCATCTGCGTTGTCGGCAAGAAAGAAACCATATATCCTCTTGTACAGACTGTTAATGCATTATATCTGCAATTACTTGAAATGCAGAAAACATTTACCAAATGCTGTGAACACCCAGCTTTAAATAATCTTCCTACAAGTGAAGAAATTAAGGAACTTCAAACCGACTATAACAATATGCTTACAGCCATCATTGATCTACTTGATGGAGCTAAGTATCTGTGGGAAGGAGAACATCATGAAACAAAATAACCCTTGTTACCTGTTTAGCATGTATGAACCTGATACAGATTCCGTTATTGTTAATGCCATCAATGATACATATACTGGCACACCTCTTTCTATCAGTTGTAAAAAATATAATTCATCTGTCTTGCTTGATACGCCTGATGATATTGTGTATCTGTACCGACTGGCACATGAGAATCCTCTGCTATATGCTGAATTAGCTTGTACATCTAATGGATTACAGGAATATGTGAACGCTATGAATGAATTCAATTAACACCTAAAACAGTCCTTTCACACAACTTTGTTAGGACTGTTTTTTACTCGCAAATTACTTTCTCATATTTATGATATGTAATTGAAACCCCTGTCATATCTTCTAAACTATATGTACCCTTTTTTAAAATAATTGTTTCGTCTTGTATTTCACAACTCATAACCACAAATTTACCATCATAATTTGATACTATAGCTCTATTCTGTTCAATAACCTCATACTCTTTCTTATCAGCAATTTCATAGTTAATTTTTATTGTAATCCCTATAGCTACATTTAAAACATATAGTATCAACGCTATTGCTAATATTATCTTTCCGCACACACTGTATTTCTTATTTTTCCAGAAGAAATTCCTTATGATTATAAAATAAGCTATTACTATGTCGACAATTAAAAACACGCCAATTGTTGCATAATTATCTATAAATCGTCTCAACCATGCCCAAGGAATAATTTCTATTAGGTTAATCGTATAAGAAAGATTTTGAAAGAACATAATATATACCGTTATAATAAATGTAAATATCACATATAATTTGCTATTCATTTTTTTATTTATGTATGAAAATATAAATGGGTAAGCAAACAATGCCAATGCACAAAAAATAAAAATCAATTTATTCTCGAACATTTCTGTTCCATCAAAGTATTTTCCATCTATTCCATAAAAATTCGAACACGAAACAGAAAAGTTTTTTGAAATTACCAAATTTATCATTTCTACTAAAGTTATACTTGTAGCCAAACCTGTACTCAAAATATTCCATATATTATCTTTCAAAAATTGTTTAGTCTTATTATCTTTTATACTTTTAATAACATTTCCTTGACTGTCAACTATGTCCCTGTTTTTTTTATCCTGCATATCTGCTCTTCCTTACACTTGCTTCATCATCCATAATAATACCCAAGAATATATGAATGTTATAAACAAATTTAACCAATTTCTTGAAACATCATCCCCGTTTCAATTCTATATCATAATAAATAATTTAACTTGAGACAAGGATATTCATTTCAATATTCTAATACTGTAAATTCACAAATCTTTGCTTTCTAACACAATGTTCTTTTACTTTTCATTCGATTTCTGTGATATTTTCTTATTCATTATCCATTGGCTATAAGTATAATAATTTTCTTTTCCAACAAGTTCCATTAAAAATTCTTTAAAAGTCTGATCTATAGGAATCGTCACAAAGAAAAATAACCGCTTTCTTGGTCTTGAACAACAAACATAAAACAAATTACGATTTCGTTCAAAAGAAATCTGCTTTCCACTCGGAATGGAAGCCTTTCCAGTTATCATAGGTGCATATGTTTCAAACTGGTACATATTCCAGCCCCTACTAATGACAAAAATAACATTGTCATATTCTTCTCCTTTGACTCCATGTTCTGTGGAAAATAACGCTTCAGGATATAAAAATTCTATTGCCGAAATGAATTGCGTATAATCCAACTCCAAAAATGCTTGAATTGACGCATTAGATGAATATATTGTTCCCGGTGCATTACGATACAAATGATACCATCCATCCAATTTAGGTGGAAAAGGAATTAATTTTGTTTCATTTATAACCTCAATAACATCAATTGCTCTTTTCTCTCTTGCTTCTCGTAATTTCTCTTGAAAAATTTTCCACTTCTCTTTCTCCGATTTTTTAGTAATTGGATATCTCTTAATTCCTAAAGTATCAAAAAGCAACTGCATATTTAATGTTTCTAATGCATGGTAAATTGGTTCAACGGTGTCCATAAAAAACAAAAGAAAGGGATCTTCCTTGTCACGTAAACCATCGTTAATGATACTTAAAAGTCGTTCATATCCCTGTTGTGCAGCCAATACTTTATGTGTAATCATTAAAATTTTTAATGTATCAGAATCCGCTGTATTTTGTTTTATTTCTTCGAAGATTTTATTTAAACGTATTTTTAACTCTTCTGTTGGCAATTCGCCTTGAAAATTACGATCAGTACGACGTTCTCCGTCATAATCCTCACATGTGATTACAACTACTTCACCCTGAAAGTTATCTATCGCAGATGTTTGTGGCAAATCTGGTCGTATATCATTCAAAAGTTGAACAATTCTTGGAGAAGATCTAAAATTTGCACCTTTTTTTATCACTTCTAAATTTTTATGTTCTATAATCCCACAAGCTTTATTTGACTGATAAATAGTTTGCCACGCATCTCCGAAAAAAGCAAATTGTGGAGATTTCTTTTCAGCAATAAAATATTTAATAAAGCGTTCGATAATCGGTTTATATGAGTCTTGATATTCATCAATCAGAATCAAAGGATATTTATCAGAAAATACACGTCTAAATTTCGCATTATCCAATAGTTTACAAAACAGCTTAAGAACATCATCATGATAAAGGTACTGAACTCCATTTTCCTTATATCGATGTCCTAAAGTATATGTAACTTCATTAACCTTAAAAAAGTCACTTTCATCTGGTAAAAAATCAGGGTCTGTTGTTACAACATCCACAAGATAGCTTTGATATTGTTTGATTGCATTCCAAGCAAACGAATGAATTGTAGATGGAATAATAAATGAATCTTTTGATAATCTTTCTGTGATTACCTCTACAGCAGCGTTCGTATATGTAATACAAACTACATTTTGCTTTTTTCGACTATATTTAGACCACATATTTTCTTGTATCCATTCAATGACTCTATTAAGCGAATAAGTCTTTCCTGACCCCGCACCTGCTTCAACACGAAAACTATGTCCATCCCGTAATGCTTCAATAATTTTCTCGTCTACTTTATCAGCTTCAGCTTTTGCTAATTCATAATTTGCACCATGATAATTTTCACACATAATCCATCATCCTTTTTATTCAAGTACCTTTTGGTTATTAAGCCATATTAATCCAGATCTAATGTATGTCGGAATGTTATAATCAGTACACTCATAAATAAGTTTAAGTGCAAAATCTGTTTTACATTTTCCAGAAAACTCCAGATCATCTTCGGTCGGGCTATCACTTAATCCATAATGTGAACGATTGACATTCCGAATAGCTTCTTCTAAAGAATATCCACATAATTCATTCTCTTTTGTTTGGAATTCAATATGACATTTTCCTCTGGTTTTATCGTCAGAAGACATTGATATTATATCTGCCAAATCAATTTGGGTTTTATCATCGTTCGACAACCCTTTATTCTTTCGAACCCACCATTTTAAAGTTTCATTAGATGTTGTTTCACCACACGAAACCGGAACAGATTTATAATATATTTGTCCATTTTTACCTTCTTGCCCCAATACAGAATCTACATCCGTAAGTATAAGACACGGAATACCTAAAAACTCAATAAATGGAATAAACTTATAAGCATACGCACCACCTATTTCAATTATAGTATAATATTGAGCTGGTAATTTATATTTCTGTGAACTAAAATCTCCTGACTTATTGCACTTATCTATCATATCAGGTATTAATAACCGTTCTGATGCTCCTTCAACCAAAATTGCTTTATCCGCAAAAAACAAATCACATTTGGTTAATGTAAGATATTTTCTAATAAAATCACTATTATCTGGATTTTCCTGTGCAAATGAATTTAAATTTCTATAAATAACTCCTTCTTTTGTTTTTTGTGCATATCGAACTTTTGAGAAAGCCATAGTATTAGCAACTTGAGCAGAATGTGAAGTTAAAAGAGTCTGAATTCCTACAGAAGTAATTTTCCCAAGAAACGCTTCTAAATATTCAGCAAAAGCATGCTGCATCTGTGGATGCATATGAGATTCCGGTTCCTCAATAAAAAGTAATGGTATACAAGCATTTCCGCACTTTTCTATCTTCTTCGCAAATGCCGCAAGAAGAAACTCCATTTTAATTAGATTTTTATAGCCCAATCCATTATATGTACCTGGAAGACATTCATTACTTGTACCTGCTGTGTATGAAAGCTGAGTTTGATTTTTTATCTGATCATCAATACTTAATTGAGTAGTAACTCCTAGTTGAAGTTCTTCTCCGTTTGGATACCCAAACCCAACCGAATCATTTACAAGTGAACTTAAAATGCTATCACTTTGTTTCTGAACATTTTTATTTGCTTTCTCAACAATAGCACGCAACTCCTTGACTTTTTCTGCAACACTTGGATCCAGTTCTTCTTCATTCATTTCGAAAAATTCTGAAATAAGCGAAGAAAGAGAACTATTCTGTGTTCCATCCTCTCCAAGGAGACGTTCTGCCGGAATAATATGAAATGGGAAAAGTTCTTCCAATTCTTTATGTTTCTTTATTTGTGTTTCCTTTGGATTTTTAGGATTCACTGCATAAATTACTAATTCAAAAAGTTTTGAAAAATTAGTACTGATAACATCCCGAGCCTCATCTGATGGTACAAAAACACCATTTGGGTAATAGCTTTCTTCCAATGTTCTCCATATCACTTTTTCATCTGGCTTTAACCGAAATTCCACACGAATTAATGCAGTGGTAGTATCTACATCCACATCTATAATAAAAGGCGATAGTGCCCCTAAATTATCCTCTAAATCTTCTAAAGAATAATCTACAAAGAACTCTATAGATATTGGTTCTAATTGCTCACATAACGATTCAAAAGAAATTTCTTTTGCCATAAATGAAGCTATTATTTCATACAATGTTTTTCTTTTAACCAACGGATAGTCATCAAAGGAAAACGGATGTCCATTCAACACATTTTCTATACATGCCAAACATGATGTCTTAGCTGTATTATTTCGACCAACAATTAACGTAGTCTTAGCATCAACTTCTAATTCAGCATCTATAAGCAATCTGTAGTTTTTTATTTTTATTTTCGATATATACATATTTGCATCCTTTCCACTGATACACGCAGAAGTAATCTGTGTACTATCTTTATCCCGAAATACCTTTTATATCATTTATAAAAATATTTTTCTATTTACTCCATCCCTCTATGTAGTACTGATGAATGCAATCAATTTGACCATTAAAACTGCCATCCTGCACCAAATAATTTTCCAACACATTCCAAACTACAACAAATGCATTATGTGTAGGCGGAAAAATATCTGCCGTTGTATAACCAACATATCTTTTTACTTCAAAACCAAAATCATACACTAATGAATACATATAATCATTAGAATTTATTCGATATGTTATGTTGTTTACACCTGCACTTTTTGCGTTATACCAATCTAAAAATTCTGATGATAAATACGCACGTTCCCCATAATAATGTATTCTTCCTTCTTTTCCCCATGCCCCTTGATTATCATTACTTTCAAAGTGAAGTTCTATCAATCCTGAATCATTTATATTCCTATAATGCAACCTATTTGCCAAATACCCAAGAGCAAACGCAAATGCTTCCCATGAGCTGTATCTTATTCCTGAATGTTTCCAACGTGGATTATATGTTGTATAATCTAATGTAATCATAATATTTCTCCTATCATCATTTTTTATCTTCTACAATTTGTCTAAGTTCCTCTACTGAAACCATATAATTTCTAAACCTATGTAGCATCCTATGGCAATTTGAACATACACATATTAAATCTGTTGCAGGATTTACCACAACTTCTTCATTTAAATCGGAAAGCGGTTTAATATGATGAACTTCTATATACCCTTTGCCTAATTCTCCATATTTCTTTTCAAAATCGAAACCACATATCATGCATTTTGTTCCATGTATACGTATTGCTTCTTCTCGATTTTGAACACTTCGTTCATACTTTGTTGTGTAGTAAACAGTTTTCTTCCCCTCTGTGCGTGGCTGCGATTCTTCCTGCTTCGTTTCTTCTGTCAAATTAATATCATTTGCAGATATATTTCTCACTCTCTTAACTACTTCACAATTCCAATGATATCCTCGATAAAAATCTTTTTCATATTCTTTTGGCACTGTTCCCAAAACTTTTTCAAGAGACTCTTTGTATAACCATTTAGTAAAATCACTTCCTGTGGGATCAACTTCCTTGGTGAAATAATGATTTTCTTTTAGGTTTTTTACATATTTTGTTTCGCTAATTCTTCCATCTAAACTTGTCTCAAATGCTTTCATTAAGGGTTCTGGTATAGAACTAATATCCACATTTCTTAATAATAATCTCCCTTGTGGTGCCCATGCTCCAGATTTATCATTACTTTCCGTATAAACCCTTATATACTCTTCATCTTTTGCCAGAAATCCTAGTACTTCATAATACTCTCTCTCATCAGCAAATTTTAAAACATTACCCCAATCTAATTTCATAAACATACCTATCCTCTGATTCCTAATTCTTTTGCAATTCTCTTTACCTGCAATATGAAACTATCGCTTTTTCGTTCGTCTGTCATTTCTTTTGTTGTAGTCACCGACCATCTATAAATCTGTTCTATACTGCCATATCCCCTTTTAAATAACCTAGCATATTTCACACAATTTTCTTTTGTAGGTGCGTCAGACAAAATAATTTTCAGTTCTTCATCTGTCCATTTACTACCTTTATTGGAAGTATCACGCTTTTCTTCATTATCCTTTTCGTAATCCACTAATAAATTATGCACAAGTATCATTTTATCGTCATATGACATTCCATCCACAACATTATTCAATGTCTCAAACAATGTTTCCTTAAATTCTTTTCGTTTCATTTCGTATCCTCACTAATAATATTTTTCAATCTTATTTAGCAATCCGTCAAAATCCATCTCCTGCACTTCAAAGAATTCATCTGTTTCTAAGCCTGTATTCAATACATTTTGATACAGATAAAAATCGTATATTACAGGTTCATTCTTATGCCCAATTAAATTGTCTCTTATTGAACCAGTCTTTGCAATTAAACATAAATATTGGTATGCCCGATCAATATACTGAGTATTATTATTTGGATGCGCATAAGTAAAATGTTGTGTAGGAGTTAATGCAATCAGATTTTCTAAATAATCTGCAATCTGTGGATATTCATTGGCAGGAAAAATATGATGCATCTGAGTTGCCGGATCATCTATGTGTCGCTCATCATACACTTCCGTTTTACTATTACGATATACATCATTAAATCTACGAAGATTTCTCTTGGCTCTGTTTATACGATATGTGGTCATATAGTCTTCATCTGGTTTTGGCAATGTAACTTCATAATCTACTCTAGTCATATCTTTAGGCTTCTCCGATAATATATCCCGCCAATTTCTCTGGTTATACATAATTTTATCTTGAGTAATAATATCTTTTGAAATATGACCTCTTTCAGTTCCACACTTTTTGTATTTACATGCTAAGGGATTTAACACTTTTGTAAAAATACGCCCACATTCCGTTGCACCATTAATAGGTGTATTTTGTATAGTAAACGATGTATATGAATCTTTTAATTCTTTGAAACTATTCTTATCTTGTAAACGAAAAAAATACTCAAACATTCTATAAATCCCACTATCTCTGAGCACTTTTTCAATATAAAGACAAAGAAAATTATAGCAGTTTCGTTCTCTAAAGCTTATATATTCTAATAAATCCTGATTGACTATAGAATAAACATACCCATGTCCACTTTTCTCTCCATGAATTATTCCAGCAGCATCTAATAATTTTATCGGCTGACCAAAATACTTATCATATTCATTGGATGCCTTTTCTGTTGGATTTGGCTTGCTAAATATCTGTTGTACATTATCTACTGTATAATCATTGTACCAAATATCATTTACAGTAAAGCTTTTTCTGTTTCTACCACTTGTATATTCAACAATACAGTCTGATACCAGACACACAACGTCCATTGTGCATTTTTGATCTATCCAACGACCATTATGTGTCTTTCTAATATCATAATCATGTTCATCTAAAAACTCTTGTATAGTTGCATTATCCATTACAGCACTCCTTTAGTACACCATAGAAAAAAACACTTGTCGCATCTACATTTAAAGAACGTGTCTGGTAATTTCTCGCTATTTGATAAAATTTTCTATATTCATCAGACGAAAAATATTCCATCTGTTTCTCTGTTAAATGAATATCCTCTTTTGGAATTAACACAGCTACAGAACCATTTACAACAACATTCTTTGTATTACGCATTACTCTTGGTTTATATGTCATATTGGGTGTTAAATATACATTTTGATTACCAACATACTTATAAGCGCTCAAAGCCTCCACTGTTTCCTTTTTAATATAAGAATCATATCCTGGTATATCAACTATTTCTTTTCCATCATCACTTATATTTCTTGACTTAATAACTCTTAGGCAATCAGCTTTTTTCTCCTGTGTTGTATTAGAATTTGTTATTTGACGATCTCTAAACACAGTAAACTTATCAAATTCAAGCCTTTGAGAGATATTATCAAAGAATTTATCTCTATAAATAATCCAATACGGATATTTCATATCTGTAATATACTTTTGTTTTTGTATTACAGACTGCTTCAATGTCAATGATTCTACTTTGGTTTCATTTGGTATTCCAACAGTATCAATAAACATACATATTGTCTCAACCAATACCCCTTTAAACCCATTTTCTCCGTAATCCTGAATACAATCTATCTTCTTATGTGAAAGAATTTCCCTTGTATCATTAAATTCTGGTGTGTTTAAAATCGCCTTTGGCATTATCATCGATACATAATCGGAAATAGCTAATGCTTTCTCTAAGAAAAACTCAAATGTATTGGTTGTATTCTTATTTATATTATTCTCCAAATACTTTTTTGCATCCTTTGCTTTCAGTTTTGAAAATGGTGGATTTCCTACAACCAAATCATATCTCTTCTTGAAATCATACAATAATGTATCTGTGTTAATATAATTTATATTTACATTAGATGGCATTTCTTTCTTCTGCAACAATAGCTGAAGAATCTGTAAATTTTTTTTATCAATATCAGCCACATCAATATTAACTCTTTTTACATTCTCATATTTTTTAAATAGAAATGGTAAAAAATTTCCCACTCCAACAGATGGTTCAAGTATGTTAATTTCCTCCTTTTCAAATTCAGGAAGTTGCTTATATATTTCATTCACTATGAACTTGTTTGTGTAATATGCAGCATTGTTCTCTCTTTTAGAATTTGTCAATTCAGCTATTCTAGCCAAAGAAGCACTTCCTAAATTAAGCGGATTGTTTACAATAAAATCAATTAAATTATCAGGACTATCCAACTGGTAATCTTCAATTGTTTTGTTAATCATAGAGTTATCAAAATGCTCCTGCTCCATAAAACCTCTGATATTACATGCAATTTGGAAAAAGATTTCTGTAGGTACAGCCTCTCCTATGCTTTGTCTTATCTTTATCTCTTCTTTTTTTAAAAGAGCTCTTTTATTCTTTTCTGGTAAAGCATTCAATTCCTCTAAAGTCTTATCAATCCACTTAAATTCCGGTGGAATTGTCATAATTTTCATAAGTTCACGAATTGAAAATACTCTGTCTTCTTCTGGATGTACAGTATTTTGACTTGCCAATTGGTCATTTCTTGTATGAATACAAGGTGCAACCTTATCCCAATATTGACGAGTATATTTATCTCCATTTTTTTGTTTATTAGGTACTACTACCCCGTCAACAATCTTATGTGGACGTTTCAATTCATCTTCATTATCAAATGCACTTTGTCCTTGCTTCAAATCATGAATCCAACAACGCATTTCTTCTGGATATGTTCTAAATGAGTGATAAAAATCTGTTGGGCAAATTTCACCCCACTCCAATTTAGGCATATCGCCTATTACATCTCTAAGAGTTCTCTCTTCTACATATGTTGGATACAACTCAATAGGTGCAACATATTCTGCTATATCCTTACTTACACCGATAACAACAGTTCGCGTTCTTGATGAATTTGAACCATAGTTTTTAAAATTAAGAATTCTACTGACAATAATATATTTATCACTCAATTCCTCATAAACCACATCACCTATCGCTTTAACTGTTCCATCAGGCGCTGTACAACCTGTTTTCATAAATGCAGCTACGTTTTCAAAGATAAAAAATCTAGGCGCTACTTTCTGTATTAAATGTACTGACTCAACAACCAAGCTATTACGAACTATTTCATTTTCTGCTTTTTTATGATTTGCAACAGACATTCCCTGACAAGGGGGTGTTGCAATTAAAACATCCACCCTGTCATTTCCAAGCTCTTTCCATCTGTCTATTTCTTTAAATATTTTATTTTTTGTCTCATCTGTAGTTATATCATCGCAAATATATCCTGATTCAAATCTACACTTATTATTATATTTTTGAACGTTTAATCTTCTTTCTATCAGCTCATTCGTAGCTATACACTCAAATCCAGCTTTTTTAAATCCAAAACACCCAACTCCAGCACAACTAAAAAGACTTATATATGTTAATGTTTTATCCTTTAGCATACCAATACACCTCGTTTACTATGATTGTTTTTTCTTGCATCTTCAGGCTTTTCTGCATCACATGGTATAAGCCATGTTTTTCCCTTTTTCACAACGCCATCTATTCGACCTTGCTCGCATAAAATTGCTATCCGTCTCGAGGTAATTCCCCATTTTTTTGACATTTCTATGGTAGTTAAATAGTTCATTGTATTCCTTGTATGATAATTAGGAAGTTAATTATCACACTTTCCTTTCTTTTAATATCGTGGTTCAATACAATTCAGATACTATGGACTTTTGATTTGTTTTCTGTAGCTTGACTACTCAACTGGAGTGTATTGCCGCTACCTTTATCTGTATTGTTTATTAGCTGGATGTTGCCGGAGTGTTTTTTACTCTGAGTACTTATTTCTATCAAGTCTACGATGATAATCGATGGTGGACATCATGGTATCAGACTTTAGGAAAGGGAGGTTCAACCTCATGAGAATTTACGTAGGCATTGATATTGCCAAACTTAACCATTTTGCCGCTGCGATTTCTTCCGACGGTGAAATAATTCTTGAGCCGTTCAAATTCACAAACGACGCTGATGGCTTCCAACTGCTGGTCTCTAAGTTCGAATCATTCGACAAGAACAGCATCATCATCGGTCTTGAGTCGACGGCACACTACGGTGACAACCTTGTTCGATACCTTGTTGCTGAGCTTTACCAAGTGTGTGTGTTGAACCCCATCAAAACCTGTCAGATGCGTAAAAACAACATTCGCAAAACGAAGACAGATAAGGTCGACACATATGTGATTGCTAAAACTCTTATGATGCAGGATGACCTCAGATTCGTCAGTTTCTATGACCTTGATATGATGGATCTTAAGGCCTTGGGGCGTTTTCGTCAGAAGACAATAAAACAACGCACCCGTTTGAAAATCCAGCTGACAACCTATGTTGATCAGGTATTTCCGGAGATTCAATACTTTTTCAAATCCGGTCTGCATCAGAACGCTGTCTATGCTCTTTTAAAAGAAGCACCTTCTCCAAAAAAGATTGCTTCCATGCATATGACTCATCTGGCTAATCTACTCAAAGTGAACTCACACGGACACTTTACCAAAGAGCAGGCCAAAGAATTAAGAGTTCTCGCACAGAAGTCTGTCGGTGCTAACGACAGCGCTATATCTATTCAGATAACTCAAACCATTCAACAAATCGAGTTACTGGATAGCCAATTAGATAAGATTGAAGCTGAGATGACGGATATCATAAAATTCAACGATTCTGTCATCATGACCATTCCTAGTATCGGTTATATCAATGGTGGAATGATCCTAGGTGAAATAGGTGATATTCACCGTTTCTCCAATCCCAGCAAGCTGCTTGCTTTTGCAGGTCTGGATCCTTCGGTTTATCAGTCTGGTAACTTTCAGGCTAAGACAACAAGGATGTCCAAACGTGGCTCGCGTGTTTTACGCTACGCTCTTGTAAATGCAGCTTGGAACGTTGTTAGAAACAACACAACCTTCAAGGCTTATTATGACGTCAAGAGGGCTGAAGGCCGGTCTCACTACAATGCACTTGGGCACTGTGCCGGCAAGCTTGTCAGAGTCATTTGGAAGATGCTCACTGACGAAGTAGAATTTAACCTCGAATAAGAGGTCTGTATACCAATATCGATAGATTTTGAAAAAGCACCCTAAGGGAGCTCTATTAAAGTTACCCTTTTTTACCACCGATATGAAAAAGAAATTTCTTTCTAATTTATGGTTGACTTTTCATAGCTGGTCTCCAATCATATATTCTATTATATTCACTTATCTGAATAATTACAAGTTTTTTTTGCCAAACATCTGTTCCTTTTATATCTTCCATATGGAAATCATCTGCCTTTTAATACCCTGTTCTTTTCTATAGGTTCTTCTCTATGCTTATCAGCATTTCTAATAACACTCTCATCATAAATCCTCTGAAACTCCTCATAAAGCCCATCTCCATCCAGCTTTATCCCCAGTCGTTTCATTACATCCGAGAACAACCTTATGCTTCCACTTACATCAGCAATATCAAATCCGAATATATCTGCCTTAACAGAATCACTGACATTCTCACAACCTCCTAGCTCTGATATTCTCCTTACAATCCAGCCAACTTTGTCCATAGGCTCTTTTTCTTTAGGTTCCACAAACTCACTTTTACCTTTTACATCAGTCTCTTGTTTTCTCGCACTATCAACTTGCTCCCTCTGTCTGCCTATTTCATTCTGATTATTGCCTGGATTCATTACCTGAACATTTGCATCAGGCTCAACAACTACTGCCGCCACTTCCTCAACCGCAGTCTTTTCTTCCATCCCCGGTATCTCAACATCCCTGTCAGCAACAATCTCCTCATTCCCCGACACCGCATAATAAGCCGTATACAAATCTTCTTTTATAATGTCATCAGCAAGCTGTATCTTCCTCTTAATTCCCCTTTTCTCCTGCTTAAGCTCATCCAGTTCTTCCTGCACTTCCATATGCCATATCTGATATTCCCGGTACTGCTCTTCATTCTTTATACTGCGTTTCCGACTAGAGCTTTCTCTGTATATCTCATGCTGTCTGTCCTCAATCTGCAGAATCTTTTCTTCCTGCTCATTTATGAAATCCACAAGATCCACAACACTTTTGATGTCATTATTTACAATCAGCAGATATTCGTCCTGTAACTGATGAAACCGCTTCAAATCCTCTGTATACTTTGCTCCACCGACTGCAAAACGCTTCTGCTCTACAATCCTTAACCTGTACAGCTTTGCATAAAACTTCTTCTGGAATGGTGACAGCTTCGCCCTGTGCAATCCTCTGATATCCGACGAATAAAAGTAAGGCTTTGCCATCCAAGGCATATCCACATAATGCCGTAACATATCTTCTGAAAACATCTCGTCCAGCTTTGCCAGTTTATGATAATATCGAAATCCCGGTGCCTGCACTTCCATCCACGCGTCTTTCTTAAATACATATCCAAGCCGTTTCATCAGATATTTAAAATGCTCCACATTCCCGGCTGCATATGCACACATCTTGGCATCCCTGAGAATTATCTCTTTCATGGACATTTCCTTTTCCCACTTGTCCCTGCTGATATTCTTTGGATTCTTGCTGTACTCTGCCGGCATTATGGAAAGTCCAAGTTCATCACAATATTTATTTGTGATAGGCTGGAGATGATTCTTCCAGTTGCTTTTCGGTGAATTGTATTTCTTGCCGGTTGTCATGCTGACACTGTTCCAGATAAGATGTCCATGCATATGCTCTCTGTCTGTGTGGACTGCATACACAGCCTCATAATCATCACCAAGCACATCCTTCGCAAAGTGCTCCAGAACGTACATTGCCTGTTCTGCAGTTACTTTTTCTTCCGGCGAAAACGATATAATCACATGATAGCCTTGTCTTTTACCTGTCTTATGAAATATATTCTTTGTCTCCTCCATCTGCTCAAATGCCGTATCCGGCAGGCAGTTAATACCGCCCACCAGTACACATTCTTCTGTCTTATCCGGATTCTGGATATATTCCAAAGCATTCTTCAGGTGCGATGCCGGATTTCTTCCTTCCGATTCCATGATATTCAGGATCTTTGTAATCGCCATATTTCCAGCACCTCCCCAAATGTTTTCTTTATATCATCCAGACTGCTCTGCAGTTTATCAATATCGCTGTAATATAACTTTCCCTGTGAATTGCCAAGCTTTACTGCCTGATTAATATTATTTGCAATACCGGCAATAACACGGATTACTCTTGCCCTGTCCTCTGGATAACTTGTATCAATGTTGCCGCCTGTCCGGATCAATTCTCTTATATATGCACTTGCTGTCATTCCTGTTCGTTTAAGTGCTACTTTTAGAATATCCATATCTTTCTCTGACAGCTTCACCGATATCTTATAATCTTTCCTGTCAGACTTGTATCTTCTCTTTCCATCTGCCATACGTTTTTCCCCTTTCGTAATTTCCAAATTCTGTATCAAACCAATCTCTTTTTATCTGTACCATTACTTTTTTCATCCTTTCTAAAAGTTCTGCTTATAGGTTTTGCAAGATGCGGAAAAGGTCGGACCTTTTCCCGAAAAAATATAAACGCATCAGCGTTTACATAATTTTTCATCTTGGCAGGAGCACCTGCACCCTGTATATGATTTGTGGTGGTTAATGTACCACCACAATTACTGATATGGTGACTAAAGTTCCACCTGATTTAAAAGTGGTGGCTCTTTTTGCCATCACTTTGCTGTTTTAGTGGCGTTTTCCGCCACCACTTTTCCATTTTGACGGCACTTTCCGCCACCATAACTTTTTTCTCGCTTATCTGAGTGGTGGCGCTTTTTGCCGTCACTTTGCTGTTTTGACGGCGCTTTTTGCCCCCACTTTTCCATTTTGACGGCACTTTTTGCCTCCACACTTTTTCGGCTCTGATTTGTGCGGGGGCGCTTTCTGCCCCCACTTTGTGGTTTTGGGGGCGCTTTCTGCCCCCATTTGCACATTTTGGGGGCGCTTTTTGCCCCCACTCGCTGGATTCACCTATTCAGTTGTCTCTTCCACCATTACATCTGCATCCGACATCACATTTTCTGCTATCTCAGCACCATCTTCCGGCAATTCATTTGTTTCAGGCGGTATATCCACTTCATCATGTTCACTTATCACAGAATCCCCAACTGCCGCTTCATAATCCATTTCTTCTACAACCTTGCTTCGGTTACGCTGTGGCTCATAATCCGGATTGTAATAATCTTCGTAACCATAGATTTTCTGTTCAAAGTACTTCCTTGGACATTTGCCCCGCATGGTGAAATAACCTTTTGCCTCAAGCTCTGCATTATATTCCTTTATAATTGCATATGCCTTTGTCATCCCGATACCAAGCATCTGGCTTATCTCACCTGCATCTATGAATGCTTCCTTTATACCCTTCATGCAGCTCCTCCTTTCATAAATTGTTATTTTAAATACGTGTTTTCGCAAAACAGCTATCCTGTTCTTTATTTAATCCGTATTTTTAATTCGTGTTTATTTTAATATCCTTTTCAAAATTTGTCAATAGAACTTTTTATAATTACGCACTTGCAATTCGTTTTTATTTATGATAAAGTAATCATACAATCATAAATAAGTCACTTACTGATACGTATTTCATTTAATATCAATCTGATACGTATCTTTACAACGGACTATTTTATATAAAGGAAGGTGAACCACATGGCTTACATTATGGACATTCCGTCTCCACAGGAGATTGGAAAGAACATCCAGAAGCACCGCAGGGCTCAAAAGATAACACAGAAGGAATTTGCAAAAAGACTTGGTAAATCAGAACGCACCATTCAGAAGTATGAATCCGGTGAGATTATCATGAAGCTGGATGTAGTAAAGGAAGTTGCTAATGAGCTGAACATTCCATTTCAGGAGCTTTTATATCCGGCAGGAATTGATAATGCTGCAAAAGAACCAATAAAACAGTCAACATCATATGAATTCCACACTATGTCAGATGTAATCAATGCTCTTTTTGCCATAACTGAACTTACTGATTTTTCATTTGAGCTGACCAACACCAAACCTCCTGAAAGTCCTGAATGGACTGCCGGGATTAAGGTTAATGGCAAAGGCAATGGAAAATATGATGCAGACTTCTGTCTCTTTATGGAAAACTGGATAACAAAGAAGAATATGCTTCAGACAGGAAAAATTTCAAAAGAAAAGTTTGATTCATGGAAATCAGATATGTTGGCATATTATAAGGATTCCAGACTGGATAATGAAGCCGATTCAAAAACTGAATAATTGCAGGCTTACACCTTTAATAAAGAAAAAGCTCCGGCACACTCCTTCTCGCAAAAGGAATAACCGAAGCTATGTAAGTGATTGACCCGAAGGCTTTATAATCACCCTGAACAAGTAGATTATATCATAGCCTTTTGATGATTGCACAACAATTTTACAAAAAGGAGATGATATTCATGCCAGCTTACAAAGATGAAAAAACTGGTAAATGGTTCGCCAAGTTCTATTATACGAACTGGCAGGGAATCAAAAAACAGAAGTGGAAAAGAGGCTTTGCCACCAAAAAGGAAGCCTTAGGATTTGAAAGGGATTTTCTGGAAAAGCAGTCTGCCAATCCTGACATGACATTTCAAAACCTTTATGAAATTTATATGGAGGATATGGCTGCAAGACTTAAGCAGTCAACTCTTCTGACAAAAAAGGCGGTACTACAGACGCATATTCTTCCATTCTTCGGTAGCAAGCCGATAAATGAAATCAAAGCCTCTGATGTACGAAGATGGCAGGCGAAGCTTATGAGTTCGCCTAATAATTACTCCCAGACCTATCTGAAAAAGATTAACACGGAGCTTAACAGCATCATCAATTACGCCAAGCGTTTCTATGACCTTAACACCAACCCCTGCGGCAAGGCAGGCACCATTGGAAAAGCAAAGGCTGAGGAAATGGATTACTGGACTTACGATGAATATATTGCTTTCCGTGAGGGTGTAAAAGACAAGTCGCTATCGTATATATGCTTTGAAGTCCTGTACTGGACTGGTATACGAGAAGGTGAACTGCTTGCTCTATCACCTGCTGATATTGACCTTGATAACAAGACAATATCCATCAACAGAACATATCAGCGAATAGAAGGAAAAGATGTATTTACATCACCTAAGACAAGAAAAAGTAAGCGAAAGATTCCGATTCCGGATTTTCTCTGCCAGGAGCTATCAGACTATATCCAGTCAAGGTATATGCTTGATGCAGATGAAAGGCTGTTCCCGGTAACAAAATCATATCTCTCACATGAGATGATAAGAGGTTGCAAAAACACAGGTGTAAAGAAGATACGAATCCACGATATCAGGCATTCGCACGCCAGCTTACTTATTAATCAGGGCTGTGATGCGCTGATGTTAGCAGACAGGCTCGGACACGAGAAAGTATCCACAACACTTAACACATACTCTCATCTGTTTCCACATAAACAGCAGGAGCTTGTGCATAGTCTGGAATCATTGCAGGCAACAGATTCGCCAACACCTGAACCACCATCTGATAACCCACTGCTTGAAGCAGTAGGTATCACATGTGAAGTGCCGCAGACTCAGGACAACGGCTCAGATGTAACAATCCGACCTCAGTTCGGACCTGCGTTAGTACCACCAAATACCGCATCAGGGAAAATCATCCAGATGCCACAAAGAAAGATCATATAAAAGAAATCCAGCAGTCATCAGGGTTTCTTGCTATTAAAGTTAATGACAACCAACTGAAAACGATAGAAAAAGAGTAGTTGCTATTAGTAGCAAATTAGTAGCAGAGCAAAAGAAAAAGTCTCGGAACCCGCTTGTTTAGCGGATTCCAAGACTTGTGGCTCTTATTCAAACTCAATCGTTCCAGGCGGCTTACTAGTCAGATCATACATTACTCTATTAACACCCTTGACCTCATTAATAATCCTGTTCATTACCTTCTGAAGCACCTCAAATGGTATCTCTGAACAATCAGCTGTCATGAAGTCTGTTGTATTTACAGCACGGAGTGCTACGGCGTAATCGTACGTTCTGAAATCTCCCATACAGCCAACTGAGCGCATGTTGGTCAGGGCTGCGAAGTACTGACCGAGGCTTCTGTCGAGGCCTGCCTTTGCGATCTCCTCGCGGTAGATGGCATCGGCATCCTGAACGATCTTGACCTTCTCGGCTGTGACCTCTCCGATGATTCTTATTCCAAGGCCTGGGCCCGGGAATGGCTGACGGAATACCAGGTACTCTGGGATTCCAAGCTCAAGGCCGGCCTTGCGGACCTCGTCCTTGAAGAGAAGACGGAGTGGCTCCACGATCTCCTTGAAATCTACATAGTCAGGAAGTCCGCCTACGTTGTGGTGGGACTTGATGACTGCTGACTTGTCAAGGCCTGACTCAATGACGTCAGGATATATGGTTCCCTGTACGAGGAAGTCCACGGCACCGATCTTCTTGGCCTCTTCCTCGAATACACGGATAAACTCCTCACCTATTATCTTTCTTTTTGCCTCAGGCTCGGTTACTCCGGCAAGCTTGCTGTAGAATCTGTCCTGAGCATTTACTCTGATGAAGTTCAGGTCATATGGGCCGTCCGGTCCAAATACCGCCTCAACCTCGTCGCCCTCGTTCTTACGAAGAAGGCCGTGGTCTACGAACACACATGTAAGCTGCTTGCCTATCGCCTTGGACAGGAGAACCGCAGCTACTGATGAGTCAACACCGCCTGACAGGGCGCACAGCACCTTGCCATCGCCTATCTTGGCACGGAGACTCTCTATTGTATCTTTTACAAATGAATCCATCTTCCAGTCGCCTGCACACTGGCATACATCCATGACAAATGCTCTGAGCATCTTCATACCTTCCTCGGTGTGCATAACCTCTGGGTGGAACTGAGTCGCATACAGCTTCTTCTCAGCATTCTCCATGGCTGCCACTGGGCATACAGGAGTGTAAGCTGTCTTCTTGAAACCCTCTGGCACCTCTGCAATATAGTCTGTGTGACTCATCCAGCAGATGGTCTTGTCATTCACATCTGCAAACAGCTTGGATGTCTTGTCAACCTCAACCTCTGTTCTTCCATACTCGCTGACAGGGGCCGTGCTGACCTTGCCGCCCAGCAGATGAGCCATGAGCTGTGAACCGTAACATATTCCGAGAATAGGAATACCCAGTTCGAATATCTCCTTGCTGCAGCTAGGTGAATCGTCTTTGTATACGCTGTTTGGTCCGCCGGTAAAGATGATTCCCTTTGGATTCATCTCCTTGATCTTCTCCAGCGGCAATGTGTACGGATGTACTTCGGCATATACATTACACTCTCTTACACGTCTGGCGATCAGTTGGTTGTACTGTCCGCCAAAGTCCAATACGATAATCAGTTCCTTATCCATGTATATCTCCTTTGTTGCCTTTTATTTACCTATAACATATTTCTGAACATTTCCTAGTATAACACAATATGCAGCACTTTTGTGCTGCATATTATCTAAAAATTATGTTGTTTTAATTATTTATGCATTTTACATATACGATAGCATTCGAACAGATACTTCACTGACAAATTTATATAACGCAGTAACGTCATCTGCCCTGCCCACTCAATATTGAAATCTATTATATAACTATATTTATACCAATCTCTATCTTGGTCCCTACTTCAGCTTCTCCTTCAGAACCTCAATACCCTTCTGGTACTGGCTGTCATTCTTGCCCTGGAAATCCTCATAGGTATAATCATCTGGAAGATCCACTTCAATATCAGGCGCAACACCCTTCTTGTGGATATCGTTGTCATCGTGTGTGAAATACTTCTGTGTCGTGAGCTTGATCGCTGTGCCATCACCAAGTGGTATAACACTCTGCACGATTCCCTTACCGTAGGTATTCTTTCCTACAACAGTTGCAGCCCCGAATTCCTTGAGTGCCGATGTAAGTATCTCTGACGCACTGGCACTGTACTCATTTGTCAGGACTACCATAGGCATATCGAGGTATTCATCATCTGTCGATTTATACTCGTCCACAACCTTGCCGGTCTTGTCCTTGATGGACACTATGGTTCCCTCTGGGAGCAGATAGTCGCAAATGTTTACGACCGTGGTAAGCATTCCACCCGGATCACTTCTGACATCGATCATCAGTGCCTGCATGCCCTCATTCTTGAGCTCCTCAACTGCCTTCTGGAAAAGCTCGTCTGTGTTGTCTATGAACTGCGTGATCCTCACATATCCGATCTTGTCGTCTATCATAAATGATGATACCGTGCTGTACTCAACGATCTCCCTGGTGATGGTGACATCGTGGTAAGCCTTATCACGCTCCCTGTATATCTTCAGCGTAACATCAGTTCCAGCATCGCCTCTTATGAGTGATACGAGGTAGTCAAGATCATCGTCTGTAGTGATCTCGTGATCGTCTATCTGTACAATAATGTCATCAGGCTGTATATCCACCTTCTCAGCCGGTGCACCCTCAAGGATATTTACCGCACGGACATATCCCGTATCCTCATCCTTGCTGACCGTAACTCCGATTCCGGCATACTCACCTGAATCATCCTCCTGCAGCTTGGCATACTCTTCCTTGGTGTAATACTGTGCATACGGATCGTCAAGGGATTCCATTATACCCTTGTATATGCCCTCCCTGATCGTATCATCGTCAATATCATTGTAATAATAATTGTCTATGATACTCTCGATCTTCTCTGTCTTGTCAAATACGTCCGCATCCAACAGATTGCCATCATAGGTTATCTTGGTGGAACTGCCGGTTTTGCCGCTGAGTGTGCCACTGAACACACCTGATGTACCGCAGCCCGTCAGACCGATCACCGTACTTGCCAGCACCGCTGTCACTACTGTCTTCTTCAACATTTTCCTCATATCATTATCTCCTAACCTTGTATTGCCATCAAATACCTGAATCTCTCCATATCCCCTGCCCGGTCTACTGTCCAAGGAAGTCATGCGGATTGACATACGTTCCGTCTATCGACACGCCAAAATGGCAATGCGGACCTGTCGACACACCCGTACTTCCTGCCTTTGCTATGACCTGACCTTTCACAACCTTGTCGCCAACATTTACACATAGCTGTGAGTTGTGCATATATACCGTACATATTCCGCCGCCGTGGCTGATCATGACCATGTTGCCACCACCGCCATTGTAGCAGGACATCACGACTGTGCCGGCCTCCGCCGCAACAATATCTGTTCCATAATCACAGCCTATATCAAGTCCCTGATGATATGTACTTGCTCCCGCTGTAGGAGCATCTCGGTAACCAAATTCATCCGTGATAACACCTCCGGTCGATACCGGCCACATGAATTTGCCCTTATATTTGGAGGTGTCGTATACCTTTCCATCTTTCGTATACGCACCCGTACCATTTGCATTTGCCTTGCCCATCTCCTGTCTGGATATCTCCGCGATACGTCTCTCGGCTTCCTCACGGGCCACAGTGAACTTGTTCATCAACGACTTCTGGGCTTCTATATCACCATCATATCTGGTGATCTCTTCCTGCTTCTGATCTATAATGGTCTGCAGTTCAGCCTCGTTACTCTCCAGATCCGTCTTGACCGACTCCACCTGTCTGAGGTCAGATTCAAGCTGCGCCTCATAATTGGCTATATCTGTCTTGGTCTTGATCAGCTTTGCAAGCTGCCTCTGATCGTATTCCGATATCTGGTCTATATACTCTGATTTGTTCAGGAGATCGCTGAATGATATGGATGTGAGCAGGGCATCGACATATTCCGTCTCCCCCTCCTCATACAGATACTGTATTCTCTGCTTCATCGCCTCATACTGCTCATCCTCTGCCTTCTGAGCTTCATCCAGACTTTTCTGAGTTGTGTCTATCTCCGTCTGGAGCTCGTCTGTCTGCTCCTGCAGGCTCGTTATCTGAGTCTGGACGGATGTCATCTTGGCATCCAGATCCGCAACGTCCTGAACGATCTTGTTCTGCTGTTCCTCCAGAGAATCCAGAACGTCCTTGGCATTCTTCTCGTTTTCACTGGCATCATCCTTCTGACGCTCAGCCTCTTCCTTCGTCATGGCATATGCCATATTTCCCCCGGTCTGAGACGCAGCCATGCCCCCCATGACTACACATCCCGCAACAAGCAATGCCATCCTTCTGATATTCCCTTTTACATCGACTTTCTTTTTCATAATCTACTACTCCTTGTTATCCCCATCTAACAATTAACTAGTATATCTTATGTCGTCGTGCGTGAGCGCGATGACCTGCGCACGCATCAGCGTGCTTCATTATATTATATCGCCTGCCGGCTCAATGAGGGCATTCGCATTATGACGTCTTGCGCAAGCGCATCCGTCGCAATGCTCATTATATCATACTCTCAAATGCTTCCTCGTGGTAAGGATACTTCCTACCAGTCCAACACCGATACCAAGCACAAGTCCAACCGGTATCATGGTCTTGAACAGGTCATGCTGGCTCACAAATGCAAACAGCGTTGTGACAACCTTAAATCTTCCGGCAACATATGTCAGTATCTTATCATACATGTAGTACAGAAGAACCAGAGGTATAGCCGAACCGACCGCACCTATGATCACACCCTCTATGATGAACGGCGCCCGTACAAATACATTTGTCGCACCGATCAGCTTCATGATCCCTATCTCTTCCTTTCGCACCGTGATACCTATGGTGATAGTATTGCTTATAAGGAAGATAGATACCAGCATCAGTATCACAACTATTCCTATGGATGCATATCCGACAAGGGATGACAGTGTCGTGATGCTGTCCGCAGTCACGTCAGAGCTCTTGACCTTTCTGACTCCTGAAAGCCCCTGGGCAAATGCCACGAACTCCGGCTGTCTGGCCACATCCTTGAGCGTAACCTCATATGAGGCCGAATTCTTAAGTGGATTGTCCTCGCCAAATGCATTCTTTGCCGCCTGTGGATCATCGTAGTTCTGCTCAACAAATTTATTCCATGCGTCATCCGCCGACACGTAATCCATCGTGTTTACATAATCCAGAGTTCTTATCTGTGATCCGATAAGCTGTATCGTGTCGTCCGACACATCCTCGTCAAAGAACACTGATATTGTAACTGTATTCTCAAGCTCCTGCATACCGGACTGAAAGTTTACAACTACCGCATATATGATTCCAAAGAGGAACAGACATGATATGATGGTTCCAAGTGATGCAAGTGAGAACAGAATATTTCTTCTTATATTTGCAAAGCCCTGTCTGAGGATATAGAAAAATGTACTAATCTTCATCTATATATCCTCCTTCCTTCTCGTCGCTGATAATTACACCCTTCTTCAGGGTGATAACTCTCTTCTTCATCTCATTGACGATATCCTTGTTGTGGGTTACCACGACAACTGTGGTTCCTCTCTTGTTGATATCCTCAAGGAGGTTCATGATATCCAGTGAGTTCTTAGGATCGAGATTTCCTGTAGGCTCATCCGCCAGTATGATGTCAGGATTGTTGACCAGTGCTCTCGCCATGGCAACTCTCTGCTGCTCACCACCTGAGAGCTCTTTTGGATATGATTTGTACTTGTCTGCAAGTCCAACCAGCGTCAGCATGGCCGGAACACGTCTTCTGATGTATCTCGCCGGAGTCTGGATAACTCTCTGTGCAAATGCAACATTCTCGTATATAGTCCTGTCCTTCAGAAGCCTGAAGTTCTGGAATACGACTCCAATCCTTCTTCTGACCTTCGGTATATCTTTTCTCTTTATCTTGCCATAGTCGTATCCGGCAACAGTGATATTGCCCTCCGTAGGATCGAGCTCCTTGAGCAGAAGCCTAAACAGAGTGGTCTTGCCTGATCCACTGCTTCCAACTATAAATACGAACTCGCCTTTTTCTATATTGATGTTCACATTCTTGAGCGCCTGATTGCCCCCAGGATATGTCATACTCACGTTCTCTAACTCTATCATCTCATGTCTCCTATATTGCCTCTTTACGGCATAAACTGTACATTATCTTACATTTGTCCATAGTCGGATGATTCTGATTCATTTCATCCACGCTTCATTATACTACATATTGATTGTTTTGTTGTGTATAGTTTGTGAATTAAAATTAATACACGATGCGGCAGTCTTCATATATCCATATGTAAGGCTGCCGCTTCTATGCAATCTATATTCCAGATAACTGTCCACCGGACATTTTAATAATCCAGTGACTCCATGTACTTCATGTACTTTACAACCATAAGAGCGATCTTGAATGTGATGGCATCCTCGAATACTCTCAAATCAAGGCCTGTGCTCTTCTGCAACTTATCAAGTCTGTATACCAGAGTATTTCTGTGGATGTACAACTGTCTTGATGTCTCTGATACGTTCAAGCTGTTCTCAAAGAACTTGTTGATAGTTGACAAAGTCTCCTCGTCAAACTCATCAGGGCTCTTGCCGTCAAATATCTCTCTGATGAACATCTTGCACAGAGGAAGTGGAAGCTGGTAAATAAGTCGCCCTATTCCAAGATTGCTGTATGCTATGATATCTGTGTTCTCATAGAATATCTTTCCAACATCCAGAGCCATCTTAGCCTCTTTGTATGAACGTGAAACTTCCTTTATCTCATTGACAATTGTTCCGAATGATACATGTACAGATGACATCGCCTCGGTATTGAGCATGTCAACGATGACCTTGGCAATCTTGTTCATGTCGTCATATGTCTCGTTGGACTTGACTTCCTTGACAAGAATGATGTTCTTCTCGTCCACAGCAGTGATGAAATCCTTTGTCTTGGCTGAGAAGATATTACGTACTGTCTCAAGTGCATTGGTATCCTTCTCATTCTTTGTCTCTATGATAAATACGATTCTTCTCACATCAGTATCTATGTGGAGCTTCTTTGCTCTGTTGTAGATATCAACCAGAAGGAGATTGTCTAAGAGAAGGTTCTTGATAAAGTTGTCCTTGTCAAATCTCTCCTTGTATGCGACCAGAAGGTTCTGGATCTGAAATGCTGCAATCTTGCCGACCATATATGTATCATCGGTCTCGCCCTTTGCCATGAGAATATGCTCTAACTGGTTATCGTCAAACACCTTGAAGAACTGATAACCTCTTACAACCTGGCTCTCTGCCGGTGAATCAACAAATGCACGAACTGAATCCTCGCAGTCATCTATATCCTTAAGTGTTGACGCAAGCACTTTTCCCTCTGTGTCCAACACGCACAGGTCAGTTCTTGTTATACCTTTTAATCCGTCTATTGTATCCTGAAGAATCTGGTTTGATATCATTCTTTTCACTCCTTATACTCATTATACGTTTTATCCCGTAATCCATTACTCTTATTTTAAAGCAAAATTGTAGAAAAAAAAAGAGAAAATGCAGATTTTTTATATGTATTTTCTGCATTTTCTCAATTTTTCAAGAATTAAACTACTGTTTCCAGTTATCTGGAGTGTAATTGTAAGTTCTATGTGTTATCTAAGACTAGTTAACAAGGATCTCCTCTGTCTCCTTATCGAAGATATGAATCTTGCTTAAGTCAAATGCGAACTGAACTGTGTCGCCAGGTCTAGCTGTTGTACGAGCATTTACTCTTGCGGTGATATCGAACTGGTCGATTGTGAAGTATAAGTAAACCTCGGCACCAAGCATCTCGTAGATGTTGATTCTTGCATCGATTACGCTCTCTGGTGATGACTCGATGAAGAGCTGCTCATCATGAATATCCTCTGGACGGATACCAAGAACAACTTCCTTATCGATAGCATCAAGTGCGATAAGTCTCTCAGCCTTGCTGTCTGGAACCTTGATTGAATGTGAACCGAACATAAGGAGAACGTCAGCACCTGACTTAACAACCTTACAATCGATGAAGTTCATAGGTGGCATACCCATGAATCCGGCAACGAACAGGTTACATGGCTTGTCGTAGAGGTTCTGAGGTGTATCTACCTGCTGGATGATACCATCCTTCATAACTACGATTCTTGTACCAAGTGTCATAGCCTCTGTCTGGTCATGTGTTACGTAGATGATAGTTGTCTGGAGTCTCTGATGAAGCTTTGAGATCTCAACACGCATCTGTACACGAAGCTTAGCATCAAGGTTTGAAAGAGGCTCGTCCATAAGGAATACCTTTGGCTCACGGACAATTGCACGTCCCATAGCAACTCGCTGTCTCTGTCCACCTGATAAAGCCTTTGGCTTTCTGTCAAGAAGATGCTCGATATCAAGAATCTTAGCTGCCTCATGTACAGCCTTGTCGATCTTCTCCTTTGGAACCTTTCTTAACTTAAGTCCAAATGCCATGTTATCATATACTGACATATGTGGGTACAGAGCGTAGTTCTGGAATACCATCGCAATATCTCTGTCCTTTGGCTCTACATCGTTTACGAGCTTGTCGCCGATCCATAACTCACCTGAGCTGATATCCTCAAGTCCTGCTATCATTCTAAGAGTTGTTGACTTTCCACATCCTGATGGTCCAACAAAGATGATGAACTCCTTGTCTTCGATCTCAAGGTTGAAGTCCTTAACTGCGTTGAATCCGTTAGGATATACCTTGTAAATGTTCTTAAGTGATAAACTTGCCATTTGAAATTACCTCCGTAGTGTATATAATCTTGTTTTTGTTCACCCTAAAAACTATTGTTATTCTACATCATTGGCATTTTTCATTCTATGTGATTATTGCTCAAAAAAATTTTTGAACTTTTGTCTAAATTGTATACGTGCACAAATTTTGCAACATTTTGACGGTTTTCGAACCGTTTTCCCTTGGTTTAAACTTCCTTTTTTGTGAAACCTTCACCATACCCATTTATGTCAATAGAGTTTTTCGTCACGTTTTCGGTATATTTTATTACTTTTGCCTATTGTTTTTACTCATATATATACTTGACAAACCAGAAAAATGTAGAACAGCCGGCGAAATCTGTAACATTTTGTACTACAGTAAAAAAACTCTGCTGACTGATATGTACCCTCTTTACTGGACAACCAGTAAGGAGGGTATTTTTATGCGTTATAGTTATGAGTTTAAAATGATGTGTGTTGAATTGTATCATTCGGGTTCGTATCCTGACATCCCAGAGGGGCTGAATCCCAATACTCTCAAAAGGCATATACGAGAATGGTCCAGATTGGTTGATTTACATGGTCCAGAAGTTTTAAAACATAAGGTGTTTAATAAGGTATGGACACCCGAAGAAAAACTTGAACTGATTTCAAAGGTTATTGCAGGCACACCAAGAACGAAAGTTGCCATAGAAGCAGGCATTAATGCAGGACTGCTTTATCAATGGGTACACAAATATAAATTACAAGGATATAATGGATTGGTAGAAAGTAAAAAAGGACGACCAACAAAGGAACCGAGAATGAAAAAATCAACAAATCCATTACCTTTAACAGAATCGGAACGAGAAGAACTGATACGCTTGAGAACTGAAAATGAATATATCAAAGCCGAGAATGAAGTAATAAAAAAACGGATCGCCTTGAGGCAAGAAAAATGGGTTGCGCAACTCAAGGCGAAAAAGCAGCAATCATCAAAGAACTCAGAGAAAAAGGATATCAACTAAAGTATCTCCTAAAAGCAATGCATATGGCTAAATCTACTTACTATTTTGAGATTAACAGAAACGATATTGTTGCCGAACGCAATCAAGAAGTACTAGAAGAAATAAAAAATATTTTTGAGGAGAACAAACGCAGATATGGCGTAAGAAGGGTTCACCAGGAACTTATTAATCGCGGGTATCAGGTGAACCATAAGAGAGTTCAGCGTCTTATGCATGAATCAGGATTAGCCGGCAAACGACCAAAGGAGAAATATCATTCCTATAAGGGACAAGTTGGTAAGATTGCTGATAATATAATAGGCAGAGATTTCAGCACAACTTCGCCTTTACAAAAATGGACCACAGATGTGTCTCAATTCAATTTTTCATGGGGAAAGTGTTATATATCGCCAGTGTTAGATATGAATACAAACGAAATCATTTCATATGATTTATCTAGGACTCCTAATCTTGGCCAGATAGAAAGAATGCTAAATAAAGCTTTTGAAAAATTTCCTTCTGTCGAAGGATTAATATTTCATTCTGATCAGGGGTGGCAGTATCAGCATGTCAATTTTAGAAATGCCTTACAAGAACATGGCATTGTACAATCCATGTCACGGAAAGGTAATTGCTATGACAATTGTATTATGGAGACATTCTTTGGAAGATTGAAAAATGAGATGTATTATGGTTATGAGAAAGACTATTCTTCCTTCGAAGAATTCTCACAAGCGGTTGAAGAATATATAGATTATTATAATAACAAAAGAATTCAGGCAAAAACAAAATGGATGCCACCTGTACAATACAGGATAGCATCCATGTGTTCAGCCTAGTTCATAAATATGTGTCCAGGATTCTGGGTACATATCACTATGATTTAGACGGTGTGGAGTTTTATTTTGCCTTTTTATAATTGCTTTTGCAGATCTTATGCAGATCAGTCGTGGCCGTTTACGAGATCCTCTATCATGTTGATGATGATTCCCGTTGAGTCGGTCAGGTTGCTGGACTCCATAGCCTGGATATATTTCTCTTTGTTGTTGTACACTTCATTTATTCCGGCGAACAGGGAATCTGTGTTCAGCTCTTCCTCCTGGATCACATAGCTGTATCCGCTCTTCTCAAATGACTGGGCGTTGAGGATCTGATCACCTCTTGATGCAGCCTTTGACAGAGGAATGAGGATGTTCGGTTTTCTGAGTGCGAGAAGCTCACAGATGGCATTGGCTCCTGCACGTGAGATGATGATATCGCACAGTGCAAGCATGCTTGCAAGTTCCTTCTTTACATATTCGTACTGGACATAGCCCTTCTTATCCTTGAGGGATTCATCCAGATTGTCCTTGCCGCACAGGTGGATGACGTTGAAGGTCTCCAGAAGACGGTCGATATTGTCTCTTATTGCGTTGTTGATTATGACGCTTCCTGAACTTCCGCCCACGATAAGGAGAACAGGCTTGTTGTCAGTGAAACCGCAGTAGTTATATGCAAATGCGGAATCGCCGCGGAAAAGTTCCTCTCTGATAGGGGTTCCGGTTACGACTGCCTTGCCCTCAGGGAAGAGATCCTTTGTCTCAGGGAAGTTACAGCATACCTTTGTCGCCTTTGGAAGGGCGAGCTTATTTGCAAGGCCGGGAGTCATATCTGATTCGTGTATCACCACAGGGATACCTGCTGAGTGTGCGGCAAATACCACAGGGACTGTGACAAATCCTCCCTTTGAGAATACTACATCAGGCTTGAGCTCTTTCATGAGCTTCTTTGCTTCAGATATTCCTTTAAGTACCTTGAACGGATCTGAGAAGTTCTTCATTGAGAAGTATCTTCTGAGCTTTCCTGAAGCTATGCCGTGATAAGGGATGCCCATATCTTCTATAAGCTTTTTTTCCATGCCGTCATATGAACCGATGTACTGGATGTCATATCCGTGCTTCTTCAGCTCCGGCATAAGTGCCATGTTTGGTGTGACATGACCTGCTGTACCGCCGCCTGTCAATATAATTCTCTTCATAATGATTGTTAATCCTCCTGTTACTGTGCTGAAGCCAGATACTGCTTGAGTGCCTGAGCCAGTTGATCCGGGCATGAAGTCGGCTTGAAACCGCAGGTTGTGCCCTCAAGTCTGGCGATGACGTCCTCTGGCTTCATGCCTTCTACGAGAGCTCCGATACCCTTGAGGTTACCATTGCATCCTCCGGTGAACTTTACATCATGCAGCCTGCCATCGATGACGTCAAAGTTGATCTCGACAGAGCAGGTTCCTTTAGTCTTATAAACCATAACAATACCTCTTTTCTATTGTACTTAACCAATCATTTTAATATTCGCTGATACATTCTAAGATGTATGTATCCTGCTTTTTTCATCTTGAAGTATATCAAAAGAGCATGCAAAAGACAAACATTTGTCGAGCGAAAATAATTGTATACCCCGGAATGTCGCTCATATAATACTACCATCCGGACCGGCCAAACGGATATGGGGTTAAGCCCTGACAGGATATGATCGAATAATTGAAAAGAGAGGGAAAACTATGTTTGAAATTTTGTTGAATCAGAATGTGTGTATGTATGTGATGATAGTGTGTGGGTGTATAGGGCTGACAGGACGGGCTGTGATGAGCAGTTATCTTGCAAGACTGGCAAAGGCGGCTGAGCGCATGGGAACGACGCGGAAAAAACAATTGATGGAGATGCGCAGGCGGTATGAGGATATAACATCGCTGGATGTGAACATACATGACACTGCCGCATTTGTGGACAAGTACATAGACAGGCTGAAGATAGGTTTTATACCGATAAATGTGTGGAATGGATTTGTGAAAAATATGGGAGTGGCCGCAGCTGGGACAGGCATATTTGCAGCGGCGTATCAATATTATGTAGTAGGCGATGGCGTGGAGACATTGAAGATGCTGGGGTGTGGACTGGCAGCCTGCATAGTGCTGGTGGCTGCTCATAACCAGTGGAATTGTGAATGGCATATGAGGACTCTGCGTGACAGCGCCAGAAATTATCTGGGCAACAGCCTGGCAAACAGATTGAAAAAGGAAGAAGAGAAACAGACGACGAAGCAGGATACTGTTGAGGCCATGGCAGCATGCAGTGAGACAGATGAAAATGACAGGATAAAAAGAAAGGCGAAGCCTGCGCGGAAAGCACAGCGGAGTGATAAGTCAGATTATGATGCTTTGCTTGACGGAATAATGAAGAAAATGCTTGCGGACGGATAGCAGGGGTGTTGATGAGCAGGTGCGTGGCAGATGAAATGCAGGTGAAAGCCGCCTGCAGAAGCCAATAAATTCAGGATGGTAGATAGTGAGAAAGCTGTACTTGATAGCAGGACTGTATGCTGCCTGCGTGATCGGAGCCGTGCTCAGCGGATGCTCCATATATGACAAGGAGGATCTGTCCAAGATGGTGGCGACTCCGGGGGACGCAGAGTGTCAGGCGGACGGTGCGAAGAATGGGGAAGGTGATGCGGAAGGAAAAGAAAAATCGGGAGACAAGACGGAAGATGCGGAGAGTAACACGGACACAGACGGGGAGAGTCGGGGTGAGGATATGACCAGACTCAGGGATTACAGCCAGATATCGACAAAGAAATATTCATGGTACATAGTGCGGGACAAAAATCATGGAATGAGTGGCTGTGACAACAGCTTTCCGCTGGAGCAGTACGATGCGTTCTACGTGGACAGAGTGTGTGCTGAGAAGAATGAAAAGGTGATGTATCTGACATTTGACTGTGGGTACGAGAACGGATATACAGAGCAGATGCTGGATGTGCTTAAAAAGCACAATGCAAAGGGCTGCTTCTTCGTGACGATGACTTACATAAGGGACAATCCGGATATAGTAAAGAGGATGAAGGAGGAGGGACATCAGGTGGGAAACCACACGGTGCATCATCCGTGCATGCCGGAGAAGAGTGTGGAGGAGCAGAAAAGTGAGTTAAAGGAGTGCTCAGACTTTATGAGGAATGAAACTGGGTATGAAATGGATATGTATTTCAGACCGCCGAGCGGTGAGTACAGTGAACAGGTTCTGCAGCTGGCTAAGGATATGGGGTATAAGACCATATTCTGGAGTATGGCTTACCTTGATTATGATGTGAACAATCAGCCGGGGACGGACTATGTCATTGATCATTTTGCGAAATATCATCATCCGGGAGCCATTCCTCTCATACACAATGTGTCGTCGTCCAATGCGCAGGCACTTGATACGGTTCTCACAAACCTGGAGAAGGAGGGATATGAGTTCAGGTCTTTGAATGAGATGAAAATTGAATAGTGGTATCAGAAACAGAAGCTCTCTGTGCGGATCATGCCGATCCGAACGGAGAGCTTTTGTGTATTGGCAGTGCGATCTGTGTGATATAAGCATCTTTATTTGCTCCGTGGGTTGGAGGACCCTCCATAAATGAATTGCGAAAATAACCACAGGTCGCAAGATTGTTTTCTTTTGCATAGTCCAATAGTTTTTTCTGGACAGTGTCGAAATTTTCATATGGACCACGATAGTATATACAGATAGCTGCAGTCTGTGGAAGTTTTTTTATGTGTTCGTCATTGGTGTCAGGATCTGCTGCGACAGGTATGACATATCTTCCTTCGGATGTTGATTCGACAAAAACCTCTGTACACATTTTGCCTGTGGTGTCCAGTTGATATTTTTTTGTTGCCTCGATAAAGGTCTTGCGCAGATCTTCAGTTTTTCTGGCCAGATCAGAGTCTTTGAACTCCTGACAAAATGCAGTGAATGAGGGAAGAGTGGTAAAATGGATCTCCGGTTCTGATGTCTGGGACTGACGCAGCTGAAGCTGGGCTATGCACAGATCCAGCTGGGAACGGAGCGCAGTCATACGTTCAATGACATCCTCAAGCTTTTCGGTATTATTGAAGTACTTGTTAATCTCGGATAACGATAATCCTAGTCCCTGAAGAACTTTTATAATTCGTATATGTACGATGTTATCGGCAGAGTAGTAGCGGAAACCGCTGCTCTCATTTTTGTGTGCGGGTGTCAGAAGCCCCAGGTCTTCGTAGTTTAACAGCATTCTTCTTGTCACTCCAAGCATTTTAGTGACTTCCCCAATTTGATACAGATTTTTATTTGCGTGATTCATATGATTTCCCTCCCCTTAAAAATAGACAAAAAAAATTGTGAATATTGCATAAATACCGCAAAAATATTGTTGACTTGAACATTGATGTACGAATTATAATTATCATAAATTGTTAAAGGGAAAGAGTCAAGAATTAACAGGAGGTAATGGTTGCAGAGAGAAAACATTAACGGACACACGAAAAAGAGGTTTTATTGAGAAAGAGAGGGAAGTGTATGAAAGAAAGAATTCTATGCAGAAAAGTTATGGCATGGCTCATGACAGCTTTCATGGTCATAACGTGTTTGATTTCGATAGGTGGTAAGAATACTGCCTACGCAGCGGCTATGGAGAATATCAAGGTAACAGACGTGGATATAAGCACAGATGGACATATGAGAGGTCTCAAGTGGGGGTGGACAACCAGCGGTTATGCCAGCGCGAGCTGCAAGCTTGGCATTCAGTCTGAGAAGTTCACGACTGGAGATCTCACAAACTTTGGTGATTATCTGAGCAGCCATAGGTACAGTGGATGGGCGAGTGCCGAGTCACCTGAAGGCTGCGGATTTAAAGGCTGGATAACGGAGAACTCGTTCTCAAGGAGTTCAGGTACATATGACAGAACGGATACCATTTCCGGAGAGGGAATAGATATGGGTACCACGGGTGTGTATTATCTGTATACGTGGACATATTACAATGGTTATGTATTCCCTGATATTTACATAGGAAGTATTGATCTGAATGCTGGCAAGATCGTGGACGCCAGCGGCAATGAAATAACATTTCAGATCGGTGGCTTTTCAGGCGGAGGCAATACAGATCCTTCGGAGGAAGAAGTTGTATTCATGAACAATGGATATCCATATGGCAAGAATATGACGAATAGTTCAATCACTCTCGTTATGGACGTGACAGGGGAAGCTGCAACATATCAGTGGCAGAGCGCAACCAGTAAGCGTGGACCATTTACAGATATTGAAGGTGCAAATGGAAGTACATATACGTTCACCCCGACTCATGGATACTGGTACAGGTGCGTGGTGGATGGCACAGCCAGCAGAGCGGTAAAGGCAGTTATCCCTACCAGTGACAATGGAAATACGTGGACAAAGCCAAATACTTGCTGGTATATAAGCAATGGAGTTATGGCCTATATGGCCAATGACAAAGGGGTTGATATTGTTGGCTTGTATACCAAGGACGGAAAGAACTATATGCTTGGAACAAGCTACGACAAAGTATGGAGATTGTACAGCAGAAGCGATTCAGAGCCTTCAGCTGAAACGGCTACATCACAAGTATCTGTGGCTTCGCTTGCAGCTCTAAGATTGTCGTTTGATCCTATGAATACTCACGATCTGATTTTTGATGCTGAACTTGGTGAGGGACAGCATTCATTTGCAATAGGAGCGGATGCGAACATTGGAAATAGTATTACAAGCTCTGACAGTGCAGATGAAGCGGTGCTTGCTGCCACTGTCAAGAATGGTGAATTACAGCAGATAGCGATGATGGGAGTTGCTAAAGCGGCGGATGCGGCAGATGATACTCCATCATTTGTTCTTGCCCCTATAACACAGGCAAGTAATTACTGGATCGGGGGCTATGATTCCAGAAGAATATTTGAGTACAATACAGGTTCATCAAGCTACATAAAGGAAACTGCTGAAATAAATGGTCAGAATGCTGCATCCCTGGTTGAAGGAATAGATTCGGGATTGACAATGTCATGGACAAATGTTGAAGATGGCGGACATATAGGTTTCAAATTCAGCGTTGGAGCGGTGGCTGATGTAGGAGCAGTTACAGGACAGGTTGATTATATAACAGAAAATCTGACAGAGCTTGATGGCGATACATCATATATCATCACTGTTGATGGCGAGTCATATGACATTGTGAGTGATATGTATGGTGATATAGCTCTTGAGGGAACAGATGATAACGACGTATCATATAGTTTGTTTGGTAAAAATATAAGTATCCGCAAGAAAGACAGTCAGGATACACCTGCTGATATAACTGTTGCAGCAAGACCGGAGGCACCATCTGCACCGAAGACTCTTGCAGACATACAGAATCCAACACCAGCCGATATGGAAAGTGCTGCAGACGGCGAAGGCGTTGAGATAGTAAGCGTGACTGGCGATTCTGTGACTGTAAGCCCGCTTGGCGGACAGCAGTATCAGTATTCGACGGATGGAGCGACCTGGACAGTTCTCGATGATCTGAATGTGTCAGATAATTATGTTATCTCAGGACTTGAAGAGAATCAGAGGGTATATGTTCGCACAAGATACGTGGCTAATACGACAAAACCAGCTTCATTGTGGTCAGATGCCAAGGCAGTCTCACGTGACCTGATCGCCGGAGTAACTGCAGAAGATACAACCTGCACTTACGATGGATTGATACATAGCCCATCTGTTACAATTGCAGATGGCCTGGATGGAGCTTCTATCCGTTATTCGCTGGCTGCAGATGAGCCGTACACACAGGCGGTTCCTGAGCTTAAAAATGCAGGAACATATAAGGTGTATTACCTTGTTACAGCAGATGAGTGTTCACCGGTATTTGGCGATGTGACTGTGACTATCGAAAAGAAAACGATCACAGCGGATAAGGTAATTGTTGATGAAAATGCATATATACAGGGAATCCAGTTCTCAGGATTGCTGGATGGAGATGAACTTGTATATGACGAGGATTATACTGTAGTACTGTGGGACGTTACACTAGGAATAGAGAAGGTTGTAACTACATACAGATTTGGGCTTGCAACTACGGAAAATGCAGCCAATTACATGCTTCAGAACAAGTCATGGGATATGGTTCATTATCATGACTGGACGTATGAGATAAAAGAAGGCCACAGTAACAAGATAATTGCATATTGCAATGAAACTGAGGATCCGGCACACTGCGCATATCAGGGCAGAAACGAGGCGGTCAGTTGTACTGTGACAGCAGAAAGCAGAGCGTATGATGGCACAGAATATGCAGGTGCAGTTGTTAATAACTGGATAACAGAGAAGACCGGAGATGCAGCTGTTACATATTATGAGGGAACAGGCGACACCGATTATCCGGAAAATGAGAATGCGCCGGTAAATGCAGGTACTTATAAGTTTGTTGTGAAGATAGCTGATGTTACGGCTTATGCAGAATTTGAAATACAGAGACTTGATCAGAATGTTGAATTTGATGTAATCGATTACACATTTGGCGACAGTGTAGAGGCTCCAGCGGTTACAGGAGCACAAGAGGATCCTGTTATAGAGTATTACTACACAACAGAGAACAGCAACACGGATGGAACATTGTGGGAGAACTCCAGATCGGCAGATCCGGGCACATATTATATGTATGCCAAGGTTTGTGCTACAACCAATTACAATGAGTATGTAACACAACCGGTTCAGTTCACAGTTGCAAAGAGAGAAGCTCCGACAGACATAACAGCGGCAGATATTGTAAAGACATATGACGGCAAGTCATATGGAATAACAGTTACAGGTGATATTCCAGAGGATGCGGTTGTGACGTATGGAACTTCTGAGGATGCATGCGATAAGACTGTAAGTCCGAAGTACAGTCAGGCTTCAGATGAACCATACACTGTATATTATAAGGTTGCAGCAAGGGGATATGACACGATATCCGGACATGCAACTATCACCATCAACAGAAGACCACTTGCTGTATCGGGAATCAAAGCTACATCAAAGGCTTACGATGGACAGACAGAGGCAAAGCTTGACTATTCAGGCGTTGTTCTGAATGGTAAGGTCAGCGCAGATGTGATTGCAGTTACAGCTACAGGAACATTTGACAGTGCAGATGTGGGAACAGGCAAAACTGTAAGCATCACAGATATAAAGATCAGCGGAAAGACCGCTTCAAACTATATACTTACAGAAGATGCCCAGCAGCAGACAGCAAAGGCAGATATCACTCCTGCGGGAACAACTCTTACTGTAGGAAAGGTTGGAGCTAAGACATATGGAGGTGCAAAGTTTGCCCTCAATGTGAAGTGCAGTAGAAATGACAAGAAAACATTTACAAGCAGCAATACAAAGGTTGTCAAGGTGGATGGCACAGGCAAGGTAACTATAGTTGGTGCAGGCAAGGCGGTTGTGACAGTATCCGTTGCGGCAAATCAGAACTATAAGGCAGCTGCTGCAAAGGTTGCGATCACGGTAAACAAAAAAGCCATCAGAGTAACTGCAAATGACGCATCTAAGTATGAAGGCAAGGCGGATCCGAAGTTTACATTTACAGCGGAGGGACTTGTTGGCAAGGATAAGCTTACAGGAATTGTTCTCAAGAGAGCTGCTGGTGAGAAGTCCGGAACATACACGATCACAGCAAGCCAGAAGAAGGGTGCAAATCCAAACTACAATATAACATTTGCCATTGGCCGTCTTGTTATAAAGAAATCTCCAAATGTTGAACCTAGTGGAACAGAACTCTATAAGAAGACACTTCCGTTCTTCCTTATGAAAGGAAAGGGAACAGGAACAAGAATAGATCTGACATGGGATAAGGTCAAAGGTGCAACAGGATATGATGTATACTGGTCATACTGTAATGGAAAGAACAACTTCAATAAGCTTGCTAATGTACCGAAGTCCCAGAAATATGCCGATAAGAACCTCAATAATAAGAGAGAATACAAGTATTTTACAGTCGCATACAAGATGTCGGGTGGCAAGAAGGTATATCTCGGCAGGACAAATACAGTCCATGTTGCAATGCCTTATGCAGCAAAGACAAATGTCCTGAAAGTTACTGTGAACAAGACCAAGGCTAACCTTGCAAAAGGTAAAACATTTAAGATCACCAAGAAGGTTAAGCTTGAGAATCCAAAGAAGAAGGCGTTAAACCATCTTACGAAGAAGGAAAGGTTCATAACATCCAATGCAAAGGTGGCAACTGTTTCATCTGCAGGAGTTATAAAGGCAGTGCGTAAGGGCACATGTACGGTTTATGTAATGTCTGAAAATGGTGTTTGTGCAAAGATCAAAGTGACGGTTAAGTAGTGCTTTAGACATGGTTATAATTGAAAACTCCTCCAAACCGGTTGTGGCTTTGGGGGAGTTTTTTGAGATTAATAGTTGATTATGGTATACCTATTTGCTAAAATTGATTCAATGTGAAAAATTTAATACAAGTAAGGAGAGAAAACAAATGGCACAGACAGTAAGTTTCGATTTTAAGAATGCAAAAGCCATGGCTACAGACGCTGATATCGCAGCAATCAAGGATCAGGTAGTAGCTGCAAAGGCAACACTTGTAAACAAGACCGGTGAGGGAAATGATTTCCTTGGATGGATCGACCTTCCAGTAGACTATGACAAGGAAGAGTTTGCGAGAATCAAGAAGGCAGCAGCTAAGATCCAGGCAGATTCAGACGTGCTTGTAGTAATCGGTATCGGTGGTTCTTACCTGGGTGCAAGAGCAGCCATCGAAGCTTTAAGACACAGCTTTTATAATTCAGTTGACAAGTCAATCCGTAAGACTCCTGAGATCTACTATGCAGGATCAAACATCAGCAGCACATACATGGTTCATCTGCTTCAGGTGATCGGTGACAGAGATTTCTCTATCAACATCATCTCCAAGTCGGGTACAACAACAGAGCCTGGTATCGCTTCAAGAATCTTCAAGAAGAAGCTTGTTGAGAAGTATGGCAAGGAGGGCGCAGCAAAGAGAATCTACGCCACAACGGACAAGGCAAAGGGAGCTCTCAAGACACTTGCAACAGAGGAAGGCTATGAGACATTTGTAGTTCCTGATGATGTAGGAGGACGTTTCTCAGTTCTCACAGCAGTTGGTCTTCTGCCAATAGCAGTAAGCGGTGCTGATATAGATAAGCTTATGGAAGGCGCAGCTTCAGCAAGAAAGGATTGTCTTGCACAGGACTTCGACGATTCAGATGCTATGAAGTACGCAGCAGTAAGAAATGTACTGTACAACAAGGGTAAGTCAATCGAGATCCTTGCTAACTTTGAGCCGGCACTTCACTATGTATCAGAGTGGTGGAAGCAGCTCTACGGCGAGAGCGAGGGAAAGGATGGCAAGGGACTTTTCCCAACAGCTACGGACTTTACAACAGACCTTCATTCACTTGGACAGTTCATCCAGCAGGGTTCACAGAACCATTTCGAGACAGTTATCAATGTTGTTAATCCAACATGTGAGATTGTTATGGAGGAAGAGGACTCAGATCTTGATGGACTTAACTATCTTGCAGGCAAGACAGTTGATTTTGCAAATAAGAGTGCTATGAACGGAACTATCCTTGCACACGCAGATGGTGGAATACCTATCATCCAGATCAACATCGACAAGATTGATGAGTTCACTCTCGGTGAGCTATTCTACACATTTGAGTTCGCATGTGGTGTGAGTGGATACACACTTGGTGTAAATCCATTCAATCAGCCAGGTGTTGAGAGCTACAAGAAGAACATGTTCGCTCTTCTCGGCAAGCCGGGCAACGAGGAGCTTGGCAAGAAGCTTCTTGCAAGAATCAACGGTTAATAGATCTTTACAGATTAATATATAAGAGATGCAGGTGTGTTTTGCCACACCTGCATTTTTTTGCAATTCTATATTTCTTGTAATCAGAATCGCACAATGTTATACTTATGAAGTGTATAGGCTCAGAATTGAGCCTGATCATTTGCATTGTGAATGGAAGGATAAGAAGGGCAGTGACATATGAATGAAAAGAGAGATGTAGAGGGGCTGTACAACCGATATAGACAGGTTCCATTGTATCTGATAGGAATGTTCTGTCTGATGACAGTGTTCATGTATTTTGTCGGAATAGGAGCCGGCGTTATAGCCACAATTTTTACGGCAGTATACGGAGCGGTGAGCATTGTTGTTTTCCTGAGGATGAATGCTTTGTCCCGCGACAGATATGTGGAATTTGCCATGGAGCACGGCAAGATGCAGAAGGAGCTCATAAAGGAGTTTCCGGTTCCGTACGCATTGCTTGACGAGGATGGAAAAGTTGTGTGGGTGAACGACGAGTTCTCAGGTATAACGGAGACCAGTAAGAGAAAGCTCATGAAGCTGAATATAGTTCAGGTATTTGAGGAGGTTACCGAGGAGAGTCTTCCTTATCAGGAGGATGTCACCGAGGGAGAGATAGCATTTAACGGAAGAGAATACCGTTATGAGATCAGACGTGTACAGGTGAATAAGGTTGAGCCTGCTATGGAAGAGACGGATGCCCAGCCGGGTGAGGCCGGCACAGACGGAGATGGGGCTGATGAGCAGAAGAAAGAGACGAAGTCTTCGCACGGTGGTTCAAGACACCACGGCAAGACGGACACCTTCCTTGCGTTCTACATGTTTGATGTGACAGTGGTGAATCAGCTCGCTCAGGAGAACCATGACCAGAAGCTGGTTGCGGGTCTCATATATATTGATAACTACGATGAGATATTTGAGTCGCTTGAGGAAGTACGACACTCTCTTCTTGTTGCCCTGGTCGACAGAAAGATTAACAAATACATGGCAAATGTCGACGCCATAGTCAAGAGCCTTGAGAAGGACAAGTACATGTTCGTGATGCCACAGAAGTATCTGGATCAGCTCAAGGAGAACAAATTTGCCCTGCTCGATGAGGTCAAGGCTATAAATATCGGAAATGATCTTCCGCTTACACTCAGTATAAGTCTTGGTACTGATTACAAGAGCTTTATAGAAAACTTTGAGGCAGCGCGTTCCGCCATGGAGCTTGCTCTGGGCCGAGGCGGCGATCAGGCGGTTATCAAGTCCGCCGACAGGATCACCTACTTTGGTGGTAAGAGTCAGGGAACGGAGAAGTCCACGAGAGTTAAGGCGAGGGTTAAGACTCTTGCGTTCAAGGAGCTTCTTGAGACCAAGGAGAAGGTTATAATCATGGCCCACAAGAATCCGGACATGGATGCTTTTGGTTCAGGTATAGGAATATACAAGATGGTGACTGCGCTGGGCAAGACGGCGCATATAGTTGTAAATGAGGTGTCATCGGCCATAAGTCCGATATACGGCAATTTCACTTCGAGCAATTCCTACCCGGCAGATATGATAATCAACAACGATCAGGCGCTCAGTCTGGTCGATGACGACACGGTCGTAGTTGTGACGGATGTGAATAATCCTACGCTCACGGAGTGTGAGGAACTGCTGGCATATGCGAAGAGCATAGTGGTATTCGATCACCACAGGCAGACAAAGGATGTCATTGCAAATGCGACACTGTCGTATATAGAGCCATTTGCGTCATCTGCATGTGAGATGATCGCAGAGATGCTCCAGTACATGGATGAGAAGATAAAGCTCAGGCCTACAGAGGCGGACGCCATGTATGCCGGAATACTCATTGACACCGACAACTTCCTGAGCAAGACCGGTGTCAGAACCTTTGAGGCAGCCGCGTTCCTGAAGAGAAGCGGTGCGGATGTCATGCGAGTAAGGAAGATGTTCAGAACTGACATAGAGACCTACAGACAGAAGGCGGAGGGTGTCAGCCACGCAGAGATGGTGCTTGATGCATTTGCCATATCAATCATTACACCTGGGGATGGCCCTGAGTCGCCGGTGGTACTCACCGCCAAGATTGCAAATGAGATGCTGAACATCGCAGGTGTCAGAGCTTCATTTGTAATAGCGCAGATGGGTGCGGATGTCAAGATAAGTGCAAGAGCCATTGACGATGTCAATGTCCAGATAATCATGGAGAGAATGGGTGGCGGCGGTCATGCAAATATCGCGGCAGCTCAGTTTGAAAATGCGAAAGCAGAGGATATAAAGAAGGAGCTTGTTGGGCTCCTGAATGAGATGTATAAGGAAGGAGATATTTAGGATATGAAGGTCATATTATTACAGGATGTTAAAAGCCTTGGAAAGAAAGGCGCAATGGTAGAGGTAAATGAGGGCTACGCAAGAAATTTCATAATTCCTAAGAAGCTCGGCATGGAGGCAACTCCAAAGAATATGAATGATTTCAAGCTCCGCAAGGCTCATGAGGAAAAGGTGGCAGCAGAGAATCTTGCTGATGCCAAGGCACTTGCGGCAGAGCTTGAGAAGGCTTCAGTAACTGTTAAGATTAAGGTTGGAGAGGGCGGAAGAACATTTGGCTCAGTATCCACAAAGGAGATCTCAGATGCCATCAAGAGCCAGCTCGGCAAGGATATAGACAAGAAGAAGATCGTTATGAAGGACTCCATCAAGGCGTTAGGAAGCTTTTCAGTGAAGGTCAAGCTTCACCCTGAGGTTCAGGCAGAGCTTGCTGTAAAGGTCGAGGAAGCATAAGGAGTATAGATAAAATATGGAAGATGCATTTGCAAGAAAAAAGCTTCCCTACAATCTGGATGCCGAGAAGTCTGTTATAGGTTCCATGCTCATGGACAGAGACGCCATAGTGGAGGCGTCCGATATGCTGACTAAGGAGGATTTCTACTACGGTCAGTACGGAATATTGTTCGAGAATATGGTAGAACTGTTCAAGGAGGGTAAGGCGGTCGATCTGGTAACCCTGAAGAACAAGCTTGAGGAGAACAATGTACCTGATGAGGTCATAAGCACCAAATCCATAGCGGAGATATTGGAGACGGTTCCGACATCGGTGAATGCCAAGCATTATGCCGAGATCGTGGCGGACAAATCCATACTCAGGAAGATGATAAAGCTGTGCGAGGAAGTGGAGAAGGACTGTTATCTTGATTCGGAGGGAGTTGAACAGCTCCTTGAACAGGCCGAGAGTGGTGTGTTCAATCTGATAAAGGAGAGGAACGGCTCCAGCAAATTTGTGGGGATCGACAGGATCGTCATGAACGTTATCGAGCAGATAGAGGAGGCTTCCAGAAAGAACACAAGAGTAACAGGTATCCCTACGGGATTCATAGATCTGGACAATATGCTCACCGGTCTCCATGGATCGGAGTTTATACTGGTGGCTGCTAGACCTGCCATGGGTAAGACGGCATTTGTTCTTAATATTGCCCACCATGTTGCCGTGCGCAAGGGAATTGCCACTGCGATATTCAACCTGGAGATGAGCAAGGAGCAGCTTGTAACGCGTATGATAGCCATGGATTCCCTGGTTGATTCCCAGAAGGTACAGACGGGACAGTTGGCTGAGGACGACTGGGATCAGGTGCTTGCCAGTGCGGAGAGTATAGCTGCCGCACCGCTGTACATAGAGGATAGTTCAGCACTCACCATATCCGAGCTGAGATCAAAATGCAGACAGCTCAAGAGCAAGAACAATCTTGGACTCATCATCATCGACTACCTGCAGCTTATGAGCACGACGGGACGAGTTGAGTCGCGACAGCAGTTCGTATCTGATATGTCAAGATCGTTGAAGATGCTTGCCAGGGAGCTGGATGTGCCTATCATAGCGCTGTCACAGCTTAACCGAGAGGTTGATAAGAGACCGGATCACAAGCCTGTGCTTGCGGATCTCCGAGAGTCGGGATCTATCGAGCAGGATGCCGATGTGGTTATGTTCATATACAGAGATGATTATTACAATCCTGATACCGACAAGAAGGGTATCTCGGAGATAATCATAGCTAAACAGAGAAAAGGTGCCACCGGATCTGTGGATCTGGTATGGCTGCAGGAATACACGAAGTTTGCCAACAAAGAGCACTAAATATATTATGTTTTATAAGGAGAATTGAAAATGGTAGTTGAACCAAGAGTTAAAGATTTTATTTGTACAACAGCTCACCCGGTGGGATGCGCACAGAATGTAAAGAATCAGATCGAGTATGTCAAGTCAAAGGGAACAGTTAAGAGCGATAACGCACCTAAGAAGGTTCTGGTGATCGGAGCGTCAACAGGATACGGACTTGCATCACGTATCGCAGTTGCATTTGGCTATGGCGCAGATACCCTCGGCGTTATGTTTGAGAAGGAGTCAAATGGACGCCGTACAGCAACCGCTGGCTTCTACAACAACAGAGCATTTGAGGAGGAGGCTCACAAGGCCGGACTCTATGCAAAGTCCATCAATGGCGACGCGTTCTCAGTCGAGATCAAGGAGCAGGTCATCGAGACCATCAAGGCAGACATGGGCAAGATAGACATGATCGTATACAGCCTAGCAGCGCCTAGAAGAACAACTCCAGATGGAACAAAGTACACATCAGTACTCAAGACGGTTGGTGAGGAGTACACCAACAAGACACTTGTACTCAAGGACAACACCATCACAGATGCACATATAACAGCGGCAAATGATGACGAGATCAATGCCACCATCAAGGTAATGGGCGGTGAGGACTGGATCGACTGGATGCAGGCACTCTCAGATGCCGGAGTTCTGGCAGATAACGTGATCACAGTTGCATACTCATACATAGGACCAAAGATCACATTCCCTATCTACGCTGAGGGATCGATCGGACAGGCAAAGAAGGATCTGTACAAGTCAGCAGACATTATAAATGAAAAGTTCCCTAACATAAAGGCGAAGATAGCCATCAACAAGGCTCTTGTCACACAGTCAAGTGCAGCTATCCCTATCGTACCTCTGTATATCACACTTCTCTACAAAGTTATGAAAGAGAAGGGACTCCACGAGGGATGCATAGAGCAGATGCAGAGACTGTTCATGGATAAGATCCTGGATGACACCCAGGTGGACGACAACGGATTCATCCGTATGGACGACTGGGAGATGAGAGATGATGTTCAGGAAGTTGTTGCTGAGCACTGGGATACAGTCAACAATGACAATGTCAAGGATATAGCAGACATCGATGGATATTGGGAGGATTTCTACAACATGTTCGGTTTCAAGATCGACGGTGTGGATTACTCAGCAGATGTTGATATCATGTAATATTCATGGGTAGTTTCAATATATAAATACTACAAATGCCCCACAGATTCATAGAATTTGCGGGGCATTTCGGTAAGCGCTTTTTTGGTGTGCCTGACCCATTATTTTCGCAAGGAGGAAGACGGTATATGTACAAATATTTATTATTTGATCTTGATGGAACCATCACCAAGTCTGAGGAAGGAATATTCAACTGTATAAAATACGCTCTGGACTGGGCTGGGATTCCATATCCTGAATACAGAGTATTCAGAAGCTTTATAGGGCCGTCCCTGTATGATTCTTTTGTGAGAGAATTCGACATGGATGATGCAAGGGCAAAGGAGATGGTGGCCAAGTACAGAGAGAGATACAACGTGGTAGGTCTCTTCGAGGCTGAGGTGTACGACGGAGTGGCAGACACCCTGCGTGCCCTTAAGGAGAAGGGCTGCATACTCTCAGTTGCAACCAGCAAGCCGACAGAGCCGACACTCCGTATCCTTGAGAAGTTCGGTGTGGGAAAATATTTTGACGTTGTAGTTGGAAGTAATCCCGACGGAACAGGATCAGACAAGAAGCACATCATATCCCAGGTCCTTGAAAGCCTCAAGAAAGATCACGGACTGACAGAAGATATAATAAAATCAAACCAGGTTGTGATGATAGGCGACAGACGCTACGATATAGAAGGTGGCAAAGCCTGCGGCCTCCAGACCATAGGAGTCCTCTACGGCTACGGCAGCAGAGAAGAATTCGAAGCAGTCGGCGCAGACAACATAGTAGAGACACCGGAGGAAATCCTGAATCTGTAGATAGAAAGGTAGCTTATAGTTTATAGATGTTTGTGTTGATATATATTTTTTATTAAATATCTATGATTATTTTTGTGGGATGACACTCTGGGGAACTGAATAAAAGAAAAACAGGTAAGAGTCGATATCTATAATATAGTGTGGTGTATAAAATATATTTTTCAGCGAAATATGTCAGGAACATGATCTGAAAAGTATATATCCAACAAGACCAGGATGCCATACTCCCTGGGAATATAAAATTGGGTCTCTATATATGTAAGTCGAGCGTGATTACATATATAGAGACCCAATTTCTGTCCCTGGAGAGTATGTCATCCGTCCGTTCGTCATATCATCTCCTGACATTTGAGATATACCCGAAGAACGCTCCGATGATCCCCCCGATAATGTGGGTGAGATTCGACACATTGTCCTTCACAAACACTCCGTCAGCCACCTGTCCGCCGATATAAAGCACTGCAACAAGTATGAAGGTGAGCGGTATGGAGCCGTCCTTTATACATGCAAAAGAAGACAGAAGAATGTATGCGAATACCACTCCGCTGGCGCCGAGCAATGCTGTACCAGGGAAGAATATAAAATGCACGATTCCTGTCACCAGTGCGGTGGTGATGGTTACGATGAGCAGATCCTTTGAGCCGTATTTTTCCTCAAGTAGTGGGCCGATCACAAGCAGCAGCGTCATGTTGTTGATAAGGTGACTCCAGCTTGCGTGACCAAACACATGGGCAAACATGCGGATGTAGGTTAAAGGATCGGTGAGAGGGGCTCTGTATACTTCAAATAGAAGAAAGTTACTTTTGCCGCCTGTGAGGATATTCAGGAGATAAGCTCCCAGACAAATGAGTGCAAATGTAAGTACCACAGGTGAGTTAAAGGATATTCTTAATATGGTTTTGGATTTTGTCTTTGACATGGATCGGTTCCCCTCTTATTCATATAGTATAGAAAAATATTACCAGCGGTCATCCGCTGGTAATATTTTTTTAAGCGTCATAATCTGGCATATCGTTAAAGTACATCTTGTAGAAGTTGGTACTCTGTTCGAGAACCCTCATGGTTGATGGAAGCGGTACGGCGATGAGGTCGTTGAACTCATACTCTCCGGCTGCTGAATCAATCACATGTCCCATCTGAGTCTCATTATGTGTGTAATCGGCGTTGAAACCGCCGTATTTATTGCCACGGGCATCAAGACGTATCCACTTCTTGAGATCCGGGTGATATACCGCATTAAGTGCATGCATAGCCATAAGTCCGCCCTTGTGCTTGATACGGATATAGCAGAATCCTGTATATAAGTTGTTGGCACGAAGCAGTGCTGCCAGCAAATTGGCCTTTGAATAGCTGATGCCCGTGCTGGCTTCCAGTACATCGGAAGCGCTGATAGTTATTACTGAAAAGTTGCTGTCATATGTGTGAGAAATCCTATCCCGGACAAAATAGTAACATGCCTGTATGATCTCATCACTGCTCTTGCAATCTGCAGCAAGTTCCTTTGCCTTTGCAGCGACGATAGGATTGTCATAATTTACATACTTGTCGTATTGCAAATATGCTGAATCCTTATTTCTCTGAATTAGTTGCATTGTGTCATCTCTCCTTTATTACTTGGAATATGTAGAACTTCAGATAATAAGATTCATCTGCAGCCCATAATATTGGGTGATCAGGAGCCTGTGTGCGGAACTCTACCTGGCGAAGTCTTACATGTGAATTCATGGCGGCCTGTTTTATGGTCTTGGTAAATAACTCGAAATCCATAAAATGTGAACATGAACAAGTTGCAAGGAATCCACCATCCCTTACGAGTTTCATAGCACGCAGATTAATCTCGCGATAGCCTTTGACTGCGTTCTTTATTGAATTTCTTGATTTTGTGAATGCCGGCGGGTCAAGTATGACAACGTCAAACTGTTCGCCTTTTGATTCCAGTTCAGGAAGAAGATCAAATACATCTCTGCACTCAAAAGAGACAGTGCTCTCCAATCCGTTGAGCGCTGCATTTTCTCTGGCCTGGGCAATAGCAAGTTCTGAAGCGTCTACTCCCAAAACGCTGGAAGCACCGGCTATGCCTGCGTTTAGAGCAAAGGAGCCTGTGTGTGTAAAGCAATCAAGAACCTTTGCATCTTTACATATTCTCTGAATAGCAAGACGATTATACTTCTGATCCAGAAAGAATCCGGTCTTCTGACCGTCTTTCACATCAACAATATATCGAACGCCATTTTCATTTATATGAACCTTTGTGTTAAATTCGTCACCAATAAACCCTTTGTAGGTATCCATCCCCTCGTGTTTTCTGACTTTTGCATCGCTTCGTTCATAAACACCCTCGATTATTATACCATCATTTTTAAGTATATTTTTTAAAATATTTATTAACAAATTTTTAACTTTGTCGATGCCGAGTGCCAGTGATTCGACAACAAGCACGTTTTCAAACTTGTCAATGACGATTCCCGGCAGAAAATCAGCCTCGCCAAATACGACACGGCAGCTACTGGTGTCGACGGTTTTCTTGCGGTAATCCCATGCATCCTGAAGTCTCTTTGTGAAGAATGCCTCGTCGATCTCGGTGTCCACATGTCTTGTGAGCATGCGGATGAAGATCTTGGAGTTGGTATTTATGAATCCTTTGCCGAGTGGATAACCGTCGAAGTCCTTTACTATGACGATGTCGCCGTTCTCAAAGCTGCCGACTATGGTGTCGACCTCATTGTCAAATATCCATGCTCCGCCGGACTTCAGAAGTCGTCCCTCTCCCTTTTTTAATGTAACAATAGCTCCCATAATATATGTATCCTTTCTCTGTACTGCCGTTGGCAGACATTTTTCGTTGTCTGTTTTTGAATTTTGCGGATTTATTTTACCATATGTAGACAAATAATCCAAGATGGGGCAGCTTAACACATTTGTAACAAAAAACTTGTAAAAAAGTTATACTTGTAAAAAATATGTAACACGTGTATACTACGAGCGTAGCAGAATGCACACAAACATCAGATTCCCTGCGGAAACTGATGCTTAATAAAAAGGAGGACAGTAAAGATGTCTACAATGAAGACTAATATTGCAAAGAGAGAAAAGAGCCTGATGGCGGCAAAAGTTATAGGCAGTCTTATGGCGATTGCTGTATTGGCTATTGTGATTTTTTCTACAAATGTGGTGACACAGGCAGATGAGATGGGAGCTGACGGCACGGCAGTTCTGGCCACAGCATCAGATGTAGTTCAGAGTGGAGTGATACAGGATGAGGATGGTTACTTCAGATATTATGTTAATGGTGAAGTGCAGAAAACTGCAGGCTGGATAGATGCCGATGATGGCACCAGATATCTTATAGATGAAAATGGCGTGGCAGCTATGAAGTTTACACGTTCTGGCGATACCATCAAGATATACAGATTCAGCGCTGATTCAAAGGACTGGACGATCTGCAAGAACGAGTGGCAGACAGTGGATAACGTTCTCTATTATCTGAACAATTCCGGACTGTGTGAAAAGATATACGATAATAGCAGCAAGAAGGCAAAGTCACTGAGCAGCGGCAAGCTTGTCCAGGTGAAGAACCAGATGCTTATTCTCAACGATGGCAGAACATATTATTTCAATTCAAATGGTGACAAGGTCACAAAGGGCGGTTGGTATCATATAAATTATGACAATATGGTATTTGTAACAGGCGGTGGATCCCACTATGTAAAGGAGAGGATCTACAAGGCATCAGGCATTTTCAGAAAGTATTCATTTAACGATTCAAAGAAGAGCTGGGATATGAACAAGAACCTGTGGAAGAATACAGGCAGAAAGCTGATGTATTTTGATGGATCAGGCACATGTACCATTCTGTATGATCAGGCATCGAATATATTGTACAGATACATATCAAGCAGCAAGTCATACAAGAGAGTCTCAAATGTGATCGACAAGCTCAACGGAAGCAGATACTACTTCTATGATGCAAATGGAAACAGACGTACATCATCAGGATGGAAGAAGGTAAATGGAAGTACCGCTTACTACGTATGTGACGGCGGATATGTTACCTCAAGATATACAGATCAGAAGGGGACAAAGAAGGTATACGACTTTGATTACTCGAAGAACACATGGGTGCAGAAGAAAAATATGTGGAAGACTGTCTACCGCAGCAGATATTATTTCGGCTCTAAAGGCGTAGCCACAATGAGCTATAACAACAGCACCAAGAAGGCATACAAGTTTACAGGCAGAAAGTGGAAGCCTGCAAAGAAGCTCATAATGAAGATCGGAAATGCCAATTACTATTTCAACAGCGCTGCAAAGCGAGTTGTAAAGGCTGGAAAGTATAAGACAGCCGATGGCTACATAGCATATGTCAACAGAAGAGGCGTTGTATATAAGAGAGAGTACGATCTCTCGGTCAAGAGATATTACACTATCGATCTTGGTAAGGGCAGAAAGACAAGAGTATATGGATATTATGATATAGGCGCGGCAAACAGACTGAGTAAGATGGTCAACCAGCATCGTGCAGAAAATGGACTTTCAAGCCTTAAGGTGTCAACATCTCTGACAGAGACCGCTACCACAAGAGCAAAGGAGATAAGCAACAAGTACAGCCATTACAGACCAAATGGAACACTGTGTCTCAACTCCATGTACGAGTTGTACGGAGAGAATCTTGCATGTGGTTTCAGTGGTGGAGATCTCGTATTCAGAGCATGGTCCAAGTCGACCGCACATGACAGCAATATGCTGAATACTACATACAAGACCATGGGCGTTGCAGTATTTGTGGCTCTCAAAAATGATAAACAGGGATATAAGAGATATTATGTCCTTACATTTGGTAAGTAATTTTAATTAGGAAATTAGTGGAAAATAAGACTGTTAAATCCCTCAAATTAAATTGAATTATATGGAGAAATAGAGTACCATACATAGTATAAGGCAAATAGTCGGATATAGAATTTGGCTAGTTTGGGAATGGAGATTGTGTGTGGGTTTCATATATTCGTCTTTAAATAGAGGTGCCGGCGAGAGTGTGGCACTATTTGACAATAGAATAGCCAGGATGCTTCCTTTTGTCACGGGAAAGGCATATTTTGACCTCAGGAATTATGATGCCCAGACTGGAGAATTCGGAGTATATATTGAATGGGATGGTGAGCTTGAGGCAGTGCTTGGATATTCACTGCCGGCGGGAGGATATTTCGTCAAAGCAACCACACTGCAGGCGTACAGATTCCACAGGCTCGACAGTGGATTGCCGGTATATATGAAGTTGATAGCGCAGAATGGCAGACTGTATCCTTACAGGACATATGTCATGATGGACGGCAGACCTTTCAGTGTGGAATTCGGCGGTGGAGTTCTGATCCCTTTTGAGGACAGATACGAAGAGCTTGGATGCGAAGCTGCGAAACAGACTGTGGATACTGGAAGCCGGAAGCTTTTGATGGGAAGTCAGAGTGGAATGACAGGAAGCCAGCGTTTTCAGTGGAATGGCAGCCGGATGAGACAGTTATTCGGTAGTCAGGGAGGCTTCAGATACCTGGCGGGAAGCCAGTATAGAATGATAGGAAGTCAGCGGTTCCAGTGGAATGGCAGTCAGATGAGACTGCTGTTTGGAAGTCAGCGTATGTTGTTGGGGAGCCAATATAGAATATTTGGAAGTCAGCGGATAAAAAATATGCCGATGGTGCTTGAAAGTGACACACAGCAGCCACAGGACAGTATGGATTCAATCAGAACAAGCCAGGAGCTGATGGTTGAGTTCCCTCAGGAGTGGCAGCTTATCAACAGAAGCAGAAGACCGACCAGCCGGATTGGTGGCAATGCTAAGTTTGGATATGGACTGGACCTAATCTAGTACATGACCGGATCTTGGAGGATATATGAAGGATATAGAGGGATTCCACATATTGTGGACTGCTCCTTATTTTGAGAAAAGTAAAGATAACACTTACAGCATGCAGGATTATGAGCTTTTGACCATGATCCTGTCTGCTCTTATGTGGAGAAAAATGAATGGCCCTATCACACTTTACGGTGATGCAAGGGCCATTGATTATGTTGAGGGACAGGGATTGTCGCATATATGGAATGGCGGCATAAAAGAGATACAGGTTCCTGACAGCATATCCCCGGGAGTGTTCTGGGCTGCGGGCAAGCTGTATGCGCTTAAGGCGGCGCATATGCCGGCGGTCATGGTGGATCTGGACCTTATAGTGTGGAAGAATATAGGGGAATACATAGCGGGGACGGATATTTGTGCAATACACAGAGAAGGAATATATCCGGATGTATATCCCGGCAAGGACTTCTTCAATATGGACAGTTCGTACAGCTTTGATCCCCTGTGGAGCTGGGATGTTCCGCCGGTAAATACCTGTATGCTATATATGGCTAAGGAGCAATTTAAGAACTATTATGTGGACAGCTCCATACAATTTATGGAGAATTGTAGGGAGACTGAGGAAAATCTGTGCCACATGGTATTTGCGGAGCAGAGACTGCTTGCGATGTGTGCTGCGAGAAAGGGAAAGATCATTGCTTCATTTTTTCCTGAGGCGGCGGATATAGAGAGACAGGATGTGTTCACACATTTGTGGGGATATAAGAATATTCTGAAGTTTAACTATGGGAAAAGGGTTGAGTTTAACGGACGTCTCTGCGAGCGGATAGAGCGGGAGTTTCCGGAAGAGGCGGATGTTATAAGGGAGTTACATGTTTGTAGATAAAGTGCTGAAGAAGATACCCAGGGAGATATACATATATATACTGTGGGGAATTGTCGTGGGAGCGGTAAATCTTGGCTCCGCCTGGATATTTATGTACAAATGCGGGATAGAACCTGTCAGGGCCAACTTCCTGGCATGGATACTGTACAATTTTGTGTCATTCATAACAAATAGAAAATCGGTGTTCCACACTGTCGCAGAGACTGCGTGGGAGTTCATAAAAGAACTGGTGTCATTCTACGTGAGCAGGGTGTTCACACTGGTGGTGGAGGAGGGCCTGATTTATATACTGGTTGACAGGCTTCACCTGTGGGCGATGGGCATAAAGACGTTCACATCAGTGCTGGTGATATTCCTCAATTATTATATAAGCAAGAAGTTTATATTCAGAAAGATAAAGGAAAAACTGTAAGAGATATGTATAAATGCGAATGTTTATCGAAATTTTATAGAAAAACATGGACACAATTACTTCCAAACATTTGACAGTTGGAGTATAATTGAATGGTTAAATATGTATAAAAAGCAGAATAAGTAATGCAAGGAGATAAGTATGAAGAAGAGAGTAGTAATAACAGGCATAGGAGCCATAACTCCAGTCGGCAATACAGTTGACGAGTATTGGGATTCACTTAAGGAAGGAAAGCATGGCTTCGGACCTATTACACAGTTTGACGCTTCAGCATACAAGTGCAAGCTTGTCGGCGAGGTTAAGAACTTTGTAGCAAAGGACTACATTGATCCAAAGTCTGCAAGACGTATGGCTAGATTCACACAGTTTGCTGTGAAGGCAACCCAGGAGGCTATGGCAGATTCAGGACTTGATATGACAAAGGAAGATGCTTACAGAGTTGGTACATGTATTGGTTCAGGTGTTGGTTCACTTCAGGAGCTTGAGAACGCATATGGAACCATACTTACAAAGGGACCACTTCGTGTAAGTCCATTCGTAGTTCCTATGATGATCAGCAACATCGCAGCAGGTAACGTTGCGATCCAGTTTGGTCTCAAGGGCAAGAGTATAGATGTTGTAACAGCATGTGCTTCAGGAACAAACAGTATCGGTGAGGCATTCAGAACGATCCAGTACGGAGACGCTGATGTCATGGTAGCCGGCGGATGTGAGGCAGCAGTTACACCTATCGGTATATCAACATTTGATTCACTTACAGCACTTACATCATCAACAGATCCAGACAGATGTTCTATTCCATTTGATAAGGACAGAAGCGGATTCGTTCTCGGTGAGGGTGCAGGTATTGTTATTCTTGAGGAGCTTGAGCACGCAAAGGCAAGAGGTGCAAAGATCTACGCAGAGCTTTCAGGTTACGGATGTTCAAGTGATGCACACCACATCACAGCACCTGAGGAGTCAGGTGAGGGACCAGCAGTTGCCATGACCAATGCGGTTAAGGATGCAGGACTTCCACTTGATGCGGTTCAGTACATCAATGCTCATGGTACAAGCACACATCTGAACGATCTTGTTGAGACACGTGCTATCAAGAAGGCATTTGGCGATCACGCAAAGGACATCAAGATCAATTCAACAAAGTCTATGACAGGACATCTTCTCGGTGCAGCAGGAGCCATCGAGTGTATTGCCTGTGTCAAGAGTATAGAGGAAGGTTATATCCACAGAACAAGAGGACTTGTGGAGAGTGAGGAGGAGCTTGATCTGGATTATTGTAAGGAGCCATGCGAGATGGACGTTGATGTTGCGATCAGCAACTCACTTGGATTTGGCGGACACAATGCATGTATCGTCTTACAGAAGTATAAGGAGCAGTAAATATCATGTTATTTATCAAAAAAAAGGCAAAAGATGCCGAGATAATTGCAGCAAAGGCTGCAGAGGAGGCAAAGGCTGCTGAGGGAATTCAGGAAGCACCAAAGGTGGAGCTTGTAAAGTGCCCTAAGTGCGGAAGAGAAGTTGAGAAGGAAAGAGTGAAGAACGCAAAGTACATTTGTTATGAGTGCGGTTCTTACTTCAGAGTTAAGACCAAGAACAGAATAAGAATGGTCACAGATCCAAAGTCATTTGAGCCATGGTTTGAGGATATGCCAAGCTCAAATCCTCTTGGAACAGAGGGCTATGAGGACAAGGTTGCGGCTGCACAGGCCAAGACAAACCTCAAGGAGGCTGTTACTATAGGAAAGGCAACCATCAATGGTGAGCCTGCTGTAGTTGGTGTATGTGATGCAAGATTCCTCATGAGCAGCATGGGATATGTTGTGGGTGAGAAGATTGCCAGAGCTGTCGAGAAGGCTACAGAGGAGAAGCTTCCGGTATTCATGTTCTGCTGTTCAGGCGGTGCACGTATGCAGGAGGGAATCATTTCTCTGATGCAGATGGCCAAGACATCCGCTGCATTCAAGAAACATTCTGATGCAGGACTTCTGTATGTATCTATTCTTACAGATCCTACAACAGGTGGTGTTACAGCCAGCTTTGCAATGCTTGGAGATATTATCCTTGGAGAGCCAGGTGCGCTCGTAGGATTTGCAGGACCACGAGTTATCAAGCAGACTATTGGTCAGGAGCTTCCAGAGGGCTTCCAGAGATCAGAGTTCCTTGTTGAGCATGGTATCATAGATGGCATAATCACAAGAGACAAGATGAAGGACACAATGTATGATCTCATCGTCACACATAAGCAGAGACAGGGCTATGCTAACTTTGACAGTGCTGTTGAAGATGAGAAATTTGACATAAGCGAGATCCTCAAGGAGAGACTCAAGGATGATGAGCCTAAGACTCCGTGGGAGAAGCTCAGAGGTGCTCGTCAGATGAGCAGACCTTCAGGTTTCGACTATGTGAAGTATATATGCGATGATTTCCGTGAGATCCACGGAGACAGAACCATGAATGATGACAGAGCCATTGTGGGTGGTATCGGTCATATAGATGGACAGCCTGTAACAGTTATATCACAGGTCAAGGGAGCTTCCATGGCAGAGTGCATGGAGAGAAACTTTGGTATGCCTCTTCCTGATGGCTACAGAAAGGCTCTTCGTCTGATGAAGCAGGCTGAGAAGTTCGGCAGACCTATCATTACATTTGTAAATACACCGGGTGCGTTCTGTGGACTTGAGGCTGAGGAGCGAGGAATGGGTGAAGCCATAGCGAGAAATCTCTATGAGATGTCATCACTCAAGGTTCCTGTACTCTGTATCCTTATCGGAGAAGGCGGAAGCGGTGGAGCACTTGCCCTTGCAGTCGGCAATGAGGTATGGATGCTTGAGAATGCGACATACTCAATCCTTTCACCTGAGGGATATGCGTCTATCCTCTGGAAGGACAGCAACAGAGCTGAGGAGGCTGCAGAAGTTATGCAGATTACAGCGCAGGATCTCAAGAGACTGAACGTTATCGAGCAGGTCGTACCTGAGTACGGCGGAGCAGATGAGCAGTCAGTTCCATATATAGGCAAGTACCTTAAGATGAACATTAAGGAATTCCTCAAGAAGTATTCAGACAAGACTCCTGAGGAGATTGCACAGGACAGATACGACAGATTCAGAAATCTGTAGATCACAGATATACTATAGATGAAAGGCATTTCTCAAGTGAGAAATTTATCTCACGGGGAATGCCTTTTATTCATGCATATGTTGAAGTGATGGTGTTTTTTTGGTAAACTTTATGTATATGGCTGAAGATACAGCTTGAATTGGAGGAGCGTTTATGAAGAAACAGATAAAGGTTACTTTGATAGTTATCGTGGCCGCCATCATTGCGGCAGCAATCATATGGTACGTGATGTACCTGCGGGGCAAGGAGCAGGATCTGCTGACACCTGTGGGAACACGTGCAGAATTTATCGGTGATACAGACAAATATCCTACCATGCTTACAGCGAAGGGGACTCAGATCCTGAATGCAGACGGAGAACAGGTTGTTCTCAAGGGTGTGATGGTTCCAGAGTCGCGCAGTCTGTATGAGGAGAAGAAGTTTAATGAGGATTTCTACAAGGATGTATTTGCCAAGGGTGGTAATGCCATAAGGGTGCCAATAAGCCCTGTGGAGTACAAGAATGACGATTACTATATGTGGAGATATCTTGACCGCATAGTTACCTGGGCCGGAGAGAACGATAACTATGTTATTCTCGACTGGGATTATACAGGTAACCCGATAGATGGTTCCGGGGATGAGATGCCGGATCTCGACGAGAATCCGCTGGATTATTCTGCTGAATTCTGGAAGAACATTGCGGATTATTTCAAGAACACTCCAAATGTTATATTTGAGATATACAATGAGCCGGTTGGCATGAGTGATTCAGAGTGGAAGAGATGCGCGGAGAGCCTTATAGGAGTTATAAGGGATGCCGGCGCAAAGCAGCTTATAATCGTTGGAAGTCCGGATTACTGTTATGATCTCGGATGGCTTGACGAGCTTGGCGTGAAGAATGACAATACTGCGTTCTCTGTTCATGTTTACCCAGACAAGGTGTTCTGGCAGAAGTTCCTGTCGGGCTATGTGACAAGTTATCCTCTTATAGTGACAGAGTGGGGATATGCAGACGATGATGTCGAGGTCAAGAATGAGAAGCTGAAGGGCACCAGAAATGTATTTGGAATAAAATTTACCAGATATCTGGAAAAGCATAATATAGGATGGATCGCAGTTGGATATGACGATACGGTGGAGCCATCCATGTTTACTAAGGGATATAAGAAACTCACAAAATGGGGTGAGTATGTGACTGAGCTGCTTGGAGACAAGGAAGAATAAAGAGAATAACGGATAAAAGGGAGAAAATATATAATGGCAATCAGAATATTAGGAACAGGAAGCTGCCTTGCGGAGAAAGAGGTATCAAATGATGAGCTTGCAAAGTATGTTGATACATCTGATGAGTGGATATCTTCAAGAACAGGTATAAAGAACAGAAGAATAGCTGTTAAGGAGACGACGACGAGCATGGCTGTTGAGGCTGCTGAGAGGGCACTTGAGATGGCAGGGAAGTCCGCAGAGAATGTGGAGCTTATAGTGCTTGCCACAGTCACTCCGGATTATTACACACCAAGCGGGGCGTGTCAGGTTCAGGCGGCTATAGGTGCGGATAAGGCGATTGCGTTTGATGTGAATGCGGCATGCTCGGGCTTTGTATTTGCCCTCAATGTTGCAAAGATGTATATAGAGACAGGGTTTGTGAAGAATGCTCTTGTAATAGGTTCGGAGACGCTGTCAAAGATACTTGACTGGAATGACAGAGGTACATGCGTATTGTTTGGAGATGGCGCAGGTGCCGCTTATATAGAGGAGTCTGACAAGGGAATCATAAGCATTGTCCAGGGTTCAATCGGCAAGAAGGGTATGGTGCTCAACTGCGAGAGCAGAAAGACCAACAATATATTTGTAAAAGATGAGATCAATCATGACTATCTGTATATGGATGGACAGGAGGTGTACAAGTTTGCGGTGAGACAGTGTCCTAAGTGCCTCCAGGAGGCTCTTGACAAGGCTGGAATGACCGTTGACGATGTGGATTACTTCGTACTCCACCAGGCAAATGTAAGAATTATTGAATCTGTTGCCAAGAGACTTAAGGCACCGCTTGAGAAGTTCCCTACGACTCTCGACTACACAGGAAATATGTCTGCGGCGAGTGTACCTGTACTTCTCGACCAGCTCGTGAGAGAGCACGGCCTGAAGCGCGGCGACAAGATCGCCATGTCGGCATTCGGCGCAGGGCTCACATACGGCGCTGTGGTTATGGAGTGGTAGAGGCTTTAACACCTGTAATTTTTGAGGGCGGAACGGAGCTCCTTGTAGTTTGGGAGTACTTTTTCTACCTCGGCCCAGAAAAGTGCGGAGTGGTTCATCTGCTTTCTGTGACACAGCTCGTGGACTACCACGTAGTCTATGATTTCGGGAGTGGTGTTCATCAGTGCACAGTTGAAATTCAGGTTACCGGAGGAGCTGCAGCTTCCCCAGCGGGTCTTCTGATGCCTGATGGTGATCCTTCCGTAAGTCACGTCTATTATCTGAGCAAAATGTTCTACACGTGAAGGAATATATATCCGAGCCTGTTCTGACAGTGCCTTTATATCGGCATCTGTCAGGGCAGTGCTTGGATTTTTTTCGTCTGACATATTGGAAATTCTTTTCTGCATGATTTCCAGATGGCTGCGGATCCAGTTTTGTCTGGAATCCACAAAGCTTTGGATCTGACTGTCGGTCATTCTGAGGGGCGCACGAACCTTTATGTTGAGGTCTCTGTCTATCTCGATACAGATAGATTTGCGCCTGCTCCTGACGACAGAATATTCGAATTTATCAGAATTGTTCATGGCATATTACCTGTCTTTGATAGGTACGTAGTCCTTAGGCTCTACAAGACTTGGATAAGCCGGACGCATTATCTTGTAGCTGTTGATCAGCTCCTCCATACGATGCGCACTCCATCCAACCACTCGGCCAATGGCAAATAGTGGTGTGTAGAGGGCGTAAGGGATCTTGAGCATCTTGTATAACAATCCGCAATAGTAATCTATGTTGATGCACACACCCTTGTAGATCTTGCGCTCCTCGGCAATGACCTCAGGTGCGATGCGCTCTATGAGCTCGTATAATTTGAATTCGTCCTTCTCGTGCTTCTCCTCGGCGAGCTTTTCTACATACTCCTTGATAATGACAGCTCTTGGATCTGACAGAGAGTATACAGGCTGGCCCATTCCGTATACCACGCCCGATTTGTCAAATGCTTCGCCGCGCACGATCTTCCTGATGTACTCACGGATCTGCTCCTCGTCCGTAACATCCTCGACATTGCAGTGTATGTTCTTCATCATCTCCATGACCTTGAGGTCTCCACCGCCGTTGAGCGGTCCCTTGAGTGAGCAGAGTGCTGCTGCGACTGTGGCGTATGTATCTGAGCCGGATGATGTGACAACACGTGTTGTAAACGTAGAGTTGCTTCCGCCTCCGTGTTCCATGTGGAGAACAAGGGCAAGATCGAGAACCTTTGCCTCAAGCTGTGTGTACTTTCTGTCTGAACGGAGCATGCTCAGGATATTCTCTGCAAATGAAAGCTCAGGATCCGGCTTGTGTATATAACAGCTCTTGCCAAGCTCATAATGTCTGTATCCCTGGAAAGAATATACAGCGAGTCTTGGGAATACACTTATTATCATAAGACACTGCTGAAGAACGTTGTCCAGAGATATATCCGTCTCAGACTTATCGTATGATCCGAGGGCAAGGATACTCTTGGTCATATTTGAAATGATATCCTTGGTAGGGTTCTTCATTATGACATCTTGTATAAAGTTGTGTGGAAGGTCGTATGCAAGGTTGAGGACCTGTTTGAACTTGGCAAGCTCATTCTCGTCCGGAAGCTTTCCAAACAGTAACAGATATGTACACTCCTCGAAACCGAATCGTCCTTCCTTTGTAAATCCGTCTATCAACTGGCGGATCTCGTAACCTCTATAATATAATTCACCGTCAGCAGGAGTATGCTTTCCGTCCTCCATTGTATACGCCCGGCTTAGTGAAATGTTGGTGATGCCGGCATTTATTCCTATTCCATTCAGATCGCGAAGTCCACGCTTTACGCCGTATTCCTCGTAGAGGTTGTTATCTATGGTATCGTTCTCAATACAGAGACCAAGACGCTCCTTCGTAAATGAACTAAGATTATTGATTGACATATATAATACTCCTTTCAGGTAAGTCTTCATTGAATTATCTCACTTATTTACAACTATTGCAATCCGAAATGATTGTATGGGTGTAAAATATTATGTATAATGTACTGAGAATAAAGTTAAGACAAATGTTTTAGGAGGTAATATAAATTGGCAGACAGACAGGATATGGGGCAGAATAAAGGGAGCGCAGGAGCTCATAAGGGAACTGTGAGCCGTGCAACAACGAGCAGTGTGAAAAAGACACAGCCGGGCAAGGGAGTAGCGTCAGGCAGTCGGTCAGCATCAGGCAGCCGTCCTGTGTCGGGAAATCGTCCGGCATCGGGCAGCCACTTATCATCGGCGAGTCGTCCGAAAAGTGCAACTGCGCAGGACAAAAGGCGCACAAGTACGGGACGTCCACTTGAAAAGTCGGTGAAGTCCGTGTCTTCAGGAAGCAAGACCAGGAGACCGGCGAATAGCAGATCGTCAACAGGTTCCGGTAAAAAATCCGCGCAGAGCAGAAATAAAAAGAAGCGATATGAGCTGAATACGAAAATGATGGTCGTGGCGGCTCTGGTGGTTGGAATAGTGCTTGCACTTGTGATCACGATGATCATGAGATCCAGCATGCTCAGGGTCAAGCAGATCCAGACGGATTATAATATGGGTGATATATTTGATATAACAAACTATATTGAGCCGGACAGCAATGATGCCAGGCTGGAATATGACAACTCAGAATTTGCACCGGATAAGCTTGGTAAGTACACCATCAAATATAAGATCAGACGTGGAAAGTTAAGCAAGACAAAAAAGGCTGTGATAAATGTTGTTGACGAGGTAAATCCATACATAGACGGCCCGGACGAGATAGACGTTTCTATGGGAACGGATATAAACTGGAGTGATTATTACAATGTCACAGATGAGGATCCGGATGTGCAGGATTCGCTTAAAGCTTCTCAGGATGTGGACACAAGCAAGGAGAGAACCGTAACAGTGACTCTCACAGCGGAGGACTGGGCAGGCAACAAGGCGTCCAGACAGATCACCGTAAATGTACTCAAGAGTAACTTTGATGAGTAGGGTGTGAACGAAATAAAATATCTTGAAAAATGACAGAAAAAAGCTCAATGCTGACGGGGATGAAATCCGAAAGCATTGAGCTTTTTGATTTTAGTATTTTATGAGATAGGCGGCTTTCTCAGCTCTGCATCCAGCTCTGAGTTGTCAACCACTGTTGTCTTGGTCTTTTTAACCTTTTCCTTTTTCTTCTTCGATCTGCTCTTGTGTATGTTCTTGATGAGCATTACCACCAGAAGCAGGATAAGACCTATGCTTATGAGGACTACGGATAAACCGTATTTGTCCAGTATCTTGTCGATTATGTTGTAGCTTGACTTCTCCCACAGTCCATCCGCTTCAAGATCTGCCTGAACCTTTGAGAGGCAGTACTTTGTTCCGGTACACTTTGGTATACCCGGAAGTCTTGATGTGATGGCTGTAAGGTTGCTTGCCTGTTCGTCGGTTACATTGAAGTATGTATATGACAATGCCTCCTTACCTGTTGTGGTTATAGGATCGTCCAGACCGAGATTGATGAGATACCACTCTCCGCCGAGATAAACGGCATTCCATGCACAGTTGTTGATGTAACTCTCTTCTTTGAGCTGCTTCTGTGTGTCCATCGAGTCGTCCAGAAGATCTGAATTCTGTCCCTCAATGTACAGACATGGCACACCAACGTAATCCATAATGGCCTTGAAAGCCTTTGCATATCCGTAGGTGACTGCCGACTGATACTTGGAGTTGAACACGCCGTCTGCGGTGTATGCGTATATGTTGTCCTTGCTCTTAGATGTTGCATCTGAGGCATAATAAACTTTGTTGATGATCGAATTATGTATAAGATATACCTTCTCGTAATCCTTTGCGCTCTCATCCAGAGAAGCTGCATAATTCTTGACGGTCAGGTCAAAGTTGTTCTTGTATATGGAACGTGTATCTCCGTTGGCATACAGTGAATAGCACTCGATGGTGAGAGCTGTATATCTGAGTTCTCCCGAGGATTCCTGCTTGCACTGATAGCTGTCGGACATCCAGAAATACTCAGGATGATCGGCGAGCACAGCGTTGACGATCTGATCCATTCCATCGTTGCCGATAACTTCCCAGTCTTTGTTGCTGACCGACAATGTAAATGCTGTGTAATATCCGCCGTCCTGATAAGAAGCATTGGATGTCGACTCGTTGAATTTCTGAGCTGCATCGTTGATCTGCTTGTAGACGGTTCTGTACGCACTGTTGTCAAACTGGTCATAGAAATAAGTTCTGCCATCTATGGTATCGGTTTTGTTACTGCTGTCCTTATCATCTGTATCCGCCGCCTTTGCGACATATGGAGAAGATGATAATATCATGGTAAGCGTAAGCAGCAGTACAAGAAATTTTTTCTTCATAACTGGAACACACTCCTTCTTTTGCTTATGCAAAGCCCCTTTATATACTTCCTTCAATAATAACACATTATGGTTATTATTGCCAGAGAAAATGGGTTAAAGCGGTTGGATTTTGCTTCGCATATGTGTATAATAGTAAAAACCTGATGGTTAACGGATGGAAGGAGGAAACACATGGCTTCCAGTTGCGATATGTGTGCACACTATGTGTACGATGACGAAGATGATTTTTATGAGTGCCTGGTGAATATGGATGAGGATGACTTTGCCAGATTTGTGGCAAGAGGCTACGACAATTGTCCGTATTTTCAGTTGGATGATGAATACAGGATAGTGAGACATCAGATGTGACGATTGAAGAAAAACGGGAGATGTGCAGCAGCGCGTCTCCCGTTTTTCTGGCAAATGATCAATGTGATCAGTTCTTTTCAAATGACTCCGCCAGCTCCGTGAGATACACATACCTCTCCAGAAGCTGATCCAGCTCTGATTCAAGCTGTTCCTTTTTCTGCGTGAGTTCGTTAAGCTTCACGAAATCTGACACAGAGTTGTTGATATCGGTCTCCGTCTGCTCTATCTCAGCTTCTTTCTGGGCGATGGTGTCCTCTATGGTGTCATATTCCCTCTGCTCATTGAAGGAGAACTTTTTCTTCACGGATGGATTCTGCGTTTTCTTTTTCTGGGCAGGTTCCTTGTCCGCTGTGCTGACACGCTCCGGCTTTGTCTGGGTATTTGCCCCTGCCGATGTGCTGTTGGCAAATGAACCGTGGGTCAGATAATAATCGGTATAACCGCCCTCAAACTGTGAGATCCCGCCGCAGCCGTCAAACACCAGAAGCTTTCTTATGACTCTGTCCAGAAAATATCTGTCGTGTGATACGACTATCAATATGCCCTGGAAGGAATCGAGATAGTCCTCAAGTATACACAGTGTGGAAATGTCCAGATCGTTGGTCGGCTCGTCAAGGATCAGTACATTTGGAGATGATACGAGAACCTTCAACAAATACAGTCTTCGCTTCTCGCCTCCTGAGAGCTTCTCTATGCGCTGGTGCTGCAGAGTGCCGTCAAATAAAAATCTCTCACACATTGTGGATGCTGACATGAGACCTTCGGTGGTCTGGATATACTCTGCGGTTTCTTTGACGTAGTCGAGTACCTTCATGTTGGGATCCAAGGCTTCATTTTCCTGAGAGAAATATCCTATCCTTACGGTGTCTCCGATCTCTATGGTTCCGCTGTCCGGCTTGGTGACACCGGTTATGAGCTTCATGAGCGTTGTCTTGCCACAGCCGTTTGGGCCAACAACACCTATCCTGTCAGTCCTCAGGAAGTTGTATGAGAAGTCCGTTATGACCGGACTTGGTCTGCCCGGCCAGGTCTTGGCTATATGGGAGAGCTCTATTGTTTTGTTTCCCAGCCGGCTCGCGATTGAGCTCATGGTAACAGACTGAGTTTCCTTTATAAGCTCCTCACTTGCAAGCTTCTCATATCTCTGGATATGGGCTTTCTGCTTTGTGCTTCTGGCTCTAGCACCTCTCTGCATCCATGCGATCTCCTTGCGCAGGATATTCTGATGTTTGTTCTGAGTGGCAAGTGCGATGCTCTCACGCTCTGCCTTCAGCATGAGATAGCCTTCGTAGTTGGTATTGTAGCTGTAGGTTTTGCCTTTGTCGATCTCTACTATGCGGTTGCACACCTTGTCAAGAAAGTATCTGTCGTGGGTGACCATGACCAGAGCGCCCTTGTAGTTGTTAAGGTAATCCTCCAGATATTCTGTCATATCGTTGTCGAGGTGGTTGGTGGGCTCGTCCAGAACAAGAATGTCACATCTTGACAGCAGTGCCGCAGCCAGAGCGACCTTTTTTCGCTGACCTCCTGAAAGTGTGCTCACCATGAGGCTGGTGTCGTCAAATCCGAGACGGTGAAGAAATGCCTTGGCATCACCCTCTATGCTCCATTTGTTCTCCTCGTCGACATTTGCAGTGATGACATAGTCGTATATGCTGACCTTCTCTGCGAAGTCGGGGGTCTGTGGAAGATATTTTATGACCACGTTGTTTCCCTTTGACAACTGTCCTGAATCACATTCGTCTATGCCGGCTATGATCTTGAGGAGAGTTGATTTACCCGTGCCGTTTACGCCTATGACACCGATCTTTTCTCCTGAATTTACTGAAAAGTCTGCGTCATCGAACAGAATCTTGTCAGTGTATGCTTTTGAAAATCCTTTTATTGTAAGTAGGTTCATATATGTTCTTATGGGGCTTTGTGCCCGCCCTTTCGTCAAAATGAGCCGTGAAAACGGCTTTGCATGTAAGTATTATTGTAATTGGGGAGAATTGACGAGTCAAGAAGCATATCATAATAGAAATACCATTTGAGAATAATTAAAAATAGACGAAAATATATAAGACCATGATCTCCACCCGACAGTATATTTGTAAAAAAACATTCCTGAATTTATACAACATGACTAAAAAATAACCTGAAAAGGCGCTTTAGGTTAATAAAAACAAGCCATTTGCACAAATTGGTTTACAAAATTACAATTTTGTAATTTGCAAATTATTCCAAAAAGTAGTATAAATTGAACATTGATTACGGACAGGAATGGAGGTAATTATCATGGAATCAACAAATATCAGGGTTAAGCTCAATTCGGTAGAGCAGGTAAGACAGTTTGTAGAGACAATGAGAAAATATGATGGAGACGTTGATGTATATTCATCCAACAGGAATTATCTTGTAGATGGCAAATCAATACTGGGAGTTTTCAGCCTTGGACTTGATCAGGAACTCACAGTAAAGTTCTATAACGGAGCGACAGAGTCGTTTATAAATACATTACAGCCATTTATGCTGGCTGCATAAGGAGTATTTATTACAATAATTTTCATAGCTAATTCGTGGTCTGTATGCATTGACACATTCGTTGATGGAGTGTTAGAATGTCCTTATAAATATTAAGAGATATTAGGGGGCGCAGCCAATGCAGATTACAGAGATGAAAGCTAAAGTTAACACTATGGATGACATCAAGAAGTTTGTTGCATACCTGAATCAGTTTCCAAATGATGTTGACGTTTCATCAGCTCAGTACGTCGTAGATGGAAAGTCAATCTTAGGTGTGTTCAGTTTAAATCTTGAGAAGCCACTTACAGTGAAATTTCATGGAGAAGTTGCACCAGAGCTTCAGGCAAAGCTTGATGAGTTTAAGTGCTAATTCTATAGGATACATAAGAAAGCTTAGAAAAGCAGGCTGCAGATTTTCTGCAAGCCTGCTTTTCCTATGCTGTGAGACAAGTGTCAGGAGGGATGATTATGATATACGAAGCGGATCAGGGGTTGGAATACCATATAAAGGTAAATGAGGATATGATAGGCCAGTATGTTATCATGCCGGGGGATCCTAAGAGATGTAAGGCGATAGCAGCGTATCTCGAAGATGCGGAGCTGGTGGCGGACAGCAGGGAATTTGTCACGTATACAGGCTATCTGGATGGAGAGAAGGTCAGTGTCACGTCCACAGGTATAGGCGGCCCGTCGGCGGCCATAGCCATGCAGGAGCTGGTGCACGCCGGTGCCCACACTTTTATCAGGGTTGGAACCTGTGGCGGTATGCAGACTGAGATCGTAGGCGGAGACGTGGTGATCGCCACGGGAGCTGTCAGGATGGAGGGCACGTCAAGAGAGTATGCGCCTATAGAGTACCCCGCGGTTGCGGATATAGATGTGGTGAATGCGCTCAGAGAGTCAGCAGGAGCACTTGGAGTGACGGCACACACAGGTGTGGTTCAGAGCAAGGACTCATTTTATGGACAGCATTCGCCGGGAATCATGCCGGTTGGATATGAGCTTATGAACAAATGGGAAGCGTGGAAGAAGATGGGCTGCAAGGCCTCTGAGATGGAATCTGCTGCATTGTTCATAGTTGGAGCGTTCCTGCGGGTCAGGGTCGGTGCGTGCTTCCTTGTGGTGGCGAATCAGGAGAGGGCTGCAGCCGGTCTTCCGAATCCTGAGGTACACGACACCGATAAAGCCATACGTGTGGCTATTGAAGCTGTGAAGAAGCTTATCAGAACTTGAATACACGACCTATGTCTGTCTTGTAGCTTTCAAGATAGTCAAGGATCTCATCTGAATTATCCATGACGGTATATATCTCGTTGGTCGCAGGCGTCATAAAGCCTTTGTCCGACGTCTCTTTGAGCATGGACAGAAGATGATCGTAGAATCCGTTCTGATTGAAAATTACGATTGCTTTGCCGTGACGTCCGAGCTGCTTGAGCGTGAGGATCTCAAAGAATTCCTCGAGAGTGCCAATTCCACCGGGCGTTACGATGAAAGCGTCTGCCTTATCTTCCATGATCTGTTTGCGCTCTCTCATGGTCTCAGTGGTTATCAGCTCGGAGACATTCTCAAACAGTATTCCGTCAACATTAAAGAATGAGGGAGTGACGCCTATTATGGTGCCATTTTCCTCGTATACACCCCTTGCCACTGCGCCCATGAGCCCATTTGCTCCAGCGCCGTACACAAGAGTGTGGCCTCTTTTGGCGATTTCCCTTCCTAAATATTCTGTTTCTTCTATATAAGATCTGTCAATGTCGTTGCTTGACGCGCCATATACACATATATTCATAAAAACCTCCGATGTGACAATGCCAGGTATTCCTGAACTGCCGAAAAATCATTTATTAAACAGTATATAGAAGTAAATGATAATTTGGAAGAAATTATTTATAAAATAATGTAAAATCGCAAAAAAATGCGGAGCAGCCATAGGACTGCCCCGCAAAGGGAAAACATGAAAAGAATGATATGAGATTACAGAAGCTCAACAACTTTGTTGAGAACTGCGATCTCTTTTTCTTTTGCACCCATAAGGTACTTCTCAAATCTGTCCATACAGTCAACCTTGCCTGTGATGGAAGTCTTGATGAGAAGGTTTCTGGCGGTGAGCATGGTGTTCTCAACCTCCATATAATCATTCAGGATATCACCGTTGAATTCAATATATCCGTGATCCATCATGTACTTGAGTCTCTCCATCATGAGAACCTTGTGGTCATACAGGATGTGAAGAGCACGTATATCAAAGTCTGGATCCTCTGCTGAAAGCTGCTTGCCGATCTGCTTCAGAACCGCATCGTAGACATCAACCCCAAATACTGTGTCCTTAAAACGATTTCTCATCATACGGAAGTGATTCTTGGTATCCTTTGACTCAAGGTACTCGATGATGGTATCCTTGATATACTGTGTGTCGAGTTCGTAGTATGTATCAGCCAGATTCTTCTGGATCACGTATATTCCACGGCGTCCCTTGTAGTCGTCCTTGAAAATATGATCCTCCTGGGCTGTGATGGTGTCGTAGCCGTTTCTCACATCTGAGTATGATACTTTTGAGTAGGAATAATGCTCGCCAAATGTGAAATCTCCAACATAGAACTGCTGCTCCTCGTCGTCATATCCGTAGATGAAGAGCTCGTGTGGGAATTTGTAGTCGGCACCGGAATCGCAGAGGATCTTAGCCTCGTCAAATACTCCGTATACATATCCGCCCAGATTGATGGTCTTCTTGATGAAAGTGAGAATATCTCCGCAGTAGCTCTCTACCTGCTCCTTTGTCATGAGAGAGAAGAGAAGATAAGGGCATTCCTTAAGTGAACTGCTTCCCGGCATCATATCTGCAAGAAGCATCTCATCTCCTGTGAAGATCTCTTCGATGTTGTAACATCTTAACTGTATATAATTGCTGAATATCCAATTCTTGGCTTTCTCGTCGTCCCCTATGATCGAGAAAAGTGTGGCATGCCACTGCCAGGATGTTATCATTGGATAGCTTATTGGCAAAATCTTTTTGCTCATGTGCTTATTACCTCCATTTCATATTAAGATTACGTGATGTTAGCTGACCTTGGCTGCTACAGCCTTGACTACATCGTTCATGTCATAGTAGAGACCAAGTGCAAGCTCAGAATCATCAAATTCAATGTTAAAAGCCTGCTCAAGTCCGACGATGAACTGAATGATGGAAACGGAATTCACGCCATATTCGGTGGTGAGTTCTGCAGTCATGTCCAGCTTGCCCGCATCTATGTCTGGAAGAATATCAGAAAAAACCTCCAATACTTTTTTTGTTAATGTGTCTTTGTCCATTTCAAACCTCCCATTCGTTTTGATATGTTACCAATGCACGTTACTTATATTTTAATGTGTTTGACAGTATTTTTCAATAAAATTATTCAATCCGTACAGAAATATTTGTGCATTTTTGTGTTAAATGTTAAAATTACCGTGAAGTATATGGTGTAAAATATGGTATAGTTGAATAAAATATTATAATTTTTTTAAAAAAATCAGACAGTTGATGTAAAATATAGAACAACAATATACGATAAGGCAGGGTGATGGACATGAAGATAGTTGTTCTGGATGGATGTGCGGCGAATTCCGGCGATATTAGCTGGGACAGTATTGGCAAGTATGGCGAGCTGACGGTGTATGACAGAACCGACAGGTCAGAGGTGGTCTCAAGGATAGGCGATGCGGAGATCATAACAACGAACAAGACGGTGATAGACAGGGCTGTGATCGAGGCCTGTCCGAACCTCAGATATATAGGTGTGCTTGCCACCGGCTACAATGTGGTCGATGTGGAGGCGGCACATGAGCACGGCATAGTGGTTACAAATGTTCCGGCATACAGTACGGATGCTGTGGCGCAGTTTACATTTGCACTGCTTCTGGAACTGGCAAACAGGGTCGGGGCGCATGATGCGTCAGTGAAGGACGGTGGCTGGGTGAGAAGTAAGGATTTCTCCTACAGTGTGATGCCGACCATGGAGCTTGCGGGCAAGACTATGGGTATCATAGGCTATGGCAGTATAGGTATGAAGGTGGCTGAGATCGCACATGTATTTGGCATGAGGGTGCTGGTGAACAGCCGGACGAGGAAAGCCCTGCCGGATGGCGATTGGATAAGCTGGGCTGAGAGGGATGAACTGTTCGCACAGTCGGATGTGATAAGCATACACTGTCCTCTGTTCCCTGAGACGGAGGGAATGATAGACAGGAGTGCGATAGGCCGGATGAAGAAGACTACATTCATCATAAACACTGCCAGAGGCGGCTGCATAGTGGAGAAGGATCTGGCAGATGCCCTGAACGAGGAACGTATAGCTGGAGCCGCGGTGGATGTCATAGCACAGGAGCCTATGGCGGCGGACAATCCGCTTCTCACGGCAAAGAATGTGATCATAACACCACATATCGCCTGGGCACCGAAGGAGGTCAGGGAGAGACTTCTCAATATAGCGGGTGGCAATATAGAGGCGTTTCTCAATGGAAAGCCTGTAAATACAGTATAAAAAGAATAAGATTAGCCATTGAGCAGAAATTTAGCTGTAAGAAGAAAGGATAGATCAGGAAGATGGAGAGCAGTTCTTTTGAGGATGTGAACAGACTGGTTAGGTCTGAACTGTATGAGCACATGGATCCGGAATTTGGCAAATATCTGGCCATGAACCTTCCGGGCTGTGGCAATATAATAGGTGTGAGGCTGGATGACCTGAAGGAGATAGCCAGACAGATAGCCGACATAAACTGGAAGGAGTATCTGAAGCATGCGCCGGATGATACGCTGGAGGATGTGGTCATTCAGGGGCTTGTCCTTGGATTCGCACAGGGCAAGCTGGAGGAGATACTTGCATATGCCGATGAATTTGTTCCCAAGATAGACAACTGGTGGGTGTGTGACTCGTTCTGCAGTACATTTGTGGCGGCATCCATGTACCCGGAGATAGTGTGGGAATTCATCATGAAGTATATGGGAGATTCCGAGCTGAATCCTGCGTGGAGAAAGAAGGAGGAGGCAGAGATTCCAGAGGGACAGGGAGGCATCGCAGTAGGAACCTGGCAGGATATGTCCGATGACTTCAGACTCAGGTTCGTGGCTATCATGCTGAAGTGCTACTTTGTGAATGACAAGTATATCGACAAATGCCTTTATGCATTTGAACATATGCAGGATGGCGGCTACTATGCAAAGGACGGTGTAGCCTTTGGCCTGGCGGAGAGCTATTTCGTGTTCCCGGACAAGACGATTGAGTACATAAAAGGTGCACAGTTTGACAGGCAGATTCTGGAGATGACTAAGAACAAGATAGAGAAGATATACAGGCTGCCGGAAGCGGATGTGAACAGGTTTGCGGAAGTTATAAATGAATATTAAAATTAAGAGAAGGACATTATATTTGCAGGAGGAATTCTTATGAGAAATTTGAATGCGGATATGGATGTCCTTTTTGCTTTGACTGGGATCAATAATATTGAAAATGAGTTTATGGTGGCAATGGTGCTGGTGATTGTCTGTTTGGCGGCTGCGGTATGTCTGACCGTATGGATAAGAAAATACGTCAGGGGAAATGCCTCAGGCAGTCTGGAAGATAGTCAGGATGAGCGGGAGGACAGGGAGTATTCATCGGAGGATAACTACATCGATGGTGATGCTGTAGCCATTGCCATTGCTGGAGCTTTGGGAGGAACAGCAAATATTTACAGTCTGAGGAGCAGTGATACAAGACTTAGAGTTACGGTGAACAACGGGGCGCTGGTGGACAGGAGAAAACTGAAAGCCACAGGAGCTCTGGGAATACTGGCAAAGGGCAGGCAGGTGCAGGTATTCTATGAGGATCAGGTGGAAAGGATATGCCGAGAGCTTGGAAGATATATAGATGGACACAGGAAAGATAATATTGAACAGGAGGCTGAGATCGATTATGAAAGAGTGCTTAAGAAGGTGTATGTGCCTGTTGAAGGTGATGTTGTGCGCGTATCTGATATACATTGCCTACAGAACTTGGGAGACGGGAGTGTCGGCTTGTGTGCGATTCGAGCCACACGGGGAGAGATCAGAGCGCCGTTTGACTGCAAGGCTGGATATAGTAAAGCCGGAGAAGGTCAGATAGAGTGTACATCTGAGGAAGGATACGTGGTCAGGATATATCTGATATCAGAGATCGACACCGGATGGCAGAGGACACAGAGCTATGTAGATATAAGACTTACATGTGGTGATGGTGAGAAGGTGCGAAAAGGAAGGCTGCTTGCAGAGTATCCATATGAGACGCTTGCTGGCAGAGGCGAAACTGTATATGCTGTGCTGGAGGTACATTCCGATGAAAATGCTGATACAGGTCATTCTGGTGGCATAGATAAAGGATATCAGCTTAAGATAAACCGGAGAGAGAAAGTGAATTATGAATATGTGGCATGCGAGCTTGTCGTCTGAAAAGCTCACATGCCATTTATTTACGCTCTGGTTGCCCTGTCTATGATCCCAGCAAGGGTATCTATGACCATAGCGGCATCCTGATCTTTGTATTTCAGGAAAGTATAAGCACAGCCTTGTACGAACATTGACACCTCAACATTCTTGGCAAGGTCATCCCTGAATTCTGGACGGACGTCATATATCTTCTCCTTGATGAGGGCGTCGAGCTTGTTGGTCAGGACTCCGTAGCTTCTATTGTCATCAGGAAAGAGTATGGAGAACAAATGTCCCTGGTTGATAAATGCGTTGCATAACTGCCTGCTTGCTTCTGCAGGATTGGTAAGCATATATTCTGGATTTGGAATGTCACCGATGAGGGACAGAAGAGCATCATTTTCGAGGTATTCCGACAGATCATATATATCCTGAAAATGCAGATAGAAAGTCTGCTTGCTGATATTGGCCTTTTCTGTGAGTTCCTTCACTGTGATCTTCTCCACAGGTTTGGTGGCACGCAGTTCGATAAATGCGCTGAATAAGCTGTTGCGTGTACGCTGAATCCTTCTGTCCATAAAAGCTCCTTTCTGATCATACAAAAGCTGTACGCGGGTAATGATTATAAATGGCTGTAAGCGCCCTGATGACGCTCTATGCATTATAATATAGAATACAACAAAAGAAAGATATAGTCAAAAAAACGTATATACATATTAAATCTAATTGTCAATAATTGTCTGGAGTAAATTATTTTACTTTTATCAAAAAACGAATATTCATATAGCGGATATGCAACGGTATACTGAAGGTAATTTACTACAGTCAAGAAATGACTGAGAGGGCTTGGATGATGGAACTTGAATACTAACTTTGTATGGAGGAAAAGTTATGGATTTGTATGAGTTTTATTCGGGAAGGTGCTTTGATGCCTACAATGAGCTCGGCGCACACGTTGTGAAGGAGAACGTGGGCAAGAGCAGGAGGAAAGCAGTGACAGGAGTGGACTTTGTGACGTATGCACCGAATGCGGAGTCGGTGACGGTTACAGGTGAGTTCAATTCATGGGGAGAGACTGCCATGGAGAGGTGTTACGATGGCAGCTTTTTCAAGTGTTTTGTGCCGGGGGCAAAGGCCGGACAGATGTATAAATATAAGATATACCAGAGAGATGGATATTGTGTGGATCACTGTGATCCGTATGGATTCGGCATGGAGCTGAGACCGGCATTTGCATCTATAATAAGAGATATGGATGAGTATACATTTGGCGATGCAAGATGGATGAGGACACGGAATGAGTGCAAGGGTGGTCCGCTCAATGTGTATGAGATGCACATGGGCTCATGGCACTGCAAGCCGGTGTATGATGAGAATGGAAAACAGCTGACACCGGAAGAAGTCATTGAGACTGACCGAGTTGCTGAGGGCTGGTATACATACAGAGAGATAGCACCGATGCTTGTGGAATATCTGAAAGAGCAGGGCTACAATTATGTGGAGTTTATGCCGCTTTCGGAGCATCCATGTGATGAGTCATGGGGCTACCAGAATACCGGATTCTTCAGTCCGACGGCTAGATACGGAACGGCGGATGACCTGAAGTTCCTCATCGACACGCTTCACAAGAACGGCATAGGTGCCATCATGGACTATGTGCCTGTGCATTTTGCACTGGATGGATATGGACTTGCAAAGTATGACGGAACCAATCTGTATGAGCATCCGACCGATGATGTGGGCTACAGCGAGTGGGGTAGTAAGAATTTCATCCATTCCAAGGGAGAAGTTCAGACATTTCTCAAGAGTGCGGCGAATTACTGGCTCACAGAGTATCATTTTGATGGCCTAAGAATGGATGCCATCAGCAGGATAATCTACTGGATGGGCGACGAGTCTAGAGGTGTAAATGACAGGGCGGTCGAGTTTATAAAGGGGCTTAACCAGGGACTTAAGGACAGACACCCGTCATGTATTCTCTGCGCCGAGGATTCCACGGACTACAAGGGAACCACCAAGGAAGTCGGATACGGCGGACTGGGATTTGACTACAAATGGGATATGGGTTGGATGAATGACACATTGAATTTCTTCAGAACTCTGCCGTTTTGCAGAGGCGACCAGTATCACAAGCTGACATTCTCCATGATGTATTTTTATAATGAGAGATACATGCTGCCACTCTCGCATGACGAGGTTGTACATGGCAAGGCAACCATAGCCCAGAAGATGGCGGGATCATATGAAGAGAAATTCCCAAATGCAAAGGCGCTCTACGCCTACATGTATGCGCATCCGGGCAAGAAGCTTAACTTCATGGGTAACGAGATAGCCCAGCTAAGAGAGTGGGACGAGAAGCGTGAGCAGGACTGGGATATACTGAAATACCCGAACCACGATTCATTTAACAGATTTATAAAAGATTTGAATAAGCTCTATCTGAAAGAGCCTGCGCTGTCAGGGTGGGACGACGACCCACACGGCTTTGACTGGATACTCTGTGGCAAAGAGCAGGATGTTGTATATATATTCCAGAGAGTTATTGAGGAAAATAAGATAGTAGTAGTCATGAACCTATCAGGAAATACATACAGGGATTATCATTTCAGATACGGCGAGGGCAATTCCATGAAAGTTCTCATGAACACGGACTGGAATAAATACGGTGGAAACACTAAAGACACCGTGAAGAGTATCAAGGGCGTATGCGGTGACTTCGGCTTTGATCTTCCGGCTCTGTCTGTAATGTATTTAAAGCCGGTGGATTAGTAAAAAGGAGAGATTATGATATTAGATGTAAGCAACCTTAGCCATGGATTTGGTGACAGGGCAATATTTGAAAATGTGTCATTCAGACTTCTGGCAGGTGAGCATATAGGGCTTGTCGGCGCAAATGGTGAAGGTAAATCAACCTTCATGAATATAGTGACGGGCAGTCTCATGCCGGATGAGGGTACAGTGACCTGGGCGAAGAATGTGAAGGTCGGATATCTGGATCAGCACACGGTCCTTGAGCCGGGCATGACCATAGGCGGAGTGCTGAGGGATGCGTTCTCCAGACTTTTCGATATGGAGAAGAGGATAAATGAGATATGTGACAAGCTGGCGGAGGTCACTGACGAGGATGAGATGAACACTCTTCTTGAGGAGATGGGACTTCTTCAGGATCTTCTGGACAGCCATGACTTCTATATAATAGATTCGAAGGTTGAGGAGGTTGCCAGAGCATTTGACCTGTTGCAGCTTGGACTGGACAAGGATGTAACTGAGCTGTCGGGCGGACAGAGAACCAAGGTTCTGCTGGCGAAGCTTCTGCTTGAAAAGCCGGAGATACTTCTGCTCGACGAGCCTACAAATTATCTTGATGCACACCATATAGAGTGGCTCAAGAGATACCTTCAGGAATACGAGAATGCGTTTATTCTTATATCCCATGACATTCCGTTCCTGAATTCAGTTGTAAATATCATATACCATATGGAGAATTGTCAGCTGGGCAGATATGTCGGCGATTATGACAAGTTCCAGGAGGTGTATGCGGTGAAGAAATCCCAGCTTGAGGCTGCGTACAGAAAGCAGCAGCAGGAGATATCTGAGCTGAAGGATTTTGTGGCGAGAAATAAAGCCCGGGTTGCCACAAGAAATATGGCTATGTCCAGACAGAAGAAACTTGACAAGATGGATGTCATTCAGCTTGAGCGTGAGAAACCGAAGCCTGAGTTCAACTTCAAGGAAGCGAGAACCTCTGGTAAGGTCATATTCGAGACTGATGATCTGGTGATAGGTTACAGCAAGGACAAGCCGCTTTCCAAACCGATGAATCTCCGCATGGAGCGCGGTGACAAGATAGCCATCACAGGAACGAATGGTATAGGAAAGACGACATTCCTGAAGAGTGTGCTTGGACTTATCCCGGCTATATCCGGCAAGGCGCAGCTTGGCGACTATCTGCACATTGGATACTTTGAGCAGGAGGTTAAGCCGAGCGAGAATACATGCCTGCAGGAAATCTGGGAGGAATTCCCGGGATATACCCAGTATGAGGTACGTGCGGCTCTTGCCAAATGCGGACTTACCACCAAGCATATCGAGAGCAAGGTGAAGGTCCTCTCGGGCGGCGAGCAGGCGAAGGTGAGACTTTGCAAGTTAATCAACACTGATACAAATGTGCTTCTGCTTGACGAGCCGACAAACCATCTTGACGTTGATGCCAAGGATGAATTGAAGCGTGCTCTTTCCGAGTATAAGGGGTCTATACTTCTGGTATGTCATGAGCCTGAATTTTATGATGGCCTTGTGACAGACGTGTGGAATCTGGAGCAGTACACGCTGCTCCAGTGATCAGATATTATAAAATTGTCAGGTTCAAATAGATTTTTTGAACCTGGCAATTTTTTAGCGTAAATTTGACTAATCGCAATTCCTATATTATTCTATATAGGACAGTTTAATATGGTAAAGTGCTAAAGATAAATGCGCACTCAGCGTAGAAATAGATACATCTGCTCAAAAAGTACTGTATAATCGTACGGATATAGACGCAGGTGAAAAATAATATTAGGATGGAGATGTTAGATGAATATACTTGAGAGTTTAAAGGATAAATTACTTGTTGCAGACGGGGCATTTGGAACCTGTTATGTGGGAATGTACGGAGAGCAGGGAACTGTCGCTCCTGAGCTTGCAAACATGCGCCACCCGGAGCGGGTACTTGAAATCCATAAAGAGTATGTGAAGGCGGGAGCCGGGCTTATAAGGACAAATACATTTGCGGCAAATACAGCGAGCCTTGATGCTGACATGGATTATGTCATTTCAAATGTGCGTGCGGCGGTAAAGCTTGCGAAGCAGGCTGCGGACGGCGAAGCTGGAACGGATCACAAAAAGGTATACATTGCCGGAGATATAGGCCCAATACCTGCGGATGCCGGTCTTACACTGAATGAAAGGGTGTCACAGTACAAGCTGCTGGGTGGGGCGATGCAGGACATGGGAGTGGATATCATCTGGTTTGAGACATTTCCTGAGTTCAATGTGCTCGAGCCTGTGGTGAAGCACCTGAAGGCAAGAAAGGACACGCCGGTCATGGTGTCGTTCTGCGTGAACCAGTTTGGGTACAGCAACTGTGGATTTTCGGCAAGGGCATTGCTCTCCCAGGTGGCAGGAAATCAGGACGTGGACTGTGTTGGATTCAACTGCGGAGTTGGTCCGTACCATATGCTTCAGCTTCTGAAAAAGCTGGATATAGACTGCGGAAAGCCTGTATCAGTCATGCCGAATGCGGGATACCCGAAGTTTACACAGAGCAGACTGGTGTTCAATGACAACAAAGAGGGATTCATAGATAAGATCCAGGACATAGCGGCGCTTGGTGCAGATATCATAGGAGGATGCTGCGGAACAAATCCTGAATACATACATCAGATCATGGAACGGGTGAAAACCGGAGATATTGCAAAGGCTGCCAAGATTCATGTGGAAAAGGTACAGGCTGACAGTGCTGTAAAGGACAATTTCCTCAAAGGACGTCTGGAGCGTGGCGGGGCAGCCACAAAAAATGCCGACGGACACAAGCACAAGCTGATTGCTGTGGAGCTGGCACCTCCGGTGGATGTCAACGATCAGAAGCTGCTTGATGCAGCCCATATACTTAAGCAGTCACATGTGGATGTGGTGACATTCCCTGATTCGCCATCGGGAAGAACCAGAGCGGATTCCATACTCATGGCGGAGAAAGTGCATAAGGAGACAGGACTCAGGGTCATGCCGCATCTGTGCTGCCGTGATAAGAATGCCATAGCCATAAGGGGAAGCGTGCTCGGTGCACAGCTTAATGGCATAAAGGATTTCCTTGTCATAACAGGTGATCCGGTTCCGGTCATGTTCAGACAGACGACCAGGAGCGTGTTCAACTTTGATTCAGTCGGAATGATGAAGCTGCTGCAGTCTATGAACGAAGAGGTGTTCAGCGGGGATAAGATCACCTACGGCGGAGCGATCAACCAGAACAGACTTAACACAAAGTTTGAGATAGACAGAATAAAGAGAAAGATGGAAGCCGGGGCTGAATTCTTTCTGACACAGCCGGTGTTCTCCAGAGAGCAGGCGCAGATCCTCAGAGACATGAAGGCTGAGACCGGCGCGACAATACTTGTGGGAATCATGCCGCTTGTCAGCAGGAGAAATGCCTTGTTCATGAAAAATGAGATGGCGGGCATAGAGATCCCGGACGAGATTATAGAGAGATACAGTGGAAATGCCACAAGGCAGGAAGGCGAGGAGTGCGGCATACAGATCGCCAGAGATATACTTGAGTACACTTCGGATTTTGCAGATGGATATTACTTCTCGTTCCCATTCAACAGAGTACATATGCTGGCACATATCGTTGACTAAAATGTGAGTCAAGGTTATTATGGAATAAGCGGTGTTGCCGGGGAAAACAGGGATTCCGGAGCAGCGCTATATAGGAGAGGCGCTGTTATATATACAGTAGATAAAATACAGGATGCGCGGGTGCGCAGAAAGGAACAGACATGGATTACAATAGTTTAAGTCTTAAGATGCATGAGGAGCACAAGGGTAAGGTAGAGGTAGTGTCCAAGGTGGCAGTGAAGAACAGAGACGATCTGAGCACGGCTTACACACCGGGCGTTGCAGAGCCTTGCAGAAAGATCCGTGACAATAAGGCTGACGTATACAAATATACATGCAAGGGCAACATGGTTGCCGTGGTATCAGACGGAACAGCGGTTCTCGGCCTGGGAGATATAGGACCTGAGGCAGCTATACCTGTAATGGAAGGAAAGTCCATACTCTTCAAGGAGTTCGGCGGAGTTGACGCATTCCCTATCTGCCTTGACACAAAGGATGTGGATGAGATCGTTGAGACAGTAAAGCGCATTGCACCTGTATTTGGCGGAATCAATCTGGAGGATATATCAGCTCCAAGATGCTTCGAGATAGAGAAAAGACTTAAGGAAGAACTTGACATTCCTGTATTCCATGACGATCAGCATGGTACAGCTATCGTTGTGTCAGCAGGACTCATCAATGCGTTAAAGCTTGTCGGCAAGCCGTTTGACGAGGCAAATGTGGTTATCAACGGAGCGGGTTCTGCAGGTATATCAATATGTAAGCTTCTGCTTCAGCTCGGTATAGGCAATGTGGTTCTCGTGGACAGGCAGGGTGCTCTGTGTCCTGGACAGGACTGGATGAATCCGGCACAGGCAGAGATGGCAGAGATTACAAACAAGGACAGACAGACAGGTTCTCTTGCCGAGATAATGAAGGGTAAGGATGTATTTGTCGGAGTTTCAGCTCCAAATATCGTGACAGCAGAGATGGTTGCATCTATGGCAGCAGATCCTATAGTATTTGCCATGGCAAACCCTACACCTGAGATCATGCCTGAGGAAGCGGCAAAGGGCGGAGTAAGAGTAATGGCGACGGGCCGTTCGGATTATCCAAACCAGATCAATAACGTTCTAGTATTCCCGGGAATATTCAGAGGTGCCCTGGACGCCAAGGCAACAGGCATAACTGAAGAGATGAAGATGGCAGCAGCCAAGGCTATCGCATCCATTGTAACAGATGATGAGCTCAAGGAGGATTACATCATTCCTGGAGCATTTGACGAGAGAGTTGCTAAGGTGGTTGCCAAGGCTGTAGCTGACGAGGCAATAAAGCTTGGAATCACAAAATAAGAATAAAAATAAAGTTTTTCGAAATATTTAGTAAATAAGTGTACTAAAAATCGCATCTTATGTGGAAAGTCCGCATGGGATGCGGTTTTTTATTTTGCGATTTTATTGTAAAGTAATATTGTTGTCCGCGGGGACGGATAGGGAGGAGAAAAAGTTGAACAGTGTTATTATTGGGCAGAGAATAAAGGATGCCCGCAAGTCTATGAACCTCACACAGAAGGAGCTGGGGTATCTTATCTATGCAGATGGCAAATATATAAGCCGTCTTGAAAATGGCGGAAGTCTGCCGAGCCTGAAGCGGCTGGTGCTGTTGTCGAGGGTGCTTAACCGCACATGTGATTATTTCATATGGGATATCGATGTGATGGAGGAGGATGTGACTCCGAGGGAGGAAATCGTTATCCGGGATGAACAGGAGCGGAAGCTTCTGCAGCTTTGGAGGGAGATATGCTGAAGATTGCTGTGTACAGTGAGGAGAAAGTAATGAGCCCGTTGTTGCAGGAGTACATGGGTATATGGCAGAGAGATGCGGGATGTGTGTGCGCTGTGAGATATTATGACAATGTGCATGCGATCATGGTCGACATGGATCTTGAAGGAATTTACGATGTAGTGGTGGTGTATCGTTCCTGGGATGTGGCCGATGTCTTGAAAAAAGACCGCAGGGTAGGTAGTCTCGTGATGATAGCAGCAGGAATAAACCGGAGATTGTATGATATCCAACCGTGTTATATTCTGTATGAACCTGTTAATGCGGCAAATTTCAAAAAGGTGATGACGATGGCGGTTGAGGGGAGCCGGGATGAGAGAAGATTCACATTTGTATCCGGAAGGGTGAGATACAGTGTAGATACCCGGAGCATAATGTATTTTGAAAGCGAACTGCGTCGCATAAATCTGGTCACAACGGAACAAAAATATGTTTTTTATGGAAGTATTGGCGAGATGGAAAAGCGCATGAAGGTGGGCTACGGGGGATTTATCAGACCACATGAATCCTATCTTGTAAATCCGGATCATGTGAGCAGATGCACGGCTCATGAAATGATACTGACAAATGGTAAAAGTATACACATCAGCGCAACAAGACGCGCTGATGTGAAAAGATACTACAGTGAACTGATCAATTGCTAGTTGTTAGAAGATCAAATATATCTGAGTAATTCTATGTTCAGTCTGCCCTTCCGGGTTGCGCTGCCTGTCTCGACAAATTCATATTTGCCATATCCACGTATTGAAAATACGTCGCCCGGTTTTAACTGGTAGCTGCTGTTTTCGTACAACCTGTTGTTTAGTGAAAATTTCTTTTCCCTGAACAACAGGGATGTGCTGCTTCTTGAAAGGCCTGTTATTGTGGCGGTCACTGCGTCCGCTCTTGCAGATGCCGCGATTATGTGCAGAGGTTCCTTTTTTATCTGTATCTCATCAGTATCCTGGGTGCTGCAAAAAGTACATTTTACATTTGTGTGCCTTATCTTTGTCAGATTTTCTGCGATATAATCGGCAACAGTGTCCACACAGAATATATAGGCATTGTTGTGCTTGCCAGAATGAGTGGATTCGGTGACCAGTATATCGCCCACCATCTCCCTCTCAATGCCAAGATTCATAAGTGCCCCAAGGAAATCCCTGTGGTTCAGATCGTCTGAGAATTTGTCCGAAACAGCGGAAACCTTCATGGTGCAGATGGGAAAAGCCGGTGCGTAGCCGCAGTCGGCTTCATTTCCAAAGGCGATCATAACGCGGTCGCAGGATTCCCTGCCTCCAAAGATGGTATATCCTGCAAATGACAACTGTTCAAGATTGCTGTAAAATACTTCCATGTCTGCAGCACTCAGAAAATTAGTATATGTATATCTGTTCTGGCGGAAGGCGGCATTTGCCAGATCCTTTAACCGCCCCTTTAGAATATCGTTTTCATTCATAGTATGTCCTCCGATATCATTGACTTCTTACTATTATATTACAACACTCTGATCTTCGCCAACAGTCAAACGAATTTGACAGCTTTGCACGATAATCTGAAATTTATTGTTGCGAAAAGTGATCATAATGAACAATAAACCGTTCAAACGTGAAAAAAACAATCATTTTGCATTCAAAAATCTTCTAAAAACTATTGAAATGCGCAACTGTTGATAAATTACCACAAAAAAAAACCTTCGTTTTATAAATTTTTGCGTATTTACAATTTCAAAGTGTTTTGATAGTATATGGGCATAACAAGGAGATGAGTTGTGATCAACAAGCCTTCTGGTTATAAAAAAGACAATCACTTATATTTTGATAGACGGAGGGTTCCCTTAGCACGAAATTCGTAGAAATCCCTTTATACGATGTAATGTAACCCCATAACCCCAAACCCCAAAACATAGGAATCCTCCACTCCCCCCTTCTTAACAGCCTGTCGCATAAGCGACGGGCTGTTTTTATGTTCTGAAAAACAGGGGGGATTTAGAGTTTCATATTGGATGCGCTTATGGCGTTACCGAGTTCTGTGAGACTTTCCACGAAGGCTGCGTATTTGCATATGTCAGTCATCTTAGATTTTCTTTTGCTATTTCCGAGAATGCTATAGATATAATCTCTTGACTGTTCGATTATATATGTTGGCGTTGTGTCGTGCTCGTTGTTGAATAACATGGATTTGAAGTTCTGAAAAAAAGAATAAATTTCATAATCTATAGAATTGTCATTCCGCTGCATGTATTCGAGAAGCATATCGATATAGCGCAAAGCTGAGTGTACGTACAGGATAGAGTTTTCGTTTATGTACAGTACGGTTTCCGGCACAAAGAAAGATGGATGTGCGAAACCTTTTATGCTGTGCAGGGCTTCCATTTTCTGGGTGGCTGACTGGTTGAACGAGTAACGGTTTTTGTATTGTTCAATGATAGAGAGCGTGTCCGCTGAATTATTTTTTGCTATTACGCGCCGTCTCTCGTTGATGTACAGTTTTAACTCCAATAGAAGAAAATATATATCCGGGGATGAAAAACGCTGCGAGTTTTTGATATACGGAAATGAACCTGTCATTCTTCTGAAAAATGAGTCTGCTGTGGCATAATTGTTTATTATGCTGATGGCGGCATCTACATTGAAATTCTGGACAAATTCCCTGGTTGCGGGCTGATACACTGTCTCGTTGTCAATGCGGGATACATAGGAACTAAGAAAGATTATCTTCTCTTCTGCGGTGAGTTCGTATCCGTTGAGGTTACAATAATTGATGGCGGAACAGGGGGCATCGGTTTGTGTTTCGGCATTGTTTAAGTCTGTCATAATGATCTCCTTTGTTTTTGTATGGATAAAAATGTAGCACTTTAACGCGATAAGTGGTAGGATATTTATGGATACAAAATTGTACAATATGTATAAATGTATACAATGGAGGAGAGAGATGAATAGAAGGAGAACAAAAAAGGGGGCGTCGGATTCTACAGAAATGGTAGATACGATAGGCTTCAATATGCGGGATATCCGCAAAAACAGCAGATCTTCGAAGTATACGGTAAAGTATATGGTTGCGGAGATAAATGAGCTCCTGCCGGAGAATCATAAGATAACAGAAGGGATATATTACAAGTGGGAGAATGAGGAGAGGCTTCCGACAGCGCGGCACATTCCGGCTATAGCTAGTGTTCTCGGTGTGTCTGAGACTGCACTTTTTCACTGGCAGGGTATGAAGAATGGAACTGTCAACAGCAAATATAGTCAACTGGTTGAGAGCGTTAAAGCACTTGGAGATGACAAGACGGCTGATATAGCCTGGCTTGCATCGGGTTGGTCAGGTGACCTTAAAGCTCTGGTTGAATTTGACATGCTGTATGCAAGTCTGCCTGCGGAGGACAGACGGGATGTGGCATCTCTTGGAATAAGATTATATGATGTGTGCAGGAAAGAGGGCAGACTGAATCCGGATGTGCCATCTGTGGATTTCTCTTATTTGCAGCAGGCTCTCAGGGATCTGTGGGCATCAAAGTAAGATATAATTGCACAAATAAAAAAAATATCTTTGTCCTTTTTGACAAAATATCCAACTTGACATGGTAAAAATCAAAAAAATCTTGACTTGTGCACAAAAAAAGCTATGATAATATCAAGGGCAACCGATTGCGCATGGAGTGTTGCGCAAATGCGGTGATATGTGCTGAACAAAAGGAGACTTGAACATGGAGACAAAAGAGTCAGGCCAGAAGATGACCATTTCTGATGTGGCTGAGGCGTTAAATATATCTAAGACTACAGTATCGAGAGCGATTTCCGGAAAGGGAAGGATCGGTGCCGAGACAAGGCGGAGAGTTCTCGAGTATATAGAGGAGCATAATTATAAGCCAAGCGTTATAGCGAAGGGGCTGGCACAGTCAAAATCCTATAATATAGGATGGGTCATGCCGAGCGACTACAGCGTGGTGGATCTGCCGTTCTTTCAGAAGTGCCTGATGGGATTGCTGGAGATGGCTGCGCCAGTGGATTATGATGTGCTTGTGTGTACAGTGTCACCGGATGATATGAGCCAGTTGGAGAGAATTGTTGAGAATCATAAGGTGGATGGGGTTGTACTTGGAAGAACTCTTGTGAATGATGCCCCGGCAGAATATCTCAAGGAAAAAAAGATACCATTTGTTGTGGTTGGAAGTATGGATGATGACAATGTTGTCCAGGTTGATCATGATCACAGAAGTGCATGCCGTGAGCTTACATCTATACTGCTTGCCAAAGGAATGACTAAGGTAGCCCTCATGGGTGGCAATAAGAATCATGTGGTAACCCTCAACAGGTATAGAGGATATCTTGATGCGATGGAGGATATGGAGGTACCGGTAGATAACAGCCTGGTATACTTTGATATAGATAATTCCGTATTATGTGAACATGCCATTGAAGAGATAATGAAGCAGAAAGCAGAATGCATACTGTGTATGGATGATGGAATATGCCAGAATGTACTTAATATACTGGATAAGAAGGGCATAAAGGTGCCAACTGATGTGAGAGTTGCGTCATTCTACAACAGCTCACTTCTGAACAATTACCAGCCTGCGATCACATCGCTCCAGTTTGATCCGCGTGAGCTTGGAATGGTGGCATGTAAACTGCTGGTGGATTTTATAGAGGGCAACGAAGTTAAGAAGAAGACACATCTGGGTTATGAACTCAGATTAAAAGAGTCAACGAAGTAATTCATAGTTATATATCCTTCCTAGAGGGGCGTCAGTGTTTGGCTGACGCCCTGTTTTTATGTGAAAAGGGCCAGAATATGCGCAATATGCGCAAAAAATGATGCGCGACGGGCATGAAAATACACCATAGAATATTGCTGTTATAGCAATATTCTATGGTGTAACAAAGAGGAAAGTAATGAAAAAACGGCCTAAATGAGTGTAATAATGGCTAGAAAAGGAAATGAAACATGAAAATCTCACATATGGGATTGCGGATGATTAACAAATATTACCATATATAGTGTGCAACGCAAACGGGTGCGCAAAATATAACGAACATGGAAACGTTTCCGAATGAAGCGGCTTGTGCAAAATGTATATTTTTTTATTTTAAAAGTTATATGAATTAGTAGTTGACAACAATAAACAGAACTGATAATATATAACCATAAAGAACAACCGATTGCGCACGGGAAACAATAAGGGCAACTAATTTTCTTATTATTTATTTAAAGAGGAGGACATAAGAATGAGAAAGAAAGTTTTATCATTAACACTTGTTGCTGCGATGATGGCAGGATGCCTTGCGGGATGTGGCAACGCAGATTCAAAGGACGAAGGAACAACAGCAGCTGCCGGCGATAGCACAGCACAGGCTGAAGCATCAGATGATGCAATTCAGAACTTAATTGATGCAACAACAGGAACTGTAGATCTTTCGGTATGGGCTTCTGAGGAAGATCAGGATCTCACAACACAGGTTATTGAAGAATTCAAGAAAAAGTATTCAGATGTTGACTTCAACATCACACTCGGAGCCGAGTCAGAGTCAAAGGCAAAGGATGATATCCTGGTAGACGTTGAGGCTGCTCCTGATGTATTCGCATTTGCTGATGACCAGATCAATGAGCTGGTTAAGGCTGGTGCACTTCAGCCGGTACAGGCTACATATACTTTTGATGTTGCAAACGAGAATGTAGCAGCTTCTGTTGAGGCAGCTTCTGTTGATGGAACATTATATGCATATCCAATGACAGCAGATAACGGATACTTCATGTTCTATGATTCATCAGTATTCACAGAGGATGATGTTCAGTCACTGGATGCTATGATCGAGGCAGCAAAGAAGGCAAATAAGAAGATTGCTATGAACGTATCAGATGCCTGGTATGTATACTCATTCTTCCAGGGTGCAGGTCTTGACCTTACACTTAACGATGACGGACTTACAAATACATGTACTTGGAATCAGGCAGGCGGTACAGACGTAGCTCAGGCAATTCTTGATCTCTTTAAGACTGGCGCATTTGTAGATATGGATGATCCTACACAGGCAACAGCAATCGCTGAGGGTACGATCTGTGCAGCAGTTAACGGAACATGGAGAGCGGCAGACGCTCAGGCAGCATGGGGCGAGAACTATGCTGCAGCTAAGCTTCCTACATACACAGTTGCAGGCAAGCAGGTTCAGATGGCTTCATTCTCAGGATGCAAGCTTGTAGGTGTAAACCCACATTCAAAGAACGTAGGCTGGTCAATGCTTCTTGCTGAGTATCTTACATCAGAGGATACACAGGTTACAAGATTTAAGCAGAGAGGCCTTGGTCCTTCAAACATCAACGCTTCAGAGTCAGAAGAAGTTAAGGCTGATCCAGCTATATCAGCTCTTGCAGCTCAGGCAGCATATGCAACACCACAGCGTGTAGGCGGCAACTACTGGACACCAGCTGAGACACTTGGTTCAATCCTTGCCCAGGGCAATCCAGACGGAACAGATCTTCAGAAGCTTCTCGACAACGCTGTAGAAGGAATTGAGGCACCTGTATCACAGGAGTAATTTTAAATAAGAAGTACTTTGAATAATATTTATAAGTTATAATGAGAATGCCTCATATGTCATTCGTGGCATATGGGGCATTTTAAAAAGAGAGGAGCTTTTTCATGAAGAAAATATCAGGATTCTTTAAAGCCATAGGAAGATACTTCAAGAATTTTGGTGTTGCTTTTGCAAAAGGTGATATATGGGTTAAGCTCTCAGCGGTTATCATGGGTGCAGGTTACTTCGCAAGAAAGCAGATCGTCAATGGTTTGATCATGCTCATCGTTGAGGCTGCGTTTGTGTTGATGTGCGTAGGCTATGCGGCACCAAACCTTGCCAAATTTGGAACTCTTGGAACTGTAAAGTTTGAGCAGGTATTTGATCCACTCACCATGCAGACAACCACTAATAATTACGACAATTCTTTCCAGATCCTTCTCAATTCGGTGGTTGCGTTGTTCATCATTCTTATATTCGTGCTTTTCTACATTCACAATATCAAGACAGTGTACAAGCTTCAGCAGATGAAGGAAAATGGAGAACATATAAATACATTCAAGGAAGATATGAAGTCACTCTTCAACGAGAAGTTCCACATAACACTTCTCACACTTCCGACAATTGGTGTAGTCATAATGAATATTCTGCCGATACTTATTCTTATAGCGGTGGCATTTACCAATTATGACCAGCAGCACCTTCCACCAAACTCACTGTTTACATGGGTGGGCTTCAAGAACTTCGCAAGCCTGTTTTCAAACAGCATGACAGTCACATTTGGATATTCATTCAGAAAGGTTCTTGGCTGGACACTTGTATGGGCGGTCATGGCAACATTTACCACATTCATAGGCGGTATCCTTCTTGCCAAGGCGATCAATTCCAAGACAACCAAGCTGCCAAAGATGTGGAGAACACTTTTCATCATATCAATAGCAGTTCCGCAGTTCGTAACACTGCTTTTGGTTAGAAACTTCTTCGCTGATTCCGGTATTGTGAACACTATCTGCTCAAATATTGGTATCACAGACATGCTTAAGCATGTAGGACTTGTCGGTGAACATCTTACATATATACCGTTCCTGACCGATCCTCACTGGGCAAAGGTAATGATCATTCTCATCAATATCTGGGTCGGTGTTCCATACCAGATGCTGATCGCAACAGGTGTTCTGATGAATATACCTACAGATCAGATCGAGAGTGCAAAGATTGATGGAGCAACAAATTTCCAGGTGTTCTGGAAGATCACAATGCCATATATCCTGTTCATTCAGGGCCCGGCACTTATAACAGACTTTGTAAAGAATATCAACAACTTCAACGTAATCTACCTGCTCACACAGGATGTATTCGTCACACAGAATCAGGCGCTTGCCAATTCGCATGCAAAGGAAGTTGACCTTCTTGTTACATGGTTGTTCAGACTTACAAATGAATACTACGACTACAAGATGGCATCTGTTATCGGTATCATAGTATTTATCATATGTGCAGCATTTACACTTATATCATTCTCAAGAATGATCTCAGGAGATAAAGAGGAGGAGTACCAGTAATGAAGAAAACAATAGGTTCAATCGTTAAACATATCGTATTACTTGTCCTCGCGGTTATCTGGCTGGTTCCGATCATCTGGCTGGTTGTCACCTCATTCAGCGGATATAAGGGAATCAACACAGCGCATTTCTTCCCAACTAGCTGGTCTATGGACAACTTTGTTCAGCTGCTCACAAGACCTGATTCGGTTGTGCAGTATGTGTCATGGTTCAAGAATACACTTATCATTGCAGTATTTACATGTATCATCTCTACTATATTTGTAATTATGGTCAGCTATGCGATGAGTTGTATGAGATTCAACGGCAGAAAACAGATCATGAGTGCGTCGCTGATACTCAATATGTTCCCTGGCCCACTTCTCATGATAGCAATTTACTTTATCCTGAAGATGCTGGGACTTACAAACAGCCATTTCGGTATGATCATAGTTTACTCAGCGGGATCGGGACTTGGATTCCTCATCATGAAGGGATTCATGGACACAATACCAATGTCACTTAAGGAGGCTGCCAGACTTGAGGGCGCTTCGGAGGCAAAGATATTTACGAAGGTAATTCTTCCTCTGTGTAAGCCAATAGTAGTGTATCAGGTAATCAGTTCTTTCCTTATACCTTGGGGCGATTTTGTATTCGCAAAGCTTATGCTCAACTCAGGAGTTTCGAAGGACTGGACAGTAGCTATAGGTCTTTACAATATGCTTGAAAAATCACTTGTCAACAAATACTTCTCAGTATTCTGTGCCGGCGGTATCGTGGTAGCTATCCCTATCTCAATACTGTTCGTCATCATGCAGAAGTACTATGTAGAGGGTGTAACTGGCGGTTCTGTAAAGGGTTAAGGCGGACGGACGCCGCTGTGGCTGAGACCGGCAGAATTTACAGGCGGCGGTCTGAGAGAAATGAGAAAATTTATTTTGGGCAGGTGTCTGCGTACCGGATGGACCACATATGGATGGTGGTGTGGATGCCTGCTATAATTAGCCCTAAAATAGGGCAGACAGGATGAAAAATGAGGATATTGTCGCTTATTTGGGGACAATTATCTTTAGATCAAAAGGTTACAACATATACGAAATAGGAGATTTAAGATATGGAGAATACATTTATTGTAAACATTATCCATCGTCCTGAGATGGTTCCTGAGTATGCCGAGAAGGTTACAGGCCATGGTCAGGCAGAGGATATCGGAAGAAAAGCTCTCCTCACAGAGTCACTGGACATATTCAAGTTCCAGCAGGAGACAGCTCACAAGAACGGACTCAAGACTACTATTCAGATGACATATGCCAGTCTTTTCAATGAGGAGGCTGTGTCACTGGCAAAGGAGCACCACGAGAAGTACGGAGATGAGATAGCGCTCTCACTTCTCGGACTTCCTTGCACAGAGTTCAGAGAGAAGTACAAGACCAAGGACTTCTGTATCTGGATGTTCTCAATGGATGACAAGAAGAATATCGTTGATGACGTATTTGGAAAGTTCCATGATATATTTGGCTTCTACCCTGAATCAACTGGTTCATACTACATGGACGCCGAGCTCACAAACTACATCAAGGAGAAGTACCCATCAGTCAAGTGTGCAGTTGCAACATGCTGGGAGGAGGGCCCTAAGGCTTACCACACATGTAACAACTCATGGTACACACTGTTTGATGGCGGCCCATGGAATCCATGGATACCTTCAAAGCAGAACACACATGCACCTGCAGCAAATGAGGCTGAGGACAGCGGAATCGTCGCTATCCCTCATCTTTCAAGAGATCTGCTGGCATGTTACGATGGAAATGGTTCTAACTTTGGTACACATCCACAGAACGTTCTCCGTGGAATGATCTATGACAGCAAGACATGGGAGTACCCATATCTGTACAACCTTATCGACCAGTATCGTCATCTGGCTAAGTTCAACAATGGATATTCATACAACATGATGTTCGTTGGACCGGGCTGGCTGAATAAGATGGGACGCTGGGAGGCTCCATACGAGCTGCTCAAGAAGAGCTACGAGGATGGAATGAAGTATTATGGCGACCTGAAGAAGGAAGGCAAATGTATTGACATGACAATGGCTGAATTTGCTGACTTCTACAGAGAGAACAAGACATACGAGGAGCCTGAGTGTGCTCTTTGGAAGGATATACTGTACGGATCAGACAAGCAGATATTCTGGTACTGCGATCCATACATGAGAGCCCAGATCAACATGGATCAGGGCGGTGCGATCGTTGACCTCAGACCATACGCTGCAAAGCTCAACTGGCCTGTAGGTATCGGAACTCCACATGTTCAGGATGCTTCATATCCATTCCTGATCCAGGAGAAGTACAGAGCAGGATATTTCACACACTATGCTGGAGAGGGTACTGTAAGAAGTGCCAAGATCAGCTACAAGGGTGAGGAGGTCGACCTCTGTCTGTGCAGAACAAAGGCAACATTCTCGCAGGAGGGAAGCACAAGAATCCTTACACTTGACCCGGTTGACATCGAGTTCTACGATCTGACAGTTAAACTTCAGACAAAGATATATTTTGAGGAGGGTTCATCCAAGATAAGACATGAGAGAACTATCCTCGAGATGAGCAACCCTGATGCAGAGGTTGAGATCAATGAGTACATGGTGGCATGCTACGGTACAACAGAGTACCCAGAGGACATGACAGGAATCACTCTCACAGCAAAGAATGCTTCAGAGAGCAAGTCACTCACATATGAGTACAAGTGCAGAGAAGAGGATCTCGCAAGCGCCGATGAGGTGTCAGCAGTTATACCTGCGATCGAGACAAAGGCTGCCATGGGAGCATCTGGCAGCGATGCAACAGGATATTTCAAAGAGGGATATGCGTTCTCGCCAATGTTCACTCTTGGTTATACAAAGACACTTAAGGATAAGGAGGTATTTTCAACATGGCTCAGTCTGGAAAAGGCAAATTAAATTACAGATGTCCAATGTGTTTTATGAGAGATCTGGATATAGATATGTTCTATGATAAGGACAAGAAGGAATACTACTGTATCCGTTGCCAGTATGTTGGACCAGAGGAGGACGTTCTGGCAAAGAACGAGCTCATCAGAATAAAATATGGAAGAATGTATGACAGGATTACATTTGACGACTAGGTGACAGATGTCATCTTGATAGAAGGCCGCCGACAGATGAAGATGAACTGGTACATCAGGAGTATGCAGAACATTTTTCTTCGGCGGCTGTTCTTGGTTATAACAGGCAGTAAAATAAATGCAGGTGAAGGAGACAAAAATATGGCAGATTATATAAAGGGCGTGGATCTCTCCGCTGTTGCCGAGGTTGAAGAGTTGGGTGCGAAATATTATGACAATGGTGTGCAGGGAGATATATTTGACATACTTAAGAACTATGGTGTGAATTCTGTGAGACTTCGTCTGTGGAATGATCCGTACACGGAGGACGGCGTACCTTATGGTGCGGGCACAAATGACCTTGAGGTATACAAGAAACTCTCGAAGCGCGCTATGGATCATGGAATGAGCATTCTACTTGATTATCACTACAGTGATTTCTGGGCTGACCCGGGCAAGCAGAGGGTGCCGAAGGCGTGGAGAGGCATGGATGCGGATCAGCTTGAGCAGGCTGTGTACGACTACACAAGGGAGACTCTTTTAGAGATGAAAGATGCGGGCGTTTTACCTCAGCTTGTTCAGGTTGGAAACGAGCTTACAAACGGACTGATGTGGCCGCTGGGACAGAAGCCGGAGTATGACAATATCGCGAAGTTTGTGAGCGCAGGAATAAGGGCGGTCAGATCGGTTGACTCTGATATTCCGGTCATGATACATCTCGACAATGGCGGCAACAATCCTATGTATGTGGACTGGTTTGATAACTACATGGAAAGAGGAGAAAATTTTGATATAATTGGAATGTCGTATTATCCGTTCTGGCATGGAACCATGAAGGAGCTGGAGGCAAATATGCGGGATATGGCGGATAGATATGGCAAAAAGATAGTTATTGCTGAGGTTTCCATGGGATTTACCATGGAGGACTATGCTGACTATGAGAAACTGGGGCCTGACGATAGAAAGGGCTATGCCACAAAACCTTCACTGGTGGAGAATCTTGACTACTCTATGACACCTGAGGGACAGGCGGAATTTATGAACGACATAATGAAACTGATAGATGATGTTCCTGGTGGTGATGGCTTTTATTATTGGGAGGCAGGCTGGATACCAGTACCGGGAAGCGGCTGGGCTACGGAAGGTGCTCTGTCATATATAGAGGAGTCTGGACCATGCGGAAATGAATGGGCAAATCAGGCACTTTTTGATTATGACGGACATGCTCTGCCGGCACTTAAGACTATACGTGATTACAAGCCGCTGCACAGCGACTATCCACTTAAGTGAATTATGGGGACGGAGGTGTCTGTCCCCTCCGTCCCCGTGGTTTCTGATAGTAAAGTACATATTTTTGATACATTTGGATATGTTTTGGTTGGGCGGGTCTGTGTATAATATATACAGATGCGCCCTTTTAATATATTTGGCAAATTTACAGATGGGGGACAGGACGGGTTGTTCTGATTGATCAGGAGGTAAGGTATGAAAAAAGTAGCATTGTTCATGGATGGCTGGAAGAGGTATTTCACCTACGCCTGGCCGCTGGGATTTATGCAGAAGATAAAGGAGGCCAGGGCTGATGTGAATTTGTACATATTCAACAGCAATGGCAATTGGAACAGGGACGACGGTTACAGCTATGGAGAATACAATATATATAATCTGCCGGAGCTGACAGACTTTGATGGGATCATAATATCTGTCAACAATATCAAATATCCGGAAGTCACGGCGGAACTGCTGGACAGGATAAGGAAGAGCGGAGTTCCGGCTATAAGCCTCGAGACTGCTTTTGACGGTCTGCATTTTGTGGGTATAGACAATTATGATGCCATGTATGACATGACTCGGCATATGATAGAGAAACACGGTGCGAAGAAGGTGTGGTATCTTGCCGGACCGAAGGACAACTATGAGGCTCAGGAGAGATGCCGGGCATTCAGGGACTGTATGGATGAATATGGCCTGACTGTGGATGATGAGGATGTCCTGTTTGGAGATTTTGGTTTCAATGACGGTGTGACGGGCTTTGAGGAGCTGCTCAGAGCACATGGACATACGTGTATAAAACACGAGAAGGATGGACCTGATTACGGCGGCCCTGCGGAGGTGTACGGTGAGATAACCAGTGGCAGTTTTGCGGATTCTGCTCCGAATGCCGAGGCTTCGAATAATGATGAGATGGATGATAGAAGGCTGGAAGAACGGGAGATAGTGAAGAAGATCCTTCCAGATGCAATAATCTGTGCAAATGACAACCTGGCTGTGGGTGTGTGCAACAGAGCTGAAGCACTTGGACTTTCAGTGCCAAAGGATTTTAAGGTTACAGGATTCGACAACTTTGATAAAGCAGCGTACTATACGCCGCGCATAACAACGGTGAGCAGGATCCGTGAGAAGATCGGAGCTGCGGCTGCAGAGATCATGTTGAATATATGGGCGGGAAACAATCCGGATACCAGCTCCTATATAGATTATAATTGTATATTTACGGAGAGTTGTGGCTGTGGCACGGATGCTATGCTGAACGGCAGACAGTACCTGAAGAATTATATAATGGGAGTTGTGGAACGCGAGGAGATAGATGAGAGCACACTTGACTTCACGCATTTGCTCAGCAAATGTGGTGATTACAGTGGCCTTTATCCATGTGTACAGACGGCATATTCACAGGCAGAGTGTAAGAAATGCGTTATGGTTGTCGACAGATCCCTTGTGGAGATGGGGGAAGCTGGCCCGACTCTCTCAGCAGCATACGATGAGGATGTATTTGCTGTGAAAGGCTATCCTCAGAGAATGCAGATCGTGTACAGGCAGGGCATAGCTGATGACGGTGACGATACATACCATAGTATGTTTCCTCTTTTGGATGATGAGACAGGCGGCAATATATTTTTATTTGCGCCATTTCATTTCGGAGAAAAGGCAGTTGGGTTCTGCTGTGTCGAAAATGGATATTACCTCATGGATAAGCAGCTTTGGTCAACTGTAATGAGCGAAGTGAATGTAGCCATGATAAACCTGTTCAACAAATGGAGGCTAGAGCAGATCAATCAGGAGCTTACGGCGATATCCATAAAGGATCCACTTACCCAGATATATAACAGGGAAGGTATGAGACAGATCGCCGCAAAGGCATTTGACAAGGCTGCGGGTCAGGGCAGGGCACTTCTCATAATGTTTGCCGATATGGACAAGCTCAAATATATAAATGACACTTATGGTCACGAGTACGGAGACAAAGCTATAAGGAGTGCCGCAAGAGCCATAGCAGGTGGAGGCGGAATAAGCAGTATTCCGGTTCGATACGGCGGAGATGAATTTGTATCCATATCTATATATGATGAGACGGAATCTCCTGAGGAAAGAAAGACGGCGATCCTTGAGAAAGCCAGGGAGATAGCTACACAGGAGAAGCTTCCATTTGCCTTGGAGTTTAGTATAGGTTATGTTATAACAGACCCGGATGGTGATAAAACCCTTGAGGAGTATGTGAGGGAGGCGGATCACAGCATGTATCAGGAGAAGATACAGAGAAGGGTAAGCAGATAATAATAAAAAATTATCAAAAAATGGAGAATCAGGTTTTATGTGCTGATTCTCTATTTTCATTTGGTATGTTATAATTAACTGTCATGATCCAATTCGCCGTTCGCCAATCATGCAAGCGTGTTGGCTCACTTGCGCTCATTATATCATATCGACTGTCGGCTCAATGAGGACATTCGCATTATGACGTCTTGCGCAAGCGCATCCGTCGCAATGCTCATTATATCATGTGGACACAACGTGGATTATTTATATTAGATACTTAGGATCAAAAGGAGGATATACAATGTTTAAGAATGTAACAGACACAGTATTTTATGTGGGTGTGGATGACAAGGACATAGACCTGTTCGAGAATCAGTACATCGTGCCAAACGGAATAGCGTACAACTCATATGTCATCATGGACGAGAAGATAGCTATCATGGACATGGTGGATGCAAAGTGTGCAGACCAGTGGTTTGCAAATGTGGCAGAGGTGCTTGGCGACAGAAAGCCGGATTATCTCATCATATCCCATCTTGAGCCGGATCATTCCGCCAATCTTGGTGATGTGCTTGCAAAGTATCCGGATATCAAGATCGTGTCGAATGCCAAGCTTTTCGGAATGCTTCCAAATTTCTTCGAGGTTCCTGTGGCTGACAGAAGCGTGACAGTTGCGGAGGGACAGACACTCTCACTTGGAAGCCATACGCTCCAGTTCTTCATGGCTCCTATGGTCCACTGGCCTGAGGTTATGGTCACATATGAACAGAGTGAGAAGATACTTTTCTCAGCGGATGCATTTGGCAAGTTCGGCACTCTGGATACCGACGAGGACTGGGCATGCGAGGCGAGAAGATATTACTTCAATATAGTAGGAAAGTATGGAATGCCTGCACAGGCACTTCTGAAGAAGGCAGCAGGACTGGATATCCAGAAGATATGTGCACTCCACGGACCAATCCTCACAGAGAATCTTGAATATTACATAGGCAAATATCAGCTGTGGTCAACCTACACACCTGAGGATGAGGGAATCTTCATCGCATACTGCAGTCTACATGGCAACACAGAGAAGGCTGCAAAGAAACTGGCGGAGATACTTGAGGCAAAGGGTGCGCCAAAGGTTGCGATATCAGACCTCTCAAGGGATGATATGGCAGAGTGTATAGAGGATGCATTCAGATACGACAGACTGGTTCTGGCAGCCCCAACATATGATGGCGGTGTGATGCCTGTCATGGCGGATTTCATCAACCACCTGAAGATGAAGGCGTACCAGAAGAGAAAAGTGGCATTCATTGAGAATGGTTCGTGGGCTCCAATGGCAGCCAAGCTCATGAAGGAACAGATGTCAGCGATGAAGGATATAGAGATCGTGGACGAGCACGTGACCATAAAGTCCGCGTTCAAGCAGTCGGATGTGGCAGCACTCGAAGCTTTGGCTGGAAAACTGTTATAAGAGATAAGGATAATAAACATAAAGTAAGTCTGAAACCGACTTACATACGTAGTTATTATTCATCTAACAGGTGAGTTGTCACAATAAAGTTGTTACACAGAGTTGCTATACATATCGTGAGCAGGGAATTTGAGCCCGCCGGTCCTTAGGTGACGCTGTGAGGCGGCACCTTAGTACCGCTGCAGGGCGAAATAAGCGGAAGCAACCCAGCGAATGATATGTATACCAACTCTGTGTTCAAAGAAAAATTGGCAACTCACCGTCATATCAATAATATAAGGAAGGTGTAAGACATGGCTAAGTCCATGGTTTCCGGTAAGCCCCTCAGTCTGATGCTGCAGTTTGCCACCCCGCTCTTGCTCGGCAATCTGCTCCAGCAGACGTACAATATAATAGATGCGGCTATTGTGGGGCAGATACTGGGAGATAAGGCTCTGGCTGGAGTTGGAGCAAGCAGCAGTATACAGTTTCTGGTTCTGGGATTCTGTATGGGCTGTTGCACAGGATTTGGTGTTCCTGTTGCAAAGTTTTTTGGTGCAAATAATCTGCACAAGATGAGAAAGTATATATTTAACGGCGCGGTGCTGACGGGCATCATAGCGTTGATAGTCACGATTGTATGTTCGGTGTGCTGTAATCAGATACTTCATCTGCTTTCGGTTCCGCAGGATATATATGACAAGGCATATGCTTATCTTATAGTTATATTCCTAGGAATTCCGTTCACACTCATGTACAACTATCTGTCAAGTGTGCTCAGGTCTCTGGGAGACAGCAGAACGCCGTTCGTGTTTCTGGCGTTCTCGGCAATACTCAACATATTCCTTGACCTGTTCTGTATAGTTGTCCTCAAATGGGACTGCGCCGGTGCGGCTATAGCAACCATCACGGCACAGGCGGTGAGTGGAATATTGTGTCTTGTATATATCTTCAAGAAGGTTCAGATCATGCATCTTGAGGCGGAGGACAGGGAGATAGAGGGCTCTGCAGTGAAGGAACTTCTCGTCATGGGAATTCCGACAGGCCTGCAGTTCTCTATAACAGCCATAGGAAGTATGGTCATGCAGTCCGCAAATAACAAGCTGGGCAGCGTGTACGTATCAGGCTTTACAGCCGGTATGAGGATAAAGCAGTTTACTATGTGTCCATTTGACGCATTTGCAACTGCGGCTTCTGTATTCTGCAGCCAGAATCTTGGGGCCGGACAGGCGAAACGTATAAAACAGGGCTTGAGGCAGGCGATAGCAGTCGCAGTGGGATATGGATTGATAGCAGGACTTATCATGATATTCTTTGGCAGACCGCTCTCAATGATATTTGTAAAGAAGAGCGCAGTCGACGTACTTGATGCCTCTGCGAAATACCTCAGATGTATGGGATTCTTCTACTGGAGTCTCGGTATACTGAACGTGGCGCGTATGGTGACACAGGGACTTGGATATTCCGGTCGGGCTATATTCTCAGGTGTTACAGAGATGGCGGCCAGGATCATAGTGAGCCTGGGATTTGTCGGAACATTTGGATTCACAGCCATCTGCTTTGCTGATCAGACGGCATGGGTCACCGCGACCATCTACATATTGCCGACATGTCTCTACTGCGTGAAGAAGTCCACGGCGAAGATTGCTGCGGGAACGGTGTGATATGGAAAAGATAAAAATGCGTATGAATAACCGAGACTGTTGTCTGAGGATTCATACGCATTTTATAGTTGTGACATATTCGGGTTATATTACTTTTCCTTGCTGTCATCAAGCAGCTTGGGAGTGTTGGAGTTTAATGGGGATAGTATGCTGCGCCCTATCTGCTTTTCAAGGGATTCACGTGCATTTCTGGCAATATTGCCACCTTGGATGGTAGCATCTGTGGCCTCGGTTATACCTTGAGGATTAGTTGCCTTTGATATCTCTGTTGTTGATATCTCTGCAAGAGCATTCAGGACAAGCTCTGTGTTAGTCATATTGTCTCTGAGATTTTCTTTTTTCAGTCCCTTAAACTTTTTATATTCTTTCACTGTCTTTCCTGACCATGCGGCAGTAAGTATGTTTGTAAGAGAAGCATACTGTCTGGAATCGGTAATGCCGGCACGTCTCCACTCATTGGTCATATCTTTGCGAATCTCTATCCCACGCATACGCTGGGCTATCCATTCTTCAGAATATCCTTTGTTGCGGTATGATTCTATAGCACGATCTATAGCAATCTGAGGATCAACTTCCTCGTCCAGACGTTGTTTGCCTACCATTGCCAGCCATTGCTTGAATGGCTCAGCCTTTTTTGACGGAATGGACTGGATAATTCTCAATAGCCCATGTGTGTTGGTTGCTTGGATTTTACGCATTTTACCATCAGCGGCTATCATTTGAATAGGGGTACAAATTGTACCCCAGTTAGCTGATAATTCTGGGTCGCGGGATCGTAACTTTTTTACATATTGTTTTGGGTCGGAACTATCGGTCAAAACGTCAATTACATCAATTATGGAAAAATACCATTCCTCCTCCTGTGAGTGCCATACTTTTCTGACTTTATCATCATATATAAATTCAAGTTCCTGTTCGCTTAACTCTGGTATATCTGATACCTCAACAGGAACAGTCGAGGAAGTATTCTCATCATATACATAAAAAAGCATAATAATCACTCCAATCCATTAAAATTTTGCCCTTAACTCCACTACCTTACCAATGATCTTGACAGGTTTATTTTTTATGGTTTCATCGTCAAAATAGAGCGGTGCATAGCTGGGGTTGGTGGAAATCAGTTCCAGTCCTTCTTTATATTTTCTCAGGCGTTTGCACACGGCGTCTTCACCAGCTATTGTAGCAATAACAGTGTCCCCTGTGTCTGCATCATCCTGTTGTCGGACAATTACAACGTCGCCGCTGCTGATCTTGGGTTCCATGCTATCCCCCTTTATTCTAAGAGCGTAGAATTTGCCAGTTTTAGCAAGACTTTCGGGTATTTCTTCTGTATCAATAATCTTTTCGGTTGAACAAAATGTTTTGTCACATGATATATAATCAAATACAGGAATTGCATATGCCTCTGATTTCTTTTGGCTTCTTATGATATCTTTTTCTTCCAGAAGATCAGACCTAGAGCAATTGAAAATAGCGCACATGTGGTCAATTTTGTCCATTCGGGGAGACTTTAGTCCGTTACACCAATTTGACACAGTTGCAGTGCTGACATTCATCTGCTTAGCAAAGGCAGCTTGAGTATATTGATATTTATTAAGAAAAAAGAAAAGATTCTTTGCAAATTGGTCATTCATTCTTCTTTCAAATTCTATATCGGACATAGTAATCAACCTCCTTTTGAACAAATTATACACTTAAAGCTAATTTAATACAATATAAAATAAATATAAGTTAACTTATAGTAAAAAACAGCAGCGAGATAAAAAGGGGAACAAACTTTGACATATCCTTCTATTCATTATAAAATTAACCTGATTTTAATCTTTCTCATATTTTAGATTAATCATCGGTTGGTATAGTAATAACATCAGTTGATGATATCAGCAGCAAACGATAAGAAAGATGACAGATCATCGGAAGACGATGAAACTAAGATAATGAGAAAGGGTGCAAAGATCATGGATAAACTGGAAAAGGTAGAAAAGTTAAGAGAAAAAACAGGCGTAAGTTACGAGGATGCAAAGAATGCGCTTGAGGCATGCGATTACGATCTGCTGGATGCGATCATTTATCTTGAGAAGCTTGATAAGGTGAAAGCCCCTGAGGTGGAGAGCTTTACCACAGGCGAGGAACAGAAGACATCAACAGAGTTCGAGCAGGCACAGCAGACATATACAAATGACTGCAATAAAGTGACGTTTGGACAGATGATGGACAAATTTTTCAAATGGTGCGGCAAGGTGTTAAAGAAGAGTGTGGATAGCACATTCATAGTAGAACGCAGAGGCCAGACCATGATAAACGTTCCGGTGCTGGTGCTTGTGATCGCACTTATACTTGCATTCTGGGTAGTGCTTCCACTTCTTGTGGTAGGTCTCTTCTGTGAGTGCAGGTACCATTTTGAAGGAATCGGCGACATCAACGTAAACCTTAATAGCGCATGTGACAAAATGGCAGACTCAGTTGACAACCTTAAGTCCGACGTCAACAACAAGTAATCAGAAAGATATATAAAAACAATATCAACACAGAATAAAAAGCTATATGTAATAAAAACAACATATATATCAAGTTGGTATAAACTGAAAAAGAAAAATATTAAAAGTAAAAACAGACATAAAAAAGATGAAAACAGGAATATCTTTTGCCGATATTCTGTTAATTACCAGCTGATATAGTTTGGCTTTGAGAATGTAATGTCTGTGAAATATACCTCTGCAATGGGTAGCCGTGGCGACTGAGCTTTGGTGCTTCTTGCCGAGGCATATTTCACAGGCTTACTTCAAAACCAAACTATATCAGCGTCCGTCATAAAAGAAAGGAAAAAGATATGGCACAGAAGATTCTCATTGTGGAGGATGAAGAGAAAATTGCAAGATTTGTGGAGCTGGAGCTGCTGCATGAGGGATACGAGGCGGAGAAGGTATTTGATGGAAGAACAGGGTTGGACAAAGCTCTGTCCGGTGGCTTCGACCTCGTGGTGCTGGATGTGATGCTTCCGGGACTCAACGGTCTGGAGGTGCTTCGAAGAATCCGCAAGGAGAGTGATGTGCCGGTCATCATGCTGACCGCGAGAGATGCGGTCATGGACAAGGTATCTGGTCTTGATGCCGGTGCAGACGATTATCTCACCAAGCCATTTGCCATAGAGGAGCTGCTTGCCAGGATAAGGGTTGCGTTGAAGAGACGCGGAGTTGCGGAGGTTCACACACACAGGATAGAGATCCGTGGAGTGTGCATGGACACCGACAGACATGAGGTCACAGTGTGCGGCGAGATAGTTGAGCTGACAAACAGGGAATTTGAGCTGCTCAGGACGCTCATGGAAAACAAGGACATCGTGATGGACAGGGAGAAATTGCTCAGTGCAGTGTGCGGATACGATTACCTTGGAGAGACAAACATCATAGATGTGTATGTGAGGTATCTGAGAACAAAGATAGATGACAGATTTGGAGTTAAGCTGATCACCACCGTCAGAGGTGTCGGATATGTTATCAGAGAATGACCATTTTGGATGCCAGGATAGAGCAGATAGATATGTGACAAGCCAGCAACGCATGGCACGGATACGCACAGATAGAGAGAAAATACATGGGAAAGAAAACTAACGAAAACAAAAGAATGTCATCGATAGCCAGAAGGATAAATATGAGCTTCTGGCTAAAAGAACTGGGCAATGTGATACTTATAGATATCGTCATTGCCTTTCTTATTGTAAGCGCATTTGCCGTGTGGGGAAGAAAGCAGCTTCCACAGGGCGTGGGCGGAATGAGATATTACGTTGAGAAAAATGAAGATGGCGGAGCGTATGAATATATAATAGAAGGGTCAGATGAGAAGAAGTACAGATATGACGTTAAGATCCTTTGGGATATCATAGAGCTTCCGGGCATTATATTGCTGGGGATGGAGACTATAGTGTTGTTTGCTGCGTTGTTCAGGACAGCGGATGTCAGAAGGAGATTAAAGCCGTTGAACGATCTGGCAGTTACGGCGGAAAAGCTCAGCAAAGAGCCGATGGATCACAATAAGATAGACGATCTGGAGAAAGCCATATCACACCTGTCTGCGGATGATGACGAGCAGGTTATACACACCGGAGACAAGGATCTCCAGAGCATAGAGATCGCGCTCAACAATCTGCTCAGAAATATGAAGGAAAATGAGAAACGTCAGATGAGATTCGTGTCGGATGCTTCCCACGAGCTCAGGACGCCTATTGCGGTGATCCAGGGATATGTGAATATGCTCGACCGATGGGGTAAGGAGGACGAACAGGTTCTGGAAGAGTCCATAGAGGCGCTGAAAAATGAATCCCAGCACATGAAGGAGCTTGTGGAACAGTTGTTATTCCTTGCAAGGGGCGACAGTGGAAGGCAGCACCTGAACATGGAGAAAACCGATCTCAACCGCATGGTAAGTGAAGTGTGGGAGGAGTCCATGATGATAGACGAGAGCCACAGATATGAGTTCCGTGGTACTGAGAATGAGGCGTGTGTGCTCGGCGATGTGGCGATGATCATGCAGTCCGTCAGGATATTTGTCCAGAACGCGGCGAAGTATTCTGAACCCGGCACGGCCATAATACTCGGTGTAAAAGAGGAGCCCGGTTATGTCAGTTATATGATAGAGGACGAGGGAACCGGAATGAATCCGGGCGATCTGGCTCATATATTTGACAGATTTTACCGCTCGGATGAGGCCCGGAATAATGAGACCGGAGGCTCAGGTCTTGGCTTGTCCATCGCTAAATGGATAGTTGATGCCCACGGAGGTACCATACAGGTAATATCCAGAGCGGATATAGGATCAAGATTTGTTGTGAGGTTTCCTAAAATTGCTTAAAAAGAGAGGTTGCATATATTTATTGGTAATCTGAGTATCTGTGGTTGCTGAACAATCCCAGAATACAGCCTGCACTTCCTAAAATTATGTATTCTTTCATAAAAGAGGCGAGAGTCTTAACTGAGTGAACATCAATATACCATGGTATGATAGCATTAAAGAGATTTCCTCCGCTAAGAGACAGGATGATCAGTGTAAATGATAAAATGATGGCTATGGTGATGTTCTTCGCTGTATATACTGTGCCGTAATATAAACCGCAGAAGCAATATATTATAATAAGATTTTTGGCTATAAATCTTTCTGGGTAGAGAATTGTCCTGAAGAACAACAACGATGTTATGGCACACATTAATAAAGACAGGTATAAAAATGGAATAATTGTTTCTACCCATTTTATTCTGTGGGCTATGTAAAAAAGTTCCCGGCTTGGGCTATATACAAACGGCATAAAGGTTATTGTATATAGCAGCATAACGCACACAGGATATGCTATGCAGTAACACTGCTGCAGTGCGTTTTCTTTATCCTGCAGATCAAGGGGTTTCATCATCATAAAGCCCGTAATAGCAGCTAAAACAGCTATAATTACACAGAGTATCATTCCCTTACGCAATATAAATAGTGAGTTATGTATTCTTTGCACCATAGTTACACTCCGTTCCTGTAAGACTTAAGAATATACATGTATCCATCTTCCAAAGTGGGATCAGCTGATGCAGGCTCTGAGGTATCAATAGAAGGGGAAGCCAAAAGCCTGGTCATGGCTGTTTTGATTCCGTCTGTAGTGTCTTTTGCAATTATATAGCCTTGATCGATAATTTCTATATAATCACACAAAAACTCCGCATCGTCTACGATGTGTGTGGATATAATAATTATCTTGTCATCACAATTGGTTTGTTTTATAAGATCCCTGAATCTGAGTCTTTCCTCAGGATCAAGACCTGCTGTCGGTTCATCGCATATTATTATAGGGGGATTGCCAAGAAAAGCCTGGGCGATTCCAACACGTCTCACCATTCCGCCAGACAGAGTATGAGCCTTTTTGTCAATATAACTTGATAAATTGACACTTTCTATAACTGATTCGATGTCTTCATCAAGACTACATGATGAAATACCCTTGGAAAATGCAATATAACGCATACATTCTCTTACGGTCATTCCGGGAAAAAGACCAAATTTCTGAGGCAGATACCCGATATCAACAGAATGTATATTTGCTCCGTTCAGGAGAATGCTTCCGGTAGCTGATGGATATAACCCAATAAGGGATCTCATGAATGTGGTTTTGCCGGCACCATTAGGACCGAGTAGTCCGTGTACTCCTGATTCAAAATTACAGTTTAAATTGTGAAGAATTGTGTTCCCTCCCAAAGTAGTTGTCATATTTTTTATTTCCAGCATAATAATCCCCCTTTATCTGAACGGATACAAGTTACTTTATTCTGTTGTTTCAGTGATGCCAAGTTCGTCGTATACATCTTCCTGAATCTTTTGAAGTTCCTCATCGGTGAGAATTGAATCAATATTGTACCAATTACCTGTCTGTATATAATTGGTGTAGTAAATATCCAAATTACCTGCAGCATCAAACATCACCATGTCAGAACCGTACATATATGCATTTCTGTGTATTGGTTGTATCAGGATTGTTTTCCCGATAAGGGAATAATCAGTTGCCTTTTCTTCAGGTGTATAGTTTATATATTTTTTTATCTGGCTTGTTATGTAGTGGTTTCGACTCGGATCGGTGTCCGCGCCAATATATGGGAAAATGTATCGCACATTATCAATAATCTGTTCTCTCCAAAATATGCCGGAAACAATGCTTAGCTGATCACTGAAACCACTGAACGTGTCACCGGACAAGCTGAGATTGCTATACGTAGTAAAATCAGAGTATATGGATACTGTGAACCTGCTCAGATCCTTAGGAAGCTGGCAATATCCGTTTTGAAATAAGTCTCCATTTCCAGCAATTGGGTAATACGGGAAGTTCCCAGGAAGATATGCACCATTTTCCCCTGTGTAGCAAATATTGTAGGATTTTCCTGTATACTTTATGTATATGGATGAGAGATTGCCGGCTTCGTTGTATATGCATAGCTTATTCCCATTTCTGCTATAGCGGATAGCATTATCCTTATCATCTGCTATATAGTCGATATTGTAATCTTTACAGAGTATAAAATGGTATTCAGGGAGACTGGTGTCTGATAGCTGCATATACATATCTGCGATCAAATTCTTCCTTATGTCAAAATGTATGTTATACTCTGTAACATAAAAATCTATTTCCTTTGTTGGAGTAAGTAATTCCTGTTCATTTGCAAATAAATCCGAGGAATCGTCTGCGTATCCAGGGTTACTACCATTATATGGGATGTTGCAGATATAAATAAAGGAAAACGAGCATAACACTGAAAATATGGTGGCAAAAATCAAAGATAACTTCTTGTATCTGAAGAAATTTGTGATCAAATATACGGAGATCACGCCAAATACTATATACAAAGGTTTGGACAGAAAATGTATATTTACAGGAATTAAAGCTGCTTCATCTGGAATATAAGTAAGAGAAGCACAGAATATATTGGATATTTCCTGTATACTGCCGATTTTATCTTCCGCAGGAAAGGTGAACTTACCCGATTGCAATATGGCAACTATAGTGAACCCAAATAATGCAAGATAGGCAAGGATAGTATTGTTGATATACGATATGATGAGCCCAGTCATAACCGCACAAGTGTTAACCATAAATACATGTGTGAAAATAGCCTTAATTGTATATATATAAAAGTCTGCAGAGGAAGAACCTGACAGTATACAAAGGCATATACATAGAACTAACATGCACATACATAATAAGACATTTATGATAGAGAGAATAAGCAGTTGCTGTGATTCTCTTTTAATTGATGACATAGTGTATGTGCTTATGCTCTCTACCACATTGGTTTTTTTTACGATAGATGTGTATTCAAAGGACAAGTACAAAAACAGAATATAATAATATATGGAATTTCCAAGCATCATATCTGTATGTTCAACTATATCAATGTAGTTAAATTCTCTAAGCAGACTGTCTTCAATGAATTTGTATACTGAGTATAAAATACAAAATATGATAGCAACGATGGAAGGCCAAAAGCATTGTGGAGTTTTCCTGAATAGTATGTAATTCTGTTTAAGCATTGCTTTACCTCCTATCAATAATAAATTATAATTAGAAAAACTTAGTTGTACTAAGATTTACTCAAGATGTATTAATTGGTAAATGAAAGGCGGAAGATGTTAAAAGTTGCTATATGTGATGATGAGCAGAAGGATATAGACATTGCAGAAAAATGCATATTGGAGTATTCGTTTAAACACAATCTGGATATTGAATGCGCCAACTACAGGACGGGGCAGGAATTGCTGGACAAGCTGGAATCTGGTGAACATTATGATTTTTTTGTCTTTGATGTGGAAATGGAGAAGGAGGATGGAATATATATCGCCTCAATTATCCGAAAAAGATACGACAAAAATGCAATTATCATTTTTGTAAGCAATTACCCGGGACATATGGGACGGAGCTTTTCTGTGCATGCATATAATTATATTCAGAAACCTCTTAAATATATAGAGTTGGAACAAGTATTATCTCAGGTTTTGCGTGAGATAAGGGACATGGAGTTTAACAAGTTGATTGTGCCAGCGGCAGATGGAGAAAGAGTTGTTAATATATCTGATATTATGTATATAGAAACTTCGAGAAAATTTCAAAAGAGTGTAGATATTCATTCTGCAAAAGAGATTATACAGGTTACAGGAAATTTAAAAAAATGGTTTAACTTGTTAAAGGACAAAAGGTTTGTATACAGCTTTAAGGGGTATATTGTAAATATAGATCACATAGTTACCTTGAGAGGCGGGGAGCTTGTTTTGGATAATAACGAGATTATTCCGTTGTCAAGGAAATATGAGGAAGAGGTAAGGAAGAGTCTTATTAATACGGTTATATCAGATGTGGTGAGCATCAGAGGTTAAAGGGTGAGTTATTTAGTATTAATTTTTATATCAGCAATTATGGATGCTGTGACTGTAAAAGTTTATGTAGAGAAATGGCTTGGAAAGCCTCCGCTTAGAATATCGACAATGGCATATTGGGGTATATTTATTTTAACAGAGCTGGCTTCAAGAGGCGGACAGCTTTTCATGATAGATGTGTCACAGGAGAAAGCAATGGTCAGCCAGGTGTCCGCGCATATAGTTATCATGCTCGTATTTATTTGCCTATATGATTCCCGTATAGCTGAATGTATATCTGCGTTTATTATATGGGTATTGGGTTATCTGGTGAGCATCGGTTTATCTGATGTAGTGGTAATTACAACGGATCAGATGCTGTATGACGGTGGAATAACTCATCTGATCTCGGTGATGGATATGTATGCACAGTTTATTATGCTGCCTGTCCTGATCATAATACTGGTAGTGAGAAATTATGTATCAGGTAGATATTCATTTAAACAGTTGGTCATAGTGCTTATAACTCCAATGATAAGTTGTTATCTATACTTGATAATACCAGAACAGATCGTGCTTTTGTCAGGGTATGGATTTATATTTGTGCTGATAATTGTGCTGGTCTTAAATGTTTTGAATTATTATCTGTTTGATAACATGGTGGATAATTATAAATTGAAAAATCAGGTAACAATGCTTGGTTATCAGTTGGAGCATCAGTCGGATAAATATGACCAATTGGTTCTTTCTTATAAGAAAATTGGCAGTATGGTTCATGATACCCAAAAGCATATAAGCTATATAAGGTCATGCATAGAAGAGAAAGAATATGACAGGATAAGAACAGTATGTGATAGATATGAGGAAGAATTAAAAAATAAATATGTTGTTTCAAAAACAGGAAATCTTGTTATTGATACATTTGTGAACAGTGCGTATACATTTGCCCAAAACAATGGCGTGAAATTTCATACGGATTTTAAGTTCGATAAAAATTCAATAATGGTCTCTGACTATGATATGTGTATAATAATAGGAAATCTGCTGGATAACAGTATCAATGCATGTAAGAAACAGAAGGAAAAAGAGGGGGTATATATAAAGCTGGCAATAGTGCAGACAGATCGGCATTTGGTAATAGATGTGAAAAATAGCAGTACACAGTCTGACGTGGGCGGCAGTAAGGATATGACTCATGGATATGGTATACAAAATGTGAAAAATACCATGGACAAGTACAATGGAATAATGGAGATAAAGAATACATATGGGGAATATGAAACACTTGTGCTGATTCCCATAAATCAGGATTAAATGTACATAAACCGCATGCCCCCGCATAGACTGTAAAAACAGAATATGCGGGGGCTTTTTCTTTGAAGGATTACATAGAAGAGCGGGCAATCGAAGCGGCAAATTATATCATAGACACAAGGGCGACTGTGAGACAGACAGCGGACAAGATGGGTATAAGCAAATCAACGGTGCACAAGGATATAACGGAACGGCTGGTCCGTATAAGACCCATGCTGGCGGCCCAGGCCAGGGTGGTGTTGGATGCCAACAAGGCGGAGAGACATATAAGAGGAGGGCTTGCCACGAGGGAGAAGTATCTGCATGTCACAAAGTTTTAACATAGCTTATGTTGTATTTTTCTCTGATTTGGGTTAAACTTTTGATGATTGTATAATAGTGGACTAAGTGTGGGCTATTAGAAAATGGCAGTTTAACTATAGATTAGAGGTTAGGATATGAGATTTATTCATGTTTCGGATGTGCATTTGGGGATGATTCCTGACAAGGGAAAGCCTTGGAGCGATGTCCGTGCGAAAGAGATAGAAGAGACATTTGACAGGATCCTGGATATTGCGGAGGAGAGAAAGGTAGATCTGCTCCTCATTGCCGGCAATCTGTATCACAGTGCGCCGAAGGCAGCGGATCTTGCAAAGCTTGATGCCAGACTTGCAAAACTTACAAATACAAGAACGGTGATCATTGCGGGCAGTAGTGATTACATTGAAAGTGGATCTCCATCGGAGAATTATGAGTTCACATCGAACACAGTGCTTCTTCCGGCTGGGGAGTTCAGCAATGCGTATTTTGAAGATATAAATACCTGTGTGACCGGTTTCAGCTATGGACAGGTGGAATACACGGAGGATTTTTCAGAGGGGATAGATGCCCAGACGGAAGGCGCTGTCAATATACTTCTCATGCATGGAGGAGATGCCAGCCACAGTCCATTTAATTTCCGAAAGCTGGCTGACACAGGATTTGACTATGTGGCACTCGGACACCTGAGAAAGCCGAAGCACATGGTGAAGAACCGTATGGCATATCCGGGATCGCCGGAGCCTTTGTCACCTTCTGACACAGGAAAGCATGGCTTTATTTATGGACAGATAATAAACGGAGAGACAAGGATAAAGTGGGAGCCTGTTGCCTGCAGGAATTACATCAACCTTGGACTTGAGATAAAGCCGGAATATACTGACAGACAGATCGAGCATGCTGTTCTGAAACAGATCGATAAGATGGGAACGCAGAACATATATCGGGTTATCCTGAAGGGCCAGAAGGGGCGCGGAGTGAGACCTCAGTTTGATGATGTGTCTCAGGATTACAAGATATATGAGGTTGTGGATAATACGATGTTCGAGTACAATGCTGATGGTCTCAAGAGGGACAATGAGCACAATGTACTTGGAAGATTTATCGCTGAGTTGTCCGGTGAGGATGACGAGGTCAGCAAAAAGGCACTTGAATATGGTCTTGAGGCGATCATAGCAACTGGAGAAAAGTAATGTATATAAATAAACTTTTTTTGAAAGAATTTGGAAAATTCAATAACAAAGGAATAAAGCTGGACAAAGGCTTGAATGTGCTCTATGGAGAGCCCGGAGCCGGCAAGAGTACGATCAGGGATTTTGTGTCCGGTATACTGTATGGTATGAATAAAACCAAGGGTCTTGGAGCCCGGGGAGACAATTTTGCATTAAGAAAGCCATCCGGTGGAAATGGATATGCCGGAAAGGCACAGGTGACAAATGCTGGAAAGAGTCATCTTATGGAGAGAAATTTCAACATGTCCACGGACGGTGCAACGCTCACTGATATAGAGAGCGGGAAGGATGAGAGACTTGTGTCTAAGAATTCCTACAGAGGTGTCCTGTTTGATATGGACAAGAGCACATTTGTGGATGCGATGTGTGTTGATCCGCCGGAGGAGATGGGCGGAGATGACAAAGCTTTGTGTGACAGACTCGAGAAGTATCTTCAGAATATGAAGGAGACGGGCTGCAGCGGAATAAACAGAGCAGACGCAGTGGCGTATCTTGAGAACGAAAAGAAGAAATATGACAATCAGAAGTATCTGGTTCAGATAGAAGAGCTGGAAGCCCAGATGGATGAGCTGGGTGAAGTTGATAAGGAGCTTGAAGACATCCGAACTGCCAGACGTGAGGAGCTTGATGCTTATAATATGGAGATTGCACGTTTGAAGAGAGAGGCAAGGCAGCTTGTGAATGAAAAGGATGCTGAGATCCCTGACGAGGATGAGGACAGGGAGCGAAGCAGAATATTCCTCGAGGTTGAAGCTATAGATGATGAGGATGAGCTGAAGGAGAAAAAGAAGCAGGAGAAGAAGGACAAGAAGCTGACGGACAATATATTTGTCATAATGGCAACAGGAATACTGGTTGTTGCGGTGGTCATGCTAGTGGTTCACCTTGTTGGTTTTCAGAAGTCCATACAGCAGCTATTCACGATATGTACGATTGCGTTTGTTGCTATAACCATCATAGATGGATTGTTCAGGAAAGGCGCATTTGACAGTGATAAGCTTCCGTCTGAGGAGGAGTTCAGGAGAACCATATATGAGATGGGAAGAGCAACTGAGTCGAGGACGGTTCGCGTTGAGATAGACAGAGCTTTTCAGGAGGAGCATGACAGGAAGCTTGATATGTTCAAGTTCCAGGAGCATGATGCCATAGAGAAGAGGGATGCCTACTATGAACTCAAGGAGAAGAGAGACGCCATATTTGCCGATTATGATGTGCTTGAGACTGAGAAGAAGGCCATAGATAAGGCTATCAATACCATAATGGACATATCGGAGGAGTTCTCAGGACTGTTTGCCGGTATGGACGGCAGAGTATCGGATATTCTTAGCGCACTCTCCGGTGGACAGTATCAGGAGGCAAAGCTCGATGATGAGATGCATGTTGCAGTGAAAAAGGATGACCATTTCTTCCGGGCGGAGTTCCTGGGACATGAGGTCGTTCGGCAGGTGTATCTGGCTGTGCGGCTGGCTGTTGCAGAGATACTTAACAACGAGAAAATGCCACTTGTGCTGGACGATGTGATAGATGTGACCGATGAGAGTCAGCTCACGGGAGTGCTCAAGGCGATGAGTATGGTGAACACGGAGCAGACGATATTGCTTACATCCGATAAGGATCTGGTTAACAGACTTGAGGATATGCATATAGCATGCAATGTGGTGACATTGTAGAAAGTTTCTAATAATAAATAATTAAAAGACCTGCGGAAGCTTGCGATACCATGGTATGTATCAGGTGAGTTTCCGTAGGTCTTTTTTGTAAGTCTATAATTGTATATTAGTAATTCTCGTAGTTATCTGAGATAGTGTGCTTCTCCTTGTACTCAGCAATTCTCGCACTGATTCTCTCTGATGGATCAAGAAGATCGCTGAGAGATGCATCGTGGTTGAGGTGATCGATAATGAGTGCAATGTACTTGCTCATGTCGGCTGATACATACCAGTCGCGGTCTGCAAGCTCAGGAAGCTGATAAGTGAGGTTGGTTGTAATGACCTTCTCAATGAGACCTTCCTCGTGACACTTGTCAAATACCTCAAGACCCTTGGTGAAGAGACCAAATGTAGCAAGTGCAAATACTCTCTTAGCCTTTCTTGCCTTGAGCTGCTTGGCAACATCTATCATACTCTCGCCTGATGCGATCATGTCGTCGATGATGATAACATCCTTGCCTTCAACTGAATCACCGAGGAACTCATGGGCAACGATAGGATTACGTCCGTCCACAACTCTTGAGTAATCTCTTCTCTTGTAGAACATACCTACATCTACACCGAGAAGGTTAGCGAAGTAGATAGCTCTGTGCATAGCACCCTCGTCAGGTGATATAACCATCATGTGGTCGTTATCTATCTCAAGATCAGGAGTTGATCTAAGAAGAGCCTTTACAAACTGGTAAGTAGGCTTTACGTTCTCGAAACCGCTCTTTGGAATAGCATTGACAACACGTGGGTCGTGAGCGTCAAATGTAACGATGTTGTCTACACCATACTGCTGAAGCTCCTGGAGCATAACTGCACAGTCGAGGGACTCGCGTCCTGATCTCTTGTGCTGACGGCTCTCATACAGGAAAGGCATGATGACAGTGATCTTTCTAGGCTTGTCTGTCATGGCAGAGATGATTCTCTTCAGATCAGCATAGTGATCGTCAGGAGACATTCTCTGAGTCTGGCCACCCATGGTGTATGTGCAGCTATAGTTTCCTACATCAAGCATGATATATATGTCTTTACCGCGGACTGACTCGTTGACAATACCCTTTGCCTCACCTGAACCAAATCTAGGGCAGTCTGCCTTGATAAGGTAAGAGTCCTTCTCGTAACCGTGGAATACGATGCTTGACTTGTTCTCGTTCTGACGGTTCTTTCTCCATTTTACGATATAAGAATCGACCTTCTCTCCGAGAGGTACAATGCTCTTATGAGCAATGATTCCTAAGCTTCCTACAGGTATTGTTTCCAACTTGCTATCGTCTGGCATAATAAAAATCCTCCTAATCTGCTTTAGTTGTCTACCTTTTGTTCCTGGCTATGCTTTTCATTCTTTTTACATAGCGGATGTTATCTCCATAGAGATTGAAGATGAGATAGCTATCAACTATTCGTGACATGATACGCTCTGTATACCTGTTCTTGAATTCCTGCAGATCAAGATTGGTAGAAATGAGAGTAGACTGTCTCTTGATAGTTCTCGTATTTATAATCTCAAATAACTGAGACAGGACAAATGAGTTGGTGTACTCTGTGCCCAGATCGTCAATTATAAGAAAATCGCAGTTATATATGTAGTCATACAGCATCTTCTGATGCGGTTCATGACCACCCTTTATTATAATGTCCTGTAAGATATTATCAAATAAATTTATCGCCGACAAGTATAAAACTGTATAACCTTTGTCTAAAAGTTCCTTAGCGATACAATTTGTCAGGAAGGTTTTGCCTGTTCCGGTCTCTCCATATATAAGAATGCCCGGTCTGCTGTCCTGAAAATTCTCTGTGAACTGTCTTGATGCAGACAATATGCTCTGTGCATTCTGGTAAGGAGTGTAATTGTAGCCAGCAATGTGTTCATCTCTGTAGAAATCAGGATTGAAGCTGGCAAAATTCTCCGTCTCCAGCACCTTCTCTATGGTGGACTGCTGGTACAACTGGCTGATGACCATGTGTTTCAGACATGAACATGGCTTACCATCTACATATCCGCTGTCTCTGCATGCGGGGCAGTTGTATATCGGTGCCAGATAATCGTCAGGGTATCCGGTCTGTGCCATGAGCTGATGCTTCTCATCGCGGAGAGCGTGGTTCTTCATGGAGAGTGCTTCTTCATCCACTTCCTGATGCAGTATCCTTGCCCTTGATGCCTGGACGGCACTGTGGGCGATGGCATCGTCGATCTCCTTTATACGAGGGATCCTGGCATATACCTCAGCTTTTCTGTTGTCCTGTCTGCGAAGATTGTCCTGTCTGATCCTGCTCAGTCGGGACAAAATATCATCATAATTTATATTGCCCATAATATGTATATATTACCTCTTGTCAAGATTGAGTTCATCTGCAAGCATCTGTTCCAGCTTGTCCAACTGGTTGGACATGTCTGTCTGCTTGAAGTTCGCAAATCCATTCGGATTCCTGGTGGCTGCAGGCTGCGCTGTGGCCGCTGATTTCTTCTTGAGGAACTCCTGATCGAGCAGTTCGACATCCCTAATGGATTGTACACCATTCTTATGCCAGTTTTCAAGAATTCCATTGACATATGCGAAGTTGGCGGACTGTGGCTTGGAGATTATGGCCTTCTCACATGCCAGAAGGATAAGATCCTCTGAGAAATTCATCTCACCTGTCCACGCGTCAATGTATGCGGTCTCTATGCTGGTAGGATTGCTTCTGCGTATTCCGAGTGCAGAGAAGACCTTTCTGTAAAATGGGTTGTAGGCGGAGCTGTCTGCCTTGGCCTTGTCAACCGTGTCGATTCCTTTTTCATACCATGCTATGGCTACGGTCTCCGCATATCTGAAGCTTGCCTTGCCCATGGTCAGACAGTATTCGATCAGATATTCGATGAGCTCCTGGGAGAAGCCAAGCTGGTCGTATATGTATATGAGACTTTCTGATTCAGGCATGGAAAGCGGTCTGCCAAAATATGCCTCTGTCTCAAACATAATATCAGAGAGAACCTCGTCCTCCTGTTTCTTCCTAAGAAATTCTGGTGTAACTGTTATCTTGTCAGGCAGAGTGCGCTCCGGCACCTCGGCCTTGTCTTCGTCTGTGATCGTCGCCGTGATCTCGCTGTTGTTATCGTCATCCCCGGTGGAATAATCCATGCCGAGAATAGAGAGGTCGTCAACTCCGCTGTCGGAGGAGATGCCCTTGTCGTGAAGAGGGAGAAGAGTTATTCCTGTAAGCTCCTTCTTCTTGTTGTAGTTGAGTTTCATAACATCCTGGCTTATCCAGTATTTTATGGCTCTGCAAATATCCTTCTCTGTGAGATTAAAATGATCTGCTATGTTGGCGACAGACACGGGTTTACTGGAAGACATAAGTCTGACCAGATACAGATATACCTTAACAAACTCTCCGCTGGCGGAGGTCATGTAATAGTCTATAAAAAAGTTTGATATAGAGGAATATGTTTCGTTTTTTTCTGTTGTAATAGTAATGTAGCTCATGTCAAAAAACTCCTTGATCATACTCCTGAAATAGCGCATTTCCCTTAGCGCAAATGCATTATAACATGAACTTTTTGGAATGCAAACAGAACATACAGTCGGTTGGGAAAAATGGTGGGGATGTGGATAATGTGGATAATGTGGACGAAAAAGAGACATAAAAATACAAAAGTCATAGTTTAACAGGGCTTTGTAATATTTCTGTAAAAATTATGTCAACAAAAAAATATAAGCTCTGTGGGGAAAACTTTCCCACAGAGCTGTGTGGATAATGTGGATAACTAATTTTTTATCAGGTCATTTCCGATAGAATAGACGTTTCCGGCGCCCATAGTTATCAACAAATCATTTTTTTTGCAATTTTTTAAGAGATAATTTTCTATATCGTCGAAAGATGGAAGATAGAACGCATCAGTACCCGTCTCGGCGATCTTCTCGGCGAGTTGCTTTGCTGAGACAAGTCCGGTATCCTTCTCTCGGGCTGCATAAATATCTGCCACGATGACGTGGTCACATACCTTGAGTGCGTCTACAAACTCATCGAACAGAGCGTAGGTTCTTGAGTAAGTGTGTGGCTGGAATACGCACCACAGTTCGTTGTAGCTTGTGTTCTTTGCTGCCTTCAGTGTGGCTGCTATCTCAGTTGGATGGTGAGCGTAGTCATCCATGACTCTCACGTTGTCGAGGATGGTTCCTTTGTACTCAAAACGTCTCTCGGCACCGACACACTCTGACAGTCCCTGTTTGATGACATCTATGGAGATTCCAAGTTCAAGGGATGCCGCTATGGCTGACAGTGAGTTGTATACGTTGTGCTCACCGAATACCTTGAGAGTTATGTCGGTGATCTCTTTGCCGTCCACAACCAGTGTATAGGTTGGATGGCCGAAGTCATCGAACCGTATATTGTGTGCTGAATATTTGTTCTGTGCGCCCTTTCCAAATGTTACCACGCGGCACTCGAGGTCTCTGACAACGGTATCATAATACTTCATATCGCCGTTCACGATGACCAGGCCCTCCTTTGGAGTCTTGGTGGCAAATACATGGAATGACTCAGCGATCTCATCTATATCCTTGAAGAAATCAAGGTGGTCGGCATCCACGTTCAGTATGATACTGATAAAAGGCTTAAATGCGTGATAGCTGTTGGTGTACTCACATGCCTCTGTTACAAAGTATTCAGATTTGCCTACACGGATATTGCCGCCGATGCTGTCGAGGATTCCTCCGACTGATATGGTAGGATCAGTGTCCGCATCTATGAGGATGTAGGACAGCATGGAAGTCGTTGTTGTCTTGCCGTGGGTTCCACTGACGGCTATGGAATATTTGTAATTCTCCATGATCTGGCCGAGAAGCTGGGCTCTGGTGAGCATAGGAATGTTCTTCTCCACTGCGGCCTTGAACTCTTCATTGTCAGGATGTATGGCTGCTGTGTATACGACCAGATCTATGTTGTCTGTTATGTTAGATGCACACTGACCGATGTTGATAAGCGCTCCCATGTCGGCAAGCTGATCGGTGATTTCGGATGCTTTCATATCTGATCCGGTAACCTTGAATCCGGCCTTCAGAAGTATCTCTGCGAGACCGCTCATGCTTATTCCGCCTATTCCCATGAAATGGACGTTGATTGGCTTTGAAAAATTGATCTTGTACATTTGTATTTCGCCTTCCTTATATAAAAGATTGATTACTATATTTAAAAGTGTTTTTTATTATAGCATAACTGCCCTCAAATGAAAATAAATGGTTTTGGTCAATTGCATAGATTGTTATTGAACGAAAATTATGTTATAAATGGAGGTAGTGTGATGGAAGCTGAGGAGAAAACTGCAAAGCTCATGCGGATCGTAGAGGGCGCAGAAGAGGTAGAGAAGATGGATGCATTGCTCAGCCTGGCTATAACGGGCGGAGATTATAACTGGATCTAAGAGGTATACATATTAGGTATACAGGGGCAAAGATCAATATAATATGAGTAGAGGTTAACATATGATTACAAATGACGCTACATTATTAAAGGTAAAGCACGAGGTGCTTTATGAGGTGGCAAAGCTTGCGTATGAAGGCAGGCTGGATGATGAGAGGGACAATCTTCCATATAAGATGGTTCCCGGTCCACAGCCATTTTTCAGATGCTGTATATACAGAGAGAGGGAGGTTATCAGACAGAGGATCAGACTTGCCGAGGGCAAAGCCCCTGGAACAGAGGATGATGGGAATGTAGTCCAGATCATCAATTCTGCCTGTGAGGGTTGTCCGATCTCACGTTACGTAGTAACTGATAACTGCCAGAAGTGCATGGGAAGAGCGTGCCAGCAGGCGTGCCGTTTCGGTGCCATCAGCATGGGACGTGACAAGTCCTACATCGACCCATCAAAGTGTAAGGAGTGTGGACAGTGTGCCAAAGCATGTCCGTACAATGCCATTGCAGATCTGATGCGTCCATGTATCAAGAGCTGCCCAGTTGGTGCCATATCTGTGGCTGAGAATGGAACAGGTATTGCGGTCATAGACAAGGACAAATGTATAGACTGTGGTTCATGTATCCACAAGTGCCCATTTGGTGCGATCGGATCAAAGTCTTATATAGTAGATATAATAAATGACATGAGAGCCGGCAAGAAGGTATTTGCCATGTTCGCACCTGCCACATACGGACAGTTCGGTGCGGATATCACCATGGCGAGCTGGAGAACAGCCATGAAGAAGATAGGCTTCTACGATGCGGTGGATGTGGGACTTGGTGCCGACATGACAGCCATGGCAGAGGCAAAGGAATGGATGGAGGCCAAGGCAGAGGGCAGGAAGAAGACAACCTCATGCTGTCCTGCATTCAAGCTTCTGGTGGAGAAGCATTTCCCTGAGCTGGCAGACATGGTATCTGAGACCGTATCACCTATGTGTGCAGTATCGAGATACATCAAGGAGAATTATGAGGATGCCGTGACAGTATTCATAGGCCCTTGTATCGGCAAGAAGGCGGAGAGCGCAGCCGGAGAGAAGGAATCTGCGGACTATGCGCTGACATACGGAGAGATCAGAGCCATGCTGAGAGCGAAGGATGTTAAGCTTGAGCCTGAGGCTGAAGATAACGACCAGTCCACACTGTTCGGCAAGAAATTTGCAAATGCAGGCGGAGTCACAGCGGCAGTCATAGAGAGCATGAAGGAGCTCGGCTGCGAGGATGAGGTTAAGGTGTGCAAATGCGATGGAATAGATGCATGTAAGAAGGCACTGACTCTCATGAAGTTCAACAGATTCCAGGATGACTTCATGGAAGGTATGGCGTGTGAAGGTGGCTGCGTGGGCGGCCCTTCAAGACACAGGGATCCGAACATGGCGATGCGTGACAGAAAGGCAGCCCTTGATAATTCTACAGATATCAACATCACAGAGAATCTTGAGAAGCAGGGAGCAGACAAGATTGATATGGTGAGAGATTAGTGCATGGAGGACAAAGACATGACAACAGTTTTGATATTTGTGATATGTGTGCTTATATTTGTGTGCGTATCGGTGGTTACGGCGATACTTGTATACAAGTCACAGATGCGTAAGAAGAAGCTTCAGTGGGACAGCCGGCAGCAGACACAGGATTCCAAGCAGGTACAGGATCAGTAGAGACTGTGATATATAATGAAATAATAAGAAAATTAAGGCGTGCAGCGATGGAGATGAAACTGGACTTATCCGGGGGGATTCATTGCTGCACGCCTTATTTTTATGGATTGAGGGAAAAAACTGTGCAGTCAAAATGTAATACCAATATGTGAAAATAAATTAAAACTTTTATTTTTCTGTTGACATGACAAAGAGATATGATAATATATGGATGTAGTAATCGAAACTACATGTAAAGTTAATTGAAAACGCAAATTAAAGTAATGTTTATTTTGATTGCTAGATAGAAATACGAACTTAGAAGACTTTTTATACTAAGTTAATACATAATGTGATAAAAAACGGCATGTATCGCCGGCGTTAAAAGGCGGAAAAGCCGTTTTACCATATATATTATCAGAACTTATAGTTTATGGAGGAAATTAACATGTCAACAGAAATGAGACCAGAGCAGGGAATAGCAGGAAAGTTTGTGAGGTCAGCTCTTGATGAGAATGGAGTTCTCAGCAAGATTGAGTTCACCAACAGCGAGAATTTCAACTTCGCATACGACGTAATGGATGCTCTGGCAGAGAGGAAGCCTGATCAGACAGCGCTCATCTATGTATCAAAGGATAGAACGATCGAGAAGAAATTCACATTCCAGGATATCAAGGATTATTCCAACAGGGCAGCCAATTACTTCAAGAGCCTGGGCATCAGGAAGGGTGACAAGGTAATGCTCGTGTTAAAGAGACATTATCAGTATTGGTTCACCATGATGGCTCTCCACAAGATCGGTGCCATAGCTATACCGGCGACAAATATATTAAAGGCAACAGATTATCAGTATAGAATTGAGGCAGCAGGCGTATCAGCGGTTGTGTGTACATCAGATGACGGAATCACGGCGTCCATAGATACATTTGCTGATGACAAGCTGACAAAGATCGTTGTAAATCATCCAGTAGAAGGCTGGAACTTCTTCGATGAGGGAATCATGGAGTGCAGCACCGAGTTTCCAAGACCTACAGGCGAGGATGCCGTAGGAGGAAAGGATGATATACTGTTCGTCATGTTCACATCGGGAACAACAGAGCATCCAAAGATGGTTGCACACAATCATCTGTATCCACTTGGACATTACATCACAGCAAAATACTGGCACTGCAACAAACCTGGTGAGGTTCATCTCACAGTTTCAGATACAGGCTGGGGTAAGGCTCTCTGGGGCAAGCTCTACGGACAGTGGCTGTGCGAGGCATGCGTATTCGTATTTGACTTTGATACATTCAGTGCGGACACTATATTCAAGCTTATAGAGAAGTACAATATCTCAACATTCTGTGCACCTCCAACACTGTACAGAATCCTTATCCGTATGGATATGAGTAAGTACAACCTATCATCCCTCAGATACTGTACAACAGCGGGTGAGGCACTTAACCCTGAGGTATTTGACGTATTCAAGGAGAAGACAGGATTCACTATATATGAAGGATTTGGTCAGACAGAGACGACTCTTACCATTGGTAACCTTGAGAATACTACTCCAAGACCGGGATCAATGGGTAAGGCAAGCCCAATGTATGACGTGAGGATCATGAAGGCAGACGGAACATTTGCTGCACCTGGTGAGACAGGTGAGATCGTCATCAACATCGCAGACGGTGCGCCGGACGGACTGTTCATGGAGTACTACAGGGATCCACAGAGAACAGCCGAGGTTATGCATGACGGCTTCTATCACACAGGTGATACGGCTTACCAGGATGAGGATGGATATTTCTGGTTCGTTGGACGTGTGGATGATATCATCAAGGTTGCAGGCTACAGAGTAGGACCTTTCGAGATAGAGAATGAGATCATGAGAATACCTTATGTCCTTGAGTGTGCAGTTACATCAGTACCTGACAGCACAAGAGGTCAGGCGATCAAGGCCACTATCGTTCTCACAGAGGGTACAGTTGGCGATGAGAACCTCAAGAAGGAGCTCAAGAGATACTTTAAAGAGAACATCGCAAGCTACAAGAGACCTAGAGTTATCGAGTTCGTTGATGAGATGCCAAAGACCATCAGCGGCAAGGTAAGACGTGTTGAGATCAAGGAAAAGGACTGGAAGTAAGTCAGAAATCAGGTGAAGAAAAATGATAGATATGAGTAAGATCAAGCCATATGATAGATCGGTTTATTATTATGAGACGGACAGGATGCAGATAGTACACCACTCCAATTACATCAGATGGATCGAGGAGGCAAGGCTGGACTGGATGAAGCAGATAGGCTGGGATTACAAGTCTATAGAGGATGACGGATATATAATTCCTGTGCTTGGTGTGACGGCTGAGTATAAGAGTATGTGCCACTTCGGCGATGATGTGCTGATACATGTCAGTCTTTCGGAGTATACAGGTGTCCGTGTAGGGTTTTCATATGAGATCGTGGACAAGAAGACAGGCGAGCTTAGAACACTTTGCACAAGCTCACATTGTCTGCTGGATGGCAACAACAAGCTTGTGTTCATCAGAAAGGCATATCCTGAGCATGATAAGCTGTTTAAGGAGCTGCTTGAGGATTACAAGAAACGTCAGAGCAAATAAACAGAGCTGTTGTCTGGTGTATAAATAATTTAATATTGTATTAATTGATGGTTATTAATAGCTGGTAAAATTGTTTGTGTAACTTTTTTATCAGCTATTTTTATCTATTTAGACATGTAATTAGTTAAAACATCCTTTTTATATTATGGCGTAAATGCTATAATGGAAACGGTTGCGTGGGAATATATGGCAGGCTGGATGCTGCTGCAAGGAGGGATCTTTTGAAAGAAGTATCACTTGATAAACAATACTACAAAGAACATATACAGAACATATTATATGATAATTATGTGAAACTGGCGCTGGTCAACATTGATACTGGGGAGTATGTGAGTGTTATCAGCGTGGACAAGAATGCAGATAATTATAAAAGTACCTCTGACGTATCTTCCTATTTTAAGGATAACAAGGGACTGGACTGCTGTCATCCTGATGAAGTCAGAGAATTTGCATATATGTGTGATATGAAGCATGTCAAAGCACTCATAGAAGCCGGAGCCAGATCCATCGTGCGTAATTTCAGGTTCAGATTGAGACTTGGCGAGGACTATGAGTGGGTTTCCATGGATATAGAAGCTGAGAAAGAGCCGAGAGAGGACGGACAATGGGTTGTGTTCGGCATGAGGGCAGTCAGCCTTGACACCCTGGTGCTGGAGGATAGTCTCAGGACATTGACAAGGGTATACAGGCGTATATTCAGGATTGATGTGACGCACAATATTTGCGAGACATTGAGAGGCGGATATATAAGAAGCAGAGATGAGGTTAAGCATGACTGCCTTGGAGATTACATGAAAGACATGACTATGGGTGGTGAGATATTCCCTGACGATGTGGACAGGGTAAGAAAGTGCCTGTCTCCTGAGTTCCTCATAAAATATTTTGCAAATGGACATGACAGATTTACCATTAGATATAAGCGTAAAATGGATATGGTGTACAGATGGGTGATGACAGAGGTCATACCTACTGCTGACTATAGAGATGACAATAAGGTATTCTATCTTTATACGAGGGATATACATGAGGAGTATTCTGAGAGCATAGAGAAACAGGAGCTGTTGGAATTTTACAGTTACAAGGATACACTCACTCGTCTCGGCAATAGAAATGCATTTAACATTCTGTGCGACGCGTATGCAGACCGAAATGATAAGCGGTCGGTCGGATTCGTATTCAACGATGTGAACAAATTGAAGTATGTGAATGATCATTATGGACATAAAGAAGGAGATCTATATCTTCAGAGGGTATCGCAGATGTTGGCACAGCATTTTGGCGAAAATGCATGTTATAGGATAAGTGGCGATGAATTTGTTGTCATCATTATGGATATTGCTGAGCAGTCGTTTAACTCAATGATCGCCAGATATAAAGAGGTAATTGATGAGCAGGAGGAGGCTCCGGTTGCGTTCGGCGCAGTCTGGAAGGCTGAGGCAGATTCCATAGACAAGATAATGAACGAAGCCGAAAGACTGATGTATGAGGATAAGAAGAGATTCTATTCGAAACATCCTGAGGTCAAGAGGCGCGAGAGCGTGGAGAATGAGGCGAATATAGCTGTAGGAACTACAGAGGATGGAGTTCCGCATTACAGGAATCTTGGAAGGACAGACAGGATATTTGATGCCCTTGCAGCTACAACACTCAGAAATTATATATTTATGAATGATCTCGATACGAATGTGACAAAATGGTCTGCCAGTGCGGTGGATTACTTTGGACTTCCGGGGCAATACATATATGATACACAGAAAGTGTGGGAGAAGCTTATACATCCAGATGACAGAGCAATATTTGAACAGGATATTAAAGAGGTATTTGCGGGGCGCAAAAAGTATCATGATGTAGAATATAGAATGAGAAACAAAAATGGTGAATATGTGGTCTGCACCTGCAGAGGTTTCATCACCAAGAAAGAAAATGGTGATCCGGAGTTCTTTGTGGGCACTGTCATAAACCACGGTGTCATAGATGGGGTTGATCCGGTGACTAACCTGCACAATCAGCATGAGTATACCAAGTATATATCAATACATTTGAGAAACAAGCAGACGATGAGCATTCTGGCAATAGGAATATCCATGTTCAACAGTATCAATATGATGTATGGATATGCATATGGCAATGCTGTTCTTAAGGATTTTGCCACAAAGCTCAAAAATGTCGTCGGTGGAAAGGGACTCGTGTTCAGACTTGACGGTGCAAAATTTGCGATTTGTTCAAACGTGTATACCAAACAGGAACTCAAAGAGGTATACAGACATGTACAGAATCTTGCACTTGACAATGTGGGTCTGAGCGGCACATCGATCCCGCTTAAATTGTACGGAGGTGGTCTGATATATGACCATGTAGGAGCCGATGAGGACGTGATAAAGAGCAGTGTGGAATATGCCCTGGAGAGATCCAAGGAGGATCATCATGGTGAACTTGTATTCTTCAATGAGGAGATCAAGGACAATGATAGAATGAGACTGCAGCTGTACAGCACAATACACAAATGTGTGGCAAACAACATGGAAGGCTTTTTCATGTGCTATCAGCCTATAGCAAATTCCGAGACGGGACACATAGTAGGTATGGAGGCTCTTCTCAGATGGAAACACAAGGAATTTGGAGTGGTTCCACCGGGAATATTTATACCGTGGCTTGAGATGGAGCCGTGTTTCTTTGAACTTGGCAACTGGATAATAGAGCAGGCACTCACGGATGGTATGGAGATCCGCAAGATCAGACCTGATTTTGTGGTGAATGTCAATATATCAGCGACTCAGCTTGAGAATCATGGATTTAGGCAGGCTGTTGTGGATATATTAAAAAAGACGAAGTTCCCTCCTGAGTATTTGTGCATAGAGCTCACAGAGAGATGTAAGAATATGGATATAGCATTTCTGAAAAATGAGCTGGAATATTTCAGGAAACTTGGAATAAAGATCGCTATCGATGATTTTGGAACGGGAAATGCTACCTTAAATCTGCTCACGGAATTACCGATAGATGAGCTTAAGGTCGATATGTCATTTGTCAGGGGAATACAGGAGAGCAAGCCTAATCAGGTCCTTGTACAGGCGGTTGTGTCCTGTGCACATGAACTCGGATACAAGAGCTGCATTGAAGGTGTCGAGGACAAGGCACTGTTCGATTACCTTCATAGGTATGGTTCCACTTACTATCAGGGATATCATTTCTCCAGACCGGTTTGTCTGGAGGATTTTAAGAAGCTTTTGTGACAGACGACCCGCTTGGTAATATATACATCCGCAATCACGCTTGACTTACTGCACTTCGATTGGGTGCTATCTGCATGGTGCTCCGACCGCCAAAAGGGCGTCGGCGGATCTGCGCACCAGCAAGCACCATCGAAGCACAGACGTCTGCGCTACCGATTGTCGGATATATATATTACCAAGCGGGTCTTACGTTGTGGCCGGCTTTGAGGATTGCATTTTGAAAAAATTTAAAATTGTGTTCTTTTTGGTGGATTTTGGCTTGTTTGGGAGAAAATTGTATCTAAATGAGTTTTAAAATGGCTAAAAGATACAATTCCTGGAAATTTGTGTTATTTCAGGGATTTTTTTGCAAAAAAGATAAAATTTTGTGCTATTTGACTTGATTGCTTCAGGTTGACATAGAACATGGGCGTTGATAAGATTGGGGTAATTGTGACAATATAATATGTTGGGTGTATAGTCCCGGAGAATTCCGGCGAATGAGACATACCACACACATTGCGGACTGGGCGTATAAGGAAGCTTATGGTGCCTGGGAGGATGTTGTAAACGAGGTGTGCTCAGTAAGAAGAGAAGTGCGGTGAGAATCCGTCGCAACAGCCATTACTGTATGCAGAGCATAGACTCTGGCAAGTCAGATCGCTTGCTATATATCCACTCGGAATAATGTGAAAGGAGACACGATTATGAAGAGAAGAATTTTTGCTGTGTGTATGGCGATGTGCACGATGGCAATGGTTATGTTCACGGGAACAACAGGAAATGCTGTGAACGTGTATGCGGCGGCTGATGTAACGGATTCTACGATATATGCAGAGTCGGATGGTGTAACAGATTCTACGATATACACAGTGCCAGACGATATGACGAATCCAGCAGTATCTACAGCGACGAATGACGAGACGGATCCGGTGACAGGAACTGCGACAGAGGAAACTGCAGATGTGGCTATGGTTGATTACACACATGCCCTTGGCAATACTCTTGTATATCTGAGGAAGACTGCGGATGATCCACAGTATGAGGCTGAGTGGAATGTGATGACTCTTGCCAGATGCGGTTATGAGGATGAGGCATGGTATGGAGAATACTATGACAATATTGTGAAATATGTTCAGTCATGTGTTGAGGAGACAGGTTCTCTGAAGCTCGATAAAAAGCAGTATAAGGGTACGGATAATTCCAGGGTAATACTGGCCTTAACTGCGATTGGCGCTGATGCCACAGATGTAGGTGGATACAATCTGCTTGAGCCATTGGCCGATATGAATTATGTGACAACACAGGGAATCAATGGCCCGGTGTTTGCATTGATCGCATTTGACACGGCAGGTTACGATATTCCGAAGCTTCCGGATGGAAGTGACGGTGTTCAGACGACAAGAGAAGGACTTGTTGAATATATCCTTGGACGGGAGCTTTCTAGCGGTGGTTGGGCATTTTCTGGTAGTAATGCTGACCCGGATATGACAGGTATGACAATTCAGGCACTTGCGCCGTATTACAAGTCTAACACAGAGGTTAAGACGGCGGTTGACAGGGCGCTTGATGTAATGTCGGGGCTGCAGAAGGCTGATGGTGGATTTGCTTCATGGGGAACTGTGAATTCTGAGAGCTGTGCGCAGGTGATATGTGGATTGCTTGATATAGGCAGGGATGCCGGAACAGATGAGGCATTTGTCAAAAATGGACATTCTGTGCTGGATGCTTTGATGGGATTTTATGTTGCGAGTGCCGGCGGGTTTGCCCATTATGTAAAACAGAATGGTGAACTGGCTGTAAATGGAATGGCTTCGCAGCAGGCTGGATATGCTCTGGCTGCATATGACAGATTCAAAAAAGGAAAGAACACACTGTATGATATGTCTGATGCGAAGCCATTATATATCCGATCCGTGGCGACAGCGGATGTGAAACTCAGCACCAGCACGTATGTGTACGACGGCAAGGCCAAGAAGCCGGGCGTGACGGTGAAGATTGGTGACAGAGTGCTTAAGGATGACGTGGATTACACCATTTCATATCAGAACAATGTCAATATTGGCAATTCAGCAAAGGTAGTGGTGACCGGCAAGGGAATATTCAAGGGCTCAGCCAGCAAGACATTTGTCATAAAGATGGCTGCGCCGGCTAAGACGAGTGTGTCGGCGGGTAATGGAGCAGCAGGCATAACAGTAAAGTGGAAGAAAGCGGCACGGGCTGACAGATATGTGGTGCTCAGAAAGGTTGGAAATGCAAAGAATTGGACGACTGTGGCCACCACAAAATCTCTGAGCTACACTGACCGGAAGGTCGCAAATGGCAAGAAATATATCTATGCAGTTAAGCCTGTTGGAAGTGGCGGGGAGGCTGCGTATACGACCCAGACAATATACAGGGTCAATCAGGAAAAGATAACAAAGATAAAGTCAACGGTGAAGAAAAAGTGCACTGTGACTTATAAAAAAAATGCGAGTGCTTCGGGTTACAGGGTGATGTATTCCACGGATAAGACATTTAAAAAGAATGTCAAGGTGTACAGGGCATCGGTAAACAAGAAGACAAATGTGACGTTGAGCGGACTCAAGGCGGGAAAGCGGTATTATGTCAGAGTTCAGGGATTCAAGAAGGTTGGAAAGACTTATTATTACGGAGCATGGAGCAAGACTGTAAACGTTGTGATCCGAAAGAAGTAGGCATATGGATAAGATCAAAGAATTTGTAAAAAAATATAAGAAACACATAAGCGGAGCTGTGATTGTTCTGCTGATCCTGGTGTGGGCTTTCTGGTATGGGGGGAATGCGCCGGGAGCCAGAGGCTTCAAGCTGGAAAAGACCGAAGAGGGACTCACAACTGAAGCTGTAGGCGGTGCGGAACTGACGGAGACAACGAAGAGTGCGACAGAGGAAAATACTGATGCAGGGAATGACAGGAAAAAGAAATCAGACAGTTCTGTAACCGATATCTCCTCAGAGACTCATTCGGATTCTGATACATCGGAAACAGAATATCAGACTTCCGCTGAGAGCACATCGGAGAATGTGACGGAGCGAAATTCTGAGACTACCACGGAGAAGAAGACGGAGGCTACTACAAAGAAGAATACCACCACGGAGTCTCAAAAAACAACGGAGAATAAGCCGGGGACCACGGCGACTACGGAAAAGCGGAAACCGGATAAGACAACTGCTGATTCTTCTGCCACGACAAAGGCAACCACAGAGAATACAACTGAGGCGCCGAAGAAAACCTACAGCTGCACTATATCAATAGGATGTTCCACAATATTTGACAATCTGGAACTGCTAAGACCGGAGAAAAAGGACTATGTGCCTGATGATGGCGTCATTCTGGGAACTGTGACAGCCACATTTGAAGAGGGGGACACAGTATTCGAAGTGCTTAAGTCGGTGTGCAGGGATTATGGTATACAGCTTGAATATTCATGGACACCTATGTACGGAAGCTATTATATAGAAGGAATTCACAATCTGTATGAATTTGACTGTGGTGATGGCTCAGGCTGGATGTACTCGGTAAATGGCTGGTTCCCGAATTATGGCTGTTCAAGCTATGAACTCAAGCAGGGAGATGTGATAAAATGGCTCTATACATGTGACCTGGGAGCAGATGTTGGATCCGAGATGCATTGACAGATTCGCTGAGACATGGGTACTGGACATAGTGATTGATAGGAGATAAAAATATAATTGTGAAAAGACAGGATTCATTTTCCACATATCACCCTATAGTCAATCTGGTATACTTTATATTCACTATAGGATATGCCCTGGCATTTACCCATCCGGTTTGCCTGGGCATGTCTTTTATAGGGGCATTTGTGTATTCGGTATTGCTTAGGGGATATGATGGCTTCAGGACTAATATAAAATATATGATCCCACTTATATTGCTGACGGCGCTCATCAACCCGGCGTTCAGCCATCAGGGAGTGACGATACTCACATATTTTCCGTCTGGAAATCCGTTGACATTGGAGTCTATAATGTATGGAATCATGGCTGCGTTTATGCTGGTGACAGTGATATGCTGGTTTTCGTGCTTTAACTGCGTTATATCATCGGACAAGATGGTGTATCTGTTCGGCAAGGCGGCGCCAGTGTTGTCACTGATACTTTCCATGACACTGAGGTTTATTCCGGACATAGCAGGACAGTTTGGAAAGGTGTACAGAGCTCAGAGGGCATCTGGATACAAACCAAAAGGTTCGTATTTTGTGAGAATTAGAACGGGCTGCCATGTGTTTTCTGCCGTTGTAACCTGGGCTCTTGAACGGGCGCTTGTCACTGCAGACAGTATGAGATCACGGGGATATGGACTTTCCGGAAGATCTGCATATTCACTGTATAGATTTAGAAAAAGTGATACTAAAGCGCTTGCATTTATACTTGTGTGTGGATTGTATGTGCTGGCCGGCAGTGTGTGCGGAGGATTTGCGTTCTGGTATTATCCGTCTATAAGAGGAAGTATAAGTGGTACACTTACTGTAAGTATGTATGTAGTGTATGTATGTCTTATATGTGTTCCAATATATATGCAGGCAAAAGAAAATGTTAAGATTCGCAAAATGTGACAAAGGAGAAGCGGTGAATATATTAGATATAAAAGAACTGACATTTGCATATCCCGATAGCAATGATGATTCGGGCGAGAGATATTTGCCTGATGCATTGAAAAATGTGACACTATCAGTGGGACAGGGGGAATTCGTGGTCATATTGGGAAGTTCCGGATGTGGAAAGACCACACTTCTTAGGCAGTTGAAGACAAGTATCGCTTCTCACGGAAGATCGTCCGGGAAGATAGAGTTCAAAGGAAGAAGCCTGGAGGAGATGGATGACCGGACATCAGCAAGGCAGATCGGATTTGTACAGCAGGATGTCGATGCACAGCTTGTCACTGATAAAGTGTGGCATGAGCTGGCATTTGGATTGGAGAGTCTGGGATACGATAATGGATATATCAGACGACGCGTTGCGGAGATGTGTTCATTCTTCGGGTTATCCGGGATATTCCACAGGCGTGTCGCAGAGCTGTCTGGCGGACAGAAGCAGATGGTGAATCTTGCGTCGGTCATGGCTCTGTCTCCGGAGGTGCTGATACTGGATGAACCAACCAGCCAGCTCGATCCGATAGCTGCGAATGAATTCATGGCATGTCTTGTGAGAATCAACAGGGAGCTTGGCACGACCATCATCATGACTGAGCATAGGCTGGAGGAGGTGCTTCCGGTGTGCAGCAGAGCGGTGGTCATGGATGAAGGCACAGTGCTGTGTCAAGGAACTGTCAAGGAGGTAGCTGCCACCCTGAAAAATGAAGGACAGAGGTTAAGGGAAAAAGGTATAAACAGAAATGGATTGTATCTCTCCATGCCGGCGGCTGTCCAGGTGTATCTGGGGCTTGATGGCTCGGATGAATCTCCGGTGACCGTAGCGGAGGGGCGAAACTGGTTGTCACAGTTTGACAGTAAGTACAGGGAATCGGGGCATGAGGTTGCGCCTGGGTATGTGCTGGTGGATGAAGGGGATGCTAGGGAGGCAGATGGTCAGAAAACTGACCATGGTGCTGTAGAAACTACAAGAAAAATTGCGAATCGTCAGGACAAGTCCTGGGCAGTCAGGATAGATGAGGTTCACTTCAGATACGACAAGGGTTCGCAAGAAGTACTTCGCGGTCTGGATCTTGACATATACGATAATGAGATACTTATGATAAATGGAAGCAACGGATGCGGCAAGTCGACGTTGCTCTCCCTGATAGCGGGGGTAAATAAGCCGTACCGTGGAAGAATAAAGATAAAACAGGGTAAAAGTGTGGGCATGCTCCCACAGAACCCGGAGCTTCTTTTCACAAGACGTTCTGTACGGGAAGAACTGGTGGACGCAAGTGACAGAAAAAAGCTGGTGGACATAGTGAGGTTCTGTAAGTTGGAGCATTTGATGGACAGACATCCTTACGATTTGTCAGGAGGAGAGAAGCAGAGGCTGGCACTTGCAAAGGTACTTCTGTATGATCCTGATATTCTGCTCATGGATGAGCCGACAAAGGGGCTTGATAATGGGTTCAAGGCAGAACTCAAGTGTATGCTCAGAGATCTGCAGCGACATGGCAAGACCATAGTGGTGGTGAGTCATGATGTGGAATTCTGCGCTGTGGCGGGAGACCGCATAGCGCTGCTGTTCGATGGCGAGCTTGCTACAGTGAACGGTGTACAGGAATATCTGGCGGGCAACAATTTCTTCACCACTGCGGCGGCAAGGATCTCCCAGGGAATACTTCATGGTGCTGTTACTGTGACCGACATATTGAGGGCATATGGCGTTTCTGACAGCGAAGCCGGAGGGGAAGGCAGCTCTGGTGGTGACTCACGTGAGCCCAGATGTGAAGATGCAGATGTGGATGATGATAACAGGATTCCTGACGCTGAAATAACCAGAGATATTGTGCTGACGAAGGAGCGGGAGACGGCCCCCCTGAAATGGTGGCAGATACTCACGATATCTGTCACGTCGGTGATCATCATATTCTGCTTCTGGCAGACCATGGCCCAGTCCAATCTGGCAGATCTTGTGCAGAGAGGGATGACCATCACGTCAAAGGGATGGAAATATCTGGCTATGTATGGAGTGATGATATGTGCCATAGCGGGGTTGCTCCTTGCTATAAGACCTGTCACCAGAAAGAAGAACGAGGATATCGTCATGGAAGCTGCCGGTCACAGATCCGTCAGGAGAACGATATTAAGTATAGTGGCTATGCTCGTTGTGATTCCACTTACGATATGGTTTGGATGCGAGAGACTTGGAGACAAAAAATATTATTTTATATCTCTGCTGATTATAATAGAGGCAATGATCCCGTTCTTCGTATCATTTGAGGGAAGAAAGCCCAAGGTAAGGGATATAGTCATATTGGCGGTTATGTGTGCTCTGGCCGTCACGGGCAGGGCGGCATTCTTCATGCTCCCGAACTTCAGCCCGACCATGGCCATAGTGATCATATCCGGAGTGGCATTTGGCTGCGAAGGAGGATTTGTGGTCGGCGCAATGTCCATGTTAGTGTCTAATTTTCTGATGGGGCAGGGCCCGTGGACTCCGTGGCAGATGTTTGCCATGGGACTGGTGGGGTTCATGGCGGGACTCTTCTTCTCCAAAAGCGGAGTGCGGACAAAGAACACGACAAAGCTTGGACTGTGCATATTCGGTGCACTTATCTGTATCCTGATATACGGCGGAATAATGAATCCGGCGTCGGTGATAATCTGGCAGCCGGCTGTGAACAGGAGCATGATCATAGCGTCATATGTGACGGGATTCCCATTTGACGTGGTGCATGGAACTGCAACGGTGATATTCCTGTGGCTGCTGGCAAGACCATTTCTTGAGAAGCTTGACAGGGTGCGGATCAAGTATGGTGTTCTGTAGACAAATAATAAAATGATTGAGGATTACTGCTATGATAAGAAATGAGAAACTGGAAGATATCTCAGATGGAAGATTATACGATGCGAATGATATGGTGAAGGCGTACTGCGATGAGTGCAAGGGGTGCCATGCCTGCTGCACAGGGATGGGGAGTTCCATCATCCTTGATCCACTGGACGTGATGAGACTTTGTAAGGAGACCGGCAAGAACTTTACGCAGCTGCTTGAAAAGGAGCTTGAGGTCAATGTGGTGGATGGTCTGGTGCTTCCAAATATAAGGATGACGGCGGATAAGTGCCCATTCTTAAACGATGAGGGCAGATGCAGCATCCATAGCGCGAGACCTGGCTTTTGTAGACTCTTTCCACTTGGCAGATATTACACCGATGACGGATTCAGATACATCCTGCAGATACATGAGTGTGAGCGCGCGGGCAGGACTAAGGTCAAGGTGTCGAAATGGATAGATACAGAGGACTTGCCGCGGTACACGAAATATATAAATGACTGGCACAAGTTCCAGAAGGACATGCAGAGAAACTTGATCGAGTATATGCGCGCTGGCGAGGATGAGACAGCGAGAAATCAGACCATGCTGGTGCTGCAGGTTATGTATGTGGGAATGTATGATGCGGAGAAGGATTTCTATGATCAGTTTGATGCCAGACTTGCGCACATTAGGAGTCTGCTGTGTATGACGGAGTAGAAAGGGATGGAATGGAGTATCTGGATGTAATTTTGTTTACCTTGTATCGGAAGTCACTTGATCATACAGAGTTATAAATGTAAAAACAGGGTATAGAGTTTATATGGGAAAAGTTAGAGATATCATAGATAAGACATTTGAATATGGACAGGGCAGAGGTGAACTGCCGGGAGTCAATGAACTGGCTGAAGCTATAGAAGTGCTGTCACGGATAGAGGATGTTACGGCTGCGTCAAATGTAAAAATGAAGATGATGGATGGGCAAAGTCTGGAAGAATCCCCCCAGAATGTGAAGATGTCAGGTGATTCCAGTGACCTTCAGAACGGCATTAGTGACTTTGAGTATCTCAGAAGGAAGGCTTACGATCTGGCTCATCAGAGTTTTGGCAACAGGATATATATAAGAGGACTTATCGAGTTTACGAACATTTGCAAGAATGATTGCTACTACTGCGGTATCAGAAAGAGCAACAGCCACGTTGACAGATACCGTCTGACAAAGGATCAGATTCTGGCTTGCGCCGATGAGGGATATGTGTTGGGATTTCGCACATTTGTGCTTCAGGGAGGCGAGGACGGAGGCTTTTCGGATGAGGCTATAGCTGACATTGTGAGATGCATCAAGGAGAGATATCCGGACTGTGCTGTCACGCTGTCATTTGGCGAGCATCCATATGAGACTTACAGGCTGTGGCGGATGGCCGGGGCGGACAGATATCTTCTGAGACATGAGACCGCGGACAGGGTGCATTATGAAAGATTACACCCGGATTCGATGAGCTATGACAACAGAGTCGGATGTCTGTACGATCTTAAAAGTCTTGGATATCAGGTGGGAAGCGGATTCATGGTGGGATCGCCGTATCAGACGCCGGTGAATCTGGCTGAGGATCTGCATTTCCTTGCGAAGTTGCAGCCACAGATGATAGGAATCGGGCCGTATGTTCCTCACAAGGAGACGCCATTTGCGAAGATGAAGCAGGGAACGGTCAGGCAGACGTTGGTGATGATAAGCCTGCTGAGACTGATGTTCCCGAAGGCACTCATACCATCCACCACATCTCTCGGAACGATAGCGGCGGATGGCAGGGAGCGTGGGTTTATGCACGGTGCGAATGTGGTCATGCCGAATCTGTCTCCTGTGTCTGTCCGAAAGAAATACGAGCTCTACGACAACAAGATATGCACGGGGGAGGAATCAGCTCAGTGCCGCGGCTGCCTTGACAGGCGCGCAGAGGCGTTCGGATTCCAGGTAGTTGTCGATAGAGGAGATCCCTTATGATGTCTGGAAGCGCACTGATGTGCGCGTAGGTCATCAAGCAAAGCTTGATGATATATCACGCAGACGCCGCGCGAAGCGCCTTTTCATGCGTCTGCTCCTTGAGGACTCGCGTAAGCTCATTTTTACTCTCTCTCTTCCTTGATGAACATGAACAGAAAGCTCACGAACAGCAGACAGCAGGAGAACCAGATGGTCCTCATATCAAATATACGGATGAAGTGACCGCCCACAGCGGCACCGATTCCGAATAGCAGGATGATCGCCCAGTAGCATAGGGATTTGAACAGTGTGTTCCTGTCCTTTGTTCTGAAGTATGCACACAGGGCATCTGTGCCGCTTCGGATATTTCCAATGCACATGGTGCTGGCAAATGCGTAGCCGTTGACCTTCCTGAATGCCTGAACCTGCATGGCACATGAAAATGAAACCATGGCATTTGCGAGAAGATTGAGTTTTATGGGAAGAAATCCCACGATAAGAAGCAGAAAAATCTCACACAATACAACGATCTGTCTCCAGTGAAACTGCTGCATATTCTGAAATTTCTGTTTTATACACTCGGCAGCAGCAATTCCAAGCGCAAAAAATAATAGAGGAACGGCATAGTGTACACACATTCTCCAGTTTCGGTCTACAAGATTCTGACCGAGAAGAACTATGTTGCCTGTCTGTGCATTTGCAAATACCTTTCCTCTGAATATATAGGTATATGCATCCTGCAGACCTCCTGATACTGACAGGAAGGCCGCAGTGATGAAAGATTCTGACATTTGTCTATGTGGATAAAACTTCATGGTTCATATACTCCTTGGTTGTAGATTTGACATTCAGGCGCTGATCCCATCTGGGGGACGGAGGTGCCTGTCCCCATTTGGGGATCAGGTGCAGTACCTGAAGGTTTTGTCCGTCAGGATCCTTGCAAATATCAGTCCAAGTGGCAGGGCTATGATGATCATGATGGCAGCTGCAAACCAGGACACGGCATCGGAAAGTGACATGATTCCAAAGTTGTATATTGCACGATAAAGATAAAGCCCTGGAACCATGATGACTATGGATGGGACTGTCAGAGAGATTCGCGGATAACCGTTGGTGCTTTTGATGAATGAAGCGAGCAGTCCGGCCGTGAGGGCTCCGGCAAATGCGGCGGCAGCTGCAGGGATGCCGGCAAGATCTACCAGTTCAAGACGGAGAGTGTTGGCTATGGCACCGATGGCAGCGGCTGTGGCGGCCATGTGTATGGAACTGTTGAACATGATGGAGAATCCGAACACACCACAGAAGCTGGCAATCAATCTGAATACCAGATGAAGTCCTGGTGTTATGTCGAGTGCTACAAAATCCTGTGGGTGAAGCTTCAGCAGAAGCGCCATGATCCATGCGAACATCGTTGCCACAAGCACAATGATGATCGAGTATGTAAGCCTCTCAAGTCCTGATCTCAGATCCAGCTTTGAAAGGTCTATGCCGCTGGTGATGAATGGAAAACCCGGTATGATGAACAGCATTGAGCAGATATATCCGGCTTCGTGGAAGGCGGGTATATGGAATGCCAGTTCAGCGGCCTTTAGCAGCAGTGCGTACACAAGACAAGCGGCTGACACGGATACCGCTATGTTCATATATAAAGTAAAATGGTGTTTGATAAGCTTTGTCCTTATGAGGTTTCCAATTCCAGCTGCGACAAATGCCAGCATCATTTCTACAGGCCCGCCGCCTAGAAGAAATGTGAAGGCACAGCAAGCGAGGGCAGAGGCAAGTCCGAGACGGAGAGGAGAGTACAAGGTATGTATTTTTTCTATCTCATCAAGTCTCTGATGGATTTCCTCACCGGTCAGATGCGCCTCTTCATTTGGAAAATTGTCAACAAACTGCTCCATTCTGCAGAGTTTTGAGGTGTTCACGCCTGTATTGGCGATGCACAGGGACTGTGATACACAGTCGTGACCGTCAAAACAGTTGAATTCTATGGACATGAGTCCGACATCGACGGTACATGTGACACCCAGTTCTTTGGAAAGCCTGTTCATGGAAGTACGGACACGCCATGCACCTGTTCCGCATGAGAGCATGATAAGACCGACTCTGCCTATGACAGAAGCCTTTTCAATCAGACCTGCCTTGCATATGAGTACATTGCTGTCGGCACTGGCGTAGTCATGCCATGGGATCTCCATGTGATTTTTCTCCATAATGTCTATGTACGATTCTGCATTTGCGTTTTTTGCATTCTTACTTTTCCGCATATATGATCGCCTCGGCTTTCGCAACGTGTCTTTCCAGATTCTTCATGAGCAGTGAATCCGGCAGGAATATTCCAAGCTCGTCATATCGCATGCCTTGTTTGTCCAAAGTATCCTGACCGTAGAATACAAATGCCATGGGAAGATTCTTCTCCAGTTCAACCATGATGTCCCACACAGCACAGTATGCCTCAGCTTCGGTTTCCTTGAGCTTTACCGTGTCCGGCAGCTCTCTGATGAGCAGGACTCCAGTGCACTCCTCAAGGATCTTCTGTCCGACTTCCATATTGTCAGAAGTGTATTCATGGCTGTATCTGTACGCCTTTGCAAGATACATATTCTCGTTGTGTGTCATATGTGTGTATATATCGTGAAAGTGCTGATAATCCTTTTCTCTTACAGAGTTTCTGAATTCAGGCAGAAGTTCGCCGTGCTCACCGGTCATGATGACAGGATTGGTCTTGCCATCGGCGTTGAAGCGATATGGGATGAGGTAGGAATTCCTTAGCAGATCGAACATGGTATTGTTGCAGATGGACATGAGGAATGCCGACATATCTCTGTCCAGATAAGCTGAGAGCAGTGATTTTGTAAATTCTTCCGGTGAAAGATTGCAGTCGAAGTCATCATTGCAGAACAGGTAATTACAGAATGTGTCCATGAGCTTTTCACATGCCCAGGGATCCCTGAGGATTTTTTCAAATAATATTTCTGATTTTTCTTCCCTTGGGAAAATGGTCTTTTCTTCCATAGATATGCGCATCCTTTCATATGATAAATGCTGTCTTGTCATTTAAATCTGGTTAGATTATACTATTGGAGTAGCAATAAGTGAAAATCATAATTGATATGGCAGTGATAACAAAATGATATGTCGGGGATGCTGCATGGAAAATAATTTTAAGAAAGGGAGTATAGCAGACATGTAATATAGTCTGTGGCTAACAATAGATTATGAACGTTAATTTCGAGTATTATAAGATATTTTATTATGTTGCGAGATATCATAACTTTACCAAAGCCGCAAAGGTTCTTGGAAACAGTCAGCCAAATGTGACCAGGGCGATGAACTGCCTGGAGCAGCAGCTTGGAAGGATACTATTTGTCAGGACAAACAGGGGTGTACAGCTCACAAGAGACGGGGAACAGCTCTATTCATATGTGGAGGCTGCAATGTCACAGCTTCTGACGGCGGAGGATGAGCTGGCAGATGGTGAGAATCTCACTCACGGAAGTATAACGATAGGTGTCAGTGAGACGGCGTTAAATATATATCTGTTGGACAGACTGCGGGCATTTCACATGGCGTATCCGGGTATAAATCTCAAGATATACAACCATTCTACACCTCAGGCTGTGGATGAAGTGAAGAATGGAAGTATAGACTTTGCAGTAGTTACAACTCCGGCTGATGTGGAGGCTCCTCTCAAGAAGATCGTGCTGCAGTCATATCGTGAGATACTTATCGGCGGAACGACATTTTCTTCACTTAAAAAGCAAAAACTGTCCATTGCGGAGATGAGGAACTATCCTATGATCTGTCTAGGCAGGGAGACTATGACATTCAGATTCTACGACAGAATATTCAGGGAGCATGGCGTGGAGCTTGCGCCGGACACAGAGGCGGCCACCACGGATCAGATACTGCCACTTGTGAAGTGTGAGCTTGGACTTGCATTTATACCGGAACTGATGGCGAGGGAGGCAGTAAAGAACAAAGAGGTTGTAAAGCTTTCACTTGAGGAAAAGCTTCCGGACAGGAATGTATGTCTTGTGTATGACTGCCTGCACCCGCTGAATGAGGCAGCAAAGCAGTTCAAGAAAATAATAGTAGAAAGCAGGTGAGAATATGACACTTCAGCAGCTTAGATATGTGGTGATGGTTGCGGATACGGGCACGATCACCGAGGCAGCGAACCGGCTGTATATATCCCAGCCAAGCCTGACAAATGCCATCCATGAGCTGGAAAAAGAGATGGGGATAAATATATTCAACAGGTCAAATAAGGGAATAAGTCCGTCCATAGAGGGCGAGGTCTTCCTCGGCTATGCGAGACAGGTGCTTGAGCAGGCGAAGGTCCTTGAGGACAAATACAAGGGGGACGATGGCGGCAAGAAGAGCTTCTGCGTGTCCACCCAGCATTATTCATTTGCGGTAAATGCATTTGTTGACCTGATAAAGAGGTATGGACAGGACGAATATGATTTCAGCATAAGGGAGACACAGACCTATGAGATCATAGATGATGTCGCCAGGATGAGAAGCGAGATCGGAATATTGTTCATGAATGACTTCAATGAGAAGGTGCTGAACAAGATCCTCCGGGCAAATGACCTGGAATTTCATGAGCTGTTCGTGGCAAAGCCTCACGTGTTCATAAGCAGAAAGCATCCATTGGCGAAGAATGATATCATAACAAATGAAGAACTGGAGGCGTATCCATATCTGTCATTTGAGCAGGGGGAGCACAACTCTTTTTACTTCTCGGAGGAAATATTCTCCACAACGGAGAGAAAGAAAAATATAAGAGTCAGGGATAGAGCGACACTGTTCAATCTGCTGATAGGCCTGAATGGATATACTGTGTGCAGCGGTGTCATAGATGAAAAGCTGAACGGCAAGGACATTATATCGGTGCCGCTGGCAGATGAGAGCGATATGAGGATTGGCTATATCGTCCACAGAAAGGCGATCCTCAGCAGACTTGGAAATACCTATCTCGGTGCGTTGGCAAATTATCTCACGGCTGGCAGTGACGAGCCGGAGGATTCAGTAAAAATTCCTCAGAGAAAGCTCCAGCGCAGAGGGCGCTTCAATGAGATGAGGGATGACGGAGAGCCTGCCTGTGGAGATGTGACGGAGAAGGCTGCGGAACATATGAGAAGGGTTAAAGCCACATAGCTGACATAGAATACAAGATATAAATATAGCGCGGATATAGCGTAAAACTATATTCACGCTATATTTTTATGTATTATACAAGTGAGGGATGTCTTTATATAATGTGGAGCAGACGCATGAAAGGCGCTTCGCACGGCGTCTGCGTACTACGCAAGGAATCTCCCGCAAGCGGGTCCTCCTTACGAAAATTTGTGGAGCAGACGCATGAAATTACAGGAGGATATGATGAAGACATCGGTTATAGGATTTCCAAGGGTGGGAACATTAAGAGAGTTAAAATTTGCATCTGAAAAATATTTCAGACATGAGATAACGGCGCAGGAGCTTACAGGAATTGCAGCGGATCTCAGACACAGACACTGGATGACACAGGTGGCAGCAGGGATAGGCTTTATTCCATGCAACGACTTTTCATTTTACGATATAGTGCTTGATACAGCAGTTCTTCTCGGAATTGTGCCAAAGAGATACAGAGAGCTAAATGTCTCAAAGCTTGACACGTACTTTGCCATGGCAAGGGGGTATCAGGGAGAATCCGGGGATGTGAAGGCTCTTGCGATGAAGAAGTGGTTTAACACAAACTATCATTACATAGTTCCGGAGATAGAGGATGACACAGTGATAAGCCTTGACTGCGAGAAACTTACAGGTGAATACGAGGAGGCCAAGGAACTGGGGATCAAGACAAAGCCTGTGGTTATAGGACCGTACACAATGCTTAAGCTCTGCAGATATGTGGGATCAAAGAATGCAGAAGACTTTGCTGATGATGTGGCAGAGGCTTACAGACAGCTCATCGCCGAGTGCGATGAAGAGAATGTGGAGTGGCTGCAATTTGATGAACCATCATTGGTGAGAGATATGGATGACGATGATAAGGCACTTTTCCACAGGGTGTATGACAGGGTATTTGCAGATCGTGCAGACTGTAAGATACTTCTCCAGACATACTTCGGTGATGTGAGGGATGTGTATGAAGATATCATAAATATGCCATTTGCCGGAATAGGCCTTGATTTTATAGAGGGCAAACAGACCGGTCAGCTTATAGACGGATACGGCTTCCCTGGGGATAAGGTACTTTTTGCCGGCCTGGTAAATGGCAAAAATATATGGAGAAATCATTACGACAAGACTCTCAAGGTAGTAGGGCAGCTCCGCGATAAGAAGATAGATGTGGTTCTGTCTACATCATGCTCACTGCTTCATGTGCCATACACACTTAAGCAAGAGACGAAGCTGTCACAGGACTATCTGAGGTTCTTTGCATTTGCGGAGGAGAAACTTATTGAACTCTCGGAGCTTGCGGCACTTGCCGAGAGTTATAACTATACAGAGCTTGAGGCATACCACAAGAATCAGGAGTTATTTGCGGGAACAAGAGACTGCAACAGCTACGAGGTGAGACAGAGGCTTGCGGCAGTGACTGAGGCAGATTATGCAAGACTTCCGAAGAGAAGCGAGAGGCAGGCACTTCAGAAGAAGGAATTTGGACTTCCTGAGCTTCCGACAACCACTATAGGTTCATTCCCACAGACTAAGGATGTGAAGTCACAGAGAGCACAGCTCAGAAAGGGAGAGATATCTGAGCAGGAATATGTGGACTTTGTAAAGGGAAAGATAAAGGAATGTGTAAAGTGGCAGGAGGACATCGGACTGGATGTGCTTGTGCATGGCGAGTATGAACGAAATGACATGGTTGAATATTTCGGTGAGGCACTTGGCGGATTCCTGTTCACTGAGAAAGCATGGGTACAGTCATATGGAACGAGATGCGTAAAGCCGCCTGTGATATGGGGTGATGTATACCGCAAAAAGCCGATCACGGTTGATTGGTCTGTATATGCGCAGTCGCTCACAGACAAGATCATGAAGGGAATGTTGACCGGTCCGGTGACGATACTCAACTGGTCATTCCCAAGGGAGGATATATCAATCAAGGAATCTATATCACAGATAGCGCTTGCAATCAGAGATGAGGTGCTGGATCTGGAGGCGCATGGAATAAAGATGATACAGATAGATGAGGCTGCACTCAGAGAAAAGCTTCCACTCAGAAAATCTGATTGGTATACGGAGTACCTTGATTTTGCGATACCTGCATTCCGTCTGACACACAGCGGTGTGAAGGCTGAGACACAGATACACACACATATGTGCTACAGTGAATTTACGGATATCATACCTGCTATAGATGATATGGACGCGGATGTGATCACATTTGAGGCGTCAAGATCCGATCTGCAGATCCTGGATTCTCTCAGGGAGAACAACTTCGAGACAGAGGTGGGACCTGGAGTGTATGACATTCATTCCCCGAGAGTTCCATCTGTGGCAGAGATCGTGAAGGCGGTAAATGTCATGCTCACGAAGATAGGCAGGGATAAGCTCTGGATCAACCCGGACTGCGGTCTTAAGACGAGAGGTGTGCCTGAGACTGACGCCAGCCTCAGAAATATGGTTGAGGCTGCCAGACAGGTGAGAAAATAATATATAAAATGCTTGACAAATTCACATAAATATTACGCAAGTCAGTCATAATGATGATCTGGTTATACGGCTGGAGAAAGAGGATGAATACCGGGAAGTCAAGAATCTGGTGCGGGACAGTTTCTGGAATGTGTATCGTCCCGGCTGCCAGGAACACTATGTACTCAATCAGCTGAGAAAAGACGGTGCATTTGTCCCGGAACTGGATTATTCGTTGCAGAAAGCTGCAGAGCTCGGCTGCGGAGCACTATGCTTTGAGGGGAATATTGATTTCTATGGCAAAAGCGGATTCAGACCGGCAAGCGAGTTTGGCATTCGCTATCATGGACTTGATGAGGGGGAGGATGCATCGTTTTTCCTCTGCAAGGAGCTGATTTCCGGATATCTTGATGGAGTCACGGGTGAGTACGCTCCGCCAGAAGGATATTTCGTGGACGAAAAGGCTGTGGAAGAATTCGACAGGCAGTTTCTATATAAAGAGAAAAAGACACTGCCCGGACAGATATTTTCATAAGGAGGACCCGCCGTAAAATAAAAGAAAATTGTTACTAAAGCTCGCAAAGTTGCATAATCTGCCGAAAAAAGGTTGGAAAAGTTGCGAAAATCACCGCGAAAAGGTTGGAAAAGTTGCAAAAAATTGATATCATAGGGATAGAAAAGTTGCAAATGCAGTACGTGGGGTGATTTTATGCTGGAAAGATCGGCAAAAAAATATATAGATTCATGGATTCAGAGCGGCAGAGACGCTTTGCTCATAACGGGAGCGAGACAGATTGGTAAGACATATCTTATAAAAGAATGCCTCAGGGAAAGTGGAGTGCCATATGTGGAATTGAATTTTATTGACCAGCCGGAGCTTGCCACATTGTTTGGCGGTGCCAGAGATGCAAAGGATCTGCTTATGAGACTTAGTCTGGTGACAAAACAGCCTCTTGAGAAAGGCCGTACGATCATATTTCTGGATGAGGTGCAGGAGTTTAAAGATATAGTGACAAGAGTGAAGTTTCTGGTGGAAGATGAAAGCTACAGGTATATCATGAGCGGTTCGCTTTTGGGCGTAGAGCTGAATGATCTCAGATCTGCGCCGGTTGGATATCTGCGTGTATGTGATATGTATCCGATGGATCTGCACGAATTTATGGTTTCTGTTGGTGTGAATCAGAATGTGATCGACACACTGAAGGAATGCTTTACGCAGAGGCTGCCTGTTGATTCGTTTGTACATGAAAAAATGCTTGATGTATTTAATCTGTATCTTATCGTGGGCGGAATGCCGGAGGCGGTCAATACCTATGTGGAGACAAATGATCTTGCGAAGGTAGCGGAGGTACATGAAAAGATAGTTAGATTGTACAAGAGTGATTTTACAAAGTATGAGACAAGATACAAGCTGAAACTGCAGGAGATATATGATGTTATGCCGGGACAGCTTGATCAGAAAAATAAACGATTCCAGATCAATAGTATAGGTAAAGGCCTCAGTTATGATAGGGTTGCAAATGATTTTCTGTGGCTTAAGGATGCTGGGGTTGCGATACCGGTCTACAATATAAGTGAGCCGAAACTTCCGCTTGTGATCAGTGAGAATAGGAATCTCTTTAAACTATTTTTCTCCGATGTAGGGCTGCTGACAAGTAGGTATTCGGATCAGGTGAAAATGGCGATACTGAATAAAGAAAAGTCTATAAACAATGGTGCGCTATTTGAAAATGTGGTTTCCCAGGAACTACTCAGCAAAGGTCATAAAGAATATTATTTTAACAGCAAAAAGCAGGGTGAGCTTGATTTTGTAATAGAACTGAATGGTAAAGTAGTTCCACTGGAGATAAAATCGGGTAAGGATTACAAACGACACTCTGCGCTGTGCAATGTCTTGGCTGATGAAAATTACGGAATAGAATATGCATATGTTTTTTCGGAGAGAAACGTAGAGGTCAGCGGCAAAAAAGTATATTTGCCAATATATATGATGATGTTTCTGGAAAACGAAAAGATGGCTGACACGATATATAAACTTGACCTATCAGGGTTGACGTTCGATAAGGATATGTAGCATCAGTTTTCGCCTGTTGACGAGCCGATGTTAAAAAATAGGAGAGACAGCATGAAGATAAAGATGTGCGGAATCACGACCCCGGCCGATGTGGCCGCGGTGAATGAGGTGAGACCTGATTATATAGGAATGGTGATGTATTTCCCGAAATCAAAGAGAAATGTCAGTGCGGAGACTGCGCGCAGGTTGCTTGAAGAACTGAGGAAAGATGTGAAGAAGGTTGCAGTGGTGGTATCCCCGGATGCGGAGCAGATTGCAGAGATTGCTGAGCTGGGATTTGATGTCATACAGATTCATGGTCAGGTCAATGACGAGCTTATTGAAGGTTCACAGTTGCCGGTATGGAAGGCTTTCAATGTGAAGGATATGGATATGTACCCACATTATCAGAGCATCTCAAATGTTACAGGGTACGTGTTCGATGCCGGTGAACCTGGAAGCGGCAAGACATTTGACTGGAATAGTTTGACGGATATCGACAGAGATGGAAGGCTGTTTGTGCTTGCCGGAGGTCTCACGACGGACAATGTGCGGCGGGCGATAGAGCAGGTGCATCCCGACGTAGTCGATGTGTCATCTGGCATAGAGTACGATGTGGTAGGTGGCGTCCAAAAATCGGGCAAGGATCCGGAGAAGATGCGCCGGATGAAGAGGAATACCGCTGCTTGGCAGATTTCGGGTAAATCTGATAATTGATTCTCGCTAATCACAGCCAAAATGGTGAAAAAGATACAAAATTGTATCTAAATACTCATATAAGCGGAAAAAAGGACAAAGTTTGGAGGCTTTGTCCTTTTTCATGAGATAAACTTAATTTAGCGATAATTTTGTATCTATTTCACATGCATGGTAAATCCAAATTCCCACTCATCCTCGTCAAATCTGTATTTCTCATCAAGCTCGGGGCCGCAGCTGTTGGAGCCGATTCCGTTCTGGCGATAGTCTATGCACAGGACGGACTTGTCACTCTCTGGCAGCTCGTAGTTGTGGGTTGCCACTGTGAGTTCCTCTGCGGTGTAAGGCGAGGCGTTCATTGAAAATGGCACAGCGGATGTCACGGTTATGCTGTGGGCTGTTGTAGCTGCGATCGTTTCGGCTGTCTGCGCATTGCAAATGCTCTGATATGATGAACCGTTGACAAAGTTATTTTTGTCGGAGCTATTCCTGCCAGACTCGTCGCTTGCTCCAGGGGCACTGACCTGAACAAGGCTACAGTCAAAGTGGCTTCCATTTTCCTGTGGCATGATATAGTCCTCGTGCATCTCGTCAATGGATGCAGAAAATGAGCCATGCCAGCTTGCATGGTGCTTGTCTGCGTAGCTTTCATATGGACCCATACCGATATAATTTACATTTCGCATATCTTCTCTCAAAATCATCCTCACGCCAAATCTTGGGAGCGTAGGGAATTCAGCATTTTTCTTTACATGCATTTTTGATTTTATAGTTCCTTCAGGTGTTATTATCCATTCAGCGTTTATCCTCAGAACAGGCTGTACCGTTGGTGCTGAGAGGCTTGACGTGCACGATATCACGGCACATCCATCTTTTATAATGCAGCCAGTCTCATATGTCCTCTCGGATATCATGTCATAGTGGGCTCTTAACCACTCGTTCTTTATATTTCTGTCATTGTCCGTAGGTGCGCGCCAGATAGTCTTGTCGCACGGTGCAGATAGAAGTTCCTGACCATCAACCACAATGTCCGTAAAGTTTCCTGTATTTCTGTCAAATATATATTCAAAATTACTTCCGCTGACAACAAATTCTGTGTCGCTTTCCGATACATGAAGATGGGCAGAAGCTGTATCCTGAGTAGTCAGATATTGTTCCGCCAAATTCTGCGCCTTGTCCAAAGACGATGCTTTATCCAGGACCTTGTCTGCGTTCTGTTTTTGTGTGGCAAGTTCTATCTCGTCAAATCCCAACACATCACCTTTCTTTACGAATGCACTGTCACAAGCTGCCTTATATATCACACGGAGAAACATTCTGTGTGTAATAATATCTTTTGTGCAATCGGCGACATCTGAACATTCAACAACACTTGAACGATCAGTAACATCTGAGCTGCCAGAAATGTCAGCATGACTTGCTGCATATAAGTCTGACAATGATTTCTGTATATTTGTAACAGGGCTCAGGCGGATAGTTCCGACACTGTGAGGAGCTATGGAAGGCGTGTCGATATCCCCGGATGCGGCAACCTGACCATCTCGCATAACCTCGTAGCTCATTGTGAGGTAGTCCTTGATGTCAGTGAAATCCATGTAGTTGTGCAGAGTCAAAACTCCATTTGTCTCATCATATCCAGTGATCCTTACCGGGCGGTTGATGTTCTTGAATTCAAGAAGTCCTGTGTGTGGTCTGCGGTCCGGATACACCAGACCGTCCATACAGAAGTTGCCGTCGTGGATAGTCTCACCGCTGTCTCCACCGTAGGCGTACATATCCTTGCCGTTTGCCGCTTTGCCCCTGTATATGGCGTGGTCGCACCACTCCCATACAAAACCGCCACAGGTGGTCTCATGGCTGTCGAAGAACTGGAAGTAGTCCTCCAGATCTCCAGGGCCGTTGCCCATGGCATGACAATATTCACACAGGATGTAAGGCTTGTCGCCATCACCATCTATATATTCAGCCATCTCGGATATGGATGGATACATTCTGCTGTAGAGATCCAGATTACTGTAATCGTATTTTCTCTTGCCGTCTGTATACTGGGCACTCTCGTAGTGGGTGAGACGGGAGCTGTCATAGGACTTGACCCATGCCAGAGCCTCCTCAAATGTCACGCCGTAAGCACTTTCATTTCCCATGGACCAGATGACTACGCTGGCACGGTTCTTGTCCCTGATGACGCAGCGCCTGATGCGGTCAAGAATGGATTCACAGAATTCAGGATTGTTGGCGATCGGCTCATTCCACCTTGCTGCCTTGTTATCCCAATTATTATCAGAATAGAACAATTCACTTGGACCATGTGCCTCTATGTCAGCCTCGTCTATCACATAGAATCCATATTCGTCGCAGAGCTCATAGAAATAAGGAACATTTGGATAATGGCTTGTCCTTATGGCGTTGACATTGTGCCGCTTCATGAGAGACATATCCCTGATGATCTGTTCTCTGCTGATCGTAAAACCGGTCACAGGGTCGGAATCATGTCTGTTCACTCCATGGAACTTGATCGGCATGCCGTTGATGTACACGATCTTATTCTCTATCGTTATCTCCCTGATTCCTATCCTGTCAGTGATGACCTCACCGGCGCATCTTATGATGACAGTGTAGAGATATGGCTTTTCTGCATTCCACAGCACAGGGGAGTCAATCGACAAAGTAATGCTGCTGGAGCTGGCTGTGGTTTTAATCTCGGCTGCATTGGTATTGGCATCGCTCTGAGCGGAAATTTCACGTTTTACACAGCCTGATGAACATATGCTGCCATCGGCGTCCAGAATAGTAACTTCAATATCAACATTTGAATCAGCGCCTTTATCAACTACTGTTTCTGGTTTTGATGAAAAACGGTCTTTAACGCAGGAATATTCTGTAAATGCTGTGAAGTCTATGGTTACATCTGCCTTAGTTGGCTCCGTTATATCGTCACAGCTGGTCTTTATGAAATAGTCGTATACAGCACCCTCAGAGCGTTTCAGGATATATACATCCCTGAAAATACCGCTCATGCGGAACTTATCCTGATCCTCAAGATAGCTTCCGTCGCACCATTTGAGGACCAGCACGCAGAGCCTGTTGGAGCCGTTTCTTATGAATTCGGTTATGTCAAATTCACTGGTCGAATGGGATACCTGGCTGTAGCCAACATACCTGCCGTTGAGCCATACATAGAAACAGGAATCTACACCCTCAAAGTTCAAGTGCGCGAGTGGCGCGTCCTCGTTCTGATCGTAGTCGAAGTCGGTCACATATGCTCCGCATGGGTTGTCCTTTGGAACATAAGGTGGGTCAAATGCAAATGGATACCTGACATTGGTATACTGATGATAGTCGTATCCGTGCATCTGCCATACTGATGGAACCGGAATATCATCGAAACCGGATATATCATATCCCTCACTGTAGAATTCGTCTTGAAGCTTGTAAATGCTGTCGTAGTAGCGGAACTTCCAGGTTCCATTCAGAAACTGTACTCTGTCCGAGTGATCCCTTGCATCAAGGGATGTGCTGTATGCCTTCCCAGCAGGAATATAGTAATTCCTATCCGGCATGGTGTTCTCATGCAGAATATGCAGATTTTCGTAGTGACGCGGAATGATCATAACAATACCTCCTGTGGTTAATTTAATATATAAAACGTTGTATATTCGTAGTTTGTTAGATATATTATAAGATAACGGCACATGAAAAGTCCATACATATAATGAGACAAAATATGCACATTCTAGTTTTATAAGGCGGATATGCCGCACCCTGCAAGTCCGCTTGCAGGGTGAAGTCTCTGAACAGACAAAAGAAAAAGTATAAAGCATACAGGATGTGCCTGCACACGCTTCAAAATAGTGTAAAAATAGTGAAATAATAGTGTAATTTGCCATATAGAAAGGATCCACACATGTATACAAACTCAGCATATCTTCACAACTCACTGCTCGACATAGTGGACAAGAGCAGACCGCTCATAGTCACAAGCTGCGGAACTTACAAGCTGTATACGCAGAAGGAGTTTACAACCTACAGACCAAAAGGGCGAAAAGATTATCAGCTAATATACGTGGCGGCGGGTAAAGCACATTTTGAGATAGACGGAAAGGATATGATTGCCTGCCCCGGAAATATGGTTATCTACAGACCAAGACAGATGCAGAGGTATGTGTATTACGGGGAAGAACACACGGAAGTATTCTGGGTGCATTTCACCGGGGGAGAGGTGAAGCAGACACTCAGGCGGTACGGAATAAATGACGATGTGAATATGTTCTATGGTGGAGACCATGCTGAGTACAGAATTTTGTTCAGGCAAATGATACAGGAGCTACAGCTCTGCCGGGATGACTATGAGGAGATGTTGGAATACATATTCAGACAGATGCTTATCTCAGCTCACAGGCAGCAGGAGCAGGATGATTCAAAAACCTTTTCGGCCATGGCAGAGGAGATGGACCGTGCGGCGGCATATTTGGGAGAGCATTATAACGAAGAGATAGTGGTGGAAAGTTATGCAAATGAGCATAACATGAGCGTGAGCTGGTTCATACGGAACTTTAGACAGCGCATCGGCACCACGCCCACACAGTACATTATGTCAAAGCGTATAGCCAACGCCCAGATGCTTCTCGAGAGCTCGGACTACAACATGACGGAGATAGCAAAGATAGTTGGATACGATAATCCGCTCTACTTCAGCAGAGTATTCAAGAAGGAAAAGGGTATGTCACCTATGGAGTATAGGAAGTCGCTCAGACATTGACAAATAACTGGAAAAAATTTATCAATAAGTGTATATATAATATAGAAGAAACTGCCATGTGTGTGTGGCGGTGGAAATTAACATGTAGGGATAAAACGTGAGCAGCAATTTATACAAATCAATATTATTTGTAATTTTGGCTATAGTATTTGTGGTGGCTAAGCTGATAAAAAAGTCAGTGTATTCCCTGGGCATGATGGTATTCTGTGTCAGCGTTTTGCTTGTACTGGCGATAATATTTTTAGTCAAATATATAAAAGAAAAGAGAACTGCTGATAAGTAATCGACAGTTACATATAAATAGTGGTGTAAATGATTGGAGGAACTGAATATGAAGGTTTTAATGTTGAATGGAAGCGCGAAGCCGCAGGGCAATACATACCGTGCACTTTACGAGGTAGGCGAGCAGCTCAAGAAAGAGGGAATAGACTATGAGATATTCCAGATCGGAGCAGCTCCACTGAGAGACTGCATAGGCTGTGGACAGTGTACGGAAAAAGGCTGTGTGTTTGATGACGATAAGGTAAATGAGTTCGTTGCCAAGGCAAAGGAAGCAGACGGACTGGTATTTGGAACACCTGTATACTATGCTCATCCAAGCGGACGTGTGCAGTCATTCCTTGACAGAGTATTCTACAGCAGCGGCCGTGCATTTGCATTCAAGCCGGGTGCATCTGTGGCAGTTGCAAGACGTGGCGGAACATCAGCATCATTCGATGTGATGAATAAATACTTTGGAATATCACAGATGCCGGTGGCTGGCTCTACATACTGGAATCTTGTACACGGACGCGTGCCTGGAGAGGCTGAGCTGGATGCGGAGGGTATGCAGACCATGAGGAATCTTGCTAAGAACCTTGCATGGATGCTCAAATGCTTTGAAGCCGGCAAGGCAGCAGGTGTTGCACTCCCTGACACGGAGAGAGGCAACCAGACGAACTTTATAAGATAAATTAGTAAAGATTATAATATCGTGAAGCAAATGACAAAGATTGAGTTTAACCTAAATCAGAACATAGTGTTAATGGTAGAAAGAGAGATTACATATGTAATCTCTTGAACTATAGTCAAGGTATGGAAATGGTAAGTATTCTACTGCTAACACTTTTTAAAATATAAATGCGTTTGATTCAAAGGAGATTTGGTTTGTGTTTGTTATTGCTGATAATGTGGCATCCGACAATGATCTGGTGATTCATGTAATTGCGTTTATATTGTGCTTATGATAAATAGAATATGTCAAAATGATAAGCGAGCTGTGGCCTTGTAAAGATCACAGCTCGTCGTCCGTCTCGATATAATCCGGCCGGTTATTGTTCATGGTTTCCTGGCTGGAGATGGTTCTCTGGCGCTTTTCCTGCCGGTAGGCATTAGGCGACACGCCGGTTGTTTTTCGGAATATTTTGTGGAAAGCCTCGGCGGACTGGTAGCCGCATGAAAATGCAATACTTTCTATAGAAAGCTCAGATATGGTAAGCATATGCTGGGCTTTTGTTATGCGGAAATTCTGCAGGTATTTCACAGGACTCATCCCGGTGTACTGCTTGAACAGGTCGGAGAAATAGCTTCTGTTGATTCCAACGTAGTCAGACAGCTCCTCCACCTTCATTGGCATATAGAGATGTCGTTGTAACTGAACATATTAGCAAAATAATTTGTTGACATCAATATAGATATACTACATTATTGAATTACAAACTAAGTTGATCTGAACTTATATATAATTAAAGAGGGGGATAAAACACAATGAAAAAATAAGACTAATTCTGGTAATGTTGGCTATACAAAGAAAAGGGGATTGCCAGTTAATAAAAATAATAACTTGGTGAAAAGGACGTGGCAAAAGGGATTTGGTTATTCTTCAGGCACTGGAAACAGTAACTATATGTGGACATATTCAACTTTGAAGAAACAAATTGACAGTGGAAATCCGTGTATGTTTTCTATTGCAAATGGATACTATTATAATCATACTGTTGCAGTGGTAGGTTATAAGGAATATAAGAATATGAGAACGGGAAAGGTGTATACGTTTTTGGTGGTCCACGATGGCTGGAGTACCACAACAAGATACATAGCAATGAAAAATACTGGTGCGAGCTATGTCGCGTGTCAAACATCGATAAAGGTTCCGTCAAAAAAGAAGTAGAGGAGAAGAAAATATGAATATGGCAATTGTTGTGGCTGCCATCGGAGTTGTGGCAGTCCTTGTATCAATAGTTGGTATAGCGACTAAAAAGATGCCTTTGGTGATTACGGCAATGGCATTATTAGGTATTTGCATAATAGTTACGGGGGTAGAATTGTATAATGCACAAATGTGGCAGGAAATAGCTGTTGGGGCATTTGCTGTAGGGGGATTGTGCGTATGTGCATCTATTATTATGATGATAATTAGGTGGAAAAGAAAGTAGGAATTTGTAATATGTGTCAGCACTTATATTCTGGAATATCACAGATGACGATCACAGGCTCACCATATTGGAGAATTTTGCGCACAGACGCCTGCTGATTTTTAGAAGAATATGCTGATGGCATTGATTTACTTTTGGTTAGCATACAGTAATAATGTCTGGTGCCTTTGCCACTGGAGATAATTTTAAAAATCATCATCTGTATCAATATAATCCGGCCGGTTATTGTTCATGGTCTCCTGACTGGAGAGAGTTCTCTGGCGTTTCTCCTGCCGGTAGGCATTAGGCGACATGCCGGTGGTTTTGCGGAAGATCTTGTGGAAAGCCTCGGCGGACTGGTAGCCGCATGAAAATGCAATACTTTCTATAGAAAGCTCAGATATGGTAAGCATATGCTGGGCTTTTGTTATGCGGAAATTCTGCAGGTATTTCACAGGACTCATCCCGGTGTACTGTTTGAACAGATCCGAGAAATAGCTCCTGTTGATTCCAACGTAGTCAGACAGCTCCTCCACCTTCATAGGCATACTGTAGTGGTTCTGAATGTAGGAGATGGCGTGGTTTACGTAGGCATTTCCCGATGGAGCCTCCAGCTTGTCCTTCTGTGCATTTGCAATTACGGACAGGGCGAGGTACAGCATACCCATGAGTCTGTAGTGGTCGGCGTGGTCTGATGTGTTGTGGGCGAGCATGTCGAACACGTATTTTTTCAATTTGTCTCCATCCTCACAGGTGAAGATTGGCTGGTTCTGGGTGAGCCCGATACTGCTCAGCGTGTCGTGGGCGCATCTGCCCGAGAAACCGAACCAGACATACCTCCATGGATGGTGTTCGTCTGATATATATGTGGCAGGGGTGTCCGGCTCAATCAGAAATCCCTGACCCTTTTTCAGATGATAGTGTGCGTTCCCCACATAGAAGTCGCCCTCTCCCTCCAGCACGAAATGTATGAGGTAGAAGGTCTTGACCGCAGGCCCTGCCTTGTGGAGAGGCTCGGTTATTGAGTGACCGAACACGTTCAGGTAGAGGTCTGTGTCATTTTCCTGAGGGAATTCCATTACGATCTTATTTTCCATAATTTTTCCTTGATAAATATAATAGTAGATTTGGCTGCCTGGCAATGTTATCAACCATGATAAGAATAACAGAACAGTGTACCGGGTGCAACAGATAAAATAAAACAATCTAACAAATGGACATATATTTGCAACGCTATGCCATGTTCAAAATCTGTATATTGTTATAGAATTATATTCACAAAGCAAGAAGCGCAACGGCGTAGCGCAGAAAATGTGCGCAATATGGACAACAAAATAACGGACATTAAGAAAAAAATATAAAAAGATGGAGAAAGGTGGAGTTACAGACAATGAAGAAAATCGCAGAATTAAAGGAAATTATCGCAGGTGGAGAGTTTGACGAGAAGCTTGCACAGATCTATCTCGACAAGGATATGATCCCATACAACAGGGAAAGATATGTAAAAGCTCTTGATAAATTTACAGAGTTATTCGGAGATCAGGAGGTTGCTATCTACAGCGCTCCCGGAAGAAGCGAGGTGTGTGGAAACCATACAGACCATCAGAACGGACATGTACTTGCTACATCGATCAACCTTGATGCCATAGCAGTTGTGGCACCTAGAGAGGACGGCGTGATCGAGCTTGTGTCAGACGATATGCCAAAGGAAGTTATCAATGTAAATGATATCGAGCAGGATCCTGCACTTGAGGGAACAACAACAGCGCTTATCAAGGGCGTTGTTGCAGGGATCAGAGACTACGGATTCAAGGTAGGCGGTTTCACAGCATTTGTGACAAGCGATGTGCTCATGGGAGCTGGAATGTCATCATCAGCAGCATTTGAGAGTCTTATAGGAACTATCCTTTCAGGCCTCTACAATGACATGAAGGTTTCATCAGTTGATGTTGCAAAGATAGGACAGTACGCAGAGAACGTATACTTCGGCAAGCCATGCGGACTTATGGATCAGATGGCATGTGCAGTCGGAGGACTTATATATATCGATTTCTTTGACAAGGCAAATCCTGTCATCAAGCAGGTTCCGGTTGACTTTGAGGCTCATCAGTACAGCCTGTGTATCGTTGACACAAAGGGTTCACATGCAGATCTCACAGACGACTATGCAGCGATCCCTGTAGAGATGAAGCAGGTAGCAAATTACTTCGGAGAGGAGCTCCTCAGCAGAGTTTCAGAGGAGGACTTCATCAGTAAGGTTAGCGAGATGAGAGCAAGCGGCAAGGTGAATGACAGAGCAGTCCTTCGCGCACTCCACTTCTACACAGAGCAGGACAGAGTTGCAGAGGGTGTTGCAGCACTTGAGAATCAGGAATTTGACCATTTCCTCGATGTTATAAAGAGAAGCGGAGATTCATCATTCAAGCTTCTTCAGAATATATACAGCGCAAAGGATCCACTCACACAGAATGTATCAATAGCACTTGGCTTCTCGGAGAAGTTCATCGGCAAGAACGGTGTGTGCAGAGTACACGGCGGCGGATTTGCCGGAACAATCCAGGCATTTGTCAAGAATGCGGCTGTTGCTGAGTACAAGAAGAACATCGAGTCGATCTTCGGAGAGGGCGCATGCCACGTCCTCAAGGTAAGACCTTACGGCGGAATCAAGGTAGTTGAGTAAATGTGATAATTTTTCGTAGAAAAATTATTATGTAGCACCAGCCTTCGCTGGAAGCGAACTTTAATGGCTGGTGTTCCCGTCTCGTTGCGGAGAAGAGAGTGTAGAAATAGATATAAGGAAAGAAGGGTTACAACCATGATAGATACAAATATCAAGCAGCTCGTTGAGTACGGAATTGCAAATGAGCTGATAGAGGAAGAGGATAGAATATATACGACCAACACCATCCTCGAGATGCTGAAGAAGGACAGCTACGAGGAGCCGGGTGAGGTGCCAGCTATAGATACACCGGAAAAACTTGAGGAGTGTCTCAAGGGGATTCTGGATTACGCAGTTGAGAATGGACTTATCGCAGAGAATTCAGTTGTCCTCAGAGATCTGTTCGACACGAAGATCATGAATGCGCTGGTTCCAAAGCCAAGCCAGATCATAAAGACGTTCAGAGAGAAGTATGCAAAGTCCCCAGAGGAGGCGACAGACTTCTATTATAAGCTCAGCAGAGCAACAGATTATATAAGAACATACAGAGTTGCAAGGGATATCAAGTGGGTAAAGCCTACAGAGTATGGTGATATCGACATCACCATCAACCTTTCAAAGCCTGAGAAGGATCCGAAGATGATTGCCCTTGCTAAGACCATGTCACAGTCATCATATCCAAAGTGCCAGCTGTGTATGGAGAACGAGGGATATGCGGGAAGGATCAACCATCCAGCAAGAGAGAATCACAGGATCATTCCTATAGAGGTAAATGGTAGCAAGTGGGGATTCCAGTATTCTCCATATGTATACTACAATGAGCACTGTATCGTGTTCAACGGACAGCACATCCCTATGAAGATAGAAAAGGCTACATTCCAGAAACTCTTTTCATTTGTTGGACAGTTCCCACATTACTTCCTGGGATCAAATGCAGACCTTCCTATAGTAGGTGGATCTATCCTCACACACGATCACTTCCAGGGCGGACGTTATACATTTGCCATGACAAAGGCACCTGTTGAGACAAAGATTACATTTGCAGGATATGAGGATGTTGAGGCAGGAATCGTGAAGTGGCCTATGTCAGTCATCAGACTTGACGGAGAGGATCCAGACAAGATCATAGAGCTTGCCGACAAGATTCTCGGCGCATGGAGAGGCTACACAGATGAGGATGCGTACATATTCGCGGAGACAGACGGAGAGCCTCACAACACGATCACTCCGATCGCAAGAATGAGAGATGGCAAGTACGAGATGGACTTAGTCCTTCGTAACAACATCACCACAGAGGAGCATCCACTTGGTCTCTATCATCCATGGGAGCAGTATCACAACATCAAGAAGGAGAACATCGGACTCATCGAGGTGATGGGACTTGCGGTCCTTCCTGCAAGACTCAAGGGCGAGATGGAAGAGCTGGCAGAGGTTCTTGTGGCAGGTGGAGACATCAAGGCTCATGAGAATATAGCAAAGCATTACGACTGGGTACAGACTTTCATTGGAAAGTACGACATAAATGCAGACAACGTACACAAGATACTTCAGGATGAGATCGGCGATGTATTCGCAAAGATCCTTGAGTGTGCAGGCGTTTACAAGAGAGATGAGGCTGGAAAGGCTGCATTCCTCAAGTTCGTAGATTATGTGAATGCACAGTAATATAGTGTGCACTAAAAATGCAATAATATATGTGTATCTGTGACAGACGTATTCCATAACTAATATTTATTAATGCCACATTTTATTGTGCATAACAGGATGTAGTGGTATAGTGTTGGAGAAAACGTCATTGCAAAATAAAAATGTTTATAAACTGGTGATCGACATTTGCGCAAGACATTAACAGTGCCCCCAAAAGCACAGGTGTCCGGCAGATGGTTATGAGTCACAGTATCATAAAGGAGGAAAACATTATGAAGATTTTAGTAACAGGCGGAGCAGGTTATATAGGAAGTCATACATGTGTTGAGCTGCTTAATGCAGGCTACGAGGTAGTAATTCTCGACAACCTTTACAATGCCAGCGAGAAGGCAGTTGACAGAATCAAGAAGATAACAGGAAAGGATCTCACATTCTACAAGGCAGATATCCTTGACAAGGAAGCTATGGACAAGATATTTGCAGATGAGAAGCCTGACTGTGTAATACATTTTGCAGGACTCAAGGCAGTTGGTGAATCAGTTGTAAAGCCACTTGAGTACTATCAGAACAACATCACAGGAACTCTTAATCTGTGCGAGGTTATGAGAAAGAACGGATGCAAGAACATCATCTTCTCATCATCAGCTACAGTATACGGCAATCCTGCATTTATCCCTATCACGGAGGAGTGCCCAAAGGGAACACCTACGAACCCATATGGCTGGACAAAGTGGATGATCGAGCAGATTCTCACAGACCTCCACACAGCAGATCCAGAGTGGAATGTAATTCTTCTCCGTTACTTCAACCCAATCGGAGCTCATAAGAGCGGACTTATCGGAGAGGATCCAAAGGGTATTCCTAACAACCTTCTTCCATATGTTGCACAGGTTGCAATCGGAAAGCTTCAGAGCGTTGGCGTATTTGGCAATGATTACGACACACCGGATGGAACAGGTGTGAGAGATTACATCCATGTAGTAGACCTTGCAGTTGGACATGTAAAGGCTATCAACAAGATCAAGGAGAATCCTGGAGTTAAGGTATACAACCTTGGAACAGGAAATGGTTACAGTGTCCTTGATGTTATCAAGGCGTTCAGCAAGGCCTGTGGACATGACGTTCCATATGTGATCAAGGAGAGACGTCCTGGAGATATTGCAACATGCTACTCAGACGCTTCACTTGCCAAGAAGGAGCTTGGCTGGGAGGCTCAGTACGGAATCGACGAGATGTGTGCTGATTCATGGAAGTGGCAGTCGATGAATCCAAATGGATATAATGACTAATTCCAAAATATAAATAACATAAAGTAGCAGAGCACCGACAAATACTATATATAATCAGATGTAGATTTGCCGGTGCTCTTTTCTGTGTATTGACTTTTTAAAAGAGACGTTGTATAAGTAAGTAAACTACGCTTTCTGCGGTCTTTGTTAATTATGCCCTTTTTTAGGGCTTTATCAGATAGAAATGGGTGTTTGACATATGAGACTAGAAATACTGCTTTCGTGTATGAACCTTCAGGATGAGGATATCATAACGAAATCCCATATAGAGTCCGACACGATCATAGTCAACCAGTGTGGATATGATGGGTACAATGAATATGACAGGAACGGACATAAGACAAGAATTTTTTCGGTGAATGACAAGGGTCTTACCAAGAGCAGGAACTATGCTATAAAGCATTCCGAGGCGGATGTGTGTCTGCTGTGTGATGACGATGAGGTGTTCAGCAGGAATTACGAAGAAGGGATACTGACTGCGTACAGAGATCTGCCAGAGGCGGATGTCATCATATTCAACATAGGCAACAGACCTGCCCATTGGGGCGACATGCCTAAGAAGCTTGGATATCTGGATCTCATGCATGTGGCATCCTGGCAGATATCATTCAAGAGAGAGAGCATAGTCAATAATAATGTATATTTTGATGAGCGCATGGGTGCGGGCTCGGGCAATGGAGCTGAAGAGGAATTCAGATTCCTCACGGATTGCAGGAAGAACGGACTTGCAATATATTATGTACCATTTGTTATAGCGGATGTTGCGCAGACAAAGTCAACATGGTTTAAGGGGTATAACGAAGAATTTTTCATAAACAGAGGTAATACGACAAGATACATCATGGGTTATGTACCGGCGGTATTGTACGCAGCGTATTACAGTATAAGGAAGAGACATCAGTTTGACAGTGATATATCATGGTTTAAGGCCTTCAGACTTATTATGAAGGGAATAGATGAGAACAGGTTAGGGAAGAAGAAATGAGTGAAAAAATATTAAGTGTGATAATTCCGTCTTACAACAGCAAGCCATATCTTGACAAATGTCTTGGATCACTTGTTGTTCCGGAGCTTATGGACAAAATAGACGTGATAGTGGTAAACGATGGCTCGACAGACGGCAGTGAGAGTATATGTGAGGAGTACATTGAGAAGTATCCTGACAGCTATTCACTTATTAATAAGGAGAACGGAGGACATGGCTCAGCGATAAATGCCGGAGCTGAGAAGGCCAGGGGCAGATACATGAAGGTGCTTGACGCCGACGACTGGTTTCTCACAGAGAGTATTCCTGAGTTTATAGGAAAGCTCGAGAATGCCAGTGCGGATGTTGTTCTGACATGTCACCACACCATCAATATAACAACAGGGGAGATAAAGAACTGGAGATGTTTCCCTGATGAATTCGACAGAGAATATACTATGGAAGAGGTCATGTCAGACTGGAAAAAATTTGACAGAAGCCTCACATTCCATGGAATAACATATAGAACACAGTTTTACCGTGAGAATGGAGTCAGACTTGCAGAAAAAGTATTCTACGAGGATCACGAATATGCGACATATCCATGCTGCTTGGCAAAAACCATACTGCCACTCGATATGTTCGTGTACGAGTACAGGATCGGGGATGTGTCCCAGAGCGTATCCGCGCAGAATCAGTTCAAGAGAATCGACCATACCAAGATGGTCATAGTAAAGATGCTCAAGAACAGAGAGGACATCTCGGAGCAGTGGGCTCTTGAATACTGCGACAAGAAGATACATCTTCTTCTGCTGAGCTTCATGGTAACTTCCATGCTATGCGATTCCGACAGAAAGAGAGGTGTTGCACGGGTAGATCAGCTTATGAGTTATATAGTCAAGAGAGACAGACACGTCGTTGATATGACATTGAAGCATTATAAGATACTTAAGCTTCTGAATGCTGCGCATGTGGGTCTGGAAGGCTACAACAAAATGCTTAATTCAAAGCTTTACAACAAGGTAAGGCACAATAAGAGTTTTGAATAGATTTACTATGGAGGATTAACGAAAAATGAAAGTAAAAAGCGGAAGCTTTTTAGAAGTTTTTAATTATAAAGATCTTTTAAATCAGCTTGTTTCAAGAGATATAAAGTTAAAGTATAGAAGAAGTTTTCTTGGATATGTGTGGAGTATCCTGAACCCATTGCTCATCATGATCGTAATGGTTATCGTATTCTCCAAGATGTTCAACAGATCGATACCACACTTCCCTGTGTACCTTTTTGCAGGACGTATACTGTACGAATTTGTAATAGGTGCATGTGGTAAGGCACTTGGAAGTATAACAGATAATTCGTCACTGCTTAAGAAAACGTATGTGTCAAAGTTTATGTTCCCGCTGGCAAAGATCACAAGCTCACTTGTTGACTGCCTGTTTTCACTGGGAGCGTTTCTTATCGTTATCATATTCACACGTTCACCATTTTACTGGACGATGCTGTTGTTCCCATTCATATTCCTTCAGGCCTATATATTTGCCTGCGGATTGGGCTTTTTTCTTGCACAGCTCCATGTATTCTTCAGAGATACAAGATATATATGGAATGCGGTCACCACAGCGTGGATGTACTGTTCAGCGATATTCTATCCTATAGATATGCTGCCAGACTGGTTGAAGTTACTTGTGAATTACTTCAACCCACTGTATGTATATATCAAGCAGTTTAGATGCATAGCGCATCAGGGAGTGATGCCTGATCTCACTACTATCGGTCTCGGATTCCTCTATGCATTCTTTTTCTTTGGACTGGGAGTGCTGTGTTTCAAGAAGAATCAGGACAAGTTCATTCTGTATATTTAGGAGGTGTGGCAGTTGGCTAACGTAGAAGAGAAAAAGAACGAACTTGATGATAAGAAGATTTTCACCTCAAATGCACAGCGTACAACAACTGTGGCAAAGGGTGAGACCATTATAGAGCTCAAGGATGTGACCATAAGATTCAACAAGAACAATCTGAAGGTGGACAATCTGAAAGAGTATTTTATAAGACTTGTGACAAAACAGTTGATGTTCCAGGAGTTCATAGCGTTAAAGGACATCAATCTTGATATAAAGAAGGGCGAGGCGTGGGGCTTCCTTGGAACCAATGGTGCCGGAAAATCCACCCTGCTCAAGGTAGTCAGCAGAATATTGAAGCCTGCCAGCGGTACTGTTAAGGTATCGGGAACTGTGGCAGCCCTCATAGAGCTTGGAGCCGGAATCGATCCACAGCTCACGGCCCGTGAGAATATATTTCTCAACGGAACTCTGCTGGGATATTCAAAGGCATTTATAGAGTCAAAGTTTGACGATATAGTTGAGTTTTCAGAGTTGCAGGATTTCCTTGACTCTCCGGTCAAGAACTTTTCTTCAGGTATGAAGACCAGACTTGCATTTTCCATAGCGACGGCGGTTGAGCCGGATATTCTCATTGCGGATGAGATACTTGCTGTAGGTGATATGCGATTCAAGAAGAAGTGTGCGGCCAAGATGACTGCCATGCTGGAGGATGGAACGACCCTGCTGTATGTATCCCACAACATAGCTGCTGTCAAGAAGCAGTGTAACAAGGCTATGTGGCTGGATCATGGAAATGTAGTTATGGTGGGAGATGCCGATACGGTATGCGATGCATTCAAGGCCGAGATGGATGCACCTGCACCGGCAAAGGCCCAGAGCAAGGACAAGAAATAACAAGAAATCAGGCAAGATGTTTGATATACAACACAGGAGGATTGGATAATGTTACAGAATGTGAAGTTGCAGAATGTGATGCTGCAGATGAATCTGGATGTGAACTTGATAGAGTATCCTGAATTCAGCGCCATTGGAAAGGGAGAGGAATCACCATTTATATACGACTCAGAGAAGAAATGTCATGTTGTTGAGAAGCTCACAAAGGTTAATTTCATGAGCTATTACAACTGCATTCAGGTAAAACGCTGGTCAGAGTATACAGGGGTAAAGAACTTCAAGCTCCACCTCACAATGAAGGGAAAAGCTACAATATCCGTATATGCAATATATTCAGCATCCGTTGCGGTTACCTACAATCCACTTGTATCACAGGTAGTTGAGAGTGATGAGGTTTCAGAGGTGGTTGTGAACATACCAGAGACAGATAAGGCTCTTGTAGGTTTCTATATGGATACCCTGGAAGATACAGAGATATATAGCGGATACTATTCTGCTGACATCGAGGAGGACAGAATAAGAGATGTAAATATCTCTCTTGTCACAACAACATTCAAGAAGCAGGAATATATCAAGCGTAATATAGACCTCATCAAGTCAAATGTACTCTATGATGGAAGCGACCTCAAGGGACACATGTTCGTACACGTCATTGACAATGACAGAGAACTCGATCCATCAGAGCTCGACAGTGAGGATCTCAAGGTTTATATGAATAACAACGTAGGTGGAGCCGGCGGTTTCACCCGTGGAATGATAGAGGCACTGGAGCTTCCAAAGAAGCCTACACATGTACTCCTCATGGATGATGACGTTATGGTCATGCCAGAGAGTTTGTTCAGAACATATTATCTGCTCAGACTCCTCAAAGACGAGTACAAGAAGTGCTTCCTGAGTGGAGCCATGTTCGATTACGACATACGCCAGAAGCAGTATGAGGACGTGGGATTTGTCCACAAGGCAGACGGATCATACGGTCCGGTCAAGTCAGCTATGGATATGAGGCTTCTCAAGAACATAGTTGCAAATGAGAACTACAGTTTCAATGTCGATGATGCATATGCAGGCTGGTGGTACTGCTGTATACCTGTGGAGCACATTGAGGACAGAGGCTTACCACTTCCGGTATTTGTCAGAGGTGACGATGTAGAGTTCTCACTGAGAAATAAGCCGGGATTTATAGCACTTAATGGTATCTGTATATGGCATGTGGGATTTGCAGGCAAATTCAACGCCGCCATGGAGCTTTATCAGGTTCACAGAAACAGTTTTGTTATCCAGGCGGCAAGCGGAATATGCCAGGATGTGGATTTCCTTGCGAGAGTAAAGGGAATGTTCTGGAAGGATATAACCAGATTTGCATACAACAATGCTGAGCTGCTCATAGATTCCATTGAGGATTACCTCAAGGGACCAGAGTATATCATGCATCTTGACGGAGAGCAGAGCCTCAAGGAGCACAATGCTAAGAACGAGAAGCTTGTGCCGCTGGCAGAGCTTGGCTATGCAGGGGATCTTCCTACAGATCCATACAAGTATGAGAGTCTTAATCTGTTCCGCAAGGCAATGTATGTGCTCACGATAAACGGACATCTTCTTCCAAACTTCATGCTCAGAAGAACACCGTATATCATCGCGTACGACTGGTTCTTTGTTCCGGGAAAGAATTACATGAAGAAGACTCTCGTTGCCGTGAACAAGAACGGTGGAACAGGAGTCAGAAGAACGATCAACAGAAAGCGTTGTTTTGCGCTTATAAAGAGATATAGAAAAGTATTGGCTAAATACAAGAAGACACATGTGGAAGTTGAGCAGGCTTACAGAAATGCATTTGACGAGATGAAGACAACTAAGTTCTGGAAGGAATATCTGCATATATAAAGTGATATGGAAGGAGTATCTTTAGGGTATGGCTACTATTAAAGGTATAAAAAACCGTTTGGCGGCTGCGGGAAGAGCACTGGGGGGAGATTACACCTCAGAGAAGAACGGTTCGAAGCCAAAGGATAAGCTCAAGGCGTCCCAGCGAGTAAATGCGGCGCAGAGGGCGATGAGCGGTGATTACGCTCTCAGAGACGGCAAAAAGCCTGTTGTAAAGGTCGAGCCTGCTGAGATCAGGATGAATAAGGTATTCACCACGAAGGAAAAAGCAGAGCCTGAGATCAAAGTGTTTGAGAAGCAGGAGAGTGCCAGACAGAGAGAAGAAGAGCGAGTAGAGTGGAGAAAGAAAGCGGTGAGACGCGACAGCGACAAGACAGTCGGATGCATACATCCTGATTACTGCTGTGGCTGCGGCGCGTGCTACAGTGTATGTCCGGTAAATGCTATAAGCATGAAGTATGATTCAGAGGGATTTCTTGCTCCTGTAGTGGATCGCAGCAAATGTACAAACTGCGGTCTGTGCAGAAAGATCTGTCCATCTATAAATCTTGAGTATAAGAACACTGTCGAGCCTGCATGCTATGCGGCATATGCAGACGATGAGATAAGGGCAAAGAGTTCGTCAGGTGGAATATTCACACTGCTGGCTGAGTATGCATTTGAGCAGGGTGGAGCTGTATGCGGAGCAGGATACACAGACGATTTCAAGGTTGAACACTTTATCATAGAGAGCCCGGATGATCTGGACAAGCTCAGAAAATCCAAGTATGTTCAGGCTGATGCATCGAAGGTGTATGCGGACGTTAAGAAGATACTCAAGGAAGGCAGAGTGGTAGTATTCTGCGGATGCGGATGTCAGGTCGCAGGACTTTACGCAACACTCAAGAATGTGGATATATCAAATCTCTACACAATAGATCTGATGTGCCACGGCGGCCCATCGCCAAAGCTGTTCGATGATTATCTGAACAAATACCACGGCAAGGATCAGGGCAAGGTTGCTGATGTTGGATTCAGAGACAAGGACTACTTCGGCTGGTCTACAGAGATGACTGTAAAGTACACTGACGGAACAGTTTATCACAGAACAAGGACACAGGATCCATATTACAGAGCATTCCTTCCTTGTATATCGACGAGAAAGTTCTGTGGACACTGCGCATATGCGAAGCTTCCGAGAACAGGTGATATAACACTTGCAGATTTCTGGGGAATTCAGAAGTACAACAGAGATTACACTGACGGCAAGGGAACATCCATTGTGTCAGTCAACAGCCCACAGGGTGAGAAGATATATGCTGCCATAGCAGACAAGCTGCTCCTGAACAAGGAGATACCTTGTGATGATGTACTCAAGACAGGACAGCCATTTGACCACTGCTTCAAGAATCATCCTGCCAGACAGAGATATTTTGAGCAGATAAAGAATGGCTCATCCATGGAGAAGGCATACGATTATGCCATCAAGGACAAGTACGATGTAGGTATATATGGCGTGTGGTTCGGTGCGAACTACGGAAGTGTTGCTACCTATTACGCACTTCACGAGATCATAAGATCATTTGGTCTGTCAGTGCTCATGATAGACATGCCTGCAGCCAAGACCGGAGCCGGCAAGCCTGACACCCATGCGAGAAGATTTGCAAAGGCACATTACCATGAGAGCAAGAGATACACACTGAAGGATATGAGGGAGCTCAATTCCAAGGTCGATACATTCATCATGGGATCAGATCAGGTGTGGAACAGAGGTATAAGCAGAGGCTTCGGCTTCTCATTCTATTTCGATTTTGTTGAGCCGGATAAGAAGAAGATCGCATTCTCTGCATCATTTGGACATGACAGGGATTTCTGTAATGTACAGGACAGGGAGACGATATCTGAATACATGAGACAGTTTGATGGAATATCCATCAGAGAGACCAGTGGAGTTGAGATCTGTAAGGATGTGTATGGAATAGATGCGGTGAGAGTTCTCGATCCTGTATTTGTTGCAGACAGAAAGGTATTCGATTCACTGGCAGACAAGGCAAAGAAGAAGCACGATGGCAAATATATGCTTGCATATATACTTGATCCAACTCCGGAGAAGAGAGCCGCAGTGGTTGAGGTTTCAGAGAAGCTCGGCCTTGAGGTAGTTGTTCTTCTGGACGGACGTCCAAAGGACCCGGTGAAGAACCGTCAGATCATGGATATGGACGACAAGATCGTCGACGACATAACAGTCGAGGACTGGCTGAACTATTTCAGAAATGCAGATTTCGTTCTCACTGATTCATGCCACGGAATAAGCTTCTCACTTGTATTTGAGACAAACTTTATCGGACTTGCAAACAGTGCAAGAGGAATGACAAGATTTGAATCCCTCGTGGATGTATTCCAGGTGAGAGATCATTACGTTCAGGATGCGGCAGACATTCTTGGAAATGATGAGCTGTTGAAGCCTGTGGATTACGACAATGTTAATAAGATACTTATGTCAGAGAGGGAGAGATCCCTTGCATGGCTTAAGGAAGTATTGTTCAGACCTAAGGAGTTTGAGGGTTATAGAGCATATCCAATTATAGATAAGAGATTGGCGGAAGATAAGGAGGATTAAGTAACATGGCAAAGTATGATTACCTCATAGTAGGAGCCGGATTATTCGGCGCAGTATTTGCATACGAGGCAGGCAAGAGAGGCAAGAGCTGTCTGGTTATAGACAAGCGTCCACATATTGCCGGCAACATTTACACAGAGCAGGTGGAGGGTATAAACGTTCACAAGTATGGCGCACATATATTCCACACATCTGACAAGAAGATCTGGGAGTATGTAAACCAGTTTGCAGAGTTCAACAACTACATTAACTCACCTGTAGCTTCGTACAAGGATGAGCTGTACAACCTTCCATTCAACATGAACACATTCAGCAAGATGTGGGGAATCAAGAAGCCTTCAGAGGCAAAGGCAATCATCGAGAAGCAGATCGCAGATCTGAACATTGGAGAGCCAAAGAACCTTGAGGAGCAGGCACTCAAGCTTGCCGGTACAGATGTGTATGAGAAGCTTGTCAAGGGATACACAGAGAAGCAGTGGGGAAGACCATGTACAGAGCTTCCTGCATTCATTATCAAGAGACTGCCTCTGAGATTCATATACGACAACAACTACTTCAATGACCGTTTCCAGGGAATCCCAATGGGCGGATACACACAGATCATTGAGAAGATGCTTGAGGGCGCTGAGGTCAAGACTGACACAGATTACTTCGATTTTATCAAGGAGAATCCTGACATCGCAGACAAGACTGTATACACAGGTATGATCGATGAGTTCTTCGGATTCCAGTACGGACCACTTGAGTACCGTTCAGTAAGATTCGAGACAGAGGTACTCGATGAGGAGAACTACCAGGGAAATGCTGTTGTGAACTACACACACAGAGACGTTCCATACACAAGAATAATCGAGCACAAGCACTTTGAGTTTGGAAAGCAGCCAAAGACAGTTATCAGCCGTGAGTATTCAGCAGAGTGGAAGCCGGGCGTAGAGCCATACTACCCTGTAAACAACGACAAGAACAATGCGCTTTACGAGAAGTACAAGGAGCTTGCAGAGACACGCAAGGATGTAATATTCGGCGGAAGACTTGGACAGTACAAGTATTATGATATGGACAAGGTAATCGCAGCAGCACTTGAGTGTGTTGAGGCAGAGTTCTAATCGTGAGATAGAGCATATTATAAAGCCATACAAAGGGACGCATACCGGAATACAGATTTTCCGTATATGCGTCCTTTTGGCGTGCCGGAAGCATGGGTGATACGGCAAAATAAAAAAGATATACACTTTCGACAGAACGTGATAGAATTATACTAATTATGGGCATGTTATTTGGTGGATACGATGCCCAGGGGGTAAAAATTAAAAGGGTAAAGGGTGTATATGTTATGACAAGGAAGAGGATTGCGGTACTGACAGCCCAGGCTGATGAGTACACCCAGGGTAGATTCCTCTCGGGGTTTTTTGAGAAGGCATTTCAGCTTGATTATGATGTGTGCGTGTTCTCAATGTATCTGAAGTATCAGGATACAGCTAGCAGAGAAGTGGGAGACGCCAACATATTCAACCTGATAGAATTTGACAAATATGATGCGGTGGTCATATGTACTGACAGGATCAGGACGCCGGGAACAGAGGAGGGACTCCGGTGGCGTGTGGAGCATGAGTTTGATGGCCCGGTACTGATAGTCGGCGACGAGATAGAAGGATATAAATCCATAAATATTGATCACAGAAAGAATATATGCGGGCTTACGGATCATCTCATAGAAGAGCACGGATACCGTGATATAGTGCTGCTTGATGGCTGGGAGAATACTACCAATTCCGAGCTGAAGAAGCAGGGATTCTTTGACAGCATGAAGAGTCATGGTATCGATGTGGATGAATCGTCGGTTTACTATGGCAATAACTGGTTTGACTCAGGACGCCGGACCGCAATGGAGATAACAGAGAACAGAGACAGACTTCCACAGGCTGTGGTGTGTGCCAGTGATCACATGGCACTGGGGCTGGCGGCTGAGCTGGAACAGAGAGGCGTGAGGGTCCCTGAGGATATAGCGATAACGGGATATGACGCTGCGGAGACGAACGATGACAGAGTCATACCGCTGACATCGGTTGATATACCTGCAAAGGTTGACGGCGAGTACGCCGCAAAATGGATAGACGCAGAGATAAACGGAAGATCTCTGGAGAACTATAGGAGCAGTGCGTCTATACACTGGGGAAAAAGCTGTGGATGTGAGCAGTGTACGGAGAAGCCGGGAAAGAGAGACGTGACGGCATGGGATATGAACGCTCAGCCGGGAAGCTATGGTTCATACTATAACCATATGATGGAGGATCTGTTATCCCAGAGAGATTACAGGGAATTCTACAATACCATATTCCAGTATGCCCACACGGATGGCAACATGAGCAGTTTCAGTCTCTGCCTGAATGAATATTGGAAGTTTCCTGAGGTCATGATGGGGTCAAATGCACTGAGAGTCGGATACACGAAGAATATATACAGGGTCATCAGAAGCTGCGGTGATGGAGACGGTGCGATAGATTTCGATGACTGTTTTGACGTGTCCAGACTGATACCTGAGCTGGATGCAGACAGGGACAGACCTGAGGCTTACATATTCACTCCACTCAATTTCGACGACAGATGTTTTGGATATGCGGTTGTGAGCTATGGAAGCGAGTGCAGGGCGTACGATATTTCATATAGCACATGGATCAAGCAGATCATGCAGGGCATGGAGGCGTTCTACAGACAGGCGAGTCTTCAGAAGCTTCTGGACAAGGTCAATGCATCGCAGATCCGTGATGATCTGACCGGAGTGTACAATTATAACGGATTTATGGCGAGGTGCAGGGATATGTGTAACGATGCCGTTGCACATGGCAGGAGCATTGAGCTGCTGGCTATAGATATAAAGGGACTGGGACAGATAAATGCAAGTCTCGGCAGAAAGGTCGGGGACGAGGCCATACAGGCACTTGCCAGAATGATCTCGGCATCCCTTGAGAAATCCGACGTATGTATGAGAATGTGTAACGATGAGTTCATCGTGGCATATCAGGTGATGGGAGATGCGGAGGATCACGCAGACGCCATAGTTAAGAGTGTGGAGAGCCGTACCAGGGAGTTTAACAGGAAAAATGGCGACAATTTTGTCATGGAGATATGCTATGCGGTGGACAGACAGATGGTTGCGAATGCGGAGGCTCTGGACAACTATGTGAACGCACTCATAAGCAACAAGAACAATGCCAAGATGAAGGCGTACATTGAGAGCACGAGAAATGCAGAGCTGTCACAGGAGGATATAGAGAAGGACAAGCTTGCCACGGAGATTCTTGACAGGAATCTGCTCACATATCATTTCCAGCCTATAGTTAATGCCCGCACAGGTCAGATTTATGCCTATGAGGTGCTCATGAGATCGGCAGGAGAGCAGTACATGTCTCCTCTCGACATAATACAGAGTGCTGAGAGACTTGGACGTTTGAGCGATGTGGAGAGAGCCACATTTATCAATGTGTTGAGACTCGTTGAGGACAAGCGAGAGGAACTTGAGGGCAGAAAGATATTCTTTAACAGTATACCGGGCTGCAGGCTGTCGGAGGAGGACACCGCTGTTATAGAGAGCAAACTCAGGGAATTTGGTGGACAGGTGGTCGTGGAATTCACCGAGGAGGCTGAGATGAGCGACCAGCTACTGGATCAGATAAAGGACAAGTACGGCAGGATGAACATAGAGACTGCCATAGATGACTATGGCTCAGGTTATTCAAATGTCAACAATCTTCTCAGATATATGCCGCGTTACGTGAAGATAGACAGGATGCTCATGACAAATATACATGAGGATCCGCAGAAGCAGCATTTTGTTAAGGATATTATAGAATTTGCGCATGACAATGATATCGTCACTCTGGCGGAGGGCGTTGAGCTGGATGTTGAACTCAAGGAGGTCATCAGACTTGGCGCAGATCTCGTTCAGGGTTACTACACGGCGAAGCCTTCACCGGAGGCGATTGCCGAGATAGATAAGAGGATCATAAACGAGATAGTCCAGTACAATCAGAACGAGATCACAAAGTATGGCAAGAAGACCTATGTCATAACCGATGAAGACGAGATATCGATGGTTCAGCTTGCATTTAACAAATATACGGCGCTTGATTTCAAGAAGATAGATGACCAGTACAGGTACGTCAACATGACAGGTACACCGGGCTTCAAGTCCAACATGCTGATAACCATAGGAGACGGCTTCAGAGGCGAGCTCAGGGTGGACAGCATAAGCCTTGGAGGAGAGAAGGGCATACCTTGTATAAAGATAGAAGACAACTGCGATGTCAGGATAGTCCTCACCGGGGACAATGAGCTGCGCACAGGCGGTATACAGGTAGCCGAGTCGTCAAAGCTCGAGCTTGCCGGAGATGGAGATCTGAGGATCACACTTGCGGGTGGCAGATACTTTGGAATAGGAAACGATTTTGCGTCGAGACACGGAGATCTGTATTTCAATCAGGATGGAACGCTGTCCATAACGGCCACCGGAATGAGGGGCATTGGAATAGGATCCGGCCTTGGCGGTAATATATATATTGGACACGGACGATACGAGATAGATCAGAGAGGTCAGGAGGGTGTGATGATAGGCTGTATGGACAGCGACTGCACTCTTCACATAGAGAACTGTGACATGGAGATATACAATGGAATCGCCAGAAGTGTATCCATAGGCTCATATAACGGAAGCGCGGATATAGCTATTGACAATATATCCGGCAAGATATCCGGGGCATCCATCTCGACAGCAGTCATAGGAACCATGAATGGAAAGTCCTGCAGGGTTGCCATGAAGAATATCAATATTACCATGAACATCAGGGCAAATGAATGTTATGGTATAGGCTGCCGTGAGGGCGATACGGACGTCAGCATACAGTACGCTTACGTCAAGGTGGTGGCACAGGGCAAGGATGCCTATGCCATGGGTAACAGCACCCACACCGCCAGACTGGAATTTTCCAACTCGGATATCAACACACAGGTGATCAACAGTGTGGGAACTGATATAGGTGCAGAGGAGAAAAATATCGTGATCGGTAACGGCAGAGTGAGCTTCATGGTGAACGGAATATCAAAGAACAGGGAAGTGCAGATGGCCGATCTGTAGGCGCCTATTCCGAAGCGTACAGTTAATCATTATTAATATTGTGTTGTTGACTGTTGTGAAGTATAATACAGCCGATTGACATGATGGGAGAATATTTATGGTTTTTTCGAGTTTAATATTTTTGTTTGTTTTTCTCACTGCAAACCTGATAGCATATTTTGCGGTGAGCCCTGAGAAACGCAATAATGTATTGCTGATATTTTCACTGGTGTTCTATGCCTGGGGAGGCCCGAGATATCTTCTGCTCCTGGCGGGAGAGACTCTGGTGAGCTGGCTGTTTGCCATTCGCATAGATGAGGCACGTGCCGGATATACCAAGAGATCTGAGAAGTTTTATCTTGTGTGTGACCTTGTGATAATGCTTGGCTGTCTTGCGATATTCAAGTATCTGGGATTTTTCCTCGGCAACATAAAGGCAGTGTTCGGCGTGCCGAAGACCGTGCCTGGAATAGCTCTCCCAATAGGAATCTCTTTCTATACATTCCAGCTCATATCATATGTGGTGGATGTGTACAGGAACGAAGTCAGACCACAGAGAGAATACTGGAAGCTCCTTCTGTATTCAAGTCTGTTCCATCAGTGTATAGCGGGACCTATCGTCAGATATGAGACCGTTGCTGATCAGATAGACAACAGGAAGATAACAGCGAACGACATATACATGGGACTGAGAAGATTTTCAGTCGGACTGGCAAAGAAGGCGATACTGGCCAATTCCTGTGCCAGCATAGCCGACACCCTGCTCCCGGCGGGAGTGGCGAGCCTCAAGGCTCAGACGACACTTGAAATGTGGCTTGGAATGATAGCGTATATGCTTCAGATATACCTTGATTTCTCAGCATACTCAGACATGGCCATCGGAATGGGAAGGATGGTAGGTTTCCACTATGATGAGAACTTTAACTACCCATATATGGCTACATCGGTAAATAATTTCTGGAGGAGATGGCACATATCACTCAGCTCATTCTTCAGGGATTACGTATATATACCGCTTGGCGGCAACAGATGCAGCACAGCGAAGTACATCCGCAACATGGCTATCGTGTGGTTTCTCACGGGAATGTGGCACGGAGCAAGCTGGAATTATATATTCTGGGGAATTTATTATCTGGGCTTCCTCCTTCTGGAGAAGTTTTATCTGGGCGGAAGATTCGGCCCTGTGGCATCCCGAATATATACGCTGCTCGTTATCCTGTTCGGATGGACCATATTCAGATTTGAGAGCCTTCGTGAGCTTGGAACAGTGCTTGCGGGAATGTTTGGAATAGGAACATCGGGATTTGCAAATATGGCACTTGGAACAATATTTGTGAAGAACATATTCTTCCTGATATTTGCATGTATTGCGTGTACGGATCTGGGCAAGAGACTCAGAAAATGGGCTATAGAAGTTGGAAAGGTCAACCCACTTGTATTCAACGTGTTCAATGTAACTGAGATGATAACACCGGTACTTATGCTCGTGATCTCAGTGCTGGCGCTTGTGGGTGCAAGCTATAATCCTTTCCTGTATTTCCAGTTTTAGTGGGTGATTTTTATGAAGAGAAGATATACCAGAAGTCAGAGACAACAATTAAAGAAATTCAGAACTCTGGGTGTTCTTATATTTGCCGCAGTCATGGCGATAGGAGCATTTATCGGTCTGCTGTTTTTTGTCAGACCTAAGAAATCCACGATGGAGAAGAGGACACTTGCAAAGTTTCCGTCATTCACTATAACGTCATTCCTCGACGGATCATACTTCGAGGACGTGTCACTGTGGTATTCTGACACATACCCTATGAGGGATAAGCTTGTGTCGGCTGACCAGAGCCTTAAGAAGCTGTACGGAATACAGCTCGGAACGCAGGTGGTTGGAGGAAATGCCAAGGGCGATGAGATACCTGAGGTGGACAAGAGTGCGGTGACCGCCACTCCTGATGATGCAGGCAAGGCGACAACTGAGAGTACCACGGAGGTTACGACAGAGGATCCTGAGATAGGACTTCCTGCGAGTCTGACATCGAAGAACAAGCAGGATGCGACAACTGAGAGCGGTTCGGTCCAGACGGTCGATCCACCAGATTCAAAGGCTATGGACAATGCGTTCCAGAAGCAGCTTCAGGACAACCTGTATGTGAAGGATGGTTCTGCGTACAGCCTGTACTATTTCGTTCAGGACTCCGCAACAGAATATATAGATGCTATCAACAATGCAGCGGCACAGCTCTCGGGCCAGACAAATGTGTACGATATTCTTGTGCCGAACAATTCAGGTGTCCTGCTATCGGATGACGAGCTGGATAAGCTTGGCGGTTCCGATCAGAAACAGGCGATAGAGTATTACTATGGCATGATGAATGGCGTGAAGACGGTCGATATATTTGACACGTTAAAGGCGCATAAGGATGAATATATATTCTTCAGGACAGATCACCACTGGACCGCGGATGGCGCGTACTATGCGTATGAGGATTTCTGCAAGACGAAGGGCATAACGGCCATTCCACGTGACAAGAGGAAGACGGATACCTTCAAGGGATTCCTCGGAAGCTTCTACAGCACCCTGCAGAACTCTGACATGAAGAATAATCCTGATACGATATACGCCTACGAACCGATAGGAACAAATGACATGACCTACTGGAACGAGGATGGCTCGGAGCAGAAGTGGAATGTCATAATGGATGTGAATGGATGGGATAAGGGAACCATGTATTCTACATTTGTGGGCGGTGACACGCCGATGGCAGTGATAGAAAACCCGAAGGTGACAGACGGTTCATCGTGTGTAGTAATGAAGGAGTCCTACGGAAATGCATTTATTCCATTTCTTGTGGATCACTACTCCAAAATATATATCATAGATTACAGATATTCACAGGTAAACATCCTTGACTTTGTGAAGAGCAAAAAGGTCAATGATTTTATCTGTATAAATAACATATCTCTCATAGGAGATAAAGATGTGGCGGCTACTATAAGCAGTCTGCTGCACTAGGGCATAATCGGAGGATTTGCAGACAGATGCCCGGAGATGGTCAACAGATATATGGAGATTGCTTCTGAAGGTACCAGAGGATTGTTCATGTTCTGCACCATAGATAATGACAAGGATGTGGATGTGTTCCAGGCGCTTGCAACTGTCGACAGACTTCTCTATCAGGAGAAGCGTGCAAAGAAGCTTCGCCGGATGGCTGAGTAAGACAGATATAAAAGACAAAATATATAAAGGCTTGAAAGAAGGAGAATGTATCATGGAGAGGTTAGGTTTCATAGGCATGGGTAATATGGCACAGGCACTCTGTGCAGGATTTGTGAATTCAGGGAAGATAGCGGCTGAGAGTGTATATGCATATGCACCACACTATGACAAGCTGGTGAAGAACTCAGAGAAGTATGGATTTACCCCGTGTAAGACACTTGCAGAGCTGGTGGATGCCGTGGATACGGTCATCATGGCATGCAAGCCTTATCAGATCAATGACGTTCTCGTTGAGATAGGAGAGAGACTTCACGGAAAGGCTCTTGTGTCGGTGGCAGCTGGCTGGGATTTTAAGAAGTACAGTGAGTATTTTGACAGTTCGGTGAGGGTGCAGTTTGTGATGCCGAATACTCCGGCAATGGTATATGAGGGAGTTATGCTCTTTGAGGCACAGAATTCCCTTGAGGAGGAAGAAAGGACACAGATCAAAGAGCTGTTCGCGGCTGTGGGAATTGTGGAGGAGCTTCTATCGAATCTCATGGGAATAGGAGGCGCAGTAACCGGCTGTGGTCCTGCATTTGTGGATCTGTTCATAGAGGGATATGCGGATGCAGCGGTTAAGTATGGTGTGCCTAGACAGACTGCGTACAGACTCATATCACAGATGATACTTGGTTCAGCAAAACTTCAGCTAGAGACAGGGGAGCATCCCGGCGTGTTGAAGGACAATGTATGTTCCCCTGCGGGAACAACCATCTGCGGTGTTGCATCCCTCGAGGAGTCAGGCCTCAGGAGTGCATGCATTAAGTCTATAGATGCGATCATGAATAAGTAATAACGGCAAAGCCCCTGTATGATTGAAATATCATACAGGGACTTTTTTATTTCTTGACTTTTTTATTTCTTGAATTTTGAGAGGATGCTTATAAGCTGCCTTATGTTCAGCGGCTTTGACAGGTGTTCGTTCATGCCCGCCAGACGGCATCTTTCGAGATCTTTAGCAAATGTGTTGGCGGTGATGGCGATGATAGGAATGTTCTGTGCATCCGGATGCTCGAGCTTTCTTATGGCGTAGGACGCCGAGATTCCATCCATCACAGGCATCTGAAGATCCATAAGGATGCCGTCGTAGGTTCCGGCAGCAGATGTGGAGAACATGGCAACGCACACGGAGCCGTCCTCAGCGCGCTCACAGGAAATACCATTCATACCCAGAAGTTCAGACACGACCTCATAGTTGAGTTCGTTATCCTCTGCCACCAGAAGGTGCATTCCTACACACAGGGATTCTGCGTCGCTGCTATCACCGGATTGTCCAGACCACAGATCATCCTTTATGATATAAGGGACGTCGATGCTTACCTCGATGATAGTTCCACCACCCGGATTGCTCTGTACTGTGATGGTACCCTGCATTAGATCCACAAGCTCCTTCACTATGGCGAGCCCCAGACCGCTTCCGCGCACTTTGCTGATCCTGGTGTCTGTCTCGCGGGAGAATTTGTTGAACATGCTCGCCTGATATTCAGGCTTTATTCCAATTCCCGTGTCGCTTATTCTGGCGACGAGACGTATCTTATCGGAGCCCGGTATATTCTCCTCATATAATTCAAACCCAACGTCGCCATGACCAGGTGTGAACTTGATGGAGTTAGACAGCAGGTTAGAGTAGATCTGTTTCAGCTTGAGTCCATCGGCCAGGATGTAGTCGTGATATATATCGTGACAGTTGAAGGTTATATTGAGTCCGTCGTTCATGAGAGCCTGATCGAAAACCATGTTCAGAGTATGACACAGCTCGGATACAGATGTTTCACAAGGCTTAAGCTGCTGTCTGCCGTTTTCCAGATTCGTTATGTCAAGGATGTTGCTGACGAGCTGTTCTATATAAGCCCCGGACGTCCTGAGCTTGCCCAGACAGTCGTCTATCTTGCTTGGATCGCCTAGTGATCGCTTTGCTATGTCGGCAAATCCCATTACGGCATTCAGAGGTGTTCTTATGTCGTGAGCCATCTTGGACAGAAACTCGGACTTTGCCTCGTTTGCCTTGTTGGCCTCCTCTGCCAGGAGCATCCAGCTCTGTTCACGTCTCTTTTGTTCGCTGATAAGCCTTGTTGCATACAGTATGTTGGTCACGTTGCCAAGAGCATCTCGCTTCTTCACAATAAATCTTGCCGAGTGCCAGTTGCCGTCGTTGGCGAGATAATCCATGGCTATGGTCTCGTCTGTGTGGAGACGTTCTGCGATGGTCGACAGATCAAAGAAATCAAGTATCTTGTCCTGATATTCGGGAACGACGAAGCGGTGACACAGCTCCTTCATCTTGGAGGAAGCTCTTCCCATGCGGCCTGTAAGTCTGTGTACCTTGTTATCGCTGGACACCTCCTCGTACATGTCCTGTGTAAGATCTATCCTGTATATTGAGAAGTAGATCTTGCTTATGGCGGATATGATCTCATTGTTCAGGTTAGCCTCGTCAAGTGCCTCCTGGAGCTGCCTCTTCGAATTTTGTTCAAAGCTCACAAGCTCGTCTATCTGCTTGAAGCCAATCAGCACCCTTGAAGATGAAGCCGCTGAAAAAGGGAATATCTCAGCCTCAAAGTTTTCCTGGCCCGCTGCGTTCGGAGTCACCCGGTATCTGTAAGAAAGCTTAGGGTGATCGGCAAGATAATTCTGTATATGCTCTGCGCTGAGGATTTCTGTGAAGTCCGGGGCAGATTCTTTGATGACATATTTTTCGTAATACTGTCCGATCAGCTCTGAGTAGCAGAATGTTTTCCCAGCTTTGATGTCGTGTATGTGGGCAGCATTTGCCGCTGGGTCAAGCTTTAAAGGCTCGAGAGAATCATTCTGAAGATCCACGCAGTAGACGGATATGTAGTCCGTGCACAGAACAGACATGAACGTCCTTTCGCGGTTCAGATCCGACAGGCTCTTTTCGAGAGAATTATTGCGCTGCTCAAGAAGCTCGGTCATTCTGAGAGTCTCCCTTACATTTCCGAGATGACCGCCCACAACCCCAAGCAGACTTATAAAGGATTCCGAACTATCTATGTGGGGATTGTCCACACCGATAAAGCCTTTGAGCTGGTCCTTATAGAAGATAGGAAATGCTATTTCAGAGTGGATATCCTGCATGACCAGAAGCTGATACTCGGAAGGCATGAGATCCTTCACATCCTCCACGTTATCTATGATCATACTGTCGCCGCGCTCAAATGCTTCCAGCCAGTAAGGCATGTCGGCGGAATCTACGGACTGAAGATTGTCAATCCATGGCTGCACATTGTCACCGCACCACTCATATGAGTTGCGGAATACGTTGTCAGTCTCATCCCAGTCAAAAATATAAACTCGTTCTGACGAAGTGCAACTTCCGATGATACGGAGCAGAGTCTGTATGGATGCTCGGAGTTCAAAACGGTTCTGGGCTCTGTCAATGGCAACCATCTGCTGTAGTATAACAAAATTATCCATAAAATACCCCCCCTTTAGGTGTGTAGATTTTTGATATATTAATACATAAAGCTCTGTTTTTAAGACAATTTTACCTATTTTGAGAGAAAAAATCCATATTAATGTCAATTAATTCCATAGACAATATTTGTTAAAGACAATAGAATTAATGCGGGTATTTACAAAGATTTTGCGTAATTATACAAAAGATCCAATATATGAAAAATACAAAAGCAGTTGCAAGTGAAAATACTACATTGAGGAGTGGATCAAATGAGAGAAAAAGTTTTGATTGTTGATGACATCGAACTGAACAGAGAGATTCTGGCGGTTGCGCTTGGCGATGAGTACGAGGTACTGCAGGCATCAGATGGTGTACAGACGATAGAGATCCTGAAAACGGATAGCGAGGGGATAACTGCTATGCTGCTGGATCTCATCATGCCGAATGTGGATGGATACGCTGTACTGGATTATATGAGAGAGCATGGTCTGCTGGAGAGGATACCGGTTATCGTCATAAGTGCTGAATCCGCAAGGGATGTTGAGGTGAAATGTCTTGAGATGGGTGTTACGGATTTCATAAGAAAGCCATTTGACAGTGTTACGGTCAGGAGAAGAGTCAAGAACACAGCCGAGCTGTTCATGTACAAGAATCATCTGGAGGATAAAGTCAGACTGCAGACAAGAGAGCTGGAGGAGAAGAACAAACTGTTTCAGGCTCAGGCAGAGCAGATACGTGAGACCAATGAGAAGATAGTGGATGTTTTAGGCACGGTTGTTGAATACAGAAATCTTGAGAGCGGTGAGCATATCAAGAGGGTAAAGGAATTTACCAATATACTTGCAGAGAAGGCTGCGGAGAAATATCCGGAGTACGGCCTTCCACCGGAGAAGATAGCTGTAATAGTTGCAGCCAGTCCACTTCATGACATAGGCAAGATAGCCATTAAGGACAGTGTGCTCCTGAAGCCGGGCAGGCTTACAGATGAAGAGTTTGAATATATGAAGACCCACACGACAAAGGGCTGTGAGATACTTACACAGATTGCAGGCACGTGGAGTGAGGAATACGAGAAGATCAGCTATGAGATATGCCGTCATCATCATGAGAGATATGATGGAAAGGGCTATCCTGACGGACTGGCCGGTGAGGATATACCGATATCGGCACAGCTTGTGTCCATAGCGGATGTGTATGACGCTCTTGTGAGTGATCGCGTGTACAAGAAAGCGATAGAGAAGGGCAAGGCATATCAGATGATACTTGATGGAGAGTGTGGAACATTTTCACCGAGACTTATAGAGTGCTTCAAGGAGTCCAGACAGGAATTTGAAGAGCTTGTGTGCAGATATGAGATGAAGAAGGAGAACCAGATATGAACATCAGAGAGTGTTATGATACAATAGGAGCAGATTTTGAGGATGTACTTGGCAGACTTGGCAGTGAGAGCCTTATACAGAGATTCGCACTTAAGTTTATAGATGATGGAAGCTACAATGAACTGACAGAGGCTCTTGCGGAGAAGAATGCTGAGAAGGCATTCAGGGCAGCACATACACTGAAGGGGATATGCCTGAACCTTGGACTTAAGAATCTGTATACAGTGAGCTCGGATCTGACAGAGAAGCTCAGGGGGAGAGAGCTTGATGGATATGAGGCTTTGTATGAGAAGGTCAGTGAGCAGTATAAGATAACTGTAAATGCTCTTAAGAGTGTTGAATAGATCATTGTAGTGTGAGAAAATAGAAGAGATTTATGAGATGAAGAAGAGGACTATTGCCAGAATGATGGCAGCTGTTATGGCCGTGAGTATGCTTGCTGGTTGTGGTGATTCAGACGGCGATACAGCGAAGAAGGTGAACCTTGATCCAGATCATCCGGTATCACTGAAGATATGGCATTACTACAATGGAACCCAGCAGGCGATATTTGACGATCTGGTTGATGAGTTCAATGCTACCAAGGGCAAGGATGAATGGACATCTGTCCAAGCCGGTGAACATAGGAAAGTTTGAGGAAATGCTCTACGAGGTATGGAGCAGTCATAACAGAGAATTCAGCGTATTGCGCTAAGGGGGGGATAAATATGACACAGCACTTGCAGACGATGATGTGTGAATACACCATACTGATAATCATGCTCTATATAGGTGTGAGATGTCTTAATCAAAGAAATAATAAGATCATAAGATCGTTTTCTCATTTTGTATTCGGAGTAATTGCTTTCCAGATAATAAATATACCTGTAAGAATGGTTGACGCAGGACTGGTGCGTATGCCGGCCACGGTGGTTTTTGTGTTGAATTGCGGATTCATGATCGCAGAGACATTTGTGACATATGAATGGTTTTATTTTTTCGAGAGCATACAGAATTCATTATTTGTGGAAAAAAAGATAATACGGGCATTGCGCAGTATTCCGCTTGTTCTGATGATTGTGCTGTGTGTGGTCTCGTGGTGGACAGGCTGGCTTTTCTACGTGGATGATACGGGCATGTATCGCAGAGGAGCATTGTTCGCACTTCAGGTGGTACTTCCATATACCTATGTATTTGTGACACTCGTCAGTGCGATAGTATATTCCATTACCAGAAGAGAGAAAAGATCTGCCGTCATCATAACTATAGCACTCATACCTGCGCTTATATGTTCAGTGTTGCAGATTGTTGCGGGTGGTTCTTATGTTCTGGCTGGACTGACGCTTTCGGCGATGTTCGTGTATATAGAGCTCTGCATGGAGGATATCAGAAAGGTTGAGAAGCTTGAGGTTATCGAGAAGGCCAACCACGAGCTGGAGAATGCCCTGGATATGGCGAATAAGGCTAACAACGCTAAGACGGTGTTCCTCAACTCCATGTCTCATGATATAAGAACCCCTATGAACGCGATAATAGGCTTCACAGACCTTCTGAATGACAACCTGTCCGACCAGGACAAGGCGCGCGATTATATAGCCAAGATCAGATCATCAAGTGATTATCTGCTGTCCCTTATCAACAATGTATTGGAGATGGCAAGGATAGAGAGCGGCAAGACAGAACTGGACGAGAGTAGTATATCACTTAAAAGTCTTGATTCGGTGTACTGGCTGTTTGAAAGTCAGATGAAGGAGAAGAACATAGACTTTACATGGAATGTGAATGTGAAGCATAACAATGTTCTATGTGATGTAGTGAAGATAAAAGAGATACTCATGAACATCATCAACAACGCATATAAGTATTCTCTTCCAGGAGACAGCGTTGCGGTGAAGATCGATGAGCTTCCATGCGACAGGGATGGTTATGTGAGGATACGCACAGTGGTCAGTGACACGGGAATTGGAATGTCGGAGGATTTCCTGGAGCATATATTTGAGGATTTCAGCAGGGAACAGACATCCACGGAGAGCGGACAGTTTGGAACAGGACTTGGCATGGCTATAGTTAAGAAGATAGTCGACCTTATGGGGGGAGATATAGATGTGCAGAGTGAACCGGGAAAGGGTACGACATTTACTGTTACACTTGAGCATCGTATATCCCAGAATGTTGAGGATGCTGGTTCGGTAGAGAAGCGCAACGAGGATTATTCATTTGAGGGCAGAAGGATAATCCTGGCGGAGGATAACGATCTGAACGCTGAGATAACAATGACGATACTTGCCGGTGCGGGCATGGAGGTCGACAGAGCCGCAGACGGAATCCAGTGTATAGACATGCTGGAGAAAGCGGAGCCGGGATACTACGATCTCATCCTCATGGATATACAGATGCCGAACATGGATGGTTACAAGGCAACCATGATCATACGAAAGCTGGACGACAGACGCCTGGCGGATATACCTATAATCGCTATGACTGCAAATGCGTTCAACGAAGACCGTAAGAAAGCCTTTGAGGTGGGCATGAACGGATACATAGCCAAGCCGATAAGCGCAGAGGATCTAAAGATGACGCTGGCTGGGATCGTGGAAGAATAATTTTGATGATTTTCCACATAATAACTCCAAAGCAATTATTTAACATGCAATGGAGGGTTAATACTGTTTATGAAGGCGACAGGAATAGTGAGAAGGATAGACGATCTCGGAAGGATAGTCGTTCCGAAGGAGATAAGAAAGGTTCTCAGGATAAGAGAGGGGGACCCGTTGGAGATATTTACCGGCAAGGAGGGCGAGATAGTTCTCAAGAAGTATTCGCCCATGGCTGATCTGACTGCATTTGCACAGCAGTATGTGGAGGCAATATCCCAGAGCCTTGGACTGCCGGTTGCCATCACGGACCGGGATTCAGTCATAGCGGTGGCGGGAATGCCGAAGAAGGAGCTGATGGGCAAGGAGCTTCACAGTGAGCTTGAGAGCGTGATAAACGACAGGAAAGCGATAGTTGCCCGCAAAGGCGATGCGAAGTTCATACACATAACCACAGACGACCTGGATTACGATGGACAGGTGGTGCAGACCATTATATCAGAGGGCGATGCAGTGGGCTCTGTCATCGTGATAGTGCGTGACAGCGGACACAGAATAGGTGAGATAGAGCAAAAAGCAGCGGTGATCGCGGCGGCATTTCTGGGCAAACAGATGGAAGGGTAGCCGGTAATGCAAGAATTTGGCAAAAAGTGAGTAAAATCAAGGGGTTTCGGCCTCGAAATCCCTTATTTTCCTTGACAAATATAACCATTTTAGGTATAACTATACATGTTGAGCTCAGAGTTTTCTGCTTTTGCGGGTAGCAGGCGGATGACAGAGAGCATTTATTTTTTAAAGGAGGAATTATCTAATGAATAAGACAGAATTAGTTGCAGCAATCGCTGAGAAGACAGAATTATCAAAGAAGGACGCTGAGGCAGCATTAAAGGCTTTCACAGACGTTGTAGCAGATGAGTTAAAGAAAGGTGAGAAGATTCAGTTAGTTGGATTTGGTACATTCGAGGTATCAGAGAGACCAGCTAGAGAGGGTAGAAACCCAAGAACTGGCGAGACAATGACAATCGCTGCTTCAAAGGCACCTAAGTTCAAGGCTGGAAAGGCATTAAAGGATTCAATCAACTAATCTTTAAGGGTTTGATATGAGACTTGATAAATACCTTAAGGTATCCAGAATCATCAAGAGAAGAACCGTGGCGAACGAGGCATGCGATGCCGGAAGAGTCATGGTCAACGACAAAGTGGCTAAGGCCGGAACCGATGTCAAGGTTGGAGATGTTATCGAGATAGAATTTGGCAACAAGACGGTGAAGGTCAGAGTTACAATGATTGCAGATTCCACTAAAAAGGAAGATGCCAAGGATATGTTTGAGTATGTGTAAAAATATGCCGGAATATACATAGTGTATTCCGGCATATTTTTTTTGTGGGCTCATATAGTTTATTAAATAGCTTGAGAAGGTTTCTGAACATGGGGGAAGTTAATAAGGCAAAAACCCACAAGGTGGTCATGGACAACAGGAACAGTCTGTCCATGACAGGGATCAGCAAGGTCACATCCATAGATCCTGATCTGGTTCTGCTGGTGACCGAGCAGGGGAAACTCAAGATAATAGGCAAGAATATGCAGGCGACAAATCTGGACCTTGACAAGGGAATACTGGATCTCACAGGAAATATCAACTCCATGATATATTCGGGTGACAAGGAAGGTGCTTTTTCTATAAAGGGGTTGTTCAAGTGATGAGCGATATGGCGGCAGGGCAGCTCTGGGGATATGGGATATGTGTTGCAGCCGGAGCGTGCTCAGGTGTACTGGGATCGCTGTTCTGGTTCATCTCAAAGCTCTTTAGGAACAGCCGCACGGTGGCGTGGATATGCGATATTACACTTTGGTTGATATTAAGTGTAGTAGTTATGGCGGTCAGTTACATATGCTGTGACGGAGATCTGAGATTATATATTTTTTTAGGATTTTTTTCAAGCTTTTTACTTGTATTTTTTACTATAAATTGGGTTGCTTCGAAAATTGCAAACCATATATTGTGTAAGAAAAAACAAGACTCAAAAAATGTGAAAATGTGACGGCAAAAAGTGCGTTGACATAATTAGTCTTAAATAGTAAAATTATGTCAATATGTTCGTTTGGCTACGAACTTTTTGTATATTATTACAAGAAAAGACAAGTAATAAAGTAATGAATGGGGAGTTTCTAATGAATAAGACGGTCGGCAGATCAAAGTCAAAAAAGAATAACAAGATCACAACGAAGCTTGGAATGGTTCTGGTTGTGAGCTGTCTGATATTGCTGGCAGTGGTTGTACTGTACAAAGCACAGAGCCTGAAAGCACAGAAAGAGAGCCTGCAGGTTCAGGCGGCGGAGCTTCAGGAACAGCTTGACAGTGCGAAGGAAGATTATAAGAAGCTTGAAGAGCGTGAGAAATATATGCAGACAGATGAGTATGTTGAGGATGTGGCCAGATCACAGCTCGGTCTCATATATCCTGACGAGATCGTGGTAAAGCCTGAGGAATAAAGTCAGAACATAGCGGATGCTGATTTCAGCATTCGCTATTTTTTTGCGCATTTGACGGATATACTTCTTGTCACTATGAACAGGAAGGCGGGAAAATGTTGATGAGAGAAAAGGTAAATGGGTTCGTCGGAGTGATGGCGGTGGCTATTCTGTGTATGGTCAGCGGCTTATGCATGGTCTGGGGGATAGCCCCGGTGGTTCTGGCTGTGTATGTGGCGGCCTGTGCGGTGTGTGGGAGATACATGATAACCTGCATCGGGTGTGCGGCGGGAGTCGCAGCCGGATCTATGGGCATAGCAGGGCTGTTGCACGCATATGAGTATATGATACCGGGGCCTGCGTATTCCGGTGTGATGGTGACGGAGAAATATCTGGTGCTGCTGGGACTTGCGATGTGTCTTATGAAGATCGTGTACTCCAGAAATTCCAGATCGTATGTAAGGGTGATCGTCGTCATGTCGGCTGCCGTGCTTATGGGAAACATAGTGGTATATGCGGATAACATGCTTATGGCTGCAGCTTATGGAGTGGTGGAGGCTGCGATATTCATGTGTGCCAGTGTGATACTGAAACCGGGGATTGGACTTCTATATACATATATCTGCGGGGATGCCTCGGATGTGGAGAGGGATGAGAGCTGGAATATAAGTCAGGGCATAGTGAGCCTCATGGCGCTGGCGGCGGTCGTTCTGTGGGTTGTTCCGGGTGAGGATATCTACGGTGTGAATCCGGCATTTATGCTAGCTCTGGTTCTGATATTGTACGCGGTGTATAGAACTGGAGCGGTGTACGGATGCGGAATGGCGGCGGTGGCGGGAAGCATCGTGTCGGTCAAGCTGAATGACAGCAGGTGGCTCATGTGGATGCTCCTTGTGGCGCTGGTCATGCTCATAGGCCGGGCACTCACCGGGAGAAGAAAGGTGTCTGCAAGTCTGTTCTATGTTCTGGGGTGCGTTCTTGCCTCCGTGGCGGATGGAACAGTGCTGTGGAACGGCTCTGGGCGGGAGATCGCATTTTACTATATAAATATCGCCGTTCCGGTCGTATTGTTTGCGTGTATACCTGGTGCTCTGCTGGGCGCCATGGACGAGGAGACAGATCAGGCGTGTCTTCAGGCGGCTGCTGCGGAGATTAACAGACTCACGGCCTGCAAGATAGAAGATATGGCAAATGTGTTCAGACGGCTCGATTATACATTTGCCGGGAGCGATGAGCCGGCGATAAGCCTGGGACAGATCGGCGAGCTCGTGGATGGCTTCAGGAGACAGATAGATCTGATAGGTGAGGCGAGGGAGATATCCGATGAAAAGCTGCTGGGGCAGATAAGATCGCTGGGGATGGACGAGGTCAGGGTCACGGCCTCCATGGACAGTGGCAACAGGAGCCGATACTATGTGGCGGGAAGAACGTCAGGTCAGGGCATGGTGCTGTCAAGACAGGTGGCTGATGTATTGAGTGGGTACTTCAGGAAGAATATAAGGGCGGGCATGGATTCGCCGAGCCTTTTCTTCGATGAGTACAGATCTGCCGTGTACGAGGAGGCGGCGCGTTACAAGGGGCGTTACCATGTCAGAAGGATAAAGAAATATGGCTCTCCGGTGTCGGGGGATAATTTCTCGGTGAAGGAGTATGAGGATGGCAGGCTGGTGATGATGCTGTCTGACGGCATGGGAAGCGGAAGCCTGGCCTCCTGCGAGAGCTGCATGATGCTGGACACCATGGAGGAGCTGCTGGAGGCGGGATTTGCCCCGGAGTACAGCATTGCATTTGCCAATCGATGTATGTCCAGGAGAAATAAGGGCAGAATATTCACGACATTTGATATGGTGGTCATAGACATGTACGACGGCACCATGAGGAGCTTCAAGCAGGGGGCGTCGGTGACCTATGTGATACGCCCGGGCGATGATGGAAATGAGGTCCGCCAGATAACGAGCACTACTCTTCCCGTGGGCGTGCTGGACGATGCCGAGTGCGACATGGCGGATGTGAAACTTGCGGCGGGGGATGCCGTGGTCATGGTGAGCGATGGACTCTCGGATATGGATGTGTCCGATCACATGCATGATGTGCTCAAGGGAATAAGAGTGGGTGACAGCAGACGAATGGTCGATGATATACTGGGCGCCATGATAGGACAGGGGGATGTGTCGCTTCGGGATGACGTGACGGTCATGGCGGCGGTGATATCAGGATCTGAGAAAAGTAGCGCAGCCTGAGTAACTCTATGCTATAATATGAAATTATGATATTTACAGAAGGATAAATGTATGGATGTATTTGAAAAAGATGTTCTTGAGTATATAAAAAAATACCACATGTTTGATGGTATAAGTCACTGCGTGTGCGGTGTGTCCGGCGGCGCGGATTCGGTGAGCCTGCTCACGGTGCTGGCAAGGCACAGGGCGGAGCTGGGAATAGATATACACGTTGTACACATAAATCACATGATACGCGGTGAGGCTGCGGATGGTGACCAGAGCTACGTTGAGACTTTGAGTGGTGAATATGGTGTCACATGCGACTCTTACAGGATCGATGTCAGGAAGCTTGCGGAGCAGGCCGGACAGACCGTGGAGGAGGCCGGACGCCATGCAAGATATGATGCATTTGACAGAATGCGTGCCAGATATGCGGATGAGGGCTGTGTGATCGCAGTCGCCCACAACCGCAACGATGTGGCTGAGACGGTTCTGTTTAACATGGCGAGGGGAACCGGAATGGGCGGCATAAAGGGTATAGCCCCGGTGAGGGATCACATAGTGAGACCGCTTCTTGGGAGCGACAGGAGCCACATAGAGGAATATCTTGACCGGCAGGGGATCAGATACTGTACGGATGCCACCAACAATGAGGATGATTACACCAGGAACAAGATAAGACACAGGATACTTCCTCTTATGAATGAGATAAATGGACAGGCCACGGAGCATATTTGCCAGATGGCCATGATGGCGGCTGATTACGAGCGGCTTGCTGCCGGACTGGTTGATGATTTCCTGACGGGACAGGGAATTGATGTCAGAAGTGAAGGCTGTGGCTGGACCGGAGACAGCACTGACCGGAGATATGAGCTGGACATGGCGGCTCTCAAGGAGCAGGACAGGCTCGTGCAGGAGCTTGTCATAAGAAAGCTCATCGGAATGGTGTGCGGAGGCCTGAAGGATATCGGCATGAGCCATGTGTCGGAGGTTACGAAGCTGTACTCGGCTGACACCGGGGCGGGGATCAATCTTCCTGCCGGTGCGAGGGTGTGGCTGGAGTACGGCAGACTGGTATTTGCCGGCGGTGAGAACCGCGCCGGTGACCAGAGCTGTCAGGACGGCGGGCTGCCGGGCTGCGTGGACATAGACATCACCTGTGATGGTGAGTATGAGCTGTGTGAGGGAAGGCTTACGGTCAGGATCTACGACAGACCTGAAGCCCTTGATCTTGCAAAAAAAGAGTGTACGAAGTTTCTTGATTATGGTAAAATAAAACAGTGTCTGCAGTTGCGGACATTTGAAAACGGGGATTATATAGTCGTTAATTCTGCGGGCTCGAGAAAGAAGCTCAACCGTCTGTATACTGACTGTAAGATATCAGTGGACAAGCGGCGTCATATTCCACTTGTGACATCCGGGCAGGAGGTCGTGTGGGCCGTGGGACTTAGGATTGGCGAGAATTATAAAGTGACAGAAGATACACAAAAGATAATTGAGTTGAATTTTAACAGGAGGAAACAGAGTTGAAAGAACAGATTGGTGTTATGCTCAGCAGCAGTGAGGTGGAAAACAGAATAAGCGAGATGGCAGCAGCCATAGATAAGGCATATGAGGGAAAGACGATACATTTGATCGGAATCCTTAAGGGAAGCGTGTTCTTCATGTGTGAGCTTGCGAAGAGAATGAAGAGTCCGGTCACCATGGACTTCATGTCTGTGAGCAGCTATGGCGATGGAACAAAGTCATCAGGTATTGTCAAGCTGAACAAGGACCTTGATGAGTCTATAGAGGGAAAGGATGTAATCATCGTGGAGGACATTCTTGATTCGGGAAGAACCCTTTCATACCTTGTGAAGCTTCTCGGCGAGAGAAAGCCTGCAAGCCTTGAGGTTGTGACCCTGCTTGACAAGCCGGACAGAAGAGTTATCCCGGTTGATCTGTATATGACAGGTTTTGAGATCCCTGACAGATTTGTTGTGGGATACGGCCTTGACTGTGCCCAGAAGTACAGAAACCTTCCATATATAGGTGTCATAGAGCAGTAATATATTGATTAAGGAGCATATACATGGAAAATATGGATAAGAGAAAATTCAGGAATGGAATGATAATCTATCTGTTGATCCTGATAGTTGCTTTCATCCTCATAAACAGATGGATGCAGAGCGACAAGATTGAAGTGACCACCACTTACAGTTACACAGATCTGACAGAGGATTTGGATGATGGCAAGATATTGGCATTGTCGATACAGCCAAATGCAGAGATTCCTACGGCGGTAGTTCAGGTGCAGTTCACCAACGGAAAGACTCTTGCATTTTATTCCACAGATGTCAATGATGTCGTGAAGATTTATAACGACTATCAGGCAAGTGTGGACAAGTATAATGCGACCGTAAGCTCGGATGACGATAAGAAGGTCGTTGCCAGATGCAGCCTGAACGATGTGGAGAAGACGAGCATATGGAGTGTGATAATTCCGTATGCCCTTGTCATGATCGTCATGTTCTTTGTCATGCTGCTGTTCGTGAGATCATCACAGGGCGGTGGAGGCCAGATGATGAACTTTGGCAAGAGCAGGGCGAAAATGACAGAGCCTGATGAGAAAGAGAAGGAAGATAAGAAAAATAATAAGAAGAAAATAACATTTGACGATGTTGCCGGTCTCAGTGAGGAGAAAGAGGATCTCGAAGAGATAGTGTGCTTCCTCAAGAACCCGGGCAGATTCATCAAGGTCGGTGCACGTATACCGAAGGGAGTTCTTCTTGTCGGCCCTCCTGGAACAGGTAAGACACTCATGGCAAAGGCCATAGCAGGAGAGGCGGGGGTTCCGTTCTTCAGTATTTCAGGATCAGACTTCGTGGAGATGTTCGTCGGTGTCGGTGCAGCGAGAGTGAGAGATCTTTTTGCACAGGCAAAGAAGAACGCACCATGTATCGTATTTATAGATGAGATCGATGCCGTTGCCAGACAGAGAGGTACAGGACTTGGCGGTGGACATGACGAGCGTGAGCAGACTCTGAACCAGCTCCTTGTAGAGATGGATGGATTCGGAGCGAATGAGGGAATCATAGTTCTTGCAGCTACCAACCGTGTGGACATACTGGATAAAGCGATCCTCCGTCCGGGACGTTTTGACAGAAAGATATCTGTCAATCCTCCTGATATCAAGGGCAGAGAGGAAATCCTCAAGCTTCATGTTGCGAACAAGCCTCTGGCAGAAGATGTTGATCTCAACGAGATCTCCAGAACAACAGCCGGATTTTCGGGAGCTGATCTTGAGAACCTGATGAATGAGGCTGCGATCTCTGCTGCGAAGGCCGGCAGGGAATATATCAATAAGGAAGATGTCGACAAATCATATATCAAGGTTGGAGTCGGTGGTGAGAAGAGGAGCCATGTGGTCTCCGAGGAGGATCGTAAAATCACGGCATATCACGAGTCGGGACATGCGATACTGTTCCATCTCCTTCCATATGTTGGCCCGGTGCATATTGTGTCTATCATACCTACAGGTACCGGAGCCGGAGGATATACCATGCCGCTTCCACAGGGTGATCAGGAATATATTACTAAAGCGCATTTGCTCAACGAGATAAAAGTTAGCATGGGCGGAAGAATTGCAGAGAAGATCATATTTGGCAATTTTACCACGGGTGCTTCACAGGATATCAAGATGGCCAGCGGTTATGCAAGATCCATGGTTACGAAGTATGGAATGTCCGAAAATCTTGGATTTATCAACTATGAGAGCGATGATCAGGAGGAGGTATTCCTCGGGAAAAATCTTGGACATACCAAGCCATACAGCGAAAAGATAGCCGCCGCCATAGATGAGGAGGTTAAGCATATCGTTGACGAGTGTTACAGGGAGGCTTATGAGATTCTGGAGCAGAATGTGGATGTTCTTCACAAGTCTGCAAAGCTTCTTCTTGAGAAGGAGAGAATAACAGGAGCTGAGTTTGAAGCACTGTTCGATAGAGACGATGCTAAGGATGCAGATGCAGATGTTCAGAGCAACGGTGCAGAGCAGAGTACAGCAGAGAATGTAAATGCAGCAGATAATGCTGTTGCAGAGCAGAAAGCTGAGACTCAGACAGACAAACAGTAATATATAAAGACAATACAGATGCCCGCAGTTTTCTTGCGGGCATTTGGCTTATGTTGGATATATGACGGAAGGGAGAACAAGGGATGAAGATAATAAAGAGAGGGATAAATGCGGTGATACCGTTCCTGCTGGCAAATGTATATCTGCTGGCAAGGTGTCCGGAGTGGAATATACCACTCATGCCGCTTATAGTTGTGGTGCTCATAGCCGGATATGTACTGCTTACCGTTATGCCATTTCTCGGACTGAAAAATATCCAGTCGAGTGGGATCAGAAGGTGTCAGAGAGGATGCGAGAATCTGTACTCTTTCCTGGCGGCAACGGTCATGTCGGTGGCTGTGCTGATACTCATGCTGGTTCATGTGATAGATGCCAGGGCATGGACGTGGAAGAACTGGGTTCTGTACATACTCACGGCGGTGGCTGTACTGGCGGTCACATTCTGGGTTGGAATAATAAGAATATATGTGTCATCCAGGCAGCTCGGTATCAAATGGAGAGTGATCGGTATACTGTGCGGTTGGATTCCGGTGGTACATCTGATAGTCCTTGGCAAGCTGATAAGTCTGGCATCAGGTGAGACGGTTCTGGAGAACGAGAAGATTATAAAGGATAAGGCAAGACAGGCTGACCGGGTCTGCGCCACCAGATATCCAATACTCATGGTACACGGAGTGTTCTTCAGGGATTTCAGGTATCTGAATTACTGGGGAAGGATCCCTGCGGCACTTGAGGCGAATGGTGCGACCATATTCTACGGAAACCATCAGTCCGCCGCATCTGTGGCTGACTCCGGACGGGAGATAGCTGACAGGATACAGCAGATATTGAAGGAAACAGGATGCGGGAAGGTGAATATCATAGCCCATTCCAAGGGAGGCCTTGACAGCAGATATGCCATATCGAAGCTCGGTATGGCCCCTTATGTAGCATCACTCACAACGATTAACACTCCGCACAGGGGATGCGAATTTGCGGATTATCTTCTGGGCAAGATACCGGAGAAACAGCAGCAGACCGTGGCAAATGCCTACAATTCTGCACTCAAGAAGCTGGGTGACACAAACCCGGACTTCATAGCTGCGGTGACGGATCTCACGGCATCAGCGTGTGAAAACCTGAACAGAGAGCTCCCTGATCCACAGGGCGTATACATACAGAGCACGGGTTCATGTATGAAGAAGCCTTCAGGTGGACGCTTCCCGCTCAACACCACCAACGCATTCGTAAAGCAGTTTGATGGTGAGAACGATGGACTTGTCGGATATGATTCGTTCAAATGGGGCTCCAACTTCATATATCTGAAGCCTCAGGGCAGGCGCGGAATCTCCCACGGAGACGTGATAGATCTGAACAGAGAAAATATAGATACATTTGATGTGAGGGAATTCTATGTGGACCTTGTGAGTGATCTGAAGAGACGCGGTTTTTAGAAAATGCCCGGTGTTTTGTCTAATGTGAACAATAAAAAGTAAAAATCAGGTAATATTCAGGAAATGTATTGTGATATTGCACAATGACATTTGCCAAATAAAAAAATGTTTGGGCAGACTTTTGACGGGATTTGTATATAATAATACTTGTAACCCCCAATACATTATATAGTTTTGGCTACACCCCATAAAAGTAACAAAATACCTTCTCCAAAAGAGACAGTCGTTCGGTGACTGTCTCTTTTACTTTTGGTGAAAACAGAAATTGGGCAGGATGGTCTGATATGAGGCGATTCCTGCTGTATATTTGCAGCTAATATATGTTTTATCTTGTTGCCTAATCTCCCGAAAAGTATTAATATAAAAAAGAGTATGTGCAAGGGAGATTTTATTGTATGGTGGAAAAGAAGACCAATGGGCAGAAGATACATGATTATGTATATAATGTAAAGCCCATACTAAATAAAGGCGGACTGTTTGCGGACGGAAGCAAATATTATGTCAGCCCACAGGAGCCGGATGTGGATCAGGATGTGAATGTCAGATTCAGGACTACAGCCGATAATGTGGATGAAGTGTTCCTTATATATAATGAAGAAAAGATACAGATGACAAAGGGGAGTTCCAACAGAATATTTGACTTTTATACCGCAACGATACCTGGAGGTCTGCCATTCATAAGATATCATTTTGAGATACATTCGGGAAGGGTCACATGCTTTTATGACAAGCTGGGACCTACGAAGCAGAACGACAGAGAGTACGACTTTGAGATATGTCCGGGATTCAAGGTACCGGAGTGGGCAAAGGGTGCGGTATTTTATCAGATATTTGTGGACAGGTTCTGCAACGGGGATACTTCCAATGATGTGCTGGATAATGAGTACGCATATATAGGTACCGGTTCAGTTCAGGTAAAGGACTGGAATCAAAGGCCGAGCATCATGGATGTGGGACGTTTCTATGGCGGAGATCTCCAGGGTGTCAAGGATAAGCTTGATTATCTGCAGGATCTGGGAGTGGATGTAATATATCTGAACCCTATATTCGTATCACCATCCAACCATAAGTATGATATACAGGATTACGACTACGTTGATCCCCACTATGGAAGAATAGTTGACGATGAGGGTGACTGCCTTCCGGGCGGATGCCTTGAGAACAAGCAGTCGTCGAGATATATCAACAGAGTTACAAATAAAAAGAATCTTGAGGCCAGCAATCAGCTCTTTGCCGAGCTGGTTGAGGAGATACACAAGCGTGGCATGAAGGTCATCTTGGATGGCGTGTTCAACCACTGTGGTTCATTCAACAAATGGATGGACAGGGAGTGTATATACGAGAATCAGGAGGGCTACGAGAAGGGTGCGTTTGTATCGAAGGACAGCCCTTACAACACTTTCTTCAAGTTCTACAATGACAATGCATGGCCATACAATACAACATATGATGGCTGGTGGGGTCATGACACCCTGCCAAAGCTCAACTACGAGGATTCGCCGAAGCTGGTTGAGTACATCATGAAGATAGCAAGGAAATGGGTGTCACCTCCGTATAATGCAGATGGATGGCGACTTGACGTGGCTGCGGATCTGGGACATTCCCCAGAGTACAACCACCAGTTCTGGCGGGAGTTCAGGAGAAATGTTAAAGAGGCAAATCCGAATGCGATAATTCTGGCTGAGCACTATGGTGATCCAAAGAGCTGGCTGAAGGGAGATCAGTGGGATACTGTCATGAACTACGATGCGTTCATGGAGCCTATCACATGGTTCCTCTGCGGTGTTGAGAAGCACAGCGACGAGTTCCGCGGTGACCTTCTGGGTAATTATGATGCGTTCAAGGGCGCGATGAACTATCACATGTCCAGATTCCTGAGACCATCGATAGACGTGTCCATGAATGAGTTGTCAAACCATGACCATTCCAGATTCCTCACGAGAACCAACAGAAAGGTTGGACGACTTCACACCATGGGAGCGGATGCCGCCGATCAGGGCGTGGACAAGGGTATATTCAGACAGGCTGTCGTATTCCAGATGACATGGCCGGGCGCTCCTACCATATACTATGGCGATGAGGCCGGTGTGTGCGGATGGACAGATCCAGACAACAGAAGAACTTACCCATGGGGACATGAGGACAAGGAGCTGATACAGTTCCACAAGGACATGATAAGAATACACAAGTCGTACGAGGCGCTTAAGTCAGGTTCTGTATTATATCTCCACGGCGGACACAAGATACTCTGCTATGGAAGATTTACTGACAACAAGCAGGTGGTAGTCATCATGAACACCAACTATGAGGATGTGGATCTGAAGCTTCATATCCGTCAGATAGGTGTGTACAACCACTCGATACTCAGAAGAGTCATGCTGACAAATGAAGAGGGCTATACACTGGAGCCACAGGATTTCATGGTGGAGCACAACGTACTCACGATCAAAGCTCCGAAGATGAGTGCGATGGTGCTTGTTCGTGCCTGATGGCCGGAAGACAAAGATATACAAGACAAAGATATACAAGACAAAGATATACAAGACAAAGATATATGACATAAAAATATAAAAAAGTTCCTTTGGACGAATGATGTTATTGAAAGAATCATTTGCCGGGGAGCTTTTTTATTTGCAAGAGAAATGCTTGCACAGAAAATGGATTGAAAATGGAATTGCTTGCCCGTGTTATCGTCTAAATCTGCGGCGAGCCGAATTCTATGTTTGTCCATGACTTTGTAACGATCCAAGAAACACCATCCAAGAAACACAATTTAGAAAACAGATAGATTAAACTACAGGTTGGGTGAAAAATATAGGGAGATAGGGTATATTGGACAAAATAGTATTGTAAAGAAGGAGGCAGATAGAATATGAGAGTATTGCTTTTGCTTAGGGGATCTGCCGGTTGTGGCAAATCTACATGGATCGAGCAGAATGGATTAAAACCATACACACTTTCAGCGGACGACATCAGACTGCTTTGTCAGAGTCCGGTGCTGCAGGTGGATGGTACGAGAGGAATCAGTCAGAACAATGATGGTACGGTGTGGAAGACATTGTTCAGCCTTCTTGAGATCCGCATGCAGAAGGGCGAATTTACGGTGATAGATGCCACGAATTCCAAGACTTCGGAGATAAACAGATATAAGAATATGTGTGAGACGTACAGATACAGAATGTATTGTGTAGATTTTACAGATATACCTATAGAAGAGGTGAAGAGAAGAAATGCCGGGAGGGAGGAGTTCAAGAGGGTATCAGATGACGTTATTGACAAGATGTACTCCCGCTTTGCCACACAAAAGATCCCTTCGGGAATCACGGTCATAAAGCCGGACGAGCTTGACAGCATCTGGATGAAGAAGAGGGATTTCTCCCAGTATAAGAGGATCCATCACATCGGGGACGTTCACGGATGCTATACAGCGCTGATGAAGTATCTGGATGACAATGGCGGTATAAAGGATGATGAGTTCTATATATTTACAGGTGATTATATCGACAGAGGCGTGGAGAATGCGGAGGTTGTAAATTTCCTGATATCTATCATGGACAGGAAGAATGTTCTCATGCTTGAGGGCAATCACGAGAGATGGCTGTGGCTGTGGGCAAATGACTGCACCGGCAGGTCGAAGGAGTTTGAGCTTGTGACAAGACCAATCCTCGATGCTTCCGGAATCGACAAGAAGGAGGTGCGGAAGCTTTACAGAAGGTTTGGACAGTGTGCTTACTATAGCTACGGTGATAATGTATATCTGGTGACCCATGCGGGACTCAGTGTGATTCCCGACAATCTCACATTTGTGGCAACTGATCAGATGATACATGGAGTCGGAGCTTACAATGATTTCGAGAAGATCGCAGAGACATTCTACGGGAAGATGCCGGCGAATTACTATCAGATCCATGGACACAGGAACACCAAGCTGCTCCCGGTGCGGGTGAATGACAGAGTGTTCAACCTTGAGGGCAGAGTCGAGTATGGCGGGGAACTCAGATGCGTTCGGGTGGATGCTGATGGAATCCATGAGGTGGAGATCCACAATGATGTGTTCAAGGCACCTGAGATACAGGAGGAACAGACCGTTACCACAAGCTCTGTTGCAGATGTGATCATCTCCTTGCGGGGGAACAGGTACATACAGGAGAAGACATTTGGCAATATTTCGTCATTCAACTTCACGAGCAAGGCATTCAATGACAGGGTGTGGGATGAGCAGACCACAAGAGCAAGGGGCTTGTACATTGACACATTCAAGGGAAGAGTCGCAGCGAGGGCGTATGACAAGTTCTTTAATATCAATGAGCGCCCTGAGACAAAGTTTGATATGCTGCAGAATAAGCTGCAGTTTCCGGTGACTGCCTATGTCAAGGAGAACGGTTTCCTGGGACTCGTGAGCTACGATGAGTACAACGACGATCTGTTGATAGCGAGCAAATCCACCATAGAGGGACCATCCGCCGGCTGGCTGAAGGATATGATATATGAGAAGGTGACACCGGAGAATATAGAGAATATGAAGCGGTTTGCGAAGGACAATAATGTGACATTTGTATTTGAGTGTGTTGATATGAAGCATGATCCTCACATCATAGAGTACCCGGAGAGCAATCTGTATCTGCTTGATATAGTTTACAACCAGATAAACTATGCAAAGTATGATTACGATGCGATGTGTGATACAGCCCACCGGTTCGGCCTGACACCAAAGAAGAAGGCTTGCGAGCTTGCAACCTGGCAGGAGTTCTATGACTGGTATTATGATATCCTTGAGGATGATTACGAGTATAACGGCAGAGTCATAGAGGGGTTTGTCATCGAGGACAGCGCCGGATATATGACAAAGCTCAAGCTTGCATATTACAATTTCTGGAAGTTTATGAGGACAATATCCTATGAGGCTATCAGAAACGGATATATCAAGAAGACATCGGCACTCACCACCCCTCTTGCAAATGAGTACTATGCGTGGGTGAGAAAGCTTCACGATACAGAGGATCCCGCAAATGTTCCGAGGGATATATGCACGCTTAGAAGATGGTTTTATAATGACATGAAGCAGGCGGAAGGCGATAGCCTGATATAGGTGATCATAAGAGATAACACGGTGAATGTTTGACGGGTTATGTTATATCATGGCAGCAGCCAGACATAGAAAATTATCCAGGCTGCTGCATATATTTACATGGTACGCTGAGTAGGAATGAGAGGTGATATTGTATGATATTTTATACGTCAGATCTTCATTTTGGACATGCAAATGCTATAAAATTTGATGAGAGACCATTTAAAGATGTGGATGATATGGCTGATGGAATGATACATAACTGGAACAGCAGGGTAGGAAAGAATGATACAGTGTATATTCTCGGGGATTTCTGCTTTAAATTGAAAGATCCGGAGCCGATCCTTGCAAGACTTAAAGGACACAAGCGCCTCATCCTTGGCAATCACGATCAGGTAATAATGGGAAGTGAGAAGCTGCAGTCCTACTTCGACGATATACAGAAGATGGACTATGTGAGCGACAGAGGTAAGCTGATAGTTATGTGTCACTTTCCGATAGCTGAGTGGAATAAGAAGAAAAGCGGGGCATACCATTTCTATGGACATATCCACAAGAGCAGTCCTGAAGTGTACAGCTTCATGACCGGCCAGGGACGTGCTTACAATGTAGGCTGCATGATCAACAACTACATGCCGTGCACCGCTGACGAGATCATCCGAAATAACGAGATATATCAAGCCAGATTACAGTCAGAGGCTAAATGATAAGAGGTATAAGGACGTATGTATATGTAACTGGCAACCTGTATTTTCAAGTTTTGTAATTCCACATGCTTCCAATAACTGCCGGAAGTAAAATCAGAATGCATCATGCAGCGAAAACATAGAAGTAAACGGAAAAGAAGGAATAAGGAGGAATTGTATAATTATGAAAATATTAAATGACATATAGTGTAATTTAATGCTATAAAAAACCAGCCCATAGGTGTTAACGAAAAAGTAGATTACCACCGTGTAGGCTTTTTGCGCTTTCCCGGATGGGCACAATCCCTCGTCAGCACCTATGGGCGTCCGTCTCAGCACCCATGGGCGTCCGGCAGTTAATTCTTGGAAGGCAGCGTAATGTAATTTCGATCCACCGCCTGGAACAGCTTCGGCCGGAAATTCTCCTTGGTAAGTTCGAATATGGAGTGTGACACCAGGAAGTAATAAGCCTCCACAGCCTGATCCACGTTGATACTAGTGATCTCAGGGCTGTTCAGGTATCCCTTGATGGCAACGGTGAGACCCATTACCAGATACTTACATATAATAAGAGGAGACAGCATAGGATTGTCAGGAATCTGATCCGTGTCAAATATCTTCAGGTGTTCCTTGAAGAAACTGGTGAACTGTTCGATCATGACCTGCTCAAAGCTGTTCTGCCCGGTTGTCTCAAAAAGCTTTCTGTAAAGCTTCGCTTCATTAATAATGTGTGTGAAGAGATATTTTATGGCCTCAAGGATCATGTTGTGCTCAAGCAGTATCTCCAGTTCCTTGGTCACCTCATTGTAGAGCATGTAATCCATCAGCTCATATTTGTCTTTAAAATGTCTGTAGAATATCGGTCTTGATATTCCAACGTCTTCAGCGATCATCGTGACAGTGATCTTATCAAAGGAATATTCGTTTACAAGCTTTTTGAAGCTTTTGATAATTTTATCTTCAGTCTTTTCCTCGCTTGGATTAGGCACTTTCCCAAACCTCCCTCAGTTTATAATTTGTTTATAATCAATTTTGAATATGTGTTCAAACGTTTGTTACAGATTAGCATATTTGTAACAAAATGTAAACGTTTTCGTATTTTGGGTAGTTTATTTAAGAAATATCAGGTTGTATAATCCACCACAGAATAGAAAAAGGAGATGTTATGGCTATGTTAAAACTAGGAGAAAAGATAGTAAGTGCGAGGGTCGTAATACTGATTCTCAGCTTAGTTCTTCTCATACCAGCGGCATACGGTTATATCAAGACCAGGGTAAACTACGATATTCTGTCATATCTTCCGAAGGATATCGAGACCATGGAAGGTCAGGATATACTGGTTGACCAGTTCGGTACAGGAGCCTTCTCGCTGTATGTGGTAGAGGGGATGGAAGACAAAGATGTATCCGCACTGAAATCAAAGATTGAAAAAGTAGACCATGTATCAAAGGTTATATGGTATGACAGCTTTGCAGACCTGTCAGTACCAAAGGATATGCTTCCTGAAAGCCTTTATGATGCATTTAATAATGACGAAAAGAATGCCACCATGATGGCCATCATATTTGATGATACCACATCGGCGGACGGCACAATGGATGCCATCGAGGAGATAAGAAGCATATCAAACAAGCAGTGCTTCCTGTCCGGTATGTCAGCGGTTGTCGTCGATACCAAGAAGCTGTCAGAGAAGGAAACCCCGATATACGTACTTATAGCGGTTATCCTGAGTAGTATCATCCTGGCGATCACAATGGACTCTATCATGATCCCGGTACTCTTCCTTGCAAGTATAGGAATGGCGATCGTGTACAACCTTGGATCAAATATCCTCATGGGTCAGGTATCATACATAACAAAGGCGCTGGCTGCGGTACTTCAGCTCGGAGTTACAATGGATTACTCCATATTCCTGTGGCACAGCTACAAGGCACAGCAGAAGGAATACACGGATAAGAAAGAGGCTATGGCACACGCCATCGCAGAGACAATATCATCAGTTGTGGGAAGTTCCATAACAACAGTTGCCGGATTCGTTGCACTGTGCTTCATGAGCTTTACCCTCGGACTTGACCTTGGTATCGTCATGGCAAAGGGTGTCGTACTCGGAGTTATCGCATGTGTAACGATACTTCCATCACTCATCCTTGTATTTGACAAGGCGATAGAGAAGACAACACACAGAGCAATACTTCCAGAGTTCAAGGGAGTAGGAAAATTCATAGCTAAGCACTACAAAGTATTCCTTGTATTGTTCGTGATCATCCTGATCCCTGCAATATACGGATACAATCATACAAAGGTTTATTACAAGCTGGATTCATCACTTCCAGACAGCCTGGAGAGTGTTCAGGCCAACACAGAGCTGGCTGAGGTATTCAACATGAATTCAACACATATGATACTTGTCACAAATGATCAGAGTGACAAGGACACAAGAAACATGATGTCAGATATCGAGAACATCGATGGAGTTAAGTTCTGTCTCGGACTTGACAGCATCATTGGAGCAGGTATTCCAACCGACTTCATACCTTCAGATGTCACAGAGGCGCTCAAGAGCGATGACTGGCAGTTGATACTCGTCGGATCAGAGTATGAGGTTGCTTCAGATGAGGTTAACAATCAGTGTACAGAGATCAATAATACCATCGATTCATACAACGAGAAGAACATGCTGGTTGGTGAGGCTCCTTGTACAAAGGATCTTATCACTATAACAGATAAGGATTTCGCATCTGTAAGTACAGTATCCATCGGAGCGATATTCATCATCATCCTCTGTGTATTCGGTTCAATATCACTGCCAATCGTACTTGTGGCAGTCATAGAGTTTGCGATATTCATCAACATGGGTATCCCTTGCTTCACCGGAACAGAGATACCGTTCATAGCTTCAATAGTTATCGGTACTATCCAGCTCGGCGCGACGGTTGATTACGCCATACTGATGACAACGAAGTACAAGAGAAACAGACTGAACGGATACAGAAAGTTTGACGCCGTGGCAACAGCATGCCAGGAGTCAGTACAGTCCATAGTTGTCAGCGCACTTTCATTCTTCGCTGCAACATTTGGCGTAGGTCTTTACTCAGATATAGATATGATCAGCGCGCTGTGTACACTTATGGCTCGTGGAGCACTCATAAGTATGTGTGCAGTTATCCTGATGCTTCCATCAGCACTGATGCTCTTCGATAAGGTCATCATGTTCAGATACAGGAAGAACCTGATGGATGGACCATCAGCGAAGGTTAGCGATGAGGACACTGCAGCCACTCAGGCATAGCAGTTATAAACAGATGTAACTACGGAACTTTTGTAATCTATGAAAAGAGGTAATAATATGATCAAATGGAAGAAATATATATGTGTTGCATTATCAGCAGTTATGATGGCATCACTGGCAACAGGATGCGGAGATACAAATGACAGCTCATCCTCAGACAAGGCCGAGGCTACAACCGAGAGCGAGTCAGACACACTTCAGGATGCACTTACATCTGAGATATCCAAGGATGGCGCATCTGACGCAGACAAGGAAGAGACAGTATATGTCCTTGCCGATGCAAATGGAAATGCAAATGACGTTACAGTCAGCACATGGCTGAAGAACTCAGACGGTGCAGAGGGACTCAACGACAAGACAAACCTCACAGACATCCAGAACGTGAAGGGCTATGAGGAATACAAGGACAACGGCGATGGCACTATAACATGGGCTGCAAATGGATCAGATATCTACTATCAGGGCAAGTCAAATGAGGAGCTCCCTGTTGACGTAAAGGTAACATACAAGCTGGACGGCGAGGAGATAGAGCCTTCAGAGCTTGCAGGCAAGAGCGGTAAGGTCACCATCAGATTTGATTATACCAACAACACCAAGAAGACAGTCACAGTGGACAGCAAGAATACAGAGGTCATCTCACCATTTGTAATGCTCTCAGGAATGATCCTTCCTGTAGATAAGTTCTCAAACGTTCAGGTTGAGAATGGTAAGGTCATCTCAGAGGGAAGCAACCAGATCGTAGTCGGATATGCAGTTCCTGGATTCAAGCAGTGCTTACAGGATGGTATAAATGACAGCAAGATAGAGACAGCACTTGATAACATAGATGTACCTGATTATGTTGAGGTTACAGCGGATGTCACAGACTTCGAGCTCTCAATGACCATGACGGTTGCAGCAAGTGACCTTCTTGGATCAAGCGCAGAGGATGCCATAGACGAGGTTGAGGACAAGGCAGATGTGAGCTCACTCACAGACAGCGTAGATCAGCTCGGTGATTCTGCAGATCAGCTCGAGGAGGGTTCAGGAAAGATCACAAATGGTTTGGAGACTCTGAAGAATGGTACTTACTCATTGAAGAAGGGCGCTGACACACTGGCAGACGGTGCAGCTTCACTTGAGACTTACACAAGCCAGCTTGCAGCAGGTACTTCACAGATATCAACAGCCATGGGAACTCTGGACGATGGAATCAAGTCTATAAAGGATGGTTCATCAGCTCTCAACGATGGTGCAAAGACACTGGCAACAGGAGCAAAGACAGTCGATACAAGCGTTGGCACACTCAAGAGCGGAGCTGACAAGCTGAACAGTGGTGCAAAGGAACTTCAGGCAGGCTTTGAGGGAACAGACAGCAATCCTGGACTTTCCAAGGGCGCAAGCTCACTGGCATCAGGAGCAAGCAATGCATATGCAGGTTCACAGGCACTTGCAAAGGGCGCTACAGAGCTCAATAATGGTGTGAACACATTGATCACCATGCTGACAGGAATGCCATCACAGATCGTAAGCCAGGCTCAGTCAAATGTATACAGCCAGCTCGGCGGTTCCATAACAAGCGAGGCCGGAATAGATGCGGCTATGTCACAGCTTGAAGGAGCACTTGCACTAGGTAAGACTACTCTGGATGCGGCAAAGGGCGATGGAACATACGATGCATATTTTGCACAGTACACAGGCCTTGCAAAGGCAAAGGGTGCTCTCAATGCGATCGATCAGATAGGAACGACCCTCACAGCTACTTTGACTTCAGAGGAGACAACAGCACAGATAACAGCATTACAGCAGGGTGCTGAGACACTGGATACCAAGATGGGCGAGCTGTCAACAGGACTCAAGACCATCAGTGACGGTGCTTCAAGCATTTCAACAGGAATCGATTCCGCATATGCAGGTGTCAAGGCAATCGCAAAGGGAACCGGAGATCTCTCAAGAGGTGCGGCAGCGCTCAAGAAGGGTACAAAGACTCTCAGCGATGGAGCAGCTACAATATCAACAAATATGAACACACTGTATCAGGGAAGCTTAACACTGGCAAATGGAAGCAGCCAGTTAAAGACAGCGGCAGGAACTCTTGATTCAAGTGCAGGCCAGATCGCAGCAGGAGCAAAGACCCTCAGTGATGGAGCATCACAGCTTGACAGCGGAAGCAAGACTCTGGATGACGGAGCAAAGGAGCTTGTAACAGGTTCAAAGACTCTCAGCGATGGAATGAAGCAGTTCAACGAAGAGGGTATCAAGAAGATCACAAAGCTGTTTGCAGGCAACTATCAGGCAGACATTGATTATATAGAGGCACTCTTCTCAGACGATACAACTTACACAAGTTTCACAGGTACGATCGATGGTACAAAGAGCACAGTTAAGTTCATATATGAGACAGGTGCGATCAAGTCTGACGCTGAAAAATAAGCGAAAAAACAATGAAAATCTTCGTGTTGACTTTACTGTAGCCTTAGGTTATAGTATAAGCGTCCGTGAGGATAATGGTAACATTTACTATAGTTTAGGAGGATTAGAACATGTTTGATAAGGTTAAGGCAATATTCGAGGAGCAGTTAGGAGTTTCACAGGACGAGATGAAGCTTGACACAAACTTCAAGGATGATCTTGGTGTTGATTCACTTGATCTTTACGAGATCGTTATGAAGCTTGAGGATGAGTTCGATGTTGAGATCCCTGCTGAGGAGCTCGATGACGTAGCTACATTTGAGGACGTACTTAACTACCTTAAGAGCAAGGGTGTTGAGGAGTAATATTGCTAACTGAACAGATTGGACTGTTTTGAATACATTTGTTATTCAAAGTTGTCATGTATCGGACATGACATAACTTTGGTAGCCAGCCAGGACATGAGTCCTGACTGACCATCCAAGGTTATATATATTATATGAGAGTTGATTTACAGCAGATGCTTTGAGCCGTGGGGCTTGATGGCATGTGCTTTTTTTGTGCGTTAATACACCGCCAAGCGATGCCGGATTTTCGAGCTCGCTCGAAAAAATCCGGCATCATTTGGCGGTTAAGCGGTATATGAAACATGGAGGCTGACAGGCCGGAGTGTGAATGAAGCGCGGCAGATTGCGGGAGCACGAAGTGCGGAGCAAGCTGAAGTATTAACGCAGTATTAATTCTTGACCTTGCGATTTGCGGAGCCCTGTTCTATAATAAGGGATGGCTGACTTGGCTTCTGGATGTAGCATAGGAGATGGTTGATAAAATCCAGTACAGACAGACATCAATGATATGCGAATGTAAATCAATTACAAAATATAATAAAGGCGGTAAAAAAGAAATGGGTAAGACAGCAGTTATATTCCCAGGCCAGGGCGCACAGTATGTGGGCATGGCAAAGGATTTTTATGACAACTTTGAGGACAGCAAGAAGGTATTTGACGAGGCAGATGACGTTCTGGATATAGAGCTTAAGAAGATCTGTTTCGAGGAGAACGATGACATCAACAAGACAGAGTACACACAGCCGGCCATGGTTGCTGCAGAGGTTGCCATATATGAGCACCTGAAGAACGCAGGTCTCAAGGCTGATGTATTTGCAGGACTCTCACTCGGTGAGTACAGCGCACTTGTTGCAGCAGGAGCCATGACTCTCGCTGACGGCATCAAGACAGTTAGAAGAAGAGGTATCCTCATGCAGAACGAAGTACCTCTCGGAATGGGCGGAATGGCAGCAGTCATAGCTATGGACGCTGACAAGATTGCCGAGATATGTGAGAACACACCTGGCAAGGTACAGATAGCAAACTACAACTGTCCTGGACAGATCGTTATATCAGGTGAGGCAGAGGCTGTTAAGGCAGCATCAGCAGCACTTGCAGAGGCTGGAGCCAAGAGAGTTATCCCACTTAACGTAAGTGGTCCTTTCCACTCACAGATGCTTGTGCCTGCAGGTGAGAAACTTTACGACTTCCTTCAGGATATCAAAATAGCAGATGATTTTGCACCTTACTACTGCAATGCAGACGCAGAGGAGATCACAGACGCAGCCAAGGTAAAAGAGCTTCTGAAGAGACAGGTGTATTCATCAGTAAGATGGCAGCAGACAATAGAGAACATGATAGCTGACGGTGTTGACACATTTATCGAGGTCGGCCCGGGCAAGACTCTCACAGGCTTCATGAAGAAGATCAACAGAGAGGTAAAGAGTATAAATATTGCAACTGTAGACGATTTAGCGAAATTGGAGGAACTGAATGCTTAAGGATAAGGTAGCAGTAGTAACAGGTGCCGGAAGAGGTATCGGACATGAGATAGCAAAGACATTTGCCGGATATGGCGCAAAGGTAGTAGTAAACTTCAATGGCTCAGAGGAGCGTGCAAACAGCCTGGTTGAGGAGATCAAGGCAGCAGGCGGAGAGGCAGTTGCATTCAAGGCAAATGTTGCAGATTTCGCTGAGGCTGAGGCACTCATGAAGTTCGCAGTTGCTACATATGGAAGAATAGATATTCTCGTGAACAATGCGGGAATCACAAGAGACAATCTTGTACTTGGAATGAAGGAGGCTGATTTCGACGATGTTATCAATATCAACCTCAAGGGTACATTCAACTGTATCAAGCATGTGTACAGAACCATGATGAAGCAGAAGTACGGACGTATCATCAACATGTCATCCGTAGTAGGTATAGAGGGAAATGCAGGACAGGTGAACTACGCAGCATCCAAGGCTGGTGTTATAGGTATCACCAAGTCTATAGCCAAGGAGCTCGGAAGCCGTGGAATCACAGCGAACGCCATCGCTCCTGGATTCATCAAGACAGACATGACAGATGCACTCTCAGACAAGGCAAAGGAGGCTATGCTTGACCATATCACAGTCAAGAGACTTGGTGAAGTATCAGACATCGCTGAGACAGCAGCATTCCTTGCTTCAGATAAGGCATCATACATAACAGGTCAGGTCATCAAGGTTGACGGTGGCATGAGCCTGTAGGATATACAGATCACGATCTGGAATAATACAAATAGAAAACAGGGTATCGCAACAATGTTGTGATACCCTGTATCTGTAATATGAACATTATAAAGTTATATTTTATTTCTTGTTCAGTTTGGAGAATTCCTTTGCAAGCCCAAGAAGCTGTGCGTGCTGATGTTCTGTCAACTGGGTTGTATCAATATACTTGGCACTTGAATCATCCCCTTTGAGAAGATAATCAGTGGAGCAGTTGAAATATTCAGCGATGCGGAGAATCATGCTCACAGACGGGTCGATGGAATTGTTCTCCCAATTGCTTATAGTCTGGAATGCCACTGATAACTCCCCTGCAAGCTCTTTCTGTGTCATCTTGTTCGCGGTGCGCAGTGTTCTTAATTGTTCACCTATCATAATAATCAGAGCTCCTTTAAATCCAAAAAAACGTAGTGACCCTCACTAATTAATAATAGCTGAATGGTATTGGGTTTACAAAAGATAAAACTATACTTATAATAGAAAAATGGCTTTTTTTGCCATATTTTGGGCATTTGTTATTGATCAGATGTACTCTGATAGTAATGTGTGCATGCCAGGTTGTTTTGATTCGTACAAATGTCATAATAAATCATTACAACAATTCTAGTACGTTGATTTTTCAACATACTAGAATACTAAAAAGTGGAATAATACTATAAGCGAACAATATATCAGAATATATCAGGAGGTAACGAACATGGGAATCATGAAGAATATCACACAGTCAGAGGTACTTAAGCTCAAGGATCAGGTGGCATATCAGGAGGGACAGGTCGTAAGTAAGACACTTGCCCAGAATGTATGCATGAGTATAACCTTATTTGCATTTGACAAGGATGAGGAGATCAGCACACACGAGTCTGACGGAGATGCATTTGTGACGTGCCTTGACGGTGTGGGCGAGGTGACAATAGACGGTGTCAAGTATGAACTCCACGAGGGCGAGTCAATAGTAATGCCTGCAAAGCATCCACATGCCGTATACGGCAAGGAGCAGTTCAAGATGCTTCTGGTGGTTGTGTTCCAGTTGTAATTGAATCACGGAGAAAACCAATGAAAAAAGCACTTGTGGTATTGATCGTAATGGTGTGTCTGGCAGCCGGAATATGGGGAATCTTCATGCTGAGAGGCAGCGCGGGGAAAGCCGGAGGCCACGTAGAAAATGACAATGGAAATACAGGCGTAGCTGCTGATGTCACGGAGAGCGGAACTACGACAGAAGAGCAGACCGCGGATAGCCAGGAAACGACGGAGGTGACCGAGGAGGAGAAGCCGAGTCTGGTGGATGAGACACTTGCTGGGATGACGCTTCATGAAAAGGTCTGTCAGATGATGTTTGTGACTCCGGAGGAGCTCACGGGAGAGGACGGCGTGACTGTGGCAGGGGATGCGACCAGACAGGCTCTGGAGAATTATCCTGTTGGCGGTATCGTGTACTTTGCGAAGAACCTTGAGAGTCAGGATCAGGTGAAGGAGATGATCGACAACTCCCAGAAGGACAGCAGTATAGGATTATTTGTGGCGACCGACGAGGAGGGCGGCGTGGTAAACCGCCTGATGGATACTGTCGGAACCACATATATAGGCTCCATGTACTATTACAAGGACGACGGAGACGAAACGGCATATGAGAACGCATACACCATAGCAAATGATATGTCGGCGCTTGGCTTCAATCTCGACTTTGCGCCGGTGGCGGACGTATGGTCGAACCCAGACAATACGGTTATCGGCGAGCGCGCATACAGTGATGACTACGCCCAGGCGGCAGAACTCGTTGGAAATGCGGTGAAGGGCTTCAACGACGGAGGAGTCATGTGCACCCTGAAGCATTTCCCGGGGCATGGAGACACGGCGGAGGACTCACATTATAGCAGTGCCTATGTGCATAGAACAAAGGAAGAGATTATGGCGGATGAGATGCAGCCGTTCAGGTCGGGTATAGAGGCGGGGGCAGAATTTGTCATGGTCGGACATCTGATCGTCCCGGATATAGACGAGGTTCCAGCCACTCTCTCATACAAGATAGCGACCGGTATTCTTAGGGATGAACTGAAGTTTGAAGGAGTTGCCATAACCGATTCATTTGAGATGGAATCCATAGCGGACAATTACAGTGTGGATGATGCGGTAGTGATGTCGGTAAAAGCCGGAATGGATATGATACTGCAGCCGAAGGATATGGCGTCGGCGGTGAATTCCATAGAACAGGCAGTGGCGGACGGCGAGCTGTCAGAGGACAGGATAGACGAGAGCGTCCGAAGGATACTCACCCTGAAGGAGAGCCGCGGACTGCTCAAATAGCAAACTATGTAGTAATCAAAACTATTTAACCTTGTTATATATATTACATTGTGGTAAAATTATTTTTATCTGGGGTGCAAAAATGCACTGTCAGCAGATAGAATGAAAAATACGAGGTATGAGATGAAAAGAGTAGTTGTAACAGGCATGGGTGCTGTGACACCTATAGGAAACAGTGTAGAAGAATTCTGGGATAATATAAAGAAGAATACAGTTGGTATCGGAGAGATCACAAAGTTTGATGTCAGCGATTACAAGTGCAAGCTTGCTGCTGAGGTGAAGAACTTTGATCCAAAGCAGTATATGGATCCAAAGGCGGCAAGACGTATGGAGCCATTTTGTCAGTATGCCATAGCAGCTACAGGCGAGGCGATCAAGGATGCAGGTCTTGACCTTGAGAAGGAAGACAGAACAAGGATCGGAACATGTATAGGAAACGGACTTGGCGGTGTGGCAACCATAGAGAAGGAGCACAAGAAGGTTGTAGAGGGCAAAGCAAACAGAGTCAGTGTAATGATGGTTCCTATGATGATATCCAACATGGCTGCGGGCAATGTTGCAATACAGTTTGGCCTTGAGGGCAAATGTACTGACATAGTTACAGCCTGTGCCACAGGAACAAACTCTATAGGAGAGGCTTACAGATATATACAGGCAGGAGAGGCCGATGTCATGGTTGCAGGTGGTGCAGAGTCACCTATCTGCGAGACAAATGTATCAGGATTTATCTCAATGACAGCGCTTTCAAGTGCAGAGGATCCTATGAGAGCGTCCATACCATTTGACAAGGACAGATGTGGATTTGTAATAGCAGAGGGCGCAGGAGTTGTTGTACTTGAGTCACTTGAGCATGCTCAGGCGAGAGGTGCCCAGATCCTGGCTGAGGTAGTCGGATATGGTTCAACCTGTGATGCATATCACATCACATCCCCTAAGGAGGATGGAAGTGGTGCAGGACGTGCCATGAAGCTTGCCATGGAGGAGGCCGGAATCACACCTGCTGACGTTGACTACATCAACGCACATGGAACAAGTACCCATCACAATGACCTCTTTGAGACAAGAGCCATCAAGTATGCTATGGGCGATGACGCATACAACGTGAACATCAATTCCACAAAGTCCATGATAGGACATCTGTTTGGAGCTGCCGGAGCAGTTGAGTTCATAACATGTGTGAAGTCCATAGAGGATTCATACATCCATCCAACAGTTGGTCTCCGCGAGACAGAGGGTGAGATGGATCTCAACTACACCATGGGCGAGGGTGTACACAAGGATATTACATATGCGCTCAGCAACTCACTGGGATTTGGCGGACACAACGCAAGTATACTTGTGAAGAAGTTCGAGGCATAATACAGGCAGGATTACTGATAATTACATATAACAGGAAAACATCACTTCAGACACAGGGGTGATGTTTTTTTGTGCGCTGTCCCAGGTTAATAAAATAAATATTTGGGGGACATAAACTAATAAAACCACAAAACAACACAAAAAAACATGAAAAACAAATGAAAACCAGAAAAACCCACAAAATGTGTTGACAATCCCACATGGCGTGGCTATGATACAAAGCAAAACAGAAGCGCGTATCTGATTTTAGAGTGCAAAGGGGCACGGAGATAGAACTGTAAAGTTTCATCTCTGTGCCCCTTTTGTTTTAACAGGGAAATCTTTTGGAGGTGGAATATGGCTACTAAATCAAGCATTATGGACACTAACAGCTACAGTGATGACTACAGTTCACTGCTCAGTAACACGACAAGGGATATGATAAACCGCCGTGAGAAATGGATGGGTGGTGCATACAGACTTTTCTATAGAAAGCCGGTCAACCTTGTGAGAGGACAGGGACAGTACCTCTGGGATGCAGAGGGGAATAAATATCTGGACATGTACAACAATGTGGCAGGAATCGGTCATTGCCATCCTGCTGTGGTCGAGGCAGTTACAGAGCAGATGAAGCTTTTAAATACCCACACACGTTATCTGCATGAGAGGATCATTGATTACAGTGAGGATCTGCTGAAGATGATGCCGGACGAGATAGACAAGATAATGTTCATGTGTACCGGTTCTGAGGCAAATGACCTGGCACTCCGAGTGGCACAGGAATACACGGGCGGCACCGGAATCATAGTTTCAAGGGAGGCGTACCACGGAACAAGTGCTCTGACATCTGGATGTTCACCAGCCCTTGGAAGTGAGCAGCCACTGCTTCCGAATGTAAGACTCATTGAGACACCTGACTATTACAGACATGGCGGTACACCTGAGGAGTTCACCGCATGGTACTCAGGAGAGATGCAGAAGAAGATCGATGAGCTGGAGGCAGCAGGATATAAGTTCTCATGCTTCCTTGCAGATTCTATATTCTCATCAGATGGAGTACATCCGAATCCGGTCGGTTTCCTGGAGACGGCCATCGATGTGGTACATAAGAATGGCGGTGTATTCATAGCTGATGAGGTGCAGCCGGGATTTGCAAGAACGGGAGATGCGTTCTGGGGATTCGCCAGACATGGGATCATACCTGACATGGTGACAACAGGAAAGCCTATGGGTAACGGAATCCCGATATCAGGACTTGCCGCCAAGCATGAGGTACTCGCCGCATTCAGCGACAAACTTCCATATTTCAATACATTTGGAGGAAATCCAGTGGCTATCGCAGCCGCACAGGCTGTGCTTAATGTCATAAAAGAAGAAAATCTGCAGGAGCATTGCAAGGTGGTCGGTGCAAAGCTTCTGAAAGCATTGCAGGAGGTAAAGGACAGACATCCTGATTCTGTGGGAGACGTCAGAGGCGCAGGCCTGTTCATTGGATTTGAGCTTGCGAAGAATGACGGCAAGAAGACTCCGGATCAGCAGAAGGCACTGGATGCCATCGAACTTCTGCGAGACAACAATGTACTGACTTCTGTTGCAGGCCCTTATGGAAATGTCTTAAAGCTTCGTCCGCCTATGGCATTCCAGGAGTGCGATATCGACTGGATAGCATCAACCCTCGATAAATGTCTGCATCAGCTTGAGTCATAGATAACACACGAAAAGGAGGAAGAATTATGAAAAAGAAGATTTGCTCAATACTTTTGGCAGCCGCACTGGCACTTACGGTGACTGCATGTGGAAGCTCTGGAGGAAGTACAGATGGGAGCACACAGGCAGTGACAACAAGCTCTGAGTCCAAGACGGACAAGGACACACTGGTGATCCTGGGAGCAGAGAACTGGCAGGCATCACTCAGCCCACTGAAGCACACTTCCACGATGATGCTTCACGCAGAGGCCATAGCTCTGGAACATCTACTGGTCATGGATGAGAAGACACAGGAGCCACAGCCTAATCTTGCTACTGAGTGGTCATATGACGACAGTCAGACAGTCTTGACGGTCAAGCTTCGTGAGGGCGTAAAGTTCCACGACGGTTCAGACTTTACCGCAGAGGATGCCGCAGCATCATGTGAGGCATATTCAAGCTCACAGAACGTATCCGGTTCATGGTGGGCAGATGAGTTAAAGTGTAAGGTCATAGACGATTATACATTTACCATAACTCCGGCATCGGGAAAGCCTCTTGGCTCTCTGGTCAACATGCTTTGTTCAACTCCGATAATGTCCGCTGACGATCTTGCAGATCCTGAGAACACTCTGGATAAGAGATACAACGGAACCGGCCCATACAAGATGGTAAGCTTTGAGAACGATACAGCGACATATGAGCTGTTCGACGATTACTGGGGAACTCTTCCTAAGATAAAGAAGATCGAGTACAAGTACGTTGCGGATGCCACAACACGTCTGTCAGCATTGCAGTCAGGTGAGGCCGATGTCATCGAGCGTGTTGATTCCGATGCGGTGTCTGTGCTTGAGTCAGACAGCAATATCGTGGTTGACAAGTTCCTCACCACAGAGTGTAAGCACCTTATTCCAAAGTTCAAGATGCCGCCTATGAATGAGAAGCTCGTCAGAAAGGCGATAGCCTACGCGATCGATTATGACGGAATCGTAAATGATATATTTGGCGGATATGCAGAGAAGGCAGACAGCTTTATCTCCTCAACTATATGGGGCTACAAGGCTGTAGGTGGTGTCGGCGAGTACGATCCTGAGAAGGCTGCAGAGTGCCTGAAGGAAGCCGGCTATGAGAATGGCGAGGGCCTTCCAGAGCTCAACATCTACACATCCGTTGGTTTTTACCCTAAGACAAAGGAATATTACGAGTACATTGCAGCTTGTTTACAGGCTGTCGGTATCAACTGTAAGGTCGTTCCACTTGATACTTCATCATGGGGCGATGTGTTATATGAAGAAACTCCTTGCTACATGATCGACTGTGGATGGCAGCCATCAGGTATCGAGCCTGAGCTGAAGCTGAATTCATGGTATGCAGCAGGTCGAATCAGCCACTATGAGCCTACGGCAGAGCTTCAGGACATCATGGACAGATTCGCAACTGAGACAGACCCAGATAAGAGAAAGCAGATCCTTCAGGACGAGTACCTTCCGGCCCTGGCAGAGGAGATGCCTGATATCCCTATCATCAAGTCCATGACTATCTTCGGAGTAAGATCAAATGTCAAGGGTCTTGAGTACACAAGTGGTGCAGATTATATCTTCACAAATGTCACAAAAGAGTAAGCGCATAGCAATATATTAGATTCACAAAAAGGGGCTGCATGTGTAAGGATACAGCATGTGGCCCTTTTTAAGAAGGGAGGAAATCAAAGTGCTGGGAACCGTTTTAAAAAGACTTGCACAGGGCATTTTTGTTACCTTTTGCGTTATATTTATCAGCTTTGTAATACTTCGGATGATACCGGGAGATCCGGCGAAGGTCATGGCTCCGACAGCAACAGTAGAACAGCAGCAGGCGATCAGAGACAGTATGGGACTGGAAAAGTCCATCCCGGAGCAGTTTAAAATGTACATGGTGAATCTGTTCCACGGAGATCTTGGAGAGTCATATTTCAAGAGCGATACAGTCCTGAATGTTATGGAGCAGGCCACACCTTTATCATTGATACTGCTGATATCTTCAGTGGTCATATCGATCATATTATCCCTGATCCTGGGAACCATCGCAGGACTAAATGGAAATAAATGGGAGGATCGTCTCATCTCGAGTATTGCGGTACTGTTCCAGTCAATGCCTAACTACTGGGTATCCTCCGTGTTGATCATTATTTTCTCAGTCAGACTTGGACTGCTGCCGTCAATGGATTATTCGGGACCTGCATCCTGCGTGCTCCCGACAGTTGCACTGGCACTTCCGCTCACGGCGGTGCTCACCAAGGTGGTGCGTTCCTCACTGATCGACAGTTACAATCAGGAATTTGTCAAGGTTGCATATGCGAGAGGAATATCGACAGTGGCGATATATTTCAAATACGCACTCAGGAATTCACTTATCCCTGTACTGATATCCCTAGGAACACAGCTTGGCTTTCTGGTAGGAAGTATCGTTGTTGTCGAGTATGTATTTAACTTCCCGGGAATCGGATACACGGTGTTAAATGCGATCCTTCGAAGAGATTACAACCTGGTTCAGGGAATTATCATTCTGTTTTCCGTATTCTTTATTGTTTTGAATATTGCCATTGATCTTGGAAGTATCCGTCTTGATCCACGAATGAGAAAAGCACAGGGAGGACTGTAATTATGAAGAAAAAAAGTAAATTTAGATCAGTCCTTCAGTGGATTGGTAAAAACAAATTATTTACACTTGGAATCATTATTGTAGGAATCTATCTCCTTGCCGGAATCTTTGCGCCGCTCATCGCGCCGTCGGACCCGGGCAAGGCAAATCCATCCATCAGATTATTGAAACCGTTTCAGGATCCGGCACACTGGCTGGGAACTGATGCCATAGGACGTGATCTGTTCTCGAGACTTTTGTATGGAATCCGTACCTCAGTCATAATTGGTTTCTGCAGCGTTCTGCTGGCCGCCCTCATAGGACTGATAGTCGGAATCATATCCGGTCTCACAAGTCCGGGACCTCTGGATTCAGTGCTGATGAGAATCACCGATGTACAGATGGGATTCCCATTTATCGTACTTGCCATGATCGCACTCACACTGTTCGCACCGAATGAGGTGTCGGTAACCATAGTGCTGAGTCTGGCACTGTGGCCGGCCTATGCGAGAACGGTGCGGTCAAATGTAATACCCCAGAAGAGCACAGATTATATCGCAGCGGCAAAACTCATGGGGGCGAGCTCATGGAGGATATCCACGAAGTATATCGGCAAGAATCTGATCCCTGCCATGCTTCCTCTCATACCGCTTGATATCGCCGGAATGATCATCAACGAGAGCTTGCTCAGCTACATGTCACTCGGTATAAATCCGCCAAAGATATCCCTTGGAAACATAATGTCCGATGCCCGTGGCTATATTGCATCTGATGCATGGTATATCATGATCCCCGGCATCGTTCTTATCATCATGGTTCTCGGACTGAATTTTATCGGTGACAATCTTCAGGTTCATTTCGATCCAAAGCTTCGCAAATAGGAGGATAACAGTATGGATAATAATACAGAAAAAGATACAGATGTGATCCTTGAGGTAAAGGATTTAAAGACCTATTTCAAGACCGGTCCGCACAAAGTCGTGAAAGCAGTTGAGGGAGTCAACTTCTCACTGCGGAAGGGCAAGGTGCTTGGAATAATAGGAGAGAGTGGTTCCGGCAAGAGCGTGACGGCGAGATCGATACTGAGGATCGTGGAATCTCCGGGTTACATAGCAGGCGGCGAGATCAGGTTCAAAGGTCAGGATATACTGAAGCTCCCGGAGAAGGAGATGAAGAGCATCCGTGGAAATGAGATCTCCATGATATTCCAGGATCCTACTACATCGTTCAATCCCTACATGACAATTGGAGCACAGCTTGCCGAGGCCTATAACGCACATACCCCATCGGGTTCAGAAAAGGCAAAACAGGAGATAATGAGAGTTCTCAAGCTTGTCGGAATAACCAACGGCGAGGAGGTCATAAAGAAATACCCGTGTGAGTTCTCAGCGGGTTTCAGACAGAGGATATTCATAGCGATGTCAATGATATTGTACCCGGATCTGCTCATAGCGGACGAGCCTACAACAAGTCTTGGAATCACCATTCAGGCGGAGATCATCGAAGCCCTCAGTGAGGTGCAGAAGCAGACCGGCATCTCCATCATGATAATCACCCACGACTTTGGCGTGGTGTCCCAGTTCTCAGACGACATATTTGTCATGTATGCGGGAAGATGCGTGGAGTCGGCATCCAAGAAGGATCTGCTCAGAAATCCAAAGCATCCTTATACGGTTGGACTTATCCGTTCTGTTCCGCTTCTCGAGGCTCGTAAGACGAAGAGACTGAAATCCATTCCGGGATTCCCGCCGGATATGTCAAATGTCCCGGAGGGATGTCCATTTGCTTCCCGTTGTGAATATGCGAAAGATATATGTCATAAAGAGGTGCCGGCACTGAAACCGGTTGGAGAGGGCCATATGTGTTCCTGCCATTTCCCACTGGATTATGACATTAACGAAGATACAGAATTGGGGTGATCATATGAAGGATATAGTATTATCTTGCGATAATCTGCTGAAGCAGTATCCGGTGAAAAAGGGAATGTTCAACAAGGTTGTCGGACAGAAGAACATAGTCGACCATGTCTCGCTGGAGCTGGAAAAGGGCAAGACACTTGCAATCGTCGGAGAGTCGGGCTGTGGCAAGACGGTGCTGACGAGAGTCCTGCTGGGAATTGAGGACAAGACGGACGGAAGTATCGTATTTGAAGGAAAATCCGTGGACGATATGACGCCCCAGGAAAAGAGCGATATGAAGGCAAAGATACAGATGATCTTTCAGGACACTCTGGGATCGCTGCATCCGAGAATGAGTATCCGTGAATCACTTGAGGAGCCATTGATCCTGAATGGAGTGAAGGACAAGGAGGAGAGGGAGAAGATCATTCTGGACACACTTTCACAGGTCGGAATGGCACCGATGTTCCTTGACAGATACCCGCATCAGTTATCCGGTGGACAGAGACAGAGGATAATCATAGCGCGGTGTCTGGTCGTCACACCGAAGATCATATTTGCCGATGAGCCTATATCGGCACTGGACGTGTCATTGCAGGCACAGGTCATAAATATGCTGATGGATCTGCAGGACAAATATAAGTTGTCCATGCTGCTGATCGCCCACGATCTGGCTGTGGTGAGACAGATCGCGGATCAGATAAAGATCATGTATTTCGGAGAGATAGTCGAGAGTGCACCGAGCAGCGAGATATACAAGAATGCGCAGCACCCATATACAAAGGTTCTGCTCAAGGCGGCTCCGAGTATAAGCAAGGGACTTGAGGATGCGGGCTTTGACATAGACCTTAAGCCAGGTGATATACCTGATCCGGCAAAGCCGATGCCGGGATGTCCGTTCTGTACACGCTGTATATATGCGGATGAACGTTGCATGAAAGAGCGCCCGGAGGAGACAGAGGTATCACCGGGACATACGGTTCGCTGTCACAAGGCAGGACAGATATAACAGAGATTAAGGAGGAATCGTGATGGAATATAGTGCAGTCAGTACGATATGGATTATGGTAGGAACGGTACTCATTTTCTTCATGCAGGCGGGCTTTGCGATGCTTGAGACCGGCATGACGAGGGTAAAAAATGCAGGAAATATCGCCATGAAGAATCTGGTTGACTATTGTATCGGTTCGGTGACGTTCTGGTTGATAGGATTCGGAATTATGTATGGCGGCGATGGAGCTGTACTGGGTAAGATCAAAGGTGTGGCAATGGAATCGGTATATGGAGGCGGCATGCTTCCTGACGGGATCCCATTCTGGGCATTCCTGATATTTCAGACAGTATTCGCTGCGACGGCGGCGACCATCGTGTCGGGTGCCATGGCGGCGAGAACTAAATTTGCAGCATATTGTATCTACAGTCTGATGATAAGTCTGGTGATCTATCCTATATCGGGACACTGGATATGGGGAGACGGCTGGCTGGCACAGCTCGGATTCCATGATCTTGCCGGATCCACAGTTGTACATATGGTGGGCGGTGCCGCTGCATTTGCAGGAGCGTGGATGCTCGGCCCGCGTATCGGAAAGTATTCAAGAAGCGGAAAGTCGAAGAAGATACCGGGACACAGCATGCCGCTGTCAGTGCTTGGAATATTTATTCTGTGGTTTGGCTGGTTCGGCTTCAACGGAAGCTCGGTTCTGCCACTGACAGGAGATACGGTGTCGCTAGTTGGAAAGGTGTTCTGTAACACCAATCTATCCGCTGCGGCTGGAGCAGTCACAGCGATGTGTATAAGCTGGGCGTGGAAGAAGAAGCCGGATATCGCCATGACACTCAACGGCGCTCTGGCAGGCCTGGTTTCTATCACTGCGGGAGCCGACGTTATAAGTACACCACTTGCGGTGTTGGTCGGAATCGTGGCCGGAGCGATAGTAGTTGGGGGAATGCATTTCATAGAGAACGTGGTAAAGATAGATGATCCTGTGGGAGCCATCGCGGCACACGGATTCGGTGGCCTGTGGGGAACTGTAGCGGTTGGATTGTTCTCAGACGGAACCGCCACAAAGACAAAGGGCCTGCTGCTCGGCGGTGGTGGTTACCAGTGCGGAATCCAGATCCTTGGCGGAATAGTTGTGTTCCTGTATGTATTTGCAGCTTCGGCACTACTGTTCAAGATCGTTCAGAAGACCATCGGCCTTCGTGTATCGGCTGAGGATGAGATGGATGGACTGGATATCAGTGAGCACGGATTTTCAAATACTTACACAGAGGTGCTGTCCTCAGACGGAATAAGCGCGCCTATGATGAATGTGCCTAAGATCGATGGCAAGGCATTTGACAGCCCAGAAAATGCGGAGAATCTTAACATATCCAAGGTGGTCATCATAGCGAGAAAGAACAAGCTTGACGCACTGCTTCACGCCATGAATGACATAAATGTAACTGGAGTTACGATCACGGATGTGACCGGATATGGTATACAGAAGGGAAATAATGACAAATATTACCGCAGCTCGGATGCGGATCTGAACCTGCTTCCTAAGGTGAAGGTCGAGGTCATAGTCAGCACTGTACCTGTGTCCAGGGTTGTGGAAACTGCGGAGAAGGTGCTGTACTCCGGCAACTATGGCGATGGCAAGATATTCGTATACAATGTGAAAAATGTTGTGAAGGTTAGAACCGGAGAGGTTGGAAGAGAAGCATTGATTGATGAGAGCAAGTAGGAGAGGAGGCTTTTTTATGCGCAAGACAACAATTGATGAGGCAATCGCAAGGGTCGATGACTGGAAGGGCAAGGAGATCAGTTACAAGCCTGTTTCAGGAGGAATAACGAATCCGAATTTCAAAGTGGATGTGGAGGGAGAGCATTTCTTCCTCAAGATACCGGGAGCCGGCACGGATTACATAAACCGTGAAGTATGCCATGAGGCAAATGTGATCGCGGACGAGAGCAAGGCAGGCCCAAGAGTCTATTATTATTTCGAGGATACAGGTGTTGAGATATTCCAGTGGCTTGACGGCTACCGCCAGGTGACATTTGGCGATGTGTATGACAAAGATATATTCCAGTCGATATTCGAGAGGATCAGGGACTTCCACCATCTCGAGACAAAGCCGCTGAACCTGAAGCAGAGCATATTTGAACAGGCGTGGGATATGAACGCAAGGGCGAAGAAGGGCGGCTATATATCACCGTTTAATGACAAGATGGAGTATCTGCTCTCTGCTATTGAGAAGGCGCTGGCGGGCAGTGAGGAGCTGTGTCCGTGCCACAATGATTTCTGGACAAACAACCTGATGTACAACGAGGAGACAAATGATCTGAAGATCATAGATTATGAGTATGCGTCCATGAATGATCCTTATGTGGATCTGGGTCTGATATCTGCTGTGAACTATTTCACCGAGGATATGGACGTGGAGATGATGAAGATATACGGCGGAGGCAGGGTTGATGAGAGAGCATTTGCTAGAATGAAGCTGAACAAGATAGCCTGCGATATCAAGTGGGCGTATTGGGCACTGTATCAGGCGGCCAGCTCCAACGTGGAGTTTGATTACATGAACTGGTATGGACAGAAGATGGCGAGACTGCAGCATTTCTGGCTCGATTCAAGGCTGGATTACTGGCTCGACGTTGCGAGGGAGAAGAGTACCCGTATCAGTTGATGATCAGCAGATCGTATTATGAAACCGGTTCAGGAAAGGGAGATGTATAGCATGAAGGATTATTATAAGAATATGGAAGATTCATGGGTAGAATTTGTCAGTAAGAATATACGCGCACAGGCATATTCCGGGGAGGAGAAAGCCACCTCGGAGGTGTTTATGCAGACCATGGATGAGCTTGGTATTGAGCATTTCCGCGATGAGCGCGGCAACGTGGTCGGGGTCATCCGCGGAGAGGGTGACGGTCCAAATGTGCTTCTGACTGGACATATGGATGTTGTGCCTGAGGGAAGCATAGATGCATGGAGTCCGTATTCGCCATTTGAGCCGAAGGTGGAGGATGGAAAGTTATACGGCAGAGGCATAAGCGATATGCTTGCTGGCCTGACTTCGGAATTTTTTGCATTTATGGAGATCAAAAAGCTGGTGGATGCCGGGGCGAAGATATCGGGCAATCTTATATTTGCTGCAGTCGTCTATGAGGAGCCGGCGGAGAGTATCGGAACGATTTATCTTATGGAGCACACTCTTCCGGAACACGGCCTTGATGTTGACCTGTGCTATCTGGGGGAGCCGTCAGACGGCAATCTTGCCATCGGACAGCGAGGCAAGATCGAGCTTGTCATAGAGGTGTACGGTAAGGTGGCGCACTCGTCCGCTCCGCAGGAGGGCATAAATGCTGTTGAGAAAGCGCTTCCTATAATGGATGCGATCATGCATAACTTTGGCAGTGAACCGCTCGTACATGAGATGGGTAAGACGTCCATGGTCATCACTGATGTGGTGGTAACACCGGGACAGAAGTATTCCTGTGTGCCGGACTATTGTGAGATCACAGTGGATCAGAGATATGTGCCACCTATGACCATAGAGGATACGGTGAGCAGGGTTCAGAAATTCCTGGATGAGCAGAAGAAAAAGGATCCTGAGCTCAGAGCTGTCGTTCATCCGAGAATGAATAAGAGGACGTGTTACACCGGTTATGAGGCGGAGGCGGCAAAGCAGCATCCGGCGTGGGTGACCGGCAAGGATAATGAGTATGTCGAGCTGACATACAGGACGCTTAAGAAGCTTGGTCAGGATGTTGAGAAGATATACTGGCAGTTTGGAACCGACGGAAGCGTTATATGCGGCAAATACAACATACCGACTATAGGATATTCGGGTGCGATGATGAGTCAGGCGCATCAGGCACAGGAGCATGTGGAGATCGACAGGATCCTCGACTGTATAGAGGGATATACTGCGGTTCTCTGCAGGCTGTATGGACTGGATATGCCGGAATAAAGGTTTACACGGCACCGCTTATTTTGATACAATCATGTTGCAGGTTAGAAAACATAGGGCTCAGTTTATAAGGAAGTAAGGGAGGGGACAGATGTTAGCAGATCAGCGTAAACAGATAATATTGGATCAGGTAAATCTTAATCATTCGGTTACTGTTGCCAGACTGGTTGAGCTGCTGGGCGTGTCGACCGAGACGGTGAGACGTGATCTTGAGGATCTTGAAAATAACAACATGCTCACGAGGGTACACGGCGGTGCGGTTTCTGTGAAGAAGAGATACCGGTTTGAGGATATGGATGTCAGGGGCACATCCAATATGGAACTCAAGGAGCAGATAGCCAGGAAAGCGCTTGAGTATGTGAAGGATGGAGACACCATAGCGATAGATTCAGGCAGCACGGCGTCGTTGTTCGCCATGGCATTGAAGGCGCGCAATTTTGACTCACTATCCGTCATAACCTATTCCTCGGAGGTGTTCTCCATATTATCGGAATGTGGAAATTACAGGATAACCCTGCTGGGCGGTGAATATCTCCCGAAGGAGAAGTTGTTTTATGGCTTCCTGACACATGAGGCGATGCAGAAACTTTATTTTTCAAAGGCATTTGTAGTACCTTCGGCACTTTCGGTCGAGGATGGCGCACATGATTTTATAAGGGAGACCTATGAGAATCAGTGCATGCTGATAGGCCATGCTAGCGAGGTATTTCTGCTGGCGGACAGCACGAAATTCGAGACAAAGGGAGATTTCAAGCTCAGTGATCTCCAGCCGGAATTCACCATCATAACCGACGATAAGCTTCCGGAGTCCGTATACAATATGTATAGAGATCACAAGCTGAACGTGGTAAGTTGATGACAGTCAAAAAAGTGTCTGTTTGCCTCTCTTTGGGTGTACAGAAGATCGATAAAATAGTATAATAAATGTGCTATATAAAAGATTGGACGGACAACTAAAGGAGGGTTATGGTTATGTACGAGAACAAGGATATGCTCAGTTGGCTTGGCTATTTTGCAGACATGATGAAGGTCAGTCCTGAGAAGATAAAGATGCTGAATATATGCGGAAAGCAGAAGAACGTTGTTCCGACTATAGACACACACAAGAGAGTTCTTATATTTGCAGATCAGAGTCATGAGGATCTGTTGTATACGCTTTGGGAGAAGGGCTTTGGCGAGTATGACATGTGGTATGCAGAGGGTGTGGAGCCCGGCGGCGAGGTTCATCATGACAAGCTGGAGAAGGTGCTGAACAGGAAGATAACAGGGCCAACAGTTATATTCATCATGAATGAGAAGACAAGGGAATCCGTCAGATACGGAATTGCAAATGATTTCTTCTCGGCTGGAACAGTACACTATGTCGGCAAGGAGATAAGAGCAGTCATCATGAGTCTGCTGGATGTGGATACGCATGACACCATCTTGGCACTCCAGGCCGAGAGTATAGTCATTGAGGCTGCGATCGTGGCAAGCGAGGGCAACATTATAGCCGTTGAGCCGGACGAAGGTTCGAGAAGATCCATGGAGGAGAATGTTGACAAGTTCGGAGTACATAATGTACAGATAATCCCAGATATGAGCGAGGACACTCTGGCAGCCATACCTGTTCCGAGACTGGCATTCATAGTTGCAAATCATTATCTGGAGTCAGATATGGAGAGACTGCTCAAGATCAATCCGAATATGCAGTTTGTCATATACACACTTGATCTTGGAATACTTGCACAGGCAAAGCTCATATTTGACAAGCTCGGAATAAAGAATATGGAGGCTATTCAGATATCTGTATCCAAAACCAACAAGGACAACATGTTCGTTACCCAGCCGTCACCATGGCTTATCACCGGTGGAGCAGAGTAATCGACATCATAATATTTATATATAAGAAAAACCGCCTTTATGTAATAGGCGGTTTTCTTGTGTCCTCCAGACGGACGATTCCGAGGATCGTTCCCAGACAAATGATATCACTTGTGAGATACAGGGATCTATCACATCTGCTGACAGCTTCAAGGTATGGTGAGCCATCCTTTTCTGTATATTTTCTGATCATCTCGACTCCATTCTCGTTCAGGAATAACGCAATATCTCCGAAATGAGGAAAGTTTTGTTCCACGGCTATAATATCATCCTTAATATAGATAGGATGGAGCATATTGGTCGTGAGCCTCAGACAATAATCTGCATTTGGAAAATAATCGGCGGGTATCTCTATAAATTCTGTCGCGTGTGTTGAGTAGTCTGAATTGGAAGCAAGCGTGTGAGTTGAGGAAATACACGGAATCCTGCGCGTTTTGGCGCGGTACGCATCCGCTGAAGGAAGCTTCTTCTGCATGTGATCTTCAGAGTCCGCCATTAGCATGACCATCCGCTTGCCGTGGATGTTGAGTGTTCTGTATTTTTGCAGGAGATACAATTCCTCGTCCGTAAGGCTGCGCCTATGGAGAAATCCATCCATGGTACATCCAAGTGCGTCTGCGATGGATATCATAAGCTGTATTCCCGGGCTCTTGGTCTTGCCGCTCCTGATGGCTTTTATCGTATCCTCAGAGACATCTGTCAACTCAGCTAACTGACTGATCGTAACCCCGCGTTCAGCCATGACTTCCCTGAGTCTTTTCCCTATATCGTATTGTTGCTGCATGTAATTCACCTCAGTAACATTATATAATAGAAGAAACAGGCTTGTCCAGTTGAAAAGTGTAAGAATATACACTTTTGCGATTTGTGTATGCGCAGGAAAGTGTATGAACTGCTCTTTAATATGAAATTAAATATGATATAATGAATTTATCTGTTACATCGAGAGATGACAAGGGGGTCATTTTCTACAATAGTCTGTCACAATGGGGGTGACGGATTACGGCAGAGGGAACAAGGCTATCACGTGTCGAGCGTTAGGGCGTCGAACACGAGATAGCCTTTTTTCGTGGGGGGCGAAGGACGGACGGCTGGGTATTCTTCCGCGGGGCGGGTATATCATCTGCTATATATGTGGTATCACGCTCTACTTCCTTCGCTTCGGCTTAGCTTCTATATGCACTCGTTTCCGGCCGCGATAAGGGCGATGCGGCTTCCAACTCGGCAAGAAGCACCGAAGCTCAGTCGTATTCGCTACCGATACCACATATATAGCAGATGATATACAGCCGCGGAAGAATACCCAGCCTGTTTCTGGCGGAAGGATGATGGGAGTGGCGAATTTTACTTTGATGATTTGGAAGAAAAGCTAATTATAAACGAAATGTTAAAATTATAAAAAAAGTATAAACTGGCGATACGTTAGATTTTATGCGGGTTTCTTGAGAAAACTGTGACAAAAAACTGTTTTTGTTACGAAAAATAATACAAAAATAAAAAATGATTAAAATTTGACTATAAGGGCAAATATATGACTTTAAATTTGTTTTGAATGGTGATAAAATACGCAAGCAAGGAGCGAGAGCAGCTTTTTAGAAAAAAAGATAGGGGAGTATGACCGTATGAATGTAGTATTTTTTGATGTAGACGGCGTACTGAATTCGGAGAAATTCCTGTGTGAGAAGCATGGGGAGTTTATCAATCCTAAGAATGTGGCTAACCTCAAGATGGTTGTGGATGCCACAGGAGCGAAGCTGGTCATGACAAGTGACTGGAGAAAACAGGTGATTGATAAGGATATCAGTAAGGCACACGTAAGGGAACTGATAGACAGACTTGCGGATGCTGGAATGGAAGTATATGGGGCAACTTCTTCAGGGGATGAGCTCAGAAACAAGTATGGGGATTATACCAGAGCATGTGCAGTCAAGGATTATGTGGTTGCGAATTCCGTAGAGGGATATGTCATATTTGATGACATGGATATGGACTGGGAGGCTCATGAACTCGATTCTCACTGGATCAACACAGAGAACGTACTTGTGGGGCTGTCTGAGGCAGATGCCATGAATGCTATTTCTATAATAAACCAATAATAAACTGAAATAGCATTTTGACATACAATAAAACAGTGTGAAAGGAAGTGATGTCTTACGGATCTGGCAGAAGAGTTATCCAATGAACTCCAATGCAAAACAGTATTTACAATACCAATATTTGGTGGAATACCGGTAACAGAATCTGTGGTGGTAACATGGATCATTATGGCAGTGCTTGTGCTGTTGTCGATTATCCTTGTAAGGAATCTCAAAGTTGAGAATCCGGGTAAGAAACAGCTTGTGTTGGAGACCATAATAACTACTTTTAACAACCTGTTCAAAGGTGTTATCGGAGAGGCGGGCATGAAGTATGTTCCGTATCTGATAACGGTTATTCTGTACATCGGCATGGCCAACATCATGGGTGTATTTGGCTTTAAACCACCGACAAAGGATCTGAATGTGACAGCCTCACTGGCCATCATGAGTATCATACTCGTACAGGTGGCAGGAATACGAGGAAAGGGGACAAAAGGCTGGGTCAAGAGTTTTGCAGAGCCGGTAGCAATAGTTGCACCGCTTAATGTACTTGAGCTTGTCATCAAGCCGCTGTCGCTGTGTATGCGACTTTTTGGTAATGTTCTCGGAGCATTCGTCATCATGAAGCTGATAGAGGCAGTAGTTCCACTCATTGTCCCTATCCCACTCAGCCTGTACTTTGATTTTTTTGATGGATTTTTACAGGCATTTGTATTTACTTTCCTGACTACGCTTTACATGCAGGAAGCGATGGAGTAAAGATTATCTGATTTTAAAAATGAAAATAAGAAGGAGAAAATGATATGAACGGATTATTAGCAATTGGAGCAGGTATAGCAGCATTAGTAGGACTTGGCGCAGGACTTGGAATCGGTCTTGCAACATCAAAGGCAGTTGAGGCTGTAGCTAGACAGCCGGAGGCAGACGGAAAGATCACAAAGCTTCTTATCATCGGTTGTGCCCTTGCAGAGGCAACAGCTATCTACGGTTTCGTAATCGGACTTCTTGCAATCATTCTTCTTAAGTAATCAGATTTTTGGTCAGATGGATATTTTAATAGAAATATCTAATAGAAATCTGGAATTGCAGAAGAGATGCGGATAATAGAAACAGAAAGATAGGAGTGGCTATATGATTGATATAGAATTTTCTACAATAGCATTCACCATTATCAACTTAATAGTTCTGTTTCTTCTTTTGAAGAAGTTCTTGATAGGACCGCTCAACGATGTCATCAAGAAGAGAGAAGATATGATCGCTGGCACCATATCGGATGCCAACAATCAGAAGGCTGAAGCAATGAAACTCAAGTCTCAGTATGAGGATACCCTTGCAGGGGTTGATGCTGAGTGCAGGGATCTCCGTGAGAAATCCCGTGTGGAGGCCCAGAATGAGTACAGCCGTATCATAGATCAGGCTGATGCAAAGTCAGTCAAGATGATAAAGGATGCGGAGAAGACCATAGAGATCAAGCAGAACAAGGCACTTTCTGATATGCAGTCACAGATCGCAGAGCTTGCAATGGCAGCAGCCGGCAAGATCGTGGGCGGTGAAGGTGATGCGGAATCAGCAGGAGCTGCCATGTATGACGAGTTTTTGAATGAAGTAGGTGATTCAGGTGACACAGAAGGCAATTAATTACGGAATTGTCCTCTATCAGCTTGGAATCAGTCAGGACATGGTGGAGGAGATAAAGGCGCTTGTGGATGGTAGTCCGGAGCTGGTATATGCACTGGCAGATCCGGTGGTCAGCCACGCGGACAAGCGCAAGGTCGTTGACAGGGTATTTGACAGATTTGGCAATAAGGATCTGGTAAATTTCATGAAGACCCTGTGTGACAACGATGGATTTGACATGATACATGACATATTTGACGAGTATGAGAAGTATGCCAGAGAGCAGCAGGATATCCTTTCGGCAACTCTCTATTATGTCACACCGCCAACTGATAAGCAGAAGGCAGGTATCGAGAACTTCCTTATGAAAGAGTATGGAAGCAAGGCGGTACAGCTTTCTATGGTGGAGAAAAAAGAATTGATAGGTGGATTTGTCATAAGAACGGGAGACCGCGAGTACGACAGAAGCATTCTGGGCAGGTACAAATCCCTTAGACAGAAACTGGTTATGAGGTGATAAATTGAGTTCAATTAGTTCAGAGGATATTATTTCTATACTCAAAGAAGAGATAGAGAATTATGATTTTGACTCCAGGGACAAAGAAGTCGGTAAGGTCATCTATGTAGGTGATGGAATCGTAACCGTATACGGTATAGACAATGCCATGTACGGCGAGATCGTTGTTTTTGAGAATGGTGTCAAAGGTATGGTTCAGGATATCAGAAGAACAGAGATAGGATGTATTCTGTTCGGTCGTGATACAGGAATCAAAGAAGGAACAAAGGTCAGCAGAACGGGAAAGCGTGCAGGCATCCCTGTAGGCGATGCATTTATCGGACGTATAGTTGATGCCCTTGGAGCACCTATAGATGGAAAGGGCAGCATAGAGTCAACGGATTATCGTCCAATAGAGAATCCGGCTCCAAGCATAGTTGATCGTAAGTCGGTCAACCAGCCGCTTCAGACAGGAATCCTCTCGATAGATGCCATGTTCCCAATCGGAAGAGGACAGAGAGAGCTGATCATAGGAGACAGACAGACAGGTAAGACATCCATAGCGATAGATACCATTCTGAATCAGAAGGGCAAGGATGTCATCTGTGTATATGTGGCTATAGGCCAGAAGGCTTCAACAATAGCCAAGGTTGTAAATAACCTGAACAAATATGATGCCATGGACTACACGATAGTCGTTGCATCTACAGCAAGTGATTCAGCACCACTTCAGTATATTGCGCCTTATTCAGGTACAGCGATCGCTGAGTATTTCATGCATAAGGGCAAGGATGTGCTGATCGTGTACGATGATCTGTCAAAGCACGCTGTTGCTTACAGAACATTGTCACTGCTTCTCGGACGTTCACCAGGACGTGAGGCATATCCTGGAGATGTATTCTATCTCCATTCAAGACTTCTTGAGAGATCAAGTAAGCTTAAGGATGAGCTGGGCGGAGGCTCCATCACAGCCCTTCCTATTATCGAGACACAGGCAGGCGATGTATCTGCTTATATACCTACAAATGTTATATCTATCACAGATGGACAGATATTCCTCGAGAGCGATCTGTTCTTCTCAGGTATGAGACCTGCTGTCAACGTCGGTCTGTCGGTATCACGAGTTGGTGGTGCAGCGCAGACAAAGGCGATGAAGAAGGCCGCAGGAAGTATCCGTATCGATCTGGCACAGTACAGAGAGATGGAGGTGTTCACACAATTCAGTTCAGATCTTGATGAGAACACCAAGGAACAGCTTCAGTATGGCAAGGGACTTATGGAGCTTTTAAAGCAGCCTCTGTGTAATCCGCTGTCAATGGCCGAGGAGGTTATCATTCTGGTAGCAGCTACCAATAAGGTATTCCTTCCAGTTGAGGTTTCAGAGGTCAAGAAGAAGAAACTTGAGATGCTTGAATACTTCCACAGTGCCCATAAGGATATCGTGGATGAGATCGAGGAGAAGCAGGTGCTTACCGATGAGCTGAAGGACAAGATAGTCGCAGCCGCTAAGGAGTTTATCGAGAGATAGATCTCAGGAGAAATAAGAAGATTCGTTGAGAGGTGATTTGATTGGCAAATACCAAAGAAATCCAGAATAGAATAAAGAGTATCAAGGATACTCAGAAGATCACCAATGCAATGTATATGATCTCATCTTCCAAGCTTAAAAAGGCGAGGACAGATCTTGAGAACACGGAGCCTTACTTCTACACACTCCAGGTTGCTCTTGCCAGAATGCTCAGACATGTTCCTGAGATGGAGCATCTGTACTTCGACAGCAGAGAGGGAATCAAGGAAGAGGACAGAAGGCGAGGTTATCTGGTCATTACCGCCGACAAAGGTATGGCTGGTGCCTACAACCACAATGTAATCAAGATCGCTGAGCAGGAGCTTGCAGCCCACCCAAACAGTGAGCTGTATGTAGTCGGCCAGGTGGGAAGACACTACTTCGCAAAGAAGGGAGTGCCTATAGATATACATTTCCAGTATACAGCGCAGAATCCTAGTCTTCACAGAGCCAGAGTCATAGCGGACAAGATGCTTGAGAACTATGAGAATGGCGATATAGATGAGGTATACATCATATATACCAACATGAAGAGCAGTGTGGTCGTTGAACCGCAGATGATACAGCTCCTCCCTATGAAGAGGACTGACTTCGCAGGCGTTCCTGCGGATGTGTTCCACGAGGAGATTACCATGGAGCCTTCACCGAAGGCAGTGCTTGACCGAATCGTGCCAAACTGTGTCATGGGATATATATACGGCGCTCTGGTAGAGTCCTTCTGCAGTGAGCAGAACAGCCGAATGATGGCGATGGACTCAGCCACAAAGAGTGCCAAGGAGATGCTGGATGATCTCAATATCAAATACAACAGAGCAAGGCAGGCAGCCATAACGCAGGAGATCACAGAGATCGCGGGCGGCGCCAGAGCTCAGAGAGACAGGAGCTAATAAGCTCAATAAATAATTGTAAAGGAGGTCTGATGTTTTGAAAAATGGTAAGATAGTACAGGTCATGGGACCTGTCGTAGACGTAGAATTTCCAGACAACGATCTGCCATACATCAAGGATGCTCTTGAAGTAGATAATCATGGAAAAAAATGTGTTATGGAAGTAGCACAGCACGTAGGAAATAATACAGTAAGATGTATCATGCTGTCCGCCAGCGAGGGACTTTCAAGAGATATGGAAGTCGTTGCGACCGGATCAGGAATCAAAGTTCCAGTAGGAAATCAGACACTTGGACGTCTGTTCAACGTGCTTGGTGAGACAATAGATGGCAAGGAGGATCTCTCAGACACAGAGCACTGGGTAATCCACAGAGAGCCGCCAACATTTGAGAATCAGAGTCCTGTCATCGAGATACTTGAGACAGGTATCAAGGTCATAGATCTTCTTGCACCTTACTCAAAGGGTGGTAAGATCGGTCTGTTCGGCGGTGCCGGAGTTGGTAAGACAGTCCTTATCCAGGAGCTTATCCAGAATATCGCATCCGTACATGGTGGATACTCAATATTCACCGGTGTTGGAGAGCGTTCAAGAGAGGGAAATGATCTGTGGACAGAGATGAGCGAGTCAGGCGTTATCGACAAGACCGCCCTGGTGTTCGGACAGATGAATGAGCCACCTGGAGCCAGAATGAGAGTTGCAGAGACAGGACTTACAATGGCAGAGTATTTCCGTGATGTAAATCATCAGGATGTGCTTCTGTTCATCGACAATATATTCAGATTTACACAGGCAGGTTCAGAGGTTTCATCACTTCTCGGACGTATGCCATCAGCCGTTGGTTATCAGCCAACACTTGCAAATGAGATGGGTGAGCTTCAGGAGCGAATCGCTTCTACCAAGGAAGGATCAGTCACGTCAGTCCAGGCCGTATATGTGCCAGCCGATGACCTTACAGATCCTGCCCCAGCCACAACATTTGCGCATCTGGATGCAAATACAGTTCTTTCAAGAAAGATCGTTGAGCAGGGTATCTATCCGGCAGTAGATCCGCTGGAGTCAAGCTCACGAATTCTTGAGGCTGATATAGTCGGCGAGGAGCATTATAATGTTGCAAGACGTGTACAGGAGATACTTCAGAAGTACAAGGAGCTGCAGGATATCATCGCAATCCTCGGTATGGAGGAGCTGTCAGATGAGGATAAGCTTACAGTTACCAGAGCCAGAAAGGTTCAGAGATTCCTGTCACAGCCATTCCATGTTGCTGAGAACTTCACAGGTATTCCTGGAAAGTATGTAAGTCTCAAGGATACGATCAAGGGCTTCAAGATGATCGTTGACGGTGAGATGGACGAGTATCCTGAGTGGGCATTCTTCAATGTAGGTACTATAGAGGAAGTAAAGGAAAAGGCCGAGAAAGGTCAGTAAAGGAAGTGCGTAGATGAATACATTTTATCTGAGAGTTATTTCCAGCAATAAGATATTCTTCGAAGGCCGAGTAGAGAAGATCATTCTTCCACTTGAAGATGGAGAGAAAGCGGTTCTTGCACATCACGAGAACATGGTCATAGCCACCAGCATAGGCGAGATCAGGATTACCACCAGCAAGGGTGAGCAGGTAGTCGGTGTTGTCGGTGAGGGCTTTGTTCAGATAGTAAATAACCGAGTTGTCCTTATCGTGGATTCCGCAGAGAAGCCGGAGGATATCGACAGGGTCAGAGCCAAGGAGGCAAAGATCAGAGCGGAAGAGAGACTCAGACAGAAAGAGAGTCTGAAGGAATACAAGCAGAGCGAGGCATCACTTGCCCGTGCACTCACAAGACTCAAAGTAACAGAAAAGATATAAAACCCCAGCGCAGAAACCCCAAGCGCCTGCTTGCAGGCATTTGGGGGTTTCAAGCGGTTTTAACGAGAAGTCGTTCGGCTTACGCCGAACATAGAGCGCGTCAGCGCGGGACTTCGAGTCTATTATAAAAGGCAGTGCCAGCAGCGGGACGATGAAACCGATGTGGCGTTGCCTTTTTATGTGCAGACACAATAGATAAAATGTTACTTGACAACTTTTGCCTTTACTGAGAAAATTACTAGATAGTATATGGTGAATTGTATATACAGTGAACTATGTATATAAGAGTTTATGAAAAAGAGGACGTGTGCATGTATATGCACACATTTTTGAGTTAAAGGTATTTGGTTAGAGGTATTTATGTTAAGATTTATTTGGGTAATAGTTTCGTGCTTGTTTCTGATCATGTACTATGTGCCAAAGATGTCGTATTATGCTAGGCACCCGGAAAAATATGGTGAGGATATATGTTATCAGATGGCACAGGTTATGTGCAATCATGTGAGACGTCGTGCTTTTATCAAGACGGTTGCCACGGGTATGGAGAACCTTCCTAAGGAGGGCGGATATATCATGTATGCCAATCATCAGGGTAAGTATGATGTACTGGGAGTTATAGTTTCCCATGACAAACCGATTACGTATGTCATGGATGCCAAGAGGTCGAAGCTGTTCATAGCAGATCAGCTTACGGATCTTGTGAAGGCACAGAGACTTGACAAGGAAGACATAAAGCAGCAGGTACAGGTTATAAACGATGTATCCACGGAGATTAAGGCGGGAAGGAGATATATTTTATTCCCGGAGGGAGGATACGATCACAGTCACAATGAGCTCAAGGAGTTCATGCCGGGAAGCTTCAAGATCGCCAAGAAGGCGAAGTGTCCTATCGTTCCAGTCGTGCTGTATGATTCCTTCAAGCCATTTGAGGGATGGTCACTGAGGCGTGTGACGACACAGCTTGCATTTCTGGAGCCGATCCCATATGAGGTTATAGCGGATAAGATGACCACAGAGATCAGGGATATGGTCGTTGACAAGATCCAGAGGAAGCTTGATACGATGGAGACAATGAATTGTTGGTAACGATATATGGATAATTATTCTGAACGGGCAGGTCATGTTGATGATCTGCCCGTTCGGGGGTTACGGAAGCTAGGTGTTGACTATATCAAATCAGGTGAATACAATATAAAAGGGTATTTAACCACAAAAACAAGGATTGGGAAGTAGAGATATGGGACAGAGTAAAGAGAGAAACAGTAATGAAAAAAGCGGATTCCTCAAGAAGCTTATAATAGTTCTGGCAGTGGCGATCGTGGTAGTATTTGCGGTATTTTATGTGATCTATTACAGATTTTCATATCAGGCGGACAAGCTGGCAAAGGAGACCGCCCGCATATACGCATTTGGCGATGGCGGAGAGATGGCTGACATGATAGCCCCGGGATACGTGAAGAAGTTTGAGGATTCGTCAAAGGTTTTGTCGGTGAGTGACATACAGGACATATATATAAACAAGTTCAGAGCGTATACAGATGAGCAGGTCGGGGATATAGATACGATCGAGTGCAAGGTCACCGATATACAGGCGGTGAGCAATATAGAGGATGTGCAGCAGCAATTTGCGGACAACGGAGTTAAGGGCGTGTCCCAGTACAGAAGTGTGGAAGCTGACTGGATAGTGACAGGCAAGGATGGCGGCGAGGTCACGGTACACGTTCAGGAATGTATGTTGAAGTGCGACGATGGCTGGTATGTGGACTATGTCCGTATGCCGGATGAAATAGACAGCATGAGTACGCCGGTCGATTCCGGGGATGCTGACAGTGAGGAGACAACAGAGGCGGAGATCACTGAATAATATTGTGTGTATAAGATTGGAAGGGCATACAGTATACAAGAAAGAAGGCTGACAAAAAATGTACGATGTGAGATCCATGAAGGCAGAGGACTTCATAGATGATGGCGAGATCCGTGAGACGCTGGACTATGCGGATCAGAACAAGGACAATGTGGAGCTTATCGACAGTATCATAGAGAAGGCAAAGCTCAGGAAGGGGCTTACCCACAGGGAGGCATCCGTGCTTCTTGCGTGTGAGATGCCGGACAAGATAAACGAGATATATGATCTGGCGGAGCAGATCAAGAAGGATTTCTACGGCAACAGAATAGTTATGTTCGCGCCGTTGTATCTGTCCAACTACTGTGTAAATGGGTGTGTGTATTGTCCGTATCACATCAAGAATAAGCATATAGCCAGAAAGAAGCTCACCCAGGAAGAGGTGAGACGGGAGGTCATAGCACTGCAGGATATGGGTCACAAGAGACTGGCCATCGAGGCCGGTGAGGACCCTCAGATGAATCCTATAGAGTATATACTTGAATGTATCAATACTATTTACAGTATAAAGCATAAGAATGGAGCAATCCGCCGCGTAAATGTAAACATAGCGGCAACGACCGTTGAGAATTACAGGAAACTTCATGAAGCTGGGATAGGAACATATATATTGTTCCAGGAGACCTACGACAAAAAGGCATATGAGGTGCTTCATCCTTACGGACCAAAGCATGACTATGCATATCACACAGAGGCTATGGACCGTGCTATGGAAGGTGGTATAGACGATGTGGGTCTGGGAGTGCTCTTTGGTCTGGACAAGTATAGGTACGAATTTGCGGGGCTGCTGATGCATGCGGAGCACCTTGAGGCTGTTCATGGAGTTGGTCCGCACACCATCAGTGTGCCAAGAGTCAAGAAGGCTGACGACATAGATCCTGAGGCATTTGACAACGGAATAAGCGACGATGTATTCTGCAGGATCGCAGCATGTATCAGAATCGCCGTTCCTTATACAGGAATGATAATCTCCACAAGGGAGAATCCAACGGTCAGGGATGAGATCATAAGGCTTGGAGTGTCGCAGATAAGCGGTGGTTCAAAGACCAGTGTGGGTGGCTACTATGAGCCGGAGCCAGAGGATGAGAAGTCGGAGCAGTTCGATGTCAGCGACACGAGAACTCTGGATCAGGTTGTGAACTGGCTGATGACCAAGGGCTATATACCATCGTTCTGTACGGCATGTTACAGAGAGGGCAGAACCGGCGACAGGTTCATGAGCCTGTGCAAGAGCGGACAGATACAGAACTGCTGTCATCCGAACGCACTCATGACGCTGGAGGAATATCTGGTGGATTATGCTTCGCCGGAGACCGCGGAGATAGGCAGGAGACTCATACAGAATGAGCTGAAGAATATTCCGAATGAGAAAGTCAGACAGATAGTGGTCGAGAGACTTGACAGGATAAAGCACGGAGACAGAGATTTTAGATTCTAACACATTGTGGAGGAGCAAAATGAGTTTAAACGATACGCCGTCGGCAAACAGAGTGCATATAGGTTTCTTTGGATGCAGGAACGCAGGCAAGTCCAGTCTGGTAAATGCAGTGACGGGGCAGAGCCTTGCTGTTGTGTCGGATGTGGCGGGAACCACCACGGATCCGGTGTACAAGTCCATGGAACTGCTTCCGCTTGGACCGGTGGTCATCATAGATACACCGGGAATAGACGATACCGGCGAGCTGGGTGAACTCAGGGTGTCGAAGACCAGACAGGTGCTTGCGAAGATAGATGTCGCTGTGCTGGTGGTTGATGGTTCGGTTGGCCTTTCGGCGGCGGACAGGGAGCTCACAGAGCTTTTCAAAGAGAAGAATATAAATTATATAATTGCGTACAATAAGAGTGATCTAGTTAAGGATGATATACAGGTTCAGAATTCAGCGGAGAATTCCATATGGGTCAGCGCAGAGCGCAGACAGGGAATAGAGGAGCTGAAGGAATTGATAGGAAAGCTCACGGTGACAGACACCATGACCAGGAGACTGGTCGGAGATCTGATACAGCCGGGTGATATGGTGGTGCTGGTCATACCGATAGATTCTGCAGCTCCGAAGGGCAGGCTGATACTTCCGCAGCAGCAGGTCATAAGGGATGTTCTTGAGACCGGAGCTACGGCTGTGGTGTGCAGGGACACGGAGCTTGAGGATACTCTGAGACGGCTGGAGGGGAATGTATCTCTGGTGGTCACTGACTCCCAGGCATTTGCAAAGGTTATGAAGATAGTGCCGGATGACATATATCTGACATCGTTCTCCATACTGATGGCAAGATTCAAGGGGCAGCTTGATGCGGCGGTGAATGGTGCATATGTTCTGGACAGGCTGAGGGGTGAAGGACAGCGGACAGATGCGGACAGCAGACCTCCAAGGATACTCATTGCCGAGGGCTGCACCCATCACAGACAGTGTGATGATATAGGAACTGTGAAGCTGCCGGGATGGATACGCAGATACACAGGACTTGAGCCTGAATTTACATTTGTCAGCGGAACGGAATTCCCAGAGGATCTGACAGGATATGATCTGGTGATACACTGCGGAGGCTGTATGCTGAATGAACGCGAGATGAAGAGTCGTCAGGGAAGGGCGGAGCAGCAGAGTATCCCGATGACGAATTATGGAACTGCTATAGCTCATATGAATGGGATTCTTGACAGGAGTCTGAGGATTTTTCAGACAAAGACGGATATATAAATATTTGGATGAAAGGTGATCGATATGGCAAAGACAGGTTTGGTACTTGAGGGCGGCGGCCAGAGAGGCATATATACCGCCGGAGTCCTGGATGTGTTCATGGACAATGATATAGAGGTCGACGGTGTCATAGGGGTGTCGGCGGGAGCCATACATGGACTCTCCTATGTGGCGAGACAGAGAGGGCGCAACATGCGTTACAATATGAAGTACAGGAACAACAAGCACTACATGAGCCTGTACTCCCTTTTAACTACAGGAGATATATGTGGTGAGCAGTTCTGCTACCACGATATCCCGGAGAAACTGGATCCACTTGACTACGATGCATTCCTTGCAAATCCTACGAAGCTCTATGTGGGATGTTCTAATCTGGATACAGGAGAGGCGGAGTATCTGGAGTGTACAGATATGAGAAAGCCTGAGGATGTGAATAAGGTGAGGGCTTCGGCATCCCTCCCACTGGTGTCCAATATTGTAGAGGTTGATGGAATGAAGCTGCTGGATGGAGGTGTATCCGACAGCATACCGATATTTGCATTCAGAAGGATGGGCTACAGGAGAAATATAGTAGTTCTGACAAGACCGGAGGGATACCGCAAGGGCCCGGACAAGATGCTCAGGCTGGAGGCCGGAAGGTACAGGGAGTACCCTGAGTTCGTTAAAAGATGTCACATGAGACACATGTATTACAACAAGACCCTGGACAAGCTGGAGGAGCTTGAAAAGGAGGGTGATACGTTGATAATCAGACCGAGTGAGACTATAGAGATATCAAGGCTTGAGAAGAAGCCGGAGATGATCGAGGCCATGTATGAGCTGGGTGTGTACGATGCAAAGGAGAAATTGCAGCAGGTTAAGAAATTCCTGCGTGAGAGTAAGGAAGAAAGCAGGGACTACACACATGGACAGGCGCAGCAACAGACGGCGGTTACACAGCAGACCCGATAATGGAATATATGACATATTGATACTTTCGGGAATGGACATTCCTGAGAGTGTGGATACACAGAAGAAGGCACAGGAGAATCACAGCAAAATGGCTGAGACTCCTGTGCCTTCGCTCATACTGTCACTTTCGGTATCTACAATATTCACCATGCTGATTGCAACCTCCTACAATATTGTGGACACTTATTTTGTCTCAGATCTTGGAGAAAGCAACGTGGCCGCAGTTGGGATCATGTTCTCTGTTATGGCATTGATACAGGCTGTGGGTTACACCTGGGGCATGGGAGCTGGAAGTGAGATAGCGAGACTCCTCGGTAAGCAGAAGAAGCGTGAGGCGGAGCAGACGCTTGCCACGGCACTGGCGGGAGGAATACTGTCGGGCGCGGTCATGGCGGTTATATTTGCCGTGTTCAGGGAGGATGTGGTAAGACTTCTGGGGGCCACGGACACAAGTCTTGCTCCTGCTGGGCAGTATGGAATATATATCATGCTCGCGGCTCCGGTCATGTGCGGTGCCTATGTTCTGAACAATGCCCTGCGGGCTGAGGGGCAGCCGTATCTTGCCCTGCTGGGTATTCTGGCAGGAGGACTGTCAAATGCGTTATTTGACTATATATTGGTGAGAGTGCTTGGACTTGGAATAGCCGGTGCAGGCATAGCGACCCTTGCCGGACAGGGGATAAGTCTTGCCATAATGTATATATGTGTCAGGTCAAGGTGCAGCGTGGTAAGGCTTCATGTGTCTGATGTGTGGAGCTTCAGATATGGGGTGCGTATAGTGAGAACAGGGCTGCCATCCTTCCTGAGACAGGGGCTCATGTGCCTTGCGGCGGTCATGATAAGCAGAAGCTGTAGGCAGTACGGAGATGGAGCCATGGCGGGCGTCACAGTTGCAAATAAGATATTTGCAGTCATATTTGCGGTGCTGGTGGGCTATGGGCAGGGATTTGCCCCGGTGTGCGGGTTTGCCTATGGTGCAGGACTTGAATCCAGAGTGAAAAGGTCGCTGAGATTTACCATGATAACTGCGGTGATATTCATGTGCGCTATGGGTGCTGCGACCTGGGTGTGGGTATCCGAGGTGGCCGGTGTATTCTTGCATGAAGGTGGCACTCAAGCTATGCAGCTTGCGGCGCTGTCTCTCCGGGCGCATGCCATATCCATGCCGTTTGCAGCTGTGTGTCTGGTGACCGGAATGTACTATCAGGCTCTTGGAGCATATGGAAAAGCCACCCTCATATCCGCCCTGCGGCAGGGAGTATGTTTTATACCATTAGTATTCATACTGCCGCGCATGTATGGCATAGATGGAGTGGCTTTTGTCCAGGCCGCCGCCGATGTGCTGGCGGGGATTGTCTCGGCCTTTTATCTGCTATATACAAATGAAAAATAGTCCGTGTTTATCATCTCGTCCGATATATACAGTCGGTTTTCAACCTCCTCGATCATCTGATCCACGTATCCATCAGGGATCTGTGACTCAGGGACGAAGTAAGAGGTCTCCCCCGTGCTGGCATCATATCTGACCTTGTCGGTCATAAAGCTTTGATCCGCGAAGATCACAAGCTCATCGGAGTCGGACAAAATGTTGCGGCCAGCCAGAAGTCTTGAGTCAAAGTCGGCTCCGAGAAGGTTTAACACAGTTGGAAGTATGTCCACACTGGAGCAGAGCTTGTCGACAACTACTGGCTTCTCCATGGATGAGCTCCATATACCAAACTGGTTGTGGTGAAGCTCAAAGTCATCATTCTCTATGTCCTTGCCCGCAAGCTCGTTGTAGGTGCCGTCGCTGAGTCCGTAAGGATAGTGGTCAGGTGCCACGATGAACAGAGTGTTGTCCAGCTTGCCAGTCTCTTCCAGCTTATCCATCAGGAATTCCAGAGCCTTGTCAAGCTCCATCTGGGCTGCAACATAGGCTATGGCCTCATCTGAGTACCCTTTTTCGGAGAGGACATTCTCGGCTCCCTCCCTGTTAATCATACATATATACTGATTGTCGTAATTGTAAGGCAGATGGCCGGAGAAACTCATAAAATACATGTTGAATTTGTCATCCTGAATGAAATCCCCATACACAGCCTCCATACATTCGAGATCGGAATACATAACGTGGTCAGGAATATCCAATCCTGCGCCGATGGCCTTGAAGGTGGTGTAGCCCATATTCGGATGGGTTCTTGTTCTGTCGTAGTATGTGGCATCAAAGTCGTGGTAGCCGTAGCTCTTGTAGCCCTGTGCGTTCAGCATATTGCCGAGGGCGTATGGCTGGTAGGTGTCCGCGGATGCCTCAAAGCTCCATTTGGAGGATGCCGGATACTGGCTGAGGCAGTTGGTATATTCGCCGTCTATGGTGCTGTGATACCACAGTGGGTTGTAGAAGTTAGTAAATTCAAAGCCTTCGTGATAAATCTTGTACAGTGTCGGTGTGGCCTCCCTGGATATTCCATATGTACTGAGACTTTCAGCGGTGACAAATACCACATTGTACCCCTCGAACATGCCGGTGTATTCGTCCGTGTAAGTTGGCTGTACCCCCGAGAAATATGCCGTCAGGCTTTTAAGCTCCTCGTCATCTGTCTGATTGTACAGACTTTGGAAGTCTATGCTTTCATCGACCTGCGGAACATATACAGGCTCGTCGGCCTGGGTTGATCCTGCCGCCTGATCTGAGCCGCCGGTCTGAGAAGCTGATGAAAAATCTGTCTCGTCCGCAGATGCGGCATTGATATCTGATGCGGCAGTCTGTGCATCTGACTGATTATCTCCAATATCTGCAAGCTCAAATGTCTTGCTCTGGCTGCTCTGAGTCACCATGGTCACACAGTCTCTTCCCGTGGTGACCATGACTCCAAGCTTGTTCATGGACAGTTCAAGTACATAGCGTCCGTGGAACAGCGCATATGGAGTGTAGGCCGCAGTCCCGTGCACTGTCAGAATACAGATGGCAAGTACCCATGCAGCTGCGGAGATACCCAGCTGCACCAGCACTGCCCTGAGCACACCAGGCTTCTGCCCGATGCGGCATCTGCCAAATGAAAACCAGAACCTGTTCATGATGATAAGACATATAAGTGGCAGCAGGAACAGCACTATGATATACCAGTTGGATCGTAATGCTGAAAAAAGCACAGTCCTGAAGTTCATAGCATCCTGGGCACCGCCGATGGACACCAGACTCAAAAATGTTCTGAATATCTTATAGTATACAAATTGTGCAATATAGTAGATCGTAAATATACTCCACAGCAGGTAGGCTATGGCTGCATTTGCATATCTGTGCCAGAAGGAGGTCAGTGCTGACAGGGTAAGTCCGCATGCCAGCGCAAATGTCAGGGGATGTAGTATGCTGCTGCCTGCAGATCCATAAATTGCAATGTGAAACAGGAGCTCCATATAAATAAAGGCCAGCGGAAAGAATATGGAACGCCACAGCAGACCACTGTGTCTGCTTTGAGTTGTATCTGTTTTCATCTGGCATCTCCTTATTCGCGTGTGAGTATGTCGTCAAGTGCGCCCCTCACTCCTATAGGATCTGTGACCAGAAGAGTGTGGAAACCAAGCTTTGCGGCGGCATCGAGATTCGCCTGCCTGTCATCAAGAAAAATGGATTCCTCAGGAACAAGGTTATATTTGCTGCAGAGATGCTCATAGATGGCGGCGTCTGGCTTGGTCACGTGGTATTCATAGGAGACCACTCTTCCGTCCGTGTAAGGCAGGAAGTGGAATCTAGGCGTGTGGAGTGCAAACAGTCTTCTTGGGTAGTTGGACAGGAGGTAGATGTTGTAACCTCTGGACTTGAGATCCTTGAGCCACATGTCGGCTCCCGGGAACATGTCCACCACTTCATCGAGATTGTTCATGAACAGGTCTATGTAGCTGCTGCATTCCGGGCTGAGTTCCTTGAAACGTTTGATGAGCTCTGGCTCAGGCATATCGTCCAGGTCAAAATGATTCCACATAGGGTGGTTTATCATGTTGTGATCAAGAGCATCTATCACGTCCGCTGGTATGCCAAGTTTCTCCATGGTGCTTTTCCAGTGGAAGTCTACGAGGACCATGCCAATATCAAAGATTATATTTTTCATATGTATATTCCTTTCGTGTCATATGCTGCCGTATAAGTGCAGATTATGTCGTCACAGAAATTTTAACTCATAATAGGACAAAAATATACTCAAATATTTGCGGAAATGCTGACAAATACCTAATATGCTTGTTTACAGTTTTCCGGTCACAGTGTTACAATGATTAAATCGGCAATGTAAGGGGAAATACAGTGTATGATATACGTATTTGTGGACTTTGAAATGAATATGATAGATTCAGAGTATAAGAAGGAAAAGAAAATATGTAAGAGTGAGATCATAGAGATCGGTGCGGTTAAACTGGATGAAGATTATAATGAGATAGATTCGTTTAAGAGTTATGTGAAGCCGGCATATGGAACCATGGCTTCGCGTATAATAAAGCTCACAGGAATAACAGATGATATGGTGGAGAATGCTCCTTCATATGCTTTTGCCATGGGGAGCTTTATAGAGTGGTGTGCTGATGCCGATGTGATATACGCATGGAGTGAGAATGACCTGAGACAGCTCCGCAAGGAGGCCAGGCTGAAGGAATACACGCACCCCGGGCTGGAAAGTATCATATCAAGGTGGAAGGATTTCCAGAAGGAATATGCCAAGCTCATAGGAACGTCAAGAAGGATATCACTGTCGGACGCTGTGTTTTATCTGGGAGAAAACTTTCAGGGGGCAGAGCATGATGCCCTGTGGGATGCCAGGAATACCGCTGAGGTGTTCAAGCTCTCAAAGGATGAGGAGAATTTTTTCAGGATCATGGCCCCGGTCATTGATGTGTACAAGCCCAAGAAGAATCTGACATATTCCCTGTCCGAGGCATTTGGAGATATACATCTGGGTGAATAGATATGTAATTGATGACTACATAGAATAATAATGTGGATTATTAGGAGGACTTCATGAACTGGAATAAGAGGGATACAGTGAGGACCGTGATTATATTGTGCGGTGTGGTGCTGTTTGCATATGTACTGTTTAATTTTGATAAGGTGTCCAGTATGTTCAGCTGGCTCATCAATATACTCATGCCATTTGTCATAGGATTTGCCATAGCATTTGTGGTGAATGTACCTATGAAGGGACTTGAAAAGGTATTGTTTAAGAATAAAGACAGCAGACTGTACAGGTTCAGGAGACCAGTGTGCCTCATACTGTCGTTCCTGTGCATAATAGCTGTTCTCACGTTTGCAATAACTATGATCATACCTGAGATGTCCAAGACTATAACTATGTTTGCAGAGAAGCTGCCATCGGCCATGGATGATATACAGAGGAAGGCGATCAAGCTGATGAAGGACCAGCCGGAGATAGTGGATAAGATAAAGAGTATCAATATTAATTGGGATGCACTTATATCAAATGTGGTTGGTATTGTGAAGAACGGCGGCAGCAGTGTATTGTCTTCCACGTTCTCCATTGCCAGCAGTGTGGTAGGCGCCGTGGTCGATGTTCTGGTGGGACTGTTCTTTGCGTGCTACATACTGGCTCAGAAGGAGACTCTGGAGAAGCAGGTAAAGGGTGTATTGTATGCGGTGTTCAGGGAAGAAAAGGCGGACCGATTCATTCAGACTTGTGTTCTTGCGGATAAGACCTTCTCCAAGTTCATCTCAGGTCAGTGCCTTGAGGCGTGCATACTTGGACTTATGTTTTTCATTACGATGACCATATTCCGTATTCCGTATGCGCTTACGGTCAGCATCATCATAGCAGTATTTGCACTGATCCCGGTTGTTGGAGCATTTGTCGGATGTTTTGCCGGAACGATTATGATCCTGGTAGAGGATCCGAAGCGTGCCATAGTGTTTCTGATCATATTTGTCGTGCTGCAGCAGATAGAGGGTAACTTCATATATCCTCATGTTGTTGGTGGTTCGGTGGGACTTCCATCTATATGGGTACTTGTGGCGGTCATGCTTGGAGGTGATATGTTGGGCATTCTGGGTATGCTCATATTTGTACCGCTTTTCTCCGTCCTGTATGCGATGTCTGAAGAATATGTGGTTAAGAGACTCAGAGACAAGGGCATATCGTGGAGGAAATATAATCTGGCATGCAACATCCCCGAGGGGCGATGGAATGGAAGGCTGGATGAGGAATGTGCGTCTGATGTCAGCAATGTGGACGCCGGGCAGACCGGGACGAATGAGTCAAGTGCACCGGGCAGTACAGCCGGAAGCGGCAATTCTGGGAAAAACAACACAAGCAGAAACAATACGGGAAGAAATAACATAGAAAGAAACAATACAGGCAGAAACAGTAACAGAAATAAAAACTACAAGAAGAGAAAGAAGTAACGGTTCATATATGGCATCATCTGTGTGGTGATACATATAGCCGTTCAGAAAGAAGGATATACACATGTACAGAGACATAGCGAAATTGGTTTTATACAGAGATCTAGGAGAGGACAGCATACTTATGAAGCTGTCTGGAATATTTGAGGATTTTGATCTCAAGAGGTGTGAGAATGCGGAGCTGTGTGCCCGCATATACGATCAGATCAAGAGACTGCTCGATCTTGCGACCAGCTATGGATTCGACAAGAATCTGTGGCACAACTATCTGGCATTTATACTCATCACCAATGAGAACTCATTCAGTATAACAAGTGAGAAGGTAGGAGCAAATGACGGAACCGTTAATTATTTCGCCAAGAATGATTTCAGGATATTCAAGAAGCTGTTCGACTTTGATTTCTCAGAGATAGAGAGCGCACTTGGAATAGATTGTTTCTCAACTATCAACAATTACAAGTCTATTGGCAAGAAGGAGAGAATGTACAATAAGAATGTCAGTGAGAAGGTTCAGGCTGTCAGCAATGCCATAGAGGAGGCTGAGAACGAGAACCAGATATTTGATATAGTTACATCATTCTACAAGGCATATGGTGTTGGTATGTTCGGTCTCAACAAAGCGTTCAGGATCACCCGTGAGCACGGAGATCTGGAGTTTGTACCTATAAATAACACAGAGGATGTCATGCTGGATGACCTCATCGGATATGAGATCCAGAAGAAGAAGATCGTGGACAACACTGAGGCATTTGTGGAGGGCCGCAAGGCGAACAATGCACTTCTCTTTGGTGACAGTGGAACAGGAAAGTCAACCACGATCAAGGCGATCATCAACGAGTACTATGACAGAGGACTTCGTATGATAGAGATATACAAGCATCAGTTCCAGGATCTGTCGCAGGTCATATCGCTTATCAAGAACAGAAATTACAGATTTATCATATACATGGATGATCTTTCATTTGAGGAATTTGAGATAGAGTACAAGTACCTCAAGGCTGTCATCGAGGGTGGACTTGAGATCAGACCTGACAATGTGCTTATATATGCCACATCCAACCGCCGTCATCTCATCAAGGAGACATGGAACGACAGGAATGATATGGAGAATAACAATGGTATTCACAGGAGTGATACCATTCAGGAAAAGCTGTCACTGGTCAACAGATTCGGAGTCACGATCAGCTACAGCGCACCTTCACAGAAGGAATACTTTGAGATCGTCAAGGGACTTGCTGAGAAGGAGCACATCACCATGGACGAGAAGGAGCTCTGCGCAGAGGCAAACAAGTGGGAGCTTGCACATGGCGGCATAAGCGGACGTACTGCACAGCAGTTTATCAACTACCTTAAGGGGCAGGGATTGTAAAAATAATTGCTGTTGAACTACGGTTTATATTTTGTTATTATTAAGTTAATTTTGTAGAGCAAGATACTTTGATAAGGAGTGTGGAAAGATGATAGATCTTAGCAGCAAGAAAGGTAAGACACTGGTATCCAGAATAATTGTTGTGGTTCTGTGTATCGCAATGGTTGTTACACTTTTAGTTTCAGCATTCTAATAGGAAAACAGGTCGAATTGGAGAGTAGATATGAGAGGAAAGTTTGGAGAGCACCAGACGGTGCGATCGATACTTAAGAGTCTGCCACGTACTGTCCACGACGATGTGACGAGAGCCGGAATAGGAGATGACTATGCCCGGCTCTTGTTGCGTGATGGGGGTAGCGGAGACACCGGCGCAGCTAAAAGCGTGAATGTTGCGGCTGGTGTGTGCTGTGACAGCGGGTATATGGGACTCAGACTTGATATAGCGAGACTTTACAACAGTATAAGGATTGGCGGATATATGCCATGGGCGGCAGTAGATACCATAGTTATGCCTGATGACGATGAACGACGCATGAAGAAACTGCTCAGAAAGCTTGCGGGCATATGTGTGGAATATAGAGTAGATATTATTACGGGGCATACCGAGGTGAATAATGCTGTATCTGAGCCGGTTATAAGTGTGACTATGATGGGAAGGCATGCAGGTCAGGGCGAGGATATGCAGGAATTGCAGAATCAGGATGTTCACGGATACCAGATGCCTACAGGACATGGTGTAGCTGGTACGCGAGGACTGAAATGGCCGGCTGGCATGGATATAGTTATGTGTGGACAGACCGGTGTTGGTGGAACCCTGAAGATCTATTATGATAATCAGAAGGAGCTTTTTGAGAGGTATTCGGAGAGCTATCTGAGACCTGTGGAGCAGCTCGAGCAGCTTATACTGCTTGGCGGCCAGGTTGACATAGCATTAGATCATGGCTGTATATATTCACACGACATATCGAGGGGCGGCGTATTTGCAGCTCTCTGGGAGATGGGAGATGCGCTGAAGTGCGGGCTTGAGGTATGTCATGACAATATACCGATACTTCAGGAGACAATAGAGATATGTGAGCACACTGGGGATAATCCGTATATGATAGATGGTTGTGGTTCTGCACTCTTCGTAGTTCCGGATGGAAAATTGCTGGCTGATAAGCTCTATGAGGCAGGATATGAGGCTTCAGTCATAGGCCATCTTACGGAAAAAAGCGATAGGGTTGTGGTGCACGACGATGAGAGGAGATTTCTTACACCGCCAAGGTTTTTATAGGAGGAGTAGTATGCTAAATATAGTATTACATGAGCCGGAGATCCCGGCCAATACAGGCAACATAGGAAGAACATGTGTGGCAGCAGGCGCAAGACTGCATCTCATAGAGCCGCTGGGCTTCCAGATAAATGAGAAACAGCTGAAGCGTGCCGGGCTTGATTACTGGGACAAGCTGGATGTGACAACGTATGTGAATTTCGAGGATTTCCTTGCAAAGAATCCCGGAGCAAAGATATACATGGCGACAACCAAAGCCAGGAAGAAGTATACAGATGTGAAGTTTGAGGATGACGCATACATCATGTTCGGCAAGGAGAGCGCGGGTATACCTGAGGAGATCCTGGTTGATTATAAGGATACATCTATCAGGATTCCGATGTTCCCAGACATTCGTTCACTGAATCTGGGCAACTCTGTGGCAATAGTGCTGTATGAAGCACTCAGACAGAATGATTTCCCAGGTCTAGAGGAAGCGGGAAATCTACATCGTCTTAGTTGGGACATGTAGTGATAGAGGGGGAATATACATGGCGTATCCTACAAGTGGAAAAAAGATGCTGAACATATGCATTCTGGATATACTGAAGAAATATACGGACTGTGACCACACCATGGATCAGAAGGATATCATTGCGAAGCTCAAAGAGGATTATGATATAACTGTGGACAGAAAATCCGTAAAGGCAAATCTCAACTGTCTGGTGGATTATGGCTATGACATTGAGTACACCGAGACTGAGCGAGAAAAGAAGGATGGCACAAAGGAGATACTCACGTCGAACTGGTATTACAACCACGAGTTTGACGATGCAGAGCTTCGAATGATGATAGACAGTATCCTGTTCTCCAAGACCATACCGGCTGGTCAGGCAAGTCAGCTCATAGACAAGATAGCAGGTCTGTCAAATATATATTTTACAAACAAGATGACGCATGTGAGCAGTCTTCCGGGTCTCGAGCACACCAGCAACAAGCAGACACTGTTCAACGTGGGAATGATAGACGATGCCATATCTGAGAAGAAGCAGATATCATTTGTTTACAATAATTATGGTGAGGACAAGAAGCTTCATCCGAGGCGGGAGGAGCCGTACGTAGTCAATCCGTATCAGATGGTGGCGAATGACGGAAAGTATTACCTCATCTGCAATTACGACAAGTATGACAATCTGTCGAATTACAGAGTGGATAAGATGACACAGGTCCAGATAGTTGACAGGCCTGTGAAGAACCGCACAGAGGTAAAGGGAATGGAGCATGGACTCAACCTTCCAAAGCATATGGCTGAGCATATCTATATGTTTGCCGATGAGCCGGTGACCATAGTGATGCGTGTCAGAAAGGCTGCCATATCGGATGTGGTGGATTGGTTTGGAAGAAACTTTGATGTGGTCGATGAAAATATAGCCAGACAGTACGAAGGCTTCAGGGAGACTGAGGATGATGTAACTTACGTTCGGCTTGTGTGCAGCCGTCAGGCGATGGCGCACTGGGCGATGCAGTATGGAACCTCGGTGGAGGTCATTTATCCCACAGAGCTCAGAGCCCAGATCGGTGAGGCTGTAAAGGAAATGAATAACAAATATAATAATTAAAGAGATGGCTGTCAGTATAATTCAAAAAACTGGCAGCTTTTTTATAAAAAAATCGCTTTTACTGCAAGAAAACACAGATTTTGATCGGAATATATATTAGAAACACACGGGGAGGTGAATGATATAGTAACTAGGAACAATTATATATCGAAGCTGAAACGGCATAATGAGAAAGCTCTGGAGTTTGTGGTTCAGGAATATGGCGGGCAGGTGAAAGCCGCTGTGTACAAGAATCTTTCGGGCATGCCGGAGGAAATTGAAGAGTGCATGGACGATGTGTTTCTGGATGTATGGAACAATATAGACAGATTTGACGAGAGCAAAGGCTCGTTCAGAAGCTGGATAACGGCAATTGCAAGATTCAGATCCATAGATTATCTGAGAAGATACAGCAGAAGATGTTCGGAGGAAGACATAGCAGACTATGAGAGCAAGCTTGCAAATGACAACCTGCTGGAGATACTCGATGAGGATATATCGGACAGCATGGAAAAGCTGCTGAGTGGTCTGTCGGATGAAGACAGGGACATCATTCTGAGGTACTACTGGGATGACCAGTGTGTAGATGAGATAGCGGAAGATTATGGGGTATCTTCATCATCTATCTACAGCAGAATGTCCAGAGCAAGAAGTCGATTGAAACAAGTATAAAGGCGGTGAATGATCATGAAAAACGGAAAAGACAGAAATGTATATGATGTTATGAACGATGTAAATGTGGACATTGAGACCATGGATATGTCGGATGAAGAGAAGGATGCCTGTGTGAAGAGGCTCAGGCACAAGGTGAAGGCGAGGAAAACCGGAAGAAATCATGGATGGAAGACGGCGGCAGCGGCAGTGGCGGCTGTTCTGATCCTGTCGGGAGGCGGACTGACATATGCGGCAGAGAACGGCTCGCTGGCATGGTTTTTTGACAGCCTGAGCAGGGAGACAGGAAGTGTTATTCCATCAAAATATGTGGACGAGAGCTACATAAATAACGAGTATAAGGGCAGTGTAAAGGTGATAACCGAGTCCGATGCAAAAGTAAGCTTTGATCTGAAGAAGGTAGCAGTGGATGGCGATCAGGTCAACATTGCGATGGTGATTACATACGATGACTTTGACACAGAAAAATATGAGAGCTTTGATACTCAGATGCAGATAATAGAAGGCGGTGCGAACATCGTCAGTGAATATGCGGGCAGCACGGCTCCTGGCGATGGAATCTCGCTCACGAACAAGCAGACAATGTCTGATATTGTATACAAGTTAAAAAAGAAAAATGCATACAAGGTGGGGGATGTAATCACCATGAGATGTAACAGCATTACCCTGTTCAACAAAAATAAATCAAGTGATGGCGCGGTCGCCTATGTAGCAGACGAGGTGGATGGCCCTTGGACCTTACAGTTTAAGGTTCAGGATGATATGCAGGGACATAGTGTGGATGTATCCGGCATAGATGGCATTGAAAAATGTACAATAAATACAAAGGGCATAACCATTGACATTGCTGAAAATGCGGCGGTCGATGATGAATCGCTGGAGAATATAATAATTGAGATGACAGACAATAAAAAATTAAAAGATGTAGTATATGGAATCGGCAAGACCGGTGATGGCGACGGCATACAGAGAATGGAGTTGAACTTCACTAAGCCGATAGATGTTTCACAGGTGAAAAATGTGTGGATAGATGGTAGAAAATGTAAAGTGAAATAAATAGAGCCCGGGTATTACAACAGAGACATTCTCTGGGGTAATACCCGGGCTTTAATATTCTGCGATATGTTATGAATCCTTGATCCTGAATTTGCCATTGCTCTTCACGCCGGACGATGATATGTCTGTATCGGAGTGGTGTTCAGTGTGCTCGACATGCACAGGCTTGATAGGCACCTGCATATCCTTCTCCTTAGGAAGGGAGAAGATAAATTCGCTTCCCTCGCCCTCCTCGGATGTGAGGGTGATCTGCTCGCCGTGAGCCTTGATGATCTCCTTGGTTATGGCCAGTCCCAGTCCGGTTCCGGTCTTGTCCTTGCCACGGCTTGGATCTGTCTTGTAGAATCTCTCAAATACCTTCTTCTGGGCATCCTTTGGAATTCCCACGCCTTCATCCTTGACGCTTGTATATATCTTGTTGTCTTTCTCAGTCACCTGAACCCTGATCTGCCTGCCCTCAGGAGTGAACTTTATGGCGTTGTCAACCAGATTGTATATAACCTGCTGTATCTTGGTCCTGTCGGCATATACCACGGTGTTGTCCGTGAGAAAGACGCTGTCCAGGAAAATTCCCCTGTCCTTGCACCTTTTCTCAAATGTGTTGATGGTCGGTGTGATGATATCCCTGATATCGAAGTTGGACTTGTCAAGCTGCAGGTCAAATGAGTCAAAGTTGTTCAGCTCCAGAAGTCCCTGTGTCAGCTTGGTCAGTCTCTGTGCCTCATTTAACACTATGCCGAGGTACTTCTCATGCTTTTCCAGTGGAATAGTGCCGTCCAGCATGGCCTCTATGTAACCCTTGATGGATGTGAGTGGCGATCTGAAGTCATGGGATATATTTGATATAAATGACTTCCTGTACTCATTTGAACGGCTCAGCTCATCTGCCATCTCCTCCATGTATCTCGCAAGTTCGCCGAATTCGTTCTTCGCGGTCACATTTACCCTGGCATTGAAGTTACCCTGGGCGTATGACTTGGACGTCTTGATGATCTCACGTATAGGCTTGAGCAGGCTGTTTGACATGAGCATAAGCGCGATCATGGCGATCAGCAGGAGGATCAGGAATGGCACAAATGTCGTTGAAAGCATCCTGCTCTTTATATCCTGCTTGAATGTCATAGGTGATGTCAGGATGATAGTTCCCATGTAATTGTTCCACGAGTAGAGAGGCTGGCCGATCACCAGAGTGTCCTCCGAGAAATAGCCGCCAAATGTATCCTCGAAGCAGAATGATGCAAACAATTCATCCGGTTCCACATAATTCTTGAGGTTGTCATTTGTGCTGCTGTGTGAATCTGAATCCTTGGAAGACCCACCGGATTCACTGCTTCCTGAAGAGCTTCCCGACCTGAAAATAATGTTGCTGCGTTCATCGGTGAGCCAGATTCCCATGTCCAGGGTATCCGCCGCATGTTGAAGCTCCTTGTATAATTCCTTGCTGTCAATGGTTCCGTTGCTGTAATCAGTCATGGCGCCATCGGCAAGCATTGTGATCTCGTTCTTCATGGTGGATTTGCGCTCTGAGAGAACAGAATTCTGTGCTGTTGATATACTGTACACCATGAGCAGTGCAAATATGATCACAACCAGCACTACGAATCCGACCACGATCTTGTCAAATGCTGTTTTCTTCATTATGATCTCCATTCAAACTTGTAGCCTATGCCCCATACAGTGGCAATGCTCCAGTTATGATTGTTGTTCAGCTTCTCACGAAGTCTCTTGATATGTACATCCACGGTCCTCGTGTCGCCCACATACTCGTATCCCCACAGCTTGTCCAGAAGCTGCTCTCTGGTAAATACCTGATTTGGTCTGCTGGCGAGGAAGTAGAGGATCTCCAGCTCCTTTGGCGGCATCTCGAGATTGTGTCCCTCAAAGGTTACAGTGTAGTTGGAGATATTTACGACCAGCCCGTCATACTCCACAAATGTACCTACATGGTCCGCACTTGTGACATCGTAAGCTGCGCTCTGTGGCTGCTTCTGTGCACTCTCAGTCATGGCTGACCTTCTGAGAAGGGCGCCGACCCTTGCCACCAGCTCATTTGAGTCAAATGGCTTGACGATATAATCATCTGCACCGATCTTAAGCCCCAGCACCTTGTCAAATACCTCACCCTTGGCAGAGAGCATGATGATAGGCGTGTTCGAGGTCTTTCTTATCTCTGTACACACCTGGTAGCCGTCCATTCCCGGAAGCATGACATCCAGGAGAACCAGATCAGGCGAATATTCTTCAAATAACTGTAGAGCTTCCGTTCCGCTTGCGGCTATCTCGGTCTCATAACACTCTTTGTTGAGGTAGAGTGATATAAGCTCTGCGATGTTCTCGTCGTCGTCAACGATGAGAATATTATTTTTGCTCATATATATAAACCTCCCAGTAAATTTATAATAATATAGTTTGTAAAAAATCCGAAGGCGTACACCGATTTCATTGTTGAAGCATTATTTTAAAGTTCCACTATGGTGACTCCCGCATCACCCTCTCCGAATTCTCCGAGACGGAAGGACTTGACATGTGGCTGTGATTTCAGGAACTGATGTATTCCCTTTCGAAGAGCACCGGTGCCTTTTCCGTGGATGATGGTGACTCTGTGCAGATGTGCCATAAGGGCATCATCAAGGAATCTATCCACAAGTGATGTGGCTTCGTCGACCGTCATACCGAGTACATTTATCTCAGGCTTGATATTCATCATCCTGTTCATGCTCTTGCCACCTGTGACTGTGGCCTTCTGCGGCTTCTTCTTCTCGTGCTCAACCAACAGGAGATCTGTAGGTGGAAGAGATGCGCTTATTATGCCCATCTGGACCTTGAGCTTGCCCTTGGAGTCAGCCAGTGCGGTGATGGTTCCCTCAGAATCCATGCTGATGACATGTACTGTATCGCCAACCTTGAAGTCAGATGCCTTGTGGTCTGACTTCACTGTCTTGCGCTTCTCCTCGTTCATCTTGCCGAGGTCGTTGATCTTCGCGCGGAGCTTCTGTCTCTCGGCCTCCATCGCTTTTGCATCGGCCTTTGCCGGGTTAGTGGTCCATTTGTTGTATTTCCTGATGGCGGCATCGGCCTCAGCCTTCGCCTCCTCTATGATCTCGGATGCCTCCTGACGTGCCTTTGCCAGAATCTCGGCTTTCTTGTCGGAGAGCTCAGAGTCTTTCATCTGTGCACGCTCCTGAAGCTGCTTTGCATCCTCCTTGAGTCTTGCAATGTCGGCTTTGTCCTGTTCAATCTCCCTCTTGCTTCTCTCAAGATCCGCAATCAGGGTTTCAAAGTCAACTGTATCGCTGTCGATATTGGCCTTGGCGCTCTCGATGATGCTATCGTCGATTCCAAGCTTCTTCGCTATGGCGAAAGCATTTGACTTTCCAGGAATACCGATCATCAGTTTATATGTCGGCTGGAGTGTTGCCACGTCAAATTCGCAGCTTGCATTCTCGACACCCGGTGTGCTCATGGCAAATGTCTTGAGCTCACTGTAGTGTGTGGTCGCCATACATCTGACACCCATGTTGTTCAGATGTGACAGGATGGCGATGGCAAGTGCTGCACCCTCTATAGGGTCCGTACCGCCGCCCAGCTCGTCGAAGAGGACCAGACTGCCTGGAGTTACGTGATCCAGTATGTACACGATGTTGCTCATGTGGGATGAGAAGGTGGACAGATTCTGTTCTATACTCTGCTCATCTCCGATATCGGCAAATACGTCGTCAAATACATTCAGTCTTGAACCGTCAAGTGCCGGAATATGAAGTCCGGACTGTCCCATGAGTGAGAAGAGTCCCAGAGTCTTAAGTGATACCGTCTTACCACCGGTGTTAGGACCGGTCACGATGAGGAGGTTGTAGTCCTCACCCAGTTTGATGTCCACAGGTACGACGGTGTGCTTCTCCAGCAGCGGATGTCTTCCCTGCTTTATATCGACAATCCCATCGGTGTTGAATATCGGTTCGGTTCCCTTGTAGCTTCTTGCAAATGATGCCCTTGCGAATATAAAGTCCAGTTCTGCCAGAGTGTCGAAGTCGTATTTGATATATTCTATCTCAGCCGCTGTCTGGGCGGAGAGTGATTCAAGTATCTTCTCGATCTCGGCAAGCTCCTGATTGTCCAGCTCCTTCAGCTCGTTGTTCAGGTTCACGATGGCCATAGGTTCGATGAACACTGTGGCACCGGTTGACGACTGGTCGTGTATCATACCGGGAAAATGGTTCTTGTACTCGGCTTTGACCGGTATACAGTATCTGCCATTTCTCATGGTTACCAGGTTATCCTGGAACATGGTCTGCTTGCTGGTATCGCTGACAAGCTTTGCAAGCTGGTTGTGCAGCTTTTCATTTGTCAGGCGCTTGTTCCTTCTCACTGCCTTGAGACCTGATGAAGCGTCATCGGCGAATTCGTTTTCAGAAATTATGCATCTGTGGATCTCCCTGGAGAGATGCTCCAGTGGCATGAGCTCCAGAAATCTCGTGCGCAGGCTGTCCGGGCACGTGGTGCCATCCGGGTTCATGCTGAGCCCGAGCATCTTGTTGGAAGCTTTCTCTTCCTCGATCTGCTCTTGACTGCGCCTTCTCGTATCGGTCATGCTGGTGCCCTCGTTCTCGCCGTATCTCTTGGCGGTGGCTGCCAGGTCAAGCATGCTGGCCACATCAAGCAGCTCAGCGGTGGTGAGGATACCCTCGACCTCAAGTCTCTTTAGAGATGCCCCGATATCTTTAAGTCCTGCAAATGACAGATTGCCCTGGGTGTTCAGACGCCTTAAGGCATCCCTTGTCTCCTGCTGGAGCGTCTCGATCATGGCGAGATCCTTGCGGGGCTTTATGCGCTGACACTTCCTCTTCGCCATGGGTGATGAGGCAAATGTTGTCAGCATCTCAACTATTTTGTTGTATTCTATAACTCTTAATGTTCTTAGATTCATTTTCAGTGTTCCTTATTTGTTTTTAATGTCGTGTTCTATATTTTATGTATATAATATGTAGATTTTGAATCGGATAGGTACTAAACATGATAAGTGCATGAAAAGCATAATTAAATATACATAAAGTCTCTAATTCTACACATACATAATTGATTATACCCCTTATAATTATAGAGCGTCAACATATTGCAGGTGTAGAAATAGGCACATTTTCCCTGATTAATTCAGCGGCTGTGGTTGCGGGAGAAACACAAAGCTGATATTATAAAATACAGTTTGATCTGGGAAAAATAAAGCGATATATGACTTAAGACAAAGAGAGAGTTACGTATTACAAAAAGAAGAGGAGAAGACAGGTTATGAAAGAGTTATTGCAGTTTTTGTTGGGGATAGTATTGATGATAGCAGGCGGTGTGATGTTTCTTAAGAATGTCGTCGTGTCCGACTGGGGACTTTTAAGTTCACTGTTTCGTATAGGTGGTGGTGTGAATATTGGAGGAATCTTTATTGTACTGTTGGTCATCGCATTTATCGCACTTCTGGTTAAGCCGAACATGGGAACAGGACTTGTGTTCACAGGACTTTGTATAGCATTCTTTGTATGCATCATAATCTCACTGAATGTTTCACTGAGATATATGTCAGGACTTGAGCTTACACTTATTCTTGGAACACTGTGCGTTGGAATCGCATTTGTCATCAAGGGGCTGTTTGGAGTGAGAAAGCTTGACAGGGAAGAATCACGGAAGAATGGGAAGGCTGCTTCAGATAAGCTTCATGAGTATGATAAGATGTGATGTGGGGGAATATAGTAATATAGGCGGTTGTGGAAATGTTCAGTAAATACTGGATTTTCACAACCGCCTATTGTATTCTTATATATGATTAAAATTAAAGCATACAATAATAATTAAGCATAGAAAGAGGAAAGAAAAATGGTATTTATAACAGATTTCAATGAAGGCGACATGATATCAAATGTCTATCTCTGCAAGAACAAGCAGACAGGAACTACAAAATCCGGAAAGACATACTACAACCTGGAACTTGTGGATAAGACAGGAAGTATAGCCGGAAAGGTCTGGGAGCTGAGCAATGCGATAGGACACTTTGAGTCAAAGAACTTTATCAAGGTGGATGGTCAGGTCACATCATTTAACAATGAGCTTCAGCTCAATATCAAGAAGATTCGTATTGCAGATGAGGGAGAATACTCAGAGGCTGATTATATGCCGTGTACCAAGAAAGATATAGAGCAGATGTACAAGGATCTTATGGCTCTCGTGGAATCACTCGACAAGGATTATTACAAGGTGCTTCTGAAGAAATTCTTCGCCGAGGATCCTGCATTTGTCAAGGAATTCAAGAATCATTCAGCGGCAAAATCTATACACCATGGATACATAGGAGGCCTCTTGGAGCACTCACTGGCAGTTGCCAAGATGTGTGACTACTACACCACATATTATCCGGTGCTCAACAGGGATCTGCTGATCACAGCGGCACTTCTCCACGACATTGGCAAGGTCTACGAGATCTCCAAGTTCCCTGAGAACGACTACACAGACGCAGGTCAGCTTCTGGGACACATAGTCATGGGAACGATGATGATACGCGATAAGATCAATACCATAGACAATTTCCCTGCAAAGGCGGCAAATGAGCTGGAGCACTGCATACTGGCTCACCACGGGGAGCTTGAGTACGGCTCACCAAAGAAGCCGGCACTCATCGAGGCTCTGGCACTGTCCATGGCGGACAACACAGACGCCAAGATCCAGACATTTATCCAGGAGCTGGATGCGGCAAAGGACAACAATGGCTGGCTGGGCTTCAACAGAGCATTGCAGTCTAATATAAGGAAGACGTCGGATAATTAATAACGGCAATAGGAAGAGAGATAGTATATGTCAGATATTAGGAACAATAGGAGACCTAAGAACAATAGACGAGTAAATGGTATGCAGAGAAAAAATACCATGGAGGCAGTGAATAATGCCAGTTCAGTTGTTAGAACATCCGGAACGGATGCGGCAAATACTGGTGAAGTCACGCTCGTCAAGAATGAGGATTACCAAGTGCTCATCGAGGACATGGGCAATGACGGAGAGGGCATTGGACACGTTCAGGGCATGACTGTATTTGTCAAGGATGCCGTGGTGGGCGATCTGGCGGAGGTAAAGATCGTCAAGGTGAAGAAGAACATAGCCTACGGAAGATTGATGAAGCTCATCACACCATCGCCATACCGCGTGGAGCCGGTGTGCGACAAGGCGAAACGATGCGGCGGATGCACCATGCAGCAGGTTTCCTATGAGCAGCAGCTCGAATACAAGTGGAACAAGGTGAAGAACTGTCTGCAGAGAATCGGCAAGATGGAGAACGTGGAAGCCATCATGGAAAAGCCAGCCTACGGCATGAACAATCCATTCCACTACAGGAATAAGGCCCAATTCCCTGTCGGCAGAGACAAGAATGGCAATGTTGTCATCGGATTCTACGCTGGAAGAAGCCACGACATCATAGACACAGAGAGCTGTGCCATCGGTGCGCCAGTGAATGACAAAATAGTTGCTATTGTCAGAAGCTTCATTGAGGACAATCACATATCGACCTACGACGAGGAGACTGGAAGAGGTCTGGTCAGACATATCCTTATCAGAGTTGGATTTACCACCAAGGAGATCATGGTGTGTCTGGTGACAAATGGCAACAAGCTTCCGCACAGTGAGATTTTGATAGATGAACTGGTTAAGATAGACGGCATGACATCCATTTGCCTGAATGTCAACATGGAGAATACGAACCGTATACTCGGTGATAAGTGCATAACCCTCTGGGGACAGTCATACATCACGGACTATATCGGTGACATCAAATATCAGATATCCCCATTGTCCTTCTATCAGGTAAATCCTGTCCAGACAAATGTCCTGTACAACAAGGCTTTGGAGTATGCGGATCTGTCAGGCGACGAGACTGTGTGGGATATGTACTGCGGAATAGGAACCATATCCTTGTTCCTCGCACAGAAGGCAAAGAAGGTATACGGAGTGGAGATCGTTCCACAGGCTATAGATGATGCAAGACACAACGCCGAGATCAACGGGATCACAAATGCCGAGTTCTTTGTCGGCAAGGCAGAGGAAGTCGTTACAGATATATATAAGAAAGGTGGCGACGGCTCCCACGCGGACGTCGTGGTCGTAGACCCACCACGAAAGGGCTGTGATCAGGTTCTTCTGGATACTCTGGTCCATATGGCGCCGGAACGTATCGTCTACGTGAGCTGCGACCCGGCAACCCTGGCTAGGGATGTGAAAATACTTCAGGAGAAGGGGTATGTGGCGAAGAAGGTGGCGGTCGTGGATCAGTTTTGCCATAGCGGGCATGTGGAGACGGTGTGTTCTTTTGTCCCACAAATCACCAGATAGCCATATTAATGTAACGGTTGAATTTGGAGAAGGCGAGGGAAAAGTACCACTGGATAAGATTGTGGAGCGAGCAAAACAACATCAGCCTGCTCCAAAAGCTACATATAAATTGATACAAGAGTATGTGGAAATGAAATATGGGTTTAAAGTACAGACCGCATATATCGCAGAGGTAAAAAGAGAATTGGGATTGCCGATGTATGATGCACCTAATGCGGCAGAGGGATTAAAGCAAACAAGGAAGCATCCGACACAGGAAAAGGTAAATGCAATTAAAGACGCATTAAATTATTATAATTTGATCTAATTTTTAAAAGAGAGAAAGGAGAAAAACGAATGGGAAGTAAACCAAAAGTGTTTGTTATTACACCATTTAATGAAGACTTTCTGGCATTGTATGATGAATTGAAAAGAATTTTTAAAGAAGATTTTGATTTTACAAATGCAGGAGATTTGGATAACCAACAGAATATATTACAGGATATAGTGGAAGGGATTCATCAAGCTGATGTCATTATTGCTGATTTGACAGGACTCAATGCCAATGTGTTTTATGAATTAGGACTAGCTCATGCTATGAATAAAAAGGTAATTATTATTACACAAGATCTTGGAGAATTACCATTTGATATAAAATCATATCGTGCAAACGAATACAGTTTGCAATTTAATAAATTGCCCAAACTAATAGAAGAACTGAAAAAATTGTTATTTGGTGCAATTGACAATAGTGTGAAATATGGAAATCCTGTTTCAGATTATATACCTGATTTCTACAAATGTGAGAATAGTATTTCTCCTATTAATAACCCGAAAGATATGGCTGATGAAGGCAACGGTGGTATTCAAGGTACAATTGATGATGAAGGTGAAAAAGGTTTCATTGATTATATTGCAGATATTGTAGAAAACTCAACAAAAATGACAAATGAAATTACATCCATGGGGAATGAAATGGATGAAATGGATATATCTATTAATGCTGCTACAAATGAGATTAATCGTGTAAAATCTCAAAGCGGTAATGTGGATGCAAGTTTTGTAAGAAATATTTGTCGAAAACTTTCTAGTCCCATAGATATATTTGCAGGAAAATTAAAAAGTCATGTAAATGAAGTGTCCAAATATTGGGATATAGTTGAAAATAGCTATCTTTCATTATTAGACAATCAATATGCTCAGAATGTGAACAATATTGAAGATCTATGTGAGTCTATGACTGCATTGGGGAATATGCAAAATGCAATTTATGGCTCCAATGAGAATATTGAAGGTTTTATCGGTGTATTACGTGGATGTTTGGGAATGGAGCGAAGATTAAACAAAGCAATTTCTTCACTTATATCTGAACTTGAAGAATATTTACAAATGACAGACACTATGTCTTCATCTGTTGATAGGATACTCAGTAAAGGCGAGATTGTTATAGATACTTTGAAGAAATAGTCGTTAATGTAACTATAATAAATTTTGGATAGATTGTTTGAGAAGGATGTGCGGTGCAATGGGAAAAGTTATTAAAGATACGCCTCATGCAAATGGAATAGATATTTGCATTTATACGCAAGACTTTGAAAATGAATTCATTTCATTGACTGATATAGCCAGATATAAAAGCGAAGATCCGGCCGCAGTAATACAAAATTGGATGAGAAATCGAGATGTTATAGAATTTCTGGGATTATGGGAAAGACAACAAAACAATGGAAAGATGAACATCCGTCTGTGAAAGGAAACATGAGGGATGTAGCAACACTGAATCAACTACTAGTACTTGCGAATTTGGAAAGTTATAATGCTATTTTGATTAATCAGGGGGAAAAGCCAGAAAGAACGAATGGAATTACTGCGTCAATTAACAGTACAGCAGTTGCAGACTTTGGAGACAGTGAGTTTAAATAATCTCCCGAGATTGGGAACAATCTCACAGAAAGATTAGGTTACAATAGGGTGTCTTGTGGGAAAAAGGTAATACCGTTGAGAGTGTAGTATTGATGTCAAGGGTGAAATAGAAACTATGGAAGAATGGCTTAAAATAAGGCTTTCAAGTACTTTTGATACTTGGGTTATTCGTTTATGTCTTATATAGAATGCTTAACTCGGGAACATATCTGTACAGTAAATGTTTCCATTGGAGTGTAGGCTTGAAGATACATTATGGATAAATCGTAGGGTTGTAGCTACGGAATAGATATCATAATGGTTTTGAAGTGAAATCGAAGAAAGAGAAAAGATGCGATGAGAACAATGTTATTAAGTTTCAAGGCAGATGTCTATAAGAGGGTATTGTCAGGAGAAAAAATATATGAACATAGACGTGTTTTTCCTAATGAAACGGTTAAAGCTTATTTATATGTGAGTGCACCTGTTAAGGCAATTGTCGGTATTATGACATTAAGTAACAAGGTCATGATAGAGTCTTGGAAGGAAAAATTTTCGTATGATAAAGCGGCTGTTGAACGGATAGATAATTATTTGAAAATGCATACGGTGGCGATGGAAATTACAAATTTTCAAAATACAAATATGATTCCGCTGGAACAACTTAGAAATGATCTTCCAGGGTTTGTTGTTCCACAGATGTATTATTATATTGAAGATTCCCTGTTACTTGAATATCTTGAAAATAATTTGAAACCAGAAGGTGAGTTGATTAAACATTCTTTTGAAAATATTACAAGTGATATGATATGCACTCACTAAAGTAAACAAATATGTAACTTGAAAACAGATATGAAAAATAGTATAATGGGTCTATAAAAATTTTCGAAAAGGAAAATAGCACAAACCAATGATTGATACTAATAATTTGCTTACTGCAGGTGAGGTTGCAAAAAAATTAAAAGTGACTGTTCAATCTGTGAGACTACTTATAAAAAATGGTATGCTTAATGCTGAAAGAGTTGGAAACCAATGGTTGACATCCATCGAAGACTTAAATGAATACATAGAAAAAAATGACGTGGTAATTGAACCGGATGATCATGAGCGGTTGAGTGACGATATTCCGGAAATAGTCGCATTGAGTTTTTTCTCAGGAGCGATGGGATTAGATATTGGAATGAAAAATGGTGGGATAGATGCTTTGTTAGCTTGTGAGTTTAATAAGGCTTGCAGAATGACTATTGCCAAAAATAAACCTGAAATTGGACTGATAGGAGATATTACAGATTTTACAGCAGAAGAGATTCTGAAAATGGCTAAGATACCAGAAGGAAGAAAGGTTGATGTGATTTTTGGTGGACCACCATGTCAGGCATTTAGTACAGCTGGGAATCGAAAGGCATTTGATGATGAACGAGGAAATGTTTTTCTAAAGTATTTAAGTATTATTTCGGAAATAAAACCAACATATGTTGTTATTGAAAATGTTAGAGGCCTATTGTCAACTCCTTTTAAGTATAAAGACATTGAAGAACCTATTAAAGGGGGCGCAATGATGATTATTCTTGATAAATTGAAAGAAATTGGCTACACGGTTTCATTTAATTTATATAATGCTGCGTATTTTGGGGCTCCACAAATTAGAGAGCGTGTAGTTATTATTGGAAAACTAGGTGGAGGTAAAGTCAGTTACCTTCAACCTACACATAATGAAGAAGGAACTGATGGATTGAAAGCATGGCGTACATTGAGAGATGCGTTTGATGATAATCTTCCAATGAATGTAGAACATCATTTTATTGAGTTTCCAGAGAAAAGATTAAAATACTATCGAATATTAAAAGAAGGACAATATTGGAAAGATCTTCCGTTAGACTTACAGAAGGAAGCTTTGGGAAAATCATTTTATTTGGGTGGTGGAAAGACAGGATTTTTAAGAAGATTATCATATAGCAGACCATCACCAACATTGGTTACTAATCCAACAATGCCAGCTACTGACTTGGCTCATCCAACAGAGGACAGACCATTAAGTGTTGAAGAATACAAGAGTATTCAAGAGTTCCCAGAAAGTTGGAAAGTTTGTGGTGGTATTTTGGATCAGTATAAGCAAATTGGTAATGCTGTTCCAGTAAAATTAGGTGAGGCAATTGCAAAAACTATTATTGATGATATGAACGGAATAAAGTACGAAAATACAGGTTTCTCGTATTCAAGATATAAGAACACCGATGAGATTTCATGGATGCAATTCATGAAAAAAGAAATGGAAAAAAGTAGAAAAAAATAGTATTTAATACAATGTTGTGGCAACCGTCATAGTGATTGGTTGCCACAAAATGTTTTATTCTTCAGAAATGATATCAGAATTAGCCTTGATAATTTGTTTTAGAAAATTTTGATAATCGTCTTCAGTCATTTTACAATTTGGTTTAATATCTGTAATAACATGTGAATTAATTATATCATTAAGTATATCCCATTTGTATGCTGGTAATATTTTGCCATTGCTTTTCCGAGAACCAAGACGATACCACTTTTCTATAGTAGTTCCCTTACGTACTTTGCTAGATGAACTGTTTTCGGTGTTGTTTTTATTTTTAATCTGTAAAAGTACGCTTCCATCAATTGAGCAAAAATCAATTGCTTGAAGAACGGTTCCGTTACACCATACCCAACCATACTTCTGTATATTATTGTTAATGTATTCTTCTAATAAGTTACCCTGAATATTTTCTGCACTCATAAAAAGATTGTGATATACTAGCATACGTTTTATTTGTTTTTTTTCTTCTCCAGTAGCATAGTATACGATATTTTCTAAAGCAGGATCATTGCAACTTCCTTTAGGAGATGCCTTTCTTTTGCTAGGTGGGTTTTGGGTAGCATCTACATAGCATTTAATCCATTTTTCTATGTAATCAGAACAAGATGATGCAGAACGAATATTGGGAAACAAAGCTAAATCCTCACTCTGTAAACCTACATTAAATATTATTCTTAATTCTTTTGAGTAAGGGTTGTTGGCAATTTTTTCATTAAATATTTCACTAATCTTTTCGATTGATTTTTCAAATTTATTAAGTGATGGCATATGCATTACCTCCTGATCTTATTTTTTACAGTTATTATATTACAATTATTACATATTTACAATAAAGTGTGTTTTGACAATGTTTTAAAGAGGTATGTGAAATAAATAGCTTGCTATTATGTGCCTTCAGAGTGATATATGTACATACCAAAAAAATCATAAGGAGGTACAAAACATGGTACTACATTTTTATGTAACAAAGGACAAACGAAAAGCTATGGTTCAGGCAATCGAGAAGGAAATCGGGGGTAAGGCAAAATACCTCGGAGTTCCTTCTTGCGCCTACGAAATTGGGAACTTTACGGTAGGAAAGAATGGCGAATTGGAATTCGGAGATTTTGATGACCTTGATGAGATTGCACCGATTGTTGATGCCTGTGTTTTGGCAACAGGGGTCAGCCCGGCAGAATGGAACAACAATGAAAAGGGGGCAGAAGAACCCGACAGTGAGCCGAATAAAGGGGCAGAAACGGGCGAGAGCCTTGGACTTACGGTTTCCATACCACTTGAAAAAGTGGACATGGGAAACTTAATAAGCCTGCTTGAAGCAAAAGGCGAACTGATAAAGAAAGCCTTGGGAATCGAGAATGTTCACATTGAAGAAAAAGACGAGGTTGTAAACTTCCCTTGGTTTGAAGCGGTAAAGCCGGAAGAGGCACTTGCCTACACTAAATTCATATCAGCCATTTGCGAGATGAGTAAAAAGCAGAAGAGAGTGACCGCAAAGCCAAAGGAAAATAAGAATGAGAAATACGCATTCAGATGTTTCCTTTTAAGGCTTGGGTTCATCGGTGATGAATTCAAGGCAGACAGAAAAATCCTTCTTTCAAAACTGGATGGCTCGGCTGCATTCAAGGCAGGAGCGAAGAAAGGGGGCGAGCAGTAATGTTTTTCCCACCAAGAGATGTTGTAAATAAGGTAAAGGAACAGTACCCGGCGGGTTCAAGAGTGGAACTTATTTCCATGAACGACCCATACTGAGATATTCCAAGTGGCACGAAGGGAACTGTTACAGAGGTGGATGACACAGGTACAATCCATGTGCATTGGGACAACGGATGCTGCCTTGGGGTTGTCTATGGAGAGGACTCCTGCAGAAAACTGAATACCGTGAAAGTCATCTGCTATAACGATGAGGAAGTATGGGACAGCCGGGAGGAGGCTTTGGAATTTTATATGAAAGCAATGGCGGGTTCCGAAGGAAGTGAGCAGGAACGATATGCCAAGATTGTGGCGGAACTTGCGATGGGAAAGGCTGTCTGCACGGATGGAGAAGAGTAGAAAACCACTGGAAAGATACACAATAAAAGGTGTGTATCTTTCCAGTAGTGGTATTCCAATTTATGTGCTTTAGAGTGATATATGTACACAACGAAAGCGAATACTTTTCAGGAGGTACATAGAATGAGCGAGAAAATCACAAACCAGATTGCAGAAATGAAAAAGCAGACCATCCTACAGAGAAGATGGACATAAACGAATTGGTGGAGCTGATGGTTGAGACCATAGCGGTTAAACAGACATTAATCCGTATCAATAAATATGATTTCCCATATGATGTTGTTCGGAGCATATTGGGGAAGATAGATTTTCATACGATGGAGTATGTGCTGGAATGCCTTCGCAACAATACTACAAAGGTACGCAACATACGAAGCTATATGCTCACGACACTGTATAATGCTCCGGTAACATGTAGTAATTACTATAAAGCAGAAGTAAACCATGACTTCTATGGTAAGTAACGATTCATAGCTGCTGGAAACAGCAGTTGACTATATATTTTTCGCCTTCCTTTCCTTTTGAGGGGCAGGAGGCACACCTGCCTCTCGTTTTAAGGAGATTGTTGCAAGCATGATTCTTTGATATAATCAATGCAACAGTTTTACAAATCGGAATTTATAGGAGGATATAAGTGTTTGTGGTTAGAAAAGCTAAGGCAAGTGATAGTGCTGCAATATGCAAGATTTGTGGCGAGGATTTAGGCTATACCTGCGGAATAGAATTAGTGCAGTCAAAAATGAAGAAATTGGATGATTCAAGAGAAATTGTATTCATTGCGGAAATAAATAATATGGTAGTTGGCTTTGTTCATGCAGAAAAGTATGATGTATTGTATTATGATACAATGGTAAATATTCTGGGCTTGGCAGTGGCTGAGGAATATCGTCATAAAGGGATTGGTAGTCTGTTATTGAAAGCTGTTGAACAATGGAGCGAAGAAAAAAATATTCACTTTGTTCGTTTGAATTCTGGAACCACTCGAGTTGAAGCGCATAAGTTCTATAGGACTAATGGATATAGAGATGACAAAGAACAAAAGAGATTTATTAAGAGGATATAAATAACAAATTCCAGTTTTGATTTGACTTAATTCATAACATTTATTAACTGTTATATCTTATCCTCGTGAAGTCCGCAACCCCTTGAAAATGCTAAATTTGTAGCGAGTGAGTTTGCCCTTACGCTTTCCCTTGTGTTATATCCTTTTCCCTCATGTTACGAATGCTCACAAGGGCAAAATTAAGGGAAAGAAAATCCAGTAACAAATTATAACATGAAATGAAAATGGCAGGAAGAACGGATTGAAATGCTTTCAAAACTTTTAGAAAATTAAGGAAAGGACAGATAAGATATGAGATTGATTTATGCAAGATATAATCCGCAATGTAATAGCATAGATGTAACCACGTTTGAAAATGTAGTGCTTAGAATTGATTGCAATAAGGCAGAGGAAGGATTGAGAACTACTCCCGGCTCCCAGTGTTCGTTGAATACTTTGGCTATTGATAATCCATTAGAATATGCAAGATTATACTTGGATGGAGAAATGCAAGTATGGGTTGATGCAGAGGATCGTTTAGATACGTGGTGATTTTGCTAATATAATATCATGATAGAGGTCTAGTACTAAAAATTCCAGAAAAATATATAGAACGTACGGTTATTCCATAATAAGAGGCAGGAATCTTAAGTTTCTAGATGTTTGAATTTTGCCTTAAGGTAAATAGAGAGGACACATTGATTTTTCAGTGTGTCCTCTCTATTTAAAAATATTTTTAAATAGTCCTTGTAAAAAGACAAAACGTATGCTAAAATCTATTTAAAGAGATTTTTAAATAGGTAAAAGATATGAGAGAAACTAACATTTTTAAAGTGTTGGCAGATAGCCAGAGAAGAGCCATTCTTATGATGTTGAGAAATGAGCGATTAAATGCTGGAGAGATTGCTGAAAAATTACAGATCACACCGGCTGCTCTTTCTTATCATTTAAAATTATTAAAAAACGCAGATTTGATATCTGAATATAAAGAGAAAAACTTTGTTTATTATGAAATCAACACTACGGTTTTCGATGAATTAATTATATGGGTTAACCAGTTTGGAGGGAAAAAAGAATGAAAAAAGTAATGTGGATAGTAGCAATGATACCAGTTGTAGTTACAAGTGTTGTACTACAGTTTATGCCTGATATTATACCTATGCATCATGACTTGGAGGGAAACACTGACAGATGGGGAAGTAAAACAGAAAGCTTTATTTTTCCGGTAATTATTTTGTTTATTACACTGTTTTGGCACTTGCTAATCTATGTGTTTGAGAAAAAATCAAAAAATGCAAATACAGAAAAGGAACAGATGGAGGCAAAATCTTCTGCAAAGGTATTATGTGTTGTAGGAATTTCGCAAGCAATCATGTTCGGGATTATGCATTATTTTATTCTTTATTCTTCTTGGATACAGGCAAATGCAGGTGGTGAACATGCGGTTATTGACATTGCAAAAGTTTCATGTATTTTGTGTGGTATTATATTTATTGTATTAGGAAATTTTATGACAAAGGCAAAACGAAATGCAGTAGTGGGAGTTCGAACCGTTTGGAGTATGCACAATGATAATACATGGAGAAAGAGTAACCGCTTTGGTGCAATATGTATTATTATTACGGGGTTATTGACTATCATTACAACCGTATTTACAAGTGGGATGACTGGCACAATCTTTATGTTGATTTATTTATTATTAGCAACAATTGTAACTGTGGTATACTCAAAAAAGATATATGATAAGGAAATAGAAAAATAATTTGTATCTTTATGCGAGAGGGTGAAATTCCAGTCTTTACGGAGAGATAACAAACGAAGGGGAGGCAATTGCCTCCTTTCGTTTGTTATCTACTCCTTCCACGGTTTGGTGGAGAATATGGTCTTGTTAACTCTCGCTCCCTAATGTCCTGTTTCTTAGATTTAAGCCTATCGTGTAGAGACTGCGGCTTTTCTCCATACCGTTGTTTCCAATTCTTAAGGCTGTCCTGATAATCCCCATAAGCTGTCTCTGCCTTATGAAATGCCTTGTAGAAGGCTTCCACATTCGGATACCCGTATTCCTTTACGATATGAGATAAGCGGACTTTCATTCTTGCAATCCGTTCCTCCAATCCGGCTATCTCCGTTGAAAGCTCGGAACGCCTTTTTGCTTTGAAGATACCTTTGCTGTCGGACAGTTCAATTTCAAGGTCACTTCGCTGTTTCTCGAGTGCAAAAATTGCTTTATTCTGTTCCTGCAGCTTTTGATAAATCTCGCATAAGTGCTTGTAAGAAACTGCTTCCGTTGATGGCTGCGGTCTTGGCGGTATGGCAGGCTTTGGTGTATCTGCCTGCTTTCTGCTTTCTTCTGGTACAGCTTTCTGCTCTTTGAAATCTGTGTTCTCCGGTCTTGCTTCAAGCTCTTTGGAAATTACTTTATCTGCAAGCTCCAGAGTTTTGAGAAATACTTTGGAGATTAACAGTTCTAATACTGCAATGGCAGTACCGATAATGGAAGATAACAGATTCGGTCTGTTTCCGTAAAGCCATACGGATTCCACAATCTTGTCCGTTATCCGTTCCTTTTTTATCTGCATGATTTCTGACTTGGAAACACCCGTTACAATCGCTCTGTCAACCGTCTGATTCCACAAGGTGCGTTTACTGTTGTTTGCCTCAATCTCGGCGGCTTTCGGATTGTTCTTACCAATCTTTTTGGTGGCAAGATACATACCGCCACGCTCAAAAACTTCTAACCGCTGGCTTTTATCCCGCACATACTGATTGATAAGATTGGTATAATCCTGCTTGACGGTATCAAGGAAATTTTCAGCCTTGAAGTGTTTATCCTTAATGGAGAAAATCTGTCTTTCGTATACCTCACCTTTGTGAATCACCTTACACCTTTTACGGATATTTCCTTCTTCATCAAGTATCTCTTTCTTGGTGCGTACATGATTTCCCTTTTCGTCATAGAACATATTGCGGGTGGCAACCTTTTCTATGGGCTGTTCCAAGAGTGTACGCTCCGAAAAAATGAGATGGATGTGATAGTTGGTTTTCCGCTTATTGTGATGCAGGGCTGCGATACAGTCCGTTCCGTAAGTCTGTCTGAAATGGTCTGTAAATATCTGCAACAGTCTGTCTGGAGGATACTCCGTAAAAGATTCCGGCAGGGCTATGATCAATTCCCTTGCTTCAATACATTTCCCCTCCGTACCGCTTTTTTTAAATTCTGCCTGATTATATTTCGCAAGGTCAGTCCAAAAATTACGGTCTGTGGTTTCATATACCGCATACAGATTTTCCTGCTTCTTTGGGCTTGAAATATAATAAATTCTTCCCCGGACATTGTGGAGCTTCGTCATCTGAATAAATGAATTTCTTGGCATGTGCTTCCTCCTTTCCGTATCTGCCAAGTACGAAGCTGCAAGAAATGAGGATGGGAAACTTTCTAATGTGAAAGTGAGTAGGCTACATAGGTAGCCTGTCTACGAACATATCCGCCTGTCGGCGGAAGCTCCCAGCAGGGCGAAATACACAGAGTACAAATCGTAAGATTTGTGCGAGGGGTGTATTTCGCTCTCAAACGCCGAGGGCTTGTATAAAAAAGTTTCTTCCCCACTTCTTAAATTTCCGGTTGTATCTTAGAGGAAGCACATGGTATAATCTATTTGCGTGTAGGTATATCATGGCTTCGGTCAGATACATACCTTAGGGATGGTCTTAGGACTGTCCCTATTTAATTTGTCACATTTCTTGTGACAGCTCTGACATTTCCTTTGTCCCTTAAGTCCCTGCCTTCATTGGCGGTCATGAACTTTTCAAGCATATCCGTTTTGATAAGGACTTTCCGTCCTACCTTCAATACCGGAAGCTTTTTCCATTCTACCAGTTTCCGCAGGGTATTTCTGCCGATACCCGTATAGTCGGCAGCTTCCTCAATGGACAGTGCAATCTTCACTTCTGTCATTAAAACACCTCCTCTTGAATTGCATAATGCAATTTTGTGACTATGCCTACTATATAACTTTTATATCCTCTTGTCAAGCGTTACGAAATTTTAAAAGTAATTATTAACTTGCATATTGCAATGCTACTTTTACTGTGTTATACTTTAGCCATACCGAAAAAGGAGGCGTATCAGAATGAAAGATAAAGAATTACGCAAGTTAATCGGTAGCAGGGCAAAACAACGCAGACTGGAATTAGGTGTCAACCAGCCTTATATAGCAGAAAAGATGGGAGTTACCGCTTCCACCATACAGCGGTATGAGGCAGGAACGATTGACAACACCAAGAAGCTTGTTCTGGATGGTCTGTCGGAAGCACTTCATGTATCAGTGGAGTGGCTGAAGGGCGAGACGGAAGAAATGACAAGTGATGTTACGGATAAAAGGGAATTACAGATTCGTGATACCATGACTTCCATTCTCTCCAAACTGCCTTATGATATGAAGGCAGACGAAGCGGATTTTTCCAAAGATTTACTGCTGCTGATGTTGAAGGAATACGAATTATTCGTTGATTCCTTTCAATATGCCTGTAAGAATTTTAAAGGGAATACGGAAGATGCCACAATCGCAAAAGTAATGGGGTTTGAATCCAATCAGGAATATAATGAGATTATGTTCCTTAGGGAAATCACCCATATGGTAAACGCACTGAACGACATGGGCGACATTGTAAGGCTCTATTCCAAGAATCCCGAAACGGCAGCCGTAAGGCTTGCAAATCTTCTTTCAGAGAAAGACTCCGAACCGGTATAGATTAGACAACCGGAGTTATGATATACTTACACGCAGAAAGCATTTCATCAGTTCCGATTGTCGATATCGAAAGGAGTAACGATTATGGCAAAAGGTTCTGTAAGAAAGAAAGGCAAGAAATGGTACTACCGCTTCTATGTGGAAGATGCAAGCGGTAATCTGGTGCAGAAGGAATTTGCAGGTACGGAAAACAAAAGCGAGACGGAAAAGCTGTTGAGGCAGGCAATGGAGGATTATGAAGCCAAGCGGTTTGTTGCAAAGGCTGAAAACATCACACTCGGAGAGTTGCTTGACCTGTGGGCTGAGGAAGAATTAAAGACAGGCACATTGAGTAATGGAACGGTTGGCAATTATCTTCAGACAATTGGGAGAATCAAACAACACCCTATCAGCAAAAGGAAACTGAAAACGGTGACTTCGGTACACCTGCAGGAGTTTATGGATTTGCTCTCATTTGGAGGCACTGTGGGAGATTTTATATCAAAAGGATATTCCATTGATTATGTAAGGTCATTTTCAGCAGTATTGCAACAGTCATTCCGGTTTGCGGTATTTCCGAAACAGTTTATTACCTTCAATCCAATGCAGTATGTGGTGATGAGGCATAAAAAGGAAGAAACGGATTTGTTTGCGGATGAAACAGCCACAGACAGAGACAAGGTTAAACCGCTTTCCTTTGAAATGTACCGGAAACTGATTGAACAGCTTGGAAAACGAAGTGGGGATGCGATTCTTCCGGTTCAGATAGCATACTTTACAGGTCTCAGACTTGGAGAGGTAGCAGGTCTGACATGGCAGGATATCAACCTTGAAGAACAGTATCTCACTGTACGCAGGAGCATCCGCTACAATGGTGCTACCCATAAGCACGAAATCGGTCCGACAAAGTGGAAAAAGATCAGGGTTGTTGACTTTGGCGATACCCTCGCAGATATTTTGAGGAATGCAAAAAAGGAACAGCACAAAAACCGTTTTCAGTATGGGGAACTCTACCAGCGGAATTTTTACAGAGAAGTAATGGAAAAGAATCGGGTGCATTACGAGTATTATCATTTGGGAATGACAGAGAATGTGCCGGAAGATTACACCGAAATCTTCTTTGTATGCTTAAGGGAGGATGGTTGTCTGGAACTTCCGGCAACCATAGAAACAGCCTGCCGGACAGCAGGAAGAAAAGTACCGGAGCTTGAAGGTTTCCATTTCCACACACTGAGGCATACCTACACGACAAACCTCTTATCCAACGGGGCTCAGCCTAAGGATGTGCAGGAACTGTTAGGACACTCAGACGTGAGTACCACCATGAATGTCTATGCCCATGCTACAAGGGAAGCAAAGCGGACTTCCGCAAGACTTCTTGATAAAGTGGCAGGCAACGATTAAACAACTGAATAATGAATTTTCCCTTGTAATTATCCCATAAGGGCAAAAACAAGGGAAAAGGATACATATATAGAATTTTCAATGGCGGGAAGCCTTGAAAATAGGGGAAAGTTAAGAGAATTAATAGATAAATCCCAGTTTGTAGAATCAAGAAAATCGGAATTTAATGAATTAGTCACAAATTACGGGTAAGTAACAAGGATTTATGGAGAATTCACATAGTATGGAGTTTGAAAAATACAAAAAATATTTAATCAGTACTTGGTTGCCGGAGTATGAAGCAGAACATACGGAGAGAGATTTGATGGTGGAAGGGTGGAATATGTTATTAGATGAAGTTTTTTCACCATTGATTGCTAAAGAACTAGGCATGCGATATCTTGGTAATCGTATCTGGGCTGATGATTATTGCAATCATCGTCGCAGGGTATTAAGTCTATTCCAGCAAACTGATTTAGGTGGAAGCTTTAAGTGGGGATGGAACTATGATTTTATTCCCAAAATGTCAGCGAAAAAAGCAGTTTATGTTAGAACGGATAAGAGTATATTTACGCATTTTTTTGAAAACATTTGGGAAAACCATAATAAGATAGTTGAAGGAAAATGTCAAAAAGCAGATATGACGTTTAATCGCTGTTATATAGACAGTGCAGATTTTGAAAATTCTATGAGGCAAAGGGTAAAAGCGTATGAAGCTGCTTTTTATTATACTCTGCCTCTTATTAGATCCTTTTATGAAGAGACCAAAACCTATGAGCAAAGCATAAAAATGATAAACACCCTATTAGAAAGCTCTTACTATCGATTGATACAGGGAAATTATCTATATTTAACCAAAATATTTTTGCAACAATATGTGTCCTTAGGAGAAGAAAATGAGAAAGAGTTGCGAGAATTGTTTGTAAATGATAATACCAGAGAAAGCTTTTTGAAAAAATTTGCTCAGATACCAAAGGATTATAGATAGTCATGTATATTACGAACGGAATGTAGATTTGTATAACTTCCAGTTTTTAAAACTGAGAAATCGGAATTTTTGGAGGTATATGGAAATGAATAAGGAACAGCTATACGCAGCACAAACAGCAATGATTGAATGGTTATCTGACCCTCATGAATTAGGAAAAAAGCCTTTCAAAATTGAATGTGCAGGTGAATTTGATTTTAATGAAATGCATTATTACATTTTCAAATTCAAAGCGTCGTTGCTTGGTAAATGGCTTGTTGGCGTTTGTGGTGGTTTTGAAGATGATGATTTAGAACCATGCGGACATATTTTCAGCAATATGCAAGAATATAATGAAACTACTGCTAAAAATGAGTGTATTACAATGGTTGAAAATATTATGGCATACTGGAAAGAACAAGCCGCCAAATATAATAACCAATAATACAAATTTGAATTTGGAGGGGAATAACATGAATAGATTAGGTGTAAAGCTAATTCTTTCAATCGTTTCTTTTTTGGCAGTCAATATCTGGCTTATAGGTAAGGGTGTAGCAAAGGGCGCTGCTGACTTTTTCATATCTGCAACGGTTGAGGAAACAATACTATTTATCATTTTACAGCTATTAGTTGTACTGATATATTTTATATATCCTCTTACGGTAAAAAAATATAAAATCATTTACTGGTCTGTATCTGAAGCCTTAGTCATTATTACAGTTCTCTTTTGGGGAATATTTATTGTCGGTCCGATTTGGTTAAAATAAGCAAATTTCAGTTTGCCGAAATATTTTTATAACTTTCCCTATTTTACAGGCTTTTTAGCCTATTCATTAGTGAAATGATATGTATTTTCCCTTATTTTTGCCCTTATGAGATAATCGTAAGGGAAATAAGGGAAAGTTTTATTTAGTCGTTGCCTACCACTTTATCAAGTAACTTTGCGGATTCCCGTTTGGCTTTTCTCGTGGAGTGGGCGTAGACATTCATTGTGGTACTGACATCTGAGTGTCCTAACAGTTCCTGCACATCCTTTGGTGCTGCTCCGTTTGCCAGAAGGTTGCTTGTATAGGTGTGTCGCAGCTGGTGAAAATGAAATCCTTCAAATCCATCCAGTTTCTGAGCAATCTTCCTACAAATAGTTCCTAACGTGCTTGGCAGTTCCAAACTTCCATCCGGTCTTAAGCAGACAAAGGATATTTCCTTATAATCCTCTGGAACATTCTCTGTTCCGTCCAGATGATAGAACTCATAGTAAACTCTGTTTTTGTCTTTTACTTCTCTGTAGTAGTTTTTGTGATAAAGTTCTCCGTACTGCATTCGGTTTTTAAGCTGTTCCTTTCGGGCATTGCGAAGAATCTCTGCTAGTGTATCTCCAAAATCAACAATCCTTACCTTTTTTCGTTTGGTTGGTCCGATGATATTCTTGTGCCTTGAACCATCATATCGGATACTGCGTCTGATTGTAAGGCACTGTTCTTCAAGATTTACATCCTGCCATGCCAGACCACAGGCTTCACCGATACGAAGTCCTGCATAATAAGCTATCTGGATTGGAAGAATTGCCGGTGGATTGTAATCCTGTAGAAATTCAATCAGTCTTTCATAATCCTCTCGTGGAATTGGCTGTATATCGCCATCCATGTCATCATCAGAAAACAGGTCAACCTCATCCGTCTGGTATTTCAGCTTAATATACTGCATCGGATTGAAAGTGATATATTGCTTTGGTGATACTGCAAACCGGAATGACTGCTGTAATACTGCCGAGAAAGAACGAATGTAATCTTTGCTGTAACCTTTTCTTTCTGAACCATCGGGATAAGTGCCACCAAAGGAAAGCAGATCGAAGAAGGCTTGTAAATGCTCAGATGTTACATTTTTCAACTTTCTCTCTGAAATTGGATGCTTCTTGATGTTGGTAATAGCACCGAGGTAATTCTGGACCGTTCCATTACTGAGAGTACCGGTCTTTAATTCTTCCTCTGCCCATATATCAAGTAATTCTCCAACTGTAATATTTTCCGACTTTGCAATGAATTTCTTGCTTTCGTAATCGTCCATTGCCTGACGGAGCAGTTTTTCCGTTTCACTTTTGCTTTCTGTTCCAGCGTATTCTTTCTGAACCAGATTGCCGCTTGCATCTTCTACATAGAAGCGGTAGTACCATTTCTTTCCTTTTTTTCTTACAGATCCTTTTGCCATAATCGTGTGTCTCCTTTCGATATCAGACAATCGGAACTGATGAAAGGCTTCTTGCGTGTAAGTATATCATAACTCCGGTTGTCGTTCTATACCGAATCAGAATCCTCATACAAAACTTCGGATAAAAGATTTGCAAGCCTTTGTTCTGCTGTTTCCGGTTTCTTGGAATAAAGCCTTACTATATCTGCCATGTCATTAAAGGCATTAACAGTGTGGGTGATCTCCCGGAGAAACATAATCTCGTTATATTCATCATTCGATTCAAACCCCATTACTTTTGCAATATCAGCTTCATTCGTGTTGCCCTTGTAATTCTTGCAGGCAAACTGGAATGATTCCAGAAACAGGTTATATTGCTTTAACATCAACAGCAGTAAATCTTTGGAAAAAGCATCTTCCTTTTTACTAAGGTCGAGAGGTAACTGTTTGAGAATATCGCCCATTGCATCACGAATCTGTAATTCTTTCTTATCCGTAATATCGGTTTCGTATTCATCGGTTTCCCCCTTGAGCCATTCAATAGATACATGAAGTGCTTCCGAAAGACCTTCCAGCACCATCTTTTTGGTATTGTCAATCGAACCATTCTCATAACGCAGGATTGTGGAAGCGGTAACTCCCATCTTCTCTGCAACATAAGGCTGTGTCAGATTTAATTCCAGACGACGCTGTTTTGCCCTGCTACCTATCAGCTTGCGTAGTTCTTTATCTTTCATGCTGATTGCCTCCTTTTTCGGTATGTATGAATTATAGCATGTACCTCACATGATTGCAATATGCAATTTAATGATTATTTTTAAAATTTCATAACGCTTGACAACGCAATATAAAACCGCTATACTAACAGCACAACAAAAATTGCATAATGCAATTTAACGGGAGGTGACAAGATGACGGAAAGAAAGATTGCATTATCCATCGAGGAAGCAGCCGACTATACAGGAATTGGCAGAAACACTTTGAGAAAGCTGGTTGAATGGAAGAAGCTTCCGGTATTAAAAGTCGGAAGAAAAGTCCTTATTAAAACTGACATTCTGGAAAAGTTCATGGAAGCCAACGAGGGGCGAGATCTGAGGGATAAAGGAAATGTAAAAGCTGTCACAAGAAATGTGGCAACTTAAAAAGGCGGCTTCCTACGAAACCGCCAAAGGTTCTATCAGACCGAAGCCATGATATACCTACACGCAAGAGGATTATACCATGTGCTTCTCCTGATATGCAACCGGGAACTGTTGTTTATCGGAAAAAGAAAGGATGAAGACGATATGGCGAAATCAACAAAGACTTATGAAGAAAGAATACGTGCATTAGAGAAAAAGGAACAGGAAAGCATTGAAGCTACAAAAAAGCTCATAGCACAGCGGAAGGAACTGGAAAAGAGAAAGAAAGCGGAAGAAAGTAAAAAACGAACCCACAGGCTCTGTCAGATTGGAGGAGCGGTGGAATCAGTTCTTGGCTGTCCGATTGAGGAGGAAGATTTACCAAAGTTGATAGGCTTCTTAAAAAGGCAGGAAACAAACGGGAAGTTTTTCTCAAAAGCGATGCAGAAAGAATTAGTTACAGACATGGAGGAAGTGTAATGGCGGAGGGAGTGGGTTTTCCATTCCCTTCATTGCCTTTGAATGAAGGGCGCACTTATGGACAACCAGAGGTCGTCCTTATAAGTTTGCCACAAGTGGCAACCGGTCTGCGCTTACGCTTGCCGGGCTCGTTCCGTCGGCGGGGCTTTCAGCCAGACCTGCTCATGCCGCAGGGGGGCACTCTTGCGCAGAGGGCGTTCCGACAGCTTCACTCCTGCCAAACTAGAAGAAGATGCTGTCGGAAATCAATGCCGGATACGGCAGAAAGGGGGAATCGTATCATGGCGATATTTCACTTTACAGTAAAGATTGTCGGACGCAGTAAAGGAAAATCTGTCATATCCGCATCGGCATATCTTAATGGAGATGTGATGAAAAATGAGGAAACAGGCAGGATCAGCTACTACACTTCCAAAAAGGAAGTCGTCTACACCAGTCTGATGATGTGTGAAAATGCACCTCCTGAATGGCTGCATGTACCGGAAGAAAATATAAAAAGGTTTCAACAGTCTATCCGTTATAAAAGGGCAGGCGATAAGGAAGCCGCACTGGAAAAGTTTAAAATCACATTTCAGAAACAGCGGCTATGGAATGAGGTATTGAAGATAGAAAAAAATGCAGATGCACAGCTTGGACGCTCGTTTGAATTTTCCTTACCGAAAGAATGGAGCAGACAGGAACAGATTGATTATACAACCGAATATATTCAAAAAACTTTCGTGGACAAGGGAATGTGTGCCGATTGGAGCATACACGATAAGAACGATGGAAACCCACATGTGCATTTACTTGTAACCATGCGACCATTCAATCCGGATCATTCATGGGGCAACAAAGAAGTCAAGGACTGGGATTTTGTCAGAGATACTGAGGAAAATATCGTGGTTGATGAATCCCACCCGGATTGGTGGCAGGATAAGAAAAATCCAGACCGTCATGGAATCCGTATTCCGGTACTTGATGAAAACGGAGTACAGAAAGTCGGGGCAAGAAACAGAAAACAATGGAAACGGGTTCTGACCGATGCTACCGGCTGGAATAATCCAAAGAATTGTGAGTTATGGCGAAGCGAATGGGCTGGGATGTGTAACCGGCATTTATCCATAGACAATCAGATTGACCACCGCTCTTATGAAAGACAGGGCAAATTAAAAATCCCTACGATTCATGAGGGTGCGGATGCAAGAAAGATTGAGGAAAAATATCTCACCGGACAGATATGGAATGGTTCATGGAAGGTAGAGGAAAACCAGATGATTAAAAAACAAAATGCACTACTGCAAAAGGTAATCACAACCTTTGGTAAGGTATCCGGTGCATTGTCAATATGGAAGGAGTGGTTGAATGACATTAGAAGAAAGCAAAGAAGTAATTCCCATGATGGAAGCAATGATTACACAGATAGAGGAACAGCAGAATATCATGGCAGAGATGCTTCAGGAAATACAGGAAAAGGACGAGAAGCTGATGTGCTTTCAGGAGAAGGAAGAACGATTGCAGCAATTAGAGAGCGAATTATCAGAACTGCTTCAAATCTTGCCGGATACAGAAGAACTGTTGATACTTCTGGAAGAAAAGACAGACCAGATACAGAAGCTTACAGACGAAAATCAGCAATGGCAGGAATTGGCACAGAAATTAAACAGCGAGAACCGGCTATTGCAGAAACAGAACAGCGAATTACTGAACTTGAACAGCAATTAGAGAAAGGAAGGTCGATTGATGAACGAATTAAGAAACTCAAAGAGCGACGATCAACTGGAAGAGTTGCTTCTGCTGACAGAGCAGATGCAGGAAGAACTCGACCAGAAAGACAGGACTATCCGGGAACTGAAAATGCAGCTCGACGAATCGCTGACCTTGAACGAGAGGTTAAACAGCGAGAACAGAGCAGGGAACATTCAAGCCTTAAAGAACGACTTGAGGAAAACAAAAGAATTGTTGCAGAGCGAGAAAGAGAAAACGCACGCTGCCGAAATCATGACAGAGGAATGTCAAGATAAGCTAAGGCAGGCAGAACAGGAACGGGACTATGCACTCTCTCATCAGAAAAAAGTAGAGATACCGGTTGAAAAGCCGGTACTCTATCAAAAGTGTGGGAACTGTAACCTGACAGCTTATCTGAAAGCCAAGGAAAAGTATGATACGCAGAGAGAAAAACTGGCAGGCAGATATAAAACAAAAACAGCCATGTATGAAGCATTGATGTTTCTGCTGATATGGTATTCCGTATCAACTACTCTTTTTCAGATGATACGGTCAAAAATATTTATTTCTGATTGCGTGGTATTCTTTGATACAATCGCCACTTTTATACAGACCATTGCAGGGTGGATTATACTGACAGGAAAGAACATGGCACAGATTAGTAATGGAATATCCAATCCTGTCGTTGCCGGAATTGTATATTGGCTGATAAGAATACTGATCTGCGGTGGATGTCTGGTGGGTGCGGGAATACTTGTAGCGTTTATAGGGATAAAGATTGCAGGGCTATATAAGAAATACTGTTGGGATATGATTACCATACTGGTAACACTTATAAGCCTGGAAATAACAATCTACTTTGGAGATTGGATAAAGACAGTCTTGCCGATCAATATGCTATTTCTCTTATTATTGGTGCAACTGGTATATGTTGGAATTAGGTGGTATGTAAAAGGATGGCAAGAAGCCAGAGGATATTATTAAAAAACTATTAGAAACTATTCATATTTACTTTCGTGCTAGGACAGATTATTCTAAAAATTCAGTGATGAGCATGCACATGAAATCTTACTTCGTTTAGGTACGAAAAAGGGCAATGGAAACTTTGTGTTCAGATGAGCTCTCACTATCTTGGTAACAACCGCAAGCAGCAGTGGAATATTGACGATGCATTCCGTATATATTCCACACATGGCTAAGCCCGACTAGAATGTGGGTGAAAAATTTCACGAGTGCCAGAGTTTCCTCTGGCACTCATTTTATTTTCGCTGTGCGTTTTTTCTGTACTCCAGTGGCAACAATCCAGTGCTTTTACGGAATAATTCTGCAAATCGGCTTGAAGTGGAATAGCCTACTGTTTGGGCAACTTGCCCGACTGTCAGCTCTGTATATGCCAGCAGATATTCTGCTTGACTCATGCGCCGCTGTTGAACATATTCCGTGATGGTGCAGTCGTAGTATTTCTTAAAACAGCTTTTGAGCTTTGTTGTTCCCATGCAGGCAATCTGTGTTAGCCGTTCCAGAGGAATATCAAAAGCATAGTGATCGCTAAGATAAGCGGCAACTATTTGGAGATTTTCAATATCCTGTTGAGAGAGCTTATGGGCCGGTTTATCAGGATGTTTCTTCTGATATTCCACCACTATTGAAACAGCTTCTGCGACTTTACCCTCATAAAAAAGTTTTGCTGCAATCCCTTCCCCGCGATAGTCTTTGATTTCTGTGAGTAACCGTGACATTTCTGGAAAGTCGGATGTTTGGTCGATCTTCCGAAATGCATCCACAGGATTGATCTGTGCCTCCGGGTACAGTTTTTTCAGGTAGTCCTCATAATATGCCGGTGCAATCTCAATCCCAACCGAACGGATTGGAATATTTTTATGTATCAAAGCCTTGTATGGAGCGTAGCCTCCAATAAATGTTTTGATACAACCGGCAGACAGTCTACGGTATGGAGATAATTCCTCCCCGGAAATAGAGTCATACCGAGTGATACTCAGACATTCCGGCATGGAGCATTCCAACATGAAATCTTCGTGGAAGGAAAAGTTATGGATTTTAATATCATATAAGTCTTTCTGTCCATAAGTCCAGTAGGTGCCTTCTCCAACTTCGGGAGAAAGTTTCCAGCAGTCACCTAATGCCCCATATTGCTGGTTGTCTGGGTCACGGATAAAACCGTGTCCAATCAGTAGCGGTGTATAAAACTGGTCAATAATTTCAGACATGAAAACAGACCGCCTCCTTTTTGCAACGATTAGACGAACTTTTGAAAGGAACAGACGAACATTGCCGGAACCTATTGAATGTTGTTCGATAAATGCGTATTGTATTAGACGAAGATTAGAGGTATCTAACCGAAGAATATCACAAACCACTTGTCGAGTCAAGACAATGAAAGGTAGGAGGTCAAAATGAGTAATCAAGTAAATTCTATGAACAAAGGTCTGACAGTGAAAGACCTTGTAACAACAGGTATTTTTACTGCACTGTTATTTGTTTTTGTATTGGTGGGCGGTGTCTTTTTTGCAACGAATCCTGTACTTACTTTTTTCATGCCAGCAGGAGGTGGGCTGCTTGCTGGCCCCATTTATCTTTTGCTGATTGCAAAAGTACATAAGCGTTGGAGCCTTTCTATAATGGGCGTTATCATGGGTATTATTTGGTTCGTGACTGGTATGCACTGGGCTTTTGCATTGGGCTACATGATCATGGCGATTGTCGCGGACTTTGTTGCTGGTGTAGGGCAGTACAAAAGCAAAAAACTCAACAGCCTGTCTTATATCCTGTTCTCTCTCGGTGGCACTGGTTCATATATCGTGTTCTTTGCTGACCCCAACGGCTGGGCGCAGACCATGTTGGGGAACGGAACTGAACAGAGTTACATCGACACCATGCAGGCAACTGCAAATACCGGCATCCTGATTGCCATGTTTGCTGCGGTTATCATTACATCTGCAATCAGCGCTTTTGTAGGCTGCAAAATGCTGAAAAAGCAGTTTGAAAAAGCAGGTATTACAGCATGAGCGGTAAACGCCACAAGAAAGAGCTTTGGCTCGACCCACGGGCCAAGCTCTTTCTTATTCTTATGTGTGTTTTATCGTCCATGTTTGCGCCCTCACTTGCATATCAATTTATCCTTGTTATGCTGATTGCGATATTGGGGGCTTTCTTTGGAAAGTGGAAATATGTCATTAAGGCTGTATGCTTTTATGCGGTCATCTGTGCCCTGACAGTTTGGATCATGGCAGAAATGACAGGCACGCTGCGGACAATGTTTATTGCCTTTTTAGGCTTGTTTCATAAGGTCTATGCGTGCGGAACCTTGGCTGGGATTGTTCTGACTACTACAAAAGTCAATGAGTTCCTGTCTGCTATGAACCGTGTCCGCGCACCCAAAAAGTTAGTAATTCCTATGGCAGTTATGCTGCGGTACATTCCAACTATTCAAGAGGACTGGCGCTATATCACAGACGCTATGCGAATGAGAGATGTTTCACCATCTCTGGCGGGCTTTTTAACACATCCGGGCATGACGGTTGAGTGTATTTATGTGCCTTTATTGATGGCAGCTTCAAAAGCGGCGGATGATCTTTCTGTTGCTTCTGTCACTCGTGGAATTGAAAATCCCAATCCACGCACCTGTCTTGTCCAGATAAAATGCGGAATTTCCGATTGGGGCGTCATGGCCGTTGCCGTAGCTTATCTGATTTTTGAATTATGTGTGCGAGGAGGTGTGATCGGTTGATTGAGTTTGAAAATGTATCGTTTTCCTATACGGGGCAGGAACATGGTGGGCTGCGCGACATCAATTTGAAAATTTCGGACGGAGAATTCGTCCTGTTCTGTGGCCGCAGCGGGTGCGGAAAAACAACGATTACAAGGCTGGTGAATGGACTGATCCCTCAGTTTTATCAGGGGGAGCTTCATGGCCGTGTGCTGGTAGATGGTCAGGAAATCAGCAATATCCCCATGTATCAGATTGCCGCTAAGGTTGGCTCCGTTTTCCAAAATCCACGGACGCAGTTTTTCAATGTTGATACAGACAGTGAGATTGCCTTTGGAATTGAAAATGAAGCTCGCCCTCCTGAGAAATTGGCTGAGCGAGTAGAGCAGACAACTGAAGATTTGCATATTCAAAAGCTGCGAAACAGAAATATTTTTGAGTTGTCCGGCGGAGAAAAGCAGAAAATCGCCTTTGCTTCTGTTTATGCCATGAACCCACAGATTTATCTATTGGATGAACCATCCTCTAATCTGGATATGACTTCGATCCAAGAACTAAAGGAACATTTGCGGCTGATAAAAAAACAGGGCAAAACAGTTTTGATAGCGGAACATCGTCTGTACTACCTGATGGAGTTGGCTGACCGAATTGTTTATCTGGAAAAAGGAGAAATCAAAGGAATATACACCCCGGAAGAATTTTGGCAGCTATCTGAACCTGATCGTGAACACATGGGGCTGCGAGCTGTTGATCTACAGGCGGTATTCCCGCAAAAAGCCCACTTGCCTGCGCCTACCCCTGTATTGGAGCTGCGGAATGTGACGCTCCGTTACAAGAAGCAAACAATTTTGCATGACATTGAGCTATCCGCCGGAAAGGGCGAAGTGATTGGTGTTGTCGGCCACAACGGAGCTGGAAAGACTACATTTTCCCGCGCTCTCTGTGGGCTTCACAAAGACTGCGATGGACAATTTTTGTGGGAAAGCGAGCCGATTGAGCGTAAGGAAAGGCTGAAACGCTCTTACATGGTTATGCAGGATGTGAATTATGAACTTTTCGCTGACAGCGTGGCGGCAGAGTGCTCCTTTGGTATACGCAATCCAGATCAAACACTGGTAAATGCAACTTTGGAGGAATTAGGCCTTACCCAATATCGGGAGCGCCATCCAAACACGCTTTCTGGCGGTCAAAAGCAACGAGTAGCTGTAGCTGTTAGCATGATTTGTGGGAAAGATCTGCTGGTATTCGATGAACCGACCAGCGGCCTTGATTTTGACAGTATGACGCAGGTGGCGGGACTGATCCGCCGGTTGTCCAATATGGGAAAGGTTATTTTCATTGTCACCCACGATTTTGAATTTGTCTGCCGTACCTGCTCCCGTGTCCTGCATTTTGACGAGGGCGAAATGCCCGATGATGTACCAGTTACAATGGATGCCCTCCCGAAATTGAGAGAGCTGTTCTCTGTTTCAGATGGAAAGGAGAGGTGATCTATGAAACAGAAAAAAGAAAACAGAGTAGCTTTGCTGCTCCACTGGGCCGGTGAGCAAAAAATCTGGCTGTTCCTGGCAATTTTTCTATCGGCGGTCAGCGGTCTTTGCATTATCGTCCCTTACATTGGAATTTACCGGCTGATGGACGCCACCTTCAATCATACCTGCACGCAGGAACTTGTTGTACATACCGTGGTAATGATTGCAGTGGCGGTAACTTTGCGGTTTGCCCTGTTTGGCTGTTCCGGCGTAGCAGCCCACAAAGGGGCCTATGGCGCTCTTTTCAAAGTGCGCTGCATGGTTGCAGAACACATGGCCAGAGCGCCTTTAGGGGCCTTGAATGAACGGCGCACCGGGGACATAAAAACGGTTCTGAATGAAGATATTGAAAAGTTGGAGCTGTTTCTGGCCCATAACCTTCCTGACCTTGTGTGCTATCTGGTGGGGCCGGTAGTCATCTTTATTTATCTGATGACCGTCAATATTCCTCTGGCATTGATTTCCCTGGTTCCGCTGATCCTTGCTGTTGTTGTAATGGGGATGATGTTCCGCAATACGGATGACCTGATGGAACGGGCCAATCACTCCATTACCACACTGAACTCGGTTATGATTGAGTACATCAGCGGCATGAAATTGATTAAAGCCTATAACATGGGGAGCAAATCGTTTCAAAAGTTTTCAGACGCTATCCAGGAAGAAAACGCCATGTGGAATGAAACTTCCCGGCGCATGGGGCCACCTTATGCGGCCTTTGTTGTTATCATCGAATGTGGGATGTTGATGATGGTTCCAATCGGCGGAATGTTTTTCCTGAAAGGCTCACTGGCTGCCAGTACGCTCTTGCTATTTTTGTATGTCGGTTCTATGTATTTAACTGAAATCAGGCCTTTGCAGGAATTGGGAACAAACTTTGCAAATGTACTAAACGCTATCACCAAAACCAAAGAGATACTGGATATTCCGATTTATGAGGGTGGAACAGATTTCCCCCAAAACCATGATATTGTGCTTCGGAATGTTCGATTTTCTTATGACGGAAAAACCGATGTGCTGCATGGTGTCAATCTCAAAATCAGTGATGGCGAGCGCATGGCTCTTGTGGGCAGATCTGGTGCCGGTAAAAGCACTGTGATTGAACTGATTTCCCGGTTCTATGATGTGCAGGAAGGCGAAGTGCTGATTGGCGGCAAAAATGTCAAGGAGCTTGACTACGATACCATTCTGAAAAATATAGCCATCGTATTTCAAAAGACTTTCCTCACCCGTGACAGTGTGCTGGAAAATATCCGCATGGGTAGTAACGCTACTCTGGAAGAAGTGCGGGCTGCTGCAAAAGAGGCACAGATTGATGACTTTATCATGTCCCTGCCGGATGGATATGACACAAAAGTGGGCAGTTTCGGCTCACGCTTTTCTGGCGGAGAAAAACAGCGGATTGCGATTGCCCGTGCAATTCTGAAAAATGCACCTATCTTAATTTTGGACGAGGCCACAAGTGCCTCTGACCCGGAAAATCAGATGGAGATTGATAAAGCTATTCAAAATCTATGCAAAGGCAAAACAGTCATTGTAGTAGCACACCGTTTGAGTGCTTTGAAAATGTGCAACCGGGTGGCTGTGGTGGAAAATCATACAATTACCAGCGCTGGCACCCATGAGGAAGTTCGTAAGAACAATGCCTACTATCGAAATGCGTGGAAAGACTACGAAACAGCCCGGAATATCACTTATCAGTTGGAGGGAGGCGAGCAGCATGAATGAGCATGATGTATTGAAAAAGAACCACAATTTCTATATTGGTGTCAGCGGAACCGTTCTGGAAGGATTTCTCTCCGGCAGCCTGTTTATGCTGCTTTACTCTGTTATGCAGTTTTTGTGGTCGGGCCAATTTGACATGAACCGTGTTCTGGCTCTGACCGGTATAATTGCAGTGGTTTTTCTTCTTCGTATCCTGATTTACAGCTACGGTTATACCAAAGCGCAGATTGGCGGTGCAGAGGTCAGCAAAAAGATTCGGCTTTTTATGGGCGACCATTTGAAGCGCATCCCACTGTCCCGATTTTCGCAGGGGCACACTGGCGATTATATCAACACCATTACAAGCGACGTAAACAACTACGAAAAAATCCTGACCCATAAAGTCGGAGATTTGGCAAAGAATTTTGCCCTGTCATTGATGTTGATTGTCTTTGTTATGACGCTCTATGTTCCGGCTGGAATTATCCTGCTGATAGCCGACCTTCTTTTAATCCCCAGCCTATGGCTTTCTTTCCGCATGGTACGGAAATACGGAAAAGAAAAGAACGATATTTGTGCGGAGAATGTCAGTAGCATTGTTGAGTATGTTTCTGGTATTCAGACTTTTCGAGCCTATGGTGTGGGCGGTATGAAGAACAAAACTGTTATCAACGCCATGCGGGAGTTTTGCCGGATTAGCTTTGTATACGAGGCAAAAGTGCTTCCTATTGGTGCGGGCTTTGGTATCTTGAGTTGGCTGTCCTGCCCGCTGGTTATCTTGCTGTCCTATGCCCCCTGGGTCGCAGGGACACTGAACACGGTGGAATACCTTTTGATTTGTATGCTGCCCCTGTTCTGTGCAAAGCTGGCTAACTCGATTTTTGTAGACCTCACCAGTTATAAGAACCTGATGATCTCAAAAAACAAAATCTCGGGTGTAATGAATGAGCCAGAGGAAACTGGTAGCATGGAGCCGCTTCACACAGCTACCCATGAAATCACATTTGACAGTGTAGATTTTGAGTATGTTCCCGGTGAACCTGTACTAAAACACGCCACCTTTACGGTGCCAGATCAAAAGCTCACGGCCATTGTCGGAGACTCTGGCTCTGGCAAATCTACTATTTTGAATCTGATTGCAAAATATTATGAAGCAACGGGCGGGACGATTTCTATTGGAGGTAAACCCATTAACCATGTTGCCGCAGAGCGTGTACTGGAACAAGTTTCTATGGTAGACCAGGACGTATTTCTTTTTGACGATACCATCCGGGATAATATCCGACACGCCCGCCCTAATGCTACGGACACGGAAATCGAGGATGCTTGCCGGGAGGCTAACTGTGACAGCTTCATCCGTAAGATGGAAAAGGGATACGATACGCCGACTGGTGAGAACGGAAATCTTCTCTCTGGCGGTGAGCGTCAGCGAATTTCAATAGCTCGCGCTATACTGAAAAATAGCCCCATCCTGCTCTTGGATGAAGCAACAGCATCTCTTGACATTGAAAATGAGCTTGCCGTAAAGCAGGCCATCGCTAATCTATTAAAAGAGAAAAAGACAGTGGTAATGATTGCTCATACCCTTTCCATTGTCAAAAACGCTGATCAAATTCTTGTAATGGGTGATGGCAGGATTGCTGAATCTGGAACCCACGAGGAATTGCTTGCGAAAGGCGGAAAATATGCTGCTATGTGGAACGCAGAGCAAAAAATATCGGCTTGATAGAAGCTAAAGAAGAATAATTGCATAGCGCATGAACCTGCCCCGACTACGGGGAAAGAAAAAAACGCTGGCTGGGGCAGGTGATTTTGCGCGCCTATTTTAAGTTATTATCCTAACGGCGGTTTTGAGAAATCAGAGCCGCCGTTTCTTGCGTATACCTAAAAGGAATCTTCCGCATCTATCCACATTTGCATCGTTCCATCAAGATACAATCTTGCATACTCAAGTGGTTCATCAATGGCAAGTGCGTTTAATGCACAGTCAGATCCGGGAGTAGTTGTTAAATTCTTCTCCGCTTCCCAGCAGTCAATGCGGAGCATATAGCCAGCAGAAGTATAAACATCAATGCTGTTGCGTTGTGGATTGTATTCTGCAAATATCGTTCTCATCGTATCAAATCTCCTTATCGTTCAATCAATCATTTGTTGCAAAAATCAGAAGCATTTCAATCAGTTCCCCATGTCACTTTTATTTTGTGTTATACTATTTTATAAGATTTTCTTTCCCTTGTTTTTTCCCTTATCAGAGTTCGTAAAAACTCATGGGACAATATAATACAAGGGAAACAATAAGGGAAAGCTCACCTGCGACAAACTTAGTGTTTTCAAGGGCTTGAGAGATATTTGATAATAAAATATAACAGTTATTAAATCCCTTTGAATATATGAAATCTCAATTCCAGTTTGTAGAATCAAGAAAATCGGTATTTAAGGAGGTCTTGTATGAAGAAAATCGTATGTACAATGCTATGTATTATGCTTTTATTTGTTTTGAGTGCTTGTGGTGGAGATGTCAGTGAAGTAAAAACTCATAATGTTGAATCTGAGAGCTATTCAGAAGAGGATATTAAAGCCGCTATTGACACAATAAAAAAGGAGTTTAAGAGTGACTGGAAAGGATGCACTCTCACAGAAATTTACTATGCCGGAGATGACTGCACGAAAGATCATAAAGATTGGGCAGACAGAAACAATGCAGATGAAGTCATTGTTTTATTATCTTCATTCGATGTTGATTCATCTGGTGGAGACGGGTCTTTGAATCCAAATAGTACATACAGTGATTGGAAGTGGATTTTAGTTAGAACAGATGGCGGAAAGTGGCAGCATGTTGACCATGGATATTAAGTCAAATTCCAGTTTGTAGGGAACAACAGCTAAGACAATTTTATAATAAAACAGCGTCAGAGCATTTATGTGTAAAAGCATGAATGCTCTTTTTTGTCCTTTCATGGACAAAGAACAAGAAAGCAGCTTTTGGACAAATTGTCCAGAAGTTCAAATAAAAAAGAAGGAGGATACCTGATGTATAGCAAAAATGGTATTCCGTGGGTAAGACCACCCACACAGGACAGGAAGCATAGAGAAAATAATATCGGGAGGACAGAACAATGGTCGATGAATTGACGCAGGAGTCGTTCTAGACAGGAAAGGCGATTGTGACTGTCAGCATAGATCTGATTACTGCATGAAAAATAAATTTTGTTGAGGTTAAATTGAGATTGACTTTGTATTGTATAAGTATGAAATAAAAAGGAATCAGGTGATGTACAATGATAAAGCATAAAATATGTAAAATCCTTCTTGTTATACTGGCAATTTTTTTATGTGTGGCTTTTTATGAATTGCTCGGAATCTGCGTTGCATATAAAAAGCAGCCGGAAGTGTCCAATACAACCAAAAAAGAAACAAAAAATGGGTCATGGAACGAATGCAGTGAAAATACAGAACGGGCAGTAATCATAGAAAAGAATCCAGAAGCGCTTTTACAAAGAGTGCGTTTGATCAAGAATGCAAAAAAGGAAATTATTTTTTCTACTTTTGCATTTCAATCCGATGAAAGTGGAAAATTGATTTTAGGAGCACTGCATGATGCGGCAGACAGAGGTGTACATATTCGTCTGTTAGTAGATGGAATGGAGAGCTGGATTGATATGGAAGGAAATCCGTATTTCTATGGACTATCTTCCCATGAGAATGTTGAAATTAAACTGTATAATAAGGCCAATCCATTGAAACCGTGGAAAATGATGGGTAGAATGCATGATAAATATTTGATTGCAGATGGAAAGAGATATATTCTTGGGGGAAGAAATACACACAATTATTTCCTGGGTGATTTTCCGGGACATAAGAACTATGACAGAGACGTGTTAGTGGTTTGCGATGAACCTGAGAAAGAAAATTCAGTTAACCAGTTGTCAGAGTATTTTGAAACCATATGGAATCAGGAAGACAGTGGTTATTTTCATAACAATAAAAAACTGGCAAATAGAAAATCTGTAAAGAACGCAGTTTTAGAGCTGCAGAACAGCTATCAGAAATATTTTGAGGAGAATAAGGAAAGAATCTGCGAGACCGATTATACGGACGAAACTTTTGAGACAGAAAAGATTACATTAGTGTCAAATCCTATTCACACAGGTTCCAAAGAACCAGTAGTGTGGTATCAGTTGGGAGAATTGATGAAAAATGCAAAAAATCGTGTGAAGATCCACACGCCATATATTATCTGTAATGATATGATGTATAATACATTGGAGGAGATTGCAGAGAACGTTTCAGATTTTTCTATTATGACAAATTCAGTTGCGAATAATAGGAATCCATTTGGGTCTGCCGATTATGCGAAAAACAGAAATAGAATCTTAAGTACAGGAATTAATATCTGGGAATATGAAGGCGGTTATTCATACCACGGAAAAAGTATTCTGATTGACGATGATCTGTCTGTAATCGGTTCCTTTAATATGGACATGAGAAGTGCATATCTGGATACGGAACTGATGCTTGTAATACGCAGTAAAGATATTAATAAACAGTTGGAAGAGGGCATGATGGAATATGAAAGAGTGTCCCGACAGGTATTGGAAGATGGAACCTATCGTGATCCGTATCATGTAGAGCCAATCGAATTGACAAAGAAACGTCAGAGAAAAATATTTTTGGTACAGCATCTGCTTGGATGGGCAAGATATCTGTTCTGATAAAGGAGGAAGAAGATCGTGTTTCAAATATTAATTGTAGAAGATGATAAAGAATTAAGCCAGCTATTCCAAAAAGTGCTTGAGAAGAATGGATATCAGGTCAAAAGTGCATCGGATGGAGCACAGGCATTAGAAGTATTGGATAAAGAGTATATTGATCTGATCATTTCCGATATTATGATGCCGGTTATGGATGGTTATGAACTGGTGTCGGAACTCCGTTCAGCAGGATATCAGATACCGGTACTTATGATCACTGCGAAAGGTTCCTTTGATGATATGCGCCAGGGATTTCTTTCAGGAAGTGACGATTATATGGTAAAACCGGTAAATGTGAATGAAATGGTTTTAAGAGTCGGAGCACTGCTTCGCCGTGCACAGATACTGAATGAACACAAAATTGTGATCGGTTCAACAGAGTTTGATTATGATGCAATGACGGTTACAACTGATAAGGAAAGTCTTGTTTTGCCTAAAAAAGAATTCCTGCTTTTATATAAGCTTGCAGCTTCGCCAGGCAGAACATTTACAAAACAACAGTTGATGGATGAAGTATGGGGATACGAGACGGAGGCAGACCCACATACGATAGAGGTACATATAGGAAGAATCAGAGAGCGTTTTAAAGATAACCCTGATTTTGAAATCGTAACAATGCGTGGAATTGGATACAAGGTGGTGAAAAAATAATGGAACAAAAGAAAGAAAAAGGATTGCGGATCCGATCCTGTCTGACTGGTGCAATCTGGCTGGCACTTGTATTTTCAACAGTCATATCTGCTTTATTATTTGCTTTTTTGAATCATTTTTTTAATCTGCCAGGCAGCATACCTGTGCTTGGTTGGCTTTTGATTTTCAATACATTGATTGCAGGGCTGATTACTTCCTTTATTAATGCAAAGTTGCTGGAACCAATTACCAGACTTAGTAAAGCAATGAAGGAAGTTTCTCAGGGAGATTTTGAACAGCATTTGGAAACTAACAGCCGTATAGCAGAAGTTGGAGAATCTTATCAAAGTTTTAACGTTATGACAAAAGAACTTCGTGCAACAGAGGTGCTGCAGATGGATTTTGTATCTAATGTTTCTCATGAGTTTAAGACCCCGATTAATGCCATTGAAGGATATACAATGCTGCTTCAGGGAGAAGAACTGTCTCCGGATCAAGAGGAATATGTAGAAAAAATCTTATTTAACACCCAAAGACTTTCCGGATTGGTTGGTAATATTTTGCTGTTATCCAAGTTAGAGAATCAGAATATACCAATGAAAAAAACAGAATATCGTCTGGATGAACAGATTCGCCAGGCATTTCTTTCATTGGAAACAAAATGGACAGAAAAAGAAATTGGTTTTCAGGTAGAATTGGAGGAAGTTAAATATACTGGGAATGAAGAACTTTTTATGCATATCTGGATAAATCTTTTGGATAATGCGATTAAGTTCAGCCCTTCAAAGGGGACAATTACGATGTTTCTGAAACAAGAACAGGATTCTGTTAAGTTCATTCTGGAAGATGAAGGACCAGGAATAGAGGATGATGTAAAATCCAGAATATTTGACAAGTTCTATCAGGTAGATGGATCTCATAAAGCAGAAGGAAATGGCCTAGGTCTTGCACTTGTAAAACGGATTGTAGATAGTGCCGGAGGAACAATCAAAGCAGAAAACCGTGAATATGGTGGATGCAGATTTGTTATAGAGCTGCCAAAGCAGAAAGATGAGATTATATAGTTTTAAGATAAATTAGAAGATGGGAGAATTTATATGACATTTTATCAGGAGTTGCAGTTAAATCAGGCAGGTTCTAAAAACCTGTTGAAAAAGAGTGAAACACTAAAAGAAAAATTATATCATATGTGGGTATATCTGGTGAAGATAGCTGTTACAATGGCATTTTGTTTTTTCTTTGTTAGTATTTTCAGCATCCTATTTGGAAATGAGAACAGCATTGTAGGTGTAGTAGTCTTATTATGTCTCATGGTGTTTAGAAATGCGGATCTGGGGATCCGCACCGGACAATCTACGATGCTTTTGGCTTTGTTCTTTGTAATTATGACTGTATGTCCGCATTTAGCAAATCAGTTTTCGCCGGTATCGGGAATGCTGTTAAATATTGCGGCACTGGCTGTGTTGATTCTGTTCGGATGCCATAATCCATTCATGTTTAATCAATCTACATTGGGTCTTGGGTATCTGCTGCTATATGGTTATGATGTTACGGGAAAAAGCTATCAGATGCGATTAGTCGGAATGGCTTTAGGTGCAGCACTTACCTGCTTCGTATTTTATCGAAATCATAAAAACAGAACTTATAAAAGAAATCTGAAAGATCTGATACAAGAATTTGATATCACTTCTTCCAGAACAAAATGGCAGATATGTCAGATTTTATGCGTACCGATTGTCCTTTGCATTGCAGAACTTTGTAATATGCCACGTGCAATGTGGGCTGGTATTGCGGCCATGTCCGTGATTTTGCCGTTTATGGAAGATATGCACTACAGAGTCCGTAAAAGGATTGTCGGAAATATTGCAGGTGTTATATGTTTTACAGTATTATATTTTCTGCTCCCTTCGTCAATCTATGCATATATAGGAATTCTTGGTGGAATCGGTGTAGGATTTTCAGCAAAATATGGCTGGCAGGCAGTATTTAACACATTTGGTGCTTTAGCCATTGCTGCAGAGACTTATGGACTACAAGGAGCGGTTAGTCTTAGAGTGATTCAAAATGTTTTTGGTGTTGTGTTTGCTTTAGCATTTTGTGTTATATTTTATTGGTTTATGTCTAAAAAAGATAGATATAAACAGTAAGTCAAACACACAAACTATGGAGTCTTTAGTCGGTTTAATAAAATTTTAGATAGAAAATAAATCATTATAAAAAGATCCTGTTCATACTATGATATATAGAACAGGATCTTTATTTACTTTATTTCGCCAGGAAATTGCTCTGAATCTCCATCGGCATATGATAAGCTTGGCCTCGTTCTGAACTATATCTTCGATTTCCTCATCTTCAATCAGCAGATCGGCAGCAAACAGATTGGCCTGGTATTCTGTATTATCCGTCATATTGTAGAGTGTATCGTCTTGCAGCTCATAAAACAATATCCTTTCAGTGTCTTATATCTGGAAGTTTCCCCGACAACAATGTTCATCTGATCCATGATCTCAAATGGATCTCGGGTTCCATATTTCTTGATTAATTTCTTTGTTTCTGTATATATGTAAGTGTTTCATTTTTTACATTAACGTGAAAAATATGGACGTGAAAAAATAAAATGCTATAATAAAAAGAATTGAGACAAAGCAGATGAAAATCTGTGACACAAAGCTAAAGGGCTTGTAAAACGAAAATATTGAAATGTGTTTTAATCGAAAGAATAAGGAATTTGACGTATGCAAAAAACAAAATGTTATCTGGCCGCATTGGTGTCTGGTGTACTTTTAGTAACTGGTATTTTGGCTGGATATGGACAATCTAAAAAAAACGATCACCTTACCGTGTATCTGTGGGAAAATCGTTTAATGAAAAATATTGCTCCTTATATCCATGAGCAGTTTCCAGATCAGGATATTGAATTTATTATTGGAAATAATGACACTGATTTATATAGCTATTTTAAAGAGCATGGTGAGTTGCCGATTGCATCTGGTATGAAAATAATTGTCAAAAACGAAGAAAACGGATTCTCATTAAAGGATATAACAATAAATGATAAAAAAATAGACACAGAAAAGGAATATTCCATTCTTCTTACGGATACGACAAAATCTATTTTGAAAAAAATTAATCCAAAATGTGCTGTTGAGCAAATAGGGGATACAACATTATCTAGTGCATGGATTGCGGCCATGTCAAATGGGCAGCAACCGTCAGCACCAGAAGACTATATAGAGGTTGAAAAATAAAGTGCAAATAGAACAAGAGATAATTAAGAGAAAAAAAATAATAATGCCATTGTTTGTCATAATTTTCATTCTTTCAAGTTTTGTTTTTGTAAAGTTTCTGTTGAATAGGATGAATACATATATTGAGGTAAATGGAGAAATCAGTATGGAAGCTGTTGTCGAACAGATTCAACAGACCTATGATATGCAAGTGAGTGGATACTATAGACAGTTACATTTTGTTGAGGGCTATCTGTGTAAAGAGAAGAAAATATCCCTTGAAACAGAAAATAACCGAATCTTTTTTAATGCATGGGAAAAAGAATCTGAGAGTACACTTTTATTTCTACAGGAAAATGGAAAAGCTATAACCTCAGATGGAACAAAACTGAAAGTTGATATGCCTAGTAAGCTTTTGCTGGATTTGAGAAACGGATCTAATATTGGAAAATTGGTCGCTTTGGAATTTGAACAAGTGAAAAAAGACGGTTATTTGGTAGCAATTCCATGTCAGGAATATATGATTAATGGGGAAACTTATACAGCGATTGGAACAGTGTATGATCATTCGAAATTAGACTCCATGTTAAATCTTGGAGGATATGATGGAAGTGCATATCTCTTCATGTTGGATGATGATGGAAATATTACTTATACGAACCAGAAGGATGACATTTTTTTTCGAAATTATTCATTACTGAAACATTTGAAAAGTGATCATGCTATAACAGAAAAAGAGTTTGATTCTCTGAATAAAAAGATTGCGGGGGGAAAAAAGGGAGTAGAACTTATGGGGAAAGATGAGCCTTATTATTTGGGATATTGTCCGATAGAAAGCAACAATACGATGTTGATTTGTATTGTAAAAAAAGCGACAGTAGATAATGTGTTGAAAGAATACCAGAAAACGATTGGGCTTACTACAATGCTCATGACAGGATTTATACTCTTGCTTTTTGCTGGATTATTCTACAGTATTTCCAGATTCAGTATTGCAAATCAAAAAGTTAAATTTGAAAAAAGAAACAATGAGCTTCAGGCAATGGCTATAAGCGAAATGGAAGAAGCTAATAAAAATCTGAAAAAGGCTAAGAACATTGCTATTGAGGCTCTACAAACCGCTGAAAATGCAAATAAGGCAAAAACAGATTTTTTATCCAATATGTCGCATGATATTCGCACACCTATGAACGCAATCATTGGTATTATATCATTAATCAGACATAATGCCGGCGACAAAGAAAAAGTTATAGAGTATGCAGATAAAATAGCTATTTCTTCTCAGCATCTATTAGGAATTATTAATGATGTTTTGGATATGAGCAAGATTGAAGCTGGAAAAACAGTTTTCAAATATTCTGATTTTTCTATTCTGGATGCTATAGAAGAACTCAATACAATATTTCATTCACAGGCAAACGAAAAAAATCAGAGTTTTATAATCACAAAAGAAAACCTTAAACATGAGTGGGTAAATGGCGACAAGGTTCATCTGATGCAGATTTTCAGTAATCTGTTGTCTAATGCAATAAAGTACACACAGGAAGGTGGAATAATCCAGTTTATAGCAGAAGAAAGTGAGACAAACTCTTCTACATATGGAAAATATCATTTTATAGTCAGTGACAATGGTATGGGAATGTCTGCTGATTTTAAAGAAACTATCTTTGACGCGTTTACTCGTGCAGAAAGTTCCGTAACAAACAAAATACAGGGAACTGGTCTGGGAATGGCAATCACTAAAAATCTGGTTGAATCGATGGGGGGAACGATTGAGGTTGAAAGCGAACCAAATCGCGGAAGTAGTTTTGAAGTAATCTTAAATCTAAAAATTGTGGAGAACAGAGTAGTTTCTTCGACAGAACAGATAGAAATGCATGAGACAGATAGTGATATTCTGGATGGAATGCGCATCCTTTGTGCAGAGGATAATGAGTTGAATGCAGAAATCCTAATGGAATTATTAAAGCTTGAAGGTGCAGAGTGTACTATTTGTGAAAATGGCAAAAGGATTTTGGAAGCATTTGAACAGTCCGTGCCCGGTGAGTATGATATGATCTTGATGGATGTACAAATGCCTGTTATGAATGGTTATGAGGCAACGGAGGCAATCCGTAGAAGTTCACATGAACAGGCAAAGACGATCCCGATTATTGCCATGACTGCCAATGCATTTTCAGAGGATATGCAGCACTCTCTCGCTGCTGGAATGAATGCTCATATTTCAAAACCAGTTGATATGAAGTTGCTGAAGAAAACCATAAGAAATATAAAACTTGGGAGGGAGGAAGCCCAATTTATTGATCAATAATCACTAAAGAGAAATAAGAAGGACAAGAAACAAAAAATACTCATTGTAGATGATTCAAAATTTAACACTTTTGGCTATCAATACTCTGTGCAGATAAAAGCGAAGGTGGAAAATGGTAGCCAGATGTATAGTCTGAAACTGCATACATTGTGGTCTCCTATGAAGAAAGACGGATATATAGGAATCATTGGATATTTTGATGCTGTAAATTAAATATGTAGATTATTAATCATAGAGTGTATGGATTCAATCAATTCCATATGCTCTTTTTCTTTACTTGATCTCAGGAAAGATTTTTGCAACCTGATACAATTTTCTGTTCTACAATCTCCGTCATAATAAAAATATCTCCATCATTTCAAAAGAAAATGACGGAGATATTTAGAATCTGTTCACGGAGACTCAGCTGCTCCTGTTCGGCTTGCTCCAGCCGCTTTTGTAGTAATTTAATATTACTTGCTGTGACAGAGGATAGGTCAACATTTCGGCTTTCTAGTGCGAATTTCGCATCTTGGAAAGCGTTGAGTTCCTGATCGTGCTTTTGGTAGTATGCCTCCTTACATTAAAGTATGTCAGAATGCTAAAAGAGAGAAATATAGATGTATACTTTGAGGTGGAAAAAATACATAGTCTGAAGGATGGAGAATTTTTATTGACGATTCTAAGTTCTGTAGCACAGCAGGAAGTTGAAAATACTTCTGCTTATGTTAGAAAAGGATTGAAGATGAAAATGGAACGTGGTGAGATGGTTGGATTCCAAGGCTGCTTATCTGTGTTCACAATTCCTGTAGAAGTCAGATTGCCGAGGCACTTGGAAAACGTCTAGCATCTGATGTGTTTGAAAGCTATTCTGTCGGGACAGAAACAAAGCCACAAATCAATCAGGATGCTGTTCGTATAATGAAAAAACTCTATGGAATTGATATGGAAACAAATGGTCAATACAGCAAGTTAATTACAGATATCCCAGATGTAGACATCGCAATTTCAATGGGATGTAATGTTGGATGTCCTTTTATCGGCAGACCTTTTGATGATAACTGGGGACTAGATGACCCTACAGGAAAAGATGATGTGGATTTTATTAAAGTGATCCGTGAAATTGAAGAAAAAATTATTAAATTGAAGAATAGTTTATAATCATCAGCACCTTGCAGCAATGCAGGGTGTTTTTGTCATTCATAGAAAATTTACAGAGTGGGACTGTGGCAGAATTGAATTTGTCAACCAAATGGTTTATAATGTAACAAGTTGAGGTGCGTTTTAGACATGGAGGATAACGATGAAGACATCCGATATGATTAAAGAATTATGTAATAAAAAGAATATAAGCGTTTCAGAACTTGCCAGACGGATAGGTCAGACTCCACAGAACTTTGGTAAGAAACTGAAACGAGATACAGTTACTCTTGAGGAGTTGAAACAGATAGCTGATGTGATGGAGGTTACCTTTGAGCAATCATTTATCTTCCCGGATGGAGAACAGATAAAAACAAGTAACGAATAGGCGGTGAGTAGCATGGATACTGTGGATTTGATTATTAAATCATCAACAGAATTTTATAATGATTTGAAGGGTGATGAGAATGGTCGATATCGTTCTTGGGAACACTGCTATTCACATTTCATAAAAGCACGAGGGAGCCAAGAGATTGATTATGATTATTTGAGTTTGCAATTGGCCTTTTATTTGGCTAGTTGGGGAATGTATCGTGGTTCATCCTTTTTATTGCAAAAGGATTATAAAGTACATATTCCGGTAGTGAAAGAACTGTTAAGTGAGAAGTATGATGTGCTGGCTGGAATTGAGTGCGTTAGCTTTAGAGAAAAAAGCAATCAACAATTACTTCTAGATATAAATTCGTTTTTAGGGCAGTATTACGATAAAATCAGACGAGAAGTAAAAGAGCAAAAATTAAAAAATCAATTGTCCTTTACACTAATCACTAAAATACTTATGGGAACTCTTGGTTGCGTTCCTGCATACGATAGATATTTTATAGCAGGCATTAAAAATCAGAAGGTTGCAATCGGTAATTACAACTTGAAATCCATTATGCAGCTTGTCGATTTTTACGAAAAAAATTCTGCTCGATTTGAACCAGTTAGAGAGAAAATGAAAATTGAAGGTATGCCGTATCCACAGATGAAGATGATTGATATGGGATTTTGGCAGGTTGGTTTTGAATTGGATACAAATAAGGGAATACAGACAGCACACTAGGAGGTAGAAACATGGAATATACACCAATGGAAAAGGATGTTCTTGATATGATGCAGAGAACTGATTTTAAGAATATATCAAAAGGTGATGTGATTAGTTTTGCATCAAAGATAGGCGAACTTCGTCCTGAAGTGGCTAAAGAAGTGCTTGCATAGTTTCCTGAATTTGTTGGATTAATGAAATCTTCATTAACTGAATACAAGGAGATGCTTGATACAATTGTAAGTAGTGATGATGCAAGTATTAAGGAGTATTACGGTGTAGCAAACAAAGAAATGGATCAGGCTGCAGATAGTAGAAAACAGTTTTATGCTTTTGTAAAACAAGTGCAAGCTGATTGCAGTAAACTTCTCGATAATCCAAACCTTCCTCCTGAGATGATGATTGAGATGTCTGAGATATTTGGGGTGGATAAGTCCGGAATAAGCAGACATTTGAAAAAATATTTGAAACAGGTAAATTAGATGAAAAAGTGGTTGTTGCAAAGATTGCAACAACCACGAGGCATGGAGCAATAGAAGGAAAGCGGACGTTGGATTATAGTTGATGAGAATAAGAAGAAAGATTACTAATGAGACCAAGTGGACAGAAAAACAGAAGTCCTAAACTACCTGAAACAATACCCCAAGATGGCGAAATGGATGAATATATGCATTTGCTGTGGCTCAATGGGTTATAACCCGGATATGCCAGACAAGATTAATTCGAGAGATGGCGATGGGGAATATAACACTGTATTTTCAAGAAACATAAAGAAGTATTTTTCTCCACTGAGAGTAAATGACATGGGGATGTGCGCCATTTGTCAGAAATATTGGAGAAATAAATAAGTATTTGCAAAAGGAGACCTCTTATTTGAAAAAGAAAAAGGATGAAATAACCATCCGTTCCAGTGCAGCAGAATATTTAACCTATGTTGCCTCTATCGGTGGTCAGCAGGACAGTATTGAGATGCGCTATGAGGATGAGAATATATGGCTGACACAGAAGATGATGGCCACATTGTATGATGTGGATGTTCGTACAATCAATGAGCATATTAAGAAGATTTATTCCGACTCAGAGCTTGAGGAAGATTCAACTATCCGGAATTTCCGGATAGTTCAAACGGAAGGTCCCCGTCAGGTGACTCGTGATACAAAGCATTATAATCTTCAAATGATTATTGCGGTCGGATTCAAGGTTAATAATGAGCGAGCGGTGCAGTTCCGCAAGTGGGCCAATGGTATCGTGAAAGACTACACTATTAAAGGCTGGGTCATGGATGACGAACGTCTGAAAAATGGTGGCTCTGTGCTTACAGTAGAATACTTTGACCGCCTGCTTGAGCAGATTCGTGAGATCCGTCTCTCTGAGCGGAGATTTTATCAGAAAATAACGGACATCTATGCTACAGCTCTTGATTATGACCGAACAGCAAAAACAACAAAGCAGTTCTTTGCAAAGGTTCAAAACAAGATGCATTATGCAGTTCACGGACATACAGCAGCAGAGTTGATTTATGAGCGGGCTGATGCAGATAAGCCACACATGGGATTAACTACTTGGGCAGCAGCGCCGGAAGGCAAGATTGTAAAAAGTGATGTGAGTGTTGCGAAGAATTATCTTTCAGAGAAGGAAATGCGTTCATTAGAGCGTATTGTATCTGCTTATCTGGATTTGGCAGAGGATCGGGCGGAACGTCATATTCCAATGACGATGGAGGATTGGGCAAAGCGTTTGGATTTATTCTTGATGGCCGACGACAGAGATGTTCTTCAGGATGCAGGCAAAATCACTGCTGAGATTGCCAAGGCAAAAGCTGAAACTGAATTTGAAAAATATCGTGTTATTCAGGATAGGCTGTTCATGTCTGATTTTGATAAGTACATGTTGGAATTGGAAGAGAATGCGAAGAAGTAGCATGAAACCAGTGATGATGTGGATGGGTTCGGATGAGTAACTTCCAGACACAAATCGGTAATTCATAGAGTGCTGTCTTTTCATGTGAAGACCGTCTGCTTGCTAAGCAAGAAACCTTGAGTTTATGCGGTATTTAGGTGGTTCTGACGGATAATGTGTACGCAAATAGTTGTACCCATTGTTGTGAAATGAGTTCGAGGTTGGAGAAAATAGAATTATATGAGAAAAAATGACAAATTTCCATTCGCTATGACAAAGAAATCATTGGTTGTGTATATTGTTTTTACAGTTCTTCTGGGACTATTTCTGTTTTTGGTCATAGGAGATATGGTTGGAAAATGTGCGGCATGCATTGTTTGTCCGATGCTCATTGCATATTTGCTCTATGCGTATTGCAAGGAAAGTAAAGCAGATACGAAAGCTCGTGAGATGAAAGCACAATATATGAATGGCAGTTATTTTGAAAGCCCTGAGTGGCATGAGAAATATGTAGCCTATCTCAATGAGCACCCTTTTGAGAAACCTAAATATCAAAGCATGAAACTGGATTTATTAAAAAGATTTCAAAGACGGGAATATCTTGTTAATATGATATTGCCATTGTTCCTGATGTTTTGTACCTTGTGTCTTATTCCTTTAGGGCGTTATTATATGGCCATCATAGGATTTTGCCTATTCGGATTCTTTTTTTGGCTAGAGTTTTCACTGTATATAGGAATGCCGGTACGGAAGTGGTTGAAGGGCGATATTGATTATGAGGAGCTTGAAGCGTCATATTTAAAAAGTAAGATGCTTTTCTATAAAACAAATGCATTAGCATTTGGAACTACACATTTACATGGATTTACAGAGAAAAAAATATATGCAATAGATTATCGGTTGGTGGAAGGAATATCAAGAAAAATAGTACGTCTTAAGAAGTATGAGGATGGAATTTATAATACGGAGGAGTATCAGCATTTTGCAGTTATTCATGTCAGACTGCCAAGAAGCGGAAACATTTACGATGTTGAGATCGAACTAAATGAGTTTCAGGTTCAAATGGCAATTGATAAGTTATCCACTTGCAAAATTGGTGAAGATTTGATAGGAAATCTTTCTGTAAACGAGCATAAAGAAAATGAATAAAAAAAGAAACGAGTGAGCCGCTTGAGTAAAAACTGTACGGTTGTAAAACTCATTTTCTAGATACATTTTATAACAGAATTAGATGATTTGTCAATCCGAGTATTTGAAAACTTGTCCGCCGGAATATCGGATGTTCCGCGCAAATGCACAGATGGAAGAGAAATCCGCAGACTACCAACAAAAGAAGATTTGGAATAATTAGGAACAAAGTTATGACGAAATATTATTTGACAAAAATTATTTATAATGGATTAACTTATTTTTTTATATGGTATAGCAACGATGAAGATGGTTTCTTGCTTTTTAATCAACGGCTGTTAGTTTTTTCTAGTGTCGAAGAAGCAAATATATTTGCGGATAAGGAACATATTATTTTTGAAAAAGGAATAACAGTCTTTTATCTATCTAAAATTACCGAGTTAATAGATAATGTAGAAATATCGCAAAATTGTCAAAGTTTAATAGATACATGGCATTTATTTAGTGATTTATCAAAATCACTAAATGAAGAATTTGTAGGAGATTATAATGATGAAGAAATTGTTGATATTTATAATAAGTTATTCTATGGAAGTAATTTGAAACTTCTAAAAAATGAAGAATATCATCCTAGTTTTAATGTTGATGAAAAAAATAAATGTTTGGAGATTTTTCAAAGTGGGTTATCAATACTAAACAAATATCTTAATTATGATTTTCGTAAATAAAGATATTATTTTGTTAAATAAAGAATATTGTGGTGACGTAGCTTTTGTCATGAAGAAGAGTCCCTCTGAAAATGAGAGATACGTTACAACCTGTACCTGTGGCACACCGAGACGCAAGCGGATGTATCAATTGGAGAAAATCGCGCTTGTGGATTTATTTCCGTGGACGGAACACACAGAAATGGTCTGCTTACTGTCGCGTAAAGTCCTAGTTTAAGTGGACTAGAGGGCTTTTTTGAAGATTATGTAACTGTGTTTTTGGCAGGAAAAAATGTTTATAGAATAAAGAAATTAAAGAAGGGGCAAAAATTTGTAGATGCAGCGATTGTCTGTTGGAATAGTATCGGTGATATTTGGTTGTCTGCGAACAGATGGACTCTTTGTTGGAAATGAGTTTGTAGTTGGAGGAAATAGAATTATATGGGGAGAAATGACAAATTTCCGTTTGCCATGACCAAGAAATCATTGGTTGTGTATATTGCTTCTATAGTGCTTATAGGACCGCTCCTGTTTTTTGTCAGAGGAGATATGGCTGGAAAATATGCGGCATGTATTGCTTGTCCGATGATCATTGTATATTTAATCTATGCCTATTGCAAGGAAAGCAAAGCAGATATGAAAGCCCAGGAGACGAAAGTGCAATATATGGATGGCAGCTATTTTGAAAGCTCTGAGTGGCATGAGAAATATGTGATCTATCTCAATGAGCACCATTTTGAGAAACCTAAATATCAAAGCATGAAAATGGATTTATTAAAAAGATTTCAAAGACGGGAATATCTTGTCAAAATGATATTGCCATTGTTTCTAATGTTTTGTACCTTGTGCCTTATTCCTTTAGGGCGTTATTATATGGCTATTATAGGACTTTGCCTGTTCGGATTCCTGTTTTGGCTGGAGTTTTCACTGTATATAGGAATGCCGGTACGGAAGTGGTTGAAGGGTGATATTGATTATGAAGAGCTTGAAGCGTCATATTTAAAAAGTCAGATGCTTTTCTATAAAACAAATGCATTAGCATTTGAAACTACACATTTACACGGGTTCACAGAGAAAAAAATATATGCAATAGATTATCGGTTGGTCGAGGGAATATCAAGAAAAATAGTACGCCTTAAGAAGTACGAGGAGGGAATTTATAATACGGAGGAGTATCAGCATTTTGCAGTTATTCATGTCAGACTGCCAAGAAGCGGAAATATTTACGATGTTGAGATCGAATTAAATGAGTTTCAGGTTCAAATGGCAATCGATAAGTTATCCACTTACAAGATTGGTGAGGACTTGACAGGAAATATTTCTGTAAATGAGCACAAAGAAAATGAGGCTGTAATATAGCCAATGCAGTATTTAGCATTGCCTAAAAAGGATAAAGAAGATAAGGAGACTCCCTGGACAGAAAAACCGAAGCCCTAAACTACCTGAAACAATACCCCAAGATGGCAAAATGGATGAATACCTGCATTTGCTGTGGCTCAATGGGTTATAACCCGGATATGCCGGACAAGATTACTTCGAGAGATGGCAATGGAGAATATAACACTGTATTTTCAATAAACATAAAGAAGTATTTTTCTCCACTGAGAGTAAATGACATGGGAATGTGCGCCATTTGTCAGAAATATTGGAGAGAAAATCATTAAGCAACTTGATATGATGAAATTGAGGCTTGTAGCAATAAGCCAAATAGAAAAGGAGAAAAGACGATGGAATTTATATGTTACCCAAAGTGTTCAACCTGCCAGAAGGCAAAGAAATGGCTTGACGAGAATAGGATAGAATACACGGAGCGTCACATTGTGGATGATAATCCTACATATGAGGAGCTTAAGAAATGGTATGAGAAGAGTGGACTTCCGCTCAAGAGATTCTTCAATACGAGCGGCATGCTGTATAAGGAGATGAAACTGAAGGACAAGCTTCCGGACATGAGCGAGGATGAGCAGTTGCAGCTTCTTGCGACAAATGGCATGTTGGTGAAGAGACCGCTTGTCGTTGCTGAAGGTTTCGTGCTGACTGGATTTAAAGAGAAAGAGTGGACAGAGATGATGCTGTAGTAGGAACGTCCCCGTGGAGAAAAAATGAAAAAAATTGATGTAAACAACAGTTGGGAAATGCATCGCGTAGGTGATGACGATTGGATCACGGCGACAGTGCCGGGATCGGTGTATGGGGATCTGCTGCAGGCGGGCAAGATGGAAGATCCATTCTGGAAGGACAATGAGATAGAATCACTGAAGCTGATGGATTACGATTATGAGTACCGCACCAGCTTTTCGTGTGATGATGAGCTGCTGGAATCGGATGAAGTTATCCTTCGATTTGAAGGGCTGGACACCATTGCGGATATCACGCTCAATGGTGTGAAGCTTGGACACGCCGACAATATGCACAGGACATGGGAGTATTCGGTAAAGGATATCCTGAAGCAGTCGGATAATATATTAAGTGTATATTTTTATTCGCCGACAAAGTTCATCGCAGATGCATTTGCGAAGGCTCCAACACGGGGAATCGAGGATGCCATGAATGGATTTGTACATATCAGAAAGGCTCACTGCATGTTTGGCTGGGACTGGGGCGCTCACCTTCCTGATGCAGGAATATGGAGACCGGTCAGCCTGCTTGGAATTGATACTGCACGGATAGATTCTGTTGAAATCCTGCAGCATCATGGTCAGGACACAGTGGAACTTGATATAAAGCCGGAGATAGAATTTGCCCGGAAGCATATCGGTTCTGGATCAGAGACGGGACAGCTGGGTGTGAGGGTGCGAGTAATTGATCCGGCTGGAAACGAAATTATAAACAAGATACTGAATGAAGATAACACGAAGAATATACATATAGACAACCCACAGCTCTGGTGGCCGCGTGGGTATGGTGAGCAGAACCTTTACAATGTTTCCGTTGACCTTGTGAAAGATGATGGTACGGTGGTTGACAACTGGACGAGAAAGATCGGCCTGCGGACAATAACCATGGACCGTACAAAGGACAAATGGGGAGAGAGGTTTGCCACCTGCGTAAACGGTGTAAATATATTTGCCATGGGTGCGGATTACATTCCGGAGGACCATCTTCTTGGACGTGTGACACCTGAGACCACAAGAGCTCTGCTTGAGAAGGCGGTATTTGCGAATTTCAATTCTATACGTGTGTGGGGCGGTGGATATTATCCTGACGACTGGTTCTATGATATGTGCGATGAGATGGGACTTGTGGTGTGGCAGGATTTCATGTTTGCGTGTGCTGTCTACGATCTCACACCAGAATTTGAGGCAAATATCACCGCGGAATTTATTGACAACTTAAAGAGGATCCGCCATCATGCGTCACTTGGGCTTATGTGTGGCAATAATGAGATGGAGCAGTTTGTTAAGGAGAGAAAATGGGTGAGCAAGGACAGCGAGGTGCGGGACTATATTATTATGTACGAGCGAATTCTCCCTAAGATCATGAAGCAGTATGCTCCACAGGTATTCTACTGGCCAGCGAGCCCGTCCTCAGGTGGTTCATTTGATGATCCGAGAGACGAGAACCGTGGTGATGTGCATTATTGGGCTGTGTGGCATGGTGATAAGCCATTTTCTGAGTACAGAAAGTTTTACTTCAGATATATTTCCGAATTCGGTTTCCAGTCATTTCCTTCAAAGAAGACTGTTGAGACATTTACGGATGATGAGCGTGATATGAATATCTTTTCATACATTATGGAGCGGCATCAGAGAAATGGCTCGGCAAATGGAAAGATAATGAATTATATGCAACAGACATATAGATATCCATCTGATTTCGAGACGGTTATCTACGCATCGCAACTTCTGCAGGCGGATGCTATCAGGTATGGCGTCGAGCATTTTCGAAGAAACAGAAATGATGACAGGTGCATGGGAGCAGTGTACTGGCAGTTCAACGACTGCTGGCCGGTTGCATCCTGGTCCAGTGTGGATTACTGCCAGCGCTTAAAGGCGCTGCACTACTATGCAAGACGTTTCTTTGCTCCGATCATGATCTCCTGTGAAGAGGAGGGCATGCTTGGAAGCGGACAGGAGCTGGTGAGACTCCCATTTGAATTCCCGAAGTCCATACGCCTCTGTGTGGCAAATGAAACCATGAACACAGAGAAAATACTTGTGTCCTGGCAGTTGAGGGATGCGTCAGCTCGTGTTCTTGAATCCCACGAGGAGGAGATCACTGCGCCAGCGCTGACGAGCGTATGGCTTGACAAGGTTGAACTTCCTGGTATCGACATTTACCATCAGTATGTGAGCTATCAGGCAAGCATGAAAGGACAGGTAATATCAGAGGGGACTGTCATATTCTCATATCCGAAGTATTTCTGCTACGAGGAGCCTCATTTGCAGGCGACAGTGGATGGCGACTATATCACAGTCAGTGCGGATGCGTATGCGAAGAGTGTGGAGATCCTGAACCAGAATGAGGATCTGATTCTGTCGGATAATTATTTTGACCTGAATGCAGATTCAAAGACTGTAAAGGTTATAAGTGGAAGTGTGGATAAGCTGAGGCTTAGAAGTGTATATGATATAAATTGACCTTGATAGGATAGAGTTACAGATAGTAAATGCCAGCGCTTAAAATGCGCTGGCATTCTCAATTTTCATAGTTTCGAAGATGAGAGATAAATTAGTATACCCCCGCAGGATACAGATCGCCATCCGGAAGAACAGGTGGCTCTTTTTCGGCATTCTCAGGTATAACTTCCTTGCGTTCACCAGGGGCAAGCTTGATCGTTCCGGCACTTGACTGTACATAGATCACGCTGTAGCCGATATTTTCTACATATAATGGCTTTTCGTCTGTATATTCGGAGTAGAACTCGATATTCTGATAATGCGGGAAATATCTCACGTCAACAAGCTCATTGCATTCCAGCCCTTTATTGTATGCACTTATCAGAAAGCTGTCCTGAAATGTTCCGACGTGCGGGTATGCCGAATATTCGCAGGGAGTGTTGTCTTCAGAATCTTCTGGCACATAATACAGTGAATGAAAGTAATACTCACAGAAATTGGCAAGTACAAGAAGAACTTTTCCCGGTTCTATAACAGGTCTGAGCAGCGTGTCCATTCCTTTATATTTCATCTTCAGGACTTCATAGTCTGGAATAACATCTGAGTACTCATTCTGATGTTCCCAGTCGCAGTACGCAAGAGGACAGTGATACACGCTGTTCATAGTTGTGACAACGAGCTCCTCGGCCTCGGTATCTACATGTATATCATTTACAACCGAAGTATGGATCCATGTGCCATCTGTGAGTCTTTGATGTCCGGTTACGACGCCGTGTCCCATCTGGTATCGTTCGCCATCTGATACAAATGACTCAACATACCAGTAGTGAAGCATGAGCTTTTCGTTATCATTTACCAAATTGTCAACATAGGAATCGATGATCTGCTGTCCTAGAAGCTCATAGCTGCTTCCCGGAAATGGTCTGGACATTCCCATCACTATCCTGCGTCCGTTATATGAAAATACCAGCTTGATCACCATGCCGTAGTCCTTTATGACGCCCTTTATATCATATTTATCTGAATATACATTTATCTCCTGCTCGAGCATTGAACTATCCATACCAGAGGCCACCTCACTTCTCTATATTTTATAGTATACTAATTATCTATCCTTTTGCCCGGATTGGTCAATCAACTGGTAGTTTAATAGAAATGAGATAATGTTCGAATTCCTAATTATTATCTCTGTGGTATGGTTATCAATCGAGATTTATATCTTTGTAGATATCGGATACATAGGTTTCTTTCATTGTATTAAATATTTGGTGCTTGATGTTTTCAAATATTACATCTGCGGATTCTTTAATTTGTTTATCGATGGTAGTTGCAGTATCAGGAAAATCGTAAAATTTCAGTAAATTGTCAGAAGGCTCTGCTACCAGTTCATAAACATCATAAAGGGTGAGCTTGGACAGATCACAGTTTAAGTTCGTCCCACCTGGACCGGGCTTAGAAACGATCAAGTCCTTTTTCTTTAGGTCCAGCATGGTATATCTGATAATAGATGCATCAGCTCCTGTGTGAGCAGCGATAAAGTTGCTTGTTATTTTTTCATCTTTGTGTAAATAGCATATGATGAGGATCTGTAAAGCTAAGGTGTATTTTGTTGAAAATCTCATGTGTGTAAAACTCCTTTCGAAAAATTGTGAAAAAATACTTGAACTGGCCAAGAATTTGTCGCAAAATGACAACAGATTAAAAGTTTGTTGCGAGTACACAACAAACTGAGCATATTACAATAAGAGTGTTAAATCAAGAGTAAAAAAGAGAATTAAGGAAACATATGGACAAAGAGAAGTATATTATATCTTGGAATCTAGCAGGCTATACCTAGAATGCAACCAAAGAAAGCTTAGGGAGATCGCCTTAAGAGGGCTTGCAAGTGCATAAAAAAGAGGCGCCAGAGGCCTGGCTTTTCGGGCTTTCGGAAGTGATATCTGGAAAAGACAATAAATATCTGGACATACTAAGAGGCGAGTTCCAAGGTTATGTAATGGTATTGCCGAAGGCTTATAGAAATGATTTTAGATCAGCTATAAATGTGCTACTTATCAATGCGGAGGGCTATCACGAACATAATACTAGGATCCTTGATGGCTTAGAGGATTCTATCTTATATGAGTACGTAGATATAGATACTGATTACGGATATTTCCGAGTTGTGAATGCACATATACCACACACTTGCAATGAGAATAGACAGGAGTGGTATCAACAAAGCCGGAAAGACTTTAAGATGGTACAGCTCTTGTCATGGAGGGATTTTTAGACGAGGGAACTGATGAGTTCTTCGGATATTGTGAGTCAAAATACGTAATAATAAAGAAAAAGATACTACTAGTAAAAAAAGAATAAAAATATGAGTGTAGGGTATTGAACTCATAAACAGCTTATGGTATAGTGAAAATACGATATGAGTGCAGTAGCTACCACTCATATACAAATAATAGAAGAAAGGAGTGAAGTCTATGAGGATCCAGTTTTTTCCAGGACCAGAGCTTGAAGAGAAGTTAAAGGTCGAGGCTGCAAGTCAAGGAGTCAATGTGAGTATTATTGTCATTGATGTTCTTAACAAGTTTTATGGTTTGGTTGGCCCTAATTCCAAAACAGAAGCTCAGATCGAAAAAGATGTACTAAATGAGATTGCCGCATATGTTTCTGATTCGGCAAATGCTGGAACTGAATTTGATATCAACGCAGCATCTGCAACCTATACTCAAATCGATATGACATATGCAGGAAAGCCTAAAGTAGTAAAGGCAAGGATTGGTAAAAAATTTGCCAGAGAGATTGGGCTACCTGGAAGATTCCAAAAGGTAGAGCAGGTATTACTGCAGAATGGTAAGCCCAAAAGAACTAGTGGAAATCGAGCTGCTATCTATCGGATTCTTAGTTGAATAAGGCAACAGTCATCAGAGACACCGAGAAGTTTGTCGAAAGAAAATGTAAAAACAAACTATATCAAGAGCGGAGATATGATATAAAGGAGATAAGATGCAGAATAATAATATCACAATTACTTTTAAAGTAAACGAAAAGGAATACTGGAACTTCAAGCGGGTATGTAGAGCAGAGAGGAAAATCCCTGCGGTGTTGTTGAGGGGGTTCATAACGAAGTATAGCGAAGAGAATAAAGAGTATATTGACGAAAATGAGGCCCTTGACGAATTAGAATTGGAAGAGGAGGCTCTGGAGTTAGAGTATTATTATAATGAGGTGCTGGGAGGGTACGACGAAGAGGATAAAGGTGAGGTGTATGATAATAGCTACGATTTTTAACTTATAAGCTTTACCTGATTATAAAAGCGTTCCTGATCTTTTCTATGTCTGCGTTCTACCTTGCTATTGTGGCGAGGTGTACGCGGACGGATCAGTTTATGACTGTTCATCAATTATTTTGACCTGAATGCAGATTCAAAGACTGTAAAGGTTATAAGTGGAAGTGCGGATAAACTGAGACTTAGAAGTGTATATGATATAAGTTGATCTTGATAAGAGAGATTTATAAATGGTAAATGCCAGCGCATTATATATGTGCTGGCATTCACAAGAAAGGAGAAGCCATATGAGCTTTGCATTGTTTCTGGACATAGATGGTGTATTGAATACCCGGACGACAGTTGTGGGGGCGCCCAGTGGGAGAACAGGGATAGACGAGTCCAGAGTGAGGCTGCTGAAAAAGGCGTTAAAACAGTTTGGCAAGGCGGAGATCGTTCTGACTTCGGATTGGAAGCTTATGAGAGAAGACGGGGACGACTTCTCATATCTTGTATCTATGCTGGGCAAATTTGGACTAAGCCTGTCTGGAAAGACAACCGATGTCTGGGTTGGCAGAGGTGAGGGCATCCAGAGCTATCTGGCGGAACATCCTGGGATAGATGAATACGTGATACTGGATGACAACACATTTGATTTCTCCAATTATCCTAAGCTTTGGGAACGGCTGTTGCTTACCAATGGCATAGAGAATGCCGAATATGCTTCAAAGACACCGGCGATTGAGGCGATGCTTTTTCTGGAAGCAGTTAAGGATTGAAAAGCAACATAAGAAAAAACTTAGACCGTCCTGAAAGGGTATTCGTGCGAGACTCTGCGGATCACGCCTGTCAGTTGCTCCATAAGCCTTTTTTCTACATCTTCGAAATGAACCCTGCTCATGAGATAGGCATATGAGTGCAATGCAATGATAGAAAGTACTGCATCGTGTTGTTCGGATTCATTCAGATTATCAAAGTCTGGATAGGAAAAGGTGAGATTATTTCTTGCTTCTGTGAGAAAACATTTGTCCATAAATTCGTATATATCCTTGTATTTCTTAAATATTTCCTCTGATTTCAAAAAACGGATAAATGTATTTTCTGAGTAGTCCAGTGGAAAAGTGGAGGTGTAATATCTGCTGAAAAGCAGCTCCAGTCTGGATATAAAAGAGCTGGTGAAAGCTGTCGTGATCACATCCCTCAGTTTGTTGTAATAATTCAGCCATGTTACATATTGTTCTATCTCTGCATAGGAATCACCAGAAAAAAGCTCGTTTACCAGGATGGGAGCCATCTTGTTCTTCATGATAGTTATAACAGCATTCTCATCAAGCTTTAGTTCGTCGCAACAGGTCTTTACTGTAAAATTTCTTACCTCATCAAATCCGAGCAGGTAGTTGGGATCCACATTGTATAGATCACATAGATCCACAAATTCATCAAGTGAAGGGAGCCTTTCCATCTTTTTACTTTCAAAATTGGACAGGGTGGAACGATTGCTGAGGTTTATGGATTCACATACCTTCGCTTGCGTCATACCTATACCCTTTCTTGCTTTACTTAAACGATTCTTAAACTCAATAAAATTGTTGGTATGTGTGTCACTCAGACTGTGCTTTCCCATATAATTTTCTCCGTTGATTTTGCATATTATTGGCGTAATATCGATGCATTTAAATTAGCTTTTTATAGATTATATCACTAGTGACACAAATATGATACATTAATAATGAGAAAAATGATGAAAATGTGTTAAAAAATGCGTACATACAAATACATAAAATTGCTGTAAGCTAGAATAAGCATTGAGTGATACATTTGAAAAGGAGGAATTTGATAATTTGATGATGAATAAATTAAAGGCGAAGAAGATGTGTGTGGATTATCTTAAACAGCACACACTGGAATTTCATGAGTGCTTAGATACAGATAATGGCAGTACGGGTATAGTAGTGGCACTGCCACATTGCTATGATTGTCCGGACAAAAGGCTAGAGGCGGAGCTGTCTTTTTATGATTCATGCATTGAGGCAAGGGTGTTCTATACTCAGAACGCAGCTTCCTGGGTGGAGGAATCAACTAATAAGGATGCCCTCTACAGACTTATGAACTTTATCAATGCCAGAGTCTGGCCTCAGAGCCACGATGGAGCAGATGGAACATTATATAGTGCAAATTGCCTGATATGTCCACGTATTTATGTTACTGAGGATGACAGCTATGATATAACTGCGACAACGATGATCGATTATAATATATGCGATATGGCGCCGCTGGAGGTTATGGATGCGGTTACGGTGTCAATGCCACAGATATTGAATGAGCTTAGTGCTCCTATATTTCTTTTGGTGCTGGGCAAGATAGACGTTGAGACCGCAATGCAGCTTGTCCGGGAGAAATTCGGTATGGAGTGATTGACAGATTTAATAGTTGATATACGAGTAAAGGGTTTTTTCTGTAGACTAAAGAGAGAAAAAGATGAAAGGAAGCGTTAGATGAGAAAAAATTTATATCTTTCTGAATTAGGCATTTCAAGAGCGATATATGCTGGGAATTTTGTTACTGAGAAAAAAAGATATAGAATGTATCAACGATATAAATATGGATTTGATTACCGAGATATTTTTAACATAGATGCATCTTTTGCTGAGTGGCTCTATTCACATATGCGCATGTACAGAGAGAATAGTATTCATGATGAAGAATTGCATACTGTTATATTTGAGGGAAATGAATTTTCTATCGGGGAAGCTATAGATTGGATCATACAAAAGACCGGTGAATATTTGCGGTATAAGTACTATTTGGATACACATTTTGACTATGTAACCAGACATCCGTTTAAAGGGAAAATGCTTTGCAGGTTAAATCCATCTATCAGAGAATATTTAGAGGATTATGATTGGTCTGAAGAAAAGGAGCATGAAGTCGAGGAAGATTACATTAAGGCTGGGAGACTTTTTCTAGAAATAATGGGATACTGCTGGCTGTAATTGGACACACAAGTAATAGAGGGAGGAACTTTTATATTGTACGTGCGAAAGGAGAATAAGAGAATGGGGAAAGATTTTATCGATGAATTTATACCGTCAAAAGATACAAGAGCTTACCTGCATAGCATTCATTATGAATTCACGGATTTGGAGAAGGCAACGATTGTTGCAAACCATATTATGATTTCATATGAAGAAAAAGTAAAATGGCTAAATAATTTTATGCACCAAATATCTGATGACGCGTTAAAAGATAGAATATCAAAGGCATTAGAGAATTTATCTTATAATGAATCTTTTTTTGACTTTGTATTTATTCCACATGACTTTCGACATGGGGATATTGTAAGATGCCTCTATGGTGACTGGAATACAACTGAGTTTTGTGAAAAAGTAGGAATAATTCTCAATTATTCTGATAAAGAATATGAGTTCTATAAAAATGTTAAAGGGGATTATTCAGATGTTCAGGTTTGTGTAGATATTAAGTTTGACGGAGCAGCTTATCAGGGAGAGTTTGAACACGAGCACATTAATCCAATATACATTGAGCGTATAACTTTAAATGAAAAAGATGAAAGAAGGGCATATCTCAATTATCTTACGAATTTATATAGCAAAAAGGATGCTATGGGTGAAAACGATAATAGTAAGCCTGAATATGCGGGTGGTTCTGATGATTTATTAGAGCAAAGATATCTTGGCAATTATATCCCGGTTCAAGATGAGGCTACTGGTAAATGGTGTGTGCAGATGGGATATGGTTTTGAAAGTGGAGATGTAAATTATATTGCAACGGAGTTCTCTGGAATGGGGTTAATATATCATTTGATGTATAATGGCGAGATGGATCACGTCCATGGATTCGATAGCGTGTTAGCTATGGTTTTGCAAGATCCGGAACATGTAGATATCGTGACGGAATATGATGAATATTCAGAACAGGAAATCAAAATGGTGAAAGAAATAAAGAGGGCAGTGGCATTTGTACAATCACATCACAGACCTATGACCAACGAAGAACTACGTAAAAATGGCAGAGACGAACTATACTGCTCCCAATCTACATAGAGAGCCTGGTATGATGATATGAAGGAAAAATTGCTGGAAGATTATTATAGTGGTAAGGGGACATATATATGCATTGTCGACATTATATTATTGGCGATATACATAATTCGATAAAAGAGTTTAATAGTATAATAGACCAGATAGCCCCCTCAAGACAGGATGAAATCGTCCTGCTTGGGGATGCTTTTGATAGAGGAGGCGACGCTCCTGATCCAGTTGGTGTTTACTTTAGAATTTGCAGGCTGGGTATGCAGGCTAGCTTGAGGTGGATTCGAGGAAACCACGACCAGTTTTTAGCAGAGTATATCTACTCATATCATGGGGCGTGTGAGAAAGAGAGGCGTAGTATACAACCATATATATATAATTCATTTGATATGATGAAGGATAGACTTACTCAGGTTGACCTATTGAATTTGGCTGATTTGATAATGGGGCTGCCCCTGCAGATAGAGATCAATATTGGATCAAAGAAATATCTTCTTGCGCATGCCATGACATTTGATCCAGCACTTGTAGAACAGGATGATACGTTGTATCTGGAAGGTCTTTATGACATGGAAGAGTATTGGCGCCAGGGCGTGAAAGGGTATGTATCACTTGTAGGCCATACAGATTCAAGCTATCAGTATAACAATTCACATGGTAGATATCTTGATGGACAACATTCAATTTGGACGAATGATTTGGAAAATGTGTACATGCTGGATTGCGGATGTGGCTTGCCAAATGGGAGGCTGGCCTGCATATGTTTGGAAACAGGTGAGAGATTCTATGCATGAATTGGGCAGTCAAGAGGTTAATAATAAATGAGGAAATACATATGGGAAAAAAGATAAATATTGAAGCGAGTGATGAACCTTGTATGTTCCAGTTCTTTAAAAAGTATATACACCAGACAGACAAGAACGAATTTTATTGTGATAACAGGGTTGTTGATATCAGTAACCCTAATCCGGGAGTAGTTGTTGATTTTAAAAATATTGATCACACTTATGAAGTATTTGCAGTACTTGGAAATTATTGGGGAGGATGGAACTCTACGCCGACAGCAGCAGAGATGTATAATAGAGCTAAGGAATGGGAAGAGCGATTTGGCACGGAGATAGTTGGATTATCATATAACAGCGTTGATTTTGTATTGAACCGAAAGCTATCTGATATAGAAATAGAGGATTTGATCAAAGAATGTGAGGATCTTCATGCAGATGTGGCTTGTAGCGGCGGATATGAAGAAATGCGAAAAATAATAAGAGAAAAAGGCGAGCTTCATATATGGTGGGATTAATATTATAAATATTGGGGGGACGATTTAAGTGGCTACATATGTTATTTCAGATATTCACGGAATGTATAACAAATTCATTGAGCTTTTGAACAAGATTAAATTGAAAGAGACGGATACCCTTTACATTCTGGGCGATGTTCTGGACAGGGGACCAGATCCGATCAAAACATTGCTCAAGATAATGAGCATGTCAAATGTGATCTGCATGCTTGGCAATCATGAGGACATGGCACTTGATTGCCTGAAGTTTTTGACTACTGAGATAACGGAACAGTCGTTGTCTGAGGTGTCTGAAGAGATGCTGGAGAACCTGGTAACATGGCAGTACAATGGCAGCAAGACGACCATAGACGGGTTTCGGGCACTGGACAGAGCGAAGCAGCAAGAGGTCATTGACTTCATAGAGGATATGCCAGAGATAGAGGAGATATCGGTAGCTGGACAGAAATATCTACTTGTGCACGGCGGGCTAGGGGATTTTTATCCTGGTAAACCGATCGAGAGTTACACGATTGAGGAACTTATCTGGGCAAGCGCGGAGTATGATATTCAGTATTTTGACGACACTTATGTAGTGACAGGCCATACCCCGACACAAGGCATACCGGGTAATCCCAGACCTGGATACATATACAGACAGAATAATCATATCGCCATCGACTGCGGTGCGGTGAGAAGAAGCGGGCGGCTTGCGGCGATAAGGCTTGATGACGGCAAAGAATTTTACACAGGAGACTGATGTTCAAGAGAACAGGGAGGAGTGCTTATGAGGATATATTGTATGAGTGATATTCATGGCTGCATAGCTGAATTCGTGGATGCTTTAGCTTTGGTGTGGGATCACCTGGATGAGCCTGATACTATGCTTTGCCTGCTTGGGGACTATATTCATGGAGGTGCAGATGGTTATGCAGTCCTGGATAAGATAATGAATCTGCAGAAGAAATATGGTCCTGATAAGGTAGTTGCTCTTATGGGTAACCATGAGGAATTTGTTCTTCTGGGAGACTCGAGTATAAACCGGCTGATCGGAGTCTTTGATGACGATGCAGATGACGTCCGGGAATGTGATGATGACAGATATATAAGATGGATCGAGAATCTTCCGAGGTATTTTACAGAGGGCAACACGATATTTGTCCATGCTGGCATTGATGAGGAAGCCGGTGACATGTGGGAATGGATGACCAGCGAGGACACTTATGTCAACAAGTATCCGGCGGAGACCGGGAAGATAGAAGGACTTGATATGAAGGTTGTAGCCGGTCACGTTGGCACAGCAGAGATCTCCGGGGATCCAAGATTTCACGATGTTTATTACGACGGTGAATCGCACTATTACATTGATGGAACGGTGCTGGACAGCGGCATTATTCCGGTCCTTCTAGTTGATACTGATGAGGACAAATATTACAAAGTCACAGAGTCTGGTGAATGGCTTGTACAACCATTTACTACTTAGTCCTTTCCCTTAAAATACAAAGGCGCACAGTTCCGTTGGGAGCTTGTGCGCCTTTGTACATTCATTTGCTGAGAACAATATAGCACGGCGGGAGTGAAAATCGAATCTAAGATATTGCAGTAAAGGTGGATATGTGCTACAATATCCGAAAAGTCGGAAGTGAAACGGGGGTACATTGTGAAGGTATATGAGAAGATATTTGCAAGGCTTGACGAACTGAATATGAGCCAATCAGAGCTTTCGAGAAGAACGGGGATTTCCACCAGCACGATAAATGACTGGAAAAAGAAGAAGATCAATCCACAGGCGGATAAGCTGGTTGCTATCTGTAGGGCATTTGATATGTCGCTGGCAGAGCTGCTTGGCGATGATGAGACGGAGAACAGCAGTGTTGATTATAGTGCCGAGGAGAGATATCTGATCGAGTGTTATCGCAGGTCGGATGACCAGGTGAGAAAACATATGCTTAGATATATGGAGCTCATTGACAATGTTGAGCCAAATGAGATGAAGACACCACAGAGGAATGTTGCCGTTATACAGGATGTGGATGGGAATAATATTGTAGTTATCAATGATATTATTTTTAAAGGAAAACGATCCATAACATGGTCTGATGTTGAGAAATATCTGCGCCGGTATGTGGGAGAGTTTTATTCTATAGCAGAGACTGGAGATATAGTTTATATTGGTACGGATCTGCCAGATGAGTATACAGGATCTAATTACACAAAACATATTAAAGGGACAGTGGCAAAAGCAAAGGCAAATGCGGCTCAGGCAATTCCGGAGATCATTGAAATAGCAACATCCAAAACAGTGGAAGAAAATAAAAAAGAGAAACATAGCCGTAATGCTAAAAATGGATGGTATAGATATGATACCAGATTTGCGTTACCGGTTTACGATGAAAGTGGTGAGGTTGAGCGATACAATGTGTTTAGTGCAAGATTATTGATCAGACATGCCGCTTCTGGGAAAATGTATCTGTACGATGTTTTAGAAATAAAAAAAGAAACGAGCAAGCCTTGTCAGGTGTAAAACCCTACCCAGTAGAAAACCCATTTCTTAATAAGGAAAGAATAAATCATGCTAAAGAAAAAGTCAACAGACATTTGAGGCGGAGGTTTCGGATTTGTAAATATTATTTATTTTAGCTTGAAGAGGCTGGAAAGGATATAGATTGAATTTACAGGAGACATTAAAACACTATTTTGGATATGACAGTCTGAGATCAGGACAGCAGGAGCTTATAGATGGAATACTTGCAGGAAGGGATGTGCTTGGAATTATGCCAACCGGAGCAGGTAAGTCGCTGTGTTATCAGCTCCCTGCACTCATGATGGGTGCTTCCGGTAAGGGCATAACGATAGTTATCTCACCGCTAATATCACTTATGGTGGATCAGGTTAAGGCACTGAACCAGGCGGGAGTTCACGCTGCGTATATCAATAGTACATTGACAGAAGGACAGATCAGAAAAGCTTTGGAATATGCCGGACAGGGTAGATATACACTCATGTATGTTACCCCGGAGAGACTTGGCACTGCGCAGTTTCTGGATTTTGCCGGCAAGGCAAGTCTTGCAATGGTGACAGTTGATGAGGCTCATTGCATATCCCAGTGGGGACAGGATTTCAGACCAAGCTATCTGGAAATAGCGGATTTTATAGATAAGCTGCCAGTGCGCCCTGTTGTGAGTGCGTTTACCGCTACAGCAACAGATATAGTAAGGCGGGATATCGTCCAGAATCTTAGACTTGAATCTCCTGTCACGATTGTCACAGGATTTGACAGACCGAATCTGTTCTTCAAGGTTGTGAACAGGAAAGGCGGACGTGAGACGGACAACAGTGTATTGAACTATGTCAAGAGACATGAGGGAGAGAGCGGGATCATATATTGTGCTACCAAGAAGAATGTGGAGAAGGTACACGAATTGTTGGTGGCACATGGAATATCTGCCGGTCGGTATCATGCCGGATTATCGATGGAGGAGCGCAAGAGGAGTCAGGAGGATTTTACATATGACAGGCTCAGTGTGATGGTGGCGACAAATGCATTTGGCATGGGTATTGATAAGTCAAATGTGAGGTATGTGCTTCATTATAATATGCCGCAGAGCCTTGAGTATTACTATCAGGAGGCTGGAAGAGCCGGACGTGATGGTGAGGAAGCGGAGTGCGTACTGTTCTTCTCAAAGCAGGATATCATGATAAACAAGCGTTTGCTGGAACATAAGGTCAGTTCTGCAAATGCAGGCATAGACGATGATGAACTGCGGGCAAATGACCAGCGGAAGCTGAATCAAATGATACGTTATTGTGAAACGGATCAGTGCCTGAGACAGTATATACTGAGGTATTTTGGAGATGAAAGCCCTTGCACATGTGACAAATGCAGTAATTGTGTTGTGACGGAGGAAGAGACTGAGCAGTCATACATAACAGACAAACGTGCTGTGAAAAAGATGGCGGTGATGGCTGATCTGACAGATGAGGGAATGGAACTGTTTGAACTTCTCCGGGCTGGACGCCTGGAGCTCGCAAGGAAGCAGAATGTGCCGCCATTTATCATTTGTTCGGATAAGACTCTCAAGTATATGTGCATTAAGTTGCCGAGAAACAGTGAGGATATGAAGAACGTATATGGTATGGGAGTGCAGAAGACGGAGAGTTATGGAGAGACATTTGCAGAGATTATAGACGAATTCTGCCTTGCACATACGGAATATGTGGAGAGCATGAAAGCGGAAGCTTTGGATTCTGACAATCCTGGTGACTTAGGGACACAAGGTGTGGAATCGGAAAAGCAGCGCAGAAAAGAGAAAACAGTCAGGAAGAAAGAGTTCTATATTGATCCGAACATGCTTGATGATGTGGAGATCGTCGATGAATGTATTGTTTCTGAGCTGGCGAATCGTATAAATGAACTGAATCAGAAACAGGGAATCACAGGCATGAAAAAGCTGACAGCGGCATTTATTAATGGTCTGCTACAGCAAAATGGCTACATTGAAGAACTGGACATGGATGATGGCAGCAAGACGAAGCGGGTTACCTCAAAAGGGGCGGAGATTGGAATTCGTGAGGAAGAGCGGAAAGCGAAGTTTGGCAGAAGATACTATGCAATCACACATAGCAGGGAGAGCCAGAAGGTGATAATAACTCTGCTTAAGGAGTATTTTTTCACAGGATACGGTGAGGGAATAGTGGAGTGAGAAAAATATTATTCATCTTAAAGGGACCGAAATCGATACGTTTAAAAAGAAAGTGATAGATTACTTTATGATTAACAATAGATTGACAATAATGAGGTATGAAGATAATGGTATTTGAAACTATATACAGTTTGTATGAAAAAGAAGTAGTAAACGAGATTAAGAAATTAAAAACGGATGAAGAAATAAAATTTATTGAAAGAAAAGGAATTATACGAGATATTGTGTTGAAAAGGTTGGCAAAAGCATTAAGTGTGGCTGTATACAGAAATGGAAAGATAGAGGATGTACATGCGGGGGAATGCGAAGGGGAAGACTATTTTAGAGGTATACCGGATAGTTGTATGAAAGCAATTAATATTGATGTTTGTAATAAAATATATACGATGTTAAAACTATTGCTTAGTACAGATGAGGATGATTTTAAGATAGCTAATGCAGTTCTAAGATTCTCAGAGATGTGTGCGTCAGATTGGAATGAACCAGAACTGGATGATAGTATATACAATAAAGAACTGCTTGATTTGTTGTAATCATTTTTAGAAAGAGGATCAGACATATGAAGATAATAAATGCAACACCAAAAGACAAAGAAGAACTGCTCTCACTCTATCACGCCATGATAGGCGGACCATGTGAGTGGAGCGAGAATTATCCTGACGAGAATACCATAGCATTTGACCTGAAGAACGAGGATCTGTTTGTTATGAAGAATGACAAAGAAGAGATTGTAGCTACAATATCCATAGATCACGACGATGCTGTTGAGGCACTTACGTGCTGGAGAGCAGATCTGGCTCCATCGGGAGAACTTTCAAGGCTGTGCGTCAGGAAGGATATGCAGGGACAGGGAATTGCGAAGACTATGATGAACTATGCCTGTGATGTCCTGAAAAGCAGAGGCATGAAGGGCGTTCATATACTTGTCAGAGAGGGACATGTGGTGGCGCTTTCGACATACGCCAAGATTGGCTTTGAAACGGTTGGAGAGTGTGATCTTTTTGATAAGCATTTTGTATGTATGGAACGGGAATTCTAAAGAGGTAGATATTGCAAGTTATAGGATGCAGCTGCAGCTATATTGTAATATAATGGGGGTGTATTGTTTGATGAGTTATAGAGATGAGACATTTCTATTATATAAGAATGACGAGTGGAGGCGCACAGAATGATAATTACAATAGGCAGAGAGTGTGGATGTGACGGCGATGAGGTGGCAGCAAGACTTGCCTCAAAATATGGTATAGCCTGTTACACAAAGAAAGAGATAATAAGGCTGGCAAAGGAGAAGGGTGTGTATGACAAATATCCGTTTTTCTTTGGAGAGAAGGCTATAGATTCTATGATGCAGTCGGTGTCAGATGACTTTGTCGTGAAGAGAAGAAAGACCCCGGAGGATGTACTTGAGAGATTGCTTGACGGACAGGATGGCGTTGTAGTGGGAAGAGCCTCGGACTTTGCATTCAAGAACAGGAACGATGCAGTGAGAATATTCCTGTGCGGAGATAAAGACAGCAGAATAAAGAGGATAATGGACAAGCATGGCATATCAGAATCAAAGGCAAAGAGTCTTGTGGAGGAGACTGATGCCAAGCGAAGAAGCTATCATGACTATTACTCAGGAGAGAACTGGGGATATTCAGGACATTATGACCTGTGCCTTGATGAGGCGAAGCTCGGCGTGGACGGCGTCGTGGAGATGGTTTCAGCGTATATGAAGGTGATAGGCAGAAATTAGAATTGAGCTTGGCGGAAGATATATGGTATGAGCTGGATTGACAGGCTTTAGGCATTACTTGAAAGGTGTAGATATGGGGAAAAATACAACAGGAAAATACAGCCTTCTGGTACCGGATGGTGAGTATTCATTTAGGGCACTGAGCCCTGTGGTCATGCATGACCTTGGGCTTGATATGATATGCAGACAACTGTCGGCAAATGAGTCTGAACAGAATTATATAATGGGAGTTATGTCACGGATATATGCAGATCCATCTGTTACAAAGTACAGAGGTGGTGTGTTTGACGACATAATTGGAAATAAAAAACTCAGAGACGATATGATGGAGATTCTTGGGAAGATAAGCTTTCTCAAGGATTACGGCAGCTTTAAACGCGATTATGATGAGAATTCAGGTATATGGGATCTTATGCACAGACTTGATGAGATAGACGATTATATAGAATGCGTAGATTCGTTATATTCCTGCCTGAAGGATAAAAACTTGCATTCAGAGGGATTTACAGGTCTTAAGGAGTATGTTCAGAATATATATGAGGACAACGGTTTCAGTGAGCTGAAGAAGGACATATCAGAGCTGAAAAAGGTGAGTGGTGAGGTTCGAAGTATAACTATAGGAATTAATCTGAACAGCAGATATGAGGCTGATGGCGTTGGCTTGATATCTGTAAATAGTAAGCAATTTACGAGGGGCGGTGTGCTGAGCAATTTCTACGGTCATTTGATGTCCAGAGATAAGATAAGTGACAACCTCGACGCTAAGAGTGACTTCAGATTTCAGCCGTTAGATGCGGTAAATGAAGCATTATCCAAATTTCAGCAGGAACTTCAGGGAAGAGTGGTAACTGGAGGTGCAAATAACTTGGCGGCAGGAATGGTTGGTATTCCTGATTCTGACAAATCCAAAGATATTACGCGGTATACAGACAGGGTAGTCACCAAGCTCATAACAAGAATTGTCAAGAGGATGAGGGAGACGTTAAATAAGTATGTGTCGATTACTATAACTGATATGACGGATCTCATACCTGAGCTCACTTACTATATAAGATGGGCTGAGTACATAGAAAAACTGCAGAAACGCGGCGCAGCATTTTCCAAGGCAAAGGTTGTGAACTCTGCATATCAGCCGAACGCAGATATTTCCGAGGAGGACGATTCAAAGAGCAGATATTATATGAAGGCTCGTGGCATATACAATATCAAGCTTGCGGCATTTGACACGGAGGAGTCGGAGCACATAGTGACCAATGATCTGGACTTTGACAGCGAGCACAGAGTGTATATTCTGACAGGAGCAAATAGGGGTGGAAAGACGACCATAACCCAGACGATAGGTCAGCTTTTTGTACTGGCTCAGGGTGGTATATATATCCCAGGTGATGAATTTGAATTTGCTCCAGTGGACTGCGTATTTACACATTTCCCTGCTGACGAAGACAAGACCCTGGATCTTGGAAGACTTGGTGAGGAGTGCAAGAGATTCAGGGAGATATTTGACGGTGCGAATGATCGCAGTCTCATACTTCTCAATGAGACGTTTTCAACTACGTCATTTGAGGAGGGCTATTATATAGCCAGGGATTCCGTGAGAGCGATTCTGACAAAGGGAACGAGAACGATATACAACACCCATATGCATAAGCTGGGCTTTGATGTGGATGAGATGAATGAAGGGCGTACAGAGGGCAAGGTATATTCGCTGATCGTACACAACGAGGGCTCACAAAGATCTTACAAGATCGAGATAGCGCCACCTGCTGGTAAATCATATGCCAGTGACATAGCGGAGAAGTATGGTGTTACATATGACATGCTGGTGAATAAAGAAAAATAGTTGGCTGTATGCACTGCTTGTGGATGATATTACAGACGATATGTGGGCAGTTTAGAGTCATATAATATGAATTGTCTACAGTGAAGACATTGGAGGGTATAGGATGACAGAAAAGCATACAGACAAGAGAACAATACTTATAGTGGATGATGACGCTGATCTGTCTATGCTGATACAGGATATGCTGGAGGACAACGGCTATGCTTTTCTGTACGCAGCCAGCATAGACGATGCATATGAAGTGCTGACAGATAACAAATGTGATCTCATACTTCTGGATATCAATCTTCCCGATGGTACAGGTTTCTCATTCTGTAAAGAACTCAGGCATACTTCGCAGGTGCCAATCATATTTGCAAGTGCAAGGACGAGTGAGGATGACAAGGTGAATGGCCTTGATATGGGTGGAGATGACTATATCGCAAAGCCGTATTCACTGAAAGAGCTTATGTCTCGTATCCGTTCGATACTCAGGAGAACTTATGGTGTTGATGACAATAAGTCTGAGATGTTGACCCTGAACACAGACGGGAACGAGATAGAGATCAACAGGCACGCACGGACTGTGAACAGAAACAAAAGTAATGTGGATATGAAGCCGAAGGAATTTGACCTGCTTGTATACATGGCGGAGAACAGAGGCAGGGTATTGACCAAGGAACAGATCATGAGTGCCGTGTGGGGGCTGTACAGCGATGTGGAGCCATCCACGGTTGCGGTGCATGTAAGGTGGCTCAGGGAAAAGCTTGAGACAGATCCTTCACATCCGCAGCTTATCCGTACGGTATGGGGAACGGGATATGTGCTAGAAGATAGTGAATAGACAAAGACAGTGAGAATAATATGAGCTTGTAAGGTGGATGTCCACTTGGCAGCTATAGGGAGTTTATATGAAGCGACATTCAGTAAGAAGCAATATAATAAAAATGCTGATCGTGTTCATGTGCGCTATAACCATAGTTTTTGGTTGGCTGTTCTACAGGGAGAAGCAGGACGAGACACGGCGGATAAAAGATGATGAATATGGGCAGTATATAGTGGAACTGAATGAAGTGAAACAACTGTATGATTCGGGATCCACAGATGCTGACGAAAAGCTTGACGCTGTAATGAATGAACTCAGGGAACAAAAGATAGATACCGGCAAGTCAGGACTTAGGAATATAGTGATCATGTATATCGTTGTCTTGTGTGTTGTGATTGTATTATTCCTGTACATATACGTGTGTGTTCTCAGGCCATTTGACGAGCTGGAGGATTATGCATCACATCTGGCAGCAGGGGATATGGACACCGAACTTAAGTACAGACGGGTAAATATGTTCGGAAGCTTCACGTGGGCATTTGACCATATGAGAACGGAGATAGTGCATGCAAGGCGTAGAGAGCAGGAAGCGATAGAGAACAACAAGACAGTTATAGCCACGCTGTCACATGATATAAAGACTCCGATCGCATCTATAAGAGGATATGCGGAGGCATTGGTCATGAATATGGATGCCACCCAGGAGCGCAGGGAGAGGTATGCGTCGGTCATCATGAAGAAATGTGATGAGGTTACGTCCATAACGAATGACATGTTTATTCATTCCTTGCATGATCTGGACAGACTGGTGGTGAAGAGTGATAAGGTTGAGATAAAACCTCTGCTGGAACAGGTCCTGTCAGATATAGGTCTCGGAATGGATATCGTGGTGAATGGAGATATAACCGAGGCAGTGCTTGAGCATTCAGATTCGGGAAGAGTGGTTCAGGTGATAGAAAATATACTGTCAAATGCCGCTAAGTATGCCAGAGACACAGAGATAAGTATTGTTACGGAATGTATATCGCCCGAAAAACTTCCAAGGAATGTCCATGTGAGCGGCGCTGATATGATATACAGTCTGTCCATAAAGGATCATGGAACAGGAATTCCGGATAAGGATATGCCGTTCATATATGAGAAGTTTTATCGAGGGGAAAACTCCGGTGATGAACCTGGAGCGGGCCTTGGACTATTTATTGTCCATTATCTCATGGACAGAATGGGCGGAGATGTGGAACTTGTAAATCATGCTGATGGCCTGGAGGCAGTGTTATATTTTGCAGCAAGAAAGGTTTGTTAAGGACTTGTTAATAAATAGGGTGATATGGTTGTAGCACGGTGGCGAGGTGAAGATCTGTAGAGGATGTCTGAATGCCCCCGTGCTACAACTATAAAAAGGAGAGAAAAATGGCAGATATAATTCTTCAGGCAAGAGACCTTTGCAAAAGCTTTTCCAGTGAGGGCGTGCAGAATCATGTGCTTAACAACATGGATCTGGATATCTATAAGGGAGATTTTACAGTCATCATGGGAGCGTCAGGCTCGGGAAAATCCACACTGCTTTACAGTCTGTCCGGGATGGACAGACCGACTTCGGGAAAGGTCATATATGATGGCGAGGATATAACAGAATACAATGAGAAGCGCATGGCAGAACTCAGGGTGTATGAGTTTGGATTTGTGTTTCAGCAGATACATCTTGTTAGTAACCTCAGCATTAGAGAGAACATACTTGTACCGGGTTATATGAATAAGGATACGAGCACAAAAGAGACTGAAAACAGGGCTGATGAACTCATAAAAAAGATGAATATAGAAAGTGCTGCTGACCGACTTCCTGCACAGGTGTCCGGCGGAGAGGCACAGAGGGGCGCTATTGCCAGAGCGGTCATCAACAGTCCGGGTATCCTTTTCGCGGATGAGCCGACAGGCGCATTAAACCGCAGAAATACCCAGGATGTGCTGGACCTTCTCACCGAGCTTAACGTGGAGGGACAGAGCATACTCATGGTTACCCACGATGTGAGGGCTGCTATCAGGGCGAACAGGATCATCTACATAGAGGACGGAAGGATCATAGGTGAGCTGAAGCTGTCACAGTATATTGAAGAAGATCGCAAGAGCCGTGAGAGCCAGATAGATGCATGGCTTGGTTCCATGCAGTGGTAGGAGGTGCCGGGATGAGATATATCATGATGGTGCTTCGAGGAAATATGAGAAGAAACAAGGGCGTGCATATAAGTGTGTTCGTGCTCATGCTTATCATTTCTCTGGCATTCTGTTCAGTGCTTTCTTACTACACGAATTCCATAAGGCATGATTCGGAAGCTATGGAAGAGGTTGGTTATGGAGGTATGCTTGCCGCACTTTATGGGGAGAACAGGCTGGATGCCTATGGAACAAGTGCAGACAAGATAATAAAGAATATTGGCAAATGTGATGCGGTGCAGGAAGTGAAAGCAGCAGATGTTGTATATCTGCTGCTTAAGGACTGCAATGGAAAAGGCGGAAACAGCAGCTTCGTTTTGAATGATACAGACAGCGTGCTCACATATGATCAGTATGATGTGGATAACAAAATGACAGATCGTCGGCTTGAAAAAGGTGAGGTAAGTGTGCCATTCAGTTTCATAGGTATGTATGACTGCAAGATTGGTGATACAGTCGAGCTGGGCAATGATAACGGTTCTTATACCTTCAAAGTTGCGTCATTTTTCGAGGATCCATATATGGGATCTTCGGTCATGGGAATAAAGACGATATTGATCTCAGATGAGGATTTTGCGGATCTCAAGGCAAAGGCTGCGGAAGATCATAGAAGCGGACTGGAAGATGACAAGAGATCCTTTGAATTGTCAAAGCTTATCATAATAGATAAAAAGCCGGGCCTGGACCTCACGGAGATGGAGTTTGAGAGAGAACTGAATAATGTGAGTGATTTCGCGTCATATTGCTGGATAACTTTATCAAAGGAGCAGGCGGGAAATTACATGCTTCTTATGACAAAGGTATTCTCCGCGGTGCTGCTTATATTTGTTGTGCTGCTTCTGGTGGCGGCTATGATAGTTCTAGGACACAACATCGGCAGCAGCATAGAGATGGATTTTGTTAACATAGGAATACTCAAAGCGGTCGGAATGACAAATGCATCGGTGAAGCTGGCGTTGCTTGCCGGGTATATGTGCACTGTGGCGACTGGACTGTTTGCTGGAATACCACTGGCCATTCCGATACTAAAAATTATAAATGGTGCCACAAGATCTTCTTCAGGACTTGAAGTTCCGTCTGATATTAATGTAGGACTTGTGCTGTGTGTCATACTGGCGATACTGCTTCTGGTAGCAGCATTTATCATGTTGAAGACAAGGAGAATATCCGAGGCCACACCTATAAAGGCGATAAGAGGTGGACGGGACAGTGTGCATTTCTCAAGCGTTCTGAAGCTTCCGGTCTCAGGCAAGAAACTTGGTGTGAGTCTTGCATACAGACAGTTTATATCTGAGAAGAAACAGTATGCCGCAGCCATCATAGTGACTGCTATACTTGCCATGTTCATGATACTTATGAATGATATGATGCGCTGGTTTAATTCACAGAATATGCTGGTGGATATGTTTTCAGTCACGAAGTATGACCTGACTGCTTCGTTTGTCGATGAGGATACGCAGAAGGATATAGAGAATGTTATATCAGAACACACAGCGTATAGAAAATATCAAATGTCCAGCGAGTACCTTCTGTTCGATGATGTGCAGATGTATTGTTATATAGTGGAGGACCCTGATATGATCAACACGATAAGAAAGGGAAGAACCTGCACATATGACAATGAAGTGCTGATAACCCAGTATGTGGCTGATGGATTTCACATGAACGTAGGTGACACAGTCACAGTCAAGCGCGGCGGCGTGGCAAGGAAGATGGTGATCTCCGGCATATACGATTCGGCAAATGATATGGGCAAGAACTTTGCAATTAGTAATGCTGCATATAGTAAGTTTGCTAGCGAAGAGACCGTAAGTGAGTCTGGTGTCAGTGGAGCTGCCAAAAGCAGTTCAGATGAAGAGGAATGGAGCGGCAAAGGAATATGTTATGATCTTGACAATACTGATGAATGTGATGCGATAATCCAGGAGATAGATAAGAGATATGGCGATAATCAGGGCATCACGTATTCAATACATTCAGCAAAGGATGATTTTGAAGAAGTGGCGGGTACAGTCAACATTGCAATACAGGGACTCACATTGCTCACATATATGTTAGGGGCTGTATTCGTGATAGTCACGGTCATAATCGTGTGTGGCAAGGTTCTCATGCGTGAGCAGAAGGATATCGGAATATACAAGGCACTTGGATTTACATCCTTCAGACTCAGATGCCAGCTTGCGGTCCGCTTTATCGTGACGGCAGTTGTGGGTTCGCTGCTTGGTATAGTTCTGGCACTTATCGTCAGCAAGCCATTCTTCAAGGCAGGATTTGAATCATTTGGAATATACAGTTTTAATTTAAGTACAAGCGTGATATCACTGGTTATACCATTGGTATTTATGAGCGTGTTATTCTCTGTGGTAGCATTTATCAGAGCGGGGAACATCAGAAAGGTTCAGCCGCAGGTGCTCATCGCAGATCAGTAGAAGTATATAGGAGAGTGGAACTATGTATACAATGTCAGTAGACAAGGTGGGTATATATAATGGATAAGTTGATCATATATCTGATATGTATAAATATACTGGGAGCTGTCCTTGATGGGGTGACGGCCGCGAAGCGCAGGAGAACAAGCCATAAGGCGCTCAGTGTTCTGCTGGGGATCATAGCCATTGCCGGTGGTGCCCCTGGCATGATAATAGCATTTGCGTTGTGTGACAGGACGGCCTCCAAGACGAATATGATGCTGAGAGTGTTCACTGTGTGCGTGTGTGTGATAGAACTTGCGGTGTTCATGACGTGGAAGCTCAGACCTGTGGGCAAATGGAGCTTTGCATTCTGGGATGTGTTTGTGGAATACAGATGGACACTTTGGTTCGTTGCGGCAGTGAGTGTTGTAACATTTGTCATGTTCGGAATTGACAAATACAGAGCGGTCAAGGGCGGATACAGGATACCTATAGCGGTCCTTCTCGGTATGGCATTTGCCGGTGGAAGTATCGGTGCTCTGCTTGGAATGGTGGTGTTCAGGCATAAGATAAGGAAGAATTATTTCTCGGTTGGAGTGCCACTTATACTTGTAATGCAGGTGGTGCTTCTGATGTGTGTGGTTAATCTGCTGTAGGATCCGCAAATACCCCCAGTTCAGGCGGATAGTTGGTAAATGCAAAGAATGCAACCGCGAGAATTGCCAGGATAGTCGTGGAAACGTAGTCGTTTATGCACATTTGCCTGGATTCTAATCTGTTTTCGGCGCGCAATGCATATACAACCCCGGCGAAATAAAGTGCGATATTCAGAAACTCATAATTCCTGCCCAGTACACCGTTTAGAGTGTAGAAACCGACCACAATGAATGCCATACCTGACAGGATACCGACAGTCCTTGCTGGAAGATAATGTTCCGGCAGGGGCTTATCTTTTATATGAGCCCAGAGAAATTCCATCATTGTCAGCAGGAGCATTGGAAAGAATATAAGTTTCAGGTGTTCCCAGGTTGACTCGTTCACTGCCGAGAATAGTCCGACAGCGGGATTGTCATTTGACCACTCGTAGGTGAAATGTAGCAGCACTCCGAGGATCGATATGAAGAAAAAACGAAAAAAATTGAGTTTGTTAGTAGTTGCCATAGAGCGTTCTCCGATGAAAACTAGTGCTATATTACATAGTATATGACGAATATGGTATTTCATGTAGCGGAGAAACCGAAATCAACGAAATTAAGATAAACATAATTGGGATATATTGTCGGTGATGTTATAATTATTTCAACGAATGTTTTGTTTAAAGGGGAAGTGTATATGCGTTTGATCCATTTATCTGATCTTCACATAGGAAAGCGTGTAAATGAATTTTCTATGTTGGAGGATCAGGAGTATATATTAAAAGAAATACTGGGCATCATCGATGATGAGCAGCCGGATGGAGTCATCATAGCCGGGGATGTATATGATAAGTCTGTGCCGAGCGAGGAGGCGGTGAAACTGCTGGACAGCTTCCTGACTTCGCTTGCAAAGAGAAAGCTGCAAGTATATATCATCAGCGGCAACCATGATTCGGCGGCCAAGCTGGCATTTGCATCAAGTCTGATTGATCTCAGTGGAATCCATATATCGCCGGTATATGATTCGGCACAGATAGCCATGATGGGAAATGGGTTGGTCAGACCATATAAGCTGGAGGATGGAAAAGGACAGATGGTGAACATATACATGCTGCCATTTGTGAAGCCGGCAATGGTCAGAGCGGTATTCCCTGATGAGGCGGATGATATAAAGGATTACACGGATGCCTGCCGTGTGGCGGTGGAGCACATGGATGTTGATGAGAAGGTTACAAATATCCTTGTGGCCCACCAGTTCGTGACCGGGGCTGTGCGCTCGGAGTCGGAGGAGAATGTGGGCGGTCTGGACAATGTGGATGTGTCGGTATTCGACTCATTTGACTATGTGGCGCTGGGGCATATACATGGGCCGCAGAAGGTGGGCAGGGAGACTGTCAGATACTGTGGAACACCGCTTAAGTATTCACTTTCGGAGGCTAACCACACCAAATCGGTGACAGTTGTTGACATCCCTGAGAACAAGAAAATAGAGATAAGGACTGTTCCGCTTGTTCCGATGCATGAGCTGCGCGAGGTAAAGGGAACATTTGACGAGCTGATGGACAGGCGAAACTATGAGGGGACGGCTGTGGATGATTATCTGTATGTGGTTCTCACGGACGAGGATGACGTGCCGGATGCTTTGGGAAAACTCAGAACGGTTTATCCAAATGTGATGAAGCTTGGATACGACAACACCAGAACCCGTGTGACACAGACGATAGACGATGGCGCTGTGCTTGAAGGGAAAAAGCCTATAGATTTGTTTGGAGAGTTGTATGAGAAGCAGAACAACAAGGAAATGAGCGATGAACAGAGGAGTTTTGTTCAGGATATTATAGACTCTATATGGAAGGAGGAGCGCTTATGAGCGAAGCGAATAACTCAAATGCGCTCCGACGACCTGCCCCGCTCGCGGAGGCGAGAGGGGCGATACATTGTGAAAGGAGGCCTGGTGATGAGACCCATAAATCTTACGATGTCGGCATTTGGACCATATGCGGGAGTCCAGATGCTTGACATGGCCCAGCTTGGGGCTGAAGGCTTGTATCTTGTGACTGGGGATACAGGTGCGGGAAAGACCACGATATTCGATGCCATCTGTTATGCGCTGTATGATGAGCCGAGCGGGGCGAGCCGTGATGCGAGGATGATGAGATCAACGTATGCCGATGTGGACACAGATACCTACGTTGAGCTGACATTTGATCATATGGGGAAGACTTACAGAGTTAAAAGAAATCCTTCCTATGAGAGACGTAAGAAAAAAGGTGAGGGAACTACCATGCAGGATGCGGCTGCAGAACTGTATCTGCCGGATGACTCGGTCATCGCCAACAGAACGAAGGTAAATTCATATCTTCAGGAATTGTTGGGCGTGGACAGAGAGCAGTTTTCGCAGATATCCATGCTTGCTCAGGGTGAGTTCAAGGAACTGTTGGTGGCGGAGTCCGGGGACAGACAGAAGATATTCAGCAAGCTTTTTCACACATCAAGGTATTTTGTTCTGCAGAAGCGTCTTCAGGATGAGACGAGAAGGCTTCAGAGTGAACGCGACGATATGAAGAAGAGTATAGAGCAGTATATATCCGGGATAGTCTGCGGAGAGGATGACCCTTTTGGGCTCAGTGTTCAAAAGGCGAAGGACGGCCAGATGCCAATTGATGAGGTGATCACACTCATCGGAAAGCTTATTGTAACGGAGAAGGCAAGAACGGATTCATATGAGAAGCAGATCAGTACACTTGAGACCCGGGTCGGGGAACTTGACACGCTGATAGGCAAGGCACAGCAGACAGAGAAAGCCAGAGTGCAGCTTGAAAAGACACATTTGGAGCTTGCAAATGTACAGAATGACAGAACTACTGCCGAGGCAGAGCTAAACAGGACAAAGGAAGCTTTCCCAGAGACGGAAGAGCTCCAAAGGCAGGCAGCAGTTATAAATAACGAGCTTCCAAACTATGAGAAACTGGACGAGAAGCGAAAAAATATTGCAGACGAGGAACAGCTCCTGCAAAGGCAAAATGAACAGGCAGAGAAGGGCAGAATGCTTGTGACAGACAAACAGAAGAGCATAGAAAAGCTGAGGCAGGAGCAGACACAGCTTGCGGATGCGGGGGAGAAAATAGTTGCAATCACGGCATCGAGGGAGAAGATGGCTGACGCTGTTGACTATCTGAATGACATAAGTAGACTGCTCATGGAATACAGCAGAAGAAAACAGGCGGTGGACAAAGCACAGAAGCAGTATCTGTTTGATAATGATATGTATACCAGAAAGCAGGATATGTATGAGCATATGAGCACGCTCTACAGGAATGCCCAGGCGGGAATCCTAGCAAAGGATCTGAAGGAGGGACAGGCGTGCCCTGTGTGCGGTGCGACGGAGCACAAACTCCTTGCATCGCTGCCAAAGGAGGCTCCGACAGATGCACAGTTAGATGATGCGAAGAAGGATGCTGACAAAGCCCGCGACAGGGCAAATGCCAGTGCTACGGATGTAAAGGTAAAGCTTGCCAGCGTCATGGAGATCAGAAACAGCATTATTGAGCAGGCTGGAAGAAAATTTGACGATCCGGAGGATATAGATGTTCTGCCGGAAAAGGTTGAGAAGAATATTGGATACTATAATGAGAAGATTGCGGAGACTGACAGACAGATCGAGGCTGAACGCAAAAGGGTCAGCAGAAGGGATGAGCTTGCTGCAAAACTTCCTCAGGAGGAAGAAACATTTGCCAGGATGCAGGTGAAGCTGGTGGAGCTTGAGAGAAATATATCGGCGCTCACGGCAAAGGTTGTCTCCGACAGAGAACAGGCGACAGAACTGGCCGCGGGGCTCAGATTCAGGAATCGGAGTGAGGCGGAAACGAAGATGAACGAGATTCTTGGCAGAGCAAAGAAACTGCAGGATTCATTTGACGCCGCTGAGAAGAGATATAATGCTGTGATTCAGGATATTAAGACGCTGGAGGGGCAGATAAAGGCTCTGACAGACACGCTGGAATCAGCAGAGAAGCTCGAACTTGCTAAGCTTGAGGAAGATAAAACCGCAGTGAGAGATGAGCTGGGAAGGATCAGGCTTCTCATGCAGGACGGAAACAGCCGCATCCGTGCAAATGAAACAGCGATGGCGAATATAAGCAGAAAGTCCGATGAGCTTTTGGCAAAAGAAAAGAAATATGTAAGCGTGAAGTCGCTCTATGACACCGCCTCAGGAAATGTATCCGGCAAGAACAAGATAAACCTTGAGGCGTATATACAGATGTCGTATTTTGACAGGATAATTCAGCGTGCAAATCTGAGATTCCTGAAGATGTCAGATGGTCAGTATGAGCTGGGGCGTGTGACGGACAGCAGTGACAAGAGAAGCCAGATCGGCCTTGACCTCTGTGTTGTGGATCATTACAACGGCAGCAGACGAGATGTTAAGTCTCTTTCTGGGGGCGAGTCATTTATGGCATCACTCTCCCTTGCACTTGGACTCTCCGATGAGGTGCAGGCTTCGGCTGGCGGCATACAGATAGATACGATGTTTGTGGATGAGGGCTTTGGCTCACTGGACACAGAAAAGACTCTGCCACAGGCATACAAAGCGCTGGTCAGCGTGACCGAGGGACGCAAGCTGGTGGGAATAATATCGCACGTGACTGAACTCAAGGAGAAGATTGACAAGCAGATAGTGGTGGAAAAGGACAGAACCGGCAGGGCGAAGGCGAGGCTGGTGGTGTAGGGATTTTAGTCATCTGAGTATTTAGATAAAATTTGCTCAAGTTTATTAAAGTCTACACATCTTTTTGTAAGGTTGCGATTTTTGTCGGGAAAATCAGTTATGAGAGAGTAGACTTTATTGGCTCTATTGATTATAGTATCGGAATGATCCCGACACCAGGATAATTGTTTCTGCATAAGAATCTTTCGTTTTGTTTTATCTGGGGTATCGTGAGGGTTTAATTTCAGATTGACCTTAGATATAACTGAGTTGTTAACTGGAATCATATTGTTTAGATTGAGAATTCCTATGATTTTAGAAGAATACTCAGGATGCCTGCTGTTGTGGTCAAATATTTTGATGAAATCAATCTGGCTTTTCATATTTTCAAATTTCTTTTTTGGTGAGGTAAGGGGGATGCAATATTTCTGACCACCTATAAGAATGATTATTCCAAGAAATGGTCGATTCTCCTTACCTACCTGAGGGGAGACTGACATTACGTTGTCATCTGCACGAGACAGATTTCTTATGTATTTTAAATCAATATAGTAAAAATTTAGGATATCCATTATCGCCTTTCTGAGAATATAAAAGAGCTGTGCTAAAATGCACAGCTCTTAAAAACCTTTTTGCATGGTAGGGCTCCCATAAAATTGTTCCATTTTGTATGGTAGAACATCCATATTAAAATTGTTCATTTGTTTTATATGGTAGAACACCCATCTCTTAAAGTTCCCATTTCGCATGGTAAGGTTACCATAATCATATCATACAAGAATTCTAACATTCAATAATGTTAGTGTCAATTAGAGCTGACTTATTTAGTAACTTATTGTGATCTGAGGATATCCTAAAAAGTGGTCAATATCAAGTGTAATTACTGATATTTTATAAAACGTTTATAAAAGTATACAAAGTGTAGAATAGTAGAAAAATGTTAGCTGTTTGCTTTACAAATCGGAGTTGATAAACAATAATGGTTCATGTATGAATGGATAAGGACGGTACACTATAATGGAACTTTTTGATATATGCGACGAACAGGGCAACCCTACCGGAGACACAGTGGAGAGAAGCGAGGCACATGCAAAAGGCATATGCCACAGGACTGCGCATATCTGGATAGCGAAGCAAGAGAATGGAAGGTATAAGGTTCTTCTGCAGAAGAGGTCGATGGATAAGGATTCTTTTCCCGGAAGGTATGATACTTCCTCTGCCGGACATATACAGGCAGGCGATGAACCGATGGAGTCGGCACTCAGAGAACTGGGTGAGGAGTTGGGCATAAATGCAAAAAATGAAGACCTTGATTTTGCGGGAACATTCAGAATACAGTATGAGAAGGAATTTCACGGCAAAATGTTCAGGGACAATGAGGTGGCATTTGTGTTCGTGTACCAGAAACCGGTGGACATAGCAGACCTGACGATCCAGAAGGAAGAGCTTGACGGCGTGAGTTGGTTTGATCTTGAGGACACTTATGAGGCATGTAAGAACCATGACCAGAAGTTTTGCGTGCCGATTGGAGGGCTTGAGACGGTAAGGAAATACCTGAAAGAAAGAATACGTTAAAGTTACTGAAAGAATGTTGTGTGTAGTGGATAGTAGGAAAAATGCCAGGGCGTAAAGAAAGGCATTACATATAAAAAATATGTTGCCAGACTAGTTAGTTTGTGCTAACATAACATATGTTATGGAAAACGACAAGCGCAGTGAAACGATAGAAAAACTGAAAAAAGCAGGTAAAGAGGAATTCCTTAAAAATGGTTACCAGAGGGCAAGTCTTAGAATGATATGCAATAGTGCGGGAGTTACCACCGGAGCCTTCTACTTTTCATTTGAGAGTAAGGAGGCATTGTTCAAGGCGATACTTGAACCGCTTGTGAACCAATATGAAGCCATACTTGGAGAACTTATGAAGGGGGAGATTGAGAACCCCGCCACGGGCGTAGATGCAGATAAGATCATGATGCAATTCCTTCTGGCACACAGGGAAGAGGTAATGATCATCATGCATGGCGCTGACGGCAGCTGCTATGAGAATTATCACCAGAGGGTTGAGGAGTTCATGAGACATTCATTTGCGGCATATTACAGGTCACAGCTTGGATGCGAGCCGGATGAGACTTTGGTTCGCGTGCTGGCTAAGATGCGGCTTGAAGGAGCCATGGCGATACTGAACGAGGATGTAGATGTGGAGAAGAAAATGTATCTGACAGAAAAGATTGGCATTCATGCCACAGGCGGTACAGAAAAGTTGATAGAGAGTTTAAAGAAAGAGGTTCATCGATGATGAACCTCTTATTTTTATGAACATAACAAAACATGACAAATGTTATATTTCATAAGGAGGGGCCCACGTAAGTGGGAGGATTCCGGCAGAGGAAGCGCACTGATGTGCGCGCAGGTCATCAAGCTGCGCTTGACGACATGTTGTGAAGCACGCAAACGCCGCGCGTAGCGCCTCTCATGCGTTTGCTCCATTATAAGGAGGGACCCACGTAAGTGGGAGGATTCCGGCAGAGGAAGCGCACTGATGTGCGCGCAGGTCATCAAGCTGCGCTTGACGACATGTTGTGAGGCACGTAAACGCCGCGCGAAGCGCCTCTCATGCGTTTGCACAATTAAAAAGCAGGAGGAAATGAGAAAATGGTTAGCACACAGAACAATACAGTAAGCAGATCAAAGGTAGATATAACGGGAGTCCCGGAGACGATGCTCCAGACACTCTATGCCAGGGCGAAAGAATCAAGAAAGCCGGATCATGCCATATATGACGGCAAGGCTATAGAGATAGTGGACAGTCTGGATTATGACTTTTCACTGGCGGACAAGGATCTGGCAATGGGAAGCGGAGTTATAGCGCGAACTATAGTTCTTGATAAGCTTGTATCAGAATACCTGAAAAAGCACAAGGGTGCTGTGGTTGTGAATATCGCCTGTGGTCTTGACACCCGTTGCTATAGAAATGAGGGTAGGTATAAAGGCTGGTACAACATTGATCTCCCGGAGACCATGACTGTAAGGGCAAAGTTCCTGCAGGAGGATGGACCGGTGTACCAGATAGCGGAATCTGCCATGGACGACAAATGGGCTGACATGGTAGAGTATGCCGGCGAACCTGTGCTGGTCATCATAGAGGGGCTTACGATGTATCTCACAGAAGCAGATGTGAAGAAAATATTCAACATAATAGACAGGAAATTTACTCATGCTACGGTGCTCGTAGAGACTATGGCTCCGTTCATGGCAAAGCATATCAAGGAGAAATCCATCCATGGAAGCCATGCCAGGTTTTCCTGGGGCGTGTCAAATGGAAAGAAGCTGGCGGAGATCATACCGAAATACAGATACATAGAACAGCACAGTCTTGTAGAAGGAATGGCTGAGTTCATACCGGTATATAAAGTCATTGGCAAAATACCATTTGTCAGCAATATATCAAACAAGATAGTAGTGATGGAAAAGTGATAAAAAAGTGTTGACATAAAGTTAAAAGCCATTTATGATACAGTAAAATGCAAATGACTTGCAAATTCAAAAAAGAGGAATATTATGGCGAGGGAGTATAAAACGAGAATAAGTCAGGCTATAGAGGCATTTGCTGCAGAGAGGCAGGACAGAGGGTTTTGCGCGGCTGATGTAAGTGTGTATTTGGATGAGAATGGCATAGATGCGAATACAACAACTGTATATCGCAACCTTGACCGCATGGTTACCCAGGACAAATTGATAAAGTATCAGAGTGCTGATGGTGGTTCAAGTATGTATAGAATGGAAAAGGCTGATCATAGTTGTCACGAACACCTTCATATGCAGTGTGTTAAGTGCGGAAGAGTTATACATATTGACCGCGATACCATGAATCACATAGCTAAAGGAGTTCAGGAGAGGTATGGATTTATGATCGACTGTGACAGATCGTCGATATGTGGTATTTGCAAAGATTGTCAGAGGCGTTGTGGAGTCGCTGTAGTCTAAACTAAACGTGATTGTTACAGATGGGATTGCATCGTTACGGTCACAACGAAAACTATATATCCCCAAATTCCTACAATGAAAAGGAGGTGTGCAGAATGAGTAAAAAGAGAATAATGTCATGGATTCTTATAGTGTTCTTTGTATCGGGAGTACTTTTCTCTTACGGCTATATTGCGCGCAATGTGGAGCATGACTGTACGGGGCAGGAATGTCCTATATGTATGCATTTGCAGCAGGCTGCACAGTTCCTTTCAAATATAAAGACAATGTCAACTACGCCAGTGTTCCTGGCGTTCTTAAGTGTGTTCACACTTGGAGTTGTATTGGTGTATACCCACGAGTATTGTACCGATACGCTCGTTTCCCTGAAGGTGGAATTGCTGAATTGATTTAAAGTACGGATATTGACTGAGAATTGCGTCTGGAAATACATCTAAAGATAAGGGCGAATACTTATTATTGGTGTTTTTTGATCTAGAGGCAGTTTATTAAATTTACCCAATTATAGGCATCAAAATATGCCTGTCAATTTTATCAATCAATTCGGAGGTTTATTGATCATTATGAAAAATAGAATATTTGGCCTTGTTATGGCATCGGTACTTACTGTTTCAGCATTTTGTGGCTGCGGAGCATCAATGACGGCAGCAGATGCTGATCAGAAAGGGGGCAGTGTGCCTGAAAATGCGGCAAATGCTGCGGCGTACAGCATTGTATGTACGACTTTTCCTCAGTATGACTGGATCCGCAATATTATAGGCGGTGATTCCGACAAGTTTCAGCTTACTATGCTGCTCGATCAGGGGATGGATCTTCACAGTTATCAGCCAACTGCAGAGGATATAGCAAAGATAGCTGACGCAGATATGTTTGTGTATGTTGGCGGTGAGTCTGATGGCTGGGTGGATAGTGCCCTGAAAGAAGCGACTAATAAGGATATGAAGGTTGTAAATATGCTTGACGCTTTGGGAACTGCAGTCAAAGAGGAAGAGGTAGTTCCAGGCATGCAGGCAGAGGAAGAAGAGGGAGGAGAGGAAGGCCCGGAGTATGATGAACATGTATGGCTTTCACTCAAGAACGCAGTGGCGTTGACGAATGTGTTGGCGGATAATATCCAGGCGCTTGATCCAGATAATAAATCTGATTACATGGAGAATGCAGGCAAGTACGTTGATGAACTCAATGATCTTGATGGAAGGTACGAACTAACAGTTTCTAAGGGAAAACGTCAGGCAATTCTGTTTGGCGACAGATTCCCTTTCCGATATATGGCGGATGATTATGGGCTTACCTACTATGCTGCATTTGTGGGATGCAGTGCTGAGTCGGAGGCAGGTTTTGAGACAATAACATTCCTTGCGCAGAAGGTGGATGAGTTAAAGCTTCCGGTTATTCTGACGATGGAGGGTGTAGATCACAGTATAGCAGAGTCGATAAAGAAGACAACAGATTCGAAAAATCAGGAGATCCTGACGATGAATTCCATGCAGTCTGTGACTGCAAAGGCTGTAGCTGATGGTGAGACGTATCTGAACGTGATGGAAGATAACTTGAACGTACTTTCTCAAGCATTGAATTAATTGCTGAACAATAATACAAATTTAGATTTATAGGAGAAAACAAATGTCATATATAACGTGCAAAGACCTGGCAGTCGGGTACGACGGAAGAGCAGTTGCGTCAGGCCTTAATTTCAGTATAGACAAGGGAGACTATCTCTGTATAGTTGGAGAGAACGGAGCGGGAAAGAGTACCTTGGTAAAAACTCTGCTTGGCCTGTTGAAACCGGTTTCAGGAGAGATAAAGTTTGGCGATGATCTGACATCGCGTGATATAGGCTATCTGCCGCAGCAGACACCTGTGCAGAAGGATTTCCCTGCGACTGTATGGGAGGTGGCTTTGTCGGGAACGCTGCCTAAGTGCGGAGCACGTCCTTTTTATGGCAGAAAGGAAAAGCAGCTTGCACAATCTCAACTTGAACGACTTGGAATATGGGATATACGCAGGAAATGTTACAGGCATTTGTCGGGAGGACAGCAGCAGCGCGTCCTTCTGGCGAGAGCCCTGTGTGCAACTGAGAATCTTCTTCTGCTTGACGAACCGGTAACTGGCCTTGATCCTGTTGCAACGGCACAGTTCTATCAGATGATACAGCAGTTAAATGAAAATGGTGTGGCAGTGATCATGATATCACATGATCTGAGGGCAATAGATTGCGCCGGACATGTGCTTCATATGAATCATGGGGGCTCGTTCTGGGGCAGCAGAGAGGAATATAAGAACAGCAGATTTTGGAACATCATTTCGGTAGAATATGAGAAAGGTGGTGGACAGAGTGCAGCTTGTTGATAAGTTAATTTACTATATGCAGTATCCATTTGTTAAGTATGCTCTTGTGGTTGGTATTCTTATAGCATTGTGTTCGTCACTTTTCGGTGCAACATTGGTTTTGAAAAGATTTTCATTTATCGGCGATGGACTTTCGCATGTTGCATTTGGAGCAATGGCGGTAGGATCTGTTCTGAAACTGACAAACAACACGATCATAGTGATGCCGGTGACTGTGGCTGCTGCAATTCTCATACTTATGTCGGGACAAAATGCGAAGCTTAAGGGAGATGCCGCGATAGCTATGATGTCTGTCGGTGCTTTAGCCGTAGGTTATCTGATAATGAATGTATTTTCCACGTCAGCAAATGTATCGGGGGATGTGTGCTCAACGTTGTTTGGTTCAACCTCAATACTTACATTGACAATGGGAGAAGTGTGGCTGTGTATAGTGATGTCAATATGTGTAATAGCGTTTTTCTGTTTATTCTACAACAGGATATTTGCAGTCACATTTGACGAGAGTTTTACCAGGGCAATCGGGAAAAATGCAGGGGCATATAATCTGGCTCTAGCTGTGATAATCGCTGTGATAATAGTGCTTGCGATGAACCTGGTGGGCTCCCTGCTCATCACGGCACTTCTGGTATTCCCTGCACTTTCGGCAATGCGAGTTATGTATAGCTTCAGGTCGGTGGTATTATATTCGGCTGTATTGTCAGTTGTGGGAACTTTGACCGGCATGCTGGTATCTATATTATTTTCAACACCGGTGGGTTCTACGATAGTTGCGTGTGATATGGTTATATTTGCTTTTAACAGTATAGCAGGGAAAGTGATGAGGAGATAAGAATATGTATATGAATAGAAATAGAAGAATGCATGGATGCAGACACAGATTTAAGCGATTAATTATGTCAATATTGGTGCTGAGTATGTTGCTGACTATCACAGGCTGTGGTGGAGCATCTCAGACTGCGGGCAGTCGTTTGAACACACAGAATGCAGTGGATAAGGTGCTTAATCAGAAAACAGGCGATGGTGATGTGGAAAGTAAGTCGTCGGTGGGAGCCACAACAGAGACGACGGCCACAACAGAGACGACGATCACAACAGAGATGCAAACCACGACAGAGACAGAATCCGCATCTGTAACTGAGGCGACATCAGAACCAACATATGGGCAGGTCGTGAATGGAGACAGCTCAGTTATAGCGCAATACAAGTCTGAGGGTGTGGATGTGGATCTCACACTTATGGGAAGCGATCTTGTATATGCGACGGTATATCAGATGATGTCAAAACCTGAGGAATATGAGGGCAAGACGATAAGGATAGAAGGAAAGTATTATGCATCCTATTATCCGATAACCGACAAATATTATAATTATTGTCTCATAGCTGACGCTCTGGCATGCTGCAGTCAGGGGCTTGAATTTGAACTTGGTGGAGGTGCAGTATATCCAGGCGGTTACCCGGCGGACCAGAGTGAGGTGATCGTTACGGGAGTATTTGAAACCTACACAGAGGAGGCTGGACAGACATTTTATTACTGCAGGTTGAGAGATGCAGAATATCAACTGGTATCGACAGAGAATCAGTAGAGTATAAATTGCATAACATTTTTGGAATCCGGGCAGATCAAAGTGTCCGGATTTTTTGAGTAAAAAATATTCAGAATCAGGAGGAACATAGCTGCATCAAAACCAGGAATCACATAGAAAAATATGGCAAAATGACGCAAATATACTAAAAAACATTAAAAATAGCTAAAAAATGATAAAATTACTTAAAAAAGAATTTGATATATTGTAAAAACTATGCTAATTTTGAATAAAGGTAAATATTCAGCTGTGCAGGATAAGAACAGCGGATTCGACATGCTTGCATGTAAGAATCAGGTGTTCTTATCCTGTGGTGACTCGAATAGAGTCACCGCCCCATACAATGAGCAAAATAGCTGCGCAGCAGCGAAAGAACACGGGAACCGTGCGGTTTTGCGAATGTATGGTCGGCTGAATACATTAAAATACACAGAAGGGATGTGATGAAGTGAAAGAGAAATACAAAGGCGTACAAAAACTCACAGACAATCCGTTCCTCAACCTCTATCATATAGATGCGGTTGACACGGCTGGAAAAGACTTCAATTATTACTTTGCTTCAAGGAATAAAGAGAACGACATCAAGATAAAGACCCACGATATAAAACCGGAAGGAATAGTTATATATGGAGTTAAGCTGGAAGATGAGCCGAAGCTGGTGCTCATAAGGCAGTACAGATACCCACTCGATGCATATATATATGAACTTCCTGCAGGACTGGTGGACGGAGATGAGACTCCGGCGCAGGCAGCAGTCAGGGAGATGAAGGAAGAGACAGGGCTTACCCTTGATGTATATGAGGGCGGAGAAGAACTCTACAGAAGGCCATTCTATATGGGCCCGGGATTTACGGATGAGATGAGCAGTGCTGTATTTGGAACGGTTACAGGAACACCAAATCTCGACAGCAAGGAGAGCACAGAGGACATACAGGTCATACTCGCAGACCGAGGTGAGGTCAGAAGAATCCTGTCAGAGGAACAGGTGTCGCTCAGAGGAGCATACCTCATGACACATTTTCTGGCTGAGGGAGATCCACTAGAATTCCTGAGAAAATAGGAAGCGCTGAGCAGTGATTGCTCAAACAGCAGAACGTTCATAAAAGGGCATACTAAATGAGAAAAAAGAAGGAGAAGTAGAAAGATGAGTTACAGAGACACATATGATTTTTGGATGACAGATGATTATTTCGATGAGGACACCAAGAAGGAGCTTGCAGCCATAGCTGATGATGAGGCTGAGATCGAGGACAGATTCTATCGTGATCTTGTATTTGGAACTGGTGGACTCAGAGGTGTGATAGGCGCGGGAACCAACAGAATGAACTTCTACACCGTCCGCAAGGCTACACAGGGTCTTGCAAACTTCATTGTGAAGCAGAATGCGCAGGACAAGGGCGTGGCAATAGCATACGATTCAAGAAAGTATTCTCCAGAGTTTGCAGCAGAAGCAGCTCTCTGCCTGTGTGCAAATGGAATCAAGTCATATCTCTTTGAGTCACTCAGACCTACACCTGAGCTTTCATATGCAGTCAGAAAGCTTGGATGTACAGCAGGTATAGTTATAACAGCCAGCCACAATCCACCAGAGTACAACGGTTACAAGGTATACTGGGAGGATGGCGCGCAGATCACAGCTCCAAAGGACAGAGAGATCATCGCAGAGGTTAAGGCTGTAACAGATTTCCATACAGTAAAGACCATGGATAAGCAGGAGGCACTTGACAAGGGCCTTCTCACTATCATAGGTGCCGAGATAGATGACGCGTATATGGAGGAACTCAAGAAGCAGATCATTCATCCTGAGATCATCAAGGAGCAGTCAGAGAACATCAAGATCGTATACACACCGTTCCACGGAACCGGTCTTGTACCTGTAAAGAGAGTCCTGTCCGAGCTTGGTTTCAAAAACGTATACATTGTTCCTGAGCAGGAGCTTCCAGACCCTGAGTTCACAACGCTTGAGTATCCAAACCCAGAGGATCCAAAGGCATTTGAGCTTGCCCTCAAGCTGGCAAAGGAGAAGAATGCGGACATAGTTCTTGCTACAGATCCTGATGCAGACCGTCTTGGAATATACGCACTCGATACAAAGACAGGCAAGTATATGCCATTTACAGGAAATATGTCAGGACTTATAATCGCTGAATACCAGTTCAGAGAGAGAACAAAATGCGGTCTCATGCCAAAGAATCCGGCCATGGTCAAGACTATTGTAACCACAAATATGGCTGATCCACTGGCTGCAGATTACAATGTCAACCTCATCGAGGTTCTAACAGGCTTCAAGTTCATCGGTGAGCAGATCAAGTTCTTCGAGCAGAATAATTCATACAATTTCGTAATGGGTATGGAGGAGAGCTACGGATGTCTCGTTGGAACATACGCAAGAGACAAGGATGCTCCGGTTGCAGTTATGTGTCTCTGCGAGGCTGCAGCATACTGCAAGAGCCAGGGAATCACTCTGTGGGATCACATGCTTGATCTCTATGAGAAGTACGGATATTACAAGGAAGGCCTCTACACAATAACGCTCAAGGGTGTTACAGGAGCAGAGAAGATCCGCAAGATCATGTCCTCACTCAGAGCTGAGTCACTTACTCAGATCGATACACTCAAGGTTCTCAAGGTTCGTGATTACGAGAAGAACACGATCACAGATCTTGCCACCGGAGAGGTCACAGAGTCAGGACTTCCACAGTCCAACGTTCTCTACTACGACCTTGAGGATGGCGCATGGGCATGTGTACGTCCATCAGGAACAGAGCCAAAGATCAAGCTGTACTACGGAATCAAGGGAACAAGCCTTGATGATGCAGATGCAAAGCTTGAAGCTCTCCAGACAGCACTTGTTGAGAAGCTCAACAAGCTGGCAGAGTAGCATAAGTATAATATATAGCAAATACAAAAAAGCGCCGTCTGGTCTGGTGACCGGACGGCGCTTTGCTGTCATTATACGATTACGTCGAACTGTATGTAGTCTCCCTGGTCGGTATTTACCGTGTCGAGATATATTTTACCATTGTACTTGTCGGTCAGTTTTTTCAGGTTGTAGAGACCGTAACCATGGCCATGTCTGTCTCCGGTTTTGGTGGTATATCCAGGTGAGAACATATTCTGGCGGAATTCGTTGGTTTTGACGGAACCCTTGTTTCTTGTTTTTATTTCTATCTGGTTCTGCCTGCTGTCCAGGTACAGATATGCAGTGCCAAATGGGGCGGTCGATTCAAGCGCATTATCGATCAGTATACCGATGATCCTGATCAGTTCATACTCCGGCATTCGGCTCTTCAGATCCCTGGATGCCACCTGGACTACGAGCTCCTTCTGATCCTTCTGTGCCTCCGTGATCTTGCTGTACACAAATCCGGCTACAACGCTCAGGTTGATCTTGAGCAGATCACAAATGGCCTCTGTAAAGGAATAAAAAAGGTCGGTTATATTACAAGTCAATTGCAGAAAATATAATTCTTTTAGTTAATACCGCCATAATAAAACGGCTGCAATATACATCTGCGCAACAAAGTGATATAAATTGCAAGATTAAATATTGAATTTAAAAACTGCTTAATATATTATACAAATAACAATAAATTAGCTAAAAATAGCCTAATAAAATGAACGGAAGATAAATTGTGGATAGATAAAAAGGAAAAATCTGTGTGGCCTGTGAGGTCAGGAAAGGGGTAGAAGATGGACGCAAAGCAGAGATACGAGATGTGGCTTGGCAGCGATCAGGTAGATGATGTTACGAAGCAGGAGCTCGTAAACATAAAGGATAATGAAGCGGAGATTGAAGATAGATTTTACACAAACCTTGAGTTTGGAACAGGTGGACTTCGAGGCGTGATGGGAGCGGGAACGAACCGCATGAACATTTACACGGTTCGCATGGCAACACAGGGAATTGCTAACTACCTGGCGAAGATCGGAATATCAGAGCCGTCGGCAGCTATAGCATTTGACAACAGAAACAATGCTTCGCTGTATGCGCTTGAAACTGCTCTCTGCCTGTGTGCAAATGGCGTGAAGGTGTATCTGTTTGATGCGCTCCGCCCGACACCGGAGCTTTCATTTGCAGTGAGACATCTGCACTGCAATATCGGCGTGAATATAACGGCAAGCCACAATCCAAAGGAATACAACGGATATAAGGTTTACTGGGATGATGGAGCCCAGATCGTATCTCCTCAGGATAAGGAGATCATTGCAGAGGTCAACAATATAGAAGATTTCTCCATGGTTAAGACTATGGACAAGGACGCTGCAATAGATGCAGGACTGTTGAATGTGATCGGTCAGGAGATCGATGACGCATATATAGGAGAGCTTCACAAGCTTGTCATGAATCCGGAGGAGATTCAGAAGGCGGGAGATCTGAAGATCGTATATTCTCCGCTTCACGGAACAGGCCTTAAGCCTGTTACAAGAGTTCTCAGCGAACTTGGTTTCAAGGATGTACATGTCGTTGAGGAACAGGCTGTTCAAGATGGTAATTTCCCAACTGTGAAATCTCCAAATCCTGAGGGCGCAGAGGCGTATGCCCTGAGTCTTGAGCTGGCGAAGAAGGTCGGCGGCGAGCTGATTCTTGTCACAGACCCTGATGCTGACAGACTCGGAATGTATGGATATGACAGCAAGAATAATGAATATAAAGAATTTACGGGCAATATGTTCGGTGCGATCCTCTGTGATTACGTGCTGATGCAGAGATCCCAGAGCGGAAGACTGCCTGAGAATCCGGCGATTGTAACTACGGTTGTTATCACCAATATGGTCAAGGAGATATGTAAGAAGTACGACACTTTCTGTGACTGCAACAACCTGATCGGATTTAAGAATATAGCATCGAGAATGAGGGCTTATGAGCAGACAGGTGAACACAATTATGTGTTCGGGCTTGAAGATACATTTGGATGTCTGCCTGGTACATATGCAAGGGACAAGGACTCGGTTGGAACGCTGATGCTTCTCTGTGAGGCTGCGGCATACTACAAGAACCGTGGCATGACTCTGTGGGACAGAATGGTTGAATTGTGGCAGGAATATGGTTACTACAAAGAGAAGGTTCAGACCATGAAGTTTGACGGACGTGAGGGTGCTGCAAAGATACAGTCAATGATACAGACGCTGAGAGATAATCCGGTGCAGAAGGTCGGAACTTACAGCGTGGAGAAAATCTACGACTACAAGCTTGGAACAGAGACAGACGCAGCGACAGGCAAGTCCGAGGCGGCGGTGCTTCCAAAGTCCAACATGATATATTATCAGCTTGCGGATGGCGCATGGTTCCTTGTGAGACCTTCAGGTACAGAGCCGAAGATCAAGTTCTATCTCGGGGTAAAGGGAAACTCACAGGAGGATGCGGCAGAGCAGCTTGACGAGCTTGCAGCAAATGTGAAGGCGATGTTCTCATAAAACGGGATGATTGGTAAGAAACGAAATGGCTGGCAAATAAATGTCAGCAGAAAATAGGTTCGAAGATCGCGGTCGCGACTAAAAATAATTACAAGATGGAGGCAAAAAAGATGGGTTACATGGACGAATACAAGTTCTGGCTTGAGTCAGACTGCTTTGATGAGAAGACCAAGGAAGAGCTTAGAAGTATCGCAGATGATGACAAAGAGATCCAGGACAGATTCTACAAGAATCTGAAATTTGGAACCGGCGGAATGCGCGGAATCATGGGTGCTGGAACCAACAGAATGAATATATATACAGTTACAAAGGCTACACAGGGCCTTGCAGAATACATACTTGAGGTTGGCCCTGAGGCTGCTAAGAGAGGTGTAGTAATTGCACATGACTGCCGAAATATGTCAGCAGAGTTCACAGAGGCATCAGCTCTGTGTCTCAATGCAAATGGCATAAAGACTTATGTGTTTGATGCACTCCGCCCTACACCTGAACTGTCATTTGCAGTGAGAGAGCTTGGATGTATAGCCGGAATCGTGGTAACAGCAAGCCACAATCCACCTGAGTACAACGGCTATAAGGTGTACTGGGAGGACGGCAGCCAGATCGTATCCCCTCAGGATCAGGATATCCTGAAGCATGTGGCGGATGTAGAGAGATACGAGGATGTCAAGACCATGGACAAGGACAAGGCGGTTGCAGACGGTCTGTTCTGTATGGTTCCTGCAAGTGTTGATGAGAACTATTATCAGGCGCTCATAAAGCAGACCATCCACGGCGACATAATTCCGAAGGTTGCAGACGATATCAAGATAGTATACACACCACTTCATGGAACAGGAAATGTACCTGTAAGGGAAGTGCTCAAGAGACTTGGCTTCAAGCACGTATATGTTGTAGAGGAGCAGACTGTTCCTGACGGGGACTTCAGTACAGTCAAGTCACCAAATCCGGAGGAACCATCAGCATTTGCCATGGGAATAGAACTGGCAAAGAAGGTTGATGCGGACGTTATCATGGCCACAGATCCTGATGCAGACAGACTTGGAATATACGTCAAGGACAGCACGGGAATCTGGAAGGACACGGAATTTGCAGATGATCCGGCATATCCATATGTCCGATTCAATGCCAATATGACAGGTGCCCTGATAGCAGAATATGTATGCCGCGAGCAGAAGGCAGTCGGCAAGCTGCCGGCAAACGGAGCTATCTGTAACACGGTTGTCAGCACCAATCTTACAAAGGCGATAGCAGAGAATTACAAACTGAAATATATAGAGACACTTACCGGATTCAAGTACATAGGTGAGCAGATACTTCTCTTTGAGAAGAACAACACATACAAGTTCATCTTCGGAATGGAGGAGAGCTTTGGATGTTTGGTAGGAGACTACACTCGTGACAAGGACGCCTGCGCAGCCGTTGTCATTTTATGTGAAATAGCAGCATTTTATAAGCTGCAGGGAGAAACCATCTGTAATGCCATGGAAGAGGTTTACCGCAAATATGGCTATTACTTTGAAGGTGCGTTTGGGATAACTCTAAAGGGTGTAGATGGTGCAGCACAGATTAAGGAGATGATGGAGAACTTCAGAAACCATCCACTTACGACCTTTGCAGGTATCAAAGTTACCGGCATGAGGGACTATGTGAGCGGAATCCGCAAGCCGCTTGATGGCGAAGAGGAGCACATGGGTCTACCAAAGTCAAATGTGCTGTACTATGAGCTGGAAAATAATGCCTGGTTCGCGGTTAGGCCTTCTGGAAATGAACCAAAGATCAAATTCTACTTTGGCGTGAATGAAAACAGCCTAAAAAATGCCATGTCAAAGATAGACGAGATGAAAGCATGTGTGCAGGAGCTTGTTAAATAAACAATCACAAAATATGGCAGAATTTACTGCTAAAAAAACATTCCTTCCATATACTACAAAATTTAACATGTAAATGCACTTTCCAGCCAATGCGCTGAACAAGAGGGATCTCGGCTTTGAGGCTGAGGTCCCTTTTGTAAAAGTAAAATATAGTTAAAAATGCTAAAAATCTGTTTAAAAATTAACTAAAAAATGCTACAATGTATAAAGTAACTGCAGTGTGTGGCAAACGCGGATAGGAGTAGTATAGGAGATTATATGCCAGAAAAAGAAATAGAAAAAGAAATAAAAAAAGAGAGAGAAATAGAAAAGAAAAATATAAAAAGTATCGCTGGACATATCATCGATGAGAAAACCGATGAAAAAGAGAAACGAGAGCCGGAGAGCGTCTTGGATGTGGATGAGCATATGTCTGAGAAACAGAAACTCAGCCTTATGAACAAACAGCAGAAAAAGGAATACATACTGGAGTATTATGCTCCGAAGGCTCTATTTGCACTTGTTGTTGTGGGCATAGTTGTATTCCTTGTCGTAAAACATTTTACGGCGGAATCTGCGGCACTCAACATCCTTGCGGTCAACACTACACAACAGGAATCCGCGGCGAACGACAAGGCGTATTATGAGGAATTCCTAAGTGAAAATGGTCTTGATGCGGAGAAGGAATATGTCAGTATAAGTACAGGGATCGGCGTGTCAACTGATCCGAATGATGCCATGAGTCAGGATAGTCTACAGCTTATACAGAACAAATTTATGGCGAATGCGGTGGACGTGTTCTTTGCCGACACAGACCTTGTCATGAGTTTTGGAGAGTTCGGATATATGCAGGATCTTGATAAGGTACTGACTGATGAACTGAAAGAAAAGTATAAAGATTCGTTTGTGTATGCAACGGTTATTGAAACGGGTGAGAAGATACCTGTCGGAATAAAGATCGGTGATAATTCCTGGGTGAAGGATACCGGCTGGTATGAAATGGATGCTGCAGTGGGATTTGGCGAGAATGCCAAGAATATGGATCTTGCACTTGAATTTCTTGAATACATAAGCAGAGAGTGATACCCATAAATAAAACGAGGAGACTATAGATACATATGAGCATAAGATATGATGAGGCAAACAGAATATTTGAACTTGATACGAGAAACACGAGTTATCGTATCGGAATCGCCGATGAAGAGGGGTTTGTCGGACATATATATTATGGACAGAAGATTCGTCCGCAGAAATGTGATCAGTTTTTGAGAACGTGTGAGGCTCCTTTTGTTCCGTCCAAGAATAACAGGGAGAGATGTTCATTTATGGATACATTTCCGACAGAGTATTCCGGAAATGGAATAGGAGACTACAGGGAGAGTTGTATTGCAGTAAAGACCGCAAATGGCAGCAGAACCGTTGATCTGAAATTTGTGGATTACGATATTGTAAATGGAAAACCGGGGATTAGTGGCCTTCCGGCATCATTTGCGGGAGAAGAGGAGGTTCAGACTCTCGTTGTCCATATGATGGATGGGGGATGTGGCATTGATGTTGACCTGATATATTCTGTGTTTGAGGATGAGGATGTTATAACCAGAAGTGTGAGCGTGAAAAATGCAGGTGATAAGGATATCAGGCTCACAAAGGTATATTCTGCATGTATAGACATGGATGACGAGGATTTTGAGATGCTTACTCTTCATGGCTCATGGGCCAGGGAGAGACAGATCGATAGACGCCCGATAGCTTATGGCAAGCAGAGTGTAAGCTCTCTCCGCGGTGAGTCATCCCACCAGGACCATCCGTTTATGGCATGGATGACAAAGGGGACAGATCAGACTACGGGTGATGTATATGGAATGCATTTTGTGTACTCGGGTAACTTCATCGCACAGATAGAGAAATCACAGTTTGATTCCATACGCGCAGTCATGGGCATACATTCAGAGGGATTTGAGTGGTGGCTCACGCCTGGAGAGACGTTTACAGCGCCTGAGGTTGTGCTTACATACAGCCATGATGGACTTGGACAGATGACTAGAAATCTTCATGATTTTTACAGATGCCACATGATAAGGAGCAGATATCTTCACCAGAAGAGACCTGTCCTCATCAACAACTGGGAGGCTACATATTTTGACTTTGATACCGATAAGCTCCTTGCGATAGCAAAGAGTGCGGCAGAACATGGAATAGAGATGCTGGTCATGGATGATGGCTGGTTTGGACATAGAAATGATGATGCCACAAGTCTTGGAGACTGGTTTGTAAATGAAAACAAGATCAAGGGCGGTTTGAAACATCTTGTTGATGAGGTGAATAAGCTGGGGCTGAAATTTGGAATATGGATGGAGCCTGAAATGATTTCCCCTGATTCTGAACTTTACAGAAAGCATCCCGACTGGGCGTTTGCGGTTCCGGAGAGAACGGCTACATTATCGCGAAATCAGTACGTGCTTGATCTCTCGAGAAAAGAAGTTAGAGACTACGTGTATGAATGTGTGCATAACGTGATCTCATCAGCAAATATTGAGTATGTTAAGTGGGATATGAACAGACAGCTCACGGATATCGGCAGCGTAGAATTCACCGGAGACAGGCAGGGAGAATTGGCTCACAGGTATGTGCTTGGAGTATATGAGCTGCAAGAGCGCCTTGTTAACGATTTCCCAGATCTTTTGCTTGAGAACTGCTCGGGCGGTGGTGCAAGATTTGACCCTGGCATGCTTTACTACAGTCCGCAGATATGGTGCTCCGATGACACGGATGCCATAGAGAGACTTTCTATACAGGAGGGAACGGAACTGATATATCCGCTTTCGACCATGGGCGCCCATGTGTCGGATTGCCCTAATCACACAGTTGGAAGGAGTACACCTTTTATGACCAGGGCACATGTGGCTCTAGCGGGAACATTTGGCTATGAACTCGATATCACAAAAATAAGTGAAGAAGAACGTGCGATGATCCCTGAGCAGGTGTCTATGTATCATAAATATAATGATCTTGTAAGGGAGGGTGATTATTATAGGGTTGCATCGTACAGGGAAAATGGACTGTATGATTGCTGGATGGTTGTTGCAAAGGATAAGAGTGAGGCGTTGGTGACTTACGTTCAGGTGCTTGGAAGACCTAACGTACACAGTAGAAAGATAAAACTTTTAGGGCTTGACGTGGCTACAGATTACAGACTTGACGGAACGGAGAAAGTGTATGGGGGAGATCTACTCATGAATGCCGGAATGCTCATTGAAACTATGCGTGGAGATTATATGAGCAGACTGTATCACTTTGTACTTGACAATAGTTTAACCTAAAAATAAAATAAAAATTAAGTTATTTAACCACGTGAAAAAATAAAGTGAGAAGGACTAGTTATGGCAAAATCAGTAAAATTGGGAGACATAGCTGCCATTGTTGGCGTGAGTACCGTGACGGTCTCAAAGGCACTTTCAGATCAGAAGGGTGTCAGCGAGGAGCTCAGAGCACAGATCAAACAATTGGCAGATGAGATGGGATACCAGTCACCATCTGAGATCAGAAAGAAGACGGCAAAGAAAAAGTATAATATTGGTGTTCTCATTCAAGAGATATATCTTGGAAAGTATCCGTCGTTCTATTGGCAGTTATATCAGGTGCTTAACAAAAAGGCGGTGGCAAGAGGCTGCTTTACTATGCTGGAGTTTGTTTCCAGAGATAGTGTATTGAACGCTGAGATGCCTATGCTCTTGGAGGACGACAAGGTTGATGGAATAGTTGTTGTAGGTTCCATGGGTAAGGAATACCTGGAAAAGCTGGAGAAGACAGCCAAGGTTCCTGTAGAATATGTGGATTACTATGACAATTCGAGACCGATAGACACGGTTATAGCAAACAGTTTCTATGGAAGCTATATGCTGACTAATTATCTGTATGATATGGGACATAGAGATATTGCATATGTTGGCACGATAGGTTCAACGAACAGTATAACTGACAGATATTTGGGCTATATAAAGTCTTTGTTGGAGCATGATATTCCGCTCAGAGAAGACTGGGTTATTCCGGACAGAGATGTGAAGACGGGTCAGTTTGACGAGGAGAACTGTTTTAAACTTCCAAAGAATATGCCTACAGCGTTTGTGTGCAACTGTGATCTTGCGGCAGCTACGCTCATAAAGATACTCAATGCTGCGGGCTACAGAGTTCCTGAGGATGTGTCCGTTGTGGGGTTTGATAATTACATGTATCCTGGAAGCTGCGATATAGGCGTGACCACATACGAGATCAATATGCAGGAGATGGCAGAGAGAACCATGCATAAGATTATAAAAAAGATATCCAACGAAAAATATACTGATGGCATATTTGTCGTGGATGGACGAATCGTGGTAAAGGATAGCGTTGCCAGAATAGAACGATAATAAAACTACATATCAATTGTAATGCAAATCGGAAATAGACACCGGTGCAGCCTGCTTGAAAGACAGCGGAGTTGTACCGGTGTCTTTTTTGAACAGATTTATAAAATGGTTTGTGTTCTCGATTCCAACCTGGGATCCGACCTCGTGGACGGACAGATCTGTTGTGAGAAGGAGCCTTTTGGCAGCATCGATCCTGCGACTGTTGAGATAGCGCATAGGTGATTCACCGAAGTGAAATGAAAATTCTCTGCATATCCTGTATCTGCTGATCCTGTAAGTTGCCTCGAGGTCATCAAGCGACATCGGTTCGGCGTAGTTTGTATCCATCTGATTCTTTATCGATAAAAGATAAGAAGGCACACAATCCATCTTCTTGGATGAGTTTTCAATAAATACACATAATTCGGTCAGGATATCATTAAACCATTTGGAAATTCTAAAAATATCGGTGGCAGACAACTCCCCCTGGAGTCTGCTTATCAGTGAAAGATGGCTCCAGAGTACAGAGGCTCCGGCAGAGTCCTTTTTATAATATATGGATTCGGGGAGAAACTCGTGATACAGGCGAAGTGGAGCTCCGAGGATGAATGCCTCGTAGAAACGACACTTGCCGTTCGTGGTGTATGTTATTTCTGATCCTGCCTCAAAAAGCGCGGCTGTATTCTTGGAATATGATGATTTGCTGCTGCCCGATGTTACTGTAAGAGTTCCTTCATATATATAGAAGAAATGGTAACACGGAATGAAAGAGAAGGTATAACTGCATGAATAAGCAAAAGAAATATCGCCGTTGGCCAGAAGATGAATCAGGCCATCGTTAATCATTGATTCTTCATATGTAAAGAACGCACTGTGGAATCTTGCGTTCTCAATATCTTTCTGAATATTGTAACCTGACAGTACAGTGCAGGAAATTAATTCTTTAGCTAACATGCAAACCACCTCCTATCCATAATAATACAATTATTAAACAATCATCACAAGCTAAAAGCGATATAAATTAGTGACTAATTAGCTAAAAAAACAATAAAATGCTAATTAAAGATAAAAATATATAGATAAAATGTCTATATGATATTGAAAAAAAATAGTGATAATGGTAAAATTAACGAAAAGTACAAAATACTGTGATTAAAAACAAAAATGAGTGATGACTAAAAAGTAAATTAATGTATACTTAATATAAAGTTAAAAACAAAGAAGGTTTTAAGGAGGACAAAACTATGAAATCAAAGCGTATTGCATGTATCGCAATGGCTGGTCTTATGGCAGCATCACTTGCAGGTTGTGGAGGCTCAGACAGCGATAACAAGGACACAACAGAGGCAACAAAGGCTGCCACAGAGGCAGCAGGAAGTGATTCAGCAGATGACACAACAGCTGATGCTGAGGGAATCAAGTCATATGCAGACATCCAGTTAGGAACAGACTTCACAGATCTTTCAGCGGAGATCAAGTTCTACAACAACAGAACTGATATGGACTCAGATGACTACGGCGGAAAGAACTGGAAGCAGTATCTTGAGGACTTCAACAAGGAGTATCCAAACATCAAGGTTGATGTCATCACAGATACAAACTATGCAGAAGATGCTCTTACACATCTTCAGTCAGGAAACTACGAGACAGTAATGTGTATCCCAGCAGTTGACATGGCAGACCTTTCAACATATTTCATGTCATATGGCGATTATGATACAATGAGCAGTCTTGTAAATTACTCAAACAGATGGCTGTATCAGGGTCAGGTATATGGTGTACCTCTTGCAGCTACAACACAGGGTATCGTATACAACAAGAAGGTATTTGCTGATGCAGGTGTGACAGACGTACCTAAGACACCAGAGGAGTTCATTGCGGCACTCAAGGCAATCAAGGATAAGAATCCGGATTGTATTCCACTTTACACAAACTATGCAGCAGGCTGGACAATGGGAGCATGGGATGATTATATCGCGATCACAGCAACAGGCGATGCTACATACAAGAACCAGAAGTTAGCCCATACAAAGGATCCATTCAAGAACTATGGCGACGATACACATGCTTATGCAGTATATAAGATCCTTTACGATGCAGTATCACAGGGACTTACAGAGGATGATTACTCAACAACAGATTGGGAGTCATGTAAGGGAATGATCAACAACGGCGAGATCGGATGTATGGTACTTGGTTCATGGGCATACCCACAGATGGAAGCAGGCGGACCTAACGCAGACGATATAGGATACATTCCTTTCCCTATCTCAGTAAATGGTAAGCAGTACGCTTCATCAGGTGCAGATTACTGCTTCGGTATCAACGTAAACGCTTCAGATGATGAGAAACAGGCAGCTCTTGTATTTGTTAAGTGGATGACAGAGAAGTCAGGATATGCTTACAACGAGGATTCACTTGCAATTGTTCCTGGTTCAGAGTCAAAGATCTCATTCGACGGTGTTGACTTCGTTGCAGACGAGCCAGCTCTTGAGGGCGAGGAGGATTACCTCAATCAGCTCAATTCAGAGTCAGAGCTTAACGTAAGCAATGGTGGTAACGACAAGATCCAGGCCATCATCGAGCATGCTGCAAACGGCGACATGTCATTCGACGATATCATGGCTGAGTGGAACCAGAAGTGGTCAGATGCTCAGGAGTCATTAGGAATCGAAGTTACTGAGAAGTAATAAAGATTTCAATATAAATAAGTAAGAATAAGCTACAGACCGGGGTGGGATTGCCCGCCCCGGTTTATTAAAAAAAGGCGGTGGAATGAGTATGGCTAACAAAAAACAATCCGGCTTTGGTAAATGGGCGTCAAGCAGGAAGGGGCAGCAGGTTATAATATGCGCAGCCTTCGCAATTATCCCATTGCTTTTGCTATTAGTATTTACATATATACCATTCGGAGAGATGGTTAAATTTAGTTTCTACAAGATGAAATATACGACGCCTGTAGAAAAGAGAGAATTCGTAGGATTAGCAAATTATATCGATGTGTTCACAAGAAAAGACTGTTTCGGTGCATTAAAGCTCAGTTTGTATTACATCGTAGGAGCACTTGTACAGTTAGTGCTTGCACTTTTCCTTGCAACTCTTCTGAGTTTCAAAGTAAAAGGTGGTAACCTTTTCAAGGGATTTATTTTCTTCCCTTATCTTATCAGTGGTATCGCTGTAGGTTTCATTTTCAAATTCTTCTTCACAAGAGGATTCGTGTTTGATTCAATCCTTCAGTTGTGTGGATTTAGCTTAGACAACCTTCCATACTGGCTCAAAGACCAGAGTGTCAACAACTGGACACTGGTTTCAACCTCGGTCTGGAGATACCTTGGACAGATGATGGTTCTCTTCATTGGAGCTATCATGTCGGTAGATGCAGAACTTTATGAGGCGGCAGAGCTTGATGGTGCAAATAAATTCCAGCAGTTTAGATATATCATACTGCCAAGTATCAAGACAATCGTTACATTAAATGTAATTTTAGCAATAACAGGATCACTCAGTGCTTTCGAGCAGCCTTTCGTTATCACAACAGGTGCAAACGGAACAGGTACTTACTTCATCATCATGAACAAGATAGCACATACAAGCCAGAAGGTCGGTCTTGCTTCAGCAATGGCAGTTGTACTTCTCCTTATCATACTTATATGTGCTGCGCTTCAGAAGCTGTTCTTTGAGTACATCTTCAAGGATTCAAGCTCAGATGATGAGAGTTATAAGGCAAAGAAGCTTCGCAAGAAACAGGAGAGAGATACCAAGAAATACGTGAAGCAGATGGCTGCTTCTGCGAAGGGGGGCAAGTAACATGGCAAGAGGAAAGACAGATGTGCCAGGCATAGCACCAATAAAAGAAAAACGAACCGTTGGATATTATGTAAGAGGTTTCCTCAAGTACTTTGTACTCATATTCTTCTCACTGTGTGCGGTTGTACCTCTTATATCATGTGTTACAACAGCCTTCAAGACAACAGATGAGTATAAGGCTACTTCAGTAATGGAACTTCCTGAAAGCTTTCTGAACTTCAGCAACTTTGTAAAGGCATTCACGACTGCCAACATGGGACGTGCATTCCTCAACTCAGTAATAGTCATGGTATGCGTACTTATCGTGTCAGTTGTAATAGGAACACAGCTTGCATATGTGCTTAACAGATTCAAGTTCCCGGGAAACGGCTTTATCAGAACACTTTTCCTTGTGGCATCATTGCTCCCTGCAGTTGCTATGCAGGTTACAGTCTACAACATCATGGGTGATCTGAGATTCATAGATCACTTATATGGTTACATCATCATGAGCTGTGGTACAGATGTTATCTCGATCTACATCTTTATACAGTTTATGGAGAACATATCAGTATCTCTTGACGAGTCAGCTATCGTGGATGGTGCATCATACTGGACCATCTACTGGAAGATCATACTTCCACTTCTCAAGCCGGCTATCGTTACTGCTTGTATACTGAAAGGCGTTGTAATCTATAACGAGTACTACGCTGCAAACCTTTACCTCATAAGCCCGGAGATCAAGACAATGGCTATCTCACTTTACAAGTTCGTAGGACCTATGGGCAGCCAGTACAACCTGATATGTGCAGGTGTTATCATATCGATCATACCGGCACTTATAGTATTCATCTGCTGTCAGAAACAGATCTACAGTGGTATTACACAGGGTGCTGTAAAGGGTTAATAATTTATTAGAAGAAGAGAGTTCATGAATATGAGAAATGAAATTCAAAAAGAATTAATAGATGCTATCATCCCATTCTGGGAGGCCCTGAGGGATGATGAGTACGGCGGATTTTATGGGTATATGGATTATGACCTCAACCTTGATAAAAAGGCTGAGAAGGGTTGTATTCTTAACAGTAGAATTATCTGGTTCTTCGCAAGTGCGTATAAGGCACTCAAGGACCCGAAGCTTCTAGATGAGGCTGCTCATGGATATGAATTTCTGAAAGAATATTGTATAGACAGGGAATATGGCGGAATATATTGGTCCATGAATTATGATGGTTCACCCAAAGATACGACAAAACACACCTACAATCAGGCATTTAGTATATATGCCTTATCCGCCTATTACGAAGCTTCCGGTGATTCGGAAGCTTTGGACCTGGCCCTGCAGCTTTTCCATACAATAGAAGAGAAATGTACTGACGAAGGTGGCTATCTCGAGGCATTTACAAGAGAGTTCAAGCCAGAGTCAAATGATAAGCTTTCTGAGAATGGTGTTCTCGCAGAGAGAACAATGAACACACTGCTCCATGCACTTGAGGCTTACACAGAACTTTATAAGGTATCCAAGGATTCCAAGGTAAAGGCGCGCCTGGAATGGCTGCTCGATGTATTTGCTGATAAGGTATACAATCCGGAGCTTAAGAGACAGGAAGTGTTCTTTGATAAGGATTATAACTCTCTGATTGATCTGTACTCATACGGACATGACATTGAGACATCATGGCTTCTGGACAGGGCGACCGAGGTGCTTGGAGAGGCAGAGTACACAGAGAAGATCACAAAGATAACAGATATCCTTGCAGAGCAGATATATGAGCTTGCTTTCGATGGACATTCAGTTCTGACAGAATGTGAAAAGGGCGTGCCATACACGGTAAGAGTATGGTGGGTTCAGGCAGAATCAATAGTAGGATTTATAAATGCTTATCAAAAGTCAGGTGATAAGAAGTATTACGAGGCTGCCGAGAAAGTCTGGGAGTACATAAAGGAATACTTTATTGACAAGAGACCGGGATCAGAGTGGTTCTGGGATCTGAATGCAGATGGAACACCGAGAGTCGGACGTCCTATAGTTGAGCCATGGAAGTGCCCATACCACAACGGCAGAATGTGTCTTGAGATTATGAGCAGACTCGCTGACGGCAAGTAGATAGCGTTCAATTGCTTTCAAATTATAAGGAGAATGCCTAAATGATGAATGAGAAATATTATGTAGAGCTTGACAAACTGAACAAGCTTCTTGAGAGAAAGAATAAGAAGACAGATTTCTATAATGGAATCTATGACAGATATGAGTACCCTGTACTCACAAGAGAGATGATACCTCTCACATGGAGATATGACTTAAACCCTGAGACAAATCCATACTTCATTGAGCGTCTCGGAGTTAATGCTGTCATGAACTCAGGCGCTATCTACCTGAACGGCAAGTATTATCTTGTCGCAAGAATAGAGGGAAATGACAGAAAGTCATTTTTCGGCGTAGCTGAGAGTGACAACGGTATCGATGGATTCCGTTTCTGGGATTATCCAATCCTTCTGGACGATGTATGTCCGGAGGAGACAAATGTATATGATATGAGACTGACACAGCACGAGGATGGATGGATCTACGGTGTGTTCTGTTCAGAGAGCAAGGATACAACTGTAAATGACCTCTCAGCAGCAGTTGCAGCAGCAGGTATCGTGAGAACAAAGGATTTAAAGCACTGGGAGCGCCTTGACAACCTCAAGACTCTTCGTTCACCACAGCAGAGAAATGTTGTACTTCACCCTGAATTTGTGGATGGCAAGTACGCATTCTATACACGTCCAATGGATGATTTCATCGAGACAGGAAGCGGCAGCGGAATAGGATTCGGTCTCTGTGATGATATAGAGCATGCGGTTATAGACGAGGAGAAGATGACAAGTCTTCGTAAGTACCACACTATAACAGAGGCAAAGAACGGTGCAGGTGCACCTCCTATAAAGACAGACAAGGGCTGGATCCACATCGCACATGGTGTGAGAAATACAGCAGCCGGTCTCAGATACGTGCTTTATGCATTTGCGACAGATCTCAATGATCCTTCAAAGGTTATCGCTGAGCCATCAGGAATGCTTATCGGACCTCGCGGCGAGGAGAGAGTCGGCGATGTATCAAACGTTGTATTCACAAATGGCGCCATCGTAAACGAGAACAACGAGGTGTTCATCTATTATGCATCAAGCGATACAAGAATGCATGTTGCAACAACAACAGTTGACAGACTCATTGATTATGTATTCAACACACCTGCTGATCCGGGAAGAAGCGTTGAGTGTGTAGCGCAGAGATGTGAGTTGATCAGGAAGAACCTTGAGTTCCTTAAGAATGCAGACAAGTAAGACAATAAAATGAACTGATCGCCTGACGAAATGGTGTTTGTGCTGAAGTAAGAACTCATTTCGTTCGGGTGAGAGATATAACGTGAAAAATATATATCCGGCGGGAGAGCTGGAAGAAAGAGGTACTTATGTCAGAAGTAAAAATGTTCAGCGAGCCTGTGCCAAACGTGCCATGGCAGGACAGACCGGCAAATGACAATCATGACGCTCCAATCTGGAGATATACAGAGAATCCTATAATAGGAAGAAACCCGGCAAAGGGTGTTGCAAGAATATTCAACAGTGCGGTAGTTCCATTTGAGGGAAAATTTGTCGGAGTATTTAGAGGCGAGCAGGTAAATGGAATTCCATACATCTACCTCGGAGAGAGCGAGGATGCTATCCACTGGAATATCAGCGAGGAGAAGATCAAGTTTGTTGATGAGAACGGTGAAGAGTTCATGCCTATATACGCATATGATCCAAGACTTGTAAAGGTAGAGGATACATACTATGCGATCTGGTGCCAGGATTTCTATGGCGCAGCGATAGGTATAGCAAAGTCAAAGGATCTCAAGACATTTGTGAGAATCGAGAACCCATTCCTTCCATTTAACAGAAATGCAGTTCTCTTCCCAAGAAAGATCAACGGTAATTTCGTGATGCTGTCACGTCCAAGTGACAGTGGACACACACCATTTGGTGATATATTCGTAAGTGAGAGTCCTGATATGGTTTACTGGGGTAAGCACAGACATGTCATGGGCAAGAGCAGCGAGTGGTGGGAGTCACTCAAGATTGGCGGCGGTGCAGCCCCTATCGAGACTTCTGAAGGATGGCTGTTATTCTACCACGGAGTATCAGGAACGTGTAATGGTTATGTATACTCAATCGGTGGAGCAATCCTTGATATCGACAACCCATCGATCGTTAAGTATCGTTGTGAGAACTTCCTTCTCACACCAGAAGAGTGGTACGAGGAGCGTGGATTTGTTCCTAATGTATGCTTCCCATGTGCTACTATTCACGACAGCGAGTCTGGAAAGATCGCCATTTACTACGGTGCAGCTGACAGCTATGTGGGCCTTGCATTCACAAAGCTTGATGAGATCGTAGATTACATCAAGTCGCACAGTGTGGTAACAACTTCTGATACCGAGATCGGTAGAAGATAGTTAGTTATAGATCGCTATGAGCCCCTACTCATACGCGGCAATTGTATTATTTTTTTCTCATTTCCCAAGGCGGTGCCCGCCGCCTTCGGGGCCCCTCTAAAAAGAAATGTAATGGCAGGTGATTGCCAAAACTTTTAGACTATGACAGCCTGGCAGTAAGCCGGGCTGAATTTGATTCTGAGGGTTTTGGCAATCATAAAAACTAAAAAGGCAGAAAAAAGACTGTAATATGTAGAAAAAAAGGCAACAGATGCAATAAAATAACAGTGACATACATTATCATGGAAATGACGAGTGAAGAAGTCATGGTCAATGTAAAAATGTGATTTCTTCACCGTCTTATATAGAACAGGCAATTGGGGAATGGTGTAATCAGTAACAGGTGTACATATTCGACATTGTCATGGTTCGGACATTTGAGCCCGCCGGTACTTAGATGGCGCGTTAGCGGCATCTTAGTATCCGCTGCAGGGCGAAACGAGCGGGAGCGTTCCGAGCCAGACAAGTCGGATGTGTACACCGTACGGATATGCACACAATTGCCGTACGTCAAAAGGAGGAAAATGACAATGAACAAGGAAATACTTTTTTTAAATCCCGTGTTTACGCACAATATCTGGGGCGGTACAAAGCTCAGAGAAGAATACGGATATGATGTTGAGGGCGATGATATAGGCGAGTGCTGGGGAGTTGCGGCACATGAGAATGGCAACTGTACAGTGAAAAATGGCGAGTTTGCAGGGTATACGCTTGCCGACTTATGGGACAGCCACAGAGAGATGTTTGGCGGCATAGATGGTGTCAGATTCCCACTGCTTATAAAGATAATCGATGCAAAAGATGATCTGAGTATACAGGTGCATCCGGACGATGCATACGCAGCAGAACATGAGAATGGTTCATTTGGCAAGATGGAGTGCTGGTATATTCTTGACTGCAAGGAAGATTCAACACTTGTAATCGGTCATAATGCAAGGACAAAGGAAGAATTATGTGATATGATCGAAGGTAAGAAATGGAAGGAGTTTATCAGAGAGATCCCTGTTAAGAAGGGGGATTTCATTCAGATAGATCCCGGTACAGTACACGCGATCAAAGGAGGAATCACACTTCTTGAGACACAGCAGAACAGTGACATCACATACAGAGTTTATGATTATGACAGACTGAGCAATGGAAAGCCTAGAGATCTTCACGTAAAGCAGAGCATAGATGTTATAACAGTTCCTGCAAAGCCGGTTGAGGACAGCGTTATAAGTGTCAAGGCAGATAAGGCAAATGAACTCTGTGAGCTTATAAGCTGTAAGTATTACACAGTATACAAGCTGGATGTTGAGGGAAAGGCAGAGCTGAATGTGGGCGACAAGCCATTCCTTATCATGTCTGTAGTTGCGGGAAGTGGAACCGTGGATGGAAACGCTATAAAGAAGGGTGATCACTTTATCCTGCCAAATGGATACAGCAACCCAGTGTTTGAGGGCAATATGGAGATCGTAGCATCCACAGTCAGCAAGTAAGATCCTGCCTTTGGAAGAGAATGTCAAGGGGGATAGTTATGAAGAGAAAGACGATAGGTGTTCTGGTAGGCGGAATCACGGATGATTTTACGAGGCTGCTCTGTCATGGGGTTATAGAGAGAGCAAAGACACTTGATGTCAATATAGTTGTTATTCCGGGTAAGTTCCTTGACCGGGAATACCCAGAAACGTCAGATATATATTATGAATATCAGTACCAGACACTGTTTTCCTATGCTACAAAGGAGAATCTGGACGGCGTTATTGTTGCATCGAGTTGTATTGGCTGCTTTGCAACCAAGGAGCGTATCAGCGAATTTATGAAAAGATATCTGCAGATGCCGTGCGTGATAGTGGCTGCAGATGAGCCGGATCAGATTTGTGTCAGATATGACAATGGAGCAGGCATAAGAGAAGGACTCAATTACATGATCGAGGAACTTGGTTATACAAGAATAGGCATGATAGGCGGTCCGGACTCCAATTATGATGCAAAGGAGAGAAGGAGAACCTACATTGAGGTGCTTGAGGCTCATGGAATAGAGTTTGATCCGGGACTTTATGTGGAGGGCAATCTTACATCGGAATCAAAAGAGGTTTTCAGAGATATTCTGGACAGAAATCCGGATATGCAGGGAGTGTTCTGTGTGAATGATTCCTGTGCATCTGGTTTTTATGAAGAACTTAAGGCGAGAGATATTCTGCCGGGAAGAGATATATCAGTCATGGGTTACGATGATATTGAGTGGGCTACACAGATATATCCGACGCTCTCGACTGTGCGTGCAGACGCGGGAAAACTTGGCTCAGAGGCTGTAAATCTTATGGTCAGGCTCATTGATGGCAAGCAGGTTGAGAGTAAGATACTTCCTACTGAGTTTATCAGAAGAGATTCATTCTGTAAAAAAGGCGGATCAAGAAAACGTAGTAAGAATGTCATTGAGGGATATCTCTCAATGAACCATATGCTCTCAGAGCAGTGGGAAGAGCGGAATAAGACTCAGTTCAAGATGAAGACATTTATCCAGAAGGTCTTGAGCTTTGACAGAGGCAACGACAGAAGTTATGGAGAGATTCTTGGCACCATGGACTGGCTGGACATAGAGAATGCATTTATATTCTTATATAAAGAGCCAATAATACATCTGATCGGTGAGCCATTTGAACTGCCTGACCAGTTATATCTCAAGACTAAGGATCTTAAAGAGAAGGTCAGCAGTGTGATCACTGTGAACCAGAAGGTGTCATCATCAAATCTTTATGATTTTGAGAGCCTCGGTGTGGAAGGAGCTGGAATATATGTACTCTTGCCGCTGTATTCCAACGAAATACTCTATGGAGTCCTTCTGTGTGATCTCACGGAAGGAGTTCTGGTGAATGGGGAGTTTCTTGGAAACCAGGTCTCAGCTGCTGTCAAGATGATCAATCTGCTCAAGACGAACGAGGAGATCATGAAGCGCCTTGAGGAGAGTATGGCGATCCTGCAAAAAAACAACATTATGCTTGACAATCTGTCAAAACAGGATCCCCTTACAGGAATCATGAACAGACGAGGTTTCTTTGACAGATCATTACAGCTGCTCAAGGAATGTGAGGAGCAGAAAAGGACGGCTACGGTATTCTACGCTGATATGAACAGTCTCAAGATCATCAATGACAGATATGGACATGATGAGGGTGATTTCTCTCTTAAAACCATAGGAGATATTCTGATCAAATCTGTAGGCGATAATGGAATCGTAGGCAGAATAGGTGGAGACGAGTATTGCTGTCTTGTACTCGGCCTTAAGGACTCTGACGCTGCAGATGCATTTGCTGAGGAAGTATACAGTTCATTTGAGAAGTTTAATGAGCACTGTGATAAGCCTTATAAAGTGAGTGTATCGCTTGGAAACTGTCAGATCGTAGAATATAACAAGAAAGGTCTTCAGAATGCCATGACTATGGCAGATGAGAAGCTGTATGAGGTGAAGAAGTACAGGAAGAAGGATGTTGTTAAGGTTAAAAATTGATAATTTATATAATAAATAAAAGGTATGATCAGGTTGCGTTGAGTGCAGCTTGATCATACCTTTTTTTGTAAAATCTATGCTCCCAGAAAAAATGTCTAAAATGTATAAATACAGAAAAAATATCTAATAATACTCGTGTGATGCATATTGTGCATGGAGGTGTTGTTGAGATGAAAAGAAATGATCATGGATGGAAACTGGTTTCGGATTCCGGCTGCAGTCTGCTCGTGCCGGATGGACCGGATGGACTGGCTGGAATAGATTATGCTGAGGTTCCGTTTGTAATATCTGTTGATAACACAGATTATATAGACGAACCGGGTATAGATATAGAGAAGATGCTTGAACATATTGCAAATTGCCGGTCAGGCGGAAGAACTAGCTGCCCTTCACCCCATGCGTGGCTTGAGGCGTGGGGGGATGCGGAAAATGTTATCGCATTTACGTTGTCAGCTGCATTGTCGGGAAGTTACAACAGCGCCATAGCTGCAAGACATATGGCGCTTGAGAAATATCCGGACAGGAATATTGCGGTGATAAACACATGTGGTGCCGGGGGGCTCCCGGAACAGCTGACAAATATAATATATGAAGGTATTCATGAAGGTGATTCATTTGATGCCATAGTAAGTGCTGCCGACAAAGCAGTGAGGGAGACGCAGGTAATGTTTGCCTTGGGGAGTCTGGACAACCTGATAAAGGCGGGCAGATTAAATAAGCTTGTGGGTTATGCGGCTCATAGATTCAATATATCCGCAATAGGTGTGGCATCACCTGGTGGACGAATTGAACTCAGACACAAATTCAGAGGTATGAAGAAGACATATGATAAGCTGATAGATACTCTCCGGGAGACGGGATTTGCAGGGGGAGAGCTGGTCATAAGCCACTGTATGAATGAGGAGGGAGCAGAAAAGCTGGGGCATCTTATCAAGGCTGAATGGCTCGACACGGATGTGAGCGTCGTACCTGCAAGCGGGCTGTGCAGCTATTATATGGGAAAAGATGGGCTGATAATAACATATCATGAGTAGACTGCTGCACGGATAAATTATATAAAATGCTTGAAAAAGACAAAATAATGGAAAATAATGGAAGGCTGCCACACCTTCTATTATTTTTTGTGTATTAACCTATTGACATAGTAGGTAAATGGGAATATCCTATTTTTGCGAGTCAGATATTGACTTATTACGCCCCAAAATGGCGGATGAGGGTGATGACTGGAATGACCGTGTATTTGCGGCTGGAATGTGATCACACTCATATGTAAGGAGGATTTACAGATATGGTGATTTCTTCAAAGGGAGAATATGCCCTGAGGGTCATGGCAGACCTTGCCATAAACCACGACGGCAGATTCATTCCGTTAAAAGAAATAGTTCAGAAAGAGGAACTGTCCCAGAAGTATCTGGAGAGTATAATGCGCATGCTGTCCAAGGCAAATCTGATAGAGGCAGCCAGCGGACATGGCGGAGGCTACAGACTCAAAAAGGCTCCTGAGGAATATACACTGTGGGAGATACTTGAACTCACGGAAGGTGGACTTGCCCCGGTGGCATGCATGAAGAACAGCGCAATGACCTGTGACAGATCCGGACAGTGCTACACTTTGCCGATATGGCAGGGACTGGCGGAGTTGATACAGGATTATTTCCAGGGTAAGACACTGGCGGATATAGCCAGAAATGTGGAATGAGCAGAGTAATTTGATACAAGCAAAAAGATAATTAAAGCGGGACAATTGAATCGCCGGATATAGCAGTGATAAAGCAATTGCCGGGCTTGGTATAAAAGGAGGCAGACTGATGTCAGATAAAAAATTATTGGAAGTTAAGAATTTACATGTTGATGTTGAGGATAAACAGATCCTTCACGGTGTGAACCTGGAGATAGGCAAGGGTGAGACACATGTACTTATGGGACCTAATGGAACCGGAAAGTCAACCCTTGGATATGCACTTATGGGCAATCCTAGATATACAGTCAGAGAGGGCGAGATATGGTTTGATGGTAAGAACATCACAGAAGAGGCTGTCAATGAGCGTGCAAAGGCAGGAATATTCCTCTCATTCCAGAATCCTCTAGAGGTGCCTGGTGTGACACTCAGCTCATTTATAAGAAATGCCCTTGAGCAGAAGACCGGCAAGAGAATCCGTCTCTGGGATTTCAAGAAGGAGCTTGAGAGAACCATGGAGATCCTTCAGATGGATCCATCTTATGCGGAGAGAGACCTGAATGTGGGATTTTCAGGTGGTGAGAAGAAGAAGGCAGAGATACTTCAGCTTCTGATGCTCAAGCCATCACTGGCAATCCTTGACGAGACAGATTCAGGACTTGACGTTGATGCAGTCCGTACAGTATCAGCAGGTATCGAGGAATACCAGAAGAACTGCAAGGGAAGTCTGCTTATCATCACACACAGCACCAAGATCCTTGAGTCACTCACCGTTGACTACACACATGTCATGGTTGAGGGCAAGATCATAGAGACTGGTGACGCATCACTTGTGGACAAGATCAACGAGTCTGGATTTGCAGAGTATGAAAGGATATAGAAGATGAAGGAAAAGACATATGTAGAGGACATAGACAGAAATATATATGACTTCAAGTATGATGACAAAGATGCCTATAAGCTTAAAGCTGGTCTCACACCTGAGATAGTTGAGCAGCTTTCAAAGGAGAAACATGATCCGGCATGGATGCAGAATTTCAGACTTGAGTCTTTACAGATATACAACAATATGCAGGTGCCTGACTGGGGCCCATCCATCGAGGGACTGGATATTGACAATATAGTTACTTACGTAAGACCAAATACCAAGATGAAGGGCAGCTGGGATGAAGTTCCTGAGGATATCAAGGATACATTTGAGAGACTTGGAATCCCTCAGGCTGAGAGAAAATCCCTTGCGGGAGTTGGTGCACAGTACGATTCAGAACTCGTATATCACAATGTCCGTCAGGAGGTTGCGGACATGGGAGTTGTGTACACTGATATGGAGAGTGCACTCACAGGTGAGTATGCAGACATGGTGCAGAAGCATTTCATGAAGCTTGTCACCCCTCATGATCACAAATTTGCAGCACTTCACGGAGCTGTGTGGTCAGGCGGTTCATTTGTATATGTGCCACCTGGAGTAAAGGTTGAGATCCCACTTCAGTCATACTTCAGACTTAATGCAGCGGGCGCGGGTCAGTTTGAGCACACACTCATCATAGTAGATGAGGGAGCAGACCTCCACTTTATAGAGGGATGTTCGGCACCGAAGTACAATGTGGCGAACCTTCACGCAGGCTGTGTGGAGTTGTTTGTCGGCAAGAACGCAAAGCTCAGATATTCAACCATAGAGAACTGGTCCAAGAATATGTACAACCTGAACACCAAGAGAGCCCGAGTTGAAGAGGGTGGAACCATCGAGTGGGTATCGGGTTCATTTGGATCACATGTGTCATACCTTTACCCGATGAGCGTGCTCAAGGGCAAGGGCGCCAGGATGGAGTTCACCGGAGTTACATTTGCCGGTAAGGGACAGAACCTTGACACAGGAGCGAAGGTAGTTCATGCGGCACCTGACACAAGCTCATATATCAACACAAAGTCTATCTCCAAGGACGGGGGTATAAGCACATTCCGTTCGTCAGTTGTAGTGACAAAGGAGGCTGAGAACTCCAAGGCAGCAGTTTCCTGCCAGTCACTTATGCTTGATTCGATATCACGTTCGGACACCATACCGGCCATGGATATCAGAACCAAGAAGGTAAATGTGGGACATGAGGCACAGATAGGAAGCATCAGTGACGAGGCTGTGTTCTACCTGATGTCAAGAGGAATGAGTGAAGAAGACGCGAGAGCATGTATCGTCAGTGGATTTGCAGACAATGTATCGAAGGAGCTGCCGCTTGAGTATGCTCTTGAGATGAACAACCTCATCCGTCTTGAGATGAAGGGCAGCATAGGTTAAGGAGGTGCGGTGACATGGAGAACAATAACGAGATGAAGATCAACAAGCTCCCGGCAAAGACATGGTACTGGCTTCGCATGAATGACACAGCACTTAACTGGAATCCGGACATGGCGGGATGCAGTGTGAAGATAGATGGCGGCAAGGAAGCTGATAAGCAGGCTTCTGATTTCGATGGAATAGAGACTGGTGCAGGAAGAGATGCGGACGTACTCTTCGCACAGCAGGCAGCAGGAAGTGTACTCGTTGCGGACGAGACCAATAAAGGTCAGACAGTGCACGTGCTGATAAATGGAACCGGGGCAAATGGCAGCAGCGGTTATGCTTACGTGCAGGCAGATGCAGGTTCAGACATGACAGTCATAGAGACATTTGGCGAGAATGCGGAGGGCGGCAGCCTGGCATTCCGTACGCGTTTTAATATAGAGAAGGACGCACACATACGTCTTGTACAGATATTTATGCAGGATGAGAACACGACCATACTCAACGACGTGGGAAGTGAGTGTGCGGAGAATGGCCAGCTAGATGTGCTTCAGATATTTATCGGCAAGGGCAATCTGTACAACGGCGTGAGAACTGAGCTCATTGGTAAGCGTGCTTCAACCAACATGGATATAGGTTATCTGGGACAGAAAAAACAGGTGATAGATATAAATCTTGTCGTGAACCATATAGGCAAGAAGACCAATTGCAACATACAGGTGGATGGAACACTTAAGGATGCTGCGGAGAAGATATTCAGAGGTTCGATAGATTTCAAGACAGGTTCATCGGATTCGAAGGGCGCTGAGACTGAGAATGTACTGCTGCTCGGCGATGATGTGGTGAACAAGACTATACCGCTTATCCTCTGTGCAGAGGAAAATGTGGAGGGATCACATGGAGCGACCATCGGTGAGCTTGACGAGGATACTTTATTTTACTTCGCGTCAAGGGGAATCGATATGGAGACAGCCGAGGACATGATGACCAAGGGCAAGATGGAAGTCCTCTACCGCAAGATCCAGGACGAGGACACAGAGAAGCTGGTGGAGAAGCAGCTTGCGGAGGTAATGGAATATGACAGACAGGAATTATAGAGAGGATTTTCCTCTGTTGAGAAACAATGACACAGCTTATATAGACAATGCGGCCACAGCGCAGAAGCCACAGGTGGTCATAGACGCTGAGAGAGAGTTCTATGAGAAGAGCAATGCGAATCCACTCAGAGGATTCTATCCGCTCAGCCTTGAGGCGACAGAGAAGTATGAGAGTGCCAGAAAGGTAGTCAGGGACTTCATTCACGCTGACTCTGAGAAGGAGATAATCTTCACCAGGAATACCACAGAGAGCCTTAACCTTGTGGCATACAGCTACGCGCTGAATAATCTTAAGGCTGGTGACGAGATAGCAGTTACGATCATGGAGCACCACAGCAACATGCTTCCATGGCAGATGGCAGCCAGAGTCACAGGCGCAACTCTCAGATATCTCGACTGTGAGAAGGATGGAACGCTGACTGACGAGACCATCAATGCGGGAATCAACGAGCACACAAAGCTGCTTGCTGTCGGACATGTGTCAAATGTCCTCGGATGTGAGAATCCGGTCAGAAAGATGGCTGACAGAGCACACAGCTTTGGCGCGGTTGTCGTTGTCGATGGCGCACAGAGTACACCGCATATGGCTATAGATGTGCATGAGCTTGGCGCTGATTTCTTTGCATTCTCAGGCCACAAGCTGATGGGACCTATGGGAATAGGAGTGTTATACGGAAGACAGGAACTGCTTGACGCGATGCCTCCATTTATGTCAGGTGGAGAGATGATAGATTCGGTTTCAAGAGATGGTGCGGTATATGCGGAATTGCCTCACAAGTTTGAGGCTGGTACAGTCAATGCGGCAGGAGCTGCGGGACTTGCGGCTGCTATAGGCTACATCAAAGAGGTTGGATTTGACTATATAGAAAAGAGAGAGCTGGAGCTCACGACCCGTGCCATGGAGGGACTTGCAAAGCTTCCTCATGTGCATGTCATCGGTTCAGATAAGCCGGAGAACCACACCGGAATAGTGGCGTTCACCATAGACAATGTACATCCGCATGATGTCAGCGAGATCATGGCTGCGGATGGAATAGATGTGAGGGCTGGACATCACTGCGCACAGCCACTGCTTGTACACCTTGGCGTGTACAACACGACAAGGGCAAGTTTTATGTTCTACAATACAGATGAAGAGGTAGATGCATTTGTGGAGAGTGTCGCAAATGTGAGAAGGAGAATGGGATATGCAGAATAATATTCAAAACAGGAATTTTTATAATGAGATCCTTACAGAGCACAATATGAGACCTGAATTCAAATATGATCTTCCTGCAGCAAATGTTGTGCTGGAGGGTGTAAATCCCAACTGCGGTGATGACATCTGGCTTAAACTGAAGGTTGAGAACGGAGTCATCGAGGATGGATCATTCGTGGGAGACGGATGTGCTATATCCCAGGCGTCGGCAGATATAATGCTTGGAATGATCATAGGAAAGACCAAGGAGGAGGCCTTGAAGCTTGGGCAGCTCTTTCTGAAGATGATACAGGGAGAGGCTACAGACGAGGAGATAGACCAGCTTGAGGAGGCATCAGCGCTCAAGGATATAGCGCACATGCCGGCCAGAGTAAAGTGTGCGGTCCTCGGATGGCACACCCTTGAAGAAGCGTTAAAGAATATATCATAAGGGTGGATTCCTTATGATAATGCGGGCGCTGCGCGAAGCGCATCGGAATGCGCCTGCTCCACATATCGTAGATATTCTTTATCTGCATCTTAACTATAGGCATGATATACTTCACTTGAATGTGTGAAAGCGGGCGCCGCTGGTAAGATCTATGTCGTTTGTGACATGAGGTGTACTGGTGGCGCTTTCTTTAGAATAATCCAAAAGGGATTGATACATATGAAAAAAATAAATATACAAAAAAGCAAAAAAAATAAGGGGTGTAAATGTAAGGACATTATAAAAAATGCGCTGTTGATGCTGGTGATGATAGCCATAGGGGTTGGATTGTGTCTGATAATAAAGACAACATTTACTACAGACATATTGATACCGGCCGTCATGGTGTTTTCGGTATTTTTGATATCGGTGTTCACTGACGGATATGTGTATGGAATACTGGCATCTGTAGTCAGCGTGATAATAGTGAATTTTGCATTTACATTTCCGTATTTCAAGATAGATTTCCTGATACCTGAAAATATCACATCGGCGATAATCATGATAGCCATAGCGTTTATCACCTGTGGTTTTACAAGTAAGATAAAGCATCAGGAAATGCTCAAGAAAGAAAGTGAGATGGAGAAAATGAGGGCGAACCTGCTGCGTGCAGTGTCGCATGATTTTCGAACTCCGCTTACCACCATTTACGGGGCCAGCTCGGCACTTATAGAGAGTGGCAGCGAATTTACGGATGAGCAGAAGGAGAAGATGCTCAGGGGAATACAACAGGATTCCCAGTGGCTTTATCGTATGGTTGAGAATCTGCTGTCCGTAACGAGGCTGGACGGAGACATTAATCTCATAAAGACCCCGATAGCCCTGGATGAGCTGATAGATTCGGTGCTTATCAAATTTGCAAAGAGATATCCTGATCAGGAGGTAGAAGTCGATCTGCCCGATGAGCTGGTCATCATACCAATGGATGCAATTCTCATAGAGCAGGTTATCATCAATATCCTTGAGAATGCAGTACAGCATGCAGAGGGAATGAAGAATCTGGCATTGAATGTGAAATGCGATGGCGACAGGGTTGTGTTTGAGGTACAGGATGATGGCGATGGAATACCGGAGGATAGGTTGAAACACCTGTTTGATGGAAGCCTTCTGGGGGACAGCTCTGATGAGGTGTCCGCGGACTGCAGGCCGAGAAGAAATGCCGGAATAGGTCTGTCGGTATGTGCGACCATCATAAAAGCACATGGAGGAGATATAAGTGCATACAATTCCGCGGAAGGTGGTGCAGTATTCAGGTTTACACTGAAGATAGAGGAGGTTACGGATGAGCAATAACAAATACAAAGTCTTGATAATAGAAGATGAACAAAATATCAACAATCTGCTGGATACCCTGATGCAGGCAAATGGCTATCAGACGATCATAGCCACATCCTGCGGGAGTGGACTTATGATGTATGCGTCTCATAGGCCTGACATAGTTATACTTGATCTCGGACTCCCGGATAAGGATGGTATATCGTTCCTCACAGAGATAAGAAAGACGGATTTCACGCCGGTCATAGTTCTCTCGGCGAGATCTGATGAGAAGGATAAGGTGGAGGCTCTCAATCTGGGTGCAAATGATTATGTTACAAAACCATTTGGTTCGGAGGAGCTGGTTGCCAGGGTCAGATCTGCACTCCGCACAGTGCTTTACCAGGCACATGACAGTGAACTGCCGACAGGGAAATTCCAGACTGGGGATTTGCTCATAGACTATGAGGCCAGACGAGTGTTCATAGGGGATGAGGAGATCAAGCTGACTCAGACTGAGTACAACATAGTCGATCTTCTGTCCAGACATCCGGGCAAGATGCTTACATACAGTTTTATAGTCAAGGAGGTCTGGGGCTACAATGACATGGGAAGCACCAAGAGACTTCAGGTCAATATGGCGAATATAAGAAAGAAGTTCGGAGTGAAGCCGGGCAAGAAGAGTTTTATCATCAATGAGCTGGGCGTGGGATACAGGATGTGTGATGACAGCGAAAAACTCATTGATAGTATTTGATGGTAGATTAATAAAATAAAGTCCGCTATACTGATTTTATGAAGTATAGCGGATTTTTTATTAAATCAGGAGGAGTGTTATGAAAGGGTACAGAAAAATCATGAAGGCTGTGGCGGTCATTCTTGCATTTGCACTGATATTTTCAGGTATGAATGTTCCGGGAACTGCGCTGGCAGCTACAACGGCGGCTACGGCAAAAAACACGGTTGTAAAGAGCATCACTGTGAGCAATCTGCCAGCCGGCACACTTACGCTCAAGGCGGGAAAGTCATTTGCTCTTAAGACAAATGTGGCGGCGAAAGAGCTGAAATTCGTAACCAGCAACAGAAGGATAGCAACCGTGACAACTGCGGGAGTGATCAAAGCAGGAAATGTAAAAAATGGGACAGCTAAGATTACAATGTCGCTGAAGGCTGATCCTAAGGTAAAGAAGGTTATTACGGTAACTGCAGGACAGCCTGTCACGATTGTAAAGCTTACTAAAAGCAAGCTGACGCTGGTAAAAGGAAAAAGTGCTGTGGTAAAGGCTTCTGTTGGAACAAGCAAGGCAAGCAATAAGAAGGTCGTATGGAAGAGCAGCAATATAAAGGTTGCTAAGGTTAATTCCAGAGGACGGATAACAGCAGCCGGAGGTGGTTCAGCAGTCATCACAGCAGTAGCTGCAGATGGTTCCGGCAAGAAGGCAAGTTGTAAGGTATCAGTCAAGGCGTATGTAACTTCTATAAAGTTCAAAAAGGGCAGCGGTAAGATGTATGTGGGAAAAACAGAACAGTTAAACCCAGTCATTGCACCGGCAGATGCAACAAACAAAAAGTGTACCTGGAAGTCTTCGAATGATAAGGTCGCTATGGTAAGTTCATTCGGACTCGTTGTGGCTGTTGGCGCTGGAACCACAGTGATTACAGCAACAACTACAGACGGAACAAAAAAGACAGTAAAATATAAGCTGACAGTTCTAAATGCTGTGAAGATTGCTTCGGCGCAGGTGGATAACAGGCAGACAATAAATGTTACATTGTCATCTGCACAGAAGCTGACAGCATCAAATTTTGCTGTTAAAGTAAAGACCACATTAAATGGCGGCATATACAACAAGAGCATTCCGATTGAAAGTGTGTCTACAGGAGACAATAAAAAATACACGATCAGGTTAAACAAGGAGAACAGGCTTTCATCTTCGGACAGAATATGTGTGTACGTAAGTGGACTTACAGGAACAGGAACCGGTAAGGTGGAGACATATTATTCTGACGGAAAGTATAATAAGACATATTATGAAGCCAGAGCAATTGAGCAGAATGCGAATGTGAATACAGACGTTAATTTATCTGGCAGTGGCTACCTCAAGGTTTCTGTAAAGGACGTTCCGGCTGGAATGAGGTATACAATAGGTGGAATGCGTTCCAACTGTATTACTTTCACAGGGAAAATAACCAAGTCTGGCACATCAGTCACGACAATTACAGCAGTTGATGAGTATGGTAATACAATGACAACTATCGTAACATGGTGTGTATACAACAGCTCCGTGATATCAGCTTATTACAGCCCAAGGTATTATCGCACTCGTGGTGAAAGTGGAGCGGCTGTGCATGTAGCTGCTGATATAAATTCTGTAGCTGGTGGCTCAGGAAATTATATCTATGATATAGTTGGCAATACTTATGGTCTTGATATTTATAGTAATGGTAAATTGGAGGGTTACATCAATAAGGCTGGTACTTATAATATAAAAGTCAGGATAACGGATTCCGATAATGCCGGAGTCAGCACAACTGTAGACTGTGTGATAAATGTTGCACAGGGAATTACAGTATCGGGATATATCAGGGATGTGGCAGGAGAAGTATTGTCAAATGCATATATTATATTTACGAATAGGGACAAATCCACAGAGTATACATATTACTGTTATTCTGATGTAAAAAGAGATGGATCGTATTCTGTAGATATTGTTCCTGGGACATATGATATAGCTATATATTCGGGTTCGGACACAACATACATATATTCACAGCGGTTTACCGGAAACATTTCGGGAAGAAATTATTCGTCGGATGTAAAAAAGATATCCGTTAGATCAAAGGATAACGGATATAATATAGAGAATATCGGCACATGGTATGACGAGGATGGCAACAGCGTTGGAGCTGGTGCATACGTTTATCTGGCGCCTGGTACTTACAGACTTACAGGTCGCGGGGTTGCTTTAGCCGGAACTATAACCGCAACGATAAACAGCAAGACTTCATATGTTGTAGCAGATATTAAGACAGACTATGAGGAGATTGGTGATAGAACCTCTATAAATGCATCAGTGGGAACATACTATAGATTTGTTCCAAAGATGACGGCAGCATACTATATCTATTCAAGCTCTGGATCGAGTAATAATCCATATGGACATCTTTATGATGCAGATGGAGAAGTGCTTACAATTAATGATGATGACAAGCAGGAGCATATCAGCACAGGAAATGACCACGATTTCTATATGTCATATAATTGTGAAGCAGGAAAAGTCTACTATATTAATGTTACACGAAACAGCAGTATGGTATATATAACCACAGAGTATCCTGGAAATTAAGTGGATACCCGTACGTCTTTTTATGTGGATATGAATAATGCTCAATAGCATGTGCGAGATTGACAAGCATAGTATATAATTTTTAATATATGATATGGTGTAATAAAAGGGAATGTTACATAAAAAAGGAGGAAATTTATGAAAAAAGGGAACAGGTTTATGGCTCTCGTTGCGCTGATCCTTGTGTTTGCGCTGACATTTACAGGTGTCAGCATTCCGGCAAAAGCAGCGACCACAACAACCATCAGTAGTATTACGGTGAAAAATCTTCCAAGTAATACACTAACACTCAAGGCAGGGAAAACATTTACTCTGAGGACAAATACGACTTCAGGCAATCTGAAATTCTCAACAAGCAATAAAAAGATCGTGACAGTATCTTCTGCAGGCAAGATAAAAGCAGTGAAAAAGGGTAGTGCAAATATCACGATCTCTCTCAAGTCAAATGCGAAGATCAAGAAGGTGGTGAAGGTCACAGTCGGACAGCCGGCCACAAGAGTCAAGGTGAACAAATCTGCGCTGACGATCAAGAAGGGCAGGTCGGCAGTGATAAAGGCGACAGTAGGTCCTAACACAACCAGCAATAAGAAGGTTATCTGGAAAAGCAGCAATTCCAAGATCGCAAAGGTAAGCGTATCAGGCAGGGTCACAGCAGTAAGAGGCGGTAGAGCGACGATCACAGCGATTGCTGCTGATGGTTCAGGAAAGAAAGCGATCTGCAGGGTGACTGTAAGGGCCTCAGTATCATCGATAAGTTTCAGCAAAACAAATGGAAAGATGTATGTTGGCAGAACGATGCAGCTAAGCCCGGTGATAAAGCCGGCAGATGCAACAAATAAAAAATGTGCATGGAGTTCTTCAAATGATAAGGTAGCAGTGGTAAATTCTGCAGGAAATGTATATGCAGCTGCTACAGGAACAGCGGTGATAACAGCGAAGGCTACAGATGGCACCGGCAAGAAGGCTTCGTACAAAATAACGGTCGAAAAACCAGTCACAATTGTATCGGCAATGATGAGTAACCCTCGTACAGTTAAACTTACGCTGTCATCTGAACAGAAACTGACGTCCTCAAGTTTTTCAATCAAGGCGAGTACAGTGATGAATGGTAATTATAATTACAATATTCCATTTGACAGTGTTACAACAAAAGACAATAAGAACTATACGATTGCACTGAGAAGAGGCTATACATTGTCAAGAAAGGCAAGAATCTGCATATATATAAAGGGACTTACGGGTACAGGTAATTCTAAAATTGAGACATATTATTCTGGAGACGTGAATAATAGAACGATTTATGTATCCTATAAGTGTGAGCAGAATGTTGGTATGAATAAGACTCTGGATGTAAATAGCATTGAAGGTTATAAGGGCATATGTGTGATCAATGTAGTGGGCCTCCCTGCCGGCGTGAAATACAAGGTGGATCCAGGAGATGCCAATAAGGTTTATTTCAGTGGAAAACCGACTAAGGCGGGAACGACTGTGACAACTGTTAAAGCAGTCGATGAACTGGGAAATGTGGACACTTATGAAATTTCATGGAATATATACAGCCAGACAACGATTGCAGGAAATTATGAACCAGTATTTAAAATTATGGGACGTAACAGCCATATCTGTAGGATCAACAATAGTATTGCAGCTGTGGCTGGCGGTTCCGGAAGTTATACATACAGTTTTGTCGGAGAAAGTTATAATCTCAGCATTGATTCAAAAGGAAAAATAACCGGTAAATTAGAAGAAGAAGGTACATATAATCTCAAAGTAAAAATAACAGATGCCAACAACGAAAAAATAAGTACCATAGTTGGTTGTGTGATAAAAACTATACTTGGATCAACTCTTATGGGGTATGTCAGAGATAAAAATGGCAATATACTGGATGGGGCAAGTGTTATTATCATAAACAAAGATAATTCAGTCCAATACGAACTTAACAGTGAATTTGCTACAGTAGATCGTAATGGACAATATTATATGTCAATTATTCCTGGAACATATGATGTGAAAATTAAAATTGGGGACGATGTGACTTATATCGGCAATCGTACATTTGGCGTTGGGGAGAATAAAGTGGATCTTGCGGCGGATGTAACAAAGATTGCGGTCAAATCTAACAATGAAAAGTGCACGGTTGACGATCTGGGCAGATGGACAGATGAATATGGTAGAATATGTGGCTGGAACGGATATGTGTATCTTGTTCCTGGAACATATGAGCTGACAGCGGAAGGTTCAGGTAAGCGTGGTGTGATATCAGCAAAAGTGACCAGTAAGACGACCACGTTAACTGCGGATGTGAATGAATTTGCTATTGACTTTGGCAATTTTAACGATGTATATGCAGAAGTTGGAATGTATTACAGGTATGTGCCAAAGAAAACAGGAACATATTATTTTTATTCTGTTTCATACGGTGATCCAAAGGGATACTTATATGATGAGAACAAAAATCTGCTCATGGAAGTGGACGATGCAGAGCATAGCAAGACAACAAATAAAAAAGATTTTTACATGAGCTATAACTGTGAAGCTGGAAAGTCATATTACATAAAAGTAAGCGGTAGTTCGGTTGATGTGTATGTAAGAGATTGTGATCCTAATGCAGAGGATTAACGGCTGGATATGTGCTTTATAAAGGAGTGGAGATGATATTTTTTACATCTTCACTCTTTTTTTAAACAATAAAAGCACATAATCCCTATTGACATAGTAGGAAATAAGTTGTATACTCCAACATGTTGACAGATAATTACTACATATCAGATAGGATATATGTGGATTGACAATGAGATCCATTGGACAGAACGAGGTTCAATAGACGGGAGGTGGACAGATGCAACAGGTGTTGTGCTTTGGAGATTCCAATACATGGGGATACAATCCTGAGAATGGTGAGAGATTTCCCTGGGGGATCAGATGGACCAGTATATTGCAGCAGAAGCTGGCAAATAAAGATATAAGGATCATAGAGGAAGGTCTCTGTGGAAGAACAACAGTGTTCGAGGATCCACTGAGACAGGGAAGAAAGGGCGTGTCGCTGTTCCCTACTCTGCTGGAGACACACAAACCGGAGAATATAGTGATCATGCTTGGAACAAATGACTGTAAAACAGTGTTCTCGGCATCGCCGGATGTGATAGGCAAGGGAATACGGAGACTGCTCATTCAGGCAAAACAGTATTCAGCGGACAGCAGGATACTTCTCGTATCGCCGATACATTTGGGCGAGCAGGTGTGGAAGGATGAATTTGATCCTGAGTTCTCACCGGAATCCGTTGAGGTGTCAAGAAAACTCACAGATGTGTACAGGAAGATAGCCGATGAGTTTGGTGTGGAATTCCTGGCGGCATCATCCGTGGCGGACAGCAGCGAGGCAGATCAGGAACACATGAATCCTGAGGGCCATGCAGCACTGGCAGGAGCAATAGAGGAAAAGATTTATCAGATGGCCTGTTAAGAATTATATAGAAAATAATGTACAGTATATAAAGATAGTAAAGAATCAAGAAAGAACATAGAGACTTGAAAAAAGTAAAAAAAGAAAGGAAACAAAATCATGGCAAAGATAGCATCACAGTTAACAGAACTTATAGGAAACACTCCACTTCTGGAGCTCACAAATTATGAGAAGGAGCTTGGACTCAAGGCACACATCGTTGCAAAGCTTGAGTATTTCAACCCGCTTGGCTCAGTGAAGGATCGTGTGGCAGCAGCCATGATCGAGCAGGGAATAAAGGATGGCCTCATCAATCAGGAGACAGTCATCATCGAGCCTACATCAGGCAATACAGGAATCGGACTTGCATTTGTATCAGCGGCAAAGGGCCTTCACCTGATACTTACAATGCCGGATACCATGAGTGTTGAGCGTAGAAAGATTGTTTCAGCTCTCGGTGCTGAGATCGTATTAACACCTGGAAGAGAAGGAATGAAGGGAGCCATCGCCAAGGCAAATGAGCTCAAGGAGCAGTATGGAAATGCATTCATCCCACAGCAGTTTGAGAACAAGGCAAATCCTGCTATCCACAAGAAGACAACAGCAGAGGAGATCTGGAGAGATACAGACGGAAAGGTTGATGCATTTGTATCAGCAGTAGGAACAGGCGGAACAGCCACAGGAACAGGAAGCGGACTTAAGGAGCACAACCCGAATGTCAAGCTGATAGCAGTTGAGCCTGCTGATTCACCTGTTCTCTCAGGCGGTGCACCTGGCCCACACAAGATTCAGGGAATCGGAGCAGGATTCGTACCTGGCGTTATGGATCTGAGCATCGTGGATGAGATCATCAGGATCCAGAACGATGATGCATTTGACACGGCGAGAAAAATAGCAAAGACAGATGGTGTATTGGTTGGAATATCCGCAGGTGCGGCACTCTATGCGGCAACTGAGCTTGCAAAGAGACCTGAGTACGAGGGCAAGACCATCGTGGTTCTCTTCCCGGATACAGGAGAGAGATACCTCTCAACATCACTGTTTAACCTGTAGACCGCAATAATTGCCTAGAGGTTGTGAACTGTATAGCAGAAGTTAATATCGTTGCAGCAATTATTGCTCATTGGATGAATTGACCTATTTATGAGAAAGAGAAAAGATATGAGACTTGGAAAAAGAGTATTGCTTCTGTCCATGGCGGCGGTGCTGGCGATAGGTGCTGCCGGCTGTGGCGGGAAGAAGGACGATGTTATTACAATTACAAATGTTTCGTATGACCCAACGAGGGAGCTGTATGAGCGATACAATGACATGTTTGAACAGTATTACAAAGAGCAGTACGGACAGGACATCAAGGTCATCCAGTCTCATGGAGGCTCCGGTTCACAGGCCAGATCGGTTGTGGAGGGCTGTAATGCGGATGTTGTCACACTGGCACTTGAGCATGACATTGACCTCATATCGGCAAATGGTCTGATAGATAAGGGCTGGATAGATGAATTTGACAAGGATTCAGCACCCTACACATCCACTATCGTGTTCCTGGTGAGAAAGGGAAATGCTAAGGATATAAAGGACTGGAACGATCTGGTGAAGGACGATGTGGAAGTCATAACACCTGATCCGAAGAGTAGCGGCGGAGCCTGTTGGAATTTCCTTGCGGCTCTTGCCTATGCCAGAACTACATACAGCGATGAAGCTGATATATGGCAGTTTATGAAGAAGCTTTATCAGAATGTGTCGGTCATGGATTCGGGAGCCAGAGGTTCGACGACCACATTTGTGGAGAATGGCAAGGGTGATGTACTGATTGCCTGGGAGAATGAGGCGATAGCAACCCTGAGGGAATACCCGGAGGATTACGAGATAGTTAATCCGTCGGTGAGTATACTGGCTCAGCCGAGTGTGGCGGTTGTCGATGACAACGCAAAGCACAATGGAACAGAGTCGGTCAGCACAGAGTATCTGAAGTACCTGTACAGCGATGACGCTCAGAGACTTGAGGCTGAGAGCGGCTATCGCCCGACAAATGAGAAGATACTTGCAGAGTATGCAGACGTATTTGATCTGGACATCAAGCAGTGGACCATAGATGATTTCGGAGGCTGGGACAAAGCCTATGAGGATTTCTTCGATGACGGTGCAAAGTTTGACGAGATATATGATTATTAAAATGGATTGGAAGACGAGATGGCAGCAGAGGAAAATGGCAAGAAGGATAAACTTAATAACGCAAAGAAGACCAGAGTTATCCCGGGATATCATCTGACGCTTGGAATAGTCATTGCAATGCTGTCGCTGATAGTTCTGATCCCGCTGGCATCGGTGCTGGTGTCATCGCTGAAGCTCTCACCGGGTGAATTTTGGCATCTGCTTCTGAAGAAGAATGTGCTGAATGCATTTAAGACCAGCATCGGCTGTTCGTTCATAGCGGCGATAGTTAACACGGTGTTTGGTCTGATAATAGCGTGGACACTGGTCAAATACGATTTTCCCGGCAAGAAGATACTGGACGGATTCATAGAGCTTCCATTCTGTCTGCCAACGGCGGTTGCCGGTATCACACTGTCGAGACTTTACAGTGAGGATGGATTTCTTGGAAAAACGCTCAAGGCTCTTGGAATAGACGTTGCATACACGAAGATAGGACTTACCATTGCCCTCGTATTCGTTGGAATACCATTTGTCATAAGGGCGGTGCAGCCGATACTTGAGAAGATGGACAATCAGTACGAGGAGGCGGCCTACATGCTGGGAGCCACACCGAGAAGAACATTCTTCAAGGTTATTCTTCCGGAGCTCAGGCCGGCGCTGCTTACAGGATTTGGATTGGCATTTGCCAGAGGGATCGGAGAGTATGGCAGTGTCATCTACATATCGGGCAACAGTGCAAAGGAGCAGACGCAGGTCATATCATACGTGATCATGCAGAAGCTCAGCTACATAGACTATGCCAGCGCAACAGCGATAGCACTGGTGATGCTGGTCATATCATTTGTATTGTTATTTGCGATCAACATAGTACAGCTGAAGCAGTCGAGAAGGACAAACCTACTATAAACCTATAATAAGTTACGACAATCATTGATGCGCAAATGCACAAACGAAAGGAGGATCCACGATGAGCGAACAGGAAAAGCTGCAGCGCGGCAAGCGCAGGACAAAGATAATACTGATAACCGTGACGGTGCTTTTCATAGTGCTCATGCTTGTTGTTCCACTTATATCGGTGATAACAAGTGCGCTGAAGGAGGGCTTTAAGTTCTACCTGCAGTCCATCACGACAGAGTACGTGATAAGTGCACTTGGTGTCACACTTATTGCCACAGTCATAGCTGTGATGGTAAACACATTTTTCGGAATATGTGCGGCATGGCTGCTGACGAAGTTCTCCTTCAAAGGCAAGCAGGTGCTGGCGACACTGATAGACATTCCGTTTTCCATATCACCTGTCATCGTAGGTCTTGCCTACCTCATGACATTTGGAAGACTCGGATGGACGTATCCGGCGATCAGATGGATCAATGATATGCTGGGAACAAATATCAGGATAACTTTTGCAGTTCCGGGCGTTGTGCTTGCTACCATATTCGTGACATTCCCATTTGTGTCAAGGGAGCTTATCCCGGTGCTGAACGCCCAGGGCAAGGATGAGGAGGAGGCAGCGGCGCTCATGGGGGCGAAGGGCTTCACGATATTCAGAAGGATAACACTTCCCCAGATGAAATGGGGACTCATATACGGAATCATTCTCTGTACCGCCAGAGCACTCGGCGAGTTCGGTGCGGTAAATGCACTGTCCAAGACAAGGGGCGGGACATTTACACTTCCACTTGAGATCGATGCGCTGTACATGTCGGGAACGGAGGAATCCATCACAGCGGCATTTGCTGTATCGTCCATACTGGTGATCATAGCGGTCATCATATTGTTCCTGAGAAATCTGCTTGAGTACAGAGCGAAGAGGAAACGCGCTTATGAACGAAGTTCATAACTCTCATGCGCGTGACGACCTGCCGCTGAGCGGAGGCGAGGGGGCGATACCCGAAAAAGGGTGATATCCGATAAGGGCGAAGTGAGATAGTCTGCATATGGGATGGCTTGCAGGAGTTTCGAAAGATAGATCAGGTGCGGAAGAATAAGAGAACAAAAAGGAGGCTGACGACATGTACGTCGAGATGAAAAATATATATAAGAAATATGGAGATTTCCTGGCGTCCAACAATGTCAGCTTTGGTGTGGAGAAGGGCAAGCTGGTGGCGCTTCTGGGACCGTCGGGAAGCGGAAAGACGACACTTCTCCGAATGATAGCCGGACTTGAAAATCCAAATTCCGGTGACATATACATAGACGGCAGGCGTGTAAATGATATACCAGCTGCGAAGAGAGGAATAGGATTTGTATTCCAGAATTATGCACTGTTCCGTTACATGACGGTATTTGACAATGTGGCATTCGGACTTGAACTCATGAAGGTTCCAAAGAAGGAGATCAAGAAGAGAGTTATGGAGCTTCTGGAGCTTACAGGGCTGTCAGGTATGGAGAAGAGATATCCGAATCAGCTCTCAGGCGGACAACGGCAGAGAGTGGCATTTGCCAGGGCGCTGGCACCGAATCCACAGGTGTTGCTGCTGGACGAGCCATTTGCCGCGATAGATGCAAAGGTCAGGACGGAGCTTAGAACCTGGCTCAAGGAGATGGTTGAAAAGCTTGGCATAACGAGCATATTTGTCACTCACGATCAGGATGAGGCTGTGGAGGTTGCGGATGAGATCATCATCACCAATCACGGACAGATAGAGCAGATGGGATCGCCGATGGAGATATACAAGACGCCGTCCACACCGTTTGTGGCACAGTTCATCGGAAGGTCAACTGTTGTGGAGGACTACGAGAAGCTCAAGGGTTTTGACAGGGTGCCGGGGGCGGACAGAGCGGTCATCAGACCGGAGTTCGTCAAGATATCCAAGAGCGGCAGGCTGGATCAGTACCAGAGTGCGGCGGAGTCGGGGATAGTCAAGGATGTGCTGTTCCGCGGAAGCCATCTGGACGTCACGGTGGATGTCAACGGAGTGGAGATCGTCGCCGAGAGATCCATGGAGAAGGATGTCGTAAAGCCGGGGGAGCAGGTCCACGTTCTCATCTACAGGCTGTATGTATTTGATGAGAATCAGACATATCTGCTGGAGAACAAGGCAATGCAGGATAACGATGTATTCTACATCTAATTATAAAAGTGATTGGAGAGAAAATATGGGTATTGCAAACAGGAAAATACTTCATACGGACATTTTGATAATCGGTGGTGGTACGGCTGGCTGCTATGCAGCGCTGACCGTCAGAGAACATTCTGATTATTCCATCATCATCGCCGAGAAGGCGAACATAAAGAGAAGTGGATGTCTGGCGGCGGGTGTGAACGCCATCAACGCATACATAGTGAAGGGCAGAAAGCCTGAGGACTATGTGGATTACTGTAGGACTGATGCTGACGGGATCGTGAGAGAAGATCTTCTGCTTTCGATGTCACAGGGGCTGAACCGTGTCACAGACAAGATGGAGAAGCTGGGACTGGTCATCCTCAAGGACGAGAACGGTGAGTATGTTGCAAGAGGCAACAGAAATATTAAGATAAATGGTGAGAATATGAAGTCGCTGCTTGCAAAGGCAGTGGAGGAGCTTGACAACTGTCAGATACTGAACAGAGTCAACATCACGGATTATATAGTTGAAAATAATCAGATCCTCGGGGCATTTGGATTCTCCATAGAGGATAATACAGCCTACGAGATCAGAGCAAAGAAAGTGCTCTGTGCTACGGGCGGTGCGGCGGGACTTTACAGACCGAACAACCCGGGATTTTCAAGACATAAGATGTGGTACCCGCCGTTCAACACCGGAGCGGGATACGCAATGGGAATAAATGCCGGAGCGGAGATGACCACATTTGAGATGAGATTTATAGCACTCAGATGTAAGGACACCATAGCCCCAACTGGAACTATAGCCCAGGGTGTCGGTGCCAAGCAGGTCAATTCACTCGGCGAGATATACGAGAACAAATACGGACTCACCACATCCCAGAGAGTGTACGGAACGGTGAGAGAGAATATAGAAGGCAGAGGTCCATGCTATCTGAGAACCGAGGGCATCACCCCAGAGCAGGATGACTCACTGAAGAGGGCATACCTCAACATGGCTCCGAGCCAGACTCTCAAATGGCTTGAGTCCGGCAAGAATCCGAGTGAGCAGAATGTGGAGATAGAGGGCACAGAGCCTTATATAGTCGGCGGCCACACGGCGAGCGGTTACTGGGTGGACAACGACAGAGAGTCCACAATACGCGGACTGTTCGCAGCCGGAGATGTGGCGGGCGGATGTCCACAGAAGTATGTGACCGGTGCGATGGTTGAGGGAGAGATAGCGGCCATTGCCATGGTAAAGCAGCTTGACGAGGGATACCTTGATCCTGAGCTTGACGAGGAGGCTGCATTTGACAGAAAGATAGAAGAGTATGACCATTTCCTCGACACTGACGAGAAGATGTTCACATACGAGGCGATAGAGGAGGCCATGCAGAAGGTCATGGACAACTACGCCGGAGGAATATCTACCCATTACCAGTTCAACGAGAAACAGCTTGAGCTGGCAAAGGAGAAGATAGAGCAGCTCCAGAAACTTGTATGGCACATAAGTGCCCACGACATGCACGAGCTCATGTTTGTGTATGAGGTGAAGGAGAGACTCACAGTTGCACTCTCCGTAATCGCACACCTGAAGGACAGGAAGGAGACGAGATGGCACAGCTTTGCTGAGAATCTGGACTACCCGGAGAAGAGCAAAGACTGGGAGATATTTGTCAATTCAAAGATGGTGGACGGCGAGCTTAAGATGATACACAGAGAGCTGGTTAATTTGTGCCAGGTTCCCGCAGGAAATATGGCATGCAGCGTCAGCCCCTCGCCGGAGGCGACTTCAAATGGGCTGATGTTCCAAGGAAAGGGGGAAGCATATGAGCATAGTGATAAATAAAGAGCTTTGCAAAAACTGTGGCAAATGTGCAAATGTCTGCCCGGGTTCCCTCATAAAGAGAGATGAGGATGGACAGATATTCATGAAATACCCTAAGGATTGCTGGGGGTGCTCATCCTGTATCAAGGAGTGTGCATTTGACGCCATCTCATTATATCTCGGAGCTGACATCGGCGGAATGGGAAGCCAGATGTCGGTGGAGAACAAAGGAGATCTGCTTCTGTGGAATATCCGAAAGATGGATGGCACCACAGACCAGATAGTGATAGACAAGAAGGAAGCTAATAAATATTAAAAAGAAGAAAGGTTGGTATAGATATGGGTACATTATCACATCTTGACGAACTGGAGGCAGAGGCGATATACATCATCCGCGAAGTTGCTGCGGAGTGTGATAAGCCGGTTATGCTTTACTCAATAGGAAAGGACAGCTCAGTAATGCTGCATCTGGCACTCAAGGCATTCTATCCTGAGAAGCCGCCATTTCCATTCTTGCATGTAAATACAACATGGAAGTTCAAGGAAATGATCGAGTTCAGAGACAAGACAGCGAAGAAATACGGACTTGACATGATCGAGTACATCAACGAGGAGGGTGTCAAGAAGGGCATCAATCCATTTGACCACGGCTCAGCATACACAGATATCATGAAGACACAGGCACTCAAACAGGCTCTTGACAAATACGGCTTCACAGCAGCATTTGGCGGCGGACGCAGAGACGAGGAGAAGTCCCGTGCGAAGGAGAGGATACTCTCATTCAGAAATGCACAGCATGCCTGGGATCCAAAGAACCAGAGACCGGAGATGTGGAAGCTGTTCAACACCAAGATCCAGAAGGGCGAGGAGGTCAGAGTGTTCCCACTTTCCAACTGGACTGAGGCTGATATATGGGAGTACATAGAGCGTGAGAACATAGAGATCCCATCGCTGTACTTCGCAAAGGTTAGGCCTGTTGTATACCGTGACGGAAATATCATCATGGTCGATGATGACAGAATGAAACTCAGACCTGGTGAGAAGATAGAGATGAAGAGTGTTCGTTTCAGAACTCTCGGATGTTATCCACTGACAGGCGGCGTGGAGTCCACAGCGGACACACTCCCTGAGATCATCGAGGAGACGCTCAGTGCGGTATCCTCAGAGAGAACCACCAGAGTTATTGACAACGAGGCAGCAGGCAGCATGGAGCGTAGAAAGAGGGAGGGATACTTCTAAGATGAGCGGATTACTTAAATTTATAACATGCGGAAGTGTAGATGACGGAAAGTCAACACTTATAGGACATATATTATACGATTCAAAGCTTTTATATGCAGATCAGGAGAAGGCTCTGGAGCTTGATTCCAAGGTAGGAAGCCGTGGCGGTGCCATCGACTATTCACTTCTTCTGGATGGACTGATGGCGGAGCGTGAGCAGGGTATCACCATCGATGTTGCATACAGATATTTTACAACAGACAAGAGAAGCTTCATCGTGGCGGATACACCGGGTCATGAGGAGTACACAAGGAACATGGCGGTTGGAGCATCATTTGCCGACCTGGCAGTCATCCTCATAGATGCAAAGCAGGGCGTGCTCGTACAGACCAGAAGACACGCAAGGATCTGTGCGCTGATGGGAATCAGATACTTTGTATTTGCAGTAAATAAGATGGATCTTGTCGGATACGATGAGAAGCGTTTCAACGAGATAGTTGAGCAGATAAATGAGCTGTCATCAGAGCTCAGCCTGCCAAATATCACTATCATCCCTGTGTCAGCTACAGAGGGTGACAATGTGACAAAGAAGTCAGAGAACATTCCTTGGTATGAGGGTCCCGCACTCCTTACATACCTTGAGGATATAGATATCGCAGAGGATAACACAGAGGCAGGATTCTATATGCCTGTTCAGAGAGTGTGCCGTCCTGACCACACATTCAGAGGTTTTCAGGGTCAGATCGAGGATGGTGAGATCCACGTCGGAGACGAGATCAACACACTCCCAAGCAACGAGACCGCAAAGGTCAAGAGCATCCATGTTGGATTTGACACAGTGGACTCAGCACAGAAGGGACAGCCTGTAACAATACAGCTTGACCGTGAGGTTGATGTGTCAAGAGGATGTGTGCTCACAGTTGATTCAGGCGCAAAGATTGCATCTTCGATCACCGCAACACTTCTCTGGATGGATGACGATGAGCTGTACAATGGCAAGAACTTCTTCGTGAAGCTCGGAACCAAGATGATCCCTGGTACAGTTACACATATCGATTACACCATAGATGTAAATACAGGTGAGCAGAAATCAGCGGACACCCTTGCGAAGAATGGTATCGCAGTCTGCAGGATCGCATTTGCCGACAGGATCGTGGTTGACGAGTTCAAGAAGCATAAGACTCTCGGAGAACTCATACTCATCGACCGTGTCACAGACATGACAAGTGCCTGCGGTGTTGTCGAGGAGGTTCACACTGAGGAGACCGGACTTTACGAGGGACGCATAGACAGAAATGTGCGTGCAGCGATCAAGGGACAGAAGGCTGTCATAGTTCCATTTGCAGCAGGCAATGTCACAAGAGATTTCGTTGAGTCGGTGGAGAAGAAGCTCAGCATCGACGGACGTCATACATATCTGTACGCTCCAGATATCCGCGAGGATGTAAATGCTGTATTAAAACATCTTCATCATGCCGGAATCATCGTGCTTCTCTTCGCAAGCGAGCAGCAGATCGCAGGAATCAAGGTAGAAGGCGCCGAGGTCTACAGCGGTGACTGGAATGCTGACGGCGAGCTTGACGCAGACGAGATAGCAGACGAGATCCGCAAGGAGTCTGTATACGACGCGGCCCAGGTTCACGATGGAAACTACATCTAAAAAAGATCACGTAGTAATATAATAATAAAGCGAAGGACGGAGGTGTTTTATGCCTTCGTCCTTCGCTTTTGTATAGAAAGTAGTAATATGAAATATTTATTTGTCAGAACCTTTAAGTCTGGCTATTTCTGCCCTTAATTCGGCAAGCTCGTTGTCCTTGTCGGCGAGCTTCTTGTCTTTGTCGGCAATCTCCTTATCCATCTCAGCCATACGTTTTTCCATCCTGGCTTTCTCTTCCTGAAAAACATCCACAAATGTAATAATCGACTGTTCCACCATATCCGTAACCTCCTCGGTCTCTTCAAACTGGGAATATAGGCGAGTATAAAGCATCTGAGTAAATCTGTATAGTTGTGCTCCATCCTCAGCTGTTATATTCCCAAGTTCCACGTTCTTGTCTATGCTACCCATTATATCTGTTTTGATGAGGCTTTTCAATGAGGCTATATTCTCTGGTGTACGTGCTTTCTTATTCCTCAGCTTTTCGCGGAGTTTCAGAATGTAGAATGGAATCAGGATGATCATTTTCCTGTCGTTTATTTCCTTTACGGAGCAGGACGTGAGTTTTGTAACAGGGACGTTATAGGTTATGTTCTGGGTATGCCCGAATCCCACCTGCAACGAATATGTATCAGGTACTGATTTTGGTACATTGCTCAGATATATCACACAGGGTTCAGGAAAATGAATTCGATATACCTGACAGCCCTCTTCGTCCTGCAGTATCTCCTTAGTCTGATCTGCATATCCCGCTCCATATGAAAATACACGGAATACAATAGAATCATCCTTTTTCATCTGCGCTTCCATATGATATGCATCGGAATTGTTGATTACGAGTATGGTGTCGGCCAGAGTTGTGGTCATAGAATTCTGATTATCGTGAACATTTTCAGTCCAGTGATAAGATACTGTTGAGTTTTCCGGATCGTAAAACATGTTGAACAGGCCGTTAATCATGTTGATCACAGCTTTCGAGGACAGCGTGAGAATCTTCTTGAAGATGCTGTCATAAAGTTTTCTTGTTGTTGGCAAGAGTGTTCCTCCTTAGTATTTTATCCGGCCGGTAGGCACAATTTAGACCATTCAAATCGCTGTGTCAATAGGTTTTGACAAATGCGTTTATAAAGCGCAGAGTGACGCTGTGAGTGGAAAAATAAGGGGGAAATGGGAGGTGATTTTACTATTTGTATAGTAGACGAGGGAATATGTTTTGCTCTTGTTTTGTTTGCTTCACATCCTCCATTGTGCCCCAACATACTCTGTGTTAAAATTGTTCATGGGACTAGGCACCAATGGTACGAGGTGCTGCGACTGGGAGACCGCCATGAAGCGGGCTGATGAATATATGTACAGGCAGAAGAGCGAACATAAGCATTGCTGTGTGTGATTTATCAGAACATATATGCTATTAGTTGGTGAGGAAAGAAATGAGTTCTACATTAAAACAAAATAAATATGAAATTGATATGTGCAACGGGACGATCATGGATAAGCTGATCTCATTTTCGCTCCCGCTTATGCTCTCGGGTATTCTGCAGCTGATGTTCAATGCGGTGGATATCATTGTTGTAGGGAAGTTCAGTGGTAACGAGTCGCTGGCGGCGGTCGGTTCAACCACAGCACTTATCAATGTATTCACCAATTTGTTCATAGGGATATCCCTTGGGGCAAATGTGCTTGCGGCAAGGCTTTATGCCGCAGGAAAAGATAAAGAAATGTCAGAGACAGTACATACCGCGATCGCGCTGGCGCTGGTCAGCGGTATTATTATGGCCTTTGTCGGGTGGATTTGCGCAAAACCGGCGCTTGAGCTTATGGATACTCCGGGGGATGTCATCGGACTTTCTTCTTTATATATGAGGATATATTTCCTGGGAATGCCATTTTTCATGCTGTACAATTACGGCGCTGCCATACTCAGGGCGGTGGGAGATACCAAAAGACCACTCCTTTTTCTGGTTATATCCGGAATTGCAAATACAGGCCTTAACCTGTGTTTTGTGATCATTTTCAAGCTTGGAGTTGCGGGGGTCGCAATCGGAACAGTCATCTCACAGCTGATATCCTGCGTACTCGTCCTCCGCTGCCTGTGCAGGTCAGAAACGAGCTATCAGCTTAGATTTTCAAAGCTTACCATCAAGGGTGCATATGTAAAGCAGATCTTTTCGGTCGGAGTTCCGGCTGGAATCCAGAGCACGGTCATCAACTTCTCAAATGTACTGCTGCAGTCGTCAGTCAACTCGTTTGGCTCGGTTGCCATGGCGGGCTACACGTCGGCAAATAATATATTTGGCTTTCTGTATGTGACGGTGAATGCTGTAACGCAGGCGTGCATGAGTTTTACGAGCCAGAACTACGGTGTCGGCAAATGGAAACGTATGGAGAGAGTTCTGATCGACTGTCTGATATTGTCATTTGCGGCAATGATGGTTCTGGGCAATGGAGCGTATTTCTTTGGACCGCAGCTGCTGCATATATATACGAGCAGCGACGCGGTTATAAAGTGCGGAATGGAGATTCTGCTGTATACGACAGTCACATATTTCCTGTGCGGATTTATGGACTTGTTCCCGGGGGCGCTTCGTGGGATGGGACATTCCGGAGTTCCGATGCTCCTCTCGATCATAGGAACGGTGGGAACCCGAATCGTGTGGATATACTGGATTTTCCCGAGACACAGATCCCTGGCGGTTCTGTTCATCTCATATCCGGCGTCCTGGATCATAACCCTTGCTATGCAGATAGTATGTTATTTCTATGTGAGGAAGATGCTGTATAAGAAAATTGCAAATAAGAAATGAGTGAAAACGTATGGGGAAGCTGCCAGAGAAATGGCATGTGCCGTGTATACCGTACGGAATTATAAAATAAGCAATGCGCCCCTCGCCGCTAACGCGGCTCGTGGAATGGCATGCGCCATATAGATAACAAAAAAACACCAGTTGATTGTGAGCAAGCTCCCATCAACTGGCATTTTTTTATTATCTGCATTGCTTATTTTATAATTCCTATTGACATAGTAGGGTATAAGAGCTATAATCCTATCATGTTCGTAGGAATTATAGGATTTATTATTTAGTGAGGCATAGAAAATCATGAGATTTAATACAGCATTATTACACAGCGCAAAGCTTGGTGATGAGAATACAGGCGCCACACTTACACCGATCTATCAATCCAGTGCATTCTATCAGCCTTCGGCGGAGCAGCATGAGAAGCTCTTCCACAACAAGGCGACGGGGTATTCTTACACAAGGATCAACAACCCGACGATAGCTGCATTTGAGGAGCGGATGACGAATCTTGAAAAGGGAGTGGGTTCGGTAGCGTGTTCTTCTGGAATGGCGGCACTCACAAATGCACTCTTAAATATAGTAGGAACTGGCGGAGAGATAGTCTCCAGCACAGGACTCTACGGTGGAACGATAGATCTGTTCCACGATCTGGAGGCATTTGGGATCAAGACGACATTTGTGGAGATATCGAATAAGGAAGCGGTTGAGGCGGCGATCACGGAGAATACCAGAGTGATATTTGCCGAGACCATAGGTAATCCAAAGCTTGATGTGGTGGATATCAAAGCTCTCTCGGAGCTGGCACATTCACATAACCTGCCGCTCCTGATAGACAATACAGTGGCGACTGCATATCTGGTCACACCACTGACACTTGGAGCGGACATAGTCATCAATTCCACATCCAAGTACATCAATGGCAACAGCGATGCCATAAGCGGAGTCATCACCGACAGCGGCAATTTTAAATGGGACGCAGAGCGTTATCCGCTTCTGCAGCAGTACAAGATGTTCGGAAAGTTCGCCTATATAGCAAAGCTCAGAAACGGACTTTTTAGAAATACAGGAGCCTGCATAGCTCCGCAGACGGCATTTTACAATATGCTGGGCATGGAGACATTGGGGATTCGAATGGAGCGATGCTCACACAATGCACTTGCCCTTGCTCAGTTCCTGGAAAGTCAGGAGGGTGTAAAAGTCAACTATCCGGGACTTGAATCCAGTCCTTGGCATGACATCGCAAATGAACAGCTCCACGGTGGTTATGGTGCCATAATCACCATCAGAGTCGGCAGCAAGGAGAAGGCATTTGCGGTGATGAACAAGCTCACAATACCGCAGATAGTGTCGAACATAGGAGACACAAAGACGCTCATCGTGCATCCTGAATCAACACTGAATGCGCACAGCACAGAGCAGGAGAAGCTTGACGCCAACGTATATGATGATATGATTCGTATTAGTGTCGGAATCGAGGACGTGGAGGATCTCATAGAAGATTTCCAGAAAGCCCTTGCCGACTAATACACAAATGATTTGGAGGAACTACATATGGCAGTAGATTACGCAGCTCTGAAAAAGGGCGGATTCATGAGACAGAAACAGAAGAATAACTTTTCTCTGAGACTTCAGGTGGTGGGAGGAAATCTTACCGCAGAGAATCTCAAGAAGATAGCAGAGGTTGCCGAGAAATACGGAGATGGACATGTACATCTCACATCGAGACAGAGCGTCGAGATCCCATTTGTTAAGCTTGACGATGTGGAAGAGGTAAAGGAAGAACTGGCAAAGGGAGGCTGTAAGCCGGGTGTGTGTGGCCCAAGAGTAAGAACAGTCACAGCGTGCCAGGGAAATCAGATCTGTCCGAGCGGCAATATAGACACTTATGATATAGCAAAGAAGCTTGATGCGAGATATTACGCAAGGGAGCTTCCCCACAAGTTCAAGTTCGGTGTCACAGGATGCCAGAACAACTGTCTGAAGGCAGAGGAGAACGATGTGGGAATCAAGGGCGCAATGGTAGTAGAGTGGGATGAGCCATCATGCATCATGTGTGGCGTGTGCGTCAAGGCGTGCCGTGAGGGCGCGATCACCATGGAGGACGGCAAGATCATCCTCGACACAGACAAATGTAACTATTGCGGTCGATGCGCAAAGGCATGTCCTACAGATGCATGGAAGGGCGAGACAGGATACCTTGTCTCATTCGGAGGATTATTTGGTAACACGATCCACCGCGGCGAGGAGTTACTTCCGGTTGTTACATCTGAGGAGCAGCTTTTCCGTATCACAGATGCAGCAATACAGTTCTTTGCAGACAATGCAAAGCCAAGCGAGCGTTTCCAGTTCACCCTGGAGCGCGTGGGCTTAGACAAATTCAAAGAAGTATTAAAGGAGGCTTACAATGGCTGATTATGAAATCAATGACAGAGTAGATATAACTGATGTGGTGTGCCCGATGACATTTGTCAAGGCGAAGGTAGCCATGGAGGAGCTTGAGATAGGACAGGTGCTTGCGGTTACCATGAATGACGGCGAGCCTGTACAGAATGTACCAAGAAGCTTCAAGGAGGAAGGACAGCAGATCCTGAAGCTCATCGACAACGAGAATGGCACTTATGATCTTATAGTTAAAAAACTGGAGGATTGATCAGAAAAGGAGAAAATGAATGGCAGTAAGAGTCAGTGCAGAGGATTTCGATGCGAAGGTTCTTCAGTCGGAGCTCCCGGTCATCGTGGAATTCTATTCGGACAGCTGCATACCATGCAAGCAGCTCTCACCTATCCTTGGCGGCATCGAAGATGACTACGAGGACAAGGTAAATGTATACAAGGTAAATGTAAACTTCGACGCAGAGCTTGCTGAGAAGTACGCAGTCATGGCATCACCAACCATACTCTTCTTCAAGAGTGGTGAGGAGGTTTCCCGCATCCGCGGTCTTGTGAAGAGAAATGCGCTGGAGGAGGAAGTTGGCAAATTATTGTAGAAATTCGTTGGTAAAGTGACACAATGGAGTATTTGACTGTAGTCAATTACTTCCAGTGTACAGAAGAATGAAACTATATAATTAAAATTATAAAGTATATAATCACATTTTATGCAGCCCGGTAATCCCGGACAGGCAAATGAATCGTCAGGAGGAAAGAAAAATGACAGTCACAATAGCAGGAAAGAAGAAAGAGATAGCAGAGAAGACAACAATAGCTCAGATCATCGTGTCAGAGAACGTTGAGAATCCGGACTATGTCACAGTAACAGTCAATGATGAGTTTGTTGACTCAGATGCATTTGCAACAACAGAGCTCAAGGACGGCGATACAGTAGAGTTCCTCTACTTCATGGGAGGTGGCAGCTTCTAATGGCATTCACAAATGAACAGATGGAACGTTACTCACGTCACATTATCCTTCAGGAAGTTGGCGTGAAGGGACAGAAGAAATTGTTAAATGGCAAGGTGCTGATCATAGGCGCAGGTGGACTGGGAGCGCCAGCCGCTATGTACCTGGCAGCAGCCGGAGTAGGAACCATCGGTATAGTTGATGCCGATGAGGTAGATCTGTCAAATCTTCAGAGACAGATCATTCACGGAACAGCAGATGTGGGCAAGGCAAAGGTCAAATCCGCAAAGGAGACCATGAACGCCATGAACCCTGATGTAAATGTGATCACATACAGAGAGTTCGTGACATCAGAGAACATCATGGATCTCATCAAGGACTATGATTTCATCATCGATGGAACAGACAACTTCCCTGCAAAATTCCTTATCAACGATGCCTGTGTTATGGCTAAGAAGCCATTTTCACATGCAGGAATCATCAGATTCAAGGGTCAGCTTATGACATATGTTCCAGATGAGGGACCATGTTACAGATGTGTATTCAAGGATCCACCTCCAAAGGATGCGGTTCCTACATGTAAGCAGGCCGGAGTCATCGGAGCAATGGGCGGTGTTATCGGAAGTCTTCAGGCTATGGAGGCAATCAAGTATCTCATTGGAGTTGGCGATCTTCTGACAGGAAGACTCCTTACATTTGACGCACTTAAGATGGAATTCCACACAGTAAAGCTCCCTCACAAGAAGGGCTGTGGATGTGCTGTATGTGGACCAAATCCAACCATCACCAAGCTCATCGACTACGAGCAGGTGGAGTGTGACGGAAAGTAATTTTCATAAGGAGGACCCGCTTGCGGGAGATTCCTTATGAAGCACGCAGACGCCGCGCGAAGCGCCTTTTCATGCGTCTGCTCAATGCTTGATAATAAGGAGGATATGAAGTAAGATGTTGTACATGACAAAGTCTGATTACGAGAAGATACTTGCACACTGCAAGGAGGGCCTTCCAAATGAGTCCTGTGGTCTGATCGGCGGTGTCAGAGAGGGAGACAAGAAGTACATCAGGAAGGTGTATCTCCTGACAAATATTGACGCCAGCAACGAGCATTTTTCCATGGACCCGAGAGAGCAGCTTGCGGCAGTTAAGGATATGCGTGCAAATGGATACGAGCTTCTTGGCAACTTCCATTCCCATCCAGAGTCTCCATCCAGACCTTCGGAGGAGGATAAGAGACTTGCATATGATTCCAAGGTGAATTATCTGATTCTCTCCCTCATGGAGATAGACAATCCGGTACTCAAGGCCTTCAACATAGATGAGGAAAAGAATGTGACGATAGAGGAGCTTGTTATAGAATCATGATGGATAGCAGGCATTTGAAAGAACAGGGCGGGCTTTGATACCCGCCCTTGTTCTTTACGTGAGCTTGTCATAAATTTTCATTTGGAGTTACTGAAGATATGTTTTGCATAAGTATAAATCATAAGAATACACCGGCCGATGTCAGGGAGAGCTTTGCATTTTCGACAAAAGGACAGAGACAGTTCACCGAGCGGCTAAAGGCTGCGGTGGGTGGATGTGTCGTGTTGTCGACCTGCAACAGGATGGAAATATACTTTACGGATAAATGTGAGCCATGTGGGTCTGCTATAACAGGGAAAATGAGCAGCGGTGAAGCTTCCGGTGGGCGAGGTGGCCTGCTTGAACAGGTAGAAATGCTTCTGGCTAATGATAGGGATGTCCCTGTCAGCCTCATAAGAAGATATAGCATGAATTATGAGGGATTCCAGTGTATGTTACATCTGTGCAGAGTGGCGTGTGGTATGGATTCCATGGTGCTCGGCGAGGTGGAGATCATACATCAGGTGAAGAGCGCATATCTTGTGGCAAAGAAGCTTGGAGCCTGTGACGGCGAGCTGAATATAGCATTTCAGGGAGCACTTGCGGCGGCAAAGGCGGTGGCGACGGAGAGTGACACTACGAGACTTCCGGTATCCGTCGGAACCTTGTCAGCACGGGAGGCAGTGAATTTTACAAGAAATGGCGGCATTGAAAACACGTGCAGAGATGTTCGAAGTGATGTGGTAAGCAGCAGTCAAGCTGAGAGTGTGGATGCTGAAAAGGCAAATACCGGGCATATCCTGGTCGTAGGAGCCACAGGCAAGATAGGCAGCATAGTTGTCAAGGATATTGCAGATCTTGCACCAGATATAGAGATAACAGGCACAAGCAGAAGTCACCACAGTGCAGATAGCATATTTGACAGACATCAGCAGATCAGGATAGAGGACTACAGCAGAAGATATGAGCTGGCAGCCTGGGCGGATGTCATCATCAGTGCGACAGCAAGCCCACATTATACATTTGTCAGGGATGAACTGGCGGAGGCTGTGAAAATGCAGCCGAAGCGGAGATTGCTCCTTGATCTGGCAATGCCAAAGGACATTGATCCTGCGGTCTCAGATGTGGACGGATGTGTGCTGCGTGACATAGACTATATCAGAACACTCTCCAGAGAGAACAATGAAAGCAGGGCAAAAACAATCACAGAGATGGAGCCGTGGCTCATATCACAGGTTGACGAGATTATGAAGAACATAGCATTTTCGAGGTTCAACAGGGAGCATGGAGACGTGATGGCGAAGCTTAAGACTATAGATGGCGCAAAGATGGTATATAAACTCAAAGGACAGCTTGAGTATGATGCATTTGAGAAAATGCTGGACAGTATTGTGACTGCCGGATGTGAGAACTGAATACTGCTTGTTTGCCTGAGGTTATGCAGTATCATCGGCTGATGATGTTTATGTCAGATGTCAGATAATTGGAACAACTTTTGGTGCTTTTTAATAGAGACTCAATAATAGAAATTAGAGGTAGTGATGTCGTATTTCCCATTTATGATAGAATTGAATAATGAGAGATGCCTGATCGCAGGAGGCGGAACTGTTGCATACAGAAAGGTGTGCAGCATGCTGGAATTTGGCGCGGTGGTCACGGTGGTGTCACCGGAGTTCTGCCCGGAGCTTTTAGAACTGGCGGAGCAGGTGAATACGCCAGACAAATACTGTGCAGCGACAAGCGATGATCGTGGTTCTGTAGAGAATTTTGCAGATTATTCTGGATGCCTAACACTTGTAAAAAGGTGCGTGCAGCCGCAGGATATTGACGGTGCATTTGTCGTCATAATGGCGACGGACGATGAGAAGGTCAACCACGAAATGGCGGAGCTTTGCAGGCAGCAGCGAATACTTGTAAATGTGGTTGATGTGAAGGCAGATTGCGGATTTTATTTTCCAGCGATCATAAAGGATAAAGAGGTTGTTATAAGCGTTTCCACCGGTGGACAGAGTCCAGTGCTTGCGGGCACGATCAAGAGAAATATAGAGAGCCATTTAGGTAGGAGTTATGGCGATATAGCAGAGCGTATGGGTGAGCTCCGCGAGCAGATCAAAGCACAGATAGACGGCGAGGAAGAGCGAAAGAAAGCGTTTCAGCAAATGGTTAGGAGTCTGTTAGATGAGAGTTGAGAATGGACATGGTAAAAATAAACCGAATATTCGTAAATTTGCGGAGAATGACATGGCAGATGGATTCAATAGTGACGATTTGGATTGCGAAAGCGGAGGACAGAAAAAAACAGTAAAAGTTGGAACCCGCGGCAGCAAGCTTGCTCTTGCTCAGACTGAATTGGTGATAAAGGCACTCAATGAGAGATTTTCCCAGGTTGATTTTCAGATGGTTACAATGAGTACCCGGGGGGATCGGGACACCAGCAGAGCGCTTCTGGAATTCGGAGGCAAAGCGGTATTTGTCGAGGAGTTCGAGGAAGCTATACTTAAAGGTGACATAGACATAGCGGTACACAGTGCCAAGGATATGCCGATGGAGATCATGGAAGGTCTTACGATATCGGGTACACTTCCGAGAGCATGTCCGCAGGACGTTTTTATATATAAGAGTGGCAGGTCATTTGACAGAAACGACAGTTTCGTGGTGGGAACCAGCAGCCTGAGACGGCAGTACCAGATAAGAGACATGTATCCAAATGCTGAGTGCAAGAACCTGAGAGGAAATGTCGGCACCCGCATACAGAAGCTGGAAGATGGCGAATACGATGCCATCATTCTTGCAGCGGCAGGGCTTGAGCGCCTGGGAGTTATTGAAGACAAAGGCAATGACAGCACAGAATGCTTTGAAGTGCACAAGGACGAACTTACATTCAGATACATCAGTACAGAGTCAATGCTTCCGGCAGCATGTCAGGGAATCATAGCCATAGAGACACGAACCTCTGGCGAGGTATACGACATGGTCAGAGCGATAAATGACACAGAGGCATACACACAGCTCACATGCGAGCGCGCAGTTCTGAATCGCCTGAACGCCGGCTGTCACGAACCGATAGGCGTGTACTCAGAACTTCATGGCGACCACATGAAGCTAAGCCTGATGAAAGCAGATGCGGCTTCATCGGACAAAGAGAAAGATGAAGAAATCCAGATACACAGAAAGACGGTAGAAGGAAACACCGCAGAATGGGAACAGCTGGTAGAGAATTTAATAAAGTAGAGTAAGTTGTTTTGCAACAGTATATTTAAAAGATAAATAAAAACATAAAATGTAGATTGTTTTGAAGTAGTATGTATTGAAGATAAAAGAAAAGTAAAGAAGTAAATTTTTTCGATGCGTAAGCCGTGTGAGTTGGATGGGTGTCTCTACGGCGGGTAGCACATAAGCGATGGAAGCTTGTCGCTCCTTGCCGAACGGGAGCCTCCAACGCCCTTATCGGAGGCGGGAGTGAGTGCAAATAGGAGCAAGACAAGGTGACTGAGCTGTGCGTAGCCGAGAGACACCCATCCAACTCACACGGCGAATGGAGAGCAAAAAAATGGTATATTTGATAGGCGCAGGCCCCGGCGATCCGGGACTAATCACGGTGAAGGGCCTGGAATTCATAAAACAATGCGATACAATCATATATGACAGACTCGGAACCTATCAGCTTCTGGAGATGGTGAAGCCGGACTGCCGCAGGATATACGTCGGCAAACAGGCGGGCAGCCACTACAAGAAGCAGCCTGAGATAAACGAGATACTTGTTGAGGAAGGCCGCAAAGGCAACATGGTGGTGCGCCTCAAAGGCGGCGATCCATTTGTATTTGGAAGAGGCGGCGAGGAAGTGACCGCACTTTTAGAAGCGGGGATCCCATTTCAGGTGATACCGGGAATAACGTCCGCCGTGGCGGTTCCGGAGGTGTGCGGCATACCGGTGACCCACCGCGGAACGAGCAGAAGCTTTCACGTGATAACAGGACACAAGCGGGCAGACATACACAGATCTGATGAAGGTGGTTTAGATGACTACGACTACATCAGAAATCAGGAAGGGACAAGCGTGTTCCTGATGGGGCTGAACAGACTGCCACAGATCATGGAGAGACTTGTTCAGACTGGGGCGGAGGAACATACTCCGGTCACGGTCATTTCCAAGGGAACCATGCCTGGACAGAGGATAGTCCGCGGCGATATACAGACAATTGCGGACAAGGTGAACGAGGCAAAGCTTGAATCTCCTGCGATCATAGTTGTGGGTGAAAATGCAGCGTTGGATTTTACAGCACCAAACAGAGGACCGCTTCAGAATGTCCACGTTGGACTTATTGGAACGCCAAAGCTTCGCGAGAAGATGAGAGTTGCAATAGATGCACTTGGCGGTCAGTCCTACAGCATAGTGGATATGAGTGTGGAGCAGACAGAGGAGAAGAACAGGCTGCGAGTGGCTCTGGAACATATAGAAGATTACAGCTGGCTGGCATTTACCAGTCAGAACACCATAACCTTGTTTTTCAAATGGCTCAGAGAATGGAATATAGATGTCAGAAAACTGGCCCATCTGAAACTTGCGGTGGTCGGCGCCGGAACAAGGGACGCACTTAAGGTTGAGGGATATATAGCGGATTATGTGCCGGACGAGTACACCACAAGTGCTCTTGCTATGGGACTTGCAAATGTGATGAATGACGGAGAGAAACTTCTCCTTCCGAGAGCCGTTCAGGGCAGCGAGACAATGCTTGACATACTTGATCAGGGCGGTGTGGTATATGAGGAGATCCCAGTTTATGATGTGGTTGGACGCAGGATGGAGAGCATACAGTATCTGAAGGATCTGGATGTGATCACATTTGTCAGCGCGTCAGGTGTCAGAGGATTTCTAGATGTTCTTGATGCAGAGAAAAAAAACTGCGGTGTGGCTCATTTGTTGAATGATATAGATTCATGTGGGGATCATACGGACAATACAGACGGCAGTTTTAAAATACATGATATAATGAAGAATATCCGCATAGCGGCACTTGGAAATGTGACCGAGAAGGCTTTGGAGAAGGCTGGTTATCATGCGGATATAGTTCCAGAGGTTGGTGATATCGAGCACCTTATATCAGCCATCGGTGATTATTATTTTAGAGAAAAGAGGCAGTAACATGATAAGACTCAGAAGACTTCGCGGAAGCGAGGCCATCAGAAATATGGTTAGAGAGAACAGGGTTAACAAGGAGGATCTTGTATATCCGATGTTTGTGGCGGAGGGCACAGGGATCAAGAATCCGGTAGACTCCATGCCGGGAATATACCAGTATTCACTCGACACATTTGAGGAGGAGCTTCGCAGAGTGGCGGACGCCGGAATCAGCGCGGTTCTCCTGTTCGGCATACCGGCTCACAAGGATGAGGTGGGTAGCAGCGCGTACGACGATCAGGGAATCATGCAGAAAGCAGTCAGGAGGATAAAAGAGCTGTATCCGGATATGATAGTCATAGCGGACATTTGTCTGTGCGAGTACACATCACACGGTCACTGCGGAATTATCCATGACGGCAAGATACTCAACGATGAGACTCTTCCATATCTGGGCAAGATGGCTGTATCACTTGCAAAGGCTGGCGCAGACATGGTGGCTCCGTCGGATATGATGGATGGACACACCGCATACATCAGAAAGGCACTTGACGACAACGGGCTGACGGATGTACTGATCATGGGTTACAGTGCGAAATTTGCATCTGGTTACTATGCACCATTTCGCGATGCGGCACATTCTGCACCACAGTTTGGAGACAGAAGGACATACCAGATGGATCCCGCAAATGGCAGGGAGGCTCTGAGAGAGTGCGAGGCGGATATCGCCGAGGGAGCAGACATAATCATGGTCAAGCCGGCACTTGCTTATCTGGATGTAGTCAAGGATGTGAGAAACCACACGGACTATCCGATAGCGGTGTACAATGTCAGCGGCGAGTACTCCATGGTCAAGGCAGCTGCGGCAAATGGCTGGATAGACGAGAAGAGGATCGTTATGGAAAACATGACAGCCATGAAACGTGCCGGAGCAGGGATCATCATAACCTATCACGCCATAGACGTGGCACACTGGCTTGAGTCGGAATCAATATGACGGAGTCATATTTCGGAATGATTCCGACGATCTGCCCCACTCGACGGAGGAGAGAGAGGCGTTTCCAAAGATGAGGAGAATGCGACATCAACACTTAAAAGAAGATAGAGCTGAGTAGGACAATAGTTGCTATGTATAACGAGACGTTTTTATCTATTTGGAATATAAAATAGAAAAAGATACAATATTGTATCTAAACGGTTAAAATAACATAGCTTTACGAAAAACAAAAGGAAACAAAGAAAAAAGTCACACAGGACGATAAATTATAGAAAGAAGAATGGCAATGACAAATTCACAGGATCTATTTGAAAAATCACAGAAGGTAATTCCGGGCGGCGTCAATTCACCGGTCAGGGCATTTGGCTCGGTGGGACGGACACCTGTATTTATGAAGAAAGCAAAAGGTTCACATATATTTGACGAGGATGGCAATTCCTACGTGGATTATGTTTGTTCCTGGGGCCCGGGAATTCTGGGGCATGCCGATGACAGAGTCATAGATGCGGTGAAGGCGGCTTGTGATGACGGACTTACATTCGGCGCACCGACAAGGAAAGAGCTCGAGATCGCAGAGCTGATAAATGAGCTCATGCCGTCAATGGAGCTGACACGAATGGTCAACTCGGGAACAGAGGCGGTGATGAGTGCCCTCAGAGTGGCGAGGGGATTTACAGGCAGAGACAAGATTGTAAAGTTCCGCGGCTGCTATCACGGACACAGTGATGGACTTCTGGTCAAGGCAGGCTCGGCGGCACTCACACAGTCAGTTCCGGACAGCCTGGGAGTTCCAAAGTCGTATACACAGCATACACTCATAGCAGAGTATAACAACGAGGACAGCGTAAAGAAGTTATTTGAGGCGGAGGGCAAAGACATTGCCGCAATCGTGGTCGAGCCGGTTGCCGCAAATATGGGAGTTGTCCCACCGCATGATGGATTCCTTCAGTTCCTCAGGGACATAACAAATGAGTACGGCGCACTTCTTATATTTGATGAGGTCATCACAGGTTTCAGACTCAGCCTTGGCGGTGCCCAGGAATACTTCGGGGTAAAGCCTGATCTCACAACACTTGGCAAGATAGTCGGAGGCGGAATGCCGGTGGGAGCATACGGCGGACGCCGCGATGTCATGAGCATGGTGGCACCACTTGGCGGAGTATACCAGGCGGGAACTCTGTCGGGCAATCCGATAGCCATGACAGCCGGACTCACAACGCTCCGCATACTCCAGAAGGAAAAGGATACAATATATCCGGCGATAGAAAAGAGCACAAGGCAGATAGCCGACACAGTCAGAGACACACTCGGCGACACAGTCCATGTCAACCAGATAGGCTCACTGATGAGCGTATTCTTCACAGATCAGGAAGTAGTGGATATGGACACGTCAATATCCAGCGACACCGCAAGGTATGCAAAGTATTTCTCATACATGCTGGACAACGGAATCTACCTTGCACCATCACAGTTCGAGGCAATGTTCGTGTCCTACGCACACAGCAAGGAAGACGTATCCAAAACCTGTGAGTTGATAAAGAAATACAAAGAGAACTAGAGAGACTTAGTAGGTCAGAAGATGTCTCATTAAAAAGGAATTTATATTCCTATATTGTAGAAATAATTAGATAAGTATTAAAAGAGTGGTTTGGAAATAACATAATAAAACTAACGGTTATCGAAGAGTAAGCTGTCATGTTTATGTGATGCTCCAAAGGCGGGTAGCACATAGACGACGGAAGCTTGTCGCTCCTTGCTGAGCGGGAGCCCCCCTGCCCTTATAGGGGGCGGGAGCGAATGCAGTCAGGAGCTAAGACAAGGTGACAGAGTCGTGCGTAGCCTTGGAGCATTACATAAACATGACAGCGACCTTCTTCGACAAGGAGGAAATATGAGAGATTTGGTTATTGTGGGCAGCGGCCCTGCGGGTCTGTCCGCCGCAGTCTACGCCAAGAGGGCGATGATGGACGTGGTGGTACTGGAGAAGGAAGCATTCTCCGGCGGACAGATCGTAAATACAGAGCAGGTGGACAACTACCTCGGACTGCCGGGCATAAGCGGCTTTGACATGGGTATGAAGTTCAAAGAACACGCAGATACATTGGGCGTAGAGTTTGATGACAGAGGGGTGACAGCCATCGAGGATTACGGTGATCACAAAAAGGTCAGCCTGGAGGATGGCAGCAGCATAGAGACAAAGGCGGTTCTGATAGCCACGGGTGCAAAGCACAGAAAGCTTGGCGTTCCCGGTGAGGAGGAATTCACAGGGGCAGGAGTTTCTTACTGTGCCACATGTGATGGAGCGTTCTTTAGGAACAAAGAAGTCGCAGTTGTGGGCGGAGGTAATATAGCTCTTGAGGATGCCCTGTATCTGTCAAAGATGTGCAGCAAGGTGCATCTGATCCACAGAAGAGATGAGTTTAGAGGCGAGAAGATACTCGGTGCGCAGGTGCTTGAGACTGAGAATATAGAATTTCACCCATTTGCGCAGGTGACAGAGATAGGCGGAACGCCGGGCAAGCTGGAGCTCAAGGTTGCTGTGAAGACACCGACAGCAGTGGATGGACAGGCCGATTACGATTTCACACTTCCGGTAGCCGGTGTATTTATCGCCATAGGCACAAGTCCGATCACAGATTTTCTCGGTGACGTCGTGGAACTTGACGACGCTGGTTACGTTGCAGCGGGCGAGACCGGACGGACCAGCACACCGGGAATATTTGCTGCGGGCGACGTGAGAACCAAGGCGGTTCGTCAGGTGGCGACAGCCGTTGGAGATGGTGCAGCAGTTATCCATTATGTTGAGGAATATCTGAATGGTTTAAAAAAATAAGGATAACTGAAACAGTTGATCAGCATATATGATTAACGATATAGAAATATACTCAAAAAAAATAAATAGAATAATTGGGAAGTAATTGGCATGGAGATAAAGCATGGAATGTAAATGCATAACTGTTTTTCTCCTTGCCAAAAAAAATAAAACTAATTCATAGTAATTCTATAGGTAAAATATAACAATGAACAGGAGGCAGAAAAATGTTAATATCATCAAAGGGACAATATGCTTTGAGACTCATGGTAGATATATCGATAAACAGTGGCAGCACGGTTACTGTCAAAGCCGTAGCCAGAAGGTGTGGATTGTCTGACAAATATCTTGAACAGGTTACATCTTCTCTGCTAAAGGCAGGATATTTAAGGAGCGTGAGAGGACCGAGGGGCGGTTACCGTCTGAACATGCCAGCGGAGGAGATCACGGTTGGGATGGTGCTAAGGGCGATTGAGGGCAGGATATCACCGATCGATAATCGAGTTGATGAGGATGGCGACACCAACATGGTTATGAACGATGTCATCGGAGAGGTGTGGGATGACCTTGAATCTGCCATCAACAATGTGCTTGATAACAAAACCATCGCCGATCTTACCCGGGAGTACAGTGACCGAATCGGATACATGTACTCAATATAAATCAGGGACGGAGGGGACAGGTACCTCCGTCCCCGGAGGGGCAATAAGATTTCAGTTGAAAAAAAACTTATTTTGTATATAGTTGTAGTGGGATATATATCATATTAGGAGAATAAGAGATGTTAACACAGTTTTCGAGAACAGAGCTGCTATTTGGCAAGGAAGCAATGGACAAGCTGGCAGGCTCTAAGGTAGCGGTATTTGGAATAGGCGGAGTTGGCGGTTATGTATGCGAGGCGCTGGTCAGAAGCGGTGTCGGAGCATTTGACCTGATAGATGACGACAAGGTGTGTCTGACAAATCTCAACAGACAGATCATAGCGACAAGGAGCACAGTTGGAAAGTATAAGACCGATGTTATGAGGGACAGGATGCTTGACATCAATCCAAATGTGGAGGTTGAGGTACACAAATGTTTCTTCCTTCCGGAAAATGCGGATGACTTCCCTTGGGACAGCTACGACTACGTAGTCGACGCGGTGGACACCGTGACAGCCAAGATCGCTCTTGTCATGAAGTGCAAGGAGAAGAATATCCCGATCATCAGCAGCATGGGTGCGGGAAACAAGCTTGACGGAAGCCAGTTCAAGGTTGCAGATATATACAAGACAAAGGTGTGTCCGCTTGCGAAGGTCATGAGAAGAGAGCTGAAGAAGAGGGGTGTCAAGAAACTCAAGGTCGTATACTCGGAAGAGATTCCGACAAGGCCGATCGAAGATATGGCGATAAGCTGCAGAAACAACTGCATTTGTCCTCCGGGTGCAGAACACAAATGTACAGAGCGCAGAGACATCCCGGGCAGCGTGGCATTTGTGCCATCAGTCGCAGGGCTTATAATAGCCGGTGAGGTGGCAAAGGATCTCATCAGGAGGTAATAAAAAAGGACGCTGAGAAATCAGCGCCTTCTCCATAAAAATACCAGAGTTCCAAGCAGAACCGCACTACCATAGATGAATGGTGCATTTTTGTCACTGTTCATAGTTCTTTCCGTATAAGATACGGATGGATTATTCGGGTTGTAATATATTGCGATGGACGACATGGAGTTGTAATTTGTTATACCGCGGACGGAAAGAAAACCATTGTGCAATACTCCGGACTGGTCGCGGTATTCATAGTTGATATGGGTTCTTTTACTGAATCTTCTGACAGATGTGATATCGGCGGATGTTCTGGTATAGTCCCGCTCGATACGGCATGCCTTACCCCGTATGGAAAGGCCGATGACCACAGCTATGATGAATGATGCTATTGGAATAATGTAAGTCGTATAAGGTAATAGTCTGAAAAAAATACTGATAGAATCCCCCGATGTTAAAATCATAATGTACCCCCTGAAATTGTTGTTTCCCCAAAATATCAGACATGAGATCCCTATTTACATGCCGGACTTGTATGTGTAGATTATAATATAAAGAAGACTGGTTGAGAATCCCTTAATTTAAGAGGATAAGTCTGTTAATATAGCAAATTTCAGGTAATAAATATATTACTGTTTGCACTGCCACTCATGGTGGTCATAAGCTCAGTCATATTCGCATTTGCCAGAAGTGATAACATGGTGATAATAGGCCAATAATATAATAGAGAATATACAAAAGGAAGATGAACGAGATGGATAAGAAAGAAGAAAAGAAAATCATAAGACAGGAGTTTCTGACAGGTGAGAGAGCTCTTTTCATGGGAAAAAATCTCGATATATATGATACGATATTTGACGATGGCGAGTCTCCGCTTAAGGAGAGCCGCGGCATAAATCTGTACGGCAGCATGTTCAAATGGAAGTATCCGCTGTGGTACAGCAAGAACATTGTTGCGGAGGATTGCCACTGGTTTGAGATGGCGAGAGCCGGAGTCTGGTACACTGATAATATCGCGGTGAGGCGGGCACTCATCCAGGCACCAAAGAACTTCCGCAGATGTAAAGGGCTGGAGCTTACGGATGTGACATTCACCAATGCGGAGGAGACACTGTGGAGCTGCGATGACGTGACAATGAACCACGTGACAGCAAAGGGCGACTATTTTGCCATGAACAGCAATAATATGAAGATAGACGACCTGAAGCTTGACGGCAACTATTCATTTGACGGATGCAGGAATGTAGAGATAAGAAACTCCAATCTGCTTTCAAAGGATGCATTCTGGAATACCGAGAACGTGACCGTATATGATTCATTCATATCGGGCGAGTATCTTGGCTGGAACGCAAAGAACCTCACCCTGGTGAACTGCACCATCGAGAGCCTTCAGGGCATGTGCTACATCGACAACCTTGTGATGAAGAACTGCAAGCTCATCAACACAACACTTGCATTTGAATATTCAACAGTGGATGCCGATATCTGCAGCAAGATAGACAGTGTCATGAACCCAACATCAGGAACCATCAAAGCCCAGCACATTGACAACCTGATAATAGAAAAAGACAAAGTAGATCCGTCAAAGACAAAAATAATAGTACAGGACTAAATTAAAGCACAGGGATTCACGGCAAAACATCACCCCTACGTGTGACAGCATATGATAATATAAATAAGAGAAATATAATAATTTTTACGTAGAATGATGATAAATACATGGTGGCATATCATAACGTAAATGAGATTCCGCGGCTGCTGTGGTGAAACGAGTTGGCACATATAGAGTGCTCAATCGGTAGTGAAGTCGACTGAGCATTGCTGCTTCTTGCCGGAGCGGCGCAAGCAACGCCCTTATCGCTTGCAGAGCGCAGTGCAGATAGAAGCAAAGCAAGGCGAGGGAAGACGAACGTGATGGAGCACTCTATATGTGCCAGCCGTTTGCCACAGCAGCCGCGGAATCTCTCCATGAAGTGGAGGGACAAACATGAAGTTTGATTTTGACAAGGTTATAGACAGACGCGGCACAGGCTCCCTGAAGTGGGACGTGCCGGAAAACGAACTGCCAATGTGGGTGGCAGACATGGACTTTCAGACGGCTCCATGCATCAGGGAGGCACTGGCAGCCCGGGTGGAGCACGGAATATTCGGATATTCCATCATCCCGGACGAGTGGGCAGATGCCTACGTGAACTGGTGGGGCAACAGACACGGATTTGCGATAGATAGGGATTGGCTGGTGTTCTGCTCCGGAGTCATCCCAGCCATATCAACGGCGGTGAGAAAGCTCACCACACCCGCAGAGAATGTTGTAGTGCAGACCCCTGTCTACAATATTTTCTTTAATTCTATATACAACAATGGGCGAAATATATTGGAAAGCCCTCTGAAATATGACGGCGAGGGATATGCCATGGACTTTGAGGATCTTGAGGCAAAGCTTGCAGATCCACAGACCAGCCTCATGATACTCTGCAATCCGCAGAATCCTGCGGGAAAAATCTGGGATAAGGAGACACTTGCCCATGTGGGAGAGCTATGCGCAAAGTATGGTGTGACGGTCATCTCGGATGAGATACACTGCGATCTCACCGATCCTGGAAAGGAGTATGTGCCATTTGCCACGGCATCTGACACATGCAGGGATATAAGCGTGACCTGTATTGCGCCGACAAAGACCTTCAACATAGCTGGAATACAGACCGCAGCAATTGTGGTTCCGGATAAATTCCTGAGACACAAGATGTGGAGAGGTCTGAACACAGATGAAGTAGCCGAGCCAAATGCATTTGCGGTGGATGCGGCGATAGCAGCATTTACAAATGGCGGCGAGTGGCTGGACAGTCTCAGGCAGTATCTGTATGAGAACAAGCAGTATGTGAGAAAATTTGTATCTGAGAATATCCCTGACATGAAGGTGGTGTACTCGGAGGCAACATACCTTCTCTGGCTTGACTGCAGTAAGATAACTGACAACGCAAAACAGCTTTCAGCATTTATCAGGAAGAACACCGGACTCTATATGTCGCCGGGACTTTCATATGGTAAGAACGGAAAGGCATTTATCAGACTTAACATCGCATGTCCAAGGTCGATCGTGGAAGAGGGCATGAAGAGACTTGCCGAGGGAACCACGGCATTCAGAAAAATGAACGCAGAGATGGTAAACATAGACAATGCGGCTAAAAAAGGAGATATAGATGAGTAGCAGTGAAAACTTGCTGAAGGACATGATATCTGGAAAGTCGATGACCGCATCCCAGCAGATAGGACTTACGGTCAGGCTCAGCATCCCGGCGATCCTTGCCCAGATCTCGTCCATTGTCATGCAGTACATCGATGCATCCATGGTGGGGCGTCTTGGTGCAAATGCATCGGGAGCCATCGGACTTGTCTCGTCCACGACATGGCTGTTTGGCGGGCTATGCATTGCGGTGACTACAGGATTTACTGTGCAGATAGCCCAGGCTGTGGGGGCCGGTGAGGATAAATCTGCCAGAAATATCATGAAACAGGGACTCATAATAGCCTTGTGCATAAGCGTCATACTCGCACTCATTGCAGCACTTATAAGCTCACCGCTTCCGAGATGGCTCGGCGGTGAGGCTGCGATACAGAAGATGGCAAGCCAGTATTTCCTCGTGTACATGCTGGGACTTCCCGCTCTGCAGATGAACAGCATAGCAGGCGGTATGCACCAGAGCTCCGGAAATATGAGACTCCCAGGTATACTGAATGTCATGTGCTGTGTGATGGATGTGATTTTTAATTTGTTCTTTATATTTCCGACAAGGAGTGTGCAGATAAATAGCATCACATTTACCATGCCGGGACTTGGACTTGGCGTTGCAGGTGCGGCGCTCGGAACCATCACGGCGGAGGCTGTTACCTGTGCCATCATGGTCACTACACTTCTGTGGAAGAACAAGACACTTCACTTAAGAAAGGGCGAACACTTAAGATTTCACAGGGATACCTTTACCAGGGCGGTAAAGATAGGAGCACCTGTGGGTCTTGAGCAGATGGTCATGTGCTCAGCGTATGTCATGTCCACAAAGATCGTGTCACCGCTTGGAACGATAGCCATCGCAGCCAACTCATTTGCGGTTACTGCGGAGAGCTTCTGTTACATGCCGGGGTACGGAGTACAGGCGGCATCAACCACACTTGTGGGACAATGCGTGGGAGCAGGACAAAAACAGTTGTCCAGAAGAATGGCATGGATTACAATGGGATTAGGTGTGTCGGTTATGACCATTGGCGGAGTCCTTATGTACATAGCAGCTCCGTCCATGATAGGTGTGCTGACACCGAACGAAGAGATAAGAAATCTTGGGGCGGCAGTGCTGAGGATAGAGGCATTTGCCGAACCATTTTATGCCGCATCCATAGTTGCATCGGGAGCACTCAGGGGAGCCGGGGACACTCTGGTCCCAAGCTGCATGAACTTTGCAAGTATGTGGTGTGTGCGGATACCGCTTGCAGCCATACTTGCACCTAGAGTCGGTCTCTACGGTGTATGGATCGCCATGTGCGTGGAGCTCTGTTTCAGAGGAATCCTGTTCACCACAAGGCTTAAACGGGAAAGATGGATGCGGGTGTTTGACGAACATTAAATATGATGTTTTATAATTGCAAGGCATGATTAAACTTGCAATAAAACATCGTTAAACAGGGAGGAAAATATGCCAGTATTTGATTTCAGTGGAAGTGACAACAAGAATAAGAACATAGTTACATATGAGACGTTTCAGTCTTCGGAGTCTACAGCAACAGCGGAGAAGCCGATCATGATCCTTGAGAACACGACCAGGAAGTGGGCTCACCACTCCAGCGGAAAGTTCACCAATCCGATCAAGAGAACAGCATTTGAATTTGACGAGGTAGACGGAGTCCAGTCCGCAGACATATTGAAGATAGATGCGAGATTTGTAAGCCTTCTCAAATGGCTCGGCGAGAATCACATCAACGTCCGTCTGTCGGGAGAGAACAGACCGGAGGGTTATGCGGTATACAAGATAAGGGAGACCGAGTTCGGCGGCGGATCAAAGCTCTCGGCAAATGATGGATTCCTGCAGTTTATGATAGAGAGACTTCTTGCCAGCGACGCCCCTTCAGAAGAGGAGAAATCCGAGGAGGAAGAAGAGGAAGAGGCACTGGGCGATGACATGAAGCTCACGAGCATGCAGAGCATCATTGACTTCATGCACTGCGCCGGAAGAACACTTCCTGACAATATAAGGCTGTGGGCCAGAAGAAATCTTGCGGTTGCGAGATCCAGCGAGGTATCACCGGAGGAGAGACGCCACGCCCAGAGAGCACTTTCCATGGCGATGAACATCAGATGGAAGAGCAATTACTTTGAGGCGATAGATCCGGAAGAGGCTAGAAGGATACTGGACGAGGAACTCTACGGAATGGAGAAGGTAAAGCAGAGGATCATCGAGACAATCATCCAGATCAACCGTACACATACACTTCCTGCATATGGACTTCTGCTCTGCGGACCTGCCGGAACAGGAAAGTCACAGATAGCCTATGCGGTTGCGAGAATACTCAGACTTCCATGGACGACCCTTGACATGAGTTCCATCAACGATCCGGAACAGCTTACAGGAAGTTCAAGAGTATATTCCAATGCCAAGCCGGGAATCATCATGGAGGCATTTTCACAGGCTGGAGAATCTAACCTCGTATTCATCATCAACGAGCTGGACAAGGCAAATTCCGGCAAGGGCAACGGCAATCCTGCGGATGTACTGCTGACACTGCTGGACAACCTGGGATTCACCGACAACTACATGGAGTGCATGATCCCGACAAATGGCGTGTATCCTATAGCGACGGCAAATGACAAGGAGAACATCAGCAAGCCGATCATGTCGAGATTTGCTGTTATAGACATACCGGATTACACCCCGGATGAGAAGAAGGAGATATTCAACAAATTTGTTCTGCCGAAGGTGCTCAAGCGCATCGGACTTGACAAGAGCGAGTGCATCATCCTTCCAGACGGCGTGGATGCTGTCATCAAGAAGTGCGACGGCGTGACCGGAATCAGAGATATAGAGCAGGCTGCAGAGCACATAGTTGCACATGCGCTTTACCAGATCGAGGTAAATCACGTTCAGAGCGTGACATTTGACGGAGCTATGATAGAGGAGCTTTTGAGCTGATTATCGTCATATTACACAATTTACATTACGGAAAGTATTATGGTATACTCTTCTTATGAAACAAGTTTCATGGACTACAGTCTGAAATTCATAAGGAGAGTATATTTATATATGGCAAGTATAAGAGACGTTGCGAAGGAGGCGGGGGTCGCCATCTGCACGGTGTCGAGACTTATCAACGGCACGGCAAATGTTGAACCTGAGACTCAGAAGAAGATAGAAGATGCGATGAAGAAACTGGATTATGTTCCAAATGAGCTTGCGCGAGGCATGTTCAAGGGCAGATCAAACTCCATTGCGATGTTGGTTCCAAATATCCAGCACCCATGGTTCTCATCACTGGCATCGGAGATAGAAAAGATACTTTATGAGAAGAAATACAAGTTTATGCTTTTTTCAACATCCGATGACAAGCAGAGGGAGAAGGAGTGTTTCAAGCTGTTAAAGTCCAACATCGTGGATGGGATCATATGCGGAACGTCGGCATGTACGGCGAAGGAATACCAGAAGATAGATAAGCCGATGGTCATGCTGGATTATAAGGTTGGCAGCAAATTTCCTGTCGTAGTGTCGGATCACAAGATGGGCGGACAGCTTGCTGCCCAGGAATTTATAAACAGTGGATGCAAATATGTCATCCACATATCAGGAATCAAGGTAGATAAGAATATCATGTCATTTGAGTGCCATGAGGAACTAGATAGAGTCCTTGCCGAGAATGGGATAAAATCCAGACGAGTTCCAATACAGTGGAACGACTTTGATTTTCATGGATATTTTGAGATGGCAAAATGCATACTGGAGGAGTATCCTGACGTGGACGGAATATTTGCCGCAGACATGCCGGCGATAGCATTCCTTAAGGCGGCACTTGCCATAGGCAAAAAGATTCCTGATGACCTGGCGATCGTGGCATACGACGGAACGTACATAACCAACGCCAGCACGACAAGGCTCACATCGATACATCAGCCGTACAAGGAGATCGCCCAGGAGGCAGTACGCCAGCTTATGGAGATGATCGACGGACCGGAGGAGGAAGATGATGCCGAAGGACAGGTTGAAAGAGCAACCGCAGATCAGATCGACAGCGCAAAAGAGAGAAACACACATATAGACGGAAATCTTATACTACTTCCGGTGAGCGTAGAAAAAGGCGATACAACTTTATAGTATGATTACGAAAAGAAGTTCATGAAGAGAAAATGAGGTGCCACTCAAAAATCATGAACTTCTTTTTTTTGCGGGTACAAAACATAAAAAACTTACTAAGAGCACAAAATACAAAAATCTATAAATCCCCTATTGACGAAACATGTTTCATATGATAATCTTAATGCAAATGAAACATGTTTCATTTAAGCGCTTATGAAATATGTTTTATCGGAACAATATGAATGATAGCGAGAATTAACAAGAGGGAAAATTCAAAGCAAGAAAAGGAGAAAAGGTTATGAGAGCAAAGAAATTAGTAGCATGTGCACTTTCAGCAGCTATGATGCTGGGACTTGCATCTATGACAGGATGTGGTTCAGCAAAGAAGGATTACGATCTGTATATTTACAACACAAAGTCCGAGATCGCAGACAGTATCCAGGATCTGTGCAAGGATTATGAGACAGAGACAGGAGTTAAGGTTAAGGTTTACACATGTGGTACACAGGAGACCATGGAGACACTCAGATCTGAGATGAATTCCAAGAACTATCCTACACTGTACGCGATAAACCAGGCACAGTTCACAGAGTGGAATGAGGGCGGATTTGTACTTCCATCAACATCAGTAAATAATGAAGAATTAAAGTCAATCTACGATTCAATCCCAGAGAGCATGCAGCTCGCAGATGAGAGCGGAGCAAGCTGCGGAATCCCTTACAACGTAGAGGGTTACGGACTTATCGCAGATACACAGATGATATGTGATGTATTTGGACTTGACAACGCAGACGCATTTGTCGCTGATTACAGAAGTGCCAATTATGAAGAGTTCACAGGCATGATCAAGGCAATCGGTGATTACATAAACGGCAAGGGTGGCGAGAAGGTTACACTTTCAGGCAATGCATACACCACAGCAAAGGACAAGACAGCCACAACAGAGAACATGAACGGAGTATTTGCAATCGCAGGCGCTGAGAAGTGGACATATGCAAACCACTATACAAACTACGCACTGAATGCAGTATTCCCTAACTACAATGCAACGGCAGCAGCTACAAAGGAAGATGTTGATAAGCTTGAGGAGCCACTTGTAAAGATGGTTCAGGAGCTTGACATGCTTTCAAGCTACACAGCAGGACCAAGCGGCAAGGTAGAGCGTGGATCAGAGTACATCAACTCAACAGTGACAGGATATGATCAGGCAGTTCAGACATTTGCCGAGGGTAAGGCAATGTTCATCAAGCAGGGTAACTGGGTATACGGAACCATCGCAGGTGTGGATGCAGACAAGGCATCAAGACTCACAATGCTCCCAATGAAGGTCAACCTTGAGCAGAGTGACATCTCAGCTGAGGGCGTTACAGTTGACAAGATGAACAGCTCAATCCCTGAGTTCGTTTCACAGTATTACGTTATCAACAAGAAGGATTCAGAAGAGGAGCAGAAAGCCGCTGAGGACTTCCTTGTATGGCTCTACACATCAGATACAGGAAAAGATTACATCACAAACAAATTCGCATTTGTCCCATTCAACGCAGACGAGAGCGAGAAGCTTGAGAATCCGCTCAGCAATTCACTTGTATACTATATGAGCAATGACCTTGTGATGGGCAATGACTTCGATGCTTTCCCTGAGTCATGGGGACTCAACACCATCGGTGCAACTATTCAGGAGCAGTTGTTTACAAATCCTGATCAGTGGGATGAGAACACTATAAGAACAGGTGTGGAAGATGCACTGACAAAGTGGAAGGACAGCATCAAAGAGTAATCGGTGTTCAATGGGATGTGTCAGGTTTTCTATGAAAACCTGACATGTAGCGCCAGCCATTTGCCGAAGGCAAATTTTGTATGGCTGGTGTTCAATGTAGGAAAGGAAAAACTATGAAAAGATTTTACAAGAGAAAATTCTGGTTTATGGTTCTGCCTTCTATAGTGTTGTTTCTGCTGGTTATCATAGTTCCTTTTATAGAGGGTGTGATCTACTCCTTCACCGAGTGGAGAGGTTCCTACTTCGTAGGTGGGGAGCACTGGTGGAATGCACTGGTGGGACTTAAGAATTATACAAGCATATTCAAGTCGAAGGATTTCCTTCAGTCACTTGGATACACGGCCATATATGCTGTACTCGCAGTAATAGCACAGAATGTTGTCAGTCTTCTTCTGGCACTCATGATCAAGAAGCTTACCAAGGGCAAGGGACTTTTCAGAACGGTACTGTTCCTTCCATATGTACTTGGAATGCTCGCCATGGGTTATGTATGGCGTTTCATATTTGAAAATGTATTTTCACAGACGCTGTTCGGAACAGACGGTGTGGTACACGTAGAGGTGCTCAACAACATGCTTCAGAATCAGTGGAAAGCACTTCTGGCATATGCGATCGTTGGTGTATGGCAGGTTGCAGGTTATTACCTGATAATCTACCTCAACGGACTCAACAATATTTCAGAGGATATTTATGAGGCTGCCAGAATAGATGGGGCTACGGGCTGGACAAGCTTCAGGAAGATCACACTTCCGCTTCTCATGCCTTCATTTACGATAGTGCTCTTCATGTCACTGGCAAACAGCTTCAAGATGCTTGACCTCAATGTTTCACTGACAGAGGGCAATTTCGGAACGACCATGATATCCTACATGATACTGAAAACAGTAAGAGAGAGCTCTCCTCCGGCATACGGAGAGGCGCAGGCACAGGCAGTTATATTCTTCGTTATCATTGCAGTTATATCTATAGCTCAGGTAATGATCACTAAGAGAAAGGAGATTGAATCATAATGGGAGTAAAAGGCAAGATCAAAAGAGCACTCATAGTGGTTATACTCGCTGTATTGGCAATCGTGACCATATTCCCGATATGGTTCCTGATCGTCAACTCATTCAAGGGACAGCAGGAGATAGTAGCATCTCCAATAGCTCTCCCGAAATCATGGAATCTGGACTATCTGAAGAATGCAGCTGAGCAGATAAATCTCGGCAGCAGCCTGCTTCAGACAGTACTCATAACAGTTGCGGCAGTGGCACTTATCGTGGTCATATCTTCATTTGCCGCATGGGCAATTGCCAGGACAGATTCCAAGGTGGCAAATATACTCTTCATCGCATACACAGCAGCCATGCTCATACCTTTCCAGTCAGTTATGTACCCGTTGGTATCGCTGATGGACAAGCTGGGACTCAAAAACACACCGGGTCTGATCCTCATGTACGGAGGCTTTGGAATCAGTATGTCGGTTCTGCTGTACAGAGGATTCATCAAGAGTATCCCGCTGTCACTTGAGGAGGCAGCCATGCTCGATGGAGCAAATATATTCCAGATATACAGATATGTGGTCATGCCCCTCTTAAAGCCTACGACCATGACAGTTGTCATCACAAATGCAGTGTGGATATGGAACGATTACCTTCTTCCATTCCTCGTAATAGGAAATAACGACAAAAAGACGCTCACGCTGAGCTTATATTATGCAAAGAGTCTGTCAGGACAGTATGGAAATCCATGGGAGCTAATCTTCCCTGCGGTACTTCTCTGCATCATCCCTATCGTGATCATATTCATCATACTTCAGAAGAATATCATCGAGGGAATTTCAGCCGGAGCTGTGAAAGGATAAACATAAAATATGGACAGAAAATGGTGGAAAGAGGCGGTATTTTACCAGATATACCCTAGAAGCTTCTATGACAGCAACGGAGATGGAATAGGAGATCTGAAGGGAATAACTGAGAAATTGCCGTACCTCAAAAATCTTGGCGTGACCGCTGTGTGGATATGTCCATTCTTCAAGTCGCCTATGAAGGACAACGGATATGACATATCGGATTACTACGATGTGAATCCTGAGTTTGGAACCATAGAGGATGCGGATGAACTTATAAGATGCGCAAATGAAAATGGCATCAAGATCATCATGGACATGGTCATCAATCACACATCAGACCAACACAGATGGTTCCAGGAGGCGTGCCGGGACAGACACAGCAAATACAGAAATTACTATATATTTAAGGATAACATAGATGGACATGCAGATCTCAGATCCAACTTCGGTGGAAGCACATGGACACAGATTGAGGATGGCAGCTGGTATTTCCATTCATTTGCGAAGGAGCAGCCGGATCTCAACTGGGAATGTGAGGAGATGAGACAAGAGCTCTACGACATGATGAATTGGTGGCTTGACAAGGGAGTTTCAGGATTCCGAATGGATGCCATAACATTTATCAAGAAAGACCTCTCATTCCCGCCTATGCCGTCAGACGGCGAGGACGGCAGATGCGATGTTGGCAAATGCTGCCTCAACAGGCCGGGAATAGATGAGTTCCTTCACGAGTTAAAACTCAACACATATGGCAGAGGAGACTTTGTGACTGTCGCAGAGACTCCTGGAGTTCCAAATGAGGATTTGGACAGATATATTGGGAGAGATGGACATTTCTCCATGATATTTGACTTTAGCTACACAGATATAGATATCAATCCGGGCGATCTCTGGCTGCACCAGAGAGACTGGACGATAGAGGAATTCAAGGACAAGCTGTTCACCAATCAGAGACTTGTGAAAAAGATCGGATGGGCAGCAAATTACCTGGAAAACCACGATCAGCCTAGAAGTATAGGCAAGTACTTCCCAGCCGGTGATATTCCTGAATACAGAACACAGATGGCAAAGGCGCTGGGCGCGCTGTTCTTCTTCCTGAAGGGTACGCCGTTTGTATATCAGGGACAGGAACTTGGTATGATAAACACTCATTTTGATAACATAGATGAGCTGGACGATATCAACTCCAAGGGACAGTTTGCGAGATGCATTGAAGCCGGATACAGCGAGGCAGAGGCGATGGAATCTGTAAATATCAGGAGCCGCGACCAGTCAAGACTTCCGATGCAGTGGAACAGCGATAAGAACTTCGGATTCTCAGTGCATGAGCCATGGCTGGCATGCAACAATCAGTGTGACCTCCAGACAGTGGAGCTTGAGAGCGCTGATAAGGATTCTGTGCTTAACTTTTATAAGGCGATGATACAGCTCAGAAATCACTCGGAGTACACACAGACTCTCATCTACGGAGACCTGGAGGATGTGGAGACGGATAATGCAGGAATCATAGTGTACAGGCGCAAGCCGGTTCAGATTGAGTGTGCATGTGGAACTGGAGCAAATGCAGAAAGCACAGACAGATCGGTATATGTTGTTGTCAACATGACCGGTGAGGATGTGGGCTATGCAATTCCTGAGACTGCGGATGTGCTTATGGGTAATTATGCGGATTACGATGGTACGCTCAGACCTTATGAGACTGTGGTGTACGCGGTGTAGGCCGGAGCTGGCAGAAAAAGCCTGAATATTGGTGGAGACTGATTGAAAATTACAGTTGGTCTGGTATCAGTATTCAGGCTTTTTTCATTGTCTGTATACTTTTGGGATACTTTGCTCAAATCTATAGACAAAGTGAATGGATCATTAAATGCAAGATATGTCTTAATGTTCAGAGCGTATTCACAGTTCAGAATAATCACCCAACTTAACCATTATCGGTACCATATTTGGTCAACTTTTTTCCATATAAAATCTAATTCCCAGATATTAAAATAACTGTATTAAAAGCAGTCAGACATGAGATTTTAGAGCAGAGGGTGCGCAGTGCACAGGCGTAACGGAGGTTGTCTGCTCAGACAAATAAATGGAGAAAAGGAGTCACACTTATGGGTATTATTTTTCACGAAGAAACAAAGACATTTCACCTTACAAATGGCAAGATAAGCTACATCATGACAGTGCTCCCCAATGGACATCTGGGAAATCTGTACTATGGTAAGGCGATAAGGGACAGAGAGGATTTCTCACATCTGTTGGAGCTTGTCCAGAGACCTATGTTCCAGTATGTATATGACGATGACAGACTGTTCTCACTTGAGTCAGTGAAGCAGGAGCTTCCTGTGTACGGAACCACAGACTACAGAGCACCGATGGTTGAGGTACTTCAGTCAAATGGCAGCAGGATATCAGATTTTGTATATGTATCACATGAGGTAAATGAGGGCAAGCCAAAGCTTGAGGCATTGCCGGCAACATACACAGAGAATGATGACGAGGCAGAGACATTGATCGTCACATTGAAGGATTCACTCACAGGCATAAAGGCGAGAATGCTCTATACGATATGGAGCGACAGACCAGTCATAGCAAAGAGTGTGGAGTATGTAAATGAAGGCACAGAGGCGGTACATCTCACCACTGCTTACAGTATGTGTCTGGATCTCCCTGATCCTGATTATCAGTGGATGCAGCTCTCAGGCGCATGGGCAAGGGAGCGCAACATAATAACAAGGGATCTCGAGCAGGGCGTACAGTCGATAGGCAGTAATCGTGGTCATTCATCCCATGAGCACAATCCGTTCATCGTATTGAAGAGAGAGACAACGGACGAGAACCAGGGAGAGGCGATTGGAATAAGCCTTGTATATAGCGGCAATTTTAAGATACAGGCAGAGGTTGACACGAGAAATACAGCCCGCATTCTTGCCGGAATAAATCCGGATACATTTGACTGGAAGCTCGATGCAGGTGAGCATTTCCAGACTCCTGAGGCAGTCATCGTATACTCAGATCAGGGACTCAACAAGATGAGCCAGACTTTCCACAAGCTGTATCAGAAGAGACTTGCAAGAGGCGAGTGGAGAGACAAGCCAAGGCCGATCCTCATCAACAACTGGGAGGCTACATATTTTGATTTCACCAGAGAGAAGCTCATAGCCATCGCACAGAAGGCAAAGGAGTGCGGAGTTGAGCTGTTCGTTCTTGACGACGGCTGGTTTGGAGCCAGAACCACAGACCATGCAGGCCTTGGAGATTGGGTTGCAAATCCAGACAGACTCCCGGAGGGAATCACAGGAATTGCAGAGGATATAGAGAAGGTAGGATTGAAGTTCGGACTGTGGTTCGAGCCGGAGATGACAAATAAAGATTCAGACCTCTACAGAGAGCACCCAGACTGGATACTTTCAGTTCCGGGAAGACATGACTCACACGGAAGATTCCAGTACGTTCTGGATTTTTCCAGGAAAGAGGTCGTTGACAGAATATATGAGATGATGGCAAAGATACTCAGCACGGCAAAGGTGTCATATGTGAAGTGGGATATGAACAGAAGTATCACCGAGTGCTATAGTGCGGCTCTTCCGGCTGACAGACAGGGCGAGGTGTTTCACAGATACATACTTGGTGTGTACGATTTGTATGAGAGACTCACAAGCACATTTCCACATGTACTCTTTGAGTCATGTGCCAGCGGCGGCGGACGTTTTGATCCGGGCATTCTCTACTATGCGCCACAGGGCTGGACAAGTGATGACACGGATGCCATAGAGAGAGTCAAGATCCAGTATGGAACATCCATGTGTTACCCGATCAGCAGTATGGGAAGCCACGTTTCGGTTGTGCCAAATCATCAGACAAGACGTGAGACTCCGCTTAAGACCCGTGCAAATGCTGCATATTTTGGAACATTTGGATATGAGCTGGATCTGAACAAGCTCACAGCCGAGGAGATAGAGGAGGTCAAGGAGCAGGTCAAGTTCATGAAGGCATACCGTGAGGTGATCCAGTACGGAACATTCTACAGGCTTGCAAGTCCATTTGACGATGAGGAGTGCGGCTGGATGGTCGTATCAGACGATAAGAAGACCGCCATCGTTGCGTGGTTCAGAACACTCTACACACCGAACAAATGCTTCACCAGAATGAAGCTCCACGGCCTTGATCCTGATGCGATATATAGCTGCAATGTGCTCGGGGGACAGGCGCTCACAGTGAGCAAGACACCGGATGGAAAGCTGATATATGAGAAAGTGTCAGGAGACAAAGGAGAGGATTCTGCAGTCAATGTCATCGCAGGCCCATCATGCTATGGCGATGAGCTGATGAACCTCGGACTCATCACCAGCGACACATCGGCGGGAGAGATAGTCGGAGAGGATATGCCTTGCGGAGACTATGATTCCAGACTCTATGTGCTCAAGGCAGAGTAAGCGGGTTTGCGAAAAAATTTTCCTGCTTTTTCGGGCAGAAAAAGAAAAAAGACAGTATATCCGAGTCAAAAAACTAAGATAATAAAATCCAAATAACCGCACTCGTGGTCTATGATTGAAATAAGGCAGTTAAGATATGCCTGTATGGGTTATTTCTGACGACCAGCAAAGGGCATGGTACCAGAAAGGCCATAGTGGCAGGACTTCTGGAAATACACTGAAGGAGACTGCGCGTGGAGGCCTTGCAACCACTCGCACGGCGCTTGAGGTGAAAAATAGACTAAAAATGTAGACAGAAACTATGGCATTTGTCAAATTGCATAAATAAGGTTTTTTTTAGCCTGCAAACATGATATAATTGCATAAAGAATGTTTTGAAAATGCAGTTGGGGATGATCAGATGAGCAACAGGAAGAGAATATGCGTTATAACAGCACAGGTTGAAGAGAGTACACAGAATCGCTTCATGCAGGGATTTCTGAAGCAGGCATATGATATGAATTACGATGTCTGCATATTTTCCATGTTTTTGAAGTACCAGGATTCAACAGACAGGGATGTTGGAGATTCAAACATCTACAACCTTATTAATTTTAACCTTTTTGATGCTGTGGTATTGTGTCAGGACACCATACAGACTCCGGGAGTCGTAGAAAAGCTGGAGAAGCGCCTGCAGTCAGAATTTGCAAATGGTGTGGTAGTGGTAGTCGACAAAGAGAATAACATATTCCCAACGGTCATGATGGATCATTATACCCCTATAGTAAAACTCGTGGATCACCTTATAGAGGTTCACGGACACAAGAATATATATTTCCTGGGCGGACTCAAAGAGCACATACACTCCAAGCAGCGACTCGCCGGTTACATAGACAGCATGAAGGCGCACAACCTGCCGGTTACGGACGACATGATATATTATGGAACATACTGGTACGACAGCGGCGACTACATGGTGGACGAGCTTGTGAAGGATAAGGAGCATCTGCCGGATGCCATCGTATGTGCAAATGACTGTATGGCCATCGGAGTGTGCACCGCATTTGACAGATATGGAATAAGAGTTCCCGAGGACATAGCCGTGGTGGGCTATGACTCCATAGAAGACGGAAGAAACAGTCCTGTTCCGATCACATCTGCGGACATACCGGCGGATGACTGCGGGCACTACTGTATGAAATATATAGATGCAAAGCTTAACGGACATGACGTACCGGAATTCAAGTCCAACGTGGAGCTGTACATAGGTGGAACCTGTGGCTGTGAGGGCTGGGAACGAGAGACAGTCAGGATCAGAAGAGACAAATGGGAGACAGACCTCTCAGAGACCGGCTTCTACTCTTGCTTCAACAACATGGCGGATGACCTTGTGGCGCAGACGAGCGTGGAGTCATTCTTCGACACCGTGTCGGAATACGTGTACCAGATAAGACCATTTGAGAGCTTCCATCTGTGCCTGAACGACTACTGGAGAAATCCGGAGGTCATGACCGGCGATGAGGCACTTCGCCACGGTTACACAGATCATGTATACAGACTGATAAAGTGTGGCCCGGATGAAAAAGAAGAGAGACACATACGCTACGACGACGTATTCGAGTCTGCGAAGCTGTTGCCGGAGCTGTACGAGGACAGGGATTATCCTACAGCGTTCATATTTACACCATTGTTCTTCCAGGACAGAAGCTTTGGCTATGCAGTGGTGAACTACGGTGCAGAGCCGAGGGTGTACGAAGATGTATACAGATCCTGGATCAAGACGGTTGCCAGGGACATGGAGTCATTTGCAAGACATCAGGGACTCAATGTACTTCTAAACAAGCTTGAGGCGGATCAGATAAGAGATGGTCTCACCGGAATGTACAACTTCAGAGGCTTCATGGGCAGGGCAAATGACATGATAGTCCAGGCCGCTGAAGAGAAGTCCGAGATACTTGTGTTGGCGGTGGATCTGAAGAATACACGCCAGATAAACAGCAATTACGGAAGAACAGAGGGTGACAGAGTCCTGAGCTATGTTGCCCAGTCGATAAATGAGATACTTACCCCATACGAGATATCCATGAGGATGGAAAATGACGAGTTCGTCATAGCCACAGTGGCAAAGAGTGGCGATATCTCAAGGGGAGAATATATAGCCGAGGAACTCAAGAAGAAGCTTGAGGCGGCAAACAGTGGCGGAAAGGACGATTACGAGCTCGGTATATATTACGGATGTAAGAAGGCTCTGGTCAAGTCATCTGCCGAGCTGGAGACCCTCATCAACGATGCGGTCAACCAGAAGAACCGCATAAAAGAACAGAACAATGCCAAGGGACGCAACAAAGCGACGATAACGAACAGGGATCTGGAGAGAGATGAGATAGTAGCTATGATACTGGACAACAACATGCTTACATATCATTTCCAGCCTATAGTAAGTGCCCGTGACGGAAGCATATTTGCATACGAGGCACTTATGAGGATACTGGTTCCTATGAGAATGTCACCCCCTGAGCTTCTGGAGAGTGCAGAGAGACTGAACAGACTGTACGATGTGGAAAAACTCACACTGTTCAACATCGTGGAGATCGTGGCATCGAATCCTGAGATGTTCAGGGGCAAGAAGGTATTTATCAACAGCATGCCGGGGCATATGCTCAACGCACAGGACAGAAATGAATTCATTTCAAAGGTGAAGACGCTCCAGTGTGCAGGCATCGTCATAGAATTTACCGAGGGAGCAGAGCTGTCGGATGCGGAACTGAATGATCTCAAGGCATTCCTCAGAGGAAATGGCATGGAGATCGCCATAGACGACTACGGCTCAGGCTATTCAAATGTAAACAATCTTCTCAGGTATATGCCTGAGTATGTGAAGATAGACAGAATGCTTCTGACAGGGATCGATGCAGACCCACACAGACAGCATTTCGTCAAGGATATAATAGAATTCACCTCGACCAACGACATCAAGGCGCTGGCAGAGGGCGTTGAGACCACGAAGGAGATGAAGACCGTCATCCAGCTCGGTGCGGATCTCATTCAGGGATACTATACCGCCCATCCGAACGCGGAGGTGGTACAGCTCATATCCCCACAGGTTGTGAATGAGATAGTTCAGTACAACCAACAGGAAGAGGTGGCTGAGAACAGCAGCATATTTGTCATGGAGCATGAGAGAAGTGCATCACTTCTGAAGCTCACATCCCGGGGAATCAGGAAGATAGTTGTGGCACAGAGAGCCGGTGGCGACAACAATGTTCGCATAGTCGGCGCACAGGGCTTCAAGTCAGATATGACACTCAAGATAAAGGATGGTTTCACCGGAACCATAGTGCTGCAGAATGTAAGCTTCTCGGGCGACCGTGACAAGCCTTGTATAGACTGCGGTGAGAATACGGATCTGCACATCATGCTTGAGGGTAAGAATTTCTGTAGGAATGGCGGAATAAAGATACCGGAGTCGTCCAGAGTGACATTTATCGGAGATGGGGATATAATGATCCGCGTCAACGGTAACAGCTATTACGGAATAGGCAATGACATTAATTCAAAGCATGGAGTCATGAAGTTCAAGCAGGAGGGCGCCATTAATATAGAAACAAACGGTGTGAACGGAGTGGCAATAGGCGCCGGACTCGGAGGAGATATACGTATAGAGAAGGGACGATACGACCTGTATATCAACGGCGAGAACGGAGTTGCTATTGGAAGCATAAGCACCCCGGTGAATCTGAATCTCCTGCAGGCGGACATAGACATAACCTATGAGGCTGCAAATGGAGTCGCCATCGGCTCGGTGAGCCAGCATGCAGATATCGCGATAAAGAACACATCCATATCGCTCAGAGGATCGGGCAACAGATACGTGGCGGTCGGAACCCTGGACGGAGATGGATGCAGCGTAGATATAAGCAGAGCACATGTGGACATGAACCTTAAGGGCAATTCGTGTATAGCCATGGGATCTGACCATGGAATAGCAGACATACGCATGACGGACGCCAACTCAAGGCTGGCGGTTCAGGGCGAGGCGTGCTTCGCACTTGGAAGCAGAGACGGCACAGGCATGCTGTCCAGCAATAATGCAGATCTGAATGTGGTTGTCAGGAATTCACTGAACATAGATATATCCGCGGCAGAGCAGGACATACGTCTGGTGAATGGAAGATACATGTTCGTTCTGAACAATGAGAATATAGAGCGCAAGGTAGTAGAGCGATATTAATTCAAAGGAGTATAAAGGAATAATGGAAAGAGAGACTATGTGTATACAGGCTGGATACCAGCCTAAGAATGGGGAGTCAAGAATGATACCGATCGTACAGAGCACAACGTTCAAGTACGACACGAGCGAGGATATGGGTAAGCTGTTTGACCTTGAGGAGAGCGGCTATTTCTACACCAGACTTGCAAATCCGACAAATGACTATGTGGCAGCCAAGATATGTGCCCTGGAGGGGGGATCGGCAGCAGTGCTCACATCGTCAGGACAGGCAGCAACATTCTTCTCGGTATTCAACATTGCCGGAGTGGGAGATCACGTTGTGGCATCATCCACCATATACGGAGGAAGCTTCAACCTTTTTGCTGTGACCATGAAGAGAATGGGTGTGGAATTCACATTTGTGGATCCTGACTGCTCGGACGAGGAACTTGAGGCAGCGTTCAGACCAAACACCAAGGCCGTGTTTGGCGAGACCATAGCCAATCCGGCACTCATAGTATTCGATATAGAGAGATTTGCAAATGCGGCACATGCACACGGAGTACCACTCATCGTGGACAACACATTTGCCACACCGATCAACTGCAGACCTATAGAGTGGGGCGCAGACATAGTCACACACTCCACCACGAAGTACATGGACGGACATGATGCAACCGTGGGTGGGGCGATCGTGGATTCAGGCAAATTCGACTGGATGGCACACGCAGACAAGTTCCCAGGACTCACCACACCTGATGAGTCATATCACGGAGTGGTATACGCAGAGAAGTTCGGCCAGGGCGGCGCATATATCAACAAGATCGTGGCACAGCTTATGAGAGATCTCGGCCCGATACCTGCACCTATGAATTCGTACATGCTCAATCTTGGACTGGAGTCGCTTCACGTGCGTATGCCACGTCACTGTGAGAACGCACTGGCGGTTGCGAAGTTCCTCGAGGCACACGATAAGATAGCCTGGGTAAATTATCCTGGACTTGAGAGCAGCAAGTATTACGAGCGTGCTAAGAAGTATATGCCGGACGGCACATGTGGAGTTGTGTCATTTGGCGTCAAGGGAGGAAGAGCTGCTGCGGAGGCCTTCATGAAGGAACTCAAGGTTGCGATGATAGCAACACATGTGGCGGATGCACATACATGCGTTCTTCATCCTGCATCAGCTACACACAGACAGATGAATGACGAGGAGCTTCTGGCGGCAGGAGTAAGTCCTGATCTTGTGAGACTGTCGGTGGGCATTGAGAATGTAAAAGACATAATAGCAGATCTTGAAAATGCACTGGATAAGGTACAGATATGAGAATAATAAATATAACCGACCTTTCGGCACCCGAGCTTGATATATATGCGCGCATGTCAGAGAATCAACTGGCGCACATATATGAACCGGCTTCCGGGCTGTTCATAGCTGAGAGTCCAAAGGTCATAGAGAGGGCACTGGATGCGGGTTACGAGCCAGTGTCCATTCTATTGGAAGACAGGCACGTGGAAGGACAGTGCGCGGATATAATAAAGCGGTGCGGAGATATACCGATATACACAGCACCATTTGATGTCCTCACGAAGCTCACGGGATTTGCCCTGACAAGGGGGATGCTGTGCGCCATGAGGAGGGCAGAGCTGCCGTCTGTTGAGAGCGTGTGTGAACATGCCGCCAGAATAGCGGTGCTTGAGGAAGTGATGAACCCGACAAATGTGGGAGCGATATTTAGAAGTGCGGCGGCACTCGGGATGGATGCTGTACTGCTCACGCCGGGCTGCAGTGACCCACTCTACAGGAGGTCGGCAAGGGTCAGCATGGGAACGGTGTTCCAGATACCGTGGACATATATTACATTTGACACCCTGGGTCTTGCACACAATAAAGCAGATCATGGCATATGGCCGGAGTTTGGGATGGAACAACTTCACAGTATGGGCTTCAGGACGGCATCCATGGCGCTAAGAAATGACACGATAGACATACACGACCCGGAGCTGAAGCAGATCGACAGACTTGCAGTAATACTGGGAACCGAGGGAGAAGGCCTCAAGACAGAGACCATAGATTCCAGCGACTACACAGTGAAGATACCAATGTATCACGGAGTGGACAGCCTGAATGTGGCTGCAGCCAGTGCCGTGGCATTCTGGGAGCTTGGCAGGCGCTCATAAAACGTCGAAAAACCTCCCTCAAAAAATACGCATACATATCTACAGGATATGGAAAATATGTTATAATAGTCAGGATGTGAACGGACAGGCTCACAGTCGGCAGAAGGAAAAGACTTAGGAGGATGATAGACATGTTTTATGCTATTTCAGGAATTAACGGGGATTATGAGGCATACAAGAGAGCACTCAAGAAACTCAAGTTTCAGAACCTTGACGATATAAAGGAAGAGGACATCATGAACGAGGAGGCTGTCATCAGCACCCTTGAGGGCGAGGATGTCCTGTATGTCCTTGGCAATATAATCGGAGCAGGCGGCGGATCCATGAAGATACTTCAGGATATGATGAGCAGAGATAATGTCATCGCAGTTGTCGGTGAGAACGAGTACAAGATCACACAGGCACTCAAGGCACTGAATGACCATATCCAGTCCACAGGTGAGGTGCCACCACAGATGCTGGTAGACAAGATAACATCCATGCTTGGAGAAGAGCTCTCAGGTGCGGTGGAGGAGTTCCTGCAGCTTGACGATGAAGAGCGTGAGGATGTCATAGAGTATATAGATGAGATTTCTGAGGAAGCGTTCCTCGAAGTGATGATGGCGAGAAAGAAATTTGTGCTGGTTCACGCCGGAATAAGAAACTTCGATCCGAAGAAGGAACTGGATGAGTACGACACAGAGGACTTCATCACAGAGCCAGCAGACCTGGACAAGACATATTACAAGAACAGAACACTCGTCGTTGGACATGTGCCAACCACAGAGCTCGGCGGTGAGGGCAAGATCGTTAAGAAGAACAACAACGTTGCCATCGACTGCGGGTGCGGCAAGGGCGGACAGCTTGGAATATACTGCCTGGGCAACGGCTCGGAGATGTATGTATAATAGAATAAAGAAGAGATTGACACGGCGGGATATGAAATATCATATTCCGCTTTTTTATTTTTTTATTATGGAAGAAATTGGATTAAGAAAATAAAGTGGTTTATACAAATTGTATAGTTAAGCGAAGAATCAACGAGGATTTTTGTCGATTTTAAATCGCAAATGGAATTGAAAAATTGTGAAGAAACTGTTAAATTAGGGTGTGAGCATGGATAAAGAATTTTCCTATATAAATATTTATAGTTTTTTATAAAGAAAACAGGAGGAAAACATGGGTGTTATAGATTTTCATTCACACATACTGCCGGGTATAGACGACGGCAGCAGGAATGTCGAGACATCTATAGGCATGCTTTGGATGTGCAAAGAGCACGGCGTGGATACTATGATAGCAACGCCGCACTTTTATGCTGATTCAAATACTGTGGAGAGGTTCATTGATTCAAGACAGAAAGCATATGATAAAGTCATGGCTGAGAATATGGACATACCGCAGATTATAATGGGGGCAGAGGTCGCGTTCTTTGCAGGAATAAGCAGAGCGGAGAAAACGGACGCACTAAAAGTAGAAGGAACTGATATCATGTTGCTGGAGATGCCGTTTGTGACATGGAGTGATTCGGTAGTGCAGGAAGTACGAGACTTAATTGAGAAGAGACATTTCCATATCATACTAGCTCATATAGAGCGATTCTTACAAATACCAGGCAACAAGCCATATGTGAGACAGATCCTTGAACTGCCAGTTACGGTGCAGGTGAATGCGGAGACACTTCTGGATTTCAGACAGAAGGGCAAAATGCTCAAGATGTTCAAGAAAGGACAGGCACACATCATAGGAAGCGACTGCCATGGTATGCATCACAGGGTGCCGAACTTGTGGCTGGGCCGCGAGGTGCTGGAGAAGAAGCTGGGACATGAATTCCTGGAGAACATGGACAGCTACGGAACAAAGCTCCTGAAAGAACATCAGATACACCCATAATCAGCAATAACAACGAAACATGTAAAAGATAAACAGATAGATGGAGGACAACAACATGTCTAAGAAGACAGCGATAATCATCAGTATTGTGCTGTTCATAATACTGTGTGGTCTTATTGTGTGCGAGAAGAAGTGGCCTACAGCGGGAACAGACCTGCTTATGCTGAACGTTCTGAGATAGCACATTACATTCCGAAGAGGTGATACATATGTCATACAGGAACAGAACACTATCAGAAAAAAAGAGAATATACAAGAAGCTTGGACTTGTGATCACAGCCATACTGGTCGTATGCATTGCACTGGCGATAGCACTCAGACCGACAAAAGGAAATGCATCACACAATGCATCGGGCACACAGGCGGTCGAAGGCATGATCGAGGTGGACGGAGTCAAATACGTTCCCAAGAAGAATATAGAAACATATCTTTTTATGGGAATCGACAACATGGGCAAGGTTCAGAAAGTCACCGATTATGAGGGGGCAGGCCGATGCGATGTGGTCATGCTGATGGTCAGAGACCTGACAGATGGAACATACAAGACGCTGAGCATAGACAGAAATACCATAGTGGAGCAGGATACACTGGATCCCGACGGAACCTACGTTGCAACGAGCCCGGCACAGCTTGCTCTGGCACATGAGAATGGTGACGGAATGGAGATAAGCTGCGAGAACGTGGTCAAGGCGGTGTCAAACTTCCTTGGCGGCCAGAAGATAGACGGATACGCAGCGGTGAATATGGGGGCAATAGGAACCATCAACAATCTGGCTGGCGGAGTCACGGTTACCATAGAGGATGATTTCTCCAAGGTGGATAAGACCATGAAGCAGGGAGAGACCATCACACTGACCGATGAGCAGGCAGTACATTTTATCCATGACAGATTCGATGTGGGAGATGAATCCAACACCCAGCGAATGAAGCGTCAGGAGGTGTACAAGGCAGGACTCAAGGATAACCTGGCGGCAAAGTGCAGCGAGGATAACACATATCCACTGACCATATATGACGCCCTGGGAGATTACATGGTGACTGACATCAGCTCACAGAAGTTCTCCAAGCTGGCACTCCTTGTTCTCAAGGAAAAGGACGCCGGAGCGGTGTCGATAGCTGGAACAGAGACCGTAGATGATCTCGGATTTGTCGAGGTGGAGCCGGATGCGGATAGCCTTCAGCAGGCAATCGTAGAGCTGTTCTACAAGGAATATAACTAGCATCACACATTTGATGCAGGGGATATAGATACAAAAAACGGATGGAGGGAATATATGAATTCCAACAAGAAAATGGCTGCTGTGCAGGATAAGACCACACAGATAGCCGCAGTGAACACATACAAGAATACAGAGGATGATGAAAACGAGATCGATCTCCTGGACATGGGAATGGCGCTTCTTGAGAAGCTCCCATACATCATACTGTGCTTCCTGATCGGTGCGGTGCTGTTCAACGCATTTGCATACTTCCTGATCAAGCCGACATACCAGTCGACAGCCAAGCTGTACGTGGTATCAGCATCAGATGATTCCATAGTAAATCTCCAGGACCTTAACATCGGTTCATCCCTTACCAAGGATTACGAAGACTTGATACTCAGCTATCCGGTTCTCGACCAGGTCATCGAAAAGCTCGGCCTTGATATGGACTCAGAGGGGCTTGCCAAGATGATAACCCTTGAGAATCCTTCAGACACACGAGTCCTGAAGATCACGGTCACAAGCACTGACAAGCAGCAGGCATGTGACATTGCAAATACACTGGCAAACGTGTCGATAGAGTATCTCCCGGATACCATGAGCACAAGCGCACCTAACATAGCCCAGGTTGCAAGGGTAGCAGACCAGAAGGTCGGACCAAGCTACCTTAAGTACACCGCCATAGGTGCATTGCTTGGAGCACTCATCTACTGCCTGATCGTCATTGTGGGATACCTGATGGATGACACGATCCACTCAGCAGACGACATGGAGAAGTATTTCGGAATAGTACCGCTCACGACAATACCTGAGAGTGATCAGTTCAGGACAGACGACACAGAGGATGAATTTGGAAAGAAACACAACAGGAAAGAGAGGGTCAGAGCATGAAGAAGCTTAACATAGAGTTTCAGGAACTCCCATATGCAGTGGAGGAGGCGATGAACCGTCTCAGGATCAACATAAAGTTCTGTGGCAAGAACACAAGAAAGATACTCATAACCAGCAGCATGCCAAATGAGGGCAAGAGCAGCGTAGCGATCAACCTGTGGAAGATGCTCGCTGAGGCAGGATTCCCTGCAGTGCTGGTGGATGTGGATCTTCGTAAGTCAGTCATAAAGGACAGACATCACATAAAGGATGCTGACAAGCTTCCGGATCTTGGATATTTCCTTTCGGGACAGTCCGAGATGGAGGATGTCATCTATGAAACACAGGTAGAAAATGCATACATCGTACCTTGTATGAACCTTCTGGAGAATCCATCGGCTCTTCTGGAGGATGCTAGATTTGCAGAGCTTCTTGACAAGCTGGCAGAGACATATAGGTATGTCATTATAGACTCGCCACCGCTTGGCAGTGTGGCGGATGCCGCTCAGATCGCATCACTGTGCGATGGCGCAGCTCTGGTAGTCAGAGCAGGTGAGACATCAAGAAGTCTCATCAAACAGTCATTCCAGCAGCTTGACCAGGTAGGTTGTACGCTGCTTGGAGTCATACTCAACAGAGCCCAGACAACGGGGAGAGCATACAAGAAATACTACGGCAAGTATGGCAAATACTATAGCCAGTACGGCTATGGTTATGGCACTTACGGCAAAGAGGCTGCAGCCGCCAGCGACAGCACCCCGTCAAAATAATTCACTTTGGATATAACGCCATGTATAGTGGCGTGCAGGGCGTTTTATCATATATTCAATACAATAGAACTTTTTGGGAAGGAGGAATTTATTGTGAAGAATTTAAAGAAGCTTTTGGCTATAGTTGTATGTATCGCAATGATGGTGCCAACAGTTGCATTTGCAGCTACATCATCACCAACTAAGGTAAACGTTAAGTCTGCTACAGCAAAGTCGCTTACATACAATGCAAAGAGCCAGACAACAACAATTGTTGTTAACGGTAAGACACTTACCCTGAACAAGGATTTCAAAGTCGTTTCAGGAAGCCTTAAGGCAACAAAGGCTGGTACATACACAGTTAAGATCAAGGGAATAGGTAACTATTCAGGCGATACAACAGTTAAGTACACAGTTAACGCACAGCAGAGCTACAAGGCTACTGCTGCTGCAAAGACATACAATGCTAAGAATCAGACAACCAAGGTTACAGTTAAGTATGGTAACACAGTTCTTAAGAGAGGTACTGATTACAAGATTACTGGTGTAACTAGGGCTAAGAACGCTGGCAAGTATAAGATTACCGTAAAGGGTATCAACAACTACAAGGGTACAAAGACAATTTACTACACAATTAACAAGGCTGCTCAGAAGTCTGTTAAGGTTAAGGTAAATGCTTCTAAGAAGAAGATCACTGTATCTGGTGTTAAGGCAAAGGCAAAGGTTACTTACAAGTCAGCCAATAAGAAGGTCAAGGTTAAGAATGGCAAGATTACTGTTGGTAAGGGTGTCAAGAAGGGCACAAAGGTAAGAATCACTGTTAAGGTTGCTGCAACAAAGAACTACAAGGCATACAGCAAGTCAATTATTTACAAGGTTAAATAATCATCCTGCTATGTTAAATAGTTCCAAGCCCTAGCCGGTGGCGCAAAACGAATGTCCATGCCACAGGACGTTCCGCGCCGCCGGTGTGGGTGATAAATAACAGACCGTTTAATGCGTATCATGGTTTACAGATGAAAAGGTTCAGCCGACAATCACACGGGCTGAGTCATTTCATGTATGAATCAACAGACTGGGTCATGCGGGCACAAATATGACCCTGACGACAGAGGATGAGGAGAGAAAATTATGTATCAGAAAGGCGCAAAGGGCTGGCTGAAGCACTTCGACTTCATGCTGCTGGATCTTATAGTACTTCAATTATCATTTCTTGTGGCATTCCAGATCAGACACGGCATGGTAAATCCGTATGCGAGCAGAGATTATCTCGCGCTGGCTATCATCACGGAGCTGGCGGATATAGTAGCCATGATATTCCTGAATACATATGAGGGCGTTCTCAGAAGAGGATACTTCAAGGAATTCATATCCAGCTTCAAGAACGGTTTCGTGATAGTTGCACTGCTCCTTCTGTATGTGTTTGTCCTCAAGGATACATCTATATATTCCAGAATTACCATACTGCTCATGTGGGCCATATATGTGTATGCCACATTCGCGGTGAGAAGCCTGTGGAAGAAGCATCTTGAGAAATATGCAGAGAAGGGCAAGGGCAAGAAGCTGCTCGTTATGACCACCAGACATATAGCAGATGATGTGGTGGCAGGGCTCAAGGAGAAGAACTACTCCGGGTTTGATATAGTAGGAGTCATGGTGGTAGATGCCAATCTCATCGGTCAGGAGATCCAGGGAGTGCCGGTGGTGGCAGATTACAACAGCGCAGTTGACTATGTGAGAACCGCATGGGTGGACGAGATATATGTGGATGTGCGCGGAGCATACGGATATGCGAACACCCTAATAGACGCATTTATCGAGGGCGGCATCACGGTTCACATGTGCATATCATCCATCGTGAGGACCCACGGCGACAAGCAGCTTATCCAGAAGATAAACGGTGAGACCGTGGTCACGACCATGATGAACTACGCAACACCAAAGCAGATGCTGTTAAAGAGAGTCATGGATATAATAGGAGGTCTGGTGGGCAGCATATTCACGCTCATCCTCACCATATTTATAGAACCTATCATATACATCAAGTCCCCGGGACCGATCTTCTTCAAGCAGGAGAGAGTGGGACTGAATGGCAAGATATTCAAGATGTACAAGTTCCGAAGCATGTACATGGACGCTGAGGAGCGCAAGAAGGAACTCATGGCGCAGAACACTATGAGCGATTCGAAGATGTTCAAGATGGACTTTGACCCGAGAGTCATAGGCAACAAGATACTGCCGGACGGCACCAGGAAGAAGGGAATTGGCCAGTATATCAGAGACTTCTCCATAGACGAGTTCCCACAGTTCTTCAATGTGCTGAAAGGGGATCTCTCACTGGTTGGAACAAGACCACCACTTATCTCTGAGGTGGAGCAGTATGAGATGCATCACAAGAGCAGACTTGCTACTAAACCTGGAATCACCGGTATGTGGCAGGTTAGTGGTAGGAGTGACATCACGGACTTCGAGGAGGTTGTGAGACTGGATACGGAGTATATAGAGAACTGGAGCTTTGGACTTGATATGAAGATAGTGCTGAAGACTATCAAGGTAGTGCTTGGCAGGGAAGGGTCGAAGTAGTATACGGCTGCTTTCTATAAGTGAATTAAAAATAGAGATACTTAGATGCAGGAGGATAAATGACAATGAAAACTGATTATAAAATTGCGGTTGCTGGTACTGGGTATGTTGGGCTGTCAATTGCGACATTGCTCTCTCAACATCATCAGGTAACTGCTGTTGATATTATTCCTGAGAAAGTGGATCTTATTAACAATCATAAGTCTCCAATTCAGGACGAATATATTGAAAAATACTTGGCTGAAAAAGAATTGAAGCTGACCGCAACGTTGGATGCAAAGGTTGCATATTCTGAAGCGGACTTTGTTGTAATTGCGGCCCCTACGAACTATGACAGCCACACGCAGCATTTCGACACAAGCGCAGTCGAGGCTGTGATCAAGCTGGTCATGGAATATAACCCGAACGCCATCATGGTCATCAAGTCCACGATCCCTGTGGGCTACACCGCAAGCGTACGTGAAAAATTCAACAGTAAGAACATCATCTTCAGCCCGGAATTTTTAAGAGAAAGCAAAGCACTGTACGACAATCTTTATCCTTCTCGTATCATCGTCGGCACTGATTTAAGTGATGAGCGATTGGTAAAGGCTGCACATGAGTTTGCTGGTCTGCTGCAGGAAGGTGCTATCAAGGAGAACATTGACACTCTGTTCATGGGCTTCACCGAAGCAGAGGCGGTAAAACTATTCGCCAATACATATCTGGCTCTGCGCGTGGCCTATTTCAACGAGCTGGACACCTATGCAGAGAGCAAGGGCTTGAATACCCAGCAGATTATCAACGGAGTCTGCCTTGACCCTCGTATTGGCAGTCACTACAACAATCCGTCCTTTGGCTACGGCGGATACTGCCTGCCGAAGGATACCAAGCAGCTGCTGGCTAACTATGCAGATGTGCCGGAGAACCTGATCGAGGCTATTGTCGAGAGTAACAGAACTCGTAAAGACTTCATCGCTGACCGCGTTCTAAAGCTGGCTGGTTACTACGGCTACGATGCAGAGAACGAGTTTGATGAAGATAAAGAGAAAAAGGTAACTATTGGTGTGTACCGCCTGACCATGAAGAGCAACAGCGATAACTTCCGTCAGAGTTCTATTCAGGGTGTAATGAAGCGTATCAAGGCCAAGGGTGCAACGGTTGTGATTTATGAGCCGACTCTGAAAGATGGTGAGACATTCTTCGGATCAGTAGTGGTTAATGATCTGGATAAGTTCAAGGAAATGAGCCACGCCATCATCGCAAACAGGTATAGTAAAGATCTTGATGATGTGAAAGAAAAAGTTTATACGAGAGATTTGTTTGGTAGAGATTAATAAGTGTGGGTTAGTAGAGAGATGGATGAAAAGAAAAACGTAAAGATATGCTTTGCGGCATCATCAGGCGGACATTATGAGCAGCTCATGATGTTAAAACCACTGATGGAGAAATATGAAAGCTTTGTTATTACTGAGAAGACAGATTACAGCGCAGAAGCAAAAGGCGAAAAAACATATTATATGAAGCAGGTCAACCGCCGAGAAAAAGATTTTATCTGGCGGATGATTCAAAATGCTTGGAAGTCTATCGGCATTTACAGAAAAGAAAAACCTGATGTGGTCATTTGCACAGGAGTTCTTGCAATGATACCGATTTGTCTGATTTCTAAACTTATGGGTAAAAAGCTGATTTACATTGAATCTTTTGCAAAAGTTACTTCTCCGACAGAAACCGGAAAACTGCTCTATAAGTTTGCGGATCAGTTTTATGTTCAGTGGAAGCCGATGCTGAAATTCTATCCTAAAGCTATATATTTAGGAGGAATCTATTAAATGGTAAATAAGATTTTTATAACACTTGGATCACAGAAGTTTCAGTTTAATAGATTGCTGAAAGCCGTTGATGAACTGTGTGAAAAAGGAACAGTTGATGCAGAAGATGTGTTTGCACAGATTGGCTACAGTGATTATTTGCCGAAGAACTTTAATTACAAAAAGTTTTTGGACAGAGAAGAGTTCAGCAAGGAAATGAGCAAGGCGGAAATAGTTATAACTCATGGAGGTACTGGCGCCATTATTGGGGCTGTAAAAAAAGGTAAAAAGGTAATTGCCGTTCCTAGACGTGCGAAATATGGTGAGCATGTTGATGACCATCAGCTTCAGTTGGTGGGGCAGTTCAAAGAGCTTCAGTTAATTTGTGAGTGTGATGATGCTGAAAAAGTCGGTGATGCACTGGAAACAGTGAAAAAGACTACATATAAGGAGTATGTGAGTAACACACAAAGAATTATAAGTAGTATTGATGGGTTTGTAAGCAATCTGGACTAAATGGACTGTCGTTGCAGTAGGAAAGTGAACAAGATATGAAGTGAAATCAAAGGACAATATCTTGAAGATATAAAGAGGAGGGTATCGTGTGGAGAAAATTAAGATTTTAATGGTTGGAAATGACCAATCAGTAAAGGGCGGAATTACAAGTGTTATTCAGCAGCTATTGGCTTATGATTGGAATTCCATTGGCGTAGAAATGAGTTTTCTCCCAACATATATCGAAGACTCAAGTATTAAGAAAATTATATTTTTTGCTCACGCCTATAAAAATATAAAAAAAGCAATAAGAACTGACAAACCGGATGTTGTTCATATACATATGTCTTATAAAGGTAGTTTCTACCGAAAATATTTGATTCATAAACTGTGCAAAAAGTATGATGTGCCTGATGTTATTCATTTACATGGATCTGAATTTCAAAAATGGTATAATGAATCAAATTCAAGAACAAAAAAGAAAATCAGAAATCTTCTGGCAGAAAGTTCTGCATTTATTGTATTAGGCGATAAATGGAATAAGGCAGTAAAGGAAATTGAGCCTGCCACTAGAACGGTTGTTGTCAGTAATGCAGTTCACATTCCGGATTATACTACAAATTGGAACGGAGATACATTTCAAATTTTGTTCCTTGGAGTTTTGATTAAACGGAAAGGTGTGGCAGATTTAATTCAAGCAATTAGCTTGCTGAAAAAGGAAGGCTGGCTTAATAATATTAAATTTATAATTGCTGGAAGTGGATCGGAAGAAGAAAGCCTAAAACAGCAGGCAAGTGAATTAAAAGTTGAACCTTGGATAGAATTTGCTGGATGGACAGACGGAAAGGCAAAAGAACGATATTTAAAAGAAAGCCAAGCGTTGGTACTTCCGTCTTATAACGAGGGCCTTCCGATTGCGGTGCTGGAGGCCATTAGTTATGGCTTACCAGTGATTGCTACGGCTGTTGGTGATATGGCTGCTGCCGTTAGAGAGGGCGAGAACGGTTTTCTTATAAAGCCGGGAGATGTTTCAGCATTAGCGGACAAAATCAAAAAAATCACCGAGGACAAAGGTCGGTATACTCAAATGTCTGCGAAGTCAAAAGAGATTGCACTGACTGAATTTTCGGATAGTAAGTATTTTGAGAAGATATACAACTGCTATCGGGAAGCTACGCATAAGAAGGCATTTAAGATGAGTTAAGCGAGAGACTATTAGAGGTAATAGAACATGAGCAGAGGATTTATAACGATTGCGACAGGTGATAAGAAATATCACGAAATGGCGAAGACACTTGTTAGGTCATATAAGCTGACAAGTGCTAGTCCCGTGAGGTTTGGTGTCATAACTGATGAAGCCGATGATAAATTTGAAGAATTTGATGATGTGGTTCTTATAAAGGATGCCACATGTTCTTATATGGATAAGATTGATATAATGCGATATAGCCCATATGATGAAACGATTTTTATTGATTCGGACTGTATTGCATTCAACGATTTAAACATATACTGGAAAGATTTCGGGGGGGGGCAAAACACCTTCTCAGCATACGGTAAGGTCTTTTATAAAGACTCAGAACGGGCATGGTTTAAGATTAGCGAAACGTTACAGTATAAGGAACAGGTAAAGTATTCTATCGATTTGCATGGTGGAATCTATTATTTTAGAAAATCTAAAGAAGTAGATGCCATTTATAAGACGTGTATCGATATTTCAAATAACTATAAGGCATTTCGTTTTAAGAATTTTAGAAATCCTGCAGACGAGCCGATTATTGCGTTGGCAATGGCAGTCAATGGTGCAAGACCGATTGATCAAATTAATGATCGTTTTTGCTTTTTACGAAATGCAAAAAAACTGAGAGCAGATTTCTTTGGCAGAAGATTGGAGTATTGGTTTAACGGCAGTGATACTACAGGTGGTAAACTGGTACATTTTGGAACATCGAGAACGATTCTTCCGCTATATCAAATTGAAAAAAGAAAAGTTGATTATGAATGGGAGCATAAGAAAAAATGGAACGCGTTTGTAGGAAGTGCGTATTTGATTGCTGCTTATGCAGATTCGTTTGTTTTATGTGTTCGCTCGTCAAAGAAGTTGCTCTTTAAGAAATCCAGAATCTAATGATGTGAGTAATAAGAGATGGCGAGGCGGTGGATTATGCACAAAGTTGTACACATACTTGCTTGTGGCAAGAGCGGAGGCATAGAAACATTAGTAGCGGAATATGCAAAGAAAAGCAGTCACAATAATTATTTTGTATTTGTGTGGGAAGATGGATATTATGAGCAACAAATTAGAGAGTGCAGCTGTAATACATATTTTTTAGATGCAGGAAAGGTGGGCTCTTTTAAGGCCACACAAGAATTGATTGCAATTATTAAAAGTGTAAAACCCGATGTCATTGTAACACATCATGGCTCGCCGATGATAAGAGTTTATGTGACACTACTTTCTATCCTATTCCGTAGAATACCTGTACTCATGTATGTCCACTGTGATGCAAAAGATGAATTAAGTGGAAACAATGAAACCGCTCGAAAAGTTATAAATATTACCGCTGCAAAAAGCGCAAAAAGAATAATTGCAATATCTAATTATGTCAAGAAAAGTATAATAGTCAATTTCAAGGCAAGAGCTGAGAAGATAAAAGTCGTTTACAATGGTGTAAATGTTAGCCGATTTGCTGAAAGGTGTTTATCTGCTCATGATCCCGTTCGACTTGTGTTCGTAGGAAGATTAGTAAAAGTAAAGGGTGTACAGATTGCGCTAGAAGCAATAAAAATTTGTAAAGAAAATGGATATAATCTTTCGTTTACGATTGTTGGCGATGGAGAATACAGAGAGCGACTGGAGAAGACTGCAAAAGAATTGGCATTAAACCAAAACTGTAGCTTTGTCGGAACAAGAAGAGATGTCCCACAAATTCTTGCAAATTCAGATATCTTTGTTCACTCTTGTATCTGGGAAGAGGGATTTGGAATTGGGATTGTTGAGGCAATGGCAGCTGGTAAGATTTGTGTTTGCTCTAATTCAGGTGCCATTCCTGAAATTATTACAGATGGTGTTGATGGTTTTTTAGCTGAAAAAGGCAATCCGAAAGCGTTGGCGGAAGTGATAATGAAAGCAATTGATAATAAGGAACAGTGGGAGCATATACAAAATAGAGCGATAATGACGGCACATAAATTTGATATGGAAAAATTTGTGGCGCATTTAGATAAAGTGATAGAGGAAGTAGCAGATGAATGATAGTATATTAACTATTCCAAAACCAAGGAGTGCTTTGGATTTTGGAATTTTAGTTTTAATAGTGAAGACTATATTGAGCATGTCTTCGATGTGGCATTCATCGGGAATGGTAGATAATATATTGACTGCAATTTCTGTGGTGCTATTAGTGGCTCATATTCTAAGTAAACAATATAATATCAGACAGCTTGTTGCGTATGCAATTGTTACAGTTCTTTTTGGAGTTATCTGTATTAATATTGGCTCAGCAGGTTTGCTAATAACTGTAATAACTTGTCTAGCGATCAGAGATGAGGATATTGAGAGAGTAGTTCGTTTCATTTTTAAATATGAATTTTGGTTGATAAGCATTCATTGTTTGGTAGGAGCAGTAAGTACTTTACTGGGCAGTAAATACTATGTTCTTTATCACGGATATATACGATATTCATTGGGATTTGGGCATGCAAATGTTTTATCGGCATTTGTGTTTAATCTAGTTATTATGTATTTTTGGCTAAAGTTTGAAAGCCTAAATTCACAAGACTTTATAGCGGTAATAATAGTTGAGTTATTGTTCTATCGTGTAGCCAAAACTAGAACAAGTTTATACTTATCTGTGTTCGTACTTCTGATCGTAATGATATATAAAAATAAAGAATGCAGCAAGTTGATTGATGCATTAGCTAAATATGCAGTTCCTATTCTTAGTTTATTTACATTTGTAATGACATTTTTATATGAGAAGGGAAACCTATTGTCACATGCAGTGGATCAGTTATTAACGCGCCGGATTGGATTGGCATCGTATGCATATAACCGTTTGGGATTGACGATATTTGGAAGAGATATGCGTAACTTTACCACAACGTGGGATGAATATTACGGCTTTTCCGGCGGATTTACGTTCGATAACATTTATTCGTACTTATTGATTAATGTTGGAATAGTCATATTGTTGCTAATAATTGTCGTTTTATACAAAGTTGCTAAACAAGGCAGTTTGAAAAACAATATATTCATCCTTGTGTGGGCGTTGTATTCAATGACGGAAGTACATGGATTAAGTTGTTATATGTGTTTCCCGATTTTATTTGCTGCGTTGGTTATTCCAGGAAGCTATCGAGCTAGGGAACGACGCAATGCCATAGAGCCATCAATATAATTTCAAATCAACAAAGGAAGGAGAGATTTTTACATTATGGTATATGCTCCTATATACATTCCGACTCTATGTCGCTCAGAGCATTTTCAGAAATGCATCGAGTCACTAAAGACAAATACATGGGCTAGATATACGGATGTTTATATTGCACTGGATTATCCGCCAAGTGAAAAGTATAGAGCCGGGTATGAAAAGATATGTAGTTATTTAGAAAACGGCAAATTTGACTGTTTTAATAGTTTTAATGTTGTTAAAAGAGAAAAAAACTATGGTGCGGCATTAAATTCCTCAGAGATGAGAGACTATATCAGCGGTAAATATGATCGATGGATCTATGCCGAGGATGATATAGTGTTTTCGCCTATTTTCTTGGAATTTATGGACAAAGCGTTGGAAAAATATGAAGCGGATGAGAGTGTAATAGGAGTTAATGGGTACTCGTATCCACTTCCCTATAAAGCAAATGTTAAAGGTGCAAATATTTTCAAACAAAAGTTTACTTTTTCAATGTGGGGAGCGGGATTTTGGAAGGCTAAACAGCTGAAGACTATAGAGACATTAAAAAATGGGTATATGTATGACTGCTATCCAGAAGTAAAGCGTAATGGTAAATTGGATCAACTGATTCAGGGACGATATTACGACTATATGTTTCATGCTTTGACGAACAGCAGTAAGTACTTTAAGACTTCATCTGATATGTCTTTGGGTGTCTATATGGCATTCAATGATTTATATGTAATTACACCGTTTGTGTCGAAAACACAAAATTCAGGTTTTGACGGAACGGGACTGTGCTGCCAGAAAATAACTAATACGGATAATAGAACATCCCTTTCTTATGATTACAATGCGCAAGTCATAGATATGGGTGACGGGAATGAAGTGGAGTTAATAGAGGATGATGATACTTTTCTAAACTATAACAAAACTTTGCTAGATGATTTCCTGGTGACGGATGAGTATAAGAAAAGGAAAGTTGATACGCTGCTTTTCTTTGAAAAAATATTTGGGAGAGAAATAACAGTTCGATTGTTTAGACTGCTAAAAAGAATAAAAAATGGCAAAAAGTGATAGAAATTCAGTCCTTTCAAATTTCATATGGCGATTTGCTGAACGTTGTGGTGCACAATTGGTAACATTTATTGTGTCGATTGTTCTTGCACGAATTCTTGCGCCAGAGGATTACGGGCAAATTGCACTTATTACAGTGTTTACTACTATTATGCAGGTGTTCGTTGATAGCGGATTAGGACTTGCATTAATTCAGAAAAAGGATGCAGATGATTTGGATTTTTCATCTGTATTCTATTTTAATTTTGCAGTTTGTTTAGTGCTATATGCAGTAATGTTTGTTGCGGCACCATTTATCGCCAATTTTTATAAAGATACAACCCTAACGCCGATAATACGCGTTATAAGTTTGACGATTGTGATATCAGGAGTTAAGGGAATTCAGCAGTCGTATGTTTCACGCAATATGTTGTTTAAGAGATTTTTCTTTTCAACATTGGGAGGAACAATTTTTTCTGCTTTTTTAGGTATTGGATTAGCCTATGCGGGATTTGGTGTTTGGGCCATTGTTGCACAGCAACTTTCAAATACGGCGATTGATACACTGATTTTGTGGTTGACAGTCAAGTGGAGACCTAAAAGAATGTTTTCATGGCAGCGTCTAAAAGGATTGCTTTCTTTTGGATGGAAAATGCTTGCCTCTTCTTTGTTGGACACGATTTACAATAATATCCGAAGTCTCATTATTGGTAAAATGTATTCTTCTTCGGACTTGGCCTATTATAACCAAGGAAAACAGTTTCCGAACACGATTGTCAATAATATTAATTCCTCAATTGACAGTGTTTTATTACCTTCAATGGCATCTGCGCAAGATGATCGGGCTCGTGTTAAGTCGATGACGCGCCGTTCCATCAAGACCAGTACATATATTATGGCACCGTTAATGATGGGACTTGCTTTCTGTGCGAAAACTATTGTTCAGGTGGTATTAACGGACAAGTGGCTGCCGTGCGTGCCATTTTTGAGAATTTTCTGCATTACATATATGTTTTACCCAATTCACACTGCTAATTTGAATGCTATTAAGGCAATGGGACGTAGTGATTACTTTTTGAAGTTGGAGATTGCAAAGAAAATAGTTGGATTGGGATTGCTTTTCTCTACAATGTGGTTTGGCGTATTGGCTATGGCGTACAGTTTGCTTGTGAATAGCGTATTAAGTCAGATTATTAATTCGTGGCCTAATAGAAAACTTCTAAACTACGGATATCTGGAACAGTTAAAAGATATTCTTCCAGGCATCTCTTTGGCGGTATTTATGGGATTCTGTGTGAGTTTAACAGGCCTATTACATTTGTCTAATGGAATAACCTTGCTGATTCAGATACCATTTGGTGCAGCGGTTTATATAGGAATGTCAGCTGTATTACATTTGGAATCCTACGAATATTTGCTAGATATGGTTCGTCAACTTTTGAAGAAAATTGTGAAAAAATAAGGGAGGATGGATGATGAAAAAATTATTGATTCTTGGTGGAACCGCTCAACAGATAAAGCTGGTAGAAGCAGCGAAAAAGATGGGCGTATACACGATTGTTACAGATTATCTTGTGGATTCTCCTGCAAAGAAAGTCGCAGATGAAGCATGGATGCTTAATATTAAAGATGTAGATCAGATTGTTGAACGCTGTAAGCAAGAGCAAGTGAATGGTGTCATTTGCGGATACATTGACCCATGTCAAAGGCCATATCAACAAATCTGTGAGGCACTTGATTTGCCGTGTTATGGAACAAAAGATCAGTTCTTCTATATGACTGATAAGCATGCTTTCAAGAAAATGTGCGTGGAGAACGGTGTTGATGTTATTCCAGAGTATACAGAAGAAGAAGCCTTATCCGGACAGGCGGAATTTCCACTGTTCGTTAAGCCTGTTGACAGCAGAGGATCGCGTGGACAGTCTGTGTGTTACACTACAAAACAACTTGAAAATGCAATAAATTTTGCAAAAAGCGAATCTTCAAATGAAGATATCCTCATCGAAAAATATATGAAGGGGACTCATGAGTTTCAAGTCACATATTTCTTTGTGGATGGTGAACCTTATTTAATTAGAACAGTAGACAGTTACTGTGGTTCTGAGGAAAATCACCTTGAAAAAGTTGTAGCCTGCGCTGTTTCTCCATCAAGATTTACAGATGAATATTTGAAAACGGCACATCAAAATGTCGTGAAAATGTTTAAAGCAATGGGATACAAGAACGGTCCGATCTTTATGCAGGGTTTTGAGGACAATGGTAAATTTAGATTCTTTGATCCAGGCCTGAGATTTCCGGGTGTCGATTATGAAAGAGTGTATACAAAGGAATTTGGCATTGATTTGATGGAGGCAATGGTTCATTACGCGCTGGAAGGTAATTGCGGCAGTGTGAAACCACTGGAAGATGGTGTTAACCTGAACGGTAAGCGTGCAGCGGTTTTGTTCCCCACGTTAAAAGCAGGTAAAGTCGCAAAAATGCAAGGCTTCGACCGGACTGATGATTGTAAAGTGGTTTCGCTGATTCCAAGATGTGAGATTGGAAGTGAAATTTCTTGGAGTTACGATGTAAATCAAAGAATGGCCGAAATGGATATTTTGTGTGCTGATACGGAAGATCTTAAAGGTGAAATTTCAAAGTTGCAGGATAGTATGCTGGTATTTGATGAGCTGGGTAATAATATGCAATACGAAAAGTTTTCAGTAGATAGGATTTTATGAGGGGAGGGGTTTTCTTGAAAAACGATTTAAATGTCAAGCTGATATCCATGGAAGATATTATGGAAACAAAATGCTGTGATATTCAGGAAGTTATTAGGGTAATTGAAGAAGTTCTTGTTGATTATAAAAATGGTGGAGTTATGCTTCCAGATAAAATTTCGCAAATCTTTAATCTGGAAACGCAGGATAGAATTAACTGCATGCCATCAACATTGATGAAGGACGGTGTTTGCGGAATTAAATGGGTATCCGTTTTTCCAGAAAACCCACATAAGTTTTCATCTCAGAATGTTTCCGGCGTAATTATTTTATCAGAATTGGAACAGGGATTTCCGATTGCGGTGATGGATGGCACGCTGATTACTGCATTACGCACGGCTTGTATGGGGGCAATTGGGGCAAAATATTTAGCTCGTCAAGATAGCCATATATATGGAACGATTGGCTCTGGAGAACAAGCAAAGGCGCACTTTGTTGCGATTAAACAGATGTTCCCGCAAATAGATACTTGTTATGTGGCATCCAGAAGTGGAAAAGGGGAAAATCAATTTATTGATATAATGAAAAAAAAGTATCCTGATGTCGATTTTATACCGTGTAATTCTGATTATGACAAGGCCGCCCAAAACGCCGATATAATTGTTACAGCAGTTAGCTGCCAAGCACCTCTTCTAAAAGCAGATGCTGTAAAAAATGGAACCTATTACTGCCATGTAGGTGGATGGGAAGATGAATACGCTGTACCGCAAAAAGCAACAAAAATTGTATGTGATGATTGGCATTCTTTAAAGCATAGGGGCTCACCAACCATTGCCCGGATGTATAAAGATGGATTGCTAAAAGATAGCGATATATATGCTAATATAGCCGACATTATAGACGGAACAAAGCCTGGTCGAGAAAATGATGATGAAATTTGCTATTTCAATTCCATCGGTCTTTCTTTTGTTGATGTTAGCGTTGCATACAGTTTCTATAAGAAAGTGCTGAATAGTAATCTGGGAAAAGACTGGAAGATTCAGGAAACAGATGTTACAGATGCATTGTTAAAGAGTATCTGATTGTGGAGCATTCCTGTAATTCATTAAAAGCGCCAATTGAATAAAAAAGAACCTCAAGGTATGATTGAGTTGCATCTTGGCGGATGTAAACAAAACAATCAAAACACCGGAGGTTCAACATGAATTATACACAGAATGAAAAAATTGAGCAAGTAACAGATACAACATTGGTTGTTGGAGTTGATATTGGAAGCCAGACGCATTATGCAAGAGCTTTTGATAACAGAGGGCGCGAGCGTACAAAACGAGTTTTTTCATTTCAGAATGATATCGAAGGATTTAATTCCTTTCAGCTTTGGACAGAAAAGCTGAAAAATGAGAATAAAAAGACTGCAGTTCTGATTGGCTGTGGCCGACTGGTCATTACTGGTTTGCGTTTGCAAAGTATGTACAGGATCATCAGAAAACATTGGTAATGGTCAATCCATTCTCTGTTAAGAAGATCAAGGATCTTGATGATAATATTCCAAAGAAAACGGATGCAAAAGATCCGAAGACAATAGCAAAGCTGGTTGTGGATGGAAGATATTCGATTCCATACATGCCAGAGGGCATTTATGCCGAGACAAGAGATTTGGTATACAGCCGTGACAGGATTATGAAGCAGCATAACATATCTGCAAACAGAATCCAGAGATGGCTTGCAATACACTTCCCGGAGTATCTGGGATTATATACAAGATTTGATGCCGCAAGTGGTTTGGCGGTGCTTGAAAAAGCACCAATGCCGAAGGATGTAATTGCACTTGGAGTAGAAGGAATCCGAAAGATCTGGCACGATAAGAAGATGCGTGGCAGAGGCGTTACAGAAGATAGGGCAAAGACCCTGGTAGAAGCTGCACACAATAGTGTTGGTCTGGATGGAGAAATTGGAACAAGAAGTGAGTTATATATGCTGCTTGAGGAACATCATTATGGATTTCACAACTGGAAGCTGTGAATAAGGTACTGGAAGAGACTATTCGGAAAGTACAGCATGTGGAGAAGTTACTCGCCATTAAAGGAGTAGGAAGTGTTACAATAGCAGGATTTATTGCTGAAGTAGGTGATATAAGACGTTTTAAGTCGCCGAAACAGATCCAAAAGTATGCCGGTTTGGAATTAGTAGAAAACAGTTCCGGAAAGCATAAGGGAAGATCGAGAATCAGCAAGCGAGGAAGAAGAAAACTCAGAAAGATCTTGTATCAGGTAATGATACCGTTGTTGGCAAGGAACAAAGAGTTTCGAACAATCTATGATTATTATGTGACTCGTGTAAAAAATCCATTAAAACGAAGACAGGCAATGATTGCTGTCAGTTGTAAGTTAATTCGCGTATTCTATGCGGTATTAACAAAAGGTGTGGACTATGACCGGTTTAAAATTATGTCAGATATTCATCATGAAAGAGGAGTTATAGCCGCATAAGAAAGAAGTACTGTAAACAGGAAAGCGTCCGCCGTCAATGGTGCTGTGAAACAGGAATGTAAAAGTATATAAAACAAAGTAGAGCTAGTAGCTGCGTTGACATTTTTTATAGGGCAAAGACCTTGCTGTAGGAGCATAAGCAGCACCCAACTATGGATAAGCAGAACGAAGGAATTTAGGACCCGGCAGAAGCAGGTGATCCTGGTAGATATGAGAGGTTAGTTACTGTAGAGGAATTTGGGAGAACAAGAAAGTCTTCATAGGGAAAAACAAACGACGTTTTATTTCTTGTACCTAAAATCATCAGAAATGGACTCTTAGAAGTCGCTTCATATCCAGAAAACTCTGTTTTGTAAATATATGTAACCTATTAACGATTTAGCAAATGCCGTAAAATCAAGGCTTTTTGTTAAATTTGCACTAAAAAGAATAGAGAGGGGAATATGGATAATAAAATTTTAGTTACTCGTTCATCTATGCCGACTCTTGACGAATATGTTGAAGAGATTCGTTCTATTTGGGATAGCCACTGGCTGACTAACATGGGTGTAAAGCATAAGCAGTTACAAGCACAGTTGGAGGAATTTTTGGAAGTTCCGCATGTGGCTCTTTATACAAATGGCCATTTGGCATTGGAGAATGTTATCGCAGCGCTGAACCTGCCAGAAGGAGGTGAAGTGATTACTACACCGTTTACTTTTGCGTCTACTACACACGCAATTGTTCGAAACAGATTAGTTCCAGTGTTCTGTGATGTCAATGAGAAAGACTATACGATCGATGTTACAAAGATTGAGAGTCTCATCACAGACCGTACGGTTGCTATCGTGCCTGTACATGTTTACGGCAATCTTTGTAATGTGGAAGAAATTGATAGAATTGCAAAGAAGAATGGCCTGAAAGTCATCTATGATGCTGCTCATGCTTTCGCTGTAAAATACAAAGGTGTGTCTTCTGCATGCTTTGGTGATGCATCAATGTTCAGTTTCCATGCTACAAAAGTATTCAATACCATTGAGGGCGGTGCAGTCTGCTTCAAAAATGATAGCTGGGTTCAATTGCTGAATGATCAGAAGAACTTTGGTATTCATGGACCTGAATCAGTGTGCTTTGTTGGTGGTAATGCCAAGATGAATGAGTTTCAGGCAGCAATGGGAATTTGCAATCTGCGCCATCTGAGCGATGAAATTGCAAAGAGAAGGAAAGTCGTAGAGCGTTATCGCAAGCGTCTGTCTGGTGTAGAAGGAATTCAGCTTAGTGCTATTCAAGAAAATGTGGAAAGTAACTATGCGTACTTACCAGTTGTTTTCGACGGCTATAAGTATACTCGTAATGAAGTCTTTGCAATGTTGGAAGAGCAGGGCATCACGGCGAGAAAGTATTTCTATCCGCTAACCAATAGTTTTGAGTGCTATCGTAACTATCCGACTGCTGGAACGGAGAAAACTCCTGTGGCACAGCATTTGGCATTGCGTGTGCTGACCCTGCCGTTGTATGCAGATCTTGCACTGGAAGATGTTGATCGTATCTGCGATATCATTCTTGGTTAAGAGAAACCGCAATACATAAATAAAAGTAGATAAGAACGCCTGCACGCTTTTAGATGCAGGCGATGCTGCTCGAAATTACATACCTCTTCGTGGTGAGCAGTAGGCAACGTAATATCTATTACGGCAGAAATGTATTAAAGCTTAATAACAATTTGTGATTAACATAGAAAGTAGGAAAAATAATGAAGGGAATTATTTTAGCGGGAGGTTCAGGTACACGTCTTTATCCATTGACAAGGGTGACAAGCAAACAGTTGTTACCTGTGTATGATAAACCGATGATTTACTACCCGCTGTCAACACTGATGCTTGCCGGAATTCGAGATATCTTGATTATTTCTACACCGCAAGATACGTCGAGATTTCAGGAGCTGCTGGGAGATGGAAAACATTTCGGAATTAATTTATCATATGCTGTACAATCAAGTCCTGATGGTTTAGCGCAGGCGTTCATCATTGGAAAAGAGTTTATTGGAAATGATGCTTGCGCAATGGTGCTTGGGGATAATATTTTCTATGGTGGATGGTTTAGAAAAAACTTATCTGATGCAGTACATAATGCAGAAAATGGATATGCAACTATTTTTGGCTACTACGTCAAAGACCCTGAGCGATTTGGTATCATGGAGTTTGATAAGAATAAAAATGTGATCTCTGTTGAAGAAAAGCCGAAGAATCCAAAGTCAAACTATTGCATTACGGGCTTATATTTCTATCCTGCCGGTGTGTCTGAAATGGCAGAGCAGGTTGTTCCTTCAGCACGTGGAGAGCTTGAAATAACCACATTGAATGACATGTATCTTAAACAGGAAAAGCTAAAAGCACAGATTTTGGGTCGTGGGTTTGCTTGGCTGGATACTGGAACGATGGACAGCCTGATGGAAGCGGCCATCTTTGTTCAGACAGTTCAGAATCGACAGGATATGGTAATTTCTGCACCAGAAGAGATTGCTTACCATGAGAAGTGGATTGATAAAGAAAAATTGCTCGAATCTGCGGATGCTTATGGAAAGTCTCCTTATGGCGAACATCTGAGAAGAGTGGCAGAAGATAGAATTATTTTTTGAAAGGCGAGGAAGAAGAGAATGAATATTATTGTTACCGGCGGTGCCGGTTTTATTGGTAGTAACTTTGTGTTTCATATGTTGAAGAAGTATACGGATTACCGGATCATCTGTCTGGACAAGCTGACCTATGCAGGCAATTTGTCCACGCTGGCACCTGTTATGGACAACCCGAATTTCCGCTTCGTGAAGGCAGACATCTGTGACCGCGAAGCTGTGGATAAGCTGTTTGAAGAAGAACATCCAGATATCGTGGTCAACTTTGCAGCAGAATCTCATGTTGACCGTTCCATCGAGGATCCGAGCATCTTCCTCCAGACCAATATCATTGGTACCAGTGTGCTGATGGACGCTTGCCGAAAGTATGGTATCCAGCGTTATCATCAGGTTTCTACCGATGAGGTTTATGGCGACCTGCCGCTGGATCGTCCTGACCTGTTCTTTACTGAGGAGACTCCTATTCACACCAGCTCTCCGTACAGCAGTTCCAAGGCTGCAGCAGACCTGCTGGTTCTGGCTTACCACCGTACTTATGGTCTACCTGTGACGATCTCTCGTTGCTCCAACAACTATGGTCCGTATCACTTCCCGGAGAAGCTCATTCCGCTGATGATCGCTAATGCTCTGGCTGACAAGCCGTTGCCTGTTTACGGTGAGGGCCTGAATGTCCGCGACTGGCTGTATGTGGAAGACCACTGCAAGGCTATCGACCTGATTATCCACAAGGGTCGTGTTGGCGAGGTCTACAATGTCGGCGGTCACAACGAGAAGCAGAACATCGAGATTGTAAAGATCATCTGCAAAGAGTTGGGTAAGCCGGAGAGTCTGATTACCCATGTTGGCGACCGTAAGGGTCATGATATGCGTTACGCCATCGACCCGACTAAGATCCACAATGAGCTGGGCTGGCTGCCGGAGACCAAGTTCGAGGACGGCATCAAGAAGACGATCCAGTGGTATCTCGATAACCGTGAGTGGTGGGAGACCATCATCAGCGGCGAGTATCAGAACTACTACGAGAAAATGTACAGCAATCGCTAACAGGGAGTGAACGCAGTAAAAATCAATATTGACGAAAGAAACAGGGGCGATACAATCTTGAGAGCAGAGCAGAGCAGAGCAGAGCAGAGCAGAGCAGAGCAGAGCAGAGCAGAGCAGAGCAGAATTATGCGATTGATGTTGTGAAATACATAATGGCATTTTGTGTTATTGCTATTCATACATTGCCATTAAAGAATGTTCAAAATGAAGTAGTTACCAGTTTGTTTGATATATTTGTTTCACTTGCGGTTCCATTCTTTTTTCTTTCAAGTGGATATCTTGTAGAGAAAAAATGCAAAAAAAGGAATGACAAGATATTCGTATTAAACAAGCAGATACAGAAACTGATACGGTATTATGTTATTTAGACGGCAATTTATCTGCCTATTACAATATATTGGTTTGCCTAATCTGGGGACGGGATAGTAAAGTCTACGGCTTTGTTCTTTAGGAATGTGATCTTTCAAGGTGAAAATCACTATTCATGGCCGTTGTGGTATCTTCTTTCATCCATATATGGATTTATGGTATATAAGATCATATCTAAAAAAAGTTCGAACTGTACGGTATTGTAGCTATCTGTATTGCCGTTACTTTGCAGTATTCGGTAGATTACATTATGGCAGTGCCCGTTTCTGAGAACCAGTTACTTGGCATTATTTTTGTTTTAATAGAAAAAACAATAGGTAAAGGAAGAATCTTTTCGGGAACATATTATATTTTGCTGGGTGTGTTGATTGCAAGAACAAGAATATTTGCAAAGGCAAAAATTATTCTTCCAGTATTGGTGGGAACGTTTTTAGCTGCAGCATTCTTAAATCTCTTTCTCATGAAAATAATAATGAGTGTGATGTTCTTTATGTTAGTGCTGATGTGCAACTGCTCTGGCGATGGAAGAAAATTTAGACGAACAAGTACAGTAATATATTATATGCACATGATTTTTCTTTTTGTACTGAATATGTTATGCAAGCAGTCGATGTATGGATTTGTTGGGTTTTGCTTCTGTTGTTTTATGACAAATATATTTGCTTATATATTGAACACAAATGAATATTGCAAAAATAATACAGCGGTAAGTTTGCTATTCGGTTCTCTATACAGATAGTACAGATAGTAGGTGCCTGACTCCATGAACAAAGCGGTTGATTATGCATTTCAGGATATTGAGGATATTCCAGGGGAGCTGCCAGCAGGCAGAACTAAGCCATGGGGAACAGGACAGGCCGTGCTTGCTGCTAAAGCCGTGCTGAAGACACCATTTGTCGTGATAAATGCTGATGATTATTATGGCAAGGAAGGCTTCAGACTGGTTCATGAGTATCTGGTAAACGGAGGACAGTCATGTATGGCTGGATTCGTACTTAAGAATACATTGTCTGATAATGGCGGTGTGACCAGAGGCATTTGCAAGATGGACGATCAGAATAATCTGACAGAGGTGGTGGAGACCAAGAATATCGTCAAGACTGCGGATGGTGCAGCTGCGGACGGCACAGCCATTGATACGGAGTCTCTGGTGTCCATGAACATGTGGGGATTGACGCCGGAATTCCTGGATATGTTGGAGACAGGATTTGCGGAGTTCTTTGAGACGGAGGTCCCGACTGATACACTTAAGGCAGAGTTCCTTATTCCTACATTTATAGGAGAGCTTCTGGATGAGAAGAAGATGACGGTTAAGGTTCTCCGGACGAATGATACCTGGTATGGTATGGACGTATAAGGAGGATGCTGAGGCTGTTAAGGAGAGCTTTAAGGGGATGATTGAGGTCGGTATGTATGAGAAGGATTTGTTTGGGGATTTGTAGATAGGATGTTTATATGGATGTGATGTGATTGCCAGCCCGGGAGGGCTGGCAATTGGTGGTTATAGGAGATGTAGATGGATTGAGATTTGCCACATAATATAGACTATAAAAGAACTGCGTGTTATAATGATTATTATTGAAATACATGACAAAACAAGAAGAAAAGGACAATTTATAGATGAAAGCCCATGGAGTGAAGGAGGTAAAATGAAGATACTTTTTTTACACTTAAGTGATGCGCATTTAAGAGATAATACAGAACTTAGAGTAATAAATATAAATGCAATTGTGAATTCTTTAGTACAAATTGGAGAATTTGATGAATGTGCATTGGTGTTTTCAGGGGATATTGTTAATGCAGGAGATAAAAATTCATATGCCAATGCAGGGAAACTTGTGGGTTATATCGCAAAAAACATTAGTCAGAAATATATTGACGGAAAATATGTTCAAACACTTATTGTGCCTGGAAACCATGACAATTTAGTAAAAAACAAGAATAGAGATAATTTTGAATTGGAGTCCTATTATGAAAGGAACGAAGTAGATTCAAGATTTAATGATGATTTAGATGAATTATCAAATTTTTATGAATTTGCAAAAAGAAATAGATGCTTTTTAAAAAGCAAAGTAATTGATGTGAGAAAAGTCAAATATGATAATTTCATAATAAAGGTAAACTTAATAAATTCAGCTCCTTTTTCCTTATTAGGAAGTGGAAATAGGGACAAAGGAATGCATTATATTCCTCTGACTGAATTTGAAAAGTTAAACATAGATTTACACCAGAAATATACAATTTCTATAATTCATCATGGCCCAGAATGGTTTAGTGATACATCAAAGCATAAATTGTATGATACTCTAAATCAATCAACAGATTTGTTATTTGTAGGACATGAACATTTTGCTTTAAATGAGGACAAGGATGTTAACGGAAAACATATTGATATTTCAAGTGGTATAGCACTTTATGGAACAAAAACAGAACATGGATTTAATGCATTAATATTAGATACTGAAGCACATACACTTGTTGGATATAAATACATATATAATGGCAAAATATATAAACCGACAAAAGTGATAGATAATAAAAATGTTATTTTCAATACTAATAGTAACTTTAGATTCACGCCAGAATTTCAGAAAGAACTGTTGACTGATGCAAATGAGCGGGATGGTGAAAATTATAGTAAGTATTTTGTTTTCCCAGCATTAGAGTCAAAAGATACAAATTCAGATTTAAAGAATTTTACAGTTACATCTGATAGTAAATTTAAAGAATTATTGTCGATTAAATCAAAAATATCTATTGAGGGCAGTTCGCGTACAGGGAAAAGTATTTTAGCAAAATATCTTACGAATCAATTATCAGAAGATTACACTGTATTGTTTTTAACAGAAGATAGTTTTACTCCTAAAAATATAAAGAATATTATAAAATATGCCATTCAAAATGAATTTGGTGATAACGCTGATGTAGATGAATTTTTGCAACTTGAAAAAGAAAAGAAAATTCTTATAGTGGATGGCAACGATAAAGTTAATAAAGAAAAATGGAGAGCATTCTTAGATGAATATTCAGAGCAATTTGGACATATTATCACATTTTGTGGTATTGACTGGAATATGAATATAAAAGACAGAACAGTGGAAGAACTAACAGAAAATGCATTCTTCTATTTAAAAATATGTCCGTTTTATTATGTGAAAAGAGAGCAACTTATTAAGAAAATATGTTCTAACTACTTAGTGGAATATCCTTCATTGGATGTTGAAGAAAAAAGCAGAAAAATCAATGAAGATATTACTAATCAAATAAAATATTTTCAGCTTACTCCTGATTTCATTCATCAATTTGTTGATTATTATATCCAGTTCTCACATATAAAAACACAGAGTGAAACAAATGTTTTTAGTAAGGTATTTGCCGCAAATATTACATACAGAATTTCTAAAAATACAAAAGAAGATAATGATGTTGATGAAATTTTAATGGCATTAGATTATGTTGCACATTTTATTCATTTTATAAAAAAGTATCAGAAAATTTCATATAAAGAATTTGAGAGCGCTGTTGATGAATATAAAAAAAGATATGATAATGAAGAACTTAACACAAAATATGTGTATAAAGTGGCGATAAACTCAAATATTTTGAAAGAATCAAGCATTTCTTTCGAGCTTGAATTTTGCGATGAAAACTTATTGGCATACTTTGTTGCTCGGCATTTGAATAGAACATGCCAGATGAGGGAGAGCCTAGAAGATTTAAAGGAGGTTCTAGATAATATTTGCTTTGGAATTAATGGTGATGTAATACTTTTTCTGTCATATATTACAAGTAATACACAAATATTAAGGCCAATATTACAGAGCATTTTTGCACATATGAATGACTGGCTAGAGTTAGATATTGATAAGAATAATATTGAATTTTTATCGAAAGTTTCAAATACATCAACTCCTAAACTTCCAGACAAAACAGAAAAAGAAAAAATCAAAGAAGTGAAAAATAAAATGGAAAAGGAGATTATTGAAGAAAAGGAAAACCAAGCCGATAGTCTATACTCGTATGATGCTAGTAAAGTGAATTCTTTCAGTAATAAAATAGCTAAGGGTATTAATTATTTGGATCTTGTTGCAAAAATCCTTCCTAATTTTAGATTTATGTTGCAGGCTGATGAAAAGAAAGAAATAGTAGATATTTTGTATAGATATCCAAATAAGCTATTATATTTTATGCTTAAGGATATAGATGCAAATTGTAGTAGGATCATTGAAGATATTTTAAAAAGTAAACCTAAAACAAGAAAAGGTATATTAATAACAGAAGATATGATAACATGTGAATTGCAAAATCAATCAATGGCATACATTTTAAGTATTTATGATTTTATTTCTATGACAGCATCGACTATGAAAACTATTGGGGACTTAGAAAAATTTGATTATAACCAAAATACAAATTATAAAATACAAAATTTAATGATGCAAGAGAATGTTGCCAATTTCAAAACATTTGCCGCAAGAGCAGAGCAAATTTATGATGCATCAAATTTACCGCTAATTAAGAAGATGGTTAAATTAATTGTCAGAAAGTATTTTATTTATCACGATGTTGAAATGCATGGGGATGCTATTCGTTTAATAGATAAATTTTTTGGAAAAGGGCAAAGAAAAGATTGCCAAATTCTACAAGCTAAAAATCAAATAATAAAAAAATAGCAATCACTATATAGGATTTTCACCTATATGTCGTTTCCTCATAAAAGATTACGACCAACTTAATATGAGGTGGTATAGTATTCAAGATACGTTAATAGTGATTGCTAATATAAGTATATTTGAGATTTTGAAAAATATGAATGGAAATCTTGAGGTGTTAGGGGTAGGCGAACGTTCTATGAAAACAATTACTATAATAGGAAATCGTTTGCGAACAATGAGATATGACTGTACATAATGTATATATTGCTGTTGAAGATAAATATGGATTTATAAGCATTTGACTAATTAAGGAAACGAGATATATGTAAATAAATTTACTTATTATGGCGGCAGGAATGGGATTAAGATTTGTAATAGGAATAAAACAGCTGGAGCCTATAGATGATGGTTAGCACATTATCATGGATTACTCAATCCATGATGCCATAGATGAAGGGTTTAATCACGTTGTATTTATTATCCGCAAGGATATCGAGGGTAATTCATGGGAGCTGTCGGCAGGCAGAATTAGCTATGGAGAACAGGACAGGCCGTGCTTGTAGCTAAAGCTGTGTTGAATACAACATTTGTCGTGATAAATGCAGATGATTATTATGGCAAGGAAGGCTTCAGACTGGTTCATGAGCATCTGGTGAACGGAGGACAGTCATGTATGGCTGGATTTGTACTTAAGAATACATTGTCTGATAATGGTGGTGTGACCAGAGGCATTTGCAAGATGGACGATCAGAATAATCTGACGGAGGTGGTGGAGACCAGGAATATCGTCAAGACTGTGAATGGTGCAGAGACGGACGGCACAGCCATTGATACGGAGTCTCTGGTGTCCATGAACATGTGGGGACTGACACCGGAATTCCTGGATATGTTGGAGGCAGGATTTGCGGAGTTCTTTGAGACGGAGGTTCCAACTGATCCACTTAAGGCAGAGTTCCTTATTCCTACATTTATAGGAGAACTTCTGGATGAGAAGAAGATGACAGTTAAGGTTCTCCGGACGAATGATACCTGATATGGTATGACGTATAAGGAGGATGTTGAGGCTGTTAAGGAGAGCTTTAAGGGGATGATTGAGGACGGTATGTATGAGAAGGATTTGTTTGGGGATTTGTAGATAGGATGTTTATATGGATGTGATGTGATGTAATTGCCAGCCCGGGAGGGCTGGCAATTGGTGGTTATAGGGAATTTCACAGATTTATTATGATTTACAATATAATGTAGATTGGAAAAGATTGTATGTTATAATGTTCAATATCAAAGTATGCGACAAAACAAATGACTGACGACAATTTTATTTAAACCAATTTGGTAAGGTAATATAGATACTTTATTCGTATCAATTCTTAGCTAGTAAATAATAGCTATTGGGGATGGTTATACAATAAAGGAATAAATCTTCGATTGTTGAAAGGAGAAACAAAGACAGTGATGCGCATGGAGTTGGGGCTAATAGGATAGCAATTGATGAACATCATGCAAGACTGTTTGTAAATGCGTCAATGGCAATGTCGGATTTTTATATTATCTGTTTATATGAAGGAGGCATGACGATATGATTCATCGAGTGACTTGTGATAAATGTGGTTCCATTTCGGAATATGATGATAGATCTATATGGGAGGGCAACCGTGAACGTGAAGAGGTAGAATGCCCTGTGTGGGGGAATAATATTGGGAGCGTTTTTACAGACCTTGTACCTGTAGCAAGGCTTATAAGTAAAGGATAAATTATGTATAGAAAAGTAATGTTTTCATTGATGTTGCTGTCATTGATACTATTATCTCTAATTGCATGGAAAGTTGGTGTGTTTACAGCAATTGTAGGCCTACCATTTTTTTCGTTAGTAGAGAAGATTGTTACAAATACTTATTTTTCTGGTGTAGCTTGCAGTATTATTGCTGTTATTATTATTTACAAATGGCAGGTGTTGTATAGCAAGAGAAAGCTGAAGCAGGATTTTAGATGTAACGAATGTATTGAAGGTATATATGATGGCATTGAAGCAGTTAGAAAATATATGCCATTAGTTCCAGAAAAGGAAAAATGGGATAGAGTTTGTGATTATGAAGAATTTCGCAAAAAAAATGCAAAGAAATATATTGACTTCTATTGGGAGCATAAAGGTGACATTTATATTGCAAATTTGACATTATCATACAAGGGCAATGATTTGCTGATTGACTCAATTCAATCATGCTTTTTCATTAACCTTAATTTCAAGTTGTTGGGGATTTTGAATCATGTGAAGAATAGGCTGCCAAATCTCAGAAACAAATACCCTGAAATTGATAAGCTGGCAAAAGAATACATAGAATCGGCTAGTGAAGACATAATGATACAACTGGGAGAAACGTTGGACTCATACTTTGTAGATGCGAGATGTATGGCAGACTACTGGCAGAAGTTGCTTGATTATTTAGAGTATGATCCGACGTTCGTTAAACTATTTGTAAAAACGTATAATGCACGATATAAATTTGAAGATGATATAAAGTTGCCAGTAACGGTTAGGAATAGCCAGGCTATTGATGTGGAGAGAGAAGTAAAAAAGGCGATTCTAAGATATAAAATTAGAAACTTTTGGAAAAAATAAGAGTGTATAAGCACGATTAAAATAACTTTTACATTTTATAATTTGTTAAAGAGAGAATATAATAAAGCACATTTTGCAAGACAATGCACTTGAATCATGGGCAATGCCCATTAAATATAGCAATTTCATTTTAAACGGAAAGGCTACACTACAATATCGAAAACAATTTGTATCATCCTTACACAATGCAGTTGTGCTATTTATCAAGCAGTTGATAATCTTAGGAGGAAACGAGGTATGTACAATATAATCATGTACGTCCGCGTTCTTATAATAATTACAAAACGCCTTACGAGGCACGCTACGGGGTTGCATAAACCCTGTGGCAGAATTTAGGTCGTAGTATTACAAAAAAGCTTGATCACAACAATTGCAACATGGAGAATGGAGAGAATAATGAAGTAGGACAGATAGCGGTAGATAAGCAGTTGGCCGAATGGAGGATGAAAGTTACTGATAAATAAGGGAAAAATGATAATTGGAGCAATATATAGTAAACAAATAATGTGGAATTTATAGTTTGATGGTTACGTAAAACAACATGATGATATATCAAAATATATTGATTGTATAATAAATACATGATACTATCGATATATATACAAATAGAACACTAAACTAAATCCATAATTGAAAGGGGAGACGGATAAATGAAGAATTCAACATTTGAGACATTCAAAAAGGAAAATAGACTTATTTTATTTGGACATGAGGATGCAGGAAAGGAGGATGATTCTCGTTTAACATCGTACTATTATAAAACAATACAATATGAGGATGTAATGTCTGGATTGAATTTACAAATAATAACGGGGGAAAAGGGAACAGGTAAATCTGCATTATTAAAAATGGCTTATATAGAGTCAGCAGAAAGAAATTTTGTTCCCCTATGGATTAGATTAGATGATTTATCTGAGTTGTACTCAGATATACTTAGATCAGATAATTTGTATGAGTTAAAAACATTATGGAAGAGAGCAATTAGTAAATTAGTAATAATGAAACTGATATCCCATATGACTTTTGTTATGGGAGATGATTGTCAGAAGGCTATGACTTGGGCCTATAATACGGGCTATGCAGAAAAAGATTTTATAGCTAAATCAGTGAAAATATTAAAACCGATGTATGATAAATATATTAAATTAGATGAGGATTCTGAATCATGCGGAGAGCATCATGTGCTACAGAGAATGATCAATAATAAAAAAATCAGGCTTTTCTTTGATGATTTTGATTTGGACTGGAAGGGGAAGGCGTCGGATATATTAAAAATAAAAAGTTTATTATTGGTTTTAAGCGATATGACTAGTGACATGGGGGGATTGTCTGCAAGAATTGCATTAAGAACAGATGTATATGAGATGATTCGAGATGAGGAGTTTTCTGACAAATTCGAAAGCTCGATTATTAAGTGTCAATGGAACAACCAGGAAATAATGAAGACCTTGGCCAAAAGGATATGTACATATTTTGATGAAACATTTGATGAGTCTATCACTGCAAATAAACAAACAATGCAATATAATATAGCAAAATATTTAAATATTGTATTTGTACCTAGATTTGATGAGCAAGCAAGGGCATGGACAAATGCACCAACACACAAAGTAATATATTCATTAATAAGAAGAAAACCTAGAGATATGGTAAAATTGTGCCAAAGTGTAGCTGAAGAAGCGTATAAAAAACGTCTAAATTTGATTGATATGTACCCAGAATCCTGGACACATATTTATGAACTAGGCTGAACACATGGATGCTATCCTGTATTGTACAGGTGGCATCCATTT
>NZ_CYXU01000003.1 GCF_001404675.1 Coprococcus eutactus
TCAAACTCTCATTAAAAAGTTTGTAAATCCTATGTCAGAAATCATACTAGCTTGTATTTTTCCTAACCATCTTTACTGTTATTGGTTTGTTAGATCTTTGATATCATCTCTGATCCGACGTTCTTGAAATTCTTTTTTTGGAATTTCAGGGTTGTCATGTTGTTAATTTTTCAAGGTTCTTTATGTTTTCGCCTCTCAGCGACAACTTCTATATGTTATCACATCTGAAGTTCTTTGTCAACAACTTTTTTATCTTTTTTCAAGACCTTTTCGGTTGCTGATGTCTGACCTCTTCGGCGACAACTTCTAAATATTACCACACCGAAGTGTGTATGTCAACAACTTTTTCAGGTAATTTATAATCATGTCTCAGTGACATATCATGTTGTATACCTATAAAAGCTGTCGTCTGCTGCCTACTCATGCGACAGCTTTTATAAGATACCACCACTGCAATCTTATGTCAAGGACTTTTTTTATTTATCTGACAATTGTGTGCAATTGTTCTAAACAGCCTCCCCTACATATGACAATCTACCTATTCTTCCTCTGGATATGTAAATCGCCATGATCTTCTGAACTCTGTCATCATATCCATGACATCCTTTGTATATTCCAGATACATATCTCCATCACCGGATATCGCACTCTCCATGTCCTGAAGCTCATACGCAAGGGCATCCGCATTTTCTCCAGCTGCAACAGTCTCAGTTTTGCCTGTATCTGTGTATGTGACCTTCGCCTCCCACGCTCTTGGATACTCCATCACCTCTATATATCCGTTTTCACATGATACCATTCCACGTTTCGGCTGCTTCGAGTGAAGGGACAGCATAACGGTTGCCATCTGTCCTTCCTTATTCATAAGCAAAAGTCCTGCCTGCTCATCCACTCCAGTAGGCGCAGGCTTAACCTGTGAAAGAAGCTTGTCTGGCTTTGAGTCCATGAACCACCTTATAAACGACAGGGCATACACACCTATATCCAGCATTGCCCCTCCCGCAAGGTTTCTGTTGAAGAATCGATTGTTCATATCATAGTCTTTGAAGCTTCCAAAATTCATGGTTATGAGATTGACTTTGCCAAGTGCACCCGAGTCCAGTAGCTCCTTAAGTTTTCTGTAAATAGGCATATGATAAATAGTCATCGCCTCTCCTATGATCACATTGTGCTGCTCCGCCAGTTCCAGCATCTCTTCAAGCTCACCGCTGTTCAATGTTATTGACTTCTCCACAAGTATATGTTTTCCATTCTCTATCGCTCTTCTCATAAACTGTATGTGTGTATTGTGTGGAGTCGTTATATATATCACGTCCACTTCCGGATCCGTGAACATCTCATTGTAGTCTGAATAAACCTTACCTATGCCATACTTCTCAGCAAATGCCACCGCTTTGTCATACGTCCTGTTACCAACCGCATAAATGTTCCTGCCATTCTTTTTGAGTGCCACTGCCATCTCATTTGCAATAACTCCTGTTCCGAGAACTGCCCATTTGATATCCTTCATATCTGTTTCCTCCATATATAATTATGTATTTGGATTGTATATACACTTTTATTCGACAGTATTCCTCTCAGAGAACCTTCCATATCATCCACAGATATATGTCCAGATATCTCTCCGTCATCCTTGGCATCCACGAGTTCTCTCGCCAGCGATATCTTGAGATGGTGAAATCCCTTCAGCTCTATTCGTTTGCAGAATCTCGACACCGAGGCCTCGCTGACACCGCACTCCTTTGCCAGCTCCCCGACTGTCATATCCACAACCTTCTTGGGATTCCTAACGATATAATCGCCTATTTTCTTTTCTGTATCAAAGAATGAATCCATAGATGCGCATATCTGATTTATAACTGATCCCTCTATATTTTCCTATTTCCTTTCTTCTTTCGAAAATAATCCATCATATAGTGTCTTCTATACAATGCCACTAATAGTTTTCTTAGTTAAATTTGTTTTCATATTTGTTGCAGACTTTAAATCTATTTTCATGCCATTTACAACTCTACCATTCTTCTCCCATCCAGTCAAACAAATGTATTTTCGCTTGAAACTCATTTATCAAATAAAAACAGAGTATCTGGAACCCCTATCACGATACTCTGTTTTGAATGACTTTCTTCTATATAAATATCTATTCGTTTTATTCGCCATGTGCAATATTTCTTGCTACGTATACACCGCTTGCAGATGCGTGCGAAAGGGAGTGTGTTATTCCGCTGCCATCTCCTATGATATACAGCCCCTTGTATCTTGTCTCAAGCTTATCATCTACTTCAACCTCCATGTTGTAGAATTTGACCTCAACTCCATACAACAGTGTATCTTCATTTGCCGTTCCTGGGGCTATCTTATCAAGAGCGTAGATCATCTCGATTATTCCATCCAGAATTCTCTTTGGAAGGACAAGGCTCAGATCTCCCGGTGTGGCATTGAGCGTAGGTGTGATGAACGCTTCCTCTATCCTGCTCTGGGTGGAGCGCTGTCCCCTTATGAGGTCGCCAAATCTCTGCACTATTACTCCGCCGCCCAGCATGTTGCTGAGTTTCGCTATGCTCTCGCCGTACCCGTTGGAGTCCTTGAACGGCTCTGAGAAATGCTTTGCCACAAGGAGCGCAAAGTTTGTATTATCCGTCTGTTTTGCAGGATCCTCATAACTGTGGCCATTTACCGTTATGATTCCATTAGTATTCTCAGTAACCACGGCGCCCCTTGGGTTCATGCAGAAAGTTCGCACCTTGTCTCCATACTTCTCCGTTCTGTATACTATCTTGCTCTCATAGAGCTCATCCGTCAAATGTGCAAATATGGCTGCAGGAAGCTCCACTCTGACTCCTATATCCACTCTGTTGGATTTTGTGGGTACATTTAGGTCTTTGCAGACAGCCTCCATCCATTTGCTGCCGCTTCTTCCCACGGATATGATACATTTGTCACAGAAAAATATACCTTTCTTGCAGCATACACTATATGTTCCATCCTCCATCTTTTCCACCGTTTGTATAGGAGTGTCAAAATAGAAATCCACCTTGTCCTGAAGATATGCATACAGATTCTCTAGAACTATATAGTTGATGTCCGTGCCAAGATGTCTGACCGAAGCATCAAGCAGATGAAGCCTGTTCTGCAGACACACTGTCTTGAATCTTGTGCCGGCAGTGGAATAAAGCTTCGTACCCTCTCCGCCGTACTCCATATTGATATCATCCACATACTTCATGAGGTCTATGGCCTCGTTCTTGCCGATGTACTCATACAGACTTCCGCCAAAGTCATTTGTAATATTGTACTTTCCATCGGAAAATGCACCTGCACCGCCAAATCCGCTCATGATCGAGCAGCTATCACATCCCACGCAGCTCTTGATCTTTGTGCCGTCTATCGGACATTTTCTTCTCTTAAGCTCATGTCCAGCCTCAAACACTGCAACCTTGAGATCCGGAGCCTGCTTTGTCAGCTCATATGCAGAAAATATTCCTCCTGGTCCTGCTCCAATAATTATCACGTCATACTTCATGCACTCGCCCTCCAATTTAATTTTATAATTTTTATAAACCTATAACGTCTCAGATATTTTTGCATAAAAATATAGTTGACCACGGCATTCATTGTTGTAGTCAACTATTATTGGTAGCTGGTAGATACGCCCAACCATATTATGGGCTTATACATATATAATTGTAATTCTTTCGTCATAAAAAATGATTGCACTATTCATATTTACTATATCTCACGCAAAATATCTGTGCTCATGTGGATGCCACAAACTGATCGTCCACATTGCATCCTTAAAAATTATAGCATATTACATTTAGTTTGCGCAAGCGCCCCGTCGCAATGCTCATTATATATATCATAACGATGCTATGATTGCCGCGATGAATGTTCCAAGCAGGATTAATATGCTTATTACCAAAAGCACTTTCATAAGTGTTCTTTTTCGCTTCCTCATGTTTTCTAAAACTCCGGTTGAATAGAACACCGCAACCAGCAACGCACCTATAGCAACTCCCATAAGCGTCCCCATCAAATAATCATAGACTGGAAGATTGTTATCTCTGCTGATCACCATCATCGTCAATCCTGCAATCAGTGAAATCAACCCCACTATGCTAAATATGCGCAACCTCATCAACAATGTATTCTTCTCAGTTTCTGCATAATCCGCTACAAGCTGCAATCTCTCTTTCTCTTCCTTATTCATGTCCTCACCCTTCCTTTCTCCATCAATGATATCCCTGATATCAACATCATAGAAATCTGCCAGCTCCACCAGAATACTGAGATCCGGCATGTTTGCTGCCCGTTTCCCACCTTGATACGCTACGATTGGTTACTCCAAACCGCTCTGCAAGTTGTTCCTGCGTAAGCTGTTTTTCCTTTCTCAGTTCTCTTAGGAATGAACCGGTCTTTTTCTGATCCATATCTGTTGCCTCCTTTCTATTGAACATCAGCCCATTTTAAGTTGCCTTCGGCAAGGGCTGATGCTACATGTCAAGCTTTTGCTAAAAACTTGACACATTCATTGACAGAATAGTGTTTTTCGGGTGTTTTTTACAAGACATGATGCGGGAATTGGCTATTTTCAGCTAAATATGAGGTCAAAACCCATTTTCAAGCAGAAAAAAAGACCTCCGAGGGCGAACCCTCGAAGGTCTGAAAATCCTTTATTTATGCGGTTTATCAAAGATTACTCGATGATAGATGCAACTCTTCCTGAACCTACAGTTCTACCACCCTCACGTTTTATTCATGTGTCAAATGTCGTCAAATATGTCCATTTTCCGTGGGTTTTGTCCATATATCACACGCATTTTACACCCATTCCATGAGGTTTTCAATTTTTTAGGGTCAATATAGGGTCAAAGGCGCTAAATAGATGGGGCTTTAGTCGTCAACATCATGACCGTAATACTCCTCCCAGCTTCCAGCACCCGACTCAATCACCGGGTCATTCAAAAAACATATCTCATCGTCTTTTGCTTTCTTGCTGAGAACTTCCGCAACCAGTTCTTCGTCTTCTATATAAATATCATTATAGAAGTTATACAGGGAAGCGTAAACACCATTTGCTTTTGCAAGAAAAGCGTTTTGGGAAATCAAATCTTCTGCTGCCTTCGCCTGACTATTAAGCTTCTCAAGTTCTCCCGGAAGATGAGAGAATATTATATCCGTAACATCATCTATATCAAGCTCTGGAATAACGAACTCCTTCATTTTCTGTCTCAGATCATTGAAGCTAAATGAATTATAGGCAATATAGTTAAACACAAGCTTCTCCATGCGCTTGTTGTCCTCTTCTTCCATCTCACGTAAAGCATAATCCATATCGTCTTCCGACATTTCTGTATCTGCTTCACAGCAGCCCGTACCCTCATAAATATTTAAATAAAACCTGTGAAGCATATTAAATACGTGCGCTGCCTGTTCTAAACCCATCGCCTTATCAAGAGGGCTTGCCTTTTCATCATCAGGACTTGTTATAAGCTCTTCTATTTCAGATGGTAAAATGGAATATATGATCTCGGTGATCGCATCCAACTCCATCTCCGGCAAGTCGCCGCTTTCCATCTTTTCACGAATTTCTTTATAGTCAAGCCCTATGTATGCTACATACTCAAACAACTTCCGCTCGGCGGTATACTCTTTTTCTTTACTCATCGCAGGTATCTCCTTTCACAGTTTTTCTTAAAATACCTCTTACCTGTGTTTTACCGACTGGAATACACATAAGATAGATATTATCCTGCGTCAGATCCATGAAATCTCTGACATCGTACATGTATGTTAAAATCTCTGACTTTGACATCATGTCGCCGGTTCTGTAACGTTTCCCCTTATCTTCACAGTAAAACAGTGAGTCTTCTTCCTCATCTAAGATATCAAGCAAGTCATCAATAAAGACGGAGCGGTTTAATGGCTTTTCGCTTGGGTAGTTTTTCCTAAGAAAACCCTTGTACACCTCGAAAAGCCATGAGAACGGAACAATATCCCAGACAAGTACAGGTTCAATCTCCTTCCAAAGCTCACGGATCGGATCATTCAACGTCTTGATATCATCAAGCTCACGAAGACAGATATCAGGGATATGGTAGTCCTCGTCACAGTCCACACACATAAGAGCATGATTTAAGATGTATCTTAACACACGCTCATCCACAAGCACTGTAGACTTTAAATATTTGTTTTCTTTTCCGACAAAGCTTCTAAGAAATGGGATTGACAGTATTCTTCTGTAGGCAGATCCTGTTGTGTCTTCAAGCTTCAAGTTATCATTTAAGCAAAAGATACAGCGACCAGAAAATCTAAAATCAAAACTATCTCTGTACTTATATTCAATTCTGATGATATCGCCTGTTGCAAGGAGCTTCGCACGTTCCAAACCTTCAAGCTTCTTATTCTTTGATACCCTGTTCTCATCGGACAAAATAACAAGCTTGTTGAAAATGGCGGGGCCTATGTATTTATCCTCTGATAACTCACGGAGAGATATGGAACTTGTCCGCCGTTCTCCGCACAGACTGCGAATTGCTCTAAGGAGTGAGCCTTTACCATTTGCACCTGTATTTGAAACGAAAAATATCAATTTATCAAAGTGTGCAAATGGGCGGCATACAGAAGATATGACTTCCCACAAAAGGTCGTAGAGTTCTTTTCTGTCATCTGCGATCTCCATAAGCCACTTATCAAAATTGAAGATGAACTTTCCATCTTCTGTATCAAATTCAAACTCAGGATTAACAGCAGTTGCATCAAATGGCACAGACATTTTCCCAAGAAAAACATATTTGTCCGGGTCAAATGGATAAAGTTTCTTTGTGGAATAATCGAAGACGCCATTTGCCACAGGCACAAGGTGCTTATCCATAGTAAGGTGAGCAATCGGAGCTTTAAGCTTGATTGAAATAATTACCTCTTTAATATCGCTCTGCTTGGCAAGGTAATTGAGCTTTCTCACAGCATCCGCAATCAGATCATCAGCAGGAACATACAAGCCGTAATCTCTGCTGCTTTTGTCGTTATCGTATATGGCTAACATCGTCTCAGAGTCGCCGTCAGGGTTACAATCAATATTCACAACATTGAACATGTGTACAATTACATCCGCCATGACGGCATTATCGAGACGATCTGGAGCCTTATAAGCCGTATGGTAAATATGATTGTGGTTATAAATTTTGTTTTTAATAAAAGCAACAAGCTCCTCTTCCACATCCTCAAGCGGAGTGGTAAGTGAAACATGTCTGAGATATTCCGCAGTTGTCTCCCTTAAAATAGCATTTCTAGTCATCATAATATCCGCCGCCTTTCTTTACTACTGATAAATACCAGTCTTCATCCCATTCCGAGTCGTCCATCTCATAAAAGCTTATGATCTTAAACAACCTGTCAATCTGCCTGTCAAGAAGATTTATCTTCTCGTCTTTCTTACGTGAACTGCTTAAGATATTGCGCGTACGTTCACGCTCTCTTATAAGGCACTTTTCAATAATACCTTCTGCGCTCTTTTTGCTGACATTTGCAACAACCCCAACATGGGACTCTTTGTTAAAATGTGTCATATCTACGATGCCAGTTGTGACAAAGTTTAAAACAAGTTCATCAATCAGCATCTGTTCTGTTTCATTGTCTAACATTTTATTCTCTCCTTTTTTTCTGGCTTTATATAAACCAGTTATTTTTTATATCCGTTTCAGGCACCACCCCACGAGGTGCCTATTTGAAAATATCAAGGAGATAAAATAAGATGCTAACTATGGTAACTTATGAATATCTGGCAAATAACTCCCGGCAGTAAAATCAGATGGCAAAATATATCTTATAAGTCAAGCGACATTACGCTCGTCATCAGACGAGGCAGCGCTTGACCAGACCAAAGAGATACCACAATAAAAAAAGAGGTCTAGGTAATGACCACAGTCATCAACTAGACCTCGTAACTATAAAAAAAGGAAGCCGGACGCATCCAACTTCCTTAGGCATAGTCCGCAGACGTCCGCCGCAATTCTGTAATATATTATGCCATACCAAAAGCTTCTATACAACAGTTCTTTATGTTTAATTATAAACTTGTAATTTAAAAGCTTAATTACTATCTATACTGCTTGGCACGTGCAGCCGCTGCATTCGCCCGGTTTCTTGCAGTCTTAGCCTGATAGGAATTTCTATTGTAGGCTTCCTGTTTCCTTGCGTAATATTCAAGGTATGCGGCTTCTTTCTTAGCCTGTTTCTCTTCATAATAGTAATTGTTAGTGTTTTGATATTTTCCTGTACCCCAAAACCTGTCAATACTATCTGTCATACCTTCAACATTCCACTGCCGAAGCTTCTCCTTAACCATCCTGTCTATATCCTCTTGATCCTTCTTCTTCTGTTTCTTTCGCCACTCAATAAACCTTTTAAGATAGGACTTCTCATTTTTAGCTTCCACTTTCTTTGGTGGATTTCTCTTTGCTTCAAGTATGGCTATTGCCTGCCCTACTGAAGAAGCCTTCCCCCTTTTCAAAAGCTTTATTATCTGGTTTAAGGATGAGTTATCGTAATAGCTGATATAAAAGTTGCCAAGACATTTACTAATCACAGCCCAATATCCCTTTTTCGCACCTGAGCGCCAGATAAGTTTATATACCGGCTTCCTTGTAAGAAGAAAGAGAAATATAGTTCCAAAGATAATCGTATATGATATGCAGTCTTTTTCACCAAAGTAAGCATTAAGCCCAAACCAAAAAGCTGCCGGCGCAGATATCAGAAAAGCAAGCGATCCCAGCTCACCTTCTGCGAGCCAGTGGTTTAACCACAATCTAAAGAAATATAGTTTATGCTGCCTCTTAAACTCCTTCACCTTTTTCACCTGTGCGATCTGCGCATCATTTTTTCCTGCCATAAAAAACCTCCCTCTATAACCCATTATCATATGTACTACTTACCGTACATATAGTAAACTAATTTGTTATCTTTGTAAATATATCTCAGCAAACAAAACCCCTGACATCTGAGCTAGGTTGACTGTTTATGATACTGAAAAGTGTCAGTAGATCAGGGGAACTGACAAGTGAACTTTTCGATAAGGCATGCTTTAGAGTGTCGGCATCGATTGGTCGCATTGGGATGATACTCCTTTCTGGATGAGAAATGTGGTAAAAACGTTGATAATGTTATATAAATCAACTGATTTGTATGGAAATTAATGGTATTTTATATAAGCCTAGTAGATTTCCTTCAAAATAAATACAGGCATCACAATAATTGTTGTGATGCCTGTATGTCTATTTACTTTGTTTTACCACATTTTGAACAGTATGTTACAGACTTATATTCTGCATCATGATGAACTGTATGAGTCTTAGCCGGAATTGTCTTAGTTGTATATTCAGCATCATAGACAGGTGTGAGTGTACAATTACCTTTACATGGACCATTACCAAGGAAGTGAACTGCACAGTCGTGTTCTTTACACCATTCTATACCTTTTCCTGTGACGTCTTCACCAGTATCGTTCTGTATAGCACGATCTCCAACGTATACTTTTTCATCATAAGCATCCTTAACTAATACTTTTTCATCCCATGCGTCTTTCACCTTAACTTTCTGAGTCTTCTCAGGCTCATCGACGATGGTCTCATCCCAGGCAGCCTTAATAGTCTCAGTTACCCAGTTATGTGAGCAACCAGTCTTTTCAGTTGTTGGCTCCTCAGTTGGCTGTGGAGCAGGTGCCTCGGTTGTCTCTTTGGCTGGCTTATCTGTGTTAGGCTTAGGTTCCTCCGATACGTTTTCTGATGGCTTCTTATCTGTCTTACCGGCAGTTGCCTTATCAGTCTTGTCTGACTTTGCTACCTTATCAGAAGTCTTATCAGACTTAGATCTTGTGTTCTTATCCTTGGATGTGATAGTTACGTTATGGTCGTCACCTACAAGGTTCTTCCAATAGTCCTTATCTACATCCTTAGTGTTGATAGTTACCTTTGTTTCAGTGGTTGCATCAGTGCTTGATGCAGTGGTACCGTTAGTACCTACGTTTACGTTCTTGTGGTTGCAAGCAGCGAGTGAGATAGCACCGCCTACGAGCATGAGTGTGAGTGCTGCTGCAGTTAATATTTTCTTATTCATGATAGATCACCTTAATTTACCTTTCTGTGTTATTGCGACTTTTATGTAAGTCACGGATGAAGCTTAAAAATGTTATTAGTGACAGTTGAGTCTTTTTAGAATTTGCCTATAACACTGACTACATAATTAAATCCCTCCCCCATAAAAATATAGAAATTTTATATCTCTACCGAACATCCGACTGAGGATGTATAATAGAACCAAATTATATCTACGATAATTTATAGGGCACTCGTGAACAGATATTCAGTTGCTGTGCAACTATATATCTGCTCATGAGCAAGCGGAAAAAAACACCCTTAGTTTTTTTCCGTGCAGTAAGAGCTTTCACCGAAATGAAATGGAGATGAAAGTGTGTCTCAGACACAACACCGTCGGCTGTGCCGACCATATCAGACAATATATATATATATATATATTGTCTGATGTGTCAGTGTCTCTTATGCCCTTTATACTTTTTTCTCGAAAAATATAACTTTTTAACTCCAAATGGCGATATGCCTTATTTATCAATGCTTGCGTAGGGTGCAATTCGATGCCTAAAAGGGGGTGCAATTAAGGTAACCTTCGTTACCTTAGGGCTCATAAACCGCATCAATGCTAGTGCAGGTAGTAACCTGCTCAGGCATGTCGATGACACAGGGGTGCAAATGATAAAACCCCCGAAAAAAATAGCTTTTGTCACCCTATTTTCACTACATCATTGATGTACTATATTGTGGTATATTCATACTTTATGGAGCAGCCATAATTACAAGATCGACTAACTTTTCATACCAAAATCTTTAATACCTGCTACGTCAATGTAACCCAATATGCTATAAAGCATTGATAATATCACCCATTTCGAGACTCCAGAAAGTCCATTTTATAATTAAATAACCCATTTCGAGACTCCAGAAAGTCCATTTTATAATTAAATAACCCATTTCGTGACCAGTAAAAGTCCATATACCGGTTAAATAGCCCATTCGGAGACCAATATAAGTCCAATTACTAATTAAATAACCCATCTGGAGACCAATATAAGTCCCTTTCCATAGAATATAACCCACTTGGAGACCAGCAAAAGTCCAATTACTAATTAAATAACCCACTTGGAGACCAATATAAGTCCCTTTAATTTAGATATAGCCCATTTGTGGGTCAAATTAGGGCTATATAATTTTTATATCGACTTTGTTATATCATAGTTTCTTCAATATGTAAAGGTTGCCGTACGCACGTTATCTCTTACATTTTCATTTACCGTACACAATTATAGAATTTTGTTATATATAATTACGAAACGGAGGAGTAAACTTTGATATCATATAAACCTCTTTTTAACACCATGAAGCAGCGAGGAATAACCTCTTACCGTCTTGAAAAGCTGGGATTTTCAAGAACTAATTACTACAGTATCAAACACGGCAATCCAGTCAACACAACTACTATCGACTCCCTCTGTAGATTGCTTAATTGTAACGTGTATGATATCCTCGAATACATACCTGATGATAAGATAGACGAATATCAATAAAAGACCGGGAAGTTAATTTAATGAGACACGAGACACTCAATTTTTTAAACTTTTAAAATTTACATACATGTAAAAAATAAAAAAGTATATTTTTTGCGTGTCTCATGTCTCACCCTACTTTTCCCTTGTAAAAAAAAAAATGTGGACTGACCGAGCTTTACGCTCGGCACGTCCACATTTTTTCGGTTATATAATTATCTTTAATCTCTGTTTCTCTCTTATAAACTCTCTCCATACCTTAAGAGCAAAGGGTAAGGAGTCAGTAGGGGGGAGTGTCAAGGCTTTCGTCAGGAGCTTCCATATTATATAACTCCTAACTTCTATAATGAGTGTACAATCTTATCTGCAATGCCAAGCTTTACAGCTTCATCGGCATTTAAGAACCATTTACGATTAGTTATCTTGCCACGAACCGTTTTCTTACTTAACCCTGTTCGCTCAGATATAATGTTGAGTGCCGTTTCTTTATGGTTCTTTAGATCGTCGCAGATATAATCTATTCCCTCTATGCTCTCATCTGAGATACTACCACCTGAAAAACACGGCTCATGGAACATCACACGGCTATATGGCATGAGGCATCGCTCAGAACCGGCAAGGAACACCAAAGCAGCAGCACTGTACGCATATCCTGTCACAACTGTTCTGATTTTCAACGGAGTGTGAAGCAGATAATCATACAGGTTAAGTGATGTAAGGCTGCCACCGGGACTGCTTATGTAGATCGTCACATTAACATCAGTCTGATTGATGATACCTGAAAAGGTGTAATCTTCTTCGATAATTATAAGCTGACTAAGCAGGGAGTCCACTGTATCAGGTGTAATTCTCCCCTGAAGCCAGAGTTTTCTACCGTTAAACATGTAATCTTCCATCGTGACAAGTCTGCTTCCATCCTTGCCACCAATACCTATACTTGGGTCTCTAAACATATATATTTCCTCCTTAGAAATCTGATAATCTGTAGTGACAAACTGTGTCTTTCCTCTCTGAAATCTTTAGCCGGACAGAGACCGCTGTTGCTTTCGGACTGTAGACGCTGCAACTGCATCTTCGCTATATGCTATTGTCAAAGAGCATATTTCACGCTCTTTTCTTGCAAAAGAAAAGGCACCAGAGGGTACACTTCTAGCGTGAAATACTCTCTGATGCCTTAAAAAGGTCTTTATAAACTTGTAATCACTCCCATTTATGGGAATGGATTACAATATAGCACAGTTCAAAGGATGAAGTCAACACCTATTTGGTAATATTGGATATCTTATTACTCGAAGCGTCATACATGAAAACATCATCAGACAGATAGCTTCCAGAGTCCTGCAAGGTCTTGTTCGCAGATCTAACTATCTCTAACATACCTGTTTTATCAACAAAAGCGTCCTCCGGGATAAGGAAAAGCTCATGTATACTTGATGGCAGGATGTAAACTCTGTCACACCTATGATCTTCGCAGAACGCCTTTAACACATCATCATACAGAATAACAGACGCTCCGTTTATGCCTACGATATTTGTGATAATGTATACCTTGTCATCTATGTTGATCTTTTCAACTGCATCTTCGCCGCACATACGCTTTATCCAACTAGCAAGGCTCCTTACACTATACGGAAATTTCATTTGCGTATTACGCTTTGCTATTTCGTACACAGCTTCAAGCGGCATGCCTATGACTTCAAGCATCTCTTTCGTGAGCTTTGATGTGTAAATCCCTTTGTCACTTATACTTACAAACACATGCAGTACAGCGACAAGACCATCTGCTACAGGCACATAGACACAGTTAGATAAATACTGCTCATTGTTATCTGTGCCGGTCAGCTTTACAATGACTCTTTTCAAAAGCTCCGATTTATTTAAGAACACAAACGGATCAATATTTGCTGCCATCGCATCCTTTGTATTCTCATCGACTATCCTCTGGACTTCGACACTTACATCCTGTATGGACATGCGATTGTCCATGTAGCGTCTGTAGTAGTCGTTTAGGTAGACATTTGGCGATACACGGTTATTCTTAGTGCGGACTGTAACCCCTACAAGTATCTCATCGTGGTTCTTCACTACCTTCTGAACTTCTACATCGTCATACTTTCCAAGCAGGAGATCCCTCACTTCATTTGCAAAATCTGTCAACTCTTTCAGGTCGTTTGCCATTTTTACTTTACCTCTCTTTCGATTTTTGTTCTTCGATTGAGCATCACAAGATGCATAAAAGCCATTTGCAATTTATGCAACGGCTTTTAGAGGCAAAAAAAATGCATCAACAGATACTATCTGTCAATGCACTGTATAACGTTATTTTGCAGCATCAAGCATATTGGCTAATTCTCTCTGCTTGTTCGGATAGAGGTGTCCGTATGTATTCAGCGTGATCTTAATATCCTTATGACCTAATCTTTCCTTAATTCTCATCGCATCAACACCCCGATCTATCAGATATGATGCATGGGAATGCCGTAAGTCATGAATACGGATGCGCTTAACACCGGCTTTTTCAATATCACGCTTAAACTTATTTTCTACTGCCTTAGGTACGACAGGAAACAATCTCTCATTCCTCGGGTACTTGTACAGCCGGTTATAGTAGTCCTTTACCTCTTCCAGTAAGAAATCCGGCATACTGATTGATCGTATGGAGTTCTCAGTCTTAGGAGCAGTGATAATATCCTTTCTTTCAAGCCTGTAGTAAGTCTTAGTAATCCGAAGCTCCTTCCTGTCAAAGTCAAAATCTGATATTGTAAGCGCAAGAGCTTCACCAATTCGTATACCTGTCCAAAACAGCAATTCAAAAAGCACGTAATACTTATCAGACTTATCTACAACAGAGATAAACCTGTCATATTCTTCCTTTGTCCAGAAATCAATATGGTCTGCATCTGATTTTCCCATCTTCTCAACACTTACACAGGGATTTTTAAGACCATATATCTTTGCAGCGTGCGTATATAATGCTGTAAGCTGGTTCTGTACCATGCGAAGATATGTCTGTGAATAGCCTTTCTCTTCCATGGCATTCTGCCACTGAATGATATCCGATGATGTAACCTCATCAACTTTCTTGTTCTTGAAGTATGGAAGAATATGCTTGTCAATCATGTACTTTTTATTATAGACAGTACGTTCTTTAAGCTTGTTCTTCTTGTCTTCAAAGTATATTTTGACATATGCTTCAAATGAAATATGCATGCTTCTATTTTCTTTTGCAATGAAATCAGCCTGCCAGCGTAAAGCATCCCTTTTTGTCTTAAACCCCCGCTTAGTAGTCTGGTGTCTGTCACCTTGCCAGTCTTTGAAATAGAACTTACAAAACCAACTTGCGGTCTTGTCGTCCTTATACACACCCATTAAATCAACCCCTTTCAACAAACAAAGGTGTTAGCTAGGCTAACACCTTTGCTCAGAACTTATGCACAACTCATACCGTACCATCGCTCATTAAAATAAGCTCGTGATACTTTTCCGGGAATGGTGATGTAATTATTTGCTTCAAGCTCTGCATTCAGGCTTCTTATCATCTGATATGCTTTTGAGCGACTGATCCCAAGTAAGCCTATCAAATCATCAGCAGAATAATATATTTTCTCCATGCCATCACATCCTTTCCTTAAATTTATGTTGGGGCATTTATGCCGTTTGGTGTATGTTTTTTCCTCTCTGTATATATAATACCTTCTCCTCTATACACAGTCAAACGACCACAAAAGGCTGTAAATCTCCTCATAAACGAGTAGATTTTTCTTATCTCAAAAAAAAATCTGCTCATTTATGAGCAGAAAAAATAATTATAAAATTTTTATAAATTTTTATTTTTCGACGTTTTTCATTGCAGTAGTGGGCTTCGGCATCACCTGCTTTTGTGCCGGATACACATTCGGTAAAGATAGTAATAAACCACAAAAATAGCCGCCCACGTCTGGAAAACTAAGCGGCATTTTTGTCAAACTAATTTTCTTGGGCTAACCGTCTATCAGTAGCACATTTTTCTGTATTCAAATTAACACGCATCTACTGTATGTCAAAATATTTATCCCCTGTACCCTTAATATCCTATCTGTAAATCTCCTATCCTTAGATCTTCCCTCTGAGATTTTTATGTCATTTGTAGGGTCAGAGCTTATTTTTACTATTAATTAGGATTATTCTCAAACTTTTATTCATTTATTAATAAAAGTAAAGCCAGCATTTATCAACACCTTTTCTTATTGGTCAAAAATAAAGGGAATGTATTAATTATTTTACACGCCCTTTTTTATTCTTCCATATATTCCTTATTTATTACTTTTGCCAAATAAAGCCTTTGACTCTTATTTAATAGAACAACTGTATCACTACTATGAATCTCCGAATGATACTCATTCGTACTTGATGGCAAATATTTTACTACAGCATTCACATCTCGACAATTTTGCACACTCAAAGAGACTATACAACCTGAAAACGTCTTTTTCATTTTTTCTACTATTTCTTCCGGTTTTCTATAGAAACCTCTTTCAACTGAAAATCCATGGGGATCTGCAAATGCCGCTGGAGAAATTTTTCCATCTTTTTTCCAAAACAATCCTGGATGAGAAGGAGGATATACTGCACGATATAGCCTTTCTGAACCTTCAAATGTACTATCCATAAAAATCACTCACCACCTTGTTTATCCCCTCAATACTAGCGCTAACATTTATAAATCTTTCACATCCACAATCATCCACTATAAATACTTCTGCATTATCGCTTTCATTAAGTTCAATTTCCAAATGCGCCCCATCTGCCTTATCATATTCTAACTGTATAGATTCACACGCTGTAGGAAAAACCTCTGGTTGAATTTCTAAAAACATCACCAAATTTCTCACTTTAGTTATCAATCTATCTGAAAAAGCTTTTGCCCCATTTGCATTCCAATTATATTCCAGACTTGCAATTACTTCCAATTTCTTTAAATTTTCCAATTTTTCTTCACTTATTATCACCTTTTCTACACCTGAACTAGCACTTTTAGTACTACTATATCCAGTTACATCATAGGATATGCTAGGGGCTGCCATAAAAGATGCATATACATTTGTTTTCTCATCGTTTGAACAAATTATTGGTCTTGTACAGTCCTGAGTATTTCCTACAGAAACTGCTCCATTTCCAAAAACAATAATAGATGTCGCTATTACACCCCCAACAAGCGTACTACACACCTTACTTATATTTGTATCTGATAAATGCTTCACTGCCATCATTATCTATCACCTACTATAACTTGTATCTTATATTCACCTATTTGTTCACCATTTATCATTACCTTAGTTGAATATAATCCAACCTCACTTAATACTAAATTCCTCATATCTAAATTAAACTGCATAACTCCCAATTTATCCTGTTTAAATTGCTCCGCAGGCAACTGAAACTTAATATCGCCAGTATCATTCACTATCTGTCCATTAGGCGATATAAACTGTATTCGTACACAGTTTTCTTTCATCGCATCAAATCCTGCTATATTACAAGCAATCGCAAATGAATAGTTTCCCGGTACAGCTATCGGTGCAAGGACTTGTAACGGATTCACAATCTGATTTCTCGGTCCCTGTGGGGTCATTTCCGTCTGAATACTATCGCAATATGTAAATGAAGAAATATATACCATAGTACTTCTCCTTTCTATAATACATCTAAGTAGTTTTATTATACACGTCCTTTTTCATTTCTGCAAGCTATTAAGAACTGTGATATAAGTATACAACTAGCACTTGACCGGAATTTATTATACAATATTCTTTCCGCTTATTTCAAGATATAGAAAGGCTTCCCTGTTATTCATAAGTTCTTTAAATTTTAGATTTTTATGTCATTTGTAGGGTCAGAGCTTATTTTTTGCTCTAAAATAGGGTCAAAATAGGGTCAAAAACCATTTTCAGGCAGAAAAAAAGACCTCCGAGGGCGAACCCTCGAAGGTCTGAAAATCCTTTATTTATGCGGTTTATCAGCGATTACTCGATGATAGAAGCAACTCTTCCTGAACCTACAGTTCTACCACCCTCACGGATAGCGAATGTAAGACCCTGACTCATAGCGATTGGGTGGATGAGCTCGATTGTCATCTCTACGTTATCACCAGGCATGCACATCTCTGTACCAGCTGGAAGGTTACATACACCTGTAACGTCTGTTGTTCTGAAGTAGAACTGTGGACGATAGTTGTTGAAGAATGGTGTATGACGACCACCCTCGTCCTTTGTCAGAACGTAAACCTGTGCTGTGAACTTTGTATGACATGTAATTGAACCTGGCTTACAAAGAACCTGTCCTCTTACGATGTCCTCTCTCTTGATACCACGAAGAAGGGCACCGATGTTATCACCAGCCTGACCTTCGTCAAGGAGCTTTCTGAACATCTCGATACCTGTTACTGTTGTCTTCTGGATCTCTGGCTTGATACCAACGATCTCAACTTCATCATTGAGGTGAATTACACCAGCCTCTACTCTACCAGTAGCAACTGTACCACGACCTGTGATTGTGAATACGTCCTCTACAGGCATGATGAATGGCTTATCTGTATCTCTCTGTGGATCTGGAATATATGAATCAATTGTATCCATAAGCTCCATGATCTTGTCTCCCCAAGGTCCCATTGGATCCTCAAGAGCCTTAAGAGCTGAACCCTTAACGATAGGACAATCATTGAATCCGTACTCCTCGAGCTGCTCTGTAACTTCCATCTCAACGAGCTCGATAAGCTCCTCATCGTCTACCATATCACACTTGTTAAGGAATACAACGATGTAAGGAACACCAACCTGACGTGAAAGAAGGATATGCTCCTTTGTCTGAGCCATAACACCATCAGTAGCAGCAACAACAAGGATAGCACCATCCATCTGAGCTGCACCAGTGATCATGTTCTTAACGTAGTCAGCATGTCCTGGACAGTCAACGTGTGCGTAATGTCTCTTCTCTGTCTCGTACTCAACGTGAGCTGTAGAGATAGTGATACCTCTTTCTCTCTCCTCTGGAGCCTTATCAATGTTCTCGAAATCTGTAGCTGTGTTACCAGCAACTCTCTCTGAAAGAACCTTTGTGATAGCAGCTGTAAGAGTAGTCTTACCGTGATCTACGTGTCCGATTGTACCGATGTTACAATGTGGCTTACTTCTATTAAACTTTTCCTTTGCCATGATATAAAATCCTCCTTAAAAATTATACCCCACGCGGGTTACTCGGCTAAAAATCATTATATAGAAAATACTAGAGATTTTCAACCATTTTTTATCTCTTTATACCAGCAGGCTAACGATATGTAATCTTTAACCTGCCAGCATATATAATTTTTTATTTATATGACCTGAAAGACCAGGAAAATGTCTTTCGTCAAATATCTTACTTAGAATGCTCTGCGATAACCTTCTCCTGAATGCTCTTTGGACACTGAGCGTACTTCTCAAAGAACATTGAGTAGTTACCACGACCCTGTGTTGATGAACGAAGCTCTGTTGAGTATCCGAACATCTCTGCAAGTGGAACGAATGCTCTGACGATCTTACCACCGCCGATATCATCCATACCCTCGATCTGGCCTCTCTTAGCATTTAAGCTTCCGATTACATCACCGAGGTACTCCTCAGGCATTGTAACCTCAACCTTCATGATAGGCTCAAGAAGAACTGGGTCAGCCTTAGCCATAGCCTCCTTGAATGCCATAGAACCAGCGATGTGGAATGCCATCTCTGATGAATCGACCTCATGGTATGATCCATCGTATACGTTAGCATAAACACCAAGTACTGGGTAGCCGCCAAGGATACCAGCCTTAGCTGCCTCTTCGATACCCTCTCCAACTGCTGGGATGTACTCCTTAGGAATAGCACCACCGACAACTGTTGACTCGAACTTGAATGTCTCCTCACCGTTAGGATCCATAGGCTCGAACTTAACCTTACAATGACCGTACTGTCCACGACCACCTGACTGCTTAGCATACTTGCTGTCGATATCAACTGGCTTTGTGAATGTCTCCTTGTAAGCAACCTGAGGTGCACCAACGTTTGCCTCAACCTTGAACTCACGGAGAAGACGATCAACGATAACCTCAAGGTGAAGCTCACCCATTCCGGCAATGATTGTCTGTCCTGTCTCTTTGTCTGTATGAGCCTTGAATGTAGGATCCTCCTCAGCAAGCTTTGCGAGTGCCTCACCCATCTTACCCTGATCATTCTTGGTCTTAGGCTCGATAGCAAGCTCGATAACTGGCTCTGGGAATTCCATTGACTCAAGGATAACTGGATGCTGCTCATCACAGATTGTGTCACCTGTAGTTGTAAGCTTGAAACCTACAGCAGCTGCGATATCTCCTGAGTAAACCTTATCAATCTCTTTACGAGCGTTGGCATGCATCTGTACGATACGTCCTACACGCTCCTTCTTATCCTTTGTTGCATTCAGTACATATGAACCTGAGTTCAGTGTACCTGAGTAAACTCTGAAGAATGCAAGCTTTCCAACGAATGGATCTGTCATGATCTTGAATGCAAGAGCTGAGAATGGCTCATCATCTGATGAATGACGAACAACCTCGTTACCGTCTGGATCAACACCTGTGATATCAGGGATATCTGTTGGTGCTGGCATGTACTCGATAACACCGTCAAGCATCTTCTGAACACCCTTGTTCTTGTAAGCTGAACCAAGGAATACAGGAACTGCCTCACATGCGATAGTTGCTCTACGAAGAACCTTCTTCATCTCATCGATTGATGGCTCCTCGCCCTCAAGGTACATCATCATTAAGTCGTCATCTAACTCGCAGATCTTCTCGACAAGGTTCTCATGCCACTTGTCTGCAAGCTCCTTAAGGTCATCAGGGATAGTTGTGATCTCGATGTCCTCGCCCTTATCATCTTTGTAGTAGTATGCTTCCATCTCGAACAGATCGATCAGACCGATGAAGTCTGACTCTTTTCCGATAGGGATCTGTACTGGAATTGCATTCTTGCCCAGACGATCAATGATTGTCTGAACTGAGTAGAAAAAGTCTGCACCCATTTTATCCATCTTGTTGATGAATGCCATACGAGGTACATTGTATGTGTCAGCCTGACGCCATACGTTCTCTGACTGAGGCTCTACACCAGCCTTAGCATCAAATACACCTACAGCTCCGTCAAGTACACGAAGTGAACGCTCAACCTCAACAGTGAAGTCAACGTGTCCCGGAGTATCGATGATGTTGATTCTGTGCTCTAACGCGCCAGCCTTTGGTTTGTGATGATCCTCAAGTGTCCAGTGACATGTTGTAGCAGCTGAAGTAATTGTTATACCTCTCTCCTGCTCCTGCTCCATCCAGTCCATGGTAGCTGTACCGTCATGAGTATCACCAATCTTATAGTTAACACCAGTATAGTATAAGATACGCTCTGTAAGAGTTGTCTTACCTGCATCGATATGAGCCATAATACCAATGTTTCTTGTTCTGTCCAATGGATATTCTCTTCCAGCCAACGGATTGTCCTCCTTTTGCTAATTTTCGTAACACATCTATTGTGTCCCATATACACATAAGCATGCATGCAAATGCATTCTCACACAGATAACTAGAATCTGTAGTGAGCGAATGCCTTGTTTGCCTCTGCCATCTTGTGCATGTCTTCTTTTCTCTTTACAGATGCACCTGTGTTGTTAGCTGCATCCATGATCTCCTTCGCAAGTCTCTCTTCCATAGTCTTCTCACTTCTTGCACGTGAGAAAGCTGTTAACCAACGAAGTCCGAGAGCCTGTCTTCTGTCAGGTCTTACATCGATAGGTACCTGATATGTTGCACCACCGATACGTCTAGCCTTAACCTCGAGGAGTGGCATGATGTTGTTCATAGCCTCTTCGAATACCTCTAATGCAGGCTTACCAGTCTCTTCTGCGATACGATCAAATGCACCGTAGACGATCTTCTGTGCTACACCCTTCTTACCATCTAACATAATGTTGTTGATAAGCTTTGTAACGACCTTATTGTTGTAAATTGGATCCGCTAATACGTCTCTCTTTGCGATATGTCCTTTACGTGGCACGGTTCTTCCCTCCTTAATTATTTATTAAATCTTCGGTACTCACATTCTCTATATAATTATGGAATGTGTTCGTGCTGTTATCTGTCTTAATTGTTTCTATCTGAATTATTATCTATATAAAAACATGACCTTACCAGCACAAATTAGAATTGTGTTCTAGCATGTTTTATTTTGCATCCTTAGGACGCTTTGCACCATACTTTGAACGAGCCTGACGTCTCTTTGCTACACCTGCTGTATCAAGAGTACCTCTGATGATATGGTATCTTGTACCAGGTAAGTCCTTTACTCTTCCACCACGGATAAGTACAACGCTATGCTCCTGAAGGTTATGACCCTCACCTGGGATATAACTTGTTACTTCGATTCCGTTTGAAAGACGTACTCTGGCGATCTTTCTAAGAGCTGAGTTAGGCTTCTTAGGAGTAGCTGTCTTAACTGCTGTACAAACTCCTCTCTTCTGTGGTGAGCTTGTCTCTACTGGCTTCTTCTTGAGTGAGTTGAAACTTCTCTGAAGAGCTGGTGCAGTTGACTTCTTCTCTACTGTCTGTCTTCCTTTTCTAACTAACTGGTTAAATGTTGGCATGTTTTCACCTCCTGTATATAAATTAAAAATGATAAAGCATGTTTTTACGCATGCTTTATCATTATATAGTCGAGTATTTTCTCTGTCAAGCATTTATTTGACAAATATTTTCTTAACGAACTCAAAGACTCTCTCTGTTTCCATTGCCAGTCTGGCTTGATCAAATTCTGTATAACCTTCATTTACAAGAAACGCCTGTCCCATTATATATTTGTGCATTTCCTCATTTATCTGATCTGCAACAATCTCATCACAGTGAAGTGTCTCAACTAACATCTTCTCTGTCCTGGTATCCTTAAACAGTCCATGTCCCGAGTCATTGTCTGCAACGAGCTGTCTGAACAACACCCTCTCACTGTCTGCAAACTCACAGACAATAGTGGTCTGGCTGACATAATCCGCATTCTCTTTCTTACACAGACTTGTCTTCAGGGAACCGTAAACCTCATTTATACGCTCTGTTGTAATCTCTATAACAGCTCCCATATCAACAAAATTCTCATATATTGGTTGTGTTGAACAGGAAATCTCTTTTGCCAGTTTTCTTGCTGTTATTGCGGCAATTCCTTCTCTTCTGGCAAGGTTATACGCCGCTTCTAATATACCTTCTTTATTGATTTTCTTTACAGCAGCCATATTATTCCATTTCTTTCTTACTAAATATTTCCAAAAAGAAATCCGGCATATCCTATTTCTCACAGGTATATCTGAATACCTTTATGAGAAATTGACATATCCCGGATTCCCCTTATATCCTTCATGTCGAGCAGCTTCGCAGCCACTACTTTTTTATATACATCCAAGCAAATGAGTGATTACTCTTCGTCAGCATCTCCGGCTGTATCGAGGGTCTCAAATACGATCTCCTCTGAATTTACATTCTCTAACTCTTCGTAATCATCTGTATCCTCATCTTCATCAAAGAAGTTAAGCTCTTCCATATCAGTGTCAAGCTTTACTGAACGATATCTCTTCATTCCTGTACCAGCAGGTATAAGCTTTCCGATGATAACGTTTTCCTTAAGTCCGATAAGTGGATCAACCTTACTCTTGATCGCAGCATCTGTAAGAACCTTTGTTGTCTCCTGGAATGATGCAGCCGACATAAATGAATCAGTTGCAAGTGATGCCTTTGTTATACCAAGCATTATCTGTGTTCCAGTTGCAGGCTCCTTGCCCTCTGCGATAAGCTTCTCATTTGTATCTTCAAACTCAAGCAGATCTGCCTGTGTTCCTGGAAGATAATCTGAATCTCCCGGCTCATCAATTATGATCTTCTTAAGCATCTGTCTTACGATGATCTCAATGTGCTTATCATTGATATCAACACCCTGAAGTCTGTAAACCTTCTGAACCTCACGGAGCATGTAATCCTGAACTGCACGAACACCCTTTATCTTAAGGATATCATGTGGATTAACTGATCCCTCTGTAAGCTCATCACCAGCCTCAAGTACCTGATCATCAAGAACTCTGATACGTGAACCATAAGGAATAAGATATGCCTTTGACTCACCTGTCTCATCGTTTGTTATGACAACCTCTCTCTTCTTCTTGTTGTCACGGAGCTGTACCTTTCCGCCAAACTCTGCAATGATCGCAAGTCCCTTTGGCTTTCTGGCCTCGAAAAGCTCCTCAACTCTTGGAAGACCCTGTGTGATATCGCCACCGGCAACACCACCTGTATGGAATGTTCTCATTGTAAGCTGTGTACCAGGCTCACCGATTGACTGTGCAGCGATAATTCCAACTGACTCACCAACCTGTACAGGCATTCCTGTTGCCATGTTCGCACCGTAGCACTTTGCACACACACCGAGGTGTGACTTACATGTGAGGACTGTTCTGATCTTAAGCTTTGCATCTGATCTTACAACTTCGTTTCCATCGTCATCCTTAACGGTGAATGGAACGCCGTTGGCATCGACACCCTTCTTAACAATGAGCTCAGCTCTCTTAGGAGTTACCATATGATTTATCTTGACAAGCATGTTGCCCTCTGCATCATATACAGACTCTGCAAGGTAACGTCCTGTGATTCTCTCCTGAAACTCCTCGATCATTTCCTTGCCCTCTCTGAAGGCCTCAATGACCATACCCGGAATTGAATCTCTTCCTATACTACAATCAGGCTCTCTGATTATAAGATCCTGTGATACATCTACAAGTCGTCTTGTCAGGTATCCTGAATCGGCTGTACGAAGAGCTGTATCTGACAGACCCTTACGAGCACCATGCGCTGAAATGAAATACTCCAGAACGTCAAGTCCCTCTCGGAAGTTAGACTTGATTGGGAGCTCAATGGTCTTACCTGTTGTATCTGCCATCAGTCCTCGCATACCTGCAAGCTGCTTGATCTGCTGATTAGAACCACGGGCTCCAGAATCAGCCATCATGAATATATTGTTATATTTATCAAGACCTGCGAACAGGAGATCCTGCAGATGCTTATCTGCCTTCTCCCAGATCTTAACTACTGCCTGATATCTCTCCTCGTCTGATACAAGACCACGTCTGAACTTCTTGGTGATTTGGTCAACGAGCTTCTGTGCATCCTCAAGGATATCCTTCTTCTCATCAGGCACCTTCATATCTGAAATAGATACTGATATAGCACTTCTTGTTGAATACTTATATCCTATTGCCTTGACATCATCAAGAACCTCTGCAGTCTTTGTTGCACCGTGTGTATTGATACACTTGTCAAGGATTGGCTTGAGCTGCTTCTTTCCTACATGGAAATCTATCTCAAGCTTCAGAGCGTTCTCACGAACAGTTCTGTCTACATATCCGAGATCCTGTGGAATGATCTCATTGAAGAGAAGCTTTCCAAGTGTTGTATCGATAACACCTGTAACTTCCTCGCCCTCGAACTCACCGGTTCTTCTTACATGGATCTTGGTGTGAAGTGTAATTCCACCATTCTCATATGCAAGTATTGCCTCATTCTTGGACTTAAAATATCTTCCCTCTCCGATCTCGCCTTCCTTTTCCATTGTCAGATAGTAGATACCAAGTACCATATCCTGTGAAGGAACGGCAACAGGCGCACCATCTGATGGCTTCAGCAGGTTGTTAGGTGAAAGCAGAAGGAATCTACACTCAGCCTGTGCCTCTACTGTAAGTGGAAGATGGACAGCCATCTGGTCTCCATCGAAATCGGCATTGAAGGCTGTACATACGAGTGGGTGAAGCTTTATAGCCTTACCGCCTACAAGCACTGGCTCAAATGCCTGGATTCCAAGTCTGTGAAGTGTAGGGGCACGGTTAAGCATAACCGGATGCTCCTTGATGACATCCTCAAGAATGTCCCAAACCTGTGGCTCAAGCTTCTCTACCATCTTCTTTGCCTGCTTGATATTGTTTGCCTTACCTGTAGCTGTAAGCTCCTTCATAACAAATGGCTTGAACAGCTCGATAGCCATCTCCTTAGGGAGACCGCACTGGTAAATCTTAAGCTCTGGTCCAACTACGATAACTGAACGTCCTGAGTAGTCAACTCGCTTACCAAGAAGGTTCTGACGGAAACGTCCCTGCTTACCTTTCAGCATCTCTGAAAGTGACTTCAGTGCTCTGTTACCAGGGCCTGTTACCGCACGTCCACGTCTACCGTTATCTATAAGTGCATCAACTGCCTCCTGAAGCATTCTCTTCTCATTTCTCACGATGATCTCAGGAGCACCGAGATCAAGGAGTCTGCGGAGACGATTATTCCTGTTGATAATTCTTCTGTACAGATCGTTGAGGTCTGATGTTGCAAATCTTCCACCTTCAAGCTGTACCATAGGTCTGATATCTGGTGGGATAACAGGTATTACATTCATGATCATCCACTCAGGTCTGTTCTCTGATGTTCTGAATGCCTCCATTACCTCAAGTCTCTTGATGATCCTTGTACGCTTCTGGCCGCTGCATGTCTCAAGCTCTTTCTTAAGCTCTGCGCTCTCGGCATCAAGGTCTATTGCCTTGAGAAGCTTCTGTATAGCCTCTGCGCCCATCTCTGCAACGAATGAACCGTAACCATACTCCTTCTCTGCCTCTCTGAACTCCTGCTCGTTGAGGATCTGCTTGTAAGCAAGCGGAGTATCCTTTGGATCTGTTACTATATATGATGAGAAGTACAGTACCTTCTCAAGCACTCTTGGTGATATATCAAGGATCAGTCCCATACGGCTAGGGATTCCCTTGAAGTACCATATATGTGATACAGGAGCAGCGAGCTCAATATGTCCCATACGCTCTCTACGAACGTTGGACTTTGTTACCTCAACTCCACACTTATCACACACGATTCCCTTGAATCTGATCTTCTTGTACTTACCACAATTACACTCCCAGTCCTTCTGTGGCCCAAATATTCTCTCACAGAACAGACCGTCCTTCTCAGGCTTAAGTGTTCTATAGTTGATAGTCTCAGGGCGCTTTACCTCACCATGTGACCATTCTCTTATCTTTTCAGGAGATGCAAGTCCGATTTTTATTGCGTCAAAGTTCAATGACTTTTCCTGTTCTGCATTGTCTACATTGTATTCTGGCATCTTACAAAGCTCCTTTCTTATTCTTCCTCATTATTATCCATATAATCTGAATCGCCGAGGTCTTCCATATCACTTATATCGTCGTTCTCATCAACCTCTGAGAATCCGCTTGCCTGAAGCTCATCTGCGTCATCGCCTCTGAACACCTCAGGTGCATCGCTCTCATCCATATCATCGTCTCTGTCTGATGATCTGTCGCTGAGAAGTCTCTTGATACTTGTGTTGTAATCATAAGCTTCCATGGTCTCGCTGAGATCAACTTCAACCATCTTCTTGTTGCCTTCCTCGTCCTCTTCCTCTCTTACGACTCTTACATCAAGTCCGAGAGCCTGGAACTCCTTGAGAAGTACCTTGAATGACTCAGGCACACCAGGTGCTGGTATATTGTCGCCCTTGATAATAGCCTCATATGTCTTAACACGTCCTACAACATCATCAGACTTAACTGTCAGAATCTCCTGCAGTGTGTATGAAGCACCATAAGCCTCAAGAGCCCAAACCTCCATCTCTCCGAAACGCTGTCCACCAAACTGAGCTTTACCACCCAGTGGCTGCTGTGTTACCAGTGAGTACGGACCGGTTGAACGAGCATGGATCTTATCATCAACCAGATGGTGCAGCTTGAGGTAATGCATGTAACCGATAGTTACAGGGGCATCAAAGTTCTCACCTGTTCTACCATCACGGAGCTGAACCTTACCTGTTCTGTTGATAGGCACGCCCTTCCACTCTGCTCTGTGGTCTCTGTTCGTGTAGAGGTAATCCATAACCTCAGGCTTTACTGTATCCTTGTACTTAGCCTCGAAGTCTTCCCATGTACCATTTGCATAGTCATTGGCCATCTCCAGTGTATCCATGATGTCAAACTCTGTAGCACCATTGAATACAGGAGTGGATACCTTGAATCCAAGAACCTGTGAAGCAAGTCCGAGATGGATCTCGAGGACCTGTCCGATGTTCATTCGTGAAGGAACGCCCAGTGGGTTAAGCACGATATCAAGAGGACGTCCGTTTGGAAGGAATGGCATATCCTCAACAGGGAGCACTCGTGAAACTACACCCTTGTTACCATGACGACCAGCCATCTTATCTCCGACCTGGATCTTTCTCTTCTGTGCTATATATACTCTGACCTTCTTGTCTACGCCTGCCGGAAGATCGTCTCCATCAGCACGTGTAAATACCTTTGCATCTATAACAATACCGAATGCTCCGTGTGGAACCTTCAGTGATGTATCTCTTACCTCTCTTGCCTTCTCACCGAAGATGGCACGAAGAAGTCTCTCCTCTGCTGTCAGCTCAGTCTCTCCCTTTGGAGTAACCTTTCCAACGAGGATATCACCGGCACGAACCTCTGCGCCGATTCTGATGATACCATTCTCATCAAGATCCTTGAGGACATCATTTGACAGACCTGCAAGATCTCTTGTGATCTCCTCCTTACCAAGCTTGGTATCACGAGCCTCACACTCGTATTTCTCTATATGAATTGATGTGTATACATCATCCTGTACAAGTCTCTCGCTGAGAAGAACCGCATCCTCGTAGTTGTAACCTTCCCATGTCATGAAACCGATCAGTGGGTTCTTACCAAGTGCGATCTCTCCGCCAGATGTTGAAGGGCCATCTGCGATAACCTCTCCAGCCTTTACGTGGTCACCCTTGAACACGATAGGTCTCTGGTTCATACAGTTACCCTGGTTGCTTCGTGCAAACTTGATGATGTGATATACATCCTTTGTTCCATCCTCATCTGCTCTTACACAGACCTCTGTGCTGTTTGAATATTCTACAACACCGTCTCTCTTGGCAACGACGCAGACACCTGAATCTACAGCAGCCTTTGCCTCCATACCTGTTCCAACCACTGCTGACTCTGTCATCATAAGAGGAACCGCCTGACGCTGCATGTTTGATCCCATGAGGGCACGGTTAGCATCATCGTTCTGAAGGAATGGGATCATCGATGTAGCAACTGAGAATACCATCTTAGGTGATACATCCATGAGATCAACCTTTGACTTAGGGAACTCGGTTGTATCAGCTCTGAATCTTCCTGATACATTGTTCTTGACAAAGTGTCCATTCTCATCTATAGGCTCATTAGCCTGTACTACTCTGTATCTGTCCTCCTCGTCTGCTGTAAGGTAAACAACCTCATCTGTAACAACAGGGTTAGAAGGATCTGTCTTATCAAGCTTTCTATATGGAGCCTCAACGAAACCATACTCGTTGATACGCGCATATGTAGCCAGTGAGTTGATAAGTCCGATGTTAGGACCCTCAGGGGTCTCGATAGGACACATTCTACCGTAATGTGTATAGTGTACATCTCGGACCTCGAATCCGGCTCTGTCTCGTGAAAGTCCACCAGGGCCAAGGGCTGAAAGTCTTCTCTTATGAGTCAGCTCTGACAGAGGGTTATTCTGATCCATAAACTGTGACAACTGTGAACTTCCGAAGAACTCCTTAACAGCAGCCGTTACAGGCTTGATATTGATAAGGGACTGAGGTGTGATAGACTCAGCATCCTGTGTTGTCATTCTCTCTCTTACAACTCTCTCAAGTCTTGAAAGACCGATTCTATACTGGTTCTGAAGAAGCTCTCCAACCGCTCTGATACGTCTGTTGCCCAGATGGTCGATGTCATCGTCATTACCAATGCCATACTCGAGGTGAATGTTGTAATTTATGGAAGCAAATATGTCTTCCTTTGTAATATGCTTTGGTACGAGGTCTGACATGTCTCTCTCTATGGCAGCCTTGAGCTTCTCTGTATCATCACCATACTCCTCGAGGAGTCCCTCGAGAACCGGATAATATACTCTCTCCACAATGCCAAGCTCAGCAGGATCAAAATCCACATAGTTGGCAATGTTGACCATCATATTAGAAAGAACCTTAACGTTTCTCTCCTCTGTCTGGATCATAACATAAGGAACTGCTGCATCCTGAATTGTGTCTGCAAGCTCCTCTGATACTGTTGTTCCAGCTTCAGCGATAACCTCTCCTGTGCTAGGATCGATAGCATCCTCAGCAAGGACATGTCCTGCTATACGAGCCTTGAGAGCAAGCTTCTTGTTGAACTTGTAACGTCCAACCTTTGCAAGATCGTATCTTCTCGCATCAAAGAACATAGCATTAATAAGGCTCTCTGCATTCTCAACTACTGAAGGCTCGTCTGGTCTGATCTTCTTGTAAAGCTCTACCACGCCCTCTGCATATGACTTTGCAGGATCCTTGTTAAGACTCTCCATGATCTTTGGCTCCTCGCCAAATAAATCTATGATCTCCTGATCTGTTCCAAGACCAAGTGCACGGATAAGAACAGTCACAGGTACCTTTCTGGTTCTATCCACACGAACATAGAATACATCGTTGGAATCTGTCTCATACTCCAGCCATGCACCTCTGTTAGGAATTACTGTACATGCATACAGCTTCTTACCAACCTTATCATGTGTTATATCATAGTAAATACCAGGTGAACGCACTAACTGGCTTACTATAACTCGCTCTGCACCATTGATAACGAATGTTCCTGTCTCTGTCATAAGAGGAAGATCACCCATGAATATCTCATGATCTGACATCTCCTTAGCATCTCCGACTCTGAGTCTGACCTTGACTCTGAGAGGCGCCGCATATGTTGCATCTCTCTCCTTGCATTCCTCGATACTGTACTTCAAGTCATCTTTACAGAACTGAAAATCTACGAACTCAAGACTATACTGTCCAGAGTAATCAGTGATAGGAGAAATATCCCTGAATGCTTCCTTCAGACCGTCAGTTAAGAACCAATTGTATGAATTCTTCTGAACCTCTATGAAGTTAGGCATCTCCAGGACGTCCTTCTGCTTAGCGTAGCTCATTCTGTAGCCTTTTCCAGACTTGACAGGACTAATTCTGTTCTTTTCCATCGACACATTCACCCCTTGGAATTTATTTTTATGCTTTTTAAGACAAACCTTAGTTTAAATAAGTGTTTTAAAGCCATTTATCACCATATTATGATGTGTATGCACACGAAGCCATAATAGTGACAGTTTACTATCCTAACAGCAAATGCAATATTTGTCAACTATATTTTGGAAATTTTTTAGATTTTTTTATTAATTGAGAAAAGATGTATAGAAAAACCGGCCCGGCGGGATGAGATCCATCTCCGCCAGGCCGAATAAAGTCTGATAATAAAATAAGGATCAAATTACTTTAATGTAACCTTAGCGCCCTCAGCCTCGAGCTTTGTCTTAGCTTCCTCAGCCTCTTCCTTAGTAGCGTCCTCCTTGATTACCTTTGGAGCACCATCTACAGCGTCCTTAGCTTCCTTAAGACCTAAGCCTGTAAGCTCACGAACAACCTTGATAACCTTAACCTTGTTAGGACCAACCTCTGTAAGCTCTACGTTGAATGAATCCTTCTCCTCGGCTGCTGCTGCACCGTCTGCACCTGCTGCTGCAACTACAACACCTGCTGCTGCTGATACGCCGAACTCCTCTTCACAAGCCTTAACTAAGTCGTTTAACTCTAATACTGATAAACCTTTGATTACTTCAATAATTTCCTGAGTTGTCATTATGTTTTTCCTCCATATAATATAATTTGTTATTTTGTAATGCATCCGCACATCATTCTCGTATCATGCGGATACCATTTGTCCATGATATAGACAGTTGAATATCTGACAGCATATGATCCCGGCAGTGCCGATATATACATCAGATGTTCTATCAGGCTTAATATTAAGCCTCCTTCTGCTCTGCGATCTGCTTGATAACACGAGCGAAGTTTGCGATAGGTGACTGGATACTTCCAAGGAACTTGGAAATAAGCGCGTCTCTTGAAGGGATCTTTGCAATAACCTGGATTCCTTCTGCATCGTAGAATGTACCTTCTACAACGCCGCCCTTAAGCTCAAGAGCTGGGGCATTCTTTGCGAAGTCTGCAAGAACTCTTGCAGCCGCTGTAGCGTCATCCTTGCAGATTGCAAGACCAGTCGGTCCCTCTAAACAACCCTTAAGGCCTTCGAACTCTGTTCCCTCGATAGCGAAGTTAACCATTGTGTTCTTGTATACCTTGTATACAACACCAGCTTCTCTTAAATTCTTACGGAGCTGTGTATCCTGCTCAACTGTAAGACCACGATAGTCTACAACTACTGCAGTAGCAGCGCCTTCAAGATTTGCCTTGATCTCTTCTACTATTGGCTTCTTTAACTCTACCTTTGCCATAATGCGCCTCCTTATTTTACTAATGACTGCACATTCCAAGATATAAAAAAACTCTCAAAGCCCTAAGACCTGAGAGTAGATTGTTAATTCAATAACGATATCTTTCCTCGGTAGGTGATATAACATCTTACGCCCTAAGGCACCTACTGTCTTCGGCAGTTCATCGTTGCTTAATGTAACACACTGCAAATGCAATGTCAACAATTTTTTTATTTTTTACCCGACCTGACTCAAATCCGTTTATTGCCAGGCTCACGCTCACGCGCCGATCGTCTCATCCACAGCATTTGCTATTGCGTCTGCTATGGCTTCAAAATTGTAATCATACAGGTAATTGTCGTAATCGTTGTTGATAAAGCCTGTTTCTATGAGCACTGCGGGCATTTCAGTCCGGCGCAGCACCGCCAGCCCCGGCCTCTCCTCAACATTTATATTTCGAAAGCCCAGCTTTTCAAGCTCGCTGTTGATTTCCTGTGCAAGATTGTATTTCACTCCGCTTTTATCGTAGACAAGGGTCTGCACTCCGCTGTACTTGTTGGCCTCCGGTGCAGAGTTGCGGTGAAGCGATATAAAATAATCTGCTCCGCTCTCATTTCCCTTCTGTGCTTTGCGGACCGGAGAATCGTATACATCCTCCGTTCTGGTGTATACCACATCATATCCCCTGCGGGTGAGTTCATCCCCAAGTGCCAGCGCCAGGTTCAGGTTATCGTTTTTCTCAAGCCTGCCCTCATACGATGCACCGTTGTCATATCCGCCGTGCCCGGCATCTATCATAATTTTTGTTGCCATATAAAACATCCAGCCCCGGTTGTTTATTCCATTTATAATATGTAACAACCGGGGCTGTGATAACACGTTTATTCAAGGTTTATCATTTGAACCAGAGATCCAGATCCACGTCTCCGGATATACCGTCAACGGTTCCGGACTCGGTGTACTGCCATCCTGTATATTTGTATGGGAAATTAGGAACATTTGCATAGTGTGCAAGCCACAGCTCGTAATCCCCAAGTCTGTCCATGTCAAGGCACTGTGCGAACATATTCCTGCTGGCATATATCATCGGCGTGTAGCCTGCCGCCTTTATCGTCTCACAGAAGCCGACTATGCCATCCGTTCTCTCATCATTCGATGCGTTGTCGCCTCTCGCCTCACTGTCGCCGATAAGCTCCGAGTCGATAACTATAGGATACTTGACGTTCATCTTGCCTATCTGTTTGAGGACAAAATTCGCTTCCTCTACACCCTCGTCATATGTTATCGCCTGGGTGAAGAAGTAAAGCCCTGTCGGTATTTTGTATTTGATGACGGCCGCCTTGCTGTCCTCAAAGCTTGAATCCAGCATCAGTCCGCCCTGCGTGTAGCCTCTGTAACCCACTCTGAGCATAACAAAATCTATGTCTTTGTTCTTCGCCAGAGTCTCCCAGTCTATGTCTGACTGGAATGTTGACAGATCCACACCCACCAGTGTGTCCTTTATATTGTCATCGCTGTAATGCATATATCCATCGTCGCCCGTGTAGAACTTCTCAACATCGAGATTGTTTCTCTCCACCTTGTCGCTGATCTTGTACAGCAGCGCATCAGGGCCGAGTTCTCCGACATTGATGTACGCTGTCGGTATATAGTTCCAGTAATTGTCATATATAAGACTGGTTATCTCCGTATCCTCGAGCGTATATCCCGATTCATAGGAAAGCCCCGGAGATGCCTTGGAGTTGGTAAATCCTCCCGATCTTCCTATAAATATTCCTATAACAATTCCAGCAATAAGACATACCGATCCAACCAGTATGCACCAGTTTCTGGTAAATTTCTTTATCTGTTGTGTGTCCATATCTCTACCTGTCTCTTCCTTCTTAGCTTAGTCCGCCTTAGTCCGCATACACTGATTACATATTATCAAGGAAATGTTCCGTGCCAAGCCGCAAATGTATGACCTTGTCATACTTCTTCTTTATGGCATGTCTGAACCTTCTCGCCTCACTGTGTGAGAACATTCTCTCAAGATCCGCTTCTCTGAGTATCGGTTCATCACAGAGTATCTTGTACTTGATGTTCCAGTCATACATAAGACTTGTACAGTTATCTATGCTCACCCGCAGCATCGTTCCTTTGTTTTTACCCATGAACACTCTTCTGTTCCATCTGTGTTTTGCAACCGAATTCTTGGCATCAAATACAACCTCAGCCCCCGGATACTTCTTCCATATCGCATCCAGGAACAACTTCAGCTTGTCCTTGTCAAAATATCTCATCATATCGTATACAACAAACAGGATCGCCACATCCTGAGGCTTCTGCACTTCATCAAGCCATTCGTAATCAAATATTGAACTTCCTATGTTGACCTCTCTGTCCCGGATCTCCATGTATTTTCTTCTTATATCTATGCGCTCTGGGAGATCAACATTGTACCACTTTATACGGCCGTTATCCACACGGGAAAACATGGTATCCAGTTCGCATCCGACATTGACGATAATTCCGTCCGCATATCTATTTATGAAGTTTCGAACTCTCTCGTCCACAGCGACCAGCCTCTCCATCATGACTGTCCTGTCGTAAAATGTGTATCTGGCATTCCTCTTCTTATGCTCGATGCCTAATTTGTCCGTGAGCTTTATGGCCTCGTTGTCCTCATATAACTTTGGATAACGCTCAGCCATCATCGCCCTGCACCAGATGTCATTCTCTATGTCAGCAGGTACAAAATCCGAATCTCCCTTGATGCATCCGGCGATCTTCTTCATGATGGTCTTGCACTCCGGTATGAGGGGATGCTCGAGATAATCGTGTGTCACCGCATAATACTGATAGTAATGCACCTTCATATTCGTCCTGCTCGCGTTATCATACAGCCTTCTGGCATAGCAGTTGAGCATGTCGTCATTTGTCGTGAATATATCCATCTCATCGCATATATCCGTTATGTCGTAATACACGGGACTTGTCATATCCGTCCTGCCTGCCGCATCCTTCACCCAGTAAGCAGAGAGGAAATGCTTTATCCCCGGCGTGTAGTAATATCTGTACATAAAACGGCTCTTGTCACTCATCTTCTGTTCAAGCTCCGTGTCCTCAAATTCCGTGTCAAGAACCGGGGAGCACAGTATGAGCTTGTCCGGTCTTCTCCTGCCCTTCTTCCACAACTGTATGGCAAGCGATAACGCCAGACAGCCTCCGGATGAATGTCCGAGAAGCACCAGACGCTGGACATCCTCCGAGTCACACAGCTTGTCATACGCACCCGTAAGCATATCCAGTGCCTCTGTCACCGAATGCTCCGGCGCAAGCGGGTATATCGGAACCACCGCCCCATAGCCGGTTCTCTCCACCGTGTCGAACACAAACTTCCATTCATTGTGTGTTATCCTCGACACAAATCCTCCGCCGTGTATATACATGAAGAACTCCGTCGCCCTGCCGTCTTTAGGCATCACATAAAAGCACAGTCCGCCCTTCTCAAACACCGATCTGACCTTAAACTTATCTTCATTATAAGAAGGCGGATTATAATCCTCTTTTTTGTGAAGCTTAACCGCTGTTTTATATATGTCAGAGGCTTTCATATGCCTGTCATCAAGCATGACGTGCCCCATCTTTTCTATTGCAATAGTTAAGTAATTCTGACTCTCCATTGTCCACCTTTCCAAATGTCCGGTCTACAACTCTCTTTCAGTTATTTTTGCACATGTCAATAATATAATCAAGAAATGATTTTATTTACTGTTGCAATATTGTCAATTTATGATATTATAATTGCGGTAAACAGGATGCATACAGCATAGAAAGGCAAATCTTATGAATATTACGATGTTAAAGAGTAAGATACACCGCGCAGTTGTAACTCAGGCTGAGCTCAATTACGTCGGCAGTATAACTGTAGATTCTGAGCTTTTAAAGGCCGCCGGAATCCTTGAGTATGAATTAGTACAGATTGTTGACATAGAAAATGGTAATCGTTTCGAGACATACACCATAGCAGGAGAGCCGGGATCAGGAGTTATGTGCCTCAACGGTGCTGCTGCCCGTCAGGTCCAGGTCGGAGATCACATCATTCTCATGTGCTACGCATCAATGACACCTGAGGAGGCAAAGGAGCACACACCTAAGGTCGTATTTGTAAATGATGACAACTCCATCTCACGTATTACCGATTACGAGAAGCACGGAGAGCTTTTCAGCTAGATCATATATAGAATAAAAAGAACTATTCGTTTTAACTAAAGACGAATAGTTCTTTTTTATATTCGGATATGACCGGTCTTATCTGTCGGCATCCTCAAGGATAAGTCTGCACATCTCCGGCACATTTACCTCATCCATAATTATGTCTGCTTTTATGTCTCTGTCGGCATCATCCACCGGGGATATATTGGAGTGTACATAACAGGTGTGGAGTCCGACCTGCTTCGCCGCCAGCACATCACATACCGCGTCATTTCCCACCATTATGGATCTGTTCGGATTGATATGATTTCTGTCCAGGAGCTGCTGATAGAACGCTGCATCCGGCTTCATTGCACCGAAATCCGAAGAGAGCGATATATCTGTAAAATATCCCTCTATGCCAAGTGACTGAACCTCAGGGAAGGTGAAAACTCTCTGTGCATTTGACAGGATGTATAATTTCTTTCCGGCCTGCTTGAGCTGTTCGAGCATATCCGTCACGCCGTCATACAGTCTTATATATCCTGTAGACGCCTTGCGGAACTCCTGAGCCGCAGCCACTGTCAGCTCTGCACAATCGGACGGTGTCTGATCTTTTTTCAACGTGAGCTGCTCAAATACCTCAAGTATCTGTATCTCAGGGAATTTGAACCTCTTCTTTGCCATGGCCTGTTCTGCGCGTCTGATCTGTCTCTTGTACCTTGATCTGAGTCCTGCCGGATTGTATTTCACTCCGTGCTGCGCATAGAACTCACACATATGTTTCCACACAGCGATGTCCTCCTCATCAGTGTGAATGTCTATCAATGTTCCATATAAGTCAAATATAATATTGTCGTACACGTCATACCTCCGGGTAATTCTTTATTTTTTAGCGATAGCAGGCTCTCGCACCGCCAATGTATTTTGCACGGGTTCTCGCCATAACCACATGTGCACTTCCAACCATGCTGTGCTCAGATCTGACCGGAACGGCCACCGGCGCAAGATGCATGCCTATGAGAGTATCTCCTATATCAATGCCTGCCTGTGCCTGTATAGCCTCGATAGCCACTGGCTCCTTCATATCTGCGTATGCCGCTGTGGCAAATGAACCGCCCGCCTTGAGCTGTGGCACAACATTGACTATCGGTATCCTGTTCGCCTTTGCATATTCCTTCTCAACTATTATTGCCCTGTTCAGATGTTCACAGCACTGCGCCGCCATGTAGACACCTGTGTCTTTGAGTTCATCGAGTATTGCTCCCGCTATACATTTGCCGATCTCCTCACTGGAGAATGAGCCTATCCTCATATTTGCAACTTCGCTGGATGAGCAGCCGACCACCAGCGCATCGCCGGGTTCAAGTCCCGCAACTGCAAGAAGATCCTTCACAGCGCCACGGACCTCATCTTCGATCTCCTTCAAATGGTCAAAGGCTTCTGTTGAAACGCCCTGTCCCGCAGGTCTGAGTCCTTCCTCAATGCTCGTAGGTTCAGCTTTCTCCGGCTCAGAAATATCCTGAACCTCCTCATATTCATCCTTATCTATGGACACCGGCACACCGGTCTTGCCGAGCACAGTCACGCCGCCGTACCATGTGCTGTCCACCTTGAGCACATCGCCCACTTCATATTCCATTGAGTATTCATCTTTCTTTTTTATTATCTTCACCATCTTTGCCATGTCACAGATCTCCTTTCCTGTACATTTGCATTTACATGCGCTTTATTATCTTATATAGAAGAGAGCCATACATAACTCTCATAACCTCTTCGTATTCGTCCCGTGTCACGTACTCTCCGTAGGTCATCATCTCATATGTAACACCGGCTTCTCTGACCTGGTAATCCAGGCAGGACAGGCCATTGCGCTCGTAGAACGCCTTTCTCCGGCACCTCTGGTCGTAATTCGGCGCATTCTCATCAAGGGGCTCGATATTCAGAAACAGCTTCTGATCCGGATACTCTGCTCTCACCTTTTTTAATATTGCAGAGCCGTATCCACCATCTCTTGCCGATTCATCTATCGCAAGGAACATGAGCGTTTTCACCCTGTCATCACCTATCACATATGTCAGTCCGACAAATCTGCCCGAGTCCACAACCGCACGAAACCTCGCCTTTCCCTGTCTGCATCTTCTGGTGAGCATCCACATAGGAGGTCTTTCTTCCCTTGGGAACGCAGTCACGAACAGGTGCTTTACCTGTTTTCTATAATCATCAATATCAACAAATTTTAATTCCATATTATAACCTTCTAAGCTCAGTCGTCCTATCTGTCAACATATTTTATCTGAACATCGCCCGATGCGGTATCGACAATGCACTTGTTTTCATTTGCCATATGGGGCTCAGGTATGTCCACCTCTCCGCTCTTGCTGTTCACAAGGAAACGTTTCTCCGACAAGAATGATATATCCACGTTACCACTCTCCGTCGCAAACCAGAGCATATGTCCATCGCACGCATCTACATTTATATCTCCTGAAGATGTCATGAACTGTCCAACCTTTGCCGCCTTTATATTATACCCCTCAAGCAAACCCTTGCCCGCGGATATTATGACATTGTCGCCGTGGACGTTCATTATCGAAAAGTCGCCGCTGCTGCCATTCACCTTCACACTGTCCGCATCCACAGAAGCCATGGTGACCTCACCGGAATCTGTGACGACATTTACATTTTCTGCGGTTATATTGGACAGATACGCTCCGCCATTCACCTCAGTTACTTCAAATGTCCCACAGGATATCTGCACACTGGACACCAGAGTTCCCGTCTTCGAGGTCATGGATATATCTCCATACTCTCCCTCCGGTATACTCACCACGACATAAGGATCGTCTCCAAAGCCCATGTCTGAGCCAAATGTCCTGTTGTCGGCACAGGTCATGACCAGTGCATCATCCTGCACCGTCACGGAATGTATGACGTCGGGCGAATCGAAATATGTGACGTGACATTTGTCATCGTCGGATTCCACCAGTTTCACATCCATGTCGTCTGCCACCTGTATGTTAATGTCCCGGAACTTCTCAGTTATGGTCATCTCTTTTTCTGTGTAAGAGTTTTTCGCTTTTGCCTTTTTTTCTTCTTTCATCGTCATACGCGCCTGTCTTCCAAGCCCAGCGGATATGATCACCGCAGTCAGCATGACTCCGACCACCAGAACAACTATGGCACGCATGATCCATTTTGCAACTTTCAAATGCATTTACCTCAATACAAATATGTTTTTCATCCAACCCATTATATATACAAAACGGATGTATTGCAAATCCTGCAATACATCCGCGTGTTGTAACTCTATAATTCTATATATCCAGTGCCTTGTGGTTCATTATTTCTTAACCACAATATTTTTTGCAGCACTCCATGTTGAATAATATGTCACCTTGCCGGTATCCTGTGCCCAGGCGGTCACTTCCGGCATATTCACCGAGGTCAGCATCATAGCCGCCGACAGTACAAATGCCATAAATCATTTCATCCTTCTCATAAGCCTCTCCTTTTATTCACATAATTTTTTTGACAACATTCTGGAAAAATTATACCGCCGATGGAACCAGGCCCCTCCACTATCTCTGCCTAAAATAGAAAAAATCCACAGGTCGGCTGACATTTGCCAGATATCCTGTGGATCCTTAGACTTCATTATCACTATACAATTATTTCCCCAGCGTGTTCGCCCTGTTGTCGATATTCTTCTGGAAGTTGATGACCTTATGGTCGTATGGCTCATCCATCAGCTTGGACTGGATCATGAAGTCCGCTGTGGCTTTGTTGTTCGCCATCGGTATGTCGTACACCTGAGCGATACGGAGCAGAGCCTTCACATCCGGATCGTGTGGTGCTGCCGTGAGCGGATCAGAGAAGAATACCACGAAATCTATCCTACCCTCCACTATCTTGGCACCGATCTGCTGGTCTCCTCCAAGCGGACCGCTGTTGTAGCCCTTCACCTGAAGGTTTGTCCTGTCTGTTATCATGCGGGCTGTAGTTCCCGTTCCACACAGCTCATGCTGGCTCAGTATGTTCCTGTTGTCCTCGCACCATCTGATGAGCTCTTCCTTCTTCGCATCATGGGCAATAAGAGCTATCCTTTTCTGCTTTGGTATGGTCATTGTGATGTAATCTGCACTCATGTCTGTACCTCCTGTTCCTGCTATTTGCGAGCATTACTCCCATACCCTTACTCTACCCAATCCATCCATCATTTTCAATATAAAACACTATAATATAGAAAAAATTTACTGCATTATTACATTTGCAATTTTGCCGAACTTTCCTCTGTTTTTTCTCCCATCTGTGTGGTATTCTCTTATAGGACGCTTTATAAATTTAAGTATTCTTACTTATTACATTATTTCATAAAGAGATACACAGACAAAACCATATGTCTGTTCAATTATAGTTTAAGGAGATTCACAAGATGAGAAAAATTGGCTTTGACAATGACAAATATCTGTCCATGCAGTCTGAGCATATCAGAGAGAGGATCGGACAGTTCGGAGACAAGCTGTATCTGGAATTTGGTGGAAAGTTATTCGACGACTATCACGCATCCAGAGTCCTTCCAGGATTCGCTCCGGACAGTAAGCTTCAGATGCTTCTCCAGCTTGCAGACCAGGCTGAGATGATCATATCTATAAATGCTGCCGACATAGAGCGCAACAAGATCAGACACGATCTCGGCATCACTTACGATCAGGATGTCATCAGACTTATAGGCGTATACAAAGAAAAGGGACTGTATGTGAGCAGTGTGGTAATCACCAGATACGCTGGACAGTCTTCTGCGGATGTTTTCCAGAAGAAGCTTGAAGCAATAGGGATCAAGGTTTACCACCACTATTCAATCGACGGATATCCAAACAACGTAGAAAAGATCGTCAGTGATGAGGGATACGGCAAGAACGAGTATGTTGAGACTACCAGACCTCTCGTCATCGTCACAGCACCTGGCCCTGGAAGCGGCAAGATGGCTACATGCCTCTCCCAGCTCTACCATGAGAATAAGCGCGGTGTGAAGGCTGGCTATGCAAAGTTTGAGACATTCCCTATCTGGAATATTCCTCTCAAGCACCCTGTAAACCTGGCATACGAGGCTGCAACTGCCGACCTCAACGATGTGAATATGATCGATCCGTTCCATCTGGAAGCATACGGTGAGACCACAGTCAACTACAACCGTGATATAGAGATCTACCCTGTCCTTGCGGCTATGTTCGAGGGAATCTACGGACACTGCCCATACAAGTCACCTACAGACATGGGTGTCAACATGGCAGGAAACTGCATCGTTGACGACGAGGCTTGTCAGGAGGCTTCAAAGCAGGAGATCATCAGAAGATATTATCAGTCCGTGAACAGATTTGTCAGAGACGAGGCTACAAAGGATGAGGTCTACAAGCAAGAACTCATCATGAAGCAGGCAAAGATCACCGTGGATGACCGCGCCGTTGTCCCTGTTGCTAACAAGCTTGCCGAGGAGACCGGTTCTGCTGCCGCTGCACTTGAGTTGCCAGACGGAACCATCGTCACAGGTTCTACCTCAGACCTTCTCGGACCTTCATCAGCAGTCCTCCTGAATGCCATCAAGATACTTGGCGGCATCGACAAGAAGACACACCTGATCTCAAGAACATTTATCGAGCCTATACAGAAGCTCAAGACTCAGTACCTTGGCAGCAAGAATCCAAGACTCCACACAGACGAGGTTCTCATCGCCCTGTCCATGTGTGCAGTATCAGATCCAAATGCCAAGCTTGCTCTGCAGCAGCTTCCAAAGCTTGCCGGATGCCAGCTTCACACATCTGCCATACTGTCGGCGGTTGATATGAACACATTCAAGAAGCTTGGAATCGAGTTCACGAACGAAGCGGTGTATGAGGGTAGGATGTAAGCGCATAATATTTTCGCATTTTTATGAAAAACGGCAGAAAGATACAAAATAATTTAAAATTGTATCTTTCTGCCGCTTTTTTGCTATTTAGCGATAATTTTGTGATATTTTGAACATCCAGCTACTCTTCAGATAAAAACAGTGTGTTATCTCTTCTCCTTATACATCATGAGATGTGCCACCATAAGAAGTGCACTGGATATCCAGATCGACTTGAACCCCAGATGCAGCGTGCACACGCCGCCAGCTCCGGCGCCAAGTGCGAATATGATGATGATTCCATAATAGTGCATGGCCTTTCTGAGTGCCCCAGGCTCTTTGTCCCTGAGGTATACCGACAGACTCTCCGTTCCGCTTCGGAGATTTCCTATACACATCGTGCTGGCATAGCCGTAGCCATTTACCTTTCTGAAAGTCTGAACCTGCATGGAGCAGGCAAATGACACAAGCATCGTGGCGAGCAGATTGAACCTCACCGGTATGAATCCAACCGCAAACAATATCACGATCTCCACCAGCACAACTATCTGTCTCCAATGTATGCGGGATGCATTCTTGTATCTATGGCTTATCCTCTCCGCCACCAGCACGCCAAGTGCAAATGCGATCAACGGAAAAAGGTATCTCAATGCAATCTTAAAATCTCCCATCATAAGATGCTGGCTCATGAGAACCACATTTCCTGTCTGGGCGTTGGAGAACACCTCATCTCTGGCATTGTATGTATATGCATCCTGAAATCCCCCCGAAAGCGCAAGTATCGCACTGAGCAGGAATGTTTCGGATGTCTGTCTGAGTTCTCTGTTCTTTCTTAGCATACGCATCGTCTCTTTTCTATCTATATTTAATATTTGCAGTCTGTCTCATGCAGTAGGTAGTTCCCTGATACAAACTGCAATCCAATTAAACAAGATAACACAAATTCTTTATTTTACAATATGTATTCTTTTATAAACATTCTGTTAAATATCCTTGGCTGTTATTGCATTTTTTACCATAACAAATTATTATACTTACACAACTTGACAAATGCTGGTTCTATGCTATTCTATAGTCATATGGAGAGTCCTACCAATTATATAAGTGGACATTCAGCAGAATAGCGTCACCTTTCAGGTGAACTATAAAAAGGACTATGTACGCATAGTCCTTTTACATTTTATAAGGAGGCATATTGAAACACGAATTAAAATTATATTGGATAGATATGAAATATATCCGCAATCTACACGCCAAAGATGACAGAATATACAACTCAAGTCCACAACTAGCTAAACATACTCGACCATATATCGGAATTATAGTCACTTGTAATGGTCAAAAATATTGTATACCATTAACATCCTTCAAACCAAAACACGAAAACATGTCTGATAGGATTGATTTTTCTCGAATTATTATAAATAGCAAAATCATCGCCGCTCTCAATTTCAGCAGAATGATTCCAGTTGAAACATCCCAATTATCAAGAATAGATACCAAAATAAGAAAGCACGATACCTCTGAAATTGCCAAAAGAAAGCAACTCTACAGGCAGGAGCTCCAATGGTGTAATGAAAATTACGACAAAATAGTCAACAAAGCCAACGTTCTTTACAACAAATACATGTCCGGCGAATATTTTAAACGAAGGCATGATTGCTTAAACTTCGCAGAATTAGAAAAGATATGCAAGCACTATAATTCACAATAAAAACCGCCACAGTCGGAAACCCATCCGGCTGCAGCGGTTTGCTATCCTTTATATTACAATTTACATTGCCTTCTTATATATCTCAGCGATCTCCTCCTGTGTGAATACCACAGGGTTGTTAGCTATGCTGGCTGCCGAAACCTTCATACAGTTCTCAGCCATCCAAGGAATATCCTTCTCCTCTATGCCGAGGTCTGAAAGCTTGACGTCAAGATCAAGATTCTTCAGAAGAGTTCTGATCTTCGGTGCCAGATCATCCGCCGTGATACCTCCAAATATTCTGGCGATCTTCGCGAACTTGAAGTGATCTTCCTTGTAGGATGCCTCGATGATAACTGGTGTCAGAGCTGCAAGTCCCTTGCCGTGAACTATATCCTTAAGTCCGCTGGCTGGATGCTCCATTCCGTGAGCCAATGTGACTCCGGCTGTGTTGATAACCATACCGCCTATGGTGCTGGCCAGTGTTATCTTCTCCCAGCTCTCCTGGGTTCCTCTGCCCTTATATACATCCACAAGATTGTGGGCGATAAGATCGATCGCATACAGTGCAAGCGCATCTGTAAATGGCTGCGAGATCTTTGATGTGTATGCCTCCATGCAGTGGCACAGTGCATCAAATCCAACTGCCGCAAGCACATGCTTTGGCATGGTCTTCATGCAATCCGGATCCACGATGGATACCTTTGCCACGATGGCATTGCATCTGAGCGACTTCTTGTCGCCATTTTCCGGATTGGTGAGAACCGCAAATCCATTTCCCTCTGAACCTGTTCCACAGGTTGTAGGAATAAGCACAAGCGGAAGTGCCGTATCGCTGACCCAAGCGAAAATACAACCTCAACCTGATATCCGGCGGAAAGGGAATGGAGAACATCGTAAGCTGGGTATACATATCAGAGGATATATCCACATCCACATTCTTGAACGGAGGGGAACCTGCGGACTTATTCTGAATACCGGCAGATATATATTTGAGGAGGACATAACCGATGAGATCGTCAGGCTGTGTCACCTATATTCGTTCCCGCTGTTCACCATGCCATGGGACACAAGGATATTTGATATAACCCACGACTACTACAACAGGATATTTGAAGACTCCAGGGATGATGGCAACATGACCGCAGCATTCCAGAATATTCTCATGGGGAATTCTCTGACCGACGAGCAGACTGACACACTAAGAGGCTCCGGATTCAACAATGGCTGCTACAACGTTCTGTCCATCGATACAGAAGCAACAGATGATTTCATGTATATCCTGCAGAAGGTCTGCAACAATACAGATCTTGTCTTTCATGCATTTGTATATGATGGCAGTCCGACAGTTATCCTGAGGTGCCCTTCCTCTGGATCCATCGCAGACAAATGCAGTGACATCGCAGAGCAGCTCGGTGGGGTCATAGAGTACGACAAAACCCATCACTCAGCTCTGACGGACACTCTGTACGAATATCTTAAGTGCAGCGGCAGTGTTCAGCACATCTCTGAGAAAATGTTCTGCCACAGGAATACGATAAATTACAGGCTTCGGATAATAAAAGAAGAGCTGGAATATGATCTCTCCAATGCGGAGGTCAGATTCCAGCTCATGGCTGCATATAAGCTCAGAGAGATACGAAAAGTATAACTCTCTCCAATTATATCTATTACATAAAATGTGCATACACCGATGCAAGTATAACCGTAAGTATTCCCGTAACTGCAATCGACAGACTGCTCATGGCTCCCTCAACCTCGCCGATCTCCATCGCCTTGGCAGTTCCGATGGCATGGGCTGATGATCCCAGGGCAAGTCCCTTTGATATAGGTTCTTTGATACGGAATATCTTGAACACGATCTCTCCGATTATATTGCCGATCACTCCGGTCACAACTATGACTGCAACCGTGATGGTCACATATCCGCCAAGCTCTTCCGAAACACCCATTCCGATAGCTGTGGTTATGGACTTCGGAAGAAGTGTCACATAATCTTTATGGGAAAGTCCCATGACCTTGCACAACACAAGGACTGTAGTCAGACTCGTTATAACTCCGGCAACTATACCGCCGAGCACAGCCTTATAATTGTGCTTTAAAAGCTCCCACTGCTCATAGAGTGGGATTGCAAGACACACTGTAGCCGGTGTGAGGAACCAGCTCAGATACTTTGCGCCTTCATTGTACACATCGTAATCCACATCAGCCACAACCAGCACCACTATAGTCACTATGATGGACACCAGCAGTGGGTTAAGTATAGCTATCTTAAGTTTCTTTTTAAGTACACTTCCAAACATATATGCCAGAAGGCTTATAGTCACCCCTGCAAATATGGACGATTCAAACAGATCACTCATTTTCAGTCTCCTTCTTCTTGTCTCTCCTTATTATAAGCTGTGATACCCAGCCTGAAGCAAGCATGACCGTGATGATGACGACCACCGTTATGACGCTGACTGGCACAAGCACAGGCTTAAGCGTTCCCCACGACGACATAAGGCCCACACCAGCTGGTATGAACATGACCGGCATGATCTCTATGAGAAACTTGCCCACACTCTTCACATCGTCCAGCTTGAGGATCTTGGTCTGTAGGCAGATAAACATGATAACCATACCATATATACTCGCCGGAATCGGTAGTGGAACTATGTACTTAAGTATCTCACCGATAAAGGATATGGCGAGGATTATAAGAAACTGCTTCAAATATTTCATCTTTTTTGTCTTCCTTCTATATATTTATCATGCACATATGGAGCAACGATTCACAACTTTGGTATACATGCCTGTATACAACCTCCACATATCGGGCCTTTTTCATAAAAAAGGAGGTTCGATACACAGATATAATTACTCTGTATATTCAAACCACCCTTTAACCCTTTGATTATTATATTCTCACTCTAATTTTATTCAATAGAATATTCTGCTTTTTCTAATTTTTGATAAATATAACAAATTTTTTAATTCAATCTGAAAATATTTCGTAAATATTTCTATTGACTATTATTTTTTGCAGGAATCTCATCCTATGAATTTTTCATGATCACTGTGTTCACAATATCCGCCGCATGCTCGCACACATCCATACAGTTCTCTATGCAGGCATATATGTTTTTCCACACGACCACAGTCCTAAGGTCACTCTCACCGTACAGTCTGTGCATATTCTCCACATACAATCTGTCTCCCTGCTCCTCAAGATCATTTACCCTGATTATGCTCTGCCCAATGGTCTTTGAACTTTTGAATCTCTTCAATTCTCCGATCACATCCTGCAGTGCCTTGATGCACTCGAGGAGCAGTTCTACCATCTGGGGTACATCCTCTCTGATAGTATCCACATTGCACATATAAATCTGTAGGAACACATCCTCAACAGCATCGGTAATATCATCCAGATAGTTAGACAGGGCAACCAGATCCTCCCGTTCAATCGGTGTTATGAACGCCTGACTGAGCACAGTCATCATCTTATGTTTCTTGCCATCGGCCTTCTGCTCAAGCTCATGCATACGATCAAGATTTTCCTTGATGGTGTCCACCGAAAAATCCACGACTACGTTCTTCAGAAACTCCGCAGCCTGATACGAGATCTCCACACATGTATTCAGATTTTTAAAATAAAACTCGTCCTTTTTCTTCTTCATAGTTTTTCTCCTTATAATAAAAACTCTGTGTTTGTAGGTGGTTGAAAAACTCATACGCTGCAATCGTGTAAGTGATTTTTGCATTACCAAATCAGGGGAATACGCAGCCGCCGGTCCTTAGGTGGAGCCTCAAGCGGCACCTTAGTACCGCTGCAGGCTAAGTTAAGTGGGAACGACCCCTGATTGGTATGTCAAAATATCACTTGCACTTCTCAGCCTGCATTTTCAACCACCTACAAACTACCCCAGCCACACGATCAGCAGCTTTGCCATGCCATATCCTATGACACCGCAGCCAGGGAATGTGAGCACCCAGGCGAGCACCATATCACGCACCACCTTGAGGTTAATCGCAGATGCCCTCTTCTCAGCACCCACGCCCATGATGGCTGTCGTCTTCACATGGGTGGTGCTGACCGGGATTCCACATACCGTCGAGAGCAGGATACAGAGTGCCGCCGACAGATCAGCCGCAAATCCCTGGTATTTCTCAAGCTTTACCATATCCATTCCAACAGACTTGATGATCTTCTTTCCTCCAATTGATGTTCCAAGTCCCATGACAACCGAGCAAAGTATCATCATCCATATTGGTATCATTACATTTTCTGCACTGCTCTGTCCATTTACGAGAAACAGCCCAAGCAGGAGAACTCCCAGGAACTTCTGACCGTCCTGGGCTCCGTGCATGAATGCCACCGCCGCCGAGCCGGCCACCTGTGCTTTTGAGAAGAAAGCATTTGTCTTTCTTCTGTCAAAGCGGTAACAGATAACCGCGAGCAGCTTGCACACCACAAATCCGACTGCGAATCCGAGAACGGTTGACAGCACAAGACCATATATTACTTTTATCCACTCTGAAGGATTTACACCGTCCAGTCCTCCCTGAAGTGCTATGGCTGCGCCCGTAAGTCCGGCTATCAGTGCATGGCTCTCACTTGTTGGTATGCCAAATGCCCATGCACCGATTGCCCATATTACGATCGCCGTCATTGCCGCACACAGAGCGATCATAGCTGAGTCTGTGTCACCGCCGAAATTCACCATGTTCTTGATAGTCATGGCTACCTTTGAATTGACAAGCGACATGATAAGCACCCCAAGGAAATTGCAGGCAGCCGCCATAATTATCGCCTTATCCACATCTATACATCTGGTAGACACACACGTCGCTATGGCATTTGGTGCATCCGTCCATCCATTTACCAGAATTACTCCAAGTGTCAGCAGGACGGCGATCAAAAGCGCCGGATGGCTCACAACCTGCTCTGCAAAATATGAAAATGTAATATTCTCCAGCATGTCTATCTCCTATTATCCTGTATGGCCTTAATGATCTGTATTATCGCAGTTGGTGCAAATGCAAGTCCTGCTATCTTCAGCACATCCGCTGCTCCAAGACTTACCACGCTGAACAGACTGTGAAGTCCCGGTATGAACAGGACCGCAGCCAGAAATGCCACTCCGGCTAAAAATGCATATACGCTGTATTTATTTGATCTAAATCCAAGCTTAAACATCGACTCCTCACTTCTGCAGTTAAAACCATGGAACAGTCTGGCAAGTGTCAGTGTTGCAAATGCCATGGTAGTGGCTTTTGCCGGACTTACCGGCAGTCCAAGATGGAATGCTGTCATGGTCGCTACAGCGATGAGAAGGCCCTCCGAGAGCATCTTTGCCATAAAGTCAGATGTCAGGATTCCCTTCTTAGGATCCCTCGGTTTTTCTGATAGCAGCGATGGGTCAGCCGGCTCCATTCCTATCGCGAGCGCAGGAAGAGAATCTGTGAGTAGGTTGATGAACAACAGATGTACCGGTGCAAACGGAACAGGCAGGGCGGCTATCGAGGTGTAAAGCACCGCCAGTATTCCAGCTGTGTTTCCTGACAGCAGGAACAGTATCGCATTCTTTATGTTCCTGTATACATTTCGTCCATTTGACACAGCCTTGATGATGGTTGCAAAGTTGTCATCTGAGAGGATCATGGCCGCCGCGTCCTTGGACACCTCCGTGCCGGTTATTCCCATGGCAACACCTATGTCTGCCTTCTTGAGTGCAGGGGCATCATTGACACCATCGCCTGTCATGGCTACTATATTGCCGTTCTTCTGCCATGCATCGACTATCCTTATCTTATTCTCCGGTGACACCCTGGCATATACAGATATCTTTGTTATGTCACGTGCAAGCTCCTCATCAGACAGAGCGTCAAGCTCCTCTCCCGTGAGTGCCATGTCCCCATCTTCGTATATTCCGATCTGCTTCGCTATGGCAACCGCTGTGATCTTGTGGTCTCCAGTTATCATGACCGGCTTTATGCCCGCACGCCTTGCATCGGCAACCGCTGCCATAGACTCCGGACGTGGTGGATCCACCATGGACACAAGTCCAAGAAATGTAAATCCATACTCTGTATCAACACCCAGTACCTCGTCACTTTCCTTATATGCAAATGACAGTACACGGAGGCCATTCTCTGAGAATGCCTTGTTCTGAGCCTTGATCTTCGCTTTTTCTTCATCTGTCATAGGCTTTACGCCATCGCTATATCTCACGCTCACGCATCTGTCAAGCAGCACATCCACAGCACCCTTGGTGAGTATGGTCGGAACCCCATGAAGCAGATACTTTGTACTCATAAGCTTTCTGTCCGAGTCGAACGGAACCTCCTCCATTCTGTCCATGCAGTCCCTGAGTACATCCTCCTTCAGACTCCATTTTACAGTCTCCGCAGGAACAGAGATACCTGTACCATCCGTCTCCATGCCTGGCATCATGTGGACCTGACGGAACATCTCAAGCAATGCATATTCCGTCGGATCTCCTATTCCTTTTCCATCCACTATGCTGGAATCATTGGTGAGAACCGCATCATATAGCAGATATCTGTGGAGCTGGTTATGGGAATCAAGCTCCTCCGGCTTGTAAAGTTTTCCATCCAGATATATCTCCTGCACGGTCATCTTGTTCTGTGTAAGTGTTCCGGTCTTGTCTGAGCAGATGACTGACACACATCCAAGGCTTTCAACCGCCTTGAGGTTCTTGATGATCGCATTCTCCTTCGCCATCTTCTGGGTGCCAAATGCCTGCACGATGGTAACTATCGAACCAAGAGCCTCAGGTATAGCTGCAACTGCAAGGGCGACTGCGAACATCATGGAATCAAGCACCGCCATCTTCCTGTATATACAGAGGACAAATACCAGCGCGCACACGATCATGATGAATGCCGCAAGCCTTGCACTGAACTTGTCAAGACTCTCCTGAAGCGGAGTCTTTCTCTCCTTTGCCGCATTCATAAGTCCTGCGATCTTACCGAGCTCCGTATCCATTCCTGTTCCGGTCACAAGCACCTCTGCTCGTCCGTATGTAACAAGACTTCCTGAATACACCATATTTGTCCTGTCTGCAAGAGGCACGGAACCTTCTATTATTGCATCATTCTTTTCCACATTTGTAGATTCTCCGGTGAGTGAACTCTCATTTACCTGGAGTGAGAAGTTCCTGAGTATCCTTCCATCGGCAACTATCATATCGCCCGCCTCGAGCAGCACGATATCACCCGGAACTATCTCGCGGGACGGAAGCTCCTGCTTCACACCATCTCTCATAACTTTTGCATTTGGGGATGAAAGCTGTTTCAAACTGTCAAGCGAACGCTCGGCTTTCACATGCTGCACCGTTCCAAGCACAGCATTCATGACGAGTACCGCCAAGATTACTATGGTACTCTCGATATTGTCAGAAAACATAGAAATGACCGCTGCTATGATCAGTATGATCACCAGCAGGTCACAAAACTGGCTGAGGAACACCTGTAATGTGCTCTTTCTCTTGCCTTCCTGGAGAACATTTTCTCCCTTTTCACTGCGGATCTCCTCTGCCCGCTCCGTCGACAGTCCGCGGCTGTCTGTCTTGAATTCTTTTAGTAATTCATCACCGGAACAGTTCCAAAAATTTTTCTCTGTCATACACACCAGACTCCTTTTCTTCTTAATCTCTGTAAACAGGTTGTGTGTGTCATGCAAAGAAAAAGGAACGAGACCTTCATTGCATGATAAACACACAATAAAAGTCTCGTTCCTTTCAAGTTCTATATACGCTACTATATATACTCCGAAAGCGTGCGTCCCGGTTCCCTGCACAGGTATGTCCCAGCCAGAAAACGTGATGACGAGATCGCACAACATCTTATAACCGATGTGAACTACTCCCTGATATTTCCGACATAATAACACGGGAACCCTTTGATTGTCAAAGGATTCCCGGCTAGTATTTGGTAAAGAATTTATAAACTTTTAATTCAACGCATCATATCCGCTCTCCTTTGTACGGATCTTAGTTGCAGTACGGATCTCGTAGCTGAATATCTTGCCGTCTCCAACCTCGCCTGTATATGCCGCCTTCTGGATAGCCTCGATGGTCTTCTTCTCCCATTCCTCAGATGACACAACTATCTCAAACTTGATCTTCGGCTGCATCACCACATCTACCTCCGTACCACGGACAAGCTTCTTATATCCTCTCTGTGCTCCGCATCCCATAACCTGAGATACTGTAATTCCATTTACATCTATGGCATTCAACGCTTCCTTGACGTCCTCAAAGACCTCCTCGCGCACGATAGCCTCAACCTTTATCATCATAATAGATCTCTCCTTCCTATATCTTTGCTGTCCTACGAATCAAGTCCATTGAATGTTGGATATGCACTCTCGCCGTGCTCTGAGATATCCAGACCTACCTTTTCTTCTCTGTCTGTTACACGGAGCGGTGTGAAAAGTCTCACAATTCCAAGACAGATAAGTGTTCCGACTACGGCAACTACGATCGTAACCACAATGCCAACAAGCTGCATCAGGAACAAATGTACATCTCCGAATACCAGACCATCCCAACGAGCTACACTGTTGATCGAGCTCTTTGCAAATAAACCTGTTGCGATACCTCCCCAGATACCGCCGATACCATGACATCCAAATGCATCAAGTGCATCGTCTATCTTCAGCTTACCCTTAAGGAATGATATTGTAAAGCAGCAGATCGGGCTGACAAGCGCACCGATGATGAATGATGACCAGATCGGCACAAATCCAGCGCCAGGTGTTATAGCCACAAGACCGACAACAAGACCTGTCGATGCACCGACCAGGGTAGGCTTTCCATCCTTTATCACATCTATTATCATCCATGAGAGCATTGCGCTGGCACTGGCAATTGCCGTTGTCATGAATGCATGTGCTGCAAGACCATTTGCGCCGAGGGCACTTCCGGCATTGAAACCGAACCATCCAAACCAAAGGATGAATGCACCGAGTGCTACAAATGGAATGTTGTGAACTCTGTATGCTGTGTTCTCATATCCCTTTCTTCTTCCAAGGATGATAGAGAATACAAGAGCGCTCACACCTGAACTTATATGTACTACATTTCCTCCCGCGAAATCAACTGAACCGATCTCTCCGAGGAAACCACCCTGGCCCCATACCATGTGAGCCATCGGATAATAAACGATGATCGACCAGAGCATGATGAAGAAGAACAACGCCTTGAACTTCACACGTCCGACCAGTGAACCGGTGATAAGCGCCGGTGTGATCATGGCGAACATCATCTGAAATGCAACGTATACAAGATGAGGTATATTGTCCGCATAAGGACCAGCCTCATCCATCTTTATCCCGTTAAGTGCAAACCACTTGAGATCTCCTATAACACCTCCGTGATTAGTGCCAAATGAGAGTGAGTAACCGAACAACACCCACATGACAACTGAAAGTCCCATGATGGCCGTACATGCCATGATGGTATTTACAACATTTTTCCTCCTGACGAGGCCTCCGTAGAAGAATGCAAGTCCGGGTGTCATGAAGAACACCAGAGCCGCACAGATCATAATAAAACCAGTATCTCCCGTATTCATAGTTTCTTCCTCCTTAATTATACTCATCTGGGGAACGCGATATCTCATTCTCCCATGGGGACGGAGGTACCTGTCCCCTCCGTCTCCATTGTCGAAACAAAAAAGGCGCCAAACGAATCTTTTCGATTCATTTGACGCCTTTGTCGTGATTTATAATAGCAGACTTCAGAAAATAATGCAAGGGGTAATTTTAAATTGTTTTTCGCAAGCTATTATGTTGTTTTTGTGAAGTTTCTTAACTAAATCTTTATCGTGCACTCAATTTAGACATATCAGATTTTTTACGGCTGCTATTTCTACGCCACCCCTGTAGACTCCATTCCAGTCTTGCCAGCTGCTGCCATACTTGCATTTGCCGTAACCGGGATATGTTCCTTATATGCAATTACAACATCCCGCATGGATGGCACTGACACACTCTCTGTCTGCCAGAACCGCTCTGTAACCACGGATATTGCATGTGTGATATGTCTGTAATCATTCTCGCATCCCAGAGCCTCACTGACATACCTGTCATGCATTTCTCTGAGATATTCCACTATGTCTCGCCCATCATCTATGCTTTCCATATTGACACCTACTGAAGATATCGTCTTATTCACATAGTCATGCAGCTCTGTCTCGTACTGGCAGTGTTCTCTAAGATTCCCAGGAAATATACTGTTGTGCGGATATGTGAATGAATCTGCCACGTAGTGAACAAGCTTTCCGAGAAGAAAGCTCTGTCTTATAGTTCCCATTCCGCCTTTTTCAAGTTTCTTTGTAAGTTTTTCCATATACTTTTGGACATTTTCATAGTTGTGTCCTCTAAGCTTCTCCTCGCCATGGATGCTGCCCCTGAAATAAGTCAACATATTGATATCCGGCTCTATGCTGCCAAATATGAACGCCGCCTTCTTCAGCTTAGATGCGCCGGCATCCATATGATCCATAATATATCTGCTCAGATTCATGTGGTCTGCTGTTCTCATATTTAACGCCTCCTGCCTGTTCTGCCATCAAGCACAGCTTGATAAGCTTCTCATGTACAAATGTATCCTCTATACCTTTTTCGTTGTATATAGTGTAAACGATAGATATAAAATCCACAGGAAGAAACTATAAATACTTTCTAAATAGACCGTAAAATATTCAGAAATTCATGGCAATTAAGAGAGTTCCAGCAGTGATGCATACCACGCCAACAGCCGCTTTCTTGGTCAGCTTTTCATGGAACACGATTCCTGAAAATGCAATGGTGATGAGCATGCTCAGCTTGTCTATCGGTACTACCACGCTTGCCGGTCCGTCCTGAAGTGCCCTGTAATAACACAGCCAGGATGCTCCCGTGGCTATTCCGGAGAGCGCAATAAACAGCAGCTCCTTCATCTCTATGCCATTTATCTCATGCTGTTTTCCTGACACAAACACCATAAGCCAAGCCATGACAAGAACCACCGTTGTCCTGATCGCCGTGCCCAGATTTGAGTTGATATCCGATATCCCTACCTTGCCGAGTATCGCTGTCAGACTGGCAAAAACAGCTGAGAGCACGGCGTACAACAGCCAGCTGCCATGCAAAAGTCCCATTCCCCGCTGTTTCTGTGCCACACTGCCACCGTCTGTTGACATATGTTCGACATCTTTCCCTGACAGCTCCTGATCATCTGCAGTTTTCTTTTTGGTGATCATAAGCATAGTGCCCACACCTATCATAACTATTGAGATACCCTTAACCCAGGTGATCCCCTCATGTAGGAATATAAGGGCAAGCAGAATCGTGAGCACGGTGCTTGATTTGTCTATGGGAACGACCTTGTTGATATCCCCTTTCTGCAGCGCCCTGAAATAACACAGCCAGGATGCGCCGGTTGCAAGGCCGGAGAGGACCAGAAAAAGCAAAGTCTTGCCGCTGATATATGTGTCTGCAGTCCAGGCTCCTGTGACAAGAACCATCAGCCAAGCAAACAGCAGAACCACAACTGTCCTTATGGCCGTCGCCACATCAGAATCCGTCTTTCTTATACCGCATTTTGCAAGTATCGCCGTGATTCCCGCAAAGAACGAAGAACCAGCAGCAAATAATATCCACATTTTACGCGCCTCCCATTTATATGTGACCGTAAGACACACTTACATTTATCATTTTGTATCATCTTTATAGCTAACAGGAAAATGATTAGAAAAAATTTTGATCTTTGATTAAGGTTGCGGGCGTAACAGTTACTGCAAAGTGATTTATTCTACAATGGCGGCGTCCGTCAGTCTGGAATAGTGAGCAGTATATTTCCGTAAAAACAGCAAAGCCGCCCGGTTTCGGACGGCAAATTGGCACAGGCTGTGTTTTATACTCCCCAAAGCAAAGCCAAGCACTTTTCTATTGCATATAAGTTCAAATCCTTGTTTTCTCGCTTTTCTCAGTCTACCCGCAGCATACGGTAACCGACGCCGATATGCGTCTGAATGTATTGCGGACTGTCCTTTTGCGACTCCAGCTTTTTGCGCAGGGTCGCCATAAACACCCGCAGAGAAGCAATATCTTTTTCCCAGCTGCTGCCCCAAATCTGCTGCGTGATATAGGTGTGCGTCAGCACCTTTCCGACATTATGAGAGAGCAGACACAAAAGCTTGTATTCAATCGGGGTCAGGTGCAATTCCTCCCCATTTAGATAAGCACAGCCGGCAGCATAATCAATTTTAAGCTTGCCGTTTTGGAAAACGGGTGAGTCGGCGTCGCCGCTTGCCTGAAGCAGCAGCAGCCGTCTTTGCGTGACCCGAAGGCGTGCCAAAAGCTCCTCTATGGAAAAGGGCTTTGTCAGATAGTCGTCCGCCCCGGCATCCAGCGCCGTGATTTTGTCTTTATCCTCGCTGCGCGCACTGATCACAATAATGGGCATATTTGACCATGAGCGGATGCTTTCGATCACCTGTGTGCCGTCGATATCCGGCAACCCCAGATCCAGCAGAACGATATCCGGGTTATGGGAGGTCGCTTCTATAATAGCGCTGTGTCCGTTCTCCGCGGTCAGGTAGCGGTAATCGTGCGCCTTTAATGTTGTTACGATCAGATTGCGGACGGGACGGTCGTCCTCCACAACGAGAACAAGGGGTTTATTCATTCAGAGTCACCTCGCTGAGCGGTAAAGTAAAGGTAAATATGCAGCCGTGCGGTACGTTATCCGTAAGCGTCAGCGTTCCGCCGTGCAGCTCTACGATAGATTTACACAGGGTAAGCCCGATCCCGAAGCTTCTGCGGCTGTCTGCAACGGTATTTTTCCCGGTGTAAAACATCTCAAAAATATGCGGTTTCATATCGTCTGCAATTCCGTTTCCGTTATCGGCGACTCGGATTACGGCATCCCCGCCCTGTTTTTCGGCACTTACGCAGATCTCGGAGCCTTGTTCGGTATATTTCAAAGCATTATCAATAAGGTTGACAATGACCTGCACGATAAGCTGTGCGTCCATACGGGCAAGGATCAAATCGTCGCACCTTACCGTCACCTTGTGTCCGACGGATTTTTTCTTCAAGTGCGAAACGGCTTCGTTGACCACTTCGTCTACAAGCTGGTCGGTAAGCTCCAGCTTCAGGCGTCCGTCATTCAGCCGTGTAACATACAGCAGATTTTCCACCACGCCGATCAGCCATTCGGAATCGTCATAAATATCTTTATAGATCTGCTGCTTGGTTGCTTCGTCCAGGCAGTTTCCGTTATGCAAAAGCGTGTCCGCATTACCCGAAACGGAGCAAAGCGGCGTGCGCAGATCGTGTGAGATCGACCGCAAAAGGTCGGCGCGCAGCTGCTCGCTTTTTGCAAGATCTGCCGCCCGTTCCTTTTCGGCGGCGTTGTGAGCATTATCCATTGCCAGCGCACATTCGTTCACAACCGAAAGTACGATGCTGCTCTCAAATGAATCGGGCTTTTCGGGTTTCATCGGTATCCCGATTACACCGTATACTCTGCCGCCTGCACGGATCGCAAGATAAAGACATTCGGATTTTCCAAACTGTGCTGTCGCTGCTCCTGCACGGCAACCGTTTTGAAGCACCCATTCTGCGGTCTGCCGCTCTGCATCGCTTAGCAGCTTTTCAGCGTGTGTATCCTTTTTTTCGGCATACAGCCGCCCGGACAACATTCCGTTTTCGCCTTTCGTATAGGCAACAATGCTTCGGTCAAGCAACCGCGAGAGCTGCATACAGGTCACGCTTAAAACATCATCGTTGCTTTTTGCTTTTTGCAGCAGACGATCAGTGTCGAACAGCACCTGCACACGGAACGCGGAGCGAGCCGAGAGCCTTGCATGATCTTTCAGCTTCGAGGCAAGCGTGCCGGTGAGAACGGAAGACGCCAGCATGACTGCAAAGGTAACGGGATAGCCTACGGCATATGTCTGAAAGGACAACCTGGGTTCGGTAAGGAAAAATCCGAACAATACAACACTTAGAAGTGAGCCTGCCATACTGCAAAGGTATCCTTTGGTCAAAACGGAGATCATCAGCACACCTAGGATGTATACCGTAACGATATTGGTATCGGGAAAGTCGAGATGGTCGAACAGAAACCCGATCGCCGTACATACGGCAAGCGCCAGGACGGTCACGGCAATATCCCGCAGCGACGGTATCTCTGCACCTAAGAACAGACGGCGTCTGTGCGGCTTTGTGTAGTTCAGTGCATCGGGAATAATATGAATGTCAACATCGGGGGCGGAGGAGATCAGCTTTTCAGTGAGAGTCGGTCTTCCGAACAGCCATCTGCGTCTGGCACTGCTTTGCCCGATCACAATTTTTGTGACATCGGAAAGCCTGACATATTCCGAGATCTGCAGCGGTACATCCTCGCCGTGCGTCATAACGATCTCAGCGCCGAGCCTTTGCGCGAGCTGTATGTTCTGGGAAAGTCGGGCCTGATCCTCATCATTTATGACCGTATCCGTCTGCACATAGATGGCGGTAAATCTTGCATGAAGGGTCTTAGCCATCTTTGCGGCGGTGTGTATGATCCTTGCATTGGACGGAGAAGAGGATAGGCAGACAAGGATATGCTCGTCTGTATCGAATTTTGACTGTTCGTTTTGTACTTTCATCGGTTTCACCGCCATTTTTATTTTATTATTATACAGTAAAACTGTAAAAAAATCTACCGCAGTCTAAAAATCATTCTTCTGCCCATCGGAAAGAATAATATCGACATTTCCGTGCGTTTCACGAAAACGGCGGATCTCACATAATATTTCACTTTCGGACAGCCCCTGCGGCAGCAGAATTTCGGAAGGCTCACGGGATTCGTTTTCCTTTAACAATGCTTTTCTGTTTTCTTCAAGAAATCGATCCAGCCTGCTCATAAGATAAAATCCGAAAGCAAATATGCCAAGCAGGCTGACGATCAGCAATAGTTCAGCCATCCTCACTCACCTCTGTTAAATGCGAAAACACTTTTGCAGTTCTTTGTAAGCACCGAGAACCAAAAGAGTGGTCTTGTTCGTAAGAACGGTTTCCGGTGAAACTGCCATATTGATTTTTCCGTTCTCCTTGGTCGCCATGATATTGATGCTGTATTTTCTGCGGATATCCAGCTCTCCGACGGTTTTTCCGATCCACCCCTCCGGAACCTCTACCTCAAAAATGGCATGAGCCTCATCGACCTCGATGTAATCCCGTATGTGATCGGCGGTGTACCGAATAGCAGCCCAATTTGCTACCTGTTTTTCTGGGTAAACGACCTCGTCCGCTCCGTTACGCAGAAGAAATTTCTCCTGCACATCACGCTCGGCACGGGATACAACTAATTTTGCGCCGAGTTCTTTCAGCAAAGAAGTGGTTTCCAGCGAATTTTGAAAATTTCCTCCTATGGTGACTATGCACACATCAAAGTTTCCGATTCCGAGCGACTTTAAAAATTCCGTGTTTGTGCTGTCACCTATCTGTGCGTTAGTAACGATCGGCAGAATTTTATTGACCCTTTCTTCGTTGCTGTCTACCGCCATCACCTCATGCCCGAGCTTATTCAGCTGCAAAGCGATATGCCTACCGAATCTGCCGAGACCTATCAACAATATGTTTTTCATAATATAGTAACTCCTTTATCCGACTGTGATATTTTCGAGCGGCAGCTTTGCACCGCTCTGATTTTTATTGGAGATCGCCGCGTAAATCAGGGTAAGTCCGCCGACTCTGCCGAGATACATCAAGACGATCAAAATAAGCTGAGAAAGAACACCGAGTTGCGGTGTGATCCCAAGGGTAAGCCCGACCGTTCCGACAGCGGACGCCGTTTCGTAAAGGCAGGTGCTAAGCGGCAGACCTTCTGCCGTGCTGATAACAATGCCGCCGACAAAAAACAGCAGGAAATACATTACGGCAACGGCTGCGGCGTTTTTCACTGCCGAACCGTCAATGCGCCTGCCGCAGACTTCGACATCGTCCTTTTTGCAACAGACGGAGAATGCACTCAGAATCAGAACGGCAAGCGTGGTCGTTTTCATACCGCCTGCCGTGGAGCCGGGCGATCCGCCGACGAGCATCAGCAGAATCATAATTGCCTTGGAGGAACCGGTCATAGCGGGAAGATCGGCGGTATTGAAACCGGCGGTTCTCGGTGTGACAGACTGAAAAAGCGACGCAAGAATCCTTTCGGCGAGCGGCAGCCCCGTAAAATCACAGAAGAAAAAGAATACTGCGGGAGCGATAATGAGGATTGCCGTTGTTACCAATATGACCTTACTTTGCATACGGTATTTTTTGAAATGCCACTTGTTTGTGTAAATATCATCCCAGGTCAAAAATCCAATACCGCCCACAATAATTAAAAGCATAATTGCAATGTTTATTGTAGGCTCTCCGATGTATCCCGTAAGAGACGGGTATTTGTTTTCTGCGGTGCCGAGTATGTCAAAGCCGGCGTTGCAAAAGGCGGAAATCGAATGAAATGCCGCCATCCAAATTCCCTTGATACCGAAGTTTCCGCAAAATGTCGGCAGCATGACGATCATTCCGATAAGCTCGATCAAAAAAGTTCCCCGTACAATAAAGCGGGTTAGGCGGACGATCCCGCCGACCTTCGGGGCAGAGATGGCGTCCTGCATGGTACTGCGCTGCATCAGCGATATTTTTCTGCCGGACAGCATGGCGAAAAATGCCGCAACTGTCACAACACCGAGCCCGCCTATCTGGATCATCAGCAGTATTACCGTCTGCCCGAAAGCGGACCAATAACTGCCCGTATCCTGCACGACCAGCCCCGTAACGCAAACGGCCGAGGTCGATGTGAACAGCGCCTCGTGAAACGGCGTAACAACTCCGGCAGTCGATGAAAACGGCAGCATCAATATCAGTGCTCCGAGCAGAATAACCCCGGCAAAGCCTAAAACGATCAGCTTAAAGGATGACAGTCGCTTTTTTCTATGTGTAATTTCAGACATATATACTTCTCCTATTTTTGTTTGTTTACAAAGAGTATATCATGAAATATAAAAAAACGGTGTAATGATCCGGTGTGCTGTATTAAGATTGCATTAAGGCTCTCGGCTTTGACAAAGACACCGCCGAAGGAGCCATATCAATTCTGACAGAACTCGGCATCATATCATGATCAGACATTTGAATAAAATATCCCCATATAATTTCTGGGAATAAATAATTTCAGAATTATATGGGGCATTTTATGTCTGTTCTATATTTCTACTAATAAATTATTCATATAAACATATCTATCATAGATAATCATATACTTTACAACAATCCCTTAACGTCCTCTGCGATCATCTCCGCATCAAGACGATTATCCTTAAGAACCTCTTCGACATCGTACCTGTCAAGGAATTCCTTCTTAAGACCATAATTCAGTACCTTCATATCCGAATCACCATAGAATCTTGCAATCTTCTCGCCAAATCCGCCGTCCAGTATACCATCCTCGATGGTGACGACAACCGAGTGATCTGCCTTGAGGCTTTCGAGAAGCTCCTCGTCAAGCCCTGTGATATAGTAAGGATTGATGACAGTGGCATCTATTCCAAGCTCACTCTTCATCTCGTCTGCAACGGCATTTGCCAGACTGTAGAAGGTTCCAAGGCCGAGTAGGGCAACCTTGCTTCCCTTCTGTGTCACCTCATATTTATTCAGATCTCCAAAGTTCTTCGTAACAGGTCTTCCACTTACCATCGCACCACCTGGAAGCTTGATGGCCACCGGATGCTCATTCTGCTCTATGCTCCAGTCAAGCATGGCAATATACTCTTCCTTTGTTGTCGGAGCAAGATATACAAGATTCGGGATATTTGAAAGCATCGGGATATCCTGAAAGCCCAGATGTGTCACATCGTTCATTCCATATACAGACCCTGCAAATGTCACTATAGTGGCTGCATTGTTGTTGATACAGAGATCCTGGGATATCTGGTCAAATGTTCTCTGCACAAATGAGCTATACACACCGAACACTGGCTTTCCGCCGCCTGCTGCAATTCCTGATGCAAGTGCCACCGCTGTCTCCTCTGCGATTCCCACGTCAACAAACTGCTTTCCGGCCTCACGTCTCTTATCCTCTGTAAATCCTATAACTGTCGGTGTTCCCGCTGTGATGGCAACGACCTTTGGATCCTTCTTCATCTTGTCAAGCAGGTAATCACAGGACACGCTTGAGTAGTCCTCCTCGTCACCTTCAAATAACGATCTTCCTGTCTCTATGTCAAACGGTCCGCTGTAGTGCCACTGCTCCTTGTGCTCCTCGGCTGGTGCATAACCCTTTCCCTTGAGGGTTCTGATGTGGACCACAACAGGCTTCTTTGAATCTTTTACCTTCTGGAATGTGTCTATGAGGGCTGCCACATCATTGCCTTCGTGCACGTAATAATAATCAAGTCCCATGGCGCGGAACAGATTGCACTCTGCTGTTCCCTTAGTATCTCTGAGTAATTTGAGATTTGTATAGAGTCCTCCGTGGTTCTCAGCTATGGACATATCGTTGTCATTTACAACTATGATGAGGTTGCCATCCAGTTCTTTAGCGTAGTCCAAGCCTTCAAGGGCCTCTCCTCCTGACAGGGAGCCATCACCTATCACCGCTATCACATTTCCCTCTGCGCCCTGAAGGTCCCTTGCCTTTGCAAGACCTGCAGCCAGACTGATGGATGTTGAGGTATGTCCAACCGTGAAGAAATCGTGCTCGCTCTCATGCGGGTTGCTGTAACCAGTCACATCATCATAGTGCTCCTCATAGAGGTATGCATCCTTTCTTCCAGTAAGCATCTTGTGCGGATAGCTCTGGTGTGACACGTCATACACAATCTTATCCTTAGGTGACTCAAATACATAGTGAAGTGCTATGGTTGCCTCAACCATACCAAAGTTCGGTCCAAAATGTCCGCCGTGCTTGCTGGCTCTGATGAGAAGTGCATGTCTCATCTCGTCTGCAAGTGTTCCCATCTCGTCTACTGTCAGTTTCTTTACATCCTGTGGTCCGTTGATATTTTCAATATACATTTTTTCTTTATCCTCCTGTTTTTACATAGTGCATTCGCCATCGGTAATTTTCCCGTCCCATACAAGCTTGCCGGTCTTCACGGCCTCCTCATATTTGGATATCTTGTAATGTAATCTATCCATGGTGGCTTCAATCTGTTTTCTCTGCTCCTCAAGTTTCTCATACTGCTCCTTAAGGAGATCCAGCCTCGCGCCAAATGTAGCATCTCCCATCTGGAACAGTTTTACATATTCAATAAGCGCCTCTATCGGAACACCAGCATTTCTCATGCATACAGTGTGTTCAACCCAATCGACATCCTTTTCCTGATAATCTCTGTTGCCACTGGCATTTCTCGCTACAGGAGGGATAAGCCCGACCCTCTCGTAATACCTGAGCGTATCAGCGGTGATATCAAACTTTTCACTTACCTCTTTGATAGTCATATTGCCACCTCTTTCCTAATTTCAAGAAAACCTTTCTATTTATAGCTATATGCACTCACACAATACCTATATGTTACATTGAATATATCACTTGGAGCTCACTCCAAGTCAACCCCCAATTTTCACCCCTTATGGGGACGGAGGTGCCTGACCCCATACAGGATATAAAAGAGGCGGGCAACGTAGTTACCGCTGTCCGCCTTTATATACATGAATATGTAAATTTTTATGCTACGCACTGATTCCAACTGTCGAGCAGATGTTTACTGCAATGATATCATCCACTGTTACACCAAAGATGGCGGCCAGAATGATCAGGTTGTCTACGGTTGGCATAGCCATACCCTTCTGCCACTTGTATATCGCATTTGGAGTGGCAAATCCAAATATATCCTGCAGATCCTTTACAGAAAAACCTGCATTCTGTCTAAGCTTCACAATATTTCTGCCTGTTCCTGTCATGTCAATTGTTGGTACATTACACATAATACTTCCCTCCCAAAATTCTCATCTCATCTGCATTGCTACAATTGTGACAGATTTCTTCTTCACAAAGACGAGTTAAAAAACACGCAAAAAACGCCCATCCACATGAATACTTCTATAATACTCACATGGATGGACGCTTTTTCGTACATCATGATTCCAATCTATAAATGCTGATAGATCTGGCTGATCTCAGTCTATCGAAACCTATCTGATCTGTTATGTATTTGCTCAGATCATTCAGGTCAGCATATTTGTATGATCATGTTCCGTACGCTCTCGCCCTGTACCATATGAGTACATATGTTCACGCAGCTTATCATCTGTATATAAAGTATTCCCTGCCACATCACTATTAAACTCTCGGGTTATGTATTTAGCGAAAACTATACTTAACATGATTCTTTCCTTTCCTGACTACCCTTCCGGGTTCCTTTTCCTAAGTCATTTTTTATTGGTGTGTCCTGATTTTCTTCTTTTATTTGACCACCTAAACTGTACTCTACCACAAATATAATTATTTGTCATTACACCGCTGGTATAAAATCATTTTATCCCCGGACCGACCTTTATCCCCGGCTGCTTCAAGCTCACTCACTATCCAGGTCATGATAACATCCACCAGATACTCCTGCTGTCTTGGACCAAGCTCCACTCCCGGGGCAAATGTATGCCACTTACGTATGCATTCCCGGCAGCATGTAGCCGTCGCATGCTGTGCCACAAATACCGGATGTCCCCGCATGGGAGTCTGCTTTCCGTCATTTGGTATGAATGCCGGAGCTTCCCTCTGCGCTATGAAATCCCGTGCATGCTGTCTTATGGTATCCAGCCCCTTTTCATGTATATAGTCGATATCTTTCTGTGTCAAATGAAATCCACTGCGAAATTTCGACCTTCCCAGACGTTCAAAAAGCCGGGCGTACCATTCTTCCTTTGTCAACCCTATCATCTCCATGTAATTCTATAACAGAAAGTCTCTACAACTCTTCATCATTTCTCACAGAAAAATTCTATCTCCTCGCCAAGCGGTCCTCGGCAGAACGCGATCCTTGCCGGAAACCTTGGATCCGACTGGATCTCTATGTCCTTTGGCTCTACAAACACCTCATATCCTGCCTTTCTCACTGCCGAAACACAGGCATCCACATCCTCTGTGGCAAATGCAAAATGTCTTATATTTCCCTGCGGAAGCGGTGACTCACCATCCTCAAACACCTCGATGATGCCATCTCCAGTGTCAAACATGATCCCGCCATCCCATTTTCTCGCAACTGAAAGTCCCAATATATCACCATAAAACTCTGCTACATTCTTATACTCTTCGCTGCTGCAGCACTTAAGTGCCACATGATGTATTCCTTTTATAAGCGCCATCGTATTGCCTCCTTATGAAAACTGATTCTAAAAGCTGATTGAACCTTTATGATTAATATATATCTAATCCGTGCATTTTCCAAGTTCATTGTTCACTATCTCACGAATCTCATATAAAAACCTCTCATATAAAAATTTGTTGAAAAAGTCCACAAAAAAGCTCTTGATACTCGTATATATATTGAGAGTTAATGATATACCAGTTACAATAAGTCATCGGGACGATACGATGGGCTTTACAATAAGGAGGTTTCAACTATGAAAAAACGAATGACAGCTTTACTACTCAGCGCCTGTATGTGTGCAGGTCTTGCCGGCTGCGGCACAAATACACCGGGGAATAATCCCGGTCACACCAAAACTGATTCGTCGGTCACTTCCCTCACTGACAACATCACTGTGACTCCGGTCAAAACGGATATAACATCATTTGACCAGCTAAAGAACGGAATCAATGAATTCTCTATGAATATGTATTCTGCACTTCCAGCTGACGAGAACATATTTTACTCGCCTTACAGCATTGCAAGTGCACTGTCCATGCTGGATGTAGGTGCCGGCGGTACAACAAAAAATGAGCTAGAAAACGCTCTCGGCATAACAGATCTTGACGAGTGGAATGCTGAAATGAAGACATATCTGTCAAAAGACTGGTCACAGAATACATTTGTCAACACAGCAAATTCAGTATGGATGAACAAGGATACATCCTGGTCAGCTGACATAGAAAAGGATTTCCTTACACCTGCCAAAGATTACTACTCAGGTGAGGTGTATGAAGCAGACTTCAACGGTCAGCCGGACAAAGTTGTACAGAATGTCAACAATTGGGTCAGCACAAACACTAACAAGATGATCCCTGAAATCTTAAAGGAGATTCCTGGTGGAACCGTGATGATGCTCATAAACGCAGTTTACTTCGAGGGGAAATGGGATACTCCTTTTACCGAGGATAAAACTTTTCAGAGCAGCTTCTACGGAACCGACAAGGAAAGCGTTGTTGATATGATGCATCTCTACGGTGAGCACTTCACATACATGGACAACGGTGAGATCAAAGGAATCACTCTTCCATACGACGGCGACAATGTTGTCATGAAGGTGTTCATGCCAACCGCCGATGACGGAGACATAAATGAACTCTTTGACAAACTAAGCAACGAAGAAAAACAGAAGCTCATCGACTCTCTGGATAATGCCAACAACGTAGAGATCGATACACTCCAGCTCCCAAAATTCACAGATGAGCAGAGCATTGACGGTCTCGATGAAATTCTTCAGAACATGGGAATAAGATCTGCATATTCAGACAGCGCAGACTTCTCCAAGATTGCCGACGGAATCGCAGTCTCATCTGTAAATCACAGGGCAAAGGTTATCGTGGACGAGAACGGAACCAAGGCCGCAGCAGAGACAGACATCATGGTCAAGGAAACAGCAATGATGCCAAGTGAAGAAACATATAACTTTATTGTGGACAAGCCATTTGTGTATGTGATTGAAGATCAGAGCACAGGAATGATCCTGTTCATGGGCAGGGTGAATTCGCTGTAATTTTTGATTATCGACACATACCAGGACTTGCTTCAGCAGCTTTTACTCGCAAAAAATGGAACATTTTCACTTTTCTTTGCGAATATCAAAAAAGCACACAAGATCTCAAAATCTTGTGTGCTTTTTTCTATAGGCCCGCTATTCCGACTTTCTCTCTGAATTCTCATTGGATTCTGTCGTGTCACCTGTTTCTCTGAGATTCTTCTCTCTTATATACTGAATAGCCTCTTTTACGGCTGCTTCCTCCTCATCCTTTGCTATCTTTCTTGCATAGGATACAGTCTTTACTAGGTTGGCTATGAGTATAATGGCAAGCGGAACAAGAATTATGGGTACAAATATAAGTGGGTTAGACACAAGCCTCACTATCTTGCCAAGTATGAGTGACGACCACACCACCCTGCCAAGTAGGTCTCTTGAGTCCACATCATAACGGTCCACCACATTATTGGCGTCGCCCTTTGTAATATACCTATAATTATTACCATCCGTCTCTATCGAGACAACTCTATGTGTATTTACCGCACCAGAAAGAGCCGGATCCGATGAATAAAATGATATGACATCATTCTCCTTTATGGCTGATGGATCTGTCTGCTTAACAATTGCCTAGTCTCCCCCATTTTTCAAATAATACAATATTGTATATCATAATGACGTATTATTATATGGGAAAATGTCAAGTATTCATGTATTAGTAATCTGTTTTTGTGCATATTGCAATATTGCATATGTGCACTATGTTCTACATTCTATCGTCTTGTGAAAATATCGGACCTACTGAGCGGTTGTCACACGGCACCAGTCAAGTACAGCCGAGTAAGAAGCCATCACACTCTCATGCATCTTGCAGATCATATCCACATCAAGTTCTTTAACCGCATTCTCCAGCTCCTGCGCCTCATCGCCCAGCTCCATGGCTCCGATCGTTCTGGATGTACTTTTTACCGTATGTATCAATATCCTGTAACCGTCCCAATCTTTTTCATCATAAGCCCTCTGTATCTCTGCGCGCTTGTCGTCAGCTGCATACATTGATATGATTTCTTTCAAAAAGTCTTCACTGCCCCCGCAGTATGTAAGACCTTTCTCGTGGTCAATGTGAACTTCTTTCCAGGATGTGTCTGAATTCTGTTTTTCCATAACACCTGCGGTGTCGTCTACGGTTCCGGCACCCATTGTTGGGCTTTCCCGATCTTCATCACATACCGTCGGATCCACCAGCTTATCCTCAGGTATATATATCATCAGGATATCTTCCAGCACCTCCGGCTGCACAGGCTTGCTGATATAATCCTTAAATCCTTCCGCCAGATACATCTCTCTTGCACCCATGACAGCATTTGCAGTCATGACTATATATGTACTCCTGCCACACAGGCTGTCGCGCATGAGCATAGCACGGTGAAATGTCTCCATGCCATCCATCTCAGGCATCATGTGATCCATAAGGATGATATCATACCTGTACTTTTTTATAAGCTCCAGACACTCGGCACCGCTGGCACAGGTCGAAACCTTCATACGTGTAGGCTTAAGCATCATCTTGATAACTTTCAGATTCATGACATTGTCATCTACAACAAGAACACTGACATCCGGGGCACACAATTTGCTCTTATACGTCTTTCTCTCCTTCATATACTGTCTGTACCTGTCCTTAAAATCGCCTATTCTCTCATCGGACAGACGTTCCTGGCTGATTTTTACCACAAATGTAGTTCCATGTCCATACTTACTATGGCAGGTTATACTTCCACCCATCATTTCCACAAGGTGATATGTGATGGCCAGCCCGAGTCCTGTCCCCTCTATAGATCGGTTATTCGACAGATCAAGCCGCTCAAAATCTTTGAAAAGTCTCTCCTGATCTTCCTCTTTTATTCCGATTCCAGTATCACGAACAGCCATGACCAGTTCCACATTACGGGGATCTGCACCATGATCCTCCATATGGACGGTCACTCTGATCGAACCTTTCTTCGTATACTTCACAGCATTTCCAATAAGATTTATCAGGATCCGGCATATTCTGGCGGAATCGCCTTTCAGATCATTGTACAAAATCTCCTGAACCTCGGCATCAAGCTCCAGATTCTTCTGTCTTGCTCTGGACTCCATAACAGACAACACATTGCTGAGCAGCTGGCTGAAATGATATTCCTCATTGACTATCTCCATCCTGCCCGATTCTATCATGGAGAAATCCAGCACATCCCTAACCAGATCTACCAGGATATCACTTGAGCTCTGTATATCCCTGGCACATTTCATGGTTTGTTCCTCGTGTGTCTCTCTCATTATTATCTCATTCATCCCCACTATGGTATTTAGCGGAGTCCTGATCTCATGGGACATATGCGCAAGGAACTCGGATTTGGCATGGTTCGCCACATCAGCATCATCCTTCGCCCTGGTAAGCTCCTCATTTATCTGCTCTATCTCCTCTAGTTTACACTTGTATACGGCATTCTGGAATCTCACTATGGATCCGATAACTATGCCGAATATTATAAGGCTCTGGAGCATGTCTACATACACACTTCTCTCATTTGCCAATGGGATCACCAGTTCTGGGTATTTATACGAGACTATGTAACATGCAACCACCATTATGATCTGGACAGCCAGCATGACATAGCAAAACACGCCATCTATCAGAAGGAATGAGAATATCATGCCTAAGCCAAACCAGAAACCCATACCGCTGTACGCTCCGCCCGAGGTGAAGAACATCATCGGAAATGCCATCAAAGTTATAACAAAAACGATCACTATAGCACTCTGTCTCACCATCTTTTTTGCATTTGCAAGGTAAATGCATATGCCGAGCACAGCCAACGCGCTCAATATGGCAACATCTTGTATAAGTGGAGTTTTGATGATCAGGCTCGCTATAAAGCTGATGATTCCGCCAACGGTGCCTCCACCTGTAATTATATTAAATAGAAGCAGCTGCATGTCCGTATCATTGTTGAGCATCTTCTTCCAAGGTACAGCCTTTGAACTTTTTTTATCTGATTTCTCATTTACTATCTTCCCCAAAGTGTCCCCCCATCTGTATTTAACCGATAACTCCGTACAAGGTCTCAAGGAAAACTATTGGAAGGAACGGCTTCGTAATATAATCCTCAACCCCCATCTGTCTCGCTCTCTCTATCAGCTTATAATCCTTATAAGCTGTTACGAATATGACCGGTACGTCTGTGATCTTTCGTATCTCTTCCAGCGTCTGGAATCCATCCATGTCTGGCATCTCGATATCGAGCAATACTAGGTCTATCTGCTGATTTCCCACTATGTCTATGGCCTGCTTTCCGCTCTCAGCCGCAATGACCTTGTAGAGAGGCTCGTTTTTGCAGATATTCTCTATAAGTCTGATATTTATCTTCTCGTCATCTACAACAAGGATATTGCTGACCATCTTCTCGACCTGTCTCATGTTGTAGTCTTCATCCTCATCAATCATACTGAGCATGACTTCTGCAATGTCCGGATCAAACTGACTGCCCTTGCCCTTCTCCATCTCATCGCGCACTATCTTCTGTGGCAGGGCGTATCTGTAGCTTCGGTTGGATGTCATGGCATCATAGCTGTCCGCCACCGCTATGATCCTTGCACACCTCGGTATATTTTCTCCCTTCAGCCCACTTGGATATCCTGTTCCATCGTACCTCTCGTGGTGATACTTTGCGCCCACCGCCAGTTCCGGAAATGCATTTATATTCTTGAGAATATGGTATCCATTTACACAATGAAGCTTTATCATGGAGAATTCTTCATCCGTAAGTCTTCCCGGCTTGTTGATTATGTTGTCCGGAATACGTATCTTGCCCATATCATGAAGCAGTGCTATCTGATATATCTCGTCCTGCTCCCTGATTGTTCCGCCCATCCGCTTCACCAGCTCACGGCTGTATCTGGCAACACGCACGGAGTGGCCTTTTGTGTATTTGTCCTTTGCATCTATCGTCTTGGCAAATGCCTGCATGACCATATTATTCAGGTCTGTGAGTTCGTTATTTGTCTCATCGAGCTGGCTCATGATTGCATCCGTACTATTCTTGGATCTGGTACAGAAGAACACTATAATTATATATAAAACTATTCCAACGCCTATATCGTAGCCTATCAGGTTTCTTATTCCGTGGTACAGCTTCTCATTTGTGATGACCATGACCACATACCATTCATCAACTATGGAACAGCTGAAAACCGTCACCTTCTTGTCATCAACAACCGCTTGAAATGGTTCGCCGTCATTGTCCGTTATGCCCTTCATGAGTGCAGACATTTCACCCTGAGTATAGTCCTGTCCTACATCTTTCTTGTCTGAATGGGTTATCACCAAGCCTGACTTGTCGCAGACGAATGCATATCCCTGACCATTTAATTTGATATTTTCCGTCTCAGCCTGTATTTGATCCAGAGTTACATCCAGAGATATTACGCTCACACCATCATAGAGTAACTGGCTGACTGACATCAGAATATCACCTGTCTGCGCATCGATGTACGGCTGGCCCAGGGTTGGCTGGCCGTCTGCCGCCACTGCTGCCTTGTACCATGCCCGCTCCTGAGGAACATAATCATCGTCGGGAACCCAGCCTATACCATCCAGGTATTCGCCGTTTATAAAGCCATATACGCCTGTGAATGCAGCATCTATATCCTGGAGATAATAATCTGATTCATTTGTGAGAAAGTTCAGTATATCCTGCTCCGGCCTGCCTTCTCTCATCATATGCTCCACAGTGATCTTCGTAACTTCCACCGCATCCACGGCTCGATTCAGATACGAATTCATATATTCCTGCTCCTGCTTAACAGTCTCTGCCGCCAAAGCCAGAGTATCATTCACTGACTTCTTATAAAATGTCATGATCGTACACAACGACAGTACCACAATTGCCACAAAACTCACTATCAGCGTCAGTATATACTGCCTCTTGCTTGCATTCTTCATACCGAATCCCCCATCTCACGTACATTATTCCGGTCCCAGATCAGCTCAAGTTTATACTTACATATAAATATAATTGTAACACACTACCACCATTAATCAAATATTTAATGGGGACGGAGGTCCGTCCCCAGAGATAAATGACACCCGTTAGAGCGCGCCCATGGCGCGCAAACAAAAACAACCTCCTGGCGGTTTCCCACCAGAAGGTCGTCAATCCCTACCCCGAATAGGCAGGCCATTGCATACATGTTGTCAAATGTAGGAAGGCATTCGCCCCTCTGCCACTTGTAGATCGATACAGGTTCATTGAACCCGAGAAATGCCTGCAATGCTTTTACGGTGATTCCTTTCTGCTCTCTCACTTCTTTGATCCTCTTGCCTGTTGCACAAAGGTCGATCATTGGAAAATTGTTCTGTGTCATAAATGATACCTCCCATTGTAAATGCTATAAACTATCTGACTACCAATATCTCCAATAGTCTTATAACTGGGTCAATATCCCGAACACTAATAATAAAATATGTCAGAAGGAATCTACAGATACTATAACACAAATAAACCACAGGTTAAAAGTAAACCTGTGGTTTAAAATTTTTTATTCAGTTTTCCCGTTCTGCTTCGCAAGCTTGTACTGGGTCATCTTCCTCTTGGAAGCTATGCGCTTATGCTTCTTTGCCTCAGCCCGCTCCGCAGACCGGTCAGGAAGAATGCCACAGGCCTCAAGGGCTCTCGGCCATGGCCCAAGGTAGGATTTTATCCAGCCAACCTGCTCCGGTGTAAAGTCTGACTTTTTCGGATATCTTCCAAGTGAAATATATGCGTCCAGAAGCATCTGACAACATTCTTCACGTGTATAGCCAGCTCTCTTGTTCTCCATACCTCTTTCCTCCGGATCATCTCTGCGTTTCTATGGCCTGAGAATTATTTTACTTTGACAGACTTCACTGAGCTGCCAAGTCCCATGTATCTCTTGCCATTTATTGTTTTGTAAGCTCTTACTCTCACATAGTATCTCTTGTTCTTTGCTAGATTCTTGATAGTTGCACTGCCATACTTTGCGCTCACATACTTTGTCTTTGCAGACTTAAAGCTCTTGTTTGTAGCATATGTTATCTGATATCCGGTAGCACCGCTTACCTTCTTGTAGGTCACCTTAAGACTTCTGCTGCTGTTTGATGCAAGCTTTGTTATTGATGACTTTGCAGGGGTAACTATCAGAGTTACGATTCCGCTTGCCTTGTTGTAATTGCTGTTGCCTGAGACAGTGATCTTTATCTGTACTCTGCCCGGCTTCTTGGTTCTCACAAGACCTGACTTGCTGTTTACTATCGCAATATTCTTGTTTGTTGATGAGTAAGTTACAGTTCCCTTACCAGCAGCCTTAACAGTTATATATCTATTGTATACATATAATGTGTTGCCTGTCACTGTCTGGTCTGCCTTATTGATCTTGAAGGTCTGCTCAACACTGCCTGTATAATCGTTCTTACCTGTTATAGTTACCTTGGCTGTTCCGGCGTTCACGTTATTTGCATACGATGCTGTATAATCAGCCGCCTCAAGCTTCTTACCGTCAACTGTTACTGTAACCTCAGGCTTCTGTGCCTTGCCTGTATATGTCACATCTGCAACTTCTATAACTGTGTTGTCCTTTGTGAGTGTAACCTTTGTATCCGGCTCCTCTGGCTCTACAGGAACCTCCTTGACTGTTATCTTGATAACGATCTGTCCAGCCTCGTAGTTCTCTGTTCCCTCAGATGAAACTGTGATCTCAGTCTCACCGACAGCCTTGACTGTCACACGTCCTGTCTCAGGATCTACCTCTGCCACCTCTGGTGCAGATGATGCAAATGTAAGTGTACCCTGTCCTGTAACCTTGAGATCAAATGGCTCTGCATTTTCAAGAACCTCGATCTCAGTCTTTTCTGTAGTTATCGTCTTTGTAGACTTCTTTATCTCGAACTCGCCCTGAATTGTACCAGAGAACTTACCAGTTCCCTTTACTGTACAAGTACCCTTTCCGGCATTTACGTTATCACTGTATGTAACCTCATAGCTGCTTGGATCAAGCTTCTTGTCATTTACATATACGGTAACTTCCGGTGTGAGCTCCTCTCCAGTGTACTCTGCGTCTGCTATCTCAAGCTTTGTATTGTCCTCAGTGAGTGCTGTCACTGCCATGATCTTGTACCATGCAGTTCTTCCACCTCTTGATGTGATCCTGCACACAACATCATTTGTCAGGTTGATCTTGGCTGAAAGTCCGTCAACCACAACATAATGGCCATCCGCAGTTGTCTTGTATGTCATGTCAAGCTTTACAAGATCTGCGCTCTCCGGCAATACAACACCGACCTCAAATGGATCAGCCTTTGTTCCTGTTCCATTCAGAACCTCTCCATTTGCCTTGTATGTGTAGATAGAATTCCAATTCTCATCGGTTTCTGTCTCTGTGGTAAATGTTATCTCTGTTCCATCTATTGTCATGGACTCAAATGTAGGAAGTCCTGAGAATGATGCTGCTACATCTGCTCCTGTGAGCTCATAGTGAAGCTCGATAGTGTCGTTATCCTTTGCATCCAGTGAACCAAGCCCACCGTTGTCAAAGTCGTCTCCGTTGTATGACAGCATCCATCCTGACATTGAGTAGTCAGCAACTGATGCAAGTCCGTTTACAGATACGATATATGGGCCATAAGCTGACTCCTGAATATCGTAGGCTATTCCGGCATTATCCAGTGCACGCTTTACAGCGTCAACCGCGGAAGCTGCCTCAACCTTTGTGTTCTCAAGGATAACTCCATCCTTTGATGCACCATTTATTCCGGCTGCACTTGCTGTGTAGTCATATACACCTATGTTGAAGATAGTAACTCCGTCAATTACAGTTCTTACCTTCTTGTATGTCTCTACAAATTCTCCATCTTCTGCTGTCAGAGGAACATTTGCCATGATCTCTGCTGCAGGTGCCACGTTCAAGATGGCCTCTCCGTCATTGATCTTGGTAACTGTGTCAACTGTGAGCTTCTTGACTGCCTCTATATTAGCAGCCGATACATATGAAGCCTGATCCTCTGTGATGCTCTCATCTGCTGCGGCTGTGCATGAATATGCAGATCCTGATATTGTCAGATCCTCTGAATAGCCTGCAAATACGCCTGTTGTGGCTGTGTCGCTGCCATTTACAGTTCCTGCGCTGTAGCAGTCTGTGATCTCCACGCCTGCGTCATTTGACGTATTACCCTTGAAAACACCTGCAATACCGCCTGCATTTGTCTGGCCTGTGATCGTTCCTGCATTGTAGCATGAAATGATCTTGCATCCAGGATCCTGCGGATAGTATTCATTGTGGCTTCCGAGTATTCCACCAACATTTGTCTTGGCTGTGATGTCACCATAGTTTGTCGAATTCTGTACGCAGATATTTCGGCTGCTCATAGATCCTATGATTCCGCCGACGGTACCACCGTTTTCTGCCTTAATAGTTCCATGATTTACACAGTTCTCAATCACTGTGTTGCTTATTTTGTTCGTGTTACAGTATCCTACCAGACCACCTATCGAAGCTGATGTATTTGTGCCTGTGTAAGTGATATTTACTTTAGATGTACAACCTGCTACTCTTGCCGGTGCATCTGTGGTTCCCTGATACAGGTATCCCACAACCGCTCCTGCTGCAGTCTTGGTGCTCATGATGATAGTTCCCTCTACTGTGAGGCTGCTGATCCTTGCACCCGCCTGTCCAAATATTCCTGAGTAGCCTATATCATTCTGATACAGATTGCTGATAGTATGTCCCTGGCCGTCAAATGAACCCATGTATATGGCACCCGATGTACCTATTGGTGTCCAGCTATATCCTGCAAGGTTGATATCCGCTGTGAGCACTGCATTAATGTCGACCTTCTTATTGACATTTACCTCATTTTCAAACCAGTACAGCTCTGCACCTGTGCTGATCTGGTATACTCCGTCAACCTGTTCGGGCTCGGTCTTGCTCTCGCCATCCCAAGCAGTTGCACTTGACGCTGTGAGGCTGATGGTCTGTGACATCTCGCCGGAAGTATCCTCCGGGATCTCAAATGTTCCCTCGGCATACATGTATCCGGCACACTTCATAGTGTAATTGTACTGTCTGCCTGCAAGACCATTGAAGCTGCCGTCCTTTACTGTTACGGGATTTCCTTCAGTATCCTTTATGCTTACCTTATATCCTTCTACTGCTTCGTTTGTAGCACCATCCACTACATCAAGCTTTACCTGGACAAAGTCTGTCTTTGCCAGCTTAAATGACATATCCGGGAGACTTCCAAGGTATGCCACACGTACGCTTGCTGCCATCTGTACAGGCTTTCCTGTTGCATGGCGGACCTCTCTGTGTGAACCGTATGGCGAACCGAATCCGCCCTCATACAGAACTCCGCTCAGCGTGTACTCGTCACCTGCAAAATACTGAGGTATCTTGACTGTAACTGTCTGGGCAGCAGGATATGATGCAAATGCATACTGGTTGCTTGCTCCTGAGAATTCATTTCCCTCACCATCTGACAGTTTTATAGTTCCGGCCATGTTGTAAATTCCTGCAAGCTTGTTGGCCGGAATATACAGACCGTCGTATGCCTTCTTGCCATCCTCTGTACGCTTACCATATGAAACCTCTATGGTATCACCGGCTCTGAGTTCATCTGCTGAGATCTCGTCACCATCAGCGTTCTTATATGTGTATGATACCGGGACTTCCTTTGCACGTACTACCTGATATGTGCTAACTCCGTCCTTTGTCACCTTTATTATGTTTGATCCCTCTGTGAGACCGCTTACAGTGTAGCTTCCATCATCATTCTTCTTGACATCTGCTGTTGTAAATCCACTGTATGTAAGCTTGTTTCCCGTGATCTGTGGATGAAGAACTGATACTGCCACTCCATCCTCCGGTGTAAATGTGTACTCTGCACCGGCTGCTCCCTCAAGATAATACAGAACATCGATCTGTGCATCCAGATTGTCTACAGCAGTCTTAGCAGTCTCTGTGTTGCGTCCTGCATTTAATGTCATATTTGTCTGAATGTCTGAGCCGTCATTTCCTACAGTGAATACGACTACACCTGTGTTTTCAGGCCAGATCGCACTGAAGAATGAACCGCCCATACCAGGCTTGTTGATCTCTGCATCATAGGTTACGAGAAGTATCGCTGTTCCCTCTGACTTTGCCTCGATCTCTGCTATCTCTGAATGCTCGCCAGGTACAACGCTGATCACATCACTTGATGGGTTACCATTCTCATCGATAACTGTGTAGTGATAATCAGGCTCTGCTGATTTTGCATTCATGATACCCTCTATTGCCTGCCAGTTACGGAAGCACTCAAGGTGATACTTGTCACCCTTCTGCATTGACACGTAGCCCTTCTCATTTGAAGTCATATAGATATCAGCTACATCTGAGCTATTGGCTGACATGTCATGTACAACTGTGCCAGGGCCATATGTGCTGTCGCCGATGTACATATCCTCGGCTGTTACCTTGTACTCAGCATCTGTGGTTGTGGAGAACCAGTTCCAGTATGTCACTCCCTCTCCACCAGTTACACGGTAGTAATATGTGATACCACTTCCAAGCTTATACTTGTATGTGTCATATCCGGCATCCTTGCTGTCTATCTTGATGCCAGCCTCATCCTTATATATATAGTATGTTGAAAGTGTACCAACTCTGAGCTCAGTTCCCTCTGGAACTGTGAACTCTACTGTCTTTGCCGCTGCAAGAGCTACTGAATAACCGTAGCTTCTGTTGGATGTAAGTGTGTTTGACACAGTCTTAGAGATATAGTCATCTGCTCTATCTCCAACCGGATCATATGTCACTGACACCATATCAGCATAGTAGAACAGTCCTGCATACTTTGCCCAGGCGCCATCTGACCCCTCCCTGGTCTTTACAAACTCTGCATGTCTGTCCACATTGTCAGGAGACATAACCTTACCTGTGACGGTATAGTCAACGTCTTCCTTCCAATATTTTTTGTTGCCATCTACAGTGTCATAACCTGTACATGCTATATCTGTGATACTGTATATGCTGTATGACTGCTGTGGATCGTCTGTGACTACGAGATCTATAGATCCCATATCTGTCTTCTCGTCACCGCTCTTCTGATATGCTGACAGACGGTATGTACCCGGCTCAAGCTCAAGGGTATACTTGCTGCCATCAGGCTCTCCAACTTCAATCTCATTGCCCTCTGAATCAGCCAGAGTCATGTAAGGAGCAGAATAATTCATGGTTACAGATACTGTATTTCTCTTGTCGCCCCTGATCTTCTTCTCAACTGCCTGAACCTCATCTGCAGTTGCAGTGAGATCTGTCATGACCGCCTGAACCTCTTCACGTAGAGCCTCGTCCTTAGCTATCTCATCTGCATGCTCTGCATAGAGCACATAGAGCTCTGTCTTGTCCTGAGTCTCATAGTATGCATACTCAGAGTCAAATGTATTCTTATCCGGATTGTAGCCATATCCCAGATCTGCGCCATAATCTGCGAGTGTGAACTGCCAACGGATAACGTGTGTATTGTCTACTCCGGCTGCAGAATCTACCTGATATTCTCCTGCGCCGACATTTCCCATTATATTGTCAACTGTGTTCATCCAGCCAGACATGCTGAAATAGTCAAACTGGCCAAGATCTTTTCCAGTCTTGTCCTTAAGCTCAAGTGCCTTTCCATTCTTCTTCTGATAAGCATCCTTAAGCTCCTGTGGAACATTTGCAGCTCCCTTATCAATGCCCTTTACGTTGGCAAGATAATAACTGGAACTGTTGTATTTGTCTGTTCCTGAAGGTTCTGTTTCAAGTCCCTCTTTCTTGAAAAACGCGTAAGTTGCCTGTGATACGGTAAGCTTAGACAGGTCGATGTCTATGCCTTCCTCTTTCCAGACTTCACCGATCTCTTTGTAGGACATTCTCTCTGGCTCGATATAGAATCCCTGGCCAAGAGTAAATCCCTCAAGAGACAGCACAACGTACTCAGTGCTGTAATCAACTTCGCCATCACTCTCTGCGGCAGCAGCCTGAACATAGCCCCAGCTTGCATTTGAAGCAAATGGTGCCACTAAAACTGCGCATGCCAATAAGAATGAAAGCATCAATGTCCTGATTCGTTTCATCTCCTATTTTCCTTTCTTTATTTAATTGTAGGTTATAAAGCAGGGAATATGTATTCTGCTTTTCCCACGCCCAAAAGCTAACAGATGAACTGTCATGTCATCCGCATCCGGGTACTCCGCATATCCCGGCTGTCTGTGTCTGTCAGACGCCGTCACGCGGCCGGAAATCTCATAAAATCTGCGGGCATTCTGACTGAAAGACACAAGTCTTAACACAGTAATGGCGGTTGCACCGGAATCTCACCGAATTTCCCCCTGATCGAATGCTTTTCAGGACGGCATCCGAGCAGATTTTCACTATGAAATCACAGGGTTTATAGTAATTGTGAATCGGGAAATTGTCAACTCCAAGCCATGATAACATCAAAAAAAGATTATCAGGGAGGATGAAGTTCGACTCTACAGGATCATAGATATATCACTGAACCGTACACTCGGTCAGAGAATGTTCGGTCTCGGAACTATCAAATGCTGCTCAGCAGACAAGACTCTCGGAGATTTTGAGATCAAAAACATCAAGAAATCGAAGGGTGTCAAAGAGATGCTATCAGAGATGGTTGAGGAAGAGAGAAACCGTAAGAAAGTCACAAGCCGGGTATCCCTATTTTATAGAGATATCCGGCTTTTCTTCTGGCTCTTATTCTGATTACTTTTTAGTTACGGAAGCCAGCTTATTCTGACCTCTTTGAGCTGTCCTGTTGTATCGTCAAACTCAAATGTATAGCCGCTGCTTCCCATATAAACCTCAGAATCTACACTGTACTTGACTATCTTGCCATCTACTTCTGCATTCTCGCTGCACTTTTCAAGCAACTGATCCTTGGTGATAGTTGTTGGAAATGAGAAGTTCACCTGCTTTGCACCATCAAGCATCATCTCACTGATCTCTGCATTCATGCTGGCATCATAATCCGGGTTTGGCACAAAAAGGTGTGAATATCTTACATATGAGAGAACGCAATCCTCTGCCTTCTGCTCACTGTCAGTAAAATTGCCAAACATAAACTGCATCGTTACGTAGTCATTGATGTCTGCTGTGTATCTGTCAGTTTCGTAATTTTTATTTACATTGTTTCCACTGTTATTGAGTGAATTCTGCTCAAATGGTATTCCGCCATCTATAAGATCCTTCAAGGTGGACTCACCTAAAGTGAATTTCTTTCCATTATATACAAATGACCTATTGTCAAGATCTGCGTAATTCTCGCTGAGTCCCGATGCCAATGTGAAATCCTCATATACAGGCATCGTAAATTCTGTGGATTCCTCACTGTCATCACTGTAATCGGTTTCATCTGCATATGAATCATCAGATTCAGTATCACCTGTATCCTCAGCCTCAGATTCCTCCTCCGTTGCCATTCCCGTTTCGGTTACCTGCTCTGTTGACTCCGTCTCTCTGGTGGATTTGCCATCATTTCCACATCCAACTATAGAAATTCCCATCACCACCGTGATAAGTCCTGCAATCAACATTTTCCTGTTCCTCATATAATAATCCTCCTTAAAACCTAGTGGCTTTATTATTGAGAATGTCACTATATTTTATCAAGCCGTAATCGGTTGCAACCAGGCAACTATGGGTAGCAAACCGGAATTATAGGGATTTTCGTCACTTTTTTGCAATCTATAGTGCTTATTTCTCCGTAATGTTCATGAAACTATAATAAGTGTCTCTGTCCATGGCATCCGAATTATCATCGGCAAATCCGCTGACTGTATATATGTTCCCATCCTTCAGATCAGCATATGCATTAAAATAGTATGTGATATTTCTCTTGCCGTCCTTTATATATAAGGTCGAATATGTGTAGTAATAAAATGTCACACCATTTACCTCACACTGACCTTCCTCTGTTACCTTTGATATTCCGGCCCCGGTCTTTCTGTCTGCCATATCAGATGCTGTCATCCAACTATACGGTACGATCGAAGTCACAACCGTGATCTTATCACCGTCTGAATAGTATGTCTTACCTGACAAATCCTCATTCTGAAGGCTGTAATTTTCAGGGATTTCATATGACACGGTAGTATCTCCATTCACGACACTGTCCACCACTCCCGTCTCCATAGCTTCGTCCTCCTGCCAGTATGAGCCTGTCATATCATTTGTCTCATCTGTGGGAACGGCCCCCGCAACAATGGCCACAGCTTCATCGGCAGCCTTCTCATATACCTCAGCTCTCTCCGACCCGCTCAGCGCATCTATATCTATCTCATCAAATCTTATCGAAGTAAAGAAACGCTGCCCTTCCCCGGCATCACATATAAGCTGATAAAAATATGATCTGTCGAACTTCGCACCTCGTTCATTTGCAAGACTCGCTATGTATCTGATATATTCCTTCCCCTGTATCTCGAACTTCTCAGGCTCCAGCTCCATCACATAACCTGCGTCCTCAATATTTTTCTTGCGTTGCTCTCTGTTGTCCCAGAAATCCGCCATCGTCTTATCCTCCACATCGATCTGTATCAGATAATCATCACAGCTTCTTATATTAAGGCAGCCACTCTCATGTATGATTGCCAGTCCTACCGGATTCACAGAGAAGGCATATCCCTTGAACACTATATGCCAAGGCTCTGTCTCATCGTCAGCTATTTTATTTCCATCCTGTTCAGTTTCACTTTTTTCTTCCGTCTTCCGCGCACTGTTCAGATCAATAACGCCCATAAACTCAAGAGCGACAAATGCAGCTCCCGCCAGTATACATGCTATTACGATCGCGCAGACAATTTTTTTACATTTTTTCATCGGCTGTCTTATCCTCAAGTATGATCTGAAGTGTATCTTCTTTCTTCATCCTTCTTATCTCAAGCCCAATGAGGATCAGAAGAATAATAAACACCAGCATGACAAATGATGCGGCAACTATGGTTGATGTCTTGTAATTCAGAAACAGACCATCACCGTCCACCCCTGTGTACAACTGTATGTAATCTCCATCCCGTACCCCCGGTACATCAAGCCACACAGTATCCATGATCTTTCGGCCATTGTCATCCAAATATGCCAGATCAGCTTTTGTATACTGCTGATACACCTTCTCCACGCGCACATTTCCGTTCTTATCTGAATGGCTGATCCACTCGTTCCTCACAAACAGCACCGCCACCACAATTACACAGAAAACGCATATGGCTGCCATCACGCAAAATAATATTTTCAATCTGGCAAGCCTGCCTTTTCCCCTGAGATTCTTCAGATGGACAGCATTATTCGCTGAAGTTCCATCCCCGGACACCTCTTCCGGCGCCTCCGGCTCATCACCCTTTCCATATATAAGTTCTCCAACCTGTACATCCAGAATCTCACATATACACACAAGCCTGTCCAGATCAGGATACGCCTTATCCCTCTCCCACTTGGACACAGCCTGTCTGCTGACTCCCATCTTTTCCGCAAATTCCTCCTGATTCAGACCGGCTTTCTTCCGGTACTCCTGAATCCTGGATCCTATAAGCAGCATTTGTTTTCCTCCTTATCTCCATCTGTTATACTGTTTTTTTCAAACAATTAATCCATGCTTTTGCCAAAGTTATATGCCCCTCTTTTGTAGGGTGTGATCCGTCTAATGTTTCATAACGTAAATTCTGTGATGCCAGATCTGCAACTTCAATTCCCGCAATTTCTGCAGCAATTTTTATTGCCGCATTGTATTCATATATCGATACACCAGCCCATTTATGTGGAAATTTCCAACTATTATCGCCTTTCATATAACTTTCCATCAATGTCCCGCATATAATTCTGCTTTTCGGATAATTCATCTTTATCTTTTGCAACATATTATAATAGGACGAGAAAAATGAAGGGCTTCCCAACTTATCATTTGTAATATGAACACCGTTTCCAAAATCATTAAACCCTAAATATATTAGAATCATATCAGGTGTGTACTGCTCTGTATGCAAATTTGATGTACGCTGATCACAATTTCCACTAGGGAATTTTTCACCTGTAACCTTACTTCCAGAATAAGAATTATTAACACAAATGTAGGCGTTAATGAACTGGTTTACCTTTGCCCACCATGTATCATATACCGATGTCATGTCATTTCTTAAAGAGTTGTACTCATCATAAAACACCTTATATCCAATCGGATTATATCCTGAATATGTACTTATAGAATCACCCAAAATAGATACAAATTTTACTTTATTTTTCATTGAAGTCCCCTCTACTTTCCTCTCTTCTTCAAAGTTTCTCGACGTTCTATTTTCATATACTTAACTCATCCACTATACTTGAATTAGATGCTCTTAATCAATCTATTCCCGAATATTCGGATTGACATTCAACTTTTATTATAGTATTATCATCACATAAAGAAATGGGGTTTTTGTCGTGTACAGCCTTATGGCTCAATCGGGTTGCTCGTTTCTTTTTTTATGTCTAAAATATCATATAAATATAATTGCAATAAAACAACTACATTATAACATTCATATTGTTAATAAGTTCTTTTAGAGAATTGGCAATTGGCTTATCTTCCACGTCTCCATCTATATCCATATTTTTCTTCAAATACAGACAAATCTGTTTCATCTTTCCTCTTAACAAGAAATACACCCTTATCAATTTCCTTTTTAATACCATCACAAATAGTACTAAAATCTTCATTTGAGTACTATTTAGGATATTGCTTCGTTTTTTCAAAATAATTTTGAATAGTTTCTCTCATGTCTACATACCTCAATTTAATAAATCTTGTAACAGTAAAAGGTGTCAGGTGTTACAGATCCGCCATGAGAAGCCATTTCCAGATTGGTATGACCTCTATATCTATACCGTCATATTCAAGATTTGTCTTGCGTGCAAGACAAAAACATAATTAAATTGTTCTCTATTAAAGATAATATATATAGTTGCGCCTGTAAAGTATCCCCCCATATCCGCAATTAGCATTCGCAACATCGTGCAAACCTCACCACTAAAAAACACCCCACAGCCACCGAAGCAACCATGAGGTGCAAATCATCTCAGCACATACCATTCTTCACCAAATTCTTCATAAATTTGAACCGCTGACGGATCATCAAGTCTCTCTGTAATACCTGTTTCTGATTCAAGGAAAACAAACTCTTCATTGTCATCTATAACCCGAATTCCATATAATTGCTTTAACGGATAATCCATGATAGTTGTCCCTTCCGTTTTACGCTCTGAATCAATATTAACATGATACAAATATTCCTTTTCAATCGATTCGAACGGTGCCTGTCCATACAATCCGTAAATATGTTTTTTCCCTTTTGTATCAATAAAATAGCCTTCGACATATGGCTCAGAATAAGAAGATACCGGCATGATAAATACTATTTTCTGTTTCTCCAAAAGATTATCAACATCATACTCAAAACGCCCTCCCGGCATAATGCAATCCACTACTTAGTTAGTCTATTCTTAACCTAATCCGCCCTGCGCATTTTCACGATGGTTTCTACGTGCATCGGTTGTCGAAGAAGAACACAATTCTTCAGTAGTGTCTGATGAAGAAGAATACATATTTTCTTCCTGTTCTTTCACATTTTTCATCTGCACATTATCGTTTAATTTCATCTCATCACTAACATTCAAAATTTGTGTCTGATTAGCCATAATCAAGCCCTCCTTATGAATGTTTTTATATCAGGGCACCTGTCCCTACCATATAGAAACAAGTGCCTTGTTACCTTAGTATACCACAATCTACGCCGGCTGTATTGCACTTTTTTCAGCCTTAAACCACTCCTTCGCATTAGGAACAACACTGTTCCCATTCCCTTTCATAACAAAAGTCAGCTTGTAAGGATCTACTGTGCCATCTTCGTTTGTCTCTCCCACGATGACCTTTTCCACAATACTTTCAAATACTACTCTGTCAAACTCATCCAGAATATCACCATCAGCAAGTGCTTTCTTAAGAGAAGCCATTCTCTTGCCCACATCCTTCTGATTGGAAACATTATTCTGAAGGAGTTCTATAGAGTCCTTCGACTTCTGAATTTTCACGGTAAGCTCTTCATACTTTTCATCATATGCCTCTTTGGTAAGACCATCATCAAGGTATATATCCGTAAGTTTCTTTCTTCGCTGCTCCAGATTATCAAGAGTTTTCTGCTCTTTTTTGAGTCTTGCAATATCATCATTATTCGCACCAATGCTTTCAATCGTTCCAATCACAGAATCAATTACATCATCAAAGCTTCCTGCCAACAGCTTATATGCCTCAAGGAAAGCATTTTCCAATATAGATTCATGAACGGATTTACTATTAGGGCAGTTATGCTTACCTCTATTGGCTGCATTTCTGCAATACCAGACCGGTGTTTCATACTTGGAGCTGCTATGAAGGGTACGTCTGGTCAGCTTCGTACCACAGAAACCGCACTCACACATACTGGAAAATGCATACTTTTTCGTATACTTTTCTCTCTTTCCATCTGCCTTTTTATCTGACTGATGGTTGCGGGATAAGCGAATTTCTTTTGCCTGTTCCCACACCTCTCTGCTTACAATAGGCTCATGATGGTCACGAACATAATACTGCTCCTCTTCACCAAAATTCTCGATTCGCCTCTTGGAAATCGGATCAGTGGTAATGGTTTTCTGCAAAAGCAAATCACCTTTATACTTCTCATTCTTGATAATGCCCCTCACACCACTGTCCGTCCATTTTGCCACACCTTTTTTATTGAGTTTCCCCAGTGCCTCCAGACGCTTTGCTATGGTATAAGTTCCATATCCTTGCAAATACAGTTCAAAAATCAATCGCACGGTTTCTGCCTCTGCTTCATTAACTGTAATTGTCTTATCCTCCGGATGATAATCATAACCAAGACAACCGTTAAAGCCCATCAGTTCTCCACGCTTCATCTTCATCTTAATGCCCAGCTTCACATTTTTTGATGTGGATTCCACTTCATTCTGAGCCAGCGTTCCCATAAGTGTAAGCATCATTTCTCCCTGTTCCGTCAAGGTATTGATATTCTCTTTTTCAAAAATCACTGCAATACCTCTTTCCTTTAAAAGGCGCACATACTGCAGGATATCAACCGTATTTCTGGAAAATCGTGATACTGATTTTGTCATAATCACATCAATCTTTCCATCCATACAATCCTGTATCATCCTCTGGAACTGCTCACGCTTGTCCACCTTTGTTCCAGTAATGGCTTCATCTGCATAAATACCCACCATAACCCAGTCCCGGTTTTCTGATATCTTGTCCTGATAATACTGCTTTTGGGACTGGAAACTCTCAAGCTGCTCGTCACCATCCGTACTTACACGGACATATGCCGCAACTCTCTGTCTTGTAATAACAAGTGGTTTACCCTCATAATCTCTCTTGCGGAGTATAGGACCCTCCACCGCCTTGATAACTTCTACTTCTGCCATAAAAATCCTCCTTCTTAAACCCGTGCTTGGTTTATCCTTCATACCAAGCATACTAAAAAATGAAAATATGAACGAACATACAAAAGGAGCCTGCATATACATTTTCATGCATATACAGACTCCGCCATCTCCCCAATACTGATTATGGTTGCTAAGCAACCTTATTTCCTGCATTGGATTTGAAATATTCCGACTCCAGAATATGATACGAACTCATAATCTTATTCTTTGCCAGAATATATTCATTCTCTGAAATCAATCCAAGACGAACCAGTTTTCTAATCACTGCCATCTTCTTGCTGAATTCCAGACATTTCTTTGCATCTAACTGACACCATTCCATAGCAAAACCTCCCTTCATAATTCCTACTGTTTCGTTCCAAGTCTGCACGCATGCTCCAAAATTCTTATAAAAAGTCGTAGAACATATGTTTGTTTTATGTTATAATTCTTCTATAAGAATCAGCTAGCGCACAAAGTAATCTTTTTAATTTCAAAAAGATTACCCTTTCACTAATAGGAGAAACAGAAGTGGTTTTGCGGAAGTGTTTTTGAAACTTTTTGAAAATAATGCAATGAGGAATGATATAAATTGAAACCAGACTACGAAGAATCAATAGAAAATGAAGACAATATAGCCTCTGATGAGCTCCTGTATATGGAAGAAATGGAACAGGCACGAATCATTGAGCAGGCTGCACTTGCAGAAATAGAATTAGAAATGGCTGCTTACCCTGAACCGGATGCTGATGTACCGGAGGAAGAAGCTACAGAAGCAGCCTCACGCACAATGTTAAAACGGGAGCTTCGTGCACAGGCTCTTTTAAGACTGGAAGATGGTGCGAGAACCGAAGAAGATTTTAAGGAAGTCATAAAGCAGTGGGATCACTTAGATGATAACCGGGAACGAAAGGAACGCTATCACGAAATAGGCAGGGAAATGAACCGGTTAACAGAGGATGCTCCAAAGAATCCGGTGGTAATCCCCTATCCAATCCACCACACCTACTGGCGGCAGATGATGAAAGGTGATTTTCTGGATGTAATATTTGACTGCCCCTTTGAAATGCATGAATTTCTTACGGATGAGGATTATTCCAAGATTATTTATGACTTGAAAGACAGTTACAAAGAGCTTATCTATTATCTGTATATTCGAGATTACAGCACTCTTTATGTTGGAAATCTGTTGGGACAGACTGACCGTAATATCAGAGGTGTGAGAAATACCATCTTAGGTCAGATAACCAAAAAGGTAATTGCGGTGCTTTTAGAACGACAAGAATTTGATATCCCTCTATGGACAACAGAACAGGAATTTATGGAAAAGTACAAAGAGAAAATACCTGACATACAAAGAAAAGCTAAAAAAGAAAAGGAAAAGATTATCCGTGAAATCGGTGTGCTGGCAAGAAAGGTATTAAAGCAGTACCAGAAAAGCATAACAAATCAGACCAACTGCTAATCTATTATAAGAAAAGCCACAGAATAGAAATAAAGTAATTACATTTCCCTTTATCTGTGCTATGATAGTAATAGTTTTGAATTTTATTCAATTACTTTTATATAGAAACGAGGAAGTATATGATGAATTTATTTGCAAACTCCAGTTCCAACTGGGTAAAATATGATAAATACGAATGGAAAAAGGCAGACAATGGAACTCTCTATATCACTCCCACAGAGGATGCAAAGCCATCCCTTTACAATCCGGTTAAAGAATATCAGGATATGGTTCTGGCTGCCATTAACATAGGCACTCTTGCCATGAAGGAAGAACCGAAAGAATCCCTTCAGGCTTCTATTATTGATTTTGCCTGCAATTATGGTTTGCTCGGACTTATGACCGCATTACCTACCACACCGGAGTTTATTACATATGAAGCAGTATATTTACCAAAGAACCATTTTATCAGGGAAGAAAGTCTTAGCACAGAAAAGTACCTGTCCTACTTTTTTCCTTTTGATAATATTGATTTTGTAAAGCATGGTGTTGAATCTTCATGGAGTACTGACAGTTCGGAAATGATTGCATTGATTATGGCGATGAAGAACAAACCGCAGGCAGTTCTTATGAGCTTTCAGAAAGAATATGCAGAACGCTATGACTGGCTTGTGACAGTATTCAGAGATTGGGCATTTACCTTTTTCTCAAGTTTTCTGTATTATCAGGATTATGACCGGTTAGATGAAAACGAAAGAAATCTGTACCGACAGGGAATGGCTGTATTTGGCGGTATTGCACCAACTTATCACATAGAACTGCTGGACAAACCTACTATTGTGTGGGAATTCCACTCATTACTGCTTGGTATCCAAATGATGTTTTCATTTATGCTTACCGATGATAACTCTACTCTGAAAGTATGCAAGCACTGTGGCAGTGCCTTTGTAGCAACCAGAAGCAATATGGAATTCTGCTCTCCTCAATGCAAGAACCAGTACAATGTGTATAAGAGCAGGGCGAAGAAAAAGGAGGATTAAGTCTATGAATAACTCAAATATCATTATGTACACAACCGAAGACGGACTGACCAAGATAGAGACAACTTTTGAAGATGATACAGTATGGCTGTCACTTGACCAGATGGCTGAATTGTTTCAGCGTGATAAATCAACCATATCCCGCCACATCAAAAAAATCTTTGAAGAAGGGGAATTACAGCGAAATTCAGTTGTTGCAAATTTTGCAACAACTGCCGCAGACGGTAAAATCTACAATGTAGATCACTATAACCTTGATGTCATCATCTCCGTTGGATACCGTGTAAAATCCCATCGTGGTACACAGTTTCGTATCTGGGCTATGGGAATTTTAAAGGAATATATGAAAAAAGGATTTGCTCTGGATGATGATCGCTTAAAACGATTGGGTGGCGGCAATTACTTTGATGAACTGCTTGCCCGTATCAGAGACATCCGTTCTTCTGAAAAAGTATTTTGGAGAAAAGTGTTAGAAATCTATGCGACCAGTATCGATTATGATCCTCATGCTGAAGCCTCTGTCCAATTTTTCAAGCAAGTTCAGAACAAAATGCACTGGGCAGCCCACAAACACACCGCTGCTGAAGTAATCTATCAGCGTGCTGATGCAGAAAAGGAAAATATGGGACTTACTTCATGGAGTGGTGATACCATACATCGTTCTGATGTGGAAGTTGCCAAAAACTATCTCTCGGAAGCAGAACTGGATGCCCTAAACAAAATCGTTACTGCGTACCTTGACATTGCCGAAGTCCATGCCCTTAATCAGGAGCCTATGTATATGAAGGACTGGCTGGAAACCATTGACGATTACTTGAAAATGACCAGAAGGGATATACTTACCACCAGCGGTCATGTCAGCCATAAACAGGCTATCGAAAAGGCTCATGCTGAATATGATAAATATAAAAACCGACTGGAGGATAGCCTTTCTCCGGTGGAGAGAGATTTTATTAAAAACATTGGAACCTTGGAAATGATTGCGGATTCGCAATCATAATTCGAAAGGTGGATTGCCCCACACTCATTTTAGGGCAATCCATCTCATTTCTCTGTATCCTTTCAATTTTCCACGATTTATCAACCTCAAATAAATGCGTGCTTATTTAATCATACTTTAAACGAATCTATCCACTTCTGGGCTTCTATTCCTGGATCATAATCTTCAAGTGCACTCAATTCTTCCCCATATCTATAATTTGAATCAAATGCACCGGAAGCAACATTATATACATACCTAAATTCTTGAGGCATAGGCATATCGTATTCTTTACATATATCTTCAAGTTCAGGTATAATTTCATCCTCTATCACATCAAATATCTCTAATATATCTTTATCCGATATACCCGCTTCAAGATTACCAAGTATTGAGCCTTTTACTCCGAAGGCACATGTTTCCATTGCTGACCATTCATCCGATTGAATGAAAACATATATTGTATCTACATTATCACCTATAACCTCTAAAAACATTGATATTATTTCTGATTGTTTTTCTGTAAATGCATCTTCAAAAATCATAATTGCCCCTTCAGCAAATTTAGAATTTCAGCTTTCCCTTACCAAGTAAGACAAAGTCTGTTCCCTTTGTCATCATATTCTGTATTCCAATAATGCGGAGCATTCACTTTCGTATAAATTAAAGCCTACTCCCATATTATTTTTGTCCTGCCTATACTTTTTTCCGGTGCAAAATAGAATTTTACAAAATCGCCTTCCTTTACGTTGTGTTCTTCCTGTTCTGATTTTGTTATTGCTACATCTGCAATTGTAATTTTATTATATTCATTATTTTGCAGTACCTCGTTAAACCATAATAGCCTTATGTCTATTTTATTTCCTTTATCCTTCATTTTCGCTACCATTGCTTTTTGTACCCATGCATTTTTCTCAACAAAATTCACTTCTGTTGACATTAAAATATTTCTCTGCTCCTCTGTTAATTTAGAAACCATATCTATGCGTTCTTTACTGTCTTTTCCTGCCACTATAAAAACTACGGCAATAAAAATAACTACTACAACTGCTACAATTAAGTATGGCATAAAACATTCCTCCTGCTTAATTCCATTTCCAAGCTTTAATAACCTGAATAAAGGAAATTTCATTTTCCCTTATTTTAACACATCAATTACAGATATTCTATCCTCAAAACTTGTAAATTTTATCTTTTCATAAAATTCTGCTTCATCGAATCCGAACAAATTCTCTGAATTCTCATATTCTTCATCCGTCGGTTCTATGATGAATGCAGGAGTCAATGACACCCCTTTTAGGAATTCATCTTTTATTCTAAGCATAGTCACGCACCCTTTTTTGTCATTCTTACCTAACTCCATTGCTTCCCTTAATCACAATCAACATTCAATCTAAATTTTCCACAATGAATACATCTGAACAAATATCCAGCCAGGGAACCGCCCTTTTCTAACATTTCATTATCAAAGTCCATTCCCTCTACTTTTTTGTATTCTTCAATAATACTTACTAAATTCATCTCTTTTAATTCCGCATATCCTACATCACCTAAATACTCACAATAGTCATCGCAACATGCCAACCAATATTCGCCTTGCCAAGAACAATATCCCGGTGTTCGCCTAAACAATTCAGTCCTTTTCTCCTCATCTGATATTTCCTCTGCGTATTGGATAAATTCACCATCATACTTTTCTGCTGCCTTACCATTTGCCACACATTCCATGCAAATACAATCCACTTCTCCACTGCAGTACATAGTTGACACATACACATCTGTTTTGTTGCCACAACACTGGCATACATTATTATCGAACTGAACTGCATCTAAAACTTTTTCTTTATCGTAAACATTAGGATGATATTTAAATTTGGGTAATTTCAAAGAATTATCATTCATTTTTGTATCCTCTTCATCTTCACAACTACATCAACTCCGGACAGTTCTCTACATACTCAGAAAACAGACCCCCACCAATCTCATAATCTCTTAATGCAACTTCCTTGCTACTCATAACCTCAGGGTTCAGTTCGTCAGGCAGAATACAAAGCAGACATTCTTCATCCGACATCGGTAAGTCATATTTGGAAATGCCGTACTTTTCATTAAAAACCCTGCCATTTACCACATAAATTTTCAGATGCTCATTCATAAGCAAGCGCTTCTGATTTAATGTTTCACTATAAAATCGGTTATATAAAAAATCAAGCATCTCGTCACTTGGCTTTGAAAAGTAGCAAAGTGCAGTCTGGGAATTGAGCAAATCAAGAAATGCTATATCCTTCACATAAATAAGCTCACACCGTTTTGCACCATCTGGTACTTTGTAAAATGTGCGCTTTACGTGGTTTTTCCACAGACAGTAAATCCAGACATCGACATAAAACAATAAAAATGCCAAAAAAGGTAAACCGAAGTATGTCAGGACACACGTACCACCAATAAACAAAACGATCATAGTTATAATAACAGCCACACCTTTTGCCGAGCCATATATATGTATATACCATTCTTCGATGTATTTGTACCGATAGGATTCTTCTATCTCTGCAGGGTCTTTCATTTTTTTCCTGCATTTAATTACAAAAGGCGACAGAGTTATAATCGCAAAGGCAAGCATTGCCGAAAGTACAATAAATGCATAGCTTACCTGCTCATTTTCCAAATTAAACCAAACATACAGACAATCAACCGCCAATATGAAAAAACCAATGTATTGCCAAAATAAATACGGATGCTTTTTTATGAATTTCATTCTATACTTAAATTCCCTTTCCACTCCAATATACCTATTACAACTTATCCCACACCCAATCGGGTGCTGAATAATGAATATTCAAATTGATAGATTTAACCCCCTGTAACTATGTCGTCCAAATATCTTCCAAACACCATATGCTCATACGAAAACTGCTCCGTATTTTCTGCATTGATATTCAGATCGCCCATAGCGATACATAAAATCTGCGTATCATCATTTACTTTGCAGGCAAATCGCTGATTCCACAGCTTTCCTGTAAGGTAATACAGTTTAAGTTTGCCTTCCGGCAATGCATTCATGCCGATTAACCAGTTGTACAGAATATTGAAAAATTCTTCATCCGGAATAGCTTCCATTCCAATAGTAAGTGCAGATTCCTCGTACAGTTGATTCAGAATCTCTACCTGTTTAACATCTATCTTTTCTATATTTTCCGCTCCCACAGGCACCGAATACAGCAGCTTCATAATACGTTTTTTCCTTAGCAAAGCATATGTAACAGCTGCTCCAAAGCATAAAAAAATTACAAGGAGCATGATAACTCCTGCTTTTACGTTCGCTCCCATCAAGCCAAATGCAGCTATAGTCAAAATGAGACACAAAAAAAATATTGTTCCAAATATCACATCAAAACGTTTCTGATTTTTGTTGTTTCTGTTTCTTGTGTTATAGGCTCTAAACAGGGCATCTTTTATACTCTTGTTAATTGTGTTCATAATCTCACTTACTACTTTCTATCATTATTCTGTTCAAAAAAACTCACCAATTCTTACACAAATAAACGGCTTTCCAATACCATTTGGACATTTCTGTGCTTCAAAAAAGCAATCTATACTTTTGCGAATTTCCTGTGCAAGTTATTTTCTAAAGCCGATTGTTGTACAGATTGCCAAGGCTGTTATCTATCTCATATCCGCACACACCATTTTGCCCTTAGAATCCACATCTACATCAATCTCATGTCCGCCAAATACATAGCCATCATCATATCCTATAGTATAGGAACCATTTTGATTCACAAAGATGTATTTCATGCGTTCTTTTAATGCGTTTGCAAATTCTTCCGGTGTAGAAAAATGAATTTCACATTCATCTTCATAGTCTTCCAAGCACTCCAAAGCAGCGTCATACAATGCTTCATCAGCTGCAATATATTCTCTAAATGCTTCATCTCTTGACACAATATGCTCCACAAAATCTCTTGCAACAGCCAAAGGCTTTTTCCAGGTTGCTTTACTGCTCCACTCTACCTCAATATAAATCGTAATATCATTACCTAAAAAATGATACGTTCCTTCAAACAGCCCTTCTGATTTCTCTAACACCAATTTCCCCAAAACATCATCTTCTAAAACAATCGGTGCCAGATATTTTTCCTGCTTTTTATCAAGCTTTGTTCCGGATACATTTTCTTCTAATACCTCTTTTACATACAAAAATGCAAGTTCCCCAAAGGTACTATACTGTAATCTTCCCAAAACCTTATAAATCACACCATCTTTAAATCTGTTAAAATATTCGCTGTTTTCATTCTGTGCCTCATACTCCTGATTTGATATAGGCCATGTCATAATCTTTATCTTCTTTACCACACAATCAGCATTTATATCATATATTGCAACAGCAGAACATGTAATAATATGATACTTTTCATTCTTGCTCAAACGTGAAGAACCACCGTTTCCAACAAGGACATAATACAAGCTCTCCTCGCCATCAAATTTATTATCTTTCTGATAGATTCCATTCATATCCATACACATTCCTCCTACTTAATTCCCTTACCAAGCAAGGCAAAGTCTATTCTCTTTGTCATCATATTCTGCATTCCAATAATGCGGGTCATTTACTTCCATATAAGTTATACCCGGGATATCCGTCCTAACCTTCGTCTTTAGTGTCTTATTTAGAAAAATAAATGTTGTTTCATCACTATCACTGAAACGACCTCTATAGGTTTCACGTATTGTATTTCCAGCCTCAAGCTCTGCCAGCAAAATATCATATAGTTTACTATGAGATTTTTTAAATCTCCGGATATTATTCCATTCATAAAGAAGCTTCTTAAGATCTTCGGTACTTACGCAAAGAGGCTCGTAATCGTCAACCAAATAACATGTTATAACGGTAATTTCCTTTTCTATGTCCGCAGAAAAAACATTTCCAGCCGTATTATATATTTCAGCTTCACCGTCAATCACTATGTCTACACTTCTTTCCATCAAATCCGGAAAATCAATAAGACAGCCAAGCAGTGCTTCATACTCATTCGAAAGAGCAGGGCGAATTATTTTGTTTCCATCATCAAAGGTTTGCACATCATATGTATGTTGAATCAATTTCTTCTTTCTCCTATCACATTTCTTTGGCACAGGCTCAATATATAAACTTCAAAATGTCACGTGCTACATACTTTCTTTAATTTCTCCATACCAGCTCATCAATTCTGACACAGGGGATATTCCACTTTTGGTATAGTCATCATAACGATAGGACGCATCAAATTTATGAGTTGCAACATCAAACTCCAGCTTATATTCATTCGGACATTTTTGTTGGTACATATCACACAACTCAACTAGCTTACTAATATCTTTTGTTCCAATTGATAAAAATTCATCAGAGGCTTCATCATCAGCAAAATTACCGGCAGGTATGACCCTATCTCCTTTGACAAAAATAGCATTGAACATTTTCTGTGATGCATCCTGATAAATATAGATATATATTTTATCAACGCATCCGCCCGTATATTCCATACACAGAGAAACAAATTCTGACTGTAAATCAGTGAACGCATCTTCAAAAACCATATCAACATCTCCTTCATTAGCCGCAAAGCCTGTACATCTTATCTTTTCATTAAATTCTGCTTCATCGAATCTGAACAAATTCTCTGAAATTTCATATTCTTCATCCATCGGTTCTATGATGAATGCAGGAGTCAATGAGACTCCTTTTAGGAATTTTTCATATACCATTCTGTTATCCAAATCAAGATGTTCAGATTGTAAAAAATCATTTATAAGCTCCGATGTATTCGAACCGTATTCATCTCTCTGGTAATCTTCTATAAACTCCTCAAAACCATCAAATACTTTTTTCGTAATTGGAATATATTTGTACCATAATAGTATATTTATAAAATCATCTACAGAAGCTGCGATATATCCGGCTCCACCTTCCGAATCAATCATGGAAACATATTGATTATCCACCAATACACATACTCCACCATCACCATCACTGGCAAATGGAATAAGTTCATAATTCTGTTTACAGCCACCCTCCATTAGAGATTCCAAGTCATCCTGTAATTCGTTAGGTTTCCATATTTCCAATCCACATTTCCAATATATTTCATCCTTAAGCTCGGTGCTATTATTTATCCTGTCCAAGTAGTAAAATAGTTTTTCTTTCTGTGTCATTTTTCAATCCTCCTTTTCTGCTGCAAAATCTACTGCTTAAATGCGAAAGTTTCTTATTTTTTAGACTTCAAATGAGCAGAGTACAACATATCCAAAAACAAAGAAAATGAATCCGCAATCTAAATTATAGCAAATCCGATGCTATATATTTTGAATCGCAAAGCTTTCTCCTATTCCATCCTTTTGCGTATTTCCCTTGCATTTTCCATATCCTGAACCAATTAATATAAGCCATTTTTCATGGGAATAGACAGCCTCTTGGAAATCCGGATACCTCGCATAATCGTCTCTTTTATTTTGTTGAGAATAAACTCAACCTCTTCAGTAGGCTTGTGACAAAAAATAACTTTTATATTTGGAGTCTTGCCACTTCCACCGAAGTCTTCGTATATCTGCCCCGATGCAATATAGTCTAAATAATCGTTTACTTTGTCCTGAAGAACCTCTAAGTGCGCTTTTAATATCTCTGAATCCCATGGAATGTGATCACTAATGCATACTGTAACTTTGTCATCGTCTTCATGACCAAAATCTACAACATTTCTATCCAATACAGACATCTTTATCAACCACCACCTACTTTTTTATTGCCAACCTATTCATTGAAGGTAAATATCATTATCCACAATATACTTCAAATTACACCGATTTAGCATCCACGTCTTATTCCTTGCTCCATTTTGATATTGAACAATCTGCTCTTTTACCTCATCTGACAGTCCAACATATATTTGATGTGCTTTATCCTTAATTGCTTCCTGTCCTAAATGTTCTGCTATAAAATCAAGATGTACATCATACTTTTCAAACCCTTCAAAGAAGAGATATTGTACAGCCGAATGATAATTATTTTCAAATCTATGTACTAAGTCCATTGCTGTCTCTTGAAATCGTTTTTCTAATATATTCCTTGTTTCAAGCAACCTGCTTTCCGTTGATATATCATACCAATATCCATTCTCTGGCTGGTAACTCATAGATGCCACAACATTATCGACTGGTAATTTTCCATACGTTTTATAGATAAGTCTCAACTCTGCATTTATCTCGATGCTTTGACCGGATTCATTCCATTTTGAAGAAAAGAAATTAATTTCAAACACAATATCTTTCACGGTCTTCTTTAACACACCACTTTTAAGATACTTGAAACCAGTTATCTCCGACAGCTCCTGAATTAATCTTGTTTTTGCTTCTGCAACATTTAACATATCTTCCATCTTCTTCTCCTTAGTATTTTAACACCAACATTAAGACAGTTCTATTACAACTATCTATAAAATACTCGTATATCAATTCAGACAACGCATCCCTGCCAAGCTTAATAATCCGGCATTCATTTTCTTTCATTTCAACCATCTAGTCACAGTACATTTTCGTCTACATGTTTTTTTAATGCTTCTGAAAAATCCTCTAATAGATTTATCCAGTCGCCATATTCAATGCCGGCAATATGTAAATCTCCCCATGCCCGAATATGACAGTTACATACCATTCTACGTATAAGTTTCTCATCACACACATGCATATGCTCATATTGTTTCAGAAAATCATCTACTTCCTTCCATTGAGCATGATTACTCTCCTTTAACAAATCTCTTATTCGCATTGCCATAGTTTTTAGATTTGATTCCACATTTGCCTCCTCTGAACCTAACCATTCTCCGTAAAACCATATATATGATTTTTCATACCAATCTTCATCATGAAGCTCTTCCATATATCCTATCTCTGGTAACTTTGTCACGATTGCATTATCCTTCAAATAGTAATATTCACTTTTATCTGCCAGATCCAGGTATTTTTTCAAGTTCGACTAATACATTAACTAAGATATTATTTTAATCAATTTTTATAAAATATTTTTCATTACTATATTTGTCGTTATCCGATTCGATATACAAAAAAATTTCATCTTCGGATTCCCATTCAACCTTAAAGTATACTGTTTCATTATATCCTGGTTTATTTGTTTCGAAAACCAATGTATCATCTTTAAAAATATATGGACGACTTACATAGTCATATCGTAGAGTTATAGAATAGTTACCACTAGGTGAATATATAACTTCATCTCTACTTGTTTCATATTCAATTTCACTTGTCGTACATCCGGTTAATACAAATAATACTAATATACATAACACAGCGTTTTTTTCACCAGTTCTACCTCCAGTTCTGAGCTATAATTATATTTCGTACGGTCCATATACTATATTCTCATCCCACATCTTAGCAAACACACACTCCCTTAAAAGGATCCTTGTCCATATATTTCGCCTTCTTTAATTTCTCCATTCTCTACTATCATCTCCACATTTTCAAACACGTTCATAAACACATGCTTTGCTTTTTCTAAAAGCCTATGGCACAGCTTCGGTTCCTCAAACAGAAAGCTTACACGCAATTCTATCCTTCTAACATTTGGATACTTTTCCTCATATTGTCCTGAATCTATGTACCAAATATATGTATTGAGTTTCTCCTGCAATAACAATAAATGTCGATTTATATCTGACCAGTCCATTCCATCTGCAAGAAGAAGTATCAAGCTGGAAGTATCCTGTTCATATGCCATGCCATCAATGGTGTCTGTGTTTTCAATATTCAACTTCTCATCGTTATTATCTAACTCCATAGCTTCTCCTATTCCATCCTTTTGCGTATTTCCCTTGCATTATCCTTCAAATAATAATATTCGCTTTCATCCGCCAAATCCAGGTACTTTTCCAGCTCGGTTGAATGAATCATATGCAGTACATGAAGCACCATTATTTTCTGATGCTCATGCCCAAAAGCATCATCCTTATATTTATCTCTCCATCAAAATTCTATTGCGTGCTCTTCTGCTTTGTCCGGATGGATATATGCTAATGACTTTAGTGCCATACGCTGTGTATACTCATCATCAACCTGCAGGAAATCGAAGATTAAAGCTTTTATTTCATCCTTGCCATGATAATCCTTTAGACTCTCTTCAAACTGCCACTTTGCATTTATATATTCAGTAAACAGCACCTTTTCACACAGTAAAGCATACCAATCAGGATATTTTAATAACACCTCTATAATACGACTGCATTCATTATCTCTAGCAATTCCAAACAAGATATCATCAAGCATTTGCTCCGTAGCCTCATCGCAGGATGTATATTCTATTATTTCGAGAATAACCTTATACATATCATCAAATTTATCTAATCCGATTCCCCATTCCCCGTTATCATTTCTTTCGCTCCAGTTGGGATATTTTTTATCTGCTTCTTTGACAAATTGGGCAACTGCTCTATGTAGTTTTCTTTCATAATCAGCAGACATAATGTACCCCTTTCATTTACCGATAACTTTTCATAAATGACCTGCTATTGCACGTTTCATAATGTTCACATCATTTTTACAGCAGATCTATCATATACAAAATTATACTAGGTAAGATTTCTTTCTTCCTAAATCTGTCACAAGGTAAGGATTATCCTTTTTCATGGCATCAACAAGCGGCTTAACTTTAGTCGGATCTGCCTTAAGCATTTCATACTCTTCACTGGTTATACCTACGAATTGTAGGAAATCAACGCGACCATATATTGTATCAATTCCCGGCACCTCTGTATCCTCTACTGCAAGGATGGCTGTAATCAGTGAGTCTGCACCTACTTTTATAGGGGTTCCCATATTTGACATAAAATGTCCGGGCTCAAACCAGCTTTCCTTTGTATAGGTGTATCTTCCAAGATTTCCAAGGAAATTTATCGCCCACATACAATCATCATCATTATCCGCTTTCAGTTTAAAAGTCATCTCGTACCCCCAGCGACTATATTTTCCACCAAAAGCTTCCTCATCAGCATAAAGCTCTGTCATGCCAAAGGTTACAATATGCCGGTGTCCATGTGGCGACTTGTAAATTGAATATCCATCAATATATTCCGAACCGCCAAACATTGCTCTTGCCTCAATATTAGTTCCATAATGATTTGGCTCCTGACCAGGATAACATTTAGCAAATGCTTCCTCAATGGCATCCCATCCAGGTGCATATTCTTCATCCTTAACCTTCTCTCTGAATTCTTCTATAGTCATTTCTTTTTCCCCCCATACAATCATGAAACTTCAAATTAATTAAGCATGAATTTCCACATACTCATATTTATTATAACTTAATATCTGCTATTCACAATCTGAAATCCTATCAATTTACCATCCTCTAACAAGGGTTAGGAGCGATTATCTCGCTCCTCTGCTTCTATCTACAGTTCTGGCTTCCTCGACCTTATGACAACGATTGCGGTAATCATACTCTTCCCGAAACTCATCATAAATTTCCATCTTGTACTGAATACTTGCAAGCTTAGCACCCACATAACCCAAACGTTCTTTAAATGCTTTAAACTCTGCTTCAAAATCATCCGTAGGTGCGGGAAGGATTCTTGCACGCTCCTCCAAAGAAAGTTCAGTGTAATCAATCTGCTCAGATTTCTCTGCTTTTACTACAACATCCACGATTTGCTCCTCAGCCTTCGATTCCTGTGACACTGCATCCGTTTCATAAAAATCAGCAACAACTTCTTCCACACTTATATCATTTATCTCAACCACAGATTCTTCATTCTCCGCAACCACTTCGTCAATAACAGGAGTCTCCGTATATGATGAAACAGCCTCTTCTCTCTTAGCCTGCTTTTCCTGCATTGCTTCAAATTCCACTCTGGTCATAATCGGTGTAGAAATCATTTCTGCTTGTAGCTGTTTTCCAGTCCACTATTTCCTGACCTTCCAGATAGTCCAGATAAGCATTATTCCACTCTTTTCTGTCCATTTCATCCAGATAAAGATTGAATCTACGGCTATTGCGTTCAGCCACACGATTTCTTATGGCTGATATCCCTTCCCTCTTTTTCAGTTCTTCTGCCTGTTTTCGCTTCTTCTCCTGCTCTGACTGAATCAATGCCTCAATCTCTGCTTCCATCTGCTTCATGGCAAGGTCTTTTGCTTCCCTTTCTGCAACAAAACCTCTAATCCTGTCCGCAAGCTCTGCCTTTCCGTACCCTTCTCCCAGCTTATTACCTCGGATTCCTTTCTTCATATCCGGCATGGCAAAAGTCACAGTTTTATTCGTAACTCTAATCGTCCAGTGGTAAATTGCACGCAGATACTCTATCAGCTGTTCAAATGAATTTACCGTCGGCAGAATCTTGTCAATGGTATTTCTTATAAGTTCCCGGTCGGAAGTAACTCCCACACCGTCTGATGCATTCTTATCCATAAGGCGTTTTTCCACCCAGTAATTATCCTTATGCTTTCTGGCAAGTAAATCCGCCTGCCCCAATCCCAGACGGATACACTTATCCATTACCCACTTTTTTGCATGATACATCATCTTACCAGTGCTTTTATGCTTACAGCACTGCTTCCACTCGCATGGTTTATCGTGCCATATGCTTTTCCTGCCGGGGAATTTCCGCACGGAATTAATAACCATGTGAATGTGCATATTCCGGCTGTTATTATGACCGTCTGGATGCACTGCAACTACTGCCTGATGCCCCGGAGCAAACTCTGCAAGCCACTTCTTTCCAAACTCCATTGCCTGTTCCATTGTAATATCATCCTCCGGTTCAAAGCTGATAATATAATGATGTGCCTTTACATCATTCACAGAATTGTTCTTTCCATAAAATCTGTTGGTTTCAATACACTCTGCACCAAAACTGTCCACATCACAATTCACGCCATCAATCAGATAGTTTTCACGCTCCATAATCCTGCCCTTTCCATCCAGAATGGGCTTATTAGTATATTCATCAAACTGACAGGTCAGATACTCCACTGCATCAGAATAAAATCTGTTCTTTACTGAAATATGCTTCAATATCGCCATTAGCTCTCACCATCCTTTCCGCTTTTACGCCTGCGTTTTTTACCACAAGCCACATCTTCCAATGCCGGCAGAATCTTAAACTTCAAATCAAGCAGCTCCCTTACGGCTTCCTTTACTTCATAATAAACGCTGCAAAAATCGCCACCACCATTCAAATGCTTTGCTATCTGATTCAGATTCGAGCCAATCTTTCCAAGCTGCATGGAATACTCCCTTAAAAGACCGGTATCTCCATAGCAAGGCAGTTTCCTGCCCAAAGCACATCGTCTCATATATTCTGAAGTGGTAAGCCCGGTTTTTCTCGCTTTTTCCTCAATCAGTTCCTTATCCTCTGCGGAAATACGCATAGACATTAAAGCCATATTCTCTTTCTTTTTATCTGTCTTTCCCATACAAAACCTCCAATCTGACAAAACAAAAAGCAGGCAATTTCTCACCTGCTTCTCATGTCCTAAAACTGTTATATTGTTAATTGCTACTCCTGTAGAAATAATAATGCTGCCGTATACGGCAGATGCTTTTCGCCGTCGCTTTCGCTCCTCCCTCTGGTCTACGCTCACTCCCCTATGGTCGCTCACGGATACACTCGCACGGCTCGTGAATATCTCCTACTGAAATTTCTAGCGGCTCGCAAGCTCACAGTAAACTGTTCGCTGTCGCGGCAGTCGCCAAATGAGAATGCAAGCATTCTCGCTTGGCTCGTTGCCCGCGCATATATCTGCTCGCCGGTTATATAGAAATCTGTCATACACCCGTCTTACAGAAAATCCACCAAACACGCTTTCCATATGAAATCCTGCTACAGCTCTGCGCATCATTTCTAAAAGAAATCCTATTTCCACTGATGCGTGCCGACCTAAGTCGGCACAAGCTCCGGATACGTCGCATAAGGTAGAGCAAGTTCCGCCCTGTATATACACGGGCAGGAACTTGTTGGGGATTTGGCATCCCCAAGCCCCAGCTTCTTTCGCCTTGCGGTCAAAAAAATAAAGCCTGCAAGCAGACTTTATTTTATGCCGAAGGCTTAGCCGGCTCCGTAAGAAACTCATATGACACTTTTTCCCATAGAAAAAGGTCTGTTCTACAAATAAGGCAAATGTGTATTACATCGCACCTTTTTGTAAGACAGTCCGTCATACGCTCTTTTCTTACGCTGTCCGTCTTAATCATCATCCATATCAAACAGATTACCCAGCTTACTCTTCGTGTCATTATCCATACCATTGAAATCATCTGTTTTCAACTCATCATCAGGCACCTGTGTCTCAGTCGTAGATGACACCATGTTGGGAACATTAGTTGACATACCATTCACTGGTACTTTCATACCGATAACAGTAGAATTCATATATCCTCCGGTTAAAGGCTGTGTCCCCTGCATCAAATTCATGGTACCCATATTCATCTGTTGCATCATGGCTCCCATCACTCCTGCAAAGGTATTATTTGCCACATTCTGTGATGTTTCCTGCACAACCTTTGCAAATTCCTCCGCTGCTTTATGAATTGCTTCGTCCATCCACTGGGTAGCTTCCTTTTCTTTGACACCTTTTTCCTCCTGCACCATAGCAGTAATTAATGCCTGCTTGATGAGCTCTGTCTGATTCATATATCCCGGCTGGCTGGATTTTTCTTCCAGCCATGCAAGGATTTTTCTGTCACTTGCACATTTCGGATTTAGCCGAAAGGATATTGAATTTCCCATAGGTACCTCCTATCCCAGATTATCAGCAAGATAACGATAACCAATTGCATTTGCCTTCACATCCGTTACATACTGGATATTTCTACCCTTTGTTCTACCAAAACGCTTCATCACACATGCACCACCGCCCACATACACAATATTCTCATGGGCAAGGTCTACCTTAATCTCACGAAGCTTTGCTTCCACATCGTCAGCATACTGCTGCAATCCCTTTTCAATAAATGGAATAAAATCAGCATTTACATTGGACTGTTTTCCACGGATAACATCAATAATATCATCCTCCGGAATTTCACAGCGAAGTGTAGGTAAGGCATCCTTTTTAATACGCTCAATGGTGGTAATCAGTCCCAGCTCATAGGTGTAAGCGTCCTTATCCATAGGAATTTTATCTCTGACACTAAGCACATCCAGTGTCCAAGAACCCAAATCCACACATCTGAGTCTGTCCATATCTCCCATACGGTTTGCAATAGCCGCATAACACTGGGCATAAATCTTAACCTTATCCATATAAAAAGAATAATGCACTCCCTCAAAGTTAAAAGAAATGCGTTCCTTATGCCATAGATAATCACGAAACTCCTTACGCTCCGCACCAAACAGGGTAAGTGGCACACCTGCATACAGTTCCACATGCTCTGCCTGTGCCTTACCCTGATACTTAAGCTCCTTGGCAATCCCTGCCAAGGTCAGCAAAAAGTAATTCTCATTCTCGGTCTTAGTTGCCTGCTTTCCAAGTCTGCCCTGACCCACAATATACTTCTTACCCTTATATTCCAAAAGTCCGTGATTGGTCAGTGGCGTATATTCTACAGGCACCACCGAAGTTTCCATAAAAGTATGCTCGCCCTTAATGGAACTCCAGCCGTGATCCAGTGCAATCCTAACAGGTGCCTCAAATGTTTCAGTCATAAATAAATTCTCTCTCATAAAATCCTCTCTTTCTCCCGTTCTTCCGGTCTGCAAATAATTGTTGTTCTGTTCCTTGTTAGTGATACTGGTATACAATCTCTCCATAAATAACCTCCTCCGCAAGCTGTTTAGCCTGCTCTCTTAATTTCCACATTTCCATTGTGGAGTTAGTGTCTTTCGGTTTATGTGATGCCAAATACCTATTCATAATTGAATCCAACATCTCATAAACCTGCTCATTTACTTCCTGTGCCTTACGATGAAGCTGCCCCATACGGATATGGTGGCGGTATCGGTCTATATGATTTTCTTTCATATAAGAAATCCAAATCAGACCATATTTTCCCACATCAGTGATTGTGACGGATAAAGTATTATCCGAACACTCACTAATATTGGGATACAAAATGCCATCCACCGTTCTGTATGTTCCGCCCATAGCTTCAAATATAGATAATTCATTGCTCATCTTAACGACCTCCTATCTTACTTTACCCCGGCTGGTACCAATACCCTTTGTTTTATCAAGTTGCTGTTTTTCATGCCATTCCTTTAAAAGCTGTTCAATCAACGCTGTTTTCTGCTTATGTGTATATCCTTCCGGAAAATACTTCTCCACAGCATCTGCACGCAATTTAATCTGTTCTCTCTGGTTTGGCTTTTCCTGCTCTAATATGAGAAACATTACATCCATATCCAGCTCTCCATACTGACTCATTCGCTTTATACGATTAGCCTGAGATAATGACGGTGTGCATTGCTCCATATCCATAACTTCATAAAGTTCATACTGCTGTTCCTCTGTCAGATAGGAAAGTTCCACCGCAATGGTAAAAGCAATCTTTCCATCATCTACCATATCAAGAAGCTTAGGGATGAGATTGGTAAGACGAATATAACGTGATATTTGCCTTTGACTTTCTCCTGTCTGCATTGCCAATGATTGATTACTTCTTATAATTGCATCTTCGACGCTTTTATCTTGCAACAACATCCATTTTCCATCAGCATCATATCCACCAGCCAATGAATGCGTTTGTAATGTAGGATTTTCTAACTTTTCGCCAACTTGGCAAAAAGTTAAATCAGTCCTCGCCCCCTGCCTCTTCATCGCATCAAGCTTCATCTTATAAGCAAATGCCTTTTCACTTGGTTTCAAATGTTCTCTTTGCAGGTTACTGTCTACCATAGCTATAACTGCCTGATTATCATCAAGTTCTCTGATTACCACAGGCATTACATCAAGACCTGCCCATTTACTGGCAGCCTTTCTTCTATGCCCGGCAATCAGCTCATAGCCGCCTTCTGCTCTCGGTCTTGCCAATGCTGGAACAATGACACCCTCTTTTTCAATACTCTGCATCAGCTCAAAAAGTGCCATATCATTTTCTACCTTAAAGGGATGCCCCTCAAAGTCGTGTAAATCCGCAATGGGAACCATCTTTATATCCGTTTCAGCCATTGCATTGTGGTCTTGTTGCGAACAAGAATACAATTCTTCCTTTTTCTTCATAAATTCAATTACCTCCTAAAAAATACTGTTTGCCAGATAATCTCTGTCAAAACAAAACGAGCCGCTTATTTTCAAAATCACTTGAAAATAAGCGGCTCAAACCTCTTTGTTACCTTATTGAATTGTTAGTTATTATTGATGAAATATGAACGATAGATTTTTGTGTTTCCGAACTACACCTTCACAACCACTTGGACATTTACTCCGTTGGAAATTGCCTTTTTCTTCTCTTTTCGGTCACTTTGTGAAAACAGGACATGTCGCTCAAAGTGCCTAAATTCAAGGAGTTTCAGGTATTTTTCCTTTGGAGCAATGTCACGCACTCTACATGAACAGTACCCGGAAACTGATCGACGGCACAAGCCTTGGTCACAAAATATCCATGCTCCTGCAAAGTCTCCAGATCCCTTGCAAGCGATGTTGGCTTGCAGCTTATATACACAAGCTCCTTCACACCATAGTTGATGATCTTCAACAGGGCCTTCGGATTGATTCCGTCACGAGGTGGATCAAGCACTATGAAATCCGGTTTGTCCTCTATGTCATCTATTACCCTGAGTACATCTCCGGCGATGAACTCACAGTTGTCAAGGCCGTTAAGCTCCGCATTCACACGGGCGGCCTCCACGGCTTCCTCAACTATCTCCACGCCGATGACCTTCTTTGCGACAGGCGCAAGAAGCTGGGCTATCGTTCCGGTTCCGCTGTAGAGGTCGAATATGACTGCATCCTTTGTGTCACCCACATATGAACGTGCCCTGTCATAGAGTCTCTCCGCACTCTTTGTATTTGTCTGGAAGAAAGAGAACGGTGATATCTTGAACTGAAGTCCAAGGACAGTCTCATATATATACTCTGTTCCGTAGAGCAGATTTGTCCTGTCGCTGATGACTGCATCCGCCATGGAGTCATTTTCCGTGTGGAGAATTCCCGCGATCTTGCCCTCAAGTGGCAGCTCCAGCAGCCCCTTCACGTATGCATCAAGGTCGAGAGCCGCCAGATTCTGGGTGGTTGTCACCAGATTCACCAGCAGATCGCCATTTGTCGCCGAACGTCTGATAACCAGATGGCGCAGAAGCCCCTCGTGCTGCATCTTTTTGTAATATGGGAGTCCCGCCTCCTTGCAGAACTGGACAGTATATTTCACTATCTTGTTCAGATCATCATTCACTATATAACAGTCATCCATCTGAACTATGTCGTATGTGCTGTTCTTCTTGTGAAGTCCAAGCGCCAGCGGGCCGTCCTTGTACTCATCGCCAAATGAGAACTCCATCTTGTTCCTGTATCCCTTTGTCACAGGAGATGCAAGTATCCCCTGCCACTCATAAGGGTGAGCCTCGCTGTCTATCACACCGTCAAGCAGACCTTTGACAAGCTCCTCCTTCACCTTGAGCTGGTTCTCGTAGCTGAGCGTCTGGTAACTGCAGCCACCACACATTCCAAAATGCGAACAAACCGGCGAAGCATCCTCAAGCTCAGATTTCTCAAGAACCTCAAGGAGCCTTCCGTCCGCCTTGCCCTTCTTCAGCTTGGTTATACGGCAGCTCACCTTCTGTCCTTTTATTGCGCCCTTAACTGTAACTTTTCTGTCATCCATATGAAAGCTTCCCTTGTTCGGGAACTCATATGTGTCTATCACACCTTCAACTATATCGTGTTTCTTCATTCTATTTCCAATCCTTATTTATTTTTCTGGAACGGTCTGCCCTATCCCCACAGATCCTCAAAAAACTTCTTCCTCTTCTTCTCCTCCGGTATGGAACATCAGCCATTTAAAGCTGCCTTCGGCAGGGCTGATGCTACATGTCAAATTTTCTTCGAAAACTTGACACATTCGACTCTACCCTCGGCAGCTCATTCTGCGCAAAAAACGGCGTTCCGTGCTGGTCAAAATCAAGCAGCATATACGTTCCAATCCGGTTGTCCCTCGGCAGAGCCAGACTTCCCGGATTGACAATGTATGAATCCTTGTAGCACGTCAGGTCACGGCGGTGTGTATGTCCATACATCACGAAGTCATATCCCTCCAGATCTATGAGTTCCTCCAGATAGGAGATTCCGCTGTTCACACTGTACCTGTGTCCATGGGTTATAAATGCCCTCTTATCTCCAATGTTGAATTCGTCATATATCGGGAGCTCCGGGTTGTAATCGCAGTTGCCCCTCACCATGTGGATCTCACAGTCAAACAGGTCATGTATCAGCTTTTCATCTCCCTCAACATCTCCGAGATGTATCAGCATGTCCACGTCGCCAACTATATCGTGTATCTGTTTTAAGCAGCTACTCTTGCCATGAGTGTCACTTATTATCAGTACTTTCATCTATTCCTCCTAACGAGAATCCATCGATCCCACTGATCATTAACTGATTTATTCCTGATTCTCACTTACTCTCCCTGTGCGCTCTGATGACGTTCTTCATCAGTCTCAGTGCATTTCCCCTGTGACTGATCTTGTTCTTCTCCTCAGGATCAAGCTCCGCAGTGGTCTTGCCCAGCTCTGGAAGGTAAAATATAGGGTCATACCCGAAACCGTTCTCGCCGCGCTCCTCGTAGCCTATGATTCCCTCTATGGTTCCCCGCTCTGTGTACTCGCTTCCATCCGGGAACACTGCTGCTATAGCACACACGAATCTTGCTGTCCTCTCAGAATCTGGAACCCCGGCCAGCTTGTCTATTATGTACTGGTTCTTTATCCTGTACGATGTGTCCTCGCCTAGGAATCTTGCGCTGTATATTCCAGGCGCCTTGTCCATGTAATCGACCTCAAGTCCTGAGTCATCCGCAAGCACCAGGCATCCGCTCTCCTTGCTGATGGCTCTCGCCTTGATCAGAGCATTCTCCTCAAACGTCTGTCCGTCCTCCACTATGTCTATATCGATCCCAGCCTCTTTCATGGACTGTATCTCAAATCCGAGGTCAGCAAGTATCATGCGGACCTCCTTCATCTTTCCTTCATTTCCCGTTGCAAATATCAGCTTGTCCATAATAGTTCTCCTTTCCCACAGCTTACATACGCTTCCTGTTTATTCTGTCTTATCCGTAAATGCCTTGAGGCAGACGTTACATTTTCTCTCTTTTTCCGCACTGTACCACTGATTTCCATACAGACTTATATAGCCTTCTCCGTCGGAGATGTCAAAGCTGTCGGTCATGGAATCCGCATCATACTCTATGGCTATCGGGTATTTGCTGCCCGGCGTGGTTATATGTACTATGACCGCAAATTTCTTTTCATCCGGGAGCTTGACCACATCATCCAGGTTGACCGTGTAGTATCCTGCGTACTCCATCTCGCCTGACGCGACAAGCTTCTTATTTGCCAGATCGTCAGTGTCCTCAAAATTTGTAGCCACATATACTTCATATGTCGTCTTTGCATCAGTAGCATAGAATGACACAGCCTTGAGCTCCTCGCTCTTGCCTGCCGTGTAAACATTTGCAAAGTAGGCATCCTCCTGGTCAAATCCAAGGACTCCGACCCAGCCCAGCTTGTCCGACTGGTATATCTTATCGTAGTTGTCTGCACCCTCAAGTCTGGTGTACACAACGCTGGTCTCGCAAATATGTGCATCATAGTAGGATATATAGAAATATCCATCCTCGCCAAATTCGGTTCCCCAACTGTTCTTACAGATAAAAGCACCATCTTTCTTCGGCGCCTTGTTAAAGTTGTTCTTGCTGTAATTGTCATCCCATCCTACTATTACCACATCGTGGTTGATTCCCTCTGAACCATCATAATAGTACGCATGAGTCTCCTCGTTGTAATACTCCGAGCTGCTGTCGGCATCTATCATATCGCTGTATATCGCAGTCTCCACACCGCCCTTGGTGTACACTGCCTCTTTCACAGCCTTCAGATTCTTGTCGTCAATTATCTCCGCCTCCTGCAAATGCTTCACGGCCTTAAGCTTGGAGTTCGTCTTGTCATCCCCGTACGGATCATCCTTCTCGAGAACCGGTCCCTTCCAGGATGCAAGATATGCAATACTCATCCTGTACTGGCCACCCTCAAACTGTTCAACGCCAAATCCGTTGTTCATGGTCATGTTATCCACAGAGAACTGCAGCTTTTCATCCGGCATAAGAGTTGTCTCAAGCGCAGCCAGCGACGCAAATGCCCAGCATGTTCCCGAGTCTCCCTGGTCTCTGACCTCTGTGACCCTGCCCTCTTTTCTCATGTCGTAGGCGGCCGGCAGCTTACTGTCCTCACCGACCTTCTGCAGGGATACACGGCCTGTGTCATAATTGTACTCACATGTATAGTCAAGCGTGTCCGCTATATACTCTATAGGGACAAATGTCTCGTCATCCTTCTTTATCGGCGCATCCGCGATCTTCACGTCCTTGCCGTCCAGCTCTGCATCCTGGGAATCAAGCACCAGTCTGGCGACTCCTTCATTCCTCTTGATCACGATACTGCCATTCACATACTCTATGTATGTGCACTTCATCTTATCCTTGAGCATCTTCAGCGGCATCATAAGGTGAAGATTATTGCTTACATACGGCTTGTACTCGTCCTCTTCCACCTCACTGCCATTTACATACAGTGTGAGTCCCGCTTCATTGTAATCGCCCGCAAGCTTCTCAGACATGCCGGAAACTGCGTGTTGATCCTCCTCGTTCTTCTCCAGACGTCCCGACGGCTCCTTTGTTCCGTAATACGCCAGAGCACCTATGGCAAGGATCAGAATTATATATACAAATTTCTTCAAGCTTCTTCTCTCCTTCGTTTAGGCGGCTTCGGTCCCATAAACTGATAGAAATATGATTTTATCATTCCGTTGTATATCTTGCGGTTTCTGTCGGCCTTTCTGCCGATATACTTCTCCGCATCCGTATACGATGTGATGAGGAACATTGACCAGTCATCAAGATTCCTATAGCTCTCGCCGATGATCCTGTACAGCTCAGGCAGAGCCTCCTTCTCCTCAAGTCTCTCTCCGTAAGGTGGATTTGTGATTATAAATCCGTACTTCTTCGGATTCCTCAGATCCTTCACATCCCTCTGCTGAAAATGGATGTGCTGCTCCACTCCTGCTGCCCTGGCATTCTCCATGGCACACTTCACCATATCGCCATCCAGATCATATCCCTGTATGTTCATCTTCACATCGTGGTCTATGAGATCATGAGCCTCATCCACCGCATTGTACCATATCTTCTTGTCACAGATCTTGGACCACTCCTGGGCCGTGAACTCCCTGTCCATTCCCGGTGCGATGTGTGCTCCTATCATGGCAGCCTCTATCGGAAATGTTCCACTTCCGCAGAACGGATCTACAAGGACTCTGTCCCTGTGCCACGGCGTGAGCATGATCAGTGCGGACGCCAGCGTCTCCGATATAGGAGCCTTTCCAACCAGCTTTCTGTATCCCCTCTTGTGAAGTGACACACCTGACGTGTCAAGTGCTATGGTCACTATATCCTTGAATATAAATACTCTCACCGGATAGCTTGCGCCATCCTCCGTGAACCATGACACTCTGTATGTCTGCTTCAATCTCTCAACCATAGCCTTCTTGACTATGGACTGTATATCCGATGGACTGAAGAGTGCACTCTTGTTTGATGTCGCCTTGGACACCCAGAATTTTGCATCCCTTGTCAGATACTTCTCCCAGGCGATGGCCTTTGTTCCCTCGAACAGCTCGTCAAATGTGGCGGCCTTGAAGCTGCCACATTTGAGCATGATACGCTCGGCTGTCCTTATAAAAATATTTGCCCTTGCAATCGCACTCTCGTCTCCGGCAAATGTGATCCTTCCGTCCTCCACCTGGACTATCTCGTATCCAAGATCAAGTATTTCTTTTTTCAGTACCGACTCCAGTCCAAAATGACATGGAGCTATAAGTTCTACTCTACTCATTTCCTGCCCTTTCTGTGGGTTGTATATTTGTTCTATCGCTGTCTTGTGAGCGGGCCTCTGTACTGCGCCAGGCCTCCCACCGTGTTGATAACTCTGTATCCATCCTCGCTCATGATGAGCGCAGCCTTCATGCTGCTCACCCCATGAGCACAGTATACCAGCAGATATTTGCTTTTGGGAAGAGTATACTCCCCCGCTTCTATCAACTCAAATGGAATATTTACCGCCATGGGGATGTGTCCCTCCAGAAATTCATCGCGGTCCCTGACATCCACTATTATGCCGCCCCTTGCAACAGCTTCACGTATGATGTTGCGTATGGGAATACTTGTGAATCCCATTTTTCCACCTCCTTCATACCGACAGAAAAACCTCTTCTGTTATATGATATGAAGGAAATGTCTCATCGACACAATAAAAGCGAAGATCCCGGCAGGCGAAAAGCCAATTCCGTCTGTCGGGACCTTATAATTACTTCTTAAGCTGTGCAAGACGCTCGGCAACCTGCTCAGACATCTCAGTGTACTTGGCAAGCTTTGCCTTCTCCTCCTCAACCTTTGCGGCTGGGGCCTTGTCAACGAACTTTGGATTTGCAAGCATTCCTGATGCACGCTTGATCTCTCCGGCAAGCTTAGCAGCCTCCTTCTCAAGTCGCTCGATCTCCTTGTCGATATCCACAAGCTCCTCAAGAGGAATGTATACAGCGGCATCGTGGATCAGTGTTGATACTGCATTCTCATCGATTCCTGTCTTGTCCTCCTGAACGTGTACCTCGCTGGCATAACCCAGTGTGGCAAAGAAGCTCTTTGATGACTCAAATATATGTCTCACGTCCTCCTTTGCAGATACGACATATACCTTTGCCTTTCTGCTAGGTGGTACGTTCATTCCTGTACGAAGGTTTCTGATGGCACGGACTGCTGCCTTGATAGTGTCAACAGCGGCCTCGTCAGCCTCAAAGTTCCACTCGTCTGTGTACTCAGGCCACTTGGAGATCATGATCGACTCCTCCTCGTCCTGAATGTTGCAGAAGATCTCCTCTGTGATGAATGGCATGTATGGATGAAGAAGCTTAAGTGCCTGGATCAGAACTGTCTTAAGTGTCCAGAGTGCTGCTGCCTTTGTCTCATCCTCATCGTTGTAGAGACGAGGCTTAACCATCTCGATATACCAGTCACAGAACTCCTCCCAGATGAAGTCGTATACCTTGGATACAGCGATACCAAGCTCGAACTTCTCCATGTTGTCTGTCATCTCTTTTGCAAGTGTGTTGACCTTGGACAGGATCCAGCGGTCAGCTATTGTCAGGTCTGACAGCTTCACATTTGTGAAATCTGCCTTCTCCATATTCATCATGATGAAACGTGTTGCGTTCCAGATCTTATTTGCAAAGTTTCTGGAATTCTCAACTCTCTCCCAGTAGAAACGCATGTCGTTTCCAGGAGCATTTCCTGTTATAAGTGTCAGACGAAGGGCGTCTGCACCGTACTTATCTATAACCTCAAGCGGGTCAATACCATTTCCAAGTGACTTACTCATCTTACGTCCCTGGTCGTCTCTTACAAGTCCGTGGATCAGCACATGCTTGAACGGGCTCTTGCCTGTCTGCTCAAGTGCTGAGAATACCATACGGATTACCCAGAAGAATATGATGTCGTATCCGGTTACAAGCACGCTTGTAGGATAGAAGTATTCATACTCAGGTGTCTTATCCGGCCAGCCAAGTGTTGAAAATGGCCACAGTGCAGATGAGAACCATGTATCGAGCGTATCCTCATCCTGTGTGAGATGTGTGCATCCGCACTTTGGACATACTGTAGGTGTCTCACGGCTGACGATGGTCTCGCCGCACTCGTCACAGTACCATGCAGGGATTCTGTGTCCCCACCAAAGCTGTCTTGATATACACCAGTCACGGATATTCTCAAGCCAGTGGATGTATGTCTTGTCGAACTGCTCAGGCACAAATGAGAGCTCATCGGTCTTGATGATGTCAAGTGCTGCCTGTCCCATCTCCTTCATGCGGACGAACCACTGAGGCTTGATCATAGGCTCTACAGTTGTCTTACATCTGTCATGTGTTCCTACGTTGTGGCTGTGTGGAACTACCTTTACGAGAAGTCCCAGTGCGTCAAGGTCTGCCACCATCTGCTTTCTTGCCTCGTAGCGATCCATGCCTGCATACTTGCCTCCGAGCTCATTTATGGTTGCATCATCGTTCAGTATATTTATCTCCTCAAGATTGTGACGCTTTCCAACCTCGAAGTCGTTAGGGTCATGTGCAGGTGTGATCTTTACACATCCTGTTCCAAACTCCTTGTCAACATATGGATCTGCGATAACCGGGATCTGTCTGTCTGTAAGTGGCAGCTCCAGCATCTTTCCTACTATATCTGTGTATCTCTCATCGTCAGGATTTACTGCAACGGCTGTATCTCCGAGAAGTGTCTCCGGTCTTGTGGTTGCTATCTCCACAAATCTTCCAGGCTCTCCAACTACAGGATAGTTGATATGCCAGAAGAATCCGTCCTGCTCCTCATGTATAACCTCAGCATCTGATATGGAAGTCTTACATACAGGACACCAGTTGATGATCCTTGAGCCCTTGTAGATGTAGCCCTTCTCGTACAGTCTTACAAATACTTCCTTGACTGCCTTGGAACATCCCTCGTCCATGGTGAATCTCTCTCTGTCCCAGTCAGCGGATGAACCCATCTTCTTGAGCTGGCTCACGATACGGTTGCCGTACTCTTCCTTCCATGCCCATGCATGCTTTAAGAACTCCTCACGGCCGATCTCTTTCTTATCTATTCCCTGCTCCTTCAGCTTCTCTGTAACCTTAACCTCGGTTGCGATGGCTGCGTGGTCTGTACCAGGCTGCCACAGTGCTGAGTAGCCCTGCATTCTCTTGAATCTGATAAGTATATCCTGCATTGTATTGTCCAAGGCATGTCCCATGTGGAGCTGTCCTGTTACATTTGGAGGTGGCATTACGATAGTAAATGGCTTCTTGCTCCTGTCAACCTCTGCGTGAAAATACTTCTTCTCCTCCCACTTTCTGTAGAGTCTGTCCTCTATCTGGGAAGGATCATATGTCTTCTCTAACTCTTTCATCTCATTCTTCCTTTCTATTTTTCCTGATCTCTTACATGTTGATATATACTTTTACAAAATTTTTCACAAAAAAACCCGCTCTCCGGACATTCTGTCAGAAGGGCGAGTAAATATTCGCGTTACCACCTTGTTTTGTATCTCATCTTATCCTATAACGGGAACGCCCCGGCATGGCCTATCCTTATCATGATCTTTCAGCCATGCAGCTCAGAAGCTACCTTCACAAGTCTCTGTCAGGAACGGTCTCACAGCCCACGAACCATTCTCTCTGTCTGACTCCACATGCTACTCCTCTTCGTCACAGCATTTGCATATATCTTCTTTATTCATTGTGATAGTACAACATAGGCTGGCTGTACGTCAAGCACAAAGTCATCCTATCTGGTTTCTGAACTGATCCTTGAGTGCACTCAGGATGGAATTCATACGCCTGTCATAGTCCTCTATGTCGCCGTGCATTCTGTTGTACACAGCCTTCTGGACTTTGTTGTATATGGACATCTCATGTACATCCTCCTTTGAATCAGCGATCTCGTTCATCAGATCGTCCAGGAATCCGGCCGGCATACCGCGCTTTCTTATCTCCCTCTGGAGTGTCGCCGTGTCCACCGTCACCGCCATTACACAGAAGTATTCTATCAATGACTCATTGTTCTTATTCAGCGCAAATGCTCTGATGAAAGCATCCTTTGCCTCCTCAAGCTGAAGATTGCCCGCCAGCGCAACGCCTTTGTTGTGATATATATTTCCAAGGAACTCATCGTACTCACCATGTGACTCCTTGTACTCTATGATGTCATCGTATATGGCGTCAGCCTTGATGTAATGCTTGTACATCATGTAGCTGTCAGCTCTCTTCTTGTCCAGCTCATACGGCTTGAGAGTCCTGATTCTCTTGCACTCGTCCATGAATTCCTTCACTTCATCCTTGCTGTAGAACTCACCAAATGTAAGTATCTCCACCATGATATCCTGGATATACGCATTCTTGGCATTGAGCGCGTCTATCTTGTCTGCAAGATCCTCCATGTCTATGGCCGTTCTCAGCCAGGTGCTGAGTCTGTCCGCAAGGTCGTCTTTACCTATGAGCACCATATTGTTGAATATGTAGTAGCACAGCTCCTCATATGAATATATGGTTATCTTCGTATTGAGGAATGTGTACGGATTGTCCGCTGTCTTTGTCTTACAAATAATAATTCCACTCATATGTGTATCACTCTCCCGGATCAAAATGCTGTCCTCTGAGGTATGACGGGATGCTGAACGCACTCTGCTCATACTCATCGGAATCTTCGTCATCCAGATCCTCTTCATCTATGGTTTCTTCATCGTCCGGCTCTGACTCGTCGATCTCAATCTCGCTGTCATCTGCATCGTCTGTAATGTCATCTGATTCTGATTCGTCATCATCTACCTCATATGCAGCATCCACTGATTCCGTTTCGTCATCATCTACCTCATATGCAGCATCCACTGATTCCGTTTCGTCATCATCAATTTCATCTGAAATGTTCTCAGGATCAGAGACCGCATCATCTTCTAACTCTTCAGCCTCCGTCATATCCCCCGCATCGTCGTCAATCTCTTCCACAACATCCTCTGCTTCCGTTCCGAAATCATCCGGCTCTTCCACAGTCTCCGGCTCCACAGGTGACGCTGTTCCGTAATATACCACAGGCTCTTCATGTACCTCCGGCTCGGCTTCCACCGTCTTTGCATTACCATGCTCCACCGCCGGATCTTCGCCTCTCAGTTCCTCGGTGTCACCCATGCGTATCCTGAGCTCCTCTTCCCTTCGCGCCGCCTCAAGCTTCTCCGCATGCTTTCTCCTGATGGCTCCTATGTCAAATTCTTTTCTGTATATCTTATTTGTGGTAGGATACAAACTTCCAAATCCAAGATCACGGATGACTATCGCGCCCTTATCCGCACCATAATACTCCACGGATATCGACAGCTTTGTCGTCTTCTTTGGTCTCGCCGGAAGTCCGTATATCTCCACAGTCTCCCGCCATTCTTCCTCAGTCAGTATATCCTGGTATACGATCTGTATCCTTCTTGTGTTGTCGAGGAATACCTCTATGCTTCCGCGGGTGTTGAACCACTCAAGCCCGCCGTATGCTATCGGCCAGAACGTCTTCTTCTCATCCATGAGATTTATGCCGATATTTGTCTTGACCGTCTGCTCCGTATCTATAAAATATCTGCTGAGCGCCTCCGTGTACACACCGCCAAGCGATCTGTAACATGCACCCTTTGTATATATATTCTGTCCAACAAATACCCTTCTGCCCTGACACAGGACCGACGCCGACTGCTTCATCCAGTTGTCAGCAAATCCTATTCCCGTGAGGAATACAGAGGATATAAACACCTGTGACATACATTCCTTAACTATATCCGCAAATGCCTCATCCATATCCTCATGGTATTTTCCAAATCTTTTCATGTTCATCCTGTCATGGAAGTTCACATGCTCAACGGTCACTATCAAAGGATATTTCCTTGTCATATCTATCCTGTAAAAATCCAGCCCGCTCCTGCCGAAATCAAACAGTCCCACGCTGTTATTCCTGAGCGGCTCAGGCTGTGCAAATATATAGCACAGGCCACTGTCAAGGTGGCTCACTATATTAAACTGGTCATGGGTCAGACGGAGTGCCGACTTAAGTCCTCTGACTGCAGCTATGATGCGCGGATCTGTGTCAGCCACTGTGACTGTCAGTTTCTTTATCACAAAACTCTCAAACTGCTCGGTAAACTGTCTTATATGCAGTATCATCATCTTCACAAGAAGATCTCCCGCCTTATAATTACGCCCCGCAACTTCTATATTCTCATTTCTCAGGGTACGCTCATACACCTGATCCACAACCGTTCCATTTTCCTCGAACCTGCAGGCTGAAGCCTTCGCCCCTGCACACCAGCCAGCCAGATCTATGAACTTGTAAGCTTCACTCTGTCCGTCATCCGACTTTTTGTTGTACGCGCTGTAGAACATGATGTTAGGGAGCATATATGTATCCCTCGCCTCCTTGTGGTACACCGATTCCGGCTCCCGCGTGTCAACATTATAATAACTAAGCTGTGTATATTCCGGGCCAAGATCCAGACCCAGATATAACTGTGTGTCAGACATAAATTATGCCCCTCCTTGTGAAAAATCAAAAAGTTAAAGCAACATCAAATTGGCGTCGAAGAAATGGCTGTTGTACAGATATGTGTCCATTGCCTGTATGAGCTCATGGTCATTTCTTGTCTCCTGGCTAACCAGCATGCTATTGATAAGTTCAAAGCTGCTGCTTCCATCCTTATGGAATGTCTCATTTTTGAGTATGTCGCTCTCAACCACGACTGAAGTTCCAACCACTCCATCGATGGAGTAGACAAGCGACTCTCCGTGGAATACGACAACTTCCTTAACATACACTCCCGGAATTATCTCATTCATCCTCTCGGATTTGTAGTTTGCCATACTGCTGCTCTCCTGTCCAAAGCTGTAGCTGACCCATACCTGCTTTCCGCTTTCACCCTTGAATATGACATATGTCTTGAATCTCATATCCCCTGGCAGCTTTACGATCGACTCAAATTTTCTGAAGAACGGAAGTATCTTGCTGTATTCTATAAACTGTTTTACATTTGCCTTGATCCATTCCTGCTGCTCCTCAGTGTATCGTCCACTTCGGTTGCTAAAATAATACAGCAGGCTCATTCTGGATATCTCGTCCTTTATATTGCCCTTGGCGATCTCCTTGTACAGATCCTCCATTATATATGAAGGGATCTTCTGATCCTTTATAAAATACTGGTGCGCGCAATATCTGAGGAAAGCTTTCACCACCATGCCTCGGCTGCGGCCGCGATAGTACACCTCAAATATATCGTATATGGACTCTATATATCCGTCCGCGAACATCATCTGTGCGAGTATGTTCTCAGACAGCATATCAATATTTCTGTAATTTGAATTGACCGACTTGAAGAGATTTGCCATCTCCTCGAGTGATCCGTTGTAATTGTTGATGAGATATGACAGTATCTTCTGTCCGGCGTACCCTCTCCTGTATATATACACGCATATGGATATGAGCAGCCTGCTCTCATCGTATCTCTTGTCATCGATTCCAAACTCGGCTATCTTGATCAGCTCATCTATATCCACATCCACATAGCCAAATCTGTACATTCCCTCAAATGCATTCTCATACATATCCAGAGCTATATAATATGTATTTATCCTGGAAGCATATGAAGGATCCACGTAATCCAGATCTATCTTGGACAAATATTTTCCGAGAATGTCCGCATCGAAATTCTCATGATAATACTCAACCATATGGGTAAGCGCTTCCTGTCTCACCCTGTAGCTCACCTCAGGGCAGAGTGCGATATCTCTGGCAAGATTTATCTCCTTTGCATCCCTGTGTGTAAATATATCTATATCGTTGTAGAGGAACAACAGGTATCTGTAATCCCTTGGACTGTACTCGTGACAAATGTCCAGATAGCTCCTCTCGTCTACGATTCTCTCCATTCTGTACTGTACGGTGCTCACATATCTGCCGCCGTTGTCATCCAGAAGTGTGACTATGGCAGACGGCGATATTATCTCTACATATGCCTCACCATTAACCACCGGAACCTTGACCTCTCCGCCAAGCTCACTGTGGGATACCAGTATGTGTGTTATATTCTCATTATCACACACGAACTTTCTCTTGAATATTATGTTGATGAGCTTTGTGGCAAATTCCGGTTTCACCGTATCAGGATCAAGGAATTCATCGTATATGACTGTCAGGTCATCGCTCACATTTCCCTGAAGTATCATCTTCTCCATGAAACGCTCAATGGCAGGGACAAAATCTCTGTACACCGACTTCTGGTTCTCCTTGTTCATGATGACATTTGCATATATATATGCCAGCTCCTCGTCCGTCAAAACGTTCTTGTAACTGAAATATCTGAGTATAGCCTCCGGTATCTCATCGTAGTGGTTTTTGTCCATGCTCCTGATAAAGCATTCATTCAGGCCAACATACTTGAGATCCTTGTCCGATGCGTCACTGTAATATCTGTGATAACACGGATCGTACATCTTATTCTTGATCAGTATTCCACAAATGGCATCCAGAGTCGTCCTGTCATGCCTCATATCGTATATCTGCTCAAGCATCTTAAATGCCTGCTCGTCAAAATCCTTCTGTCTCGAAGCAGTCTTGACAAACTCCACGATGACATCCTCTGAGACAAATTCATTTCTCATGCCCCATCTGAGGGCTGCGATCTCAAGCGGTGCGATCTTCTTCATCATGAGAGGCTGCTTGTTGAACATGTCGCATATCTCAAAGTATATTACCGGACTGTTTACACCTGAGTTAAACAGCTTCTGTATATCCTCGTAGAGAACCCATTTGTCCTCTGTATAATTCACATCCACAAATAACAGTATCCAGAAATAGAACAGCCTGTTCTTGTCATTTGCCTCAAATCTTTCTCTGACCATTGCAGCAGTTCTGTCTATGATGAACTTCTCCCTGCGCAGAAGCGACTTCAGGTAACTGAGATAACACTTCTCCATGTCCTCCATGCTTGTGAAATTGGCATCCGCATCTATTCTCAGAAATTCCTGCTCGACAAATTCCGTGTGTCCCTCCAGGATCTGCATATGGAGCAGTCCCAGCCTGTACATGCCATACTCCGGTCTGTATTTTATAAGGGTGTTCAGGGCATCCCTGGTCTCCGCTATGTACTTCTTCAGATCGATCTTGTCCGTTCTGAAGTCAATATATGCACGGATCAGAGCCTCCTCCGCCCTCTTGATGGTGAATCTCGTCTGCCTGCTCTTTGGAGTCATCTTGATGACCTCAGGCTTTCTGATGCTCACCTGTATTCTCATATTCTGATAAGTGTTCCATATATAAATGTAACCCGATGACTCCCCGTCGTGGATCTTCTGCGGATCTATGAGGAAACTGAGGTCAAATGTGTTGCCATCGAAGCTGTTCCACTTCAGCACGCTGGTCTCCGGTATGAGGAAATCGCAGTCCGATGCTATCTTGGTATTCGTGTAGCCCCAGGTGTTCTTGGTGATTGTAACCGATGCCCTGACCAATTCGGATGGCATCTCAACCAGCAGATCGTTCTGAGCCACGGACAGTGTGAGTGCCCTCTTCTTGTGTGTATACACAAGGAATTCCTCCATGGCCTGTCCTATGGACAGTGACATTCCCAGTGTGTCATACACCCTCTGAAGCTTTTCATCCCTGCCTATAAAAGTGCGCACAAAATCCTCGCTTCCGAATATCCTTATGGCATCCTCCCAGTTCTCCTCTGCATATGCTGCAAACTGGAACAGATCCTCGAGCTTCTTACCCTCGACCTGAATATATGGAGCGACTATAGCTATATGATAAGGGATGATAAACTCTCCCCCATCAGTGATTATATTTATATGACCCTTGAAGGATTTGCCTTGCTCGATTCCTCGGGCGTCAAATGAATAGCTGACTCTGTTCTTCCTGCCCACAAATGTGTGACTCTTGAAATCCAGTATATAGCGGCTGTCGTATACCATCAGTTTCACTGCACAACCGTTTGAAGAATCCACTGTAAACTCTCCATCATACACAGTTCCCGCCTCGATATTCAATTCTATCTTGCTGACTGATATGGCTACCGCTGGTCTGTCAACCTTAAACTCACCACGAGCATACTGTTCAACTATTCCCTTCATCGTCTGGTCTCCTGTATCTATTTCTATTGTCTTTTTGTCAAAAATCACTCATAGTGGTTGTATTTGAAGCTTCCAATCGGTATAATTGACAAAAAGACATATATTCAGATTATAACAAAATATTGTCTCTTTTTAAACAATATATACAGAAAAATAACTTAAAACAACTGAAAAAGGGGTTTTTTTATGAAAAATGGGGTTATCAATCTAAAAACAGAGAATCTCCTCAGTCAGGTCGAAACTGTTCGTGCAGATCTTAACATGAATCCACTGGGAGTTCCCGAATCTGTTACTAAAGCTATTGCGGACAACATGAGTCAGTTATCAGTATACCCTGATCACACCACAAAGAAATTAAAGGAGGCCATATCCGCATACTCCGGAGCAAAGACAGACGACATAATCGTCGGCGGTAGCTCCTATGAATTTGTCAAAATACTGTGCGAATTTACCTCGCCTAAGAAAGCTATTCTGATAACACCTGGAGCACAGAATTACGAAAAGCTGCTCTCTATGAACGGCTGTGAGATAATCTACTACTCCACACCTGAGGAGGAGGATTTCACCCTCGACATCGCAGATTTTATATCGAAGTTGTCAGAGGACATCGATATTATATTTATATCGAATCCTAATGGTACAACATCACAGATAATCGATGCAGAGTCTTTGGAATTTATAGCCAAGATATGCGATGGCAATAACATAACCATGGTCGTTGACGAGGAATACATGGATTTTGTTGATGATCTGGAGAGTAATTCTGCCATTCCTCTCACATCGGAATACGAGAATGTTATCGTGCTGCGAAACACAACGAAATTTTTTGCAGTTCCCGGACTCAGGCTGGCATATATGATCACATCGAATCCTGTTCTCAAGAAAACACTTGAGATCACCGGACTGCCATTTGCGATAGGCAAGCTTGTGGAGGCCGCCGGAGTCGCCATGTTCACCGACGAAAAATACATTGCCGAATCAAGAGAGCTCATCAGAACCGAGCGCAACCTTGTGTACTCGGCACTGTCCACCCACAAGTCGATCAAGCTGTACAAACCGGCCGCCAACTTCATACTGATCCGTATCCTGAGGGATGCTATTTCCGCGGGTGATGTGGTGGATTACTGCATGCCAAAGGGTCTTTATATACGAAGCTGTGCTGATATAGGCGGACTTGACAACAAATACATAAGATTCTGTTTTATGAATCCAAAACAGGATGACCTGCTGGTCAACACCGTGCTGGAAATAGTCTAGGAAATTACTGTTTTATTTACAGACAACATAATAATAGAAAAGGAGAATTTAAACTATGGAAAACATGACAACCAAGATCACATCGTCTTATAATAATGCACTGGACATCAAGGTAGTTGACGGACATTTTGCAACTAACCATTCCCACATCAACAGATACATCGATATGACAACCATCAAAAGCAGAAGAAAGATGGCTCTCGCTGCTGCCAAATCCATGGCTACAGAGTATGTTGCAACAACGATCGTTGACACCATCGTCTGCATGGACGGAACAGAGGTTATCGGTGCTTACCTCGCAAATGCCCTCACAGAGAACGGTATCGTGTCCATGAACCAGCACCAGACCATATACATCATGACACCTGAGGTTCATTCTTCAGGCCAGCTCATATTCCGTGATAACCTTCAGCCAATGATCAAGAACAAGAACGTTCTCCTTCTCCTTGCATCGGCAACCACCGGCAAGACAATCAAGCAGAGCATCGAATGTATTGAATACTACGGTGGAAGCATCTCAGGAATATCAGCTATCTTCTCAGCTACAGACGAGGTTGCAGGCCACGAGGTTCACTCTCTGTTCAGCAAGAAGGATATCGACGACTATGCTTCTTATTCCGTTGACGAGTGCCCTATGTGTAAGGCCGGCAAGAAGATAGAAGCCATTGTCAACAGCTATGGTTATTCGATGCTGTAATACCACAGAAACAACGCAGCCTTTCCCTTGCCACTCACATAAACTAAAACGGCTGCCTCGATGGCATATGGCCTTTCTTACCGAAAACCACATACCATCAAGGCAGCCGTTTATTTTATATTATTCTATTTTCCAAGATAAAATTTCTTTGACCTTTTATGATATACGATCACTCCGGCCAGTGCACCGATCACCGCTGCCACAATAAACCATGCCCATGTCGGCACATCTTTGATATTGTAGCATCTGATGTTGATCCACATCTGGTTGATATCCTTGGTGGCATCCTCATCGAAATACTCCATGACCGCACTTCTCTCTATGGCGTCCTGTGACGGATACTGAGCCCCAAGCTGTCTGTTGACCTGTTCCGCAGGAGCTCTGAGAACGTAGTCAGGATCTGAGTTGTCCCCTGTGAAGAAATATCCAAGTGGATAATCAACAACATCCTCCTCGTCATCCTCTGCACCATAAGTGTAATCCAGATAAGAATATACCGTATCGTCATCCCCACCTGCTATGACTGAGGTATAACCAATGTAATACATGTTGCGGACTGCATTGTCAGGTCTTGACACGAAGTTGATAAACGCCTCGGCCGCCTGCTTTCTGTCAGCGTCACCGTCTATTCCATTTTTCAGCATGACCCATCCGTCAAAGTACAGATTTGTGCACTCCTCAGGGACCGCAAAGTCAAGCTTCACACCATCCTCCTCAGCCTGATCCATGGCATAAACTGCATCTCCTGACCACTGGTAATTCGCAACAACCTTTCCTGTTATCATGTCTGCCTTACCGCTGTCAGTCTCAAATGAATACACATTATCCTTTATGTCCTGAAGAAGATCCTGTGACTTTGCTATAGTCTCAGGACTGACATCGTTCATGATATCCTTGAGCTGCTCTGAGTAATCATCCTGAGCCCTGAATTCAGTGTCCATCAGCTTGTCCCTCTGCAGTGCTCCGACTGCGGCAAAGTAGGAATCTCTGACATTGTCTTTTATGGTGATCTGTTTTGCAAACTTAGGGTTGTTGAGGACTGTCCATGTTCCCGCCTCGTCAGCGGTCATCTTCTCCGGATTGTACAGAATTCCCGTAATTCCAAACATGAAGCCAGCTGCATATTTGCTCCAGGTCTCTCCATTTATCTCATGCGTCTCAAATGTATCTCTGATGTATGGCGACACACCATTTATATAATAATTCTTGTCGTTGTTCTCATCGAAAAAGTCATCGGACAAAGGCTCAAGCTTGTTCTCAGACATAAGCTTCATGATCATGTACTCCGAAGGACATACAAGATCATACACATCGCCGAGAGTCAGCATATTATAGAGATCCTCATTGGTGCCGAAGCACGAATACTGAACATTCACCTTCACACCATAATTCTCGTAATACCAGTTCTCGAAATCCTCCACCATGGAATTCTCACCAAATATAGTTGTTCCATTGTCCAGTTCCAGGGCTTCGTCTTCATCCCAACCACCCTCGTCAATGTACTCTTCCCAGCTGCACACCCTGAGAGTGACCTCTTTTTCAGTAGCAGATGCGCCGTCACTCTTGACAGAAGCAGCATCTCCTGTATCCTCCGCTGCCATTACCGGCAGCATCTGTCCGGCAAGCAAAGAAACAGCCATGACTGCTGCCGCCAGCTTTCTGGAAATCGAACGTCCAAAACATCTATGTCTTATCATCGCTCCACCTCTTTCTTTCTTCCGGCCACATTCATAGCCACAACGATTATGACAACCAGTGCAAAAATGACTGTTGAGAGCGCCCACAGGGCTGTCTTAACTTCCGTCTGTGAACCCTTTGTCGCATTTACAACGTAAGTACTTATGGTGTCAAATGTCGCAGGCTTGGTGTATGTCGCGATGAAGTAATCATCCAGTGACAGTGTAACAGCCAGCGCAAATCCCGAAATAATACCCGGAAGTATCTGAGGTATCACTACCTTTGTGAGTCCCTGGAAAGGTGTAGCTCCCAGATCTAACGCAGCCTCATACAGACTGCTGTCCATCTGCTTGAGCTTTGGCACCACTGACAGATATACGAAAGGTGCCGACAAAACCACATGGCCGATGACAAGTGGAACATAGCTGTCCTTGCTCATGCCAAATGCAACTATGAGCAGTATACATATAGAGAAACCTGTCACAACATCTGCATTTACAACAGGCACCTCATTCATGGCATTTATCGATGCTGAAGCCCATTTTTTTGAATAAAAAGCACCTATGGCACCGAGTGTTCCGAGTATGGTTGCTATCAGTGCTGAACCTGCAGCCAGAAACACAGTTCCAACGATCATTGACCTCAGCTCGTCCTTGGTGAACAAAGTCACATAATTGTGAAGCGACCATCCGTGAATGCTTCCGATATTTGCCGATGTTGTAAAGCTGTAAACAGCCAGTATCAATATAGGCATATATATGAGAAGAAGCATAATGCATATAAATATAATCTTAGACCATTTCTTCATTATAACAACGCACCTCCTCTGCTTCCGCCGTCATCATCCGTGTACTTGTTTGTCACAAGTGTGAATACAAGTATTATCACAAGAAGGACGAGTGCTATCATGGAACCGCCGTTCCAGTTGTATGCTGAGAAGTAGCTTCCTATCAGACTACCCATGATGTATGTGCTGTTGTAAAGCATGTCAAGCACAACATAGTTAGTCATAGATGGCAAAAATACCATAACTATTCCGCTGACGATTCCCGGAACGGTGAGCGGAAGTGTGACCTTGACAAATGTCTGGAAGCTATTTGCCCCAAGATCCACAGCGGCCTCCATAAGGCTGCCGTCAAGCTTCAATATGGTTGTGTATATAGGAAGTATCATAAATGGCAGAAAATCATATGTCATTCCTATAACCGAATTGAGAAACGGGTGGAATGCCAGATTGCCCTCTATAACCGTGAGTACCTCCTTGAGTGCTGTGATCCTCAGTGTGAAGTTGATCCACATCGGGAGCACGAACATCATGACAATTACCGATTTCCTTTTCATCTCACTTCTCGCAAGTATATATGCGATCGGATATGCCAGCAGCAGACACACCAGAGTAGTCACTATGGCAAGCAGAAAGCTGTACGCCAGAGTACCTATGGTGTTCGGGCTGGTAAAGAATCCCGTCAGATTGTCAAATGTAAACCTGCCCTCGCCGTTGGTGAAGGCATAATAAATAATTACAAACAGTGGTGCAACTACAAAGCATATGAGAAATAATGCGTATGGGATGCCCAGCTGTTTTCTTGAAAAACGTAAGCCGTTCATGTTCATCCCTCCATCTATTTCTTAAGTGAAAACTTCATCTTATCCTCTGGAATTATCAGGCTGACTCTGTCCTCCATGTTCCACAGGTACTCGTCATCCACGATAAAGTCCTCCTCATTGTCAGTTCTCACCACATAGCTGTAGTGGTCTCCCTTATATATAAGATTGATGATATGTCCGCAGATTATACCAGCTTCCTCGTCATCACTCATGTCGATATCCTCTGGAAGTATAGATACTATTACCTTGATCTTCTCACGATCTATCGCCTCACCATTTGCATCCACCAGCACGCCATCCTTCATGGCTGAACCCGGAACGATCTCCGTGAGGTCGCATGATACCTTACCGTCAAATACGCCGAGGGCATAATTTCTATTGACTGAGCTCTCAATCTTGTTGATTGCAGTCTCTGATATCATGATGTGGATTCCATCAGGCTCAACATTGAGACCAACCTTATCTCCAACCTTGGCGGACTTTGTGGTCTGAATAACTATCTCATTCCTTCCGGACTCAACGGTGATCTCATAGTGTACACCCTTGAACACAACAGATGTCACAACTCCCTTTACAGCGCCCTGTTCAGGTGTAGTGATCATCACATCCTCCGGTCTTACTACAGCGTCCACCTTTGTTCCGATCTCCACGTCATCCAGACAGACAAATTCTGCACCACAGAATCTTACCTTTAACTTGCCCGTCATAATTCCGTTGAAGATGTTACTCTCGCCTATGAAATCCGCAACAAATGCATTCTTTGGCTCATTATATATATCTTCAGGAGTTCCTATCTGCTGTATCTCACCCTCGCTCATGACAACTATCTTGTCTGACATGGTGAGTGCTTCCTCCTGGTCATGTGTTACATAGATAAAAGTGATTCCCAGCCTGTCATGCATTCCCTTGAGCTCTATCTGCATCTCTTTTCTCATCTTGAGATCCAGTGCGCCAAGAGGCTCATCCAGAAGAAGTATCTCCGGCTCATTGACAAGAGCTCTCGCTATAGCTATTCTCTGCTGCTGTCCACCCGAAAGCGTGGCGACTTTTCTGTCCTCAAAGCCCTCAAGGTCAACCATTTCAAGGACCTTCTTGACCTTCTTCACGATCTCTGCCTTAGGAAGCTTCTTGAGCTTGAGGCCAAATGCTATGTTGTCAAAGATATTCAGATGTGGGAACAGCGCATACCTCTGAAAGACCGTGTTGATAGGTCTCTTATTTGGTGGAAGCTTGCTGATATCCTGTCCATTCAGTAATATCTCTCCTGAAGTAGGAATCTCGAATCCTGCTATCATTCTAAGTGTCGTGGTTTTTCCGCAGCCTGAAGGGCCTAAGAACGTGACGAACTCGCCTCTCTTCACTTCGAGGTTAAAGCCGTCAACTGCTGTGAATCCATTGTCATAGGTCTTGACAATGTTTTTCAATTCAATGATATTGTTGGAATTATTGTTGTTTTTTTCCATTTATTTCCTCCTTAAGTATCGTGACATACTCCGTCACTTACTTACAGTGCCCCAACAAAGCGCATTTGTCATCTGCCATTCCAAATGGACGACAAGAGCGACCGCCCCGCCGTCAGCGGACAACAAATCCACGCTCCATGTATCACTGCTGTATATCTCACCAGCCCGGGGAGCAAATAACGAAAAGCCTATCTGATAGCTCTCCTCGCATGAGCACAACTTTATCTTGCCCTCATACTGTCGGGGAATCAAAAACATGTTAAGAAAAAACCCCTTTATGATACCGGGTGATGGCATGGATCATGGTTAGTAGCCCTATCCTCCTGCCTCTCCATGTCGAGATACATTTTAAGGCACGGTATCCAGGGTAAAATAGCTAACAGACTTCCTATTTTTCCCAAAATCCATGAAGATCATTCTGCATTTTATGCAGAAAAATCGACCCTGTCTCCAAACATTCCGCATATTCGCGGCTGCATCCCTGCAATTTGAAACAAAGTCGATTTATTCTAACATATAATCATTGGTAATGATATATATTTTCATTTAATTCTTTAACAAAACAGGTCGTTACCTGTTATTTCATTCTGAACAATTCCGGAATGACTCAAGAGGCAGTCACATTTTACTGAATCCGTCAAATCCGAATCGCTATTCAAATAATAGCTAATAAATTCTAGATCAGAAGTACCGCCAACTGCACCAGTGCTGACAGCCATATGAGAACCACCAGATATATCTTTGCCGCTTTTGTCATGTCGAACCTCCACACACAATAATCCATCACTCTTCAGGACATGCTATGCAAAACCTCAGAATATTCTGCAACACATTCTATATTTATTTTGTTCAATAAGAGTATTTTTATGCCTGAGTTCGGAAGTTTCCACAGTATCATCTGATAATCCTTCTTTCCGTTTTCCCATATTTCCATGTATATACATACGTAAGCTTCATCTGCCCGTGCTCTGACTGCCATTCAAGATGTCCGTCTTTCATCCGAAAATCTATGCCCAGCTTGTCCGTGTCTATCTCTCCTGGCTGGTATGTTCCATCTTGACCGTCACTAGATACATCGCTGATACCAGCGACCTCGTATCTCACCTTCTCAACATCCGCCTCCACCTGCGCTTTGGCCATGTAACCAGCCGCAGAAAACATAGCCAGATCAAAAATCACGGATACAAAGCCAGCCAAAAGTACAGTCATTATCTTCTTAAACAGATAGGTTCTTATCTTTCTGTCATCGACTGGTTCAAGCCTTCCTCTATATCTTCTATTGTCAGACTGTCTATAATATACAACTGCCCCAGCCACCCAGAATACAACAACAATACACAGGCATATTCCAGGAAGCGACACTCCGGGGAGCCAGCGCCACCACCCTACATAATACTTTATGACCACCACTGCAAAACAAAGTGCACATGCAGCCGTGATACATGCTGATATCACGCTATCCCTGTCCCTTCCATCAACGATGCAATAATCTTCTCGTTCTCTCGGCAGATTTTCCAGCACACAATTATATTTCCTTCTGTCATCTGGAACCTCATATCCGGCCTTGATCAGTTCTCTCAGGTACAGCCATGCGTCTAGGTAGGCAAGCCACAAACCAACCATAGGGCAAAATGTAATAACGCTGATCACCATCATAACATCGCAAAATGTACTGACAATATCATCAAAAAACACACCACAGATCATTCCTGCAAGTGTAGGAACAGATACCACCACCGCGGTGATCAGAATTATACGCATTACGCGCCTGTCATATTTTATCTTCATACGTCTTTACCCCATTTTTGAACATAAAATAACTTACTATCTCTTACATGCACTACATCAATGCCAGCCCCACAAACATCTTAACTGCTGTCTCTATGATCTCATCCGGGAACTCGAATCCCGCCGTATGGAGCTGGGCATGATCCTCACCATCGCCTACGCCGAAGAATGCTCCCTTTGTCTCCTGCAGATAGTATCCGAAGTCCTCCGACCACCTCATCGGCTCAGCAAGTTCTGTGACCACAATATTCTGGTCAGCAGCACATTTTCTAAGTTTGTCCACATTCACAGCATGATTTTCCGTTGCCGGGAACCGCTCTATCTCCTGTATATCAAGGGTGAAGCCCCCATCGTCCGCAGTATTTTGTGCAATCTGCTTTATCTCATCCACATACACGGCAAATACCTTTTCTCTCTCAGCCCTCACCGTCATGCGCAGCGTTCCTTCTGATGCAGCCACACCGTAATTGGCACTTCCAATATCCATTCCGATGAGCGTCATCCTGACAAATTCCCTGCTGCGGTTGTACTCCTCAGTAAGCTTCTCTATCTCCAGCAGCAGCCTGGCAAGCGCAGGCCCCGGATTCTTTCCCGCCTCAGGATATGCCGCATGGCTGGCTGTCCCTATCATATGTATCTCAAGCCCCGTTGATGCGCATGCAAATGTTCCATCTATCGTCAGCACATGATTTCTCGGATATCCCGGTATGTTATGAAGTCCATAAATCTCACCTATATTCTTTTCAATTATAAGATCTCTGCACAGCCTTGCCCCGGCACCGATCTCCTCTCCGGGCTGAAAGATAAAATAGACATCCCTGTTAATTATCTGATTCTGGCAAATTGCCCCGGAATCGTTATTTCTATCACACACATGCGTATTTTCGCATTTCTCCATTGCACGGGACAGCCAGACCGCAGCCCCACATAATATACTGCTATGTCCATCATGCCCGCAGTAATGTCCCGGCTTTCCATCCTGCCCACACACTGCATCCATGTCTGCCCTGAACGCGATCGGTGTTCTTTCTTCATCCCATATTCTGTCATCAGAAGATTTCAGCACCGCATAAAACCAAGCACCTCTATCCACGATCTCAAGGTCAGTATTCTCCCTGAGAAACGACATGAGCACCGCCTTAGTCTGCATCTCATGCATCGAAGCCTCAGGAATGCTGTGAAGCCTGCGCCTGAGGTCATATATCTTTGTCATCAGCTCTTTGTCAATTTCCATAACGCCTCCGTGCTCCTTCTCATCTATCACAGCCCAAGACACATCCTTATAATACCGAGTATCAGCATATGCACTGGATAGAACAGGTAATTCACCAGCTTATTCTGCCTGCCGCGCTTGCCATTGTATGTCAAAGTCAGTCCAAACCCCAACAGTGCCCACGGTTCCTTGAACATCGCCAGGTAGCAGAACGGTATTGCAATTGCGGACTTTTCATGAAATATATACAGGAAATATCCTATAAGTATGGCATGGTAGTCATAATCAACCGCAAGATTCATCGATATAAGACACACTATGGCAACTATCGGTATCGTTGCTATAAACCATACTGCCTTGGGAAGCTTCTCCATTTTTTTCCTCAGCACATCAATGATCCATATCATTGCCAGCACCATCGCCAATGTAAACATAATATTATTTGCATTCCATTCAAAGAATACGCCACTGGAGAACATGTCATAAGGGATCTCAGATATCACGCCAAATATAAGCAGCATTCCAAGATACTTCCACTTGTTTCTCGTATGAAAATATCCTTCCACCAACATATATATGAATATCGGGAAAGCTATCCGCCCCAGGACATCAAATACATCACTTACAGCCGATATTATTCCACCATCCAGATACGGATACAGCAATGTCTTATTCGTATGATCTATGAGCATTGAAATGAACGCTATATACTTAAGCTGTGCTCCGGAAAGCAGACCTATTCCGTTCAATGTTATTTTTCTGCACGTTTCACAAGTTGCACCCTCTGCCTGCTCAGAGTTATTTTTTATTTTATAATTATGAACTTTCATGCAATTTCTCCTTTGTTTTCCCAACATTTACTGATGTTTTAGTCCTAATAAGTACAGTAGTCGTTTTTAGGCCCCCGCACTGATGCACTACCACACTTTTCAACAGTGTTTTCACTATAAGTATAACATAACTGCATTGAATAACAGAGCTTAACTTTTTCTCAATACGCTTAAATTTATGACATTGCACATTTACATGTAGTCAGCATATTTGCTGGATAAATAAACAAAATACCAGTCTGCAAAATCAGATGTTTTTCTAATCTTTGCAAGCTGGTATTCGATCACCCTCTGTGTCAATCAGAGCATATGACCTATATGTTCAGATCGTATTTCTCCACCTCAAGTTCCACACATCCGTCAGTTTCAAATACAATATCCTGAGCATTGCGCGGTGTATATATAACTGTAGACAGCACCTGTTCTCCATCATTTACAAATATCTCTATGGAATTCCAATCCATCACTATTCTCATTTTTGAAAGTCCATTGCCATTCTTGATTTTGACCTTGCGCACACAGTTTGTATCACGTATCCATCCCGCAAATGTTCTGTCTATCTCAAGCATTTGTGCTCCCGGGGTATAGCTGACATTGGTTTCATGAATCTCATTCTTTGCAAAGTGCATTGTAAAATGTCCGCATTCAGCTTTCTTTATATCAACTGTCATATCGATAACTCTGCCGTTAATGCCTTCATATGTCTTCTCACCACGCAAAGTATCATTAACTACCAGCTTGTTCTGCCTGTATCCACAAAGCTCTCTGACCGGAGTCTGAATCAGCTTGCCGTCAGAGATCATTAGTTCTCTTGGAACTGACATCATACATGCCCACTTCTGTCCACGTGGCAGCGTATTTACGCTGTCCCAAGACTGCATCCAGCCAATCATCACTCTTCGTCCATCAGGTGTTCTTATAGTCTGTGGTGCATAAAAATCAAATCCACTGTCCACAGATACCGCTTTTTCATACTTGAAAATATGTTTCTCTTCATCCACATCGCCTGTGAAGAATACCACGTTATTTCCATTGTGAAACTCTCCATCTGCTGACATGTCCTGTGGGGATACTATAAGCACCTTATGTCCATCCATCTCAAAATAGTCTGGGCACTCCCACACTGCGCCAAATCTGCCTGTTTCATCCTTTGCAAATACTGATTCAAATTTCCAGTTGTACATATCATCTGAAGAGAACAGTACAACCTGAGGGATTCCATCATATGTCCGGTTTCCAGCCAGCATATAGTACCTGCCGTCCGCATCCTTCCAGACCTTCGGATCTCTGAAATCAGCACGGCTGCAGTCCTCCGGCATGATCTTCCCATCAACAACAGGATTGCTGGATATTTTTTCATAACTAATTCCATCGCCTACAGCCATACACTGGTTTTGTATAACATTCTTAGTTCCATCAGCCAGTTTTTCCTCAACTACTCCTGTATAGAACAATACATGCTTCCCGTCATTCTCTATTGCAGTTCCTGAAAAGCAGCCAAATGCATCATAATCCGAGTCAGGTGCCAGTGCTGTTGGAAGCTCCTCCCATCTTATAAAATCATCTGAGGTGGAATGTCCCCAGTGCATAGGTCCCCACTCCGTGCTGTATGGATGGAACTGATAAAACAAATGTGCCTTTCCCCCATATATGGAAAATCCATTAGGGTCGTTTAACCAGCCCACCGGAGTTGTAAGATGGAACTCCGGCTTGTCTGCTCTGTCTACTCTGTTCTTTTCTATATATTCATCTGCCTTCTGGCATGTATACATACTGTGACCTCCTTCTGTTTGATTAGATTGTTTTTTCGGTTGTGCTGTCAAAGAAGTGCAGCTTATGTGGCATGAATACGAACGAAACCTTGTCGCCTATCTGGCTTATCTCATACTTTGATACTCTTGCAACAGTCTTGCTTCCCGCAAACTGGAAATACAGATTATTTTCATTTCCCGTCCACAAGAAGATCAAACCGCCCACACCCTTTTATTTATCTGAGGTGTGGGCGGTTTTTATCAAAACTTTTGTCCTATAAATTTAAATATCATTCTGTCTACTGCACATGCTCAAACTGATGCTCTTTGTAGTGATGAGCCTCCTCCAGCATCATGTCCTTGACCTTCATAAGTCTGACCTGGGTGCTTCGCTCATTCTCATCAAGCTTCATGCTTATATACTTTATTCCCTCCCGGGTCTCCGGGATGATGACATGCTCAAGAGCATTTACACGCCTTCTGGTCTTCTCTATCTCCGCTGCGAGCATCTGGCAGGACTTCTCCACCTCCGCAAGTCTCAGCATATCAGGAAGTATATCCGAGAGGGACTTCACTGCATCGTCCAGCTCTCCGGATGTAAATGCAAATCCATACGAATAGATGTCATTTGAATTTGCGCTTTTCGTCTTATAGTCGTACACAGGAATGTCAACACTCATTACATTCCTGTCGCCAAGGGCGATCCGCACCTCCTGCTTCGGAGCCATGAGCGCCGTACTCAATGTCTGCTCATTCATACCCGCCTTCGCTATTACAAAGCCTGTGTTGGCAGCTTTGATGCCAGCCTCAACCTTCTTTCTCAGTTCCATATTCTCTCTTGCCATGTCAAGGAACTGCCTCATCAGCTCATCTCTTTTATCTTTCAGGAGCTTATGGCCTCTGGATGCCGTGACCAGCTTCTTCTTAAGCCTTGTCAGCTCCATTCTGGTTGGATTAACCACAACATTAGCCATCTGTCTTCTCCTTTCTTCCAAATATATTCTCAAGCTACTTGACATGTATTACAAAGACAACGTGTATATGGCAATTTTGAATGTCGTACATTTAATTGTGTCCCCATTGCGGCATATATTGCCAACCGGGGGTCGCTTCCGCTTATTTCGGTCTGCAGCGGTACTAAGGTGCCGCTTGAGGCGCCACCTAAGAACCGGCGACCTCAAACTCCCCCTATTGGCAATATATGCCGCAATGGGGACGAACACAATCTACATCTTTCAAAATTGCCTACCCACTACTTTCCGTAATACATGTCAAGCCACTTGTCGTCGATACGTTTCAGCTCGGCTCTAGGAAGAATGGAGAGAAGCTTCCAGCCTATGGCAAGTGTCTCCTCAATACTTCTGTCGGTGCCGTACCCCTGGGATACATACTCCTTCTCAAATGCCTCTGCAAACTTTGCATATATGATATCTATATCCGAAAGTGCCGACTCACCCAGGATAGTCATGAGTTCCTTGGCATCCTTTCCTCTTGAATAAGCTGCAAATAACTGGTTCATGGTGCTGGCGTGATCTCCTCTGGTCTTGCCCTCACCGGTTCCCTTATCCTTAAGTCTGGACAGTGACGGAAGTACATCGATAGGCGGTGTGACTCCCTTTCTGTACAGCTCTCTTGAGAGAATGATCTGTCCCTCTGTGATATATCCCGTAAGGTCTGGTATAGGATGAGTCTTGTCATCCTCAGGCATGGTCAGGATCGGTATCATGGTTATACTTCCATTCTTACCCTTCTGTCTTCCGGCTCTCTCATACAGAGTTGCCAGGTCAGTGTACATGTATCCAGGATAACCACGGCGTCCCGGAACCTCTTTTCTTGCGGCTGATACCTCACGAAGTGCATCCGCATAGTTCGTGATATCCGTGAGGATTACCAGAACGTGCATGTTCTTCTCAAATGCAAGATACTCAGCGGCGGTAAGTGCCATTCTAGGTGTGGCGATACGCTCAACCGCAGGATCATTTGCCAGGTTGATGAAGAGGACTGTTCTGTCTATGGCACCAGTCTCCTTGAAGCTCTCTGTGAAGAAGTTTGCCTCCTCAAACGTGATACCCATGGCTGCAAATACAACGGCGAATGGCTCATCTGTTCCGCGCACCTTTGCCTGTCTTGCTATCTGTGCTGCAAGCTGGCTGTGCGGAAGTCCTGAAGCCGAGAATATCGGCAGCTTCTGTCCTCTTACCAGTGTGTTCAGTCCGTCTATGGCTGATATACCTGTCTGAATGAACTCAGACGGATAGTTCCTGGCAGCCGGATTCATCGGCAGACCATTGATATCTCTTCTCTCATCAGGAAGTATCTCAGGGCCGCCATCTATAGGTCTTCCAAGTCCGTCAAATACACGGCCAAGCATATCTTCTGATACGCCGAGCTCCATACTCCTTCCAAGGAATCTTACTTTGCTGTTTGAAAGATTGATACCTGTCGAGTTCTCAAAGAGCTGTACCAGGGCGTCCTCACCATTTATCTCAAGGACCTTGCATCGTCTGATCTCGCCGTCCGCCAGCTCGATCTCACCCAGCTCATCATAAGCTACATTCTCAACTCCGTGCACCAGCATCAGAGGACCCGCAACTTCCTGTATAGTTCTATATTCCTTTGGCATAGTCTTAGTCCTCCTTCTCTATAGCTTCCTGAAGCTCCTTGTCAAGCTCCCTGGATATCTTCTCGTACTCTTCATCCACATTCTCAGGAAGCACATATTTGAATCGTCCGATCTTTTCTCTGATCGGCATGTTCAGAATATTTCTTATGCTTGCTCCACCGGCCAGTGCCTGCGCTGACTCCTCATAAAATGCCATGATGAGCTCCATCATCAGAAACTGCTTATGAAGCGGTGTGTATGTGTCCACATCATGGAATGAGTTCTGGTGAAGAAAATCCTCTCTGATGGATCTCGCCGCCTCCATCTTCAGTCGGTCTCCCGCTGAAAGGGCATCCATACCTACCATCTTAACGATCTCATCGAGCTCTGCCTCCTCCTGAAGCAGGGTCATCATCTTCTGTCTGTCGACCATGAACTTTTCATTTACATTTTCCTCGAACCATTTGCCCATATTGTCCACATACAGAGAGTATGAAGTCAACCAGTTGATGGCAGGAAAATGTCTCTTGTACGCAAGCGATGAATCCAGTCCCCAGAATACCTTGACGATTCGAAGTGTTGCCTGTGAAACCGGCTCGGAAATATCACCACCCGGAGGAGAAACCGCACCGATAACCGACAGTGCACCGGTTCTGCCCTCGCTGCCGAGAGTCTTGACCATTCCGGCTCTCTCGTAGAACTGTGCAAGTCTTGAACCGAGGTAAGCAGGGTAACCCTCCTCACCAGGCATCTCCTGCAGACGTCCTGACATCTCTCTGAGCGCCTCAGCCCAACGCGATGTGGAATCCGCCATGAGTGCCACCGAGTAACCCATATCACGAAAATACTCAGCTATAGTTATACCCGTATATATAGATGCCTCTCTGGCCGCAACCGGCATATCCGATGTGTTGGCTATGAGGACTGTTCTCTGCATGAGTGAATGTCCAGTCTTCGGATCCTTCAGCTCTGGGAACTCGTTCAGAACATCTGTCATCTCATTTCCACGCTCTCCGCATCCGATGTAGACAACGATATCCGCCTCAGCCCACTTTGCAAGCTGATGCTGGATAACTGTCTTGCCGCTTCCGAAAGGTCCGGGAACCGCAGCCACTCCTCCCTTTGCTATAGGGAAGAATGTATCTACAACTCTCTGTCCTGTGATAAGTGGCATGATCGGTGGTATCTTTTCCTGATATGGACGGCCCTTACGAACCGGCCACTTCTGCATGAGTGTCAGCTCCCTGTCACCCTTGTCTGTCTCAACCACACACACAGTCTCCTCAACTGTGAATTCTCCTGCCTTTATCTCTTTGATGGTTCCTGTCACACCATAAGGCACCATGATCTTCTGTGTGACGACCACAGTCTCCTGAACTGTTCCTATCACATCGCCTGCCGACACCTTATCACCCACCTTGGCAGTCGGCACAAATGTCCACTTGATATCTCTCTTCAGCGATGGGACTTCAACTCCTCGCTTCAGATTGTTACCACATATCTTCATGATATCATCCAGCGGTCTCTGGATTCCATCGTATATACTGCTTATAAGTCCCGGTCCCAGCTCAACCGACAGAGGCATTCCCGTTGACTCCACCGGTGCTCCCGGTGCAAGTCCTGATGTCTCCTCGTATACCTGAACTGATGCCTGATCTCCATGCATCTCTATGATCTCGCCGATAAGTCTGCTCTCACTTACACGCACCACGTCGTACATATTTGCATCACGCATGCCCTCAGCGATGACCAGTGGTCCGGCGACCTTCTTAATCTTTCCTGTAGCCACTTAACAGCTCACGCTCCCTTCTATACTCACTCGCTCCATAGATAATTGCGAATCCTCTTTCCGATATGATTGAGGCAGTTTAGTATATCAATCAGTGGTCGCTTCCGCTTAACTCAGCCTGCAGCGGTACTAGGATGCCGCTGACGCGCCATCTAAGGACCGGCGGCTTCGTATTCCCCTGATTTGATAATACTAAACGCCTCTATCAAAATCGAATTATACCGATTTCGCAATTACCTATATCCGCTCGTTTCACCATTATTTTCTAATCATTCTTCATTAAATAAAATATCCGAGCCTACAGCCTGCTCAACGGATTTCTTTACTCCCGCTATTCCGGCCCCTGTATTGCCAGATATCCCCGGTATGAGAATGATCGCAGGCTTCATAACCTCTCTGTATCTGTCTATCTCTTTATTGAAATCCGAAGCCAGTGCCTCGGTCATATATATGACTGCATAATTGTCCTCCGCCAGCCTTTTCAGCAACGTGACCCCATAATCCAGATTATCTACAGGGAATGTATCCAGGCCCAGAGTTGCAAATCCGTATATACTGTCATAATCGCCCATAACAGCTATCTTATACATACATCTCCCTTACCCTTTCCCTGATAGCCTCCTCCGGAAGCTGGTTCAGCTTGCATGTCAATATGATCCTGACTGTCTTTATCTCGTTGAGCCTCGCCAGAATGTACGCCACTATCGGTCCCACCGTAAATGGGTTGTACTTCTGAGGCTTTATCGTTTCTATGATACGGTTGTCACACCATCTCTCAAATGCCGATGCCGACTTAGAAAGTGCCTCTGCCCCACCGGCGTATGCTGTGTCCGCAAGGTATCTCTCTATCTCTTCCATGCCGGCCACCGCAGCCGTCGCCAGCCTGTCAATATCCAGAGTGTTGCACTCCGCCATGGCTCTCTTCATGAAATCCTTGTTTTTGCCTGTCTTCATGGATCTCACCGCTATCTTGATATCTGCAACAGCCACCGTCGTCTCTGCATAATCCCTGAGCAGGCTGTCATCTGCCTTCTTTGCAGCCTGCATGATCGCCAGCAGTGTTCCTCGGTCTATCACAGCATCGCACATCTGTCCATCTCCAGCCTGTGCCATACAGTCCCAAGCCTCCCTCGCGCAGTCTCTCATGTGTTCTGGAAGTCTGTCCCACGCCTTGTCACTTACGATGGACAGCATCTTCTGACCGTCTATCTCGGCATTGTCGAAGAACACATGGGCAGGAGTCTCCCCGGCAACCACAGTCTTGATCGCCGCCTTGAGGTTGTGATACAGATCTGGAAGTCTTATGACATCGAACACGGACATATCATCCACCATCTCAGCCACAGCAGCCCACGTCTTGTCAGTCTCCGCCCTAAGTATGTCATTTTCATCCATACTGGCTTTATCACTATCGCCCCAGCCCTTCTCTATGATGAACTGAACCGCCTTCTTGTAGGAATCCGTGGCCACGAGCTGTTCTATGACTGCCTGACTCATAAGCGTCATCTCAAGTGCCCTGATCCTGGCAACTGCATATATATATTTGTCTGCCATCTGCCTACCTCCAGCTATCTGTTATCAACAAATAATAATTCATTTACCTTGTCTGCCAAATGTTCTCTGTTCGCGTCCAGCATTGCTCTGAATGAACAGTTTTCCTCGATTCCTCCGTAGATCAGGATAAATCCTCCATCTATATCACAGTTCCCATTGGACACCTTAAGGCTTCCTCCATGAGCTGCAGCTATCTGCTCTATCTGCTTCTCAGTCTGTGGTGTAAGTCGTTTTCTGTCTTTCCCGGAGAAACATATCTCTCCGCTTTTCGGCTGTACCGACTTCTCCAGACATTTGACGATCACCTGGAAATACTCCTCATCCGGGAGCGCCACCATTGCGTCATATGCCTTATCCAGCATATTTCCAATTATTGACTGCTTTGCCGCAAGTATCGCCTGTCTCTTCTTAAGTTCTGATGAGGACTTTGCCCTGAATGATCCGGACTTTTCTGCCTGGGCAACCTTCTCTCTGGTCTCCTCATTCATCTTATCCACAGTCTTTTTGGCATTTGCAATGATGGAATCCGCGTTTCTGGCAGCCTGAGCTTTGATCTCTTCAGCTTCCTTCTGCGCTTCCTGAAGGATCTGTTCTACGATTGTTTCCAATCCCGTCATAAAGTACATCCTCCTTACAAAAAGTTATAATTTGATTCCATTTACCGCAAGAATTGATACCAGAAGTGCAAGGATCGCATATGTCTCAACCATGGCTGGGAAAAGCATCGCCTTACCAAACTGATCAGGCTTCTTTACAACTATTCCAACTGCTGCAACTGCTGTCTTGCCCTGGTGCATTGCTGATACAAGACCAACTACCGCTATTGGAAGACATGCTGCAAGCATCATAAGTCCCTGTGCTACTGTGAGCTCCTTCGGTGTTCCTGAAAGGATTCCTATGTTGGACAATGCTATGAATCCAACAAGAAGTCCGTAGATACCCTGTGTACCCGGAAGAAGCTGGATGATAAGAACTTTTGCAAATTTGCTTGGATCCTCACTTACTACACCTGCTGCCGCCTGACCAGCAACTCCTACTCCATATGCAGATCCCATGCCTGCAAGAATTACTGCAAGCGCAGCTCCCACTAATGCCAAAACCGTTCCCATTGTCATAATATTTTCTCCTCCTAAAATTGGTTTCTTATTTCTGTGTTTCTGTACCACTTACTATATCAACGTACTTCGTATTCTCTCTGAACGGCCTGAATGGATTGCCGCCGCCCTCGTAGAATTTGCCGAAGAACTCTACATACTGGAGACGGCATGTGTGCACGTATGCTCCCAGCATGTTGATCGCAAGGTTGAACAGATGTCCTACTATAAATACGATGATGAACACTATGGCTCCGAATATTCCATCGCCAGCCATGCTTCCCATCTGGTTTATTACCTGTGCTATAACTCCCGTCGCAAGTCCCAGTGCAAGAAGTCTGGAGTACGACAGCAGATCTGACAGCCAGCCTGTCAGGTTGTATATGTCATACAGTCCAAGTGCAAGTCTGAGCACCGGATTCTTGTGGTCTCTTCCCGACATGAGCACGATGATCGCAGCTCCCACAATCGCCAGTCCGTAGCTTGTATTCTTAAGCCAGCCAGGGAAATTGAACTGCATTTGTGCTATGGATGCGAACAGTTCCGTCGGCATGAGCATCAGCACAAGTCCTGTGATGAGCATGAACCACGACAGCACGTCGCATATGAATGATTTCGCATCTCCATTCTTCAGACACATATATCCCTTGAGTGCCAGTCCGCCGAACAAATGTATAAGTCCGAACAGCAAAGAGAATAACAAAAGCTTCATCGGGTCATCCAGCGGTGCAAACCATACCGGCTTGAACGTCACCTCGTGGTGGAAAAACGTCCTCGATACCACCGTTATCAGGTCTCCGAAAAAACCACCAAATAATATTCCCCATATCAGTGTGGATATACCACAGTACATGAACAGACGCAGGGACTTTTGAAGTCCGTTCTCCATCTTCGGGAATTTCCTGATCAAAATAAAACATGCCAGAAATATGATGAGTCCATACGCCGCATCGGACAACATGAGTCCGAACAGGAATATATAGAATATCGCCATCGGTGTGGTTGGATCCATCTCACCTTTTCCCGGAAGTCCAAATGACTCCAGTACGCCCTCCGCCGATGCGAACATCTTCGGATTCTGAAGCTGTATAGGTGCCGCTTCATCCTCCGGAACATCATATACATCAGCCATCAGGCTGAAATTCTCATTGAGTACAGCCACTACCCTGTCTGCATCTCTCTCCAGCACATATCCCGATATGACAAATGTGCTCTTTGACTGGAGAAGGCCTCCAAGGACCTTATATTTATCCGCCCTTATGCGGTAATAGTCAGCCAGAAGTCTCAGCTTGTCTCTGTCATCAGCCATGGATACTAGTTCATTCTTCTTGTCCTCTATCCACTGTTCGAACTCCCTTATATCCGCCCTGTACTTATCCGTCTTCTGTTCAGGTGTTCTTTTGGAGAAATACGAAATTCTTGTAAATCCATGGGATCTCAATATCTCCTCCACCCTCTGTGATACAGTTTTAATGGCTATTGCCACCATACAAGTCTGGTCCTTATCAGATCCTACAACAGTGACTGTGTATCCCGCTATCTCCGGTTCCGCAGAGCTTATATACCCCTGAATATCCGTCTCCGTGAGCCCCGGTGGCATAGTTCCGATCATCACATCCGTCTTCTCGGTCCCTGTGGTATTGATCGGTATGTCCATATTCAGCCACGGCGCCAATCCGTCTATAGCCACCTGACATTTGACTATTCCCGCCTCACAGCCGGCTATGTCCTTGCTGATCTCCTGGATCTTTTTAACCTTACGGTTATAATCCCATCTTCCAGCTATGATCTCCTGAATGTCAGCCTCTGACGCCTCCTGCCGTCCTTCCAGGCTGGCAAATATGGATTTCTCCTCCGGAGCATATTTATCAATTATCTGTAAGGCTTCATCTGTATTCTGTACTCTCTTCTCGTACTTTGCTCTCTGGCTTGTGGTACTCATCTTCCTGAAGTCATCAGTCTCTTCGTTATCAGTCTGTATCTCAACCATTCCCAGCGACTGGAGCTTCTCAAGAATTGCTTTTCTGTCCCTCTTCATGGCACAGATCTCAATCTTCTTCATAGGAAGTACCGCCATACATTTACCCCCTTTCTTAAAATGCCTGCAGGACTTTTCATCCCACCAGCTCTGCGATGATCATGGAAGTAACCTCGCCTTCCATGGACGCTGCACGTTCCCTGAGATGTGCGATCTCAGCGGTGGCAATATCCATCGCCTTCACCGTGAGCTTCTCCTCCTCAGATCTGCCGGCTCCCTCGGCACTCTTCATGCTTTCTCTCGAAGCTGATCCTGCGGCCGCGATCATATCCGCAGCCTCCTTCTTTGCAGCAGCTACTGTATAGTCGGCTTCTTCCTTGGCCTTGCGAATGATCTCGTCAGCTTCAGACTCTGCATCGGTTATCTTCTTCATAGTCTCCTGCAGCATAACATTCCTCCCTTATAAAAATTTATGAGCAGACTCAATTCCATAAACACTTCATCAAAGCATCACTTTAGATTATTATGTCAAAACTCAAGTAATATTATTTTATAATGAGTTGGCTATATTGTAAATAAACATTTTGTAAAGTTTGTACAACCCCCTTGATATTTTTTTATTGTTAATGTACAATGTGACTATGTTGATAATACTTATGTTTATCCATTAATCATTTTTCTTCCTTTTAACGCGGTTATATGTCGAACAAATGATGCAGTTTGACGAAAACCGTATAAAAAAAGATCCCATGACAGTCTTGACCATACTGTCATGGGATTCTTTTTTGAGTATGAACGGGGTCCCCCTTACGGCATAACTTATGATACTACTCAATCATTCCGATTCTTCTTACGTGACGCTCATCATTTGAGAATGGTGTGTCGAGGAATATGTCGACTATCTTAAGTGCAAGTCCAGGTCCTATGACTCTGGCACCCATAGCCAGCATATTTGCATCGTTGTGCTCTCTTGTCGCCTGTGCCGAGAAGCAGTCGTGGCAGAGTGCAGCTCTGATTCCCTTTATCTTATTCGCTGAAATCGATATTCCTATTCCTGTTCCGCAGATGATGATTCCCTTATCACACTCACCTGAGGCTACTGCCTTTGCTGCTGCCTGTCCATATACCGGGTAGTCAACTGACTCTGTGCTGTAACAGCCAAAGTTCTTGTACTCAAGGCCTCTCTCCTCAAGATGCTTTATAACCTCCTGCATAAGCTCATATCCGCCGTGGTCACATCCAAGTGCTATCATGTTCTGATTCTCCTTTTTATATAATATTTTTTTCGAAATTAACTAACAGCTTATTATCCTGTGTCCTGCAGCCTTGATGAGACGGTTCATGATGGCGTAGCCCATGTCCCCCTCCTCAAATGACTCGCTGTATATATACTGTGCACCTATGTCATCACAGGTTCTGAGCAGACTGTACAGTCCGGCAGACACAGTTATCTCGTTCTTCTTGCTTCCGGCATCGTATACGTTCTCGCATACTCCGTCATCATAAAGACTGACATTGTCAGTGTCACACAGTATCGCAGTCTTGTATCCCTGTGCCTTTTTCTCCGCAACAAGACTTCTTATCTTCTCAGCAGCAGCCAGTCTATCGCCCTCTACTATGCTGAGTTCTCCCTTTGGAGCATAGTGTGTGTACTTCATCCCCGGAGCCTTAGGTCTCAGAGCATTGTTCATACCTGTTATCGCCGGATCTATAGTCACATCGCCAACGATATCCCTTATCATCTCCGGAGTGATATATCCAGGCCGTAATATAGTCGGTCTGTCCCCGGTCATGTCCACTATCGTCGACTCTATACCGATTCCGACTGCCCCACCGTCGATGATCATATCTATCCTGCCGTCCATATCCTGCTGCACATGCTGCGCAGTGGTCGGGGATGGTCGTCCGGACAGATTGGCACTTGGAGCTGCGATATACACTCCCGAATCCTTTATGAGCCTCATGGCAACCGGATGTGATGGCATCCTGATGGCAACCGTATCAAGTCCGCCAGTGGTCGTGTGCGGAACGACCTCTTTCTTGTTGAGTATGATGGTGAGTGGTCCCGGCCAGAATGCTTCCATGAGCTTCTTCGTGTCGTCACTCACTGTCTCCGCCAGTTCATACACGCTTGATGTCTCTGCTATATGGACTATGAGCGGATTGTCCGATGGCCGGCCCTTTGCCGCATATATCCGATGTGACGCATCCGGATTCAGCGCGTCTCCTCCAAGGCCATACACTGTCTCTGTCGGAAATGCTACAAGACCACCTCTCTTAAGTATCTCCGCCGCCTGTTCATACATGCGGTCGTCATCCACTCCTGCTTTTGCAATTATAGTGTTCATCACTTTACCTTCTTCTATAATAAATTGTTATCGCTTCTATATTATTGCATATACGCCCATATTTTAGCCCAGCACCGCATGTGTGTCAAATGTTTAGGCTATATTTGGGTAACATATATCATATAACGTCCGCCGCCGTCATATAAAATAGTAATTACACTTCCCGGGTATCACCGATGCGTACTTCCACCAAATTATACATACTTGTATTTGCCATAATATTTGCAGTAATACTTCCTCCAATCCTCTGCTACATATTTATAGTCCGTCCCGCAGACCATACAGCCGGGCAGGATACTTCCACCAATACAGGAAATGGGCGCGCATCCACCGAAGGTTTGGGCACCACAGACGCGGCAAAATCATTTACGATCCTCATCGATCCGGGACACGGCGGATTTGACCCGGGTAAGGTCAGCCCGGATGGGATCATGGAAAAGGACATAAATCTGGCCATCGCCTCAAAGCTGGCATCGGCACTTACGGATCAGGGATTTTCCGTGTATCTGACCAGAGACTCCGACAAGTCCCTGAACAGTGAAAATGCATCCAGCAAGAAGACTTCAGATCTGAAAGCCCGCACCAACCTCGCCACAAATGTAAACGCTGATCTCTACATCAGCATCCACCAGAACAGCTATTCAGCCGAGTATGTCCACGGAGCGCAGGTATTTTATTACTCCACTTCCTCCGGTGGTAAAGCCTTGGCGGAGTGCATCCAGGAGCATCTCATCTCCGAAGCCGATCCATCCAACACACGGGCAGCAAAGGGCAATTCCGAATACCTTGTTTTGCGGGAAAGTCCATGCACCGCCGTCATCGTTGAGTGCGGCTTTCTGAGCAACACAAAGGAATGTTCCGATCTGTGCAATGATGAATACCAGACCGCCCTAGCAAACGCCATCTGCAATGCAGTCTGTACATGGCATGAACAGCACGCCAAATAAAACCAGGAGCTCTGCTGTGACAGCGGCAGAGCCCCCAAATAGATGTTAAGTGTAATTCTGTGCATATAATTATGTTCTATATGCTACTGCTGCCTTTTAACCCCCTATAGGCATCACCCCCAAATAGTTTATTTTTCCAGCCCTGCCATGCAATGTAAAGACAGATGTGTTGTGATGTATTATTCTCCTTTTATGTGCCATGTGTCAGTTATGGAAATGTGTGAGCACTGTCATATCACTATCTCTGGGAATTGTATCTGAGACGATAAGAATCAGACAGAATTTGTAGAAAAATAAAGAAATGAGCTCATCTAAATATCCTGAGCACGTCCCGCTCACAACTCCACAATAACGCATAAAAAGCCATTTTCCAACCCCATTTGAGCATATTTTATGAAATTTTCATAAAAGTATACATAACGTAGAATTAGGGATATTTTTTCACGGAAAATTCCAATATTTTCTCCATATATCCTATTTACTTGCTTGACAAATGTGGTAAACTATAATACACATTTTAATACCATTAAATTATTGAAGGGGGTCGATTCTATGAAGATTGAACGTCTAAGTGAAAATCAGATAAGATGCACACTCAACAAAGCCGATCTCACCGAAAAGCAGCTCAAGATCTCCGAGCTTGCCTATGGCACACCGAAGGCAAAAGAGCTCTTCAAGGATATGATGCAGCAGGCATCTGTAGAATTAGGCTTTGAGGCTGACGACACTCCACTTATGATCGAAGCCATACCGGTATCACCAGATTGTCTCATACTCATTGTGACAAAGGTTGAAGATCCGGAAGAACTGGATACCCGCTTTTCCAGATTCTCAAAGACCAGCGAATATGATATTGATGACGATGACGAATACATGGATGATGATGACATAGATGACGATCTTGACGACAACGATGAGTCCAGGGATAACAACGGAACCATCGCAAGACTTGAGATCAGTGGATCCGGTTCCGTTCCACAGGGCGTAAGAGAGGCACTTGAGGGCATTTTCAACACCATATCCGGACTTGCCGGAACCGCAGGAGATTTTGCCGCTGCGGCAAATGGCAGCAATACATCATCTGATGACAGCACCACAGGCACTGCCGCCAGTACAACAGGCAGCACAAAGGAATCAGGTTCAGCAAGGGAGAGCATGTGCTCACTGTACATCTTTGACTCACTTGCAACCATCATAAGTGCAGCAAAACAGGTTGCTTCTTTCTACTTCAGCGAGAACTGCCTGTACAAGAATCCTTCCAACGGAAGATATTATCTGGTTCTCACGAACAGCAATAACACAAGCCAGGAATTTGTGAGAGTCTGCAATATCCTTGCAGAATACGGAACAGCACAGAAGCTCACATATGCCATGCCGGCACATTTCAAGGAGCACTTCACCGCTATTATGCCGGAGGAAGCACTTCAGACACTGTCAGCATTATAAGTAATAGCCAGAGATTCCGGCGCAGCAAAAAAGACGTACCGCACAAGCGATACGTCTTTTTGTTTTATATGTCAATATCATCATTCTCGATAACTGCTTTTGGATTGGTGTAGAAGAGCTCCGTCATGTAATCCTCTCCATACTTTCGCTCTATGTACTCAGCACACTCCCTGAGGTATGGTGCTTTATCCTCTGAATCCAATGCATCACTTGCCACAAAGTGAACAAGCTCTCCCTTGAGAAGCTTTCTCGAAAAATTCTTGATGTCATGTCCAAGATCTCCAACCACAGCCGATGCACTTATCTGTACATATGCACCAAACTGAATGAGCTCCTCGACCTTGTCCTCGTCTTCCTCAAGACATTCATACTGTTCTACATTGGCAACTATCGGTATATATCCGTCCATATTGATGTCTCTTATAGCTTCAGATATCGTCTCAAAATCCACATCGTAAGGGAATCTGATCATAACATACTTGCTGTCTGCCATGGAATCCAACTGACCAGATATGATCTTCTGGTGGTTCTCATCGTTATACTCTATCTCTCTTCCAAGATAGACTCTGTAATCCGGATCTATCTTCCCAGCTTCAACGTTGAGCTGTTCCACAAGTCTGTCCAGTTTGTCTCCATCCATTATCGGATTCTTCTTGTTGTATGGCGGGGTGGCAACTATCGTCCTTATTCCCTCATCATACGCTATTCTGAGCATCTCTGCCGCTTCCCGGAAATTATCCGGTCCATCCTCTGTTCCCGGTAAAATATGACAATTAATATCTATCAGTCCAAATATTCCCTGCCCGGGAGGATTTGTTCCGTCTGTCTTCATATATCTCTCCATCCTTTATAGTACACCTGGTTACTTTGGCAAGTATACTACTCAGCCTCCTTTTTTGCAAGATAATCATTGATCTCCTGCTCAAGCTCCTCTGCATCAAGTCCGTGAACGGCTGCTGCCTCCTCAAGACTCTCTCCTGCTGCTGCAAGGCATCCTATGCAATGCATACCTGCTGCCATCAGTATTGCTGCATTTCCTGCATCAACTGCAAGAATGTCATTTATAAGCATGTCTTTACTTATCTTTACCATTATTTATATCCTCCTTAGATTGCGCTCTTACTCAGCATTCACATTATATTATACCCAATTTTAAATGTCTATCCCTTTTATTGTTACTTATTGATAAAACCCGTTGTTGATAAATATTATTATCACTTGCTAATTAATGAGTTTTGTTTTACAATAAGCGTGTGATTATTTTTACTTTATAAGGAGGAAACAATTATGGCATTCGTTATTGGCGATTCATGTATCGGTTGTGGTTCATGTGCTGGTGCTTGTCCAGTAGGTGCTATCAGCGATAATGGCGGCGTATTTGTTATCGATGGTTCACAGTGTATCTCATGTGGTGCTTGTGCTGGTTCTTGTCCAGTAGGAACAATCGCAGAGGAGTAATCTACATGATCCGTAACATTCGGATCCATGCTAAGTAACTTATACTACAACTATTATAAAGAAAACGGAGCGGTAACTCGCTCCGTTTTCTTTTTATCTTTATTCCTCAACATAAGTGTAGGATTCATTGTGCCACTGGAGCATCATATCCGTATACTCATCTCTTGACACAACTATCTCCTTGTCCTCGACAGGATCATAATATCTTATATCTGCCTCATTATAGCTCACTATGAGAACATATCTGCCATCGCTTATCCTCGATATTACCGGTATTCCCGAACTCACATAACCGAGGAGCATATCCAGCGAAAGACCTGTAACATCTATGCCCTGTCTCTTTCCAAGAGAGTTAAGAGCCTCGACAGGATCTGTATACTGTGCTATATCATCCTCTGTCACCTGTACTCCCTGATACGTCAGAACCATGTACAGACAGTCGCCGAGTGACGCATCCACACTTCGTGTACTGCGATGGAATATTCCAGAGGCAATGGTGTTGTATTCCTGGCTCTCAGCCTGCCTGTATATTACCTCGCCTTCGCTTGACACCACTATACCTGATACAGACACTGCATAATTTATCGCATCACCCGCCACGTCATATATCTTTGAAAGTCCAAGATTGTCGTACACATGATAGGTCACCTTATCACGCACTACTGTCATTATCATACTTGCAGCATCAGGATCTATCTTTTCCTTTGTTATGTTCAGCGCCGGTATATAGCTCAGATACATATTTGACGGGACCGTAAAATACAGCCTGTCATATCCGGTTATGGATGACAGATGGGTAGTTCCTATCGTCTCCTTTGTATCGTCCTCCTTGAAGGTTATGAAATCATCGTCCACAGACTTGAATCCACTGTCGGATTTCTCTCCTCTTGTCAGATACAGCAGATTCGTATCCACATCAACCTGCATCAGATAATACCCGCTCTTTGCGTATTCCTTTATCTGCTCGCCATCGCTGTTTACTATATACAATCTGGATGCAGGTATGTTATCTCTGGACTCCTCGCTGTACCTCGTACCAACAAACGACTCGGCATCCACATCAACCTGCGCATCAGATATGCTTGACACTCCGTATACCATATCTGAGTCCTTAAAGCCATAGCATATCAGACATTCCCCTGCTCCGGCGGTTATCTCATAACTCTTTCCGGTATGCATATTCATCAGAGTCAGCTTTGTATTGCTGCTCTGGTCCTCGCTCTCTCCATACGCCATAACTTCCATGTTCACCGACACCTTGACATCGCTGGCTGACAGTCCCTCCGCAATATAAGACTGCTGTCTCGTCTTCATGTCCACGGCGTTCACCTTTCCGCCGAGCATGTAATAAAACTTATCTCCGTCGTAATATGTCAGTCTGGAGGTCTCGCTCTTCATAGCCTCATAAGGCACATTGCACTCGACGAACAGAAGCTCGTCCACCTCCAGAGTCGTATAATCAAATGTATACAGCGCAACTCCGAGCTTTCCCTCATGATCTCCGCTGTTCATATATCCATACACCGCAAATGTCATATTTCCATCTTTGTCAAAGCTTATGATGTTCATGTCATGGTCGGCGTAAGTGTTTGAATCATTTGCATGGTCATCCATTCCTGATCCGTACACCAGAGTTATCTGTCCATCGCCGTAGTCATACATCCAGAGCTGTCCATTTCTCACAAATGCGATCTTCTTGTTATCCTCTGTGTAGCGGTATTCCAGATCATCCGATGACACGATACCTATCTCATACACATTGTTTATGGCATCTATGCCGTCTTTGTCAAAATACTCGTCCACATATCTGTCATAGCTGAGCATGGTGATCTTCGGCTCAGTCTCCGTAACAGTATCTGCATCCTGTTCATCCGAATAGGCCTCATCATACGAAGCTGTTTCGTCAAAATATATTCCATCAGTGCCGGCTCCGTCCGCCTCATCAGTCTGGCTGGCAACAGGCACATCCTTGTAGCTGATCTTATAGAACTCCTTAACTGTATAATAGCTCATGACATCCTGCGATGTGATGGACATGGCTTTATATTCCATCTCGATCACCGCATAGTTGACATCTATCTCCTTTATATATGTGTTTACATCGCTTATAACCGTAGGCTTAAGTCCATCCCAGAGGAGATCCGAGTATGCATTTGCAAGATTCACATGTCCCAGTCCGTAGGAATCTCCCGTTCCGCCGCCCGTGTATTCCTGCTTGTAGGTTCCTATGACAGATTCCGACTCCAGCTTGTCAAATGCAAATGTCGCATCGTGGAAATCCTTTGCGGCATTCAGCAGTTGAGACTCATGATAATTGTCATTTACGACCACTCTGGTATAGTATGAAGCACTCCTGCCATCACCGCTCTTAAGCTTGACAACCAGCATATACTCCATATCCTGCTTGAGATCCATTCTCGCACTTATATCAAGCACATCGTAGCCATCAGTTCCCGAGGCCGCCTCCAGATCACCCTTCTCTATAAGGGAATCTCCGGATATCGACCTGATCTCATACGAATACGACGCATCCTTAAATGCATCATTCTCCACCATTATCTCAAGATTCTTATTCTCATCTATCGGCGTCACAGAGTCCCTGAGAAGTGTGAGGTCGACCTCCCCTGTATAACCATGCATACAATTGAGAAGCGAATCGCCATAGCACACATAAGCTAATGGCAACTCTGCATCCTTCATCTCCGCAGCCAGATTCTTGTAACTTCTATTCTGAAATATATTGACCAAATATATTGTGACCACAAATATTGCTACCATCACAAGTATTCTTACAAGTACATTTATTTTCTTCTTCACTTAATAAAACCTTCTTCTACGTCTTCTATGCCTGTCGCGTCTCATACAGAATTCATTGCACACAAGCAGTTCGATTATATTTCTCATAACACAATTGGCGCATCCGGGTCCCTCTGGAACATATGGCGGTTCCTCGTACGAAGCTTCACCTGCCGAAGCCATTCCTGCATAACAATCCTCCGATATCTGCCCACTTTCGCTCAGATCATCGTACACCCTTCGCGCAACACGGCGCATCTCTTCTCTGTCAGGATATTGAACAAGCATCGGACTGCCCTCATACTCGAGCTTGTCACACTCCTCCTCCACGGCCATACTGACCTTTCGGAGTTCTTCCGGGTACATCTCCTTCATGTACTCAATATCCCTCATCATTTCATCTGTCCCATCATCACAGTCAGGAAGCATGATTCCTGTCGAACTCATACTGTATCCACCAGTCTCACCCATACCGGGTATCACAGGTGTCTTGATATTATAGACATTTCCATCCCTTATAAGCCCCCTGAGGTTTTCATCGTCCGGGCTGTAAGGAATATACTTAAATTCTTCACTCATACAAATCTCCCTATCTGCATTGTTGTGTGTCTATTACATAGATATGCAGATGGGGAGAATGTGTGAATATCTCTGTTACTTTTTTCAGAGCTTACTTTATCTGTCTCCGAATGAGATTCCAAGTGTTCTTGCCTCGCTGATGATGTCGTCATCAGGAGATACGTATTTGAGCTTTCCTGCACTCTCTGAGAGTGGGATAGCTGTAACCTTGTTGTCAAGGAATACAACAAGCTTTCCAAAATCCTTTGCCTTTATGAGCTCTGCTGCCTTTGCTCCAAATCTTGATGATATGACTCTGTCATATGCATCCGGACTTCCACCTCTCTGGGTATGTCCAGGTATTGCTATTCTTATATCCTGTGTTGTGTACGCCTTGAGCTTATCAGCCAGCTCATACGCAACTGATGGATATGGATTGTTGGCTATCGCTTCTTTTCTCTTCTTCTTTGGAAGCTCTGCGATCTCCTTCGGAATAGCACCTTCGGCAACTGCAACTATCGTGAAGCCCTTGTTGTCCTTTGTTCTCTTGTCTATAGCCTTATATACCTTATCGATATCGTATGGGATCTCCGGGAGCAGGATCACATCTGCGCCACCGGCGATTCCGGCGTGGAGAGTTATCCAGCCAACCTTGTGGCCCATAATCTCAACGATAAAGATTCTGTTATGCGATGCAGCGGTTGTGTGGATACAGTCTATTGTCTGGGTCGCTATATCAACAGCACTCTGGAAACCAAATGTCATGTCAGTTCCCCACAGATCATTGTCTATGGTCTTTGGCAGACCGATGACATTGAGTCCCTCCTCACTGAGGAGATTTGCGGTCTTCTGTGAACCATTTCCACCTAAAACGCACAGGCAATCCAGCTTCAGCTTCTTATAGGTATCCTTCATGGACTTTACCTTGTCCAGACCATCCTCAGTTGGCTCTCCCATGAGCTTGAATGGCTGTCTTGAACTGCCGAGGATCGTTCCACCCTTGTTGATAATACCTGAGAAATCAGCCGGCTTCATCTTGATATAGTTGCCTCTAATGAGTCCCTTGTAACCCTCAAGGAATCCATAGATCTCAACCTCGTCAAACAATTCATACAAACCCTTTGCGATTCCGCGCATAGTTGCATTTAATGCCTGACAGTCACCACCACTAGTCAAAAAGCCTACTCTTAACATACTCTGCACCTCTTTCTTTTATTTTTCTTATGTACACAGACTGTCTGTATACATTATAAGTATACTCTTCCCTCAAGAGCCCTCAGAAGCGTAACCTCATCTATACACTCCAGATCTCCGCCTACAGGCACACCGCTTGCTATACGGCTGACCTTGATACCGGCCGGCTTCACAAGCTTTGATATATACATCGCAGTCGCCTCACCCTCCGGGCCTGAACCTGTAGCGATTATGAGCTCATCCACATCTTCATTCTGAAGCCTTCTCATGAGCTCGGATATCCTGATATCCGCCGGGCCGATACCCAGGGCAGGATTTATAACTCCGTGGAGCACATGGTAAACGCCATCAAACTGTCCTGTTCTCTCATATGCCGCCAGATCCCTCGGGGTCTCCACCACCATTATCACCTTGTGATTCCTGTTTGGTGAACTGCATATAGGACATACCTCCCTGTCAGTTATCGTGTAGCAACAACTGCAGTATTTTATGTTCTTCTTTGCATTCACAATGGCATCGGATAACGCCAGCGCCCTCTCCTCAGGCATACTGATTATGTGAAACGCCAGTCTCTGAGCCGTCTTGGAGCCTATTCCTGGGAGTCTTCCCAGCTCTTCTATAAGTCTGTTTACTTCTCCTCCATAAACTTCCATTAGAACGGCAATCCTCCAAGTCCCATTCCACCTGAGATCTTGCCCATACTGCTATTGTAGTCATCCTCCTGTGCTCTCAGTGCCTCGTTCACAGCCGATATGATAAGATCCTCAAGTGTCTCTATATCATCAGGATCAACAACCTCAGGATCAAGCTTGATCTCCATGAGTTCCTTCTTACCTGACACCTTTGCAGTGACAACTCCTCCACCTACAGATGACTCATACACCTTATCCTCAAGTGTCTTAGTTGTCTCCTCCATCTGCTTCTGCATCTTCTGTGCCTGCTTCATAAGATTGTTCATATTACCAGGCATCATACCTCCTGGGAAACCGCCTCTCTTAGCCATTACAATAGTCCTCCTTATTCTGATTAAATAATTTATAATATGATATCATCATTTCTTATCTATTGGAAAGTTGATCTTGTTCAGGTTCAGTATATTCTCCGTCTCAAGCCTTCCATTATCACTGTGGGAATTCCTTGTACAAAGTATCTCAAATTCAATCTCTCTTCCAAGATATTCCTCGATCACACTCTTCACATGCTCCACATTCTCAGGCTTGTCAAAGTATAACTTCGGCATATCGTCATCCGTCAGCGGGATCATGAGCAGAAGTCTTCTGTGATCATCAGACAGTATGAGCTTCGTCCTTATGGCCGGATCAGCATCATTTCTCTTGAGATATCTTCTCGCAGGAACCGACAGCTTCTCCAGTATATCATTCCAGTTCTCCGCAGCTCTCTGCAGATCCTCGAACTCTGCCTTTGGAAGCTCATTTGCCAGCTTGTCCTGATATTCCTTCATGCCCTTCTGATCTATCACATCGTCAGCCGGGCTTACGGGGGCAGCACTTTGAACCGGCGCAGCCTGTATGCCATTTGCCTCAAGGTCATCAAGCTTCTTCTCAAGCATCCTTACCCTCTCAATCAGACTTGTGGTATCAACCTCCATCTGTGGTCTGCACAGCTTTATGACAGCCATCTCAAGCACTATCCTCTTCTGTGAGGAATACTTGATGCTGGCGGCTGTATCCGAGAACACGTTTATATATCTTACTATTGTGCTCTCCTCCATATGACCGGATATCTCTCTTATGCGTTCCAGATTCTCCTTGGTCATATCCAATCTGTCGCCCTCCGCCGAGGACAGCTTGACAACGAGTATATTCCTGAGAAACCATGTAAATTCATTTACGAAACGGCCAAGCTCACGTCCCTGCCACACAACTTCGTCAACCACATCTATGGCATGTTCAACATCAGATTCCAGCACGCACTCCAGAAGTCTTGCAAATGTATCTATGTCCACAGCTCCTATGGTCTCAAGCACATTATCATATGTAAGCTTCTGTCCGAGATTGAATGCAACGCACTGATCCAGAATAGACAAGGCATCTCTCATGGAACCATCACCGGACTTTGCGATATAATCTATCGCCTTCTTATCCGCATCAAGTCCCTCCCTGTTCATAAGCTCCTCCAGTCGATCCGAGATGACATCCACCGGGATACGTCTGAAGTCGTACTTCTGACACCTTGACGATATGGTTATAGGTATCTTGTGGGACTCCGTGGTAGCCAGTATGAATATTACATATGATGGCGGCTCCTCGAGAGTCTTTAACAGAGCGTTGAACGCTCCCGGGGACAACATATGAACCTCATCTATGATGTATACCTTATACTTGCCCTCAGTAGGAGGATATGCTACCTCCTCCCTTATCTGCCTTATATTGTCAACACCATTGTTGGAGGCTGCATCTATCTCAATGACATTAAGCGATGATCCATCCGATATGGCTCTGCAGCTTGCACATTCATTACATGGGCTTCCGTCCACCGGATGCTCACAGTTACATGCCTTGGCAAATATCTTGGCGATCGAAGTCTTACCTGTTCCTCTCGTACCGCAAAATAAAAAGGCATGACCAAGTCTATCATTCTTAATCTGGTTTCTAAGAGTGGTAACTATATGATCCTGCCCCTTTACCTCGTCAAAAGTATCAGGTCTCCATTTTCTATATAAAGCTACATACGACATCACCAATACCTACCTTTGTATCATAAAACTCACACAGACTATTATATCTGAATTTACATTTTATATCAATCAGATAAGCAATATTTGAATATGGTATTGCCTGGTGCCTATACACAGAACATCTCTGTCCGCAAGCTGCCAGCTCCTGCCCGCCGGAAGCCTGATCCCATTTATGACAGTTCCATTTGTGGAATCAAGATCTTCGACATAGATCTTCTCTGCATCCTCGTATATCCTTATGTGCCTTCTACTGACGCTGATATCCTCTATAACCTGATCCGCCTGTCGTCTGTCCCGCCCCAATACAACTCCCTCCGGCGTCACCGGAAATTCAGTAGCCACAATGCCTCCGTCTTCGATCAGTCTCACAGACAGTCTCTGCTCCTGTGCGGACTCTCTGCCATCGAGATTATGCTGTGTAAGCAGGGTTGTACAGTCATCCTCCGAGCCAAGCACCGTGGTATCGCCAGGTATTTCGTCAGCCAGACTTACATGTTCCAATGCATCAACATTCTGTTTTTTAGGTCTTCTGTTTTCATCTTCCTCCGCATATCGCAGCTCTGAGCACTCCACGCCCTCCTGTCCCCGCCGTTCATCCTCAGCAGCAGACAGCTTCCTCTTCATCTCCACATAGACAAATAACTCCACGGACAGCACGATGAGTGCCAGCATTATAAATCTCACATCCGCCGCATGCCCCTGTATATAAAATTGAACAGCCGCTATTCCCGTAAATGCCGCCACAGTAAATCCTATGAGTATGAAAAATATCCTATCATATTTGTTTTTCTCCGTTGTCGGTATCGTCAACGCCGCCGCACTGCTTTGATCCGTTCCGAACACCTCATCCATCAAAAGCTCCTGCTCACGGGCCGCAGCCAAAGATTCCACATTTCTTTTTCTATTGCCGGAGCAGCATTTTTCCTGCTCACGGGCAGAGACCTCATCCACATATTTCTGCATCCGCTCCATGTCATAATTTGCCGACACCACCATGTCATATATCTCATACATAAAATCCACAAGCTCAGTGTCCCTGTGATCTACCCTCTTTATGATCTTCTCCACAAGATTCTTTATTCCCATTCTGACATCCGTTCCCTGTCCCGGCACATACACGTATCTGAAACTCTTCTCTGCATCCGAGTAAAATATCTTGTCGGATTCTATCAGAAGATTGTCCGGCTCAAGCATGTATTCTCCCGTCTCCATGACCACACTGCACAACGATCTTATGAGAGCAACAGCCTGCTCCATGGACATTATCCCCCTGTCAGATATATCGTCCAGGCTCTTCATGCCATTTATTTTGCAGTATATGAACATATCTCCGTTGATGGCCCTGAATTCCGGCTGTATTATTCCCTCGACAAAATTATTGTACAGCATGTCCGTCTCATAGGAATTTATGGCTGCTGCACTGACCTCCACCACAAAAAAAGTGTTAATTCCCTCTACCTGGCAATAACTTACCATATTCCTGCCACCTCCTAAGTTCATTTCCTACATCCCTTATCTCCTGTCTGGCCGCAGTCTTTCTGTCACATCTGCCGTCATCTATCAATATCTGTATCCCCGGAAATGACTCTCTGTAAGTTATCTCCGCAACCAGATTCTTCCCATTCATGGCCATTTCCGCATTCACACCATCGGCACATATCACGGTCTCGGATACATTTGTGGACATCGCTTTCTCTGCACTGTCCGTATCCCCCTCACCACTCTCATTGATCCTGTATTCCTCTCGGTTGTACAGTACCAGATATGCCTCCCCCGATGCCGCCGCATGGTTAAACGCTATAAACAACATGTTCATCACCACAAACACGGCACACACAAGTATCGGTGTTATCAGGCACATCTCCAGAACTATAGATCCATTGTCATCCATATATCTGACTCCTCCTGTCTTTTCTTCTCTTCTCCTATCTTTTCCCGCACTCAGAGCACTGAGGAAGTCCCCCGCACTCTGACTTTTTCTTTCTGTATATCGTCCGCTTCAAGCCGGAGCAGCCCAGCGAATAGTGATATTTGTCTCCCTGTTCAGTGACATAGATCACACCATTGCTTTTATATCTTCCACAGATCCTGCACGCCGAAAGCCCGGAATATCTGTCATCCAGAACCTCCCCACTCACGCTTCTCACAGATATCCTGATATGGTAACAGCTCCGCGAGTTGTGGTACACCGAACCATTCTCAGCCACATACACATACTCATCATCATCGTCATCATCCTGCGACCTGTCATATCCCAGGTACGCCCTCTGTCTTATCCTGTCCACGCACCCCACGGTGGATCCTCCGGCAAATGGCAGATTGATCTTCAGCATATATCTGACCTTGAGGCACACAAATCCGTCATCCGACAGCTCTGCATTTATCACCTTAACCCCGGACATTCCGCCGTCGACATATGTGTTCACCGTGCCTTTGTCATCTATGTACTCCCTGATCTTCCTGTTCGCCAACACGAGCGACACACCATCTGCCATACCTTCAGCATACGGCCCCATGTCCGCGCCCTTTTCGGCTAGCTCATACGCATAGCTGTATTCCGCAAGATACGCAGCCGTCTCATGTAAGCCCTCATATATCACAGTCCGTGTCCGTATACATCCGGCCATGGCAAACACAGTCAGCATGGCAAATATAAACACTGGCAGCACCAGCGATGCCTCCACACTGGCACTACCACGGTCACATCCCCAAGGAGCTGTCTTATATATTCTCCTGCCATACCTGATCCGAACAAAATCTATAGTAATATGCGCTTGGAGAGGCGATTTATCTTTCATATATTTACTTTTCAACATACAACAAGAGAACATATAACACCCCCCTTCAGGATATTTTCATATCTCAATAACTCACACACTGCCTGAAGCTGTACCTGTACAGTCCGTCATCTATCTTCGATACGCCCTCGTGATCTTCTATATACGATGCAAATTTCCTGTCCTGACTGACCTCAACATCAAATGTCAGAGAATACATCATATTCTTCATCTCAAACGACTCATCCGTCTGTCTGAAATTAAGCTGTATAAGATCCGCCATCCTGTAATACATGCCTCCTTTATTCTCTATCAGAAGTATCGCCAGATAATCCCTGTAGCTCACAGCATCCACGCCTTCATAGTCCACGGAATCCAGATTCATCAGCTTGTCAAGATTATTGATGTCCGTCACCCAGTATTCGTCTGTCTTCATAAACTGAACGCTTTTGCCGTCAAGCAGCAGCCTTATATCAACAATTGTCTCAGCATAAGCCCAGCATCCGAGCAGCAGATATTTCGCCGCCCCATAGGTGACCCCCGGCACAAGAGCCAGCACCGCAGCTATGGATGACACCTCGGCCATCTTTGCGCTGTCTGAGAGCAGATATGCCAGATTGAGCGGCAGTCTGTGAAGCACTATCCTGTTCACGACCCCCTGCAGATTGTCATGGTCATTATCCTTTCCGGCGATAATGTATTCCACCTCACACTCAAATGGTCTGTCCTGTTTCCTGTCAGTAAATGTATTGAAATTCGCCAGTGCATACCCGACACCATATATGTCATCCACTATTCCGGTCTGTGATCTCTCTCCATCCAACATGAGCTGCCTCTGGAATTTATCCAGATCGTCAAATTCTATGTCCTCCCACTGTCTCGTATCCTCCGCCTGTCCGTCTGACGGAAAGCCATCCAGATCGTATGCCTGATCTGACACCACCCGCCCGGATGGCGTGACAACATTCAGAAGTCCACCTGTCAGGATGCTTTTCAGCGCTTTTCTAGGATCCGTACCGCTCCAACTGCTCTCATCCTGATTCGACTCATTCTTACCATTTTCCACAGCTCCAGAAGCATCCTCCATGGCCTTATCCCCGGATGTTATCATCTCAAGAATGTCTTCTATTCCCTTCTCCTCCATGTACACCTTCATATGGTCGGTTATCTGCAGCTTCATATTCTCGCAGTCATTCTCCAGAAGTCCCCTGCACTCTGCCAGCGCCACATCTTCAACGCTCATATTGTCGCCCTGACCATTTTCCAGAGTATATTCCAGATAATCCTGCGCCATCTGCTCAAGCTTTCCCTCACCGTGTCCGCCAAATGTGCTGTCGACTGCCAGCAGATGATACTCCTCAAACAACTCCTTGTCGTACGCCGCCTTCACATCACAGGCTGCGCCCTCGGCCGCCATTGCGGCCTTGGCACTGCCCATTCTTATCCGCGCCATCTCAAGCACGGAGAGCCCCAGAAGCAGCATGGAGATCAGGATTATACTCAGAAAAACCGTTACATGTCCCTGATTTCTCATACAGCTCCCCCTTAATATATCTTCTTTGCACTCTTGTTGATCGAGTTCCATATGTTGTTCACCAGAGAAGTTATCTGCTGCTTGAATATGACGCACATCGCGATCAAGACCACCATTATAAGGATTATTTCGACCACTCCCATACCTGACTCATCTTCCATAAAATCTTCCCATCTCTTCATACATTTTTCCTCCTTAAAACTTATTATCTTAAAAATTTATTATTGCGGGCAGCATGACTATTACCATGACCACTCCCAGCAGAACCACCATCGGAAGAAGCAGCTTTGTCCCGGCTTCCTCCCCCTTTCTCTTCGCCATCTCCTTTCTGGTCTGCATTGCGTTCTGCTCCTCGCCCGCCATCATGATCAATATATCTCTCGTGCCTTTCTTCACATTCTGTGACAAAAGCGACATGAGCTTTATATACATCGGCAGATTTATCCTGTGCCCCATGTTGTAGTAAGCCTCACTCTCGGATACTCCTGCCTGGATCTCATTTAGCGTATAAATCAGTTCCCTGGTCAGGACACTCCCGCCCTGATCCGTACCGGCACAATCTTCCCTGCCACTCTTCACTATCCTTGCAAATGCACCTCTGACCGTGACTCCTGCTCCAAGATAGAGCGTCAGCTTATCCACAAGCTCCGGGTACTCCGACATGAGCTCATCGGATCTCTTTTTTTCCATTTCCCGGATCTTCGACCTGTTTCCACCCCATATACAAATGGCTGCGAAACCACCGAGAAACAGTATCATAAGACCGCTTCCGCCTCCCGAGGTGGGCCTGACCGCATATCCGTTTATCTGCTCCGGCAGCGCCACCTCGCTCGAATCTCCACTTCCCGCCTGTATCTCCCTGATGCCTTCCCTTATATCCTTCAGAGCCTTTTCCCTGCCTGTCTCTTCCCTTCCGCACACGCGTATCTGATATGTTCTCTCCGCGCTCAGCTCCCTGTATGTAAGAACAGCCGTGATGGACACTATTCTGTCTTCTCCCTCCGCTATATCGCCGATACGTCCATCGGACGACACCAGCTCGTTGTCCTCGCTTATCCACTGCACATCGAGTCCGAGCGCATCCAGGTGATCCACAAGCTCCAGATCATATATCACTTCGTCGGGGGATTCATTTTCCCCAAGATACAGGTCTTCAATCTCACCAAATCCCTGCTCAAACACAGCTTCCATATCGTCAGGATCATATTTCAGCGGCATGACATCCACATCAAAATCAGTCTTTTCTCCATCTATGTCAGTCTCCAGAGTGACGGTGGACACATCCCCTCCGTACCCATCTCTGGTGAGCACCACCTGATGAGGCGCAAATGCTTCCTTTGCCACAAGGATCACCGCCAGAATACATGTCACCAAAAGCGCCAGCAGGATCTTCGCAATAATGTCTGTGTACATCTCCGCACATTTATCCCTCGCCGCGGCATCCGTACATATGTATACCCTCTTTATCTTCGTGAGCATCTTGTCATTGTCCATATGCGGTTCTATCCAACCGTATATTTTTCCCGCAGCCCTTTTCAGCATATCCATCCTCCTTTCACATATGTATATCTGTGATCTTTCTGCCCCATATCACCGTCGCCGCCGTGATCACCAGACACGCACTCATGGCAGCTATCCCCAGAGCATTGCCATACAGCGCATCCATATATCCGGGATTACACACCCTCAGATACAGAATGATGACAAATGGCATGGCAGACATGATATTCTGCTCCAGCCGTTTTGACGTTATCATCGTGTCTATCTCTTCCTCCACTTCCAGACGCCTGTCAATATTTTCAACCATCTTCTTCATCATCCTGATGAGATTTCCCCCGGAGCCCTTTGCAACTGCGACCACATGAGCAAATTCCTTCACATCCTGAAGTCCTGACCTGTCCGCCATATCCCTCAAAAGACTTTCAACATCAGAGCTCATCTCAAGGCCGTTTATTATGAGCAGCATTTCCTGTCTGATATAAGATTTCCCCTGATACATTCCGTCCAGCTCGTGACAAGCTGGAACAAACGCTTTTTCCAATGAATATCCCGCCGCCATATTTGCGGACAGGGACAGCAGCATTTCCTTAAATTCATTATTAAGTTTATTCTTTCTCTGCCGGCATTTACCATCGGCAATTTTCCTGAGAAATACCAGAATCCCCGGCGTGAACACCAGGCACGGTATAAGACTGTCAAAGAAGAGCACCGACACCATCACCGCTATGACTGAATACACAGCGATACCGGTTACGATTTCCCTGACACTTAGTTTATAAGAATCATAATCTATACCCTGTCTCAGCACACATCCCTCCTTGAATCACTGCTCTCATTAACGCTTATAAATCCAGCCGCCACGAGCTTTGATGTGTTGTGAAGATCATTTATCTTTCTAAGCATTCCTTCCACTCGCCCCCTGTCCTTTCCCATATTGCTCTCATGAAATTCATACAATTTATTCATGACAAATTCACCTCCTTCCAGTCCTGTGACCTCGCTTATCTCTATACATCTTCGGGATCTGTCCCTCAGTCTTCCAAGCTGGACAACTATGTCCACCGCCGACGCTATCTGCTGCCTTATCGCCAGAACAGGCATATCCGCACCCATCAGAACCATGGTCTCAAGCCTCGTCAGCATGTCCCGGGCAGAGTTTGCATGTCCTGTTGACAGGCTTCCATCGTGTCCTGTGTTCATGGCAGTAAGCATATCTATCGCCGCCGCATCCCTGACCTCACCCACTATTATCCGTGAAGGTCTCATTCTGAGGCTCGTCTTGATAAGATCCCTTATGCTCACCGCATTTTCGCCCTCGACATTTGCACTTCTCGCCTCAAGGCTCACCAGATTGTCGATGCCCGCAAGCTGAAGCTCCGCCGAATCCTCTATCGTGACAATTCTCTCATCCGCCGGTATATACCCTGACAGGGCATTCAGAAATGTCGTCTTGCCCGCGCCGGTTCCTCCCGAGATGATTATGTTGTAGCCCGCCACGACCAGATTCTTCAGGAAATCGGCAACCTCCATGGTGACTGATCCGATCTCCACCAGCTTGTCCATGGTCATCTTGTCCTTCGGAAACTTTCTTATGGTCATCACGCTGCCGCTCAGGCTCACCGGCGGCAGCACCACATTCACTCTCGAACCATCCTTAAGCCTTGCATCCACTATCGGCGACGCCTCATTTACTATCCTGTTGCACTCCGCTACGATGCCCTGGATTATGGTTTTGAGCCGTTCCTCGCTCTCAAATGCCTTGTCATACCTGTACATCCTTCCTGCCCGCTCGACAAATATATTGCTGTAGCCATTTATCATTATCTCAGTCACCGCTTCATCGTCGAGAAGCTCTGACAATATATCAAGCCTCCTCAGACTGTTGAACAGTTCCTTCTTCAGCGCAAGCTTATCCCTCACGCTCAGCACATTCCCGGACTCAGATTCGAGAATACACCTGTCGATCATATCGCTGACCTGCTCATCTCCTATGTCACCCGACATATCTATACTCTGCATGACCTTGCTTCGTATCAACTGTCTGTCATCCTGTTTCATCTTCTGCTTCCTATTTCACTTTCTATAAATCTCAGCATCTCCGCACTTCCCGGAACCGCCAGCGGCACGTTCAACCTGTGCAGCCTCCGAGCAATCTTGCCGAGCTCCCTTCTCTCCAGAACCCTCTCGAACATCCCAAGCTTGTCCTGGGACAATTCATCCTTAAGCTCCGGAACCATTATCTCGTCAAATGCCCCAAGTATCGCCAGATCCTTGAGAACCGCCTGTCCCATATCAAACACAACCGTTGTATATCTGCCCCATCTGCGGAACTCGTCTATGAGCCACACCATATCCTCCGTGTCCAGCTCCAGTGCATCTATGTACGATCCCAGATATCCAAGCACGCTGTATTCCTCAAGCTCCACGATTTTTTGCTCCATATATCCGGTCAGATCCGGTGACCTCTGTTTCACCAGATATATCACATTCGCCAGAACGTCCTCATGGTCGTGAAATGCACTGTACTCCTCCATGCCCACATACAGGCCGCCCCGCACCTCATCATTCATGCACAGGCTTACCGCAAGGTTTGTCTTACCACACCTCCCTATGGGTGATATAACTGCATACGACCTGAACAGCTTTCTTCTGCGGTCCGTATCGTCTATATTCATATATCTGAGGATCTCTGAAGAAATGTTTCGTACCCTGGAATATTTGAATATCCTGTTATGGCTGATCTCTTCTGATCCATCGACTCTATCCCTCGTCATAAATATCATCCGGCAGGCCACCGGCACTTTGCTCTCATCCAGAGGAATATTCTCATCCATCAGCAGAACATCCAGAGTCTTAGTCTCAAGATACCCATACAGTTCTCCCTCCGATGAAAATGCAAGCGCAAACAGCGGATTGTCCCTGTCCGAATTGATATGGTTCATAAGACTTATCATGTAAGCCCTGTCACCATCCAGTATTCCAATCTTGTACTGCTGAATTTTGTCACCTCCACTCTGTAGTGCACACGTAATACATGACTCCGCCCATTATGGCAGCAGAGAAATGTACCCTGGACTTCATCAGATTCCTATAAAATTGTTTTGTTGAAATTTCTTTACGATTCGTAACTGACATTAAAACTTCTTTTAAAAGAAAAAATAAAGATATAACTCCTCCGGCCAAAAAGGAGTAAACAATCACCCGGATCACATCGGTTCCTACAAATGTGCCAGCCGTCGCCAGCAGCTTGATATCACCTGCCCCCAAGGCTTTTTTATGAAATAATACAAACAAGATCACCACAGGAATAACACAGCCTGCCACACTGCTCAGAAGTCCATCACACGGTCCTCTGACAACTGCCGACATCAGGAATCCCTGTATCATGCCAACTGCGATAAGCCTGTTCGGAATCCTCCAGTCTCTGAAGTCCGATACCACCGCCATGCTCACAGTTGCGATCAATGGTATTACATAATATATGATCTCTGTCCTCCCTTCTCTCTGAGTTGTAAGCACACCTTACACCCTCTCTCAGCCTTTGTAAAGGGGGGATTTCATAAAGAAAATTTTATAAATTGCGGCAATATACAGGCTGTATATTGCCCAATTTCAATATACAAAAAGCCCGTCCTGTTACGAACGGGCTTCTGATTTTACAGCATGTATATATAATTTTTTTACTAAAATTGTCCATTTCCCATGTTCTGATTGTTATTTGGGTTCCGGTTATAGTTCTGGTTAGGACTCTGATTAGGATTCATATCAGCCTGCTTCCTTGCCGCCATGGCATTATCAATGTTCTGTATCTCGCTCCTGCTTATGGCTATACTGTCCTGAAGAACCTTTACATTGTTGAAATACTGGAGCAGCTCCTGAGGTGGATTCTCCTTGTTCTGCTCGTAGAAATACTTGCCAATCTCGACCATGTTCCTGTCGATCATCTGCACCTCATTTGATATCTTGTTGTTGAGCTTTGCCTTCTGCGCTGCGTCCTTCGTCTCATCCACCGCATTATTTGCAAACTTCTTGGTCTTGTTGAACACATCCTGGAAAAAATCTGACATATCATATACCTCCATGTAATATAGATCTTTCTTTATCTGCCTTAATATATCCATGTAAAACTAAAAAAACCGGGAATATGGGTGTTGATTCCATAATCCCCGATTTTTTATTTGACTTTGTTTCTCACTATGTCATGTATACTTATGGCCTTTCACATCAGTCGTCTATGTACTTATTCAGTGTATCAACCACATCATTGAGATTATAAGGCTTTGCGATATAATCATCAAGCTGGTTCTCAAGGATCCTCTCCTTGTCACCGAACATGGCTCTCGCCGTAACCGCAATGATCGGAAGTCTCTTTCTCTTCTCCTTGCGCTCTATCTCCCTGATCTCCTGTGTAGCTGCTATACCGTCCATAACTGGCATCTGTACGTCAAACAGTGCCGCATCATATATCTTGGTCTTGAACAGTTCAACAGCCTTCTGGCCATTCTCAGCTATATCGTATGAGAATCCTGCCATACCGAGAAGCTTACCGATAACCTGCTGGTTGACCGGCTCATCCTCTGCAACAAGTATCCTTGCCTTGCTGTGTGCATTGATGGAGAATACTGCAGGCTCCTCCTTCTCTTTGAGGAACTCATCTGCTGCATCTGCCGCTTTGATAACCTTGAGTGGTATCTCGACGATGAATGTTGAACCTATATCTTCCTTACTCTGAACTGTTATGTTACCACCCATCAGCTCAACGATCTGCTTGGTGATGACAAGTCCCAGACCTGAACCACCGTACTTTCTTGTATCTGATGCATCTACCTGGCTGAATCTTATGAACAGCTTGCTCATATTAGCCTCTGAGATACCTATACCGGTATCTGCAACTGCCATTCTGATCTTAATCTTGTTGTCCCCATCATCCATGGATGCTATCTTGACTCTTACGCTTCCCTCGGATGTAAACTTGATAGCATTTGAAAGCAGGCAGTTGAGAACCTGCTGGATTCTCTGTCCATCACCGCGGACAAGCTTTGGAATATTGCTTCCAAATGAACAGTCGAGCTGCAGTCCCTTGTTGGTTGCGATCGGAACCTGTGCAGCAACTGTGTCCTCAATGGCAGTCCTGATGTCAAATGTCTCTTCCTTGATCTTGTACTTACCAGCCTCAAGCTTGCTTATATCAAGAATATCATTGATAAGTCTGAGCAGTGTGTCTGCACAGTTCTTAGCTGTGATAAGGTTATCTCTGTAATCAGCCTGAAGATCCTCAGCCATAAGTGTGAGCTGGAGCATACCGAGAATACCGTTTATAGGTGTTCTTATCTCGTGGCTCATGTTTGCAAGGAACTCGGCCTGTGTCTTGTATGCTGCATTCGCATCCACGATGGCCTTGCTGAGCTTCTCCTCAGTCTCCTTCTGCTTGGTCACATCTATGACTACCATGTTGATGTAATCAGCCTCAGACTTATACATAACCGTGTTGAACACCTTCTGAAGTGACTCCATGGTGATCTCAACATCCATCAGATCTCCCTCTTTGGTGCCGGAGTTGTTATAAGCTGTGAACCATGCATTGATATCCTGAAGTACCTCTATCTTGCTCTCCTTCAGTATCTTGTCCTTGTAGTCAGACACATCGAGCTTGAAATACTCCCCAAATATCTCATTGGCGTCTACTATCTCGTAGTTTGTTCCGTTGACAGGATCATTAACGATCCTCGCCTGTGCAAATCCTATAGGAAGGTTCATGAAAAGCTTCTTATACTTATCAGACTTTCCTGCTGATCCCATGTTGCCATCTCCGAATACCAGTAATACCAGAACAGCAACGACCGCTGCCAGGACGCCACATATAATAGCTCCCACACCTATACCGGCGACTCCCAGCACTCCCGCCAGCAAAGCCAGAACAGCCATGGCCAGTGCAAGCGGCTTAATCCCAATTTCCTTAATTTTGTCCATTAATGCACCTCTGTTTCTATAAATATTGCGTTTGCCACATAGACACTCCTATGCATATCCACATGGATACATTATATTATAAATAATTATTAAGGTCAACGCTCATATAGTTTTTTATGCTGAATAATGTACAAATTTTCTCTGTTATTTTGTACATATTGGACTACTTTTTATGACTTTTCAGCCATTTCACCTCGTTATTATGTATATTTTATCTTTCTACAGATCTGCATTACTCTATCGCTGCTTCATCATCTGTCCGATCCTCATCCTCTGGCTTACCCTTTTTACTTCCGCGCTTCTCCTTGATGGTCTTCGCATTCATAAGCAGTGCAAACACAAGCCATCCGGCAAATGTGAATATCAGGCCGCTCTTGAGTCCTCTAGGGAAATACTTGAACTCTATCACATGGTCTCCCTTCTCGAGATCCAGTGCGATAAATGCTCCCGCAACAGTCTGTATATCGGTCTTTCTGCCATCAACATAGGCAGTCCAGCCCGAATCATATGGTATGGATGTGAACATCAGGCCAGCCTCATCGACTGATATATGTCCCTTCACATATCCATCCTCAAATTTGTTGATATTTAACTGATTGTCAGCCCATCTCTCATACGCCTGGTCAAATGCAGCACCGTTGAGAGTGGCTATCGTAAGTCTTGCAGATGTATTGTCAGGTACACCCGCAGAGAAATAATACTCGACCTCCACGTTGGTTCCCTTTATCAGATGTCCCACATGGTATGTCTGGTACTGTAGTCTCTCGTAATTCTGCTCCTCACCGTTCACATATATCCTTATCTTGGTGATTCCATTGCAGTTCGCTATGATGTACAGATCATTCTGTTCCTCTGTTATGTCAAAGCTGAGTCCAAAGCTCACGATACCCGGTGTGATATCGGAAAGTCCAAAGTATTCACTGTACGGATTGTCATGTGTTATCGTGATGTCATTTGAAGAGCCAGTTACCTCCGGATATATCTGGCTAAACGTACCAGCCACCCCAGTCGACTTTTCCACGAAATTATTTATACTGTCAAACATATTCGATGCGTCAGAAGTCCAGTCTTTCAGCTCGTTATTCACCATGAAGCCCAGCTTGAGCGCCCGGCTGTTCTGGTATACATCAACGCCATCCACTGTATCCACATAGTCCATATCGTAGGACATATGCTCATCCTGTCTCCTGAACAAATATCTTATGCCCAGAACCGAACTTGACACCGGATTTGCTCCGTCAAACAGAAACTCATTGGCACCTGTGTAGAAACCAAGTCCGTGCATGGCATTCACAAGGTCATTTGAAACCGTCGAACCAAACAGGCTGACTCCCTGCATATTGTAATAGATAGATTCATCCACCACCTTGGTGTTGTTGAGCTCCGTTCTATATGGAAAATGGCCTGTCTTAACAGAATCTATAGCGGCCTGCACACTAGCAGCATCGCCATAGTAATCCGGTATGTTCACCGTTCCGTTGCTCTCGTATCCCTTTGCCGCGCTGAACACGATCTCAGTCAGACACAACACTGAAAGTATAGCTGCCACTGCGAATCTGCCTTTGCCGCGGACAAGTCCCAGCACCAGGATTCCCGCCGAGTACACAGCAAACAGCACCCATGTGAGAATAATTACCGTCCTGTCCATATCAATATTCTTGTCTGCATAAACCAGTAAACCGAACGCCACGATGATTCCCAGGGCTATTCCCGGTATCTGCTTCTTGTCTGTATTTGCAATGGCCTCGTATCCCATGCTCAGCAGAATGAAGATGAACAGGAATGAAAATCTGTTCGGGATTCCGTACTGATCATGGAAGCCGTGCCATATATAGTTGAGCAGCGTATTGTTGAAGCTCATCATGAGAAATACGATCAGTATCACATTCTTAAGCTTCTCGTACCATTTGATCTTTGTATTGAAAATATATATTCCTATCAGCAGTATGGCAAATGTACCGCAGTACAGGTTCACACCGCCGTCAAACTGCTGGCTCTTTATCGGCTCAGTCAAGACAAACATCTGCTTTATCATATCCCATATGCTTCCGTACCACTCCCATTTAGGGAAATGTCTGGTGGCAGACGCCGTGGTGTTAATCCCGATATAAGCCGGGATCAGCAGAAACGCAGACATAGCCGCAGCCATGACAGATGTTCCCGCAAATCTCAAAGTGTCCTCTGCGCCCTTGTATATGTTCTTGTGATTGGTGAGTATAAACTGGAGAACCAGGAACACACATATCATGAAACATATATAGTAGTTACACAGAAGTCCATAGAACAGACTGAGTGTGTACAGTCTGTAGTTGCTGCCGTCCTCCATCATCTGCTCGAAGCCCTGCATGATAAGCGGAAGTATCAGTATACAGTCCATCCACATGAGATTCCATGAATATCCTATGACATAGTTGCTGAGTGCATATGCCACAGCAAATGGAATGATGAGCAGGTTGTTCTTGTTCCTGCACTTGTATCCAAGATAGCTCGCCATGGTCATACCGGACAGAGCTATCTTGATACTTATGAGCAGGCACATCGCTATGTACAGATGCTCCCTGCTGAACAGCACGATTATAAAGTTCAGAGGGCAAGCCATATAGTAGGCGATTATGTCAAGCAGATTGCTTCCCATGCCTATGTCCCACGTATAGAACAGGCTTCCCTCGTTCACCAGTTTGTCATGATAATCAGAGAAGAATGGCAGATACTGGTGAAGACTGTCCACCATGGTAAGGCTGTGTCCGCCAAATGGTCCTATCTCCGCCACCACCCACAGCACGAACATAAATATCGCCGGGATGATAAAAGCGATTATCATGATATAGTTGTCAGCAAATATATCCTTTACAGGCTTTTTATCCTTCTTAAATACGAAGCATTTGCTGAATATATAGTTTATTACAAGTACAACTACCTGAATTATTATCTTTGATATAAACTCATTGTATCTGAAGGAGTCGCACAGCAGGTTGGTTCCAACGACCTCCACCACCATGGCAAACAGACGCATGCCCACAAATGATATGAACTCCCTTATGATCCGGCCTACGCTCTTCCTCTGCTCCGACCTGAACACGTAAAATCCATTTGCAAAGTAAGCAAATAATATGGCAAGCATTATCGCTATGATATTCGCCGCACTTCGCGACAGATCCGTCACAAGTCTCAACACAAAGAATGATACAAGATTCACAGCCGTGGTCATTCCTCCGGCTATAACATATCTGACCATCTCTTTCTCCATAAGCTTTTTTATTTTGTCTACATATTCATTCATATTTCCATACCGATTCCTTACATGATATTCAATAGTTATATCAAATATGATGTACTAATTATAGTTACATATTCTTAAATATTTGCTACTTGAAGTTCGCAAGAAGATATACAAGAGGTGAATTCCAGTAGATCGTTACCTCATTACATGAATAACTCTGTGCGTTGTCGACATAGCATCTCTCCTTTGGAATCTTTGCAAGAACAGCCTTCGCATATGGATCCTCAAGGTTTCCATCGGCACCGCCCACAAGCATTCCAGGCATTGCCTTGCCCAGTGCCTCTGAAGGTCTGTGGTGTGGATTCTCAGGAGTCTGTGAACCATATCCTGTCACATAACAGTAGCTGACTGCATTTCTTCCAAGTATATAGTTGAGCTGGTCTGCCGCATAGTCCACATATGAATCGTCGCCCAGAACCTTTGATGCCATGAGCAGAAGGATTCCGTTATCCGCAACGACCATGTTGCTTCCCCATACATAAGAGCCGCCTGTTGTTGAACCGAAGCCGCTGCCGGCATAGTTATCTACAAGCTTGTCAGCACCCTTCTTAAGTATCTCCTTCTCTGCTGCGCAGTCCTTTACATTTACACAGTAGTCATATATTCCATAATATCCGACATCCGCCCATCCAAGGCCGTACTTAACGCTTCCCTCGATGGCTGTCTTCACATAATCATTGTAGCTCTCATCACCTGTTGCGATATACAGCTCCGCTGCTGCCCACAGGTACTCATCGCTGTCATTGCTGTCAGGATACTCACCTGTAACTATGCTTCCAACGTTCTTAAAGCCTGCATCTCCCTGATGCTGCTCAAGATACTTCCATGCCTTCTGAGCTGCAGCAAGACATGAATCTGCAAATGCTGCATCGTACTTTCTGTATACAACTGAAGCCTTTGCCATAACAGCCGCAAAATCGCCTGTTGCTGTGTTGGATATAGGTGAGAGTATCATCTGTGCAGTCTCCTCAACAGCAGCCACCATCTCAGGGAACACCTCTCCGGTAACCTTGTGATAAACTCCGCCGCTGGTCTCATCCTGCATCTTGAGCATCCAGTCAAGCTCGTATCTGACCTCATCCAGAACGTCAGGAACACCGTTGCCGCTCTCAGGTATTCCGATAGCGTCGTCCTTTGCCGCATACTCTGAATCCTCATATGTAAGGAGCAGATCCTGTACCGCCTTTGCGCCCGGAACAACATATCTTCCGTAGTCTCCGGCATCATGCCATCCGCCGGTCACATCCTTTGCAACATCTGAGCCGTACACTATGGCAGTTCCCGTGTGACATGCAGCGTGTGCAAAATCACCGGCTATGGCTGAATCAAGCTCTGTTCCACATCTCTGGTCATAGAACATGAGCACTGACGCCTTGTATATATCGTCATACACGCCATCCCCAACAGGGAACTCGTATGATTCTGCTCCGGTGTCGAGAACTATCTTGTATGTACCCTGATCCTTGACATCAGAGAAATCTATAACCGCACATTTGTCGCCCACAGCAGGATCGTAATCCCAGCCAGATACGTCACCCTTGCTGACTACCTTGTCATCAGCGACGCTCTTTACCTCGTAGCTCTTGGCGTCTCTGTCAGTCACTGTGGCAAGCTTCTTCGCATCCTTGCCGTAACCCATCTGGTTGATGCCAACCAGCTTTGGATCAGGAATACCCTCAACGCTCTGTGCGCTTGAGGCGTCAACTACAGTGAGCTTGATATTGTCAAAGTATACCTTGTGAGGCACGCTGTCATCACCAACGCCCTCGAAATGTCCCAGATTCATACACATTCTAGGTGCCGGATCCGATGCCTCGCTCATGGTGAACTGGTTGGATATGTGCTGTGTCTCAGTGCCTATCGTTATGTCATCCATCACATAAGCGTGGTAATCACCGCCATTTATCTGAAGTCTGTACTGAATTCCTCTCTCAATGGTGCTGTGCACGTCAAATGACAGCTCATACACACAGTCCTGGTTGAGCTCAAATCCGTCATAGTATATCTGGTTCGCATAATCTAGGCTTCCTGTTCCGGTTATATCCAGACACAGTTCTCCGTTCTCTGCTCCGAGTACGGCCTGTCCGCCATTTGAATATGTATGGCACTCGTCCGTGTCATTGTCATCAAAGTTCAGGTCTATCAGGACATCCCCTGCCTTGACCTCTGTCTTCTCCTGTTCAGCCTCCTCCGAAGCAGCCTCCTCTGTCTTCTCCTCCGAGGTCGCAGCCTCGCTGGTCTCCGCCTGGCTTGTCGCCTCTGTCACATCGTCCTTGCCCTGACCTCCGCAGCCAGCCAGCATGGACATACCCATAGCCGCAGCCATCGCAATGGCCAGTACCTTCTTCATCTTTGCCATGTTAACCCTCCATAAACCTTATAATCTTCTGAAACGCCATATGTCCCCCAAAGATATCCAGTGCACTCCCTATGGTCACGTCTATCCTGTTCCTTCCGAGACTTCTGAGCTGTTCCAGATCGTCAAATGATGCCACACCTCCGGCATATGTCATCGGCAGCTTTCCCCATCTTCCAAGCATGTCCGCAACATGGGTCTCTATGCCTGACGCCTTGCCCTCCACATCCACCGCATGAACGAGATACTCGTCGCAGTATTCTGAGAGCCGGTCAAGCGTTGCCTCCTCCACCTTTACATTTGTAAATTTCTGCCATCTGTCAGTGACAATATAATACTCTCCGTCCCTCTTCCGGCAGGACAGATCCAACACTAGATGCTCTCTGCCCACAGCCTTCTCAAGTGCCTTCAGGTTGTCGTAGTTGATCTCTCCATCCCTGAACACAAATGATGTGGCTATGACATGTGACGCACCCATATCTATGAACCGCTGTGCATTGTCAGCATTTATTCCCCCGCCTATCTGCAGTCCTCCCGGATATGCAGCCAGAGCGAGCTGTGCCTGTCTTACATCGGCGTCATAGTATTCGCTGGACGCAGGATTGAGAAGTATGATATGACCACCCTTAAGTCCATAGCTTTTGTACAGTTCAGCAAAGAAGTCTCCGTCCTTCTGTGATACAAAGTTTTCATCTGCTCTGTCACCCTCATCACAGAGACTGCCTCCAACTATCTGCTTTACCTGTCCATTGTGTATGTCTATGCATGGTCTGAATCTCATATCGTCTGTCTCCTGTCGCTTTTGTCACCTTTTGGTGTAAATTTTGCTCATATAACTGCTATTTTATCATACAAAATACAAATATGACACAATAAATGGATTAACCAGGCAAAACTTTATTTGATTACATGGGCCAAAGGCTTTACAATAGATACAATTATGTGCTTTATGGAAAGGATGGGGAACAACTTATGAATTACTCACTAAAAGCCGAACTGGACAACTGCTATTCCTATGCCGATTCGCTGGACAACGACGGCTACGGTGCGCGCCAGAAGACAGGACTCAAGACAAGAGAGATGCTTCAGTTTGACCTGCTTCAGTTTCTTGCATATCTGTCCAGCTCCGACCAGGCAGAACTTACCCTGGAGATAAAATTTGTCCGCGAATACCTGAACCAGCACTTTACAACAGACAAATTCCGCACATTCAAATATGAGAGAACAACCGGGGATTTTGCCGTGACACCACCTAGATCCCTTACATATTTTGTACAGGGCGATCTGGCCCGGGCAAAGGTAAATCCCAGATCAGTATACCGTTCCAGAGATTACGTCAGAATGTTCAAGCTCATGGGTCAGGAATTCATCGCCTGCAACAACATGACTGACGACAACGAGATAGCAAGGCTCACAGGCTACTGCCTCATGCTCGACAAATATCTCAAGTCCATGAACCTGTACGCCATAGATCCAAGCCCACTGCTCGACAAGTACAACGCACTCCCAAAGAGTGCTTCCCCAGTCTCACAGACTCCGGCTAAGTCGACAGCTTCCGAAAGGGCTGAACCCGTCAAGGATGTGGACACTCTTCTCGAGGAACTGAATTCCATGACCGGACTCGAGAGCGTGAAGAAGGACATCACCAACCTCGTAAACCTTCTGAAGATCAAGAAGCTCCGCGAGGAAAACGGCATGAAACAACCGTCCGTATCTCTCCACCTTGTATTCTCCGGCAATCCGGGAACAGGAAAGACCACGGTGGCAAGACTTCTTGCAAATATCTATAAGGGTCTGGGCATACTGTCAAGAGGACAGCTTGTCGAGGTCGACAGAGGCGGACTTGTTGTGGGATATATTGGTCAGACAGCCGTCAAGACAACCGAGGTCATAGAATCAGCCCTCGGCGGGATCTTATTTATAGATGAGGCTTATACTCTCACCGCAGGCAAAGGTGAGAATGATTTCGGCCAGGAGGCAGTGGACACGCTGCTCAAAGCTATGGAGGATCACAGAGATGATCTCATAGTCATAGTTGCCGGCTACCCGGATCTCATGGAACGGTTCCTGAGCTCCAACCCGGGACTTCGTTCCAGATTCAACAAATTCATCACATTTGAGGATTACACCGGGGACGAGCTTATGTCCATCTTCGAGAGCATGTGTTCCAAGCAGGAATACAAGCTGGACGATGATGCCCGCGCATACGCCTCAGAATACTGGCACGACAAAGCCGCACATCACGACGATACATTTGCCAACGCCCGTGAAGTCCGTAACTTTATGGAATCCGCCATATCCAGGCAGGCCACCAGAATAGTTTCCATGGACAACATTGACGTAGCCACACTTGAGACCCTTACAAAGGAAGATCTGATGGCTTAGGCTTGTAATATTTTTTGGATAAAGAAAGAGAGGTATTTTATTTTGAACAGATCATTATCGACAGATAATCCTATCATGAATTTTCTAACCATAGTGTGCGATATAGTAATATTGCATTTTCTGTGGCTGCTGACTTCCTTGCCAATCCTCACGATAGGTGCATCGACCACAGCGCTCTACTACACCACCATGAAATGCATCAGAAACGGTCAGGGCGGCGTGGTCAAGCTGTTCTTCAAGAGCTTCAGGGAGAATTTCAAACAGGCCACAGGGATAGGAGTTCTGGCTCTGCTTGCCGGTGTCCTGTGTGCATTTGACATGTGGTTCGCCGTGAGCAGGAACATCAAGAGTATGCTGGTCATATTCACCATCATGTCACTTATCTACCTGTTCACTGTACTGTATGTATTCCCACTTCAGGCGCAGTTTGAGAACACAGTCAAAGCGACCATCAAGAACGCATTCCTCATGTCCATCAAGAATCTTCCATGGACACTTCTCATGGTTGCGATAACGGCAGCGATCGCAGCGGGATGCTATTTCAGCTCCACCGTGCTCGGTCTTATGCTCATATGTGTCGCAGGACTTCACGCTTATCTGTGCTCACTGGTATTTGTACACATCTTCAACGAGTACATGCCGGAGGAGGAAGAGAAGAGCGACGAGGACTTCCATATAGTTGACGATACAGACGAGGACTAACACCCCTTGCCAACACATACAGATGAATAATATACATGGCGTGCGCCGGCTTTCTTCAGAAGGCCGGCGCACACGTCTATGGTGACACCGGTTGTATATATGTCATCCACAAGCAGGATATTTCTGTACTCCGGGTACACTCTGCCTATGTCCATGGATGTCTTTATGTTGTTTGCCCTCTCCAGGTTGTCCAATTTCTTCTGCGGTGTGGTGTACTTTCTTCTCACCAGCATATCCTCACAGAATGGAAGCCCCAGTTCATCAGCGACAACCTTCGCCAGTACAGCCGCCTGATTGTAGCCGCGCTGTCTCTGCTTTCTCCTGTGCAAAGGTACACAGGTGACCGCATCTATTCCATACCTTCTGACATACGGGCGCACCTTCTCCGCCATCTGAGCTCCGTAGAAATCACAATATTCTTTTTTGTTATGGTATTTTATCGCCAGAACACTGGCTTTGACGGGTTCCATGTAATTAAATACGGGGAAACCTCTTTCGAAATTTCTTGAATGTTTTTCACAGTCCAGACAGAGCTCCCGCTCTTCACTGTCGACCTCCTTGCCGCACACCATACATGACGGAGGCTTCACATAGGGAAGGCTGTTATGCCCTCTGCATATCAGCCCTTCTCCCATCGGAAGCACCTCGTCACATATCGCACACCGGCGGGGATACAGGAGATCCGTGAGCAGTCGTCCGAACCCGAACTTATCTGCGCATCGTTTCATCTTCTCTCCATCTCCCTGAGTCTCAGTGCAAATGAGGTGTATCTCTTCTGTTCATCCTCATTGTCTATCATCGTATTTACCAGTCCTATATTGCCCACTATGACCACGCTTCTTCTGGCTCTCGTCACCGCCGTATACAGCAGGTTTCTGTTCAAAAGCTTAGGTGGGCATCTGAGAAGCGGGATCACAACCACGGGATACTCACTTCCCTGCGACTTATGTATGGTTATCGCAAATGCATGCTCAAGCTCCTCAAGCTGGTTGTATGGATACTCAGTCTGTCTTCCATCGTCAAATTCCACCACGATCCTCTGCTCGTAGTCGTCAACAGCCTTTACAAATCCAATATCGCCGTTGAACACTCCGACTCCTTCCTCCTTGGCAAATCTGCCCGACGGATCCAGTATCTTCCACTCCTGCTTGTAATTGTTCTTGACCTGCATGACCTTATCGCCCTGTCTGAACACCACATCGCCCCGGTCATGCTCGGGTTTTCCATGTCCCTCCGGATTGAGGACATCCTGAAGCTGCTTGTTGAGGTTCTCAACACCCATATCATACTTACGCATAGGTGTCAGCACCTGTATATCCGATTTATCCACACCAAAATATGATGGAAGCTGCTTTGTCAGAAGCACCTTGAGCTCTGCCACGATCTCATTGTAGCCATTCCTTGGAACAAAGAAGAAATCCCTGCTCTTGTTCTTGATCTCCACATGCTCTCCATCCTTTATCCTGTGGGCATTGCCTATGATATCGCTGTCCTCGCCCTGTCTGTATATCCTGTCCAGCACCGACACGCTGAACACACCGGACGCTATGATATCCTTGAGCACATTTCCCGGGCCAACTGACGGAAGCTGATCCGAATCACCCACAAGCACAAGCCTTGTGCCCGGAGCCACAGCCTTGAGCAGACTGTAGAAAATGCTGCTGTCAACCATGGACATCTCATCTATTATGATAACATCGGCCTCAAGTGGATTGCTCTCATTCCGCATAAATGTATACGCAGAAGTCTCTTCTCCTTCCACTCCGCCCGTAAGCTCGAGCATTCTGTGTATGGTCTGTGCTCCGTATCCTGTGGCCTCTGTTATCCTCTTGGCTGCACGTCCTGTAGGCGCAGCGAGAACTATCTTCATCCTGAAGCTCTCGTATATCTTGATAAGTACATTTATGATCGTTGTCTTTCCGGTTCCAGGGCCTCCGGTTATGACCGCAACGCCGTGATCCACGGCATTTCTTATGGCAAGTCTCTGGGCATCAGCCAGCTTCATATTCTCTGACTTTTCTACCGTCTCAACAACCTTGTCTATCTTGAGCTTTGCCTTTGAGAAATCTATGTTGAGCTCACACAGAAGTCTTGCCGAATTGAGCTCCATATAATAATTAGGTGCTGCATACACGGCATTTGTCACGTTTGACTCTGACTCCGTATCCAGCAAATCCATGTCTATGTCAGCCACCGGATCATCAAGGCTCACATCTGGGAGCTCCCCTGAATCTGGATCGTCCTTCAACTCCTTTATGATTATCTTGCCGGCAACGCTGAGCTCAAGTATCTGATTGCATATAGACATCTCAAGCTCCGGATCATATGGCATGTACTCATTCATCAGCAATGAATATGTCTTGTCTACCAGCATCTTCTGGGGAATATACATATGGCCAAGTCCATTTGCACCGGATAGGGCATACATAATAGCGGCTCTTACCCTGAAATCCGAATCTCTTCCGATACCAAGTCTGTCCGCAATCTCGTCCGCTGTCCTGAATCCAACGCCCGTTATATCCTCTGCTATCTTATAGGGATTTGTCCTCACTATGTCGTACACTTCGTCACCGTATTCATTGTAGATCTTTACAGCGAGGTTCACCGGGATATTGAGACCGGTCAGGAACATGAGCGCATCCTGCATCTCTTTCTTCTCGTTGTATGACACGGCAATGTCTCTGGCCTTCCTCTCTGATATTCCACGTATCTCCGCAAGGCGCTCCGGCTCTTCCTCGATTATCCTGAGTGAGTCCATGCGAAACTTCTTCACTATACGTTTTGCCAGAGCCTCTCCGACACCCTTTATGATGCCCGAACCGAGGTACTTCTCAATACTGAGCACATCATCCGGCATCTTGATCTCACATGAGGTGAATTTGAACTGCAAATCATAAGTTGGATGCTCTACATAATCCCCCTCCGCCGATACATAGATTCCCTCTGCAACGCCGTGAAGATTCCCCACAAAAATATCTTCGCCGTCCTCGCCCTCAACGGCGAAGACGGCGTACCCATTGTCTTCATTCTTATATATAACTTTCTCTACGTAACCTTCTCTTACCAAGTTTTCTCTCCTCTGAAGACTGAGTCCTCAGCTCCTGTCTTAATTGTTCTTCTCGCTGAGAAGCTCGATGTACTTTCCTGTACCAATGGCCACCGCTCTGAGTGGATCCTCCGCTGTCATGGTGGTTATTCCTGTCTTCTCCTCAAGCAGCTCCTCAAGTCCGTGGAGCAGCGCACCACCACCAGTCAGAACTATACCACGATCTGCAATATCAGCAGCAAGCTCAGGAGGAGTTCTCTCCAGAACTGAATGAACAGCTTCACATATCTGGGACGCAGGCTCACGAAGTGCCTCCTCCGTCTCATCCGATGTGACCGTAACAGTCTTCGGAAGACCGGTTACAAGGTTTCTGCCTCGTATATCCAACGTTATATTCTCAGGTCTTCTGTAACATGTACCTATCTTGATCTTGATCTCCTCGGCGGTTCTCTCTCCTATGAGAAGGTTATGCTTCTTTCTCATGAATCTGACAACTGCCTCATCAAAATCATCTCCGGCCACCTTAATGGATGCACTGACAACAGGACCTCCGAGAGAGATGACTGCTATATCGGCAGTTCCACCACCTATATCAACTATCATGTTACCACATGGTCTGTATATATCTATTCCTGCGCCAATGGCTGCTGCCACAGGCTCCTCAATTATGGACACATCCCTGGCACCGGCCGCATAAGTTGCATCCTCAACTGCCTTCTTCTCAACCTCTGTAACCTGAGAAGGTACACATACGCTGATCCTAGGTCGTCTTCCAAAATAACTCCTTCCGACAGCCTTCTGTATGAAATACTTGAGCATCTTCTCTGTTATCGTATAATCAGAGATTACGCCCTGCCTGAGAGGTCTGATGGCCACTATATTACCCGGAGTTCTTCCAAGCATAAGTCTCGCCTCTTCACCAATAGCCACTATCTTATTAGTATCCCTGTCGTATGCAACTACTGAAGGCTCCTTGAGTACGACTCCTTTGCCTTTCACATACACCAGTATACTGGCTGTACCTAAATCTATACCAATATCTGCGCTTGCCATCACAAGTCTCCCTTCTATTCGTTCACGTCCCTTAATATTACAAGAGATGCATTGCTGCCGTCAAGCCATTTCATGCTAACTTCAGTCAAATCCATGATCTTGTCGAGACTTCTTATATAGCTTCTCCAGTTGACCTCCTTGCTGTCCGTAACCAGATGCTGATCCGGACCTCCCATGAGCTTGTACTTATCTCTGAGATTCTCTATAAGGAGCTTACTGTCCTTGTCTGTAAAATCATATCCAAGCATATCGTTCAGAGTCCTGTTCGAGAACAGCACTCTTCCAGTATCAACTTCTCTAATAAATATACCCTCATCAATATAGTTATATGTATCGAGGAGAACACTGTTTATGCGTTTAACGCTGTCATCGCTCTCTATCTTCTCAAGGGCACTTCTGAGTACATCACCTGTCTGTTTTACAAATTCAATCTCCTCTGTGGTCCACAATTTGTTGATAGAGGTATTCGCCAGCACAAATACCGCTCCATAATTGCCATTGACATACACAGGAACTGCGGTAAAACTCTTAACAGGACCCCCTGTCATGATCTTCTTAGCTGCTTCATCCATATGCTTTGCATCTATCACAAGGTATCCCTTGTCCACCAGCTTGCCCGAGCCCTGACCATTCTGCCATGATCTGAACTTCATGTTGGCGCGCTGCCACTCTGTCACATACTCCTCTGCAGACATGCTCTGATTCTTGGACCAGATATACTGGCAATCCAGATCTCCCTGCTTGTCCTTCACATACAGGGCTGCCACGTCAGCATTTAAGACCTCGCCCACCTGTGCTATCACGTCATTGATAACCTGCTGGGAGCTCTTATCTGAAGTGTTCAGGGCATCAAGCAGAATCTTCTGCCACTGCAGCTTGTTCTCCATTATGACCTCCTCTGACTTGGCACGGATCGCCTCCTTTGCCAGGATCTGAGAGCTGAATGCGTATTCGGAGAAAATGCGTCCAAGCTGCCACTGCACCTTGTATACGCTCTCCATTTTCTTCGCATCCTCGTCATCATATGAGCAGCATATCCATGTTGCCACATGCTTGCCATCTATCATGATTGGTGCACCACAGATCATACTTCCCGTGATGTCATCGTCCATTTCCATCATAACCGGAACATTGTTCCTGAGAACTACCTCATTTAGCTTCATATATATCTGCTTATACTGAGGCTTCTCAAACATATCATAGAAATAACCCATATGCTTCTGAGGGCCGGCCGGCTCAACCATCTTCTTGCCCACAGGATCTATGATAGTTGTATAAAGTCCTGTGAGTGCAGAGAACGCCTTCGTTATCAGAGTCCACTTCTCGGTATCTATCTGATTCCTTTCCTCATCCGACTGGGTATTTGTCTTCATAATGTATGAGAGCTTGTCATCGAACTCCTTCTTAGCGCGCTCAACACTGTTCTCAAGAGCCTTCTTGTCCGTAATATCAGATATAAAATACTCAACCGTGTATGTGTTATCAGCCGCCTGTGTCACAGAGCTCTGGGACTTCACCCAGATAACCTCGCCTCTGTCGTTGACTATCCTGAACTCTTCCTCGTAGTCCTTGTCCTCGCGCTTCGTGGCGTTTCTGACATTCGCCATAACCCTGCTTCTGTCCTTCGGATGGATATAATCCTCTATGAGTCTGTCACCAAGCTTGATGGCATCCACATTTATTCCCATCTGCTTGGCGTTCGGGGTTATATACTTGAAGATCGGTCTGCCATTCTCGTACTGCTGTACCATGACAAAGCTCTTGATCTTAGACATGGCAGATAATATATACGCCGCCTGATCCTCATTGTATCCTGTCTCCTTGTCCTTTATGAACAGGAGCTCTATTCCATCCATGTCGCCATCTGTGGTTCTCACGATGTGACACTTAAGTCTCATCTTATTTATATCTCTGTGAGCTGATACGATCCTAGTCTCCATCTCAAAATCATCCACTCCGGTATTCTGAACCTTGTAGAGCTGTCCGATCAGAAGGTCATAATCACTCTTAGGGAGCAGGTCGCTGAGTCCCACCAGCCCACTGTAGAAATTGCCATCTGTATATCCATACTCAGATATGTTCTTAGATACGTATCTCGTTCTCCATACACCCTCCGGCTTATACAGATACAGAGCTATAACGCCTATATGGTTTATAATCCTCTCAAGACTCACGCTTCCTATCGTAACGTCTGATCGAAGCTCAAACAATACCATATACGCCTTCTTGTCACCATATTCAAACTGGTTGACAAATCCACTGACTACATATCTGTCCTTGTCGTTAACTATAAGTCCAAGTCTGTGCCATATGATAGCCTTCTTGTCGTCAAGTGTCGGCCAGAACTCATCGCTGACCATAAACTTATCCGGCTCCATGGCAATGGATTCAACATCCGAACCCACGATCTTAACTGCGGCATTGTTTATGCTGAGGACTTCACCATCCTCGCAGAACACAACCGCAGGATATTCAACTATTCCCAGAAAATCTGAATAACCACTAAGTCTGTTTATCTCCATAAATATCTCTCCATATATCCACTGCACAAGTGCAGTTTTATCCCATTATTATACACCCCGTATATTATTTACCCCTTAATGCACATAAAACTTTCCTATGTCCCATCACATAGAAAAGTTTCATGTTACCATATATCATATATTACTACTGTGCATCCTCAGCATCACTAACCATAGCAGTTGCCTCGCTCTTCAGTCCGGTAAATGCCTTGTCGGCAACATCCTTTGTTGAAGCACATGCAGAAATAACATTGTCCAGTGATGACAGAAGATCTGACATATATCTGCTTACGCTCTCGCACTCCTTCTTCACATTGTTGCGAAGTCTGGTTGCATCATCTGTGGCTGCATTTCTTGTATTGGCAGCATCCTTCTGAGCTTCCTCTCTCATAACCTTGCACTCGTAATCTGTCTTTGCCGACAGAGCCTCTGCATCTGCGTGAGATTTATTTCTTGTCTTCTCTGCCTCTGAGTATGCCTCATCCTTCATGCTGTTGCACTTTGCCTCGGTCTGATCATACATCTGCTGGCACTGTATCTCTGTATCTGTCTGGAGCTTTGTGCATCTCTCCTTGACATCTGTCTCGTATGCCTCGAGCTCTGCAGTTATAGTATTCTTCTTGTCTGTGCACTCCTTCTCAGTCTGTGCGATCAGTGCGTCTGCGCTCTCACGGGCCTCAAGAAGTGTTCTTGATATTGACTCGTATCTTCCTGCATTCTCAAGCTCTCTCTGCTTGTATGCATTGATCTGCTCCTTGAGTGACTCTATCTCGCTCTCCTGCTCTGAATTGGTCTTCTTGAGAGTCTCTATGGTCTTGGAAGACTCTGTCATATTGACCTCTCTCATGGTCTTGAGACTCAGAACAGCCTCGCTGAGCTTGTTGACGTTCGCCTTAAGCTCCTCTACTTCTTTATTGTGCTTTTCCTTAAGTTCATCAATATAGTAATCAACGGATGCCTTATCATATCCACCAAACTTCACTGTCTTCAGTGATTCTACTCTATCGTCAGTTACAACATCTTCTACCTGTTTTGCCATGACCTTACCTCCGAAAAACTAATCCTATTGTAGATACTCCGTAATTATAGCACACATAATTCTGTAAGCAAAGTATTTTTACCTTTTATGATTACAAACCACTTTTTTTATGCTATATTGTAACTGCTCATTGAATTTAAATTTTACGGAGGATCATATAGATGAAACACCATTCAAAACTTGTCATATTAGGTCTCGCGGCAACCCTCGTGATGACATCACTCACAGGCTGTCTTCACCGCAAGAAGACCACCTATCAGACATACATGCAGAACATTCTCGACGTCAACTACAAAGGAAGCTTTGACGGATACGTGAAGGACAACGACGGCTCCGAGGAGGACGCCTCAGCCATGTACAGCGACAGCATAGATTATCTGGCCGGCCAGCTCATCAATCATTACTCACTGAACAACGCAGAGACAGACGAGGTGGATGCTATATTTGACGAGACCGCAAAGGTCATCTACTCCAAGGCCAAATACGAGGTGTCAAGAGCCTATAAGAGCGGAAGCGACTACTATGTGGACGTGACCGTGTATCCTATGGACATTCTCAATCAGGCATTTGACGATGTGTTCGCATATATCGACGACTATAACAAGAAGATCAGCGCCGGCGATTTCAACAACACCACAAAGGAAGATTACGAGAAAGAATTTGCCCAGGGCGTGTCGGATATCCTTCAGAATAAAGCCGCAGACATGGATTACCGCAGTCCTGTTGTGGTCTCTGTGAAGATAACCGATGACGGCGACTATTACTGTGCTGACCCGGCGGGGCTGTCCCAGGTTGATGCATCCATGCTTGCAATAGAGGGTTCCCAGCAGAGCTCAGGCTCTGACAGCTCTGACAGCTCAAGCGAGGACAGTTCAGACGAAGGCGATATCTCCTCGGGTGGCGAGACCGCCGAGTAACTATATGCATTAAGAATGTGTCTTAAGAATATACATTAAGAAAAGCTCAGCCTGTGTGATTTCTACTGAATCCATCACACAGGCTGAGCTTTATATATATGTTATCTCCGGCTACTTTCTCACCCTGACTGACTTTGTCTTGCTCCATGCTGAGTAGCATCTTGTGCCAAACTTGTTCGAAAAGCTTCTAACCCTTACATAATATGTTTTTCCGCCTTTAATCCGCTGCTTTGCTCCAAGACTCGCAGTCGTCTTGCTTCCACCGCTTAACACCGTGAATGCATATGTACCCTTTTTAAAGTTTGATGTTGTTGAATACTGGATCTGATAGCCATCTGCGCAGCTTATCTTTCCCCACTTTAATCTTACAGACGCAGCCGATGGGCTCTTTATCTGGCTTATACCTGGTATCTTCGGGCTGACAGTAACAGGTATTATCTTCTTCACCTTCACATGATTCGAATCTCCAGCATATACGGTGATGTTTGCCTTGCCTATATACCGGGCTGCGATCGTTATTGTTCCAGCAGAGTCTACCTTTACAGCTTTGTTATCCGAGCTGTAGCTGAGCTTTCCGGCACGTGCGCTCACGCTCTGTGAAATAGATATTCTCTTCGAGCCGGTTGACATCTCTATTCTGTAGCTGCGCTTTTTCAGCGTTATGCTGTTCGGCGCCTTTTTGATCGTAAAATTGATCGTCTTCTGTCCCTGATATGTGCCAGCGCCTATAATTACAGCCTCTGCTGTTCCGGCTGCTTTGTTCTTATTGTATGAAACCGTATAATCTGTATCCTTCTCCAGCGTTTTGTCGCCAAGCTTTACTGTTACAGCCGGCTTCTTCGAATTACCATCATATGTATATTCTGTCTTGTTAAGTGTAACCTTTGCTGACGATATGCTCTTACGCGTGAGCTTTGAGCCATACGCATAGCTAGTCTCACCCTTTTCTCCACAGTATACACATGCATAGTAATACTCTGCCGGAGAATCATAATCTGCTGCCTTCTTCAGATATCGTGCAGTTGTTTTCTTTGCTGTGTAGCTGTGATCGACTGGGTCTGTTGCTGTACCGGTTTCAAAAATCTCACCACACATGCTGCAGACAACATCTCCTGTATATCCGCCGCCCATACAGGTAGCTTTCTTCTCTCCTACAAGCGTTCTATCATGGTCTGTCTTTGGAAGAATCTCAGTAGTCCTGCTGAGTTCTGCCTTGCACATGGTGCAGTATATAACCTTGTCTCGGCTGCCTTCAGCCTGACATGTAGCCAGATTTACATTCTCATACACAGCCTTTCCCTGGGTATGTCCGAGTGGCTCTGTCTTCTCATCCTTTGTCTTTTGGCATCGCTCACATGTGTATCTGATCAGACCTTCTGCTGCACACAAAGCTTTTTTCTTAACCACGCCTGAATCCCATCTATGTCCCAATGCACCAATGGCTATCTTCTTGGTACTCTGATAACTCTTGCCATTCAGCGTGCATTTTGCTGTACACACCTTTGCACCATCGTTCTCGCAGGATGCCTGCGTTATCTTGCTTGTTACAGTCATCGGTTCACTGATCACATGACTCGAATCTCTGGTACAGGTGAGAACCAGCTTGCAAGTGTTGCCATTTGCTGACCACTCATACTTTGGGGCGTAATCATGTCCCAGGCTATCCCCGTGTGTAAATGTCTTTTTGCGATTCACTCTTCCACAGTTATCACAGGAATAATAATATTTCGCAGCAGTTGTACAGGTCGCAGCCTGTGCAAGAGTTTCATCATTTACTATTTCCGCAGTGTATGAATGTCCGCCTATCTCTGTTATATCAAGTTCATACTCAGCCTTCACCCACGGATTATATTTACTGGCAACCGTAATCGTTACAACGCCGTTGCCGATTGCCGAAAGTGATGCCGCAGTCCTAGACACTTCATTCACCTTTACAACAGTCTCATCCGACGATGTAACCGCATACTCATGTATGTCCGCTCTCGTTGGCCAATCCATTATATTTATACTCAGTTCCGCTCCAATTTCATACTCACTTGGTGAAGTAGTCCTGTTATCGCTGTCCTTCTCCTGCCAATACACATATCTGATACTGGTAGGAAGTGACACGATCTTCTCATATCCGCACTTTGAACACGTCTCTACTGTCTGGCTTTCACCCTCATCTGCCTCTGATATGACATACTCATGTCCCCCCTGATCTGCCACATTGAACGTGTATTCCTGACAAATTGAGCTGTCATATTTATGAACTATTCTTATGGTTACATCACCTGTTCCGACCGCCGTAAGCTTAGCATCATATCTTCTATAAGAAGATTCCGGATCACTCACTTTTACAATACCTTCATCCGATGATGTAACTATAAACTCAGAGTTGTCGACCTTCGTTGGTGCATAATCTACTTCCAGATTGATCTCATCACCTACTTCCACATCAGCAGGCTTGTAATATCCATTACTATCACTCCACCATACAGTACGTGTTATTGCCGTCGGGATTGTCACCGTTTTTGTCGTCCCGCACTTTGAACAAATTTTTTCTGTCTCTCCAGATCCCGGTTCTGCCTGACTTATTACATAGTCATGACCACCCACATCTGTTACCGACACAGTGATTACCCTCTTCATATCCGGATTCACGACCGGATATACAGTAACCGTCGTCTCACCTATCTTATTCATATGGAATGTTCCAGCATAGTTAGACGAAGGGGTATACGAAATAATAGACGGGTCTGCTATATCAAACACGAATTTGTCATCGGATTTGCTATCTGATGCCGTCGAGAAAGATATGTATGTCTCTATATCCTTTCCTACTTCGAACTCCTGATCATATGTGGCTGATGAAGCAGTTTCCGATAATTTCCAGTACACGTACATCGTCTTTGGTCCTGTTACTTTACATCTCGTACATACGCCATCTGTAAAGCTATGCCCAAGAGCCGGAACCTCATCCTCTATCTTTTTGTAGCCACATTTAGCGCATGTGTATACTGTTCCACCTGTCTCTGTACATGTGGCCTCTTTTTTCACACCTTCACCATACACATGCTCCGTGCATGCATCATACCGCTGTCCAAGCAGCTTATCCAGCTTGGCCTGCGCTGCATCCACCTTTTTCTGCCACTTCTCCGGATCTACAGTCTCATAATATTCATCAAACAGCTTCTCAAATTCAGCTATTGTGTACACCTCATATTTGCTAGTATAGTTTGAAAGCTTGCTTGCATTGAAGCATGAAGTATTGCCATACCTGCCATAGAGTGTGAATCCGACTCCCATCACCTGATCTGCTGCCCAGAACATATTGGTATAATGTCCAACCGTGACTCCCTCCGAATCCGCCTTTTGTTCAACAGCTGTAAGCTGACTCTGCGAAGTTATGGATGAATATCCCAGCTCATCCCTTATCTTGTTAAAAGATGCCTTCTCACTGTTCCATCCTGCCGCCGGATCAGTATATCCAAACGCCAGATTCTCACATGACACCTGAAGAAGTGAATGATTTGTGAGTCCTGCACCTCTGTCCGCGCCTGACTGTGCCACCGCCATGAAATAGAAATTAGTCTTAGCCGCATTCCTCTTCATTGCCCCGACATAGTTTTCGTCTGTGTCCCTTAACGAATTAATTTTATTCAATACCGCAAATGTCGCCTTTGTGTTTTCAAGCGATATGGCGTCTTTCTTATCTCCGGTAACAACAACCTTGTTATTTCTCGATTCCGGAAGACCTGTATTATTTCCACCAGCCCACTTGGAGAAATCTTCCTCACATGCATTCTGCAGGACATTCTTAGCCCAATCCAGATCATTTTTCTGTTTTGTTGTCAAGTCGTTCTTCGCAAGCATCCAGTCTACAAAGCCTATAGAGCCCTGATCATATACAGCCTGCACTTCACTCTGATCTTTCTTCACCTGTTCCAGCTCACTCTGAGCCTCTTCTATCTGCTGGTCAAGGGTACTGGCCTTAACAGTCTGAATACCTGTCGTCTGAATACCTGCCGTCAGCATCAGCACTGCACACATTACCACTGTTGCTGCTTTTTTACACAGTGTCCTTCCCGATAAGCTTCCTTTTCTTTTCATAATCTTTGATACTCCCCCTTTTTTCACATTCTATTTATATTACCCCTTTACCCACATGTACTCCGGCGCGCCCATGCAGGGGATTTATTATAAAATAAGGAGACTCATTATAATAATAAACAAGTCTCCTTATCCAGTATAATATACTATTTTATTTCTCCTTGAAGGTGAACTCCTCGTTCGCAAGCTTGAATCTGATACCATCTATGAGCATCATATCCGTTCCGCTGCTTATGATCTTGCCACCAAGGTAAGTGTGGTTGGTCGACTTGTTATCTCTCAGATAGTACACGCCGTTGACATTGATAATGTAAGCATGGCGGCGACTGACTGAATTGTTGTCAGTTACCTGATAGTCAACTCCCTGTGTAGACTTACCGATACAGAATATCGGCTTGTCGATCCTTATCCTCTCACCTGTTCTGGTTCTTATGATGACAGGGCCGCTCTTGCCACGGTTGTTGGCTGTGAGAACTGTTGTCGAACCGTCATCGTTGTCATCAAATCCAATATCATTTGATGAGAAATCCTTAACTTCCTTTGCAAGCTTGAATGAAGAAGTTGTAACATGAGGAGTCTCAGGAACCTCTACCTTAGCCACATTGACCGGGCTGACTCCCGCTGACTTCATAAGCTCCTGCTCATCCTCAGGATGTGCTATATTGTCATTCTTCAGGTCTGTTATAAACTTATAAAATTCTGACAGATAAAATGTAGGATTGTGATCAAAGTATTTGATAAGCTCATATCCGGCATCGGATGCCTTCTTATTCGCAAACTTCATATTGCCCATAAGATCCCTTATAAACTTCTCCATATTACATCTGTCCATAGGCTTATCTATAGGCAGGAATATGAGCTGAACAGCCATATTCTGGAAGTCTATATACATATATCCCTTATTCAGTATAACCTTTCCAATGGACAGATCATTCGCCTTGAGATACATGAGCTGATCTGCAATACTGAATATCAGATCAACCAGCTCATCCTTGTGTATCTTCTTCTCAAGGAACTGATTCATGGTAGTCATGGCTGGAATAGAATATGTCAGAGCTCTCTGACCATCTATATATTCCTCATGGCAGAACGCATTATTGCCCACAAACTGAGCATTGTACAGCTCTACCTCATTGTGAAGAACCTCTACATCGTCTTCAATCTTAAAGTACAATTTGTACTCATCACACAAATACATCTTATCACTCATATAAAACCCTCCGATATTTATCGCACGATATCCATGTAAATCCCGGAGTCAATTATTCTACTGTAACTGACTTTGCCAGATTACGTGGCTTATCTACGTCCAACCCCTTTGCATCGGACGTGTAATACGCTATAAGCTGCAGGATGACAGCAGCCGAAAATACCGTGAACAATCCATCCTGCTTTGGTATGGATATGTGTTTGTCACATACATCTTTATCATTGTACTCTTCATCCATGCTGACAAGAATGACGTATGCGCCTCTTGCCTTAACCTCGCGTATATTGGAAATCATCTTTCCGTATACAGATTCCTGTGTAGCCAAAGCTATGACCGGAACGTTCTCAGTTATGAGTGCTATCGTTCCATGTTTTAACTCCCCTGCCGCATAAGCCTCAGCGTGAACATAAGAAATCTCTTTCAGCTTCAGTGCACCTTCCAGTGACAGTGTATAATCCAGTCCTCTTCCTATGAAGAATGCATCCGGAGCCATCTTTATATAGTTTGCAACTGTCTTTACTTCATCTGCCTGCTTGAGTGTCTCCTCTATCACCGGGATAACGCCCTGAAGCTGTCTGATGAATGCCTTTGCCCTGTCCTCAGAGTATATACCCTTGACATAGCCAAGTCTGCATCCAATGAGATACATTGCAGCCATCTGTACCGAATATGCCTTGGTACTTGCAACTGCGATCTCAGGACCGGCATGTGTATAAAGGACGTAATCGCTCTCTCTGGCGATGGTCGATCCCTTTACATTGACTATGGACAGAACCTTTGATCCACATCTCTTGGCAAGTCTGAGTGCCTCGAGTGTGTCAATAGTCTCTCCTGACTGTGATGTAACTATTACGAGAGTCTTTTCATTTATGAGTGGTTCCTTGTATCTGAATTCTGATGCTATCTCAACATTAACAGGAATCTTTAACTCCTTCTCAATCATGGCCTTGCCGACTATTCCGGCGTGCATAGCTGTTCCGCATGCAACCACTGTGATGTTCTCAAGATTCTTAAACACCTCATCATCGATGCCGTCCTCAGTGAAATCAGGAAGCTCATTCACTATACGAGGTGTTATCGTGTTTCTCAGTGCCTCTGGCTGCTCATAGATCTCCTTCAGCATAAAGTGCGGATATCCACCCTTCTGAGCTGCCGTTATGTCCCATGTTATCTTGAGCATCTCCGGCTCTACCATGTTCCCCTTCATGTCTTCTACTTTGATGCCTGTGCTTGAGAGTGTCAGTATATGATACTCCGGCACAACAAAGTATTCCTTTGAAAATGATATTATCGCTGTGAGGTCTGATGCAATGATCGATCCCTCATCTGTGTATGAAGCGATCATCGGACTTACATTTCTCACTGCGTATATCTTGCCCGGTCTGTCTGCAAACATAATGCAGAGTGCAAATGAACCGGCTATAGCCTTAACAGCCTTTCTGATAGTCTCGATGGGATTGCCATCGTACAGTGTGTCCAGAAGTGCTGCTACTACCTCTGTGTCCGTCTCGGATACCAACCTGTCGGCCAGTCCGTATTCTCTCACAATGTCGTTATAGTTCTCTATAATTCCATTATGTATAAGTGCCACATCTCCGCACCTATGTGGGTGTGCATTCACATCCGTAACTCCGCCGTGAGTAGCCCATCTCGTATGGCCTATTCCACAGGTTGATCTGTACACAGGACTGTCGTCGCTGCACATCTCCCTGAGGTCTTCCACTCTGCCGGCTTTCTTCTTGATCGTCAGTGTATCATCATCATTAAGCAGTGCTATTCCCGCACTGTCATATCCCCTGTACTCGAGCTTTGCCAGTCCGTCAATAAGAATGTCCTTGGCTGGTTTCTTTCCTACATATCCTATGATTCCACACATATTAAATTAATCTCCTTTCGGCTTATAACCACGCTGTATACTGATAATATTATAATATGGCGCACTTAAAAAAGGTGAAACCACCATACATAACAGCTATGGGTGTCTGGTCATGATTCTTTGTTTTGGAGTTACCCCCATATTTGGATATCATGTGCGCATCCAGACTCTGCGTGAAGGCATCCGCCGAATATTCGATAACCTTCAACCTCGTTATCCCTGAAAGCCAAAGCCCAGGGGTCATGGCGCTAAGATTTCTAAATCTTTCCAAAGGCACACTCCTCCTGTCCGTGCACCTAACAAAATTCTATCATGAAACATCTAATAAATCAATGCAGAAAGGCCTCTGCGTATAATCTTTGTAACATAAAATTTACTTCAGCTTTATAAATAAAAACAGGGAAACACCACGGATCCCGGCCGTGTGCCCGGCCTGTGATGCTTCCCTCATTATATCCACTATTTTATATCTTAGCTTATAAAGCATCCACCTGGGAAGTCCTTCTCGGTGGTCAGGAGTGACAGATTGCCCTCAGGATCCTCTGCGCACAGAAGCATACCCTCTGATACGACTCCGGCAAGCTTACATGGCTTAAGATTTACTATAGCCACAACCTTCTTACCTACCATATCCTCTGCTGAGTATGTACCCTTGATTCCTGATACTATCTGCTTTACATTGTTCTTGCCAAAGCTTACCTGTGAGCAGAGAAGCTTTCTTGAATTAGGAACCTCCTCACATGCAACAATCTCGCCGATCATGAGCTGCATCTTCTGGAACTCCTCAATGCTTATCTCCTGCTTGTCAACTACATCAGGATTGGCCTTGAGTGCCTGAACCTTCGCCTCAGCTATCTTGATCTTCTTGGTCTCAGCAGAATTCTCCTTCTCTTCCTTCTGCTTCTTGGCCTGCTCGTACATGGACTCCTTCTCCACTGGAGCGAACTCGGCAACCTTAGCCATAACTTCCTTCACGTCAAGACGTGCGAATAGGATCTCAGGCTGCTCTGTTACCTTTGTTCCTGACTTGTACAGACCAAACTTTCCAAGCTCTGTGACCTTTCTCTTCTCGGTATTGAGCTGTGCCATGATCTTCTCAGTTGTCTCAGGCATATATGGCTCAAGGAGTGTTGCACCTATAACGATGCTCTCGACAAGGTTGTACAGAACTGTGTTCAGTCTGTCCTTCTTGTCCTCCTCCTTTGCGAGTGCCCAAGGCATTGTCTCATCTATGTACTTGTTGCACCTCTTGAACAGTGCAAATATCTCTGTGATCGCATCTGCAACCTTGAGCTTATCCATGCACTCTGCAACCTTGTATCTGCAGTCCATAACGACCTTCTTAAGATCCTCATCGACAGGCTCTGTGACGTTGGTATTTGTCACAATGCCACCGAAATACTTGTTTGACATCGATATGGTTCTATTGACCAGATTTCCAAGTGTATTTGCAAGCTCTGAGTTGAGTCTCTCAACCATGAGCTCCCATGAGATAACTCCATCATTCTCAAATGGCATCTCGTGAAGAACAAAGAATCTGACAGCATCCACGCCAAATATATTGACCATATCGTCAGCGTACATTACGTTGCCCTTCGACTTACTCATCTTGCCATCACTCTGGAGGAGCCAAGGATGACCGAATACCTGCTTTGGAAGCGGAAGTCCGAGTGCCATCAGCATGATAGGCCAGTAAATGGTATGGAATCTCAGGATATCCTTGCCGATCAAGTGAAGATCTGCCGGCCAGTATTTATAAAACTTCTCATCGCTCTTTCCATCTACGTCATATCCAAGTCCAGTTATGTAGTTTGAAAGCGCATCAACCCATACATATACAACATGTTTTGGATCAAAGTCTACCGGAATTCCCCACTTGAATGATGTTCTTGAAACACACAGGTCCTGAAGTCCCGGCTTAAGGAAGTTGTTAACCATCTCGTTACGTCTTGACTCAGGCTGTATAAACTCAGGATGCTGCTCTATATGCTTCATGAGCTTGTCCTGATACTTGCTCATCTTGAAGAAGTATGCCTCCTCCTTGGCCTCCTGAACAGGTCTTCCACAGTCCGGGCACTTGCCATCTATGAGCTGTCCGTCTGTGAAGAACGACTCACATGGTGTACAGTATTTTCCTACATAATGTCCCTTATATATATCACCCTGATCGTACAGCTTCTTAAATATCTTCTGTACCTGCTTCTCATGGTAATCATCTGTTGTACGGATAAACTTGTCATATGAAGTATTCATGAGATCCCATATTCTCTTGATCTCACCTGATGTCTCATCAACGAATTCCTTTGGGGTCTGCATGTTCTCAAAAGCCTTGTTCTCGATCTTCTGTCCATGCTCATCTGTTCCTGTCATGAATCTTACATCATAACCTGCGAATCTCTTGTACCTTGCAATGCTGTCAGCCAACACGATCTCGTAGGTGTTGCCTATATGAGGTTTACCTGATGCATATGCAATGGCGGTTGTAATATAATACGGTTTTTTTGCCATTTCAAAAACCCTCCCTGAAAAAATACTACAAGCACAAATGAAATGCTTGTGCAACTTTACCGAAAAACTCCTCGGTAATTGTAAATTATATGCCTTTTTATTATTTATTGTCAAGAAGATGGGATATTAAATAAGTCTGTTACGATGGTCATTCTATAACGCTGCCAATAAACTTGTCATCGTCTCTCTCTCAAAAGCGCATCACATTCCTGAGAACGGCAAACATCACCGCCCCGGCAATACATATAAATATAAGTATATTGTCAAATCGCGATAATTTTCTGTTTCCATATCTTACGAATACATAATCGTTTTTTACAATTATGTATGCCAACGCCGGAAGAGCTATAAACATAAATTGATTATAAGCAAATGCCTTTGCAAGATCCAGCTTTACGGCCGCAAGGATAGCCCGTGTTATCCCGCATCCTGGGCATAAAAATCCGGTTATCTTTCTGAATATACATGGTATGGCAAGTCCTGTCACTCTTATGAATATATAATAGAGGATGCCTATCCCCACGAGGATGGCATCCCTTTTAATTATCGCATTTCTTCTTGATTTCTGTATCTGATCCATGCTCTGTATTTCTTTGTCTCCGCCGACTACTGCTGGCTGTTATCACTGCCTGAAGCATCTGCTGATGTGTTAATATTCTGATCTGACTGCTGGCCAAATGTATTCTGGTCTAAACCGGCCTGCTGACCATATCCCTGCTGATTGTATGCATTCTGATCATATCCCTGCTGGCTGTATGGCTGCTGTCCGTATGCCTGCTGGTTATATGCATTCTGGTCATATCCCTGCTGACCATATGGCTGCTGTCCGTATGCATTCTGATTATACTGCTGCTGACCATACGCATTCTGGTTGTATGCGTTCTGATCATATCCCTGCTGACCATACGCATTCTGGTTATACTGCTGCTGGCCGTATGCATTCTGATCATATCCCTGCTGCTGACCATACGCATTCTGGTTGTATGTGTTCTGATTATAACCCTGCTGACCATATCCTGTATTCATCTGAGGTATAGCCTCTGCATATTTGTTTGCAGTGTCCTGCATAAGCGCATATGCAATAATTCCAAGTCCAAATACCTGAAGAAGGACGTATAATATGCCTGAGTTGCTTGATGGTACACCGTTCTTATTCTTTATGATATCAACTTTCTCGCCCATCTTATATGCCCAGAACCATCCATAGATGTTACATGTAACGATAGTGAGCAAAAGCGACATTCCACCACTTGTTGCATCTGTCTCTCCTGACTCCTGATTGATATCGTCTGTCAGCACAACAAACCAATACAATCCATATATTCCGCATGTCACAATTGAAAGCAGAATACATATTCCAATATTCCTCTGTTTGATCATAATTGATAATCCTCCTTAAACTTAAATCCTTAATTGAATTATGTAGGACTTGTGTATGACTGCAATTATTCCACTCATATGTAAACCACTGCATAACTGCAATAAAAATAACAGAATAGCCCCGCAGACACAACTCAGTCTACGGGACTATTTTCTCATACATTTTGTCTGTACGCAACTGCATCTATACATTTTTCAATGTATATTTGTATGCAATTTGATTCATTACGCATTTTTATTGATGGTATCCTGCATAATAGCATATGATACAATTCCAAGTCCGCATAACTGGAGCAGAAGGAAAAGTATGCTTGAATTTCCTGCTGACTGACCATTCTTTGTCTTTATTGCGTCAATCTTCTCGCCCATCTTGTATGCCCAGAACCATCCATAGATATTACATGTAACGATAGTAAGCAACAATGCTACCCCACCACTTGTTGCATCTGTCTGTCCAGATTCCTGATTAGCATCGTTTGTAAGGCAAACGAACCAATACAGTGCATAAATTCCAAATGTAATGATTGAAAATACTATGCACAAAGCAATGTTCCTCTGTTTGATCATAAAATGTCCTCCCTTGATTAATTATAAATTTTTTATAAAAATTTTATAAAATATATAAAACCATATCTATACATCTTTGTCAATAAAAATCAAAAAATTAAGCTGTTTTTTGCTTTATTATCTATATTTTATTATCTATATTTTTTTATAATCAGGCATAAATCTTCAAATATTTACATTCATAATTTATGTGATGTCGTAAACTGTTTTACTTTTGAAACCATGTGCTATATAATAAAATTTCAGGCAGACATATCTCAACACCCGTATCCTAAATATATTGCCAGGATCCACAGATTATGTTTGTCCGTATTGCAAACAATTTATAATTATAGAGAAAAGAGGACATTTGTTATGAAAAACATGCTTAACTTCAAGAATTTCACAGCTGATGAGCTGATGGATATTCTCAATCTGGCACTTGACATGAAGAAGAACCCTGATAAGTACGCTCACGCTCTTGAGGGCAAGAAACTCTACACTCTTTTTGAGAAGACTTCCACAAGAACATTTCTTTCATTTACAACAGGTATAACTGAGCTCGGCGGTACATATTACAACCAGCTCTGGAAGGATTCCAACTTTACACTCGGTGAGCCTGTATCAGAGATTAAGTATGTATGCAGGAATGTAGATATCATCATGGCACGTCTTGTAAAGAATGAGACAGTCGAGCTGTTCGGCAACAATGTTACTGTTCCATTTATCAACGGATGTGACAGTTCTTATCATCCATGCCAGATCCTGGCAGATGCCCTCACTATTATAGAAAAGTTTGGCAGTCTCGATGTAAAACTTATGTACATCGGTGCCAAGAATAATGTATTCAACTCTCTTGTTGAGTTCTTCGCAAAGATGAAGAAAGGAACCATCTATGGACTCACACCACTTGTAAACAACACTGTATGTGGTGATGACTTCTTTGAAGCAGCAAAGGCTACAGGCCACTATGTTGAACTCGATCCTACCATGAGCATGGAGGAGGCAAAGAAGTACGCAAAGGATATGGATATCCTCTACACAGATACATGGGTAGACATGGAGTTTTTCAACAACCCTGCATACAAGCAGCAGAAGGAAGAGACTCTCGCCAAGATGATGCCTTACCAGCTCAACGAGGAATTTACAGAGGGCAGCAAAGCTATAGTATTCCACGACATGCCTATGCACCAGGGATTTGAGATCTCACAGGGCGTTATCGACAAGAACCTCAACCACATTTTGGATGAGGCTGAGAACAGACGTCACGCTGAGAAGGCTGTTATGTATACACTTCTTAATTCTTAAAATATTCATTCTGATAACCTAAGGAGGATCATGTCAAATGAGACATTTAATAGACCCGATGGATCTGTCAGTTGAGGAGATCGATCATCTGCTCACTCTGGCGCAGGACATCATCGATAACAAAGAAAAATACAGTGAGGTGTGCAAGGGCAAGAAGCTGGCTACCCTGTTCTTCGAGCCAAGTACACGTACAAGGCTGAGCTTTGAGGCTGCCATGATGGAACTGGGCGGCAACGTGCTCGGTTTCTCATCAGCAAGCTCATCATCATCTACCAAGGGTGAGAGTGTGGGCGATACCGTCAAGATCGTCAGCTGTTATGCCGATATTATAGCTATGAGACATTATAAAGAGGGTGCCCCGATGCTGGCTTCCATGAAATCAGATGTTCCTATTATTAATGCTGGTGACGGCGGTCACAATCACCCTACGCAGACATTGGCCGATCTTCTCACAATAAAGAGAGAGAAGGGCAGACTAAACAATATGACCATAGGTTTCTGCGGAGATCTTATGTTTGGTCGTACGGTTCATTCACTTATAAAGGCCATGTCACGATACAAAGGCATAAAATTTATTCTCATATCACCGGATGAATTAAAATTACCTGATTATATAAGAACAGAAGTCATCGAAAAGAATAATATACCATATGAGGAGATTTCCTCTCTTGAGGATGCTATCGGATCTCTGGACGTTCTCTATATGACAAGAGTCCAGAAAGAACGTTTCTTCAACGAGGCGGACTACATAAGACTGAAAGATACCTATATTCTTGACAAGTCAAAGCTGGCTCTCGCTAGGCCTGACCTGTCGATCCTTCACCCGCTTCCTCGTGTAAATGAGATATCTGTTGAGGTGGATGACGATCCGAGAGCATGTTATTTCCGACAAGCACTCAACGGCAAATATGTCCGAATGGCACTCATCATGGACCTTCTCGGACTCGACAAGGATTTTAAGGCATAGGAGGAATGATCATGAATATTGACAGTATTCAGAATGGTATTGTACTTGACCATATAACAGCAGGCAAAGCCCTGCAGATATACAACGATCTTCATCTTGATAAGCTGGATTGCTCCGTTGCTATAATCAAGAATGTTAAAAGCGAGAAGATGGGAAGAAAGGACATTCTTAAGATAGATCAGGATATCGACATAAACCTTGATGTTCTGGGGTATATCGACCCGGATATATCCGTCAACATCATCAAGGACGGCAAGCTCGTTGAAAAACGTAAGATCGAACTGCCTGAGAGACTGGTTGGAATAAAGAAATGTACCAATCCAAGATGCATTACGACCACAGAGCAAGGAATAACCCATATATTCAAACTCACAGACAGAGAAAAGCGAATTTACAGATGTATATACTGTGAAGCAGACAAGTAACTGTTTACTTTTCAGTTTTATGTGCTATAATCTATAAAGTTGCGATAATCCGAGAATTATCTAAGAGGTGAAATATGGAACAGTATGTTATCAAGGGAGGTCGTCCTCTGGAGGGCGAAGTTACCATTGCGGGTGCTAAGAATGCCGCACTTGGAATACTTGCCGCTGCAGTCATGACCGACCAGGAAGTCACAATAGAAAACGTACCGAACGTCAGAGATACAAGAGTCCTTCTTCAGGCCATTCAGGGTATCGGCGCAAGGGTCCGTTACATAGACGAGCACACGGTTGCTATATGTGGTGGAACCATCAATCCGAATACCGATCTCTGTGTCGACGACGAATATATCAGAAAGATCAGAGCATCCTACTATCTGCTCGGCGCACTGCTTGGCAAATATAACCATTCACAGGTCGCTCTTCCAGGCGGATGCGACATCGGAGCCCGTCCGATAGATCTGCACATAAAAGGTTTTGAAGCACTTGGAGCCCACGTTGATATAGCAAACGGTATGATATCCGTTGAGGCTGATGAGCTGATCGGAAGCCACATTTACATGGATGTGATCTCAGTAGGTGCCACCATCAATGTCATGATGGCCGCCGTAATGGCAAACGGCAAGACTACCATAGAGAACGCAGCCAAGGAGCCACATATCGTTGATGTTGCCAATTTCCTCAACAGTATGGGTGCTAACATCAAGGGTGCCGGAACTGATGTCATCCGTATCCGTGGCGTAAAGTCACTTCACGGAACTACATATTCCATCATTCCGGATCAGATCGAGGCAGGAACCTTCATGGTTGCAGCAGCAGCCACCAGAGGCAACGTCCTCATCAAGAACGTAATTCCTAAGCATCTTGAGGCTATAACCTCAAAGCTTACAGATATAGGTGCCACTGTCATCGAGTACGATGATTCAGTGAGAGTAATGTGCAACAAGAGACTCAAGGCTACCAACATCAAGACTCTGCCATATCCGGGATTCCCGACAGATATGCAGCCACAGATGGCGGTTACACTTGCACTGTCCAACGGAACAAGCATCGTCACCGAGAGCATATTTGAGAACAGATTCAAGTATGTCGCAGAGCTTTCAAGAATGGGCGCACACATCAGAGTCGAGGGCAACACCGCTATTCTCGATGGTGTGGAGACATTCACCGGTGCAAATGTTGCAGCACCTGACCTGAGAGCAGGCGCAGCACTTGTAATTGCGGCACTTGTGGCCAACGACTTCTCTACTGTATGTGATATCAAGTATATCCAGAGAGGCTACGAGAAGTTCGACGAAAAGCTTCGCGGACTTGGTGCTCTCATCGAGAAGGTAGAGACGGACAAAGAGATCCAGAAATTCAAGCTCAAAGTAGGTTAATATATACGACATAAGGCGAAAAGCTTTTGCCGGTCAGCACTTGTCTGACCAGCAAAAGCTTTTTTATTGCAATTTTATTACTTTTTTATAACTTTTTTCACAAAAATGGTGCTCATTTGCAATAATTATGGTAAACTTAGACTGATGTAATTTTGTCATAAATACTATTTTATATATAGATTTGTTTTATGAAAAATGGAGGTTACTATGGATATCAATACTAAACGAACCCGGACTACTATTTCTATCGTAATGCTTATTTGGGCGGTCGTCTGCATCGCGGTGACCGGACTGTATGTGGGAAACAATCACGCAGAAGCCGCGACCACGGGAACTCTCACGTCTGACTACGTGTATTTCCGCAAATCACCAAACGGCACGCCTATAAAATATAACGGCTCGGCCATACTCCTCAGGAAGGGTCAGAAGATGACCGTACTGAGCACTTCCAACAAGACATGGTACAAGGTCAAGCTTACATACAAGAAGAAGCGCTACACCGGTTATGTGTACTCCGCATTTATCAAGGTAACAAGGACAACCGCCAAGAAGGCTCACCTTCGAAAAAATGAAAACTATGTATATTTCCGAAAAACGCCAAACGGCACGCCGCTGAAGTATAACGGATCGCCGATCATGCTCATGGGCGGTCAGAGCATGACCGTACTGAGCACTTCCAACAAGACATGGTACAAAGTCAAGCTTACATATAAGAAGAAGCGCTACACCGGTTATGTATATTCCAAGTTCATCGTGATCGACTCCACTTCAGCCACAACAAAGGCCACGACCAAGGCTACTACACAGCAGCCTACCACAGCGGCTCAGGCAGCCAAGAGCGGTTACGTGAATGAAGACTATGTATACTTCCGCCAGACGGCAGCGGGTACACCTATAACCTACAACGGAAGCGCGATCATGCTCATGAAGGGACAGGCACTCTCCGTGACTGATACATCCAACAAGTCATGGTACAAGGTCAACCTCACATACAGCAGCAAGAAGTATACAGGATTTATCTCCTCATCGCTCATCACAATGGGAACATACAAGGAACCTGACGGTAACCAGACATCGGATGCAGCATTTGAAAAGCAATTATCCGCCCAGAACTTCCCTGAGAGCTACAAGGTGCTTCTCAGAAAGCTCCATGCGGAGCACCCAAACTGGATATTCAAGGCGGTACACACCAACCTTAACTGGAACGACGTGGTCAAGAACGAGGTCAACGTACAGGGACGTGTCAACAACCTTGTAAACTGTACATCTTACAGTCCTAACTACGGCTGGAGATCACAGACCGTTGGATACAACTACAAGACAGACTCCTACTCATCATATGATGGTTCAACATGGTTTGCAGCCTCGGACGATCTTGTAAAGTATTACCTCGATCCGAGAACATATATGTCATCCGCAAGCTCCATGTTCGCATTTGAAAAGCTGTCATACGACTCATCACAGACAAAGTCAGGAGTTGAGGCTATATTATCTGGTTCGTTTATGCACAATGCGCACCCAACCGGTTCGACCACCACATATTCGTCCATGATAATCACCGCAGCACAGAAATCCGGCGTCAGCCCTTACCACATTGCTTCACGTATCAAGCAGGAGGTCGGAGGCTCGATAACCTCGGGAACAAACGGTAAGAATGCCACATATCCCGGCATATATAACTTCTACAATATCGGTGCATTTGAGAGTGCATCGGGTAACGCTATAACAAACGGTCTGAGATGGGCTTCATCGGGCACATCGTACAACAGGCCATGGACAACACCTGCCAAATCAATAATCGGCGGTGCGATGTATATCGGAGAGTCCTACATCAACAAGGGTCAGAACACTCTGTATACTCAGAAGTTCAACGTAACCTACACAGACTGCCTGTACTGGCATCAGTACATGGGAAATGTACAGGCCCCTACAACAGAGGCATGGAAGGTATATGATGCCTACAAGTCTTCAGGAGCACTCAACAAGGCCATAACATTTGCCATACCTGTTTACAAGAATATGCCAAGCACAGCAATGAAGATGCCTGCGGCTAATCCGGGCAACCAGAACAACTACCTGAAAACACTCTCTGTAAGCGGCAAGAAGCTGTCACCTACATTTGCAATAAACAGCACTACACAGTACACGGTAAATGTGCGCTCATCTGTATCAAGTGTGAAAATAAACGCTTCACCTGTAAGCAGCTACTCCACAGTGAGCGGAAAGGGAACAAAAACCCTGAAATCAGGAAAGAATACATTTAAGATAGTATGTAAATCCCAGAGTAAAGCTACACGTACTTACACCATAATAATTAACAGAGGATAAGGAGGACTCGGTGGATAACCGTATATGAATATTATGAGGACTACAAGATTTAGCTTTAGAACGTTTATGACAGAAGTTGCATGTGTGTTGACTATGATGCTTTTCATGCTTCATACCACTTATGCCGCTACAGTCGCATTTAGTGTTGAGGTTCCATCCACCACGGTCGTTGTTGGCGATACCGTGAAGATCAAGGTAAGTATAAACGCAGCCGATCAGGCTTTATCAAGCTACAGCTACAATATCACATATGATTCCACATTGCTCAAGGCTGTGAGCGGCGGCACCGTGGAATCTGAGGGCACCGTAAGCTACTCCCAGGCAAATGTAAAGCCTGGAGATGCAATGACAGCAACATTTACATTTACCGCCATTGCAAGCGGAACTGCCAGCATAGAGACATCAGCAGTTGAGGTCATCTCCGACACAGAAGAGTCGATAGACATGACACCGTCATACAACTCGGTAACCATCAGCGACAAGTCAGCCGCCGCTTCCACCGAAGCAGCTTCATCTACTGTCAGCGATACCGGTTCAGAAGCCAAGCCTGCAACACCTCTTGCATTGATCGACAGCGAGACCAAGCCTGTTGTTACTGAGGATGAGGTAGGAACACTCACAGAGGCAGATCAGAACGCATCCGCACCTGCAGATACCCTTGTAAGCGTTCACTCAAACAACAACACTTATAACATCATTCCAAAGCCTAATTCAGTCTCAGTGCCAACCGGATATCTTCCAGTGAAGATCAACCTGAACGACACGGACATCAGAGCTTATATGAAGGGAAGCAGTTCCAACACCGTTCTCCTCTACGCAGCAACAAACGACGGACACCAGGGCTGGTATTTCTTCAATCCAAATGAAGGAACTTTCCTTGACGCAACGGATCTCATCGAGGAGACGGATTCGCTGTCCAGCTTCATAGACAAGCACAAGTTCGTAATAATGCTCATAGCCATCATAGTTCTTGTGATACTGGTCGTTGTCATCATCATCCTTGCTGTCTCACTCAAGGGTCTCATCGCTGATTACGAGGCTCAGATAGACAAGCTGAAGAAGGACAACGAGGAGAAGGAAAGCACAGCAAATGAAACATCAGAAGCTGCCGAGCCTTCCGCAAAAGCCGCTGAACACGTCAGAATGCCTCACCACGACAATAGCGAGGTGCCCACCATCAACAACAAGGCGCTCTTCCCTGGGGACGACGAGGTTATCCACGAGAGTTACGCAGACTCCGATTACGACAATCAGGTATCTCCTGATGAGGACGATGTCATCCACACTGACGACTATGACGACACTGCATTTGAGGATGTCGCCGATGACAGCGAGCCTATAGATTCAGCATTTGACGTCAAAGAGGATACGGAGAGTACGGAGAGCAAGATCCAGGCATCCCTCGACGAGATAGATGCGGCACTTGAATCCGCAAAGAAATACAAAGATTAATACTCACGGAATAACGTGATATACAAAAAGCACATGTATCAGTTTCAATCTGATACATGTGCTTTTATATTTGTCTGAATTTTTTTAATCTGCTTATAAGTATGCTTTCAGCACATCCACCTTGTCCAGCTTCTCCCATGGGAGATCAAGATCTGTTCTTCCGAAGTGTCCGTAAGCTGCTGTCTGCTTGTAGATAGGTCTTCTGAGGTCAAGCATCTTGATGATACCTGCTGGTCTTAAGTCAAAGTGCTCTCTAATGATCTCGACAAGCTTCTCATCTGAAAGCTTTCCTGTGCCAAATGTGTCTACCATGATGGATGTAGGTCTTGCAACACCGATAGCGTATGAGAGCTGTATCTCACACTTGTCAGCCAGACCTGCTGCAACTATGTTTTTAGCCACGTAGCGGGCCGCATAAGCCGCTGAACGGTCTACCTTGGTACAATCCTTGCCTGAGAAGGCTCCGCCGCCGTGACGGGCATATCCGCCGTATGTGTCAACGATGATCTTACGTCCTGTGAGACCACTGTCTCCATTTGGTCCACCTATTACGAATCTTCCTGTTGGATTGATGAAGAACTTGGTATTCTCATCGATGAGCTCCTGTGGAAGAACCTCGTCGAATATATACTTCTTAACGTCAGCGTGGATCTGCTCCTGGCTGACTTCCTCTCCATGCTGTGTTGAGAGAACGACTGCATCAAGTCTTACAGGCTTGTCATTCTCATCGTACTCAACTGTTACCTGTGTCTTACCGTCCGGTCTTAAGTATGGGAGTGTTCCGTTCTTTCTTACCTCTGTGAGCTTTCTTGCAAGCTTGTGGGCAAGTGCTATTGGATATGGCATGTACTCAGGTGTCTCATTTGTTGCAAATCCGAACATCATACCCTGATCTCCGGCACCGATCGCCTCGATATCATCCTCGCTCATGAGATGCTCCTTTGCCTCGAGTGCCTTGTCAACTCCCATGGCAATATCTGATGACTGCTCGTCTATGGCTGTGATAACGCCGCATGTATCGCAGTCAAATCCGTACTTTGCTCTGTCGTATCCGATCTCTCTGATCGTCTCACGAACGATCTTCTGAATATCCACATAAGCGTTGGTTGTGATCTCTCCCATGACAAGCACAAGACCTGTCGTGATGGATGTCTCACATGCCACACGGCTCATTGGATCCTGCTCCATCAGCGCGTCAAGCACTGCATCTGATATCTGGTCACAGATTTTGTCAGGATGTCCTTCTGTTACTGATTCCGATGTAAATAATCTTCTTTCCATACTACTTCCTTTCCTTTTTGTACATAAGAAAAACCGCTTCGTATGAGCGGTTTGATCGTGTCTGTCAAGCCTCTCATTGTTCGAGCACAGATCTTGTATCACCTACATATCTGCGTCGCTCAGGTCGGCACCTTCCGAATCTGACATCGGGGTTGCCATGGCTTCTTCGTCCCTTCTGACTCCACCATTCTGAATAAGAGCGTTTTTCTAATATCTATAAATGCAATCATTACTCTATAGCATTGAGAGTTATTAGTCAACATATTTTTTGGGGAAATGATGCTTAATGAATATTTTTATATACAAATGGCAATGGGCTGTATACAACATACCATTGCCACTGTAACTGTCAACTTTATTTTGCCGCAATAAAATCTGATACTGCGTTTGTACCAAATACATCCTCCAATTTTCCATAAGTTGCTGGCACATAACTTATACTCACATCATGAATATTAGCTTTCAATGTTCCTGAGCTTGAATTGCTTGTCTCTGAAACATATATTACGATTCCATAATCAGCAAACTGCCATCCTATATAAGTGCTATACGCTGTTACTGAATCACTTCCATAATTCTCAGGATTTCTCATATTATCAATGAATTCTTTTGCATCATATGTTTCTCCAGGTCTTGTCTGATTGTCTGCATCGCAAAACCAGCCAATATAGTTAGGAGTTCCAAGCATATCATACAGCTTATCCATCAGCAGATATTTACCATCTTCATCTGGATTTTCATTACACATATTGTCATACTCATCCTCCGTGAGTCCAAGGGCATCATAATACATAGCCGTAGGTCCTAACATCCAATTGCCATCAGAAATAGCCTGCTTAATATTAGTCTCCTGACTATCATCTTCTTTGCCCAATATAAGATCCGGCATATATGCATATACTGTACCTGTTTTATCTAATATCATAAAATCCAGGCTGGTAAAACTGTCAGTATAACTATCAACTATAGATGATAGAGTCCCCTGATCTACTCCGGCAGCCAATACCTGATAATCCATAAGACTATCTATATTAATTGGCAATGTCAATTTGTCTGGAAACAGTGCAGCACCAGATGGTTCGTCCAACACAGCTTTATCGGTAACCTCATTCCTCAGCACCCAGGCTCCCATACTATCATCTGAAACAACACTTCCGCCATCACTTGTAGTCTCTTCTGAAGATTCTGATTCCTGAACAGTGCTCTGTTCCTTTGTGCTCTGTTCCTTTGTACTCTGGACATCTCCATTATCGCCCGTATCTTTTCCGCACCCTACAAGCATTGCTGAGAGTGCAATACACATCGCTCCATACACTAACTTTTTGCGCATAATAATCCTCCTAGTAACTAGTTATTTTTCTAAGTTTTAGCTTATCTAATACTTCCTTGTAACTTTTATAGTATAACCGTTCAGCCTATATGCTGCAAGTCAATCTTTATTGGGATTTATAAATCGCTATCCATAACCAGCGTCAACCCAAACGCCACCGCCATACCCACGGCACTTGCCACCATGAGCATGCCGAAGCCTACTCCGAGAAATACCGGCATGGAAGCTGCTCCCGGGAGTACGAAACTCACCGCAGAAGCGGGATCCCAAGGAAATGAACCGTCTGCCCCGACTCCAGGACTGTGTTGAGCACAGGATACATGCTCACACCAGCCACGACCACAGCCACATATTTGTTCGCTCCGAATTTCTTTGCTGAGGAGTAGGCAAGCACCAGTATGCCCTTGAGTGTTCCCGCCGCACTGAGTACGTTCACAACAGGAAGAAATATTCCTGATATTCCATCTATTATTCTGTTCAAAAGACCTTTCTTTTCCATATAAACCATATAAGCAGCAAATGCAGGGGATAAAACAGGTAGAAAAAATACTTGAGCTTCATCCTTCCTCTCTCTCCGCTGTACATATTCACAGGTATCATCGCCAGCAGAGCGTATAGCTGATTCATGCCCAGGCAGAGAATGTATACCAGCGAACTGAGCACTACGATCTCAATGTTCTGCTTCTTATTGAAATATGCCAGAGTATAAGCATCCGCTCCACTCCGCTCCTTCTCGATCAGATAGAACATGACTATGATTCCCACTCCCGCCATGCCGTAGTCGAATCTCAGGAACTCCGCCAGAAGTGCTGCGGCCAGTACGATCTCGACCTTCCATCTTCCGATTGGCCCCCGGCTATCCATGGCGTATATGGCAAACAGTCCGGCTGTCAGGGTGAAGAATATGTTCTGAGCCCCCGGATACCAGATCGTATCGTGCATTGCCAGATCAAATGGTATCTCTGACACCACCGCAAATATTCCAAGTCTCAGAAGATACCTCCTCACGTCGGATGTACGCAGAAGCCCCTGTACAAGCAGGAATGCAAATACAGGAAATGCCAGACGCCCCACAGCGCGCATTATGTAGTTGTTATCCATGAATACTATGCCTATGTGATCTACGGCCATACACACACAGGCTGTCAGCTTGAGCGCATTTGACGACAGCCGCCTCAGCCCTCTTTCCTCAGTTTCTTCATTATACTCCATATACAGTCCTTTCCTACCGCCTGCTCTTTCTATCAGTAACACCGTAACAGAAAAAACAGCACATGACTTATGTTCATCATGTGCTGCTCTTCTCACAAAACCTTATATATCTATCTTCAATCGTCTAGATTCTCTTTCTGAGAGCCTTAGACAATGCTGACAGCTCCTCTGTATCAGCCTTACCCGGTATCCAGGTCATAGTCACGTTGTCCTTGATGTATCTTGGAACAAGGTGCATATGGAAGTGGAATACAGTCTGACCTGCTGCCTCGCCGTTGTTCTGAAGGATATTCAGTCCGTCCGGATTCAGCTCAGCCTTCTGTGCCTTTGCCACCTCTGTAGCTATAGTAAATATCTTGGCTGCTGTCTCAGCATCCATGCTGTATATATTGTCAAAATGTTCTTTCGGGATAATAAGCGCATGGCCCTTGTTAGCAGGATTCACATCAAGTATTACTCTGCAGATACTATCCTCATAAACTGTCGCTGATGGAATCTCACCGTTGGCTATCTTACAAAAAATGCAATCGTCCTTATTCATATAAGTTTTACCTCCTCATTGCCTCTATCCATTGTAAACCATCTGACAAAATATTACAAGCACCAAAGAGAACACCAGTTTTATACACTAGTCAAATAATTCTATAATATTGACATGTAAAATTCATTTTTCCTGTCCCTGCCCTGCGGAAATGTCTTTCTGGCACCGGCTATGACCGCAGGATCCAGCTCCGCAACGAGCAGTCTGTCGCTCACCCTCTCCGCCATCTCATTGCCGTAGACATCATATATATGTGAGCTCGGGACATATCTCTCCCTTTTACCCATGCCCACTCTGTTCACGCCTATCACGTATGCCTGATTCTCAATGGCCCTCGCCCTGAGCAGCGCTTCCCACTGGGCAACTCTCTCCTCAGGCCAGTTGGCTATCACAAGTATGGCATCGTAAGAATCCCTCGCCGCCGAAAATATCTCCGGGAATCTGAGATCATAGCATATGTATCCGCCCAGCCTCAGATCCTTGACATTCGCCTGACAAATACGGCTGCCTGCCCGGTACACCCTGTCCTCACCGCTGAACGAAAAAGGATGTATCTTTGCGTAATCCATGATCACCTCATCACCGCTGACGATCGCCAGCTTATTTTCAAATACCTTCCTTCTGCTCTCATCAAACTCACCGCTTCCATCTGCCATGAAAGCTTCTATATAACCAAATACCATGGCCATATCGTATTTCCTGCTGTTCTCCATGAAAAACGAAACGCTCTCCGGTATCTCACCATCCCTGTACGCCTCCCACATGCGCGCGGGCATCATGGTAAATCCCGTCAGCGTCATCTCAGGAAACACCAAGAGCTCAACGCCATTCTCATATGCCTCCTGCATGACCTCAAGACAGTGCTCCCTGGCATACTCCTTATCCTCGTATCCAATATCGATCTCCGTGATTCCGACCTTTATCATATCCCGCCTCCTGTGTATACACTCTATATATCGTTCGAATTCTATATTAAGTATTTTACACAATAACGTGTGTTTTGCAAATGTTAACCTGCGTTCAAAATTTATGGTTGACATTCCTCTCATGTGTATATATAATGTCAACCATAGCCCTTGTGTATAGGTTAACAAATCCAGGCAGTATTCGTCATCAGCCCGTCGAAACTACCTGGATTTGTTGTGAATAAGCTGTACACAGGCATTACAATCATTGGAGGATTATTACAAATGAAAAAAGCATTTACCACTGTAGAGCTGGTCATGATGGCCATGTTCACTGCAATTCTGTGTGCATCCGCTTACCTGAGCATTCCAACACCGCTCCCTAACGCAGCACACATCACATTACTCAACTTTATGATAATTCTGATAGCTCTCGTATTTGAGCTCAGAGACTCAACGATCATAATAGCACTTTGGATGATCATGGGTGCCATCGGCGTTCCTGTATTCATCGGCGGAGGCGCAGGCCTTGGATATCTGTTCGGAGTATTCGGTGGATACACCTTCTCATTCATCATTGCATCAATCGTAGTCGGTCTCATCAAAGGCAAAAAGTACAAGAGACTTAAGTATACCATCGTTGCGATCATAGGTGTCGTGATCATTGATATCGTGGGAATGATCTGGTGGAAGTTCAACGGTAACCTCACATGGAAGGTTGCATTCTTATCAGGTTTCGTGGCATTCATTCCACTCGACCTCGTTAAGGCTGTCATCGCCGCACAGCTCGTTCCACTGTTCAAGAGACTTCTCCCTGAGAAGGACGACAAAGAGGCCAATGAACAGGCAAAAGAAGCCTGATTAATGGAAATACACAAACTTAAGTGCAATTATAGCTGTCGGCTATGATTGCACTTTTTTGTTACCATCTCGTTTAGTAAACATATTTACTAAAATTAAAAGGGTCACAAACCCGTATGTTATCATTTTTGCGGGTGATCGAATGCAGTATATGGAATTTAGCAAGGATAAAAAGTATATAGAAAGAATCCGGGGACTGCGGGAAGATCATGACTTTACACAACAATATGTTGCCCGCTATCTGAACACCTCACAGACCATGTACGCACGTTATGAAAGGGGCGCAAGCGCGCTGCCAATCCATCACCTTATATATCTCACCGAGTTATATAACGTGTCATCCGATTACATTCTTGGAATCACCAACAACCCTGTTCCATACGAAGAATATTACAGAGAAGCCGCTGTCACCGACCAGGATCCCAGATCACCGGGAAAATACGATATACACTGGAAGGGCAACAGCTAATTCTTTCCCGCACATTTGACCACTATCAACCTGTCACCGGCTTTCACGTCATCCCCCTCAAGGCTGTTGAGCTTTCTTATGGAATCAAGACTGGAATAATACTGTTTTGCGATCGACCATATGCTGTCACCGTCACGCACAACATAGCCCACTATACCTGGCGCCACCGCTTTCTTCTTCATATCGACCGGAGCCACCGTCATGTCATCGATAAGCTCTATCTCTTTCCGGGTAAATATGGTCATTCCCATATCCACTATGGCTTTTATCTCCACCTCGTCATTGCCCGGCAGCGCCGCCGTGATCTGATTGAGTGCAGGGGTAATCCTGATGGAATCCTGAGTTCTGAGCGGAACAGTCTCCACCCTGTATGAAAATGGAGCTACCACCTCCATCTGACACAGAGGTCTGCTGTCATCCGATGACACATAAAGAACTGCCGCCTTCACAGCACCCTCGACGACCACGGCGTCATCCGCCGGCCTGACATCGTCTATATCCACACTGCCCGTCACATTTACGATCTGGAGAATGGACGGCAGGCTGCTCTTGAGCCTCTCCTTCTTCACGACCCTCGTCTTTGCATTGTTTCTCATGAGAAGGTTCTCATAGCTGAATCTGCTCCTGACGGGATCGACCTGCGCAGAATATGAGAACATATCCTTGAGAAGGTCTGCCTCCACGTCCTCGTACACCTTGATGTCCACATTGAGGCTGCTCTCCACCTGGAGTATCCTGTCCTCACCGCCGTCATTTGCACGCACGGACACCGAACCGCGGGATGCGGTTATCATATCGTCCAGTATCATATCCTCGTCTATTCCATCGCAGTTCACAGTGTCCTGGAACTCCCTCGTGGCGCTGACATACTGCACCGGAGCCACCTCGTCATCCGGCTTGTATATGACAAATATGTCCATCTTGCCGCTTATATGTACCCCCACGTCCGTGGCACGGCTCTCTATCTCCGAGAAGTTCACCTGATCCCACAGCACACGTCCGATATTCGGCTTATTTGCCGGGATCTCTATGTCCTCCTTTATCTTCATTATGTCTCTGGAAGACGCCGCAAGATTTGTAAAGCTTACCTTCTCCGTCATGCACTCTATACCAGAGCCGTTTGCTATGCCCACGGCGCCCTCTGCGGTGATCTGCTGGCACGCCCAGAGCTTCACGCCCACAAGCCCTCTCACCTCGTATTTTCTGGAATTTATCACGGTCACGTACAGATCCTCCAACACACCCTGTACGGAAACCTTATCTCCCAGCGACAGTTCATCCGCATTTATCGTCTCCTCAAATGGCAGCTCTCCGTCATGGCTCTCAAATGAATACCCCTCCCGGTCCGTCTGGTATAGGATGGCGTAGCTCACAGTTCCTGTGATGCGCGCCTTGCCCTCCATGACGTCTATGTTTTCTATCGTCACCTGTCCTTTGCTGGCTATCTGTCTGTCTATATCCCCCTTCACATCAGGGACATTGAAATCGTCATCCACGGTAAACTCAACGTATTTTGCCGCCTTAAGATTCGTCGTTGTGATCCTGTTCTTAGTAAGCTCCATATTTTCCCCACCTTATTTTTTATGATATACCGTTCTACTTGAATACAACCGGAAGATCCATCTTCACTATCCTGACCACCATATAAGGAAATGATACATTGTCTCCCTTCACGCCATCCGTCGGAGTCGCCACCTGCCTTAAAACTCCCTTGATGTAAATGGCATTGTCGTCCTTGTACATCTCCTCCAGAGTCACCCCAACGTCATCCCTATCCTGCATGCCCGCAGCGATGACTATATATGTATATGTGCTGTTTGAATATACGAGATTAAATGGGCTTTCCTTCTTTTTGTCTATGATGGTAACCAGTTCATCCGGCAGCATGGTCTCATCGCACACGTCATAGAGCAGCGGCTCACCACTGTCCGACACCTCAAACCTTGCACATCCAACGCAGAATATCATGAGCTCCAGTGCAACCACCAGCAGGAAGGTAAGTCTGCCCCACATTCTCCCTCTTAGAAACTCTTTTTCATTTTCCACATGTATCACCTCCGCCATTTGCTTTTTAAGGTGTCTGGCTGTCATTTTAAGCCACTTAACACACTTTGGTATAGTATATGTACCCCATTTGCTCTTTATGTCTGTAAACGCAAAAAAGAGGCGGGATATCCTGTTTGATATCCCGCCTCCGTATCAGAAGCTCGTCCTTCTGTATATTATTCTGTCATTCTACTCTGCGTCTGCAGGTGCGCTCTTCTCAGCCTCGATCTCGGCCTCAGCCTCTGGTGTGACCTCGATTCCAAGCTCAGCGAGCTGCTTGTCGTCTACATAGTCAGGCGCATTTGTCATGAGACATGATGCATCCTTTACCTTAGGGAATGCGATTACGTCACGGATAGAATCCTGCTTTGCCATGAGCATGACCAGACGGTCAAGACCATAGGCAAGTCCTGCGTGAGGTGGTACTCCGTACTTGAACGCATCCAGAAGGAATCCGAATCTCTCGTGAGCCTCGGCCTTTGTAAAGCCAAGGCACTCGAACATCTTCTCCTGAATGTCATCCTGATGGATTCTGACTGAACCTCCACCGATCTCATTTCCGTTTAATACTATATCATAAGCCTTTGCACGAACCCTGCCCGGATCAGAATCGATGTACTGAAGATCCTCCTCCATAGGCATGGTAAATGGATGGTGCATAGCTGTGAATCTGTTCTCCTCGTCTGACCACTCAAGAAGTGGGAACTCTGTGATCCACACGAATCTGTATACATTCTTGTCCACAAGTCCCATGAGCTCTGCCAGATGGCATCTCAGTGCGCCGAGGACTGTCCATACGATCTTTGTCTTGTCCGCTGCGAACAGAAGCAGGTCGCCAGGCTTTCCATCCATGGCTGCCACAAGGGCGTTCATCTGCTCCTCTGTCATGAACTTGGCAAATGATGACTTGTAGCTTCCATCCTCGTTGATAACTATATATGCAAGTCCCTTTGCGCCGTATGTCTTTGCATACTCGATAAGGGCATCTATCTTCTTTCTAGGCATGCTTCCCTGTCCCTCGGCATTGATACCGCGGACTGTTCCGCCATTTGCAAGGGCACCTGTGAATACTCCGAACTCACAGTCCTTGACAACATCGCTGACATCCTTGAGCTCGAGTCCAAATCTGAGGTCAGGCTTATCTGAACCAAATCTGTCCATTGCCTCCTGCCATGTCATTCTCTGAATTGGAAGCTGGATGTCGAGATCAAGTATCTCCTTGAAGAGCTTTGCAAGAAGACGCTCATTTACATCGATTACATCGTCAACGTCAACAAATGAGAGCTCCATATCCATCTGGGTGAACTCCGGCTGTCTGTCTGCACGGAGATCCTCGTCACGGAAGCATCTTGCGATCTGGAAATATCTGTCGTAACCAGAGCACATAAGAAGCTGCTTGAAGAGCTGTGGTGACTGTGGCAGAGCGTAGAATGTACCAGGGTGTACACGGCTTGGCACAAGGTAATCTCTTGCTCCCTCTGGTGTTGACTTGGTCAGCATAGGTGTCTCTATCTCAAGGAATCCCTCATCTGCCATGAACTGTCTGGCGATGGTGGCTACCTTACTCTTCATGATAAGATTTCTCTGGAGGTCAGGACGTCTGAGGTCGAGATATCTGTACTTGAGCCTTATCTCCTCCTTGGTCTTGCTGTTCTCCTCTATAGGGAATGGAGGTGTCTCTGCCTCTGACAGTATACGGAGGCTGCTTGCAACGACCTCGATGTCTCCTGTTGCAAGGTTCTCATTCACTGCACCCGCACGCTTGCACACTGTTCCCTCGATGGCTGCAACGAACTCTGAACGGAGCTTTCCTGCCTTCTCGAAGCACTCTGCGCCACACTGTGACTCCTCAAATATAACCTGTAATATTCCACTTCTATCTCGAAGATCTACAAAGATTATTCCACCTTTATTTCTGCTCTTCTGAACCCAGCCCATCACGGTGACTTTCTCACCTATGTTGGCACTGCTAACCTCTGTACATCTGTGGCTTCTCTTAAGCCCCTGCATAGATTCTGCCATCTTACGCTATCCTCCTAAAATTAAAAACTTTCCTTATGTCACTATACACTTTTTTCATTTTTCGTCAAGACCTGGAATATCGCCGTGAAGCACCTGATCCACCCTGCTCATGATGTCTGTGGTGTTGATCAGCCGCTGGAACGCCAGGAACGCCCTCATGTCGAAGTGTCTCACCTCATCTATCACCATTCCAAATGCCGTATCCGCGTCAAATGCCTTCCTGTATGGTCTGTCGCTAACCAGTGCACTGAACACATCGCACACTCTGATAAGTCTTGCGCCGAGTGGTATCTCCTCGCCCCGCATCCTGTACGGATATCCCGAGCCGTCATAGTTCTCATGGTGATAGTGCACCATATCCACTATGTCCTGATCGTAGCCCTCACGCTTAAGTATCTCCGCGCCAAGCTTGGCATGCAGCCTGACGTATCTCATCTCCTCGATCTTCATCGCACCCTGCCGCCGTCCATATATGTAAGGACTCACCTGCAGCTTGCCCACATCGTGCAGCATTCCCGCCACGGCAACCTTGTGTATGAATTCCTCATCACAGCCCAGCTCCCTCGCCAGCTCAGATGCCAGTACACTCACACACATTCCATGGCGCACCGCATCATTCATATCAACTGAATAGCATTCTTCTGCATCCTTCTCCAATGCTAATCCCATATAAATCCCGCTTTCTTACGCTCGATCATCTCATCTATTCGAGCTATATAATCGTCTACACTCTTACAATTCTCTATTCTGTCTATACGTGTCCCCTCTGTCACTCCGTCATGTCCTGGTCTCACCACAAGCTTCGATGAACTTCCGGCACCGAGACCGATGATGTCAGTCCTCTCCTCCATGATGAGTATATTGTACAGGCACTCAAGCCCCGGTTTCGAGTAACCCACGTTCTCCAGATTGCCGGTCATGTTCTTCTGTCTGTACAGATAGTATGGATCAAGCCCCATCTCAGCCGCCGCCCTCGTAACAGCACCGAGCTGGCTGTCTATATCCGACTTCAGGGTGTCACGGTATTTGTCCATCTCTATGTTCAGATTCGCCGCCCTCTTGATGGCAAGGGTGTGAACCGTCAGACTTTCAGGGGAAAGCTCCTTCACCTGTCTCAGCGTGTTCTCCACACTGTCCGTGTCCTCTCCCGGAAGTCCCACTATCAGATCCATGTTGATGTTGTCAAAGCCCGCTCTCCGGGCATTCTCCATGGCTATGACCGTCTGCTCCGGCGTATGTGCCCTGCCTATGGTCCTTAATGTCTCCTCGTTCATGGTCTGTGGATTTATGCTTATACGCGTCACTCCGTGGCGCTTCATGACCTCAAGCTTGTCAAATGTGGTACTGTCCGGTCTGCCCGCTTCTATGGTGAACTCCCTCACCTGTGACAGGTCAAATGACTTCTCTATCATGCTGCAGAGTCTGTCCATATGCTCCGCAGATATGGATGACGGCGTTCCGCCTCCCACATATATTGATATGAGCCGTTTTCCGGAATATGCCTCCGCAACGTATGCCATCTCTTTCTCGACTGCGTCCAGATATGCATCCACCTTATTCTTATATACCGCAATCGGATATGAGGTAAATGAACAGTACAAACATCTTGTCGGACAGAACGGTATGCCTATATACAGACAGTATTCGTCCTCCTCCGCCACAGAGTCTATGATTTTCTTCTCCCTGTCAGCCACCGCCACTGCCAGCTCGGCTTTCTCACGGGAGGTTCCATATATCTCCTGGTAGTTTCCTATTATATCCTCTGAGGTCATCCCGGCTTCCATATAAGACACAGCTATCTTCGTAGGTCTGATACCCGTCAGGGAGCCCCACGGAAGTCTGCGGTCTGTATACTCCGAAAGCATATTGTATATCGCCAGCTTTAACGGATTCCTCACGGCACTCTTATCCCGGCAGTCGCCATCCACAGGGATCTGTGTGCTGCACGCCAAAGTCCGCTCTCCTCCGTCTGCTACAGAATACAGCTCTATATTTATTCTATTGTCATCTATATCCGCCACAAGCTCCTTGTCTATCTCCGCCTTAAGCTCCGGCTTTTTGTCAAATATCTCCGGGACCACTATTCTTTCACCGCCATAGAAGGCCTGGAGACTCACCCGGAGATCATTGTTGTAATCTTCTATATTCTGTATCAGTAATATCATATTTCCACCATGATCCGCCCATCAGAAGAACGGATTCATCTTCTTCTCTTTTCTTATAAGTGTTGTCTCCCCGTGTCCAGGGTACACCATGGTATCATCAGGAAGCACAAACAGCTTCTCTCTTATGTTCTCGAGCAGCGCATGCTCATCACCTGTAGGGAAATCCGATCTTCCCACACTGTATTTGAACAGCGTATCCCCTGAGAACAGTATATTCTCTGACTCGAAGTAATAGCACATTCCGCCTCTGGTATGTCCCGACACACTGATGCATCTCATCTCAGTGCCAAGCAGTTTCTTCACACTGCCGTCGCTCAGATAGTGATCCGTCTCAGTCTCTATCACCTTTTCAAATACACTGGTCATCATCGCCGACAGGTTCACCCTGCTGTTGCCGAGAACTTCCTTCTCGTCCTCCGAAGCATATGTATCCGCGCCTGTGAGCTTCTTCAGATCTCCCATCGCCGCCATGTGATCCACATGACCGTGGGTGAGATAAATGCCAACGCAGGTATACTCATTCTTCTTCAGTGTGTTGTATATATAATTCGCATTCCATGAAGGATCAATGACTATCGCCTCCCCGGTCTGCTCATTTGCCACTATATAACAATTCGTCTGGAATCCTCCCAGCTCACTTCTGATAACTTTTAATTCCGCCATATAAACCTTTCCGGCCATCAGCCCGTAGTTCTCTCTATATCAATTATATTATCAACATTCCTTATCTTGGCAATTATCGTATTCAACTGTTCCTTCGACTTGATCGCAAATGAGATCGTGATCGTAGCCTTGCCCTGCTTGCTTGTACGGCTGTTGATACTGTTTACGTTTATATTTGCCTCGCTGAGGATCTTGGTTATGTCAAATAATATGCCGTTTCTGTCATCTGCATATATATTTATCTCGGTCATGTATGTGTTCGATGCAACAGCGTCATCCTTCCACTCAGCCTCGATGACTCTGGCTCTGTCCGCCTCGCTCATGCACAACACATTTACACAGTCGGTACGGTGTATGGACACACCTCGTCCTCTGGTGATAAATCCTATGATCTCATCCCCCGGAACAGGTGAACAGCACTTGGAGAATCTCACGGCAACGTCATCTATGCCGTTTACGATTATTCCACCCTTGCCGGTATGGTTGCCATGGTTCTTCTTCACCGAATACTCGTCCAGAACCTCAGCGTTCGTGGCAGTCTGTGGCTTGTGCTCCTTGTTGTACTCATCAATCAGACGGTTTACTATCTGACCTTCCTTGATTCCGCCATGTCCAACGGCGGCAACTATGGAATCCCAATCCTGGAAATTGTACTTCTTGTATATCTTCTCCTGATACTCAGGCTTTGAGTACATGGAGTAGTCTATTCCCTTTGATTTGCAGTAGTTCAGTATGAGCTCTCTTCCGCGGCTGATATTCTCATCCTTGAGCTGATGCTTAAACCACTGGTTGATCTTTGTCCTCGCCTGTGTACTCTTGACTATATTCAGCCAGTCACGGCTTGGTCCTGTGGAGTTCTGTGAGGTTATGATCTCCACACGATCTCCGTTGTTAAGCTTGGTATCTATAGGAACCTGTCGTCCGTTGATCCTTGCACCGACCATCTTGTTGCCCACCGCCGTGTGAATGGCATAGGCAAAATCTATAGGTGTGGATCCGCTAGGAAGGTTCTTAACATCTCCGGCAGGAGTAAAGCAGTATACCTGTTCAGCAAAGAGATCAAGGTCAGTCTTGACAAAGCTCATGAACTCCTTGTTGTCATCGGTATCCCTCTGCCACTCAAGGATCTGACGGAGCCAGGAGAGCTTTTCCTCCTCCTTCTGCATGACCGTACCGGTTATGTTCTCCTTGTACTTCCAGTGCGCAGCGATACCATACTCAGCCGTTCTGTGCATCTCGTAGGTTCTTATCTGTATCTCAAATGGCTGTCCCTCAGGTCCGATCAGTGTGGTGTGAAGGGACTGGTACATGTTGGACTTAGGCATGGCTATGTAGTCCTTGAATCTTCCCGGAATAGGCTTGTACATCTCATGAATGATACCCAGTGCTGAGTAACAGTCCCTGACCGTATTCACCTTGATACGTACCGCAAATATATCGTATATCTGATCCAGAGTCTTGTTCTGGTTCTTCATCTTCTTATATATACTGAAGAAATGCTTTACTCTTCCGTCTATCTCAGCCTCAAGTCCGGCATTATCGATATGCTTCTTGACATCGGCAACGACCCTCTTGATATAAGCATCCCTCTCGGTAAGCTTCTCATCTATCTGCGCCTTGAGATCCTTGTACACATCCGGCATGAGGTACATCATGGACAGGTCATCCAGCTCGACCTTGATCTTGCTGATACCAAGTCTGTGTGCGATAGGCGCATATATATCCATGGTCTCTCTGGCCTTCTCTATCTGCTTCTCCGGTGACTGATACTGGAGGGTTCTCAGATTGTGGAGTCTGTCCGCCAGCTTTATCAGTATGACTCTGATATCCTTCGCCATGGAGAGGAACATCTTACGCAGATTCTCCGCCTGAACCTCTATCTTGTCCGTGGTCATCTTGAGCTGTGTCAGCTTCGTAACTCCATCCACAAGGAAAGCAACCTCCTCGGAGAACTCCGCTGCTATCTCCTCAGATGTCATGACTGTATCCTCAACGACATCGTGAAGTATTCCAGCCACTATCGTCTCCTTGTCAAGCTCGAGCTCTGCCAGGATTATGGCCACATTCAGAGGGTGCATGATATAAGGCTCCCCGGACTTTCTGAGCTGTCCCTTGTGGGCAGCGTCCGCCACCTTATATGCCTTCTCTATCATAGTGATGTCGGCAGATGGGTGATATGTGAGTATCCTTGAGATAAGCTCCTTATACAATTCCTCCGGCGGTGTAAAATCTGCCGGTGTGGACAGATCTATCTCTCTCTTCGCCTTCATCTGCTTATTCGCCTGCTCCTCCAGCTTTATAAGTTCATTCTGAGGAACATTCTTGCCAGACGCAAGAGCCTTCTCGATGGCTGCTATTCCATCCTTCGTGGCCTGCTCCGAGGTGATAACACCTGCTTCCGCAGCTCTCTTCGTCTCCTGAGCTATTATATTGTCCTGTGTCTTATCCAATGTCTCTCCCATATGCTCACCACACTTCCTGTTTTATTCTGCCCTGATCATTCTCCCTCAAACTGTACTACTGAAGCCACGTCATATTTGGAAAGTCTCTCTCTTCCCTTCAGGTCTGTCAGCTCTATGAGGAATACCATCTTGACTACTATTCCGCCAAGGCTCTCTATAAGCTTAGCCGCAGCCTCTATGGTTCCACCTGTTGCAATAAGATCATCCACCAGCACAACCTTCTCACCCGGCTTGATGGAATCCTTATGTATCTCTATAGTAGCCTGTCCATACTCAAGATCGTAAGACATCTCCACGGTCTCTCTCGGAAGCTTGCCCTTCTTTCTCACGAGAACAAGTCCCTTGCCGTTCTTGTATGCCAGCGGTGCTCCAAATATAAATCCTCTGGACTCTGCTCCGGCGATGACATCGTAATCTACTCCCTCCAGCAGCTTGTCCATCTCATCGATGGCCAGCTTCATGCCCTCAGGATCCTCTGTTACACTTGTCACATCCCTGAATATGATTCCCGGCTGTGGAAAATCAGGAATACTCTTGATATACTTTTCTACCTCACTCATCTTACGTCCTCCTGTATGATATATATTACAAATGTACTTAATAGTATTCTCATCAAAGTCAGCTTATATTCCCTTGTTATAGGCCTCCATCTTCATCTGGAGTGAACGTCTTCCCATATATTCATTGATGGTCGGATAGTATGCGACATCTATCACTACGGCGTTCGGCTGACCATTTAACATTTTAACACATTCATCCTCTCCAAACCACTGTTTTATGTTATTCACAAATGTATCCGGATCAAAATCTATGGCATCCACGCACCTTCCGTACCCGGTATCAAACTGAAGCTTCAGAAGATTTTTGTTTCTTCCAAGTATCTGCGCCCTTCGCACCGGTACTGCCGCCTGTGCAAACAGCGGTTTCCTGTTACCCTTTCCGTATGGTTCAAGCCTCTCGATCTGTTCCGTCAGCTCTATGCTGTTGTACGCCAGCGGCATGGCCACATCTATCATCAGCTTAGGTGTTATATCTTCATCCGTCAGCACCGCCGCTTCATTGAGCTTCCGCCTCAGCTCGTCAAGCCTCTCCTTCTCTATGGAAAATCCCGCCGCCATGGCATGTCCGCCAAATGCAGTGAACATCTCCCGGAACCGGTTCAGCTCCTCGAACATGTTGTAGCTGTCTATGGATCTTCCCGATCCTTTCAGTATCCCCGGCGTCTCTGCGTCCGTGAACACCATCGCAGGTCTTGTGTATGCCTCCTTGAGCCTGCTGGCGATTATTCCCACAACGCTCTCATGTACAGCCGGTATATACACCACAAGCACCTTGTCAGCAAGGGTAGCCGCCTGTCCGAACTCTCCGTTCACAGTGGCTGTCTCAAGCATATCTGTGATATGCCGGGCTCCGGCCTCCGTCATGCTCTTTCTCTCATTGTTGACAGCCAGCAGTTCCCTAGCCCTTGCCTCGGCGACATTTGGATCTCTCTCAAGCAAGAACTCAAGGCTCTGTTTCGCATCCCCCAGTCTTCCCGCCGCATTGATGCACGGCCCTATCAGAAATCCCAGATCATACGTTGATATCTTCTTCTCATTTCTGCCGCTGAGCCTCATGAGGGCATTCAGACCCGGATTGCGGCTGTCCTTCAGACTTTCAAGGGCATATTTTACATAGATTCTGTTCTCATCCACCAGATCCATCATGTCACAGTTGGTAGCCAGCCCCAGGATCTCCATGAATTCATTTACCTCGCTCTCGGCTATCCCGCATATCCTGTACATGTACTGGATGAGCTTGAACGCAACGCCGGCCCCGCACAGCCCCTTGAATGGATATTCACAGTCCTGCCTCTGATTGTCTATGACCGCATCCGCCCGGGGCAGCATATATACCCGCTCGCCGCCATCACTCTCCTCAAATGGGATCTGATGGTGATCCGTGACGATGACCGTAAGCCCGCGCTCCTTCGCATATCTCACCTGTTCTATCGCCGCTATTCCATTGTCGCAGGTTATGATAGTATCAACACCATCCGCTATGGCGGCATCTATAAGTCTTTTATTTATTCCGTATCCATCATGCACTCGATGTGGAATGTCGTAATCCACCACGGTGCAGTCATCAGCGCAGCTTCCGTGCAGCGCCGCCCATGTTCTCCGAAGACCGAGAAGCAATATATAATTGGAGGTAACTCCGTCCACGTCGTAGTCCGAGATTATCCTTATCCTCCTGTTATCGCTGAGCTTTTCCTTTATTATCTCACCGGCTTCCACCATATCCTTCATCAGTGCCGGATCGTGCATGGAATCCCAGTCGCCATCAAGGTACATAGTTATGGCTTTCTCCCCGGTGACTCCTCTGTTCGTGATAACCCTCGCCACAACAGGACTCACACCGAACCTCTCGCCTATGGCATTAAAGTCCGCTCTTTTGCCCGCCACTCTCCACTCTGGCTTCTTAACATATTTATCTATTATATCCTTCTGCTCCGGTGTCAATGTCATCTTCTGTTCTCCGTATCATTTTATCCCTGGGACATATCCGCATCCCTGCTGTATCCATCCACATATTTTAGCAGACGCATTATGGTATTACCAGTGTAAATGCCACCATTTTGCCTGTAAATGTTGACATTTCACCTGTTATGTCTATTTGCTTTTTATTGTACAAATGTTATAATAAATATACATTTTTAATATATCTTTTGTGCATTTTGATGGCAGTATCTGGAAGTTCTATCACAAATGCGCAGTGCAAAGGAGGAGATATTTTTATGGCAAACAGATTCGTACTCAATGAAACCTCTTACCACGGAGCGGGTGCCATCGCTGAGATCGCCACAGAGGCAGTCGGCAGAGGCTTCGCCAAGGCTCTTGTGTGCTCAGATCCTGATCTGATCAAGTTCGGTGTGACCAAGAAGGTCACCGATGTTCTGGACGGTGCAGGACTTGCATACGAGATCTATTCCAACATCAAGCCAAACCCTACTATAGAGAACGTGCAGCAGGGTGTGGCCGCATTTAAGGCTGCTGAGGCAGATTACATCATCGCCATAGGCGGCGGATCATCCATGGACACTGCCAAGGGTATCGGCATAGTTATTGCCAACCCTGATTTTGCAGACATCAGAAGTCTGGAGGGTGTTGCACCTACAAAGAATAAATCAGTTCCTATATTTGCAGTTCCAACTACAGCCGGAACCGCAGCAGAGGTAACTATCAACTACGTCATCACAGATGTTGAGAAGAACCGCAAGATGGTATGTGTTGATCCTAAGGACATTCCTGTTGTGGCATTTGTCGATCCTGAGATGATGAGCTCCATGCCAAAGGGACTCACAGCAGCCACAGGTATGGATGCACTGACACACGCAATCGAGGGTTACATCACCGCAGCCGCATGGGAGCTGTCAGACATGTTCCACCTCAAGGCAATCGAGATCATCAGCCGTTCGCTCAGAGGGGCTGTTGCCAATACACCTGAGGGCCGTGCAGATATGGCTCTTGGCCAGTATGTTGCAGGCATGGGCTTCTCAAATGTAGGTCTTGGAATCGTTCATTCCATGGCTCATCCACTGGGAGCTCTGTATGACACACCTCACGGTGTTGCCAACGCGATTATCCTGCCTACTGTAATGGAATACAATGCAGAAGCAACAGGAGAAAAGTATCGTGAGATAGCAAGAGCCATGGGCGTCAAGGGCGTAGACGACATGACCCAGGAAGAATACAGAAAAGCTGCAGTTGACGCAGTACGCCAGTTGTCCATCGATGTAGGCATTCCTACAGACCTTAAAGACATTGTAAAGCCAGAGGATATTCCATTCCTGGCACAGTCAGCCTACGATGACGCATGTCGTCCGGGCAATCCAAAGGAGACTAGCGTGGAGGATATCACCAAGCTCTACGAGTCATTGATCTAACTGACCCATTAGATCAAAATATGTCAGTCCTTTGCCGGGACTTACATATTATATATGGGACCTCACCAGTCCCCTTAAACCCCTAAAAACTAACTAAAAGAACTCCTGTTACAGAGATTTTGCTCTCTCTGCATCAGGAGTTCTTTTTTTGTTCGTCGGATCCATCTGTCATGCTCTGATGGACTCAAGAATATACTCTTGAAACTCATTCATATTCTTAAATATAAAATCTGCCTTATCCCTCATCTCATCATCCGGCTGCACGAGGTCCGGGATCATGGCAATCTTCATCCCTGCCGCATATGCTGCTCTGACTCCGTTGTATGAGTCCTCCACCGCCCATGCACTCTCCGACTCAACTCCAAGCTCTTCACAGGCCTTCAGGAATATATCCGGTGCGGGTTTGCTCCGATCTACCATGTCTCCACATACAAGCTTGTCGAAGTAATCTATCACCCCGAGGTTGATGAGCTCCATGGTGACTACCTCTTTTCTGGTGGATGTGGCAAGGGCACATGGTATGCAATTATCCCTGAGCATCTTCAGCATGTCCGTAACTCCCGGCTTCAGCACAAGCTCTCCCTCTGCCGCTGCCCGGTGGAATTCCGCCGCCATCTCACCCTTGAGGCTCTCATATCTCTCCTCATCCAATGTATCCTGTCCTTCACCACATCTTCCTTTGTACATCTGCACGAACAGCTTCTTCGCCGCCTCACGGTTGAGTCCAAGGGCAGCCATACAGAAGCTCTCTATGTCCTCTATGCCATATTTGTCCGCTGTCTTCTGCCAGCTCTTGACAACCAATTGTTCTGAATCGAGGATGACTCCATCCATATCAAACACCACTGCTTTACAATTCATATCTCTTCCATCTCCCAATAATACAACAGGCTTCCACAGCATCTCTGCCATGGAAGCCTGTTATCATCTGTCATCTGACATCCGTCCGATAACTTTATTCTATTAAGCATCTTTTTCTGTCTTGCCAAGCTTTGTCTTCATAGTGTACCAGAGTGGACCTGTGATACATACCGAAGAGTAAGCACCGATGATTATACCAGCCATAAGTGTAAGAGCGAACTCCTTGATGGATGCCACTCCCATGATATACAGAACGAATATTGTAACAAATGTTGTGAGTGATGTATAAATAGTTCTGCTGAAGGTCTGGTTGATACTCAGGTTGACTATATCCTTGTATGTGACCTTCTTAGGCTTCATAACACCTATATTCTCTCTTACACGGTCGAATATGATGATAGTCGCATTGATCGAGTAACCCACTATGGTAAGCAGACATGCGATACATGTGTTACCAACTGTAAGTCTCAGTATAATATACAGACAGAATACCATCGCAACATCGTGGAGAAGTGCGATAACTGCACTTGCACCAAACTTCACATCATGGAATCTGATAGCAATGTATATAAGCATCAGGATAGCTGCAAGGATGACTGAGAATATAGCGTTCTTGGACATCTCGCTGCTGACTGATCCACTTATTACGTTTGCCTCCTTGACATCTGCGCCAAGCTTGTCTGTGAGTGCGCTGCGCACCTTGGACATCTGTGAGTCATCTGTTCCGTCATCTGAAAGCTCAGGCATCTTGAACACGATCTCATTTGTACCTGATACTGTCTGTACTGATATTCCCGCCTCACCGATACCGGCTGCCTCTGCAATGACAGGAACTATATCTTTCTCAGCCTCGCTAAGTGAGTACTCTTTGTCAAAACCTACTGTAAGGCTTGTACCGCCTGCAAACTCAACACTGAAGTTAAGTGGTGAACCCTTTGACTTATTATTAACAGGCATCATACAGAAGCATGCGATGATCACAATGAGTGATCCGAGCATACAGAACTTACCTGCCTTCACGAAGTTTGTCTTCTTTGGCTCTCTTGCAACGCCGAAATACTTGGCATCTGTAACGCCGAGATTTACAAGCGCTGTGAGCAGTGACTGGCTGACTGCCAGAGCTGTAAATACTGAGAGAACAACACCGATAGCCAGTGTGATCGCAAATCCCTTGATAGTACCTGTTCCAAATATTCCAAGTACAAGAGCTGCGATAAGCGTTGTAACGTTACCATCTATGATTGCTGACAGGGCATTGTGGAAACCACCCTTTACCGCCTGTTTTACGGACTTGCCATCCGCCAGCTCCTCTTTGATACGTGTGAATATGATTACATTGGCATCAACCGCCATACCTACTGACAGGATAACACCGGCTATACCAGGAAGTGTCAATGTTACGTTGAACAGGTTGATAACCAGCAGATCAAGTATTGTATAGAATGCCAGGGCAAATGATGCCACAAGACCTGGGATCCTGAATACTATGATCATGATAAGAAATACAAGTGCAATACCGATCGCACCTGCCTTAAGGCTTGTGCTGATGGCATCTGATCCAAGTGTAGCACCTACTATATTGGAACGAACCTGCTTAAGTGTAAGAGGAAGTGCACCGATACGGATAGTAGTAGCAAGCTGCTCGGCCTCCTCGTAGCTTCCGATCTTGTTGATTTCTGCGCTTCCGCCTGTTATGGCTGACTGTACTGTTGGTGCACTTACGACCTTGTTGTCATATATAATGTATACTATTTTCCCAACATTTGCCGCGGTAACATCAGCGAACTTCTGAGCTCCCTCATCGGTGAATGCAAGCTGTACCACATTGTCATTGCCGTTATCTGAGTCAATTCCGGCTGTGGCATTCTTGATGTCATCTCCTGTAAGAGCAGCCTCATACTCCTGTCCCTGTGACCACTTTGTGTAGTTGTCAGGATCAAGGAACTCAAGCTTTCCCTCAATATTCAGAGCATTAAGTATCTCATCTGCATTTGTTACACCCGGGATCTCTGCTGTGATCTTCTTGTCTCCATCTTCATAGACTGAGTACTCATTGGTGTAGGCCTCTACACGCTGCTCAATCTTATACTTGGTATCCTCGAGATCCTTGTCGCTGTAATCATCCTCCTGAATCTCGTAAGTTACACTCAGACCACCCTTAAGGTCAAGTCCAAGCTTGATGTACTCGACTTTACCTCTGTCTGCAACACCGAATATTGCTGTATATATAGCAACACCCAGTATAAGCAGAAAGGCAATGATGACGAGCACAGCGTTTCTCTTTGTCTTCTTCATCGTCTTCTCCTTTTACCCTTTTTATTCCTCTTCTGCCTCATCGGCCATAGCCGCCTTCAGCATGATTGCACATTCTATACGCTTCTTCTGAAGCTCACAACCTATGTCATATGCATCAAGTATATTGCCGTGGAACTTGTATGAGTTGGCCGCACAGCCACCGCTGCAATAGAATCTTGCAAAGCAGTCCTTACACTTATCCTTGGCATATACATTGCACAGCTTGAATTCATTGACTATATCCTGATTCTTGATTCCATCGAATACATTTCCTATACAGAAATCATCCTCACCAACAAACTGATGGCAAGGATAAAGGTCTCCCCAAGGAGTGACCGCCATGTACTCTGTACCTGAACCACAACCGGAAAGTCTCTTGGCTACGCAAGGTCCACCCTCAAGATCTATCATGAAGTGGAAGAAATTGAAGCCTCTTCCCTCCTTATGTCTCTTGATCATCTCCTTAGCCAGGATATCGTACTGCTCAAGCAGTACCGGTATATCCTCTTCCTTTATAGCATATGGCTCGTCCGGAAGTGATACAACAGGCTCAACGGATATCTGGTCAAATCCCAGATCCGCCATATGAAGCACGTCCTGTGAGAAATCAAGATTGTTATGAGTGTAAGTTCCTCTTACGTAGTAGCTCTTGCCTGCTCTCTTCTTGGCAAATTCCTGGAACTTGGATAGTATCACATCATAACTTCCCTTGCCATTCCTGGTAGGTCTCATGTAGTCGTGGACTTCCTTCCTTCCATCTATGCTGAGCACCACGTTCGCCATCTCTCTGTTGGCAAATTCCATGATCTCGTCATTCAGAAGCACTCCGTTGGTAGTAAGTGTGAATCTGAACTTCTTGTCATACTTCTCCTCAAGGCTTCTTCCGTATTCCACGGTCTTCTTGACTACATCCCAGTTCATAAGCGGCTCACCGCCGAAGAAATCCACCTCGAGATTTCTTCTTAAACCGGAATTCGCAACCAGAAAATCCAGGGATTTCTTTGCCACCTCAAGTGACATAAGCGCCCTGTCTCCCTTATATTCTCCCTCACCGGCAAAGCAGTATCTGCAGGCAAGGTTACAGTCATGGGCGATATGCAGACACAACGCCTTGACAACTGTCTTTCTCTTCTTGAAATCTATAATATAATCTTTGTATACGTCATCTGTAAATAATGTTCCGTCCTCTACCAGTTGGGCTACCTCGTCATAAGCCTCGGAAACATCTGCGCTGTCATACTGTGACAGTGCCTTTATAATCTGCTCTTTATCATTCTCCTCATATAAAGAAATAATATCATAGACAAGATCGTCTACGACATGTACAGAACCACTACAGACATCAAGCACTATATTATAACCATTGTTCTTGTACTGATGAACCATAATTCTCCTTCAATATATTCCATCGGATCTATCCGTGAAATTCTAATTCAAGGCGCCACACACGGCACCCTTATACACGCACTAAAGAGGACTGTCATCATAAACGACGGTCCCCTTTAGCTGATCAAATACAAACCTGTTACAAATTACTTGTTGTTAACATTCTCACAGCTCTGATTACCAACTGTGCATGATGTCTTACAAGCTGACTGGCATGATGTCTGGCACTCGCCACATCCACCCTTGACCATTGTATTCTTCATAGTCCTGTTTGTGAGTGTTTTAATTCTCTTCATTCTGGATACACCTCTCTTTTTATGTCATATATCGGGATTATAACACAAAGATATATAAAGTAAAAGTTTTTTTTAACTGAGCATAGCCCCCAGCATCCCGCCTGCAACGCACATAATACACTTGGTTATAACTGCTATTCCCTCTCTGTCGCCTGAACCTGTAAACAGCACCGACACGGTCAATGCGACCGATATGTAAGTCAGGCCATACACCATCCCCCACAGGAAACGCTTCTCCCTGACTTTTCTACCCGTAACAAAGCCCCCGGCAAATGTGGCCACTATGTATATCACAACAACCAGTATACCAAGCACCTTATCGCTTATCCCCACTTTGTATACGACCACCGCCGTTATAAACAGCATGATTATCGTGAGCAGATAGGACAGGATCAGTCCCTTTACAACTCCCATAAATTTCTGACTTGCAGACATACTACCACCATATTCTTTACTCTTTACATTATTATGATGTTCCTCCTCATTTTATTAATAAAAATACAGCCTGTTTACTCAAACAGGCTGCATATATCTTCTATATCACAAAAGGTTTTGTATGCACGCTCGCGCGTGATATCATTTGGTTTTATCAGATCCACCACCATGACCGTACATAGCCCTGCCCGGCTGGCAGATATGATACCATTCACAGAGTCCTCAACGGCCACCGCTTCGTCTGGGTTTACGCCCAGCTTCCCGCAGGCCTTCAGATATATATCAGGCTCCGGCTTTCCGTGGGTGATCTCGTCTCCGCATACCTTTTCATCGAAGTATCCGGCTATTCCAACGCTATCAAGTCTCTGCTGCGCCCTCGTCCTCGCAGTGGAGGTTGCAAGTGCTATCTTCACGCCGTGTTCTTTTAAGAATCTCAGCGTGTCCTCGACATGTGGCTTTATGTCTATTCCATACTTTTCCACATGTTCATCGAACAGATCCATTGTTCTCTGTCTGAACGCAAGATAATCAAAATCTTCGCCCATTATTTCCTTAAATACCCGGGCGTTGGAGGTCTTGTTGCCTCCAGCCACCCGGTCACATACATTTTCCATCTGTGCCTCAGGAATCCCTATGCTCATGCCGTTTTCCTTCCAGCACTTCCTGTATATCTTCTCCGTGTCTACCAACACGCCGTCCATATCAAATACAACTGCCCTGTACATAGCACTTTCTCCTACATTAAGCAGCGGCGTTTTTCTTTCTTCTTCTGCCAGCTATGATGATGAATGCAAGCAATGCAAGAAGCAGGATCGCTGCGATTATTATTATGATCAGCACAACCGGTGACATCTTTTCGCTGAGCTTGAAGGTGAATACCTCTCCGGTCTCTCTGTCATATGTTGTCGCTATATTACCGGCCTTATCCTGGGCTGTTACCTCAACCGTGTATGTATCATACTGATCTACCTGCATCTCATACTTGTTATCTGCCTGATAGCTTGCAGGATCTATGGTATTGCCATTTATAACGATGGATGTGATCTCGTCTTCCTCATTCTCAAGACCTATCGTCATGTTGAATGGCTCTCTGAGAGTCTCTCCATCCTCAACACCTGTTATGATGATTCGTGGTGCAGTACCATCATAAGTATAATCAAATTCCTGTGTTGCCGTGTGTCCAACCTTGTCAGTTACTGTAAGTGTTATCTTGTGATATCCGTCTGTCATATCTGAGAAATCGATAAGATTTACTCCGTCTATCTTGGCGTCAACCGAGAAGTCTGAAGTATCACTTACATCCCACAGTGCTTCGTAGCCCTTGTCTCGTATATCAGCAAAATCTGATGCATTGAGAAGCAGTGTTCCGTCATCGCTTGCAATGCTCTTGCTCATGAATCCGGCAAGTGTCGATGTAGCCTTGAGCTCAGGTGGTGTGTTATCGACTGTGAATACCAGGCTGTAATCATCAGCCTTATTTCCCAGTTCATCCTGCGCTGTTATTGACACCTCGTATACACCATCCTCAGAGAATCTCTGGCTTCCTGTGCTGAGCTCTGAAGAATTGCTGTAATTTGTAAAGTATGATGATGACACATCCTTGCTGTCCTTCTTCACGGTTATCTTCACATCATCTGTCGAGAAGAATGACTCCTGAACGCTCAGTGACATATCAACATAGTTCGGTGCGGAAGAATCCATACTTCCTATTGGGTCGTAATTCTTTACTTCCTTGTTGTTCTTATCCACTGCGCTCACCTTTACAACAGGTGCCTTTGAGTCAACCTTGAAGGTCTTGGTCTGGCTGGCTGCCACATTTCCTGCAAGATCTCTTGCATTTGCTGTGATCGTGTACTCGCCATCCTCTGTAAAGTTGTAAGTTGCGGTATGTGGATTGCTTCCTGAGAAGCTGCTTGTTCCCAGCGTAGCGATATTCGATGCCGCTGTTCCGTCCGTCTTTCTGGTTATTGTCACGTTAAATGCATCTGCGGCAAGATTGTTGTTCTCATATGCAAATGAGAATGCCTCATCTATGCTGATGGTTGCATTTACCGCCGTTGTCTGTCTGTCGCTCATTCCTGAAATCGATATAACCGGTGCAGTCTTATCGATTCTGAACTTCACTGTTCTGGTCACAGCCTTGTTGCCCGCCTTATCCTCTGCGGACACGGTGACTGTGTAATCGCCCTGGGCGTCAAATGTCACACCGCTGAGTACCTCTCTGACTGTGCTGACTCCATCACCCTTTGTTCCCCAGGTAACATTCTTTCTGATATCTCTGTTCTCTACAACAGATCCACCCTCATTTGTTCTGACTACATGAATGGTGTACTTTCCACCTCTCATGTTATCTGTAAGTGTTACAGGGACTGTCACATCTCTGTTGTTTATAGTGTTGACATTTCCAAGCTGTATCTCAGGCTTGTGCTTGTCTATGTAGAAATGGGTTCCTGTTGTTCCTTCATTTCCACACTTGTCGGTAACGGTCATGGTGAGATCATACTCACCTTCCTTATCATATGTGTACTTCTTGCCCCATGTTCCGCCGTTACTCTTTATATAGAAGTATTGCGGATTCTCATCCACTGCTACATTTCCATCATTCTCTGTGATAATAGTGTTCTGAAGCGACTTGAACTGTTCCTCCACACCAACTCTGAATGATATTGAAGTCTTGAAGTAATTGTTATTATCCAGTCTGTACTCAGGATCATCGTCCACATACACAAGTGGCTCTGTGGTGTCGACGTAATAATTCTTTGTCTTGAGAGCACTTGTGCCCTCCTGAACACCGAACGCCTCGTCTGCTGCCGGCTTCAGTGCATTGCCGGAATTATCGGCTCCCTCAACTGTGAAATAATATACAGTTGCCTTGCCGCCCTTGGCTGTCATCTTATATGCTGCAGTGGTCTTGCCATCTGCTGTCTGGAACGGAACTGTGGTCTCTGACCAGTTTGAATCACTGTAGGTCTTGTAGTACACCTTAAGCGTCGCATTCTGTGCATCCATTCCATAATCGTCTTCTATGCCAAATGTAATAGTTCTGCTCCTGTTAAGGAATCTGCTGCTTCCACCGGACACAACTGATATCTCAGGGCTCTTCTTATCTATTACAAATGAAGTTGTTGCCTTACCCGACTCATTGCCAACCTCATCGACAGCAACTATCGTGATATTATAAAGTCCAGGCTCTCTGAATGTTGTGGACTTTGCTGCATTTGCAGTGTAATCCGCATCCAGCTCATACTTGCTTATGCTCTTGCCATCGCGTGTTCCTGTCACAACGAACTTCTCCACGAAGTAATTGTCAGTTCCCCTTGCTGTTATGGTCACATTGCTGTTATTCCAGTAATTTATCAGCTTTCCGCCGGCAGTTCCATCTATTGACACTGATGGCTTGACGGTATCAACTATCAGGTGTATCTCCTGACTGGCCTTGCTCTCGTTTCCTGCTCTGTCCTTCAGCTTAACAGTCATCGTGTACTCTGTATTTTCATCTGTTATGCCAAGGGCCTTTGCATCCAGTGTCTTTTCTATATCATTTCCTGATACATTAATGCTTCCTGTAATGTCCTGTGATCCGGCTGTGCTGCTTCTGCCTACTGTATATGTAACCTTGCCATTGCTGTCATCGTTATCGGAACCAGAGACCTTGATCTTCACGTCACTCTTTGATCTGTAATAGAATGTCGATCCTGATTTGTATTTCTGGTTTGCACACTCCAGCTTCACATTTGCCGGTGCAGTCTTATCATAGTAAACCTTTATGCTCTGTACTTCTTTGAACTTCGTGTCAGCATTGTTCGGATCGTGTATTCTCGCCATGAGTGAGATCTCGTACACACCCTCATCTGGAAGCTCGTAGGATATGTTGACCGTATTCTTGTCATATGCAGCGGCAACTGTACCCTTTACCTCAACTGCCTTATCCTTCTTTCCTGCAAATGATGTTCTGGTGATCACCAGCTTTGCGTCATCTGCTGCAAGCTGGAAGCCTGATACTGCACCCTCTACAGTCAGAGTATCATCATTTCTCCAGAATATAGCGCCGTTGTCAGCATCTGTACCGTTCGCAGATAACTTCTCTCCTGAAAGGCCATCCACATTGACATACACATATGTGTTCGTCTCTGTCTTATTTCCAGCCTCGTCAGTTACCACAACTGTCAGGACATAGCTTCCTGAACCATCTATGCTTATCTCTTTTCCGCTCTGCAGGCCATTGTCACCTGTAGATGTTGAATACCAGTTCTTGACTGATGTATATGATCCATTTGCATCTGCCTTCTTGAGTGAAGCGACCGCCGATGCAACACCTGATGTGGCATCGCTGTACTTTATATTAAGAACAGCTTCCTTTGCGTCTGTGACCGTGTACTGCTGATCATTGTTTGTCCTGTCTGTTCCGGCGTTGTCCGTAACCTTTACAACAGGTGCTGTATTATCCACCTTGACTACAGTCTCTATCCTGCCATCTATTCCGGCGAAGTCCTTTGCCGCAAATGTGATGGTATGCTCTCCATCAGCCAGATATATGTCTGACTTTGTTGAATCCTGTACATCTCCACCGCTCACACGGACATCGCTGCTGTATGTGAACTTGTTTCCTTTTTCAAGGATCGTTTCCTTCTTGCCATCCACGCTGTATGACACGGTGTCTATGTAAGAATACTCTCCAGTTGCCTTCACTGTCAGCTTTGTGGATTTCACATAGCTTGTGGAACCGCCTGTAACTGTGAGTTCAGGCTTTCCTTCCTTTACAAATACAATGTCGCCATCCTCATCTGCGCCGACTGAGTTATTGCCAAACTCGTTCTCCTTGGCGTAAATGACAAGCTTCTTTGCATTGTCTGCATTGTCCTTCTTGAACCACTGTGCACTTATCTCGAATTCATATTCATATCCGCCGGACACAGCCTTTTTGCCTGTGCACTCCACTGCTGAAGCTGCACCCGTAAGCTTGTAGTACAGGCTCACGTCATCTATCTCAGTGTTATCACTGCCGGCTGTAACCTTCTTCACCTGTACAGTGAACTTATAAGCATCATCTACCTTGAGCTGAGGGAATCTGTAATCCACTCCGTTCTTCTGTATGATCTCAGGGGTAACACTTGTTATGACAGGAGCTTCGTTGAGCTTCTTGACGATAACACTGGTCTCCTCTGACTTGTTTCCTGCAACATCGACCGCTCTGAACTTGTATGCTCCACTCTTATCAGGTGCAACAAACTGGGATGTGCTCTCAGTCTTGCTCCAGGTCTTTCCATTGTCTGATGAATACTCCACATAGTCTATTCCTGTGGCATTTTCCTCTGCTGCATCTGTGGTATCCTTGGCGTCTATCACAAATGTTCTGTCGGCATCACTGCTTGTGAGGTTCAGGAGATAATAGCCATCGCTCACCTTGTTGTGAAGATTGTAGCTATCATCAGCCTCAACCGATATTGTAGGTGCCTGCTTATCCACGGCAACCTTTATGGTTCCAAGCAGCTCGAAATCACCGCTCTCATCAGTACCTGTATAATAGTAAATAGCTATCTTCTGTACTGCTGTGTCATTCTTCAGCTCATACACATTATCAAATGTGACAAGCTTTCCTGCTGCATCTGTGGCTGTAGCGATCTTATCGTCCGCTGTAGCTCCTTTGTAAACAGCCACTCCCAACTTGCTGCTGTCGATTCCGTCAACTTTGTCGGACTTGATCTTGAACTTTATTGCCTTGTCAAAATCCTTGAAGCCATACACCATATCCGCCTTATCGCCCTTTACAATGGCCGTTACATCTATGGTCTGTGTATCTTCCTCCTCCGCAAACAAATGAAAATGTGAATCGATCGCCACAAGAGTGAGTGTCATAACTACCGCCATCGTAAGCGCGATCAGTCGATGCAAAAGTGATTTATTCTGCATAACCTTTTTCATGTCCCTCTCCTCCTATATCTCTTCATCGGAATGTACTATAATTACATTCTTTATCATTCTTACCGAGCTCGCTGCGCGTCCTCCCTGAAGAACGGCTGTGGAATCATCTGCGTCATCGCTTCTAAGTACGTCCGTTGCTTCCTCGTCTGCGTCATCGCTTCTGAGTATGTCCGTTGCTTCCTCGTCCGCCTCATCACTTCTGAGTATGTCCGTTGCTTCCTCGTCCGCCTCATCACTTCTGAGTATGTCCGTTGCTTCCTCGTCTGCCTCGTCATTTCTGAGTACATCCGTTGCTTCCTCATCCGCATCTTCTCTGAGGATGTCTGTCGCCTCCTCAAAGCTGCTGCCATTGATGTCAAGATTCTCTTCGTCTTCCCTCAGAATATCTGTTGCCTCCTCGGCATCATCGCGGAGAATATCAGTTGCAGTCTCGCCTTCATCCTCCAGTCTCTTTTTCCCGAGATCAGCTATCGCTTTCTCGTAATTTGCCATTCCCTTCTCAGAATGTTTTTCGGCTGCAGTTGACTTTACATCCCTTACCGAAATTCTGGATGTATGGTTCTTGATCGCCTCCTGTTTGGAGGCACCGCCTCCCTGTACACTCTCATAGCCCTTCTCCTTGATCTCATCGATCTTCTTACGGGCTGTTGAGCCTGTGGCAATTCCCACCGCCTTCGGTATCTTTAACACAAAGAACAGTACCACCGCCACAATAGCGAATACGATCGCAAGTGCCAGGCCGCCATATAACATTACATTATAAACTGTTGCCATAACCTTTCACTCCTCCCTTACTCGCTCGTTGACCTTGAACTGCCATTTACTATGCTCTTAACTGTCAGATCATTGGATAACGACTGCCATCCCTGCTTAAGACCATTTGCAAGTGCCGGAACTTTGTTACCGTTCTCGTACACTTTCCTCACAGCCCTTGTGGCACTGGCATTCCATGCTGCCGAATCGTTTCCAAATTTATTCGAATATCTATCGACCAGATAACTCAGATGGCTTACGTACACGACCGCTGCGTTGTCATCGGTTCCAAGTGTAGTCTCAGCGTTGCCATATATTCTCTCTGCCTCATCATAGTAGCTATCATCGCCGCTGTTCTCTGCCATCTTGATATAAGTCTCAGCCTCGTTCACCGAGTATTCTGAATATGCTTTCTTGGATGTCTCTGTCGCATTCTCGCCCTCTATATCCAGACTGTTCAGATAAAGCGCTGCACTATTCGCCGCAGAGTTGTAATAATGTAACTGCTGGCCCGCATCATCCGCATTCTCGGCAAGTTCTGTATATACCGAGTACATAACTCCTGAATACTGGCCATTGTAGTATTTTACGCCTCTGTCCGCCGGGAACTGGCTGTTCAGCACCTCTGCGTTGTCGTCCAGGTTCTTCATCGCCTCATCCATCAGCACCTCTATTCTGTTCGCAAGCTCCGGATCATTGGATATCTCGCCAAGATATATGTAAGCTATGTTGAGGTAATTGGTGTATTTGTCAGGATTGGTGTCATCTATGTTGTCACTGTTGTAATCCTGGAATGCAAATATATTTTCCTTGTTCGTATCAAAGCTTGCAGACTTGTTTATCTTGCTGTCACATATCGCAGCGTAATACTTTGCCTGCTTTGCCTGATCCGGGAAATCCTTGCTCTCATCGACCATATTGAAATATTTCTTGGCCGCACTGTAGTCCTTGACCTCGTCGTAATACAACATGGCTATCTTGAACTTTACGTCGTCCTTTATCTCGTCCTTGTTCTTAAGTGCAAGTCTTATTCCCTTTTCTGCCGCCGTCTCGGTGTTGGCCGAAGTGTTTCCATCGTCCTCTGTATAATAGTAAGCATATGTCTCCATATAGCCTATATAGGCATCCGATGCGGTTGGGTCTATGTCGACAGCCGCCTTATAGCACTCAAATGCCTTGTTGTAATCGCCCTCGTCGACTGCATCCCTCGCCTCGTTGACCTTGTTGTTGTAATCAAGATCCTTGAGCTGGCCTTTCTTTACTCCGCCTATCACAGCACAACACGCTGAGAGTATCGATAATCCCGCAACCACTGAGAACGCTGCTATCCTATGCTTTGCCTTTGCCTTGTATGCATCGTCGAGCTCGTTGTAGTGATCCAGCGCATACAGCAGTTCTGAACAAGACTGATATCTGTCCTCAGGACTCGGCTGACAGCACGTCTGTATAATTCTCTCAAATCCTGATGAGAGCATCGGATTCCACTGTCTGATAGGCTTTATCTCGTAAGGAGGCTCACATGGATTCTTGCCGGTAACAAGGTGATAGAGCGTTGCTCCCAGATTGTAAATATCTGTTCTTGCATCCGTGTTGTAGATTCCATGTCCCTGCGCATCACCGAACTGCTCCGGTGCCGCATAGCCTCTTGTTCCAAGAGCCGTGGTATCCGCATTGTTCTCCACTATGTATTCCTTAGCCGTTCCAAAGTCGATAAGCTTTACCGAGCCATCCGGCTTCAGCATGACATTTGAAGGCTTCATATCTCTGTATATGATCGGCGGATTCATGGAATGCAGGTAGTCAAGTGCACTGGCAAGCGCCCTGCCCCATTCGATTACCTTTTCCTGTGGCTGTGCTCCCTCCGCCTTGAGCACATCGCTGAGTGGACGTCCTTCTACGAAGTCCATGACAACGTAGATCGTGCCATTCTCATTGATGATATCAACGATTCGTGGCAGTACCGGATGATCCACATCCTTGAGGATATTTGCTTCTCGCTCCAATCCCTTTAAGAGTGTGGCTGTACTCTTGGAGCCATCATTCTTGATCTCCTTTACAGCCCACTGTTTATTAAGTCGGTTATCCATGGCAAGATAAACTATTGACATACCACCCTGACCGACTTTTTTAAGTATTTCGTATTTTCCGTCTAATACCGTTCCTAACTCTGTCATATATCGATCCCCATTACTCCGATTTAATAAGCACTACTGTTACATTATCCGTTTCTTTTCTGTACTTCACAAGCTCTGTGAGGAACTCACAGCCCTCCTTCATCTTCGCCTCGTCGACGCATGTTCCCGGGCCAAGTCTCTCTATCATCTCCTGAGGCGTTATCTTATGTCTGAATCCATCAGAACACAGCATGTAATGCGCTCCGGGAGCTACCTGCCCAACTACGAAATCCGGTTCCACCACAGGTGAAGCTCCGATACACTGGAGAAGCACGCTTCGTCTGCTGTCCGTCTCCGCCTGCTCCGGTGTAAGTCTTCCCGCTGCGATCTCCCTTGCAACAAGCGTCTGATCTGCGGTGAGCTGCCTTATCCCTGAAGTGATCTCATACACTCGGCTGTCTCCAACATGGAGAATGTAGTACATTTCTCTGTATATGAGGATCGCAGAAATGGTCGTACCAAGCATAAATCCATTCTGCTCGCCATACGCCTTGATCTTCTCATTCTGCTCCACGGCAAGTCTTATCCACTGGTATCTCAGCAGCTCTTCACTAAAGCTGTTGTTGTCAACCATCTCAACAAACTGTGTGTCAAACCAGTTGCAGAAAGCTGTTATGACTTCCTTGCTGGCAACCTCTCCCTTTGCCAGACCTCCCATGCCATCACATACGAGGGAGAACACGACCTGTCCATTTGGAGTATCCGCTATCTTGATCGCCAGCGAATCCTGATTTGTCTTTTTCTTTATTCCTACGTCTGTATTGTATACTGCGCTAAACCCCATATACATTCCTCCCAATATTTATGTCTCAACTCTCGTTGCGGATATTCTATCTAATGTGATAGACAAGCTCCTCGTCCCCGAGTATAACGATCGCATTGTTCGTCAGGAACTTTTCTTCGCCCGCCTTCAATTCCTCTCCGTTCACAAATGTACCATTTGTAGACTTGTTATCGCTGATGAAGCACACGCCATTTCTCTTGGTGATGACACAATGAACTCTGCTTATAGCTGAATTGTCAGTAATCGCATAGTCCACAAGTCTTGCCTTATGTCCGATCTTGAACTCTGCCTTGTCCAAGCTTATTCTCTCGCCCGTCTTCACCCTAAGGAAATATGGTGCCGGTGCTCCATCAAATGGATTGCCCTGCACTGGCTGTGCCTGTGGCACCGGCTGCATCTGTGGCATTGGTGGCACCGGCTGCATCTGTGGCATTGGCGGTACCGGCTGTCCCTGTGGGTTCTGCGGCATCTCTGGCATCTGGTGTGCCTGTGGCATTGGTGGCATTGGCGGAATCGGTCTTCCTCCAAATGGGTTGCCCTGCATTAGAGGTATTGGCTTTATCTCCTGTGGCTGTGTTTCAACCGGCTCTGCTGGCTCAGGCTTGACATCCTGCGACTCCTCTACAACCTCCGGCTTGGCATCCTGTGCTTCTGCTTCAACCGCCTCATCATTCTCCGTTTTATCACCCTGCGGCTGTGCTCCAGCCACCTCAGGCTTAATTGGCTCCTCCATCGGTGGCACGCCTACCGGTGGCATTCCATTTGGTCCCATTGGGCCGTTTGGTATTGGGCCATTCGGTCCCATTGGCGGCATGCCCATCGGTGGCATTCCGTTTGGCACCTGTCCATTCGGTCCCATTGGGCCGTTTGGCACCTGTCCACTCGGCCCCATTGGCGGCATGCCCATCGGTGGCATTCCGTTTGGCACCTGGCCATTTGGTCCCATTGAGCCGTTTGGCATCGGACCGTTTGGTTCCATCGGCATCATGCCCATTGGCGGCATTCCGTTCGGAACCTTGCCATTCGGCATCTGACCATTTGATCCCATCGGGCCGTTCGGTCCCATCGGTGGCATGCCCATCGGTGGCATTCCGTTTGGCATCTGGCCGTTTGGTCCCATCGGCTGTGCATATCCATTCATTCTCGCATTATTTCTCATAACCTCGAGTCTGCTCACCTTAGGTGACTCACCTCGAAGTATGTGGCTGTTGCCACCCTTTGGAGCATTTGTGGAAAGCTCCTTCATCCTGTCTATCTCAGCAGCGTCTATGCCTGCTTCTGCAAGCATCGCCTTAACCTCGTTCTTCATGTCCGAGTTTGAAAATGTACCTCTCATATTCGCACAGTTTATAAGGCGTGCTACGTAATTGTCATTGTCATTCTCTGAGTATCTCGCATCAACTATCACCGACTTCACAAATGCTCTGACATCGTTGAGATCTGTCACTTCCTTCTGTACCGGAGCGACAATAAAGCAGACATCGTATGTCTCAGGCGATACAAACACACACTGCTCGTCCCTTGCAACATAGCTGAGCGAAACCATATTCTTACCAAACATCTCCAGTGCATGCAGAATGTTGTACAGAAGTGTGAGTATCTCCTTCTTGTTCATCTCCTGTCTCAGTATCTCCGCAAGAGGCTTCTTGTCATCGATCTGATAATTGAACACCCTGACTCCGGCATTCTCCTGCATGTCACACGGTGCCATCTCAGGCATAGATCCGCTTCTGCTCATATCATACACTTTAGCATCTATCACATCACTGATATCCAGACTGTAACTCACTCTGTAAGTTTCCCCCGCCGGAACTACAACAACCTTTTCTCTGTTCATTTTTTCAATCCCTTTCGTCTAAATCCGCATATTTTCCGTCAAAAATTATTTCTTCATTCAAACACCAAAAGCAGGTATTGCTACCTGCTCTTGTCCCACATCGTGGGTGGTGTATATTAACTTAATTTGAAGATAAAGTCCTCTCCACCGATGCTTATCATGGCATCGTTTGAAAGCTTCTGCTCTGCATTCTCATCCAGGCGCGCTCCGTTGAGATATGTGCCATTTGTCGCCTTGTTATCCTTCAGATAACATCCATCCTCTCTCTGGTAGATGATGACATGTACCTTGCTGATGGCCCCATTACCACCGACATGGTAATCAACACCTCTTGCCGCCTTTCCTATCTTGAACACAGCCTTGTTGACCATAACTCGCTCGCCTGTGTTGACACGGACTATATATGGCATAGCCTTTGGAGCGTTCCTGTTAACCGCTGCCTTCTCAGGTTCGGTATCCTTAACTACGTTCATTCCTCCGGTCAGCTCAACAGTGCTTCCTGTGCCCTTCTGCTCAGGCTCCTCTGCCTTCTCCTTCACCGGATCCATATTCGTCTCAGGCTCCGGCTGGTCACCGTCCATGAACTGTGGTGCAACTATCTGTTCTGTAGGGTTATCTATCTGAGCTTCCTCTGTCTCAGCAACCGCCTTCTGTATGATCTTCGCACGGTTGATCTTGATATTCTTAACAACAGGTGGATTATCCATAAGCTCGTCCGTAGATATCAGAACCGGCTTCTGCTCATCCTTCTTGTCAAGCTCAACCTCCGTAACTCCATCGGCAGCCTTTGCAACCTCTGTAAGTCCTGATGGCTCATGTACTGCCATATCTGATGTGAGAGCCTCTGTCATGCCCTCCTCGTCATCCTCTTCTTCCTCATCAAGGCTCTCATCTAACTCGAGCTCCTCAAGAACGCTGTCATCAAATACCGACATATCTATCTCGCTTGATACATTCTCTTTCTTCGTCTCATCCGAATCAAGATCAAGATCCTTGAATATCGCATTCGCTGCGGCCGCCTCGTCACTGATCTCCTCTACCTCATCAAGCTCGTCTTCCTCATCATCGCCAAATGACACGTCCTCAAACTCAGGCAGATCATCCATACTTGTATCAGATGCCGCCGTGTCAACTGAAGACTGTGAAACCGACATATCTGAGCCTATATCAACGAAGTTCTCCTCCACCTGCATTCCTGCAGACTCCATAAGCTCTGTGAGCTGTGCATAGAAGTTTCTCACTGTGAACTTATCCGCATTCAACAGATTGAGAAGCTTTGCCACATAGTTGCAATCCTCACTGTCATCATAAATAACGCTCGTCAGCAAGTCCTTTGCGAACATCCTGAATTCGGCATTGATATTGGCTTCTGACTCAACTGGAACACATAACATTCCAACATCGTATGTAACCGGATTAACATATGTAAACTCCTTGTGAAGAACCACATATGATGCCGGTATTCCAAGATCACGTAAATTAACTATACCAGAAGCTACCCCTCTGATTATCCCCAATATCTTCTCAGCATTTACCGTATTCGAAAGGAGTGCGTCAACCGTTGTCCTGCCTGTAACGTTATATGTAAGATAATCGTTCTCATCATCCTCTTCATAAATGATATCAATGAGCTCAGGAATCCGGTTCTCCTCCAGATAATCCAATAACTCCTCGTCAAACTCACAATCATCATTCAGAATATATGACAAATATTTCTCAGAGCCGATATTTCTTACCTTGAAACTTATTTTCCTCATCAAATATTCCTCCTATCGCACCTCCATAAGCGCATAACTAGATGCATAAAAACCCAAAAGGGTACATACTCCTTTATTATATATAAAAAGTCTATATATCGCAAGCAGTTTATACCCTTTTAGATAATTTTCGCTATATAATTTTGTCTATATTTTTTTACTCTGAATCAGTGCTTTCATCGGAGCCATCTTCTGATCCATCACCCTCTGCAGCTTCCTTTTCCGCCTTGGCTGCATCAGCCTTTTCTATGTCAGCAAGATGTCCCTCGTATGTCTTATTAAAGATACATGCTCCCTGGCTCTCATCTGATGTCAGGTAGTAGTAATAATCATGCTTAACCGCATTCAGGACACCCTCTATGGATGCCTCGCCCGGATTACATATAGGGCCGACAGGAAGTCCTGTGTACTTGTAGGTATTGTACGGTGAATCAACCTCCAGATCATCATATGACAGTTCTGCCTGATTGTACTGACCGTCAGTCACAACATAGAGAACAGATGGATCTACCTGAAGAGGCATGTCATCATTCAATCTGTTGATAAATACTCCCGCAACCATCGCTCTGTCTGAATCCAGCTTACACTCCTTCTCAACTATGGAAGCCATGGTGAGAACCTCAAAATCTGTATATCCAAGCTCCTCTGCCTTCTTCCTGAAGTCATCTGTGTAAATGCTGTTAAACTTGTCTATCATGTCCTGTATGAGCTCCTTTGGAGTCATATCTGCATATATGTCGTAAGTAGCAGGGAACAGGAAGCCCTGTAATGCGTACTTGACTTCCGATGAAGGTATCTCAAACGGATACTCAAACTCTCCCGACTTGCACGCCTCAAGAAACTCCTTTGCAGAGCAGAAGCCCAGCTCCTCGCATCTGTCAGCGATCTGTTCAACCGTAAATCCCTCAGGAACTGTCAGTGTATATTTTACCTCTCTGGTCGACTCCACGTAACACAGAGTCTTTATCATATCCAATGTCGACATACCTGTTGTGAGTGTGTAAGTACCCGGCTGAAGACTGTGGCTGTACTGCGAGCCGGTCATTCTGAGCTGGAATGCAAGCTTATACTTTATAAGCCCCGCATCTTTAAGTATAGATGCTGCCTCCTTGACAGATGTATCCTCAGGTATGGTAACCTCGATCTTCTCTCCGCCGCCGGCACTGTAGGTGCCCTCATATTCCTGCATAAATCCGGTATACGTCTCCTTAACCTTGTATACCCCGAACAGCACCAGACATACCGCCAGCGCTATTATAATAACGGGTCTTGCTATGTTTCTCCAATCCATCTCTTTCTCCTTCTGTATCTGCAAATTTCATTTGCCTGTTCTGTTAACTGATGTTATCATTACCCTATCTTATACCAAGAAAGGAATGATATACATGGCAAATCCAATAGTTACTATCACTATGGAAAATGGCGATGTCATGAAAGCAGAACTCTATCCTGACATTGCTCCAAACACTGTAAACAACTTCATCTCACTGATCAAGAAAGGCTTCTATGACGGAATAATCTTCCATCGTGTAATAAAAGGCTTCATGATACAGGGTGGAGACCCTCAGGGAATCGGCATCGGCGGTCCTGGATACTCAATCAAAGGTGAATTCTCACAGAACGGATTCAAGAACGATCTGGCCCACACTCCCGGAGTGCTGTCAATGGCCCGTTCCATGATGCCTGACTCAGCAGGTTCACAGTTCTTTATCATGCATAAGACATCTCCTCATCTGGACGGTGCTTACGCTGCCTTCGGTAAGGTTATCGAGGGACTTGACATCGTAGACAAGATTGCAAATGTGCCAACTGACTACAATGACAAGCCTCGTCAGGAACAGAAGATGAAGACTGTAACAGTCGAGACCTTCGGTGTTGATTATCCTGAACCTGTAAAGGCTTAATCGAAAGTATTATAACCCATATAGCAGTTTTTGAAAACACTTATAATTCTTCTTACAAAAAAATAAACATCTGCCCTGCGATCCCAGGTATACAGGAGTTCGCAGCAGATGTTTTTTTATGTTCATTTATTGTACTATCCTTCCATCCTTCATCTCATATATCTCATCGCACAGATATTCCAGCTCCTCCCTGTCGTGGCAGGCAGTGATTATAAGACTTCCTCCATCACGCAGCTTCAGCAGCTCCTTCTTTATGTTATCTACAGACTCTTCATCAAGTGCGTTGATAGGTTCATCCAGCACTATGACATCCGGCTCTCCCATGATTGCATTTGCTATGCCAAGCTTCTGCTTCATTCCAAGGGAATACTTTCTGTATACCCTCTTATCATCCGGATCAAGACCTGTCCTCTCTATGGCATATCTGACATCGTCATCACTGATCCCTCCCATGAGCTTTGCCAGAAGCCTGAGGTTCCTGAAGCCTGTGTACTGAGGCAGAAATGACGGATTCTCTATCAGAGCACCTATACTCCGTGGAAACTTTATGTCCCTGTGGAGCTCCTCATCATCTATATATATGTGTCCTCCATCAGGTATGAGCAGACCACATATAGCTCTCATAAGCATTGTCTTGCCACAGCCATTCTTTCCACGGAGTCCATATATCCTGCCCGGAGTCATGGTCAGACTGATATCATTAAGTATAACTGAACCCTTTATCTTCTTATTCAGATTTTCTATCCTTATCTCGCTCATATGTATTCTCCTTTTTTCTCAAATGATATCTCGTCCATCAAAATAGATTCTGCCCACTATATATGATATTGCAATTATAGTAATAGAAAATATAATACCTCCAACAGGATACACCCCGTTTTCGTCTACATACGAGCTTCGTATCCACATCGTATAGCTTCCACACAAATACCACACTGTATAATAAGCTGATATAACATATACCGAACACGTAACTGCGAAACTTATCACAGGATCGATCAAAAAACTCAGCATCATCTGCATTGCTGCCGATGCTAATGTCACAATAAATGGCAGTATAAATAACACCAATATAATATCCGCATGTGTCATACTAAAAACATTAGGACTGAACTGTGCTGTTACGAATTCCTGAGTAACCGCAAACATCATACTTGCACCTTTCAGCCACGCCATCACCACCACACTTATATAAGCCACCACAAAATAAAAAAGTACCATGATGTTACACCATAAACACTTGGCCAGCCACCATGATTTTCTTTCTCCTAGCGCAACAAATACAGCCCTACCATTTTTCTTAAAATCATCAAATGCATAATATGCAACAATATAAAATGCACCCATCTGAAATATAAACCAATATATTGGAATAGAGAAATACTCTGTCGGATTAAATTTATACACGCTCATTCCCTGCATAGCAAACATAATATAATCAATCACAGTTCCGTATGTGTACATTTGCCCATCATCTATCATGCTGTCTATAATCGAAGCACACTGAATACCACGGCACACGCCAAAAGCAATTGGTAAAAATACTAAATACCATTTTGTCAATGCTCCTGATCTTATATCTCTTATCAACAGTCTACCAATTTTCACTATTAACTCCTCCGGTCTTCACCACTACGAGCTTACAATATATCTCTCTTTTTTGAGTAAATTATGGTTATTATTACGCTCACCATTATAACTGCCATAAATACCAGGATCGGCTGATACCATAACACCAAAGCATTCTGTATGGGATTGACAATTCCATATAGAGACCAACCACCTAAATCCTGCTCAGAAAGCACGACGCCAACCACCACATACAATACGAAAGGTACCATAATTGCTGAAAATCTGCTGTCCACCCATCTTGATATACATACCGCCACCATCCCCAACAGTCCACCCATAATTCCATCTATCAATATGTAAATCAGACAATATATAACAGGATGACATTGGAATAAATATGGGAACATATTACAGTCTATTACCCCTGCAACCATAAAAGTCAGTCTCTCGGGACTGTTATCAGGATAAAAACCAGCCGCCAAAAACAGATTAAACAAGAGTGGAACTGTAACTGCTATAAATGACGAAAGATATACAGCTATCATTTTTGAACACATATATTGGATTCTGGTTGACCGTATACATATATTTTTGTCATAACCATTATTCATATCCGAATAATATGTTCCTGCATACGGCATACAGGCAATAATCGGAAACAATATATAAAACAATGAATTATAAGCAAATTTATAATCCGTCCCTATCCAGGCCTGTATAAGACTTGATGTACCATCCGTTTTATAAATGCTGTGAAATAAACAAAGATCTAAGGTTCCTATAAACACACCTATTAAAATACTAATATAAATCCATATGCTTCTCATTGCTCTTTCTATCTCGAATCGGATACTTTTCACGTCCATCAATCCTCCACCAAATCTAATTTCACCTTTATTTTATCTGGAGTTATACAAAAGACATAATAATAATCCATGTCATATATATTTTTCCATGTTTTTTCTTTAAAAGACGCCTCAGTCATCACCGTTCCAAACCATATCTCCTGTCTTTGCCCAGCCTTGAACAATTCAGAATCAAAAATATTCATTTGTCTTTCCACTGATGGACTTATTGAGCTTGCCCATGTATCCGTCTGAAATCCACAATTGAACAGTTCCATAACCTCATCCCAACCAATATCAGCTCCTGTGTTATTCGTAACAGTAAAACCTGCACACAACACTCTGACACTTTCTATATACGGAATCTCAGCATTAAACCTTTGCTCAAATTCCTTCTTACCATAAATATGTGCCTCTTTCAAAACCAATTTATAACCTTGAAATTCTATCTCATCATAGTTATATGTAATGTCAGTCTTTCGCTGCATGAGATTTACACTATATATTCGTCCACTCCAAAACACAATTATACAGGCAGCTATTACACAGACTATTCTTTTTATCATACTTGAAAGCCTCCATCTGACTGCTGTTTATTTCATCGTTCTCTCGGTATATTGTCAAGCTTCACAAGATCCGGGTATGAATCAGGATCAAATAATTCATCAGTTAATGGCGGCTCTCCAATATACAGAGTTACGCTTCCGTTATAACTGTCACTAACCTCAAACCCTAATGTGCACTCCAGAACCTCCGCAGGCTCAAGCGTTCTTAAGAAAAACCAGTCTGCCCTGTCATCTCCTACCATATGAATTGATTTATCAAAATACACCTGGTTGTCTACATTCCACATCTGCGATTTATTTGACAAAACAAATTGCGTATAAAAGCTTAGAACCTTATCTACAGCTTCCTCATTTTCATTCGTTATCCTGCATTTAACAAAATAATATCTGGTCTTCGGATGTATATACTTTGTATTTTCTTCCAGCAAATCCTTGTACTTTTCCTGCATTTCACGGAGCTTATTCATATCATCTTCATTTTCCACTGGAGAATTATATAATTTTTCATAATCGGGAGCCTGCTCAAATACGGCTTCCATATCTGTAATTTTTTCAATAAAATCTGGATCCGGTAATTCACCAGTCTTAAAACATTCTGCAGAATACTTTGTCTGTTTCACAATATCAGTATCCTCAACCACATCAACAGACAGACATTCTACTTTTACTCCGTCACTATTAAATATATTATCTCCCGCAGTATTCTTCCAATTCTTTTCTTCATCGTTATTCCCAACATCTCCTGAAACGATAGATATCTTTTTAGATTCTTCGGTTGTTGGTTCGCTATCAGTCTGATCATCAGTTTCAGATATAGTTTCACTTGTATCACTATTTTCTGTATTTCTTTCATATGGTTTTTTCTTATTTTTTTCAAGATTGTTATTGACAAAAGCCAACCCCAGCAAGACAATACAGATTCCTGCTGCAACCAGCACTGTTTTTTTACTATTCATACACATTACCTCTAATCAAGCTGTGCCTGTAGCAACAGGCACAGCCAACACATTTTTTCTCATCTATTTAGGATATACTGTATATACCTTCGTAGAATCTGGACTCCACCATCCCGATGTAATTTTACCTGTTACTGTTGATCTTCTCGTCATGCGAAGTCTGGCGTAATTCTCGTCGTTTTCATATACATAATTCGTTACACTTGCCTCTACGCCTCTTGGTATGGTCACGTATGCAGATCTATAATTAGCCGTGCCTGTAACTCCAGCCTTTCCCTGTACTCTATAGTCCACTACAGGCCCTGTAGTCGGATATATATATACCTTTGTGGCATTTTCTTTATCTCTCCATCTGCTTATTCCAGTTGGCGAATTACTGTTATATTTAAACTCATCATTTGTTGTATTACCCGCCTTAGCCGGTGCTGCAATTCCCACTGTTCCTGACACCGCCATTGCGCCTGCGACAGCAAACATCGCAAGCTTTGTTTTCATTGACTTCTTCATAACCTTTTGTCCCTCCTAATTAATTATCTACGGTATTTACTCCACTTTTGCCACTTTTAACAATTTTGCTATTGTACTTTTCTGTGTCTGATAGTACAATCCGCTTATCAAGATTTTTCCAGCAAATGATTGTCTTGATATTTCTAATATCCTGAAGCTCAACTCTTCAGGATATTTTACTTTTTCTCTTTCTGCGAATCGATATTCCTGAGACACTCTGGGAGTTCTATCTCTCCCCAATGATTCTGGCATCCAGTCAATTTAATTATGTCTCCAGCCAAATCTTCTAGTATGTCACCAAGCACTGCTCTTACCTTGCTACCAGACATTTTTCTCGCCTCCCTTCTTAATATCTGGCAATATTGATTTCTTACATACAACCAAGATTGCCTCTATTATCTCAAGCAGCAAAATACATGTTATCGTACTGCTATAAGATTTCATAATTACGCTCAAAACAGCCGAGACCATCAATCCAGCTATACATCTTATTTTTATATTTATACGTTTCTTCCCTATATATTTGGGACGTTGTTCTGATGGTAACGGTGCATATAAAATAACCATAAGCACACATAACAAAATACTTGCACTCTGCATAAGTAAACTGAAATGAAATATTTTTCCGCCTATTATCGCTAAAGAATACACCATAGTTGTCATCATCGTACATCCAAACCAGGTTGTCATATGCATTCCACCCATAAATTTCCTTGTTAAAGATATTACCAACATACAAACCAGAGCTTCTTTGGTTGTATCAAATATTATTGATATCAGAATAATGATAAGAAACTTTTCTATATCATCTATTATTTTCTGTAACGAATATCCTATCTTTGCTGTCCTGTCGGACTCGGAATCGTACTCATCGCCTTCAATTGCCTTTACCAAATACCTGCTCAATCTTTTATTTAGATTCTCTATTCGACCACCTCCACTTTTCTTTTATCATACAACTACTTAGATTGCAATATATTTTACTTAATTTGTCATAAACGGTATCTATCATGTCATAAACGACAATTGACTAAGCTTTTTTACTCTCATATAATGTTTTAAAATCTCTTATTATTTGCGGGAAAGCGAGCGTGAAAATATGCCTGACATAATTATTGAACAGCTTTGTTTTTTGTTAGAACTTATTTGTTATCTTACTCTTATATCCTCTCTCTCAGGTATACCAATAAAGAAAATGCGTCATCCCTTTATTGCTCTATCCAGTAATTTTTTTATATGCTCTGTGCTCTCATATATTTTTTCTAACGCCTTAGGCTGGATTATTCTGTGTTTATGCTGCTTTATCACTTTTTCTTACATACTACATGTATCATTTTTCAAATCATCAATAGCATATGTTTTATCCTATGCCTTGCTTAGCCTTATTCAGGATATAGTTGTTATGGCTTTTAACCGATTCAGCATTCAGGATAAGGCTTTTTCATCTTTTCTTGGATCTGCAATATCTACTATTTTAATTTTAATATTGTGTCGTTTCATCAATCTGAATAAATGGTTTTTACTGTTAATGGAAGGATCTCTGTACCCTAAATATCTCATATTGCATTTATATGTTCTCTATATGGTAGAAATAGGACTGTCAAAGTACAGTGCAATTAATATCAATGCACTTATCCCCCTCATCTCATTTTTCACCGTGATAGTCCTCATCACCGACATAGTAATCCTCAGCCAGCAACAGATCATCAGCAAGCAGCAGCACGATCTGGCAAATTACAACGTCTATCAGCCTATGATGGATGATCTGATTGAGGACGTCACGGGAAGGCAGCATGACTTTGACAATATATTGACCGGTATTCGAATGCTTCCATATACACACACCGACTACAGTTCATTAAAGGAGGCTCTTATCAGCAGTTCAGATGAGGTTATATCCGAATACAGAACCACCGAGCTTCTGAAAATCAACATGTTCGTGATCGCCGGGTTTATATACAGCAAACAAAAGCAGGCAGAAAAGGCGCACAAAAAGCTGAATATTGTCGTTCACAGCTATCTGCTCGAGAGCCGGATGCCTGAATATGAGCTGGTCAGGGTTCTGGGAATACTCATCGACAATGCACTGGAGGCCATATCTGAGCACGATAGTATGACTCTGCACCTAGATAGCCGGGACGGCAGGATCATCATCACCACTCTGAACAAAGGTCCTCTGCTAACACCCGAGATCAGAGCAAAGCTTTTCACGGCAGGCTATACCACCAAGACCTGTGATCGTCAGAAGCACGGTCTTGGTCTTTACAATCTCAGGCGTCTGGTATTTAAATATAATGGAAAAATATATCTGGAAAACGATTATCTTCTGGATGATACTCTGGTGCGTTTTGAAGTAATGGTTTAAAATACAACACATAGAAGGAAGGAGTCTTTTATAATGAGAGCTTTGGTAGTTGAAGACAATGTGGCACAATTAAATGGTCTGGCAGAAATAATAGAAGAAAGCTTCCCCGACATAGAATGTCTGAAGGCCGCCTGTTATGATGATGCTCTGGCTCTGGCAGATTCGCACAGCATCCAGCTTTTTCTGCTGGATATACAGCTTGGCGCCGACCCGGATAAGGACGGAATAACGCTGGGAGAACAATTGCGGAGGAATCCGCGTTATCAGACAACTCCTATTTTGTACGTGACAGCTCTTGTAAACGAAGCTCCCAGAGCGATCCACAAGACCAACTGCTACGATTATCTGGTCAAGCCCTACTCACAGCAGGATCTGATAGAATCTGTCTCCAAGCTCCTGAACCTTTCTCTGATCAGGGAGGAACCAATAGAGCTTACCGACAGAGATGGTGTACTTGCCAGGATCAGACCAGACAATATACTATACATTAAATCCGAGCTGCGAAACATGCATGTCCACACAACCACCGGACTATTTATATCCACAGGAACACGACTCTCTGTATTTGCGGACTCTCTTCCATCGTATTTTGCGCGCTGCCACAAGAGCTTTATCGTAAACCTTCATCATGTGGATACCTACGACAAGGTTACCGCCATGGTATCGCTTGACACACCGGACTATCAATGGATACCGGTTGGCCGCAAATATGCCACAGAGTTTGGTCACAGACTTAAGGCTTCCACAACTGCGCACAAACACGTTGAACAGGCTTAGCAATGATAAGGAGTATTTGAAATGCCGAATTCTATAATTGATCTCCTATGCTTTACATTGGAAACAATGAAGGATGTTATTTTTATATCTGCCCTCATCGGAAGAAAATTCCGGGATATGCGCCACCCAATTATTGGAATGGCTGCTTACCTTATACTCGGGAATGCAGTTTCCTTAATTTTCCCAAATGCATTTGGATGGCTGGCATTATGCCTGCTGTCCTATCTCATGCTGTTGTATATTATGAAGACCAGATATTTTTATGTATTGATGGCGTATATTCTTGAATATCTGTATGCGGCTTTTCTTGAGGATATCATCATCATGGGTATGACACGTCTGGGTGTGAACAAAGAGATATACCTGTCCATTTCCTGTGCTGTATTTTCATTTCTGATCTCAGTGGCTCTGTGCAGATATGCGCCTATGAACCGTGTGTTCCAAACCTTCATGGGCGGCAGTGGAATTATCAAATTCCTGTCTATTCATTTGTATGTTGTGTATATGATCGAGACCGGGCTATACAAATTCAGTTTCATCGACACTTCGGTGTATATACCTGTGATATCATGCTTTGCGGTTGTGGTCATTCTCTCGGATATCATCATTCTGGGACAGCAGCGAACCATAGGAAAGCAGCAGCACGACCTGGAATGCTTTAAAACCTATCAGCCTATGATGGCTGATCTGATAAAGGATCTGCGAAGCAAACAGCACGACTTTGATAACCATCTGACGGCAGTCAGAATGCTTCCATACACCTATAGGGATTATGAGTCTCTGAAAAATGCCCTGATAAACTATTCGGACAATATGGTATCTGAATACCGTGAGTCTGAGCTGCTTCGCATCAATCTGTCTGTTGTCGCCGGTTTTATATATAGCAAGATGATCAATGCCGAAAAGAACGGAAAGACTCTGAATGTGATAGTCAGACAGCATACGTTGAAAAGCTGTATGCCCGAATATGAGATTATACGTATACTTGGAATATTAATAGACAATGCTCTGGAGGCTGTAGATGCTCCGGGATCTGCCACCCTGTCTCTTGACAGCAGTCAGAACCAGATCATCATAAGCACCATGAACAAAGGTCCTGTGTTGAGCTCTGATCTTAGAAGAAATATGTTTACCTACGGCTACACAACCAAGACCATCGACAAGCAGCATCACGGATATGGTCTTCCGAACATGAAAAAGCTTGTGGATGAATATGAGGGAAAGATATGTCTGGATAACCGAACCATATCCGGACAGAATTATATTTGCTTCGAGGTGACAGTGTAACGCAGCTCATGCACATAGAAAACCGGCAGTATACAGTTGGACTTCAACTCATATACTGCCGGTTTTCTATGCTTATCTATGGTCTGCCTGTTACAGCTCTACATTCCAGAAATCCTTGATGGTTGCGAAGTAATCCTCAGGTGTCTCTGCACGGCGGATAAGCTTAAATGAGCCGTCCGGTCTGAGCAGAACCTCTGCTGACTTCAGCTTGCCGTTGTAGTTGTAGCCCATGGCAAAGCCGTGTGCTCCTGTGTCGTGGATGACAAGGATATCTCCCATGTCGATCTTTGGAAGCATTCTGTCTATAGCGAACTTATCATTGTTCTCGCACAACGAGCCTGTCACATCATACTTGTGATCGCATGGCTCATTCTCCTTGCCGAGAACTGTGATATGATGGTATGCACCGTACATGGCCGGTCTCATGAGGTTGACTGCACATGCGTCCACTCCGATGTACTCCTTGTGTGTGTGCTTCTCATGAATGGCTGTTGTAACCAGGTGTCCGTAAGGTGCCAGCATGAAACGTCCGAGCTCTGTGAAGATAGCTACATCACCCATGCCTGCCGGTACAAGCACTTCCTCATATACCTTTCTGACACCCTCGCCGATGACCATGATGTCATTTGGCTCTTTGTCCGGTGTATATGGGATTCCAACTCCGCCTGACAGGTTGATGAAGTCAAGCTTCACTCCGGTCTTCTCCTTGATCTCAACTGCTGTCTCAAACAGAATCTTTGCAAGTGTTGGATAGTATTCATTTGTCACTGTATTGCTGGCAAGGAATGCATGCATTCCGAATCTCTTCACGCCCTTTGCCTTGAGGATCTTGTATGCCTCGATGATCTGATCCTTTGTCATACCATACTTTGCATCACCAGGGTTGTCCATGATGGTTGTTGATATAGAGAACTTTCCACCCGGATTGAATCTGCAGCAGATCTTCTCTGGGATTCCTGCTGACTTCTCCAGAAAATCAATGTGTGTGAAATCGTCAAGATTGATGGTTGCGTTCAGCTTCTTTGCAAGCACGAATTCTTCGGCAGGGGTGTCATTGGACGAGAACATGATCTCATCGCCCTTAAATCCCATCTTGTCTGACATCATAAGCTCTGTCAGTGATGAACAGTCAGTTCCGCAGCCCTCTTCCTTGAGAATCTTGAGTATTGTTGGGTTTGGAGTAGCCTTTACAGCGAAATACTCCTTGAATCCTTTATTCCATGAAAACGCCTTGTAAAGCTTTCGCGCATTCTCTCTGATTCCTTCTTCATCGTAAATGTGAAATGGTGTAGGGATCTCCTTGATGATCTCTTCTGCCTTTGCCTTTGTAATAAATGGTGTCTTCATCTTTTTTGTCCTTTCTGTCTTTTCCTGCATACTATGCGTTGTTCTCCGCTGCGACAAGGTTCTCACTCTTGTGCATCTTACGGAGAAGTGGCTTTTCTATCTTACCTGTAGCATTTCTCGGAACGTGCTCAAATATGATCTTCCTTGGTCTCTTGTATCTTGGAAGTTCTTTACAGAACTCGTTGATCTCCTCCTCTGTGCAGGTCATGCCATCCTTTACCTCTATGATGGCCGCTGTGATCTCTCCGAGACGGGCATCTGCGATACCGATGACTGCAACGTCCTTGATCTTCTCGTATTTGCTGAGGAAGTTCTCTATCTGTACAGGGTAGATATTCTCTCCACCACTGATTATAACATCTTTCTTTCTATCTACAAGATAAATAAATCCATCTTCGTCCTGCATAGCCATATCTCCTGTGTACAGCCAGCCATCCTTCAGGCACTCCTCTGTCGCCTTTGGATTCTTGTAGTAGCAGGTCATGACACCAGGTCCCTTGAGGATAAGCTCACCGACTGCGCCCTGCTCAACCTCTGTTCCGTCCTCATTCACGATCTTTGCCTGCCAGCCATAACCCGGCACACCGATGGCTCCGACCTTATGTATGTTCTCTACTCCCAGATGTACAGCGCCCGGTCCGATGGACTCTGAAAGTCCATAGTTCGTGTCGTACTGATGGTTAGGGAATATCTCTTTCCATTTCTTTATAAGACTCTGTGGTACAGGCTGTGCTCCGATGTGCATCAGTCTCCACTGTGACAGCTCATAATCCTCCAGATGTACATCGCCGTTCTCTATTGCAAGCAGTATATCCTGAGCCCATGGCACAAGAAGCCATACTATAGTACACTTCTCATCGCTTACCGTCTGAAGTATGGTCTTAGCACTTACGCCCTTGAGCAGAACGGCTTTGCCGCCCACTATCAGGCTTCCAAACCAGTGCATCTTGGCACCTGTGTGGTACAGAGGAGGAATACACAGGAATACATCATCCTTTGTCTGTCCGTGATGTACATTCTCGACCTTTGCCGCATGCATCAGGCTCTCATGGTTGTGCAGGATAGCCTTTGGGAATCCTGTTGTTCCAGATGAGAAATATATAGCCGCATCATCACTGTCCTTGATGTCTCTCTTCTCGAATACACTTGAGCAGTTGGATGTCAGCTTGTCATAGTCCTCCGCAAATGTAGGACAGTTGCCTCCCACATAGAAGAGGATTCTCTTCTCAGCTATCTCGTCAACGACAGCCTCTATACGTCCGATGAACTCAGGGCCAAATACAAGCACGTCGACATCCGCAAGCTCTACACAGTATTTAATCTCCTCCGCATCGTATCTGAAGTTGAACGGAACCACTATAGCTCCCGTCTTCAACACTCCGAAATATATTGGAAGCCACTCAAGGCAGTTCATCATGAGGATACCTACCTTGTCTCCCTTCTGGATTCCACGTGACACCAGAAGATTAGCAAATCTGTTTGCCTTCTCATTGAACACGCTCCATGTGATCTCTCTTCTGTACTGGCATGTAGGATTCGACTCTATGAGCTCATACTCTCTCCATGTAACCCTTCTCGTCTCCTGCACATCAGGATTTATCTCTACCAGAGCGACATCATTTCCGTATTCTCTGGCATTTCTCTCTAAGTAATCTGTGATTGGCATAACCGTAACTCCTAACCTCTCTTAATAATTGCTCTTCTTTCTCAATTAAAAGCTTTAACGCGTTAAATTGCACGCTCTTTACAGTATATCCCTCACATGGAAAATATACAATAGGCAATTACATTTGAATACTATCATAAAAAATAGTGCTGATGTATAAGTTTTTTATCACTTATACATCAGCACTATTTCTTTTTCATGGATTCATCACTCTACGCATAGAATGACGCCTTGATCATATTGATATAACTGTTCATCATCTGTGATCCCACAAATGTCGCGATCATCAGTCCTACGCTGAGCGCCGGGCCAAATGCGAAATGATCGTCCTTGCCCTTCTTTCGCCTTGCAAGAAGTATCACGCCCTGGCATCCACCTATGATAAGTCCGATGAAGAACGCTATGACCGTAGCCTTCCAGCCAAGGAAGAATCCTGCGGCAAACATGAGCTTGATATCTCCACCGCCAAATCCATCCGGAATGACCAGCACTATCAGGAACAGTGGAAGACTCACACATATCATTCCTATGAGCCTGCTCACAAGTGAGAGATCACCGCCTGTCAGAGAAAAGCCTCCTCTTGTGAATATGGATATAACTCCAAGCACCAGTATGCATACATTCAGCACAAATGGTATCTCCATGGTGTCCGCGTCTATGAATGTGATGATAGTCAGCAGTGCAAAGAACAGGAATACCGTGACCGCCTCAAGGCTCACATCAAACTGCCACACCATCAGCACTCCGAACACTCCACCAAGTATCTGTATGAACAGGCATCTCGGAGAAAACTTCTCAAAACTCTTCGGCTTTCCCTTAAAAATATTCTCATTGTTCGGCAGCTTGAGTATGATCTCATTCGCCAGAGTGAAAAGCACCACCCCAAGTAAAAACGCAACTATACAAGCTGCTATATTAATTGAATTCATAAACAAAATATCCCTTCTAAAAATATTACTGCTCACGATGGTCGATGACACGCTGTGTCTTCTTCTCACTTCTAGGCAGCGTTCCAACAGGGACAACTGTGATCTTCGGTGTAACTCCGATCCTTGACTTGAACAGATCTCTGATCTGACGTCCTGTCTGCTCGAAATCTACACGTCCCTCGGCCTCAACTGTAACCAGCATGATATCCTTATTGGCAGGCTCATCATGGGCTATATTTATGGTGTACTCGCTTGGGACTCCATCCACAAGTGCAAGCAGCTCCTCAACCTGGCTTGGGAACATATTTACGCCGTGTACCTTGAACATATCGTCACTTCTGCCCTTGATGATATCCAATCTAGGATGCTTTCTTCCGCATGGACACTCACCCGGAATGATCCTTGATATATCGTGTGTCCTGAAACGGATGAGCGGAGCTCCCTCCTTCACCAGAGTAGTGATAACGATCTCTCCCTCCTCTCCGTCAGGGAGAGTCTTTCCGGTCTTCGGATCTATTATCTCTATATAAACATAATCATCCCAATAGTGCATTCCATTCTGGGCATCGCAGCTTATTCCGATACCAGGCCCATAGATCTCTGTAAGTCCATATATATCATACAGCTCTATTCCAAGCTTCTCTTTTATATACTCTCTCTTCTTCTCACTCCAACGTTCTGAGCCAAATACGCCCTTCTTCAAATGTATCTTATCCTTAAGCCCTCTCTTATCTATCTCTTCGGCAAGAAGAAGTGCGTATGATGACGTTGCTGTGAGAACTGTACTTTCAAGATCGATCATCATCTGTAACTGTTTGTCAGTATTTCCAGGGCCCATAGGAATTACCATGGCACCAAGCTTCTCCGCGCCTGCCTGAAATCCTATTCCGGCTGTCCACAGACCATATCCCGGTGTGATATGTACTCGGTCTTTCTTTGTCACTCCGGCTGTCTCGTAGCATCTTGCGAACATGGTTGCCCAGTCATCGACATCCTTTGCTGTATAAGGTATGATAACCGGCTTTCCTGTTGTTCCTGAAGATGAATGGATACGTACCACTTCCTCATCCGGAACAGCCTGTATTCCCAGTGGATAAGCATTTCTCAGATCATCCTTGCTTGAAAACGGAAGCTCCTCAAATGCCTCCTGACTTGTCACATCTGTTATACCAAGCTCTCTGTACTTCTTACCATAATAGCTGTCAGTCTTTACAAGTCTTTTTATCTGAGCGTCCACCTGACTGAGCTGTGTGTCATTTAACTTCATAATTTTTACTCTCCTTTTTCCCTTCGGTCAGCCCATCGCCAACTACATCTTCATCGCATATTCAAATACTTTCTTGTTCACCTCTACAAACTTCGGATTCACTCCATTCTCAATAGCTGAAATTATATCCGCCTCGTAAAGTCCAAGTCTACCGCTGGCTGCTGCAACTCCAAGAAGTGCTATGTTGTAGAACTTTGCCGAACCAAATTCACGGCTTATCGCCGCGCCGTCCATGACTATACAATCGCATTTATCCTTCAGGTAGTCAAGCATCGGCTGCGCCTCGTAGCCTGAATTCATAAGCGAGTCAGTCGCCGGTTTCACCGGGACGTTATTGGTGATGACGATTCCTCCCTTTTTCAGATAAGCCAGATTGCGCACCGCCTCTGCAGGCTCAAACGCAAGTATAATGTCAGCACCGCCCTGGGCTATGAGTGGCGAATACGCCTCACCGATCCTCACATGGCTCGTGACACTTCCGCCTCTCTGCGCCATTCCTATGGTCTCCGCCGAATGTACCGTCTCGCCCTTTGCCATATAAGCCGATGCGATGAGCTTGGACGCAAGAACCGTTCCCTGTCCGCCTACTCCGCAGACCAGAATATCTTTATTCATTGCAAGCACCTCCTATCGCCCCCACCGGACAGATCTGTGAACAAAGACCGCATCCCGTACACAGGCTTTCATCTATCGCCACCTTACCATCCTTCAGGATTATCGCAGGGCAGCCTATCTCTCTGATACATTTCTTACACTGTATACACTTTTCGGATATCTCCATCTTGCCAGACGGCTTGGTGATGGCTATACATGGCGACTTGAAAATGATCGCTTTGACACCTCTGATATCCGCACACTCCTTAACTGCTGCCACGCTCGCCTCAAGATCAAGCGGATCAACAGTGACTATCTTCTTCACTCCGATTCCTTCAAGAACCTTCTGTATACTCACCTTGTCCACGAACTGGCCCATCATGTTGCGTCCTGTTCCCGGATGTGGCTGGTGTCCCGTCATGGCTGTGGTCGAATTGTCCAGCACGCACAGGATCATATTTGCATCATTGTACACTGCATTTACCACGCCGGTCATACCAGACGCGAAGAATGTGGAATCTCCCACAAATGCAAAGCACACGCCATCTTCATCCACCCAGTGGAAGCCCTGCGCCATAGTGATTCCGGCTCCCATGCACAGACAGGTATCCACCATGTCAAGCGGCATGGCATTTCCAAGTGTATAGCATCCGATATCTCCGCAGAAATAACTCTTTCTGCCGGCCATCGCCTTCTTTACCGCATAGAATGACGCTCTGTGAGGGCATCCCGCACACAGCACAGGCGGCCTTACAGGAAGTGCCGGTGCATCTGACACATCCACCTGGGAAGTCTTCTCAAGTCCCAGAAAATCGCACAGGATGTCTGCAGCCTTGTTTGTGCTGAGCTCTCCGCTTGTCGGCACATCACCGGTCTGCTTTCCTCTGACATTTATATCCATATGATATTTGCCCGCAAGGCGTAATATCTGATTCTCTATGTATGGGCTGAGCTCCTCAAGACACATGACCTCCGTCACTCCGTCTAGCGCATTCTTCACAAACTGCTCCGGGAAAGGATGTGGGGTCGCTATACGGATCAGCTTCACATCAGACACATTCTTAAGTGTCTCTTTTGCGTAGCAGTAGCTGATTCCCGATGCGAATACCGCCTTACTGCCGCTTCCCTCCACCGTGTTCATGGAGTAGTCGCCAAAGTCATCCCCGATCTCTACATTTCTCTTCTCTATCATGGCATGGTTGGCAAATGACAATCTCGGGAAGATGACCCATTTCTTTGAATCCTTTACAAATCCCTCATATTCCTTTGCCTTCCACTCGTCTTTTACCTCTATGGATGCGTATGCATGACACACTCTTGTTGTCGGTCTGAACAGAACCGGTGTCTTGTATTTCTCCGAGTAGTCAAATGCATCCTGTATCATCTGATATGCCTCCTCAGGAGTCGACGGGTCAAATACCGGGATCCTGCAGAAGTCCGCAAACATCCTCGTATCCTGCTCCGTCTGTGACGATATCGGTCCCGGATCGTCCGCAGACACGATGACCATTCCGCCCTTTATCCCGACATACGCCAGCGACATAATCGGATCCGATGCCACGTTGAGGCCCACCTGTTTCATGGTCACAAGCGTCCTCGCTCCACTGTATGATGCACTGGCGGCAACCTCCATAGCCGCTTTCTCATTTACCGACCACTCCACATGGACTCCGTCATGCGGGTATTTTGCTACTGTCTCCAGTATCTCTGAAGACGGGGTTCCCGGATATCCCGCCACAAGGTTCAGACCCGCCGCAAGTGCACCGAGGGCTATGGCCCCGTTACCCATAACATATTCTTTTCTCATAACAATACTACCTTCCAAGTCATTTATAAATTCTCTTATATTTCGATATTATAACCTCCACGGCTTTCAATGACAACAAATATTCGGGGCAGCACCACTTTACTGTTATAAAGTGGTGCTGCCCCTTCAAATTCATGCTCTTCTTTTTAACATGCATATGTGATACAATGTTTCTTGAATTTTTATAGAAGGAGAATAACCATGAACAACCGACCATTTGCCGGCAGAACTGCTGCCGTTATAGATCTGGCAAAGCTCAGGAGCAATATTGCCAACATAAAATCAAGACTGAAACCGGGTGTTGAATTTATCGCTGTCATGAAGGGCGATGGATACCGCCACGGTATTGCAGGACTTTACCCGACACTCAAGGAATGTGGCATAGACAGCTACGCCGTTGCCATCTGGGAAGAGGGAAAGATGCTCAGGGACGCGGGGGCCACAGAGTCTATCCTTATCCTCGGCGATACAGCAGATGACATGCTGGATGAGGCCGCAAAGTACGACCTTGATCTCACTGTCTTTTCAATGGAGGGTGCTGAGAACATGGCTGCCGCTGCAAGAAGAGCCGGCAAGAAACAGAATGTCCAGATAAAGCTGAACACCGGTATGAACCGAATAGGATTCCCGGTATGTCAGGAATCATTTGACACTATAAAGAAGATCTGCGAGATGGATGACCTGAACGTAACAGGTATATTTACACATTTTGCAAGGGCAGACGAGGGCGACCACACAAGCGCCAGAAAGCAGCTTGACCTATACCTCCACGCCGTAAATGAACTTGAGAAAATGGGGGTTGTCATACCAAAGCACCATGTAGCCAACAGCCCTGCCATACTGATGTTGCCTGAGGCACAGCTCGACGCAGTCAGATGCGGTGATATCCTCTATGGTCTCACTCCTTCTGATGATTTTGACTGGAAGAATTCAGGACTTCAGGAGATCCTCAGCTGGTACACATACGTTGCCATGGTGAAGGAGGTTCCTGCCGGTTCAGAAATCGGCTACGGCGGAACATTTGTCACCAAAAGGCCTACAAAGATCGCCACTCTGCCTGTCGGATTTGCCGACGGCTACAGCCGCTATCTGTCCAACAAGGGCAAGGTCATCATAAACGGCCATGAAGCGCCGATCATCGGACGCGTATGTATGGATCAGTGCATGGCAGACATTACAGACATCCCGGATGTAAAGCGCGGCGACACCGTGACTCTTCTCGGCGAGGGCATGTCCATCGAAGACATGGCAAATATGCTCGACACCAACGTGGATGTGATCGTGTGCAACATATCGGTGAGGGTACCTAGGGTTTATATAAATGGGGATGTCTGATCGGCAGTATTTGTGAAAGGGAGATTTGTAAATGTTTCATTTGAACGACATATTAATATTTTTATTTTTCGGTATAGTCGCATTTATTATACCCGGAACTTTAACAGTCTGGAATATTTACAATTGTTTTTCTGCCAAACCCCAAAAGGAAAAGCTTATCTCAACCGTAACTGTTCTGGTTGGCGGCCTGTTATATCTGATGCTGTTTGCGATAACGTATGATACAGCAGGCGACTGGTATGAACAGGTTAATACTATGCAATTTCACTATGTGATTTCTTCCGGGTATTGGGGAATTTCCTGGGTTGCTTTATTAGGATTTGCTGCATATTTTGTGTTGTTATACATAAATGCAGACCGACTGCCGCCATTAGTATCCGCGGCTGCCATTTCCTTTATTATCCTGCTTAATGTATTGCAGATTACGTTTGCTGTTCAGTTATCTAAAAATATCAATAATCCCTTAGAATTGTCATTTTATGTTTATCATTTCAACATATTGCTGTTATCTGCAAGAGCAATTCAGAGGCATATGCTGCAACAGGTAGAAATCTTTAAAAACAGAGCAGCAGCACAGGATAACAATATACGTTTCAAGAAATTTTACGATATCATTAACAGCTTATCCAGGTACACCTTTGTAATTTTTGTTGCACTGTTTCTGGTTGTGGCAATTATCGAGATTATATTTGTCCTAATTGGTCAGGGACTGGATGCTCCGATTAAGGCATTTACAGATACTGCAGATTGGACATTTTCAAAGCAGACACCACCACCGCCATCAGATTACGAAGGACATTATCTTTGTATGGTAGCCGCCGGTGGGCACAAAAAAGTTGTGAAACCGCTTAGATTTGGAAGCAGGAGAGGTGCAACGATCATTGTAAACAGGCAATTATGTATTGCCAACGCATTTGAAGAAGTGATTCAGATAAAATTTCCAAGTTTTCACAGGATGGTTCGCCACATATATGATACATACGGCTATCCTCTGTCGAAACTCATAACAAATCCTCTTAGAGCAGATGTTGTTTATATTATAATGAAACCATTGGAATGGATATTTTTATTATTCTTATATCTGGTTGATGTCAGACCGGAACAGAGAATAAGAAACCAGTATGTTTTACAATTCAAAAGATAAGGTGTGAATATGGGGAGTGTTATTTCCATCATGTCTATTATTATCTCCATCATTTATTGATAAAATGATGGAGATAAATCTGAAATGAAGGAGATTTTTAAGCAAGAAGTGTCAGGTACAGATAATCTTTTGTTTATCCGCACCTGACACCAATCTACCTCCGTTTTCTATTTCATCACCGCATTATACACATCCCTCTTAGGGACTCCGCGGTCTACAGCTGCCTGCTTGATCGCATCCTTCTTGGACATACCCTGATCAACGTACGTCTGGACATGTTCCTCCACGGACATAGCCTCGAACGAGCTCTTCTTCTCTTCCTCAAGCTTCTTCACATCAAGCCCTTCTATCACTATGACGAATTCTCCTCTCGGATCTTCCCCCTCGTAACGAGCTATCGCCTGAGAGAGCATCATAGGCTCTATGGTTTCATGTTTCTTGGTGATCTCTCTGGCAAGTGTTATATGCCTGTCACCGAGAGCCTCCATGAGTTCCGCCAAAGTCTTCTTCAGCTTGTGTGGAGCCTCATACATCACCATAGTCCTCGTCTCTCGCTTCATCTCCTCAAGCACTCTTGTTCTATCCTTCTTGTCATACGGCAGAAACGCCTCAAATGCAAATCTTCTGGTCGAAAGTCCTGAGCTGATGAGCGCCGATATACATGCACACGCCCCCGGCACCGGTGTAACCTCAAGCTCTGCGGCAAGAGCCTGTCTCACAAGCTCCTCCCCGGGATCAGATATTCCCGGAGTTCCTGCATCTGTTATGACTGCCACGTTCTGTCCCTGCTGCATTTTCTCAACGAGAACCTTCGCCTTATCGTATTTGTTGTATTCATGATAGCTTGTCATCGGAGTCTTGATCTCGAAATGATTGAGCAGCTTGATACTGTTTCTTGTATCCTCAGCCGCTATCACATCCACCTCTTCAAGAACCCTGACAGCCCTGTATGTCATATCCTCAAGATTACCTATAGGTGTCGCCACCAGATATAATTTGCCTGCCATATATAAACCTCACTATCTGTAATATGTACATTAGGGTGTTTACAACATTTTTCACTTTCATGCTGCAGCCGTTGCCTGTTACCGCTTTGCACTGCCTTCATACGTCGCCAGCAGCTGCTCCGTATACACTCCCGGAGCCTTGTAGACTATCATAGGCGGATCGATCTTGATCATGGAATTGCCACCCTTCACAGCCTCAACTATCACCATGTTCGGCTCCTTATCTATGTATGGGTGTACGAGCTGCATCCTCTTCGGCTCAAGCCTGTGCTCATGCAGACATTCAAATATCTCAGCAAGCCTGAACGGCTTGTGTATCATATAGAAGCTTCCGCCGGGTTTAAGGGCATACTCTGCCGCCGCCACCACCTGATTCAATGTCACATGTACCTCATGTCTCGCTATGTTCTTAGGTGCATCCGGATTCTCCAGACCGTGACTGCCCTTTATGTATGGCGGATTTGAGGTCACTATGTCAAAGGAGGCCTTCTTGTAGTTACAAGAGACCTCCTTTATATCTCCGTTATCTATTCGCACTAAACCGTCAAGCCCATTGAGGCTCACGCTCCTTGCCGCCATGTCCGCACATGCAGACTGAAGCTCTATGCCTATAAACCGTGCTCCATCTGCCATTTTACCGCTAGGCTGCTGATTCACCCCTGCATCCGAATTAGTAACTCCATCTACGGCAATACAATCATGTGAGGATCTACAAGCATCAGCATTCAAACCAGCAAGTCTCTCTTCACGGGTAAGAGCGCCTTCCCCATACTCCTTTGCAGCAAGAAGTATAGGTATGATACCTGTTCCCGTTCCGAGATCCAGATATCTGCCACCGCGCTTAAATCTCACATAGTTTGCCAGCAGCACAGCATCCATCCCAAAGCAGAACATTCCGCTGTTCTGTATGATCTGATAACCCTTGCACTGCAGGTCATCTATCCTCTCACAGGATTTTATAACCACTTCCGGTCTAATCGTCAAATTTGGACTTTCCACCCTTGTCCTCCAATGCCTCAAGTGCCTTGTACTCCTCAGCACTGAGTCTTTCTGAATTCTTTCTTCTCTTAGGCTTGAACTTGAGTTCAGCCACAGGATACTCCATAACTTCCTTGTTGTCATCCTTGTCTGTCACCACGATCTTAACCTTCTGTCGGAGAACGTTCACTGACATGACCTCGCCCTTGTTGCCATCTATGGTCCTGACGAAATCTCCTACATTCGGAAGCTTCTCATTCAGATACTCGTAAGTGTCCTGCTCATGCTTCAGACAGCACATAAGTCTTCCGCACACACCGGATATCTTAGTAGGATTCAGTGACAGGTTCTGCTCCTTTGCCATCTTGATTGATACTGGAACAAACTCCGACAAATGCTTGTTACAGCAGAGCTCCCTTCCACATATGCCGATTCCGCCAACCATCTTGGTCTCATCGCGGACACCGATCTGTCTGAGCTCTATTCTTGTCTTGAACACAGATGCCAGATCCTTTACTAGCTCTCGGAAATCGATTCTCCTGTCTGCTGTGAAGTAGAACAGCACCTTATTGTTGTCAAATGTATACTCAGCCTCGATGAGCTTCATGTCCAGCTTATGCTTTGCGATCTTCTCAAGACATATGCCAAATGCTCTCTTGCTCTTCTTCTTGTTATCCTCGTATCTTCTGGTGTCATCCTCTGTGGCAATTCTTATGATCGGCTTGAGTGACGCCGTTATCTTGCCCTCTTCTACCTCTCGTCTTCCCAGAACCACTTTGCCGTACTCCACACCCCTTGCGGTCTCGACAATGACAAAACTGCCGGCCTCGACCTCAAAGTTCTGTGGATCAAAATAATATATCTTACCGTTTGGTCTGAAACGAACTCCTATAATCTCTTTCATTAACAATTCTCCTTCATGGTTAGGAGCATAAGCTCCATGACAATGTCAAAGCTGACATTCGCCTCAAGTCTGACCTTGGCCTTGTCCATAGACTTGAGTACCTTTTCTATACCCTCATAGCTGATGTGTGAGGACTGCTTTCTTATATCAGAATAATACTCCTTGAACATCAACCGGCCCGGGTTATTGGACACCTTAAGCATAAGAATGTCCCTGTACCACATCATCATCAAATCGATGTAGTCACTTACCTTGAGCTTGTACAGCTCCATATTCTTAATGGCAAATATCATGTCATCAACCGACATATCACTTATATGTCTCATGAACTTCACCACATTTTCCTTGATCTCCTTGTACTCATCACTAGTTGCAAGCCTGATGGCCTTTCCCAGATTGCCCTGGGCAAAATCCATACAGAAGTCAGCCTTCTGCTTGTCCAGCTTCAGCTCATTCATGAGATAATCAAGTATATCATGTTCCCTGACAGGCTTCACATTCAGCACTATACATCTGGACTGTATAGTCTGAAGCATCTTATCAAGATTGTTGGTGAGCAGTATGATTATTGCATAGGACGGAGCTTCCTCGATTGTCTTTAACAAAGCGTTCTGTGCATTCACATTCAGAAGCTGTGCATCCTCTATAACATATATCTTATATCTGCTGCTATAAGGCTTGATATCAATATCAGAATTCACCTGATCACGTATCTCTTCAACCGAGATCACATTTGGCTTGTCGTGGGTCACCCACACGATATCAGGCTGATTTCCCGTCTCACACTGAAGACATGACTTACAATGATTACATGGCTCTGTACCGCCCTCCTCACACTGGAGAGTCTTGACCAACGCCCTGGTAAGGGTCTTTTTTCCACTTCCTGTCTCGCCATTGATGATGTAGCCCTGGGATATCTTACCCAGCTCAATGCTGCTCTTGAAGTGGCGTATTATGTCCTCATGTCCGATTATGTCTGTGAAATCTATCATATATACCAACCCCCTTACAATTAATTTTTTCTGTATGTCTATTCTGACCTTCTCCAAAATCAAAATATATTAAAGATTAAGTTTCTTCTCTACATACCCTACTATTATACCATGAATCTCATCAATAGGTAAAGTAGCGTCTATCTTCACTATTCTCTCAGTGTGCATATCCGCAAGCATGCGGTATCCATCCACGACCTTCTGATGGAACTCCATTTTTTCATTCTCCATTCTGTCAAGTTCAGCCTGGTTCTTCTTTCTGGATATTCCCTCCTGGGCGTCAAGATCCATGAGGAATGTCATATCCGGCATGATTCCCTGAAGTGCAAATTCATTTACCTTATACACCGTGTCAACTCCGAGTCCTCTTCCGATTCCCTGATACACAGCGGATGAGTCCACAAATCTGTCTGCAATCACCGCCTGACCGGCATCCAGTGCAGGCTTGATATTCTCTTTCACAAGCTGGGCTCTCGCCGAAGCATACAGAAGCAGCTCAGTCATATATCCCATCTCTGTAAAATCCTTGTTCAATATAACCTCGCGGATCGCCTCACTTATGGGATTTCCCCCCGGATCTCTGGTTATCAGCACGTCATAGCCTTTCTTCTCCAGATATTCCTTAAGCAGCTCCCTCTGTGTGGTCTTGCCCGCTCCGTCCGGGCCCTCTATAGTTATAAATATTCCTTTCATATCCTAACCCTGCCATATGCTGTTCCTGCACATGTACACCTTTCATATTTATATTGTGATTCTTATCAAACCTTCCAGATCATAATGCTACATATCATTCTCCGCACAGCACTTTGATATAACCGTCATTGACTCCTGCCACATTAAGTCCGCTGTCTATCATGGACTTTATTCCGTTCACCGCCTGCCGGTCAACGACCTCTCCCGGCGCCAGCACAGGTATTCCCGGCGGATATGCATATACAAATGCCCCCGACACCTTTCCAGCCGCACCCTCAATCGGCACGCTCTCCACTGGTCTGTCCCACGCGGTTCCCGGCGGCATAGCTGACCTTCTGCCGGATATGATATCCAGCTCCTGCCGGTCTGTTTTATCCGGCTCATAGCCAAGGTTCCCGTCTATCTCAGCCACCGCATTAAATAGTATATCATAACTGTCTGCACTGTCCACAACAGATGATATACAAATGACATAACTCACCGATGCCATCTCAACAATCAACCCATACCTGTCCGCCAGAATTTCAGCAAGCATAACCCCTGTAAATTTCTGTCCCGACTCGTCTACAGTTCCCGGTCTCACGACAAATACCAGCCTGCCCTCATCACGGTCGAACACTTTACACGCATTACAGATCTCATCATTTTTCACTGAGGAAGCATCAGGTCTGAACAGCCGTATATTTCTGAGCCCATCACATTTCCCGGCAAATGCCTCAAGCCTCCGCCCATACCTGGCAAATCCATCTCTGTTATTTGCGCCAAATGCAACTGCCTTCTCCATGCTCTGCATAAATATATATGAAGGCGAAGATGTCTGGAATATCTGCAGATATCTTCTAACCCTCTCATCAAGCTCAGGATTCATCACATGAAGAAGTGATGTCTGTGTGAGTGCCGGCATGGTCTTGTGCAGGCTCTCGATGACAATATCCGCGCCCTGCTGCATGGCGGTCTCATGTCCTTCCATGAAGTTCAGATGTGCTCCCTGTGCCTCGTCCACAATGAGATATATTCCATACCTGTGTACTATCCCGGCTATGGTCCTTATATCAGATATGACACCCTCATATGTCGGCGATGTGATTATCACCGCTCTTGGCTTTCTGCCATCTGCTACCAATTCCTTAAGAGCAAGCTCCAACTTATCCGGTGATATGTCACCCAGTATGTCTGTCCTCTCTGACATTTCACGATCATCTTCATCGCCTGGAGCCATCATTTCCGATATTTCGCAGTCATCTTCTCCATCATCTGACATTCCATTCGATATTGCTCCGACTTCATTCTGACCCACACCGTCAGGCCAGCTCATACTCACATAATCCGGCACTATATACTCGGGCTCAAGCTCCAACATACAGATAGCGTTGTACACCGCCTTATGGCAGTTTCTTGCCGCAAGTATCACGTCTCCCCTGTGACAGGTGGCGTGTATAGCTGTCATAAGTCCGGATGTGGAACCGTTCACCAGCATATATGTTGCAAATGTTCCATACACCTTCTTCATCTCGGCAATACTATCCGCTATGAACATCTCCGGCTCATGCATGTCATCAAGATCTTTAGCCTCAGTGAAATCATGTGCATACACCCCGTTCCAGAAGTTTTCCCGGGATTTTGAAATGTTATCAACATTTTGGACGGCTTCTATCGGCTGTCTCTTGTGCCCAGGCATGTGCCACGGGTATGTACCCTTCTCTATATATTTTTCAAGTGCTTCATTTATATATTCCTTCACCAGTTTTTCTCCGTAACATAGATTCTGTGTGATATAATACCATACTTTTATGTATTTGTAACAGCACAGACTTCTCCCAACGTCTGCACAGATATAAAAAACAGGAGAAGCTCTATCCGGCTTCTCCTGCGAGGGGGTATAAAAAAAGTTTTGCCTATTTTATGATCTTTCAAATGCTGCAACGGCATCCTCGATCTTCTGTAATTCGTCATCGGTCATGACTGTATGTGCCTGCTTTTCAACAGCCTTGAGATTGCTGATGATCTGCTCAGGCTTTGAAGCACCGATCAGCACTGTTGTGACCTCCGGCTTGTTCAGCAGCCATGCGATGGCAAGCTCTGATAGCTTCATATCATATCCGGCTGCGATCTCATTTAACTGGTTGAGGAGAGGTCTAGTTTCAAGCACCTGATCCTCATGAAGGAATCTTCCGTCCTTCACTGCCCTGCTGTCCGCCGGCATATCCTTCAGATATCTGTCTGTCAGCATTCCCTGTGCCAGAGGCGAGAAGCATATGAGTCCCTTGCCTGATGCGTATGTCTGCTTCAGAAGCCCATTGTTCTCGACAGATCTGTCCAGTATGCTGTATCTGTTCTGATTTATCACAAATGGCACATGAAGCTCATCAAGTATGCGCTCCGCCTTTGCCATGGTAGGTCCGTCATAGTTGGAGAGTCCGACATAAAGTGCCTTTCCACTCTTCACTATCTGCGCCAATGCTCCCATGGTCTCCTCGAGTGGAGTGTTCGGATCCATTCTGTGATGATAGAATATATCCACATATGGGATGCCAAGTCTTTTAAGGCTCTGGTCAAGACTTGCTATGAGATATTTTCTGCTGCCCCAGTTGCCGTAAGGGCCTTCCCACATATCGAATCCGGCCTTAGTGCTGATTATCAGCTCATCCCTGTACGCACCCAGTTCCTCTCTGAGTATCTTTCCAAAGTTCTCCTCTGCACTTCCGTACACCGGGCCATAGTTGTTTGCTATATCAAAATGTGTTATTCCGTTGTCAAATGCGGTAAAGCACATCTTCTTCATATTCTCGTAATCGTCATTTGTTCCAAAGTTGTGCCAGAGTCCAAGTGCCAGAGGCGGCATCATAAGACCACTCTTGCCGCAATGTCTGTAAAATCCTGTTCCCTCAACATTCTTATATCTATTCTCTGCTGCCTTATAATCTCCCATATTGATACCTCTCTTAAAATTATCCTTACGATGTTTTCTTTTTATATATGCAAGTTATCACTACATTTTGAAGTATATCATACCGATTACATCAAAAAAATATGAATATTTTTGTATTATATATGAAAATTTTATTATGATTTCTATAAATGTTCTGCCTAAATTATCCTGGACATTTTTACTATCCTCTATATGCCTGTTACGCATTTACTGGGAGCTTATCAACACCGAAAAAAGATCATACTGATCCTCATAGAGCATTTCCTCTGCCTGTATGCCATCACAGGCGCAGCTCACATTCATCTCACTTGCCTCAACTCCTGTGAAATAGTCAGCCACAGCCTCCCTTATGTCGTGGTCATCCTCCACCAGAAGAACCTTGTATCCCATCTCTGTACCTCCGTCCTAAAATAAACATCGTCCCTTCTCATTCGTCCAGCCACAAAACATCTGAAACATATGTCCAAAAGGCGACATCCCCTGTCATCATATTAACATGATATACAGACGATGTCGCCTTTCTGTGTCCTTTATTCTGTTTTTACAGCCCATCTCATCTTCGTCGATCTTGCCCTCGGATTGCGGGCGCACTCCTCCGCTGACGGTCTGATGACATCCTTGCTGACTTCGCTGTAAACACCAGCCTTTGCCCCAGCCTTGAACGCCCTCTTCACAAGCCGGTCCTCTCCGGAATGGAACGTAAGTATGGCAACTCTGCCACCTGGTCTGAGCGCATCCGGCAGCTTGTCAAGGAAATCATACAGAACCTCAAACTCACTGTTCACATCTATTCTCAGAGCCTGAAAACACCTCTGACAGGATTTCTTCACAGTCTCTTTCCGCTCGTTCTCTGGCACAAATGAGAGAGCCTCTTCAATAACTTCCTTCATCTGCGTGGTGGTCTCCACATAATTCTTAGTGCGGTTTCTCTTCATGATGACCGTGGCTATTTCCTCAGCGTATGGCTCATCCGAGTTCTCCTGGAACATTCCCACAAGCTCCTCGTATGATACCTCTCTCAGGCGTTCCGCCGCCGACTCACCCTTCTCCGGGTCGAGTCTCAGATCAAGTGGTCCATCAAATTTGTAGGTAAATCCCCTGTCCGGGTTATCGATCTGCATTGATGACACACCCAGATCCGCCAGAATAAAATCAAAGCCTCCTGCTTCTTCCGCCACCTGGTCTATGTTCCTGAAATTTGTCTGCTTTATCGTGAGTATGTCCTCTCCATAACCGGCATCCGCCAGTCTCTGCTTCGTCTTCACTATCTCTATCGGATCAACGTCCAGTGCATACATATGCCCTTTTCCCTGAAGCTTCTCAAGCATGCGCCTTGTGTGTCCGCCGTAGCCAAGCGTCGCATCAAGCCCCTGCTGTCCCGGCTGTATCTGCAGGAAATCCAGTATCTCATTTACACATATTGAAATGTGCATTCCCGCCGGAGTACTTCCCTTGCTTATGACCTTCTCTATAGTATCGGCATATTTCTCCGGATCATGCTCCTTGTATTTCTCCTCAAACCTCTTCGGATGAGTGCCACTGTAGTGGACTCTCCTCTTGTGTATCTTTTCTTCCATTATATTCTTATCTCCTTAACCTTCTCCGTCTGCCGCACTCGCCGCCCGGAACATTTATGTCATAATAACACATATCTGCCCAACAAGCCACACACTAGATTTTCTCAAAAAACGAAAGTGGGGACGGAGGTACCTGACCCCTTCTACGAAGTGGAGAATAGGGCATAAAAAACTGGAAGTCCCAGTACTTACCGTGACTTCCAGCATAATATGATCATATACGTATACTCAATGTTATTTTCCTGCTATGATGTGGTGTATCATTGTGAGCTGACTTCTGAGAGCGTCAACCGATATCTGCCCTGGTGCCGACGGAATACCCGCCGTGGCAAATGATACTGTATTGCCATACATCTCGCCTGTGGTTCTCGTCTCCACGCCGAGCTCGCCCATGGATATAACTATGAGCGGAGTCTGATTTCCACACTCCTGAAGCTCCTTTGCCGCCTGCATCATGTCAACGACCTGTGAGCCCTCCTCAGGCATCATGGCTATCTTGGCTATATCTGCACCTGTGAATATGATGGACTTGAATCTGTCAACGATCTGCTCCATCGGTATGGTAGTCTTGAAATCGTGATTTGACACTATGACATACACACCCTTGGAATGAGCCTCCGCTATGACCTCATCCACGATCTCCATGTCGGAGAAATATTCAACATCCACTATATCTATGTACCCACTGTCTATGGCATCCATGAGAAGGTCGCGGTACTGGCTGAGAGTCACCTCCATACAACCTCCCTCGCCCTTTGTTCGGAATGTAAATATAATAGGGAACTGCCCCAGCTTATCATGGATCTTCGCCAGAGTCTTCATAAGTGCCTCTCTGTCAAAGCACTGTTCGTACATATCCGCTCTGAATTCTACCATGTCCGGTTCCGACTTCGCTATGATCCTCGACTGATAGTCCACATCATAATCCGTCGGAGCTACCAGAGGTACACAGATCTTAGTCATTCCCTCTCCTATCGCCACATTCTTCACATTAACGACCTTCATCACTGCCTCCTGCCTTTTTCACATTTTCCCTGCACGCTGTACAGCTATTACTTTATCTCAATTGCATCCATGAATGTCTCACACAGCTTCTGTGCGTCAACCTTGTCGACCTTATCCCAGTAGCTGATAGAACATGTAACTACATCCTCGCCTGTAGGATATACCAACAGCACCTCTGTTCTGTCCATATCATATGATGTGAGCTGTATCACAAGATATGTTACCTCTGTGCCGTCCTTTGCCTTCACTGTGCCATCTGTCATCTCGTTGACCTTGGAGTTCTCATCGTTGTAATACTCTGTGTAAGTATCCTTCATGTTCTTCACAAGATCACTTGCTGAATAGTGTGTATATGTAGAATAGCTTGCATATACATCGCCCTTCTCATCATTATAAGATATGGTATACTCTGAAGCATAGCTTCTCTCGTATCCCTTTGGATCATTGATCTTTACTGACTTATCGCCAAGGCTTAATGTAACCTTTGAAAGGTCTTCCTCCTCTGTGCTGTCATTTGACTTCTCTGTGGTTGCTTTCTCTGTTGTAGCTGCCTCTGTTGTCTCAGGCTCTTCCTCCTCAGTATCCTTTGAGTCGGTGCCGAACTTTCCGTCAAGTCTGCTGTCAACACTTACTGAGTCAAATATCTCGCTCCATGCTGATACGATCTTTTCCATCTTATCCATGTTGATGTACTGATCTACATCATCACTGTTGAGAACTGAGTAATCAACCACATCTCCTGCTGCAGGAGCCTCTATCTTGTTGTCCTTCTCTGCTACCTTGAGATTTCCTGAGCACTGAAGAACATCCTCGCCTGATACTGTAACTGTGAGCTTTGCATCGTTTATGCTGAATGACTCGCCCTTCTTGACATCTGCAAGGACACCCTCAAATGCAGCCTGAGCAGTCTCACCCTGTACATCAACAGATATGCTTCCACTCATCTTACCGCTGTTCTTGTCATAGTCTGATGTCACATTTCCTGTGAACTCCTGGCTCTCTCCGCCGCTCATTGCTGATAATGTGTACTTCTTGTCAGTTGATATCTTATCTCCTGATGTGTCAGTCTTTGACTCACTCTTGAGCTCTATATTTACATCTGAACCGTATGTAAGTGCTATCTTTGTTACAGCATCTGATGTGACATTTCCGTCACCCATGTAATCTGCTGTGAATGAAATCTTAACGCCTGCTGCTGCAAGATCATAATCCCAGTCAACACGGATCACCTTGTCGTTTTCTACGTATACATTTGCAACGGCATCCTTTGTCATTACTGCGCTGACCAGAGATGGAATAGTGCCGATGGACTGCTTGAGCTGATCCTTTGTAACACCCATCTGATCCATCATATCATCTGACAGATTGCTGTCCATGTACTTGTTCAGACAGTCAACCAGTGCCTGTGAGAACTCATCTATAGCGTCTGTTGTGATTGTCACTGTGTAGTGGTCTGCCTTGATAGTCTTGCCATTTGCATTTGTAAACTCATCCTTGCCGACCTTCTCATATGTTATGGACTCTGCAAGCTTATCTGCAGCCGGCTTGAGATCCTCATCTATGATCTTCTGAAGAGCCTCGCTGTCAACTGAACCGCCGGCTCCCGCATCCTTGCTGTCGAGCTCTGCCATAACACTGTTCATGTCAAATGAAAATGTCTTGGTAAAGAGATCAGGACATGACATATAGAGCGTCTGACCGATCATTACAACATCCGCACTGACTGTCTCGCCTGCCAGTGTCATGGAAGAATCAAGCTTGAAGCTGTTCTGTCCGTCGCTCTTGGCTGTGCTTGCGTCAAATGTAAATGTTGAACCGTCGAGCTTACCATCTCCGGCAACCTTGTCGATGGTAAAATCTGACTGAACGTCCAGCTTGTCGACATCTATGTCATCTGCTCCGACGATACCCACAATATTATTGTTCTCAAGTTCCTTTGCTGTGTTCTCCATCGCGTCCTTAACCGCATCCTTAGGACTCTTCTTGATGAACACGAAGAATACAACAACAAATGCTGCTATGATAACAAGCGCTGCCACAACTGCTATTATGGCTATCTTGATACCCTTTCTCTTCTTTGGAGACTCAGGCTTGTGCGCCTGATCACCATACATGTTCACGGTCTGATCATATACACTCTGCTGTGCATTCATCTGCTGACCGTACTGATCTGCAAACTGCTGATTTGCATCGTACTGCTGCTGGCCATACTGTCCTGCGTACTGCTGGTTTGCTCCATACTGCTGCTGGCCGTACTGTCCTGCGTACTGCTGGTTTGCTCCATACTGCTGCTGGCCGTACTGTCCTGCGTACTGCTGGTTTGCTCCATACTGCTGCTGGCCGTACTGTCCTGCGTACTGCTGGTTTGCTCCATACTGCTGCTGGCCGTACTGTCCTGCGTACTGCTGGTTTGCTCCGTACTGCTGCTGGCCGTACTGTCCTGCATACTGCTGGTTTGCTCCGTACTGCTGCTGACCATACTGTCCTGCATACTGCTGGTCTGCGCTATACTGCTGACCCGCATCACCCTGCTGATTCTGTGATGGCTGTGGACCATCGGCGCCGTTAGGATTCATTCCGTCCGGCATCTGATTCATGTTATTATCACTCATAATATCTCCCTTTCTGTGTGAATAACCATTATCCTTCCTCTGTAAATTTACACAAATACTTATAAAATGTAAACATTTTTTATTATCTCTTCATATTATGTAAGCAATGTGAAATGGCACGTTAACGCCTGATACGCCACATTGCTAGCACTAAAAATCAGCTTCATCGTCGAAACTGAGTCCAAGTTTTCCAAGTATTGACTTTGGAACATAAGCTTCTATAAATATGCCATCGTCCAGATATTCCTCTGTCTGGATCTCACCGTATTTGTGTATAAGTCCTGTGAGCCCTGCTTCAGAATATGCAAATGTATGCCTTATATATGACTTCTGATTTCTAAGTATTTCCTCTATCGCATTGGCAAGCTCCGGGAGTCCCTGTCCCGTGGCAGCCGAGATATACAGAGTCTTGTCCGCTCTCAGATCGCGCACACCCACCAGATCATCCTTTGATATTCTGTCTATCTTGTTGAATACAGTTATCACAGGTTTTCCCGAATTCTCATCTATCTTGAGCTGCTTTAATGTGCCGTACACTGTCTCTATGTTCTTATCCCAGTTTTCATCCGATGCGTCCACAACATGAAGGATGACATCACAGTATTTTGCCTCCTCCAAAGTGGAGCCAAAGGCCTCGACCAGATGATGCGGCAGCTTCCTTATAAAACCGACCGTATCGGTGAGCAGTATGTTCTGTCCCCCCGGCAGCTTGTATCCTCTTGTCGTAGGATCAAGGGTCGCAAATAATTTGTCTTCCTGTAATACTCCTGCCCCCGTGAGTGCATTCAGCAGGGTCGACTTGCCCGCATTTGTGTATCCGACTATGCCAACAACCGGCACAGCGCTCCTCTGTCTCTGCTTTCTCTGCTGGCTTCTCTGGGATTCAACGTTCCTGAGCTCCGCCTTCAGTCTGGAGATCCTGTCCCTTATGACTCGTCTGTCTATCTCCAGCTTCTTCTCTCCCGGTCCTCTCGTTCCGATTCCACCGCCAAGTCTCGACAATGAATCTCTCATACCAACGAGTCTGGTGGCTCTGAACTTAAGCTGTGCAAGTTCCACCTGCAGCTTGCCCTCGTAGCTTCCAGCATGTGCTGCAAATATATCGAGAATGACCATTGTCCTGTCCATAACCTTTATGTCCAGTGCGTCCTGAAGGTTCATCAACTGTGCCGGTGACAGCTCATCATCACAGCACACTCCTGTGGCGCCCAGCTCATATATCATCTCCCTGAGCTCCTCAACCTTTCCTCTTCCCAGATACAAGTCATTTGCAATGCGGTCCCTGTTCTGCACCAGCCGTCCCACGACCTCGGCTCCGGCTGTGTCTATGAGCTCCGTGAGCTCGTCCAGGGATGCCTGAATCTCCAAGGAGACCTCTTTCTGTGTATATCCACCTGTATCGGCGGCAAATATGATTATCTTTTCTTTTATCTTCTCTGCTTCGAGATCATAAATTGTACTTTTCCTGTCTGCCATGATCCACCTCTACTTTTCAACGGTGACTGTGACTGTGTGATAGGATGATCTGTTGCCGCTGCTGTCCTGCGCACAGCACACAACTGTATAGCTGCCCGCCTTGGACTCCATTTTGTTAACAGCCACACATATAACGTCCTGTCCAAGACTTGTGAGTGCTTGTCCATCCAGAGTCTTGCCATTGCCATCTGTGGCCACTCCTGTCCTTATCAGTGTATCACCATCCTGTGCGTTCACATAAGATGCAACAAGATCTGCAAGCTCATCAGCCTGTCCATTGTAACTCTCCAGCTTTATCTCCACAGGAACCCTTGTTATAACAGGAGCTTCATCATCCTCCACTGTTATCTCGATACTCTTACATATCTCACTGCCCTGATCTGTAAAGCTGTACTTTACTGTATATTTTCCCAGCTTCATATTGTCCACGGTTCCCTCAACCTTCAACTGATCCGTTACATCCTCACGCTGTGAATTGAAGGCCCATATTCCCGCCATTGTGTCATAGTTCTCGCCCTGGTTTATGCTGTGGCTCTCCGCACCGTATATCACGGCTGTTCCTGCGGTCGGATTCTCCTCAACCATGTCTGTCGGATCCCATCCGGTCTCATCAGTGTTATCCAGTCTGGTCACCGGCACAGGTCTTCCCAGCGGGCCATAATAGTCACTGTCAAATATATCAACATATGTTCCAGACTCGCAGTTCTCATATATCCATTTGGTATCTGCAACGCACAGTCTGACGCATCCCAGTGATGCCCCGGTTCCAAGCTTGTTGAATTCCCATGTCTCAAGCGAATCCTTTGTGGTGTCCAGATAAGGCACGGAATGGAACAGGGTGTCGCCATCTATCTGTGACACATACTGGCCATAACAGTTGTCAAACAGTGCAAGCCAGTCCCACTTGAGCTGTATGTTGAACAGTCCGACAGGAGTCTCTCCCACCGGTGATACCGAACAGCGCATTGCCTTTACCGGAACAGTGTAATATCCAGCAGCGTCCAGCTTGTATATAGTAACTATATTTTCCTGTCTGTTTATCTTGATGGCGTATGGACAGCCATTGTCCGCCAGATCCTCGCCATTATAATTCTCTTCCTGCTCAGTCGCCGGAACCGCTATGTCCGTACATTCCACAGTTCCCTGAACCTTGAGTTCCGCAACCTTTTCTGTTGTTGCTGCTGAGGCATCGCCATTCGTATTATCACTGTCCGCCGATGTTCCTGTGGCAACCGAGTCCTTTTCATTATGATTATCCAGTTTGCTCTTAAGTCTGTAGTTTTTCACAGCAAGGCCTATGACCAGTCCAAGCAGAATGACGCCCACTGCGTATAACGCAATTCTCTCGAGCTCCGCATGTCTCTTCCTGTTACGCTTATTTTTTTGTCTGTTATTCTTTTCCATATTTTCCATTTCTTTCTATAATATATGTCAAATGTTAGTATGCACAATCAAGCCATTTTTAATCGTTACACTTTAACATAACATTTTATATAACAAAATAAAACATTTTTCTTTAAAATTAAGCAAAAACCACATTGACTTTATCGCGAACTGTTGTACAATCGAATATCAGGCGAAAAAAATTAAGGAGGTTTATTATATATGAAAGATCTGACAGTCGGAAAGCCAATGAAAGTCATATGGTTATTTGCTGTTCCTATGATACTGGGACAGATCGCACAGCAGTTATACAGTTTTACAGACTCAGCCATCGTGGGCAACTACGTAAGCTCACAGGCACTCGCCGCGGTTGGCGCAACCTCAGTCATTTCGAATATGATAATAGGCTTCCTCAACAGCGGAACCATGGGACTTGCCATTCCTATAGCCAAATACTATGGTGCAAAGGACTATCACAATATGAGAAGATGTATCGGTGCATCGGCCATCATGACACTGCTGGCATCCATTGTCCTGACCGTTCTGAGTCTAATATTTATAAGGCCTATCCTGGTACTTCTCAAAACACCAGACGACATACTGGATATGGCAGCAAGCTACGTTATAATCATAATCGTTGGAATCATATTCTGTTCATTATATAATCTGTGCGCCAACATACTGCGTGCAGTCGGAGACAGCAAGACACCTCTTATATTCCTCGGTATATCAGTTGTACTCAATATCGTTCTGGATCTTATGTTTATAAGGGCATTTGACATGGGAGTACGAGGTGCAGCCATCGCCACCGATATATCACAGGCGCTGGCGGGCATACTTGCCCTGATCTATATACTTGTGAAGGCCAAGCATCTGATTCCGGAGAAGGATGAATACTCCGTAGAGAAGAGTGACCGGTCAGACCTCATACAGTCCGCACTTGCCATGGGATTTATGAGCTGTATAGTGAACATCGGAACGGTCATACTCCAGAGAGCCATCAATGGACTCGGAACTGATATAGTAACCGCCCACACAGCGGCAAGAAAGATATTTGATATCCTCATGTTCATGTTATATATAGTAGGAAATGCCGTGACGACATATGTAAGCCAGAATATGGGCGCAGGCAGATACGACCGGGTACATCAGGGTGTGAGGGCTGCGATCATCATAAACACGATCATCACCACTGTCATGATCCTATTCGGCTGGCTGCTCAGTCCGACACTTATAAAACTGGTTGCAGGTACATCTGCCAGCGCAATCATCGATCCGGCTGTAAGGTACGTAAGGATCGGCGTGACATGCTTCTATGTACTTGGACCTCTGTTCGTCCTGAGATGTGCCATGCAGGGAATGGGCCGGAAGATCGTTCCAGTTATGTCATCCACTATAGAATTGGTTGGAAAGGTACTTGCGGTTATGATACTCACTCCAAGACTTGGATATCTGGGTGTTACCATCACAGAGCCTATCATCTGGTTCTGCTGTACGCTGATGCTCTCTATAATGTATCTCACAACCCCTGTAGAGAAGCTTGTTGAGAAGAGACGTGCTGCAAACTGATATTGCATACAAATATAAACCAACAAATAAAGCCCCACTGCCGGTGGTCTTCATCACCGCCGACAGTGAGGCTCTTTGTATGGCTAAAATGAGTATTACTTCTTATCCTTTTTGATAACGATATAGCCTGCACCAGCCATGATAAGTGATGCTATCATTATCGCAAACATTACGTCTACAGGTGACTTATCTCCTGTATTTACCACGTTCTGTCCATTTCCACCTGTGCTTCCATCCGTTGTTGCTGCTGTGGTAGCCTCAGTTGTCTTGTCGTCATTGCCAGGCTTCTCAGTTGTTGGAGCCTCGGTAGTCTGATCCTCTGTGGTTGGATTCTCTGTGGTTGGATCTTCTGTTGTTGGATCGTCCTTACCCGGATCTGCCTCATCCTTATTTACCAGTGACTTGTCTGTTATTATAAGTCCATTCTTGTCCACTGGATTCTTCTTGAGCATATCATCTGTGAGCTTCACTGCCTGGATTCCATCAAAGTAGATAGTTGAGTCAACTGTCCACTTGCCAGTGTGATCCTCCGGCACGATCGAGTTGCACCATACAGCAAATTTGACTATATCCGATGCATCGAGTGTACCACCCTTCTTACCCTTGAATGAGCTGAATGGAATAGTAACATACTGTGCCTTTGTTCCCTTTACAAAATCTGTGAGGTATACCTCAAATTCCTCGCCGCTTCCATCTGTGATCTGGATCACAAGTTTCTGTCCCATACCGTCCGGCTGTACCCACATCTCAAGCGCATTATACTTTGAGAAATCATTGTTTGTAAGCTCTGACTTAATCCTTCCTGTCCACACCTCTGATCCATTTGTCTCAAGCTTATACTTGAACGCACCGCCGTATGTGCCACCGTTCTTATGTGTCTTGTTAAGAACAAAGCTTGAGCTGCATCCTGCGGCTGAGTTAGATGTGTATGTGGAATCCAGAAGTCCGTCGCTTCCTGAATAGTACTCGAAGTCCTCGATGACATTTGCAGGAGCCTTATCCTTGGCCTTTCCAAGGCTTATGTGTGACAGCTGTGCGAGCTGCTCGCCATCTGCCAAGAGTGTGATGGTTGCTGTATCTGTCTTTCCAAGCTTGCTGAGATTCTTCTCTGTAAGATCAGCCGTGTAAAGTGTTGGCTCTGATCCTGCAGCGGCAATCTCGGCTCCAGCCTCAGCGTTGAGTGTAAGCTTAACATCTGTATCAGGATTGTTGATAATGAACTGAACCTTTGATGCATTCTTAACACCAGCCTTGAGTGTTGTCGCCTTGAGGATGGTATCTCTGTCAAATGGATATACCATGTAACCCATCTGGCCCGTGTATGTATTTGCAGATACTCCTGCAAGGGTTCCCATGTTGTTGTAGAATCCTGTGTCTCCACCAAATATTGATGAGTCGTCGTTATAATACTTTATGAAGTCATTGATAAGCTCCTGTCCATGTGTAGCATCATACTTGTATGGTACATAGAAGTTGCTGTCTCCGAAGTTTGCCCATACAAGGTAGTATGGCATGTTGTTCTTCTTCGCAATGTCGTTGACTTCCTGATACCAGTTCTTTCCTGAAGCCTCTGTTCCAACCGGATTACCCTTTACGAGAAGTCCCTCGTTGTCTGAACCGTCCTTCTTCATGACTCTGACACCGCACTCAGCGATGGCTGGTATCTTGCCTCTCTTTGCAGCTATTGATGACACGATATTACATGTTGTATCAAGACTGTCAAAGAAAGAGTTGTCTGCTGCTGCAGGGTACGAATTGTAATCGTTGTAATAGTCAAATGCAAGGATATCTACATACTCATCGCCTGGATAGTATGACACGTAAGCTGCCTCTGATGTTACAGGTCCGTTTGGCGAGTATACCCAGAGAAGGTTGTGTACACCGCTCTGCTCCATGTAATCCTTGGTATATCTGTAGAGAGACTTGTATGTCTCAGCTGTGTTCATTGATCCCCACCAGAACCAGCTTCCTGTATTCTCGTGGAATGGTCTGATCATGATAGGTATTCCGGCAGCCTGAAGCTGTGATGCGTAGTCTGCGATCACATCGAGGTAAGCTGTAAATACCTCATTGTACTCTCCACCTGGGAGAATCTGCTTTACTATGTCATTTGATAGATCCTTGGACTCTGAGAAATCACATCCGTAGAAACTGTATGTTCCATCCGAGTTCTTCACTATCTTGGAGCTGGAGAAGTTTGGCATATGCATTGACAATGACACGATCGCACCATTTGCCGCTGCAGTCTTGCTGTATGCCACTGAGTTTGCCAGTGCCGAAGCCGCGTCTGAACCGCCTGCCTCCGAGCCTGTAACTGCCAGTGAGTCGATTCCGAACACACCGCTGACCTGTCCAGTCACATCATATACATCACCGAGTGACGCCTGTGGATTTACGCTTCTGCTCACATCATTCTGATGTCCGAACAGAACCTGATCACTATTCATGAGCGTATTCAGGTATGCCGCAAGTGCCTTTGCACTGTCTGCTGCATTCGCATCGCTCACTCTAACTGATGATGGCATCTGTGAAAGATCCGCTGGTGAACCAGCACCAGGAGTCTCTGTTATCTCGACAAAATCCTTTGTTGTATCTGCCTGTGACAGAACAAGATTATCAAGATATACATTGCCCTTAAAGCTTGTGCTGCTTCCTATGATTCCTATTGTCACATCTCTGAGTGGTTTATCTGTAGGAGTAAATCCCATAGTAACTGTAACCTTCTTTAATCCATCTCCGATATCCTCTGCATCATCGTCGATGGTTGTATCTTTATTTATTATTCCATCTGCAAAAAACTTGATCTTGCTTCCCTTGAGCTTTGCCGGGTAGATTATATCCACACTGAGCTGGTTGTACTGGCTCACATCCATAGCCTCTGTAGGAACACACTTAACCTTTGCCTCACTCCATGAGGAAGTTGAATCTGCTGAGTAGTCAACAGAAACCTTAAGTCTCTCATTTGCACTGTCATATGATATGTCAGGTGTGGCATTACCGGCCTTGTTGGCTACATCGCCGTGCTTGTATGCATATCCGGCCTCTGTGCTCCACTTGTCATAATCCTCAGCCGATGAGAGATCTGAGATCACAGCAGGATCTCTCTGCTCAAGTCCGCCGCTGCTCTCCTTAACATCAAGTACCTTAACGTTGCTTATTGTGATCTTGCCAGCATATGCTGAGTTGGAATTGTACTGGAATACGATCTCCTGTACATTTCCCACCTCTGATACATCAAATGCAAATGATATATCGCACTTGCCATCGACAAAGTTCTCAGCCTTGATGAACGGATAGTCGCCTGACTTGACGTAATCCCAGCTGTCGCCTGTCTTCATGGCACATGCAAGCTGGATCGCATTGTATGATCCGTCTGATGCCTCAGCGCCGTCAAGGCCTGATATATCGCCATCAAGTGAAACTGTAGCTGTAAGCTTTGCCTTTGCTCCAACTTTGACATTGTCTACTGTAGGAAGATCTGTATAGCTTTCTGTATCATTGCTGGCAAATGCCTTGTCTGTCCACTTTGCATCGCTCGCGGTGTCAAATACAAGGCTTGCATCTGCGAAGTTCCCAGCCTCTGTCTCAGTTGTAGTCGGCTTCTTGCCACTCTCTACCTTGTCAACTGCAACGCCGCCGATGAGAACCTTTCCTGTAAATGCTGAGTTTGCATTGTACTGGAATACGATCTCCTGAACATCGCCTGCATCCACTCCGTTAAAGTTGAACTCTACGCTGCACTTGCCATCTGTAAAGTTCTCACTCTTTAAGAATGGATAGTCATCTGACTTGACATATGTCCAGCTGTCGCCTGCCTTGATAGCGCAAGCAAGCTGGATCGCATTATATGATCCGTCTGACGCCTCAGCACCGTCAAGGCCTGATATATCGCCATCAAGTGAAACCGTAGCTGTGAGTTTCGCCTTTTCACCTACAGTTGCACCCTCTATTCTCGCCATATCAGCATATGTATCGCTGTCATTGCTGGCGTACGCCTTATCCTTCCATGTCGTATCTGAAGCAGCGTCAAATGTGAGAACTGCATCTGAACTGCTCCATACTGTATTGTCTGTGATCGAAGGTGCTGCCACACCTGTCACATTTCCTGTTGCTGATGATCCGCCACCTGGCTCTTCTCCACCACCAGGCTCCTCTCCTGAATCATCACTCTGAATCTCTACATCAGATATTGATATTGTTCCAGTATATGCAGAGTTTGAATTGTACTGGAATATTATCTCGTTCGCAGCTCCTGTATCCTCCACATCAAATGCAAATGATACCTGTGTCTTGCCATCTGTAAAATTTTCCGCTTTAAGGAATGGATAATCATCAGACTTGGTGTATGTCCATCCATCGCCAGTCTTGATTGCACAGGAAAGCTGGATCGCATTATACGTTCCGTCAGCAGCCTCCGCACCATCCAATCCTGAAAAATCTCCATTAAGTGTTACATTTGCCGTGAGCACAGCCTTTTTACCCACAGACACATCATCGATCCTGCCTAACTCTGGGTATGTACCTTCATCATTGCTGGCATAAATTTTATCTGTCCACTTGGCATCTGCGCCAGTGTCAAATACCAGTTTGTCTGTAGTGATGCTCCACGCCATTTCCGCAGACGGCTCTGCTGCATCAGCTGAGACTATTGCCCCTGCACTTCCCCAGAATGAGCCAACCATTGCAACTGCACATGTCACAGCAACAAGTCTTGTTCTAAATCTCACCATATTTCCTTACCCTTTCTTTTTTGTGATATTCCTCCACTTTACTCACCACGAACAGCCTAATTCGTGATTAATATTTATACATATACTTATATTAACTCATTTTTTAATTGTTGAACATGTCATTAATTACCGAATATTTAAGTTGTTTTTTATTGCTTTTGCACGCCATATTAGTCAATAATTTAAGTTATTTGCAATTAATATTAGTTTCTTGTTGCCGCACGGATTGTTATAGCTCGCAGAGCGGGCAATCAGTGGTTTAACACACGTTGTAATTAATACATAAAAAAGCCAGCTGGCATAATACCAACTGGCTTTATATTAGTTTATTCATTTTTCAAATATTGAAGTATCTAATCAAAATATCTGAATGCTTCCACACATGCCATTAATTCTTCCACTATATTATAAATATCTATGAAAAAATTCGTTGTGCCTAGAGATTAAACTTACCGGAATATAAACTATCAGGGTACGAATTGCATCTACTCATAACATGCACTGCATGAACTTGTATATGTACCAACCTCTTATAAGCACTGGTCTTGCGGTATGTGATATGACCTGATGCCCTTGAAACACCACTCATATCTTGTGTTGTGAACAATCACGATGGATCAAATCTGGTATCAAATACCTGCGTCCTGGCACTTCAATCATGCTATATACAGCATCTACATGTGGACTGATTCAAGATTTATCTTAAAGGCATCTCGTGTGGAAACAACTTCCCAGTTCTGAGTTACCATCATGATAAAAATGTTCTTCAATTGTCTCCAACGGAACCTCCTCCTTTCGTGAACTTGTACCACGGATCTCTGTTTCCTGCGCACCATGTGTAAAGTCTTTTTCACGATTCTATAAATCTCTGAGATAACTTCGTACATGTTACGTGTCACGGGTGACAATCTATGGTGTGCCATCTATATCTTTTTCAAATGGCCGTTCTTTAATGTACTTTTATTATACATGATGCAAGGCAAATCGTCAACATATTTTTTGACAATTTATCAATTTTATTGTCATTGTTGTTGCGTTTTATCATCAAATTGTCTTTTATGTATATAATTGCGCGAATATTATACACATTTCATCTGTCCATCTTCTATCCTTACGATACGATCGGCCTGATCTGCTATATTTCCATCGTGAGTAACCATAATTATAGTCTGTCCATCTTCACTCTGCAGTTCTCTAAGCAGTCTCAGGACTTCTTTTCCTGATTGAGAGTCCAGATTTCCGGTAGGTTCATCGCAGAGCAACACTTTTGGTTTGTGTATGAGCGCTCTGGCTATCGCAACCCTCTGCTGCTGTCCACCGGACAACTGTGACGGATAATGTGTCAGTCTCTCTGAAATTCCAAGTTTTTCAGTAAGCTTATCAAAGTACTCCTCATCTACCTTAACCTTATCTATCATCATTGGCAGGAATATATTTTCCTTTGCTGTCAGCTCTGGCACCAGATTGAAGAACTGGAATACGAAACCTATATTTTTTCTGCGGAATTTTGCAAGCTGTGCATCTGAATATCTGAGTATATCTTCATCATCATAGAATATCTCTCCTTCTGCCTTTGTATCCAGTCCGCCCATCAGATGCAGCAATGTTGACTTTCCACTGCCTGATGTTCCTATAATCGCCGTAAATTTTCCATACTCAAATTCCACGTTACAGTTGCGAAGTGCATGAACAGCATTTGTTCCTTCACCATACGTCTTATTTAAATCCTTTATCTGAATCATATGCATCGTCCCCCTTACTCTTTTTCAGCCAGATCTTCAATTATCTCTTCCGATTTCTTCTTATGAATGACCAGCACCGTAATAATCGTCGAAATCACAACAAGGAATGTTCCTATCAGTACCAACGCTCTTCCCACAGGGACAACAAATATCTCGCTGTCGAATAGAAATACATGCTGGAGTCTCGTTACCTCTTTTATAACATCTGCATCGACGTTCCATAAATCTGTCTCCGGCCAGTTGAACATGTTTAGCGCCTGTTCGTACTTGTAGCGCAAAAGCCATCTCATGCCATACACCATACCGGCTCCGACAGCACATGATACCAGGGCATTTCTTATGTTATGCCATATAAACGTCATGTTCCATGAGTGCTTCTCCATTCCAAGAGCCCGCATGATCGCCACGTTCCGCCTGCCATTCTGGTAACGCATGGTGACAAGTTCCCAATATCCCCATGCCGCCATGATAAGAAGAATAAAGAACAGACATATTGTGCTCGCATACTGTGATATATATGCCTCACGATACTCCTTATCACACTCATCTATCGTTCGTATCCTGAGTTCCATTGAAGAGTCCAATATGTCAGCAAACCTGGATACAACTCTATCAATATCTCCCCTGTTGCTTAGAGATATATATGTAACGTCATAACATGTCTTAAACATCCCAATACTGACTGCTGTGTCCTGTGAGGCCACTATTGCATATCCATACTGTGAAGCTCTGCCAAGACCTGCATACAATATCGGATCGCTCTCCTTTGTGGTCTCCGGAATCACAATTATCGCATCCACGATTTCAACAGTCTCCTTGTATTCGCCTTTTCCGTTCACTGTCATTGTATGCATTACATCGCCTATCTTATATGGCGACTCCGCGGTCATTCCGTCATATTCATATTCAACACACGCCACACCATTTTCATGGGTACCTATTGACCCCTCTTTTACATATTTATCCAGCTTTCTCATTCCGTTATCATCCAGCCATATCGCTGGAACGTTGAAATAAAATCTATCGTCTGCATGATAGAATTCTTCTGTATCTTCCGGAAACTGGACCTCCGCCTGCCACAATCCATCCGGAATATCCTCGTCATTTCTATCATAAAATATATCAAAGCCATCGTTTGTGGAGAAACTCTCTATTGACTTTACTTCGTTCATATCCGCAATGCTCTTGCGCCCATCCTCAGTAAGTCCTGTATCTGTAAGCAATACTCCACCAGTAATCCCCGACCCCTGATCATAAAGGCATATATCTACATCACTGGTTTCCATATCCAATTGTCCATATGTATAATATGTGTCTCTGTCCAGATCATCATTGTGAAAATATCCTTTTCCCTTGCCGTCCATAGAGCAGAATGCGTAGCACATCACCGCCGCAAACAGGATCAGGGCAACAGACAACATCTGCATTATATTTGCAAATGGAATACCGGAAACCACCGATTTGATTCTCCCGAATGATCTCACACGATCTCTTCTTATAAGTCTTCTTGATTTTATATGAAGGTATATATAAAAAAGTAAATATCCAAGAGTAAATGTACCTGTTGCACACACAACAGAGATTACAAATGGATTTTCTGTAATCTGCTGTACACACCACTCCACTGTATAACCGCGCAATTTAGGCAGCCTCAGAAAACGACTTTGAATCTCGAGTATGACCTCATATACAGTGATTCCAACGACTCCGCCGCATATCACTCCTGAAACCAGCAGGATTCCCCATTCCAATATATGTATCCAAGCCACTTTCATCCGGCTGGCTCCTATATCTCTCACGATATCCAGGGATTTCTGCCTCTCGCTCATAACAGTTATCATCACGCCAAACAGGGATATAGCCGACAAGATCACAGCAATAACACTGAAATATAGTATTCCCTGGACAGAGTCCGACAGATAACTTTCGCTGTTAAGCTTCTCGTTTCCAAGGGTAATGTTGCAGATATCTTCTGCAGCCGATCTGCTGCGGCCGGATCTTGCCCATATTCCAGTTTTGTCATAATAATCCTGCGCAAACTCTTCCATAGCGCTCTCCGACTGCTCTGTTATCTCGTCATCACCATACAGTGAGACAGCAGTATATACGAATGTATTCTCATCCAAATCACAGTCATCCCGCCACAGATATATAGTTGGCATCTGTACTTCCGAAAGGTCAGATCCCCAGTCTACTCTGTTCTCCTTAAGATCTCTTCTGCTGTCTGTACACAATACACCTGTGATAGTAAACGTAATCTGTCCCACATGTCTACCTGTTCTCAACAGATATGTATCATCCAAATCATAACTGTCAAATGTTACTTCCTTTCCAACATACGAGTCAGGATCAACAGTAAAAAACATATCCTCCAACACATAATCGTACACTGCTGCCTCCCCGGTTTTTTCAGGGAATCTTCCCGCCGAAAGCTTTACATATTCAAGATCCTCTGCCGCATCGTCAATATATGTACCATATGTATACTGTGTTTTGTCATTTCCCAGCTTTCCACATATAGCCGTACGCCCGATCATGCTGACCCTTTTGTCTTCTGACATCTCCTCATAGGCATCACTGCCAAGATTGCTATACAGATAAAATGTCTTACTACTTCCCCGCAGCTTGTCATCATACTGCCGTCTACATTCTGTTCTCTCCATCAAAAGTGCAATCAACAGGAAAGCCGTTAATATCACTATCGAGGTAAGCATGCTCGCAAACTGCTTTTTATGATATCTCCAGTATTTTGTTATCAGAAATAAGTTTGTTTTCATATGTCCCCCCCGCTATACACAATTAGCCCCGTCAAATTATGACGGAGCTATATTTCTATATTTTTAGCACATTCTTTATAATATCAGCATCTTACTCTGAACGATCCTGCAGTCCTATAATTTGCGCCAGTCGGTTCAGTATAAAAATAATATGTTTTTCCTTTGCTTACTCCAAAAGTTGTTGAAAGTGAAGTACCTGTGCTCCCTTCAGCAGGCGGATATATAATCTTTGCTATATTTCCCATTCCTATGCTTATACACAGTAGAGACAATAATGTTACAATTCTTTCGATCAATGTTATGCAGGCATATATATAATGTTCTCTTAATTGTGCAGTAATTATTTTTTCTTTTTCCAATGTATCAACTATACTCTCTGCAAGTTTTGCAACCATATTGCGCCCCCATATTTGTAATATAGTAACGAAATTACCCAATAGCAATATGTCTTGCAGAAAATGACATTATCTTGCAGAAAACAACAAAATTGCCCGGGAAATTGTTTGATTAAGAATTTCTCAGGCAATTTATCATAATACAATTGAAAAATAAAACTTATTATCTTCACATCCAATCGTATATGTTCCATTATATTTATCTATTATACTTACAACATTTTTTATACCTACTCCATGTTCATCGAATATATCTCTTTTATTTGTGACAATCTCCTTTCCCCGGTATGATAAATATTTTCTATTGTACGAGTTCTCAACAGACAAAACTGTCTCATTATCCTCTACGGTGAATCTAAACATAATAATTTTTTTACTATCACATTTTTCACAGGCTTCAATTGCATTATTAAGTAAATTTGCCAACAATACTACCAAGTCTTCATTTTCTATATTGAGATTTTTTAAATCATTCACTTTAACTACAAATAAGATCCCTTTTTCAGTCGCTTCATTATATTTTTCATTAAGTATTGAATTTACAATAACATGATTCGTGTCTATACATATTTCGTCAGACCTAATTTTGTTTTTCATCTTATTTATATAATTTTCCAAATCAATATACTGATGGTTATCTACCAATGCAGAAATACATAAAATATGATTTTTGAACTCATGTGAAATACGCTTCTGTCTCTGATAATTTTTTGATATCGAATCATACAGGTTCAATTGATTTTTTACTTGTATTTCAAGAACTTCTTTTTCGTGTTGCTCTATAGCGTTATCAATCACACTATTCAAAATTACATATACGATTAAATTCATTCCTATCATGCCAAATGCTATCATATAAGCAACCCCTATCTGTTTTGGACTATCTATATCAGAAAAAGCCGCTATCATTCCAGCTATAACCATAATAGTGAATATAGGAAATACAATAAACTTTAACCACTCTGAATCCCTAAGCATCTCTGTTTTTTTCCGATAAAAGAAACGCTTTATAAATAAGATAATCAGAAATAATACCATCTTGTCTATTACTATCAACAGCCCCCCCTGCATCTCATATTTACTTTTTACATCTCCCGCTTGCGACAATATATGGGAATTTCCTACATAAACTACATAATCTATCCCCCACGCCATAGCCAAAAATAACATGGCTAAAATTACTGAACGCCATATACTTATTTGATAAGTCAAAAACATTATTGTTGAGATACTTATTATTGCAACTATCAGTTTTATTATTTGGACAGATGATAGTAATAATCCGCTGGCAAAAAAACATATTACCATAACAACAAATAGCGTAATTTTTTGCCATTCTTTTAATTTATCTCTTCTATATACAAAGCTCTGAAAAAATAAATTGCAACAAAACGTCTCAAATATAACAATAAATAAACTTCCAATATATTCAAACATCTACATTCTCCCCTTAAATGCAATATACTTTTCTTCCACCGCCCTATACCTTGCCCTTGGTATGGGTATCGACTCTCCTGTAAGTAGTAAAACACTATACCTGGAAACCTTTTTGACAAACATTAAATTAACCAAAAAACTCTGATGAACCCTGATAAATCTATTTTCTTTAAATTCTTCTTCTAATTCATCAAGTCGTCCATACATGTTTTTTACGCCGCTTTCTCCACTTATGTGAAACTCCAATCTATGAAGACTACTCTCGACATATATTATCTTTTCAACCATTATTTCTAGCGGACCCTCTGTGAATATAAATCGTCTTATCTCCCTTGAAGTATTGATCTTTTTGTCAATTGCATCCATACATTCTTCAATAGCAAATTGAAAATTCTCATTGTTTTTTAATAAATATCTAACCGCTCCAACCTTATATCCATCAATTGAATAGTCTATATATGCTGTGATAAATACTATAAATATTTTTTCACTATATAATCTTATCCTTTGCGCAACATCAACTCCATTCATGCCCTTCATATTGATATCTAAAAATACAATTAAATAATTTACGATCTTCTCACCTAACTCACACAATTCCTCTCCCGTCGTATATATATCTATCTCGTATTCTATATTTTTTCTTTTCAAATAGTCCTCAAGTCTCCTGTATATTTCATTCCTAAAATATCTTTCATCATCGCAAATTGCTATCTTATACATTTGTGCCCCCTGGTATAGTTTATCTATTATGTTAATTTTATAACATTTGTCATATTTTGGGAATAAAAAAATAATAGGCAGACTGAAATCTCAGCCTACCTATTATTTCCCATATATTTATCTTTTACTGGTGATAATAACTCAGGAAATCAGCCAGCTTTGCTGTTGCTGCCTTGAGTATCTCCATATTCGGAAGATATACTATTCTGAAGTGATCCGGATCCTTCCAGTTAAATCCCGTTCCACATGTGACGAGGATGTGCTTATCCCTCAAAAGATCAAGAGCGAACTGTTCATCATTTGTGATGTTGAACTTCTCCTTGTCAAGTTTCGGGAATATGTAGAACGCTGCCTCCGGCTTAACCACACTTATTCCCGGTATATCGCAGAGTGCTTTGTATATATACTCCCTCTGATCATAGATCCTTCCTCCCGGCAAGAGCAGCTCATCTGCACTCTGGTAGCCTCCAAGACAGGTCTGAACTATACTCTGAGCAGGAACATTCGAGCAAAGTCTCATGGATGACAGGAGGTTAAGTCCCTCTATGTATCCCTTCACATTGCTCTTGTTTCCGCACAGACACATCCAGCCAACTCTGTAACCTGCAACTCGGTGTGACTTACTCAGTCCGTTAAAACTTATCGTGAAAAGGTCAGGTGCCAGTGAAGCCAGAGCCACATGCTCTTTATCATCCATGACGAGCCTGTCATATATCTCATCGGCAAAAAGGATAAGTTCATTCTCCCTTGCAACCTGAACTATCTGCTCAAGAACCTCCTTTGGATAGAGAGCTCCTGTAGGGTTGTTAGGGTTGATGACTACGATTCCTTTTGTTCTTGAGGTTATTTTCTTCTTGATATCTTCTATATCCGGATACCAGTTGGACTGCTCATCACAAAGATAATGAACCGCTGTTCCTCCTGCCAGGTTAACAGAAGCCGTCCACAACGGATAGTCAGGCATCGGGACAAGTATCTCATCTCCCGAATCAAGCAGTCCCTGCATGGACATGGTGATAAGTTCGCTGACTCCATTTCCTGTATATATGTCATCGATTCCCACATTTGGAATATTCTTCAGCTGGCAATACTGCATGATCGCCTTTCTTGCAGAAAAAAGTCCCTTTGAATCCGAATATCCCTCGGTATCTCTGAGGTTATATGCCATATCCCTTACAACTTCATCAGGTGCCATAAGTCCGTGCGGTGCAGGATTTCCTATGTTCAGTTTAAGGACATTTACCCCTTCAGCCACCATTCTGTTTGCCTCGTCCATAACAGGACCTCTTATGTCGTAACACACATTGTCAAGCTTTGATGATTTTTCGAATTTTCTCATGATACACACTCCTTTATATCTCTTGATCCCTTGTTGTCTGTGTTTGCTGATTGTTGGTTTTAACTTGCGTTTTCTTCGAGATTACTCCGCATCTGCCGATGCTCGCGAGCAAGCTCGCGCATCGCAGCCGCTTGTCACCCTGAAAACGCAAAATAAAAGCCCTAAGCATACTTATAATATGCTTAGGGCGAACTTTCTTGTCCGTGTTACCACCTAAATTCAGGAACTTATTCCTGCTCTCAGCCGACAGCCATCACTATCGTTGTTCCTATAACGTGGAACCTTCCGTTGACCACTACCCGGAAAACTTTCGCGGTCACAGCTCGGGGACTGCTTCCTTAAGGTGTCCTATAGGCTCGCACCAAACGCCTACTCTCTGAAGTGACAGTGACTTAAGTACTCCTTCCTGTCTTTGCCTTTATCTGATTTTTAGGATAGCATTCTGATGTCGTGTTGTCAAACAGTTTTTTTATTTCATAAATGCACACTCATCCTCGTTACAGAGTATTCCCTCTGGATTGTACATATTCATATGGAATATATGGCCGCTGTCAGGATTGTTCTGTCCATACGCTTTTGTGATATGTGCAACTCCAACTTTGTTCAGCACCTCATCCAACGCTTTTGTATGTGATGCCAGATCATCATTTACACTGTACATGAGGTACGCCTCCGGGAAATCAGCATTTACATAATCAAGCTGATCCATAAACAGCTTGTATTGTTCCTCAGCCACAGCATATGCCTGGCTTATTTTCTTACTTTCACATTTTTCAGCTTTGTCGTGTGAACTTGTTTTTCCGTCACTATTCTGGTCATCATCCACATCATTTCTCAGATACCATGCGGATATATTGTCATTTCTTTCTGCCATCTTGTATGCACCACAGTTAAGGCATACCTTCTTAGGCAGTAGATCATATGTGAAGAAATCAAGCTTTGCCCTGTAATCGCTGTTTGATGCTATGATGCAATAATTTGCCGTGAGCTGTGCCCCCGCCGAATCACCGACCATGTAGAGATTGTCCATGTCTATTCCAAATGTCTGCGCATTCTCATGGATATACCGAATGAGATACGCCACATCCTCTATGGCCGCAGGATATTTGTTCTGCGGTGACAATCTATAGTTAAAGTTCACCACCACGTACCCGTGCTCCGCAAGAAGGCAGCAATAGTGGCTGTACAGTTCCTTGTCACCATAGAACCAGCCTCCGCCATGCACGCTCACTATCACCGGATATTTTCTGTTTTCATCTGTCATATACGATATTGGAACGCAGATATCCATGTAGCTGTTGGATGTATAGCTTGCAGAATCCACGTCTGCGGCATCCCCGGAATCGGCAAAAAATATAATGTTCCTCTCTACACCTTTGTCCCATGTTTCAATCAGCTCATTGAAACGGACCTCATCAAGCTCCTTTTTGTAATCCAGATTCTTTATCTGTACAACATTTGCCGGATATTCAAGCCCTCTGTCTCTCGCCGCATCACTTGCTTTCCAGGCGTGGCGCATATTTACCCATGCCGGAAGATTCTTCTCCACCGCACCGCGGCTGAATATCTCTGCTACGTTCTTCATCATTCTTTCTCTGTCCATAATTTCCTCCATTATTTTAATCTCTGTGCTGTATCCTGAAATAGTCCAGGTACTTTTTAAACTTATCCTGCGCAGTAAGGCAGGTATCCCGCAGATATCCTCTTTCTCTATTCCATTCTGAAAGTCCTCTATAATAATACCATTTGAGATCTTCATCTATGATAAATGGAATTATATCATATTTCAGACACTCCTTGAACAATATCAGCCTGCCAACCCTGCCATTGCCATCTTGAAACGGATGAATACTTTCAAATTCATGGTGAAAATCCAGAATATCATCTAGTGTCTTTTCATTGAGCTTGCGGTATCTTGCAAGGAGATTTTTCATTTTCTCTGGAACTTCTTCCGGCAAAGCCGTATCATGACCGCCCACCTCATTCGGAACTTTCTTGTAATCTCCCACCGCAAACCATTCTTTTCGTGAGTCCTGAGTTCCATTCCTGAGAATCAAATGCAATTCCTTTATCATTTTCTCACTTAATAAGTTCTTTGCATCATCGATCACCAGATCTATACACCTGAAATGATTGGTCGTCTCGACTATATCGTCAACATTTATCGCCTGATCACTCACGCCTATAGTATTTGTCTCATATATATACCGTGTCTGATCATGACTGAGCCTGCTGCCCTCTATATGATTGGAATTGTAAGTGAGATCCACCTGTATCTTATGATAAATGCCACCTTTAATTCCATTTTTTTTCTCTTCTCTCAGCACAGTCAGCAGATCCCGGTTCTCTTCTCCCGCAGATTGACGCATTGGTTTCTGCGCAGAATCCGGTATATTCCACGTCTTTCCCGTCAGAAAAGCCCCAGGAATCTTATCATGAGCGCAGTAATTTCTAACGGTTCGTTCTGACACATTCCATTTTTTTGCAGTCTCTGCAACTGAAATATAACCCATGAAAATCCCTCCTTTTACGCAATGGGCTTTTATCATCTGCACAGTGTTTTGTATATAGATAGTATATGCCGTTACCGGCAAAAAATCAACTTTTTCAAGATTTGAAACCGTTCATTTCTTGCCGATAACGGCATATCTTACATTACTCATATATAGGTTCAAAGTCGTCTGCTCCGTGTCCACACAGAGGACATACATAATCTGCCGGGAGCTCACTTCCTTCATATACATAGTTACATATCTTGCAGCGCCATCCCACTATCTTCTTATCTGTCTTAGGAGGCTTGTCTGCCTTTGGCTTTACATGTGCCTGATAATCAGCATATGTGAGAGGAGCCTTGTCTGACAGCATCTTTGCATCAACCACCTCCGCGATGAACAACGTGTGCGTTCCGAGATCATGGCTCTCAACTACCCTGCCACTGATAACCGCACAGGCATACCAGCCCATGTAAGGGATTCCGTTGACATCCTCCGGCATCCTTATTCCTTCGAATTTGTCCACGTCTCTTCCCGACTGGAAACCGAAGTGCTTTATCGAGTCAAATGTACACTGCTCGTCAAGTACACTGAGGGCAAACACACCACTCTCCTTGAGCAGATCACATGTGTAATTCGTGTTGAGAACCGATATCGCAACCCGCGTTGGATTGTTCGCCACCTGTATACAGGTGTTGATGATGCAGCCATTTGCCTTGTCGCCCAGCTTTGTGGACAACATGAAAATCCCGTATGATAAACTGTAGATCGCCTTTTTATCCATGATAATAACCTCCTTGTCAATCATAATTAATCAGTTATATAGATTTATTCTCAATAAGATATTTCTATAATACCACATTATCATGCAAAAAGCTCCCCCTGTTTATCACAGGGAGAGCCTTTATTTAGTGAATAAATCTATCTCTCAACAGATATTATGTCATTTATTCCGTTGTCTGATTCCTGATAAAATACTTTTATTTTATCCCCGCTCTGTATAAATATCAGTTCCTCGTTCTCTGAGAAATCCTGCTTGTATACATTGCCATTTTCATCCGTGATATACACATATGTCGTCTCATCCATGTTGATATATTTGATATCAGCTACCGTGATCTGTCTGTTTGGTATATCGTCCGTCATGCTCTGCGTACTCTTAAGTCCGTTCTCTGCCAGCAGCTTGTTGTATGCCGCAAGTGCGTCCTTCTGGGTAGTGCCTGTAGCTACAATATTGTACTTCTCCACATCGACAAGCGCATACATCTTTACCAGGCCACCGTTGTCCTTTAAGACCATGATGTAGGTTGGTATTCCGCTGATATTGATGAGTGATGGGAAGGATGCCTTATAACCAAGATGCTGTACCTGTCCCTCTGCCGACGCCATGGCTGAGTATTCCTCTGCACCTGCTACTTTGTAATATTTGCTCTCTCCTGTCCGGAGATTCATCAGGGCAAATCCTATGTTGGACTCGTCACCATTTACCGATGTGACACCTGTATATACCCACACATCGCCGTCCATAACCTTGTAACCATAATCATCCGTAGTCCTCTTGCAGCCCTTATTGCCAAATACGCTGTTCCAGTAGCCGCCTGAGAGCTCGCCGTACCAGTCGTATTTCTGGCACACCAGGTCGCCATCATATACACGGTCCACCCAGTGTGGAACATCACTGACTTCATGATACTCTGTATCGCCCGTACACGGATCACATGTAACCACACCCTTTACATCCTTTGCACCGAAGAGTCCTGCATGCGACTCAAGAACCGGACAGATGTAATATGGATTGCCATCGTCATTGAGCTCCAGATAGAAACCTTCAAATATATATGTCGGATAAGCCATCTGGACATGTCTGTACAGGTTCTTGTTGAAATACGCTGAAGGTGAATACACTATAGGCTTTTCGGTCTGTATATAGTGTGCCTCATTCTTTACAGGATCCACAAGAACATAACCCGGGATTCCGTTCTTCCTGTTGTTCATATATTTGATGAATCCCGCATAGTTGAGTGCTGCGACCTTCATCGGCGCGCCATTGTAATCTATAGTGCTGTAATTGCCGCTGACCTCGTACTGACTGACCACATCCGAGAGTGAACCGACGGCTCTCTCACCTATGATTCTCGCTGTGCTTGTATCCATCAGTGCAATGTCATTTATCTGCCTGCTCTCCGGGATATCCGTCTGGAAGTCCCCATCCTCTATATTGATGAGACTTGCATACTTTGATGCACAAAACAGCTTGGATGACGCCGCCACCATAATGAGTCCGACCGCTATCATTATTACTACTATCCATGCTGCCGGTTTCGTTGCTTTCGTTGCGACACTCCTGTCAGCATTGCTCTCCACTGTAAAATCAAGTGTACAAAAACCAACCAATGCTGCTGAAATGATAAGCCATACCCAGAAACTTGTACTCTGTATGTTAATCGCCGGCGTTGCCGCATAATAATATATGAGCTCTCCCACAACAAGCACTGCAAATGCTATCGCATTCCATTTGCCGAGCCTTCCCGGGGCTTTTGCAAATATCTCCTTTGCCGCTCCTGTGCTTTTCTTTTTCTTTGTCTGTTTACCCATGTTGCCCTTCTTTCCGGCTTACCACGGTCTGATTTTTCACTGCATATACTTACCGGATCGTGTCTGCCATTAATCTATCTACTCCATATGTCTGCCCCATATATTATCATCTATTCCGATAAAAATATATATCTATCCGGTATATGTTATGCCTCGTATCGTTCTGCCAGTGAACGATTGTATATATGTGCTCTCCTGTGCTTTTTGTTATCCTTTTGCCTTCTCTATCCACTTCACAGCCTTCGCCAGCCGCTTCCCGGAATCGGCAAAATGCCCACCTGGATTTATCTCATATATCACATCGTTGTCCTTCTTCAGCAGGTCGCAAATCTCCTTTGTCCGATCCGCAACAGTTGACATCAGCCTGTCGGATGTCCGCGATTCTTTGCCGCCTAGGCTGATGTATATACGTTTATTCGCAAGTGTTGGCTGGCTGTTTACATATTCCACAAATCCCGGATACCACATTGAACCTGAACATGTGGCGCACCCGGCAAATATATCAGTCTGGTACATTGCCCAAAGTGCAAAAAGCCCGGCAAGCGAATATCCCATGATATAAAGAGGTCTGTTCGCCCGGCTTTGAATATCCAACTGCGGTACGACCTGCTGTTCTATATAATCCAGTGTCCGTCCCGCCTCCCCGGCAAATGATCCATCGACCTCATCTGATCTCCACGGTGAAAGATCCCTGTTCCAGTCATCTATCTGTATCGCAACAAGTGTAAACTGTTCTTCTCCCACCAGTTCTCTGATAGAATCCGCTGTGTGCTCCAGTTCATCTCCCCTGTGTGGGTACATGACCCAGAGGATGATCGGACCATTTTCCGAAGATATAAGTGTGTGTACCTGCATGTTTTTCATCTCCTATAGTGTGTCGGCTATCTTCTGGACTTCCTCCACTGATATGTTCAGTTTCTTCGCTATCTCTTCTATAGGAACCTTCACATCCAAATATGCCCTCACTGCACCCTTTAATTCTCCTCGCGCCTCGCCTATAGATATTCCTCTTTCTTCTCCTCTGGCTTCCGCCCTATCAAGTACTTCACACATATTTTTTAAACCTCCTTTATTTCCGTTAGCCTGCGCCTGTTCAAATCTTTCGTCCTGCGTCAATACGCTCATGAGCTTTAACACCTCGTCAACAATTGTTTTTCCACCGAACAACAATACATTTACTATATCTGCAAATACATCATTATAATCTGCCAGTATCTTTTCTGTTATATCCTTTTCTCCCATACAAACCTTCCTCCTCTTGTTTCTATGAAAAGCAAAGAAACCAATAGAGGATAATTGCATGAATTTATAGCCATATTTTTTATAATTATACTATAGCAAAACCTGAGCGGCAACACACCTCTACCGTCTCCATATTAATTTGAATTATTTTGTGATAATCGCAGTGAAGTACTGCAAAGATCAATTTCGGAATTACACATAACATGATAAACGAAATATAACACGCTGATTTTAGAAATACAATTAAATAACTATAAACTATTCAAAAGTATTGAACTCGTATTTTCATACCATTTCAAATGAACGTTTATTTGAACTGCAAAAATCAGCTACACAAAAATAAAATTTAACAAGATATAAGGATCATCTGTGGGTAATCAACTTGCTCACGGATGATTTTTATTTATACGGCGGTTTCTCATAGTTGACTTATTGCGGAATCTGTATTATATATTATAATACAGATAATACAAAAAGGAGGGCCACCACATGATCATAGAGCTTGACATGAGCAGTGACACACCCATATACGTACAGCTGCGCAATCAGATAGTAAAGGGAATCGGCAAAGGCGAGATACAGCCAGGCGAAAAGCTTCCCACTGTAAGACAGCTTGCGGCGGATGCCGGCGTGAACACAATGACTGTGAATAAGACATACCAGATACTAAAAAATGAGGGATATATCAGAACTGACAGAAGGCTTGGAGCATTTGTATCAGAAAATATCAATATGAACGCCGAGTTCCGTGACAAGCTGGAGTCAGAGTTGGAACTTCTGTCCGCCGAGGCAAGCATAACCGGGATGAACCGGGAAGATTTTCTCAAGTTATGCGATGAAGTATATTCCAAAATGAAGTCTTCTCCAATCCAAATATCCACTTAAATTACTAGAAAGGAGCAACATATGAGCATAGCATTATTTATCATCTTCCTGTTTATGAACTTCTTCATACTGCTCATAATGAAGTTCGTATATACAAGTAATTATTCGTATACCGAGGGAATGCTCCTGGGTGTCCACATTCCAAAGGAACACATTGAAGACGAAACCATCCTGAATATTGTTGCTGCTGCCAGACGTAAGATGAACCGGATTATCTGGATAAATCTCATCCTTGGAACAGCCCTGTGCTTTGTCGTATTCTGGGAGATCATTATATTCATACTGGCATACACTGTCTGGATGATCGCATTCTGTTTCCTTATAACATATGCAAACAACTCCGCGCACAGGAAAATGTATGCCCTAAAGATGAAAAATGATTGGGTGGTCCCTGATCAAAGAAGAAAACGTTACATTGATACAAATGTGTCAACCCAGATCGGCAAAAGTGAGATCAGTTTCAATTATCATGGAATAATAATCCTTGTAGAGCTCATTTGCCTAGTGCCATTTGTGATAGGGAAAAGTGCGGTCATATCAACCACAATGATAATAATGGGACTCTGCTCCGTCCTGATGTCACTTACATCCATGATATTCCACATATATGTAAACCGGCACGAGCGAACTGTGTACAGCTCGGATACCCAGCTCAACCAGACCGTCAACAGAACCATGAAGATATACAAGGGACTAGCAATGCTGATTCTTTCGGCAACAAATGCTGTCGCATGGGTATATATCACTATTGACACCCTGATTCATTGCATATCATCAGCCAGTAAGTCCCGGCAAATTTCGCTTTCTGATATCCTAAATTTCAAGGGTGCGCTTGTAGATGTCTCGCTGTGCAGCTCCGCACTCTATGTCTATATATTTGTCCAGACTCTCGCAGCCATCGGATTGTTTGCACCTCTCCTCATGGCACAAAGCAGAAAACGTGAACTCTTGGCCGCCGACACCCAGCCTCTCTACGTGGATGACGACGAATACTGGAAAACCGGATATTACTACAATCCTTCCGACCCGCATGTGCTGGTTCAGAACAGATTGCAAAGTGGAAATTATACATTTAACTATGCCACCAGGAGCGCAAAGATTTTTACAGGACTTACATATATCCTTATCACCGCCTGCATTGTCTGGACGATAGGCGTGCTTGTGCCATTCATAAACGTGCATATTGACACTCATCTTGACTCCAACAAACTCACAGTGTCTGCTGCCATATACTCATCGGAGATATATTATGATGACATCGAGGAGGTTCAGCTTCTGAATGAACTGCCAGACGATGATTTTGTTCGCACAAACGGAGGTGCCACCGATGAATACCTGATCGGCCATTTCAAGAGCAGCACCTACGGCAAATGTGAGCTGTATGTATACGCAGACAGTTATCCCATCATCATGATAAAGACAAGGGATGAAGTGATATTTATGAACACCAGGGATTCTGATGATACTTATTCTATCTTCGAATCCATACATTCATGAGATAACGCCAAAACAGGTACAATGGATAAGTATGCTATCATTTTCTTAAGAAATGCTCCCTGTTCGGATACTCCTGCCTGAATGCCGCCAGTGCTGCGCTCTGAAGTATGGCAAATTCCTTGTCCATGTGCAGCATATGCGGCGCGTCAAATGCGATGGAGCTTATCTGATCTGCGATCTTCTTCGCCACGCCCTCATCCGAGAGCTGCCCCATACCAAATGCTATGGATGTGAAACCTCTGCCGCCTCTGCTCACCTCGATGAACTTGAGAAACGCATTCTTGAGTTCATATAGCAATATCTCCTGTTCCTCGGCACTTCTCCTGTCTGCGTCGAACAGGCAGAGCTTGCTTATAATCTCCACTGCCTGTTTCTTTTTCTGACCTCCGATGTCAACAGAACCGCCCTCCGATATGTATTTGAGCTCCATAAGGCAGCCCACAAATGCATCATTCTTCGGCTTTCTCTTGCCATATCTCGCCGTCCACAATCTCTGACGGAAGGCAGTAGACGAACCGGCGCTGTCACCATCCATATCCGTGCTGTTATTTTCCAGCAGTTCAAGTCTCTTATCCGCATCCGTCTCTCCGTAAAATTCTTCTATCCAGCTATTTTCCATATGCATCCTTCCCGAATATTAAATTCACAATTTTTTATTCACGTATCAGTCAGTTACCTTTATCTGTGCAGGAAATCATCCACGCTGTCAACATCGACCTTCCAGTAAGGCGACACGTAATATTTGCCCTCGTCAAGATTATGACCATCAAGGCTGTTTCCCTTGAAGAGATCAACTGCCAACCGCGCTATCTCTCCCGCCTGGGCCTCCTTGTCATTGTAAACTGTTCCCTGCATGTTTCCCTGCTTTATCGCCTGGAGAGCATCATCAAGTCCGTCTATTCCAAAGATCACAGGCCATTTGTCCCGGCTTATACTTGAGTTATCGTACGCCTCAACTGCGCCCAGTGCCATCTCATCATTGTTGGATATGACAAGCTCTATCTGACTGCCATACTGACTTATAAGCTGAGTCATTCTGTTCTCCGCCTGACCTCTGTTCCAGTCTGCAAACTGATAACTGAGCTTCTCAAGATCCACTCCCTTATCCATGATGGTCTTCACCGAACAGTCGGTTCTGCTTATGGCATCCTGATGTCCGGCCTCCCCCTCCAGAAGAACATACTGTATCTTGCCATCACCGTTGCGATCCACTTCGCTGTGCTTCTTTATATAATTTGCCGCAATCTCCCCCTGCATATCACCGGATTCTTTTGCGTCACAGCCAACATAGTAGAGCTTTTCCCACTGCATCAGGTCATCACGCACCGGCTCTCTGTTGAAAAAGATCACTGGTATATCACTCTGCCTTGCTGACTTGATAATATTTGCCGGTGCGGTTCTGTCTACAAGATTTACACACAGCACATCGCAGCCTGCATCTATCATCTCATCAACTATCTCATCCTGCTCACGCTGATCATTATCACCACTTCTCACCGATACTATCACATTCATGTTTGTGGTCTCCATAGTCTTAAGCTGAGATTTCACCTTTTCAATCATGGCATTTATGAATGGATCATCTGCTGTATAAGTGACCACCCCGACTCTCATGGTTTTGTTTGATTTTTTATTGCTGCTGCCGCAGCCCATAAGCGAGACTATCATCGCAGCTGCCAGCAAAAGCACATATATTTTTCTTCGTTTCTGTCTACTCATATGAATATAAAAACCTCTCTACATCATCGGAGAACAAATCGTCACTGTATATTATCTTTATGCCCTCCTCCCGACTCTTCATCGTATACAATCTGCTGTTCAGACCCTTTACTACCTCTGTCACACTGGCATAGCCAACACCGTATCCATCCGGAATAACAAGGCACTTTATCTTGCCCGCATCAAGCAGCGCCACAGATTTTACGCTGGTCCCCATTCCATATATCTGGGCGCCATTGTACATACCGTTATCCGCATTCTCTCCTATCTCATCGATCGCATATGTGTCCATCACAACCATGTAGTCCACCTTTCCCAGAATATCCACAATGTCACATATGTTCTGATTGCCACATCGGCTGTACACCCAGCTCACCTCGCATCCGGTTCCTTCTATCGCATCCATAAGTCCTGCTTTTCCGCTCACACTTCCCTCTGTCTGGGAATATCCGGTTATAATGCCTATGCTTTTGCCACGGAGTCCGTCCGCATCATTTGCCCTGATCTGTTCTCCAAGGGTATATCCTATCTTGTAGTTATCAGGTTTTATTGTGACAAATCCCGAGGCGCCATCTTCACTGTATGCATCCTGGGTTATAAGTACAAATGGTACATCGCCAAGCTGTCCCAGCATATCCGATGTATCTTCGCCCGGTGCAGGACAAATTATGAATGCATCTACATCATTTTCAAGCTGTTCATCTATTAGCTCCTTCTCATCCTGGGCTGACTCGATATCATCGGTGTTGCATATGATAAGATGGACATCATTGACATTTGCTGATTGTTTTAGTCCATTTATAAGTCCATCCCACCTCTTATCACCGGAATTTGAAAGTATGACCGCTACTCTTTTCTGAGGTACATTTTCCCGGAATATCTGATGTATAAAGAATCCGGCTATAACCACCAGAAACAGCTCCGCGATCAGAAAGGTTATCTTACTCTTCTTCATCTGTCACCATCCCCCTTCCAAAATCCTGCCTCTCAAGTCTCTCTCTGTTCTCCTCCGTGTAAGGAATGGCTGGAATGTGAATGACAACCTTTGTTCCCTCGTCCGGCTCACTGTACACCTTTAATCCATATTCGCTGCCAAACATCAGCTTTATCCTGGAGTGAACATTGATAACACCCACTCCGGAGCCATGCTTTGGCACCTTATTGTTGTCCACAAGGATGTTCCGGACAACATCCTCCGACATACCCATGCCATTATCCTCAACTGAAATGTAGATGTCATTGCCCTTCTTCTCACCGCGGACAGTTATCTTGCCGCCATCGTCCTCATCCATGTTGCCCACACCGTAGTATATTGCATTTTCCAGGATCGGCTGCACGATAAGTTTAACTGTACAATAGTCATTTATCTCTTCGTCTATGATAAATTCTGTAGCAAATCTTTCTTTATATCTTACCTTCTGTATGTTCATGTAACTCGTGCTGTGCTGGATCTCGTCCGCTATCCTTATGACAGTTCTGCCCTTTGACAGACTTATCCTCAGCAGCTTTGCAAGCTCAGATATCATAAATACTGCATCTGTATTTCTGTTCGCCTCCACCATCCACGTTATGGACTCCAGTGTATTATACAGGAAATGCGGATTGATCTGACTCTGGAGCGCATCCATCTCACTCTTTCTCCGCTCATTCTGCTGTCTGATTATCTCCTGCATCAGAATCTCTATCTGCTCATAGGATTTCTTGACCGAATATCCCAGATGTCTTATCTCGGAAGATCCTCCAATATATATATCCGTGGTTCCACCTGTCTCATACGACTTTACTGATTCATTCAGCTTAAGTATAGGCTTTGAGATTTTCTTTGTTATGATCCTGTTCACCCACAAGAGCATCATAAGCAATATCACAACCGTAGTTATGATGTAATATCTGTACTGATTGATGCTGGCAGTCTGAACACTTTCCGGGACAACTCCTATGATCTTCCATCCAGTGTAGGCTATGCTGCTGACAACAACATTTTCTGTGCCACCCGTCATCTTGATCTCATATGTACCGTCATCGTATACCGCTGCCTCTGTACTTTCCTCTGTGAAAAAGCCTCTGTCTATCTCTGCTCTTCGCGGATGGTATATGATATCTCCGTCACGGTTGCACAGATAATAATAAGTCTCACTTGAAGAATCATTGATCCTTGAAAGAGCCTCCTCGATCACGGAATACTTCATATCTATCAGAAGCACGCCGTTTACCGGCTTATCTCCATCATTGATATCAACAGAACGGCTGAGGGATATGACCCAATAATACCTATTGGCGCCATCTTGAAACAGATCTTGTATATGAGGTGTAGAAAAGTGCATATTCTCTATATCTTCAGATGCATTCTTGTACCATTCCTGTTCCTCGACATTAACCTTATCCTTCTGCACTGCAACCGGCTCCGCAGCAACAAGCTTCCCGGAATTGTCGTACAACGCCATACTCTGCACTTTGTCAACATTCACCTCATATAAAAGGCTGAACTGTCTGCTGAACTCCTGACTGGAGATGTCATATTCCTGGATAATGTTATAATTCACTCCATTAGATATCTGTCTGATGCCTGCCAGGTCTGTATCCACTTTATCCACAGTACTCTCTATCATACTTTCTGCATTTGACACTGCAGTCTGCTTTATCGCAAGCTTGAATCTATTGTAAATAAGAAACCCCATAACAACAGTTGTGGTTATCGTCAGTCCTGTGAGCACCGCCATGATTATTGACTGTATGTCAAATCCTATAAATCTGCCATGATGAAACCAGCCTCGCAGCCTCGCGCGCAGAGAATATTTATTTTTCTGCTTTTTGCCCTGAGCATCCTTTTTCTCTCTAATCTTCAAAACAATTCTACTCCCCTTATACTTTCTCTGCTCTACTTATTCCCCACATGTTCAGTTCTGTACTTTGATGGCGACATTCCAAATCTCTTCTTGAACACATAGCTAAAGTAATTTGCATCCTGATATCCAACCTGCTCTGCTATCTTATAGCTCTTCTCATTTGTCTCAAGTATGAGATTGGCTGCGTGATCCATCCTGTAATCCGTCAGATACGAGATAAATGACTTGCCTGTCTCCTTCTTGAACACTGATGAAAAATACGAATTGGACACACCAAGCTCTGAGCACACCGTATCCAGCGACAGATCAGGCTCCATATACCTGTCAACTACCATATTCTGGGCATCCGTTACCATTCTTCTGGACGTGTTATTTCTGGCATTTTTCAATTCCTCGCCGATCGCCATCGATGTGTCTATGAGCCATGCTGTGAGGGTAACTTCATCCATCTCAGGAACCTTCTCGTATGGGTTGCTGATCCCACCTGAAAAATTATCAAAATCTATAAAATTATTTGCGCAGAATCTGTAGAACGTTCCTACCATCTCCATGAGCGTCAGCTTGTACCTGTTCATGGTCTGTGCAGATCTGTGCAGCTTCTCTATCTCATCATGTACTGCTCCCTCAATGGCATCTCTTTTGCCAAGATATATTGACTTGATAAGTTCATGCATATTTGCATCTTCATACTGTACTGCGGCCTTCTGCTCCTTCGGTGCGATCTCAGCAATATTTATAGCCCTCTGGGTTCCGTATAAAACCCTGTATGATACAGCTTCCCTGGCACCCTCATACGAATTGTTGATATTCAGAAGACTGTCGCACACTCTGCCAATACCGGCAGTCACCACGGCACCCATGACTCGGTAAGCCCATCTGCAGAATCTGTCACAGGCATCCGTCAGCTCTGACATGGCATCCTCCGAGGCTATCTCGATGATTAGCACTGTGTTGCCCAAGTATGTAAACACCTGGCATGTCCATGTATCAGCAATTCTGTCCTTGATCTGCTGTTCCACCGACATTGACAACAGAAGTGGGTTCATTCCATCTGGAACGTGATGCTCCGATGTATGAAAAACCGCGCAGCAATAAAGCGGTCCCTTCATATCGATCTGGTATGCTGCAAGGAATTTCTCATAATCCGACTCGCTCACTCTGCCCTCTATCAGGGATACAAACAGATTTGTCTGAAGAACAGGCAGAGATGCATTGAAATAATTTGCAAGCTTTTCCACATTCAGCTTTTCCTCCCTCTCCTTGTCCAGAGAGTTCTTGACCCTCTTCAGGCAGTCTGAAAGTTCTAAGGCATTTATAGGCTTGAGCATGTACTCCTCTATCTCAAGGTGCACTGCCTCCTTGGCATACTCAAACTCATCAAATCCTGTAAATATGATGATGTGTATATTCTGATAATCATTGTTAAGTCTCCTGGACAGTTCGAGGCCGTCCATGTATGGCATCTTGATGTCCGTTATGACCACATCCGGCTGCAGCTTCTCCACCAGTTCAAGAGCCTTAACACCGTTGTTGGCACTGCCCACAACATCAAATCCGAGCATATCCCAGTGGATCTTTCTCTCTATAACATCTATAACCTCTTCCTCGTCATCGACAAGGATAACCTTGTATTTATCCATATAACAGAAATCCTTTCTATATATCAAATGCCACCCGGTTCACCGGTCTTTTCCAGCAGTGTAATTATATCAAATACCGCAGAGAATATCTGTACTTTTATTATTATTTCTTCATCTATACCGTCAAGAAATTTTCCTCACCTGTCCGTGACTCGAAACCTTGCCTGTTTCCAGCTTAGGATCCAGCTTGTTTATGGCTGAACATCTTGCCCTCCCGTAATCTGGAATATTTTCCCTATCTCCAACAAAATAGCTGCTGTAGGATAAAATTGTAACTTCCCCCACATATAACCCTTGCAGGAAAATAGAGCGAAGGAAGCGGAACACTCGCCCAAGATTTTACAATATATAAATATCTCCACATCCCAGCCTTCCTTGCATGCGCCTGCCACTTTTATGCATACCACCTAATCGATAGCTAGACGCGACTGATGATTTCTTCTCCTTCCACCACGAACAGCTGTATCTGCCCGGCTGCATGCATGGCTGCATTTATATACTGCGACATCGATAGTGAACACGACTGAGCTTCAGCGCTTTTTGCCACTGCGGAGACCGCATTGCCCTTATCGCGGTCAAAGCAGTGTGCAGATAAAAGCAAGCTGAAGTGAGGGAAGGGGAACGTGATGCCACAGTATATAAATGCAGACATCATCAGCCGGGCAGATACAGCTTCCGTTAGCACAGCCGCACAGAAGGCGTCCGCCAATCACATGCCTTGCGTCATGCGTGCACTTCGTGCACTTCACAAGGAATCCTCCCGCTTATGCGGGGCCCCTCCTTATGAAAAAAACCGCTCAATCCATCCTGTAGACGATCCGAGCGGCTTTTTATATAAAGGTTTTGTGAGAGTTAAATTTGTTGTTCCTTACTTCTTCTGTACATACTTGAGACAGTCAAGAGTTACAGCGGCAAGGATGATGATACCTTCGAATATGAACTGAAGGTTTGTATCAATACCAAGAATGGTAAGTGAGTAGGTAAGTGATGTGAAGATAAGAACACCAGTTACAACACCGGAGATCTTACCGATACCACCTGTGAATGAAACACCACCAACAACGCAGGCTGCTATGGCGTCCATATCCCAGCCCTGTCCATAAGCTGCACTACCTGAACCAACCATTCTGTTACACTCAAGCCATGATCCGAATCCGTAAAGGATACCGGCAAGGATGAATGCGCCAAGTGTTACCTTGAAAACTGATATACCTGAAACTGCTGCTGCCTCTGGGTTTCCACCTACAGCGTACAGATTCTTACCAAATGTAGTCTTGTTCCAGATGAACCATACTACCACGATTGCAACTACTGCCCAAATGATAATAGTTGGGAAGTTTCCTATTGTTGGGATGAACATATTTGGTATTGCTGAATCAATAGCACCAAACGAAACACCCTTTGTCGCATATGTTACAAGTCCGAAGATGATCAGCATGTTCGCCATTGTTGAAATGAACGGATGCATCTTGTACTTCGCCATGAAGAAACCTGCAATACTTGAGAATACTGTTGTGAGGATAATACATGCAACAAGTGCAAATAATGCTTTTCCTACAACCGGCATGCTTGAGAAATCAAATATGTGTCCAAACACACCACCTGTATTTGCACCATTGTGCATGATAATGGTAGCTGTAACCATACCCATACCAACCATACGTCCAATCGAAAGATCGGTACCAGTCAGGAGGATAAGTCCCGCAACACCGAGTGCCAGGAACATTCTAGGTGATGCCTGCTGAAGTATGTTCAGTATATTGGTAACTGTGAGGAGCTGTGTGTTCTTCACAATTGGAGTGATGATACAAAGTGCAATGAATATCAACACGATTACTATATACAGACCGTTCTTGTAAAGGAACTGTGTTGTGTTGAATGTGTACTTGTAATTCTCAAATTTCTGTGCTCTGCTCTGCATGAATGTGTACTTGGACATTCTAAGGAGATCTATCAGATGATACTTGTGTGAAAATGCATCATGCTTTCTGTCCTTAATCTCCTGAAGTCTTGACTCATGTGTCATCTGTGCATCAAAGAGCTTGTTCTTGTATACATATTTCTCGTCCTTGATCTCTTCCGGATCAGAGAGTTTTGCAAGTGTCTGCTCATGCTCTGTCTTGAGTGTTGCCTTTACTCTCTCATAGGACTCATTTTCTGCTGCCTTCTCAGTCTCGCAGCTTGCCACTACTTTGCTGTAGTACTCGCTGTCATAATGCTCCTTAAGGTATCCCTCTGCGTCAGCGATAAGCTTTGCAACCTTATCCTTATTGGCTGCCTCAACTGCCTTTGCCTTCTCCAGGGCTGCCTTATCCTTTGCGATTATGCTATCCTTTTCTTCCTTTGATAAATTCTTATCTTCCTTTGCGATAGCTATATGGTTCTTCAAACTACGAACCTTGTCAGATCCATCAACTCGAAGTTCATCGATCTGAGCCTGTATCTTTCCAACATATTCATCAATCGGCTTGAGGAGTTTTTCCTCTGCATCAGCCGAAAGGATCATATTTTTATCTGCCATATCCATGCTCCTCTCTATTACAAATATTTAGCACTAAGTCTTAACAATTCTTCCTGATTAGTCTCCTTGGTATTTACAATTCCGGCAAGGTGTCCATTTGACATAACACCTATACGGTTTGTGATACCCAGGATCTCCGGCATCTCAGAGGAGACAACTATGATAGTCTTGCCCTGCTTTGCCATGTTGATTATAAGTTCATATATTTCATACTTAGCTCCTACATCGATACCTCTTGTAGGATCATCCATCATGAATACATTTGGTGAACGCTCAAGCCATTTTCCGAAGATAACCTTCTGCTGATTACCACCGGACAGGTTGGCGATCATATCGTCAGGTCCCATACACTTGGTGTGCATGACCTTGATCTCCTCAGCTGTGGCACGAACCATGCTGTCATGTGACAGTGCCACGCCGCTCTTGTAGTGGTTCATATTTGCAATGGTGGTATTGAAGGTGATATCTGCCTTGAGGAAGAGACCATTTGCCTTTCTCTCCTCAGTGATGAGGGCAAATCCGTGATCCATAGCATCCTTTGGACCGGTGAAGTTCATGATCTTGCCACCATACATTACATTTCCTGCTGCTCTTGTACGAATACCAAATATAGTTTCCAGGAGCTCTGTACGACCTGCGCCAACCAGACCATAGAGACCGAATATCTCACCCTTCTTCACATCAAATGTGATGTTCTGGAGCTTCGGTGCATACTTTGTGGAGAGTCCCTGTACTGAGAGGATCGTCTCACCCGGCGTATTGTCGACCGGTGGGAATCTGTTATCAAGTGAACGACCAACCATGGCTGATATAAGCTCATTCATGTTGGTGTCCTTGCTGTCCTTTGTCATGACCAGACTACCGTCTCGGAGAACTGATATCTGATCACAGATCTCGAATATCTCATCCATCTTATGTGAGATGTAGATCAGGGAAATTCCCTGCTCCTTGAGCTGTCTCATCATCTTGAAAAGCTTTGCAACCTCAGGTGCTGTCAGTGATGATGTAGGCTCATCAAGTACGATTACCTTGGAATTGTACGAGATAGCCTTTGCGATCTCACACATCTGTCTCTGGGAAACTGACATTCTCTTCATCGGCTGTGTAAGATTGACCGTTATACCCAGCTTTCTGAACAAGTCTGAAGCTTCCTTCTTCATACGGCCCTCATCGATGACTCCAAGAGAGTTCTTTGGATAACGTCCAAGGAACAGGTTGTCAACAACGCTTCTCTCAAGACACTGATTTAATTCCTGATGAACCATCGCAACTCCATTCTCGAGTGCATCCTTAGGGCCAGAGAAATTTACTTCTTTTCCATCTAATATTATTGTGCCTTCGTCCTTCTGATAGGTTCCGAAGAGACACTTCATCATTGTCGATTTACCGGCACCGTTCTCACCCATAAGTCCCATGATCGAACCAGGTTTAACATTCAAATTAATATGGTTAAGGACCTTGTTTCTGCCGAATGATTTGCTCATGCCTTGAATCGATAAGATGTATTTATTCTTATCTTCTGCCATATCTCTACTTCCTTTCATTGAACATCAGCCCATTAAAAGTCGCCTTCGGCGAGGGCTGATGCTACATATCAAGTTTTCATAGAAAACTTGATACATGCTCTTAGTAAAAGAAGGGTATCAAATGTTTAGTCTGACACCCCTCTGAGTTAAATCATTTCCTATTGATCAATCATCCAGGTAACTTATATTACTTAGAGAGAATTGATGTGTATGATGCTGCATTGTCTGTCTTAACCATGTTGATTGCAAATGCATCGTACTCGCCTGGGTTACCAAGACGGTTTGTGATGTTAGACTCTGTCTGACCGTCACCACCGATGTAATCTACATTCAGGTTAAGAAGGTCATCGTAGTTCTGAAGAAGTGGCTGGTATGTTGAGCTCAGGAAGTTATCTGAAGCGTTGTAGATGTCAAGCCATACCTTCTTGCTTGGGCTCTTGCTTGAGTCAAGCTGCTTTGAAACCTTGTCATAAACCTTTGTTGAATCTGTGAAATCCTGATAGTTGTCTGCTGTTACTGCCACATTCAGTGCGTAGTATGATCTCTCGTCTGCGCTGTATCTGTAGTCAACACCTTCCTCAAGCTGGTTTCCAGCCTCGTCTGCTGTACCGATACCAGTATCAACATCTACACCATCAAGTGCGTTACGGAGAACTCTCAGTGTCAGGTAAGCCTGAACATCTGCATGCTGTGAAATTGTTCCGCCGTAGCCCTCTGCAATTGCTGCAACTGCATCGCTGTTAGCATCGTATCCAAATGTAGGAACCTTGTTGTCCTTTGCCCAGGCATTGAACATTGACATTCCCATACCATCGTTATTTGAAACAACTACATCGATCTGATCACCAAATGATGCTGTCCATGTTCCTATTGCATTACCAGCTGTAGCTGCATCCCATGTAGCTCCTGCAGAGTTCTTCATCTCCTGTGATGCAAGCTCTCTGATCGTATATGTCTTGCCATCAACATCAAGCTTAGCATCCTGTACTACTGTTGCCTTACCATCTACGTTTGTTCCGGCTGGTGTTGAATCAACTGCTCCGTTTGCATCAACTCCTGTGCCAAGTGCTGAACGAACACCTCTTGTACGTGCGATTGAATCATTATGTCCGATATCACCGATTGCAAGTACATATCCGATGACTCCATCACCGTTACGATCGATCGTTGCTGCATTTGCCTTGATGTAATCAAGAACCATCTGGCCCTGGAGCTCAGCACCCTGATTAGCATCAAATCCTACATAATATGTGTCCTTGTTGTAGCTAAGAGCGTCCTTGTCAAGCTCTCCTGTTGAACTGTTAGATGGCTGACGGTTGAACCAGCAAAGTGGCTTGTCCTTGTTGGCTACTCCACTGCTTGAGCTTCCGCCACTTGAGCTTCCGCCTGATCCACATCCTACCATTGATAAAGCAAGTGTTGCAGCTGCTGCTACAGCTAAAATTCTTCTTTTTCTCATATTACATTCCCTCCTGTTCTTTGAACATCAGCCCATTTGTAATTGCCTTCGGCAAGGGCTGATGCTGCATGTTAAGTTTTCTGAAACTTAACACATCCTTTGGCTTTGTGTGTTTTATTTTTTCGTCTTGCCTCATTGACTGTATTCATTATAATTTGACAGGGGTTTTGAAAGAATAGAATATTTTTGGATTAATTAGCAAAATTTTGCGATTTATTGATTTCTTTATAGATATTTTTACCAATTCACACTGGTTAATAGTTATATGTCAAGTGTATTTTTTGCTTAACACGGGTAAAATTGCATATTGAGTTGGGCAGTTTTGACTCATTCTCGGCATTTTAGTGGAATCTTCTATAACGGCTTGTTTTTATCTTTTTTTTGTTGTTTCGTAGGTTTGTGCATAAAATTATCTCCTTTTTGCTAGAGCGTGGGTTCGACTCACCCACGCTCTTTTTCAGGCTTACATATTCACATTCAAGTAATTTCCACAATAAGGACATTTGCTGGAATATCCAGTCGCTGCACGGAAACTCGAACCACAATTCGGGCATCTGACCGCCACAAGTCTCAGCTTATCCGGTGCCACCGGCTTGTCGTCCATGAGCTCTTCCTCACCAGGAAGCCTCTCATCCCTTACTGAATCCGGATCATAGCCGTATTTGCCGTTGTACTCAAATATATCTATCGTCAGACCTATCGGGTACATGCCGGCACCCCTTGTGAATCCCGTTGGTATTATAGCCTCCCGCTCAACATGGTAGCTGTCAAAATAATGCACGATTGTGTCCATCATATATGTATTGTTCACCCTGACAGAAGTATTCTCCGTGTATCCATATATCTTTGCAGGGTACCTCACGCCCTTTTTCACTATCATCTTCTTGTTGTGAACCAATATCGCCACCACTATATCCATGCCCCCACCGATCAGTAAGAAACCTCCCGGAAGGCTCAACATAGCCAGGGGGAATTTTCCCGGCTCCGCCACAATTGCAAATATAATTCCCACGAAAACGCCGACAGCAAGGAATATACTGCCAACCAAAACCACTATCTTATGAGCCGCATTCATACTATTTCTTCCTTTCTCAAATATCTGCAAAACCCACCGATTCTCTGCTCATACCATGTCTACATCACCATCTGCCAGATTATGTACAATACAAGCAAGTGTCCCGGATAAAATGCATAACAGAAGTATTTAAACCACTTCTTATGGTATCCCAGTTTTCCATTGTATAGCCATATCACCGGCAATGCGATGAGCGCAAACGCCTGCTGCGGGAATTCAAAGCTATGTCCCGCTATACTAAATGTATAACAATATCCACTAAGCAACTGTGCATTGATATAATACATACACACGAGCTGTGCTATCAATTTCCATGGTTCCTTGCCCCGGAACAGATAGAACATTATAACCATGACAACTCCCGCTCCATAGAAATCAACCATGGTGATCGTTCCTATCACATATCCCACAAGAGTCACAACAATCGCAACCGGGATCCACAGCCATACCTTGCCCGTTTTCCTCACCTTGTCTATCAATGCTATCAGCAGTAATCCTATAAGGAATGTCCAAAGTACATTCTGATGAAACAGATACAGGACACTGTCTCCGGACACAAGATCAAATGGGATTTCAGATATCACCGCAAATACCAACATTCTGCACAGATATCTGCGGAAATTACTGGTGTGATAAAATCCTTCAACTATCATGAAGGCAAATATCGGAAATGCTATTCTTCCTATGCACGTAAGTATATCTACATACGGAAACAACGTTGCCCACATGTGATCACTTAGCATGCATGTCATCGCAATGATATGCAGCATACAGGAGCTGAATACTCCTGCCTTTATATTCCAGGACTTTTTCCCCGGATCAATCATTTTACCATTCTGTATATCCGTCATATTGGTTCCTCCTTTTTATATGACTTCGTCATATTGGTTCCTTCTCTTTATAATGTGCCGCCAACTCCTTCGCCCTTGTTAAATCCGAAGATGGCACAGCATATCAGATCTATGATAAACAATACCGACAATGTGATACATATAATGTTCTGCACTTTTTTGCTCTTGGAATTCAGAAATTCACTGAGCTTCGGTGCCGCTATATACACTCCAAACAGGCTGCCCAAACCAAATGCAAGAAGTCCCACCAGACATATTCTTCCATTTACATTAAGAAACTCGTTCTTGTAGTCCCAATACTGTGAGTTAAAGAAGAAATCCAGTGCCCAGCTCGCTATAAATTCTATGATTCCACATACCACCATAGCCATAGCAAACAGCTTTGCTTTATCTGCCTTGAAGCGGTCAAGCAGGAATATAATAGCAACGCCGCCGACTCCGTACACAGGCAGCCACGGTCCATACATGGTTCCACGGTTTACAAGAACATGATCCATAACTATATAGAGTACGACCTCCCACAGCCATCCTATAAAACAGAACACAAAGAAGAAGAAAATGAAGTCCCTGAGACTGTATTCACTCTTCACCTTCATTCCCTCAGGCACCTCGACCGCGACATCCTGGAGAATATAGGCTGGTTTAGTCCATACCTCAGCAACTCCCGCGTCTCCTGCCGACTGATAAGCAGCCTCGATAACCTTTTTGTTATATGGTGCAGCATTGAATGCTTCCTCGACAAAATTTTCCACACCTATATTCTGTCTGAACCAGAAGTACATCTCCACATCAAGCTCCATCTGAAACGGTAATGCTACCAGAAGTCCTGCAACCGGTATAGCCTTGATCATCCACACGTGGATGCATGACAGATCCGTCAGGAACATTTTCCACTTATAGCCTCTCGTCATCTCCCTTGACATGTTCTTCGCATCTCTCCACTTGAGTCTTGGATTCTCCGCCAGGAGATATGGAACCATCCTATACTGATAATACTTGTACACACCACCGATTATCGTGAGCCACCAGAGTGTCATAACAACATTGTAACAGAACATGACCCACATAAGTCTGAGTAAATAATGTCTGTGGAAAGGTGCAAACATTCGGTTGACGGACACCTTGTCACTGTATCTGCACTCCATGGCATAACGGCATTTGCCCACTATCGCCGCACTCTGTATAAAGAAATGGACAACAGCCATGATAAGAGCAGATATCAGGAGCATCACTATGACCTCGCCGGGATTTCTCTCCACATATGCCGTGTTGGCGCCTAAAAGCTTGATGATCCAGGTCTGCTTCGCCGTCACCGAGTCTATCGCACGGGCTACTGTCTCGGCTTTTTTCTCCGACATATGCTCAATCATCGGCATATTCTTTACATACTCCTTGAGTATGGTCACATTGTCAGCCTCATGCTCGGTCTCCTGTCCAAGCACCTGATCTATTCCCTTCACGAATTTTGTCTGGGAAGAATCATCTACCCCAAGATAAGAAAAAATGAAACACACAGCGACCATGGCCATCCAAGCCATAAGTCCCCGCTTAAATACCGTGTTCCACGCTCCCTTTCTAAGCTGTTTCCTGTTCCAATCCATCTATAGTTCCTCCCAAGCTAATATTTAAAGTAATTCAACAACATATATCTGCAAAACCCGTAACCTGAATTATGGCTTGATGGTTTCAGATTGCCTATCAGGGGAATATGAAACCGGTCAAGCCATTCCACAGCCTCCCTAAATGAAGTCGAAGGTCGCCTGCTCATAGGAAAGTTCCTGATATTCCAGTTCTTCCTGATCCGTCTTACTGGTGTAGTCCACCACTACCGTCTGCTGCTTTCCGCCCACCATCTGCTGTCCCAGGATATAGTTCACATCAAAGCGTCCTGTGATGGCCGGGGTCGCGCCACGGGCAGGTACGATGAGCTGCACATGGTTGGCTGCCAGCATGGCAAATATAGGCTCCCATATGTATATATCCTTCGCCGCACCAAACGGGTTGTCAATAAATATTGTTTTAGACTGTACCGACTCCTCCGGTGCCAGGCTGTACATTCCTGCAATGTAGTTGATGACAGCAACCAGGAACTGGATGTAGATACCCTGGGACTGTCCTGTACTTCCAACAGCTTCCTCATACCTGAGATACCGGCTCTGCTCCTTTATCCTCTCCCTCTTGTAGAGATTGAGTCTGATGGCATTCATATCTGTGACCATGACACCGAACAGCTTCTTGAGGCCCAGACAGTCACGGATGTACTTGATCCTCTTTCGTTCATCCTCGTAGGAATCCGCACCCTTCACTATATCATCTATATAATCAGACATCCTCTGCTTTACAAATTCATCCTTCACGTAAGGTATGGTGAGATCGACCATCTTGATGACATCATCGCCCACCGTGATACGTGACAGCTTTGGAAGCTTCTCAAGCTCAGTCTTCACATCCATACATCTCTGTACACACTGATTCTCGAAGTTCTCCTTGATGGCAACCATATCCTCGATACCCTTCTCAACGCGCTCCTTCTCCAGCTTGATGAACTCAATAATCTGAAGAAGATTTGCCAGAAGTTCCTTTGTCTGACTGTAGGTATCCGGAACCTGCACATCCTGTCTGATCGTATTGGCCATCTCGAATACACCCATCTCCACTAGTGTATCCGCCGTCTGTCCCTTGAATCTCATGATTTCATTCTTCGCGCGGTCAAGGGCTTTCATGCTCCTGTCGTACTTCATGAGACTTGTCTCAAATAACTGTCTGAGGGTATCCATGTCTTCATCCAGTACATTTCCACCGGACACATCTATGTCATTTGTATCGACTATTCTCTTTACATCCTTGTACAGATCCACCATGAAACCATACTGCTTATAGTAATCGCTGTACGCCTTCTCAGCTTCTTTGAATATGCGGTTCATATCCGCAAGCACCGCATCTCCATTGGCTATGGCTGTATCTGCATCGGCTGCAGATATCTCCTCACGTACATAGCTGCCATCGCCGTATGTGCGGTTGATGTTCTCTATCGCATACTCTATGCTTCCCTCAAGCTTGCTATACGCCTTCTGGTCAGCCTTCTGCTGCTGCATCAGCGACGCCTCTATCAACGTGAGCCTTGCCAGCTCATCGTCCATCTCCCTGAGATTGTCCTCAGACGTCGGATAGAGCTCTCCTGCCCCGGCAAATACCGCCATGTCAAAGCCTCTCTTCTCTATGGTCTTCTGTATTCTGTCCATTGACTTCTTCAGCGCATCCATGAGCTTCTTCTTGTCCTCAAGATCCGGCGCATGCTCCTTTGAAACCGCCAGCATAGCCATAAATTCCTGTTCAAGCCGTTCATCTGAAATGTCCAAAGTCTCCTTGTATTCCTCCGGTATTCCGTCCTGCCATGCCGCAGCAGCCACGCCTGCACCATCTGTATTTTCAGCAACTCCCGCATTCTCAGACTTCGGCAGATACGGTTCGAAATACTCCGTCCACTTGTACTGGATATCCTCTATATTCCTTGTAAGCCCCGCAAGCTTTGACTCAGTCTCTCCAACCGTCGTCGACCACTTCAGCACATCGCTCTGAAGTCCTGACAGCTTTGCCACAAGGTCAGACTTCCTCTGCTTATACTCGGCAAGTCTCTGCTCCTCCGGTCTTGCAAGATCCGACAGCTGCTCTATCATGACAAATGTCTGTCTTCTGTCAGATCCCTTCTGCTGACTCTGCTGCAGGTCTCCATATCTCTCGGTGTTATTCTTAAGCTCCGTCTCTGTAACCTTGATCGATGTCTTAAGCTCCTCAAGCTCATCCTTCTTATCGAGCAGTGCCTGGTTCAGCTCTCTCTCCCTGTCCTCGGCACCTGTATATCTCGCATCCACAAGCCTTGTGACAAATGCAAGATCCTCCTGATAAGTCGCAAGCTTCTCATTTATCAGGCTGATCTCCTCCGTGAGACCTGCTATCTTATCAGCATTTGCCTTTCTGGCGTCCTCCATGGAGTCCTTAGACATGAAATATTTCCTGTCTCTTCCTATGATAAGCATGTTCTCGGCGGGAACTATCGCTGAGTCTGAAAGCTTATCCATATCGTACACCATTACACATTCGCTGCCGGTGTCTATCGAACCGAGATTTATATCATCCTCCAGACTATCAAATCCCTTTGTCACAACACTGTACGGCAGGTATGGATTTGCCTGAAGCAGCTCCTCCTTTGTATCACCCGGGAGTGCTGACAGATAATCCGCACCATGCATGGCCATGAGCCCATGTCTGGTGGAGATGTAGTTTATCACAGTCTCAGCCCCCTCCGACGGCGGAAATGGTCTGCCATCCTCATAGCATTTCGCAAGCTTTGTCAGTCTGTCGATCTCCTGCTGGCGCTTGATCGTCTCTGTTATGGTGCCCCTAATCCTGTCATTTATAACACCTGTTATATCCTGTGGATTCTCCACAGAGTATACTGCCATGATGCTGTCGAGCTGGCTTCCCGACTGCCTGTACGCCTCGGCGTCAAGCCTTGCATCCTCGCAGCTTCTCTCCAGCGCATCATACTCAGCCTGCACAGTCGTCAGTCTGTATCTGTCATCGTACAGCTTTGTCCTGCCATCTGCTATGGCTATCTCCAACTCTGTCATCTCAGCAAGTATCCTGTCAGACTCCTCCTGAGCCTTGTTCATCATATCCTTCACATCACCCACTACGAGCAGGTTGACCGATGCTGCCAGCTCACTTATGCGGGCACTTATCTCATCAATCTTGGCTGTGGCATCAGCGATATTGTTCTCCGCCACCGCCTGGGCGATCTCGCCCTCCCTCATGACCTTTCTGCAGTACTCCGCCTCCTCAAGTGCGTGATCATAGCTGGTCTGGGCCTCTTCCCTTGCCGCCATGAGCTCTGCAAGCTTCTTCTCATCACGGATGCGTCTGTTGTACGCATACACCGCCATCTTCTCACTGGATGATCCGATGTTGTTTCTTATATTGTCGACTATCAGTCTGCTCTCTTCGTACTGTCGCTTGTTCTCCCTGTATACAAGGTAGTCATTTACACTCTCCTTGTAGCCGATCTGGTTTTTCAGCTCCGCAAGCTTCTTCTCATTGTCCTCTATCTGCGTGACAGTGTCATCCATCTTGCGGTTCATGTCCTCAAGGCGCAGATAATCCCTGGTGACCCTGAGATTTGCCAGACGCTTGTTCTGCTGTTCCATCTGCTCCCCAGCGTCAGCCTTTGCCTTCGCCAGCTCCTCCATATGGGTGTCGCCCTCCTGTGTACACGCCCTTCCTGTGGCATACACATCGGCCAGGCCCTTACATATCCTGTCGTTGTCCTCGTAGAGACCTATGCATGAGTTCACCTTGCCCTCGAGCACATTTATCAATTCTATCTGGTGGTCATAGTTGGCTATGTCACGCTTTCTCTGTGCCAGAACGTTCAGCTTGTCCTTGATGTCGAGAAGAGTCTCTGCCATGGTGTCTTCCTCACCGTTTCGTCCTGTCTTTGTGGCAAATGCCTTCTCTATGATCTCCTCTATAAGCAGATCCTCCACGACCTTCCTTGTGGTCCTGTAATTTGTCTCAAAATACGTTCTTACATGCCCCTCTGTCTTGTTGATTCCACGTATGATTTCCCAGTGGCTCTCGTGGAGACCATAGCCACTTATAAATCTCTGGTACTCTCCCTTCTTGTCAAATACCCGGATCTCCAGGCTCATATCCCTGTGTCCGAGATCCTTGAGATATGTCTTTAAACCGTTGAATGTGATCCTCTCATTCCCCTCCGACAAAGGAAGGTTCACTATGTCATTCTTGTTATATTCCCTGTAGAAAATGCAGTAATTAAAATACTCTATGGATGCAGTGTCCTTCTGTACCTCCCCGGCATCCGCCGTATCCTTTGCCTTTCTGGCACAGAATCCGGTGGTCATGTATCTGTAGCCATCCTTTATATCCGCCTCGTCAAGCTTCCACTCGATCAGCGAATGGATGACTGTGTTGCCGCCGCCCGCACGGAAAAGCTTCTCCACAGGCTGCTTCTCATCCAGAGTACAGTTCGGTATCAGGTTCTGAAGGAGCAGAAGCATGAGAATACTCTTTCCTCCTCCATTTGCCAGATCATACAGCGTGTTCTTGCCATACATTCTCATGGTGAAGTCATCGTACTGCTGTGTACCAAAGTTATATTTTACATTGTTGACCCTTATCCTGTTGATACTAGGCATCCTCTTCTTCACCTCCAAGCAGCTGATACAGCCGTCCTCTGTATTCCTCAAAATAGTTCTCCGACAAAGCTTTCATCCTGTCTGTCGGATAGTACCTGTCCGCATTCTCCACAAATAACCGCTGGGCCGACATGAAGTTGAACACCAGCTTCACATAACCCGCCCGGGATGCCTTGGACGCCCTGGCGCTGTCGCCCTCCTGATTGCCCGTCACCGCCGGGAGCTCATCCCACAGAAGCGCTATCGCCTTGAAGCTGTCCTGCTCCACCTCATCAGTTGACAGAACATCAAGCTTCTTCGTTATGTCCGCAAGATATTTGCTTGTCTCATCTATAATGTTCTCTGACTTCACATACTCCCTGAACTGATAGCTGGATGAATCCTTGTAAAAATAGAGAAGTGTCATATACATAATGAAGTAACACAGATAGAGCTCCTTGTTCAGACGAAGTCCCAGAAGCTTCTTCATGTCGTCATTCGTATAGCCAAATACCCGGTTGCCCTCACCGGCTGTTATATACAGGCTGTCATTGTACTCGTACAGTGACAGGTTCATCTTCTTCATCATATTCATGACGATGTCGTACACCTCGGCATTGCCGTAGAATTCATCGTACAGCGGGCCGTTGTCGGGATGCTTCTTGCAGATCTCCTCACCTGATATTAACTTGGAATATATCTCTATCGCCTTGTCCAGATTCTTACTTTCCATCTTTTTCTCCTATTCTCCGTACAATCACTCTCAGCTGGTTTTGTTAAACTGAATTCCCGTAACGTACATGTCCTCGCCAATCTGTATCTCTTCGTCTGGATGGAATTCCAGTGTAAATGTCATGCCTCTGAACGCATCCAGTGTGAGTTCCGGTGCATACATCTCACGGGAGAGACCGGATCTGCTGCCACCAGCCTGATCTCCAGATACAGATGCCGCCAGCGTTTTTTCGTCAACTTTCTTTATTCTCTCTATGTGATCTACCAGCATTCCCTCCAGCATAGTGTCCGGCTTCTTCAGGATCTCATCCACACTGTACCTGTCCTTCTGTGCCAGGTGTGTGAGGAAGGAATAGTAATCCTTGTTGTCATATATCTCCTTGCCAAACTTCACCTCCAGAATTCCATTAAATTCCTTGAGACTCAGGTGTCCCCATTTGCTCAACTGGTCAAGGAGTTCGTGGAACAGTTTTGTGAAGTTGGCACTTATCTGCTCATCGAGCAGTTCATCTTCGTAACGGAAGTTCGGATCTAGCTGTTCCTTCTTCACCTTTGTTGTCTTCGCATTGTCCTCGGACTTCAGCGTGAGCATGTGATCTATGGATGTCATACTAAATGTTTTCACGATCCTCGGAGCAAAGAGAGGCGCAAGTATAGTGAGCATCTTATCCGGTCTGTCATCTTTTATGATGCTCTGAAGCTGTCCCGCAAAGTCAAATGCAGGTCTCAGCTTCTGAAGCTTTGCCTTGTGTATAATATTGTCCGATATGTTCTGAAGCTCCATGGTGCTGCTTATCAGACTTCCATGCTTGATGATCGTCCGTTTGAGCTCAAGCTCAAGCTGGCTTATCTCCTCCATTGCCTTCATGTTTCCCTTGCCCATGTTGTCGTAGCTCGCCTTGGTGATCGCCTTGTCAACCAATGCCTTGTTCTTGGCAAACAGCTTCTGCTCGTCAGCGAACCATTTGCCGACGGTCTTCATATAATTTTCGTACTCCTCCGCGCCCTTGAACACGTCGATGGACAGAAGATTTACTATCTCATCCTTCTCGCGGATCAGCCTGTTCACCTCGCTATTGATCCTGCGCACGACCTCGATACCGCCACGGAAGTTCTCTCCAACGATCATCTTTTCCAGAAGAAGCTGCTGCACGTTGATCTTGCTCTCGTCCTTGATCTCCTTGGTGTCCAGATAGAATTCGATTCCATCCGCAGTGATGAAATACAGAACCTTGCCATCCACTATATGGCTGTCTATCAGCTTCACTCGTCCCGTCTTGCGCTGCTTCTTTCCCGGATCATAGAACGTGAATTCAAATGCTCTTCCGTCGTTCTTGATCTTGTCAAATATATACATTATCAGGTCAGCCCTGTCATCTCCCGCAATCTCCACATCGAAATCACGGTCAAGGAGCTGCCCCATGAATTCCTCATATTCATCGTATGACACTTCACGCTCATTGAAGCTGTTCTCCTGAATAAAAAAACGCAGAATCGCCATGGTTATATAACCCATGTCCAGCTGTGCATAACGACCTTCCTTATACTGCGCAAATGTGGTCTCAGCCAGAACAAAAAACGGGTAATATTTCCTCAGATTCTGCATTCTTGCATTATGTTCTTCAATTATGTCATTTATCATCACGTATTTGAGTGCCATGTTTTCTCTATCTCTGTACTTTCCTGATTATAATAGATCTTATACCATATACTTTTCCTGATATATCTGCCCATATTCTGAGACACATATCTTCTCTATCCGCATATGGATATACAGATTTAGTATACCATGACACATTTGTTCACACAACGATATTTATCTTCCGTACTTCAGCTCATTTATCGATCTTCCACACACTGTCAACATGAATTCCGTGGCACTCTCACTGTTCTGTCCCACATCATTCAGCCCGACATATCCCGGCTGATAGCCCTCGCAGTCACCCTCTATCTGAAACTGGACTGTGACCGTCACCTGCTGCCCCTTATATGTGGCATTCCCTTCAAACTGCACTATCTGACTTCCGTCCGTCGCGACAAATGCCTGCCAGTGTTCATCGCTGCAATAGGCATCCAGACCATCCCCATAGGTTGTGTCTCCATCCGGGAATATCTTCTGTTCCTTTATATAATCTATCCTCTTATCCGGAAGATCGGCTGCATCTTTGCCGATCCCCGCCTCACCGATACCTGTCACGCACATGGACAATGTGAGTATGACTGCCAAAAGCTTGCAGAATTTGTTCTCCCTAAACTTCTCCCACCGCTTGATATTCAGTGCAAATGCAAGGATTCCTCCCACGATCGCACCACCCACATGCGCATAGATATCTATATTCTTCTCATTTGTATACAGAGCATATATGACCACAACAACTATGGATACCATCATATCTTTTCTGCTTGCTTTCCTGTTGCCCATGAATGTCAGGAACACAGCAGCACATATGATTCCGAACACCGCCCCTGATGCTCCTATAGAGAAATGCATTCTGTCAGGATCAGTCATATGATACACATTCATGGATATGATCCCGGCAACAATTCCTGATACAAAGTATATGATAGTCGTCCTCAGGGAGCCAAGTTTTCTCTCCACCGTGGAGCCAAACATATATAGTGCAAACATATTGCCAAAGAGATGATCAAAGCCAGAATGCAGGAACATCGCCGATATAAGTCGTCCATACTCGCCATTCAGCTTCACGTACTGATAGTTGAGTCCACCGGTTCTGGAGTAATTGTCCACACCGATGCACATGATGCCAGCTATGACATTTGCCACTATCAATGCAATCGTAACTATAGGGATCGTCCTCTTTATCTGTGGCTGCGGGGAAGCTCCACCGCCCATCTGCTCAGGTCTGATCACATATGCTGTGTCCTGGTCAATATCCTGCTCAAATCTCCCATAGTCATCATGTTCAAATCCATAGCCGAAATTGTTTTCTTCCATATAATACTCTCCTGACAATGCCCCCCACGGCTGGCATCCACATACTGTTCATTGTTTTACACGATACACTGTTTTTCCACCTTGCAGTACCATTCTTCACACCTTTTTTCTTAGTCGAATACTCTCTTAAGTACCTCGTCCTCATACAGAACCTTCTTGGCAAGTTCTCTGTACTTCTCCTCGTGAAGGTATGTGTGTCTGTGAGGCTTTATCTGTGGTGCCATGTCTATCGCCTTTGCGAAATCTTCTCTCTTGAGATCAAGTGTAGCTACATAATCCCAGAAACCGGTCTTCTCAAATATAGCATTTACCCTGACATATCTGTGATCCTGGACAACCGCCATGATATATGTGGCAATTCCCACCTGGATTCCATGGAGCTGTGGCTGTTCAAGCATCTTGTCAAGTGCATGTGAGATCAGGTGTTCACTTCCGGATGTCGGTGTGCTTCCGCCTGCAATCTCATTAGCAACACCACTCATGGCAAGGGAATCGAGAAGCTCCTTCAGGAAGAGGTCATCCTTGATCGTCTCAAATGGTGTTCTGACGAAGCTGTTCACCGCCTTCTTCGCTATCATAACTGCAAAATCGTTCATCTCAGAGTATCCCAGTTCAGACTCGAAGAGCCAGTCATAGAGGGATGTGATCTTGGATACCATATCTCCGATTCCCGAGTAAAGGAATCTCTCTGGAGCAGACTTGATGATCTCCGTGTCAGCTATGATTCCATATGCCATCCTTGCCGGCACCGATGTACGCCGTCCATTTACCATAAGTGATGCGCTGGCGCTTGAGAAACCATCCGATGATGCCGATGTCGGAATACTTATAAAAGGAAGCTTTCTGAGATATGCCGCATACTTTGCCACATCAATAACCTTTCCTCCGCCGATACCCACGATCACCTGGGCCTTCGCATCTATATCAAATGCCAGCTTGATTATATCCTCTATATTGGTGGAATCCAGCTCTCTGTACTCCACAACTGTCACATTTTCCTTCTTCAGAGAATCCATGACCTGCTGTCCAAACATGTCTATGAGTCCATTTCCAAAATAAATAACAGCATTCTTCATCCCGGAAGCACTTATATATTTGCCCAGATCATTCAGGGTTCCCTTTCCGATCTTAAGAATGGTTGGTATTGCTATATGACTTCCTGCCATCTGTTTATCCTCCTAAATACATTTCTACCATTATACATTATATAATCAGCAAAAATAAACAGGACAATACACATTTTGTCTCATACCTTTACTTACCTTTCTAATTTCTAGCCATGTCTGCCTTATGCTGTTTTTATATCCTTTAAATTTCTTACAGCATCTTCATATTTTTACCCGAAAAACACATTTTCTACACAACTTCTCCAAAATTAGAACACATTTTCTCAGTATATTATTAAATGTAAACAGCGAGAGCGTAAGCGAGTTGTTTACATCCCCTTTTTCATAAACGACTGCAACACCCTCCCCTCACATAATGTAGTTGCAGTCACTCCCTTTTAATACAAAAAGAAGAGGCTGCCAGAGATGGCAGCCTTTTCTTTTTGTATTCAGATAATTTATAATTACTCACTTCTGAGCGCTATAACAGGATCCTTCTTAGCTGCAATTCTCGATGGGATAAGTCCTCCGATCAATGTCAGTATAACGCTGATGATTACCAGCATCGCTCCACCCTTCCAAGGAAGCGCCGATACACCGGCAACGTTGATATAACTCTCTATCACCTTACTGATCGGTATATTGATCAGCACCGTCACGCCGATTCCTATGAGTCCTGAGAAGAGACCTATGATAAATGTCTCCGCATTGAACACTCTTGAGATATCCTTCTTTGAAGCTCCTATGCTTCGCAGAATACCAATCTCCTTTGTTCTCTCAAGAACTGAGATATATGTGATTATTCCGATCATGATGGATGAAACTATCAATGAAATTGCCACAAATGCAATGAGTACATAAGTTATCGCGTTGATGATCTTGGTCACCGATGACAGCATGATTCCGATGTAATCAGTGTATGTGATCTCCTTGTCAGGATAATCCTCGTTGTACTTGTCTATAAGCTTTGTTATCTCGTCCTTATCCGCAAATTCTGCACAGTAGAGGTTGATGGAAGCCGGCTTTGCAAGCTCTGCATATCCAAGCTTTGACATGTTATCCTCATAAGTAGATGTTGACTCCTGGAAGAAACCGTAACCCTTGAGCATATCGAAGAGCTGATCCTTGGTCATGGACGCCATCTGTGCCTGCATGTCCTCAGTAACCTGACCTGAAGCCATAAGCTGCTGCATAACAGAATCCATATCCACATCATCCGCTGTCAGTTCCTTGCCATCTGAAAATGGCATTCCTGTGAACATGTCAGTATCAGGATTATCCATCTGAGCCTTAAGCACATCTGTCTTCTCGTTCTCTGAAACTATGTAATTGGCAAGCTCCGATGTGTAACCTATATATCCCGGCTGCATGGTAGTTGCATACGCTTTATCCGAAGCCCTGATTACTGCCGACACCTTTACTTCAAGGCCCCCGGCCACAGCAGACTTCAGAAAATCAGCATCAGAACTCATATCTGTGTATGTTCCATCATCATTCTTCTTGTACAGATCGCCCGGAAGCACAACCTTAAACTTGAGATTAAGAAGGTCATCGTATGTAAACACCATCTGCTCAAGCTCCGGTGCCTCTCCGCCAGCAAGTATGGTTGAAACCATATCGCTCAGTTCCTTTGAATCCCTAAGTCCAAGAGTATACAGTGTAAAATCACTTATCTCATTGTTCTTGTCGACGACAAGTACAACCTCGTTCTTATTCTCAGGCCAGTGTCCTGCCAGCACATCGTACTGCTGCTTGAGCAGAGTGTCGTTGTCAAGCATCTGTGTCCACATGTCCATTGACGATGAACCGTAGCTGAATGCCGACATGAAATCTGCCGTTGACTCCTGTGCCTCCGCCATACCTCCAAATCCCATATCTGTCATTGTGGTGCTTGGATTTACCTGGGCAACACCGCCATTTGCACTGTTCTCGTTAAACACATATAATGGTGTATCATATGTGTATGTTATATCACTTGTATACTTGGTGAAACCGTTTGCATCGTCTTCTATATAATTCTTAAATGACTCAAGGTCGTTCTCCTTCACATCTGACACCATGGACACGAGCATGTCTCCCATGATATCTCCCGAATATACCTTGTCCTCGCCAGCGTGATTGTGATCTGAATCCTCCTCGTTGTTACCTACCATCTTTGAGAGCAGCTCATCGTAATCCATCGCTTTCTTCGTTATCTGCACCGGATACGTGGCAAGCGTCTCCTCCTGCACATCGTTGATATACTTCTGAAATCCGGATGAAAGCGACAAGATAAGCGCTATTCCTATGATTCCTATACTTCCGGCAAATGCTGTTAAGAATGTCCTTCCTTTCTTGGTCATGAGGTTGTTCAGACTCAGCGAGAACGCTGTGAACATACTCATGGATGTCTTTCTAGGTTCATAACTTCCGTCATCCTCCTTTGCTTCATCCTCATCTGAGAATGGATTGGAGTCATCTATTATATTTCCATCGAGGAGCTTTACGATTCTTGTTGAATACTGCTGTGCCAACTCCGGGTTGTGCGTGACCATAATAACCAGCTTGTCCTTGGCTATCTCCTTGAGCAGTTCCATGATCTGAACACTTGTCTCTGTGTCAAGTGCACCCGTTGGCTCATCCGCCAACAGAATATCCGGATCGTTTATGAGTGCTCTGGCGATGGCAACTCTCTGCATCTGTCCACCGGACATCTGGTTTGGTTTCTTGTGAATCTGATTTTCCAGACCGACCTTCTCCAGAACCTCCTTCGCTCTCTTTCTTCTCTCTGCCTTTGATACTCCTGACAAAGTGAGCGCAAGCTCTACATTTGACAATACCGACTGGTGCGGTATCAGATTGTAGCTCTGGAATACGAATCCGACTGAATTGTTTCTATATGAATCCCAGTCTCTTGACTTGAAATCCTTTGTCGACTTGCCATTGATAACCAGATCTCCACTGGTGTACTGATCCAGTCCGCCCACTATGTTCAGAAGCGTTGTCTTTCCACAACCCGACTGACCAAGTATGGACACGAACTCATTTCTTCTGAAGTTCACAGATACACCCTTGAGCGCCTGAACAACTTCATCACCAGTATGGTAATCCTTCACGATGTTCTTAAGCTGAAGCATTACGTCCTCCCTTTTTAAGATTATATTGTGCAAAAGCATAGTAAGGTGCTTTGCGCCACGTCTGTGTGCATACACATAACGTATTATGTTCTATATGCATTACACTTTGATAGTTTTGTCATTATTACTGGCAAATCATAGCATTTAATTTTTTTCAATGCAATTAAGGCGGGCTATTCTTTATAAATGTTTTATTTTTTTCATTTCTATCGATAAGTTCAAACTAACTATATGTTGAACTTTTGGCTAAAAATTCTTTTATTTTCTTATTATATGGGGTATAATCAGCGTAAGTGGGTACGTTGTATCCAAATATAATTTTACGGAGGATTTTACAAATGTTAGTTTCAGCAACAGAAATGTTAAAGAAAGCTAAGGCTGGTCACTACGCAGTAGGTCAGTTCAACATCAACAACCTTGAGTGGACAAAGGCTGTTCTCCTCACAGCTCAGGAGCTTCAGTCACCTGTTATCCTTGGTGTTTCAGAGGGCGCTGGAAAGTATATGACAGGATTTGAGACAGTTGCAGCAATGGTTAAGGCTATGCATGATTCACTTGGAATCACAGTTCCTGTAGCTCTTCACCTTGATCACGGAACATACGAAGGATGCTACAAGTGTGTTAAGGCTGGTTTCACTTCTATCATGTTTGATGGTTCACACTATCCATTCGAGGAGAACCTTGCTAAGTCAACAGAGCTCGTTAACGTAGCTCATCAGCTTGGCCTCTCAATCGAGTGTGAGGTTGGTTCCATCGGTGGTGAGGAAGACGGAGTTATTGGTATGGGCGAGTGCGCTGATCCAGATGAGTGTAAGACTATCGCTGATCTTGGTGTAGATATGCTTGCTGCTGGTATCGGTAACATCCATGGTAAGTACCCAGCTAACTGGAAGGGACTTAGCTTTGAGACACTTGATGCTATCCAGCAGAAGACAGGCGTTATGCCATTAGTTCTTCACGGTGGTACAGGTATCCCAGCTGACATGATCAAGAAGGCTATTTCACTTGGCGTTTCAAAGATCAACGTTAACACAGAGTGCCAGTTATCATTCGCAGATGCTACAAGAAAGTACATCGAGGCTGGTAAGGATCTTGAGGGCAAGGGATTTGATCCTAGAAAGCTTCTCGCTCCTGGTTTCGAGGCTATCAAGGCTACTGTTAAGGAGAAGATGGAACTCTTCGGATCAGTTGGTAAGGCTAACGACTAATTAACAGATCTTTAACAGAACAATTAACAAATGTAACGATAAACTGTTCGACAGCTTTCGGACAAGTATCGCTCACGTAAACTTAAAGGAACCCCATCACAGCTTGTACAAGCCATGATGGGGTTCTTATTCTTACTTATTTTTCTTTTATATTATTTTTTATCTTCACTAATATAAATTTCTAAATTCTAATCTTGCTTCTCTGCCTTATCCTTTTTTCTGCTGATTGTCCACCATATAGGAACTGATATCAGCATGAAAAGTGCCGCTGCCACGCTGATCCATGCACCGACTCCGAGTCTTGCACTTGCCGCTGCATCTAGCTTTCCAAGATCTATCAATGACAGAACAAATTCAAATATCAATATTCCGCCAACAACTATAGATATAACAAGGTCTGCTATATAACAGCCTGCCTTGTTGATAAATGCACAGATCACGTCTGCTATGATAACTACCGCCGCAACAAGCATTGACAGTACATTTATCCCAAACACTCCAACTATACTTCTGGCATCTGTCCCCATATAAGCATAAGGAATAAATACTGATACAACAGCCATGATAATGCCGATCAGGTTTAACATATTAGGTACATGTGTGGATCCCTTCTTAACATCATCAGGTATGTTCTGCCTGTTCTCATATCCCATATAACCCATAGGGTTGTTGTATGGCGTTGGCTGTACCGGCTGGCCGTACTGCGACTGTGGCTGGTATGGCTGCTGGGTTGGCTGGCCATACTGCGGCATCTGCTGGTATGGTGTCTGCATTGGCTGTGCTCCCTGGCTATACTGTGACTGTGACTGTGGCTGATATGGCTGCTGGGCTGGCTGACCGTACTGCGGCATCTGCTGCACCGGCTGGCCATACTGTGGCATATGCTGATACAGTGACTGAGCTGGCTGTGCTACCTGACTATATGGTGCTTGAACTGACTGCACACCCTGACCATTCTGTGCCTGACTATTCTCAGCCATCATAGCCTTTTCCTGCTCCAGATTCTGCTCAGAAGTCGACCCGCCATCAACTCTGTCAATATCTTCTACTCTATTCTGTTCATCCATGTTCGTCATCTACCTCCGATGTAATTATTCTACACATCCCTTACATATCGAGATACCTCTTCAGATACTGTCCTGTATAGGACTGAGGTATCTTCGCAACTTCCTCAGGAGTTCCTCTGGCAATGACCGTTCCACCGCCAGCACCTCCTTCAGGTCCCATGTCAATAATATAATCTGCGGTCTTGATAACGTCAAGATTATGTTCGATAACCACAACTGTGTTGCCGCCCTCGCTGAGCCTTCTGAGTATATCCACAAGTCTGTGCACATCAGCAAAATGAAGTCCCGTGGTTGGCTCATCAAGCACATATATCGTCTTTCCTGTTCCTCGTCTCGAAAGCTCTGTTGCAAGCTTGATTCTCTGCGCCTCTCCGCCCGACAGAGTGGTGGATGGCTGACCCAGCTTGATATATCCGAGTCCAACATCGCGGAGAGTCTCTATCTTCCTCAGTATCCTTGGCACATTTGCAAAGAACTCACATGCCTCGTCAACTGTCATGTCAAGGACTTCATTGATACTCTTGCCCTTGTACTTGACCTCCAGAGTCTCCCTGTTATATCTCTTTCCTCCGCACACTTCACATGGCACATATATATCTGGCAGGAAGTGCATCTCTATCTTGATTATTCCATCTCCTCGACACGCCTCGCATCGTCCACCAGATACATTGAAGCTGAATCTTCCCTTGCCGTAACCTCTTGCCTTGGCATCCTTGGTTCCAGCAAACAAATCCCTTATCAGATCAAATGTACCTGTATAAGTAGCCGGATTGGATCTCGGCGTTCTACCTATAGGTGACTGGTCTATATTGATAATCTTATCCAAAGCATCATAGCCAATGATATGGTCGTGCTTTCCTGCTTTAATCCTGCTCTTGTTGAGTCTTCTCGCCAGCTTCTTATACAAGATCTCATTTACCAGAGAACTCTTTCCTGAACCAGACACACCCGTCACACATGTCATGATTCCAAGTGGTATGTCCACATCTATATGCTTGAGATTGTTCTCATAAGCATTCTTGACAGTGAGCCATCCGGTTGGCTTTCTCCTCACATCCGGAACCTCTATCTTCTTCCTGCCACTTAAGTAGTCACCGGTGATAGAATTCTCACATTTCATAATATCTTCAGCCGTACCCTCAGCTACCACATATCCACCATTTGCACCGGCTCCCGGTCCTATATCTATAATGTGATCCGCCGCCCTCATGGTATCCTCGTCGTGCTCTACAACGATAAGCGTATTTCCAAGGTCTCTCAGATTCTTGAGCGCTGCTATCAGCTTGTCATTGTCCCTCTGGTGAAGTCCGATACTAGGCTCATCCAGAATATATGCAACTCCGACCAGACCTGAACCTATCTGCGTGGCAAGTCTTATTCTCTGTGCCTCTCCACCTGAGAGCGTGCTTGTACCTCTACTCAGACACAGATAGTCAAGTCCCACATCAATAAGAAAATGCAGTCTCGACCTTATCTCCTTGAGTATGGCCGCACCTATCATCTTCTGTCTGTCAGTGAGTTCCAGATCCTTCATAAACTTTGCAAGTTCTGTGATAGGAAGCTCTGTAAGTTCGGCAATATTCTTATCTCCAACTGTAACAGCAAGGGCTGTCGGCTTAAGTCTCTTACCACCACAGACCTCACACGGAGTTACAGTCATGAATGTCTCATACTCGGCCTTTGTGGACTCCGCAGATGTCTCCCTGTATCTTCTGGCAACACTCTTTATGAGTCCCTCAAATGTTATATCATACACTCCCTCCCCGCGCTGTCCTTTATAATGCACCTTAACCGGGCGAGAGTTCTTTCCATATAATAAGAGATCTTTTATATCCTGTGGATAATCCTGAAATGGCGTATCAAGAGAGAATCCATACTCCGCACTGAGTGCCTTGAGTATTGCATTTGAATAGCTCTTGCCATCATTGCATGACTGCCATCCCAGAACCACTATGGCTCCATCATTTATCGACAAACTCTGATCGGGTATCATAAGATCCGGATCAAATTCCATCTTGAAGCCAAGACCTGCACATGTCGGGCATGCGCCAAATGGATTGTTGAACGAAAAGCTTCTCGGCTCTATCTCATCTATGCTGATTCCGCAATCCGGGCATGAAAAGCTGTCTGAGAAATTGATAATGGTATTCTCCTTCTGAACACCATTCTCATCCCTCTCCCCGATCACCTCAATTTTCATAAGCCCCTCTGCAAGCTGAAGTGCGGTCTCTATGGAATCTGTGAGTCGCCTCTCCACATCCTGTCTTACAACCAGACGATCGACTACTATATCTATACTGTGCTTCTTGTTCTTATCGAGCTTTATCTCCTCCGACAGCTCATACATGCTGCCATCGACAACCACTCTGACAAATCCGCTCTTCTTTGCCTTCTCCAGCAGCTTTACATGCTCTCCCTTTCGGCCTCTGACCACAGGCGCAAGCACCATGAACTTTGTCCTCTCAGGTAGCTTCATGATCTCATCCACCATCTGGTCAACCGTCTGTCTGCTTATGACCTTACCACAGTTCGGGCAGTGTGGTATTCCCACTCTGGCATAGAGAAGTCTGAAATAGTCGTATATCTCAGTGACAGTGCCAACTGTGGATCGAGGATTTCTGTTTGTTGACTTCTGATCTATGGAGATTGCAGGGGAAAGTCCCTCTATCTTGTCCACGTCCGGCTTCTCAGCCTGTCCAAGGAACTGTCTCGCATAGGAGGACAGCGACTCCATGTATCGTCTCTGTCCCTCCGCATATATCGTGTCAAATGCCAGTGAAGACTTACCTGATCCCGAAAGTCCTGTCACGACAACAAATTTGTCCCTTGGAATCTTGACATTGATATTCTTCAGATTATTTTCACGTGCGCCCTCAATAGTAATATACTTCCTGTCAATATTCCTGCTGGCGTTGAAATAATCATCATCTTTCATGCTCGCATCCGTTATATTCTCCAGATGCTCACCACGTTCATAATTCTTATTGTCTTCCATCTTGATCTAACCTTTTCTCTTTATCATTTATATTTGTTATATCTTAATTATCTACCCTGCATCCATCTATTCTTTATCATAATCTCTCAGTGCCGCCTTGTACACCTTGAGCTGATCTCTGATCTCCGCCGCCACCTCAAAGTTGAGGTCTGCTGCCGCCATATTCATCTTCTTGGTCAGCTTGGCGATAACCTTCTGAAGCTCCTTCTTCGTCATGGACTCAGCGTCCTTATCCTCATCTGGAAGTTCCTCCTTCTTCACCTCTATGGTTATGAGATCCCTTATGCTCTTCTCTATAGTCTTAGGGGTTATTCCATGTTCCTCATTATACTTCTGCTGTATCTCACGACGTCTGCTCGTCTCATCGAGGGCATACTTCATAGAACCCGTGATAGTATCCGCATACATGATGACATGTCCATCCACATTTCGGGCTGCTCTTCCTATGGTCTGGATGAGTGATGTCTCCGATCTCAGGAAACCTTCCTTATCAGCATCCAGTATTGCCACCAGAGTGATCTCCGGTATGTCAAGTCCCTCTCTCAGAAGGTTGATTCCAACAAGCACATCAAATACTCCAAGGCGGAGATCTCTCACTATCTCAACTCTCTCCATGGTGTCTATATCCGAGTGCAGATATTTTACCTTTATATCATTGTCCCTCATATAGCTGGTGAGATCTTCAGCCATACGCTTGGTAAGTGTTGTCACAAGTACCTTGTGTCCCTGCTCGGTCTCCTTGCGAACCTCTTTCAGCAGATCATCTATCTGACCTTCCACCGGTCTGACCTCAACCGGCGGATCAAGAAGTCCTGTAGGTCTGATGATCTGTTCAGCCATAAGCATCTGGTGCTCCTCCTCGTATTTGCCCGGTGTGGCTGATACAAACATGACCTGATCAAGCTTCTGCTCAAATTCCGAGAAGTTGAGTGGTCTGTTGTCAAGTGCCGATGGAAGCCTGAATCCATAGTCAACCAAATTCATCTTACGGGATCGGTCTCCCGAATACATCGCGCCAACCTGAGGCACAGTCATATGTGACTCATCTATAATAAGAAGAAAGTCATCATCAAAGAAATCCAGAAGTGTGCTCGGCGTCTCTCCGGCTGATCTTCCAGCCAGCGGACCGGAATAGTTCTCTATACCAGAGCAAAATCCAGTCTCTCTCATCATCTCCATATCAAAGTTAGTTCTCTCCTCGATACGCTGTGCCTCGATGAGTTTATCCTTTGACTTGAAGTAAGCAACTCTGTCCTTGAGCTCCGCCTCTATCCTCTTCAGTGCCTTCTCCATCTTCTCCTGTCCAACCACATAGTGGGACGCCGGGAACAGACAGGTATATGTCAGATCCCTCTTTCCCTCTCCAGTGAGCGGATCAAACTCTGTGATCCTGTCTATCTCATCACCAAAAAACTCTATCCTTATTCCATCGTCAAATGTTGACACAGGAATTATCTCAAGTACATCCCCACGCACTCTGAATGTGCCTCTCTGCAGATCCATGTCATTCCTGTCATACTGTATATCTGTCAGTTCATCGATGACCTGATCTCTGTCCTTTATCATGCCAACTCTAAACGACAACATCTGATTCCTGTACTCGTCCGGATCACCGATGCCATATATACACGATACAGATGCAACCACTATGACATCCTTTCTGTCTATGAGCGCAGCTGTTGCACTATGTCTCATCCGGTCAATATCGTCATTAATAGACGAATCCTTTGCAATATAAGTATCCGTAGACGCCACATATGCTTCCGGCTGATAATAATCGTAGTATGATACAAAATACTCCACCGCATTGTTCGGGAAAAATTCTTTCATCTCCCCATAAAGCTGCGCCGCCAGAGTCTTGTTATGTGCAAGTATAAGCGTGGGCTTATTCAGCTGCTGTATGACATTCGCCATGGTAAAAGTCTTACCAGATCCGGTTACACCCAGCAGCGTCTCAAACTGATTACCTTCCTGAAAACCCTTTACCAATTTTTCTATTGCCTCCGGCTGATCTCCGGTGGGCTTGTATTCCGATACCAATTCAAAATGATCCATAAAAGTCTCCTACTCTAGGCTAAAACCTGCATCTATTATATCGAACATTAGTTCCCATATCAAGTAAAAACACGGCAGTTGCTCAAGTTTATTTATGCCCTGAACAACTGCCACTATACTTCATCTGTTTGCTCACAACACCTTCTATACCGCTAGTTCATCCCTACCCAGGCTTATCTCATAGCAGCCTTTCTCATCGACAGTCACCACGACTCTCTCAAATCCTGTGTAAAATCTTAATATATACAGATCATCTGCCCTTGAGATAACCACCTCAGCATTCATCTCCGCAAGATCTGTCATATTGTCTTTCAGCACACCCTCGCTGACTCTGATGATCTGTCTCTCCTTCTCCACCTGTCTCTTCTCCTGAAGCTCCTTATAATAAAGGAAGAGATTCTCCTCCAACGCCTTTGATCTGCAGCTGCATCTGTGAAAATAGCTGCCGATGATCATATAAAGCATGTATGCTGTCTCCTGCTGTCTGTGTGATGTCTTTTCTGTAAATGAATATCTCATAATCGTTACCTCCATAATGAAAAAATAAACCTAAAATAAATCTACAAAATGTTGTCAATGTGTTATCTGAAGCTTCACCAGCTCACACCTCCATGGTGCCCACTCCCCGGTCTGTCATTTTTCAGCCGACGACAGTCGCTGTGTCCGTATTCTTTGCTGCCCCGGATACCGGGCAGATGCATATTCAGTTTTCATTTGAAATCTGCCCCATGCCCAAAAGGCAACAAAAAAAGAGTCATGATCGCAGACTTGTAGCACTTGCTACTCATCATGTTTTCAAACTCTTCTACTTAAAATATAATTTATTCAATTTTCATTATGGATATCAGCAATCGCTGATGTATATGTTATATCAAAAACTAATTGTGGTGTCAACATATTTATAAATATATCTATAAAACACAAGAGAGCCAGATTTCTCCGACTCTCTTAAATATGCATCCACAAATGCATACCCAAATTAGTATCTATAATTTCCTACCTTATCGCATCCTTCATACTCTTCACATAATCTCTCACATAAGGCACACAGTCCTTGCCGTACTGGGCGCACAGCTTGACGATGGCTGAACCGACGATGACACCGTCTGACTTTTCCGCCATCTGCTTTGCCTGCTCAGGTGTGGATATTCCGAAGCCTACAGCGCAAGGGATGTTCTTTGCCTTCTTCACCAGATTGACCATTGCACCTATGTCTGTGGTGATCTTGGTTCTTGTTCCAGTTACACCGAGTGATGACACACCATACACAAATCCACTCGCATCATTTGCGATCATGGATATTCTCTCATGGGATGTCGGTGCGATAAGTGAAATGAGATCCACATCATACTGCTTGCAGATTTCGTCAAACTCATCCTTCTCCTCGTAAGGAATGTCAGGAAGGATCAGACCGTCTATGCCGATCTCCCTGCATGTGCTGATGAATCTCTCCGAACCGTACGAGAACACGACATTTGCATATGTCATGAACACCATAGGTATTGTAACTTTCTTGCGGAGCTTTCTCACAAGGTCAAATACCTTGTCTGTCGTCACGCCACCTGCCAGCGCTCTTATATTTGCGCCCTGAATGACCGGACCCTCGGCTGTCGGGTCTGAGAATGGGATTCCCAGTTCTATAAGGTCTGCACCGGCCTCAACCATTGCGTATACTACCTCCTCTGTCACATCCAGCGACGGATCGCCACATGTCACAAATGGTATAAATGCTTTTCCATGCTCAAATGCTTTTGATATATTACTCATGAAGATCCTCCCCTCTGTATCTTGCGATGGCTGCAACGTCCTTATCGCCACGTCCTGATACATTGATCACTATTATTTTATCCTTATCCATTGTAGGTGCCAGCTTCATGGCGTAAGCCACAGCGTGTGCGCTCTCTATCGCAGGGATGATTCCCTCGATCCTTGACAGATACTCAAATGCATCAACTGCCTCGTCATCTGTGATCGCCACATACTCTGCACGTCCGATGTCGTGAAGGTATGCATGCTCAGGTCCGATTCCCGGGTAGTCAAGTCCCGCTGAGATCGAATATACAGGTGCGATCTGACCAAATTCATCCTGACAGAAGTAGGACTTCATGCCGTGGAATATACCAAGCTTTCCGGTTGCGATGGTTGCCGCTGTCTCAAATGTATCAACACCTCTGCCTGCTGCCTCACAGCCGATCAATCTGACGCTCTCGTCAGGTATGAAATCATAGAAAGCTCCGATGGCATTTGAACCGCCGCCCACACATGCCATGACGACATCAGGAAGTCTTCCCTCCTTCTCCATGAGCTGTGCCTTGATCTCTTTACTGATCACAGCCTGGAAATCACGGACGATCTCAGGGAAAGGATATGGTCCCATGACTGAGCCGAGTACATAGTGTGTGTCATCGATCCTGCTTGTCCACTCACGGAATGCCTCAGATACCGCATCCTTCAGTGTGGCTGTTCCAGTCTTTACCGGATGAACCTTTGCACCCAGAAGTCTCATTCTGTACACGTTGAGAGCCTGTCTGATCGTGTCCTCCTCGCCCATGTATATCTCACACTCCATGCCCATCATGGCTGCAACTGTAGCTGTTGCAACTCCATGCTGTCCGGCACCGGTCTCCGCGATAACTCTTGTCTTGCCCATTCTCTTGGCAAGGAGCATCTGTCCGATTACGTTGTTGATCTTGTGCGCTCCTGTGTGGTTCAGATCCTCTCTCTTGAGGTATATCTTCGCTCCGCCCAGATCCTTTGTCATTCTCTCCGCATAGTAAAGTCTGCTAGGTCTTCCCGCATACTCGTTGAGCATCTCCGTGAGTTCTCTGTTGAACTCCGGATCATCTTTATATTTCTTGTAAGCCTCCTCCAGCTCCAGCATCGCATTCATCAGAGTCTCTGGAATGTACTGGCCGCCGTGAACGCCAAATCTGCCTTTTGACATATGTTTTTCCTCCTGTTTTTGTCTTCTCAGATATATTTTCAAATGTAATTTCTACACTTTTGTATTGTGTTTCTTCTATATAATATGTTACTCGCCTCTAAGTTCCGCAAACAACTTCTTCTTGTCGAGACTTCTCATAAATGTCTCACCTATGAGCACCGCATCAGTTCCATTTGCCTTGAGCCTGTCTATGTCCTCTTTTGCCTTGATTCCACTCTCAGACACATACACCATCTTCTGGGGTGCTAAAGTGTCAGCCGCAGCTCCTGTACCAGTGACAGGTACCTCCGTCCCCATATGGGTGGCTGGCACCGTATCCGGTATCAGCTTTCTAAGACGAACGCTGTTCATGATGTCCACCGTAAATGTTCTGAGATCCCTGTTGTTCACTCCGATGATGCCGGCTCCGCAGGCTATCGCCCGTCTGACCTCATCCTCATCGTGAGCCTCAACCAGAGCCGACATCCCAAGTTCATGCGCAAGCCGAAGATATGAGGCAAGCTGCTCGTCTTCCAATATTGCGCAAATCAAAAGCACCGCCGAGGCTCCTATGACCTTTGCCTCATATATCATATACTCGTCAACTGTAAAATCCTTCCTCAGCAGCGGTATATTTACCTCCTTCTTTATATCCATCAGGAACTGATTGCTTCCCTGGAAATAAAACGGCTCAGTGAGCACCGATATGGCTGAAGCACCAGCCGCCTCATATTCCTTTGCGATCTCAACATAGGGAAAGTCCGGTGCGATAAGCCCCTTGGAAGGCGAAGCCTTCTTGACCTCACAGATAAACGATATTCCATCCGCTGCCAAATTATCTCTAAATGGGAACTTACTATATGGGCTGCTGCCGTTATCCGTCTCTCTGGCAACTATATCAAGTGCCTGTCTCTTCATCTCCTCAAGAGGAACTTTTTTCTTCTGCTCCGCCACACGTTCCTTTGTCTTTGCAGCTATCTCATCTAATATCATCTCTTACCTCTCTATACAACTTTCTATCATAGTCTGTGATGAAACTTATCTACTCATTTGTCAGTCTTACAAATGCATCAAGCGTCTCAGCAGCCTTGTCACTGTCGATCACGTCCTCTGCAACCTTGATTCCATCCGCTATGGAATCTGCCTTGCCTGCGATGTAGATACAAGCTGCTGCGTTCAGTACAACTGCATTTCTCTTGGCTCCTTTAATCTTGCCTGACAGGATATCGCGGGTAATCTGCGCGTTCTCCTCAGGATCGCCGCCCACCAGATCCTCCTTGCTGCATCTCTCAAATCCGAAATTCTCTGGCTTGATCTCGTACTTTGTGATCCCGCCATCTTTGATCTCTGCAACTGTTGTAGGTGCGCTCATGGATATCTCATCCAGACAATCCTGTCCGTATACGACAAGTCCCCGTTTTACACCAAGACCAACAAGTACAGGAGCCATCTGATCAACAAGCTCCTCCTTGTATACTCCCATGATCTGCATCTGAGCCTTTGCCGGGTTGGTGAGAGGACCAAGGATATTGAATACTGTCGGTATTCCAAGTGCCTTTCTGACCGGACCTGCATATTTCATCGCCTTGTGATAAACCTGGGCAAACATAAAGCTCATGTTGCACTCAGCAAGAACCTTGCCCATCTTTTCAGGTGATATGGAGATATTTACACCAAGGGCCTCAAGGACATCCGCTGCGCCACTCTTGCTTGATACGCTTCTGTTACCGTGCTTTGCGATCGGTACTCCGGCCGCTGCTGCAACTATACCACTCGTTGTCGATATGTTAAATGAATTCGCACAATCTCCGCCTGTTCCCACGATCTCAAGAACATCTATTCCGTCATGTGGAAGAGACTCCGCATGGTCTCTCATTCCATTTGCACTGGCTGTTATCTCGTCAAGCGTCTCGCCCTTCATGTGAAGCGCTGTGAGATATCCCGCCGTTGTCTCTCCCGGCACCTGGCCACTGAATATCTCATCCATGCTGGCATATGCCTCATCGTATGTAAGATCCTGTCCTGCTGCTACCTTCTTAAGAGTTTCCTGTATCATCGCCATATCCTCCTTATTTTATATCAATTTATATCTCTAAAAAATTTCTGAGCATTATCTTGCCCTTCGGTGTCAGTATCGACTCGGGATGGAACTGAACTCCATATACCTCATAATTCCTGTGTTTTACTGCCATGATCTCTCCATCCTCCGTCCTGGCTGTGACCTCCAGGCATTCCGGGAAATTCTCATCGGCTGCTGCCAGTGAATGATATCTGGCAACCTGTATCTTGCTCTGAAGTCCTCTGAACAATCTGCAGTTCAGATCCACATCAACCAGCGACATCTTTCCATGCATAAGTTTCTTTGCATATGTGACTGTCGCACCATATGTCTCACAAATCGCCTGATGTCCGAGACACACGCCGAGGATTGGTACTTTTCCTGCAAAATATCTCACCGCTTCCTCACACATTCCCGCATCCGAAGGTCTTCCGGGTCCCGGTGAGATGATTATGTGATCCGGATTCATCGCCTCGATCTCCTCACAGGTGAACTCATCATTTCTTATAACCTTTATATCCGGATTTATTGCCCCCACAAGCTGATACAGGTTGTAGGAGAAGCTGTCATAATTATCTATAAGTATTGTCATTTATTTTGTCCTCCTTATATTTGTTGTGCATGCGCATGAAAGGCGCTCATTGTGAGTGCTGTTGTAACTGCCTTTGCCTTGTTGATACATTCCTGGAACTCATTTGCCGGAACACTGTCCGCCACGATTCCTGCTCCGGATCTGACAAATACCTTGTCACCCTTTTTGTATGCGATCCTTATGGCTATACATGTATCAAGATTCCCTGTGAAATCTATGTATCCTATGGCACCGCCATATATTCCTCTCTTGTTGTCCTCCAGCTCATTGATGATCTGACACGCTCTGATCTTCGGTGCTCCCGAGAGGGTTCCTGCTGGAAGTACCGCATCCACGGCTGACAGCTCATCATACCTGCTGTCATCGATCTCTCCTTTGACCGTTGACCCGATATGCATTACATGTGAGTACCTCTGAACCTTCATGTACTGCTCAACCTCAACAGTTCCGAACTTGCTTATCTTACCAAGATCATTTCTTCCGAGATCCACCAGCATGTTGTGCTCCGCCAGCTCCTTCTCATCCGCCATAAGTCCGGCCTCAAGTCTCATATCCTCTTCCTTTGTCTTTCCCCTCGGTCTCGTTCCAGCAAGAGGAAATGTGTGGAGCACGCCATTCTCAAGCTTTACCAGTGTCTCAGGTGATGCGCCCGCAACCTCTATCTGGTCGCCGCTGAAGTAGAACATATATGGAGAAGGATTTGTGCTTCTGAGAACCCTGTATGTATTGAACAGTGAACCCTCCATCTCAGCCTCAAGTCTGTTGGACAGAACCACCTGGAAGATATCTCCCTCGAATATGTACTTCTTTGCCCTCTCGACCATGCTGCAATATTTTTCTTTATTGAACAGAGGCTTGAAATCACTCTTCATCTTAACCGGCTCTATCTCAGCCATCTCTCCATCGAGGATTAGCTTCTTCATATCTTCTATGTCAGCAAGTGCCTTTGCATATCCGGCTTCTATATCGGACGTGTCAGCATTTGCAATGAGGATCAGCTTTGACTTGAAATTGTCAAATGCTATGACCTTGTCAAAGAGCATGAGATCCAGATCCTGAAATTCCTCATCGTCATCGGCATCGATCACAAGCTTCTTCTCACTGTACTTTATATAATCATATGAGAAGTAACCGACAAAACCTCCTGTAAACGTTGGAAGTCCTTCTATCTTCGGACTCCTGTAATCCTTGAGTATCTCTCTGATGAATACCTCAGGATGAATATCGTCCGCTTCCTTTATCACATTTCCATCTATATCCTTGAGCTGTATGTGCCCATTCATGCATGTGACATCAAGCTTTGGATTGTAACCAAGAAATGTGTACCGTCCCCACACCTCCTGATTCTCCACGCTCTCAAGTATGTAACAGTGCTCATTTGCCGCTTTCAGCTTTCTGAGTAAGTTGATCGGTGTGATCACATCCGATAACATCTCGCAACACACCGGAACCATCCTGTATCCGCCCGCCGCATATTTCTTTGCCTCACTAAGTTCTGGTCTTATCATGTCTCATCCTCCTTGTTTTTGAACACTATCATGCATTCAATAAATTTCCCTGTGCTCATCTCTTTCATATATGTCTATCAGGCTATCGTCAAAGGATCTATCAAATGTCACATGTCTTTCTGCAAACTAAAAAAGCACCACAGGACATAAAAAAATTCCTTATCCTACAAACATTAGGACAAGAAATCTAATCTCCTGCGGTGCCACCTAATTTCATCAATAAATAAAAAAAATATATATAAATAATTTATATATATTTATATATATCGATGCCCTCGACCATATACAATCATATATGTACCTTCTATAACGGTAGGTCTCCGTCTCCCCTACTTGAATCTCAAATCTTTCGGTTTGCCCTCACAAGTCCATTCACCTGCACTCCCATCGCTGCAATCACACCACCTGCAACTCTCTGAACATGTTATATGCCGCTACTCCTCTTGATCAACGGTTTATCTTATATCTGTAACCATAATGCGCTTTCCTAGTAAATTTGTCAAGAATAATTTTTCAAGTTTTTGCTATATTTTCACTCGTTTTTTACTGTTTCCCGCATATTTGCTGGACTTTTTCCACTTATCATTTATTTTATACTTTCTTTATTATTTGCAGATTGACTACACCACCCAACTGAAATATCCTATACATTAGACTTGAGGACGGAGGGGCATGTACCTCCGTCCCCACGATGAACGACGGAGTTTTCATCGGATTTTATAAAGTTATCAACATTAAGGAGTAGTTATGAACACAAGTACAATTTCTTCAAATTCCGAAGAGAGGATGGGCACGGCGCCGATATTTAAACTTATGCTCTCCATGGGCATTCCAACATTTGTGGCGCAGCTCATCAATCTCTTATACAACATAGTGGACAGAATATACATAGGACATATCCCCGAGGTAGGCGCAGCATCCCTCACCGGAATCGGACTGTGTCTCCCGATCATCACCCTTGTAAGTGCATTCAGCGTGTTCGTGGGCGCGGGCGGAGCACCTCTGGCTTCCATTGCTCTCGGTAAAGGCGACAGGGACAAGGCACAGCGCATCCTGTCAAATGGCGTAACCCTGCTCATCATATTTACAGTTATTGTTATGGCTGTCATCTACACATTGAAGAAACCGCTTCTGTATTTCTTCGGTGCCAGCGATGCCACCTATCCACATGCCGATGACTATCTGAGCATTTACCTTATAGGCACTATATTTGTCATGATCACCACCGGACTGAACACATTTATCACAGCCCAGGGACAGTCAAAGACCGCCATGTTTTCTGTGCTCATAGGAGCCATATTCAACATCATCCTCGATCCGATATTCATATTTGCACTGAACCTCGGAATCAAGGGTGCGGCCATAGCGACCGTCATATCCCAGGCGATAAGTGCGGCATGGGTTATCAGATTTCTGACATCCGACAAGGCTAGTCTTCGCATATCAGCGCAGATGATGCGTCCACAGGGCAAGCTGATCCTGTCAATTGCAGCTCTCGGTGTGTCACCATTTATCATGCAGGTCACGGAGAGCCTTATAACCATCGTGTTCACTCACGGGCTCCAGAAGTACGGCGATGACCTGTACGTGGGATCATTCACCATACTCCAAAGTATCATGCAGATTATATTTATCCCGATGAGCGGTTTCTCCCAGGGAGTCCAGCCCATCATCAGCTACAACTACGGCAAGGGCAACGTGGACAGAGTGAAGAAGACATGTACCATACTGATAACCATGTCCATCATAGTGTCATTTGTCCTGGCTGGGGCCGCATTCCTGTTTCCGTCCGTGGCAGCCGGAATATTTACCTCGGATGAATCCCTCAAAGCACTCTGTGCAAAAGTTCTTCCGATATACATATTCGGAATGATGTTCTTTGGCATACAGAACGGATGTCAGCAGTCCTTCATATCCATGGGACAAGCAGGCAAATCCCTTATATTTGCACTGCTGAGAAAGGTCATACTGATAATCCCACTCGCGATCATCCTGCCATACTGCACGCACTCAGTCATGAGTATTTACTACGCCGAGCCTATCAGCGACATAGTGTCCGCATTCTCATGCGGCGCAACATTCATGCTGACATTTAAGTCAATGATGAAAGGTGCAGGGAAGAAGTAACCCTCCTCATTTTCCTTCTCAGCAACACCATGCCCACCACGCACGACACGATCTCCGTGATCGGGAATGCCCACCATATCAGTGATACATCCGCCTGACCGCCTCTGACCAGAGCCGCAAATGCTCCGGCAAGCGGCAGGATGATTATCAACTGTCTGAGCAGCGATATCACAAGCGATTCCACACCGCCTTCAAGGGCCTGATATATTCCCTGAAATGCAACATTTACCCCGGCAAATACGAAACTTAGGGAGATTATCCTCATGGCGTCTATAAAATACACTCTGGACTGTCCCGCATTAAAAAGTCCGGCAAATGCAGCTGGAAACAGCTCTGTCACAGCCATTCCAAACACCATCAGCACTATTGTGCAGATTATTCCATACTTAATCGCATCATTTATCCTCTTTCTGTCACCCATTCCATAGCTGTATGCCGTGATCGGGGTGATCGCATCCCTGAGTCCAAATGCGAGAAACAGCACAAACTGCTGAACCTTGTAGAACAGACCATATGCAGTCTGCGCCGACTGGTTAAACTTGAGAATGAGATTCAGCGCGTATACCATGATGGACATAAGTGCCTGGGCTATGATGGCCGGGAGTCCTATGGCATATATTCCCCGGATGATTCTCCAGTCAGGCTTCATGTATGCACATCCATGTTCAAATTCCTTATTAAGTCTCAGATGGAACACGCACAGCAGAACCGCAGACGCTATCTGACCTATAATAGTCGCATAGGCGGCTCCTCTGACACCCATCTCAGGAAATGGTCCCACTCCGTATATGAGAAGCGGATCAAGTATGATGTTTATGACAGCTCCCATCACCTGACCTATCGTTGAATACATGGATCTGCCAGTTGCCTGAAGCAGCTTCTCAAACAACGAGAAGAATATTATTCCAAATGAATACACACAGCATATTCTTAGATAATCCACAGCCATCTCTGTGACCTGCGTGTCCATAGTCTGTGAGACTATATAACTCCTCACTCCCAATATTCCAAATAACAAACACACCACATATATTACAGCACCGAGAAACAGACTGTTGCCAGCCACCTTGGCAGCTCTTTCCTTATCACCCTGACCAAGGGTTCTGGCAATAAACGCATTTGTGCCGACTCCCGTGCCTATGCCCAGAGCAACCATGAGCATCTGCACCGGAAATACCAGCGTGAGGGCATTTAACGCAGCCTCACTTCCCACCTTCATATTTCCCACAAATGCGCTGTCTACGATGTTGTACACCGCCTGAAGCGCCATGGAAAGAATCATAGGAATACCCATCTGGATCATCAGCTTTCCAACTGGCATATCTTTCATCTTATTTCTCTCTCTGTTTTCCTCTTTGTTCTTATCCATTTCTTCCACTCTTCAAACTCCTTTCCCTGAACAAAAAAAGCAGCTATCGCCTAAGTTAGTTGGACTTACGCTGAATAGCTACACACTAGAAAATTATTATATATACACATAAAAAGCGAGTGACAAAACTGGATTTACGCAATCTTTGCCACTCGCTTTCGATGTGTATTATACTTTTTGTTTTTGAAAAAGTAAAGTTGTAAAATTTATAATGGACTGAACATGTTATCCAGAATATCCTGATAATTTCTGTCACCAAGTGTCTCTATAGCTATTATCATCGTATACTTTCCGTCATCTGATCTTACTATTACATTTGTCAGAGAGTACTCAGTTCCAGACATATCAGCCGTTGCTGTACATATGTAGTGCTCTTCGCCAAATACTGTACACTTGGAATAATCAGTCTCAATATTGCTTGCTTCAGCGCCAATTCTACTTGCTGTAGATGTAATAACAGTATCCATCTGAGCAACAGTTGCCTTTGCTACTGTATTCTCATCAGCCCACACATCATAACCGTAATTTCCACCACCCTTAGGGGACTTTATTTTGAGCAGAATATAGTGTGTACCATCATTTGCACAGAATGCATAATCGTTTCCTACCGTAAAGCTATTGTCCAGATTATCCAATGCCCTCTGTACAGTCTCATCGCTATTGGAATCCTCCACAACCTCAGAGATATCGGTGGCAGTCAGTAATGAACCTCTTGTCTGAATTCCATAGCTTCCTTCAAGGTTGATCTTAAATCCAAAATACGAATTCTCATAACCATTCTTGGTGTATACACCTACTATTGAAGGATCAGCTTCTGCCTCTTCACTGTCCTCTGTATCTTCCTCTGTGTCCTCCTCATCAATGGCGACCGAACTGTCCTCAGTATCATCTGCAGTGTCCTGTGTTTCAGTATCCTGCTCCTCTGTTGCTGCTTCTGTCTCAGCTTCAGTTGTAGCCTTAGTTACAGAATTGTCATTGCCCCCACAGCCTGTCAGCATCAATCCCATCATCATTGCAGCCACTACAATATAACTTGTTCCCTTTTTCATATTGTTCATTTCCTCCTAAATGTATAAAATTAGCAACATCTCTATTATAAGGTAACTATTATATTATGCAAGATATTTATGATTGCAAACTATACAAACCTGACGGCTGTCCACTATAGCTATGAACTTTTCTTTATTATATACGTCCACCATATACAGGAAAACCACTGCTCGCTCCATAGCTCTCGATCTTCTTGAAATTCTTAAGAGCCTCCATATCCTCTGCACTTATCTCGAAATCGACCTCTGTATTGCTCTTCATGTGCTCTGGATTGGCCGTCTTTGGCAGTGAAATTGTTCCGAGCTGGATAGTATATCTGATGCAGAGCTGTGGAACAGTCACACCATACTTGTCCGCCATAGCCTTGATCTCAGGCTGATTGAGTATCTCACCATGTGCGATAGGTGAATAAGCCTCAACAAGTATATCGTTCTTCTGACAGTAATCCACCAGTTCTATCGGAGTATTGCTGATGTGAAGAAGTATCTGGTTGACCATAGGCTTGATCTCAGCAGTCTCCATAAGGCTCTCGATATCACCGATCTGGAAATTGGATATACCAATAGCCTTGAGCTTGCCTTCCTTGTATGCCTCCTCAAGTGCTCTCCATGCTGCTCTGTTGCCCTCCACGTATCTGTCATCGCTCTGATTTACCTTTACCCAAGGCTGTGGGCTGTGAATGATCATCATATCGAGATAGTCAAGTCCCATCTTCTCAAGCGTTCCATCGATTCCCGCCTTGGCCTCCTCATATGTCTTGTGCTCAGCCGCAACCTTTGAGACTACGAACAGTTCTTCTCTTGGAATACCACAGGTTCTAACTCCTTCGCCTACTCCGCGCTCATTGCCGTATGCCTGTGCAGTGTCAATATGTCTGTAACCTATCTTTATGGCCTCCCTCACGGCATCTGCTACCTTGTCATCGTCGATGAACCATGTTCCAAGTCCAAGCTTTGGAATTGCTACTCCATTGTTAAGTGTGTAAGTTTCTTTTAACATTTTTATATCCTCCTGTTTCTTTTTATTTCAATTTCAAATTATTTCCAGCTATGTTTATTACATCTGTTCAGTTACTTATCTGACACATTACTGTCCAAGGCCGAGCCCGCTTATCCAGTCGGCCACATCCTGCTGTGTCACACCCGACGAGAATCTCTGACCATCCTTCCAGTCTCCGCTTCCTGCCTCAGAAGCCAGATCATCTGCACTGCTTCCCAGTCCTGAGCTCGCCGATGTGCAGAACGGATATACAGTCTTGCCAGTGAAGTCATTTGCCTTGACAAATGAATCTACCGGCCATGCAGACGTTCCCCACCATATAGGATAACCTACAAATACCGTATCATACGATTCCCAGCCAGGAACTTCAGTGGTGGTAAGCTCCACATCCCTGAGGCTTTCGTCATTGTGTTCCTTTGATACCCTGCTGCTGTCATCATTGTAGTTCAGATCATCCGATGTATACTCCTGGGCCGGGGTGATCTCAAATATATCTGCTCCTGTCTCTGCCGCTATATATTCTGCAGCATCTTTTGTATTTCCAGTTGCTGAAAAATAGATCACCAGAGTCTTACCTGTCTCTGTGTCAACATTGTCTGTCTCATCAGCGCTGCTTTCCTCGCTGGTCTGTTCCTCTGATACCGTAGAGTCAGCGTTGTCGTTGCTTGTATCGGCCTCATTGACCGCATCCGTAACAACCTCTGTCTGGGTTTCTGCCTGTGTGATACTTTTACTTTCTGTGCTGTCACCACTTCCGCATCCAACAAGTCCAAAAGCCATAACAGCACACACTAAAAATGCTCCTAATTTCTTCATTAAAGCGTCCTCCTGTCTGTTTTAACTACCATATTTTCGAAAAACGTCAGGAACTGTTTCTCTGACATATCTAATAATACTCTTTGGATTTCACTTCAAGGCAAGGACTTTTTTTGTATTCTTGATTTTTCTATCGTCTGCTCATTTTTGCTGTATTTTCACTCCACAAATCAAGCACCATATATTTTGTATCTTTTTCCTTCTGAATCACCCATTTTAGGAAAATATTATCTCCTTTTCCATATAAAAAGGCCCGAAAGACACAAAATCTGTAAATTTGTATCTTTCGAGCCAATTTCAATCTTATTTGCGAAAATATTGTATCTTTTCTGTTGTAATCTGCCTGATGGAAACAATTTTGAGATAATTTTCTTCCACCGGATTTCAGCCAATCTTTATGATAAAGTCATATCTCCATCCTTAACCCAGCCGAGTTTTCTCACCACCATGTTGATGAGCGGGCAGAGAACTGCAGGAAGTACAAATGAGATTAGGATCAGACCAACCCAGTCCTTAGCTGTGACCGCTGTCTTGCTTCCCGCCTCGATATCATTCATCCAGCCTGTGTATACTCCGATCTGTCCAACCAGACCACATGTACCCATACCTGATGATACAGGAGTTCCATTCATCTGAAGCTTGAACAGACATGTTGCAAGAGGACCTGTGATCGCAGAGGTAACTATAGGTGCGATCCAGATTCTCGGATTCTTGATGATGTTACCCATCTGGAGCATTGATGTTCCGATTCCCTGTGAAACAAGGCCACCCCATTTATTCTCTCTGAATGACATAACTGCAAATCCAACCATCTGCGCACAACATCCCGCCACAGCAGCACCGCCGGCCAGACCTGTAAGTCCGAATGCCGCACATATCGCAGCGGATGATATCGGAAGTGTAAGTGCCACACCGACGAGAACTGATACCGCAATACCCATCCAGAACGGCTGAAGGTTTGTAGCCAGCATGATGAGATCTCCGACCTTCATGGCTATGGCACCGAGTGTAGGTGCAAGAAGTGCAGACACAGCCACACCACTTCCGATGGTAACCAGAGGTGTCACCAGTATGTCAATCTTTGTCTCCTTTGAGACAACCTTTCCAAGTTCAGTTGCAATAACTGCAATAAAATAAACTGCCAGCGGGCCTCCTGCGCCGCCCAAGGCATTTGCCGCAAATCCAACTGTTATCAGTGAGAACAATACGAGCTGTGGTGCCTTAAGAGCATATCCTATAGCCACCGCCATCGCAGGTCCTGCCATAGCAGATGCGAGACCTCCAACTGTATAATCTGTTCCATTCACGGTCGCAACAACCGCTTTAAGAAATGGCACACCAAACTGATTGCCAAGTGTGTTCAGGATAGTTCCGATAAGCAGAGTACAGAACAATCCCTGTGCCATGGCACCGAGAGCATCTATTCCGTATCTCTTGACACTGAACACGATGTCTTTCTTCTTCAAGAATCCTTTTACCTTTTCCATCATTTTTCTCCTTATTGAAATTATATTGCTGTCAATTACTTCAATTTCTCAAGTATACCCAGTGTATACCTCCATGTTCTCTGTACACTGGCAACATCCATAGACTCTCTGCTGGTATGGATATTTTTCATATCCGGGCCAAATGATACGCAGTCCAGACCAGGCAGCTTACCGGCAAAAAGACCACACTCCACTCCGGCGTGAATCGCCTGTATAACAGGCTTTCTTCCATACTGCTCTTCAAACACATCCACCATAATATCTCTGAGAGGAGAATCACGTCTGTACTCCCATGCAGGATAATCCCCCTGCACTTCCAGACTTCCACCAGCCGAGACAGATACACATCGGAGCTGATCTATCAGATTTTCCTTTTCAGACTGTACACTGCTTCTTACTGAAAAGCTTGCTGTGACCTCATCCTCAGTTGTATTCAATATTCCAAAATTCAGCGATGTCTGCACAAGCCCTTCTATATCATTGCTCATCTTCTGAATTCCATTTGGCATCATCATAAGACTCCTGATAACTATATCCGATGACTTTTCTGTCATAACTCTGTTGATCATGGTTCTACCATACATATCGTTCTGCACATCATCCGCGTTATTATATGAACCCAGATCATCTGACAGATCCGTTTCTACTTTCACTACAAGCTCTGGATCAGTATTTCCAAATTCATGCCTCAGAATCTTCTCATTCTTTTCCGCAGATTTTACAAAGTTATCCACATCCTCCGGATCAATACCCACATATGCCTCCGCCTTGTTAGGTATTGCATTGTCCTTAAGACCGCCCTTTATAGATATCAGTCTGTATGGAACATCCCTTCCTATATTATATAGAAGTCTTGCAAGCTGCTTGTCGGCATTTGCCCTCTGTTTTATGATCTCCACGCCGGAATGTCCACCGGTAAGACCCTCTACAATAATTTTCACAACTAAATGATCATCTTCTGCATTCTCATATTCAACCGGAATATGGCACGTAGCACACGCACCTCCGGCACATGACACCAGCAGATACCCCTCATCCTCAGAATCCAGATTGAGCATGATCCGTGACTTAAGTGGACTACAGTCAATCGCCGCAGCTCCCAGCATTCCTATCTCCTCATCAACCGTAAATACACACTCAATCGGTGGATGTGGTATATCATCGGCATCCAGTATAGCCAGTGCAAATGCCACAGCTATCCCGTCATCTCCGCCAAGGGTGGTTCCATCAGCGGATATCACTCCGTCCTCAAGCACTAGTCTCAGTCCGTCCCGCTCAAAATCAATATCACAGTCAACATCTTTCTCACAGACCATATCCATATGTCCCTGCAGCATGACAGGGGCACTGTCCTCATACCCGGCAGTTCCGTCCTTGAATATGATCACATTGTTGCTCTCATCCTGTATATATCTCAGATTTTTGTCTATGGCAAACTTCACCAGATAATCACTTATCTTCTTTGTATCCGACGATCCGTGTGGAATCCCGCATATCTCCTCAAAGAAACGAAAAACTCCATATGGCTCGATATTTGATAAAACTCCCATGCTATATTCTCCTTTTTATAGTATTTTTCATGCCCAATTACTTTATTAGAATACTTTCTATCAGGTATTTCATTTCAACTCTACAATCCGTATATTATCATGTCTCTGATTATATATTTGACACCCGTCAATTTCAACTCACCTCTCAAATTTCATAGTACCTGCCTTCGTTGACTTTGTAACCTCTTAATGATATATATTAATCAAATGCGTAACTTACGCATACAACACAGATTGCACAGACATCCATGTGCAGTAGATTGGAGAGTATCATGTCAGAGAATTGTACACACAACTGCAGTACCTGTGACCAGAGCTGTTCCAGCAGAACAGAACCACAGAGTCTTATCATAGAGCCACATCCAGGTTCGCATATAAAGCATATTATTGCCGTGGTCAGCGGCAAAGGAGGAGTCGGCAAATCCTCAGTAACCTGTCAGCTCGCCGTTCTCATGCAGCGCATGGGTTACAAGACAGCCATACTTGACGCAGATATCACAGGACCTTCTATTCCAAAGGCATTTGGCATACATAAGACACCAGAGGCAGAAGGAGATTTCCTGTATCCCGATGAGACGGAAACAGGAATCAAGATCATGTCTGTGAATCTTCTTCTGGACGACGAGACAACACCTGTCCTCTGGAGAGGACCTATCATAGCGGGAACAGTCAAGCAGTTCTACTCAGACATCATCTGGGGAGACATAGACTATATGTTCATCGACTGTCCTCCTGGAACCGGCGACGTGCCACTTACCATATTCCAGTCCATCCCTATAGATGGAGTTGTGGTAGTTACCACCCCTCAGGATCTCGTATCTGTCATCGTTGGAAAGGCTGTTCACATGGCAGACAGCATGAATATCCCTGTCATTGGTATGATAGAGAATATGTCATATTTCATTTGTCCTGACTGCAATAACAAGCACTATATATTTGGCAAGAGCCAGCTTGAGCAGGTCATAAGAGACCTGTATATAGGGCACGCGATCCGTCTGCCTATCAATCCTTCCCTTGCGGGGCTTATGGATAGGGGTGAGATAGAGCACATGGAAGCAAATGCTGATCTTCAGGAATTTGCTGATCTCATAAGCACATTTGACCCTGACAAATACTAATTCACCTGTCAGTTAATAACAATTATCATCTATTTTGGAGGTAAATAATATGGATATCCGGCACATCCTGAACAACTGCATATTGTGTCCAAGAAAATGCGGTGTAGACCGTACATCCGGTCACACAGGTGCCTGCCATATGACAGACACAGTCAGGGTGAGCCGTGCAGCACTACACATGTGGGAAGAGCCATGTATATCCGGAGAGAACGGTTCAGGTGCCGTATTTTTCTCCGGATGTGCACTTGGATGCTGCTTCTGCCAGAATAAAGCCATATCCGGAGGCAAGGCTGGCAAGGATATATCCATATCAAGGCTGTGCAACATTTTCTTTGAGCTTCAGGATAAGGGTGCCAACAACATCAATCTTGTCACACCGGATCACTATATACCACAGATCATATCAGCTATAGACATGGCGAGATCACGGAACTTCAAGCTTCCATTTGTATATAACTGCAGTGGTTATGAAACGGCCGAGATGATACAGCTACTTGATGGATATATAGACGTGTATCTTCCTGATTTCAAATTCATGTCACCGGATCTGTCCGCAAAATACAGTAATGCTCCAGACTATCCTGAACATGCCAAAGCCTCCATATCTGAGATGGTCAGACAATGCGGAGGAGACCAGACCCGCTTTGATGACGACGGAATTATGCAGAGAGGTGTTATCGTCCGTCATCTGCAGCTTCCTGATCATCTGGATGATTCCAAGTCAATAATCACATATCTATATAACACATACAAAGATTCAATATATATAAGCATCATGAACCAGTACACCCCTATGCCGGGAATTGAGAATAGATTTCCAGAGCTTGGCAGAACTATAACTCCTTCTGAATACGATGAGCTTGTGGATTATGCCATTGATATCGGCGTTGAAAATGGATTTATACAGGAGGGTGAGACAGCAAAAGAGAGCTTCATTCCAGCATTCGATAACGAAGGCGTGTAACCCACACATCTTCAAATAAGGAAATAAATAAAAGGCCATGGATTTTTGCACAAAAAAATGGACCAGCCACAACATATTGCAGTCAATCCATCTTGTAGTGGGCCGCCGGGGGCTCGAACCCCGCACACCCTGATTAAGAGTCAGGTGCTCTACCAAATGAGCTAGCGGCCCGTATTTATTTGTTATGTTCGTCACAACAGAATAGATTATATATCAGTTCTGAGAATAATGCAAGTGTTTTTCTCATTTTTTTCAACTTTTCTGACATCCAGCAAATGATTTCAAACTGAGTGACAAAAAAATGGACCAGCCACAATTATATTGCAGTCAATCCACCTTGTAGTGGGCCGCCGGGGGCTCGAACCCCGCACACCCTGATTAAGAGTCAGGTGCTCTACCAAATGAGCTAGCGGCCCGTATTTATCATGTTGTGTTCGTCACAACAGATTAGAGTATACATTAGTTCTTTTTATAATGCAAGTGTTTTTTTCAACTTTTTTCATTTTTATTTGTTCGGTATTACTCTGCTCCTATCCCATACCAAAATTACCAGTTATATATATTGTTTGAATATCATTTTCGCCTATGTTATTATTATAAGGTATGACTTTTTCAATAAAAAGAAGATTTTTACAATAAATAGATGGAGATTACTATGAGACTGAGAAATGTAAAAGGATCAAGAGAGACTATCGCAGCAAATGACTATGTAGTGCACAATGAAACAGGCATGAAGGGGCATTGGCATGAGTTATTTGACAATGATAACCCTATACATATTGAGATAGGCATGGGCAAGGGACAGTTTATCATGGAGCTTGCAAGACGCAATCCTGATATCAATTACATAGGCATAGAGAAGTATTCAAGTGTCCTGGTGCGTGCCCTTGAGAAAAGAGAGCTTGAACCTGAGATGACGAATCTCTACTTTATAAGAATGGATGCCGAATATATAACTGACGTATTCGATACAAATGAAGTAGATAGAATATATCTCAATTTCTCGGACCCATGGCCAAAGGACAGGCATGCCAAGAGACGTCTCACATCTACACATTTTCTTGGTCTGTATGATCAGCTCCTCGCCCCTGAGGGAAGAGTTATATTTAAGACTGATAACAGAGGTCTCTTTGATTTCTCTCTGGAACAGGTTCCCGAGGCAGGATGGATCCTTGAGAACTACACATATGACCTTCACAATTCAGAATACAACGAAGGCAACATCATGACCGAGTATGAGACCAAATTCTCAGCAATGGGAACACCTATCAACAGACTCGTCGCATACAGAGAAAAGAAATAAACGTTGATTTTGCATTTGTTGACACACAGTTTTTGGTATACTACAATGAAGATTACAGCAAATTTATGGAAAGGAGTTTCATCATGGATACATCTTCTATAGAAAGTCTCAAATTGGTGCGCAAGACCAATCAGGATCTGTTGAATTTCTTCAATGATTCATATATCAGCAAGCTTGAGCAGGTTCAGTCACTCAAAACTGAAGATTTTGAACTCAAGGCAAAAATAGACCAGCTTATAAAGACATTAGATGTATACTCCTTCAAGACAAGCACTGGTCACAATGTATTTTCACCATTCTCAGTAGACACCACCTCACAGCAGGAAAAGGCTACTCAGATAGAGCTTCAGTTAAAAGAGCTTCAGGATATGCAGCAGACTCTTCATCTTCAGATCAAAGAGGACGAAGAAGAAACCGCATTGCTTAAGAAGCGTATAACTGATTTATCCACCTCCAACAGACATATAGATGATCTTCTGACGGAGGTGACTGAGGAAGTATCTACTATTAATAATGAAGATACAACAGAAACAGGCGGACCAGATACTGATTCCCTGACAGCAGCGGATCACGGAAAAAATATCCTCAGATTGTACCAATATGAGAAAAAACAGCTTGCGGACAGGATTCAATCCGACATCACAGATGTTCTTGACTCCAATTCACACAAGCTGGATGTACTGTCCTGGCTTATAAGATCAGATATCAACAGAGCTAAGGTCACACTCGAAGAGCTCACCTCATCAACGGCAAAACTTGCCGACCATGTAGATGAACTTGCCAATTCTCTCTCTGGAGAATCAGACAGCGAAGAGCCTGTATGGAATCATCTTGAGAAACTTTTCCAGGGTTACAGGGATGAACATCCTGAATGTGGCATATCATACGACATCAACTGTGCTGATTATGCCATGAATATTCCAGGTATTGTAGCTACATATCTTTTATCAATAACTAAAGATATTATGGACAACATATTTGTTCATTCAAATGCCAACAAGGTTTCAATCAAGATATATCTGAGCAGTAAGCTCATAGATGTATATATCAACGACAATGGCGTGGGTATAGACAACAATTATGATACCAACAGTCCATGGTACAGCAGTCTCCACAGAATCAAGGAGATCATATATCTGTTAAATGGAACTCTGAAGATCGATGGAGATTCAAAAACCGGAACAAATGTAAGATTTACTATTCCACTTGAATAATAACGTATCTGTTGAAAGACATATATTACTTAGTTTACAGGTTTGATATCTTAAAGTAACAAAGTGTTATATTGTGTATATGTTGTTTTATCAACACATATATATTTCGAATAAAATAAACATAAAAGGAACATTATCATGAAAGAAAAAATTGCACAGCTTATCTCAAATAACGTAGAAGGAATCGAAATGTCAGATATCATTGCTTCAATCGAGATTCCACCACGCCCTGATATGGGTGATTTTGCATTTCCTTGCTTCAGACTGGCAAAGGTGCTCAGAAAAGCCCCAAATATGATTGCAGCCGATATAAAGGAAGCCATAGGAGATGTAGATTTCATCGAGAAGATCGATGTAGCAGGTGCATACCTGAACTTCTATATCAAGAAAGATGTATTTGTAAAGACAATGATAGAGGCAGCCAACACAGATGACTTCGGCAAATCCGATATAGGCGAGGGACAGACCATATGTATTGACTACTCATCTCCTAACGTTGCAAAGAATTTCCACGTTGGCCATCTCAGAACTACAATAATCGGTAACTCTCTTTACAAGATTCATTCCAAGCTTGGATACAATGTTGTAAGAATAAATCACCTTGGCGATTGGGGCACACAGTTTGGTAAGCTTATCGTAGCTTACAAGGCATGGGGTTCAAAGGAAGCTGTTGAGAAGGATGGAATCTCAGAGCTCATGAAGCTGTATGTGAAGTTCCATGAAGAGGCTGACAAGAATCCAGAGCTTGTTGACGAGGCAAGAGCATGGTTCAACAAGATGGAAAATGGAGACGAGGAAGCACTCAGCATATGGCAGTGGTTCAAGGATATAAGTCTTGTTGAATACAAGAGAACATACAACCTCCTCGGAATGGATTTCGACTACTATCTTGGAGAGAGTTTCTATAGAGACAAGTGCCAGGCTGTTGTGGACAAGGTTAAGGCTGCCGGTCTTCTGAAGGAGAGCGAAGGTGCTATGATCGTTGATCTCTCAGATTACGATATGGCTCCATGTATCATAACCAAGAAAGACGGAAGCTCAATATACGCAACAAGAGATCTTGCTGCTATATTCTATAGAAAAGACACATATCACTTCTCAAAGTGCTTATATGTAACCGGTCAGGAGCAGAAACTTCATTTTGCACAGGTATTCAAGGTAGTTGAGCTTCTTGGAAACGAATGGGCAAAGGATCAGCTTGTTCACATTCCTTATGGTCTTGTAAGTCTTGAGGGAGCAAAGCTTTCTACCAGAAGCGGTAATATCATATACGCAGAGGATATTCTGAAGGATGCCATTGCAAAGAGTCTTGAGATAATCACCGAAAAGAGCCCAAATCTTCCAAACAAGGAGGATGTAGCCAAGAAAGTTGGTGTTGGTGCTGTTCTTTTCAATGACTTATATAACCAGAGAATCAAGGATGTATCATTTAGCTGGGATAAGGTTCTCAACTTTGATGGTGAGACAGGTCCTTATGTTCAGTATACACATGCAAGATGCTGCAGCGTTGTAAGACTTGCTGAGTCATTCGATCCATCAAAACCGGTTAACTACAGTCTCATTACAGAGCAGGATGCCATAGAGTTATTAAAAGAGATCAACAGATTCCCATCTGTGATCAAGGATGCTGCTGATAAGTATGAGCCATCTGTTGTAGCAAGATATGCAGTTGATGTTGCTCAGGCATTTAACAAGTTCTATAACTCAACAAGAATCAATGTAGATGATGTTGAGCTCAAGAATGCAAGAGTTATGCTCACATATCTCACTAAGAATACAATATCTGAGGCACTTAACCTCCTTGGAATTGAAGCTCCAGAGGCAATGTAATCAGTGTTTCTTCTATATTAATATATGACCATATAACCTGGTTAAAGAAAAAGAGAATGTTTCACGTGAAACATTCTCTTTTTCTCATATATCTCCAGGAACCATTTTAAATTATATTGTCATAGATATTATTGTTTTTGATACTTTTCTCTAAATAATATTACTCATGATATTTCTGTTCTGAATATTCTTATCTGGCTGTCATTATTCGGAATATTATTGTTCTAAGTATTATCGTTCTGAGTATTATCGTTCTGAATATTCCATTCTGAATATTTCATTCTGAATATTGTCTTCTAAACACTATCTTCCAGACATCATTGTTTCGAAATTATTATCCTAGATAATTTTGTTCTGAATATCTTTACTTCAGGTATTTTTTCTTATATCTGAATATTTTTAGGTATTCTTCTCTTGTTTTTCTAAGTTTTACAATTTCTTTGTGAAGAAATTGTTTATTACAATAACAAAATCATATTTCTAACCATATTACGTATTATATAATCTCTTCTGTTCTATTCCTTTATATACTTCTATATTCTACATTGCGTTTTTATGAATACAGAATCTTTAAAGCTGTTAATTAATAAATTATATGGTGATTTAAATAATTTCAATAAATAGATCATTTGTATATTTAATTTTGCTTTAATATTATATATATTTGAATGTTTCACGTGAAACTTTATGATAAACGTATTTCAACTCAAACTTCAGATATCGCATACATTTGTTTTCTACACTTATAAATCTTTTACATCTTGTTTGTTGTTTCTGCTACATTATTATTCATTTACATTATTACAAAGTATTTTACAACTCAATTATCACTCCATGAACTACTTTTCTGATTTATTTGATAATATTCATGTTTCACGTGAAACATTTTCATCATTACATATAATATTTATATGTCTAAGTAATCCACATATAATAATTGTACTTTCTTGTCTATTATTCTGATTTTTCAAAGAATTTCCAGAACTTTCAAGCATAGTCAATACTTTACTTGCCTTTTTAACCATTAATTCAATTATAAAATGTTTCACGTGAAACTTTACCCATATAACGAATACAAAACATGCACCCACTGTTTATCAGATTTTACACAGTTTAATTGCCACTTTGTATACGATATTATCCATTCATTAGATAATAGAATGTTTCACGTGAAACATTTTATTAAACATCATATTTTTTCTGTATTTTGTAGAATTAGCACTTTATAAGTGCTATAATAGACAAGCACTATTTATAACATAAAATATCATCATATTTTATCTATATTAAATAAGCAAACAACAATGTTTCACGTGAAACATTCTTTTTTTGAATGAAAAGGAGACAAAATGGGCAGAATTATAGCGATTGCTAACCAGAAAGGTGGCGTTGGCAAGACAACAACAGCCATAAACCTTGCCGCATGTCTGGCAGCAAAGGGTAAAAAGGTTCTGGCCGTTGATATGGATCCACAGGGCAATATGACAAGTGGATTAGGTGTAGACAGGGATTCTCTTGAATACACAGTCTATGATATGTTGAGAAATGAGTGCAACATAGGAGAATGTATGCTCATAAACGTATATCCTGGTCTTAATCTCATTCCTGCCAACAGAGAACTGGCAGGTGCTGAGGTTGAATTTGTCGGAATGGAGGATATGCAGCACATTCTTAAGACACATATCAAGAAGGTAAAGAACAAATTTGATTACGTTATCATTGATTGTCCTCCTGCACTTGGAATGCTTACTGTAAATGCTCTTACAGCAGCAAATACGGTACTTGTACCTATTCAATGTGAATTTTTCGCACTGGATGGTCTCTCACAGTTGGTATACACTATCGAACTGATAAGAAAAAATCTGAACAGACTTCTTACTATAGAAGGTGTTGTATTTACAATGTTTGACTCAAGAACCAATTTATCAGTTCAGGTTGTTGAAAATGTAAAAGAAAACCTCAAACAACACATATACAACACAGTTATACCGAGAAATGTCAGACTTGCTGAAGCGCCAAGTTACGGAATGCCAATAATTGAGTATGATCCAAGATCAGCCGGAGCTGAGCATTATATGATGTTGGCAGATGAAGTTATAGAAAATGACTACTATAGATAATGGAGGGCTAATATGGCACAGAAAAAAGGGTTAGGAAGAGGTTTGAACGACCTTTTAGGCACTTCAGAGGCTTCAAAGCCGTCCCGAAGTAGAAATAATCAGCAAAACTCCTCTGAAAACACAAGTAAAGAGGTAAAAACAGTAACCAAAGAGGTTGTGAAGGAAGTTGTAAAAGAGGTTGAACAGAAGATTAAGATCAATCTCATTGAGCCAAATAAGTCACAGCCAAGAAAACAGTTTGATGAAGAGGCATTACAGGAATTATCTGATTCCATTAAGAAATATGGTGTTCTTGAGCCTCTGATTGTCACTAAAAAAGGCGATTATTATGAGATAATTGCAGGTGAAAGACGTTGGAGAGCTGCCAGAATAGCAGGAATAAAGGAAGTTCCTGTAGTTATACGTGATTATACTGACAAAGAAATAATGGAGATTTCTCTTATAGAGAATATTCAGAGAGAAGATCTGAATCCAATTGAAGAAGCTGAGGCTTACGAAGCTCTTATATCGGAATATAATCTCAAGCAGGAAGAAGTTGCAGAGAGAGTATCAAAAAGCAGATCAACAATAACCAATTCTCTCCGACTTCTGAAGCTTTGCGAGGATGTAAGACAGATGGTCATGTATAATATGATATCAACAGGACATGCCAGAGCACTTATTCCTATAGAAGATCCTAAATTACAGTACGAAACGGCTGCAATTGTATACGATCAGAAGCTCAGTGTTAGAGAAACAGAGGCATATGTAAAGGCAATTCTGGAGAAAAAGCCGGAAAAAGAGGAAAAACAGAAGCCTCAAAAGGATTTATCCGTCTTCTATTCTGATATAGAGAACAAATTAAAGTCAATTTTAGGTGCAAAGATAGCTATCAAGGCATCTAATAACGACAAAGGCAAAATTGAGATAAACTACTATTCTCAGGACGAGCTTGACCGAATAACAGAGATGCTTTACTCAATCAATAAAGAAATGATGTAGTAACCATCTGCATCATACATATGCACAATCAAGGAAGGACAATATTATAATGGAAAGTTCCATATTACAAAAAATAGGTATTGATCCTGCCTACATACTAATTGGTATGCTGGTTCTCATAATAGCCTTGTTTGTACTATTATTCATATTGATGGGCAATATTAAAAATAGAAACAAACAGATAAAAAGGCTGTTGAGCGGAACTCAGGCAGGTGATCTTGAAGATATTATCATGAAAAGATTCGCTGAGATGGATGCTGTAAAAAACAATTCCAAGCGACTCACAAAGGAACATAAGGAAATACAGAGTCATCTTTCAGCATGTGTCAGTAAAATTGGTCTTGTAAAGTATAATGCATTTGAAGGAATGGGTGGTAATCTAAGTTTTGCACTTGCTCTTCTGGATACAGAGAACAATGGTGTCGTACTCAACTGTATGCATACCAGAGAAGGCTGTTTTAACTATGCAAAAGAGATCATAGGTGGTGAAGCATATGTTGCACTGTCAGAAGAGGAAAAAGAGGCTATTGAACGAGCTAAAACCCTCGAGGATGAAATAGCTGAAAACAAACTAAAATAACCATATTTCAAAAAAATATTATACAAAACATGCAACGTACAAATGTGTATGAAACACATAAAATAGAAAAGCGTATAAAGCACAAAAGTATATAAAATACAAAAGCGTATAAAACAAAAAAGCGTATAAAACGTAAAATCGCTAAAACGATAAGAACAAGATTTATAAAATAAACAAGAAAATAAAAAGAACCAAAAACATGAAAATATATTATGTAGCTACATTATTATAATATATTTTCAAATAAATTTATATATTTAATAGGAGGATATCATGATTGATATTAAATTCTTAAGAGAAAACCCAGACGTAGTAAAACAGAATATAAAGAATAAATTCCAGAATGACAAACTTCCACTTGTCGATGAAGTAATAGAGCTTGACAAACAGGCTCGTGCTGCTCAGCAGGAAGCTGATACACTCAGAGCAAACAAAAATGCAATAGCAAAGCAGATCGGTGCTCTTATGGCTCAGGGAAAGAAGGAAGAGGCTGAGGAAGTTAAGAAGCAGGTTGCTGAGACATCAGCAAGACTCAAGGAGCTTGAAGCTTTAGAGCCTGAGCTCAAGGAGAAGGTTAAGAAGATCATGATGATAATTCCTAACATCATTGATCCATCAGTTCCTATAGGAAAGGATGACTCAGAGAATGTAGAGGTTCAGAAGTATGGTGAGCCTGTTGTTCCTGACTTTGAGATTCCTTATCATGCAGATATCATGGAGGCACTTGGAGGAATTGACCTCGATTCAGCAAGAAAAGTTGCAGGAAACGGCTTCTACTATCTCATGGGCGACATAGCAAGACTTCACTCTGCTATTATCTCATACGCAAGAGATTTCATGATAGACAGAGGATTCACATATTGTATTCCACCTTTCATGATCAGAAGCAACGTTGTCACAGGTGTTATGAGCTTTGCTGAGATGGATGCCATGATGTATAAGATTGAGGGTGAGGATCTGTATCTCATCGGAACTTCAGAGCACTCAATGATCGGTAAGTTCATCGACACTATAATTCCTGAGGATGAGCTTCCAAAGACTCTTACAAGCTACTCACCTTGCTTCAGAAAAGAGAAGGGTGCTCACGGAATTGAGGAGAGAGGTGTATACAGAATCCATCAGTTTGAGAAGCAGGAAATGATCGTTGTATGTAAGCCTGAGGACAGCAAGATGTGGTTTGACAAGCTGTGGCAGAACACAGTTGATCTCTTCAGATCAATGGATATCCCTGTAAGAACACTTGAGTGTTGTTCTGGAGATCTTGCAGATCTCAAGGTTAAGTCTGTAGATGTTGAGGCATGGTCACCTCGTCAGAAGAAATACTTCGAGGTTGGAAGCTGTTCAAACCTTGGCGATGCACAGGCAAGAAGACTTCAGATCAGAGTAAAGGGCGAGGATGGCAAGAAGTATCTCGCTCATACACTCAACAATACAGTTGTTGCTCCACCAAGAATGCTTATCGCTTTCCTTGAGAACAATCTCCAGGCTGACGGAAGAGTCAGAATTCCAGAGAAGCTTCGTCCATACATGGGTGGAAAAGAGTATCTTGAGAAGACAGGAAAGTAATAATATAAATAAAAACATACAACAAGGGAGGTGTCGGAATGCATAGTTTTCTTCCATCTATAGGCTTTACTAACATAAAAAACAGACAGCAGCTTGAACCTATATACAGGCAGATCCTTGAATCGCCTGACAGGAAATTTATATCAACTATAAGTGCTGACACCTGTCTTGTACAATTCAGCAAAGACTTTGGGGAGAGATTTGGAATATCGCTTGTAGGTGAAATGTCAAAGGATGGCTCAATATCCATTGAGTATTATTTTCCTTACGTCACATCAAAGCTTTTGACCGATGACGAAAATATATACGTTGAGAAATATTCTGACAAGAGAGCATATGCCGGTGTTAGCAGTGATTTCAGTCTTGGAATGACTCTTATTTTCTTCATAACCAACATAGCAGACTATGAAAAATCATTGTGGATGAACAGATCAAACAAGTACTTTTCAAAGGTGTATTTTTCCGGTCTGTCAGTAAATGGTATGATCATTCTTGATGTGGATGATCACAGTGATAAAAATACATCCTACGGCAATGCAAAGAGAAGTAAACTCATCGAGGCTGCAAAGAAGGGTGATCCGGACGCAATAGAAAGTCTTACTCTTGAAGATATGGACACCTATAACACCATTGGAAGAAGGACTCACAAAGAGGATGTTCTGTCCATAGTGAAATCAAGCTTCATGCCTGTCGGTATTGAGACTGATCACTACGCAGTTATAGGAACTATCACATCATATATCGAGACAACCAACAGCTATACAAATGAATCGATATATCTGATTGATGTAGAAAGCAATGATCTGACATTTACCGTAGCGATCAACAAAAACCATCTTCTGGGTGAACCTGCTCCGGGAAGAAGATTCAAGGGTGATGTGTGGCTTCAGGGGCATATAGTTAATCCTTGACTATAAACTCTATAAATGTTACACTTATAATTGATGTGCATCTGTAGCTCAGCAGGATAGAGCGTCCGCCTCCTAAGCGGAAGGTCGTGGGTTCGAATCCCGTCAGGTGCACTATTTTTCACTAATAAATTTTCTAAAGGGACATGACTATGAATTATATTGTTATGGATCTTGAATGGAATCAAAGCTACAATGGGCATATGGGTGAACATCCACGTATGCCTTTTGAAATTATAGAGATTGGTGCCGTTAAGGTAGATAAGAATCTCAACATCATTGACGAATACTCAAGTCTTATCAAACCAAAAATTTATAAGAAATTACATTCAAAGATCAGAACAATTCTGAACTATGATGAGGATGACCTGAGTCTCGGAAGAGGATTCAAGGAAGTCTGTTCAGAATTTCTTGACTGGTGTGGAAAAGATTACATATTCTGCACATGGGGACCTATGGACCTCACAGAGCTTCAGACTAATATGGACTTTTATTATATGGACAAGCTTCCTAGGCCACTTAAGTTTCTGAATCTCCAAAGTATATATGCAAGCGTTACGAATACCTCAGGAATACCTCAGAGTATGAGTAAACTTGAAAAAGCGGTCAGTGAGATGAATATTCCGGAAAATGAACCATTTCACACAGCTCTCAACGATGCAAGATACACCGCACTTGTTATGAAAGAGATGAAAGCCAAGAATATAAATCAGCTTTACAGCTTTGATCTCTATATAACACCTAAGAATAAAGAAGAAGAGATTGAAGTATCTCATAATAACCAGTACGAATATATCTCAAGGGGTTTCAGAAATAAACATGCAGCACTGGATGATGAAAAAGTAACTCAGATTCGTTGTTACAAATGCAGCAAGAAGGTCAAGACACATATTGACTGGTTTGCAAATAGTCCATCATCGTACATGTGTGTTGGAAAATGCTGGATGCATGGTTATTTTTGTGGCAAGATAAAATTCAAATCTGTAAACAATAACTATTATGTTCACAAGACAATAAAACCTATCGACAAACAGGGTATAGAGGCAATTAAACAAAAACAGGAAGATATTCGTGAAAAAAGAAAAGAAAAAAGACATATGAAATCTTCAAACTAAAAAATAAAACAGCCATTTGAGGCTGTTTTATTTTTTTATGCTATTGGCTTTTTAGCAGCTCCCGCTTTTCTCGGGTACTTGTTGTCTGTATTTGCAATCTTCTTTACAAACACAAAGCTTCTCTGGTTATTGGTCTCCGGTATATTCGTATTAAATATGTTCTCGACCTGTCCCCCAAGAATCCTGATTGCTTTCTTTCCATCCCGCATCTCTTCCGGCAAAGCATTTGACTTATAAGATACAAAATATCCACCCGGCTTGACAAATGGAATACACCATTCCGACAGAGTTGCAAGATTGGCAACTGCCCTGGATACAGCCAGATCATATTTTTCTCTATGCATCTCATCTCTGCCTCCATCCTCTGCTCTTGAATGAACAGTGTGGATATCCTGCAGTCCAAGTTCATCTATAACTTCATCGAGGAACTTTAATCTCTTATTCAACGAATCCATAAGTGTTATATTCAGCTCTGGAAAAGCAATCTTCAGAGGAATTCCCGGAAATCCTGCACCTGTACCAACATCTATAACGTCAATATTCTCATGAAGATCTTTATACTTTGAAAGAAGCAGACTGTCAGCAAAATGCTTTATTATTACATCTTCCTTTTCAGTTATGGCTGTAAGATTCATTACCTTATTCCACTCAACCAGAATATCATAATATTTTGAAAATTGTTCTATCTGCTTATCACTCAATTCCAGACCAAACTGTTTTGTTATGGAATTTAATCTGTCCATATTGTTCTCCTTCAACAAATTATTCTGAATAACTTCTATACCAGTTTAGTCTCTACCCTTCATCTTGAGATACACCAGCAATACTGATATATCAGCCGGAGAAACTCCTGATATTCTTGACGCCTGTCCAATATTTTCAGGTCTGATGAGAGACAGCTTCTGTCTGGCCTCGATTCTGAGATTTGATATATCATTATAGTCAATATCTGCCGGCAGCTTTTTCTTCTCCAGCTTCTTAAACTGATTTACCTGCTGATTCTGTCTGTCTATATATCCCTGATATTTTATGGTTATATTTATCTGTTCTATAACATCATCCGGAAGTTTGGTTCTTCCCTCATCTATTGGATCAATCGCCTCATATGACAGTTCCGGTCTTCTTATAAGTTCTGCAAGAGATGCAGCAGTCTTAAGTCCTGTACTTCCAAGATTCTCAAGGAACTTCTGTATGGTTGAATTTGCTCCAACCATGGTGCTCTCAAGTCTCTGTATCTCATCCATTATCTGTTGTCTCTTCTTTGTAAATGCAGCATATCTCTTGTCATCTATAAGACCGATCTCATGTCCGATCTCCGTGAGTCTCAGATCAGCGTTATCCTGTCTGAGAAGAAGTCTGTACTCAGCTCTGGATGTCATCATTCTGTATGGCTCCGATGTCTCTTTTGTGACAAGATCATCTATAAGAACTCCTATATATGCCTGTGATCTGTCAAGAACCACCGCTTCTTTGCCCTGTACTTTTCTGGCAGCATTGATTCCTGCCATTATACCCTGGGCTGCAGCCTCCTCATATCCTGAACTTCCATTTATCTGGCCGGCACCAAAAAGTCCTGATACACTCTTAAACTCCAGAGAAGGTTTTAAGTTAATGGCATTTATACAATCATACTCGATGGCATAAGCATTCCTTATTATCTTTGCATTCTCCAGTCCCTTCATGCTGTGTATCATCTCATACTGAACGTCCTCAGGAAGAGAGCTGCTCATTCCACCCATATACATCTCATTCGTATATTCACCCTCAGGCTCAATAAATATCTGATGTCTGGTCTTATCAGGGAATTTCGTAACCTTATCCTCAATGGAAGGGCAGTATCTTGGTCCTGTACCCTCGATCACGCCTGAAAACAGAGGTGATCTGTCTATATTATCTCTGATTATCTCATGTGTCTTCTCATTTGTGTAACAGAGCCAGCATGATATTTGATCACGTCTTATATCCGCCTCAGTATTTGTAAATGAGAATGGAACTATCTTCTCATCGCCCTTCTGTTCCTCCATCTGAGAAAAATCTATCGTTCTTTTATCCAGTCTGGCAGGGGTTCCCGTCTTAAATCTTCTTATCTCTATCCCTGCATTCTTCATGGAATCTGACAAATAATTAGCTGCCATAAGTCCATTAGGTCCGGTGTGATATACGACATCTCCGTATATACATCTCGCCTTGAGGTATGTTCCTGTACACAGAACCACAGCCTTTGCAAAATAAGTTGCTCCCGAATATGTCTTTACACCCTTAACCACATTATCCTCGATAATAATTTCCGACACCTCTGCCTGTCTCAATGTGAGATTATCCGTATTCTCAAGGGTGTGCTTCATGGTTCTGGAATAATTTGCCTTGTCTGCCTGGGCACGAAGAGAGTGAACCGCCGGACCCTTAGACGCATTGAGCATCTTTGACTGAATATACGTCTTGTCTATATTCTTGCCCATCTCTCCGCCAAGTGCATCTATTTCCCTTACCAGATGTCCCTTAGAGCTTCCTCCTACATTCGGATTACATGGCATCATGGCCACACTGTCCATACTCACCGTAAAAATAATAGTATTCAGACCAAGTCTTGCACTTGCAAGAGCTGCCTCACATCCTGCATGTCCTGCCCCCACAACTACCACATCATATTCTTCATTCAAAACAGGCATACAAATGTCCTCCTTCCAGTACCTTATATCCTGCAATCTATTTTCCCATACAGAATTCCTTAAATATCTTATCAGCCAGATCATCTCTGGCAGTTTCACCTATTATCAAACCGAGATGTTCATACGCATCCATGAGATCAATGGAGAAAAAGTCTTCCTCCATTCCCATATCTATGCTTTCTTTAACCTTTAACAGTGCATTTTTGGTGCACACAAGTTCATTTTTGTGCCGGGTATTAGTGATATAAAGCTGATCATTATATGTCAGTGTACCCTCAAAAAACATCCTGTTCAGAAGCTCATACAATTCTTCACTGCCATCACCGGTCAGTGCTGACAACTGAATTATATCTGCATCTATATATTTCTTAATATTCGATTCGTCTATCTTCTTTTCCAGATCAGATTTGTTGAGTATCACAACAACATTCTTATCCTGTATTCTGGACATGATCCTGTGATCGTTCTCATCCAGGTCAATTGAACTGTCTACCACATAGAGCACAAGATCAGCTTTATCCACAGACTCTAATGCCTTATCCACACCTATCTTCTCAACTACATCATCTGTATCTCTTATTCCCGCAGTGTCAACTATGTTCAGAGTTATACCTCTTACATTTATCACTTCACTGAGCGTATCCCTGGTTGTGCCGGCCATATCTGTTACAATCGCCCTTTCTTCGCCCACAAACATATTCATCAGCGAAGACTTACCCGCATTCGGTTTACCAACAATAACCGTATTTATTCCCTCAGACAACACTTTTCCATTGTCAAATGTTGTCAAAAGGTTATCCACACTATCTACAAGGTTATCCACAATTATTTCTAACTTTTGTGGAAAACCATCCAGACTGTAGTGTTCAGGATCATCCAAAGCAGATTCAATAAACGCCACATTGTACAGAATCTGTTCTCTCATATCAATGATCTTATCCCTAAGTCTTCCCTGAAGCTGCTCCACAGACGTTCTGGCTGCAAAGTCATTCTTTGCATTTATTATATCCATGACGGATTCTGCCTGTGACAGATCTATCCTTCCACCGAGGAATGCTCTCTTTGTAAATTCTCCAGGTTCGGCTGCCCTTGCACCACATTTTATTACCAGATCAAGTATCTTTCGGAGAACTACTATACCTCCGTGACACTGAAGTTCACACACATCCTCACATGTGTACGTATGGGGAGCCTTCATGACCAGAAGTATAGCCTCATCTATCATTCTGTCATCCTCATACACACCACCAAATGCAGCAGTGTAAGATTTCATATTTACCGCTTTTTTGTTTTTATTTGCAGCGCGGAACAACATGTCTGTTATCTCACATGCCCTGTCTCCGCTGATCCTTATTATTCCAACTCCGGCATTACTCATACCGGTGGTTATAGCTGCAATGGTATCTTCCTTGAACATATCTGTCTTACACTTTTCCTTTCACCGTGATTAAACAACCTATCTATGTAGTGTACAACATTACCAATTCATTTTCCATATAAAAAGACTAAACTGCAACAAAAAAGAGACCATTTTCTCAAATGATCTCTTTCCTGTCACCATAAAATATTGCGATGATCTTTACACGCATCAGCGTGACTATTATTTCTTCTTGAGATATACAATAACCTTACGATATGGCTCCTCGCCCTCGCTTCTGGTTGCTACATACTTGTCGTTCTGAAGAGTAGCATGGATTATTCTTCTCTCATAAGGATTCATTGGCTCAAGAGCAAATGATCTCTTTGATCTCTTAACCTTGAATGCTATATTCTTGGCAAGATTCTCAAGTGTCTCTTTTCTTCTTGCTCTGTAGTTCTCTGTATCGAGCTTAACTCTGATACGTGACTCGCTCTTCTTATTGATAGCAAGTGTTATAATATACTGAAGAGCATCTAGAGTCTGTCCACGCTTTCCAATCAAAATTCCCATCTCTGGTCCCTCAAGATTGATAGACAGAACATTCTCTTCCTCATCAAAATCCATCTGGATCTCTGTCTGGATATCCATAGCCTTGAACAGGCTGTCAAGGTACTCCTTAACATCGTCCAGGAATGTCTTCTTTTTTCTTGCCTTTATGATACAAGGCTTTGAACCTATACCAAGAAATCCCTTTGTCTCTTCGCTGATAACTTCATACTCAAGATCTGTACTAGGGACTCCAAGTTCAACACTGGCCTGCATAAGGGCTTCATCTTTGGTCTTACCTTTGAATTCTAAGAATTCCATTATTTATTTCCTCCCTTATCGTTGCTATTGTTCTGGTACTTAAGCATTATATTCGCCTTAGCTCCTATACTGCCTGGTTTATAGTTTACATTTTCTCTGCGGGTTACATCATCACTGTCAACATTCACTGAATGTGCAGGATTAACATAACTCTTAAGTCTTGAAGAAGCCATCTTATTTATATTCTCTGACTGACTGTTCTCTGTTGGAACGTTACCATTCTGAGCATCCATCATTCTCTCATAGAAAGATTTCTTGTCAGGGTTCTTCTTCTTTGCCTGCTTCTTGGCAGCCTTCTCGGCACATTTTGCAAGCAGCTCATCCTTGTCCTGATGATTATAATAAGCATCAACTATAAGCTGAGATATTATCATAATAACAGAACCAACTATCCAGTAAAGACCGATAGCTATAGGAAGAGTTATACAGAATATAAGTGACATGATAGGCATGTAGTACATCATACCCTTCATCATGTTGTTGGCTGTCTGCTGATTGCTATCCATGTTGTTATTCTGTGATGACTTCATGGATATCTTTGTCTGTAAGAACTGCAGGAGAGCAGAAACGATAGGAACCACCAAAGCTATTGAAAGCTTCCATCCCGGTGCATCTGCAATATTCAGTCCAAACAGGAACTGATTCATGTTGTGGAACTGGTCAACATAGCTTGTGAGAGTAGCATTGCCTGCAAGATCAAGATTACTTATCAATTTATCCCAGTCGCTCTTGGCAAACTTGTCAAGAACATCAATGATCTGGTTTCTTGTAGGATCATCTCCCATCTGCTTAAGAGCCATTGTCACAGTGCTGACCTTTGACTCTCCGGCTACATCACTTATAGCTTTGATATAATCAGTCTTTGTACTCAATATGTCCACGATCTCGCTGTACTTCTTGGTCATTGAAGGAACATACGCAGGTATGTTCTGGATAACCCTGTACAGACCATAGAATATAGGCAGCTGTATAAGCGAAGTCAGACATCCTGATGCCATGCTGACACCATATTTTTTCTGGATCTTCTGAGTTTCCTGCTGCTGCTTCATCATTGAGTCCTGATCAGTCTTGCCTTTATATTTCTTTGTTGCCTTGGCAATTTCAGGCTGGATGAAACTCATGATCTTGGTAGATCTCTGCTGTTTGAAATATAATGGGAACAGTGCACCTCTCAGTACAAATGTGAACAATATAACACACACGCTTAAATTGACATATGTGATTCCCATATGATTTCCGATAAATCCAACGAACATATATATCCAGTTGAATATCTTACCGAGAACCCAACAAACTGGTCCGAGTATCATACCATCTTCTCTAGTTAGAAACATAATTTTCTCCTTTATGGAACTGGATCATATCCTCCTTTTGAAAAAGGATTGCATCTAAGTATCCTCCATACTGCAAGGAGACCACCTTTTAAAACTCCATACTTTTCGATAGCCTCAATTGCATACTGCGAACAAGTAGGAAAATACTTGCAGGTAGCATGTCCCTTAAGCGGTGACAAATACTTCCTGTAAAATTTGATTAAACCAATAAATATTTTTTTCATTTTTTTACCCTATGTGGCTTATCTTCTTTAACCCACACAAATGCATCAAAGCACTCTCAATGTCCTGACATTTCTTGTCCTTTGATGACGGTCTGGCTACTATCACTATGTCATAGCCAACATCAATATTTGCTCTGTTTAATCGGTAAGCTTCTCTAATCAATCTGGTTACCCTGTGTCTTACCACACTGTTACCAACTTTCTTACTAACAGAGATTCCGAGTCTGTTGTAATCCAAGCCGTTGCTTCTCAGATACATAACTAAATATTTATTGGCTACCGAATTCTTTGTGCTGTACACACTGCCAAACTCTCTGCTGTTTTTTAATGTAATCATCTTACTCATTGTGTAACCACCGAAACTTTGATTATTAGAAAAACTGTTGCTGTGACCCTATAAAAAAAGGTCACAACCATGTGACCTTACGCTGATAATTTCTTTCTTCCCTTAGCTCTTCTAGCGGCCAGTACCTTTCTGCCATTAGCAGTACTCATTCTCTTTCTAAAGCCATGAACCTTAGATCTCTGTCTCTTCTTAGGCTGGAATGTCATCTTCATTACAAAACACCTCCTTCTTTACAAATTTACTTGCCTATTATAAATAAATAGGTAATGTGAGTCAAGCCTTTTTTGCCGTTTTTCCTATATTTTATAAGGATTTCAGCCACTATTTGATAAAGGTGACGAATCGTTCTGGATTAATTAGGTGGATACATTAATATTAATCACAAAATGTTGTGGTTTCATAGATTAATCACATTTTTGTAAGCATTTAATTTTTGTTACCAGTCGCTTTACATAATGTTATCCACAATTTGTTGGTAACTTGTTGATAACTTTTTACTTTTGTGGGTTTAATTCTAAAAAACCCAGTATTTATCGCTGTTTGTGATGTTCACAAATATAAAACAGTCATTTTTTTATATTTACATAAGTTTGAAAATAATAATTATTATGAAACTTATGTAACAAAGTTATCAACATTCCATGTGGATTATACACAAATAAGATTTTTTATTAACTTTTTCATTTTTTGCCCCTTATTCTCGTTTATTTTGATTTTACCCCCAAATACGTGTACCTAACCGTATAAGCATGTAAAATCAAAATAAAGGCAATTTATCTTGTTTTTGACCTTAATATGCTTGAAATAGGGGTGCATTTATTATAAAATGTAATAGTGTTATTAATAATAGGAAGAATTATTTTTTTGAGGAAGGTTTTTTACGATGAAGGACTTAATATTAGCCAAGTGGAATGACATTTTGAATATACTTGAAAATGAACATGGAATTTCCCATATCATGATCCATACATGGATCGAACCTCTCAAGATATATTCAGTTGAGGATAACAAGGTCTATTTCACTCTGGACGAGGATTACGGACAGAGAGGCGTAGAATTTCTCAAGAGAAAATTATTTGATATATATCTTGAAACAGTTCTCAGAGAGCTCTTTCAGGACGATTCAATTCAGGTTATATTCACACTCGAGAGTCAGATGAGAAAGGATGAAAAGTCCCCTACATATTCAGAGGACTACAACGATGCCATTGCCAAGAGCAATCTCAGACCTGACTACACATTTGAGAACTTTATTGTTGGTGAGAGTAACAAGCACGCTCACGCAACATGTCTGGCAGTTGCCGATTCACCTGGACAGGACAAGTTCAATCCGCTTTTCCTGTATGGAGGATCAGGACTGGGCAAGACTCATCTTATGCAGTCCATAGCCCACTATATACTCCAGCACAATAGTAATATGAAGGTTCTCTATGTGCCATCGAACAAATTCACGAATGAGATCATAGAAGCAATCTCCAAGAATAAAACTGAAGAATTCAGAAACAAATACAGAACAGTGGATGTTCTTCTGATCGATGATATCCAGTACCTGATCGGTAAGGCAAGTACGCAGCAGGAATTTTTTGACACCTTCAACGCTCTTCATGACGAAGGTAAGCAGATAATCCTGTCGTCGGATAAGCCACCAAAGGAGATTAAGACTCTGGATGAGAGATTCAGATCAAGATTTGAGTGGGGTGTTCCTATCGACATCCACGCTCCTGATTACGAGACACGTATGGCTATCCTCAAGAACAAGGCTGAGATAAAGGGACTTACCGATATCATCAGCGAGGAGATATTTGAGTATATCGCCAACAATATAACCTACAACGTACGTGAGCTTGAGGGTGCGCTCAACAAGCTCAGCGTATATTCAGAGCTCGGAGATATCAAGATCACTGAGGAACTTGCCAAGAACGTCCTCAAGGATTTCATATCCAAGGATTCCAAGGTTACCATAACACCTGAGCTCATTATCAACACTGTTTCAGAGCACACTAATATATCAGTCAGTGACATCGTATCCACGAAGAGAAGCCAGGATATAGCCACTGCCCGTCAGATATCCATGTACCTGTGCAGAAAGTACACGGACAAGGGGCTGAAGAGTATAGGAGATGCATTTGGAGGAAAGGATCACTCCACCGTGCACAGCAATATACAGAAGGTTGAAGATAAGATTGAGAAGGATCCGGAATTTGCTGAGATGGTTGACGTCATAATCAAGAAGCTTAATCCACAAAAATAGCAAGTTATCCACATTTTTATATTATAAACTCACTTATTTGTTTATAACCTTACAAACATAACGTGATTGTATATTGTTATTTGATGTTTGTTACATGTTGTTATGTGTTTGAGAATTGTTCTTACTCCTGATGAACAGGATTTTGCCATGTTGGTAAATGGTCAGTTTATGAACAGATTAAAATTGATTAGTAACATGGACACATAATTCTCAAAGCCTTGATTTGTAAGGGCTTGATACACTTTCAACATTATCAAAAGCACTACTACTGATACTACTAATTATCTTAATATATTTATAGTTAAACGCTCGCACTGTTTGTTGTTATTTGAAGTTATACACACATATCATATTTTGATGATCATTATATTTGGACATGAAAGGAGATCACACTTAAAATGAAAATTTCCATAAGAAAATCTAACTTACTTCAGGGTATAAATATCGTATCAAAGGCTGTCTCCAACAAGACGACCCATCCGATACTGTCTTGTATCCTGGTTGAAGCTGCAGGCGGTGTTATTAAGCTCACAGCTAATGACATGGAGATAGGAATAGAAAGTTATGTTGACGGTACTGTTATAGAGGACGGAAAGGTTGCACTCGAGGCAAAGCTTTTCTCAGATTTCATAAGAAAGCTTCCTGACAGTGACATAACTATAGAGAGTGATAAGGACAGCAAGACACTTATCAAGTGTGAGAGACTTGAGTTCAACATACCTGGAAAGTCAGGAGAGGATTTCTCCAATCTTCCTGTTGTATCAAAGGATAAGTTCATAACCATATCTCAGTTTGCGCTGAGAGAGGTTATCAATCAGACAATATTCTCTATATCAGATAATGAGAACAATAAGCTTATGACCGGTGAGTTATTTGAGGTATCAAACAATAAGCTCAGCGTGGTTTCTCTGGATGGACACAGAATATCCATCAGATATATAGAGCTCAAGGGAGATAATTCAGACATTAAGGTTGTAGTTCCAGGAAAATCCCTCAGCGACATAAGTAAGATCATGAACGGTGGAGTTGATGATCCTGTAAATATTTATTTCACTGACAACAATATATTATTTGAGTTTGACAATACAAAGGTTGTTTCAAGACTGATAGAGGGCGAGTATTTCAGAATAAGCCATATGCTCTCAGTTGATTATCAGATCAAGATGAAGATAAACAAGAGAGAGTTCCTTGACAGTTTGGACAGAGCAACTCTTCTTATAAAGGATTCAGACAAGAAGCCTATCAGACTCAGTATTGATGACAGAACTCTCGGTCTCAAGATCAGTTCTCTCATCGGTTCTCTGAATGAGGAGATAGATATCGAGAAGGAAGGTAACAATCTTGTCATTGGATTTAATCCAAAGCTTATAATAGATGCACTCAGAGTAATTGACGATGAGAATGTAACTATTTATTTCAACAATACAAAATCTCCATGTGTTATCAAGGATGATGCAGAGACATATATCTACCTTATCCTTCCTATGGGAATCAACGAAGAGTAAGAAGGGGTGAGAATATGGAGATAATCAAGTTAAGAGATGAGTTCATAAAGCTTGGACAGGCGCTTAAGGCTGCCGGTCTGGTGGAGTCAGGAGTTGACGCAAAGGAGGTCATAGTTCAGGGACTGGTTGTGGTTAACGGTGAGATAGAGACCAGACGTGGAAGAAAGCTTTATGATGGTGATGAAGTAGAATTTGATGGTGATAAGATAAGTATTCAGAAATAATTGTGGTCGCCATCTTGCAGATGGTGAAGGTTATGTATATAGAGTCGATAGAGCTGAGTAATTACAGAAATTACAGTAATGTGAAAGTAGAATTTGGAAAAAATACGAATATCCTGTACGGCGATAACGCCCAGGGCAAGACAAATATACTTGAATCCATATACATGGCAGCGACTACGAAGTCACACAGAAAAAATACGCAGGATAAAGATATCATAAAGATAGGTGAAGATGAGAGCCATATAAGATTATTTGTCAACAAGAAAGACATATCGCACAAGATAGATATGCATCTTCGAAAGAGCAAAAATAAGGGAGTGGCGATCGATGGCATACCCATAAGGAGGGCCACGGAATTATATGGTCTTCTCAATGTCATATTCTTTTCACCTGAAGATCTGACTATCATTAAAAATGGACCAGCCGAGAGGAGAAGGTTCATGGATCTTGAATTGTGTCAGATAAGCAGATTGTATTATCAGAATCTGGCATCATATAACAGGATACTCAATCAGCGAAATAATCTGTTAAAGCAGATTTATCATAACAGAAGTCTCATAGATACACTGGATGTGTGGAATATGCAGCTTGTGGACTATGGGTCGAGGATAATAAAAGAGAGAAGAAATTTTATCGACATGATGAATGAGATAATTGGGGAGATCCACAGTCATCTCACATCGGGCAAGGAAAAGCTAGAGATAGTGTATGAGTGCAATGTCGATGAAGATAAATTCGATGAGACACTTCAGGAAAAGACTGAGATGGATATCAGATATTCAAGTACACAATCTGGTCCACACAGAGATGATATAAGTTTTCTCATAAATGGAATAGACGCTAGAAAATATGGTTCACAGGGACAGCAGAGAACAGTTGCCCTGTCACTCAAGATGGCGGAGATAAAACTTGTAAAAAGGATAATCAATGATAATCCGATATTGCTTCTGGACGATGTCATGAGCGAGCTGGACACCAGCAGACGTGATGCATTGATAGAAGAGATAAAAGATATACAGACTATCATAACCTGTACGGGATATGATGATTTTGTTAAAGAGCAGGTAATAATCAACAATGTTTATAGAGTGGTAGAGGGAACGGCCACCAGAGTAAGAACGGAGGAAGCATGACAATGGAAAATGATAATTATGGAGCTGAACAGATACAGGTTCTGGAGGGACTGGAAGCAGTCAGAAAGAGACCTGGTATGTACATAGGAAGTACATCCTCCACTGGACTTCACCATCTTGTATACGAGATAGTTGATAATTCTGTAGATGAGGCTCTGGCAGGATATTGTACCCACATTCAGGTGTATATAAATGAGGATAACTCCATCACCGTAGTGGATGATGGACGAGGAATTCCTGTTGGAATACATAAAAAGCAGGGAATACCTGCTGTTGAGGTGGTATTTACCATACTTCATGCCGGCGGAAAGTTCGGCGGTGGAGGATATAAGGTATCCGGAGGACTTCACGGTGTTGGAGCATCAGTTGTAAATGCACTTTCAACATGGCTTGAAGTCGAGATTACCAGAGATGGCAAGGTGTACAAGCAGAGATATGAGAAGGGCAAGGTTATGTACAAGCTTCAGGTTATAGGTGAAGCACCTGAGGGAGTATCAGGAACAAAGGTTACATTCCTGCCGGATCATACAATATTTGAAGATAACATATACGATTACGATATACTGAGAAACAGACTTCGTGAGATGGCATTTCTTACAAAGGGCCTGAAGATAAGTCTTACAGATAAGAGACTTATTCCTGAGAAGGTAAGATCATTCCACTATGAGGGTGGTATAAAGGAGTTTGTAACATATCTGAACAGACACAGAGATCCTCTGTACAATGAGGTAATCTACTGTGAGGGAGTCAGAGATGGAATAAGTGTTGAGGTGGCACTTCAGCACAATGATTCATACAATGAATCCACATACAGCTTTGTAAATAACATCAACACACCTGAGGGTGGAACACATCTGACAGGATTTAAGTCAGCCATAACAAAGGTGTTCAATGATTATGCAAGAAAGAATAATATTATCAAGGAGAAGGATGACAATCTCTCGGGTGATGATCTGAGAGAGGGACTTGCAGCCATTGTATCTATCAAGATAAGTGATCCTCAGTTCGAGGGTCAGACAAAGCAGAAGCTTGGTAATTCAGAGGCAAGACCTGCAGTTGAGAGTGTTGTAACTGAGCAGCTTACATATTATCTTGAGCAGAATCCGCAGATTGCTAAGATAATTGTGAATAAAGCGGCTGTTGCACAGAGAGCCAGAATAGCTGCAAGAAAGGCAAGGGATGTTGCAAGAAAGGCAAATCTTTCAGACAACATGGCACTTCCTGGAAAGCTTGCGGATTGTTCAGACAAGGATCCAAAGAACTGTGAGATCTACATAGTCGAGGGAGATTCCGCCGGTGGTTCAGCTAAGACAGCGAGATCAAGAGCAACACAGGCCATACTTCCACTCAGAGGTAAGATCCTTAATGTTGAGAAGGCAAGAATAGACAGAATCCTTGGAAATGAAGAGATCAAAGCCATGATCACCGCATTTGGAACAGGTATCCATGAGAACTTCAATATAGAGAAGCTTAGATATAACAAGATCATCATCATGACCGATGCCGATGTGGATGGAGCTCATATAGCAACTCTTCTCCTCACATTCTTCTACAGATTCATGCCTGATCTTATTAGAAAGGGACATGTATATCTGGCACAGCCACCACTTTACAAGCTGGAGAAGAACAAGAAGGTATGGTATGCGTACAGTGATGATGAGCTGAACAGTATACTTGATGAAGTCGGAAGAGATCAGAACAACAAGATACAGCGATACAAGGGACTTGGAGAGATGGATGCAGAACAGCTCTGGGAGACAACCATGGATCCAGAAAAACGAATTCTTCTCAGAGTGGCAATTGATGATGACGATGAGTCAGAAATCGATATGACATTCAATGTACTCATGGGAGATAAGGTTGAACCACGTCGTGAGTTTATAGAGACAAATGCCAAGTATGTAAAGAATCTCGATATATAGTATATTGATTAAATAAATATGATAGAACATAACCAATATCGAGAGAAAGGAAATCAAAAAATGGATGACGATAAGATTTTTGATAAAATAGATGAAGTTGGTCTGAAAAAAACAATGGAGCGTTCATATATAGATTATGCCATGAGCGTTATCGCTGCCAGAGCTCTTCCTGATGTAAGAGATGGTCTTAAACCTGTTCAGCGAAGAATACTTCATTCTATGATAGAACTTAACAATGGACCTGATAAGCCACACCGTAAATGTGCCCGTATCGTCGGTGATACAATGGGTAAATATCATCCACATGGAGACAGTTCAATATACGAGGCACTTGTAAAGCTGGCTCAGGAGTGGAATACCAGATATCCACTTGTGGATGGACATGGAAACTTTGGATCGGTCGACGGTGACCATGCCGCTGCCATGCGATATACAGAGGCAAGACTTTCCAAGATATCCATGGAGATGATGGCAGATATAAACAAAGATACAGTTGATTTCACACCTAACTTTGATGGTACAGAGAAAGAACCTGTGGTACTACCATCACGTTATCCCAACCTATTGGTAAATGGTACATCAGGTATCGCAGTAGGTATGGCTACCAATATTCCACCACATAATTTAAAGGAAACTATCAATGCAGCCATAAAGATCATCGATAACAGAGTGGAAGAAGGACGTGAGACAGAGATAGATGAGATCATGGACATAGTAAAGGGTCCGGATTTTCCTACAGGCGCACAGATACTGGGCAGACAGGGAATAAACGATGCATATAGAACAGGTCGAGGCAAGATAAAAGTACGTGCAATCACAGAAATCGAAACAATGAACAACGGAAAGCACCGTATTGTTGTAACCGAACTACCATATATGGTAAATAAATCACTTCTTATAAAGAATATGGTCGATCTTGTCAAGAACAAGAGAATCGATGGAATCACAGATATAAGAGATGAGTCTTCAAGAGAGGGAATGAGAGTTGTCATTGAGCTTAGAAAGGATGTCAATGCCAACGTAATACTCAACCAGCTCTTCAAACACACACAGCTCCAGGATACATTTGGATGTATCATGCTGGCTCTGGTGGATGGAGTACCTAAGATACTCAACATCAAGGACATGCTCACATACTACCTGAAGCATCAGGAGGATGTTGTCACAAGAAGAACAAAGTATGATCTGAACAAGGCTGAGGAGAGAGCCCACATATTACAGGGTTATCTCATAGCACTGGACAACATAGATGAGGTCATCACGATCATCAGAAATTCAAAGAATGTTGGAGAGGCTAAGGCAAAGCTGATCGAAAGATTTGGACTTTCCGAGGCACAGGCCGGAGCAATCGTTGATATGAGACTCCGTGCTCTGACAGGTCTGGAAAGAGAGAAGATCGAGAACGAGTACAATGAGCTTATTGCGAAGATAGCTGAGTACAAGGAGATACTTGCAGATGAGAATAAGCTTCTTGGAGTTATCAAGACTGAGCTTGCAGCGATAGCTGACAAGTACGGTGATGAGAGAAGAACATCCATAACTGCATATTCAGATGATATAACAGATGAAGAGCTTATCAAGAGAGAAGAGATAGTTATCTCCATGACAAAGCTCGGATATATCAAGAGAATGCCAAAGGATACCTTCAAGGTACAGAACAGAGGCGGCAAGGGTATCAAGGGAATGAACACCATCGACAACGATATAATCGATGAGATATTCCTTACTAATACCCACAACTTCATAATGTTCTTCACCAATATGGGAAGAGTATACAGAATGAAGGGATACGAGATACCTGAGTCGGGACGTAATGCAAGGGGTGTTGCGATAGTCAACCTTCTTCAGCTTCTTCCTGGTGAGAAGGTAACAGCCATAATCCCTATAGCCGGATTTGACAAGAAGTATCTCATGATGGCTACAAAGAATGGTATTGTAAAGAAGACCAAGATAGAGGCATTTGAGAATATAAGAAAGACCGGTCTGGCAGCCATAACACTGAATGAGGGAGATGAACTCATAGAGGTTAAGGCAACGAGCGGTGAGAATGATGTATTTCTTGTAACTGCCAAGGGTATGTGTATCAGATTCAATGAGGAATGTGTCCGTGATACAGGACGTACATCCATGGGTGTACGTGGAATAAGATGCGACAAGGGCGATGAAGTTATAGCAATGCAGCTTGATGTTCAGGGCGACGAGATGCTCTTCGTAACCACAAAGGGTATGGGTAAGAGAACTGAACTGTCAGAATTTGCCCCTCAGATGAGAGGCGGTAAGGGTGTCAAATGTTACAGGATAACCGAGAAGACCGGTGACATCGTCAGCGCAAAGGCCGTGACAAATGACCATGACATTATGATGATGACCAATGAGGGAATCATGATCAGAATGCATTGTTCAGATATAACTGTAATAGGAAGAATAACCTCAGGTGTCAAGCTTATGAATATCGGCAAGGATGGCAACACATTTGTGGCATCTGTTGCAAAGCTTGCAAGAAGTGATGAAGATGAAGAGGCAGAGGACTCAGAGAATCCAGAATCAGCAGAAAATGAAGTATCAGAGAATGTAGAGAACGATACGGAGAATGATGCCGAGAGTAATTCAGAGGAGTAATTATAATCACAAATAAAGATAGATGTACTGTGTTGTAATATGCAAGACAGTACATCTTTTTTTATGTCCATGGATGTTTACAGATTGTGTGCAAATAGCCGTTATGATATACTTATCTTGGATTACACATTGGGAGAAAATAATCCTGAACGCAGGATTTTGAAGGTTATTATAAAGAGATTGGAATTATGGGAAAATACAACAAAATTATTGGGGGTAAAAGGCATGACGGCGAATGTGATACAGGTGGTGGCATCGGCAGCTACAACGGCTGCATCTACAGTTACAGAGGCAACAACGGAAGGAAAACTGGACAAGATATTCCAGAGTTCCGAGAAGGCGTCTGAACTTTCTTACAGTATAATGAACATCATATATATATTGGCGGCGATGATCATAGTTGTTGCGATATTTACAGTGGTGTTATACATATACAAATTCATCATGAACAGGAGAGATCCAAACTACAAAAAGAACGATGATACGTTCCTGGATGATTAAAACAAATTTATAAAATGGCGGTGAAGAGATGAGAGTTATTGCAGCAGAAGAGATTACCAGAAATGTAAGGGAGATGTGCATCGAAGCAAATGTAAATCTGTCTGAGGATATGGAGAAGGCGGTCAGGGATTCAGTAGAATCTGAGGACAGTCCACTCGGAAAGCAGATACTTGGACAGTTGTGTGAGAATCTGGATATAGCAAAGGAGAATGATATTCCTATCTGTCAGGATACGGGAATGGCTGTTTTCTTTGTGAATGTTGGACAGGATGTACATATAGAAGGAATGAACATAACTGATGCCATAAACGAAGGTGTGAGACAGGGATACACTGACGGATACCTGAGAAAATCAGTGGTAAAGGATCCTCTTATCAGAGAAAATACAAAGGATAATACCCCGGCGATTATACATTATGATATAGTTCCGGGAGATAAAATAGAGATAACTATAGCTCCAAAGGGATTTGGAAGCGAGAATATGAGCAAGGTGTACATGCTCAAGCCGGCAGATGGAGAAGAGGGCGTGAAGGCTGCTGTTCTTCAGGCTGTAAAGGATGCCGGACCAAATGCATGTCCTCCCGTATTCGTAGGTGTGGGTCTTGGAGGAGACTTTGAGCTTGCTGCGAAGCTTGCAAAGAGGGCTCTTACAAGAAAGGTAGGAGTTCACTCAGACAGAGAGCATATAGCAAGGATAGAGAGTGAGCTTCTGGAGATGATCAACAACACTGGAATAGGACCTGGCGGTCTTGGAGGAAAGACCACGGCACTGGCTGTGAACATAGAGACATATGCCACTCACATAGCCGGAATGCCATTGGCAGTTAATATGTGCTGTCATGTGAACAGACACGTTACGAGAGTATTATAGGAGGAGGTTAGGTTCATCATGGATAGACATATAAAGGCACCATTTGACAGAGAAGAGGTAAAGACCCTCAAGGCAGGGGATTATGTATATATAGATGGAATAGTGTACAGTGCCAGGGATGCCGCACACAAGAGAATGTATGATGCCATCATGGAATCAGGATGCGTGGACGCCAGTGGAACTGAGTTATACGAGAAGGGCATAGTTCCTATAGACCTTAACGGCAATGTGATATATTATCTCGGACCGACACCGGCAAAACCTGGACAGGTCATAGGCTCGGCGGGACCGACAACCAGCAGCAGAATGGACAAATACACTCCACTCATTCTCAGCAAGGGTCTGTGTGGAATGATAGGAAAGGGAAAGAGAAGCCAGGAGGTTATACAGGCAATAATAGACAACAAGGCTGTGTATCTGGCAGCCGTTGGCGGTGCAGGAGCGCTTCTCTCCAAATGTATCAAGAAATCCGAGGTGATCGCGTACGATGATCTCGGAACAGAGGCTATAAGGAAGATGACAGTGGAGAATTTCCCAGCTATTGTGGTTATAGATTCAGAGGGACACAACCTGTATGAAACAGCGGTAAAGGATTATCTTGAGCAGAATAAATAATACAGGAATAAAATAAAAAGTATACAGAATCTCAACAATGAATTAGCAAAAATGCACAAAATAATTGTTGAATATTACAGTCACAATAATGTTGACTAAAATATATTAAACTTGTAAAATTTTAATATGAGTTAGTCTCATATTAAATTAATTGTTGTATTAACAAGGAAAAGAAGAAAAAGGAGAGATTTAATGAGAAGAGAAAAAGTTTTCAACAGATCGTTATTGCTCCTTGCAATCATGTCAATCATGCTCTTTGCAATGACAATAACAGCATCGGCAGCATCAGGAAGAGCAGTAACAAATCTTCAGCAGACAGATGATACCAAGACAGGTGTCACAGTTCAGTGGAGCGGTAATTATGGAGAGGAATACTTAGTGTATTTATCCCAGGATAGATCTTCAGGATATCAGGCATTAAGTTCTTATACTTCAACATCAAATAAGAAGTATATTTACAATCTTCAGGCCGGCAGAGCATACTATGTAATAGTTCAGACATATGTCAACAAGCAGCTTGTTGGACAGTCAGATCCTCTTCAGGTCATAACAACTCCTGAGAGCGTAGATTACAAGTCAATAAAGCAGACTTCAGGCACAAAGAATAAGATCGGTTTACAGTGGAACAGAGTTTCAGGTGTAACAGGATATGTAGTTGCCAAGATCAGCGGTTCAAAGGTTGAGGCTCAGTATAATGTTACTACAAACAAGGCAACTGTACCTGCAAAGGCCGGAACACATTATAGTGGATATTATGTATATTCATATAAGAGATCAGAGTCAAACTACATAGCACTTGGTTATGGACAGTCAACAGGTACACTCTACTCAGCACCTGTTAACCCACAGTATGTTGCCGATGCAAAGGCAGGAACTCTTATATGGAGTCCAGCTAAGAGTGGAAATGTAATAACAATCGGATGGAAGGCAAATCCAAACTATGACTATCCTACAGGATATCAGGTTCAGATCTACTCTCTCAACGGAAAGACCAGATTATACACAACAAAGGCTACAACAAAGACCAGAGTTAAGATCAACAACGCAAAGGTTCGTAAGGCAATCAACAACAAGGGATTCAAGGTAAGAATCCGTGCATACAAAGAGGCAAATGGTGGTGCTAAGTGCTGGAGCGATTGGTCAGCATTCAAGACAATCATACCTCAGGCATGTGTAAAGAAGAGTAATGTAACTTCTGTAAGCAGCACTGCTGCAAAGGTTAAATGGAAGAAAGTAGCAAATACAAAGTATTATCTTGTATACTATACAAAGAATCCATACGCTTCAAATGCAAAATGGATAAAGAAAAAGGTAAGTGCTAAGAGCAGCTCTTATACAATAAGAGGTCTTAAGGCATATTCTACATTTGGAGTATATGTTATCCCTGTTGTCAAGGTAAGAGGAAAGACCTACAGAGGACAGGCTTGTGAGTATATAAGATGCAGTTACTACTATAGATAAGATAGTAAGAAACATCTACAAAACGATAAGAGGGCGGATACAAAAAAGTATCCGCCTTTTTGTCGATTTTTGGCTTATTATTTTCTTGTAAAAACTCCTTGACATTCACTGCCAGGTTTGGTATTATAAACAAGCGTCAAAAATTAAATACTCTTTGGTAGGAGATTTTTATTTAGGCATTTTGCAGAAGTACTCAAGTGGCTGAAGAGGCGCCCCTGCTAAGGGTGTAGGCCGTTTGCGCGGCGCGAGGGTTCAAATCCCTCCTTCTGCGTTTCCTTTTTGGAGATGCTTATGACGTTATTCCTCGATAGCTCAATGGTAGAGCACTCGGCTGTTAACCGAGGGGTTGTAGGTTCGAGCCCTACTCGGGGAGCTTTAATTAAATAATATGGTGCGATAGCCAAGTGGTAAGGCCCCGGTCTGCAACACCGTCATCGCCGGTTCAAATCCGGCTCGCACCTCTCAAGCGGAAGATATATGTAATATATATCTTCCTTTTTTTGTAACCTTGAATATGCTTTTTTTGTCTGTTATACTGTAGAGGTATATTGGCTATTGAAATAGTAGGAGGTGGGGTATGACTCAAATTTTAAAAGATTCAATAAAAATTGAATACAAACTTGATCAGGTTACTCCTATTAGCAAATATGAAATGAATGCCTATAATGTGCCTTTTGCAGGCAACACAAGCATGTGCAGGGAAGTGTTTGTTAAGGGGGAAAGAAAACTCGAATTCTCAATAGATGGGGATATGAGTCTTAGTAAGATAATGCAGAAACCGGTTTTCAGGGATGAACTGGTGGAATACATATTCAGCATAAGCAAGCAGCTTGTGTCAGTCATACAGAATGGACTAGCACCCGAGAAGGTAGTGTGGGATACGAATTATATGTATGTGAGATTTAGTGACTTCTCCATACAGCTTCTGTATCTTCCATTTGAAAGCAAATTTGACAAGAAGGACATTGGGGAGTTCGTGAAGAGCATCTTGTCAGGATTTGTCTATGCACACACACCAGCCATAGAATGTGCTAACCAGATAGTTGATTATTTCAACGATCACAGGGAGTTTGATGCATTTCATTTCAATGAATTCGTGTCAGATCTCAGAGCATCAAGTCAGCTCCTTATAATACAGGGTGAAAAGGGCAAGAGTAAGGTACTCACTTCAAATGACAATAATAAAGAGCTTGCAATCCACAAAGCCGAGGAGGCAGCCAGAAAGGCTGAAGAGGCAAGAATGCAGGCCGAGAATGAGGTAAAGAGACAGATAGAGGAAGCAAAGTATCAGGCGGAAGTTGCCAGACAGGCAGAGGAGACCCGTATGAAGGCCGAGGCGGCAAGGGTCGAAGCCGAGATATGGAGACAGAAGGTCACTGCTGAGGCAAAGGATTATGAGCAGACAGCGGTACTCACAGCTCAGGATATGTACTCATATCAGGGCAATTCCGATGACAGTGAGAGGCTTAAGGCTGAAGAAATGTTCAGGAATGCCGAGGAGGAGCGAATCAGGGCAGAGAAGGTTTCATCGCAGTATGCAGATGAGATAAGACGTGCCAGAGAGCAGGAGATGCATGCTGAGGAGGCTAGAATGCAGGCAGAATTTGCAGCCCGCAAGAATGCTGAGGAGGCTAAGAGACAGGCAGGCCTTGCAAAGCTCAAGGCGGAGGAAGCCAAGAGACTCAGCGAGCAGCCGGATGAGGAGCCACCTACAACACTGTTCAGCAACAGAACACTTGTCACAGGCAGCAAGCCGACCCTCACCAGAAAGACTACGGGTGAGAGCGTTCAGATTAATAAACAGGTATTCTGTATTGGCAAGGCTGATCAGGGTGTTGACTATAAGGTAACAGGAAACAAGTCTATAAGTAGAAGACATGCCTATATCACCAGTATCAATGGAACACATTATCTGAGAGATAACAACTCAACAAACCATACATTCCTGAACGGAACTCAGGTGTACAGCAATGTTGATGTGGCTATCCCTGATAACAGTGTGATAAGGCTTTCAAATGAGGAGTTCATATTCAGGATAAATTCTTAAATATGGAGTTCGATAAATGTAATAAATCAGGTTGATCCGTAAGGATGGAGGAAGAGATATGTATTGTGATAATTGTGGTTGTGAATTGGGGGAGAACGTAAGAAAGTGTCCTGTCTGTGGAAAAGAATTTCCTTTGATAGAGCCGGAAGTTGACGACAGCACAACTGTGCTTACAAGTGAGCCGGATGTCGATGAGGACGATGACAGCACAACTGTCCTGACAGGCGGAACACAGGGCATGCCTCAGATGATGCAGCAGCCACAGGGTAATCCTGTGCCACCGCAGCAGCCTCAGATGGGAATGCCACAACCTCAGAAAATGCCACAGGAAGGCGCCGATATAATGATAAAGAAAAAGGGCGAGAAGAAGGGTATGAGCAAGGGTGCAAAGGCCGCACTCATAGCTATACCAGTGGTTATCGTCATCGCTATAGGCGTCTTTGCATTTATATTTGTTCCAAAGTTTAGAAAGTATAACGAGGCCAACGACCTCATGGACCAGGGAAAGGTTGAAGAGGCCGTGACACTGTATAAGGATCTTGGAAAATTCAAGGATTCCTATACAAAGGCAAACGGAGACGCTTATTATGAGTATGCCGAGGGTCTTGAAAAAGAAGGCAAGAACCTTGAGGCGGCTGAATATTATAAGAAGTCAGGCAACAGCAGAAAGGCTGCAGAGAACTACAGCAAGTCATCTGACGGTGACGAGGAGAGTTTCAGCAGCGATGACGCATTTGATAAGGCTTATCAGTGTTATTACAATGCGGGAATGGATCAGATGAATGCGGCATCCTACGATGCAGCCATAGATGCATTCAACAACGCAGGCTCATACAAGGATGCATCGGACAAGGTTATCGAGTGTACATATAAGAAAGCGGAGGCACTTATAACAGCCAAGAAGTACGATGACGCCATCAGTATTCTGTCAACCATAGAGGAGTACAGCGATTCCCAGACTCTTCTTGCAAAGTGCTATTACAACAAGGCATCAGAGCTGCTCGACGGCGGCAAATATGACGATGCGTATGATATGTACATGAAGTCAGAATTTGATGACTACAAGAACAAGGCCAGTGAGTGTACATACAAGAAGGCAGAGCAGTATTACAAGAACAAGGATTACGAGAATGCCATCAAGAGCTATGATAAGGTGGACAAGGATTACAAGGACTGTGTAGCTGAGAAAGACAAGTGTTATCAGGCACTTGGAGCCCAGGCATACAAGGATAAGGAATACAAGAAGTCAGTTGATTACTATGAGAAGGTAGTCAAGACTGATGTGTCCAAGAAGATAGCAAATGGAAAGCTTGCATTTGCAAATGCAAATAAGAACGCAGCCAATGAGACTACAATGACATATCTCGGAGAACTCAGATACGACGGCAACGAGAAGGCTCAGAAGCTGTATTCAGAGCTTGTGAAGTGGAATATAGAATCATTTGTAAACAGCAGTGAAAAAGATCTTGATAAGGGATCTAACAGCATCAAGACAAAGGATGGATCAGATATATATATTCATACGTCATTTGGATTTGACGGTGATGACTCTATGAAGATATCGGGATACGTTGTGTATGCGGATGGAAACAAGTCTGACGTCATAACATTCTCAGATCCTGTGGTTGACGGCTGGTCAACATGGGTCAAGATATCAGGTGACAGTGCACCTAAGGGTGTAACATATCTGTATCTTCAGAACGAGACAACCAAGAAGATCATAGAGGTATATCCGTTCACAATAAAGTAAAGAGACAGGGTGATATATGTGATAAACAGACCTGAATTGCTGGCTCTGGAATTCTACAAGTCGCGGCCTTTTAAGGGCAGTGACAAGGGTATCCGTTACATGATACAGAAGGATGTTGTGGAGATTGAGCCGGAGGGTGAAAAAGATCAGACAGAGGAAGATGCACCGAAGGAGACAAAGACTGTACTCACGGCATTTATATGGCCGGAGCCATTCTGTTTTGAGGTCACACCGGATGAACAGAAGGGATCGAAGCAGTTTGATTTTTCCGAGGAAGGATTGTGTGAGGCCATAGCCTGGTTGAATGAAAATCATGATACATATGCACAAAAAAAACAATAATAAACTACTTAAAAGAATAATTGGAATAACAGCGACTGTCATCATTCTGATGGCAGCAGTTGTTGCAATTATTTTTTTTCATCTTATGAGAAAACCTCAGATAAAGCTTGTGGAGGCCATGGTAAATACCATCAATTCTTCCAGAGAGTCGGAGATGAATCAGCAGTATGGCACATTTGACATGGGTATGAACATGATAAATGGCAGTCAGAGCTTTTCATTTGAGGATAATTCTGATCACAGCGTTGACATATCGCTGAAGAGAAGTGCTTCGGATCACAATTTTCTTGCGGAGGCAGGAGTTGATGACAAGACATTCAAGCTCTATGCAAATAAGAGGACTTCTCTCATATATATAGATGATATGGCAATCAGAATACAGTACGCTGACAATCTCATCACGAACATGAGCAATTCTCAGGTGGTATCACTGCTTGGGATAGACAGCGACACAGTGTACTCATTTGGCACTGCCTATGAGAACTGTATGAGGATGGCTGCAAATAATTATGCGGACATCAACGGTGACGATATCCAGACAGATATTATCCAGAAGACACTTAAGTATTTCTTCAATATGGAGGGTACGAGTGAGGGAAAACAGACTGTGGTTACTGGGGATAGTACACAGGACTGCAAGGTGTACTCGGTCATCTTCAATGTGGATGATTTCTATAGTTATCTGGATGAATGTTTTGGCACACATGATATAGATCTTCAGGAAGTGTATGACATGTTTGGCAAATACATACCGGAGATAGATACCATTGACAATACGGCAGAATTGGTACATGATATAAAGCAATTTGTGGATGAAATGTTAGACGGCAGGGATATCACGCTCTATTTTGCTGTGAACAGTAAAAATGAGCTGGTCAAGCTGTATGCGGATCATGTGTCCGACAGGGATATGAGCATGTCGCTGACATTTTACGGAGACAAATATACAGCACAGTCGTATGAGTTCACTGTTACTGACAATTCTGACAACCATCTTGTGATAAAAAAGAGGGATGTGAGCAGTGACGGAGAGACAGGAGTGGTGTTTGATGTGGATATATCGGCAGCCGATCTCATGGATTCCATGAAGCCTGTCAGTATAAGTGCATCGCTGGAGCTTAGATTGTCTGGAAGTGATGCAATTCTTGGTATACAGGTTGGAGATGCCGTGTTCAGAAAAAATGCGGAGATCACCGGATATGATAAGGGTAACAGCATTGATCTTGCGTGGAGCGGGGACAGTGATGGAAGCATGCATATCGGCTGTGATTCAGGAGCGATAGAGAAACCGGAATACAGGGACAGCCTGGATATATTTGACACAGATGTGATAAGTGCGTATAAATTTATAAAAGAGATAATGAACAGATAGATGGAGATTTGTATATGAGTGATACATCAGTTGTGGATAACTCCACGGGCAAAGAAAAAAGCAGATATACATCGGGAACCATATATAAGATGATAATTGCTATAACGTTCCTTCTGGCATTTGGACTGATAATGATATTCAGCGCATCCAGTTACGGCACGGCTGCCAGCAATTTCAGAAGCCAGTTGGTGTTTATCGTTTTCGGAGCATTGGCAATATGGGGATTGGCGTTTTTCCCATACGGTCTGTATAAGAAGCTTACATGGCCTGCATATTTTCTGTCATTGATACTGACATTTTTGCTTCTCACGCCATTGGGAGTAAATGTAAATGGTGCGACGAGATGGATCCAGATCCCTCACATACCATTCAGAATCCAGATCGCTGATATAGTGAAGACTCTCATGATCATATTCATAGCTTCATTTATAAGCAGCAAATGGAGAGAGATGCACAAGTGGCAGACTGTCATAATACTGTGGGTGCTTGTGGGACTCCAGGCGGGACTTTTGCTCGTCATATCCACAAACCTGAGTTCGTGTCTGGTCGTTCTTGGAATATGTTACTGTTCAACATTTATAGCCAGCAAGAACTGGAAACTGCATTTGGGAATATTGCTGATAGCTGTGGTGGTGGCGGTGGTCTATGTGAAGGTAGCCACGAGCTACCTGCCTACGGAGGAAGAACTTCTGTCAAATGACAACTTCCGTGCAAAGCGAATCCTGGGATGGCTGTACACAGAAAAATATGAGAAGAGTGCAGGATATCAGGTCATACAGTCGCTGTATGCCATAGGAAGCGGATCTTTCTTCGGCAAGGGACTTGGAAATGGAACACAGAAGCTTTCGGCTATACCGGAGGCCCAGAATGATATGATCTTCGCGATAATCTGCGAGGAGCTTGGTGTGGCAGGAGCAATCATGTTATTTCTTCTGTATGGCTATCTGTTATACCAGATGTATGTTATAGTTAAAGAGTCATCGAACGTATTTGGAAGCATGATGGTCATAGGTGTGATGGTACACCTTGTATGCCAGATAGTGATCAACGTAAGCGTTGCGACAAATGTAATTCCGAATACAGGTGTCACTCTTCCTTTCATAAGCTCGGGAGGTTCCGCACTTCTCATGACCATGGTCGAGTGTGGTATGTGTATAGGAATCAGAAGGCAGCAGACGAGAAGAGTGTATCAGAAGCATTTGAATGAATAAAATCCATGTGAGGAATAAGAGAGGTAGTATATGGTAAAGTTTAGAAAAATTGCGTTTTTGACAATGGCAGCAGTATTGTTGTCAACTTGTGCGACAGGAATCTCAAATCTGTCAGAAAGCAGGGTCGGCGGACAGTACACGGTGTACGCTGCGGAGACTCAGGCTGATGCCGGAGAGAGTGTTGCGACATTGACGGATGCAACTGCCACTGTGAAGAATAAGAAGGGCTGGTATACCAAGAACGGTAAGACATATTATTACGATGAGAACGGCAAGGCGTTAAAGAGCAAGTTCCTTACATACAAGGGCGACAAATATTATTTTAACAGATATGGCCGCATGGTGAGAGGTCTTAACAAGATCCAGAATAATTACTATTACTTCAGAACAAATGGCAAGGCACTGGTGAATACCTGGAAGAAAATAAAGGGTAAGAAGTATTACTTTGGTTCTGATGGAAAAGCCTATAAGGGTGCACATAAGGTAAAGAATAGCAAGTATTACTATAATTTCTCAAGTAATGGTTATCTTGCGGAGGGTGTCAGAAAGATAAATGGCGTGACATACAGATTTGGTTCCAATGGAAAGCCATATACAGGATGGTATACTACAAAGCTTGGAAACAGACAGTATTACAGCGCTTCAGGTGTTGCATACAAAGGACCTAAGAAGGTAAATGGCAAGCTGTATCTGTTTGACAAGAATGGTGCACTGGTGAAGGGCAGAGGCTGGAAATATTACAACGGCAAGCGTTACTTCGTAAGCGTCAAGGGAACATTACTCACCGGATACAGATATGTGGATGGAGCATACTATTACTTCAGTAAGAGCGGTGCCATGTATAGAAGCAAGTGGGCATATGCGAATGGATATAAGTTCTATTTCAACAGAGGTGGCAAGAGACTCACAGATGTTGATAAGATCCTCGGAAAACAGGATTCCTATGAGATAAAGGTCAACAAGACCACAAATGTTGTGACTGTATATGCAAAGGATGGCAACAAGGGATATATCATTCCGGTAAAGGCATTTGTATGTTCAGGCGGTGACACAACACCTCTTGGAACATTCTGTACCCCGGCAAAGGGAAGATGGTGGACACTGATGGGGCCATGCTATGGACAGTGGGATACACTTATAACAGGTGATATACTTTTCCACTCTGTGTATTACGGAGAGGAGGATCCTACCACATTATCAGTCAGCGCTTATAACATGCTCGGAACGACATGCTCACACGGATGTATAAGACTTAAGGCAGGAGATGCAAAGTGGATATATGATAACTGCGATCTTGGAACAAAGGTAACTATATTCGAGAGCAATAAGAGCGGCCCGTTCCCTAAGCCTACATCAGTTCAGCTTGATTACAGCCATACATGGGATCCTACAGATCCAACCATGGCATACAAGTGTAGAGAGAACGGATGTCATAAGGGAATAGCATGGTAATATCGTGTTCAATGTGGAGAGAATAGATATATGAAAAAAGCGTCGTGGATGGACATGGGCAGAAAATATATATTATTTATGATTGCGGTCATCTGTTTTGCAGGTATCTGCATGGGATGCGGGAAGGTGGATGACGGTCAGGAGGAGAGTACCGGTATCCAGATAAAGAGCGGTGATGTTGAATCCGCGGAGGATATGACTCAGATAGGAGTGTATCTCGATGTGGATAAGAACAGTTCCGAGATAACGGATGTGAAGTACAAGATATCCGGTGACATAGGTATCGTGAGTTTCAGGTACAGCGGAGTGAAGGTTGAACTCAGAGGCTCCTGCAAATACGAGATGTACGATCTGGCGGGCGTTGAGAACACCAGCAATGGTGACATGATAACCGGCAACATCCAGGGATACAGTGCTACTTATTACACTCTGACTCCCGGACGTATAGCTTTCTGGAGCGATGGAACAATTAACTATTCGCTATATATATACGTCACAGCCAGTGATGAGGTACTCAATGAAGTGCTGTCACATATAGTATTTGAGAACAGATATACGGACAGGGCTGATGTCCAGCAGCAGATAGAGACGGACAGCAGAGCATTTGCTGAGAAGATCGTGAAGGTGTTCAATGATGAAGATCTTGAGACCATGAAGGATATGGTTTTATATCCTCAGGAGACAAGTGGTGGACAGTCCATAGCAAATGAAAATGAGCTGTTGAATGTTGATAAGAAGGCGCTGTTCACTGACATTCTTATGAAGGCTCTGAACGATGAGAATGCACTGGATAATCTGAGAAAAACCAACGACGGCTCCGAATATGTAATTGGAACAAACTATAAAAATGTACATTTCAGACTGAACGACGATGGACAGTTTGTCATCACAAAAATAAATAACTGATATTTATCCCCTGCACATAAGGGCAAACTGATATGTGCAGGGGATTTTTCTGTTTAAAAATACTGAAAAAGTTCTATTTGCCACGGATAAGTTCAGAATGTGATAAGTATGGGAGAATAAACAAGTATAGTGGGAAAATTTAGAGGACGATTCGCGTTGAGACTGTGTATCAAAGTCCTTAGAATTGTATCAGGACAGGAAATAACTTAAGACAGGACCTGATCTGAGACAAGGAGGAGATATACACGATGACAGAGAGAGTTTACAGTATAAGTGAGGCAGCAGCCAAGGTTGAGGTTGAGTCACATGTGCTTAGGTATTGGGAGGAAGAGCTTGAGATCGATATCAAGAGAAATGACATGGGTCACAGGTGCTACAGTGAGAAGGATGTAAAGATACTTCAGAGGGTTAAGACTTTGAAGGATAAGGGGATACAGCTCAAGGCGATAAAGGATATGGTTCACAGAATGTATGAACTTCTTGACGAGGGAGAGAGCACAGAGGAAAAAAATGCGGATGATGCGGTGACGGAGCTTATCGCAGAGAGAGAAAATACAGAGAAGAAGACCATAGAAACCATAAGGGTGAGCAGCGATGTGGGGGATGATTCAAGAATAGTTGATTTCAAGATGGCACAATTCCAGAATATCATGGACAAGATAATCAGCAACTCCATAAAGGACAACCTTAAGGTGATAACACAGTCAGTGTCTGCTGCGGTGTCCGATGACGTGGTAAAACAGATGGATGTGCTGATGAAGGAGAAGGAGGATCAGGAGGAAGCGAGATACAGAAAGCTTGACGCCACCATAAGAGAACTTCAGCAGACCAGACAGGAGGTTGCGGCAACGGAGATAAAGAGGAAGAAAAAGGGCATTTTCAGAAGAAAACAGAGAGAGAGTTTATAAAAACTTCACACACTAACAATAGGGATTAATGCTATAATTAGCGCTAGTAAGATGGGAGTTAACACGAATGAAGATTACTAAGAAAGTTAAGATAGCGATAATTTTTATATGGATAGCAGCGATATTGTCCATGGTTATAGGTACGGCTATCATAGGGCGATATTTTATCACTGGAACTTATGGTCGTAATCACTCACTGCAGCTTTTATATTCGGAGGACGATCCGGTCAATGATGTGTACAAATCTCTGTCCACATTGCGTGAGGAAGTTATAAGCAAGGTGAAGAAGGATCCTTCATACTATACAACCCAGGATAATGCAGATGCCCTGGATGAAAAGAGCTCGGTATTAAATACTCATATAGCAGTGAAGAAGGATGGAGAGTACATATATAGTTCCGTTGATCCTTTTTCTGAGAGCCTGAAGGAGCAGTTAAAGAGAAATGATAACAGTTCGAATATCAATGCGATAGATGGTGATTCGATTGATACCGGAAATAACAGTGATATAAAGGTTCAGGAATATCTCATAACCCAGCCGTCATTCTATCTGTGCAACCAGGTATCATATGTGCTGGATGGAAGTCAGGTAGATATTTACATGCTCACATACTATGGTAATTATATGGCGAAGTTCAGGGGAACCATCATGGGTTATTCCATACTGATGGTTCTAATGATGATGCTCCTGAGCGGTGTCGTGGCATTCCTTGTATACCAGCAGTTTGTGAATCCTCTTGTCAAGCTCAAGGAGGCAGCAGAGCGTATGGGCTCAGGCAACCTTGACGAGAAGATAGACTTTGGCGATAACAGAGTCGATGAGGTTGGTGAGCTCTGTGAGTCATTTGAGGATATGAGACAGAAACTGTCAGACTTTACCAAGGCGAAGATGAGATATGAGGAAGAGAACAGACAGCTCATAAGCAATATATCACACGATCTCCGTACTCCTATCACGACCATCAAGGGTTATGTGGAGGGAATCATGGATGGAGTTGCAGATACCCCTGAGAAGCAGGAGAGATATCTGAAGATGATATACAGCAAGGCAAATGAGATGGACAGCCTCATCAATGAGCTTTCACTGTATACGAATATCAACAACAACGCCATACCATATGAGTTCCACAGGGTATCGGTGAAGGATTATTTTGATGACTGTATGGAGGAGGTATATACGACGCTCCTTTCCAAGAACATGACGCTCACATACAAGAACTATTGTGATGACGATGTGAAGGTCATAGTTGATCCTGACCAGCTCAAGAGGGTCATCAACAACATAATTACAAATGCTATCAAGTATACCGATAAGGAATATGGACAGATAGATATCAACATATATGACAATGACGCGGAGGTTAAGGTATCCATAAGCGACAATGGCCGTGGAATAGATTCAGAGAGCCTGCCTCATATATTTGACAGAATGTATAGAGCTGACAGCGCAAGACAGTCAAGAGGCGGAAGTGGTCTTGGACTTGCTATATGCAAGAAGATCGTTGAGGAGCACGGCGGCAACATATATGCCACAAGCCAGCTTGGTGTCGGAACAACGATAGTATTTACCCTGAAGAAGTATATTCCAAATGTTGAGGAGATCGAGGGTGATACTTCTGACGCCAGCGGTGAACAGCAGGCAAATGTAAAAAAGAATACACAGAAAAAAGATGATCAGAGAAAAGACAATCAGAAAAAGGATGGTCAGAGAAAAGGATCATTGCAGATCATAAATTCACTAAAGAAAAGGAGAGATACAGATGAGTAAGATATTGATCATAGAAGATGAGCTTAGTATTGCAGAGCTTGAGAGAGATTATCTGGAGCTCAATGATTTCGAGGTAGAGATAGAGACAAATGGACTTAAGGGTCTTGAGAAGGCATTGGATGAGGAATACAGTCTTATCCTTCTGGATCTCATGCTCCCTGAGGTGGATGGATTTGAGATATGCCGACAGATAAGGGAGAAGAAGGATATTCCGATCATCATGGTAACAGCCAAGAAGAATGATATAGACAAGATCAGAGGTCTTGGTCTGGGAGTTGACGACTATGTCACAAAGCCATTCAGTCCAAGTGAGCTGGTGGCAAGAGTCAAGGCGCACATATCCAGATACGAGAGACTTGTTGGTTCAACGGCACTCAAGAATGACGTCATCGAGATCAGAGGTCTTAAGATAGACAAGACGGACAGAAGAGTGTATGTTGATAACGAGGAGAAGGTATTTACGAATAAGGAGTTCGATATACTGTGCTTCCTTGCCAGCAACCCAAACAAGGTATTTTCCAAGGATGAGCTGTTCAGCAAGATATGGAATATGGACAGCATAGGAGATATAGCCACGGTTACTGTTCATATCAAGAAGATCAGAGAGAAGATTGAATTTGACACATCGAATCCACAGTACATAGAGACTGTGTGGGGCGTGGGCTATAGGTTTAGGATGTGATAAGCCCCAGACGGCGAATGAGGAGAAAACAAATGAAATTAAACATTTTACATGAGGATAATGATATAATCGTGGCTGTAAAGCCATGTGGTGTGCCAACACAGCCGGACAAGACCAATTCAGAGAGCATGGTGAGTATGCTCAAGCTCAGGATATACGAGAAGGAGAACAGAAAAGAGGAGCCATATCTTGTGCCTATACACAGACTGGACAGGCCTGTAGGCGGAGTTATGGTATTTGCCAAGACTCCTGAGGCGGCTGCAAATCTCTCAAAGCAGAGCGAGGATGGTTCTATGATGAAGTATTATCAGGCGATCCTCACTGGTGAGCTTCCAAATGACCAGGGAGTTTTGAAGGATTATCTTCTTCACGATACTAAGGACAATGTGACAAAGGTCGTGGACAAGGACACACCTGGAGCAAAGTATTCCGAGCTGGAATATGAGGTGCTGGATGTCATGGATACGGACGAGGGAGTTCTGTCATATATACTTGTTGAACTCATAACTGGAAGACATCATCAGATCAGGGCTCAGTTTGCGAAGAGAAAGTGCGGAATATGGGGTGACACGAAGTACAACCCTAAGTTCCAGAAGACGAAGAAGAAATATAAAGAGATAGGACTTCACGCGTCCAGATTGGAATTTGACCATCCGACAACAGGGGAACACATGGTGTTCAAGCATGAGCCGGAGGGCGGAGCATTTGCCATTCTGGATCTGGATGAGTTTTAGTTAAAATGGTATTTACAGGGCGGATGTTGGCATGTTTCGTGTTGACATACGTCCTGAAATTTTGTAGATTAAAGAGTGTATGCATTAGGTAGTTCAGCTATGCAGCAGATATAGAATGTTTTAGAATTAAGGAGATAAATAAGATGGCAAACGATAAGAAGATGGTTGAAGCTATTACTTCCATGGATGAAGATTTTGCACAGTGGTATACTGATGTTGTCCTCAAGGCAGGACTTATCGCATATACCAACGTGAAGGGATGTATGGCTATCAAGCCCGCAGGATATGCAATCTGGGAGCTTATACAGAAGCAGCTTGATGAGAGATTCAAGGCTACAGGTGTGGAGAATGTGTACATGCCAATGCTTATTCCAGAGAGCCTTCTTGAGAAGGAGAAGGATCACGTTGAGGGATTTGCACCGGAGGTAGCATGGGTTACATATGGTGGACTCAATCCTCTTACAGAGCGTATGTGTGTAAGACCTACATCAGAGACTTTGTTCTGCGATTTCTACAAGAATGATATCCAGTCATATCGTGATCTGCCAAGGGTATATAATCAGTGGTGTTCAGTAATGCGTTGGGAGAAGGAGACAAGACCTTTCCTTCGTTCAAGAGAATTCCTGTGGCAGGAGGGTCACACAGCTCATGCCACAGCTGAGGAGGCTGAGGCAAGAACAATACAGATGCTGAATCTGTATGCAGACTTCTGTGAGGATGTACTGGCTATGCCTGTTATTCGTGGACAGAAGACAGAGAAGGAGAAGTTCGCAGGAGCAGAGGCAACATACACAATAGAGGCACTTATGCACGATGGCAAGGCGCTCCAGTCAGGAACAAGCCATAACTTCGGAGACGGATTTGCCAAGGCATTTGGAATACAGTTTACAGACAAGGACAACAAGCTCAAGTATGTTCATCAGACATCATGGGGTATGACAACAAGACTTATCGGAGCCATCATCATGGTTCACGGAGACAATTCAGGTCTTGTACTTCCTCCAAAGGTTGCTCCAACTCAGGTCATGATCATTCCTATCATGCAGAAGAAAGCAGGAGTGCTTGAGAAGGCAGCAGAGCTCCGTGAGAAGCTTGGAGCATTCAGAGTAAAGGTCGATGACAGCGACAAGAGCCCAGGCTGGAAGTTCTCAGAGCAGGAGATGAGAGGTATTCCTATCAGAGTTGAGATCGGACCAAAGGATATCGAGGCCAATCAGGCAGTTCTGGTACGCCGTGACACAAGAGAGAAGATCACAGTATCACTTGATGAGATAGATACAAAGGTTGGAGAGCTTCTTGAGACTATCCAGAAGGATATGTTCGAGAGAGCAAAGGCTCACAGAGATTCACATACACATGCAGCGCTTAACTGGGATGAGTTCAAGAATATCATCGACAACGAGCAGGGCTTTGTGAAGGCTATGTGGTGCGGCGAGACAGCTTGTGAGGAAGCAATCAAGGACGAGACAGGAGCATCCACAAGATGTATGCCATTTGCACAGGAGCATCTCTCAGATGTATGTGTACACTGCGGAAAGCCAGCAAAGAAGATGGTATACTTCGGACGTGCATACTAGAATATAGATAATGATCATGTATAATAACTTCTTCAGCATCTTGCTGGAGAAGTTATTATTTTACAGATATAAAGATGCGGAGAGAAGATATATGAGAATAGACATTCCAGAGGGAGCAAATAAAGTAATAGAGGGTCTTGAGGCAGCAGGCTATGAGGCCTATATAGTCGGCGGCTGCGTGAGAGACAGCATACTCGGAAGAGAGCCGGGGGACTGGGATATCACCACATCTGCCAGACCTGAGCAGGTCAAGGAGATATTCAGGCGAACCGTAGATACAGGAATAGAGCATGGAACCGTAACAGTCATGATGGGCAAGGAAGGCTATGAGGTCACGACGTACAGGATAGATGGAGAGTACAGTGATCACAGGAGACCGGATCAGGTGGAGTTCACAGCCAGCCTTGAGGAGGATCTGAAGAGAAGAGACTTCACCATAAATGCCATGGCGTACAGCCACAGCAAGGGCATAATAGATATGTTTGGCGGTGTGCAGGATCTGAATGACAAGGTTATAAGAGCTGTCGGTGTGGCAAGGGACAGATTCGATGAGGATGCACTTAGGATACTCAGAGCCATAAGATTTGCGGGACAGCTTGGATTTGACATAGAGAGGGATACCCGAAAGGCCATGATCATCCAGGCACAGTACCTCAAGGATATAAGTGCGGAGAGGATCAGGGTGGAGCTCACAAAGCTCCTTGTATCAGATCACCCGGACAAGCTGCTCGAGGCCTATGTTACAGGTATCACTGCATATATCCTTCCTGAATTTGACAAGATGATGGAGCAGCCACAGAACAACCAGTATCACAGATACAATGTGGGTGTACACTCCATTGAGGCGGTTAAAAATATAAGAGCTGACGTCACCATGAGATGGGCGGCGCTTCTCCACGATATAGGCAAGCCATCCACACACACTGTGGACGAGAATGGAACAGATCACTTTTACGACCACCAGATCGCGGGAGTTCCACTGGCGGAGGCGGTTCTCAGAAGACTGAAGTTTGACAACAATACCATCAAGGACGTGTGCAAGCTGGTGAGATGGCATGACTTTGGCATGGGCTGCGTTCCGAAGAAGAATACCATCAGGAAGCTTCTCGGAGAGGTTGGAAAGGATTTCTTCCCATATATAATCGAGATCAAGAAAGCCGATATGGCTGCCCAGAGCGATTACAAGCTGGAGGAGAGACAGAGCCAGCTTGCGGAGCTTGAGAAGAAATATGAAGAGATCGTGGCAGATGCTGACTGCGTCAGGATCAAGGACCTCAAGGTAAATGGCGGAGACCTCATAAAGCTGGGAATAAAGCCGGGACCTCAGATGGGCGAGATACTTCAGAAACTGCTGGATATGGTTATAGAAGACCCGGAGAAGAACGGCAGGGAATATCTGCTGGATCAGGTAAAGCAGATGTAGGCATCAGCGATACCCGTCGTAAAACAGACAAATAAAAAGTTACAACTTAAGAATGAAACTTAACATCCCCTCATACAATTACTTAGCAGGCAGTTATGCTGCCAAGAGATGGTTGTAGGAGGGGGTTTTTATTTGGCTGAAAAAATGGGTGAAGTGTATGAAGCATACGATATGGAAGTACAGGGAACGGGCAGAGGCAGAGGTGCTGTGATCCTGATGACGGACAAGGGGGTCAGACAGGTGTCATCCCTGAATGGAACTGACGAGAGGCTTCAGCAGGAGAAGGAATTCAAGGATAAGATATATGAAAAGGGCTTCTGTAATATAGACCGGGTCGTGGCCAACAGAGAAGACGAGCTGGTGACCTGCGACAGGTATGGAAATCCATTTGTGTGCAGGGAATATTTCCAAGGGCGGGAGTGTAATGCATCAAGCATAAGGGATCTTGAGAAAGCAGTTATAAATCTGGCGTGGTTTCACAGAGCCGGAAGGGAACTGTACATGGAGGAGAATACGTCATACACAAAAAAAACTCCGGGAAATCTGGACAGAAAGGTAAATGAGCTTCGCAGGATAAGAAATTTTGTCAGCAGGAGAACCCTGAAGAATGACTTTGAGATGCTGTACATAAAGACATTTGATTATTTTTACAGCCAGGCAGAGAATTGCCTGTCGCTGTTTCAGGATAATTTCACATACAACGACAAATGGCTTGGCTATTGTCACGGCTCGTATAATTATCACAGCGTGATGTTCTGTGATGGATACATAGCAACCATAAATTTTGACCGGTTCCATGTGGGATACCAGCTCATGGATCTGTACCAGTTTCTCCGCAAAGCCATGGAGAAGAACAGGTATGATATCGCCATGGCGAAGGACATTCTGAGTGCGTACAGTCAGATCAATTATCTTGAACATGAGGATTATGAATTCATATATCTTATGTACAGTTTCCCGGAGAAGTTCTGGAAGATAAGTAACCGGTATATGAACACCAGAAAGAGCTACATATCCCCGGTTTTGATGGAAAAACTCCAAAAAGTTATCGAAGATGACCAAGAAAAGCTCAAAATTTTGAGTGAAATTAACGATACCTATGGACTTCACAAGCTGACAAATTAAGAGTATAATGTTGGGGCGTGGATAATAATTGAGTTAGACACGTGATACTGAATTGTGATGTATTTTACAGATGGTTTTTTCGTGTGTGTGTTTTCCATTTGTAGGATGCTCTATGGGTAACATAAAGCAATAGATTTCACAGGAGGCAAAATGATGAGCGATTATAATTACAAGGACGTGTATGAGCAGTGGGTGAACAATCCTTTGTTTGGTCAGGAAACCAAGGATGAGCTCTTAGCAATCAAGGACGACGAGAAAGAGATAGAAGAAAGATTCTATTGTGATCTTGTATTTGGAACAGCCGGACTTCGAGGCATCATCGGAGCTGGTACTAACAGAATGAACATATATGTAGTGCGCAAGGCTACACAGGGACTTGCAAACTACATCATCAAGGCGGGCAAGCAGGACAAAGGTGTGGCAATAGCTTATGATTCAAGAAGAATGTCACCTGAGTTCTCTATGGAGGCAGCTCTCTGCCTGGCAGCAAATGGCATAAAGGCTTACAGATTCGAGTCACTTAGACCGACACCTGAGCTTTCATTTGCAGTGAGATATCTGGACTGTGTAGCTGGTATCAATGTAACAGCATCACACAACCCACCAGAGTACAATGGATATAAGGTATACTGGGAGGATGGCGCACAGATCACACCACCTCATGACCAGGGAATCATGGCCGAGGTAAAGGCCATCACAGATTTCGCAGATACAAAGACCATGGACATGGTAGAGGCAAAGAAGAAGGGGCTTCTTGTAACTATCGGTTCAGAGGTTGATGACGCATACATGGGCGAGCTCAAGAAGCTCATCCTCAATCAGGATGCAATTGACAAGTATGGCAAGGATATCAAGATCGTGTACACACCACTTCACGGAACAGGCAACATCCCTGTAAGAAGGATTCTCAAGGAGATCGGATTTGAGAATGTGTACGTGGTTCCTGAGCAGGAGCTTCCGGATGGAGATTTCCCAACAGTTGAGTATCCAAACCCAGAGGCAAAGGAAGCATTTGCACTGGCACTCAAGCTGGCAAAGGAGGTCGATGCAGATCTCGTTCTGGCAACAGACCCTGATGCCGACAGACTCGGATGCTACGCCAAGGATTCCAAGACAGGTGAGTACAAGGTATTCACAGGTAACATGTCAGGAAGCTTACTCTGCGAGTATGAGGTAAGCCAGATGAAGGAGAAGAATGGCAGCCTTCCAGCAGACGGAGCAATCATCAAGACTATCGTTACTACCAACATGGTAGATGCTATAGCAAAGTATTATGGAACAGATCTCATCGAGTGTTTCACAGGTTTCAAGAACATCGGACGCGAGATCCTCAGATTTGAGCAGACAGGCAAGGGAACATACCTCTTCGGATTTGAGGAGAGCTACGGATGCCTGATCGGAACACATGCAAGAGACAAGGATGCGGTTGTTGCAACTATGGCTCTCTGTGAGGCAGCAGCTTACTACAGAGGTCAGGGCAAGACTCTCTGGGATGCGATGATGGATATGTACGAGAAGTACGGATATTATGTAGATGATATCAAGACCGTAACACTCAAGGGTGTTGAGGGATCAAAGAAGATCGGACACATCATGAATATCCTCCGTGCAAATGTACCTGAGGAAGTAGCAGGATACAAGACCAGAGTGGTACGTGATTATCGTCTTGAGTATATAAGGAATATCGAGACAGGTGAGGTTAAGCCTACCGGATTCCCGAATGCCAATGTACTCTACTACGAGCTTGAGAACGATGCATGGCTTGCGGTAAGACCATCAGGAACTGAGCCAAAGATCAAGTTCTACTACGGAATCAAGGGTTCATCATACGATGAGGCACAGAAGGAGTCAGCAGCATTTGGTGACAAGGTCATGGATCTTATCTACGATATACTTGAAAAGTAATAAAGAAAAATAATCATAAACAAACGGATTGTTACAGTGACGTATAATATACGGTCACAATGTAGCAGTCCGTTTTTTATTTTAAAATAAATTAAGTATACAAAGGAGGTAAACTGCTCTTATTATATGGGCAAAGACAGTGGGAGAATAGATTATGACAGAGAGTGTAAAGAAAAATAAAGAAATCAGGACAAATCGGTATTTCTGGATCGCATGCATAGTGCTGGTGTTACTGCAGTATGGACTGTGCATCCACTACGGGCTTAAGAGACAGTATCTGTTTTGCGATGAGGTGTACAGCTATGGCCTTGCAAACTCCACGGACAAGACTTTTCTCCATCCGGGAGAGGACAACACGCCACTTGATGAGTGGGTGACGGGGTCATATTTTGAGAACTATATGAATTATAACGATGATTCATTCAACTACAGTGCGGCATACAGAAATCAGGAAAATGATGTCCACCCGCCGGTATATTATATGCTGCTGCATACGGTGTGCTACTTTTTCAAAGGAGCGGGATACAGTGCAGTTCCGGGAATAGTGCTCAACCTCATACTCCTGATATTTGTGGATATTCTTCTGTTGTATGTGGCGGCATATCTGCTTGGAAACAGATGGTATGGACTGATGGCGGCAGCTCTGTGGGGCGTATCATCGGTGGGCATAAGCAACTGTATGCTCATACGGATGTATCTTCTTCAGACCTTGAATGTATTGCTGCTGACGGCGGTTCATGTATATATACTGAGACATAAAAAGAAGATGACCGTGCCGTATTTTATATTGCTGGCACTGGCGGTCATGTTCGGCGGACTCACACACTATTATTTCTACTTCTATGTTGCCGGACTTGGATTGTGTGTATGTATATACCTGTTGTATATGCGAAAGGTAAAGCAGATGTTTGCGTATGGCTTTAGTCTTGTTGCTGGATTTGGTGCGGCAATAGCGGTATTTCCCGCGACGATAAAGCACATATTTGGTTACAGGGGAAGCTATGCTACCGATAATCTGATAGGACTTTCCGGTCACAAATTCTTATATTATATCAGTTATATAAACAGGTCGTATTTTGCAGGACTGCTTCCGCTGATCGTGCTTGTGGCACTGGTGCTCATCGTGGCAAGGATAGTGCTTTCATTTGTGGATATAAGGATATCCTTGGTCAGGGAAAATGATGGATTATCCTACAGAGTATGTACACACAGGAGAGATATAGATGCGGACAGAACAGGAAGGATAGAGTCACGCTCACTGTTATTGGCGGGGGTTATCGTGGCCGACGCCGTTCTTGCATTTGTGGGAATACAGGGGTCCGAGCTTGTAAATGCAAGATATATCTACTCGGCACTTCCTATAGTGGCTGTGTTTATGATATGGTGTATGATGAAGCTGGTTCCAGTAATAACCAGGAAGAGATGTGCAGTTGTAACCGCTGTCATATGCCTTGCATTATGTGCAGGCAGTATAGCTGTAAAGGGTGTAGACTGGCAGTACAGGGGCTACAGCGACTGGAGCACAGCCTTGGAGGAGATGAAGGGACAGGACTGTATCATACTGTGTCACGGAGATGGCAAATGGAACAACGTGTACGCGGGAATGAACGTATTTTCCCAGATGGGAAGATGCCGGTATGTGTACGAGGATGATATAGACAGCATCGCTGATCTGGTGAAGGACTGCGGCGATGAGATATATGTGGCAGTCATCAATGATCCAAAATTTGAAAAGAAAAAGATACACAAGATGACTGAGAAAATAGCAGAGATAACAAAGTATACAAAGAAATCTATAGAATACAGATTTTCAGGAATACGAATTTATAAATTTAAAGCAGGTGAAAAAAATGAAAAAAGTTAGCTTGATAATTCCATGCTATAACGAAGAGCAGGCTCTTCCGATATTTGCAGGGGAGCTGGACAAGGTGAGACAGGAACTCAGGCAGTATGATTTTGAGGTTCTTATGGTAAATGATGGTTCGTCGGATAAGACTCTTGAGACCATGAAAAAGATCTCAGAGGAATACGATTATTTCAAGTATTTGTCATTTTCCAGAAACTTTGGTAAGGAGGCTGCAATGTATGCGGGTTTCTGCAATGCAGATGGGGATTACGTGGCGGTGATGGATGCCGACATGCAGGATCCGCCAAGTCTGCTCCCGGAGATGCTCGGTATACTTGAGCAGGGAGAATATGACAGTGTGGCGACCAGAAGAGTCACAAGAAAGGGCGAGCCGCCGATAAGATCATGGTTTGCGCGGATGTTCTACAAGATCATCAACAAGATATCCGACTCCGATGTCGTGGATGGCGCCAGGGATTTCAGGCTTATGAAGGCAGAGATGAAGGATGCCATCGTGTCGATGTGCGAGTACAACAGATTCTCCAAGGGAATATTTGGCTGGATCGGGTTCAGGACAAAATGGCTGGAATACGAGAATGTGGAGAGAGTTGCGGGCGAGACGAAGTGGAACTTCTGGAAGCTTTTCAAATACGCACTGGACGGAATAATCAACTTCTCCGAGGCGCCGATGAGTATAGCTTCAGGATTTGGAATATTTTGTACATTTGTTTCATTTGTCATGATGCTGTTCTTCTTCATAAGAAAGCTGGTGTGGGGAGACCCTGTTGCGGGATGGCCGTCACTTGTGTGCATCATACTGTTTGTATCAGGACTCCAGTTCCTGTGCATAGGAATCATGGGCAAATATATCGCCAAGACATATATGGAGACCAAGGGAAGACCACATTATATAATTTCCGACACCAATAAAGACGACGTGAATAAGATAAATTGATAACATTATGAAGCTGTATTGTGATGGAATGGTTATGATACAGCTTTATTTGGATGATAAGACGTTTTATGTAATATTTACATCCGTTACAGGTACATATAGTTGTAATTTGACTACTTGATAGCTTATAATTTAGATGATACTGTTTTAGTCAAATGGGGCTTATGTTTGGTAGACATGGGGGTAACATGCAATGAATCTTACAGTAAAATGTCCATCCTGCGGCGGTGTTGTGGTACTGAATCCTAAGACGAGGCAGCTGCAGTGTACGCAGTGTGATTCGGTGATCAGCAGAGGCATAGGAGAAGAAAACTCTGCCATGACCAGGAATGAGGATGGAGAGCTTGTAGATAAGAGAAGCTATAAGGCAATTCAGAAGATTGCCAGAATAAAAAGATACATAACGGATGCCACGGATACGATATACACATTGGATGAGATCAATATTGGAAAGGATGATGAATCACCAAGGTATATGGATATGAATCTATATGAATGTACATCCTGTGGTGCAAGACTTATGGTGAAATCCACGGAAACTTCCAGTTTCTGTGCGTATTGTGGGCAGCCGATGATATTGGTTGACAGAGTTAAGGATGAACTGGAGCCGGACCTTATTATTCCATTTGGAATTTCTCAGAAGAGAGCAGAACAGCTTATACGTGACAGGTTCTGTAAGGGGTGGTTTGTTCCGGATGAGATAAAGAAATTTGAGATTGATAAGATACGAGGAATATATATACCATATTGGCTGGCATCTTATCATGTTAGAAAAAAGCTCAAGTATGTATTTCAGGAGAATGAAAAAGGCGAGCGCGTTAGTAATTATGAAAAATGCTTTGGTTCTATAGCAGCAGTTGCACAGAAAACTGCAGACAAAACAGTCACACACAATTGTATGAGAGATTGTGAGTGTACAGTTCCAAGGGTACCTGGTGATGCAACAAGAAGATTGAATGATCACATTTCGGCAAGATTGGAGCCTTATGATTTAGAGAAGGCTTTGACGTTTTCTCCAGAATATCTGTCCGGATTTTACACGGACAGGTACGATGTACCAGCTGCCGAGATCGCAGCCGTTGCAAAGAGAAAGAGCAATGATGCGGTGAAGGAAGAGATGATGAGCGATGTTCCGAAAAACGCCCGGATTACTGAGGAAAAAACGGATATAAAGATGACAGATATCGAGTATGCATTGCTGCCAGCGTGGTTCATGACTTTTCGTTATCAGGGAATACTCTATACCGTGGCGGTGAATGGGCAGACCGGCAAGGTCGTGGGAAATGTCCCATCCAACAGATTTAAGGTTGGGGCATCCATAGCGATACTTATGACAGTGATGGTTGTGCTTTGTACATATGTATCTGTATTTGTTGGGGGACTTATGACGGATCTGTATAGGATAAGTGCAGGTGTGGGTGATTCAGGTGGAGCTTTTATGGTATTTTCCGTGTATGTGGCCGGAGTTATATATAGTTTGGTGAGTTTCTGGCGTGCGATCAACAAGCTTCACAGATCTAGAATAGATATTCACAGATTCAGAAGCTATGGCACTATAGAATACGTTAAGGAAAGGCAGGATAAGACATGGGTTCGATAGTATTTTTGTATGTTGCAATAGGTATCGTGTGCGGGATATGCTTAACGGTATCCATAGTGATTTCTGCTCTTGTAAGATCCAACAATATTGGACAGAATGAGGAGAAGAAAGCGGAATACGTTGATTATACTACATTTGTGTATCATGCAAAGTATGACAGCCACAGCCCGATTAACTATTTCGATGGATATTATAAGGATTGAGTCAGATCCTTCGATATCGCACAGAAGTTTATAGAGCAATGATATGATGACAAAACCAGGGGGATTTGGTATCATATTTTTGATATATTTTCACACAGGGAAAGGAATTGGAGGTAACAGGAATGAACGAGAATCAGGATCAGCAGTTTGGTCAGCCACAGGGAGAACAGCAGGTGGCAGATCAGGCACAGACAAATCAGCAGGCGGCGGAGAACAGCCAGCCACAGGCAGATCAGCAGGCAGCGGCTTACAGCCAGCCGCAGATGAGTCAGCAGGGAGTGTACAATCAGCAAGGCTATGGCCAGCAGATGAACCAGCAGGGTGCATACAATCAACAGGGTTACGGCCAGCAGATGAACCAGCAGGGTGCATACAACCAGCAGGGCTACGGTCAGCAGATGAACCAGCAGATGTATAATCAGCAGGGTTATGGCCAGCAGATGAACCAGGGAGCATACAATCAGCAGGGCTACGGTCAGCAGATGAACCAGCAGATGTATGGTCAGCAGGGCTACGGCCAGCCACAGATGAACCAGCAGATGTACGGCCAGCAGGGCTATGTACAGCCACAGCCGAAGAAGCCATCAGCAGCGGGCAATATGATAAATGATCTTCTCAAGAATGTGATAGGTCTTTTCAAGAGCCCTGCAGATACAGCGGGTGAGATGGTTCAGAGTGACAACATGGTTCCTGGCGGAATACTTGCAGGAGTAAATGCCATCCTCTCACTTATATTTGTAACTGTCGGATTCCTCATAATGGGATTTGACTTTGGCGATTCAATAGCAAAGGGCTTCTACATGTTCTTCTTCACTATAATCGCAGCAGTCATCATGACAGCAGCGGTATTTATCGCCGGAGGAATTATATTCAAGGGTGGAATCACATTTGGAAAAGCACTTAACGCCGTTGGTGTATTTGCACTTTATGAGGCAATAGCAATGGTTGCAGGAATCATATTTGAGATCATCTCAGCACTCTTCCACAAGGTTGATTTCCTCAGCGGAATCATCGGAGGCTTTGGATACATACTCTTCCTCGGAATAAGCCTTTGCGGAATCGTGATCGCAGCTCATGCGTTATTCGATAACCTTGAGACAAATGACAACTCAAAGATATTTGCAGTTATCGCTGCTATAGTTATCTCAGTATTCCTCATCACTGTTATAGATAACATCGCAGAAAAGATATTCAGTGACAGCGCAACATGTGCAGAGCAGGTACTCAGCTACTTCAAGAACGCTGCAACAGTATTTGGTTACCGTCACTGGTAAGACATAATTTATAGATATTTTACAGGAAGCAGACAGATCTGAAAATTGACAGGTTTGTCTGCTTTTGTTAAAATATAAAGGTGTTTTGGTGTTAACTTATATAAAAGGGTGGCAAAGATATGGTAAAGGAAAGGACGGGTTATGGTAAGAAAGGTTGGTTTAACTGACAGTGTTGGTTTTGCTTGTCTGGAAGATCTACAGTTGTCGAACTCCTATATGTGGGGTACCGCAATCAGTCTGGACTATTGTGGAAGAGAGGATTGTATAAAAGGCTGGAAGTTTGGTCCATACGTCAGAGAATCATATGTTATCCATATGGTAAAGAAGGGCAAGGGTACATTTACAATTGCAGGGAAGACTTATGAACTGGGACCTGGACAGGCGTTTATCATCAGACCTGGTGAGGAGACTACTTACAGGGCTGACGATGATGATCCATGGAGCTACATGTGGGTTGGATTTCATGGCTACAGAGCTGAAGATTTTATTGAGGCGATGGGGTATGTAAAGGGCTCACCTATCATCAAGATAGAGCAGATGGATACGTGTGCAGAATGTATCAACAAGATGCTCGAATATTCCCAGATCACACGTATAAACGAGGTGAAGAGAATGAGTGCACTGATGCTTCTCTTCGCAACCATTATGGAGGATAATGCCTCCGATGCGCAGGAAGATGATAACATTGAGTATCCAAGTAAGATATATGTAAAGGCTGCTGTCGACTTCATAACAGAGAAGTACATGAACAAGATCAAGATCGATGACATTGCGGATTTCATAGGAATCAGCAGAAGTCATCTGACAGGAAGCTTCAAGAAGGAGATGGGTGTATCTCCTCAGGAGTATCTTATCAACTTCAGATTGGAGAAAGCTGCAAGTCTTCTCCGGTCATCAAAGGAACAGATCAATATAATCGCATATCAGTGTGGTTATGAGGATTCTCTTTCTTTCTCCAAAGCATTCAAGCAGAAGTTTGGAATGAGTCCTAAGTCATTCAGGAATCTTGAGGTTGAGCTTGAGACGAAGGATGCCAAGTTTGGACATGAGGCTTCGAAGCTGTAAGATATAATTGAATCAAAAAATTTGAATTAAGCAAAAGGCGGGTGTGCGATTTGTCGCACATCCGCCTTTGCTGTATTTACGATATACGGTAAAAACTACTGTCTGCCATGATATGAATTGTCAACGATAAGCTTCTTGGTCACCTTTGTGGATTCAGGATTATCCTCATCTGATTCAGATGTCTGGTCATCGCTGTGCATCCATGAAGCAGGATCGTCGTCCGTGTACTTCTTTGTGACCTCATCCAGATATGGGGTGAATGCCTTCAAAAACATGAATGATGATACATATGCTATAAGGCCAAAGCCACATACTATGAACACGAATATACCTATCATGAATACCTGAGTGCTGGATAGCAGAACATATGCAGGCAGAGTGTAGAGAACCATGATTACTATTGTAAATATGAAGTTCTTGGCTGCCAGGTAAATGGACTGCAAGAGAAGGTTCTTCAATGTGTTCTTAAAGGCACTTATGACAGGGAACAGGTAAATTGCGATGAAGCATGTCAATATCATAAGCACGACACTGGTGTAGTACATGAGCTTGTTCTCCTGTGGACCACCCTTGCCAAAAAGGTTGAAATCCAGAGTGAATATAAATGATATAAGAAGGAATAGCAGCCATGAAATCGTTGACTGTTTGAAATTATCCTTGAAGCCTTTGAAGAATAATTTCACTACACCTCCATTTTCGCCTGTCCTCTGCTTCTTTAACAGAGTGAAATACATTGCGCTCATGGAAGCTCCCATGGTGACTATGGGAATACTACACAATATAAATAGAATGTTCACTATTATAATATCGCCGAGCGTTCCAAAGAATCTGGAAAACCAGCCGTCACTGCTGAAAATGTTCATAAAATTCCTCCTGATGTAAAAAGTGATAATATCGTTTGTTTAACTATAGCACAAAAAGGTATGCCAATATATAGCGAATTTTACAATTTACCATATGTATTCTACAATTTACCATAAAATAGCACAAAAACAGCGAACTTAACTACTTAAAAATATACATTTGTGACAAAAACCCATGACATTTTGACATTTTTCCATGTAAAAATCTTCACCAAAATTTTATAATTCAATCATAGGAAGCACACAGAACGCCGTAAGGCGAACCGGCAGAACAGGACGCAGAATTCAGGGTATGAAAGAGAATGTGGGTGTCGTAAATCCTGCCGGTGATGTAAAAAGGAGGAAGGTTTTATGAGAAGAACAATGAAGAAAGCAGTGGCAGTAGGGCTTGCAGCAGCAACAGCATTTTCACTGTGCGCATGTGGCGGCGGCGATGGAAGTAAGGGCGGCAGCAGCAAGGATGCACTTGAGGTAGTTATCTGGGATAACAACCAGCAGAAGGGTCTGCAGCAGATATGTGATCTTTTCACAGAAGAGACAGGAATCAAGGTTGATGTACAGGTTAAGGAGTGGGATTCATACTGGACACTTCTTGAGGCTGGAGCATCAGGTGGAGATATGCCGGATGTATTCTGGATGCACTCCAACAACTCACAGATGTACATGAAGAACAACAAGCTCTTAAAGCTCGATGACTACATCGAAAAGAGTGACAAAGTTGATATGAGCAACTACATGTCAGAGATCACAGAGCTCTACACATATGATGGTTCATATTATGCAATACCAAAGGATTACGATACAATCGCTCTCTGGTACAACAAGAAGATGTTCGATGATGCAGGACTTGAGTATCCAAATGAGAACTGGACATGGGATGATCTCTATGATGCAGCTAAGAAACTCACAAAGGATGACGGTTCACAGTACGGTTTCTGTATGAACACATCAAACGATCAGGATACTTACTACAACATGGTTTACTCAATGGGCGGTTACATCGTAAATGACGATCACACAAAGTCAGGATATGATGATGCCAACACTATCAAGGCTATGGATTATGTAGGAAAGCTCCTCAAGGATTGCTGTCCACCAGCAACAACAATGTCAGAGACAGGTACAGACGTTATGTTCCAGTCAGGCACAGTAGCAATGATCACACAGGGTTCATGGATGACAGCAGGATTCCTTGACAACGAGTATCTCGTTGAGAACTGTGATGTAGCAATTCTTCCATACGACAAGACAACAGGCATGAGAACTTCTATCTGTAACGGACTTGGATGGGCTGCATCAGCAGGCACAAAGAGGCCAGATGACTGCTGGAAGCTTATCGAGTGGTTCGGTTCAAAGGAGATGCAGGAGAAGCAGGCTGAGCTCGGTGTAACAATGTCAGCTTACAACAACACATCAGACAAGTGGGTTAACTGCACAGACAAGTTCAACCTCAACGCTTACCTTGATATCACAAAGGAGTCAACAGTTCCAGGCGTAACAAATGAGCTTGTACTCAGACCTTACACATACAATTCAACAGTATGGTCACAGGCAGCACAGACATTCTTCGCAGATGCATGGGCAGATCCATCAAAGATGGAGCAGTCATGTAAGGACTTCGCAGTTCAGATGAACCAGTACATCGATGAGGAAGACAAGTAATCCTACAGAGCATTTATAAGATAACATAACAGTGGGTAGGATGGAGGTCCTACCCATTGCTTACCAGAAACAGGCGGGGTGTTAATTACAATATAAATGAATAAGAGGAGGGATTTTATGTCAGATAACAAGAAGAAACCTGATACCAAGGCAGCTGAGACAAAGGCAGCCGAGGCAAAGGATGTTCAGACAAAGAAAGTAGAAGAAAAAGCGGCTGAGATAATCCAGGCTACAGAGACACAGACAGTTAAGCCGGCAGCAGCAGAAGATAAAGAGTTCAAGAAAAAGAAGTCAACAACATGGGAAAGAAACCAGCGCAAATGGGGCTGGGCATTCATCCTCCCAACAATGATAGGAATCATCGTACTTAACTTATGGCCTATAGTACAGACAATATATCAGTCATTCTGTAAGGTTGGATCATTCGGAGATTCATCATTTGCAGGATTTGCAAATTACAAGAAGATGTTTGCTGACCCTGAGGTATGGCAGTCACTTCTCAATACATTCAAGTATGCGATCATTGAGGTTCCATTCTCAATCGCCATCGCACTTATACTTGCGGTATTCCTGAATCGCAAGATGCACGGAAGAACAATATACAGAGCAATATTCTTCCTGCCAATGGTAGTTGCACCTGCAGCTGTAGCCATGGTATGGAGATGGTTATACAATTCACAGTTCGGTCTGTTAAACCACATCCTCGGTACAAAGATCGAGTGGATATCCAATCCAAAGATCGCATGGATCTCAGTTGCGATCATCGGTGTATGGTCAATCATTGGTTACAACATGGTTCTGTTCCTTGCAGGACTTCAGGAGATACCTAAGGATTACTACGAGGCAGCGGATATTGACGGAGCATCAGGAGTAAGAGCTTTCTTCAAGATTACTCTTCCACTTCTCTCTCCTACAGTATTCTTCGTACTCGTAACAAGAGTAATCGGAGCACTTCAGGTATTCGACCTTGTATACATGGTAATGGATATTTCCAATCCGGCCCTCAAGAAGACAGAGTCCATCGTATATCTGTTCTACCAGTATTCGTTCCAGAATGGTAACAAGGGTTATGGATCAGCAATAGTAGTTCTTCTTCTCGCAGTCATCATGGTACTTACAGTATTCCAGATGATCGGTCAGAAGAAGTGGGTTCATTATAACTAGGAAGGGGGAATCGATATGACAAGAGGCGTACAGTTTAAGAGAAGAATGCAGAGATTATTGATTCACCTCATTCTGATCATATTCTCAATCATTATGATAGTGCCATTTGTATGGATGACACTCACAGCATTTAAGACAGTAACAGAGGCAACTTCGGTAAGTCCATTCGTAATATTCCCATCACAGTGGCGTACAGACGCGTTCACTACTGTTTGGAATAACATGAACTTCCTTGTTCTCTACAAGAACACATTACTGCTCATATTCTTCAGAGTTGTGTGTGCATGTCTCACAGCAACACTCGCAGGATATGCATTTGCAAGACTTAAGTTTAAGGGCAGAGACTTTATGTTCTCCCTGATACTTTTCCAGATGATGATTCCTTCACAGATATTCATCATCCCACAGTTCCTGATGATCAGTAAGATGGGCATGACAAATACAATGTTTGCTCTGGTATTCCCGGGAATTGTAACAGCGTTCGGTACTTTCCTGCTCAAGCAGGCTTACATGGGACTCCCTGGAGATCTCGAGGAGGCAGCGAGACTTGACGGATGTAACATTCCAAAGACATTCGTGTTCGTCATGGCTCCGCTTGCAAGATCATCGATGGTTGCCCTCGGTATATTCACAGCAGTGTTCGCATTCAAGGATCTGATGTGGCCACTGGTTGTAAACAGCAGTGCAAACAAGATGCCGCTCTCAGCAGCTCTTGCAACAATGCAGGGACAGTATCAGTCCAACTATCCACAGCTGATGGCTGCATCTCTTATATCATGTATACCAATGATCGTTATATACCTGATATTCCAGAAGCAGTTCGTAGAAGGTATCGCAACATCAGGTGGAAAGCTCTAAAGAAAGTTAAAGAAGATATTATATATGACCACAGGGTGACGTCAGTTACTGACGCCACCCTTGCGATACTGTGGACGCTGCGCGAAGCGCCTCTCATGCGTCCACTCAACACAGAAAAAAAAGGAGGACGTCTATGAAAAAGCCGATAATCACGGAAGAAGAAAAACAGAAGATCAAAGAGATGGACTCCACACGCAAAAAAATAGGATATATCTGGGATTATTACAAGCTTTGGATAATCGGTGCTGTCGTTCTCGTGGGACTTGTAGTGTATTTTGCTGTTGTGTTTGCAACGAGGGAGGACAAGCCGATACTGGATGTCGTCCTTGTGAACAACTACGATGATGTTTCAGGGAACAGCAAGCTGACACAGGGGTTTGTGTCGTATGTAGGGGAAGAAAATCTCCCGGGAAGGGTTACATTTGACAACAATGCATTTTTTAATCTGGCAAATAACTCAGATTATAAGAACAGTTACTATATGAAGGTGCTGGCATACCTTGAGGCGGACACTGCTCAGGCAGTCTTGTGCCAGTATGACAATCTCATAGGTCTGGCGAAGAGCGGCAGACTTGCAGACCTGTCGGATGAGAAGGTAGGCGATATATATGATAAGTATAAGGATAGGATAATTTATTACGAGGATGAAGACGGAAAGAAGATACCTGTCGGAATAGATGTATCTGAAGGATACAAGGCGGCAGGACTTACTGAGTACACAGATGGCAAGGCATATATTGGATTGTCAGCATATGCGGCAGATTATGGATATGTGGAGAAATTTGTGGACTATATGGTGGAACTTGGAAAATAGCTTTTAAGAAGCTTGTGTGGAATCCCAAAATGAAAAATTGCAGGGAATCGAATTAAAACTTAACTAGGAATACATTCCGGCGGAGCCGGTTGTAGATAAATTATGAAGAAAGACCAGTCAAATGAAAATTGGCTGTAGAGAAACTGGAGATCACGAAAAGGAGGACTTGGGCATGGCAATATTGATAAATGAAGAGAAAAAGCTTTTCACACTGAATACCAAAAATACTACATATCAGATGAAGGTGATTGATTATGGATATCTGGCTCATCTGTATTACGGCAAGAAAATGGACGGGGATATGTCATATGTCATAACTCATTACGATAGAGGATTTTCAGGCAATCCTTACGAGGCACAGGAGAGCAGAGAGTTCTCTCTGGACAATATTCCACAGGAATACAGCTGCTACGGCAACGGAGATTTCAGAACACCTGCATTCAACGTAAAGGATATAGAAGGAGTTCACGGTTGTGATCTTAGATATGTTTCGTATGAGGTTATGGATAAAAAGTATAGTCTCAAGGGTCTTCCTGCAGCTTATACAAATGCTGGAGAGAAGGGCGAGACACTCAAGATTGTTCTTCAGGATCCGCAGGTGGGGGTAGAGGTTGAACTCCTTTACGGAATAATAGAGGAAAAAGATCTGATCACCAGATCTGCGCTCATAAGAAACATAAGCGATGCGGATATATTTGTGGCAAAGGCATCAAGTGTGAGCCTGGATTTTGTGACAGGTGATTATGATCTCATCCACTTCCATGGAAGACATGCTATGGAGCGCATGTATGAGAGAGAAGCTATAAATCATGGTGTGAAGAAGATCGGAAGCACAAGGGGTACATCAAGCCATCAGCACAGTCCATTTGTGGTTATAGCAGGCAAGGATGCGAATGAGGATGCAGGTGACTGCTATGGAATCTCACTTCTATACAGTGGAAGCTTTGGCTGTGAGGTTGAGAAGGATCAGACAGATCAGGTGAGACTTAACATGGGTGTTCAGGATGAGATGTTTGAGTATGTGCTCTATCCTGAGAGTGAGTTTGTGGCACCTGAGGTAGTTATGGTTTATTCGCCTGATGGATTTGCTGACATGTCACATAAGATGCATGACGTTGTGAGATACAATATCTGCCGTGGCGAGTACAAGACAAAGAGGAGACCTATACTCATCAACAGCTGGGAGGCAGTATACTTTGATTTCAATGGTGATGACATCGTAAATATAGCAAAGCAGGCTTCAGAGCTTGGCGTTGAGATGCTGGTTCTGGATGACGGCTGGTTTGGCGTGAGAGATGACGACAAATCAGGACTTGGTGACTGGTTTGTAAATGAGGATAAGATGGGCGGTCCTATGGCTGATGTTGTGAAAAGAGTGAAGGCTCTCGGCATGAAGTTTGGTATCTGGATCGAACCGGAGATGGTATCTGAGAAGAGCGAGCTTTTCAAGGAGCATCCTGACTATGCATTTGTGATACCTGAAAGAAAGCCGGTCATGGGAAGAAGCCAGCTGAATCTGGACTTCTCAAGAAAAGAGGTCGTAAACTGCATATTTAATCAGCTGACAGCGGTGCTTGACAAGATAGATGTTGATTATATAAAGATGGATATGAACAGAAGTATCCTAAATGTATACTCTATGACAGAGGGAATCCAGAACAATGGAACGATCCTTTACAAGTATGTACTTGGTGTATATGATTTCATGGAGAGACTTCAGGCAAGATATCCAAAGATGTTCATCGAGGGCTGCAGCGGTGGCGGTGGAAGATTTGATGCCGGAATGATGTATTACACACCACAGATCTGGTGCAGTGATGATACGGATGCCATTTGCAGGCTTGACATACAGTATGGAACTTCATTTGGCTATCCTATATCGGTGGTTGGCTCACATGTATCAGCGGTTCCGAATCACCAGACAGGCAGGACGACTCCGTTCAATACAAGAGCTGTCGTTGCCATGGCGGGAAGCTTTGGCTATGAGCTTGATCTGAACAAGGTCAGTGATGAGGAGAAGGAAGAGGTCAAGGCTCAGGTAGAAAACTACAAGAAGTATTGGGATCTCCTTCACAACGGACTCTACTATAGACTGACGGATGCAGACAAGAGCAAAGGCGTAGCTGCATGGTCATTTGTAGCAAGGGATAAGTCAGAGACACTTGTCAATATCGTGACGGTGGAAAGCTTCTGCAATGCCCCTGTACCTTTTGTCAGAGTAAAGGGACTTGATGCGGATGCCACATATGTTGACGAGGAGACTGGCGCAGAGTACAGCGGACAGGGACTTGACCAGATAGGACTTCCTGTACCACTCAAGTTCGGCGAGTACAATGCTTACCAGATCCATCTTGTTAGGAAGTAGCAAATAGATATAGGTACAAGCTTTGATGTTTTTAACTTTTAAATAAATATCTACAATACATTAGTTGAGTAATGTTATTGGTAGTTTATCGTTCAAATTTTATTGTTCGAATTGGCGCCAGTCGCCATCGTCATGTCTGAAACGGCTGACGGTGGTGGCTGGCGCTTTTTTAACGTTATAATAGGACTCAAAGATACAAAAACAGGATATTATCCTAGAGAGTGGTTTTCGTAGGTTTTCATAGTATGTCATGATTCCGGAAGTCTGCTCTGAATATCAGTGCGGCTACCATGATGAACAGGAAACATACTACCCAAGTCACCGGTTCACATACGCACACGGCAACGTAGCCGTAGACTGGAACGAGAAATACTGCAAATATTATCTTGCCGATCATCTCCAGTGCGCTGCACAGCAGCGGCGCCACTGAGTGGCACATTCCCTGAAGGGCATTTCGTACTATTACGAGAACCGCCATAGGCGGTATCATCGGTATGCTGATCCTGAGATACATGAGACCATTGGATATAACTGTATTGTCTGAGCTTCCGGTTATCAGCACTAGAATAGATCTTGCAATGGTGAAGGTGCAGATCATAGCAAGCACCCACCACACTCCATACATGGTAATGGCGGCGAATATTCCTTTCTTGATTCTGGAATTTTTGTGAGCACCATAGTTCTGGCTGGCAAATGTGGCAGCACTTGTTCCAAGGGCAATTCCCGGTGTGTAGAAGAACTCGGCAAGCCTTCTGCCGCCCACCTGGGCTGCGATGTAGACATTTCCGAGTGCGTTTATACTTCCCTGAAGAATAACACTTCCTATATTATATATGGCACTCATAAGAGCCATGCTGAGACCTGTCCAAAACATTTCAAATACAAAGTGGATAGAAACTTTCATATCCTGTTTTCCAAATCTGAGCTCAGGATATCCTCGAAGGATACAGAATAATCCGAGTATGGCACTTATTCCCTGGGAGGTGACGGTGGCAATGGCAGCACCGCGGACGCCCATGGAGAAAGGTCCCATGAACAGGTAGTCCAGAATTACGTTGAGCACGCTGCTGAACACGAGAAAGATAAGAGGTGTCACACTGTTGCCGATGGATCTCAGAAGACTTGATTCAAGATTATAAGCCATGGTGAGAGGTATTCCAGCGAGGATGACAGTAAGATAACTCAGTGCACCATCCATAGTATCGGCAGGCACCTGAAGAAGTGTCAACAGAGGCCGTCTAAGGACTAGAAATGATGTGGTGAGTAGTATTGTAGATATGGCCGACAACAGGACAGCCCAGCACACGGAGCGTTTCATCTCAATTTTATTGTCCGCACCGAAGTTTCTGCTGACGAACAGAGCAAAGCCATTATTAAGTCCGAAAGCTACATTTGTGATGAGGCTGTACAGTGCGGCGGTGGCACCTATCTGTGCAAGGGCGGTATCTCCGAGAAGGTGTCCTGCCAGGGAGGTGTCAGCCAGATTGTAAAACTGCTGAAGTATATTCCCGATAAAAAGAGGCATGGCAAAATAAAACAAAAGCTTTGCCGGGCTTCCTGTTGTCATGTCGGTTGTGCGTTTGCTCCGTTTTGTTTTTTCTGGTTTATCAATATCTAAGGCAGCATTCATAAAAATTTCTCTCCTTAAAATTTTGTATTGTAAACAATGCGACAGAGGTCCGGAGACAGCCGGAATGCTCTGCCTTGTTCGCCATCTATTGATTCTTATGATTTAATCTGTATACATAATAGCGAAATAAACGACTTGATTCTGTAACAAATACGGCCCATAATATAACAAAAGCGACATATATTGGTTCTTAACAGTTATAAGCAGGCGGTTTGGCTCGTCTGCGGGTGAACATAGAGAAAACATAGAGAAAACATAGAGAGGAGCCAGGCATGATACTACACAGGACCACGGTGATGGTCGACACACATGGAAGGGAGAGCAGGGCGGGCGATATACATCAATTTGACTTTGCTGCGTATGACGCAGATATGCATCAGTTTATATCTGGATGCATACCGCCACACTGGCATGACGAGCTGGAGGTGTTTGTTTTGCTCAGCGGACAGGTGGAGGTTGTCACTGGAGATATTTCATGCATTGTGAATGCAGGTGAGGGATGTTTTATAAACGGTGGTGTGCTTCACACTTTCCGGGCGCTGTCGCTGGGAGAGTGCCGTTATCATTCGTTTGTATTCGAAAGTTCCATAGTTGCCGGGGCGCCGGGAAGCATATTTGACACCAAATATATGAAGCCGTTTGTGGAGAAAGGGCATTCGTTTGTGCATATGAAGAGAGATGAGGGCATGGAGCCATTCTTTGAGGAATTTGACAGATGTTTTGATGCCTGCGCGGGCGAGGGTTATGCATATGAATTTGCCATCAGGGATAGCCTAACCAGAATGATATTATGTATAGCACAGAATATGAATGCACCGGGAGACTCAGACATGCCGCATCTTGCGGAGGTCAGGATAAAGGATATGCTTGGCTGGATAGACAGAAATCTAAAAGATGAGATAACCGTCAGCGGTATAGCAGGAAGTGCAAATATCTGCGTCAGGGAGTGTCAGAGGATATTCAGCCAGTATGTGCATTACAGACCGATGGAATATGTCCAACGGCGCCGCATAACACTGGCGGCCGAATTGCTCCGGACCACCCATAGACAGGTAACGGATATTGCACTTGAGTGTGGCTTCAGCAGTGTGAGTTACTTCATAAAGCAATTCAAAAATATTGTGGGATGTACCCCTACGGGCTATAGAAAGAAGGGTGGAGACAGTGAGAAATGATATACAGTGTTTTGGCAAAATTCCTTCAACGGAATAAACATTTTAGTTGGACATATAACGTATAAAATGCTACCATTATACTATGTATATGAACAACAAGGTAAATTTGCCGTGAGACAGATAAATTTTGATCAGATTTAACACAGAAGGAGAGCAGCATGGACGAGAATAACACGAATGGATTTGGGAATACGGACGATGAATACGAAGACGAGGGAACCACAGTTCTCACAACTCCCGGCGTAAGTGCATTTGCAAATGCGCAAGGGGCTGGACAGAGTGGAGATGCAAGTGACGGACAGCCTCATCCGTCAGGACAGCCTGAACAGCAGAATATGTATGGGGGATTTGGACAGTTTCAGCAGCCGGGTCAGCCAGAGCAGCAGAATATGTATAGCGGATTTGGACAGTTCCAGCAGCCAGAGCAGCAGAATCAGTATGGTGGATTTAACCAGTTCCAGCAACCGGGCCAGCCAGAGCAGCAGAACAACCAGTACGGCGGTTTCAGCCAGTTCCAGCAGCCAGGCCAGCCAGGACAGCAGAACAACCAGTACGGAGGCTTTAATCAGTCCCAGCAGCCAGGCCAGCCAGAACAGCAGAACAACCAGTACGGAGGATTTAACCAGTTCCAGCAGCCAGGTCAGCCAGGCCAGCCAGAACAGCAGAACAACCAGTACGGAGGATTTAACCAGTTCCAGCAGCCAGGTCAGCAGAACAACCAGTACGGAGGCTTTAATCAGTTCCAGCAGCCAGGTCAGCAGAACAACCAGTACGGAGGCTTTAATCAGTTTCAGCAGCCAGGTCAGCAGAACCAGTATGGACAGCCAGGACCACAGGCTGGTGTCCCTCAGGGCGCAGACATGAAGCCGGGCATGAAACTCAACAAAAAGCTTGTTGCGATAATTGGTGGAATAGTCGCAGTAGTAATCATCGTGATTATTGTGCTGGTGTTAGCACTTTCTGGTGGTAAGGGACAGAGAAGTGCGACAAAGATCGGTGATGAGCTTGCGAAGGCATACGAAAATGGTGATGCAGATGCCATGATTGAGCTGATGAAAGATGACTACTATGAGCTTTATAACGAGACATGGGGCGATAACTTTGTCGAGGATCAGTTCAACGAGGACGTTCAGGATATGAAGGAAGAAGTTGGAACAGTAAAGAGCATCAAGATAGAGGATAGATCAGAGGAGAAGTATGAAAAAGACGAGATAGAAGATGTAAATAAGACACTTGATAGGCTTAATGTTGATATGAAAGTGGATGATTGTCTTGAAATCGATATGGATGTCGAGATAAAGGGTTCAGAAGATGACGCAGATGGCAAGATAACATACACTGTAGTGAAGTCAGGCAGCAAGTGGTATCTCGTGGACTACGATCTTTATGTATATTAAGATAAGAAAGGCCGTTGCAGTGATTTTAAAGTTAAGAAAGCACTGTGATGGCTTATAATAAGTACATATTTTTATTCTTCGGATGCAACAGGTTCATTTGATGTATGTGTTGAGAAAAAGCCAAAGCCAATGAGCATGGAGCACAGCCAAAAGTGCGGTCGTAAAGAAATAGTGGTTAAAAACAGGTCAACATAAAGTTGAGTCTACAGCAAATATAGCGATTGACAAACCACAAATACTTGCTATACTAAGGAATGGATAGATGATAAAAACGATGACAGAGACAGTACGGAGTCTGCGAGATCAGCAGCGAGCCGGGGGCGGTGCGAGCCCGGTGACAGTAGAGACTTTCGGAATATCACTCTGGAGTTGCAGACCAAAAGAGCTGCGGTGTCAAAGCGGTGATAATCGGTGAGGCATTTGTGGCATATCAAGTAGGCTCTGACGTATTTCCTGCGTTAAGGGGAGCGCATATGTTAGTATGTAAGTAATAGGTGGTATAACGAACTCAAAGCCCTTCGTCCTGATTACGACGAAGGGCTTTTTTATATTTATCACAGAAAGGAAAGACGACATGTACGACAAGGTTTCGACTAAACTGGAATTCGTGAACAGAGAGCAGAAGGTATTGGACTTCTGGAAAGAAAATCAGGTATTTGAGAAGAGTGTTGAAGAGACAAAAGATCTGCCAACATACACATTCTACGATGGCCCTCCAACAGCAAATGGTAAGCCACATATCGGACACGTTCTTACACGTGTAATCAAGGATATGATCCCTAGATATCAGACAATGAAGGGACATAACGTAGTCAGAAAGGCCGGATGGGATACACACGGTCTGCCTGTTGAGCTCGAGGTTGAAAAGCTCTTGGGAATCGACGGCAAGGAGCAGATAGAGGAGTACGGACTGGAGCCATTTATCCAGAAATGTAAGGAGTCCGTATGGAAATATAAAGGCATGTGGGAAGAGTTCTCAGGCAAGGTAGGTTTCTGGGCTGATATGGACAACCCATATGTAACATATCATGATGACTTCATCGAGTCAGAGTGGTGGGCGCTGAAGAAGATCTGGGATCAGGGACTTCTGTACAAGGGCTTCAAGATCGTGCCTTACTGCCCAAGATGTGGTACACCTCTTTCAAGCCATGAGGTTGCACAGGGATATAAGACAGTCAAGGAGCGTTCAGCAGTAGTAAGATTCAAGGTTATCGGAGAGGACGCATATTTCCTCGCATGGACAACAACACCTTGGACACTTCCTTCAAACGTAGCACTCTGTGTAAATCCAGATGAGACATACGTGAAGGTTAAGGCAGCAGACGGCTACACATATTATCTTGCACAGGCGCTTGCAGACAAGGTTCTCGGCGGTCTTGCAAAGGAAGCAGCAGACGATCAGGCAGCAGTTCCTGCATACGAGGTTCTTGAGACATATGTCGGTAAGGATCTTGAGTACAAGGAGTATGAGCCACTCTATGAGTGCGTAAAGCCTGTATGTGAGAAGCAGCACAAGAAGGGCCACTTCATCACATGTGACACTTATGTAACTATGACAGATGGTACCGGTATCGTTCATATCGCACCTGCATTTGGTGAGGACGATGCAAATGTCGGAAGAAACTACGATCTTCCATTTGTACAGTTTGTAGATGGCAAGGGTGACCTCACTGAGGAGACTCCATTTGCCGGAATGTTCGTAAAGGATGCAGATCCTGAGGTACTCAAGGATCTGGACGCAAGGGGACTTCTCTTCGATGCGCCTAAGTTCGAGCATGAGTATCCACACTGCTGGAGATGTGACACACCACTTATCTACTACGCAAGAGATACATGGTTCATCAAGATGACAGCGGTAAGAGACAAGCTGGTTAAGAATAATGACACTGTAAACTGGATCCCGGAGAGCATCGGTAAGGGACGTTTCGGCGACTGGCTGAAGAACGTTCAGGACTGGGGACTTTCAAGAAACCGTTACTGGGGTACTCCGCTGAACATCTGGGAGTGTGAGTGCGGATGCAGACATGCCATCGGATCAAAGGAAGAGCTCCGTTCGATGAGTGACAACTGCCCTGAGGACATCGAGCTTCACCGTCCGTTCATCGACGCTGTAACCATCAAGTGTCCTGAGTGTGGCAAGCAGATGCACAGAGTTACAGAGGTTATTGATTGCTGGTTCGATTCAGGATCAATGCCATTTGCACAGTGGCACTATCCGTTTGAGAATCAGGATATATTTGAGAAGCACTTCCCTGCTGACTTCATCAGTGAGGCTGTTGACCAGACAAGAGGATGGTTCTACTCACTTATGGCGATCTCAACACTGCTGTTCGACAAGGCTCCGTTTAAGAACGTAATCGTTCTCGGACATGTCCAGGATAAGGACGGACAGAAGATGAGTAAGTCCAAGGGAAATGCGGTAGATCCTATGGATGCTCTGAACAAATATGGTGCAGATGCCATCAGATGGTACTTCTACAGCAATTCAGCACCATGGCTTCCTAACAGATTCCATGAGGATGCGGTTGTTGAGTGTCAGAGAAAGTTCATGGGTACACTGTGGAACACATATGCGTTCTATGTACTCTATGCAAATATAGACAACTTCAATCCACTTGAGCATGAGCTAGAGTACGACAAGTTGTCACTTATGGATAAGTGGCTTCTGTCCAAGCTGAACTCAACAGTCAAGGCAGTTGACGCAAACCTTGGCGCATACAAGATCCCTGAGACAACAAGAGTTCTCGAGGAGTTCGTGGATGACATGAGTAACTGGTATGTCCGTCGTGGCCGTGAGAGATACTGGGCAAAGGGCATGGAGCAGGATAAGGTAAATGCTTACATGACACTTTACACAGCGCTCGTTACTATAGCACAGACAGTAGCTCCTATGCTCCCATTCATGGCAGAGGATATTTACCAGAATCTGGTTAGAAATATAGACAAGGATGCACCTCTCTCAGTTCATCTGTGCTCATTCCCTGAGGTGGATGAGAAGATGATCGATCCAGAGCTTGAGGTAGCTATGGACGAGATCCTGAAGATCGTAGTTCTGGGACGTGCAGCAAGAAATACAGCAAATATCAAGAACAGACAGCCAATCGGCAAGATGTATGTCAAGGCTGACAAGAAGCTTTTCGGTGAGGAGAAGGCAATCATCGAGGATGAGCTGAATGTGAAGAACGTTGAGTTCGATGATGATGTAAGCGCTTACACAACATACAGCTTCAAGCCACAGCTTCGTACAGTCGGACCTAAGTACGGTAAGCACCTTGGCAAGATCAAGGAGCATCTGTCAGCACTGGATGGCAACGCAGCCATGGCAGAGCTCAAGGCAGAGGGCGCTCTGAAGTTTGAGGCAGACGGAGAGGAGATTGTACTCACTGAGGCTGATCTCCTGATCGACATGGCTCAGATGGACGGTTTCGTATCTGAGGCAGACGGCGGTGTGACAGTAGTTATCGACACAAATCTGTCAGAGGAGCTTCTTGAGGAAGGATTTGTCCGTGAGATAGTATCCAAGGTTCAGACTATGAGAAAAGAGGCTGGATTCGAGGTTATGGACAAGATCACTGTATACGCTGACGGAAGCCAGAAGGCAAATGACATCATCGCAGCAAATGCGGATGCCATCATCGGCGACGTTATGGCAACAGAGATCATAACCGGCTCGGTTGACGGATACACCAAAGAGTGGAACATCAACGGTGAGAAGGTAACTCTTGGAGTGAAGAAGAACGACTAAGGGATATAATATTAGGGTTTAAAACAGGCATTTTGGAAAAAATATCCCTGATCAAGAGAATACGGTCCGAAAGGTACAAATCTTAAAGATTTTGTATCTTTCGGGCTATTTTTATGTGATTTAGGAAAATTTTGTACTTTCTTTAAATATATTTGGATATTAGGGGATGACGGTGGAATTACGATTTATTAAGTTTGTGTATGTGTGGTGTTGGGAGTATATTATTGTATGAATAAATCGTACAAAGGACTGCCGTCAATATGTATATTGGCCAGTCAGAAAAACAAAGGAGAAAAAAGATGATAGCAATTTTCATTGCACCTTTTTACATAGCGTTAAATATATATTTGTTCTGGAGAATAAAGGGCTGGGTACAGGCATATTTCCCGAAACTCAAAGGCAAGAAGGGCTGGATAGTCCCGATAGTGCTATATGCATTTCTGGCGTCGGCGCTGGTGATCGCATTCTTCCTGCCACAGGGAAGGTTCAAACGTGGCATGAAGCTGGTGGGAAATTACTGGCTGGGTGTTCTGCTTTATATGATATTCTTCATAGTGATAGCCGAGCTTGGAAGATTCCTACTGCTTCATGTATTCAGAGTGAGCAAAGATAAGATATGTGTGCCGCGGGTTCGCAGGATAGTAGGCTGTGTGTGCGCAACACTTATCATGTGTATATCATTCTGGGGAGTGGTAAATGCGAGACTTGTGCGGGTGACGCCTTATGATGTGACCATCAATAAGGAAGCACGGGATGAGAATGGTCAGAAGATGGATTCCATGAAGATAGTGCTGGTTGCAGATCTTCATCTTGGATACAACATAGGCGTCAGGCAGGTTCAAAGAATAGTGAATTCTATAAATAAGCAGGACGCAGATCTGGTGCTGATAGCGGGTGATATATTTGACAACGAATGGGAAGCCGTTGACCAGCCGGAGGAGCTTGAGAAAATACTCCGGGGGATCAAATCAAAGTATGGAGTGTATGCATGCTATGGCAACCACGATATACAGGAGCAGGTGCTTGCCGGATTTACATTTGGCGGACAGAAGGAGAAGACCAGCAGCCCTGAGATGGACGAGTTTATAGAGAAAGCGGGAATCACACTTCTTCGCGACGAGGGAGTGCTGATAAACGATTCCATATATATCTATGGCCGCCGCGATGCCCACAGACCGGGAAATGGAGCCACAGACAGAGCATCCGCGGACGAGATTACGGAAAATATGGACAAATCAAAGCCCATCATAGTTCTCGATCACGAACCAAAGGAGCTGGAGGAGCTGTCGTCGGCAGGTGTGGATATGGATCTGTGTGGACACACCCATGACGGACAAATGTTTCCAGGCAACATACTTGTGGCGATGATGTGGGAAAATTCCTGCGGCTACCTGAACGTTGACGGCATGCACAACATAGTGACATCCGGAGTCGGTGTATTTGGCCCCGATATGAGAGTTGGAACCAAGGCGGAGATATGCCCGATAACGGTGAATTTTAAATGACCACCACACCGCATAATATTTTGCCAACCGCCCACATAACTTAATTAATAAAGGAAAATAACCATAATACCACAATGCTCTGGACTTTGTGGCAAAAATAAAGTAAATTTACGGGTATATAAACTGATTCGGACCAAAAAATGAGGGGAGTGCCGGGTCGGATAATATGGATAACCTGGAAAGAGGAGGCGGTTGTATGGAAAAGTTAAATGAGATCGTGTCGGCGGTGGATGGATTTGTCTGGGGACCGGTCATGCTGGTGCTTCTGGTTGGAACTGGAATATTTCTGACGATCAGAACAGGATTTCTTCCCTGGAGGAACCTCGGCTATGCGCTGAAGAGTACACTTAGCAAGGAGGCAAGGACAAAGAGCAGAGGAACCGGAGACGTGTCACCATTTTCGGCACTGACCACCGCGCTTGCTGCAACCATAGGAACGGGAAATATCGTTGGTGTTGCAACGGCCATGGTATCGGGAGGTCCGGGAGCACTGGTGTGGATGTGGATATCTGCAGCATTTGGTATGACATCCAAGTTCTCAGAGTGTATGCTTGCTATCAAGTATCGTGAGGTGAATGCCAAGGGCGAGATGAGCGGCGGTCCTATGTACACTATGAAGAAGGCGTTCAAGCATAAGAAGTTTGGTGCAGTGCTGGGCTGGCTGTTCGCACTCTTTGCAGTCATCGCTTCATTTGGAATAGGAAATATGACACAGGCCAATTCCATATCTGAATCTCTTAGCAGTACATTCAGCGTGCCTACATATGTTACAGGAATCATACTTACGGTTTTTGCCCTTCTTATAATAGTTGGAGGAATCAAGACCATATCTAAGGTGTCATCAGTTGTTGTTCCTTTGATGGCGATATTCTATGTTGTAGCCGGACTTATTTTAATAATCGTCAATATCCAGAATCTTCCGGCAGGAGTTGCCATGATATTCAAGATGGCATTCTCAGTCAAGGCAGTCGGTGGCGGTCTGTGTGGTACGATCACAGTAGCTATGATGAACGCCATGAGATTCGGTGTTGCCAGAGGAGTATTCTCAAATGAAGCTGGAATGGGCTCTGCGGCCATCACGGCGGCGGCTGCCACAACAGACAATCCTGTCCGTCAGGGTTACATCAATATGACAGGTACATTCTGGGATACTATAGTAGTCTGCACCATCACAGGTCTCTGTATTGCATCATCGGGTGTGCTTGGTATTACTGAGAACAGTACAAAGGGCAGCTATCAGGTGAGCGGAACGGCGGTTACTGTGGAGGCTGTTGATTCTGACAACAAGATTACCACGACGGATTATACATATGAATTCACAGATGACCAGCTCATTCTGACAGATACATCCAATTCGTCAAATACACTGACTCTTTCTGTTCTTCCATCCGACGAACTCAACAAGGATGAGAATACAAAGCTTGCAAGTGAGCTTGCGGTGGAGGAGAGTCAGGCAGCCATAGGAAGTCTTACCGGTACATGGACTGATGCAGCCGGAAACCATTATACATTTGCTGAAGATGGAACATTTGCCTGCTCAACTGTTATAAAAGGTGCAGCTCTCACGATACTGTCATTTGGCTCTGCACTTGGCAAGGTGGGAGGCTGGCTCGTAACTATAGGAATTGTGCTCTTCGCATTCTCCACGATCCTTGGATGGGAGTATCACGGAGAGAAGGCATTTGAGTATCTGTTCAAGTCACACAAGTACAATATGATATACAGGATAGTGTTCTCGCTCGTTGTATACGTAGGCGCGACGATATCACTGGATCTTGTATGGAACTTCTCAGATATAGCGAATGCGCTCATGGCGATTCCGAACCTTATCTGTCTGCTGGCATTAAGCGGAGAGATCGCAAAGGATATAAAGGAATTCCAGGCGGTTATCAAGGCAGAGAAAGTATCAAAGTAGAATATTAAATCCGGGGACAGAGGGGTCAGGTACCTCCGTCCCTTTTTTTATACTCTCTTAACCTAACTTTATACTTACTTTATTTTTTGTCCAAATTATGTTCATAAGTGATGGTTATTATATACAATATATGGGGACGGAGGTACCTGACCCCTCCGTACCCATGAGTAGATTAGAATACCATTACAGAGAGGTTGACATATATGAGCAGAGTAGTAGGAATAGACCTGGGAACAACAAACAGCTGTGTGGCAGTGCTTGAGGGCGATCAGCCAACTGTCATACCGAATTCGGAGGGCGGCAGGACCACACCTTCCATAGTAGCCATCACAAAGAATGGAGAGAGACTGGTGGGTGAGTCTGCCAGGAGACAGATGACTGTGAATGTGGACAGAACTATCACATCCATCAAGAGAGCGATGGGAACAACATACAGAAAGAGGATAGACGGCAAGGACTATTCGCCGCAGGAGATATCCGCCATCATACTTGCAAAGCTGAAGAGCGATGCTGAGAGTTATCTGGGCGGACCGGTATCTGATGCAGTCATAACAGTTCCGGCTTACTTTGACGACAGCCAGAGACAGGCCACAAAGGACGCCGGAAGAATAGCGGGACTGAATGTGCTTCGAATCATAAATGAGCCTACATCGGCGGCTCTCGCCTATGGTCTTGACAATGGACAGGCGCAGAAGATACTTGTATACGATCTGGGCGGAGGAACATTTGACGTGTCTGTTATAGAGATAGGGGACAGCGTCATAGAGGTTCTTGCCACCGCGGGAGACAATCATCTAGGCGGAGATGATTTTGATGAGAGGCTGCTGGACTACGTCATCAAGACCTTTAAAAAGGAGACAAAGGTCAATCTGGCGAAGGATATCACGGCATCCCAGCGAGTGAGGGAAGCCTGTGAGAATGCCAAGAAGGAGCTCTCATTTGCGCAGACTGCACACATCAATCTGCCATTTATATCGACAGTGAAGAATCAGCCGGTGCATCTGGATATGACGATAACCAGGGAGCAGTTCAACGAGCTCACCTATGACCTGGTGGAGAGAACGGCGGGACCTGTAAACCAGGCATTATCCGATGCGGGCATAACGAGAAATCAGATAGACAAAGTGCTGCTGGTGGGTGGCTCCACCCGTATACCGGCGGTTGTGGATAAGGTTCGTGCCATAACCGGCAGGGAGCCATCCAAGAATATGAACCCGGACGAGTGCGTTGCCATGGGTGCGGCGGTCCAGGGAAGCAAGCTCAGCGGCGAGCTCACCGTGTCGAACAAGGTGAATGACATTCTCCTCATGGATGTGACACCTCTTTCGCTGTCCATTGAGACCCTTGGAGGCGTGGCAAATGTCATCATTCCGAGAAATTCTGCCATTCCGACCAGGGCATCAAAGATATTTACCACGGCGGGCAATTTCCAGAGGGATGTCGAGATCAAGGTGTACCAGGGCGAGAGACATTTCACAAGGGACAACAAGCTGCTAGGCAACTTCAGGCTCAGCGGTATCAAGAGAGCCATGGCGGGCGTTCCTCAGATCGAGGTCACATTTGACATGGATGCAAATGGTATTCTCAAGGTTTCAGCTAAGGATCTTGGCAGGGGCGTGGAACAGCAGATAGTGATCACATCCAGCACCAACCTTTCGGAGGAGGAGATCCGCAGAGCAAGGGAGGATGCGAAGAAGTACGAGGATGACGTGGCTGGAGCCAGGGAGTTCAAAGACATTATGAACGAGGCCGAGTCGTATGTATATAAGGTAGAGAATCTTCTTGAGACCAGGGGCGCACAGCTTGACAAGAAGGAGATGAAACGGATCAAGAGCGACTGCGAGTATCTGAAGAAGCTTGTGACACGAACTGACATGAATCATGTAGATGATGTGGAGATGGGCAGGATGAAGGAAGCCTACAGGCAGCTTCAGGAATCCGCAGAGAAGCTGGAGACAATGTAAGAATTTGCGAGGAGAATGGTGAATTATGAAAGACAAATTTATAAGATTTATGAGATCCAGGTACGGCAACGATCAGTTGTCATCATTCCTTACCTGGGGCGGATTGATTTTTATGGTGCTGGATGCATTTATCAAGACAGGGATATTTTATTTCCTTGGACTTCTCATGTTCATATATGGATATGTCAGGATCATGTCCAAGAACTATGACAAGCGCGCGGCGCAGAACAGATGGTTCATGGAGCATACCGCGGGCGTGAGGAATATATTCAAGCGCGCGAAGAAACAGAAGGAAGCCGGCAAGGAATACAAGATATTTGTCTGCAGCAAATGCCAGCAGATGATCAGAGTGCCAAGAGGAAAGGGCAAGATAGAGATCAGATGCCCTAAGTGCGGCAACAGATTTGTGAAGAAGTCTTAGTGATGATGCGGACTTTAGATATTTTGAGTTGAAATACAGTGTGGAGATTGAGAGATGTTTGGATATATAGTGGTGAACCAGCCTGAGCTTAAGATGAAAGAATATGATGAATACCGTAAGTATTATTGCGGCCTGTGCAAATCGCTGAAGGACAGATATGGTGCCAGAGGACAGATAAGTCTCAGCTATGATATGACATTTCTGGTCCTTCTTCTGACGGGACTGTACGAACCGGAGAAGCACTCGGGCAGCAGAAGATGTATCGCACACCCGACATCGAAGCATACTTATGTACAGAACGAGTACACAGATTATGTTGCTGATATGAACGTGATCCTTACCTATTATAAATGTATAGATGACTGGGATGATGAGCATATGCTTACCCGAAAGCTGTATGCGGATGTGCTGCTCTCAGGACAAAATGGCAGGAGGCTCAAGGAAGATTATCAACAGAAGATCCAGGTTATTGCGGAGAACCTAAAGGCGATAAGCGAGCTGGAGGAGGCAGGATCTGATGACATGGATGCATTGTCGGGGCATTTTGGCAATATAATGGCAGAGATATGTGCCCCGAAACATGATGAGTGGGAATCATATCTCCGCACCATAGGCTATTATCTGGGCAAATTTGTCTACATAATGGACGCGTATGACGATATAGAGAAGGATATAGGTGCCGGAAATTACAATCCATTCGTGTGCAGGCTTGCGCATGAGCTGGGTGTTGAGGTACAATCAGTGGGTGTGGATAAAACCATAGAACAGGACAAATGGCAGGAGCTTGCAGAGTGGACGAAGGATGTTCTGATGATGATGGTGGCACCACTTGCTAAAGAGTATGAGATGCTTCCCATTATTGAAAATGTAGGTATACTCAGGAACATAATATACTCAGGAATATGGGAAGCATATTATTCGACTACAAATAGAAGATGCGGCGATGAGGAATAAATTATGAAAGATCCTTACGAGGTGCTGGGACTCAAAAGAGGTGCCAGCGAAGAAGAAGTAAAAAAAGCATATAGAAGGCTGAGCCGGAAGTATCATCCGGATGCGAATATCAACAATCCTCACAAGGATGAGGCTGAGGAAAAGTTCAAGGAGATACAGCAGGCTTACAAGTCCATAGTGAGCGGTGAGGCTGACCGTGCAAGTTACGGTGGTGCTGGTGGGTATGGAACTGGAAGCTCGCAGGGCTACGGCGGCGGTTATGGATCTGGCGGTTCATATGGTCCGTATGGTGGAAGTTCTTACGGCGGTTCGTCAGGAGGCTACGGACAGTATGATGATCCATTTGGCGGTTTCGGAGGATTTGGCCCATTTGGTTTCGGTGGCTATCAGAGACAGAATGACTACGATCCGAATGATAAAGATTCCAGATATTTTCAGGCCGCGAAGAACTATATGAACAGCGGAAGCTATGAGGAGGCGAAGAACGTCCTCAATCAGATAGAGAATCACGATGCCAAGTGGCACTATTACAGTGGCGTGTGCAACGCCGGACTTGGCAATCAGATAAGAGCCATGGAGATGCTGAAGCGTGCAATGGAGCTTGAGCCGGGCAATCAGGAATACCGCCAGGCGTATGAGTCCATCAAGAGCGGCCGTCAGTGGTACATGGACAGAGGTGCCGGGTATGGAATGGATATGCCGACCGGCGGAAAGTTTTGTAACAATATTTGTACTATATGTGCTCTCATGTCGTGCTGCATGGGCGGTATGCCTTGCGTGTGCTGCATGCCGAGTGGATACGGACGAAGTTAGATATAAAACCCCTGGGAGTTGCCTCTCTCAGGGGTTTTATATCGTATACGTGGTGCATTTACAATATTCTGGTAATCATTGAAAACGCAAGAACCCCCAATTAATCTCGATATTATCAGACATTTATCGCCTTTTATGTAAAAAAACTGCAAATTCTATTTGACTATAGTCTAATTTTATAGTGTTATTTAACAAATTTTTTCTCATGTATTGTTAAAAAAAAAGGTTGATGATAGAATGAAACAGTGAAAATGGAAAAAATTATATCTATTTATCCAAGGAGGGAATGAATCAGATGAAGATGTTAGCAGATTTCGATAAGGAAGGCTTCAAGAAGGAAGTCATTACTAACGTAAAGACCCTTTTCCGCAAGCCTATCGAGGAGGCTACTCCACAGCAGGTATTCCAGGCAGTCAGCTACGCAGTAAAGGACGACATCATTGACAGATGGATTGCTACACACAAGGAGTATGAGAAGAAGAACGTCAAGACAGTTTATTATCTGTCTATGGAGTTCCTTATGGGTAGAGCACTCGGTAACAATCTTATCAACTTGACTTACTATGATGCAGTTAAGGAAGCACTTGACGAGTTAGGATTTGACCTGAACTTTATAGAGGATCAGGAGCCTGATGCCGCTCTGGGTAATGGCGGTCTCGGACGTCTTGCAGCTTGTTTCCTTGATTCATTGGCAACACTTGGTTATCCTGCATACGGTTGTGGTATCAGATACAAGTATGGTATGTTCAAGCAGGGTATCAAGGATGGATATCAGGTTGAGATGCCGGATGACTGGCTCAAGGATGGCAACCCATTCGAGGTTAAGCGTTCAGAGTACGCTGTTGAAGTTAAGTTCGGTGGATATGTCAGAGTTGAGAACAAGAATGGCAGAAACTACTTTATACAGGATGGATATCAGTCAGTTCGTGCCGTACCTTATGACCTTCCAGTCATCGGTTATGGCAACAACGTTGTAAATACACTTAGAATCTGGGATGCTGAGGCAATCCAGGAGTTCTGCCTTGACTCATTTGATAAGGGTGAGTATGAGAAGGCAGTAGAGCAGCAGAACCTTGCAAAGACTATCGTTGAGGTTCTCTATCCAAATGACAATCACTACGCAGGTAAGGAGCTCAGACTGAGACAGCAGTATTTCTTCATCTCAGCTTCAGTTCAGAGAGCAATCCTCAAGTTCAAGGAGCTCAACAAGGACATCCACAAGCTGCCAGAGAAGGTGACATTCCAGATGAATGATACACATCCAACAGTAGCAGTTGCCGAGCTCATGAGAATCCTCATGGATGAGGAAGGCCTTGAGTGGGATGACGCATGGGATATTACAACAAGAACATGTGCATACACCAACCATACGATCATGGCAGAGGCACTTGAGAAGTGGCCTATCGAGCTGTTCTCAAGACTGCTTCCACGTATCTACCAGATCGTTGAGGAGATCAACAGAAGATTCGTTCTCAAGATTCAGGAGATGTATCCAGGCAACCAGGATAAGGTTAAGAATATGGCAGTTCTGTACGATGGCCAGGTTAAGATGGCTCATCTTGCAATTGCAGGTTCTTACTCGGTAAACGGTGTTGCAGCTCTTCATACCAAGATCCTTGAGGAGAGAGAGCTTAAGGACTTCTATGAGATGAGACCAGAGCAGTTCAACAACAAGACAAATGGTATCACTCAGAGACGTTTTCTGCTTCATGCTAACCCACTTCTTGCAAACTGGATCACAGACAAGATCGGTGACGAGTGGATAACCAATCTTTCACACCTTAAGAAGCTTAAGGTATATGTGAACGATGAGAAGTGCCAGCATGAGTTTATGAACATCAAGTACCAGAACAAGATCCGTCTTGCAAAGTACATCAAGGAGCACAACAATGTGGATGTAGATCCTCGTTCAATCTTCGATGTACAGGTTAAGAGGCTTCATGAGTACAAGAGACAGCTTCTGAACATCCTTCATGTTATGCATCTGTATAACAGACTGAAGACAGAGCCAGAATTCGATATGTACCCAAGAACATTCATCTTTGGAGCAAAGGCATCAGCAGGATATAAGAGAGCTAAGCTTATCATCAAGCTCATCAACTCAGTTGCAGATGTTGTCAACAACGATGCTTCAATCGAAGGCAAGATCAAGGTTGTATTTATAGAGAACTACAGAGTATCCAATGCCGAGATCATCTTCGCAGCAGCAGATGTATCAGAGCAGATCTCAACAGCTTCAAGAGAGGCTTCAGGTACAGGTAACATGAAGTTCATGCTGAACGGTGCACCTACACTTGGAACCATGGACGGAGCAAATGTAGAGATCGTTGAGGAAGTTGGCATCGAGAACGCATTTATCTTCGGACTTTCAGCAGAAGAGGTTATGAAGTATGAGCGCGAGGGCGGCTACAACCCAATGGATATCTACAATAACAACCAGGCTGTAAGAAGAGTTCTCACACAGCTTATCGATGGTACTTATGCACCGGATGATCCGGACAGATTCAGAGATCTCTATGATTCTCTTACAAAGGAAGATGTATACTTCATCCTTAAGGACTTCGATTCATATGCAGAGGCTCAGCAGAAGGTTGATAAGGCATACCAGGATGAGAAGGGCTGGGCAAAGATGGCTATGCTCAACACAGCATGTGCTGGAAAGTTCTCATCAGACAGAACTATCGAGGAGTATGCAAAGGAGATCTGGAAGCTTAAGAAGGTTAAGGTTTCCCTTGATAAGTAATTATCAGATAGAATGAAATAACAAAATAAAGGACGGACATCATATGGTAAGGATCGTATGGTGTCCGTTTTTATTTTGCATCTGTTAATACATCCGCGCCTATGTTATGATATATATATGTTACGTTGTGATGAAAAGGGGGTTATAAACATATGAAAGGTAGAAAATTGAGACACAGACTCACGGCTCTGCTGCTCGCATTTGCAATGATATTTACAGCGGTTGCCGTACAGCCGAACTGTGATGCATTTGCAGCTACGAAGGTAAAGACGCCGGTGGCGACACATGGAAGACTGTCTGTGAAGGGGGCAGATCTGGTGGATGCCAAAGGCAAGAAATTCCAGCTCAGGGGAATCAGCACACACGGTATCAACTGGGATGTGGGATATCCTTATGTGAACAAGGCGGCATTCAAGACTCTGAGAGACGACTGGGGAGTTAATGCGGTAAGACTTGCCATGTATACATCTGAATACAACGGCTATTGCGCGGGCGGCAGCAAAGCGGCACTTCGAAATCAGATATACAAGGGCGTGAAATATGCGACCGACCTCGGCATGTATGTGATCATCGACTGGCACATACTCAACGACGGGAATCCTATGACACAGGTTGCAGAGGCAAGAAGATTCTTTGCAACTATGGCGAAGAAGTATAAGAAACAGAAAAATATCATTTATGAGATATGCAATGAGCCAAATGGCTGCGACTGGAAGACCGTCAAGCGATATGCGTCCCAGGTCATAAAGGTCATAAGAAAGTATGACAAGAAGGCGATCGTCGTAGTGGGAACGCCGACATGGTCCCAGCTCGGTTCGGATGGCACACACAATGAGGTTGCGGATAACCCTATCAAGGGCTACAAGAATATAATGTACTCACTCCATTTCTATGCAAATGAGTGGAGCCACAACCAGTATCTTCCTGCGAAGCTTGCATACGCAAGGAAGAAGGGGATAGCGGTCATAGTCACAGAGTTCGGAATGTCCGCGGCAAGCGGCGATGGAGGCATAAGCAAAGCCTACACCGGCAAATGGCTGACCAGACTCAACAAGGCGAATGTCAGCTATTTCTGCTGGAGTCTCAGCAACAAGAATGAGTCGTGTTCATTGCTTTCGTCTAAGACGAAGAAAACAAGCAGGTGGAAGACTACAGAGCTGTCTGCAGCTGGCAGATACATAAGAGCGAAATACAGAGCCCGCAAGAAGGCTCTCGGAAGCAGGGCGTAACGGGAAGCCGTGAGGAAACCGTGATATTAACAAGCAATAAAAAACAGGCGCTATATAGATCAAAGATCTGTATAGCGCCTGTTCTTGTGTTAATGGTTATATGTGAATTAAGCTACAACTGTTACGTTAGTTGCTCTCTCCTTAGAAGCGTCCTTAGGATCAGCCTCTACGTCAAATGTAACCTTCTGTCCCTCGTTAAGAGTCTTATATCCATCAGAGTTGATTGCTGAAAAATGAACAAATACGTCCTTTCCTGTCTCATCATCTGAGATGAATCCATAACCCTTTTCTCCGTTGAACCACTTAACTGTACCGTTCTTCATCACGAGTACCTCCTAAAAATGAAAATTTGTACTCAATGAAAACACTACAATATACCTTATAGAGAATACTCCAAAGAAAAGCTTACCTTATATAGCAATCGAACCGTTAATCTTGAATACGCTATTATCATATTATGTCATGTTGCATTTGTCAATAAACGATACGACTAAAATTTGCGTTAAGATTTCTCAGTAAAAAGGGTATATGAGCAGTGTAAAAACGATATATATATAAGAGGTATAAAAATGCGGGAGGGTGAAATGAGGAATGCAAAGACGATCATTATAGGGATTGCGTGTGCTATGGCACTTGCTTACATAATATCAGGAATATACGACAAGGCGGTTGGGGGAGATAACACTGACGGATTGGCAAAAAGCGGACGCAATGTGTGTATTTATGATAATGGGGAGTATTCCCTCGTGGATGTGGAAGAGTATACAGCATCGACGCTGGCGGGAATGATGAGTGACAAATGGAGCGATGAAATGCTCAAGGCGGTCGCAGTTGTGGTTAGGACCGGAATCTATTACCAGATGGATGAAAATGACAGGAATTCCGCCACACAGGGGCAGACAAAGAATCTTATAAATGAGTCCCAGCTCCGGGAGATAAGATATACGGAATCGCAGCTCAAGAAGAAATGGGGAGGCGAGTGCTCCGGGATAATGAGAAGGGCGGAGAAGGCGGTGTATGCGACCGGTGGACAGGTTATGAAATACGGTGGAGAGGTAATACTTCCGGCGTATCATATGATAAGTACAGGGCATACTGTGAGTGCACAGGAAATATATGGGCATGACATACCGTATCTCAGGCAGGTGGCAAGTGATGTGGATCAGATGGCGGAGGACTTTTCGACCACTGAGATATACAGCGGGGACAGGCTTCAGAAGATATTCAGAAAATGGATAGACGCTGACAATATGACGGATGAGGTCAAGGTTATGACAGCCACAGAATCTGGATTTGCACAGACCATAAATGTATTTGGGAGCGAGCTGGAGGCTGATGTTTTCAAAGAACAACTGGGACTTGCCTCGACGAATATACACATAGATAAGGTTAAGGATGGATACAGGATTATAACGGTGGGCGTTGGAGATTCTCTGGGAATGTCACTGTATGGGGCGTCTGTATTGGCGGAAAATGGAGAGAAGTATGATCAGATCCTCAGGTATTATTATACTGGAATAGAGATTGCAAAATAAAGGTTGATAAAAAATATTTACACATTCAAATCATCTGTATATAAGTGCCAATAAGTGGACATGATACAGATGAGGTGATGAATATGAAGAAATTTTTGGGCGGCATAAAGAAGAATATATTTTATATCTCGCTCATCACAGGCATGGCAGTGCTTGTGACAGTGCTCGGACTTTATAACGCACAGACCAATTCAAAGGAGAAGACCATAACAATAGGACAGAATACGCCGAATGACAGTACGACGGAAGCCGATGCGAAGGAAGCTTTGAACGATAAGAAAAATGATAAGAACAGCGGAGTGTCGGATGAAGGTACATCAGAGCAGAAAGATATTGAGACGGATAATACCATAGAGAATTCCACTGCATCCACAGCGGAGAGTGAGAGTGCTGAGACTGGAGCTTCAGGAGTTTCAAATGACAGCCTGCATTACGATCCAAAGGATAGCATATCATGGCCTATAAATGGCAATGTGATAATTCCTTACAGCATGGATACGACAGTGTATTTTGAGACACTCAAGGAATACAAGTGCAGCCCTGCAATGGTAATTGAGGCGCAGACGGGCGATGAGGTCAAGGCTGTATATGAGAGTAAGGTAGCGGAGGTCTCAAGCAACCCAGAGCTGGGCAATTACGTCAAGCTTGAGCTTGGAGACGGCTACACCGTGACACTTGGACAGCTTCAGGATGTGAAGGTTGCACTTGGCGAGCATCTGGATGCCGGCCAGGTAGTGGGAACCGTTGGCGAGCCAAGCAGATTCTACAGCGAGGAAGGAAGCAATCTCTATTTTGCAGTCGAGAAGGACGGCAATCCTGTGGATCCGATGCTGCTTATACAGTAGAGGTAGGGTTGGACAGGTTGCTAATTTGTATCTTTTACGAGGACAACACAGCGTTTGGCGACAATCCCGTGGCGGGATGAAGAAGATAGGCCATATAAACAAAAGAGCCCCACAATATCTAAAATAGATATTGTGGGGCTTTTGCACTATATACTTACGTATATTTTCTTAAATGTGCTTTATAATCCACGGTCTATATTAGCCCATTACAACCTCTACTGAGTGAGTCTTGCCATCGCCAAATGCTGGGATAACGTTGCCCTCGATAGCGTTGCCATCAACGAGTACGCTCTTAACGCCCTTGTTGATGTGATCTGGGTTAGAAACCTTGATGTCGTATGTAGCACCACGGAACTGACGTGTAGCTGTCATTCCATCCCATGCAGCAGGAATTGATGGATCGATCTTCAGACCATCGAAGTCTGCTGAGATACCAAGGATGTACTGTGATATAGCTACCATGTTCCAAGCAGCAGTACCAGTCAGCCATGAGTTCTTACCCTGACCGAAGTGGTTGCCCGGCTTGCCAATATCAGATCCGGCATCCTTACCACCGATCATCTGGCCGTATACATATGGCTCAGTCTTGTGTATATCTGATGTCTCCTCAGTGAAAGCTGGAGCTATCTCTGAGTAGTACTTAAATGCCTGATCACCGGCACCTGCGTAAGCAGCAGCACAGATGATCCATGCATTGTTATGTGTGAAGATTCCGGCATTCTCCTTGTATCCACCTGGGTATGTAGAAATCTCACCATACTGGATGTAATACTTTGTAAATGCTGGGTTGTTGAGTACAAGTCCGTGCTGTGTATTAAGTCTCTCATCGATTGCAGCAAGAGTCTTCTTGTCGCAGCCCTGATCCTTACCGATGTCTGACATGATAGCGAATCCCTGTGGCTCGATGAAGATCTGACCTTCCTCGCACTCCTTGGATCCCATCTTCTCACCGTTTGCATCGTAAGCTCTGAGGAACCAGTCGCCGTCCCATGCTGACTCCATGATGTTGGCCTTCATCTTGTCGATCTCAGCCTGAGCAGCATCAGCCTCAGCGTCCATTCCAAGGTGCTTAAGGATAGCAACGTAGTTAGGACCTGCATATGTGAAGAGTGTAGCAACCATAACTGACTCAGCAACCTTTGAGTATCCACCCTCAGCAGCGAACTTAGGGTTGGTGTATGTCTGGAAGCTCTCACCTGGTGTATCTGAGAAGCATGAAAGGTTGATACAATCGTTCCAGTCAGCTCTCATTGCAAGTGGAAGTCCGTGTGGTCCAAGGTTGTTTACGATCTTGTAGAATGAAACCTTGAGGTGGTCAAGCATAGGCTTTGCAATTGACATATCGTTGTCATATGGAACCATCTCGTCAAGGATGCCCCAGTCGCCAGTCTCCTTGATATAAGCTGAAACTGAAAGGATCAGCCATAATGGATCATCTGAGAAGTCTCCACCGATATCTGCGTTACCCTTCTTGGTAAGTGGCTGGTACTGATGGTAGCATCCACCGTCTGGGAACTGTGTTGAAGCTATATCGATGATTCTCTCTCTTGCACGATCAGGGATCTGATGAACAAATCCAAGCACATCCTGGTTGGAATCACGGAATCCCATACCACGGCCGATACCTGACTCGAAGTATGAAGCTGAACGTGAAAGGTTGAATGTAACCATACACTGATACTGATTCCAGATGTTGACCATACGGTTAACTTTGTCATCAGGTGTGTTAACGTTGAGAATGCTCAACAGTCTGTTCCAGTGCTCCTTGAGCTCCTCAAGACCTGCAGCAACCTTCTCAGGAGTGTTGTACTTCTCGATCATCTCGAGAGCCTTTACCTTATTGATAGTCTTGCCGTCTGCCTCGAACTTCTGGTCAACAGGCATCTCAACATATCCAAGTATAAATACAAGAGTCTTTGTCTCGCCTGGAGCAAGAGTGATCTTCTTGTAGTGTGAAGCGATAGGCGACCATCCATCAGCAAAAGAATCATTTGACTTGCCAGCCTCAACAGCCTGTGGGTTGTGGAAGCCGTTGTAAAGTCCGATGAATGAATCTCTGTCTGTATCGTAACCATCGATCTCGTCATTCACTGTGTAGAATGCGAAGTGGTCACGTCTGTCTCTGTACTCTGTCTTGTGGTAGATAGTTGATCCGACAACCTCTACACGACCTGTACTGAAGTTTCTCTGGAAGTTGGTGCAGTCATCCTGTGCATCCCAGAGACACCACTCCTCAAATGAGAAGAATGAGAATGTCTTCTCCTCTGAGCCTTCATTTGTAAGAACGACCTGCTGAACCTCTCCAGCGTAGTTCTGAGGAACAAAGAAAGTAACCTCAGCCTTAAGGTCATTCTTCTTACCTGTGATGATTGTATATCCCATACCATGACGGCACTGATACTCGTCAAGCTCTGTCTTTACCGGTGACCATCCCGGATTCCATATTGTACCATTGTCGTTGATATAGAAATAACGTCCGCCCATATCTATAGGCACGTTGTTATAACGATATCTTGTGATTCTACGAAGACGAGCGTCCTTGTAGAAGCTGTAACCTCCTGCAGTGTTGGAGATCAGTGAAAAGAAATCCTGTGTTCCAAGGTAGTTGATCCAAGGATAAGGAGTTCTAGGAGATGTGATGACATACTCCTTGTTGGCATCATCAAAATAACCAAATTTCATGTAGCATATACCTTCCTTCCAATGTTTTGTGAAGGCTTCCAGATGGCTATGCCAGCCCCCCTGAAGCCGCTTTTGTATCGACTTGTGCTAAATTCTCCCTTAAAGTCAGCCATACACTCTGATTATATAATAAAAGACTTTAAAACACAACAAAGTTATAGTGAAAATTGCACAATTACTAAATGTATTAATTCCTGTATTTGAGTAATTAATTGATGCTTATGCTGTGTTATACTGTGTAATATCAAAACAGTATAGGAGTTATTTACTATGGGAAAAAATGAAACTAAGAATTATGTAGGCGGAAGCGGAATGGATGATATGGAGCTGGACGAGCGTGATATACAGCTTATGGAGGAGAGCAGAAAAGAAGGCAAAAAGAAGCTGTTTATAGCACTTGGTGCGATCGTGTTAGCAGTGATAGTAGTGGTGATATACATAGTTGTCAGAAAAAATATGACCGGAAAATCAGAGAGCGAGGATCTGATAAAGACCTACATGGAGGGCCTTGAGGAAGCGGATCTTGACAAGGTGGAGAGTGTTATGGATCCTGATACCATAGACAGCGATTCGTCAAAGGATCTGGTCACTGTGTTCCAGACTTATAAGGAAAATAATATAGAATATACAGTCAGCTATACCATGGGTGATGGGCATGTGGCAGAGTCCAGCGATCTGGCGGCAGTCAGCAGCACTGTATATGGAAAGACCCAGAAGGAAGCAGGTATATCAAAGGGTTATGTCATTCCGGTTACCGGAAAGATAATGATGACATTCCAGGGTCAGACTTCACCGTATGATCTGGACATGGATATCATTTGTTATGAGAAGGATGGAGAGTGGTATCTCGGCGGAACAGTTATGACTACGGGAGATACGACTACAGATGATACGACAGAGTAGTCACGAGAAGGACAACTGCTGGATACAGATATTGAATACAGAAACTGAATATATGGACATGGATACATGAACAGACGACAAATGGTGCGGATATTAAATGTAATATTCGCACCATTTGCTGTCTTCTGCCAGTGTGCAGCTATCTCTCTTGATGAGCTTGCACTGGAGCTCAATTCTTGCGACTCCATTGTGACCGCCCTTGAGTCTGTCCATTAGAAGCTGCAGGGCGAAATGCCCCATGTCCGTCTTGGAGATCTCCACTGTGGTCAGCATCGGAGTTGTGTACTGGGCTTCCTCGATACCGTCGCTGGATATGATGGAAGGAGTGTAATACCTGTTCTTGCATTTGGCAAGATATTTCAGCATCCCTATGGCCGTTATGTCATTGGCACAGTATATTCCGGTTGGGCTCTTGTCGGACTTCATGAAGTGTTCCATGGCCTCAAATCCTTCAACCTCGCTGAGTTTTGTGTTGATGACGTAGTCCGTGTCGATATCAAGTCCATGATCGTGAAGAGTTTCAAGATATCCTTTGTAGCGGGCCTCGTTATTGCAGTTTCCCACATATCCGATATTCTCATGTCCAAGAGATATGAGGTATTCAACCGCTGTTCTGGCAATCTGGCTACCGTTGCAGATGACCTCATCCACCTCGCCGTTTGCAGAATCCCTGTTGACATACACTGTGCTGCGATAGCACTGGCTGAGCTTCTTCAGGGCTGCGCGGTTGCATTTTCCGATGACAATAAGTCCGTCGTTGTGGCCATCCGCTTCCTCGCACATCCTGCGGATTACAGAATCCACGTTCTCATACCTGCATCTCCTGTCGTCGGAGAAGATGGACCGATACCATACCTTGGACAGGATGCATCCGTTCTTGTGGATCTCACTCTCTATGACATGCAGCAGTTCTGTAAAGAATGGGTCCGACGTGGCAGAGTCCATTCTGGTCATGAGCACATTTATATAGTAGGTTTTCTCCACAGTCGTGCCTTTTCCATTCTTGAGCTGGCGGGCAGACTGGTTTGGCGTGTAGTTGAGCTTCATAGCTGCGTTCCAGATCTTATCCCTGAGTTCAGGCGTCTGGCATTTGTATTCAGGGTTGTTGAGAACCCTTGATACGGTTGAGATGGACACTCCGACGCTCTGGGCGATGTCTTTTATGGACGCCATGTCGAATCCTCCTTTCTAACATTATTGTAGTCTGGCAATGTTGTAGATAACATATAAAACATATATAAATACTATGATTAATGGGATGATAGCGCAGCTTTGACTTCGTGTCAATACAAATATAGGAGCATGTAATTTATATGACCACGCTCTCGATATGGCTCAGCGCTTCATTCACCTCTATACGGACGTTGTCTGACAGATCAGCTTCCGGGCTGTCTGAGACAGGAGAGTCATCCACCAGATACAGCTTGTGCACGAATACATTCACGGTCTCGCCCTCTCTTATAAGTTCCTGTCCGAGCTGTCTGTGGGCTGTTATATGGGTTCCGTTGATGCATATGGTGAGCTCCAATGAGCTGCCTCTGAACAGCGCGTAATTCTGGAATACGAAGCCAATCTCCCTCTTGCTGGCGGGAATGTCATTTACTTTTTTGCCATCTATGTATATGTCCCCTGAGTCCGCGGTCTCGAGTCCTGCAAGTATGCGGAGGATAGTGGTCTTGCCGCTTCCACTTGGACCCAGAAGTCCGATGAGCTTTCCTTTCTCAATGGAGAAACTGACATCATCGGATGCCCTGTAATCTCCAAATGTTTTATTGATGTTTCTGAGCTCTACGTATGAATGTGTATCTGCAGGTGTATTCATATCATATACCTCCCTCTTTATTTCCTCTGTGTTCAAGTATGTTTCTAAGTATCAGTATGATGATTGCCATGATGACCAGTATGGACGACATGGCAAAGGCTCCTGTGAAGTCAAATGCCTGGTACAGCAGCTCGATATAGAGTGGCATGGTGTTGGTGAGTCCTCTGAGATGTCCCGAGAGAACTGACACAGCTCCAAATTCACCCATGGCCCTTGCGGAGCACAGTACAATTCCGTACAGCAGAGCCCAGCGTATGTGGGGGAGTGTGATCTGTGAGAATATCTGGAATCCATTTGCTCCCATGAGGGCTGCAGCTTCCTCCTCATCGTTGCCCGCCGCTGTGAGAACCGGTATGATCTCCCTTGATATGAAAGGAAATGTTACAAATATAGTAGCCAGGACGATCCCCGGAACCGCGAATATGATCTGTATCCCGAGCTTTTCAAGGTATGGATACAGGAAGCTCTGCCTGCCAAATGTAAGTACGAATATAAGGCCCGCGATGATCGGGGATATGGTAAGCGGCAGATCGATGAGCGTTGATATGATCTTTTTGCCCCGGAAGGTGAATTTGGTTATGAGCCACGCGGCATAAAGTCCGAAAATTGTGTTGACCACCACCGTGATGACTACGACCTTCAAGGTGAGAAGTATTGACTTCACTGCGTAGCTGGACAGAACTCTCGGTCTGGTGATGGTCTGCCAGAATTCGGATAGTGACAGTCTGGCTGAGAATACCACCAGAGAGCACAGGGGGATCACCACTATAATTCCGAGGATTGCCATTACTATTCCAAATGACAAACCGAATCCCGGTATGATGCTTTTACTTTTCTTTTTTGCGTGTGTGTGCCGATGTGTCATGTCTCAGTCATTCCTTTCCTGTATGTATTATCTGGATTTCCCGCCAGACTGCCATTTCAAATTAATTCTTTTCCTCGTATATGGAGTCAAAGAGCCCTCCGTCCGCGAAATGCTTTTTGCTGGCCTCTGTCCAGCCTCCGAAGTGTGATATGTCTGTGAGGTCAACATTTGTTATGATCCATTTGCCGTCCTGTGGCAGCTCCGATATGGTGTTGCTCTGTCCCTGATATTCGAACTGCTTCAGGATATCCTGATCTGATGGTCTGTAGTACCACTCTGCCTCAAGCTTCTGTGCCTCGTCGGAATACAGGTAGTTCAGATATTCGGTTGCGACATCCCTTGTGCCTCTCTTGTCAACCACCTCGTCGACTACTGAGACTGTAGGTTGGCACAGTATAGATACGGAAGGAACCACGATCTCGTACTCACCAGGATGCTCATCCAGTGAGAGGAACGCCTCGTTCTCCCATGCGAGAAGCACATCGGCCTGAAGCCCATTTGCCACCTCAAGCGCCTGCTTTCCTGAACCACCGTGTGACTGAACAACTGATACGTCCTGTCCCTTTTCCTCTTTCCAGTGCTTTGCAAATAAATCGTTGTACGCTGCGTATAGCTCTCTGGTTGGGTCGTAGGATACGTTCGTTATCTCAATAGCGCCCGCTGAGTCAGATGAGCTGCCGGTTGAGTTAGATGCTGCGCTCACACCGCATCCTGACAGAACTCCAATTCCAAGTGCTGTGACTGCGAGTAATGTTGCCAATTGTTTCTTCATAATCTTCTTCCTCTCTTTTTTTAATTTCCCGTTTTCATATCGGGTATGTATGCAATATATGCTTGTAAATGCTGGAAATCAAAAGAAAAGAGTGAAAACGTTGTCACATGGAAAAACATAGAAAAACAGCACGTCAGGTTGTCCTGGCGTGCTGCCTTATTGAACTTTTCGGTATTATTTCTTCTTCATACCTGAAATTATGATTATCACAAACGAGATTAGAATGGTCGCAAGCACTGTTATAAGGATTATGAGCTGAAGGTTATGTACCTTACTCTTACTCTTATCAGTGGAAGCGTAGCTGCCCACGGTGAGTGTGCTCTTTTCTGTTGTGACCTCAGTGGTCGTCTCGGTTGTGGTACGCTCTATCGTGGATATCTCAGTTGTGGTCGCCTCGGTCGTCACAGGGGTAAATGTATTTCTATACTCTGTGGTGACCTCGGTCGTACTTGCCGTTGTCGCCTCGGTTGTGGCTCTGGTAGTTGTCTGTGTGGTTGTGGAAGTCTCCTTCTTGGACACTGTAAATGTTGTCACAGCATCTCCGGTCTTGGATCTGATGGTTATGGTGTGGCTTCCGACCGAGAGGGATTCAAGATAGCTCGTCTTGAGCTCGATTATGATGCTTCCCTCTTTCTTGTTGTAATATGAAGGGTCAAGTTCCTTGTCATCTATGAGGACACAGACAAAGTCAGCGTACTCAGCGTTCGATCTGAACTTGATAGTGTTCTTGCTGGCCTTGCTCCATTTGCTTCCCTTGCCGCCGATAATCTCGGGTGCTGCCTTGTCGATGACTGTGTCAGCCTTGCTTATCTCCTTTGTACAGCCCTTGTTGCTGAAATATTTCTTGCAGGCTGAGCAATACCAGTATTCTATATTGCCCTTGCTGGAGGTGGTTGCTGCTACATAATCAGTCTTCTTAAGGTCTGTGTGGTTCGTTGTGCTGAGTTTGCCGTAGCTCTTGCCGCACACAGAGCACACTGCCTTCTTCTGGCAGGTTGCGGTTCCGCCGGAGCAGTCCTGGATGACCTTATATCCACAGCCCTTGTTCTTGCACTTGCGGGAATGGGTTTTGCCGTTGCCATCACTTGTCCAGTTGCCGAGGTCGTGGCTGCTCTTGCCCTCTACGACGATCTCACCGCAGTAGCGGCATTTCTGAGGTGTCGTGCAGTCACCGTCGTCGGTTTCTGCGGTGTGTTTCTTGTTTACTGTTACAGTCAATTTGGTTTCATTTCCCGCCTTGTCGGATACGATGATGGTCTGCTCACCATCTGTGGCTTCCAGAGCAAGTGAGTGATCGTCGTCAAGGGATTTCTCCTCGCCGTTCACTGTGACCTTTGCCAGATGGGATTCCTTCACGGTCATCACGGCTGACAGGCAGTAAGTCTCTCCGTCGGCGATTCCTGTGACCTTTGGCGCGTGTGTGTCGATGATGAAGCCATCTGTGGATAAGTATGTTGTTTTGCCGTCCTCTGATGAAAGCTTTGCGTATACAACATATTTGCCCTCGTCCTTTATGGAAAATGCTTTCTTATACTCGGTAAATGTTGCTGCACCCAGATCGTCCGATGACAGAGCTGAGTCGCTTATCAGGTAGCCGACTGTGATGGAAGGGTCGGAGTTGTTGTCACAGGTGATGGTAACCTTCTGGGTCTTGTTGTAATACTGCTCAAATGATGATACATCCTGGAGACCGTTCCAGCTCTTATCGCCCATGCTGATGGTGCCTGTAGGAGCAGAGTCTGATTTCCACATCGCATAAAATACTAGGTTTCTTTTAGCCGATGAGTCATCAGTATCGGAATACTCATATCCGTTATCTGCCGCCTTCTCAAAGGAAGAGGTGTATATGATGTTCACGGTCTTGCCTGATCCGTCGGACTTCGTGTTCCAGCCCTTGAACTCATAGCCCTCACGGGTTGGTGGGTAGTCGTTCAGTGCCACGCCATATCCTGATCCTGCTACATCAAAGTCATATGTTCCGCTGTCCGCATCTCCGAGCTTGCCTCCATTTGCATTCAGTGTGAAGGTGAGCCCTGAACCGGAGAAGCTGTCCTTGGTGTACATCGCTGTCAGCTTTATACGGTTTGTAGACTGGAAGTATGATGTGTCAATGCTGGTGACCTTTGTCTTGTCATTGTACCATCCTGTGAATGTAAAGCCGTCTTTCTCCGGCTTGTACTTTGACAGGTCAACAGTCGTAAATTCTGCTGATGGGCTGCTTATCACAGTGGAAGTCTCCCCTGATAATTGTCCTCCTGCTGCATCCAACTCCAGATAGTATGTGTCTGGATCGTCGGTATCTTCTGCAAATGCTGTGAAGCATGTCATACAGAACATTGCCGCGAAAACCAGTAAAAATCTAAGTATTTTTTTCATAGAATCCCTCCTTGCATATGGTATTATAATAATTTTATTATACCGGGGGGAGAAAAACAACGAGACAGGGGAAAAATTAATAATATGAAAGAACGGCCTCCGCCGGGAGACCGTTCCATAGAAAATGTCATGTTTTATGCCATTGTGAATATTCTTTCTTTTACTGTCTTGGACTCGCCTGGAGCAAGCTCTGTGTAGCCTGTGATCTCCGGTGCTCCTGAGAGATTTGGAGCGTCAATATTCCAGCTCATTGGCTCAGGACAGAAGTAACCCTTGTCGCCGTGATCGTTCCACATGATCCAGAACTTCATTGTGTCGTCAACCTCATAGCAGACCTTCTTGCCTGTGGCAACATCAGTTGCGTATACTCCGTAGAAAGGCTTGCCGTCCAGCTCGTTCATCTCCGCTGTGTAGAGATCGTTGTCGATGTCCTTCAGAACAGGTACCATGGTTCCGTTCTTGTACTGGAGATCGTAATCTGTTATAGGAAGGTTCTTCTCTGTAGGGATAGCGTGCTCATCAAGCTCCCATTTGTCTCCAACAGGTACACAGAGACGTACATCCTCGCCCTTTCCTGTGCTTGTGAAAGGCCCCTTGAATGCAACGTGGTTACATACGCCGTACGGCATCTGCTTGTCGGAGAGGTTGGTGAGTGTGAACTCGTAGTGCATACCGTCCGGAGCAAGAGTGAATGTGAAGTCTGCTCTGAAGCTCACAGGGTATGTAGCGAAAAACTCATCCTTCTCATCATATACATATGAAGTCTTGCCGATGGCCTTGTCTCCATCCACTGACACGCTCTCTATGCTGTGGTTTCTGAGATGAAGGAAACCGTGGAGATGGTTGCCGAGAGGATCATTGCATGGAAATTGATACATGGCATCGGAGGTTCTTAAGTTGCCGTGTGACAGTCTGTTAGGGAGATACAGGGTAGGCATTCCGTAGATCTCTGCTGCTGCTTTGAGCTGTGCAGGAGTCAGGGAAGGATCGTTCCTGAATATATCAATATCCAGAGCTGTGTTCTCCATCTTCATAATGTTGCTTCCGTTAAATGGTGCGATCAGTGCACGGTAATCGCCTGATATAAGTTCAATACAAGTCTCGCCCTTGTAGTCTATTGTACGTGCTGTAGTGTTCATCGTGTTCTCCTCTTCTATAAATATGTTGTGTTTAAGTTGTATGCTGAAATCCACAAAAACATTGAACTTTCCTATGTGAAATAGTAACACGGAAAAAATTGTATGGCAACAATGAGGTTCACAAAACGCGGCGTTCTTGATTATTTTATCATTAATTGCTATACTATCATAGGATATTTTGCGAAAGACATGAAAGTTAGTTAATTCGGAGGTCGAAGGTGACTAAGAATAATAACACTGATTATAGAAAAAAGATATACAGACAGCGGCATCACCGCAGAATGAAACTCGTCGAGAGCGGAATAGGAGTGGTTGTCGCAGTCATAATGATATTTGCGCTTGGACAGGGCAACCTGAAAAAGAATGTGAACGGCCAGGAGGAGTTCCAGCCTGAGAGCGGAACATCGGCAGATATAAGTGAGAGCAGCAGTCAGGATATGTCATACAGTGACACGGAGGGGGCTGCACAGCAGTATCTGGCAACTGCGGAGGATGCGGCCATTCCGGATCAGCGAAATGGTCAGTATGTACAATTTGTCAATTACACCAACCCTGATGTGAGCGGCAAGGGAGCGGACAAATATGACAGCAATATATACATGCCGGCGAATGCCACGGATGACCAGTATTTCTCGACATCTCTGCTCATAGGTGATTCCAGAGCCGAGGCGCTGGGGCTGTACAGCGGTGTAGATAACTGGGATATGTGTGTGGCGAAGAATCTGGACATAGAGAAGGTCGCTAATACCAAGATGTTCACCTGCGATTCAGGAGAACAGTGTACGGTTGTCGAGATGCTTGGCATGAAGAGCTATGAGAATATATACATTTCATTTGGGCTTGAGGAGCTTTCGTGGTATAACGAGCGGTACATGTCGGCCTACAAGACTTTACTGGATCAGATCTCCCAGTTACAGCCTGCGGCAAATGTATATGTGATGTCAGTACTTCCTGTATCGGCGGAGCTTTCATCAAAAGACCAGGTGTATAACAACCCGGGTGTGGACAAGCTCAATTCTCTAATGCAGGAGATGTGTGGCAGCTACGATCAGGTGATCTATCTCGATGTGGCTCACAGCGTGTCTGTGGATGGTGTTCTGCCGGAGGATGCGGGAATAGATGGAAAACATTGTAATAAGAAATATTGTCTCAAGATGATGGACTACATCAGAAAGAACGTGTATGTCAGAAGATAGTGGAGACGGAGGCATATGATAAAAAGAATAATATATTTGTTTGCATGCTGTCTGGTGATCTGTTCGCTTGCGGGATGCGCAGGAAATGGAGACGACGAGGCAGATATGCCGGATGTGCACTCTCTGGCTGATATGCTCATGCAGAACGTGAAGTTTGAGGATTCCGTGGAGGAGGTCTCCTCTGAGACGGCGCTCAGATATTATGGTATAGACAGCGTTCAGGTGCAGGACAGTGCAGTGTACATGTCAACGGGAGCCACCGCCGAGGAGCTCGCAGTATTTCAGGCGTCGTCAACGGTCGATGCCCAGGGCATACTGGCGGACATGAAGAAAAGACGCGACTCACAGTTGCGGATGTACCTTGATTACAAATCGTCGGAGGCCGCCAGACTTGATGATGCGGTTCTGTATGTGCATGATACATTTGTGGTATACATGGTGTCCGATGACAGCGAAACGGCACAGGGAATAATAAGTGATTATCTGGAATGATCTTCCAGGTGATCATTTTTTTTGTCTGCATTTCCTTGTGTAACACCGGGACAGATCATTCATATTATAGTAATAAATCCGCTGTCAATAAAATAAGATAAATAAAGAGCGCTGTATGCGGTTGTAATTTTATGCACTGGCATGTATTATTATGTATAATGTATACAATATACAAAATACGAACAATTGACAGCTTGAGATATCAGCACTGTGGTGCGTTGCGCCACAGTGACTGAAAGTGGCTGAAAATGAGTTGAAGGTCAATAGAGAAAGAGGTATAGACATGGCAAAACAGAATTGGAAACCAGGAAATATGTTGTATCCGGTTCCGGCAGTTATGGTGAGCTGCCAGAGACCGGGAGAGAAGCCAAACATAGTGACGATAGCGTGGACCGGTACCATATGCAGCGATCCTGCAATGGTGTCCATATCGGTGCGTCCGGAGAGATATTCCTACGACATAATCAAGGAGACAGGAGAATTTACCATAAATCTCGTCACCGAGAAACTGGCATTTGCAACTGATTATTGTGGTGTGAAATCAGGAAGAGACGTGGATAAATTCAAGGAGATGAACCTCCATGCATGTGACGGCGTGAATGTGTCATGCCCGGCTATAGAGGAGAGTCCGGTGAACGTAGAGTGCAAGGTAAAGCAGGTAGTTGAGCTTGGATCCCACCACATGTTTATCGCTGAGGTGGTCGGAGTCCAGATAAGTGATGAATACATGGATAAGACCGGCAAATTCAACCTCAACAGCACGGGACTTGTCGCATATTCACATGGAGAGTATTTTGCACTTGGCGACAAACTCGGCAAATTTGGATATTCTGTTAGAAAAAAGTGATCGCAGGCTGAAAAGCTGCAGGGGAAATGTCACGGATAGGAGAGAAAATGGAAATATCATTAAAGGCATATGGAAAGATAAACCTCGGTCTCGACGTGGTCAGGAGACGCGAGGATGGATATCATGAGGTGAAAATGATCATGCAGACGGTCGATCTGTGGGATGAACTGACATTTTGCGATGTCACCACAGACGAGATCGTTATAACATCGGATTCGTCGGAGCTGCCGGATGTGAAGGATAACATCATATACAAGGCGTGCCGGATGATGAAGGATATATATGGAATAGACAAGGGTGTTCATGTAACCGTGGATAAACACATACCGGTTGCAGCCGGAATGGCAGGGGGAAGCGCTGATGCAGCGGCAGCCCTCAAGGCGATGAATATGCTGTTTGGACTGAACCTTTCCGATGAACAGCTCATGGAACATGGAGTGAAGCTCGGCGCAGATGTGCCTTACTGTATCATGCAGGGTACGGCACTCTCGGAGGGAATAGGAGAGATCCTTACACCACTTCCACCTATGCCGGACTGCCTGATCGTCATAGCGAAGCCGGCGATCGGAGTGTCCACAAAATGGGTATACCAGAACCTGAAGGTGGATCTGCTGGAGGAGCATCCAGATATCGATGGCATGGCGGATGCACTCAAGACCGGAGATCTGAAGGGAATAACAGACAGAATGGCAAATGTGCTCGAGACGGTTACGATACCTGCAAATCCTGTGATAGATTCAGTCAAGAAGCTCATAGCGGAGAACGATTCCATGGGAGTGCTCATGAGTGGCAGTGGGCCGACAGTGTTCGGAATATATGACAACAGGGATAAAGAACTGGCACAAAGAGTAGTAGATATGCTGCGTGAAAAGGACGAGATACAGGCTGCGTATGCCGTCAGCCCGTATAACATAAGAAGAGGTATGTGATGGATCTTAGATTGAATATGGATGAGTACCTGCCTCTTCGAGAGGTAGTGTTTAAGACTTTGAGGAATGCTATAGTTCATGGTGAGTTTGAGCCGGGGGAGAGACTTATGGAGGTCACTCTTGCGAAGAGGCTTGGCGTAAGCCGTACCCCTGTCAGGGAGGCCATGAGAATGCTTGAGCTTGAAGGGCTTGTGGTCATGATCCCGAGAAGGGGAGCAGAGGTTGCCAGGATAACGGCAAAGGATCTGAGCGATGCGCTTGAGATCAGGATGGCGCTTGAGGATCTTGCGGCAGGGCTTGCCTGCAAAAGGATAGACGACGAGGGAAAAGAGCGGTTGAAGCAGTCCTATGCCGACTTCAAGAAAGCGGTAAGCTCCAAGATAATCCCGGAGATAGTAGATGCGGATGTTGCATTTCACAATACTATAATGGACATGACGAACAATCCGAGACTGATCAGCATGTCCCAGAGTCTTCGTGAGCAGGTGTACAGATACCGCGTGGAGTATGTAAAGGATTTCAGCTATCACGACAAGCTTATAGCGGAGCATGAGGCTCTCATGAATGCGATAATAGCCAGGGATGAAGAGAAAGCCAAGGAGATAACCCGTATACATATATACGATCAGGAACAGATCGTGATCGCAAATGTTGTCATAGCACAGAAATAACAATATGCATAATAATAAATACCTGTATAAGAGGCGGAATGCGTGAAAACGTGTTCCGCCTTTTTACGTGTATGTCTGAATAAAAACTCATCCGTTGGACAAGATAGATTACAGAAGATAAACGGTATGTTGGAGGTGTTTACGGCGGACGATGGCTTCAATCAGTAAAAAAATAGACGAAAACATCACACAAATTGAGACAATGTTCGGTAACTGGAGCGATATCGTGGAGCGAAGGTTTGATCTGGACCGCTGTGCCTGGGGAGATGATCCGGCAATATACGTGGTGTATATAGATGGACTGTGCGATCATGAGTTGATTGAGAACACATTAATAAAACCAATAACCTGGGAATGGCGGAATAAAGACACGGCAGATCTGTGGGAGCATATAATCTCCTGCGAGGGTCAGACGGCGGATTATACCCAGGAAAGTGACATGGACAACGTTGTCAGGGCGGTTCTCAGGGGGGATACGGCTATATTTGTATCCGGGAGCGATCAGGCAATAGTAGTGTCATCGAAACATTTCCCTGTGAGAGGTATAGAGGAAAGCTCCACCGAGGGAGGAATGAGAGGGCCGAGGGACAGCTTCAATGAGAACTTTAGGACATCCACAGCTCTGATAAGGAGAAGGATCAAGGATGTACATCTGAAGCTGGAACAGGGGACAATGGGCGTCAGATCCAGAACAGAGTACGGGATATTCTATATGGAAGATATAGCGGAGCCTGAGCTGGTACAGCAGATAAGGGACACCATCGATAAGTATGAGATAGATGCGGTGTTTGACAGCGGTATGGCTGAACATCTGATGGAGAAGAAATGGCAGGAGATATTTCCGATATACCAGGCGACCACAAGACCTGACAAGGCGGCCGCGGCTCTGGTGGAGGGCAGGGTTGTCGTTGTGTTTGACAATTCACCTGAGGTCATAATTGCTCCAGCCACCATCAACACTCTGTTTCAGACGGCGGACGATTATTATAACAGATGGCCGGTGGCGACATTTGCCAGAATGATAAGGTATGTGGCAGCGTTCATTGCGGTGGGACTGCCGGGACTTTATATTGCGATCACCTGTTATCACAGGGAGCTGATACCCGACAAGCTTCTGTATGCGATAGCCGATGCGAGAAGCCAGCTATCGTTCCCCGTTGTAGTTGAAGTGCTGATAATGGAGCTTTTGTTTGAATTGCTCCGGGAGGCCGGGATACGACTGCCGAGCCAGCTTGGAAATACGATAGGAGTGGTTGGCGGTCTGATAGTTGGTCAGTCAGCCGTGGAGGCTGGGATAGTCAGCACCATGGTTGTGATAGTTGTGGCACTCACGGCTATAGCTTCATTTGCCATTCCGAATGAGGCGTTTGCGTCTGTTTTCAGATTGCTTAAGTTCGTAATTATAATCACCAGCGCACTTTATGGAATACTTGGATTTATCCTTGCGATGCTGGTTCTCGTGTTTCATCTTGCATCCCTGGACAGCTTTGGCGTGCCGTATATGTCCCCTGTCGTGACCTGTGCATACACTGGCGAGGGATATAAGGACTTTGTTGTCCGCGCGCCTATAAAGAAAATGATCAACAGACCTAAATGGAGCAATCCTGACGAGCGGCGCAGGTTGGTCAGAAAGAGAAAATAGATATGAATGATAAATATAATGTGACGTTTTCTGCCTTTTTTAAGATGGCTTTGCTTGTTTTGCCGGGGATGATAACTTTTGTAGCTACATTAATACCCTCATATTTTGGAAGAAATTGCCTGATTTTGTCACTTTTTTTGATGCTATGCATGGCTTTTGCTTACGTGATAGCACTATATATTGTATACATGAAGATTGATGAGAGAGGGAACAGCGAAAGCGGTAAAGTCAAAAATAGGACTATTGCATTGATTTATGGGGCGAGAACTGCCGTTAGGATGGGCTTGCTGCTGTTTGTCCTTGCCGAATGTTCCAGGCAGTTAATGTTGAAAAGATACACGGTAATTGCTATCTCAATCCCCTTGCTGCTTGCATGTTTGTATATGGGTAGCCGTGGCACAAGGGGGATGGTCAGGTTTGCGGAGTCCGTGTTCTGGTTCGCTGTCGCGGCGGGGGCTGTGGTCATTCTGTCTTCTGTGAGTAACCTTGATCTGTCAGTGCTTAAGACTGTGACTGAGATAGGAGACGAGGGCGGGGCGAATCTCACCATAAGTCGTGTCATGGCTAGGGGAGGACTGCTTTTTCTTGGATTCTCGGCTATGGAGACGGTGATGCTGGTGTATATACACGTCATTCGGAGACGAAGAGGAATGTTGTGTGCAGCCGTAGGCACAAGTACCATAATAGGCATTATCTGTTCGATAATTGTGATATGTACACTGGGTACGGGTGCGCTCATGGCTAAGGAGAAAAATATACTATATATAGTGGGAGCCATGGAACTGCCTGGCGGAGTGAAGCTCAGGCCGCTCATGCTGGTGTGTTACCTTGTCATCGTGTTCGGTGTGATGGCACTGGTTCCAAACGTCATAGGTGGATGGGGCGCTGTGGACAGACTGGGTGTTCGGCACAGATGGCTGTGGAAGACATTGTGGGCAGTCCTTGCATTTGCCGCATGCCTGTGGGCCGGGATGCTGCCCGGACAGCAGGACCGTATAAAGATCATCTCCGGATATCTTATTCTGGTGGATGTACCCCTGTCGATAATATTGCCGGCGGCATCGCTTGCCGGGAAATGGCCTGTAAAAAAATCTGCCGGACTGGCGGCGGTGTTATTGACGGCGTGTATATTGAGTGGGTGTGAATACAAGCCGGTGGAGGATGTGGACTATGTGAATGCGGTCATCATAGAGCGCAGCACGGAGGAGCCTGTCGGCGGCGGGCTGAGATACAGTCTGGTCATAACAGGACTGGACGACGATGAGGATTCCCTGACCGAGGAGGGGGTGTACCAGGTGGACGCCGGTTCACTTGCCGATGCTTGCAGAAGTTATAATGAGAGTCATGCGAAGTCCCTCGATACGAGTCATGTGGAGTATATAGTAGCGGAGAATACCCAGGTAATGAACGAGGCTGCAGCCGAACTTGAAAAGGAATTTGCTACAAGCTATGTGACTGTGGTGATAGAACAGAATATACTGGAGAAAACCGGGGATAACAATACAAATGAATATCTTAAGACACACTATGAAGGCCAGTGTCTGGCGACATACGCGAGAGATGGGATATGTGAATAGAGACTTAGATGATCAGGAGGTATTGTTTATGTGGAGAATGTTCAGGGCGGCCATACTGGGTGTCCTCATAGGAATTGTCGGCGGTGTGATATTTGGACAGGTTTCTTATGTGAAGAAATATAAGGATAAGGTGTCGAGGGAGATAATGGCGGATGCGGTCATGTACAACAATTCACTGGATGACAGTGGAAGGGTCATAAGGCTTAAGGTCGATTATGATGGCGATATGAAGTCTGAGGATGAGAGAGATGAGCTTGAGAGCTATGTGGGCAACACAGTCATGAAGCAGATCGGCATGTGGCTTGGGGACGACTACAATGAGAATCTGAGTTATATACAGATGCGCCACAATCTTGTCATGGCGATGGAGGATATAAATGACATTGCCCAGAGCGCGGCAAATGCGTGGGGCGTGGATGCCGATGCAAACTCCGGATTTTCTTATGAGTATTTTGGCGATTCCGGGGAGGACTGTCCGCCCGGAATGTATGAGACATTATGTATAGATCTGGGGGATAAGTGACGTTGAAAAGTTGATTCCCAGGTGTTATACTTTGACCTGTGGTGTGCCCCGGGTGCACCGCGGATTAAAGTATAAGGAGCACATGTCATGGCTAAGGAAAATTTGGTTGTAATATTTGGAGGAAGATCATCAGAGCATGAGGTTTCATGTATATCGGTACAGACAGTTGCCAAGGGGGTTGATCTTGAAAAGTATAATATGACATTGGTTGGCATTACCAAGGATGGAAGATGGTTAAAGGCAGATAATATAGAGAGTATAGCGGATGGAAGCTGGTATGACAGCAAGGTCACAGCAGTGATCTCACCGGACACCAGAAGAGAGCTTATAATTTTCTCCGATGCAGGTGTGGAGCGCCAGAAGGTGGACGTCATATTCCCTGTACTTCACGGTATGTATGGCGAGGATGGAACTATACAGGGATTGTTCGAGATGGCAGATATTCCATATGTTGGATGTGGCGTTCTGGCATCGGCAGCATCCATGGATAAATTCTATACGAAGATAATCGTTGATCACATCGGTGTTTCACAGGCGAGATTTGTACCTGTGCTTGCAGAGGATTTCAGCGACATAGACAGTGCTATGGACAGAGTTGAGGCTGAGCTTGATTACCCTGTATTTGTAAAGCCTTCAAAGGCCGGATCATCAAAGGGTGTAAATAAGGCGACTGACAGAGCTAGCCTTCTGTATGCGCTGAATGAGGCCGTAAAGCACGACAACAAGATCCTCGTTGAGGAGACGATAGTTGGACGTGAGCTTGAGTGCGGAGTCCTCGGTTACAAGGACAATACCAAGGCTTCGGGAGTTGGCGAGATACTTGCCGCTGCTGAGTTCTACGATTTCGATGCAAAGTACAACAATGCTGAGTCGAGAACGGTTATCGGCGCCGACATCCCTAAGGAAGCAGAGAATGAGATAAGGGAAGATGCTGTGAAGATATTCAAAGCACTTGACGGATTCGGACTCTCCAGAGTGGATTTCTTCCTTGAGAATGGAACAAACAGAGTTGTATTCAATGAGATCAACACACTTCCTGGATTTACAGGAATAAGCATGTATCCAATGCTGTGGAATGCTCAGGGATACGATATAAAGACTCTCGTCACAACTCTTATTGAGATGGCAAAAGAGAGATAATTTTATAAAATTACATAGATTGGAAGTTTATATGGTAAAGAATGTTACTGTGACAGTAGTTGGAGAGCAGAGGACGAGCAGGGAAGAGAACAACGTTGAACCCATAGAGCTTGTTACCAGGGGAAGCCTTCATGAGAAGGACGGGGTATTTTACCTGAAATACGATGAGTATTATGAGGATCTTGAGAAACCGGCGAGAAATCTGCTGAAGTTTGACAAATTAGGACTTGACCTGACAAAGAAGGGCGAAGTCAGTGCTGCCATGTCATTCAGACCGGGAGAGACCAGAGAGGCATTTTATTCTACTCCGGTTGGTATGATGAATATAAGCATACTCACTGAAGGCTATCAGCTCGTGGAGACGGAAAAGGGGCTTGGTCTGGTCGTGGTGTATGTGATGGATTATGGCAATGAATGTGTATCGTTTAACGTACTCAGGATAACCGTGGAGTGAGGATAGCTATATGGATGACGAGAAGGCGTTTGATGATTTTTTGTCTATAGATACGACGCTGTGTATAGGTGCGGAGCAGCCCACCGAGGAGAATAATATATATCAGGCGATTTACTACAGGGATCTTGTGACCCTGTTCAATGCCGTGTCCATGGAGCCGGAGGATACACTTGTTGATTTTGGCTGCGGACTGGGGCGTGTATTGTTCTATGGCAACTCAAGGCATTACTGCCGCGCCACGGGTATAGAGGCAGATGCTGACATATACGAGAAGCTTCTGGAAAATGCCGCGGGTTATCAGAGCAGATTTTATGATCAGGAAGACAGGATGAACTTCTATAACATTCCGGCGCAGGAGTATGAGGTTGCAGATGAAGATAATTATTTCTATTTCTTCAATCCATTTTCCCCGGAGGTGTTCAAGAAGGTCATAGACAATATAATAGATTCCGTGCGCAGGGCACCGAGAAATATATATCTGATGCTGTACTACCCGACATTTGAATATCAGAGAGTCATGAGGGACAGCAGGTATTTTGTGTTGAAGAATATCATCAAGTTGTCAGGATACGAAGAGGATCCCGATGAAAAAGTGTATGTGTATCACATGTCAAGATACTTTGTGTGATTTGCCACTTCGGCGCAACAGCAGATATAGGGCGATGAAGCCTGCGGCTGACGTGATACCAGTTGCAAGTATACAGCCTGTATGTGGCAGTGCAAATGGCAGCATCCCGGTGAAATAAGAAGATACGTTGATCGTTATGTGAAGAAGGATCGATGGCAGCAGGGAAGACGTCCATGTGGCGAGCAGCGCGAGAAGGATTCCCATGGGAAGGGCGTAGCAGAACTGGACTAAATTGCCGTGATAAAGGGCGAACAGCAGCGCTGACAGTAGGATGGCGATGGCATCTGAATGTCTGCATGTAAATGCACGTCTGGAAGAACTCAGAGAGATCCCTCTGAACACAAGCTCCTCACAGACCGGTGCAAGCAGCATGACTGTTGTAACTCTGAAGATACCGTTGTTTAGAGAGAATGATGAACGAACCATGTCTCTGTAACTGCCGAGAAGCTCTGGACGATGGAGCTCAATGGCGTTCAGTATTCCGGTCGAAAAGAACTGCAGACTGAGGCCTGTTATGACAATAAGTATAAAAATACAAAAACAGAACAGGAATGAGAGTGATCTCGTTCCTGTTCTGTTTTTATTGTTACGGTTATCTCCTGTGGTGAATACCCAAGGATATACATGGTGTATACATCCGCAGAGAATAATTATTATAACACATGATACCAGAGATGATGGAATAAGCCCATGGACAAAAGTTATGCATATCGGTGCGAGTAAAGCTATTCCAAGTTCGCGGAGGTTAATATGACATTTCTTCATATTGGGAATCTCCTTTCAAGCTGTTACATCTTCTGGATCTTTTTAGCTCTCTCTTTTTCTTCCTTGGCCTTAGCCTTGGCTGCGGCCTTCTGCTCCTTGCTGAGCTTTGACTCGGCTACATCCTTATCGTACATATCCTGATACTTTCTCTGCTTTGCACGAAGCTTCTCACCAAAGGTCTTCTTGCCCTTCTTCTCCTCGATCTTACCACGAACATTCTTGACGCTCATGATATAGATACCGCTGACCATAGCCTTTACCTCTCCGCGGACAGGCATCTGATCATATATACCGTCATCACAGATAAGATTCATGATCTGAGGTCCGATCTTGGCCTTTACTATAGGCATCTTGGCCTTCTGGTAACGCTTTGGTGTCTGTTCCATTACCATCTTAGGCAATCCGGCATCCTTCATAGGGAGCATCTTCTTGTCGATGACAAGCATCGTCACAGGCTGTGCCTGTTCCTTCATCATTTCCTTCTGTGCAGACTGCTTTTTCTGAAGCTTATTGCCCACTATGTATAATGCAATAAGACCTCCGATAAGTATAACTGCAACTATTATCAACCATACCCACCATGCCATGTTTAGTTCCTCCTGATTATATTTAGTTATTGGTGTTTTGTCTTGTCGTGATCAGATTATTATAGTCTGATCACTTTTTTGTTGCAAGGGGAAGATTCTTAACCCTTGATTTCTGAATGAGTGCCGGAATGGTTTCAAGAACCTCCTTGCGCTCCTTTGGCTTCAAGCCATTTATGTCGATAGGGTCAAGAAATTCGATGACCACCTTGTGACTTCTGATAAAGTTGTGCTTGTTGGCCTCCATGATATTGTCTGTTCCGCATATGGATACAGGTACGATAGGACATCCGGCCTTCTGTGCGATCTTGTATGCTCCGTCCTTGAAAGGAAGAAGTTCTTCGCCGTCATTTCTGTGTCCTTCAGGAAATACCATCATGGAATGTCCGGATTTTACGATATCAGCCGACTGCATGATAGTCTCCAGTCCCTTCTTCAGGTCGGACCTGTCAAGGAATGTACATCCTATGTCCTTCATATACCATGGAAGGATAGGAACCTTCAGGATTCCGTCCTTGGACATAAATCCCAGAGGCCTGTCCAGTGCGTTGTGACAGCACAGTATATCGAAGAAGCTTCTGTGGTTGCCGACAAACAGAATAGGCTGATCTTTGGGCACCCGTTCCAGACCTATGACAGTGCACTTGGCACCGCATATGAACATGACTATTCCAAAGAAGCCTTTGACCAGCTTCTGGGCATGGCGGTACGCCTTTTCCTGATCCTTCTTAGCCAGAAGGTACAGATACAGGTGATACGGAGTACACAGGATGATGCCCAGAAAGGCAAATAAATATGCAAATATTGTTCTCAATATTATAATTCTCCTTATGCTATTTTAAATGTTCCAGCATTGATTTGACTCGTCGTATGATTACTTCTCCTCAGAATCCTTCTTCTCCGGTATTGGAGTATATCTTCCATAGAGCTTTGATGTCTCAAGAAGCCTGTCTGACAACTGCTTGCCCAGGTCTGAGGCTTTGAATCTCCATGCCCAGTTGCCCTCTCCAACGCCTGGCGTGTTCATACGTGCCCATGAGTCGAGCTTTAGCACGTCCTGCATAGGAACGATGGCCATGTTGGCAACAGAAGAGAAGCATGCTCTTATCATAACCCAACAGATATCACTTGCATCAGTGCTGTAGTATCTTCTGAGCTTATCCTTTGAAGCCTCATAAGCCTGCGTATACCATCCAAGGGTGGTGTCGTTGTCGTGTGTTCCTGTATAGCATACACAATTAGGTGTATAGTTATGTGGAAGGAAGTCGTTCTCGTTTGGATTTTCAAATGCAAACTGAAGGATCTTCATTCCAGGAAGTCCGAATTTGTCTCTGAGTTCTATGACTGAATCATCTATCTCGCCGAGATCCTCGGCGATGATAGGAAGATGGTAGCCGAGATTAGCTTCGAGCTGTGTGAAGAAGTTCAGCCCTGGAGCTGGCTTCCACTCGCCGTTGATGGCGGTCTCCTCACCGTAAGGCACTGCCCAGTAACGGTCAAATCCTCTGAAGTGATCTATCCTGAGGAAATCTGTTACTGTGAGCTGATATTTGATTCTCTCTATCCACCATGCATAGCCTGTCTCGGTATGCTTTTTCCAGTTGTACAGAGGGTTGCCCCAGAGCTGACCGGTAGCTGAGAAATAATCTGGTGGAACACCTGCAACCTCGATAGGGTATCCCTTTGAATCCAGCAGAAACAGTTCCTGATTGGACCATACGTCTGCGCTGTCCCATGCGAGGAATATAGGTGTGTCACCTACTATACTGATTCCGAGATCATTTGCATATGTCTTGAGGGCCTGCCACTGCTCTGTAAAAAGGAACTGGAGGAAGTTGTAGTAGCCGATGCCGTCTGCAAGCTTCTTCTTCCATGCGGTCTTCTGCCTTGCGGTCGGCTTCTTCAGTGAATCATCCCACATGTACCAAGGCATTCCCTCGTGCGCATCCTTGCCTGCCATGAACAGAGAGTAGTCAGCAAGCCATGATGTATTCTTGACAAATGCATCGAACTTTGCCATGAGATCCTCGTCTCCTGACATATCATCTGCATAGTCAGCGTCGATAAATCTCTCGTACGCTTTCTTCAGAAGGCCAGTCTTGAATTCTATAAGTGTTCCATAGTCGATCTTCTCAGGATCCCAGTCAGGCATAGCTGAGAAGTCCTCGTCCAGAAGTAACTTCTTCTTTCTGAGGTAGTCGATATCGATGATAAGTGGTTGTCCTGCAAATGCTGAAAATGGCTGATAAGGTGAATCGCCAAAGCCAGTATGACCAAGTGGAAGCACCTGCCACAGATTTAATCCTGAAGCTGCAAGAAAGTCGATAAACTGATAAGCGCCCGGACCCAGATCTCCGATTCCATAAGGACTTGGGAATGATGTCGGGTGAGCCAGAATACCAGCGTACTTCTTAGGCTTTTTTCCGTTGTTCTGCTCTAACATAATCTATCCTCTTTTCATAATATGTAAAACCACAGAGCCATGCCACCTCACAGTCTCTTACGAGCCTGTTCGGCTGGTGTACGACTCTGCCGTGTTCAGAACCATGCCACCTCACAGTCTCTTACGAGCCTGTTCGGCTGGTGTACGACTCTGCCGTGTTCAGA
>NZ_CYXU01000004.1 GCF_001404675.1 Coprococcus eutactus
AAAGAGACCACAACACATCAAGCTACGTGTGTTGTAAGGTTAAGTTAGAAAGAGCGCAGGGTGGATGCCTTGGCACTGAGAGCCGATGAAAGACGTGATAAGCTGCGATAAGCTGCGGCAAGAAGCAAATATTCAATGAACCGCAGATTTCTGAATGGGGAAACCTGGCTGAGCAAACCTCAGTCGTCCTATACTGAATACATAGGTATAGGTCGGGAACCTCCTGAACTGAAACATCTAAGTAGGGAGAGGAAGAGAAAGAAACATCGATTCTGTTAGTAGCGGCGAGCGAAAGCGGAAGAGCCCAAACCGGAGTGCGTGCACTCCGGGGTATGGACTGCAACATGGCAGTGTTAACGATAGCAGAAGGGTCTGGGAAGTCCCGCCAAAGAGAGTGAAAGCCTCGTATGCGAAATTGAAAACACGCCTAGCAGGATCCGGAGTACCACGAGACACGAGAAACCTTGTGGGAAGGCGGAGGGACCACCCTCCAAGGCTAAATACTACTCAGTGACCGATAGCGCATAGTACTGTGAAGGAAAGGTGAAAAGGACCCCGGGAGGGGAGTGAAAGAGAACCTGAAACCCTGTGTTTACAAGCTGTGGAACTACGTTAAGGTAGGACCGCGTACTTTTTGTAGAACGGTCCGGCGAGTTTCTTGTACCGGCAAGGTTAAGCACTTAAGGTGCGGAGCCGAAGTGAAAGCAAGTGTTAACAGCACGCATAAGTCAGTACAAGAAGACCCGAAACCGGGTGATCTACCCATGTCCAGGTTGAAGTCGCCGTAAAAGGCGATGGAGGACCGAACGCACATCCGTTGAAAAGGGTGGCGATGAGGTGTGGGTAGGGGAGAAATTCCAATCGAACCCGGAGATAGCTGGTTCTCCTCGAAATAGCTTTAGGGCTAGCCTCGTATTAGTCTTGCGGAGGTAGAGCACTGAATATCCTAGGGGGCGTCAAAGCTTACCGAAGATTATCAAACTCCGAATGCCGCGTAGATGATGTACGGGAGTCAGACTGCACGAGATAAGTTGGGTAGTCAAAAGGGAAAGAGCCCAGACCACCAGCTAAGGTCCCAAAGTGCGTGTTAAGTGGTAAAGGATGTGGGATTTCGAAGACAACTAGGATGTTGGCTCAGAAGCAGCCATACATTCAAAGAGTGCGTAATAGCTCACTAGTCGAGAGGTCCTGCGCCGAAAATGTCCGGGGCTAAAACACGACACCGAAGCTGTGGATCCGAAAGGATGGTAGAGGAGCATTCTTAAGTCGACGAAGCTGTACTGTAAGGAGCAGTGGAGAGTTAAGAAGAGAGAATGCCGGAATGAGTAGCGAGATTTAAGTGAGAATCTTAAAGGCCGAATATCTAAGGTTTCCAGGGTAAAGCTGATCTTCCCTGGGTAAGTCGGGGCCTAAGGCGAGGGCGAGAGCCGTAGTCGATGGATAACAGGTTGAAATTCCTGTACTGCTTATGGACAGAACTGTGGGGACGCAGAAGGAGAGCACGAGCCGGAAATGGAAAAGCCGGTACAAGCGTATAGCAGTCATGCAGGCAAAACCGCATGAAAAATGTAAAGCGTTATGTGGATCGAACATTAGTAGAGAAGCGTGTGAGCCAGCTGCCAAGAAAAGCCGCTATTGTTTCATAAGTACCCGTACCGTAAACCGACACAGGTGGATGAGGAGAGAATCCTAAGGCCGGCGGGAGAAGTGTTGTTAAGGAACTCGGCAAAATGACTCCGTAACTTCGGGAGAAGGAGTGCCACAGAGATGTGGCCGCAGAGAAATGGCCCAAGCAACTGTTTAGCAAAAACACAGGTCTATGCAAAACCGAAAGGTGAGGTATATGGGCTGACGCCTGCCCGGTGCTGGAAGGTTAAGAGGAGAGGTTAGAGCAATCGAAGCTTTGAATTTAAGCCCCAGTAAACGGCGGCCGTAACTATAACGGTCCTAAGGTAGCGAAATTCCTTGTCGGGTAAGTTCCGACCCGCACGAAAGGCGTAATGATTTGGGCACTGTCTCAACAACACACCCGGTGAAATTGAAATACCAGTGAAGATGCTGGTTACCTGCGCCAGGACGGAAAGACCCCATGGAGCTTTACTCCAGTTTGATACTGGGATTCGGTACTGTCTGTACAGGATAGGTGGGAGGCTAGGAAATGGTGACGCCAGTTGCCATGGAGCCAACCTTGGGATACCACCCTTACAGTACTGGGTTTCTAACCTGCAGCCGTAACCCGGCTGGGGGACAATGTCTGACGGGGAGTTTGACTGGGGCGGTCGCCTCCGAAAGAGTATCGGAGGCGCTCAAAGGTTCCCTCAGAACGGTTGGAAACCGTTCGAAGAGTGCAAAGGCAGAAGGGAGCTTGACTGCGACACCGACGGGTGGAGCAGATACGAAAGTAGGACTTAGTGATCCGGTGGTATAAAGTGGGATTGCCATCGCTCAACGGATAAAAGCTACCCTGGGGATAACAGGCTTATCACTCCCAAGAGTTCACATCGACGGAGTGGTTTGGCACCTCGATGTCGGCTCATCGCATCCTGGAGCTGTAGCAGGTTCCAAGGGTTGGGCTGTTCGCCCATTAAAGCGGTACGCGAGCTGGGTTCAGAACGTCGTGAGACAGTTCGGTCCCTATCCGGCGTGGGCGTAGGATATTTGAGAGGAGCTGTCCTTAGTACGAGAGGACCGGGATGGACAAACCTCTGGTGTATCTGTTGTTTTACCAAAGGCATGGCAGAGTAGCCAAGTTTGGCAGGGATAAACGCTGAAGGCATCTAAGCGTGAAGCCCCCCTCAAGATAAGATATCCCATCTTCGGAGTAAGACCCCTTGAAGACTACAAGGTTGATAGGCTTCAGGTGTAAGTGCGGTAACGCACTCAGCTGAGAAGTACTAATAGGTCGAGGACTTATCCTTAGAGGTTTCTAAGAGATAAGCTTTGGAGATACGCAAGTGTGCATGATATCTGCAAGGTGCAGAATCTAAGGCATACACAGTAAAGAATAAAGTTTACTTTGAAACAGTCTTTGGTTGTTAGATGGGGTTAGGTTACTAGCTTTCTGTGTGAAATTCTGAAGGTACAAAATAAAAGTACCGAGAAAATTTAACGCTGCAACAGGTGTTAAATTTTTTCTGTATATAGGGGATTGGTCAAATGGTATGATAGGGGTCTCCAAAACCTTTGGTGGGAGTTCGATTCTCTCATCCCCTGCTAAAAAGCCTTGAAAACTCAGTGTTTCAAGGCTTTATTTATATTAGTGGGAAGGGAAATGGCAAACTATGAAAAAACTATGAAAAAGGAGAATAAACCACATTAATATAAAGGCAGTTCAATATATTTTATAGTGACTTTGGTGGAAAAATATGTAAAATATTATAATATAAAGTAAAGAGAAGAAGGGATTAATATGTATTACAATGATGTGCTTGATCTGATAGGGAATACTCCGCTTATGTGTCTGAAAAAGTCGACAGGATACAATATATTTGCCAAGGCGGAATTCCTTAATCCTGGTGGAAGTATTAAAGACAGGATCGCAAAAAACATGCTGGAGGTTGCAGAGAGTGAGGGAAAACTCAAGCCGGGAATGACTATTATAGAGCCTACGAGCGGTAATACCGGAATAGGGCTTGCACTCTGTGGTGTTCAGAAAGGTTATAAAGTGATAATTGTGATGCCAGAGAATATGAGTGAGGAGCGAAAGAAGGTTATCAGGGCATTTGGTGCTGAGCTGGTACTTACGGATCCGGTTCTAAGCATCGGTGGTGCTGTTGATAAGGCAAATGAGATAGCAGAATCTGATCCAGAGAAGTATTTCATGCCGCAGCAGTTTGTCAATCAGGCAAATCCAGATGCGCATTATCGCACAACAGCAGTTGAGATGTGTGAACAGCTTGGTCAGAAGATAGACATATATGTGTCTGGTGTTGGAAGTGGGGGTACTCTCCAAGGTATAGCTAAATATCTGTTGGAGAAAAATCCAGATACGAAGATTGTTGCCGTTGAGCCTAAGGGAGTGTCAGCGCTACATGGAGATGGCCCGGGAATCCATCAGATACAGGGAATAGGCGATGGATTTATACCGGATGTTCTGGATACATCACTGGTAACAGATGTGGTGGAAGTGGCGGATAAGGATGCCATTGAGATGGCGAGACGACTTGCCAAAGAACAGGGACTTCTTGTAGGTACGTCATCCGGTGCAAATGTATGGGCAGCTATGCAGATGGCAGAGAAGTATGGTAGGGATAAGGTTATAGCTACAATTATGGCGGACAGAGCTGAAAGATATTTCAGTGTAGGTTTATTATAAAATAGGAAATAAATTTATTTAGGGACATTTTCAAGAGATGCTATGTATGGTACAGTGGAAATGTCTCTATTTTATTGATTTAAATGTGTTATTTGAAAGAACGCAAAATATAAACCATGTAAGTATAAAGGAGAAAAAGAGATGGAGAGCATGTCCTGATATATACCAGTGTTATGAAAAATCCCGACGGTGATGGGGTATTGCAGAACCAGAGCATAGCGGTTGGTGATGGCGTTACATATAAAAAAATACAGAATAACCCGGTGGTGACCGGAGATATGCTGCCGGAGGGATTGAGCAGAGCGGATTTCAGAGATCCGAAGGCATGGCTTGAGGATGGCAGATACTATATGGCTGCAGGCTGTGTGGATCAGGATAATAAGGGGCTTGTGGTATTACTTTCGAGCGCTGATATGGAAAGCTGGACATTTGAGAGTATCCTTGCACGGAATGAAGGTGATCTGGGCGGCATATGGGAATGCCCTGATTTCTTCAAATTAGACGATCATCATGTACTTCTCGTATCGCCTACGGGAATGAAAGCAGAGGGATATGAATTCCACAATGGAAATAATTCTATCTATTTTGTTGGAGAATTTGATAAAGGTGAGAAGGAATTTGACGGTGGAGAGCCATTATCACTTGATTATGGAACAGATTTCTACGCGCCTCAGACTACACTTTTGCCGGATGGCAGAAGGATAATGATAGCGTGGATGCAGTCGTGGCATAATCTGTGGATACCCGGTGGACAGAAGTGGCAGGGAATGATGACGATTCCGAGGGAGATATCTCTGAAAAATGGATGCTTGATACAGAAGCCAGTGAGAGAGATAGAGAAGTATCATGCTAATATGGTCAGGTACTCAGATGAAGTAGTGAGTGGACGGCGTAGTCTGGAAGGTATAAGTGGAAGAAGTCTGGATGTGACATTTGTAATCACTGGAAACAAATACAGCAGATTTACCGTGAATCTGGCAAAGGGAAGCGGATATTATACTCGATTTATATATGACAGAGAAAATAATATAATAGAGATGGACAGGACATTTGCCGGATTTGAGAAAGATGTGGTGTGTATCAGAAGAGCCTGCGTGAAATCAGCAGAATGTTACGGGGATGTCAAGGGAAAGGTTGATGAACAGCAGGAGGCTCAAGATAGTATAAAGCTCAGATTTATACTGGACAGGAATTCGATAGAGCTGTTTGTAAATGATGGAGCTATGACAATGAGCACGGCGATATATACACCTATTGAAGCGGATGGAATAGAGCTGTTATGTGAGGGACAGGCAGTCGTGGATGTGGAGAAGTATGATATCATTTAATAAAAGATGATCTTGCTCAATTGTTTAGTTGTTGCACTGCCAGGCATCAGTCTGGCGGTTCTCCAGATTTCAGGTGCCTCCGTTCCAACATTGATATGACAAGGAAAGTTGTCAAAAGTTATTGACAACTTTCCTTGTCATTTGTTATACTCCATTGTAAAAGAAATGACAACTATAGTTGTCATTTGGCATATATAATATATATATATTATATATATAGCTTGAATTTGGAATGGGATTTTAGTGGTAAGAATTAAAATGGAGTTATGAGGATATGAGGAAAAAGCAAGGTGTAAATAAAAAGGACAATCTAAGTGAAAATGGCATGGATAAAGGTAATAAGAAATCTACCTGTGAAACACTACAAGCTATGTTTGAGGGCATGATCGTCTCCCAACCAGTGGACAAATTGAAGACACAGGTCAAGGGATATTCCGTGACACCGATCACAGAAAGAATGTTAAAGAAGCACAAGCTAGGAGATGCTATGGCTGAGGTCTGTGATATAAATGAGCTTGAGAATGAGCTCCGGGAAAGTCTGAAGAAGGGGCTTCCGGTGTATGGATTCTTCAGGAAGAAACAGATGTGGAGCTGCTTTATTTTTGAGAAAGAAGAGATTGCTAGGGATTCGTTGACGCCTGAACCAGAGAGTGGCAAGGATATGCTAAGTATATATAAGCTTAGAAAGTATTATATTCATCCTGATGTGGACAATCTGACGGAAGATATGATGGAGGCTGCACATGGCAATATGTATCAGAAAGTGATAGATGTATTTGGCGATGATAAGAGTGATGGATTTTTATTGAAGGATAAAATATATGTGTGTAAGCGTGATAAATCCACTGGCGCACCGTTTGGAATTCTAATTGGTGTTGCACTTGGTATAGTGTACGGAATGCTGTTTGACAATCTTGCCCTTGGCATATCAATTGGATTCTGCTTTGGAATAAGCTTTTCTATGATATGGGGGACATCCACACATAAGTATGCAGAGCATGGGCTGGCAGACAGAGCAGAAGCTGAAGATGCGGACAATGTAATAAAAGGATTGGGCTCTGATGGAGAGGACGGCATAAACAGATAATGGACCTGATTATGATGACAATACAGATTAACAAGCTGGAGGTGATATAGATGCCGCTGTACAACAAGCTGAAGGAATACAGGGCTAAGCTGGGGGTAAACCAGCAGGAGATGGGTGCACTGGTGCAGACCTCGAGGCAGACGATAAGTCAGATAGAGAGGGGCGACTACAGCCCATCGGTGACACTGGCACTGAAGATCGCGAAGGTATGTGGCGTCAGTGTGGAGGATATATTCCAATACGAGGATGATAAGGAATGATTCCTGACATATGGATAAGGTCGTGTTAATTCATAGAATGAAAAGAGGATATGAGATGAAGGATACTGATAAAAAAGTGAACAAGAAAAGTAATCTGAAGATATATATAATATTTGCGGTCATGATCCTGGCAAGTCTGCTGGGAGGTTTCCTGGCGGGAAGGCTTGCCGCGGTGAACAAGGACACATTGGATGGGATCAACTGGGATCATATATGGTGGATAACAGCTGATACGCTGCCTATAGTATATGGTGTGCTCATGCTGGCGACGTTTGTGGTGTCATTTGTCATGTATGGGAAGATAAAGAGGATGATCAGAGGCTGGGACGGAGAGAACGAGGATGTGATAGTGGATATAGAGAGTCGGATCACGACTGCCTCATATCTCCCGTGTGTCATCGTGTTCGTTGGACTTGTGTTGTTTCCGGTGTGTATATACGCTGTGGACAGGACGTACAGTGATGGGCGTGGCACATTCCTGACAGTGCTGTCCGAGCTCATATTTCTGATATCTATGGCACTGTATTGTGTGGTTGAAAAGCTTGTCATCGATGAAGAGAAGAAGCTTAACCCGGAGAAAAGCGGAAATATATTCGATATGCATTTTCGCCGTGACTGGGAGAACACATCGGACGAGGCTGAGCTTATCATGATAGCCAAATCCTCCAAGAAGGGATTTATGACTGGAATTAAGGCAGGATTTGTCATGTGGATACTTACGTTTATGAGTATGTTTGCATTTGACACAGGCGTGATGCCAATAGTGGCTGTTGGACTTGTGTTGATTGTAATGTATGTGGCTTATTGTAGAGAGTTTGTGAGACTACAGAAATAAAATAAATATATGTGATATAATGGCGGATGGCTGTATGACAATTGCAGGGCATTCGCCTTTTATTGTATGACACGGTCCTGAGATTTTTCATTGCCATACATATATATAAATGACCAGAAGGCAGAAAAATATAAAAAAATAGAGATGTAGGAATAGAGCTGTACTATTTTGGACAATAATATCTATGCGATGGGATGAATTTTAATCGAAAGGAGTATTGCTATGATATTAAAGGAAAAAGAGAAAACAGTTATCCAGGATCTTCAGACACAGGAGAAGTCCTGTGTGGAGAAATATGGAAGATATGCGGAGCAGGCGAAGGATCCTGAGCTTAAGAATCTGTTCCAGACTATACAGAAGGAAGAGCAGAAGCACTATGATTCACTTACCCAGGTGCTTGACGGACAGGTTCCACAGTGTGACTGCAATGACAGCGATGGAAAAGATTATGAGCCAAAGCAGACATACAAGATGATGGACGATTCCGAGGATAAGAAGAATGATGAGTTCCTTGCAACAGACTGTATTGGAACAGAGAAGCTTGTGTCAGGCGAGTACAATGGAGAGATATTTGCATTTGGCGAGAGTGCGGTGAGAAAGCTTCTGGCGGATATACAGATCGAGGAGCAGAATCATGCGGAGATGCTCTACAAGTATAAGGTCGCAAATGGAATGGTGTAGGGAAAAGCTTACACAAGGGAGCATAAATTGTAAGGAGGATATGTATCACATGTGGTATATATCCTCTTTTTTGTTGCAATGATTTGTTAAAGCAGCTAGTGAAAACTCTTTGTTTTGAATTGAGGTTTTATGCGGGGATGTATTCACAAAACGGATGACAAAATGTAGAATGTTATTATACATTTTGGAAAAAGATAGCTAAATTTTAATAGGATGTATATAGGCAGGGATAACATTTTCAGAGAGGAGAATGTGACGTGAAAAGAAAATTTTACAGTGTACTGTATGTAGCAATATTTGCATTGCTGATGTCCGGGTGCAGTATGTCAGAAATTGCGGATGGCAGCAGGTCCGCGGTAAAGGGATATGAGAAGGAGACTGTAGAAGATACCTCAGAATCAGAGAATACCACAGCTGCGGAGAAAAAAGATAACACCGGCAACACGTCACCTGAAAGCAGTGCGGCAGCATCTGAGAATATTGCAGATCAGCAGGCTTCGAGCATGGAGATTGCTGATATTCCCATATATTCGGGAGAGGCATATTGTGAGATAAATGGCAATGTGCCTTATTTCAGTGAGGATGAGATGGTGACGGAGGCATTTGAGAATTACAGCGACCTGGACTTTCTTGGAAGATGTGGAGTTGCCTATGCCAATATCTGTAAGGAGATTATGCCAACGGAGGAGCGCGGCGAGATAGGTATGATAAAGCCTTCAGGGTGGCATACAGTTAAATACAATGATCGTATAGACGGCAATTATCTGTATAATCGCTGCCATCTGATCGGATATCAGCTTGCCGGGGAGAATGCAAATGAAAAGAATCTGATAACTGGAACCAGATATCTGAATGTCACTGGCATGCTGCCATTTGAAAATGAGGTAGCTGATTATGTGGAAAGTACTGGAAATCATGTGCTTTACAGGGTTACACCTGTATACGATGGAGACAATCTGGTTGCGTCCGGAGTGCAGATGGAGGCGGAGTCCGTGGAGGATAAAGGCGCAGGAGTAAGTTTCAATGTGTATGTGTACAATGTACAGCCAGGCGTGATAATCGACTATGCTACAGGGGACAGCGAAGCGGATCCGGATTATGTGGTGCCGGGAGAGAATGCCAGCACTAAAGTATCAGAGGAAAAAGGAGATGATGACCAGACAGCAGAAGCTGGAATGATCGGAGAAACTCAGGATACGGAGTCAGATATTGGCAGTGATACATCGGAGATCCAGAAGGAGTCTGCGGATGAGGATACATACATAGTCAACACCAACACCGGTAAGTTTCATAAGCCATCATGCAGGAGTGTGAAACAGATGAAGGAAGTGAATAAATCTGAGAGAACGACCACAAGGGACGAGCTTATATCTGAGGGATATGAACCTTGTAAGAACTGCAATCCGTAGTTGAATTTGGCGGTGAATTCTGTTATACCCAAACCAAATTAGGAATAGGCGAGATCGCATCAGTCACGGCAAATACCATGGAGAATCTGGGAGATGTGGCTACGAGAGTAGTCATGCTTACGACTCAGGGACTTCTCGAGACATCCATGATCATACTCATGATCCTGCTCTGCGACTGGAGGATCGCGCTGGTATCATTTGCAGGAGTTGCCATATTCCTTGTGATAAACACGGTGATGCAGAATGCCGGCAAGCAGGCATCTTCGGCGAAGATTGACTGTGACACTGAGCTCATAAACCAGATCATGGAGTACATACAGGGCATATCGGAGGTCAAGTCCTACAACCTCATCGGCAAGCAGACGAAGAGACTCAATGCGGCAAATGAAGCCTGCGTCAGGGCAAATGTAAAAATGGAGCTTGCCTATGTTCCATATCATTTCCTTCAGAGCGTTGTGACAAAACTCACCGGAGCTGCAATAATAGGTCTTTCGGCTTATTTCTATATAAATGGCAGCATGAGCGTTCTGTATGCTGTGGGTATGTCGATCGCGGCATTCATGCTCTACGGGGGCCTTGAGACCATGGGAACATTTTCATCACTGATACATGTGGTCAGTGTGTGCGTAGACAAGGCAAATGTAGTGCTCGGACTTGACACAATGGATATAGATGGAAAGGAACTCAATCCAGAAAATCACGATATAGAGGTTAAGAATATAGAGTTCTCTTACGACAAGAGAAAGATAATAGACGGAATCTCACTCACCATACCGGAGAAGACAACGACGGCGATCGTCGGACCATCTGGCGGTGGAAAGACAACCCTGTGCAATCTGATCGCCAGATTCTGGGATGTGGATTCGGGTGAGATAACCCTGGGCGGAACAAATGTTAAGGATTACAGCATGAACAGTCTCATGAACAACTTCTCATTTGTATTCCAGAATGTATATCTCTTTGCTGATACCATAGAGAACAACATCAAGTTCGGAAGGCCGGAGGCAACCCATGAAGAGGTTGTGGAGGCTGCAAAGAAGGCGTGCTGCCATGACTTCATCAGCAAGCTTCCTGACGGTTACAACACTGTGATCGGTGAGGGCGGTGCAACCCTCTCAGGCGGTGAGAAACAGAGAATATCCATAGCCCGCGCCATCATGAAGGATTCACCTATCATCATCCTTGACGAGGCGACTGCAAATGTCGATCCTGAGAACGAGAAGGAGCTTACTCTTGCAGTGGACGCTTTGACAAAGGAGAAGACGATCATCATGATCGCCCACAGACTCAAGACCGTAAGACATGCGGATCAGATAGTAGTGGTGGATCAGGGAAGAATAGCCCAGAAGGGAACCCACGAAGAACTCATGAAGCAGGACGGAATCTACAGAAGATTTGTGGATTCGAGAGAACTGGCAGTTAGCTGGAAGATATAAGTGAAATGTATCCTGTGAAACACAGAAGACAGGTGTCAGATAATCGACACCTGTCTTTTGCTTTGGGATATTAGTTATCAGTTCGCAGCCTACTCAAAATCGTCCTCATCATAATCGCAGTCGCAGTTACAGCCGCCATCGCTGCAGTTGCCGTTGTATGAGCCAAATGTCTGGCTCTTTCTAGGAGAGCAGAGCATTCCGAGCACAAGCCCTGTGAGGAATGTGCAGATAGCGAAAAGCACGGCCTCTCTTGTTGAGTAGTCTTTATCCTTTACGACAACAGTGAATTTGTTCCATCCGTCTTTGATAGTTTTCATTGGTTTCATTGAAATCCCTCCTGATCATATTATATTGATAAATCCTGAATCAGGGAAAATCCCCCATCTGTAATGAATTTCCCTGAACAGTTAATTACATGATACATCAACATCACACATCAGTCCACCCCTGGGCAGGAGACTTGAGAACAAAATGAGATTTGTGGAAGTCGATCAGCCCATCAGTCTTCATCCTGCCAAGTTCAGTAGACAGTCCACTGCGATCCACGGACAGAAAGTCAGCGAGCTGCTGTCTGGAAAATGGTATGTCAAATTCGTTGCTGCCATGTCTGTGCATCTCCGATGACAGGTAGGAGAGCAACTTATCCCTGGTTGTTTTCTGACTCATGTGCTTTGATTTTTCGCCGAGCCTCAGGTTCTTGCCGGCGAGATCACGCAGGAGATTTCTTATCATCTGATTATGTCTGCCACATGTTACCGGGCAGGTGGTGAGCATTTTTTGAACATTCAGAAACAATACAGAACTTGCAGCTTCAGCATATACGCTGACGTCGAGTACGGAGCCAGGGGTACAGGCATATGATTCCGCAAACGTGTGTCCGGGCAGGATGGCAGACATGACGCTTTGACCCCCCCAGTAATCCTCCTGGATGACTATCGCTTTGCCTGTAAGCAGCAATCCTATATATTCTGTTGTGTTGCCAGCCATGAGAATACACTCATTTTTTTGGTATTTTTTGATGATTGCACCCAGACAGTCCAGTATGGAGTCAACGTCGTCGGCGATAATACCAGAAAAAAGACTGGATTTCAATAATGTGTTCATGTATTTGTTCATATTACCTCTTAGTGGGGACGCTACTTTTGTCACAAGGATTGTCCCTAGAAAGTATAACATTTTTATGTTGAAAATTCAACATACACAAATGCTCTGACTGAATATAATGACGTTAAAAGCAGGAAAAAGATTGGAGGAAATATATATGATAAGAAGAGTTATACAGATAGACGAGGACAAGTGTAATGGATGTGGAGCCTGTGCAAATGCGTGCCATGAGGGTGCTATAGGCATGGTAAACGGCAAAGCAAAGCTGCTCAGAGACGATTATTGTGATGGACTTGGCGACTGCCTGCCGTCGTGTCCTACAGGAGCCATAACATTTGTGGAGAGAGAGGCGGCTGCGTATGATGAGGCGGCAGTCATGGCAAACAAACAGGCAAGACTCGATGCAGAAAAATCCAGAAATATGGTTGGCTCAGGAGTGATGCATGAAAAAAGTCCGGCACACTCCGGTTGCCCTGGTTCCATGGCGAGAAGCATATTCAGGAGACCGGCAGCAGCTTCAGGTGAAGCAGTACAGGCAAGCTCATATGAACAGGCAGCAGTAGAATGCGTACAGAATACAACTGATAAAACAGTCAATCAGCAGGCGGGTGACATATATAATTATGAGCGCCCGAGCCAGCTCACACAGTGGCCGGTGCAGATCAAACTTGCCCCGGTAAATGCGCCATACTTTGATGGTGCAAAGTTGCTTATAGCGGCGGACTGTACAGCCTATGCCTATGCATCGTTCCACGAGAAATTCATAAAGGGACATGTGACTCTGATCGGCTGTCCGAAACTTGACAGTGTCGATTATTCAGAGAAACTTACAGAGATTATCAGGCGAAATGACATACAAAGTGTTACAATAGTCCGTATGGAGGTTCCTTGTTGTGGAGGACTGGAGATGGCTGCGAAGAAGGCACTTCAGGACAGCGGCAAGTTTATCCCATGGCAGGTTGCAACAATATCAATAGATGGAAGAATTCTTGACTGACATTCTCTTCACAGCACCATGAAAGGTAAAGACAATGGAAGATAAAATAAGAATTACAACTGAGACAGGCAGTCGTCTGGTCGGTGCTCTGATAGGGCTGGTGAGAGCCACTGATGGGATGATGCATGTGACTGATGATACAAATAACATAATAATAGAAGGTTTGCACATGTCTGATATTGCTCTTGGCATCTCTGATGCAGACATGAAGGCGATGATTGCAAGGGTGCATGCTGATAAGCATACAATTGTCCCTGACTGCAGTGTATGCGGTGCACCATGTGGCAGGACTGCAGATTATGACTGGGAGAGCGTGTACAGAGAAGAACGGACAGAGCACGAGGAAGGCAATAGAGATGGCAATGTGGCAGAGCCTTCTGTCATATCGGACGTGCGGATAGACATACTTTCCACACTTCAGAAGATATCCCACAGAGTGATCTCCGGGGAGATCAACGCAGATGGCGAGGTGAACTTCAGTGTGTGCAGGGCAGTATTTGCACTGGGGGAGAACTGGAGTGACGGCGAGCTTGAGAGAGTAGAGCGTGAGCTTGAAGATTTGTCAACCAACAACAGTATGTAACAATGGCACACAAAAATATAATACTTGAAAATAACAAGGCTTGGCGCATCACAGATGGAATAAAAGTGGTGCGCCTGTTAAAATTAATAAGAAAATACTTCATACTACAGGTATAAAGCCATTGCAAATACAATTATTCGGGAGTACAATAATCGGACGCATCAAATTAAATGATGAAAGAGATAATAACAGGAAAAGGTAACAAAAATGGGAAGTGCTGCTACGGGCTTTGTAAAAAATAATAAAAAGGTGACATGGAAAGAATTTGCCAGAATGCTGGCTGTGCTTGCTGTGCCTATTGCGATGCAGAATCTGCTGGCGACCACCGCTAGTATGGTTGATACCATCATGATAGGAAGTGAGGGCGAGATCGCCGTTGCGGCGGTTGGCGTGTGTGCACAGATAGGATCACTTTTGTTTTCAACATATTGGGGATTTGTCAGCTGCTCCCTTCTGTTCATGTCTCAATACTGGGGTGCCAAGGATCCAGAGGGAATGAACAAGGCATTTGGTCTGGCGATCATATGTGCGGGAATATTTGGAATAGCATTTGCGGTGGTGACTGTGGTTGCACCGGGGTGGATACTTGGAATATATACAGATAAAGTAGAGATCATAGCACTTGCGAAGCCATATATGAGAATAGTTGGATGGTCTTATCCGCTTCAGGTATTTGCCGCAATAATTACAGCACTCCTTAAGTCAACGGAGAGGGTGAAGGTGCCACTGGTATGCTCGGTCATCTCACTTTTACTCAACTTTTGTATAAATTTTGTGTTGATCTATGGTAAATTTGGTGCTCCCAAGATGGGAGTTGCTGGTGCGGCTATAGGTACACTGGTGTCTGGTATCGTGAACATAGCGCTGCTCATTCTGTATCTTGCAAAGAGCAGGCATGAGATAAAGTTCAGTGCGCGAAAGGCATTTGATATTGATATGGGATTTGTGAAGTCCTATGCGTCCAAGGCATTCCCGATCGTATGCAACGAGATCCTCTATGGCGTGGGCCAGATGATAATCAACGTTGTCATGGGACATCAGAGTGATTCCGCCATAGCCGCCATGGCTGCATTCCGTGTATGTGAAGGGTTTGTATATGCATTCTTTGGTGGTCTGGCAAATGCGTCCAGCGTTGCCGTGGGAAATGAAGTTGGCGCGGGTAATCTGGACAGGGGACTTTCCTATGCCAAGAGAGCTGCACTGGTATGTCCTGCCATCACATTCACAATTGTGCTCATCACGATGCTGCTGCACAATCCGCTGTTTGGATTGTTTGGACTCGGGGCTGAGGCGATGATGTACACAAAGTATATGCTTATAATATATCTGTTCTTCGGAGCAGTCAGAACATGCTGCTATATACAGAACGAGTGCTTCCGTGCAGGCGGTGAGGCCATCGTTGGAACAGTTATGGAGATCAGTGGACTGATGTTGTTTTCGGTCCCGGCTACATGGGTAGCAGGAATGGTGCTCAAGCTGCCATTCCTCGCAGTGTTCTCATTTGTTTACACGGATGAACTTCTGAGATTTGTCATACTGACACCGTACTTGTTAAAAGGAAGGTGGATCAAACCTATGACGGGACCTGGTCGCGCGGCACTTGATGAGTTCAGGGGCAGGATGAAGCGAAATAAGCATAGAGCGCGATAATCTATGGGGACGGAGAGGTCAGGTACCTCCGTCCCCTGTTTTGAAAAAGGAGAAAATAATATGCTGCAAATAAAAAATCTCACAAAGAGATATGGAGATAAGTTGGCGGTGGACAATCTAAGCCTACATATAATGCCGGGGGAGATATATGGTTTCATCGGACACAACGGGGCAGGTAAGACAACCACTATAAAAGCGTGTACAGGGATCCTGAATTTTGAGGAGGGAGATATCCTTATAGATGGTGTGTCCATAAAGGAAAAACCGCTGGAATGCAAGAAACAGATGGCATATATTCCTGACAATCCAGATATGTATGATTTTATGACCGGAATCGGATATTTGAATTTTATAGCAGATATATTTGACGTGCCGGAGGAAGTCAGGGACGAGCTCATAGACAAATATGCTGACGCATTTGAGATAAAAGACAACCTAGGACAGCTGATATCCGAGTATTCCCATGGTATGAAGCAGAAACTGGCAATCATATCAGCATGGATACATGAGCCGAAACTTGTCATCATGGATGAACCGTTTGTCGGACTCGATCCAAAGGCTTCCCATATACTCAAGCAGATGATGAGAAAAATGTGCGATGACGGAGGGGCGATATTCTTCTCCACACATGTATTGGAAGTCGCAGAAAAGCTGTGCGATAAAGTGGCGATCATAAAAGGCGGACGACTGGTGAAGGCGGGCATAATGGAGCAGGTGAAGGGAGACGAGTCACTTGAATCCGTGTTCCTTGATCTGGAGGGTGAGTCATGATAAGGATATTGATGAAGAAACAGCTTAAGATGCTGTTCAGTGGATTTTTCGTTGACCGGAAGACTGGAAAGTCCAGATCCAAAGGTGCTGTAGTTCTGGGTATCATCAGTTATGTGGCAGTGCTGCAGGGCTGTATGGGAGCCATGTTCGGAATGGAGGCATATTCGGTGTGTGAGCCGCTTTGTTCTGCGGGGCTTGATTGGATGTACATGGCGATGATGTCTATGATGGCGTTGACCATCGGTATATTAGGAAGTGTGTTCAATACATATGCGAGCTTGTATCAGGCAAAAGACAATGACCTGATGCTGTCACTGCCCATCCCGGTCAGGGCTATATTATTTGCAAGACTGTCAGGAGTGTACATCATGGGTGCGATGTTCGCCGTGACCGCCATGGTTCCCGGTATCATAGTATATGGAATAGTAGCCCATCCCGGTGTGTGGCCGGTCGTGTCATCTATTATAGTACTGGTTCTTCTGACATTTGTCATACTGGTGCTCTCATGTATACTTGGCTGGGTAGTGGGGAAGATAGGCAATAAGACCAGAAATAAGAGCTTTGTGACAGTTGTATTGTCACTGGCATTTATAGCCGCATATTATGCTGTATACATGAATGCAAATAAGCTGCTCTCAAAGATCCTGGCAAACAGCGGAGAATACAGTGCAAAGATAAAAGGTGCTGCATATCCGCTCTATTCAATTGGTCGTGCGGCTACAGGAGATGGATTGCAGCTGGCGTTTGTGGCAACAGGCACATTGATCATCTCTCTTGCAGTGTGGCTGGTACTTGAGAGAACATTCATCGGAATCGTGACGACAAAAGCCGGACATACAAAAAGGAAGAATATAATAAAAGCTGCAAAGGCGCAGAGCCAGGATGCAGCACTTCTTCAGAAAGAGTTCAAAAGACTGGCAGCATCTGCCGTATATATGCTCAACTGTTCCCTGGGGACATTGATAATGATCGCTATGGCAGTGGTTTGTCTTGTTAAAGGACAGTATGTAGTAGATATGATTACGAAAACTCCCGGACTACCGGATGGTGTACTTATAATTGGGGCGTGTATAGCCGTATGTGCCGCCGCGTCGATGAATGATCTGACTGCACCATCGATATCTCTGGAGGGAAAGAATCTTTGGATCGTGCGTTCGCTTCCAGTCACATCGTGGCAGATACTTAGGGCAAAACTGAGGATGCATGTGATACTTACCCTGATTCCGGCGCTGATCCTTGATATAGTGATGCTTGTTTTTGTGACACCATCACTTGTAGATGGCGTGATGATGTTACTGATACCATGTCTTTATGTGTGCCTGACTGCATACATAGGGCTTGCAGTCAATCTCAAGATGCCAAAGCTTGACTGGACGTCGGAAGCATCGGTCGTGAAGCAGAGCATGGGTGTACTTGTTGCTATTTTATCGAATTTTGTATATATTATTGTACTTGTGGTGGGATATTTGTTATTCGGAGGTTTTACCGGAGCGACAATGTATCTAGCAATAAGCACTGCATTGACGGCAGCCGTTGCAGTTTTGTTTAGAATATGGCTGAAGAGACGTGGGGTGCAGGTGCTTGAGGCGCTCTAGTTGTCTGCGATGATGAATCCAGGGCTGTGCTCTGCATGGAAGCTGGAGACTGCGGTTGTAAGACAGTGTAGATTATAGATAGCAGTATAAATTATAGATAGAGTTATAGATAGAAAGAAGTTTTAGGATTAAATATGGCAGAAGTAAATAACTTAGAAACAGACATGAGCAGTCAGCAGAAAGCTGAGCTGGACAAAGAGAAAAGCAAAGAAGAGAAGAAAGATTCAAAAAGAGCAAAAAAGCAGCACTACAGGGAACTGAATGAGCCGCCAAAGCTCACCGTTCTCGAGGAGGTGGGAAATGCTGTTACCCACGGAATAGGAGCAGGGCTTGCCATAGCCGGCTTTGTCCTTCTTCTCCTGAAGTCAGACACAGGACTCAAAGTGATGGCATCGTGTTTTTATGGAATATCACTGATATTGATGTTTCTCATGAGCTGTCTGTATCACTCATACAAATCCGGTCTGGCAGTCAAGCGGCTCTGGAGAAGATTTGACTATTCCTCGATATATCTGCTGATAGGCGGAACATTTGCTCCGCTGTACCTTGTGTACTGGGGAAATGTGCTTGGAATAGTGTTGTTCTGTGTGCAGTGGGCGCTCATAATAGCGGGGATCACCATCATATGTGTGTTCGGACCGGGCAGGTTCAGACCAATACACTATACGTTGTACTTCGTCATCGGATGGAGCGCCATCATGTTCATTCCGGGCTGGTTCAGAAATGACAAGCCGCTTCTGGGATGGATCGTGGGCGGAGGTGTTGTCTATACGCTTGGCATGATTCCATTTGTGAAGGACACCAAGGGGGCGCACTTTATCTGGCATATCTTTGTGATGCTGGGGGCCGCGCTGCATTGGTTTGGGATGTACCTTTATGTGTATTGAGGACGGACGAAAAACTGCTCTCCAGACATAATAAGCCGTGTGCCTGTATTCTGAATCACACTAATCTTCCGCCACTTCAGCTTGCTTATATTTGCACTGCGCTCTGCGCACGATAAGGGCGTTTGTGCGCGCCGCTCCGGCAATAAGCGCTGAAGTTCAGTCGATTACGCTATCGATTCAGAATACAGGCACGCGGCTTATTATAATATCTGGAGAGCAGTTTTTCTGTTACCGATAGAAGTTTATTGCTTATATTGGATTCGATTTACGAGTAATTATATTTGCGGTTGATTGCAGCCATAAAGAATGGTATCTTTTAGTCAGATATAAACATGATGAGTAAATATTATAATACGAGGAGAAAATTCTATGGATAGAGTAGAGAAAATGTTTGGCAGAATGAAAGCTGGCAAGTTATATAAATGTGTGGACTGGGATCCAGAGGGGAAGGCGAAGGATCTGGTTGATAAGTTCAATGGTGCTCCGAGGTCTGAGACAATGACAAGAACCGGCGAGTATCTTGGAAAATTATTCGCACACATGGGAAAGGAGTGTTACATAGAGCCGCCATTTTACTGCGACTATGGAACAAATATACATGTGGGAGACTATTTCTATGCAAATACAGGGCTGATAGTCCTGGATCAGTGTGACGTCGTCATTGGAGATCATGCATTTCTGGGACCAAGGGTCAATATATATTGCGCAAGTCATCCGATAGATGCGATGATCAGAAATGCCGGTGTGGAGCTTGGCAAGCCGGTCACAATAGGCGATAATGTATGGATCGGCGGCAATACGGTCATCAATCCGGGTGTGACCATAGGTTCAAATGTTGTCATAGGCTCAGGGGCGGTTGTCACAAAGGATATTCCGGATGGTGTGATAGCTGCTGGAAATCCATGTAAAGTCATAAGACCGATAACAGAAAAAGATAAGCAATATTGGCTTGAACAGGTAAAGGAATTTGAGACAGACACAGGCGAGCAGGTCCCTGGAGAGGACATATGGTAAATTACAGATTTACTTTCAGCTATGATGGCACACGTTATCATGGCTGGGAGAGCAAGACAAATGCGGATACAGTGGAGGGGCGAATAGAGGCGGTCCTAACCAGGATGGTCGATGCAAAGGTCGATATCCATGGTGCAGGCAGGACTGATGCGGGAGTACATGCCAGAGCCATGGTGGCAAACGGAAGGCTAGAAACAGATAAGACTCCGGAAGAGATAAAAGATTATCTGAACAGATATCTGCCTGCGGATATCTGCGCGCTTGATGTTGCTGTGGCCGGGGACAGGTTTCATGCAAGGCTGAATGCAACCGGTAAAGTCTACGAATACACGCTGTATGTAGGTGCTGAGAAACCTGTATTTGATAGAAATTATGTGTGGTGTGTGCCACAGGGCAGTATACTTGATGTGGATGTGATGAAAAAGGCTGCATCGTATTTTGTCGGAAAGCATGATTTCAGATCTTTTTGTGGCAACAATAAAATGAAGAAATCCACGGTCAGAACTATATACGATGTGGATATAGTCAAGGAGGGAGACTACGTCCGCATGAGATTCCATGGAAATGGCTTTTTGCAGAACATGGTGAGGATACTGACCGGAACACTGGTAGAGGTTGGATATGGGAATATGAGTGCGGAGCATATTCCTGAGATCATAGCCGGGATGGACAGGCAGCTGGCGGGGCCTACGGCGCCTCCACATGGACTTTGCCTGATGAAGGTGGAATATGACTGAGTACAATTAAGAAAATGGGGTTAAAACAGATGATAAAGAAGCTTGGAACAAAGTACAGGATAAAATGTATTATTGGAGCAGTGATATTTGCAGCAATCGGAATCTCCGGTGTTGCTGCAGCAATGGGGGTAGATGAAGGATCAATATGGATAGGGCTTGGATCTGCGATGTTCCTCGCATTTGCGGCATGGTTTGTATCCTTGGCAATAAGGCAGAGCAACATAAGAGACGTGCTGGATTACTGTAAGAAGAAGCCGAATCCTGAGTATGAGATGGAGAGGATAGAGCAGTTTTACAGATCAGGTGCTGCAGTGAATGGTCTCAGATTAAATAATGAGTTCTTCATGTATATCAAGGGTGATACGGTGAATTTTGCCGAGACCAGGGAGCTTATGTGGGTATATAAGCTCATAACCCAGAACAAAGTGTACGGAATTAAGGCGGGTAAGTCTTACCAGATCGAGGTCAGGCTGAATGATGGCAGCGGAATGGCGCTTCCGATGAGGAAGGAGAAGGACTGTGATGACACCCTTGCATACATAGAAAGCATGGTTCCATACATAATAATAGGATATAACGATGAGATAAATAAGATATATAACCACAATCAGAAGGAACTGGAGAAAATGGTGGATGAGAGAAGACACCAGTACTTCCAGCAGGTTCCAATGAGATAGATAATGGCATGAGGTATATCTGTACAAAAAGGATGGTGGCATATGGGTATGGCGGATATTGACAGGCACAGCGGAATGGAGAAGCTGCGGGATATGCCTCAGGGAAGTCCGGAGGATGTGAAAATGCTCGGTCTGTTCATGGATGTGGGAGCCATGATGATCCGGAATGGCTCGGAGGTGAAGAGAGTGGAGGATACACTCAGACGAATGGGAGCTGCTTATGGAGCAGAGCGTATGGACGTATTTGCTATTACATCCACTCTGGTATGTACCATGAACATGCCGGATGGATCGGTGTGCTCCATGACCAGAGGAACCAGGGATGGGACAAAGACGGACTTCTGGAAGCTGGAGCGGATAAATGCCCTGAGCAGAGAGTATTGCAGACAGCCACTAGCCACTGAGGGCCTGAAAGAACGAATTGAAGAGATAGAGCAGGCATCAGCGCCGAGATTCCGGGTGTGCGTGGGAAGCGTGCTGGCGGCGGGAGCGCTTGCGGTATTCTTCGGCGGAACCATACTTGATGGAGCTATGGCGGCGGCATTTGCTGTGGGGATATGGCTGATGCAGATGTATTTCGCCCCGATATGTACCAACAACATACTGTTTAATTTTCTGTGTTCATTTGTCACAGGAGTGCTGATCGGACTGGCGGGGCGTGTGTTTCCAATACATGAGGACAAGGTCATGATAGGAGACATTATGCTGCTGATCCCGGGACTTGCGCTGACAAATGCAGTGAAGGACATGTTTGTCGGTGATACGATAACTGGAAGCCTGAGACTGGTTGAATCAGTTCTGTGGGCGGCAGGCATAGCCTGCGGATTTGCATTGGCGGTATTTATCTGCAGATAACAACAGGAGGAATGGCAAATGGCGGTACAGATAATCACTGCGCTTCTGGGATCACTGGGATTTGCGCTTATGTTCAATCTTGGCAGGCGGAATGTGATACCGGCGGCGGTCAATGGAATGTGCACATGGATAGTATACATTCTGGTCAGAAATATCATAGATGACGTATTTATCCCGTCTCTTGCGGCAAGCCTGTGGGCTGCCATATATGCTGAGATAGCGGCAAGGATCATGAAAGCACCGGCAAATCAGTATCTTATAGTCGGACTCATTCCGCTTCTGCCGGGGGCTCCGTTCTATTACACACTGAGCGCGGCATTTGATTCAGACTGGAAGGCCGCAAGCGCATATGGCAATTCCACAATGCTGTTCGTGCTGGGGATTGCGGTGGGAATAAGCGCAGTCTGTGGATGTGATGACATAATAAGGAGGCTTAAGAACAAAAAGTCGGAAAGCTTGAGTAAACACATATAAGGTGTTATGATACAGGTTAAGTGTTATATTAAGGAGATCGAGGGTTATGCTTGAGAAGTATGGAAAAAAGCTGTTTATATTGCTTGGATGTGATGTAGTATATTTTATATTGTGGGTTATACCGGCCATAAGGATACCTGCTTCATCTGCGATTTTTACCGGACTTGGGCTTATGACCATGACGGCACTCAGCTTTGTTGAGGTTGAGGATGATACATTTGACAGGGTGACAGGTGATGAGAAGTGGTTTAAGATAGCCTTTCTGGTGGGAGCGGCACTCACGCTTGTGGGAATCATACTCCTGCTGATGTTTTTCAAATTCTAAATATAATGTGGATTATAGATCCCTTCCGTATGATTAGGTACATCATACGGAAGGGATTTTTTCGTCTTAAGAATATCTTAAAGTTCCCGGCAATTGTTTCTTAATGTACACCCATTTTACAATACATTATGAGCAGAGACATTTCTGAAGTTTAATGTGAAGGGAGGCAGAAAATGTCAGGAAATTCGTGGCGGAAAACTGCGCTGGTCATGTCTGTACTTGCCGTATGTGGCATGTGTGGCTGTGAGAACAGGTCGAGCGGTGATGGGGACAGGACAGAATACATATATGGTGATTCCATTGAGGAGAGTCATGGCGCATACGATAATATAGTGCAGCTTGTGTACATAAACGCAGTGGATGGAAGCTGTGTAGATATAATTGAGACTGCAAAATGTCTTGAGACATGGTACGGAACAGACCCGGAGACTGGGGCAGGAACAAAAACCATATCAAAATAAATGTGCTGATATGGTCAGGTGAAATGTCTAATATATGAATATTTGCGAAATGACAAGGAGGAAGATAATCATGGGAAAGAGAGCGACAAGAATAGCGGCATGTGTGCTGGCAGGAGTGATGGCGATGCAGATGACAGGATGTGGAAATAAAAAGGTTGATTATACATTGGATGGAGAGTCGGGTTCGGCAAGTGGATACAGTGATGATGGCAGTAACGATGCGGGTGGCAGCCTTGCAAAGAGTCTGGGAATCCCGGAGAAGTGTGATGAGACATTTGATGTGGGCAATTCGGGCTTGTCAGAGATAAGCTGTTCCGGTTCGATAGATATTCCTGATACGGATTCCATGAAGAGGGTATATTACAGCACTATGAAGCTTGATGCTGCACAGATACAGAGCATTGTCGAGGGACTCCTGGACAAGTCCCAGGGCATATATATCCGCAAGGATGGAGTGCAGACCAAGGATGAGCTGAAGAGTATGATAGAGAGTACAGAGAAGTTTAAGAAGGAGGCTCAGGGGCAGGGGGATGATTCGTCGGATGCCTGGTATGATACCCAGATAGAGACATACAAGAAGCAGATGGCAGATGCACCGGATTCACTTCCTTTGCTGGAGAATTATGATGATCCGTATTCATCGTATACAGGCAAATATGGAGACAAGGAATATACGGTGAGTATATCACAGTATGGCGGTGAGGATGACAATACAGACGCAGGTGTGTATATATCATTTTACAAATCCGAGAGTGAGGAAAACAAGCTTTTGGATGGTGTGAGCGGCGCAACATACACCTATGTGACGGGCATCAGCAATGCCACAGACATAGATCTGACCAATGTCACAAATGAGAGCAAACTCACGGAGAACGATGCCATATCCCAAGCGATGAATTTCCTCTCAAAGATGGGGATAGACGGTATGGAGAGTACAAAGACAGAGCCGCTTGCCAGAATATGGTCGGATGACAATGGCGAGGTAAAGCAGACCAAGGTGAGTGGATACTCGGTAACGCTCAGCAGGTCTATATACGGAGCAAAGGAGAGAGAGGGCGAATTATATAACGTTGACAATCTCCAGACACAGAATGGCTATATGTTTGAGCCTGGTGACAGTGTAACATTAAATATTGATGATGATGGAGTTGTAGATATGTTTGCCCAGCTTTACACAGATCCTTCATCCCTGCAGGCGGAGGATGTGGAACTCATGAGCTGGAACGACATGATCGCAAAGGCAAATGAGGGCATTGCAACATATTATGAGAAATACCAGACCAGATATGGCAAGGTTCAGTTCAACAACGTGGCACTCAGATACATGGCGACAGCAGATGACGATGGAAAGCTCTGCTACATTCCTGCATGGATATTTACACAGAGCGAGGAGCTTCGGGGACAGGACACGGTAGGGGAGATATCCCAGATTATATGTATAAATGCAATTGACGGAAGCTGCATTGACATAGTGGATAATGCCAAGAAGATGAAGTTGTGGGAGACGTATTAAACGGATTATTACATCTAAATCTATCAAAAATTACATTTGCATTAATTATCACAAATTAGGGTATATAATATGTTTTGGTGTTAGCTTGTGTAATTTATGTGCAGATGATATTATGAATGATAGGAGAAGTTGTGAGATTTGTTTATAATACATTTATCTTGGATAGGGCAGAATATGCAAAAATCTGCAGAGAAATAAATACGAATTATAGTAAATACGAAGGAAAAACATACGCAGTACATATTTCGTATGGAATAGATAATAAACCATATTGGTATTATTTTGAGAATCATGGATATGATAACTATAATATATATATGAGAATAGAAATGTAAGGGGGCGTAGTTATGGAAGAATTAAGAAAACTGCTCAACAATATAGATGATTCTTATTTTGAGTTTGTCTCGGCTATGGAGCATTATGCTCAGAAGAATGCAGCAAGATTAGAAATGCTCACTGCTTATATCAAAAGAAATCCAGGCTTAAAATCCGCAGATGTTATAAAGTTTGTTTCGGATCAGCCGGATTTTGCAGATGATGCCGCTTACATGAGGGTATGCTAGATATTGTAGTTATAAGAAAGTAATAAAAATACAGACAGTCAATTGTTTTTTGAGGTCACTTCATTCACAATTGTGCTGTCTGTATTTTTATTTGAAAGTATCAGTTTTAAGCTGACTAATTCTACAGGTGAAGGACTCTGTCCTTGATCTCCTGTGTACGTCCCTGATTCCAGAACTGGGTTCCGATATAACCGCAGGTACGTCTTGCAACGAAGAGAGTGTTCTGGTCGCGGTTGCCGCAGTTAGGGCACTCCCACACCAACTTGCCATAATCGTCTGTCACGATCTTGATCTCGCCGTCATAGCCACATTTCTCACAGTAGTCGCTCTTGGTGTTGAGCTCTGCATAGAGAATGTTGTCGTATATGAACTTCATGACTTCAAGGACTGCGTCTATGTTATTCTGGAGGTTTGGAACCTCAACATAGCTGATGGCGCCGCCCGGTGACAGTTTCTGGAATTCTGACTCAAACTTCAGCTTGCTGAAGGCGTCTATGTGCTCGGTTACATGTACGTGATAGCTGTTGGTTATGTAATTCTTGTCTGTTACGCCCGGGATGATGCCGAAACGCTTCTGCAGATTCTTGGCAAATTTATAAGTAGTGGACTCCATAGGTGTTCCGTATACGGAATAGCTGATATTCTCAGCAGCCTTCCACTCAGCACATTTGTCGTTGAGCTTCTGCATTACAGCGAGCGCAAATTTCTTGCCTTCCTCGGATGTATGTGTTTTGCCGATCATACGGACACACATTTCGCAGAGACCGGCATAGCCAAGGGAAATAGTTGAGTAGCCGCCGAAGAGCAGCTTGTCAATCTTCTCGCCTTTCTTAAGTCTTGCCAGCGCACCGTGCTGCCACAGTATAGGAGCGACATCTGATATGGTCCCGAGCAGTCTTTCATGTCTGCATCTGAGTGCCTTGTGACAAAGCTCAAGACGCTCGTCCAGGATCTTCCAGAATTTGTCCATGTCGCCGTATGATGAACATGCCACATCAACAAGATTAATGGTCACGACGCCCTGGTTAAAACGTCCGTAATATTTGCGGGATCCATCAGGATTCCTGATGCCGTCCTCCTTTGTAGGAAATGATCTGCAGCCCATGCATGGATATACGTCGCCGTCCTTCATCTCTCTCATGACTTTGGCGGAGATGTAGTCAGGAACCATACGTTTTGCGGTGCATTTGGCGGCAAGCTCGGTCAGATACCAGTATTTGGAATCTGTGGTGATGTTGTCCTCGTCCAGAACATATATGAGCTTAGGAAATGCCGGAGTGATCCAGATTCCCTTCTCGTTCTTAACTCCTTTGATCCTCTGATTCAGGACCTCCTCTATGATGAGTGCCAGGTCATCCCTTGTCTGTCCCTCAGGAACCTCATCCAGGTACATGAACATGGTGACAAATGGTGCCTGTCCGTTACATGTCATCAGGGTGATGAGCTGGTACTGTATAGTCTGTATTCCACTTTTGACCTCGTTCAGAAGTCTCTTCTCTGTTATCTTGTTGATAATGGCATCATCAAGGGATTCGCCACAGTCCTTGCGCTCCTCGATGACCTGTGCACGGAGCTTCTTCCTGCTCACATCCACAAATGGTGCCAGATGGGACAGGGTAAATGTCTGCCCGCCGTACTGGTTGCTGGCAACCTGTGCCACGATCTGCGTGGTGACGTTGCATGCCGTGAAGAAGCTGTGCGGCTTCTCGATCATGGTCTCACTGATCACTGTTCCGTTCTGCAGCATATCCTCAAGGTTGATGAGGTCACAGTTGTGCTCCTTCTGAGCGTAGTAGTCAGAATCATGGAAATGTATGATTCCGGCCTCATGTGCCTCAACTATATCCTCAGGCAGAAGCATTCTCTTGGTCAGATCTTTGGATACCTCACCGGCCATGTAGTCACGCTGTGTCGAGTTGATCACCGGATTCTTGTTGGAGTTTTCCTGATTGACTTCCTCGTTCATATGGTCTATGAGCGCAAGGATTCCGTTGTCCGTGGTGTTGGACTTACGTGCGAGCTCTCTCTTGTAACGGTAACGCACATATTTTTGTGCAACCTCATATCCTCTCATCTCCATGATACCGGTCTCGACCATATCCTGAATGTCCTCCACGTGAACTGCGTGGGACATTGATTCTATCTGTTTCTCCAGGTTGTCCGCGATGGCGTGAACCTGATATTCGTTGAGCTGGTGGAGTTTGTCAACCTCATTGTTGGCAGCTTTGATGGCATTCTCGATCTTTGACAGGTCAAATGTCACCTCTTCTCCATTCCTTTTGATTACGTGTACGTGTGTTTTAGCTTCCTCTGACACAGCAATAGCCTCCCTCTTCCAATTCAATGGTAAATTTAATCGTAATATTCCAATCATTCAAGTTAACTGAAATCAGGCCAATCAGGTCTGGTTCGACGTAATATAGTAGATGCGGCTGCCTGTGCCGCATGGAATTATTTATAAAGAAAAAATATGTAAACACAATATATTTGGTGGAGATAATGTGAAACACCCACTAGATATTGTGCTCTGTTATTATAGCCATCACAAATAACATTGTAAAGATGAAAAATGTGCTTTTACACAATAAAAATCCCGTGAGGCGCATAAACCTTGACAAATTTTGAGAAAAAATTTTTGAGGGCTTCCAAAGCCTTGACAAGCAACCATAAAAAGTGATACACACTTATATGGATACAATTTCTAACAGGTATTAATACAAATATCAAGGAGATAAAAAAATGCAGGAATTAAAGCCAATCAAAGAAGGTAAGGTACGTGAGATTTATGACAATGGAGACAGCCTGATCATGGTAGCTACAGACCGTATAAGCTGCTTCGATGTCATCCTCGACAATGTAATTTCCAAGAAGGGAACAGTTCTGACACAGATGTCAAAGTTCTGGTTTGACATGACACAGGACATTCTTCCTAACCACATGATCTCAGTTGATGTAAAGGATATGCCTGAGTTCTTCCAGCAGGAGAAGTTCGACGGCAACAGCATGATGTGCAGAAAGCTTGAGATGCTTCCAATCGAGTGTATCGTTCGTGGATACATCACAGGAAGCGGCTGGGCAAGCTACAAGGAGAACGGCACAGTATGTGGAATCAAGCTCCCAGAGGGATTAAAGGAGTCTGATAAGCTTCCTGAGCCTATCTACACACCATCAACAAAGGCCGAGATTGGCGATCACGATGAGAATATATCATATGAGCAGAGCATTGCTCACCTTGAGAAGTACTTCCCTGGCAAGGGCGAGGAGTACGCTTCAAAGCTCAAGGAGTACACCATCACACTTTACAAGAAGTGTGCAGAGTACGCACTTACAAGAGGAATCATCATTGCAGATACAAAGTTTGAGTTTGGTCTCGATGAGAATGGCAATATCGTTCTCGGCGATGAGATGCTTACACCTGACAGCTCAAGATTCTGGCCAGCAGATGTATATGAGCCAGGTCATGGCCAGCCATCATTTGACAAGCAGTTCGCACGTGACTGGCTGAAGGCTAATCCTGACAAGGGCTGGAAGCTTCCTGATGATGTCGCACAGAAGACCATCGACATCTACCTTGAGGGCTATGAGAAGCTCACAGGCAAGCCACTTGGAAAGTAATCAGTACATTATAATATATAGATGCAGTGTTGAGTGATGGCGGATAAACCGTATGTCACTGGATGTCTGCATGGCAGAAAAAAGACTCCCGGCGCAATGATATGTCCGGGAGTCTTTTTTTAAAGCATTTTCGCCAAAAGATAAAAACACAAAGTTATCTGACACCCGGCGGACAAGCCCTGAACTGGGAAATGACCGAAAATAGAGACTCATCAAGTTGTGAACTTCGTTGAAATAAATGTCTCCGGGTGGTAAAGTGTAAATGTTATGAAAAGGCAAAATCAAATGAGATTTTACAAGGAGGTAACAATGAAGAATATGCTGCGTGTGGCAGCCGTTACGCCGAAGGTTCACATCGGAAGTGTCAGCGGAAATGTCAGAGAGATAATGGACATATATGAAGAGTATAAGGATGCTGCGGATGTCATAGTGACGCCGGAGCTGTCTATCACGGGATATACCTGTGCGGATCTGTTTGAGAACAGAAAGCTCATAGATGGTGCGAGAAGAGGACTTCTTCAGCTTGCCATGGCTACATGTACTGGTCAGTCGGCACTGGTGGTCGGTCTGCCATTTGAGGTGGACGGAGAGCTGTTCAACTGTGCGGCGTTCCTGCAGGGCGGAAGAGTCGTGGCCATCGTGCCGAAGACTTACCTTCCAAACTACGGTGAGTTCTACGAGAAGAGATGGTTCTCAGCCAGAAAGTATGATGCGGTGATGGTCAATCTCATGGACCCGGAAGATGATGGAGATGAGCTTGAATACAATGCTGGTTCAAAGAAAGCCGGGGACAGGGCTGTTGGCAGTGAAGTGCTGTTTGGCAACAATGTGATGATAGAGATGGGCAGCGGAGACCAGAGAGTCAAGCTTGGCATAGAGATATGCGAGGACGCCTGGACTCCGGTTTCGCCGGGAAGACTTCTCGCCATGGCGGGAGCAGAGGTGATACTCAATCTTTCCGCGTCAAATGAGGTCATAGGAAAGGCTGCATATAGGCACAAGCTGATAGGAAGTGTGTCATCGGACTGCCTGTGCGGATATGTGTATGTGTCCGCTGGAATGTATGAGTCCACATCGGATCTGGTATTTTCAGGACACAATCTGATGTACGAGAACGGCAAACTCCTCGGCGAGGTAAAGCCATTTGAGGACGGAGTATTGATCAGGGATATAAGTCTTACCAAGATAAGACACGACAGGATAGCCAACAAGTCATTTGCCGACTGTAAGCGTGATTTCGCATTCAGAAAGTATGAGACGGTGGTGTGCGATACTCCGCTCATGGACAAAGGGAATGTGCTCATGAAGGTGAAGATGACACCATTTGTCCCATCGGGAAATAAGCTTGAGAGGTGCATGGCGATATTCAAGATGCAGGTTGCCGGACTTCAGAGAAGGATAGAGGCGACCCACTGCAAATGTGTGGTCGTGGGAGTGTCAGGTGGACTTGATTCCACACTGGCTCTGCTGGTTTCGGCACAGGCGGTGAAGAATGCGGGACTTCCATCCACAACTGTCGTGGGAATCACCATGCCGGGATTTGGAACGACAAACAGGACGAAGAACAACTCCACGGAACTCATGAGACTGCTCGGCTGTGACAGCAGAGAGATAAGCATAGCTGCATCGGTGAGACAGCATTTTGCCGATATTGGACAGGACGAGAGCGTGCATGACGTCACTTATGAGAACTGTCAGGCGAGGGAGAGAACACAGATACTCATGGATGTCGCCAACAAGGAGGGCGGCTTCGTGGTTGGAACCGGAGATCTCTCGGAGCTGGCACTTGGCTGGTGCACTTACAACGGCGACCATATGAGCATGTATGCGGTGAATACAAGTATACCAAAGACGCTGGTGCGCTCACTTGTGAACGAAGTCGGACACTTCATGGAGGTTGACGGATTTGCGGGCATCGCGCCGATCATAGACGATATTATAGACACACCGGTCAGCCCGGAGCTGTTGCCACCGAACCCGGACGGAACCATCGCGCAGAAGACGGAGGACACCGTGGGATCATACATCCTGCACGATTTCTTCTTATATTATACATTGCGATATGGAATGTCACCTGAGGAGGTAAATGAGCTGTGCAAAGAGGCTGTAAGACAGAGTGACGAGTACAATTTCTCAGACAGCGAGATCGATAAATGGCAGAAGGTATTCTACACGAGATTCTTCCGCCAGCAGTTCAAGAGGAACTGTATGCCGGACGGTGTGAAAGTTGGAACCGTGTCGGTCAGCCCGAGAGGAGATCTGAGACTGCCGTCTGAGATTGAATTTGAGGACTTTTTGTAGACATTTGCCTGGGATAGTTATTAACGTGGCAGAATCATAATAGCATACCAATCAGGGGTCGCTCCCGCTTAACTCAGCCTGCAACGGTACTAAGGTGCCGCCTGTTGCGCCACCTAAGGACCGGCGGCATCGTATTCCCCTGATTTGGTAGTGCTATTATGATTCTGCCACAATATAGCATACAAAGACAAATGTCTACAAAAGTCGTGTATATATTTTATATGAATAATATAATTTAGGAGGACAAAGAAATGCCATTTATAGATTCAAAGGTTACAGTGAAGATGAGTGATGACCAGAAGGAGACTCTTAAGAGCAGTCTCGGTCAGGCGATAACAACGATGAACAAGACGGAGAGCTACCTTATGGTCGGCATCAACGATGGATACGACCTGTTCATGGGCGGAAAGAAACTTGATAAGGGTGCATATGTGGAAGTCAGCGTATTCGGTGATGTGACTCCGAAGGCATGTGATGCCATGACAGGAAAGATCTGCGATATATTTGCGGATGTGCTTGGAATCCCGGGAAATGCGGTGTACGTGACTTACCACGGCGTACATGACTGGGGCTGGAACGGCGGTAATTTCTGATGTGGGAGATAGAAGTCCTTGACGCTCTCCAGAATATACATACCCCATGGCTTGACAAGATTATGGTGGCGATCACATCCCTTGGAAATGCGGGAATACTGTGGATAGTAATGGCGGCTGTGTTGCTGATCATTCCAAAGACGAGGAAGGCAGGGCTGTGCATGGCCATCGCACTTATCCTTGATCTTCTCATAACCAACTGCTTGTTAAAGAATCTGGTTGCCAGAACAAGACCGTATGATGTGGCGAATTTTACAGATCTGATAGTGAAGAAACCAAAGGATTATTCCTTCCCATCGGGACACACGGCGGCATCATTTGCAGCTGTCACGGCGTTGTTCATGAGCAGAAAGAAACTGCTGGGCGCAATATCCTGTGTGATAGCGATCCTCATAGCGTTCTCAAGAATGTATCTGTATGTGCATTTTCCGACAGATATCATTGGCGGAATAGTGGTAGGCGTGGCAGCTGGAGTGGCAGCAGGATTTATACTTAGAGCGATTGATAAATGATTTGGCGGATCGTTGGTTTGGAGGGATACGATTATGAGTGAATATACCATACTGCCGTTGATCAATGCAGCATTTCAGCCGGGTGAAGCGAAAAAGATGGTAGACAGTTTTGAAGACAGGGATTTTCAGGAGATAGCACGTGCTGAATACTATTATTTTACCGGGCAGGCGGAGAAGTGCAATCATATAGCAGAACGTTATCTGATGAGTCATAATATAAAGTTGAAGATGTCATCCTGTCTGTTATATGTATATTCTAATCTGACACTTGGCAGAGAAACTGCATCAAGAAAAGGACTGAGGGAGATTCAGGAATGTCTTGAAAAAGAGACGAAAAATCCTTCATCCGCTGAGGACAGGGCTGTCAGTGTATTTGCGGGATATATGTCCTCTGTGCTTTTGCATCTCCCGGTGGATAAACATCCAGATGTGGAGCTTTATGCAGTAACATTGCCGCCTGGAATTAAGCTGTTTTCTGCCTATGTAATAGCTCACATGGCATATTTAAAAGGCGAGTATGGCAGGGCACTTGGAATTTGCGAGGCAGCATTGATGTTCAGGGATGATGTATATCCTATTAGTATGATCTATCTGTATTGTATGATTGCAATGTGTCAGATGAATCTGAAAAATCAGCAGAAAGCAAAAGATGCATTGATGCTGGCGTGGAACGTGGCGAAAGAAGACGAATTTCTGGAACCTTTCGTTGAACATCATGGTTTGCTGCAGGGACTTCTGGAGTCATGTATCCGCAAGGAGGATTCAAAACTATATAACAAATTATCTGATAAAGTCATTGCCTTTAGCAGGGGATGGATGTCAATCCACAATCCTATGTCAGGAAATTCAGTGACGGATGCATTATCCACAGTGGAATTCTCGATTGCAATGCTGGCAAGCCGAGATTGGAATAATCAGGAAATTGCAGATTATATGGGATTTTCACCCAATACGGTTAAAACTTATCTGAGCAGGATTTATGAAAAAATGAATATAAATAAGAGAGAAGAGCTGAAAAATTATATGCTGAAATAGGAAAATATACATTTTCGTATCGAAACGGAGATTACATGGAAGAAGTCAAAATGATAAAATCTTTATATACAGAAATCACTAACCAAACTCAGATTTATTTTTAAGGGAGGGAACTATATGAAGAGAAGAATTTTGACCACCCTGCTCACTATGTGCATGGTGCTGATGCTGCTGCGGATACCGGCATATGCGGGCAGAGCCTATTGCGACATCTGTGGTAAATGGGTAAGTACAACCGGAACTTATGAATACAAAGACGCTGGATATCATTGGCATCACGTTTATTGCACAGAATGTGGCACTAATATCACCAATCCACGTTCTGCGCATGTGTGGAGCGGAACGGCAACCTGCACAAGCGGACAGACTTGCACGATCTGCGGAGGAACATCCACCCCTCTCGGACATGATTGGAACTCAAACTGGATTTCGGATGAAAACAATCATTGGCATGAGTGTAATGTCTGCGCAGAAAAGGGCGATGTTGGAATACATATTTGGGATAATGGCACTATAACTATTTCTCCAACCTGCACAACAGAGGGGGAGAGAAAGTATACTTGCATTGGATGCGGCAGAATAAAAACAGAGACGATCCAAGCTACGGGTCACGACCTCGTACATCACGATGCACAGGCGGCGACTTGTACCGCAAACGGTTGGGAAACTTACGATACCTGCAGTAACTGTGATTACACCACCTATACGGAGATTCCGGCATCAGGTCATAGTTATGGAGATGTAACATACACATGGAGCACAGACAATCAACACTGTACAGCAGAAAGAAAATGTACAGCATGTGATGGCGTAGAAAGTGAGACAGCAGATACAACAGCAACAGTAATACAGGAAAAGAACTGCGTATTGCCAGAATTAACTACATACAGTGTGACATTTGAAAATTCTGCTTTTGAATCTCAAACAAAGGAAAATGTACGGACAGCAGAAAACGCCGGTCACGATATGGAAAAAGTAGAAAAGCAAGCTGCTACTGCTGCAAAAGAAGGAAACAGCACATATTGGTTCTGTGATAAATGTAATAAGTATTTTAGTGATGAAGAAGCAGAAAATGAAATTAAAAAGGAAGACACAGTGCTTGCGAAACTTGCCCCTGTTATTATCAAGGGAGACGGAGCGACAGTAACAGCAGGTGCGAAGAATGCACTATCATTCACATCTGATGCTGCATACAGGGATTTTATTCGTGTTGAGGTTGACGGAAAGACCATAGATGAGAGTAATTATACGGTGGAATCTGGAAGTATAATCGTAACATTGAAAGAGGATTATGTTGCCGGTTTTTCGAAGGGTGAGCATACACTTGGCATTGTCTCTGAGAGCGGAACAGCGACAGCTCATTTTACAGTAAACGAGAAGACAACGGGGACACAGGAGCCTTCGGAAGACACAACCGGTACAACACAGGAGCCTTCGGAAGACACAACCGGTACAACACAGGAGCCTTCGGAAGACACAACCAGTACAACACAGGAGCCTTCGGAAGGTACAACCAATAAAACACAGGAGACAAGTACAACGGATAAAACAACACAATCATCTCCAAAAACTGGTGACAGTACAGACTTGCAGTTGTATGTGATTCTTATGTTTGTTTCAATAGTGGGGGGGGCAGGAATTTGTGTTAAGAAAAGGTTCAAGACCCATTGATGGCTTTGAATGAAATGGCTGTTAGAGCGGAAATTACATATTAGATCTCTATAAAATGAGGCATATGGACTAAAAAGATGTTCATATGCCTTATTTTAATATGTCTTTAAATACTTTAAATACACAGAAATTTCACAAACAAAACGCCTCTGTATACTATTGACATTAAAAAATAGAAGTATTACTATTTATGCAACTTGCGTCAAATCACACATAGCTGACGATCAGATATCGCATATCATAAATCAAATTCCTGATTTTGTACATCTGAGGATTCTGTCAGCATTTCAAACCGAAACAAGGAGGAAATAGAATGATCAAAACATTGCTTGGTCAGGTGGGCGAGTACAAGAAGGACTCGATACTCACACCTGTATTTACGGCGGCAGAGGTCTTCATGGAGATCCTCATTCCATTTGTGACCGCCAAGATAATCGATGAGGGAATCAACGGACAGGACATGAGCAAGGTGTATATGTATGGCGGACTCATGCTTGTGTTGGCTTTCCTGAGCCTTTTCTTTGGAGTGATGGCGGGCAAATTCGCTGCCAGCGCATCAACAGGATTCGCGTGTAACCTGAGGGAGGGCATGTACAGGAATGTTCAGGAGTTCTCATTTACCAACATTGACAAATTCAGCACCGCCAGTCTTATAACACGTATGACGACGGATGTGACAAATGTACAGAACGCGTACCAGATGCTCATACGAATAGCGGTCAGGGCGCCGCTCATGCTTATTTGTAGTATGATAATGTGCTTTACAATCAACGTAGAGCTGTCACTTATATTTGTGGCGGCACTTGTGGTTCTTGCATTTGGTCTGTTCTACATCATATTCAAGGTGACACCTATATTTGACGAGGTGTTCAGAAACTATGATAACCTGAATGCCAGCGTTCAGGAAAATGTATCAGCGATAAGAGTTGTAAAGGCATTTGTCAGGGAAGAATACGAGGATAAGAAGTTTGGGAAGGCAGCAGAGGTTCTTGCGGAACTGTCCATAAAGGCTGAGAGTCTGCTGGCTTTCAACAATCCTATCATGATGTTCGTTATCTTCACATGCATGATGCTCCTCTCATGGATCGGAGCGCATTTCATAGTCAGCGGAAGTATGACGACTGGTAATCTCACGTCACTTTTCAGCTATGTCATGAGCATGATGATGTCGCTGATGATGCTGTCCATGGTATTTGTCATGATCTCCATGAGCATGGCGAGTATGAGACGTATATCTGAGGTACTTGAGGAGACACCTACCATGACCAATCCTGATGAGCCGATCATGGAGGTCCCTGATGGAAGAATAGATTTTAACCATGTTGATTTTGTATATAAGGCAGGAAGTGCAGAGGACACGCTGAAGGATATTGACATTCACATAAAGTCTGGAGAGACAGTTGGTGTGATAGGTGGAACCGGCTGCGGTAAGTCGACATTTGTCAATCTGATAAGCAGACTTTACGATGTGAAACCGGACGGTGGTTCGGTCTGTGTCGGAGGACATGACGTGCGTGATTACGATATGGAGGTCATCCGAAATGAAGTGGCGGTTGTGCTCCAGAAGAATGTGCTGTTTTCGGGTACGATACTTGATAATCTGAGATGGGGCAAGGAGGATGCCACGGAGGAAGAGTGCCGTGAGGTGTGCGCGCTTGCCTGTGCGGATGAGTTCATAGACAGGATGCCGGATGGATATAACACCTGGATCGAGCAGGGCGGAAGCAATGTGTCCGGCGGTCAGAAGCAGAGACTCTGCATTGCCAGAGCGCTGCTCAAGAGCCCGAAGGTACTCATTCTCGATGATTCCACAAGCGCAGTTGACACCGCCACGGATGCGAAGATCAGGCAGGCATTTGCAACCAAGATACCGAACACCACCAAGATCATCATATCCCAGAGAATATCAAGTGTGCAGGATGCTGACAGGATCATAGTTCTGGATAACGGAATGGTCAGCGGCTTCGACACACATGAGAATCTGTTAAAGAACAACACGATATATAAGGAGATTTACGACGTACAGATGTCTGGCGGCGGTGATTTCGATGAGAAGATGAATTAATTATGAAGGAAAGGAGGCAGTGTAATGACAGGAAATACAGAGAAATACAGTGAAAATAAGATGGATGATAAAGTGGATGCAGGGCTGAAGAGACCTGGAAAGGATCAGGGCAAAAATCCCATGAAGGCACTTGGAAGGCTGATCAGATATATTCTTAAGGAATACAAGCTGGCATGTATTACGGTTGTGGTCAGCATACTTATATCGGCGCTTGCGATACTGAGTATATCGATGTTCATGCAGAAACTTATCGATGTATATATTGAACCGATGATGAAACAGAGCTCACCTGATTATGGTCCCCTGGCCCACAGGATGCTGGGGCTTGGACTTATACTTGTGCTGGGAATCATCTGCGCATACGCGTACAACAGGATCATGGTAAATGTGACTCAGGGAACCATGAAGAGGCTCAGAGTTCAGCTCTTTGAGAGAATGGAATCCCTTCCGATATCTTTCTTTGACACACATGCACATGGAGATATCATGTCGGTGTACACCAATGATGTTGACACACTCCGTCAGGTCATAAGCCAGAGTATGCCGCAGCTTATCAACTCAAGCATCACATTTATCTCAACACTCATTGCGATGATAGTTCTTGATATACCGTTCACGGTGCTGTCAGTCGTCATGGTACTAATCATGATAAAGGCGACATCAAGCTTGGGCGCGAAGTCGGGAAGATACTTTATGAAGCAGCAGCAGGATCTTGGTAAGGTAAATGGTTATATAGAGGAAATGATGAGCGGCCAGAAGGTTGTCAAGGTGTTCTGCCACGAAGAAAAGGCATATGACGATTTCTGCAAGTTGAACAGATCTCTTCAGGACAGCGCCTACAAGGCCAATATGATAGCCAACATTACCATGCCGGTGAATGCAAACCTTGGAAACATAAGCTACGTTCTCTGTGCTGTACTTGGAGGTGTACTTGCAGTAAATGGCTGGTCAGGGCTTACCATAGGAACACTTGTGGCATTCCTGACGCTTAACAAGAGCTTTACGATGCCGGTTACACAGATAAGTCAGCAGATCAATGCAATAGTCATGGCGGCTGCCGGAGCTGACAGGGTATTTACTATGACAGACGAGATGCCTGAGGAGGACGAGGGCTATGTTGAGCTGGTAAATGCAAAGAAGGATGCAGATGGCAATCTCACGGAGACCGAGGAGAGAACCGGACTCTGGGCATGGAGACATAGGCATGAGACTGGCGAGGTCACATACAGGGAGCTTACAGGCGAGGTTGAATTTGAGAATGTGGACTTCGGTTACAATCCGGATAAGATAGTTCTGCACGACATAAATATGTATGCAAAGCCTGGTCAGAAGATAGCATTTGTCGGAAGTACAGGCGCGGGCAAGACGACCATAACCAATCTGATAAACAGGTTTTATGATATACAGGACGGCAAGATAAGGTACGACAATATCAACATAGGCAAGATCAGGAAGCCGGATCTCAGACGAAGTCTTGGTATAGTTCTTCAGGATACACATCTGTTCACAGGAACAGTCATGGATAACATAAGATACGGCAAGCTGGATGCCACGGATGAGGAGTGTATCAAGGCTGCAAAGCTTGCAAATGCCCACGACTTCATAAAGCGTCTTCCGGACGGTTATAACACAATCCTTACTGGCGATGGTTCAAACCTCAGTCAGGGACAGAGACAGCTTCTTGCGATCGCGAGGGCGGCGGTTGCAGATCCACCAGCACTGATCCTGGACGAGGCTACATCATCCATTGATACGAGAACCGAGGCTATGGTTTCAAAGGGAATGGATGCCCTCATGGAGGGAAGAACGTCATTTGTCATAGCTCACCGACTTTCCACGGTCAAGGACGCGGACTGTATCATGGTCATGGAGCAGGGACGCATCATAGAGAGAGGCACCCACGACCAGCTCATAGATATGAAGGGCAGATATTATCAGCTGTACACTGGCAAGAAGGCCGTAGCTGGGCAGGCGTAAGCCAAATTGTTTATAAAAAACAGAAAATTACTTGGAATTTAAAAATATTTGTGCTACCATAGGGGCAATTAATGGTAGTCGCAGTTAAGCTCAACGAGATGAAAGTTTCGTTGGGCTTTTTATTTTCATAAGGAGGGGCCCGCGTAAGCGGGAGGAATCCTTGAGAAGCACGCATGCGCCTGCGCGAAGCGCTTTTGAATGCGCATGCTCAATATTATTTTCATAAGGAGGAAATTATTATGCCACAAAACAAATTACAGGAATTCGTATTCACAACGATCATGGCCATGTTCATGGTCTATGGAATGATCTGCTACAATGTAGCATTAAGCACAGGAGGTTTCACCAATCAGACATTTGTCATGGCACTTCATGAGATGCCGATCATGTGGCCGATAGCTATTGTGCTTGAGCTTTTCGTGGTTGGAAAGCTTGCACCAATGCTTGCGTTCAAGATCGTGAGACCGACTGACAGACCACAGGTGATAACCTTCATGATATCATTCTACATCTGCATAATGATGTGTCCGATCATGAGCCTTATAGCAACTGTTTTGTTCAAGGATTCACCAAGTGTTGGTACATTTATCCAGACATGGGGAATGAATCTCCCTGTTGCACTGCTCTGGCAGCTCTGCTATTGCGGACCGCTTGTGAGATTGATATTCAGAACCATATTTAAGAAACAGCTTTCGGGAGCAGGATGCGCCGAGACATCAAATGAGCCTCAGCCAGAGGCTTAATTCTCCGTTTTGGAGAGTTTTGCCTAAAGTATAGACAAAGGCTGGGCGAGGTGTTACAATCCGTTCAAAGCATAGGTTTCAAGTCGAAGGTTTCTATGAGTCCGAACGTAAGAAACGGACCATTCCAACGTATCTATAATTTGCGAATTTCTCATGCTTTTATATCACATTTTTCATAAGAGCAGGAATAATATTCTGGCTGATTTTTTGAAGAAGAATAAGGCGGAGATTTTGCGTATGAATATATTTGAATATGATCAGGAAAAGCATATGAGGCAGACATATGAAGAAACGAGGGGCTGTGTATGAGTGAGGAATACATAACGCTGGATGGATTGTGTCAGCAGCTTTCAATATCGAGGGCAACGGGGCGGAACTGGCTCAGACTTGGGAAAATTGAATCACAGGGCATAGATCCGGCCGGTCAGATGTATTTCACAGAGGAGTACGTAAGTAATCTGAAACAGTCACTGGAAACTGGCGAACGAAGGTCGCTCAGAAGCCGGCGGAATAAGCGGTATGTGTCCGGCAAAGGATTGTATGACAGATATGTGTCAGACATTTGCGAGAGTACAGACACAGTAAAAAGTCTGGTGGATAAGCTGGAGAGGCAGAATATATGTGTGACTGAGATGGTCATGAGAACTCTGCTGGCGGATTGTGCACTCAAGCTGCTGGTAAGCAGTGATGAGATTACTGTTGACAGAGAAATATTCCCTGCATATATAGATGGAAGCTTGACAATTGGTGTATGGAGTGCGCTGATCGATGATATAATTCAGGACAAAAAAGCAGCATTATCATGGGCAAATAATAACAAAAATCTTATGGACACCAATTACTATTATCAAAGGGGGGAGGACGTACTTGGACTTCTCTATATGTCTATAAGAGATGCAGGCAGCCGGAAGGCGGCTGGTTCATATTATACGCCGACAAAGGTAGTAAGAACGCTGATAAGTGATGTGACCGGTGATATGGGAAGCAGAATATCTGAGGGTGGTAAGCGATTATTCGATCCATGTTGCGGAACCGGTAATTTCCTTATACAGCTTCCGGATGATATAGAACTAAATAATATATATGCGTGCGATATAGATGAACTCAGTGTACAGCTTGCGAGGTTCAATCTGGCACTTGGGAGATTGTCCGGAAGAAGACATGTCAATGTGGACGAAGCGATCCGGACAATATATGAGCACATAGAGCGCAGAGACTTCATTTCAGAATACAGGAATGATTCAGAATGTGGTGGGGATGATAAGAAGCTCTTGGCTGATCCGGGATATGACATCATCATCGGTAACCCGCCGTGGGGATATACATTTGACAGGGAGACACGGACATTACTCAGGAAAGCATACAGAACTGCAGCCGGAAGGGGCGTGGAGTCGTCTGATGTGTTCGTGGAGTGTGCGCTGAAGCTGTTGACAGATGAAGGAGCTCTTGCATTTGTGCTGCCGGAGGCATTGTTAGATGTACATAATCATAAGACGATCAGGGAGATCATAGCCGAATCGGCAAATGTGAGCCGGGTGATTTTCCTTGGCGATGCATTCTATGGTGTGCAATGTCCATCGTTGGTGCTGCAGCTTGAAAAGAGTTCTGATCCTGGACATAGCAAAGGTGCGGTGATCGAGAGAGACGGCAGAGAGTTTGTTGTAGGAACGGACAGGCCGCTTGGCAGTGAGAATTTTATGCTTAGGCTCACTGATGATGAGTACAGGCTGCTTTGCAGAATAGAAAATACAGATAACTGTGAATTTCTGCGTGGACAGGCAGATTTTGCACTGGGAATAGTGACCGGGGATAATGCGAAATATGTGTCCACAGAATGCGGAGAGGGAATGGAGGCAGTGATAACCGGAGTAGATGTATACAGATACAGATGCGGAAAAACGGAAAAATATATGTATCCGGAACTTACCCTGTATCAGCAGGCGGCGCCGCTGGAGCTTTACCGGGCTCCGGAGAAACTGATCTACAGGTTTATCAACAGACAGCTTGTATTTGCATATGACGACAGGCAGAGGCTTACGTTGAACAGTTGCAATGTGGTCATTCCACATATACCGGGACTTGATATGAGATATATCATGGCGATACTCAATTCAAGGGTGGCGCAGTACATATATGAGAAGCGGTACAACGCAGTGAAGGTTCTGAGATCCCATATAGAGAATATTCCTGTTCCAGTCGCAGACGAGGAGACACAGAGACGCATAATCTCAAAGGCAGAAGAGCTTATGGCAGAAGAACTTATCACAGAAAGTTCTGTGAATTCAGAAATGCAGACGTACAAGACAGGTAAAGACCATTTGCAGCGATACAGATTGTATGAAGAGATAGATGACATTGTTAGGAAGCTGTACTCAGTTACCGATGAAGAGTACGAGTTCATAAAGCAGTCTTTATCCGGTGACAAATATATGTTATAAAAATAATATACTTTAATTGATCAGGAAGAGGAAGAGACTATGAATAATATACTGCTTATAAACGATATGGCTGGTTATGGAAAGGTTGCACTTTCTGCGATGATCCCTATTATGTCCAATATGAAATTCCAGGTGTACAACCTGCCGACGGCATTGGTGTCCAACACGCTTGATTACGGAAAGTTTGATATTCTGGAGACGACCGGATATATGAAGAACAGCATGAGAGTGTGGGGTGAGCTTGGATTTACATTTGACACCATAGCAACCGGATTTCTTGTATCGGAGGAACAGACCAGGCTTGTGGCTGAGTTCTGTGAGAAGAAGAAAGACCAGGGTGCGTTTATATTTGTCGATCCGATCATGGGCGATGACGGAATCCTGTACAACGGTGTTACGGAGAATACGGTTGGCTATATGAGACAGATGTGCAAAGTGGCGGATCTCATAGTGCCAAACTGCACAGAAGCAGCATTTCTTGCCAGCAAATACACTGACAAGAGGATACTGACCATGGCGGAGGCCGAAGATCTGGCACATACGCTTCACGGATATGGAGCAAAGACCGTAGTTATTACCAGCGTGAATATAGATGGACAGACAAGCACTCTCCTGTTGGATGGCGAGACAGACAAAATGAACGTGTTCCCATATACAGAGATTCCTGTGAGATTTCCGGGAACCGGTGATATATTCTCTGCTGTGCTTATCGGAAAGTACAGAGGCGGACACAGCATAGAAGACAGTGTGCAGTCAGCCATGAAAGTGGTGGAGAAGCTTATAGCCTTGAACAAGGACAATGTTGACAAGTACAAGGGAATCCCTCTTGAACAGTACATAGAGGTGATAACGGAATGAGCAGACCGCAGATCAAGATAACACTCATAGACCGCAAAGGCCCTCACGGCTGCCACAGGGGGCATAAGATAGGTGACAGCTACGATTTTGATACTGAGCGAGGGCAGCTCTGTCCCATGGCCATGCATGTGGCATTTCCATATGTGGATATTCTTAGATATGGTGGAACCATCCCGGGAAATGAGCCGGGAACTGTAGTGTTCTGTTGTCCTGATGTGGACACGATCAATGTGTTCAGGATAGAGGTTGTCCAGCCTGAGCAGGATAAGAATTGACAAATAAACGGCAAAGAGACAGCTAAAGAAGCGGTGTATCGGAAGAAAAAAACTCCCTTATATAATATAATACATGGTAAGTAAGACAGATGTATTTATCAAGTATGGGAGGTGGCACATATGGCAGGATGCAGAGCGCATTACAATATATATGCATGGATAATTGCTGTGGTTATGTGCGTCTCATATCTTGGAGTTTGTGGGCTTTACAACCCGAATGTCAGGAATTATTCTGCGCATTCGGTATCATTGCTTGGTGAGAGTCGGGGAATAGACGCCGGGAACAACGATGTGCTCATGGTTGACAGTTCTGCGGGGCTTGTGATCCAGACAAGAAACATACGGACTGGAAATTCAGAAGAATCCATAGACGATACATGGATGCTGTCGGCGGTTCTTGCGGCATTGCTGTTGAGTCTGATATTCTGTGTATGTGCATCTGCAGGCAGATATCCCGAGATGACAAACAGCCGCAGATGGATACTTCTGGAATATATACACAGGTCAGACGGGAAAAAGCGCGCCTTCATTGGAATTTAAATAAATAAGATTACCAGTGAAGGAGAGATAATTATGGCGATGGATATATTGGCTTATACATTCGGAGTTATTGCACTTGCAGCAGCTATCAAATGCTTTGTGGATGAAAACTGGGGTGAGAAGATGCACCGTGAATCAGAGGATATCACAGCTCCAGATGCAAAAGACATGACTCAGGATAAGAAGGCAGCTTAGATGATAAGCAGTTTAACCAGACAATAAAATAGAGAGAGAATTATTGATCCCACAGATATTACTATGGATATCTGTGGGATCATTTTTATTTTTCCATCCGGTTAAGCTCCGGTATTACGGTTAACAGCATTGTGAAAAAGCATGCGCTTCCTCCGAGTATATTTGATATAGGTTCAGCCATGAATACGCCATTTGTTCCGAGATGGAAAGCATACGGCAGCAGGTATGTAAGAGGGACTACGATGATCGCCTTTCTGAGCAGAGAGAAGAAAATCGCCTGCTTTTTCTTGTTCAGCGATTTGAAAGTAGTCTGGCCGATATACTGAAGCAGCATAAATGCAAATGCAGCGAAATATATTTTGAGAGCCGGGATGGAGTCACTTATAAGTGAACTGTCTGAGCTGAATACAGATATAAGTGCTCCCGGAGCAATCAGGATGATTCCCCATGCTATGACCATATATATCACTGCAAGCAGAGACATGATGGCTATGGATTTTTTGACATGATCGGGCTTTCTGGCTCCATAATTGTAGCTGATGACTGGGGAAGCACCTTCGGCTATTGACCAGATAGGAGTTTCGACGATCTGTCTGACGCTTGACACGATGGTCATGACTGACACATAGACATCGCCTCCGGTACGTGACAGGACACTGTTACAGCATATTGATACAAGGCTGTTTGTGAGCTGCATCACAAATCCAGCGGTTCCCAGACTGACAATATCCTTTGCATATGTCACACACTCCCTGAATTGTCCCAATGAAAGCAACTTTACCTGCAATTCGGCTTTGTTCTTCAGAAAGTAGAGGACAAAAGCGGCAGACATGATCTGCGATATCACGGTGGCTATGGCCGCACCTCTGACGCCGAGATGTAGGACAAATATAAATACGGGATCGAGAATACAGTTGGCGGCAGCACCGACGGCCACTGTCAGCATACCTGTTACAGAATATCCCTGTGCATTGATGAATGGGTTCATGCCTGTTGATACCATGGATGGCAGAGTGCCAAGCAGATATATCATCATATATGGGTACGCATATGTGAGTGCGCTTTCCGATGCTCCGAACAGGACCAACAGCGGTCTTGCAAATATCATACCGACAGCCATGAGAATAATGGCAGCACCACATAACATAGTGAAGGCTGTATTCATTATGGTATCTGCGGTTTTATCATCCCCCATCCCTCTTCTGATTGAGAACAGAGGGGAACCGCCACTGCCAAACAGATTGCTGAAGGCAGTGATTATGATGGTGATCGGGAAACAGAGACCGACTCCGCCGAGAGCAGCGGTGCCCACATCAGGTATTCTTGCTATGTAGATCCGGTCGATCACGTTGTACAGAAGACTTATGAGCTGAGCCACTAGCATAGGCATGGCCACACCGAGTATATTTTGAGTTATCTTTCCATTTTCAAAGTTTACTCTTTTCATAGATTTCATTCCTTACAAAATGTATTGAATAGTTTACTTTCATATAATAGAACTGCAGTTAAAAATAATCAATAGACGTATATGGGGGTGTGTTATAGATATGAAACTACCTTCTCAATCATATTTTGTTTAAAGTGATTAAAAAATAATTAATATTTAACTAAATTAAGTTTGACTATTAGGTAGAGCTTAACTAATATGAAAACAGAAATGTATAATGTATATAGAACAAATGGAATGACAGGAGACAATATTATGAAGATCAAGCCAAATGATGTTATGATCAGGTATACAGGACGTATTGACTGGACAGATGCGGAGAAGCCGGTGTGGGTATATCCTTGTACATCTGCGGAGATGAAATTTACGGGCAATACTCTTAAGATAAAGGTGTTCAACAGGAATAACTATTGGGACAATTATCTTGGATGTATAATCGATCAGTCGCAGAGAAGTTATCTTTTAAATAAAGAGGGAATTACGGAACTTGATATAGTTGTTCCGGATAACGATACAAATGAACATTGTGTGCTGTTCTTCAAGAGACAGGATGCATGCCATGAGGTAACAATACTTGAGTATGAGATTGGAGATGGGGAGAGACTTCTTCCTTTGAAACCGCTGTCAGGCCGCCGTATAGAGGTGTATGGAGACTCGGTGTCAGCGGGCGAGGTATCGGAGGCTGTCGACTGCGTTGGAAAGGAAGACCCAGTACACAATGGCGGTTATTCAAACAGCTGGTATTCGTATGCGTGGATTACTGCAAGAAAGCTGAAAGCACAGATTCATGACATAGCCCAGGGAGGGATAGCTCTCATGGACAGGATAGGATGGTTCCAAGAGCCGAATCAGATTGGCATGGAAAGTGTGTGGGATAAGGTTCACTACAACCCTACATTTGGTCCGGTGACACAGTGGGATTTCTCCCAGTACACACCTCAGGTTGTTATAGTTGCTATAGGGCAGAATGACAACCATCCGTATGATTTTATGAAAAATGACTATAACGGCAGGCAGGCGGAAACGTGGCGTGACCATTACATGAAATTTCTGGGAAAACTCAGGAAGACATATCCGGATGCACACATAATCTGCTGTACCACACTTCTCTGCCACGACTGTTCATGGGACAAGGCTATAGGTGAAGTGGTTGACAATATGAATGATAAAATGATAACTCATTACGTATATGGAAGAAACGGATTCGGCACGCCAGGACATTTGAGGATACCAGAGGCGTGTGAGATGGCAACGGAGCTGGCCGAATATATAGAAGGTCTCGAAATTGAGGGGTGGAATTAAATTATATTCTAACTTAGAGGTAATATAGGATTATTAATGAGCTGATGTTCAAATATGGAGGATGAACCATGGGAAATTATGATCTTGAAAGAATAAAATCAGTTATACAGCGCGCTCAGAGTGGACAGGAACTTACAATAGGTTTCCTTGGCGGTTCGATAACGCAGGGAAGTTTGGCGACGGAGCATGAAAATACTTATGCATACAGAGTGTATAAGTGGTGGTGTGATACATTCCCACAGGCAAAGTTCAATTATGTGAATGGCGGAATAGGTGGCACAGACTCATACTATGGTGTGTCCAGGGCTGTGACTGATGTGCTCATGTATCAGCCGGACTTTGTGGTTGTGGATTTCAGTGTAAATGATGTGGATAACATATATTGTGAAGAGACCTTTGAGGGTGTGCTGAGAACACTGCTTGGCTGGTCATCAAGACCGGCGGTGGTGGTGCTCAATAACGTTTTCTACGACACGGGTGTAAGCACCCAGGATATTCACAACAGACTTGCGGATCACTATGGAGTGCCACATGTGAGCGTGCACGACACCATATACAGGCGGATGAAGGCGGGAGAATATAACAGGATCGACATAACCCCGGATGGACTTCATCCAAATGACAAGGGACATGGTCTGGTAGCCGGTGAGATAACAAAGTTTCTTGAGAGAATTATGGATGATCTCATACAAGATGAGAATTTGGCTGATGACTCAAATACGGATACCGCAGATGCTGGCGCGGACACAGAGAATGATATCCAGGACGAATCAGCCTGCTCATGTGTACTTCCGGCACCTGTGACCGCAAATGCTTATGAGTATGCAAAGAGGCTTACCATACGCGAGATATGTCCTAAGCTTTCAGGGTTCAGGGCTGATACTCATGAGAAGATGGGACACCTTGATCATTTCAAGAATGGATGGATCGGAGAAAATGCCGGTGATAGCATAACATTTGAACTTGAGGGCAACTGCATAGGAATACAGTACAGAAAGACAATATCAAGACCTGCTGTCAGGGCTCAGGCTGTGCTTGATGGAGATGTTGAGCATCCGGTTTTATTGGATGGCAATTTTGATGAGGACTGGGGTGATTGTCTGTATATAGAGCCTGTGCTTCATCACGATGAGAAGAAGAAACACACACTTGAGATAACGGTTCTTGATGATGAGTGTGTGGGTACAACACCATTCTATCTTATGTCCATAATAGTTGCATGATAAGTATGTGATTAAGAGAATGACAATGTTCAGATTGGCATAGATATTTGAAGAATTAAATTAAAATAAACAATATTGTGTATTGCAATATTGGGGATAGAGGACTATTATTAGCTCAGATGTACAAAGAGGTACTGCAGAATCTTGCAGTGCCTCTATTTTTTTATGATGAATTTTATATCCGTACAGATTTTTGAGGAGGATGATATTATGACACCGATGAACAATGCAGATTATCTTATCAGATTGCAGCACGCAGATGAACTTGACGCTATGAAGGCAGCAAAAAAGGCAAGCGGACTCACATATGAGGCGCTGGCAGAGAAAATAGGTGTGAATAAAGTATGGCTCGCATCAGCATTTGAGGGACAGCAGTATGTGCCTGAAGAATATTGCGATAAGCTTGCAGAAGCACTGGGAATAGATAAGTCAGCCACGGCATTTCTCGCAGAGCACCCATATAAAGGCAACACGGATCCTATTCTCTACAGACTTCATGAGGTCATTGATACATATGGCCCTGCCATCAAGGACATAATCCACGAGCAGGGCGGAAATGCCATCATGAGTGCCATCGATTTTGGCCTTGACGTGGATGTGACTGAGGATGCCGAGGGCAACCACAGAGTCATCATCAAGTTTGACGGAAAACTCCTGCCATATGCCAAGAAAGGACAGTATCCTTGGTAGAGTTGATGTGTTGACATTACAACTGTTGTAAGGTTTAATATCATGTGGGGACGGAGAGGACAGGTACCTCCGTCCCCATCAACATGAAAGACGAGGACATACATAATGGAGAAGAACCTTACGACCGGCAGTGTGCCAAAGACGATGGCGTATTTTGCGCTGCCTTATCTTTTATCTTATTTTCTGCAAACATTATATGGGATGGCGGATCTGTTCATCATAGGACAGTTCTGTGGCAATGATGCCGGTGCGACCACTGCGGTGGCAAATGGCTCCCAGATCATGCACATGATCACTGTGATCCTTGTGGGACTGGCCATGGGAACCACAGTCGTCATAGGAAAAGCGGTTGGGGCGAAGATGCTTCAGGATGCACAGGCGGCCATCGGCAACACTGTCACCATATTCATGATAATATCAGTGTCACTTACAGTGATACTTCTGATATTCATAAACCCTATAGTTGCAGTTATGGATACCCCTGCGGAGGCGGTCAAAGGAATCACTGATTATCTTGTAGTCTGCTTCATAGGAATTCCATTTATCACGGCATACAATGTAATAAGTTCCATATTCAGGGGGCTCGGCGATTCTAAAAGTCCGATGTACTTCATCGCCATCGCATGTGCCCTCAATATTGCACTAGATTATATATTTATAGGAGCCTGTGGTCTTGGCCCGCTCGGAGCGGCCCTTGGAACAACGCTAGCTCAGACGTTCAGTGTCATCATATCATTTGCCGCAATAAAGAGGATGAATACAGGGCTGAAGCTCACGAGAAATGACTTTGTTCCGAGAAAAACCGTGCTCGGCGAGATAGTGAAGATCGGTCTCCCGGTGGCTGTTCAGGACGGATGCATACAGATCGCTTTCATTGTGATAACAGTCATAGCCAACAACCGTGGTGTTAATGATGCCGCGGCAGTTGGAGTTGTGGAGAAGATGATAAGCTTTATATTCATAGTGCCATCCTCCATGCTGGCAACTGTATCCGCGCTTGCCGCCCAGAATATAGGAGCGGGAAAGCACGACAGGGCGGAGCAGGTCCTGAGATACGCACTGGGGATCATAGTGGCTTATGGAGTCATTGCAATAGCTGTTGTTGAACTGTTTGCACCTGAGCTCGTGGGACTTTTCAGCAAGAACAAGGTGGTTGTGACCATGGGTGTCCAGTATATAAGCAGCTATATCGTGGACTGCGTATTTGCGGGAATACATTTCAGTTTCACCGGATATTTCTGTGCCTATGGCAAATCCTACATAGGATTTATACACAATATGATAGCCATAGTATGTGCAAGGATTCCGGGATCTTACATTGCATCTATCATGTATCCAGACACATTGTTCCCGATGGGATTTGCGGCACCGGCTGGATCATTTATATCCATAGTGATATGCGTGGGAGCATTTGTGTGGATGAAGAGGCGCGGTACGCTGTATAAGGCCAACTTATAAGAGATATGTATTTGGTGATAGGAATGTTTATTGTGCGTTCATTTCGTAAAGGTATTATGATCGTTCGGATACAAGTGGCAGTTCATTGATCATCAGTCGTGAGGAATATCATGGAACCTTCCGTCCAGCTCCTCGGTCTTGACCACGTTGATAAATGCGTGCTCATCGATCCCGCGGATCATCGGTATGAGCTCACGCTTCGCTTCCGAGTTGATGACGGAGTAGATGAGGGTTTTCTCCTTCTCCTCGTAACATCCGACACCCTTGAACAGAGTAGCGTCATGGTGAGTCAGGTCGCTGATGGCGTGGTAGATCTCATTTGACTTGTCGGAGATGATGAACAACGTTTCTTTCTTATATCTCTTATACAGAAGCTGGATCACCTGCGTGCTGCAGAACTGGTAGATGATGGAGTACAGAGCCTTTGACCAGCCGAACAGTGCACCGGCGGCGATCAGCATCACGATGTTTCCGAGTAGTATGTAGTTCCACGCATCTATACCCTTCTGGTGGGACAGGAATATGCTGATGAAATCAGTTCCCCCGGTGCTGGTTCCAACGTTCAGGCACAGGCTGATGGCGAGTCCGTTGATGAGACCGCCGAACAGGCTTACAAGCATTATGTCGTCAGTGAATACATATGATGGCAGAATATCCACAAATATACTCGACAGAAGAATGACTATGATCGAATAGAGGGTAAATCTTTTGCCGATATATTTGTATGATATGTATGTGGGAAATAGATTCAGTCCAATGTTGAATACTGCAAAAGGCACGCTTATGTGCAGAAATTTTATTCCAATGTTCTGGAGAAGCAGGGATGCTCCGGAGAACCCGCTTGGAAACAGTCCTGCGGTCTTGGCAAAGCATCGGAGATTCCATGCGTATAGTATAGATGCAAATACGACGATGAACAGGCGGAATATCTGATAAAATCTTGGGTGTTTTAACTCTAGAGATTGAAACATAGCGGTACCTCCTTTGTAAGTGTCACTGTAAAATGCGGTTAATTTTCAAATGGGCGAACCCTCAAAGTCACGCCTAAATCCTTGCATATCTGGCGGCATTTCTCGATCTTGTCCTCAGGCATGACCTTTTCTACAACGGTCATGACAACATTGGGAACGTACCTTTTGGCAAGAACGGCAAAATCCTTGATGGCCGCGTAGGACTGGATCCCATAGCGTGATCTGGTCAGTTCAAGAAATTCATTTTCATCAGGGGCGTTCAGGGATATTGATACAGTGTCGAATCGGCCCTCAAGCTCAGGTGTGACATCTCTCCCATATATAAGATTGGCAAGTCCGATGGTGTTGAGACGGACTTTGAGATTGGGATATGTGTTTTTCAGTGAATCGATCACCGCGCACACGTCTTCCAGTCTCTCAAGAGGCTCGCCAAATCCACAAAATACAAGTTCATTTATGATATTCAGGTCATACTTTGAGAAAAGCTCCAGAACCTCCTCTATAGAAGGCTCGCCATCCTTCAGCCAGAGAGTATTGTTCTCCTGCTGCTTTTTTGTCTGCCTCAGGCAGAACACACAGCTGCATGGACATTTGTTTGTCATGTTTACATATATATTTTTGCCTGTGAGATCCCCGCTCTTTGCAATGTCGAGGTAACCTTCCTCACCGACTTTTCCGGTTACAGTGTATAAAACCATAGTTGAATCTCCAATCGTTTAAGTTATTCCTCAGTCAGATCCTTCATGTACATCTCAAAGCACAATCCCCAGTTCTCCGGAACATTGTTCTCAACGCAGTAGCTTATGCACTTTGATACATATGAAGCGGCCTTTTTCACGGACTCATAGACGCTGTGTCCGTTCAGATACATACCCGCAATGATGGCTGCGATCACATCTCCGGTGCCGCTCCTGTCGCCGCCGATCCTGTCAACCATGACCATCTGGAAATCCTCATCCTTGTTGTAGATGAAGTTGGCTATCTGAGTCTTATTGAAATGTATTCCTGTCACAACGATATGTTCCGGTCCCTGCTCCGCCAGGGTCATGCACATTTGCCTTAGCTCGTTCACGGTCACAGTGTGCTCCGGATATGGAAGATCAAGGAGGGTGCAAAGCTCCGTCAGATTAGGAGTGATAATGTCGGCATATTTTACAAGCTCCTTCATCTTGCTGCACATAGATGCGGTATAGGTTGGGTACAGCTTGCCGTAGTCACCCATGACTGGATCGACGATAACAAAATTCTTCTCGTTTTTAAAGTATTTGATAAAGTCGATAACTATATCAACCTGTTCCTCAGAACCGAGAAATCCTGTTGATATGGCATCGAACTGCAGCTCCAGATCTTTGTAGGTCTGGATGTAATCCCGCATTTTGGGTGTGTAGTCATCAAAGTAAAATATAGGAAACTGTGTATGTGTAGATAGTATTGCTGTTGGCACAGTGACAGCCTGGATCTTCATGGCGGACACTATCGGCGCCATGACAGCGATGGAACATCTTCCGAATCCTGTAACATCATTTATTAGAGCGATTTTTTTCTGCATCTTAGTTCTCCAAATTCAATAAATATAGTAGATTTTATCATCAAATACAGGTGTGTTCAATATTTGAATTCCGTCAGACCAAGTGAAATTTATGTTCAAAAGGGAGAGAATAGGTAAAATTTCCACATTGCCCCATATCTTGATACGTAGTAAAATATAACCATATTTTGCTGCGCTTCAGGAGGAATGAGTATGAATGAAGTCGTTTTGAAGATATATGTCTTTTTATCGATCATAATAGCCGCTACAGATATTATACTGGCGATGAAATCCATAAAAAAGAATAAGACGACGGGAAGGTTTCTGGGGCTTGCCTGCATAGGAGCAGCTATAGTCGATATCAGTTATCTTATCAGCATTATAAGCGATTCGTATATGGCCATGTCCGTCATGTCGAGTATATATTTCGTAAGCATTGATTATATGCTGGTATGTCTGCTCGTATTTATTGTTTATTTTACGAAAGGACGTTTTTCAAAGTATGGAAGAGCAGCGATAGGCGTATGCTTTTTTTACTGTCTGTATGAGCTTGTAATATTTGCCATAAACCCATTCAAAAATATAGCGATAGGGTATGTCAGAAGAGACACCGTGATAGCAAAATACAGCTATGATATGAAACCGCTGTATGATGTGCATCTGGTTTTTTCATATGCGCTGGTGGGAGTGGTACTCATACTCCTTTTAAAGAAGCTTTGCAAGATTCCACATGAATATCGTTTGCAGTACAGCAGTGTCATCCTGGGAATTCTTGCGCTTGTCGGGATAAATGCAATATTTCTCTACGTTCCGGGAGCGGAGGTATACAAACTTCTGGATTATTCCATCTGTGGCTACAGTCTTACATCATATATTCTGTACTGGAGCTGCTTTAATTATTCAACCCATGGAATGCTCAACAAACTAAAGACAAACATATTCGAGAATATAGGTCAGGGAATAGTTTTGTTTGATTATGACAATCATTTGATCCTGCACAATGACAGGGCGGATGATTTCCTTGGAAAGGAACTCCTCTGCAAATGTGAGAATCTGCAGCAGTTTCTTGAGACGTATGATCTGTCCGTTGATCTTGCAGCTGATGACGACAGTTTTTCTCTGCAGTGCTATATAAAAGGTGATGATGGAGACAGACCTTTAAGGTGCGATATCAGAAGGCTTGACAACAAGGAAGGCCGCAGACTTGGTCAGATGTTCGTATTTTCTGATATATCTCTGGAGACGGATATGCTTACAGGATTTCAGAAATGGGATAGCTTTCAGAGACTTGCCATGGAAGAGGTGGACCATTTTACGTTTCCGGTTGGAGTGGCAATATGCGATATCAACGGATTGTCTGTGATCAACAGCACTCGTGGTAATCAGGCGGGTGACCAGAGGATAAATGCACTTGCGGGCATCATGAGAAAGAACTTTCCGGAGAGAACATATTATGTCAGGGGTATTGATGCGCACCTGATAGCACTTTGCAGTCACAGCAGTGAGGAAGAGATGGCTGCATGTGTCGAAAAGGTCAAAGAACAGTATGATGGAAGTATACAATATGCAGTGGGTGAGGCTGCGGATGAGGGACAGAGTATAGTCGCTGCAATCATTGATGCGGCAACAGCCATGAAGACAAAAAAGCTTGTGGACAGTGAATCATCGCACTCAGATATGCTGACATCACTCATAAGGGCTCTTGAGGAGTGCGACAGCGATACGGAACAACATGTGCGTCGTACACAGGAGCTGGGGGCTGAGCTTGGCAGACGAATAGAGCTGTCAGATATCCAGCAGAGCAAGCTGGCGCTGCTCTGTCTGCTCCATGACATAGGGAAGGTAGGAGTTCCTATGGAGATACTCAACAAGCCGGGAAAACTCACGGATGAGGAATGGAAGATCATGCGTTCCCACGTTGAGAAGGGTTATGAGATCGCCATGAGCAACACAGAACTCAGACAGATCGCGGAGGAGATAAGGCATCATCATGAGAGATGGGATGGAAATGGATATCCGGATGGACTGAGCCGTGAAAGCATACCGGTTCTGTCACGTGTGATCGCGGTGGTCGATGCATTTGACGCAATGATCAATGACAGACCTTACAGAAAGGGTATGCCGATATCAAAAGCGATAGAAGAATTAAAGAGCTGCGCGGGCAGCCAGTTTGATCCATATATAGTTTCGGAGTTTATAAGGCTTGTATCAGAGAAGTATGCAGATTCGCTGGCAGCTGACTCAAAGCAAGGGGCTGCTGATGGTGGTGTCGGTGCAGATGGTAATGGAGAGAATGTTGGTGATCGAACTGCCCCAGGAGATGGTCTGGCGGACGCTGATGGTGATGGCGCCAGCACAGACGACGAACAGACAGAGATCCGGATTATGGCGCGCAGACAGATGGTGGATTTTACTGAATATGGCAAGGATGCGTTTCGTGTACATACAGTCAAATATAGCAGATATCTGGTGGATGAAAACTGGAGGATCATATCTGTAGACGATAATTTTGAGGAGCTTACGGGTTACAGCAAGGAGGACATAGAGAATAATATCATAACCCAGATCGACCTTATACCGGACGAGGATAAAACAGAATATCTCTGTCAGGTAAATGCGAATCTGGCAAAGAGCACATTTGTATTTCAGGAACACAAGATACATAGGAAGGATGGCAGGGATATATATGTATTATGTACTGGAAGAATGTTTTATGATTCGGCACTTCAGAAAGACAGAGGAGAAATAGTAATAGTGGATGTATCAAGTACATATGCTTTGAAGATGCTGACAGATGCGGAGCAGAATAAGGCGGATGTGAGACTCAGAAACTGGGAGAATACCTATCGTACAGATCCCCTCACAGGACTTTTGAACCATGCGGCATTTAGAAGTGACATGGAGCAGAGACTTCTTGAGTGTACGCACACAGCGGTGATGATCATGATGGATGTAGACAGATTCAAGCAGTACAACGACACCTACGGACATCACAATGGCGACAAATATCTTGTCCTTGTGGCACAGACACTGCAGGCGGCACTCCGCGGTGATGACCATGCATGCCGTATGGGCGGTGATGAATTTGCAGCCATGCTGTTCTTCAACAAGAGTGTGTCTGATGACGTGATAAGGGAACGTGCCCAGCAGATATTTGACAAGGTGAACCTGACTGTGAAGGCCACAGAGGGAGGAACAGGAATCTCCATGGGTGCGGTGATCGCAAGAACTGAACTGACATTCAACGAGATGTATGAGGAGGCGGATAACGCCCTCTATGATGTTAAGGAGAGTGGAAGAGGCAGGATTGAGGTGAAGAGGCATGGGGAGTAGATCGTATATCTTCAACATACTTCATAAAGATCTTCACAAAAAACTCCACAAAGAACCTTTGCTTCCTATGAGTCTGATCTTGTTTGCCGTAATTTTGGCATATTCTTTTCGACTTATTGGAAGAGGAAGTTTCTATCCTACTCTGTTTTCTTATCTGCGCAGTTTCATTTATATCGGGCTTTATGCCGCCTGGGGAATTTCAATCCGCCAACGTATCGTGCAGAAACAGGTCGGACAATATCTGGTAGGCGTTTCGGTGCTTTTGATTTTGTGGTTTACCTTTCGCTCAGCAAAATACTTTATATTCTGGCAGCCGGTTGCAATAAGATACCAGTGGTATCTATTCTATCTGCCAATGCTGTTTGTACCCATGCTTGCACTGCTGATCGCAATGTCTCTGGGCAAGCCCGATGAATATAAACTGCCAAAATCTGTCTGGCTATTGTCTGCCGTTTCGGGATTTTTGCTTATTCTAGTGCTTACGAATGATCTACATCAATTAGTTTTCACATTCCCTAAAGATGCGGATGTCTGGTCTGATGCAGATCATGGCTACGGTGTGTGCTATTTTGCCGTGATCGTATGGCAGGTGTTTTGTGCCGTAGCAGCACTTATTTTTATGCTCTTTAAATGCAGGTTAAAGAACGGTAAGCATCGTTATTTGCCCGTAATTCCATTTGCGATATCGCTGGCTTATCTTGCATTGAACTATGTTGGTACGCCATGGCTGAAACATTTATTCGGTGACGTTACGGCATTTCAAAGTCTTATGTATATGCTCGGTTTCGAGGCTTGCATTGCCTGCGGATATATTCATTCAAACAGCCGTTACGCAGATCTTTTTGCCTCATCTGTCGGCACATCGGCAGAAATTACTGACAGAGACTTCAACATTCGCTATGCAGCGTTAAATATTGAACCTATATCAAAGGAAACAATGAGAAAAGCCGAGAAAGCTCCTGTCACAGTAGACGGTGGGCTGACTGTACATACTATGCCCATCGGCGGCGGTTATGCGGTATGGACAGAGGATGTGTCGGCGCTGCTTGCCATTAAGGAAGAATCAGAATGTCTTGCGGAAGAACTTGCCGAAAGAAATGAGATCCTTCGCTATGAATACAGGCGGGAGTCGAAACGCCGCAAGGTGGAGGAGCAAAACCGACTGTTCGATCTATTGCAGTCGGCAACACAAAAACAGATCAACCGCATTTCGGCATTGACACAGGAATACCGCCGAATCTCAAAATCTGATACAGACAGAGTTAAAATGTTACTTGCCGAGATTGCCGTTTTATGCAGTTATATCAAACGCCGTAAGCATCTGACACTGCTTGCCGACAGAGATTGTAAGGTTGCAGTCAGCGAGCTTGAGAGAGCTTTTTCCGAATCGTTACAGACATTAAAGCTTTTAAATGTACGCAATACTCTGTATGTGGACAGTGAACTTTCCACGCTTTCGGGCAAAAATGCTGCTGCGATATTAGATTTTTATGAGGAAGTAATAGAAGCAGATCTTGAAAATTTAACAAGTGTGCAGATAAGCCTCGCAAATATAAATGGATTGCGGCTGTCGCTGAATGTCTGTTGTGAAGCCGACCTGTCGATCTTTTTAAATAAAGGTAACGTTATTTATGAAATGGACGATGACGCAGGCTACCAGCATCTTGTATTTATTATTGAGGGAGGTGCCGCCGTATGAGTGCCTTTTCTTCACTTCCGGTCTTTTTGCAGACCTTAATACCACTTCTGCTGTTTGTGGAAGCTGTGCTTGAATTGGGACTTTATATATATCAACTTTCGCATCGTTCAAAATTGCATGATAATTTACCGAGTCTTGTGATTTTTGCGTTTTTGCTTACGCTTTTGTTCTCGGTAACACAGGGGGATCCGTTCAATGGCAAGGATGCATTTTTATTAGATGCGCCTTGGCTGATTTTCATTACAGTAATTTTCGTTGTTGTTGTTCATTTTGCCTTTGCTCTGACGAGAGAGTATCGCCGCCGAAAGAACATGCTCTCCCCATTTTCCGTTAAAGATGCCACAGACAAGCTGCCTATGGGGTTGTGCTTTGCCGATCCGAACGGGCGTATTGTCCTTTGCAATGACCGTATGCGTCATCTGTCGTTTGCACTGAGCGGGCATGAGTTTCAGATTACCGAAGATCTTGAAAAAGCGTTGGAGTACCCCGATAAAAGTATTATCGTTAATGGCGATTGTTACATACTGCCCGATAAGACAGTTTGGCAATTCCGCAAGCAGCATATAACCGTTGACAAAGATGAAAAATGGCTTCAAATGACAGCGCATAATGTCACTGAACTTTATAATGGCAATGTTCGTCAAACTGCTATTAACGACGAACTGAAAGAGGTCAACCGAAAGCTACAAAAAATGTATGAACGAATGGCCGATGATATAAAAGAAAAAGAAATTCTTGACCTGAAAATACATATTCATGATACAATCGGAAGAAGCTTGCTGACAATTCGTGACATAATTGAAAGCGATGAAAACACTGATAAAAAGCTTGAGGCTTTACAGGAAGCAACGGCAGTGCTGACAAGTGATCGAGTGACGGCCAGCGGAACGATGGAAGAGGTTGTTCAGACAGCGGAAATCCTCGGTGTAACTGTAATGACGGACGGATGCCTTCCAGCCGATTCACTTGCCGAAGAGCTTACTGTTGTCGCTGCGAAAGAATGTGTAACAAATTGTATCAGGCATGCCGGAGGCAATGAGGTATATATCAGCGTAAATTGGCGAAAGGATGTGTTTGATATTACGATAACGAACAATGGCGCTGCACCATCGGGCCCTATTAAGGAGGGCAGCGGACTCTCGTCGATTCGCCACAGCATAGAATCTGCCGGTGGAGAAATGCACACTGTATATAAACCACGATTTGAATTGCTGCTTATCATTCCAAAGGATGCGTCAAGTTTTATATGATGTTCAATAAAAGGAGAACGACATATGATAAATACAATACTGGTTGAAGATGATTTATATATTCAAAAGCATTTTGCCGAGCGGCTGAAATCAAACGAAATTTTTCGCCTTGTCGGCGTATATCGTGACGCTTTTGAGGCAGAGAAAAACTGCAATTGTTCAATACAGCTTATTCTTATGGATGTACAAACACAGCACAAGCACTCCGGGCTTGCCGCCGCAAAACGTATAAAAAAAGCTTTTCCAAATATCAAAATAGTAATCGTAACCTCGCTTGTCGACCCGCAGGTATTGGAACGAGCAAAGACAGGTGCAGCAGACAGCCTGTGGTATAAAGACCACGGCACAGAGGAGCTGATAAGTGTGATAAGGCGTACCCTTGCAGGCGAAAAAGTATTTCCTGACACCTCTCCTGCAATTGAAATGGAAGGCACAATGTCCGATACATTCTCGCCCCGACAGCTTGATATTCTCCGCTTATACATAAAGGGCTTTACATATCAGGAGATTGCCGATAAACTGGGCATCTCCAAAAACGGTGTGCGCTGGAACTTAGACGATATGGTTGAAAAAGGTAGATTTGAGAATCGAGAAGCGTTGGTTGTGACAGCTATTGAGAACAAGCTCATGGTGACCACTTTAAAAGACGAATAGAGTAAATGAACCCCTTGACTGACACGGTCAAGGGGTTTTTATGTCCCAAAGTCAAAAAAGTTTGAAAATAGTTTTTTCTGTTACTGGCACTTGTGCCAGTGACAGACCTCAAAAAATCCGTACAATAGAATGTGTAAGACTATAGTTGTAGTAGAAAGGGGGAGCAATGAATGTTGAAATATAACAAATACATTATGACCCTGTTGATGGTTTTAATTATGCCAGCCTTGGTTTCTGGATGTGTGGCAAAACCGTCAGAGGATTCTAATCTGACCGAAGATAAAACAACCGCCACAACCACAGAAGCAACCACAGAGGCGACTACAGAAGCAACCACAGAGGCGGCTACAGAAGCAACCATTGAGGCAACTACAGAAGCGACCATAGAAGCAACCACAGAAGCATCGGTACAAAAAGACACAGATTTATCAAAACTTCAAAACACCATTCTTGATAACAAAGAATCGGTTGGGATTGCCTATATCGGTTATGTCGGTTACGAGGCTGATGAGGAAGAAATCATAAATTTCGTAAAAGACAGTCAGTATGCGGATAAATATGATTTTCTCTGCGGCGCGCCCCTTGTAAATGTAGGCGGTGCGGAGCTTTATGCGGTAGTTATTGCCGATACAAAATACAGTGTGTCTGTTTATCGGGCGGAAATAACTGATAATGGTGAATATTCTGTAAATACCGACAATACACTCTATAATTACAACGGAAATGGAATTGATTATTTTTTACTGCGCTGCAATGAGAGTGAAATACATTCAAATGTATCGCTGAGCTTTAAAAAAGGAAACGATTCTTTTTCGGTATTCCCGATGTTGTCAGGAATGGATGGGCAGCTTGTCGATGGAAAATACTATGATTTTTCAATATATTCCGATTATGTCGGCAGCGGTGAGTCCGAGGATAAGAATGTAGCAATAGCAAGGGAAATCCTTTTGGAGTCTCAGGAGGTGCAATACTACATAAGCATGGGCATGAGTGTACAGTATACGGGCCAGATTGATGAAATTGAGGGACGACCGTAATCTACCGTGTGAGTTAAAGCACGGAATAATAAAATAAAAAAGGGAAAAAGAAAAAAAGGAGGGAAAAAATATGGTAGATATTAAATCAATGGCAGCTGCAACAGCCCCGAGAGAGTTTGAACTCTCTTATACAACCACAATTGAAGATGTATATGAAAAGCTTAGCACACATGCCTCGGCTTTTAAAATGCCTTTCAAAATCAAAGGGGGCATCCCAGGAAAGCGCATTTCCTTTGAGAAAGAACCGAACCTCGACGTTACGGTCTGGGTCTTTGTTAAGGATGGCAACAAAATTAAAGTCATGGCAAACATCCAGGAGAACACAACAACCGTCAATGGTATGCGAGTTGACAAAAACAGCGTAATTCAAAAAGGTGTAAGCGGAGTAGCTAATCTTCCTATTCAAAGAGGTGAGTATCTTGATGAGGTGACCGAAAATGTTAAAAAGATACTCAACGGCGAGCAGGTTGAAGATTATGTAGCACCCGTTGGTGTAAACGGCAGTGGACAGACGGAAAAGGATTGGCTTGTAGCCCTTCTTCTCTGCCTTTTCCTCGGCGGAGTTGGTGGCCACCGTTTCTATGTGGGCAAAGTAGGATCAGGCATTCTCTATCTTTTTACCGCCGGCGTTTTTGGAATCGGTGTACTTGTTGATCTGATAAAGATCATTACCGGCAAATTCACTGACAAAGACGGAAATCCTATTCAAAAAAAATAGACAGGACTTCTTGACAGCCTTTAGACAAATATGGCTTAAAATTGGGAACTGTGCCTGAACTCTTTCGGGCACAGTCCTGATTGCGAAAGGAGAACTTGTTATGAGTAAAAGAAAAGAGCACATCAAAATGACCATATTTATTATGGTCGCCGGCATAGCATCGATGGTTTTGGGTGTATTCGGAATTGTCACAAGCAGAATTGAAAAGAAAGAATATGCAGCCTCAACTGATATACGGAAAGTTTCCGCTGTTATTGTTGACTTTTCAACCTACGATAGTAAGGATGACAATGGCGATGTAGATTATACAACATATAAATTCAGAATTTCATATGAAATTGACGGAAAGACCTATAAAGGAAAGTGCGAAGAACGCGTTTGGCCAAGAGATATCGCAAAAGGATACACATACGATAAATTGAGAAAAGGCGATACAATAAAAGTAGAGGTCTATAAAACTACAAAAGGAAATTACAAGCTTTCCCCGGAGGGGAATCCCGTTGATTTCCTTCTCTATTGCGCGGCAATCCCTTTTGGCTTGTTCCTTGTTGTTATAATGATATGTGACATTGTAAAAGACAAACGGAAAAAGCAGAGCGAAAATGAAGTGGTCAGCAAGGAATAAATCAGAGGTGATTTTATGGATTTATCAGTATCGCTGTGCATTGCAGCTTCTTTTGCTATATTATGTACATTCTATATCGGTAAAAGTATACTTGTAATGGATTTTTCGGAATATCTTCCCAAGAATTTGAAAAAAGCTAAGCTGGAAAGATTGCTGGCAAAAAGGGAAACTCCTCTACAGGATTCGAAAATCCGAAAGGATATAAGAAAAGCATTTGAAAGAGTACTGATTCCGCTTGGAAAAGCGGATCAAAAGCTTCTTACGGCAAGAATGGACCTGGCTTTCCGAAAAAAAATCGTCAGTCAGATCGACGTACTTAATAAGAATAAGCTATGCCGCAAAATTTACGTCACGGATGTTGTTCCCATTCCTAAAAATAACTTTGAAACATGGAACGATGATGGCAGAGAATGGCGGGAATCGGTTTTGAAGTGCAGCACCCTGGAGCGTTTCGAGTCAATGCAAGGCAACAGGGTTCAGCATGAGATATACCGTAAAAATTCATATCTCCGAATACTTCAGTCGAGACACGTTCGCCGCACAGACAAAAAAGAGAATAAGAAAAGCTATTATCACGATATGTTGAGAATAACCTGCCCATCATGCGGTGCAAGAGTCAAGCTGAACAGTCAGCAGGTTACCTGTGAATATTGCGGCGCCGTTATAAGAAACGAGTTTTACGATTGGCAGACTGAATCGTTTGAGATTTATGAAACGATCAGTACAAATATGAAAAGATTTTTACAGCTTCTTTTGTCCGGTTTCATACTTTTCTTAAGTGTCTTTCCATGCTTATACTTGATCGAGGATACGGAGATTTCACTTGCAGCCGGCGTCGGTGCAGCGATTCTTGCTTTTGGAACGATTGTCACACCTATTATTTGTGGAAAAGTTAAACAAGACAATTTAGCGAAAAAGATCGTAGGATATTCAGAGAACTACCTCAGATCCTGCTTAAACGAATACTTTAGCAAAAACGAAAATGACAATGATCTGCTTGATTTCAGTATCGGCACGATCAAGCTTTTAAAAGTCTCTAACACAGATGAAATAACAACGGTTAAGTCTGAAGTTTATGGAACAAAAACCTTTCTTCCTGAAAATAAGAAACCGTTTACAAAAAAATTCAAAAAGAAACTGACCATGCAAAGGGCTAGATATCCAGAAAAAAGAAAGTCTGACGGTGAATTTTTTGTTGAAAAGGAATGTCCGAGCTGCGGAGCAACATTCTTGCCAGATGAAAACGGATGCTGTTCTTATTGTGGTTATAGCCTTCACGGAGATAGCGAAAAGTGGAAAATAAAAAGCTGAATCCTGTTAAAATCCTGCAATGCCGATTAAGGTAGGGAAGGGAAACATTTACATATTATTAATTTTAAAAGGAGGGAAACCTATGAACAAAAAGAAAAAACTTTTGACTGTCGTAACACTTGTCATACTGATGCTCGAGGCATCAGTATTTACTGTTTCGGCAGCGGACAATCATTCGGTTGACGAAAACACAACCTATGTAACCAATTTTGCTGAGCTAGAAAAAGCTCTTGAAGCCACCTCAAACGAGACAAATCCACCCGATAAGCTTGTTGTTCTCAAAAATAACATAGATTACGAAGAGCAAGTTCCGAGCGATTGGAGCTATCAGGATGAGCAGGAGTGGTATTCCGAAATCACAGTTAGCTATCCCGGAAAAATCACCCTTGACTTGAACGGAAAAACCCTGAAAGTTACAACTGATATTCGTTCAGACGAGGAGACAAGGGATCTGTTTGTGGTTTTTTCGGGTTCCAAGGCAAACACCGACTTCACAATTACCACAACCCAGTCCGGCGGACAGATAATCTTTAACTCAACAGCCAACGAAACTTCAATGATCGCTGTGAATAACCCAAACGCAGATGTGAATATTCTTGGAAAAGCAGGGAAGTTTATCAACTATAATCTCACTCTTACAGCACAATCCGGAAGTGACACTTATATAAACGATAAGAACAGGCACCACGTTATTTCCTTCTATGATATAAACAATCTCTATATCACCGGTACTCTTATTCAGAATAATGCACGCGTCCCGTCTTGTATATATTCATACGGATTGGAGCCGCAGGGCAATGTTACAATAACAGGAAACTCAGAAATAGAAGTAATTTCAAATCAGCTTCTTAATGAACAGCCGTTCAGCACAATATATTTCCAAAACACCCCATCCAGCAGAAAAGTAAGGCTTGGCGGCTGTTATATTGGACAAAAGGGAAATGTAAATTCAATCTATTACGGTGGCCAGCCTCCTCATTTCTATGACATAGTTCTATCACAATCTCTGGAAAAGCCGAACTATGTTAGTATGCACAACGGTACCAGGGTATACAATACCTGGCCTGACTTTGTTAAGTTGGATGCGGATATAAAAATTATCTCCTCCTGTCACGATTCTGAGCCTGAATTAGAGGAAAGGACATCACTTCTTGGTCACTACAAGTACTGTAAAAAGTGTGATGCTCTTGAAAGCTTCCAGGAGCATCAGTTTGGCAGAACTCTCGCTGCTAAAGAGGCAACATGCATCAGAAAGGGAAGAACGGTCGGCTATGAGTGCTTCGGCTGCAAATATTATGAGGGTTACACCGAACTGCCAGCACTTGGACACGATTTGAGCGACACCTATACGGTTGACTGGCCGGCAACCTGCGACAAAGATGGAAGGGAATCCAGACACTGCAAACACACTGGCTGTGAGTATGCAATTCAGAAAGTCATTCCGAAGCAGCATCAGAGCCTTGTATGTAATGGCACATACTGCCAAAGCTGCAAGCAATATGTTAACCCGACCAAAATAGGTTACGGTGACAATTCCTGTAAAAACATAACCGCTTACTTCTTTACTCCGACGGAAACGAAGGTTTATCTTATCACCATAACTTCGTCAAATCTCGGCAGCGGAAATATTCAGGGAACAGAAGTAAACCTTGTTGAGAATAACCGGCTTAGTGAATCCGTCTCTAGTAACGATAAAGGCAAAATTACCGAAGTCAGACTTGAAAAAGACAAAACCTACGATGTTACACCGTATATCACTAATTCAGAAAGTCAAGACTGCATAGTTAACATCTCCTGTAAGGAACATAATGCGGTTATAGATAACGAAATTAAAGCAACCTGCACAAAGACGGGTCTCACCAAAGGTAAGCACTGTTCGGTTTGTAACACCGTTATAGTCGCTCAGACCAAAGTCAAGGCTCTCGGTCATAAGTACTCCAAGTCTGTTGTCAAGGCTACTCTTACCTCAAATGGCAAGATTACCAAGAAGTGCACTGTTTGCAGTATGATAGAACCAACAATTTCGATAGCGAGAATTAAGACAGTTTCGCTGAAAAAGTCGTCGTATACATATAACGGAAAGGTTCAGAAGCCTTCGGTCATCGTTAAGGATGCAAACAAAAAAACGCTTAAGAATGGAACAGATTACACCGTTGCTTACAGCAAAAACAAAAATATCGGCAAGGCAACAGTAACCGTTACCTTCAAGGGCAATTACAGCGGCAGCAAAAAGCTGAACTTCAACATTCTTCCCGCCGCGACGAGCAAGATCAGCGTTAAGCAGACCACAAACTCAATCACGGCTTCATGGAAAAAGGTTGCCGGTGTAAGCGGATACAGAGTATACCTTTACAAGGGCAAAAAGCTTGTCAATAGAGCTGATACAACGAAGCTCTCACACACATTTAAAAAGCTTTCAAAGGGTACGGAGTACAAGATTGTTGTCAAAGCCTATAAGAAGATTGATGGCAAAAAGGTTCTTTCTCTCGTTTCAAAGGAGCTTCTGACCGCAACAAAGCTTTCTGCGCCGACTTCGGTCAAGGTCAAAGCAGGAAATAAAATGGCAACCGTCAGTTGGACAAAGGTTAAGAGTGCAAACAGCTATACGGTATATTACAGCACAAAGAAAAACAGCGGCTTCAAAAAGCTCGCTGTTATCAAAAACAGCGCAAACATCAAAAAGCTTTCAAGCGGCAAGACCTACTACTTCAAGGTTGTTGCCAACAAGAAGGCTGGAAAGGCTGTTGTGGCTTCTGATTACAGCAAGCTTATAAGCGCAAAAATCAAGTAATGGTGTTATCTGAACCGGTCAACAGATAACCGCAAAACCCCGAAGCAGAAATACTCTGCAGCGGGGTTTTTTTGTGGCAAAAAAACGGTGTTTCTGTTATGCTAGATATATTAAGAGATTGATATGTAGTGATGTTATTTTGACATTAAGAAAGGTTCAAGGTACTGCTTATGATAAAAAGGAAATTAGCAACATTTATGTTGACATTAATACTGGTGATGACAGGTGTATCGACGATTCGAGTGATAGGCTATGCGCAGGAAGAATCTGTTGGTTCATTAACAAATCCCCAAGAGGGAGTTACAGAATATAAGTACAGTGCTGAAAGTGATTCTCAAAAAGGTGTCGCATTAAAGGTTGAATGGAACGAACCCAAATTAGGAGAGGATACAACATTCCACGTTTCGGCGGATGGTGGCAGTGGCCGGTATTTGTTTAGAATGGATGCACCGAGTTATTCCAATCCGGGTGAGTATAGTTTTGAATCCGTGGCGGATCCAAGCCGCGGAGCGTGGATTCAATATACAGATGAGTGCGAATCTCACGACTTTGAATTCACAATGACCGCTTCGGGAATCTATAACTTCAGGTTTTATGTAATGGACAAGACGTCAGGTGTCTATTATATGCGTGTGAGCACAAATATACAGGTATCGGACAGGGCTTATCCGAGCGTGGGTGACATCGTGAATGCTGCGGTAAAAAAGTGCAGCAAGGAGACGGATGGTTCGGACTATGAAAAGGCATTGTGGCTGCATGACTGGCTGTTGCAGCAGCTTGATTACGATCATTCCCTGAAATGGTCTTCGGCAGAGAGCGCACTGACACGAAAGCTGGGCACATGTCAAGCCTATGAGAGTGCCTATTCAAAACTGCTTACTGCAGCCGGCATAACAAATGCTGAGACAAGGGATACCTATGATGGACATACCTGGAATGCCATGAAGCTGGATGGCAAATGGTATCAGGTGGACTGTACATGGGATGATACAAAAGACAATTATTATAACTTTGATCCTACGCATTTGTATTTTGGACTGACGGATGAACTCATGGCGTTGGCACACAACGGTCATAATAAGATTTATACGGCAAGCGGTTATGGCACACGTTCCACAAGTCTGGCAGATAACTATTTTGTCAGGAACGGAGATGCCGCAAAGTGGGCGCGGGCTTACGCTGACAGGATTCAGAAAAATCTCAATGCAGGTAAAACCAAATTCGAAGTTAGCACTGACAATGCGTCATATCCGCCGAGCATTTCGGGTATTCAAAATGGGATTATCGCATATGCCTTAAATCAGATGACGTGGAAGGCGGGAAGTAAAAAGGTTGCATTGCGCGTGGCAGGGACATCCACCAAGCTTTCTTTTACTGCAAAATATACGGACACAGTAAAGCGCGTGAGAATAGTATTTGCTCCAAATGGAGGGCGTGTGAGTTCTGGAAGTAAGACTGTCATTTGTGGAAAAACTTACGGAACACTGCCGACACCTACCAGAAGGGGATATACATTTGCAGGCTGGTACACAGCAAAGAGTGGCGGCAGCAGGATCGGCAGCAGCTCGGTTGTGAGGACCACCAGGAATCAGACATTATACGCAAGGTGGAAGCTGGTAAAGTACAAGATCCAGTACAGGCTTGGCAAGGGGAAAAACAGCCGGTCCAATCCAGTCGGTTATACCGTCGCGTCTAGGACTATCGTCTTGAAGAATCCGGTCAGAAAAGGCTACACATTTAAGGGGTGGTACAGCGATCCAAAATTCAAGAAAAAGGTTACGAAGATTGCAGCCGGCAGCACCGGCAGCAGGAAACTCTATGCCAGGTGGGTGAGAAAATAAATTCGTATAAATCGATGCAATATCCCCCTTTGTTGTCGAATTGTGAAAAATATGCGATAATGAGTGCTGGAGAAAATATTTGGCGCCAAGGAGGCATAAAGGGGATTATGGCAAAAATTGCGTTTTGTGATGATGATGTTTCTGTGCTTGCTGAGATGCAAAGGCTTATGGAACAGTATTGTGCGGAGAGAGACTGCAAAATAGAATACAATATTTTTAATCATCCTTTTGACCTGGTGGCGGAAATAGAGAAGGGAAACAGATATGATATCCTGTTTATGGATGTCTTGATGCCGGGAGAGAATGGAATTGAAGCGGCAACGGAGATACGAAAATACGATAAAAACGTCAAGATCATATTTGTCACTTCGTCCTCTGAGTTTGCGGTGCAGTCTTACGTTATAGGCGCATACTATTATCAATTAAAGCCCATCTGGGCAGAGAGCTTTTTCCGTTTGCTTGATTCTGTGCTTGCAGCCTGTAAAAAGGAGGCGGAGACCAGCCTCATTCTGCGATGTAAGAGTGGAATCACCCGTATAGATATAAAAGCCCTGGAATATTGCGAAGTCATTCACCGCACCCTTATATTTCACCTGAATACAGGAAAAGTACTGGAAAGCGCCGGCAGCATGGATGAGCTTGTAAAGCAGCTTTCCACGTATCCTTTTTTTCACAGACCTCACCGTTCTTATCTGGTAAATCTGGAATATGTGCAAAACATAACATTTAGGGGGATTACCATGTCTAGTCTTGCAGAAATACCGGTTCCACGGGGAAAATACAATGAAGTAAAGGATGCATTCCTTGAATATGCGTTCCAGAACAGGCAGGTAATGATATGAGCCTATATATTTCGCTTCTTAACAATATGGCTGTGAGCTTTTTTGGGGGAATATTATCAGCGTCTTTTTGTAATGCGCTGTCCACTAGGAAAAGAAAACTCATTTTCATAGGATGCATGGTTTTACTCCCGCTGATACAGAGCATATTATATTTCAGCAAGGGCGCTGATTTTGTAAGACATATTTATCCGTTGGCGGTGCATCTTCCATTGGTCATTGTTCTCTGGATGTTGACAGGAAAATTGCTGTGGTCTGTTTTTTCTGTACAGGCGGCATACTTGTGCTGCGAACTTAGAAGATGGGTTGCACTTGCCACAGTTGCTGCATTTTCGGGAAGGCAGATGATGCAGGATATTACAGAACTTGTGGTTACAATCCCTGCATTGCTGCTTCTGCTTCATTTTGTGTCACCTGCAGTCAGAGGATTGTCAGATAAAAGTCTCAGGGAGCAATGGCAGTTTGGAATCATACCGGCGCTATATTATTTATTTGACTATTTTACAATAGTGTATACGAACCTTCTTTTGAGTGGCAGTTACGTTGTAGCGGAATTTATGCCTTTTGTATGCTGTGTTGCATATCTGGCCTTTCTCTTATATAACTCCAAAAAGGAACAGATGCAGAATGAGATGAAGCTGATCCGGAATAATCTGGATCTGCAGTTAAGTCAGGCGGTGAGGGAAATCAGCAGTCTGCGCGAGTCGCAGACATTGACCAGACAGTATCGCCATGATATGCGTCATCACCTGCAGTATGTGTCTACATGTATAGAAAATGGTGAAGTTGAACAGGCGCAGGCTTATATATCGGGAATATGTAAGGAGATTGAGGCGCAGAAGGTCCAAATATACTGTGAAAATGAGGCAGTGAATCTGATCCTATCTTCATTTGCGGGTAGAGCCAGGAAGAAAGAAATTGAAATAAAGATACAATGTGCAATTCCCGCAGATCTTACTGTGTCGGAAAGTGATCTGTGTGTGCTCTTGTCTAATGCCTTGGAAAATGCCTTGCATGCATGTGTGCCTTTGGCTGCAGAGGGAAGATCATGCGAGATTGATGTGAATTTTTATGAAAGAAATAAACACCTTTTTTTACAGGTGGTAAATGACTGTAAAGCTCCCATAAAGTTTCAAAATGGAATACCTGTGTCTGATATGGAAGGACATGGTATAGGCGTTCAGAGCATATGTGCAATCGTGCAGCGTTACGGCGGGGTTTTCAGCTTTGCGGAAAAGGATGGCAAGTTTACGCTCAGACTGTCATTGTAAAAGAGTGTCGATTCGATACATTTTTGGTACGATTCGTGCATTTAGACCTCACTGATTGCAAATACATAATAAAATATACTCAGATTATGTGATTGCAATAAAGAGGAGGAAATTATTATGAAAAAGACAATGAAAAAACTGATGGTTCTCATAATGACCATGATGATGGGAATGTCTCTGGTGGCATGCGGCGGTGCAGATAAGCAGCCTGCGATTGATGCGTTCAATAAGACAAGTACATCTTTTAATGAGGTTGCAAACATTATCAACGAAAATCCACAGGCTTATGATCAGGATTTGGTTGATACAATGGTCGACATGGCCGGTGTGCTCAATGAGCATAAACAGATCTTAGAGAGCGATGATGATGTTGAGGAAGAAAAGCTTCAGGAAATGATCGACTGGTATGGTACGGTTGATGAGTGGGTTGCTCAGGTTAAGGAAGAAATTTCAAAATAGTTTATTATTAGATCATGTGGTGAAGACTGTATACCAGAGGGGCGGGCGCATTGGAGTGCCTGCCCTTTTTTAATAGCAAAAATTAAAATTCTCTTGCTATATTGCAAAAAGACGTTTAAAATGCATGTGTATTTTTATGTTTTATATCTCAGTCTGGACTCTATCTTCGACGGAGATATACACTCCGTGAGGATTGCTGAGCCGCTGATATGATATATGTCAGCAGAGCTGACTGGCAGCTTGCGGCAAGATTCGCCAGCGAATCTTAAGAAGAAAGACATTCAAATAAGAATATGGCAAAGGAAATAGTGGAATTATGAAAAAGGTAGTAAAATTTGGCGGAAGTTCATTGGCAAGTGCAGAGCAGTTTAAAAAGGTTGGAGCAATCATCACATCAGATGAGAGCCGTGTATACGTTGTTCCTTCTGCACCTGGAAAGAGATTTTCAGATGATACAAAGGTAACAGATATGCTCCTTCATGTGTATGAAACTGCGAAGGCAGGGAATGATTTCACAGAGGAAGTGAAGGCGATCAAGGCCAGATATGATGAGATCATCACAGGCCTTGAGATTAAGGATTTTTCACTTGATAAGGATTTTGAGGAGATTACAAAGCAGTTGGAGGATCTTACCAATCCGGACCCAATGTGCACACTGGACTATGTGGCATCAAGAGGAGAGTTCCTCAATGGTAAGATTATGGCTGCATATCTTGGCTTTGAGTTTATAGATGCTGCAGAGGTTATCTTTTTCAATGCAGAGGGCAATCTCAATAGCTATAAGACGGAGAAGGTACTTGGTGAGAGACTTGCCAAGACACAGCATGCGGTTGTTCCAGGATTCTATGGACTTGGCAAGGATGGCAAGGTAAAGACATTTTCCAGAGGCGGTTCAGATGTAACGGGCTCGATAGTCGCACAGGCAAGCAGAGCCGATGTATATGAGAACTGGACAGATGTCTCAGGCTTTCTTGTAGCTGACCCACGTATTGTTCCAGATCCAAAGCCGATCAAATATATTACTTACAGAGAGCTTCGTGAGCTTTCATACATGGGTGCATCAGTTCTCCATGAGGATGCGATATTCCCTGTACGCCACTGTGGTATCCCAATCAATATCCGCAACACAAATGCGCCTGAGGACGCAGGAACCTGGATAGTTGAGAGTACCTGCCAGAAGCAGGATTATGTTGTAACAGGTATTGCAGGCAAGAAGGATTTCTGCACAATATTTATTACGAAGGCTATGATGAATTCAGAGATAGGATTTGGAAGAAAGGTGCTTCAGGCATTTGAGGAGAATGATATCTCATTTGAGCATATGCCATCAGGTATTGACACGATGACTATCGTAGTTCATGCTGATGAATTCGTACACAAGGAGCAGAGAGTTATATCTGCCATCCATAGACTTGCAGAGCCGGATTCAGTTGAGATTGAGTCAGGACTTGCGCTTATAGCTGTTGTAGGCCGTGGAATGAAGTCAGCAAGTGGTACAGCAGGCAAGTTGTTCAGCGCACTTGCAAAGGAAGGCATCAACATAAAGATGATAGACCAGGGTTCATCAGAGCTGAATATCATAATCGGAGTAAAGAACAGTGATTTTGATACAGCTATAAAGGCAATATATAACACATTTATAACAGACAAGTAATAACAGATTGCTAAGCATCGTAGGGGTGGGCACGTATTGATAATGCATACCTTTGCAGAATGGGGCAACACAGGGCAGAATATGGCGGAAAACCTCCAAACTGATGTAAGATAAAATTACTCAGTTTGGAGGTTATTTTTATGGCAATAAGAAAAGACAGCCCACAAAAAGCAGCAATGAGAGAAATGACGGTAGAACTGTTCACAAGTTTTAGGGTATAATTTGAATGCAAATTGAGCAACAAATCTGGGAAAACATAAGCATCAATGTGTAAAATGTGATAGTCATGAGGAAAAAACGAGAATTACCGAAAGGGTGTGGGAGGCATTGTGCGGGAAGAGGACCAAACAACCAGTAGCCTTGGCTGTATTATTTGTTCTAATGTTTATTGGTGTATGTTTTTTGGTGAAAGCCAATCAAGCAAAGGAATTTGAGAAAAACGATTATGGGGTGTTTTTAAATGCGGACGCCTCATCTTTGGAACGATTTAAAACGTATGAAACGATTGTAATTGATGCACAGTATTTTACAAAAAGGGATATTGAATTGCTCCATCAAAATGGAACAGTCGTATATACATATCTAAATATTGGGTCGATTGAAAACTTCAGGGAGTACTATACAACCTATGCGGAACTGGCAATCGGTGAGTATGAGCACTGGGAGGAAGAAGAATGGGTAGATGTAGCAAATCCAGACTGGCAGAAGTTTATAGGACAGCTTTCTCAGGAACTATATGAAAAAGGTGTTGACGGATTCTTTATAGATAATTGTGATGTATATTATTACGATCCGCACGAGAGTATTTTTGAAGGCATTACAGCGATTCTACAAAACATAATGACGTTTGGAAAAGCGGTCATCATCAACGGTGGAGATACTTATGTGGCGGAATATAGGGAACGCTATGGGGCGATTGATCAGATTATGACAGGTGTAAATCAGGAATCAGTATGGAGCAGTATTGATTTTGATAGCGGAACTTTTGGTGAACAAACGAGCGAGACGAGAGATTATTTCTGCAAATATTTGGAAACGTGCAAGGCGGATGGGGTGGAAGTGTATCTGTTGGAATATACAACTAATCAAAAACTGATTCAAAAAATAAAAGAATACTGCAAGGAGCAAGATTTCCATTTTTATATTTCCAATTCCCTTGAACTTAGATAATGAGTGTTGAGAAATACGAAAAAGATGAGCAAATTAAGTTTCGTCACTTCGTTCCGTCAAGGTGGCTACACCCCCCTTGCGCCGCTAAAGCGGCTATCCCCTGTGGACTTGCCGTCCGCAAACAGCATAAAATGCTGTTCGCCGCCAGCAAGTTTGAAAAAGAAACATAAAGCTTTGGAGGTGCTTATTTGAATGAAAAAGTTGATAGCATTGCGAGCCGTCCGTCACATGGCGAAATCTGGCATGAATCCTAAGACATTGCAGTACCTCATGGGGCATTCGGATATTGCCGTGACACTTAATGTTTACACCCATGTTGGACTTGAGGATGCGGAGAAAGAACTTCAGAAGATGCAGGGGTTGGAAAATGCAAGAAAAGAGATGGGGATTTCGGACAAGGATGATAAGCCTTTGAAACAGAATATGTTCAAGGTGATTTGATAATAGAATATTGGTGGAAACTGGTGGCACTCAGGCATATAGCTTGGGTGCCTTTTTGACTGGTAAAAATATGCCTTGGCCGATATAATGTAAATTGAAAACAAAAAATATTTTGTTAAGGAGAGATTTGATGGGAACATGGGGAGTAGGCATTTATCAAAATGACATAAGTGCAGATGTGAAAGAAGATTATATTGCAAAACTTAAGTCGGGGAAAAGTGATGAAGTTGCTCTGAAGGAAATATTATCAGAATATCAGTAGGACATGGAGGATATCGACTGCAAATATGATTTTTATTTTGGTCTGGCAGATACGTTGTGGAAAAAGGGAAGATTGACAGAGAAAATTAAAATAATAGCACTTCAGTTGATAGAAGAAGATAGAGTATCGCAACGTTGGCAAACAGAAAGAATTAGGTATGAGAGAAGTAAGGTATTGGACAAGTTGAAAGTGCAGTTAGAAGAGACGATGCCGGAATATAAAAAAATTCCTGTTCATAAACCATATGTCTTGGGATGGGAAGAGGGAGATGTATATTTTTTTCAAATTAAAGAGAAAATAGAGAGTTATGAAAAATATCTTGGTTGGTATGCTTTGTTTTATGTGAACAAAATATATTTGAGGGATTGGAATGTAAATGGAGTGGCTGATGAAGTAGCAGATGTATACTTTTTCTTAACTAAAGATAAACCCGAAAGTATAGATGCTCTTCGTACATCGAAAAGAGTATGCTTTCATATAGGAAAAACAGGTAATAGATACCAAATGCATATTTATGAGAGCTCGAGGAGAAATCGTCCAAAGGATTTAACTTTGCTTGGGAAGTGTGACGGAATTCATTATCCTTTAAATAATAGTAGTAAGGGAGGCCATTTTTGTTGGAGTAGAGTAGATATAAGGGAGATATTATATGGTTACGAAAATCAGTTGAAATTAGACAACGAGGATTAACATTAAAATTATAAATAATGCACACCTCCATCCGTAGTCTGACCCCCTTAACTGACTACGATTTGACTACTACACAAGGCATCCGTTTGCTCCGTTTTGCATTATTTTGCAAAAAGTGTAGTTTTAGAAAATAAAAATACGATGCCCGGAAAAGTCGATAAATCAACGCAAAACTCGGCATTACAGGGCATTTCAGAACAGGAGAATTTTATGATAAAAGTACTTTTCATCTGTCATGGCAATATATGCCGTTCCCCCATATCCGAGTTCATCCTCAAGGACATGGTAGAAAAGCTCGGCATAGCAGATAAATTTGAGATAGCCTCTGCGGCCACCAGCACTGAGGAGATCTGGGGCGGAAAAGGCAATCCGATATATCCACCGGCGCAGGAAGTGCTGAGGGCGCATGGCATAGGTAAGACGGCTTATACAGACTTTAGTGGCAAGCGGGCAAGACAGGTTACAAGGCGGGATTATGAATATTATGATTATCTGCTCTGCGCAGATACAGCAAATGTGAGGAATGTGCTGCACATAACCGGTCCGGACTACCAGGACAAGATACATTTGCTACTCGATTATGCGGGAAGACATGGACAATCTATAGCAGATCCGTGGTATACAGGACGATTTGATGAGACATACAGGGATGTGTGTCAGGGGTGCGAGGGATTTCTTGAATATCTCAGACAAGGCGATTGGTTGTAGATAATATTATCAAAATGGGAACAATGGGATATTATTGAGTGCATCAGCTGAACACAGGTGCATTTGATATTGTCAGATTGTTCCTTTTTATTCTGACAAGGTATTGCCGGTATGTGTTTACACTCTCGAAGGCATGGTTTTATATTGATTTTATATTGCTTGTTTTATATAGCAACGCCACGGAAAACGTGATATGATTTACGCGTAAATGCATGAGAGAAAATATGTAAACCACCAACGGAGGGCACACAAATGGAATTATACAAAGGCAGACCGGATACAAATGAAGGACGACTTGAGAGGGAGATCAGAGTTTATGATTTCCTTGATGATCACGGCATAGAGTATTGGCGCACAGATCATGCTCCAGCAGACACAATGGAAGTTTGCAGCGAGATAGATGCGGTGCTTGGGGCAACCATTTGTAAGAATCTGTTTCTGTGCAACAGGCAGAAGACACAGTTCTATCTGCTCATGATGCCGGGCGACAAGCCGTTCAAGACAAAGGAGATCACATCGCAGATAGGCAGCGCGAGACTTTCATTTGCATCGCCGGAGGATATGGAGAAGTATCTGGATATCAGGCCGGGGGCGGTCAGCGTCATGGGTCTCATGAATGACCATGAGAATCATGTGCAGCTGCTTGTTGACGAGGATGTTATGAAGGGCGAGTATCTTGGATGCCATCCGTGTGTGAACACATCAAGTATGAAGGTCAGGACGGAGGATATATTTGGGAAGTTTCTTGAGGCGGTTCACCACGATATGATCAAGGTGACGCTCACTGGAGAATAGGAGTGGTAAAAATGATGGCAGAGCGAAGAAACGGGGGCAAGCCTCGCAGAGAAGAAAACAATAAAACGAGTGGCAGCGTAAACGAAAGAAAAAGACAGACACATAGCAGAAAGTACGATGTAACAGGTGGAGAGAAACAAATAAAAACAGGAAGCAAAGGTAAAAATGTACAGGGAAAACCGCGGCAGGCACACTCATCACAATATAAGCCCAACCCAAACAGCAAATGCCCTATATCCCATCTGTGCGGTGGCTGTCAGTATGTGGACATTCCATACGAGCAGCAGCTCGCCGAGAAACAGAAGTATATAGATGGCCTGCTCGGAGCATTTGGCCCGGTGGACAAGATAATAGGCATGGAGAATCCGTATCACTACAGGAATAAGGTCACTGCGGCATTCAGGAGAAAGAAGAGCGGAGAAATAATTTCCGGGGTGTACGAGGAGGGGACGCACAATATACTTCCAGTCGAGAACTGTTATGTGGAGGATGAGAAGGCTGCGGCCATCATCAGAACATTTGCCGGACTGATAAAGTCGTTCAAGCTCCAGATATACAACGAGGATACAGGAACCGGACTTATCAGGCATTTGCAGATAAGAGTCGGAAGAAAGACCGGACAGATCATGGTGATCATAGTCACCGCATCGCCGGTATTTCCGTCCAAGAAGAACCTTGCAAATGCACTTGTGACAGCTCATCCGGAGATTACAACGGTTGTCCAGAATATCAACATGAAGGACACGAGCATGGTCATTGGAGACAGGAACCAGGTCATTTACGGCAAGGGGCATATAGAGGATATTCTGTGCGGAAAGCGTTTCCGTATATCACCGGGCAGTTTCTATCAGGTGAATCCGGAGCAGACGGAGGTCCTCTATGGCAAAGCCATCAAGTACGCGGATCTCAAGAAGAAGGAGACCGTGATCGATGCCTACTGCGGTATAGGAACCATAGGCATAGCTGCAAGCGACCGTGCAAAGAAGGTCATAGGCGTGGAGTTGAATGAAGCCGCTGTGCACGATGCCCGGGTGAATGTGAAGATGAACAAGATACAGAATGTTGATATTTACAGCAACGACGCTGGCAGATTTATGGTCGATGTCGCTGAGGAGGGGGACAGCATAGATGTGGTATTCATGGATCCTCCGAGATCTGGAAGTACAGAGGAGTTCATGTCATCGGTCATCACACTTGGACCTAAAAGGGTTGTGTATATATCCTGCGGACCGGAGAGTCTTGCCCGGGATCTGAAATATATGACAAAGCACGGCTATCAGGTAATCAAGATGACCCCTGTGGACATGTTCCCGCTCACTCGCGGGGTAGAGACCGTGGTGCTCCTCACAAGGGCGGGTGCGGTACATCGTGGATAAAATTAACAAAAAGCCGGTTCTCTATGAGTGAGAACCGGCTCCGTTTATAAAAATGGAAGGTTTTATCGTAAATTAAATCACGTTACATATATTTGACAAGCTCATCGATGATAGGAGCGTAGTGTTCGCCTTCAAGACCATAGTCTTTTTCTTTGTAGTTCCATGCGGCGCGGCCTATTCCGTACTTTTCAAATACAGAATGGATATCTTTGTACCAGTTCAGAGTTCCGTCAAGTGGTGCCTGATCTATAACACCATATTCGCCGCAGTACATAAATCCGTCTCTTTCTTCAACAGCCTTGATGCCGTCGAGAAACATTTTTTCGAACAAATCAGGTCCGATGGAATTAAGTCCAAGGCTACTCTCGGTGATGGCCCCATGCATACACCCTTCGATCTGGCGGGATTTCTCCATGTAGTCATTGAAATCCCCCGGATATTCGATATGAAAATCTGAAGGCATACCTGTTACCCAGTAAGCAGACTGGTGGGTAAATACCATTGGCTCGTAACAGTGGAAATTGTAAACTATGTTCTCATCGTTGTGATGAGGGAGAAGCTTTATAGATGTAACAGCATTGTAGCCAACCCCACCGAGCAGGATCTTGGCAGTAGGTGCTTTCGCACGGATGATCTCGATGCATTTGCTTGATATTTCGTTCCACTCGTTTACAACGGTCGGACTTACGACCTCGTTCAGCGGCTCGAACATCATTATGTCTGCATCCTTTGCATATCTGTCTATGAGCTTTCTCCATATTCCATAGAATCTTTCCTGAAGAGGTTTCTCATGGAAGAATTCAAGAAGATGAGCCTCGTCGTCAAATATATATCCATATGTCTTGTGCAGGTCAAGGACCATGTTGAGTTTGTACTTCCGGCACCACTCAATGCATGAATCGATGTAAGCGTAGCCGTATTCCTTATCACTTCCGTCCTCGTTTTCAAAATTATCGTAATCGATAGGAAGACGAACGTGGTCAAGTCCCCATGATGCTATTCTTGCAATGTCTTTTTCTGTGATAAATGTGTCAAGATGCTCCTTGTCAAGTGGTCCCTGTGAAAGCCATCCGCCTAAGTTTACACCTTTTTTGAATCCGTCTAAAGTTCTCATAATCTTTAACCTCCTGTGAAATAGTAAAATATATATTGCACTCATTGTCTGTTTCGTTTTCTGTGAGTTTATAGTAGCATTTGCGTTGATAAGAGAATATAATAAATGTGTCAATTATATAATAAATGTGTTGTAGCAATGTAGTTAGGACAACAAATTACAAAAATGTAAATCGCAAATGAAAGTATATGATAAAAATGTGCGATGAAGGAACATGAATATCACAGAGGAAAGGCAGAAAGACAATGAAGATATCGAATGAGATAGTAAAACAGCAGTTTGTCCAGAGGGAATATGGACTGGCACATTCCACATACGACAACGAGCTGGATTTCTACCAGCTTGTGAGCAGCGGTGATGTGAAAGCTTTGTCTGGAATGTTGCTGACAGGCGATGAGGACGAGGCTGTTCTTGCGGCAAGAGGAATATTGTCAGATGACAAGGTTCGCAATAGGAGATATCACGAGATAGTGCTAGTGGCAATGATTTCCAGATTTTGCATAGAAGAGGGGATGGAGGAGATGGAGAGTTACAATCTCAGTGACTTCTATATTAATAAGCTGGACAAGGCGCAGACAGAACGGCAGATCATAGATGTACATAACCAACTGATTATGGACTATGCCAGGCGGATGAAAAAGGTGAAAAAGAAAGCTGCTATATCACCTCATTGTGTAAGGGCGATGGACTATGTGTATGATCATCTGCATGAAAAAATAGAAATTACTGATATTGCAGAATTTGTGGGAGTGGAACGCTCATATCTGAGCAAACTATTTCATAAGGAGGTCGGTCAGACAATCTCAGATTACATCATGGAGAAGAAGCTTCAGACTGCCAGAAATATGCTTCTATATTCAGATTTTTCCTGTACGGAGATATCGCAATATCTGGCATTTGCCAGCGGAAGCTATTTTGCAAAATGCTTCAAGACAAAATATGGATCGACTCCGAATTCATATCGCAGGATAAATTACAGGAAACACTGGAAAGAGGCGAAATCATAGTCTTGTTATGTGCTGGTATAATTGACAACATCTGTCAAAGGTTGTAGAATTACATGAGTTTTATTTGTATATATAAGGAGAATGAATAGCTATGTCATCTTTTAGATTTCATGTGGCTCTCGCAGCCGCAAAACTGAGCAAGGGACTCATCCAGCTCCTGGGTAGGAACGGTACGCATACACCTGGAGTTATCGCCCTGAAGATATGTCCGGATTTCCTGGCACAGGCGCCCAAGGCACCGCTTACGATATGTGTCACAGGAACAAATGGTAAGACCACCTGTAGTAACCTGATAACTGATGTTTTGGAGAAGGATGGAAGAAGAGTTGTCAGCAACAGAACAGGTTCCAATATCGTCCCTGGCTGTACGACAAATGTCATCAACAGCCTTACATTTACGGGAAAGGTCAGAGTGGATGCCACTGTATTTGAGGTGGACGAGCGTGCTTCAAGGCTGATACTTCCATATGTGAAGCCGGATTATCTTGTTGTAACAGGACTTTTCAGAGATTCACTCAAGAGAAATGCTCACCCTGACTATATTTTCAGTGTCATAGATACCTACTGCCCTGATTCTGCAAAGGTTATCCTGAATGCGGACGAGCTTTGCTCAAGCATGTTGAAGAAAGACAGCTACAGAGTGTTCTATGGAATCGGCAAGCAGCCTGATGACAAGACCGAGCCATACAACCTTATCGCGGATTACCAGATCTGCCCTAACTGCGGCGAGAAGCTGAAGTACAATTACCTCAGATATCATCACATCGGCGATGTGGTATGCCCGAAGTGTGGACTTCACTCCCCGGACAAGAAGTATCTGGCAACCGACATAGACAGAGAGAAGATGACAATTACTATACAGGAGGGAGACAAGAAGACAGTTTATCCGCTGATCCATACAGCTCTCTTCAATATATATAATGAAGTTACAGTTATCTCGGCACTGCGCGAGATCGGTCTCTCGGCTGAGAGAATCAAGGAACTCATGGGTCAGATCCATATACCGGATTCCCGCCACAACGAGACTACAGTGAATGGTGTTACAGTAATCCAGGCGCTCTCAAAGGGACAGAGTGCGGTTTCTTCATCCAGAACATTTGAGTATGTGGCAAATGAGGAGGGCAAGAAGGCTATCCTCCTTGCGATGGACGATCTTGAGGACAGACAGAAGAGTATAGAGTTTTCAGGCTGGATATACGATCTGGAGTATGAGCAGTTCAACAGGGATGATGTTGTACAGGTCATCTGCACAGGACCTAGATGCTACGACCACAAGGTGAGATGCTTACTGGCTGGTATCCCAGAGGAGAAGATACTCACAAATCTCAGCGAGGTCGCTGCGGCAGACGATGTGACTATAGATGGTGTTGACAGAATATATATCCTGTACGACTGTGAGAATTACGGAATGTCATGTGAGATGAAGAAGAAGATAATTAAGAGACTGGAGGGTGACAAATAATGAAGATTGAGATTTTATATCCGGAAATATGTACACTCTACGGTGACAAAGGAAATACAATGTACCTGCAGAAATGTCTGCCGGATGCGGAATTTGTGACAACAGGACTTAATGAGAAGCCACTCTTCCTCAAAGAGAATATAGACATGGTGTATATGTGTTCCATGAGCGAGAAGAGCCAGGAGCTCGTGCTTGACAGACTGATGCAGTACAAGGACGAGATCGCAGCATGCATGAAGGATGGAAAGGCGCTTTTCCTTCTGGTTGGCAATTCCATGGAACTCCTTGGTGATTATATCAAGAGAGAGGATGGAACCAGAGTTACAGGACTTGGCGTTGTTCCGGGCATGTACTCAGTCCGCCAGACTCCGAATCGTTTCAACACGCTCATCAAGGCGAAGTTCAACGATATGACACTCATCGGATACACAAGCCGATTTGCCCACACTTACGGAATACCTGATGATATGACATTCTGCAAGGTGGAGATCGGACAGGGCAGCAATCCTGATACCATGAATGAGGGAATCTGCAAGAACAGAGTAATTGCGACATACATTCATGGACCACTGCTCATTCAGAATCCTGATTTTGTACATTATCTGTTGGAAAAACTGGATGCTCCTATGAAAGAGATACCATTTGAGGCAGCTATGCGCAAGGCATATGATGTGAAACTTGCTGAGTATGGCAAGCCTGATCTGGAGCTGTCATAATATAGAGAATTATAGTGATAATTAAGCCCCGGTGGCCTTTGATATGTACCTGAAATCCAGGACACATGTCAGTATGCTGCCGGGGATTTTATATGTAGTAATGTATAAAACTATACATTTTGTATAGTTATGTAAACCCATTGAAAAGAAAAAGATAATATGTCACAATACAGATGTTGCCACCCCTAGACAGGCTAGGAAAGGGGGGAGCGCAGTGACAGAACGGAGATAAGTAAGTGGTAATCAGCCCAAGGAGTACGTCGCCTTTAAAAGACGGAGAAAACCCCAGTAGCGCCAACTACTGGGGTTTTCGTTATGCTTTTGGGAAAGCATATGTCAGAATTTCTTGTTTCATTGTTGCTGACATTATATCATATGAATTTTACCTTCGCAACATTCATTTTCCTCACATATCTTAATGTTTTTTCAGATGTATCAACTCAAAAGAAAGTAGTATAATGATATCGCAAGAAGAAAAAACAAGCGACGCGAAGCGGCATTTGTTTTTTTCTTGCGATATCAACGAGAACCCGTTCGGCGGAGCCGAACATGGAGCGCGGCAGCGCGAGGGTTCGAGTCTGCCAAAAGCAAGAAGGAAAAAGCACGACGCGAAGCGGCATTTGTTTTTTTCTTGCGATATCAACGAGAACCCGTTCGGCGGAGCCGAACATGGAGCGCGGCAGCGCGAGGGTTCGAGTCTGCCAAAAGCAAGAAGAAAAAAGCGCGACGTGAAGCGGCATTTGTTTTTGTAAATTGGGGCATATTATTCATAAAAACAGATGAAGGGACAATGTGAAAGGAGCAGTGGGTTACATGTTAAAGGACTGGAACAAGCCGGAGCGTCCATCGGATGAGGAGATAGACACTCGGTTAAAGATCGCCAGAGAGAATCTGACACGCAATCAGATCAAGGTAAAGGAAGGTAAGATACCTGTATTTGTCATATTTGAGGGCTGGGGAGCCGCAGGTAAGGGAAGTCTTGTGGGAAGGATCATAAAGAATATGGATCCGAGATTTTTCAACGTTGAGTCAGTGAAGTATTCCACAGATGAGGAAAAACGCAGACCATTCCTGTACAAGTATTTTACGAGAATACCGGAACAGGGGGAGTTTGTATTTCTGGATGGTGGATGGATGAGGGACATAGTAGGTGGCAAGATGTCTGGAGAATTGTCAGACAAGGAATACCGGAAGAGAGTTGACAGCACCAAGAGATTTGAGAGGACTCTGGCGGACAACGGATATCTGGTCATGAAATTTTTCTTCCAGATAGACAAGCATGAGCAGAAGAAGAGGCTTGAAACACTTCTTGAAGATGATACTACAAGCTGGAGAGTGTCTAAGCATGATCTGAAGCAGAACAAAAAGTATGACGAGTATCTTGAGGCATTTGACAGCTTTATGTATGACACCAATCTGTCAAATGCACCGTGGTACATGATAGATGCAAAGGAGAGAAAATGGGCAGAACTTCAGATACTCGATATCATCAATCAGGGAATAGATACTGCGCTGCTCAATCAGGGGCATGCTGTACCTATACTGCAGAATACATTTGCGCTCAAGAAGATCCCGAAACTTTCCGAGGTGTCTCTCGACAAGAAACTGACGGATGAGGAGTACAAGGAGGAACTTGACAAGCTGCAGAAGAAACTCGGCAGACTGCACAATGAGCTTTACCAGAAGAGGATACCTGTTATCATAGGCTACGAAGGTTGGGATGCGGCAGGCAAAGGTGGAAATATCAAAAGGATAGCGGAGGCACTTGATGCGAGAGGTTATGTGGTAAATCCTATAGCAAGTCCTGAGCCGCATGAGAAAGCAAGGCATTTTCTGTGGCGATTCTGGACAAGACTTCCTAAGTCAGGACATGTGGCGATATTTGACAGAACATGGTATGGCAGAGTCATGGTTGAGAGACTTGAGGGCTTCTGTTCGGAGAATGACTGGCAGAGAGCGTACAACGAGATAAATGAATTCGAGAAGGAACTCCACGACTGGGGTGCGATCGTCATCAAATTCTGGGTTCAGATCGACAAGGATACACAGCTTGAGAGATTCACACTCAGACAGAACACGCCTGAGAAACGCTGGAAGATCACAGATGAGGACTGGCGCAACCGTGACAAATGGGATGACTATGAGACTGCGGTGGATGAGATGCTGGAAAAGACCAACACCAGCTTTGCGCCATGGCACATATTGGAGTCAAATGACAAGAAGTATGCCAGAATAAAAGCCCTCAAGATCGTTATCAAGGCGATAGAGGATAAGCTGGAGCAGGTTGAAAAGAACTAAAAATGCATATAGGACTGAGAGTCCATGCTGGAAATAGAACACATAAGGCGGTGATACACAACAGAAGTATCACCGCCTTTTTCAAAAAGGTTTAAGGAAGGAAAAAGTTATTATCAGATTTAATTATTTTCCTTGATGATGGATACTCCAAACGGAGCCAATTCCATTTTGCCATCAAATATATTCTTCGTCTGAATGTCGGTTCCGTGAACTTCAGATATTGTCTGAGGTTCGTTGGTGTTGTTCAGGTAAAATCCATATGCAGTTCCGTCATCTGCATATCTGCAGTGATACTGAACTCCGTCAGGGAGATCTTTTATGGCGATACCGGCGTTCACCATCATCTGCTCCATGATCTCACCGAGTTTACTGTAATCTATTCTTGCAGCCACGTAGTAGGCCTTGCCCTCGCCGTAGCTGTTCACTGTCACTGCTGCATTTCCGGCGTAGAAATCAGAATCGTAGGTTCCAAGTACATCCGCCGTTCCGACTCTCAGGATCTCAGCATAGTCACGGAGTTCGCATGAACTGCCATCTGTGAAGCTCACGCTGTTTCTGTCAGATGGATACAGGGTGTCTATCTCTTCACTGATGATTCCAAATACATCTGCAAGTCCATTTCCCGGGAATCCACCGAGTATACAGAGCTGATCCTTGTCTACATAGCCCGTAAAGTAAGTGGACAGAAGCTGTCCGCCCCTCTTTACAAATGCGGCAAGAGACTCGGCTGCGCCATCTCTCAGCATGTAGAGCATAGGTGCAACAACCACATCGTAATCGTCGAGTGGTTCATCGGATGCAATGACGTCCACGTCAACGCCGCGCTTTGTCAGCTCTTTGTATACAGACATACAGGTCTCAGGATATTTTTTTGATTCCTGCCCCAGAGCCTTGACATCATCTATGGCCCACATATTGTCCCAGTCGAACAGCAGTGCAACCTTTGATCTGATGAGTGTGCCGGTTATCTCGGAGAGCCCATCAAGCTCTGCGCCGAGGGCGGCAACCTCCTTGAATATTCTGGTGTCATTTGTTCCGAGATGGTCAACAACGGCACCGTGATACTGTTCAAATGAGCCCCTGCCCTTTCGCCACTGGAAGTACTGAACAGTGTCAGAACCGCAGGCTATAGCGTTGTATGAGAACAGCTTGTGGATGCCCGGTCTTTTGAGTTTGTTATATGGATGCCAATTTACAAGCCCCGGAGCACTCTCCATAAGCATGAAAGGCTTATCCTTCTTCATGGATCTCATGACTGCGTGGTCAAATGTGTTCTGCCCCATGACATCCGCAAGGCTTTCATAGTCGTTGTGGAATCTAGGGTATGAATCCCATGAGATCACATCAAGTTCCTTTGCCATTGGTCTGTAGTCAAGACCATCGTAGAGCTGCATGAAGTTGGTTGTTATAGGTATTTCAGGGGTGAGTTCACGGAGGAGCGTTATCTCTGATTTCATGTAATCGTTCATGTTCCATGTGGTAAATCTCTTCCATTCGAGGTTCAGCCCCATGATACTGAAATCACCATTTTTGTATGGCGGCTCAATCTGTGAGAAGCTGTTGTATGAGTGACTCCAGAAGGTGGTCCACCATGCTTTGTTCAGCTTGTTTATGTCGTGGTCGAACTTCTCTGCGAGGTAATTCTGAAATCTTTTCACACAGAGACGGCAGTAGCACTCGCCACCAAGCTCATTTGACACATGCCACATGATGAGTCCCGGATGGTTTCCCACATGGGCGTGGAGCTGACGGATGATATTGGCAACTTTTTCTCTGTATACAGGTGAGCTCATGCAGTGGTTCTCACGGACGCCCTGATGTTCCCTGACGTCATATGAATCCACACGCCTGATCTCAGGATACTTCTGTGCCATCCATGCCGGTTTGCCGCCCGATGGCGTGGCAAGAACGGTGTAAATGCCTGCATTATACAGGTTGTCCATAACATCCTTCAGCCAGTCAAAATGGTATTCGCCCTCAACAGGCTCATATGCTGACCATGAAAATACACCAAGAGTAGCGGAAGTCATTCCTGCCTCCTTCATCATCTCGATATCCTTTGCCAGAATATCAGGGCGGTCAAGCCACTGTTCAGCATTGTAATCACCGCCGTGTAGTATTCCGTTTATCTGTGGAAAAAGCTTGTTTTTGTTCATTTATCTGTCATCTCCTATAAATAAAGGTAATGTGCTCTATGTGATCTGTTTTTAGTGTAGAATATATGCGCAAACGGTTGCACAGCTTGCTATTTAAAGGTAGCACAAATAGACAAATAATTCAATTGTAATTTGACAATACATTTCAATTTGTGCAAAATATACAAAATATATACACTGCCATTCATCAGGACAATATTGTATATAATTAAGAAAAACGGCTTGAAATAAGAGATATAGTTGCTTATGATTAAGATATCATGAATTGCTCAAAGTTGCGCAATTTGTCAATTCCTACAAGATGTACAAAAGTGAGGTAAAAAGCTATCGAACAGTGTCAAAAATCTATATAATAAAAGTATTGAGGGATGAACGGAAATATAAGGTTGGAACGTATCGTTTAAGGAGGAGTTTTATGATAAAAAAGAGGAAATCATATAGAGTGGTGGCAGGCAGTATAAGGTCTGAGTTGTTAAGGGAGCTGAGCAGAAAAATCTGTATCGGTGCCTTGGCATTTTCAGCGGCGGTTGTGCTATTGCCAGGCGGTAAAGTGGGAGCATATGCATCTGATCAGACACGGGTAAGTTCAGATGAGAGTCAGGTTACGGTAGGGTATGATGATCTGGACGACACTTTGCAGAAAGGCGGACTTGGCGTTGTCGTTGAGCAGCAGGATGGTGCGGCTTCACTGGCATCTACATATGATGCAACAGCACTTGAGAAGCTTATTGTTGAAGGAATCAAGGCATGGCAGACGAGTATAGATGTATCGGAACTTGGCCTTACGAGAGACGATATTGATAACGGGGCAGTAAGATCTATTATCAATTCTCATCCCGAGTTTATCAGTCTATCGGGAGGCTATACATATTGGACTTCTGGCTCTTCAATCACCAAAATAGCATTTACATATTTGACAAATGCAAAGGAGGAGCAGCAGGAGCTTGATGCTGCACTTCAGGAAGTCAAGAGTAAGATAGATACCAGTGGAATGAGCGATGAAGAGATAGTACTTGCATATCATGAGTATCTCACATCCACAGTTGCATATGCATATGAGGATTATTTCAATGGAACGATTGCTGCAAATCACGGGTACGATATGTATGGAGCTTTGGTTAAACATAGTTGTGTGTGTCAGGGATATGCCGAGACTATGTTTTATCTGCTAAGAGAGGCTGGTCTTTCATGTGCAATCGCATCAAGTGAAAATATCAATCACGCGTGGAACATAGTTAAGATACATGGAAAATGGTATCACATAGATGCAACTTGGGACGATCCGGTGTGGGATATGCCTGGAAGATCATATCATGATTATTTCCTTGTCAGCTTTGATACAATGAATAAGAATACACTCATCAACCATACTAAGGACAGAACGGATATGGTTGTCAGTGCACAGTGGGGAGATACATATACGACAGCGGTGGACACCACTTATGAGAGTGGTAAGTTCTGGAATGGTATTGAGAAAGCTATTTTTTATAAAGACGGTTATTGGTACAGCATAAGTGAGGGCAGTTCGAAAACATCATTTAACATAAATAAGTACCAGTATTCGACTAACATAAACAAGGTTTTGTATTCGGGCACTGCAAAATGGACAACTCCGAGTGGTGGGTATTATCCTGGTGTTTATAGTTCAATATATCTCCGAGGTGATAATTTATATTTTACTACTCCGGATAGCTTGAACAAGATAGATATAACATCGACAAATGTAATTCCTACAGAGCTTATAAATATACGAACACAGTATAATAGTTCAACAGGAAATAATTTATATGCGTTTGGAGAACAGTATGGTAAGCTGGTGTATTTTATTACAGATTCTCCTAATATAAAGAAAACTAAGGATTCAAGCAATTCAAGCAAGTATAACAAGGAGTATGCCGAGTATACATTCGAGATGTGCATAAGCCACAAGTGGGATGCTGGAGTGGTGACAAAGGAGCCGACCTACACAAGTACAGGAACCAAGAAGTACACCTGTACAAACTGCGGTGAGACCAAGATCGAAACGATAGCCAAACTTGTATGTACGAGCCACGTGTGGGATAGCGGCAAGGTTGTGACAGCGCCGACATACAAGACAGAGGGAACCAAGAAGTATACGTGTAAGAATTGCGGAACAACCAAGACCGAAACGATAGCCAAGCTGGTATGTACAAAGCATGCATGGGATGCCGGAGTGGTGACAAAGGAGCCGACCTACACAAGTACAGGAACCAAGAAGTACACCTGTACAAACTGCGGTGAGACCAAGATCGAAACGATAGCCAAACTTGTATGTACGAGCCACGTGTGGGATAGCGGCAAGGTTGTGACAGCGCCGACATACAAGACAGAGGGAACCAAGAAGTATACGTGTAAGAATTGCGGAACAACCAAGACCGAAACGGTAGCCAAGCTGGTATGTACAAAGCATGCATGGGATGCCGGAGTAGTGACAAAACAGCCAACATACAAGACAGAGGGAACCAAGAAGTACACCTGTACAAACTGTGGCGAGACAAAGACCGAGACTATAGCTAAACTTGTATGTACAGATCATGCATGGGATGCCGGAGTAGTGACAAAACAGCCAACATACAAGACAGAGGGAACCAAGAAGTATACCTGTACAAACTGCGGCGAGACAAAGACCGAGACTATAGCCAAGCTTGTATGTACCGATCATGCGTGGGATGCCGGAGTAGTAGTAACAGCATCAACGTATAAAAACGAGGGAACTAAGAAGTACACCTGTACAAACTGTGGCGAGACAAAGACCGAGACTATAGCCAAGCTTGTATGCACCGAGCATGTATGGGATGCCGGAGTAATTGTAACAGCACCTACGTATACAAACACAGGTACAAAGAAATATACATGTGAGAACTGTGGCGAGACAAAGACTGAGACTATAGCCAGGCTTGTATGTACAAATCATGCATGGGATGCCGGGGTAGTGACAATACAGCCAACATACAAGACAGAGGGAACCAGGAAGTACACCTGTACAAACTGTGGCGAGACAAAGACTGAGACTGTAGCCAGGCTTGTATGTACAAATCATGCATGGGATGCCGGAGTAGTGACAAAACAGCCAACATACAAGACAGAGGGAACGAGAAAGTACACCTGTACAAACTGTGGCGAGACAAAGACCGAGACTATAGCCAAGCTTGTATGTACAAATCATGCATGGGATGCCGGAGTAGTGACAAAACAGCCAACATACAAGACAGAGGGAACAAGAAAGTACACCTGTACAAACTGTGGCGAGACAAAGACCGAGACTATAGCCAAGTTTGTATGTACAAATCATGCATGGGATAATGGAACGGTTACTAAGAAAGCTACATATACAGCTACAGGAGTCAGGAAATATACGTGCAAGACATGTGGCGCAGCAAAGCAGGTCACAATTGCAAGGCTGAAGCTTGCGAAGGTAACCGTAAAGTCTGCACAGCAGGCCGGCGCGATAAAGCTTACCTGGAATAAAGCGTCAGGGGCATCTGGTTACAAGATATACAGGAGAACCGCCAAGGGAAGATATGTATGTATCAAGACAGTCAAGTCGGGAACGACAAGCTATGTAGACAAGACAGTCAAGTCAGGAAACAGGTATTACTACTGTGTAAAGGCATATAATGGAAATGTACTCAGTGGATATACAGAGGCAAGTATTCTCTACATCAAGGCTCCGGTTGTCACGGTCAGGAAGTCAGCACAGGGAGTGAAACTTTCCTGGAAAAAGTCTGCCGGTGCAAAAAAATACATTGTGTATAGAAAGACACCAACAGGCAAATACAGGGCAGTCAAGACTGTAACAGCGAAAACTCTCAGTTGGACAGACAAAACGGCAAAGAAAGGTCAGACTTATTATTACATTGTGAAGGCAGTGAATAATAAGACATACAGTGCAGCGTCACCGCAGAAGAGAATAAAAAGGTAGATGCTTACTGCGTAATTATAAGGGAGAAAAAGAATGAAATATGAAAATGTAAGACTCACAGAAGCTGTGCGGCGTATCAGGATGATATTTGTGGTGGGCGTCATCGCTGCGTGTGTGCTGTACGGCGGGAAAATACCAGCATTTGCGGAAGATACTCAGGAACAGTATGACTCATCACAGAGCAGCTATGGTCAGTTGCTTGAGCAGGAGGGCGATACTTCAGGTATCCTGCAATTTGGCGGACAGATAATAGAAGATGAAGCATCGGATTCATCGGAAGCGTCACTGGCAGCGGCAAATTCAAAGAAATATGAGAGTGCCATTGTCGGCGCTGTGGAGAAATTTTCACCGAGACTCAATGTAAAGAGCTGGGGATTGACCACACGAAATGTTGCAAATGTAGTCACAACTGCAATGAATGCGCATCCCGAGGTCGTGTATGTGGCAAGATACAGTTATCTGTATGACCAGACCACAGGAAAGGTTGTGTATCTGAAGTTCTCATACAAGCCAAATGCCCGAACCGAAAAGAAGCAGTTGGATGCAGCCATAGCGGAAGTGAACAAGCAGATAAATACAAAGAACATGAAGCCGGCAGAGATCGTGCTTGCATATCATGAGTTCCTGACATCCACAGTTGCATATGACACCAGCGGGGCTAAGGAATTTGATCCAACAACCGGAAGAGACCACATGTATGATATGTATGGTGTATTGGTTAAGAGGAGCAGTGTGTGTCAGGGATATGCGGAGACCATGTGGTATTTCCTCAGGAAAGCCGGGGTTCCGAGTGGAGTTGCCACAAGCCAGTATGTAAACCATGCGTGGAATGTTGTAAATATAGGTGGAAAGTGGTATCACGTTGACGCAACCTGGGATGATCCCGCAAGTGATATACCGGGAAGGTCGATGCATGATTATTTCCTTGTAAGCTTTGACACCTTGAACAGTAAGACTAAGGCCGCCAGCAGCGATTATTATCTTGGCAGATATGACACAAAGGTGGGAAATGTATGGAAGGGAACATACAGCAATGCCACGGATAAGCGATATGAAAAAGGCCAGTTCTGGAATGGCGTTGAGAAGGTCATCTTTTATAGAAAGGGCTACTGGTACAGCATAAAGCAGGGCAGCCAGTCATCATACTATCAGATAAACAAGTACAGCTTCACCAACGGTGTAAATACAACGATATTTACCGGGCAGGATGAATGGCTGGATACAGATGGTACGGCACTTAACAAACAGTATGGAACACTGTTCCTTGCACAGGAAAAGCTCTATTTCTGCACATCGAGATATGTTGCATGGATAGATCTTGAGGTAAATGAGCGCAAGGCGTGGGCTATATATGACATAAGACAGAAGTATGTATCAGGTGTAAACATATATGGAATGGGATATTACGGAAATGATGTTGTGATCTGGGTTTCCGATACTCCATCCTGTACAAGAAAAGACGCTTACTATCTCGGAGCATGTATGAGCCACAAATGGCAGGCGGGAGAGGTTACAAAACAGCCGACATTCACATCCAAGGGATCGCAGAAGTACAAATGCAGCAACTGCGGATATACCAAGAATGTCACACTCGACAAATTGAAGCTTGCGACGGTGACGGTCAAAACGAAGAATACAGGTAAGGGAATAAGCCTCACCTGGAATACCGATTCAAGAGCCACCGGTTATAAGGTATACAGACGCACAGGCAAGGTTGCATACAGACTTATAAAGACAGTGAAGGGAAGCTCTGTGAGATCAATGGTAGACAGATCTGTTGTAGGAGGAAAGGCCTACACATACAGAGTATCGGCATACAACAGCTATACAAAGGGCGGCTCCAAGGCAAAGAGCCAGTATTATATAGGTTGCACGACCGCAAGAGCAAAGAATACCTCACAGGGAGTAAGAGTCTCCTGGAAGAAGACAAAGGGAGCCGCCGGCTATAAGATATACAAAAAGACAGGCAGCGGCAGATTCAAATGTGTGAAGGTTGTGAAAGCAAAGACCAGAACATATCTTGACCGCCGTGTGAAGTCAGGAACAAAGTACACATACTTTGTAAAACCATACAAAGGAAAGACGGCAGGAACCTACAAGAAGGCTAGTGTCAAGTACAGATAAAAAGTAAATAGAGCGCGTAAAAAATACCATGTACAGCATTTCGCCTGTACATGGTATTTTTGCTTTTGTTATATGCTTAGAATGATATTATTTTTCATTCTTGTGTTCTGTTATGTCCCTGTGGGAATTGTCGAACAGATCTGTGTCGGCCACATCTGATGAATCATTTCGATTCAGCGTCTCGCCTATGCGGGCCTTTGCCTCAGTTCCGGCAGCCTTGATACCCTCGGTGATCACCTCGCTCTTTTCCTTGAGATTTTCACTTATCACAGCGCTTTTTTCCTTTACGTTCTCTGTAAGCTCCTCAGCCTTCAGTTTGATCTTCTTTGTTATGGAGAAGCTTTCAGGGTTATTCTCAAATGCTCGTTTGATCGATGCTGTATCGTGAAGAGAGAGAAGGAAGCTTGGCTTCTCCTTGAACTTCTCACGATCCAGAGCCAGTCGGGACTTGAGTTCCTCAACACGGACAATAAGATCATTCTCTTTCGCAAATTTCTTCACCTTGCTCATCAGGTTGAATGATACAACACAGTCGATCACGAATACCCCGTAGAAGAAACCGATGAAGAAGGAGAATGTCAGGTGATCCGCCAGCCAGTACACAGCGTTCAGTATGTGTGGATGGAGGAAGAAATAGTACAGTGCCGCGATCACACCCCAGAAGAATGAGAACAGCGGACATATGATGCCCTGTATATTGCCCCACTCATCTGAGTAGTCCCACAGCTTGATGTTCATTCCTATTATAAATATACGTCCGGCAATGTATTCCACAACGGTCATGGCGATGGCCATGATCAGTACCACCAGAACCTTTTGCAAAACAGGATGGGCGTCAACAGCATCTATATGGATCAGGGACAGGAGATACAGCACCACCAGGCCTGAACCGTAGAGAGGCAGGTAAGGTCCGATGAGGAATCCCGGGTTGATCCATTTGTGGCTTGGGTTGCTCTTGGAGAAGAACTTTCTGAATATGACTTCAATGCACCAGCCCATGACGCATCCTATGAAAAATAAAAATAATATTACCAGAATACTTTTGATATTGAAATTATCCATACATGGAATCTCCTTTGTATATATGACTTTGCCAATAGTAATAAGATAGTATATAGAAGGAAAAAAAGCAACCTTACAAAATGTCACAAGTGTAAGATAGCTTGTTGATACTTATTGAGAAAAAAAGTCATTTAAATTGCGAATGTTATATTGGACTAACGCCGGGGCAGTGCTATACTTACAGCAAATAAAAAGCCACGAAACAGATGCAGACTCTTTCTACAGTACGAAGATCGAGAATGCATTTTTACGTTAAGGAGAGTTTGATTGAACAAACCGTGATTAGAAAAATCGAATCACGGCGAAGCCTGTCATATAATCCACCTTGCGTATAAGTGGTCATATCATTAATCAGAATAAATATATAATCAAGGAGGACAAAATCATGATGAAGGCATTAAAGAAGGTAAACTGGAAGAAGCTTGGAATATTTGCAGGTGGAGTATTATTTGGAACAGCTGGTATCAAGGTTCTCTCAAGCAAGGATGCAAAGAACGTATATACACATTGTACAGCTGGTGTTCTTAGAGCAAAGGACTGTGTCATGAAGACAGCAAATACTATCCAGGAGAACTGTGGTGATATCTACGCAGGAGCAAAGGATATCAACGAGGCAAGAGCACAGAAGGCAGCAGAGGCTGACTTTGAGGATACTGAGTGCACAGAGGCTGAGAGCGCTGATGCAGCAGAGACTGTAGAAGAGTAATCAGTATAAGACAAAACATAAGAAAGAGGCGAAGATCTTGAAGTTTTCTATTTTAAATGAAACAAAGAATCGTCTGCGTATACACATGGCACAGAGCCGCATGACCATGGCACAGGCCGACATACTTCAGTATTATCTGGAGAACTGTGAGGCAGTGGAAGAGGTCAAGGTGCACGACAGAACCTGTGACGCGATCATCATATATGATGGTGACCGTGCAGCGGTGATAGATGCGCTGAGACAGTTTGGATATGACAGGGTGGAGGTTCCGGCGGATCTCACAGAGACATCAGGCAGAGTCATGAACAGACAGTATGAGGACAAGCTGTTTTGGAAGACCGCCTGGTACATGACCAAGAAATGGATCATGCCAATGCCGCTTCGGTATTGTCTGACATCCGTCAAAGCTCTCAAGTATATAGGCAAGGGGCTCAAGTGTCTTGCGAACAGGAAGCTTGAGGTGCCGGTTCTCGATGCAACAGCCATAACAGCATCCATTCTGACAAATGATTTCGCGACAGCGGGATCAGTCATGTTCCTTCTGGAGATCGGTGAGATCCTTGAGGAGTGGACACATAAGAAGTCGGTGGATGGACTGGCAAGAAGCATGTCACTCAATATCAATAAGGTATGGGTGCGTGTGGATGATTGTGATGTACTTATGGACAGTGCGAAGATCGCAAAGGATGATCTGGTAGTGGTTCATATGGGCAATGTCATTCCATTTGACGGTGTTGTGGATCAGGGCGAGGGCATGGTCAATCAGGCATCCCTCACCGGAGAGTCAGTACCGGTCCACAAGGGACACGGAGACAGTGCATATGCAGGTACAGTTGTTGAGGAAGGTGAGCTGGTAGTCAGAGTTGTAAAGACTGGTAAGACCAGCAGATATGATAAAGTTGTTGCGATGATAGAGGAGTCTGAGAAGCTTAAGTCAGGACTTGAGAGCAAGGCAGAGCATCTTGCAGATGGTCTTGTGCCATGGACTCTCGGTGGAACTATCCTCACATACCTTTTAACAAGGAATATCACCAAGACACTTGCGGTGCTCATGGTCGACTATTCATGTGCACTGAAGATGTCCATGCCTATAGCGGTATTGTCTGCTATACAGGAGGCAAACAAGCATCACCTCACAGTCAAGGGCGGCAAATTCCTGGAGGCTGTAGCTGATGCAGACACGATAGTATTTGACAAGACAGGAACACTTACAAAGGCATCACCTACGCTTGTACGCGTCGTATCATTTGACGGAAGAGATCCTGATGAACTGCTCAGGATAGCTGCATGTCTGGAGGAGCATTTCCCTCATTCCATGGCAAGAGCGGTTGTGGCAGGAGCTGCAGCCAAGGGGCTGGAGCATGAGGAGATGCACTCCAAGGTTGAGTATGTTGTGGCTCACGGTATCTCATCAAGCATAGACGGCAAGAAGGTTGTCATAGGAAGCTATCATTTCGTATTTGAGGATGAGGGCTGTGTGATACCTGAGGATAAGATAGAGCTGTACGAGTCGTTGTCCAAGACTCATTCACATCTGTTCATGGGAATCGATGGCAGGCTGGCAGCAGTCATATCCATCAAGGATCCGGTCAGACCTGAGTCGGCCGAGGTTGTTTCAAGGCTCAAGAAGCTGGGAATCAAGAAGGTTGTCATGATGACAGGAGACAGTGACAGAACGGCCAAGGCTATTGCAGAGCAGGTAGGGGTGGATGAGTATTACTCAGAGGTCCTTCCTGAGGACAAGGCAAAGTTTGTCGAGGCTGAGAAGACTGCGGGTCGAAAGGTCATCATGGTGGGAGATGGAATCAATGACTCACCTGCACTGTCGGCATCCGATGCTGGAATTGCCGTAAGTGATGGCGCGGAGATTGCCAGAGAGATCGCAGATATAACTGTCAGTGCGGACAATCTGTACGAGCTCGTAACACTTAAGGAACTCAGTAATAAGCTGATGAGCAGGATCAACAGGAACTATCGCAAGATAGTGACCATCAACACAGGACTTATCATCCTGGGCGTGATGGGAGTTATCCAGCCAACCACATCAGCACTGCTTCACAATTCATCGACGCTTCTCATAAGTCTTGACAGTATGAAGAAGCTGCTGGATTGATGATCGGAGCATAGAATTATATTGATGATCGAAGCGTAGAATCATATAGAATATAAAATAAAGCTGCCCTCTTCACTGTGATGAGTACCCGGGATTCCGGAACATTAGTGAGGAGGGCAGTTTTGTAGTTAAAAGATGATTTTAAATAATAAAAATAATCTGTAAGAATTGTTGACCGGGCCGACAGAATATGACAAAATGTACGTATAAATCATGAGTAGATAGCTGAACATAAGGGCAGAATATTAGCAGATATTATCTGGAATGTTTATGAAATGAAAATATACAGATGTGTGTGGAACACAGCATGATGCGTGTGTTCATCACAATAGAATGGAGGATGATTAGTATGGTAAAAACGGTAAAAGGCGATAATTTTGAAGATATAAAGGCATGCGGTGTGGCGGTTGCGGATTTCTCAGCAACATGGTGCGGACCATGCAAGATGATGGCACCGGTATTTCACACGGTTGCAGATGAACTGAATGGTGAAGTGGATTTCTTCAGTGTGGACGTGGATGAGAATCCTGGACTTGCGGCTGCCAATAAGGTGTTCAGTGTTCCGACATTGATACTGTACAAGAATGGTGTTGAGGCATCGAGGAGTGTCGGAGCTATATCCAAGTATGATCTTCTCGATTTCATTGAGAAGATCAAATAATTGTCTGTGATATGTATCCCGGATATTTTAATTGGGATCTGAATTGAAGTGGGGATACAAACTAGAAACAGGAAAAACATAAAGCCCTGTCAGACTTAACATTCATATGGGTCTCATATTATGGATACATATGAATGTTAAGTCTGACAGGGCTTTAAGGTTATTGAAAACACATTGACTATCTGGCGTCTCTGTCTACATATTCTCTATACTTAACCAGACTCTTATATGCCGGTCTGATGATCTTGTCCGTGGTGACAAGCTCCTCGATTCTGTGAGCGCTCCATCCAACTATACGTGCCACTGCAAAGAGCGGTGTGTAGAGCTCCCTAGGAATTCCGAGCATCTCATACACGAATCCGCTGTAGAAGTCTACGTTAGGGCTGACACCCTTGTATATCTTGCGTTCCTTGGCGATGAGCTTTGGCGCGATCTTCTCAATGTTGTTGTACAGAGTCATATCCTCGTCCCTGCCCTTGGCAGCGGCAAGCTGTTCGACAAATGACTTGAATACTTTTTCTCTTGGGTCTGACAGTGAGTAAACGGCATGGCCCATACCATAGATGAGTCCCTTGTGGTCGTAGGCTTGCTTGTTCAGCAGCTTATCCAGATATGCCTCTATGGCCTCTTCGTCATGGTAATCCTTTATGTGCTCCTTGATATCGTCCATCATGTTCATAACCTGCAGGTTGGCACCACCATGCTTCCTTCCCTTGAGGGATGAAAGGGCGGCGGCAATGGCAGAGTATGTGTCAGAGCCGGATGACGTTACAACTCTTGTGGTGAATGTGGAATTGTTACCACCGCCGTGCTCCATGTGAAGCAGAAGTGCTATGTCAAGAACTCTTGCCTCAAGCTCGGTATACTTCATGTCAGGCCTGAGCATCCTGAGGATGTTTTCAGCCACGGAAGCATCCTTGTCAGGTCTGTGAATGTACATACTTCCGTCGTTCTCATAATGGTTGTATGCGTGATAACCATACACAGCCATCATAGGAAATGTTCCGATGAGACCGATACACTGTCTGAGAACATTGTCTATATCCAGGTTGGTAGCCTGATTATCGTATGAAGCCAGAGTCAGCACACTTCTTGTCATGGAGTTCATTATATCCACACTAGGTGCTTTCATGATGACATCACGGGTAAAGTTGGTCGGCAGGTTCATGGACTCGGCGATGACACTGCTGAATTCTGAGAGCTGAGCCTCGGTAGGCAGTTCTCCGAAGAGAAGAAGATAAGCAGCTTCCTCAAATATATGGCGTTTTCCTTTGCCGCCTTTTACGAGATCCTGTACATCATAGCCTCTGTACAATAACTGTCCGTCACACGGAACCTTCTGGCCATCCACATCCTTAAATGCTATGATCTGTGATATATTGGTAAGACCGGTCAGAACTCCCTGCCCATTCTCATCACGCAGTCCTCTTTTTACTCCGTATCTGGCATAGAGCTCTTTGTCTATCACATCATGCTGCTGACAGAGAGAAGCCTGCTTCTCCACGTATTCTGTCAGATTCTCCATATACTCCATATAAGTAACTCCTTTCCGTTTGTATGATAAATCAGATGATCTTTTTGCATATGTCGCTTAGACAACATGCGTCGCAATGTGGCTTCGTTCTGGCTGTGCACACGGATCTGCCGTGATCCACCAGCCTGTGACAGAAGTCATTGCTCTCATCTGGAGGTACAAGCTTCCACAGTTCCATCTCAACCTTCTTCGGATCTTTTATCCCGTCAACCAGTCCCATTCGGTTGACAAGGCGTATACAGTGGGTATCTGTTACAATGGCAGGTTTGCCGTAGATATCACCCATGATGAGGTTTGCGCTCTTGCGGCCTACGCCGGGGAGCTTAAGCAGCTCATCAAGACTGTCAGGAACCTGGCAATCATAGGAATCAACAAGCATATTCATACATGCACTAATATCTCTGGCCTTGCTCTTCCCCAGTCCGCAAGGTCTCACAATGGCCTCGATGTCACTGACATCGGCAGCAGCCAGTTCTTTTACTCCTGGATATTTGGCAAATAAATCCTGGACTACCACATTCACCCTTGCATCAGTGCACTGCGCCGCCAGGCGGACACTGACAAGAAGCTGCCATGCGTGTGAAGTATCGAGGGTGCATACTGTGTCAGGATATTCCTTCTTCAGCCTCTCGATAATGTCCAGTGTTCTCTGTTTTTTCGTATATCTCTTCTGTGATTCCATAAAAAAGACCTCCAGTCTCTATATGATAACATGAAAGGCCTGCAAATGGATATCGAAAAAGAATTCTTAATAAAAATGTTAGAAGTGTGAAAATGTTGGGAAGAGAAGACATGCCGCAGCCCAGTATATGTGCTGGGCTGCGGCATGTCTATGCTGGTATAAATATCATGTCTGAAAGATCTTACTTTGTTCCGAAGATTCTGTCGCCGGCATCGCCAAGTCCTGGGCAGATGTAAGCGTTCTCGTTCAGCTCGCGGTCAACATGACCAACGTATAGCTGGATGTCAGGATGAGCCTTGAGAAGTCTCTCAATTCCCTGCGGTGCAGCGATGATCGACATGAACTTGATATGCTTACCGCCGTGCTGCTTGATGAAATCAACGGCAGCAACAGCTGATCCTCCGGTTGCAAGCATAGGATCCGTGACAACTATAAGTCTCTCATCGATAGGATCAGGGAGCTTGCAGTAGTACTCATGAGGTTCATGAGTCTCCTCGTCTCTGTACAGACCGATGTGTCCGATCTTGGCTGTAGGAACCAGAGCCTGAAGTCCACTGACCATTCCAAGTCCTGCACGGAGAATAGGTACGATCGCAAGATTTCTTCCTGCGATGACCGGAGTCATGCATTCCTCGATAGGAGTCTCTATACATACATCCTCGGTAGGAAGATCTTTCAGAGCCTCATATCCCATGAGCATGGCGATCTCTTCAACAAGTGCACGGAATTCGGCAGTTCCGGTGTTCTTATCTCTGAGCTTTGAAATCTTATGCTGAATAAGTGGATGTGTCATAACTGTGTAATCTGTCATATTGTGTAACCTCCTAATAAATAATATACAGATAATTATTATGCCTCAATGTCAGAGTTCTGTGGATTCATTCCAAGTCCACGGCTTACATCACCCTTGGTGTTCTCACCAAATGTATAGTCGTTACCAGGCAGTATAGCATTCAGCAGGATGCCGAATATAGCTGCGAGGGCAAGTCCTGTAAGAGTGATAGTTGTGCCTCCGATCGTGAATGTAAGGCCATTTTTGAAACCAAGTCCACATACCATGATAACGGCTGCGATGATCAGGTTTCTTGACTTCGTGAAGTCTACGTGGTTCTCAACCACATTTCTTACACCTATGGCTGAGATCATTCCGTAGAGGATGAAGCTTATGCCGCCAATGATGGCGAAAGGCATTGAGCGGATGACTTCTGCAACCTTAGGTATGAAACCGAGGATGACTGCAAAAATGGCAGCCAGTCGTATAACTCTTGGATCGTGAACGCGGCTGAGCTCGAGAACTCCTGTGTTCTCTCCGTAGGTTGTGTTGGCAGGACCGCCAAAGAGTGCGGAGAGAGATGTTGCCAGACCGTCACCGATAAGTGTTCTGTGGAGACCTGGATCCTCAAGGAAATTCTGATCTACAGTTGCTGATATGGCACATATATCACCTATATGCTCCATCATGGAAGCGATGGCGATAGGAGCCATGACAAGTATGGCAGTTAAGTTAAATTTACAGATCTGGAAAGGTGGCAGACCGAGAAAATGTGCGTCTGAAACTCCAGAAAAGCTGAGTATTGCTGAACCATCAGGGTTGGTCATACCACAGAAGTGAAGTATGAGTGCAACGCCATATGAGATAAGTACACCCATGAGGATAGGTATGATCTTGAACATGCCCTTGCCCCAGATGTTGAACACAATGACAACAGCCAGTGCGATAAATGCAAGCAGCCAGTTAGTGGATGCGTTTGATATAGCTGATGGTGCGAGGCTCAGACCGATACATATGATGATAGGTCCGGTAACCACTGGTGGAAGGAATCTCATGACACGCTTCACGCCGACAAGCTTGACGATCAGTGCAAGTATCAGATACAGAAGTCCTGCAACCACAATACCGCCACATGCATATGGAAGCTTTTCGCCCATTGGCATGTCCTTGAATATGCCTGTTTTAAGGTCTGCAACTGTGGAGAAACCTCCCAGAAATGCAAATGAAGAACCGAGAAATGCAGGTACCTTAAGCTTAGTGCATAAGTGGAAGAACAGTGTTCCAAGACCGGCACATACAAGAGTTACCTGAATTGAGAGTCCCTGACCCTCGAAGTATCCGTTTACGAGAAGCGGAACAAGAATTGTTGCACCAAACATGGCAAACATATGCTGGAATCCAAGTAAAAGCATCTTTGGAATTCCAAGCTTACGTGCATCACGAATGGCTTCTTTTTGATTATCCATAAGTAATAATCCTCCCATATTTTTTCTTAGTTAAATATTATAAAGTTTATTTACACTAAGGTCAATTTGAATAGTGAAATTTCCAAAATAAACTTAAGATATGTAATATATGTCAGCACTTGACAAAATGTTACAGAATTGTTACAATTCTGCTTGGATTGAGTAAAGGGGAGAAAAATAAAGATACAGGTCGAAGGAGACTACAGATATTATGATTGAATTAGAGAACGTGAGTATGACATATCCTGGGGGCAATCAGGCACTCAAGAATGTCAATATTAATATAGAGAAAGGCGAGTTCGTATTTATCGTTGGAAGCAGTGGTTCGGGCAAGACCACTCTGTTCAGGCTTCTGCTCAAGGAGCTCGATCCTACGGAGGGCAATATCACTGTTGCCGGATACGACTACGGCAAGATCAAGAGGAAGGATATACCGAAGGTCAGAAGAAGGATAGGGGTTGTGTTCCAGAACTTTAGACTTCTCAAGGACAGGACTATATACGAGAATGTCGCATTTGCACAGAGAGTCATCCAGACCCCGGCGAGATATATCAGAAGACGAGTTCCGGCCATGCTGACGCTGGTTGGACTTGCAGACAAATACAAATCATACCCGAAGGAGCTCTCAGGTGGTGAGCAGCAGAGAGTTGCCATGGCGAGAGCACTGGTCAACAATCCGGACATCATACTGGCGGACGAGCCTACAGGAAACCTTGATCCTAAGAACTCACTGGATATCATGAACCTCCTTGAGGATATTAACAAGAGAGGAACCACAGTTGTTGTGGTAACCCACAACAAGGATATCGTCAATGAGATGAAGAAGAGAGTTATCACCTTGAAGAAGGGCGTTATAATCAGTGATGAGAAGGAAGGAGGCTACATAGATGAAGATTAGTACATTTTTCTATGTCCTCAGACAGGGCTTTGCGAATATAAGAAGAAACATACTGTTCTCACTTGCATCACTGGGAACCATCATATCATGTCTGTTCCTTTTCGGAATCATATATGCGGTGGTTGTAAACTTCCAGTCAGGTATGCAGGAGCTTGAGAAGACAGTCACCATATCTGTATTCTTCGACGAGGATGCGTCAGATGAGACCATACAGCTCATAGGTGAACAGATAAGAACGGTCGATTATGTTGAGACGATGGATTTCATCTCAGCCGATGAGGCATGGGACAAGTTTGCAGATCAGAACTACGATGATCCACAGGTTGCAAAGAATGCATTTGGCGGAGATAACCCGTTAAAGAATGCTGCGTCATATGAGATCACACTCAAGGATGTATCAAGACAGCCGGAGTTCGTGGCATTTGCCCAGGGCCTTTCAGGAGTCAGAAAGGTAAAGAGTTCTGACGTGACTGCGGACAGCATCACGACACTGTCATCCCTTGTGGGATATGCATCCATAGGAATAGTTGTGATACTGATGCTGGTATCTATATTCCTTATAAGTAACACGATCACCATAGGTATCACAGTGCGAAAGGAAGAGATAGGGATCATGAAGCTGATCGGTGCGACAAATGTATTTGTAAGAGCACCGTTCATCATAGAGGGTGTGATCATAGGCGCGGTCGGTTCGGCTATACCTCTGGTCCTTCTGTACTACATGTACGATAAGATACTGACATACGTTGCCGGAAGGTTCAAGGTTGTCACAACGCTGTTCGCATTTGTGAGCCAGCAGGATCTGTTCAGGACTATGGTACCGGTCGGACTTGTGCTCGGTATCGGTGTTGGTCTGGTAGGAAGTATTCTTACCACAAGAAAGCACCTGAGAGTGTAGTGTTAAATGCGGTCAGAGCAATGCACAAAAAATTCACAAATTGTTATTACTTTTTTAGGAACAATATGTGTTATAATGTTGATAAGTAGGGCAAAAAGATAATAACATTATGAAATGCGATTAGGAGGCATGAATGATGAGAATAGATTTATACAAGATAAAGAAGAAAGGTATGCAGGTGGCAGTGGTTACTACAGGAGCACTGCTCATGTCGTTTACATCCATATTTGCGGCTCCTGTGTTCAGCGTGCATGCTGAGGAGACCAAGGAGGATGTTGAGCAGCAGAAGGAAGAGGCTCAGCAGGCTCAGGAAGAGGCGAATGCAAACGCAGAGAAGTATCAGAAGAAGGTAGACAAGCTTACAGCGGCTGTAAATGAGCTCGATAAGCAGGCCACAGATATAAGCACACAGATCGTGGAGAAGAAACAGCAGGCTGAGGATCTTCAGAATGAGATAGATGAGACTCAGACAAAGCTTGCAGAGGCTCAGGTCAGTGAGGATAATCAGTATGAGGCGATGAAGAAGAGGATACAGTACCTCTACGAGGAGGGCGATGTTGCTTACATAGATGCACTTATGTCATCGGCTTCATTTGAGGATAGTCTTAACAAGTCTGAGTATGTTGATCAGCTCAGCACATATGACCAGAAGCAGCTCAACAAGCTGGTAAAGACTAAGAATGACATAGCAGAGTATCAGCAGACACTCAAGGATGATCTGGCGGATGTAGAGAAGGTAAAGGCAGACCTGGAGACCAAGCAGGCAGACCTCGATGATGTTATAAGCCAGAAGAATGCGGAGATCAACAAGTACAGTGATGATGTTGAGATGCAGAAAGCTCTTGCGGCTGAATACGCAAAGCAGGAGTCAGAGCTGGATGACAAGCTGGCAGAGCTTGCGCGTCAGGAACAGCAGAGACTGGAGGAGGAGCGTAAGCAGAGAGAAGCTGAACAACAGCAGCAGGATAACAACGGTGGAAGCGATAACTCAGGCAGTGACAGCGACAACAGTGGAAGTAACAATGGCGGTTCAACAACCGGTTCAGGTCAGTTCATATGGCCTGTATCAGGACCTATCACAGACTACTTCGGACCTAGAGAGTCACCGACAGCAGGAGCAAGCTCCAATCATATGGGTATAGATATAGGATGTTCATACGGAGTGCCTATCGCAGCGGCTGATGCAGGTGTTGTAACGGTAGCCGAGTGGGGCGAGAGTGGTGGTAACTACGTTATGATAGATCACGGTAATGGATTTGTGACGATGTACCTTCACAACTCATCACTTGCAGTAAGCGTTGGCGATGTGGTTTCACAGGGACAGACCATTGCGTACGCAGGTTCAACAGGATATTCAACAGGTACACATTGCCACTTCTCAGTATTCCTGAATGGCTCATATGTCAACCCACTTGATTATCTGTAAGATGAGGCTGAGACATGGCATAGGGATATGTGTCATATCATAAGATCTTAATATGATCATATATAGAATAGAGAAAAAATGCGTGATTCATGAAATATGGATCACGCATTTTTTATGTTAATAGGGGCGTGGATATGGGCGAAGTACCATATGTTGTGGTGGTGAGAAAATATGTCGAAAACAATAGTTTTTTTAAGAAAAAATAGGATTAGTGTCGGTTGACATAAGTGGTAAAAGTATTTATACTCACACTGGACTGAGTATTTATTTAAGGAGTATATTATGGTTTTTTCGAGCATGGAGTTCTTATTTAGATTCCTGCCTTTATTTTTGCTTATCTATTTTGTGACAAAGCCGAAGTACAGGAATGTTGTACTGCTTTTAGGCAGCCTTGTGTTCTACGCGTATGGCGAACCCATATACGTGTTCTTGATGATGTTTTCTATTATATTTAACTATTCGGTGGCAAGACGAATCAAGCGTTTTTATGATATAGAAGTATATTCGGAGATCGACTGTTCATTTGAGAGAAACTGCTGGCTGGCGGTGGCTATGGTGTTTGATTTTGGAATGTTGTTCATATTCAAATATATCAACTTCTTTATAGAGATAATAAACACTGCAGCGGGAACAAAGATATTTGATAGCGTGGCGATCACGCTGCCGCTTGGAATAAGCTTCTATACGTTCCAGATAACATCGTATATATTTGACGTGTACAGGCTCAAGTATCAGGCGGACAAGAGTATAATCAAGTTCGGAACATATGTGAGCATGTTCCCTCAGCTCATAGCCGGCCCTATAGTCAACTACGATGAGGTGAAGCCTGAGCTGGATCACAGAGAGGTCAAGGCGGACGATATAGAGCGCGGTGCGACACTGTTCGTATTGGGACTTGCGTACAAGGTGCTTCTGGCAAATAAGATAGCCAGTCTGTGGAACGATGTGCAGACGGTTGGCCCTTATGGAATAAACACTGTGACCGCATGGCTTGGTTCATGGGGATATTCATTCCAGCTCCTGTTTGATTTCATGGGTTATTCCGTGATGGCAATAGGAATTGGCCTTATACTTGGCTTCAGGATACCGGAGAACTTTGTCGATCCTTATATGGCACATTCCCTCACAGATTTCTGGAGACGCTGGCATGTTACACTCGGACGCTGGTTCAGAGAGTATGTGTACATACCGATGGGCGGCAACCGAAAGGGAAAGCTCAGAATGATACTTGCCATGTTCACTGTGTGGATGTTTACCGGATTGTGGCATGGTGCGGACTGGAATTTCCTGATATGGGGCTTGTTCCTGTTCGTGTTCCTTCTCATGGAGAAGCTGTTCCTTGGCAAGGTATTTGACAAGGTGAAGGTTCTTGGCCATGTGTACATGTTCTTCCTGATACCGATATCATGGACAATATTTAACATATCTGATCTGAAGCTTCTGGGACTGTACCTGAAGAGAATGTTTGGCATGAACATAGAGGGATCAGTCACCACACATGCCATGGACAAGCTGATCATGCTGGGACACACATACTGGTGGCTACTGCTGATCTGCGTGATCTTCTGTACACCGTGGCCTAGAAAGCTCATAGAGAAATTCTACAAGAACTGGGTATGCAAGCTTGTAATGCTCGCACTGTTCTGGTTCTGTGTATATCAGATAGCAAAGGGTGGCTCCAATCCATTCCTTTATTTTAGATTTTAGGAGGTGGGCAGATGAAGAAATTATGGCAAATGATAAAAGGCTGTCCACTGTTCTCGATACTCATAATATCCGGCGTGATAGTTACCGCAGGCGGTTATGTGGGAGCTGCGCTTGGCGTGTATAAATGGGATGTCAGCTTTCATCATCCTATGGCCCAGACTGTGCTGCTTGATGAGAGGGTGGCAACCGGAACTGACGCAACAAGCACGGATGCTCCGGGAAAGAGCGAGCTGACGTCGGAGTCCACGGGCAGTGCGGCTGCAGAGGAGCAGACAACGGAGGTGAAATCCACGGAGAAGCAGACTTCTGAGAATGCATCCACGGAGAAGACAACAGAGAAATCTACAGAGAAAGCGACCACCGAAAAGGCAACTACGGAAAAAGCAACCATAGATACAGGCGGTTCGGCTGCTCCGGTGACAAGACAGACTCAATACAAGAAGGTTAAGAAGAGAAAGGCAAGAAATAGCTGCTACAGAGATCTCACACAGATCGCTCTTGAGACCCAGTACCCATATATAAAGGTTGACAAGTCTTATTTTGACGATGCTCTGTTTATAGGTGATTCCAGAGTGGAAGGACTGGCGTTGTATTCCGGACTGGACAATGCAGAATTTGCATATATGGAGGGCCTTACTTCATTTGGACTGATGGGTGAGAAGATCGCCTCAAATGGAACAAAGACACTCACAGAGCTGCTTAAGAGCAAACAATTCAGAAAGATATACATCATGCTCGGCATAAATGAGGCGGGTTACGATACGGAGACATACGCATCCACATATATCGATGCGGTGGCCCAGATACAGGCGCTTCAGCCGGACGCAGTGATCTTTATGATGGGATGCATGCATGTATCCAGCGACTATTCGGCAAGCCACGATATTGTGAACAATGACAATATCGATGACAAGAATGGTGCCATAGCTGCATATGCTGATGGAATAAAGCTTTTCTATCTGGATATGAATACGGTTGTGGATGATGGCAAGGGTGGTCTTGTAAAGGACTATACCTGGGATGACATACATTTGCAGGCGCAGTATTACAGTCTGTGGGAGCAGTATCTGTATGAGCATGGGCTCAAGGATGATGCTTTCAAATAGATAAAGTGCTGCGGGACCTGATGGCATTTTATCATTATCGGGAGTTGATCAAATGGCAAAAATACTGGTAATAAAAGATAAATATAAGGGAATCCTGTTCATAATCATGGCAGGGTTCTTTTTCTCACTGATGACATTCTTCGTGAGACTGTCTGGAGATCTGCCAACTATGCAGAAGGCATTTTTCAGAAATGCAGTGGCCGCTGTTGTGGCCATTGCCATGCTCATGAGGACTGAGGAGAAATTCAAGATAAAGAAGAGCAGCTGGCCGGGAATCGCGGCGAGAAGCATATGTGGAACGACGGGGCTGATATGTAATTTCTACGCAATTGACAAGTTGAATATTGCGGATGCCAATATCCTTAACAAGCTTTCTCCGTTCTTTGCTATCATCGCATCATACTTTGTGTTGAAGGAACGGGCAAATCGGGTAGAGTGGGCATCTGTTGTGCTGGCTTTCGTTGGTGCATTGTTCGTTGTAAAACCTTCGTTTCATATGGATTTTCTGTATGCCATGGTTGGTGTGGCAGGAGGCCTTGGGGCAGGAATAGCCTACACCTATGTGAGAAAGCTTGGAAAACAGGGGGAGCGCGGACCGGTCATAGTCATGTGTTTCTCTGTATTCTCATGTCTGGTGACGCTTCCATTTATCATATTGGACCACGCACCTATGACATGGCAGCAGATTGTGTGCCTGCTCTGTGCCGGACTTGCGGCGGCTGGTGGACAGTTCAGTATAACCGCAGCATACCAGAAGGCTCCAGCCAGGGAGATATCGGTATTTGACTACAGTCAGGTCATATTTGCGGCTATATTGGGATTTGTATTCCTGGATCAGATCCCTGACATGCTGAGCATTATAGGATATGTGATAATCATAGGAAGTGCAGTTTTCAAATGGTGGTACACCATGAGACAGGATCGCACTTAGCATGATCGGCAGGGCTGAGAGTGGCAGTGCCTTGTACAAATACTTGTAGAATAATTGATATATACAAAAAGACGGATGTCAGAAATGGAAAATGGGTAAAAGTTTCATTGTCTGATATCCGTCTTTTTTATAAAGTTATAAAGGAAGGTTTTAGGTGTTGTGACCGGACTTGTGAGGTATCCGGCCTCCCATCTATCTAAATTGGATTGTTGTTAGTTTGAGTGACGGCAGATACGCTGGTGCTGCCTGGGCATGTCGCACATCTGCTGTCCTCATCAATCTGTATATATAATAAGATGGTACTGTGTACATTCTGTGTATCGGATGTTAAAGAAATATGTTCATAAAAGAAATAATATATAAAGCGTAAATAAATGTTCTATAAATGGTAAAGCTTCTGAATATAGTGAGTATAAGGTTGTGGGTATAGTTGCTGACATGTTAAAATGAAACACACATATGATCATAATTGGTGGATATATCAGATGACAATATTGGATAGAGCAGCTTTATTATGGAATAGTAAGGGGGATTAATATATGGATAAAGAAAAGGTTATACAGGAGCTTCAGGAGAGAACAGAGGAGATAAAGGAAAAGGCCGGGGAGCTTCATAAGGCGATAGAGGAGACTATATCGCAGAAGAAGCAGATGCATTACACGGAACTGGGCGGTCAGGACGGGCAGCCGGATGTGCCGGTTAAGGAAGGATACGGTCTGGTGCTCGGTGGCGGTGGTGGCCGTGGCTCCTATGAGATCGGAGTGTGGAAGGCTCTTGAGGAGTACAGAGATGTGATCGATATAAAGGCGGTGTCAGGAAGCTCGGTCGGTGCGCTGAACGCGGCACTGTATGCGTGTGGTGATCTGGATAAGGCTACACAGATGTGGTACGACATAACCAACGACAGGATACTGTCCAACAAGGATATAGACGAGGACAACAGGAACAAATGGTTTGAGTCCATCAAGGAGAAGCTCACGACCATAGACAATCCAGTCATACAGAGTGCAATAGAGTGCATAGGACTGGATGCTGTGGCAAAAGGCATGAGGATAAAGGATGGCTTCTTCTCCAGAGAAGGACTTATGGACATACTGGAGAATTCACCAGTACTTGATGGTGTGTCGAACAGTGACATGAGCTGTTATGCTACATGTCTCAATGTGGAGGGCAAGCCTACTCCTGAGAGATTCCAGCTGTCAGGCATGGAACCGGAGGAGATAGAACGTATACTTCTTGCTTCTTCAGCCATACCGGTCATATTCCCTATGGAGACGATAGACAAGACAAAGTATTATGATGGAGGCTTCTTCCTTGGGGGAGATAATGTGCCAATACAGCCTCTCTATGATGAGGGCTACAGAAAATTTGTCGTGGTGCATCTCGATGAGAGGAAGACCGACAGATACGATGATGCAGAGATGATACATATATATCCGTCTATTCCTCTTGGTGGTGCCATAGATGGCATGCTTGACTTTTCGCCTGAAGGTGTTGAGAAGAGGATAACACAGGGATATGACGATGCAAAGGCGGTGCTTGTTGAGAAGTTTGGCCCAAGACTGTTCTTCACCCGCCATGGGCAGACCGTGTGGAATGTGGAAAACAAGATATGTGGAGCCACGGATATTGAACTCACAGAGCTTGGACATCAGCAGGCGGAGCAGCTTGGTGAGATGATAAAGAATGGAGATTATCACATAGATGAGATCCTGTATTCGCCTCTGGTCAGGGCTTCGGAGACGGCAAGACATATATCCGAGATAACAGGAATTCCTATGAGAGCCGAGGAGAGACTCCGTGAGCAGTGTTTTGGCAAATACGAGGGAACAGCCAGAAACGGCGCTATATTCGCCAAGGCGAAGACGCATTTTCTGGATCACTATGAGGGTGGAGAGACCATGGTTCATCTGTGTCAGAGGGTGTACAATTTGTTAGATGAGCTTAAGGCTGAGTCGGAAGATTCCGGTAAGACATATCTTCTGGTTGCCCACAATGGAATATCAAGAATAGTACAGTCGTATTTCAATGATATGACAAATGAGGAATTCGCAGCATTTGGCATAAAGAACTGTGAGATAAGAGAATATAGATTCTGATCGCCACATGTGTGGTATCAGATGTAAAAAAAGAGAAAACAGCAGGCAGATCAATATGATGTGAATGTGGTTTTCTCTTTTTTTCTGGGATATCCCCAAATGCTCCTGTAAATGTGTATAAAAGAATACTTGATATTATTTATCACTAATATAGTTGACACAGAGCCTACATATGTGCTAATAAATATATGAACATATAATCATGCGTTTAAATATCAACGTACGGCATGAGAGCTATGCGATGCGTTTATGGAGAATATAAAATGTGGAAAAGGAGAGAATCATGGGAGACAACAGTTTTTTGAGGATCAGTGGGATAAAGAAAAGCTTCGGTTCAGGGGAGAACCGAACTGAGGTACTTAGAGGAATTGATTTTGAGGTCGCAAAGGGCGAGTTCTGTGTGCTGCTTGGCCCATCGGGGTCTGGCAAGTCAACTCTGCTCAATATCATAGGTGGGATCGACAGCCCGGATTCCGGTTATATCTCCATAGATGGAGAGAAGACAGGTGATATGGACGAGAAGACACTGACCAGATATAGGAGAAAGCATCTCGGTTATGTATTCCAGATGTATAATCTCATACCTAATCTCAATGTAAAGGAGAATGTGGAGGTTGGAGCATACCTTAGTGATAATCCTTTTGATGTTGATGATCTGTTAAAGACTCTGGGGCTTTATGAGCACAGACATAAGCTCCCAAATCAGCTGTCGGGTGGACAGCAGCAGAGGACCTCAATTGGAAGGGCAATCGTGAAGAATCCTGATATACTTCTCTGCGATGAACCGACAGGTGCCCTTGACTACAACACTTCCAAGGAGATACTTAAGCTCATAGAGGATGTGAACCAGAAGTATGGCAACACAATAATCATGGTCACCCACAATGATGCCATCAAGAATATGGCGGACCGGACTGTGAAGCTCAGGGACGGCATGATAAGACGCAACATTGTAAATGAGAACAAGATATCCGCTGTAGAGCTTGACTGGTAATTGGGCAGACAGGGGATATGTTCAATAGGAAAGGGGATCTGTTATGAGAAATCCATTGTGGAGAAGAATTCCAAAAGAACTGAAGGAAGAGCTTGGAAAATATATAGTCATATTCCTGTTCATGGTCATCACGACGGGAATGGTGTCGGGCTTCATGGTTGCAGGTGAGAGCATGAAGAAAACCTACGACAATACATTTGACAAATACAACGTGGAGGATGGACATTTTGATCTGTCGGATGAGGCGTCAGACAATATGAAGGGCAATATAGAGGATGAGGGCGTGAAGCTCTATGATATGTCGTATTATGAACTGCCTATGAGTAAGATCGGATCAGACTCTAATGGCAATAGTGGTAATGTGGAAGGCAATGCAGAGACAAAAGATGATACGGAGGACTCTGAAAATGATGCTGCAGATGATGGGGGAAGGACACTGAGGATATTTGCACCAAGACACGATGTAAATAAAATGTGCCTGATGGATGGTGAATTTCCTGCAGGAACTGATGAGATCGCCATTGACAGAATGTATGCGGTGAACAACGATATAGAGATCGGTGATGATATAAAAGCGGGTGACAAGGTATACAGCGTGTGCGGATTTGTGGCACTCTCCGACTACAGTACCATGTTCCAGAACAACAATGACACCATGTTTGATGCCACGATATTCGGAATTGCGGTTGTGTCAAATGAGGAATTTGATGATCTTCCGGAGAAAAATAAGACCTGGTCGTATTCATGGATGTACGATGATGGAATGCCGGATGAGGAGAACGATGAGAAAAAGCTGGCGGATGACCTTCTTGAGATTGTGTATACACAGGCGGTCATGAACGGCATTATGGTGGAGAACTACATTCCAAGGTATCAGAACCAGGCGATCAACTTTGCAGGGGATGATATTGGCAGTGATACAAATATGATGAAATGGTTTGAATACATCGTCATAGTTATACTTGCATTTATATTTGCGGTAACCATCAGCAACACTCTGACAAAGGAAGCGTCGGTTATTGGAACATTGAGGGCTTCAGGATATACGAAGGGCGAGCTGCTTATTCACTACATATCACTTCCTGTCATAGTTACATTTATGGCATCAGTGGTGGGAAACGTGCTGGGCTATTCGGTGTTTAAGGATATGGGTGCGCAGCTTTACTATGGAAGCTATTCTCTCACTAAGTATGTGACGTATTGGAATGCCGATGCATTTGTGCTTACCACAGTCATACCTCTTATAATCATGATCGTTGTGAACCTGTTAGTGGTAAACAGCAAACTGAAGCTCTCACCACTGAGGTTCCTGAGACATGATCTCAGCAGATCAAAGAGAAAGAAGGCGGTGAAGCTGCCTCACTGGAAGTTCATGACAAGGTTCAAGACCCGTGTCATACTTCAGAACATTCCAGGATATGTGGTCATGCTTCTTGGAATTTACTTCGCACAGGTTCTTCTGATGTTCGGACTTATGTTGAATCCTATGCTGAAGCACTATCAGAATGACATATTGGATAATATGGTAGCTGACCATCAGTATGTTCTGGATTCACAGGTGGAGACGGCAAATAATAATGCGGAAACCTACTGTATGAAGACGCTAAGGACGACCGGAGATATAGATGATGAGATCATGGTGTATGGAATACACTCGGACAGTAAATATTTCCCGGTTAAGCTGGACGACGGAGATGTGCTGGTATCTGACAGCTACGCAGACAAATATGAGATAGTTGATGGCGACAAACTTGAGCTCAAGGAGAGCTATACTGATGACACATATGAGCTCAAGGTGACGGGTTCTGTGGTGTATCCGGCAGCCCTTGCGGTGTTCGTGACAGAGGGTGATTTCAGAGAAATATTTGACAAGGACGAGGATTACTTCACCGGCTATTTCTCGAATGACAAGCTGACCGATATAGAGGATCATGTAGTGTCAGAGATCACAAAGGATGACATGATAAAGGTGTCCAGACAGCTCACCAAGTCCATGGGAGGTATGTTCTACATAGTGGTTGTATTTTCACTTGTTATGTTCATGCTTCTCGTATATCTGCTCACAAAACTAATAGTGGAGAAGAACACGGTGTCCATATCCATGGTTAAGATACTGGGATATGACACAAAGGAGATCAGTAAGCTGTATCTGTCATCCACAACTGTCATGGTTGCGGTGGTGACGCTGCTTGATATACTGCTCAGTTACCTGTCGATCAAGGTGATATACAGGGCAATGCTGATAGATATGCTAAGCGGCTGGATGCCGATATACATGGCACCATGGATATTCCCACTCATGTTCGTGCTCAGCTTTACCTGCTATCTGGTGATCTCACTGTTGCAGATGAAGAGGATAAAGAAGATTCCTATGGACGAGGCGCTCAAGAATGTGGAGTGATGTGTCAGGCTGTGTTCAGGTATTATGAAAAAAGAGAAAATTTTGTGCTGTAAATCCCCCGAATCCCTGGAAAGGATACATGGATTAGAAGTCGTGTATCTTTTCAGTGGGAATCCGGGAGTTTGAGCACAAAATTTTCTTTTTTTTGCTATTTTGTGGGAAATGTTCCCAAAGCTGTCAGGTTGTCGACCCGGACAGGCTCATGCCAGCTAGATGGTTCCTGTGACGGTCACGGTTGCCGTTCCCGGTGTTGTGGTGATGACTCCCGTGGCTGTATTCTGTGTGAATGTTGCCGCTGGAACAGTGATCTGTCCGGCAACTGTTGCGAACGCGCCTGTTGCTTCATTGTAGGTATAGCTGGCTGGCGCTGTCCATGCATTTCCATTGTATGCCACAGTGATTCCGGTGAGAATCGGATTGAAGGTATCTGTGATGATGACGTTGTCACTTGCGGATGCCTCGGTGTTGCCGTAGTTCTCTATAAGGAAGGTGTAAGTGATCTGACCATTCTCTGCAACTATGCTAGGACTCACAGACTTTGTGATGGCGAGATCGGGAGCTGCAACAGGGGAAATCGACTCAGTTGCAGTGACTGCGTTGGTAAGTCCTGCGCCGGTTACTGTAACAGTGTTGGTCACGGAATCCTCATTGCCTCTAGGTGTAAATTCATTTGTTGTTGTCTCATATATAATAGTAGCATTTCCGCCCGCTGGAACGGAGATTCCAGTGAGTGTCAGCGGAGCTGCAGCACCGACAGCCGGAGCGGCTACCAGAGTTCCATTGGTGTAGTATCTGATGGAATCCGGAATATATGTGAGAGGATATACTGTTGTATTTCCCACTGCATATGCTCCCAGATTATCTGTGAGAGACAGACCTGTGAGTGTGGTAGTTCCGGAATTGATGAGACTTATCACATACGTGATCTTATCCGGTGTTCGGTAGGTGTCCACCACAGCCGTCTTGGAGACTGTGAGGACTTCAATTATTTCTCCAGTTATGATATTGGAATTGGTGGATCCTCCGTTGTATGACAGAGTTGCCTGATTAGTGAATGTTGCCATTACTTTACCTCCGTATTGTGTTGTCAGAGGTTTATATACCTCTGATATAAAGTATGTGCTGTGGAGGCTTTGGGTTACAGATATTACTCACCATCTGCGGCACATTTATGTTATACTAAAAGATAACTATGTGGTTTAAAGAGCTGTTTTTATATACAGGAGGAATATAGGTGAGAAGGAAAAGGTGGTCGTACCTGATTGCCTGTGTGGTGCTGGCAGGTGGGCTGGCAGCACCTGGCACATATACCAAGGTGTACGCGCAGGATTATGAAAATGTAGAATACGTAACCAGTGTGTCAGAGCTTAGAGATTCCATGGACGAAGCTGATGTGGTAAACTCGGCCGATGTGATGGATAGAGGAGCGGATGTCGACGCAGCGGCAATGTACAGCAGTGAGTCAGCCGACATATACAGTCTTCGCAGGATCATATTGTATACAGATGAAGTGCCGGAGACCTATGGCGCGACAACAGTCATCTGTTATGACAAATACGATTACTATGTGCTTGGCTACGATACCGAGGAAGCGACGAAACAGGCATACGAAAAGCTTCAGGAAGAGTACGAGCCTGACAAATGTATGCTTGATCAGGTCATATATTCAGAAGATGTGCTGGCGGATTCAGATTTGGATTCAAATTCGTATGCTGCACAGCGGAACGTTGATGCCATGCTTGCCGCATCGGAGACATATAAGGCTGTAAGCTGGGGCACAAGGTACATGGGAATGGACAGGCTGAAGGCAGAGGTGTCGGAGTACAAGCTGAATGCTAAGGTAAATGTGGCGGTCATAGATACCGGAGTTAATTCCTCGGATACTCTGTTTGAAGGCAGGATAAATGAGGAAGGAAGTATGAACTGCTGCGAGGGCGAAGACCGGAGCGACTACGGAGACAACATGGGACATGGAAGTCATGTGGCGGGCATAATAGCGGATGCGACACCGGACAATGTCCAGCTCACGATCATCAAATGTTTCACAAGCCGGGGAGCAACCACAGTGTCAACGGTACAGCAGGGAATCATGGCTGCGCTTGACAGCGGTGCGGACGTGATCAATATGAGCTTCTGCTTCTATGGTAAAAATGCAAGTGACAACACCAGGTCGATGCTTGACGAATTGTTAAAAAGTGCAAAAGAAGATGGCGTCATCATGTGTGTGGCAGCAGGCAATACGAACAGCACTGTGAACAACTGGGAGATCAGCGACGTGGAAGGTGTGTCATATCCTGCGGACAGCAGCGATGTGATAACAGTGTCGGGGCTTATGCAGAAGGCTGGAACGGAGGAGACAGCAGACAGGATATCGACGGATGCGGTGAAATTTGACGATAGCTATTCTTACTATGGAAATGCTGTAGATTTTTCCGCTCCCGGAACGAAAATAACATCGGCGTGGAAGACCGGAACAAATCATGGGTTTTCCACTTCAGGAACATCCATGGCGGCTCCGCATATATCAGCGGCGGCGGCCTACGTGAAGCTGGCGGAGCCAGAGCTTGACAGTGACCAGTTGAAGAATAGACTTATCTCATATTCCGTGGATCTGGGAACAGCGGGAAAGGATAAATACTACGGTTACGGTTGTCCATACATGGCGGATTATTTTGCTAATACATTTGGCGGAAAACATCCGGAGACAAAGGTCGGAACCTGTGCGGTGGAAAGTCTTGGAAATGCGAAGGATGGACTGAGACTGTCGTGGACTTCGGCGGATAATGCAAGTGGGTATAAGATATACAGGAAAACTGCGACAAGCGCATACAAATGTATAGCTGAGATAAAAGGTTCAGGAGTCAGAACATACACTGACAAGACTGCGGCGGCTGGAATCAGATACAGATATGCGGTGAGGGGCGTGAACGGCACGGCCGAGGGACAGCCGGCGGCTACAAAGGCACTGGTCAGACTTACCCAGCCGAAGTACAACGTGAAGAATGCATATTCCGGCGTGAAGGTATCCTGGAACAAAGTAAAGGGCGCGAGTGGATACAAAATATACCGCAAGGCACCGGGGCAGAACGGATGGAAGCAGTACAAGGTGCTGTCAGCGGGAACGCTCACATTTGTCGATAAGAATATGACTAATTACAGAAACTATACATACACGGTCAAGGCGTTCAAGGGTACTTCTGCAAGCTCGTATGATACTGCGGGGGTCAGGTTGTACAGGATGCCGGGATGCAAGGCGAAAACGGTCAGATCAAATTCCAGAAAGACGATGGATGTAACATGGAACAAGGTCAGGTATGTCAGCGGGTATCAGATCCAGTACAGTACATCGTCGAAATTTGACAGATATAAGGTGGCAACGATAAATAAGTCCACAAAACTCAGACGCAGGATAAGCTCTCTGTTCTCAGGAAAATATTATTATGTGAGGATGAGAACCTACAGAAGAGTTGGCGGCAAGACCATTCATGGCGGCTGGAGCAGTGTACAGCGCATAAAGGTAAAATAGTGAAAGGCAGATAAGATGGCAGAAAATAAGGATTTGGAAGGATACAAGATCTCCACGATGGAGGATGAAGAGGATTATTTTGACAATGTGGAGATGGAGCTCGACTACAGCATCAGTATAACTGAGGGTTCCATGGAGCTTGGAAAGGACAATATAAAGGAACAGAAGAAGTACATGCGTGACAGCCATGGAGACATGGACGACGAGGAGTTCCTGCAGAACATGCAGTCGGTGAACAATGATGAGGCGTTCCTCAGAAGAGCTGCGAAGCGCCTGGAGGTGTATGAGCACCAGAAGAAGGTGCCGTACTTTGGCAAATTTGTATTCAAATATAAAGATGACGAAGAGTATCTCACGGTATATGTGGGTATGAGCGGTTATCAGTCAGATATGAATGGGCAGCAGCTTGTGTACGACTGGAGAGCACCTGTATCCTCTATGTATTATGCTTATGAAAAGGGACCGGCATCCTACAATGTCCATGTGGATGACATGGAAGATGACGAGTTTTCTGGAGACATAGTGGAGAAGAAACAGTTTCTGGTGTCAAATGGCAGACTTAAAGACGCGGTGGATACTGACTCCAACATCAACGACGCCATATTGCTGGAGGCCCTTGGCGGCAACAGTGGTGTGAAGATGAAAAATGTGGTGGCTACCATACAGAAGGAGCAGGATGCGATCATAAGAAACCGCACGGCGTATAACCTTATAGTGGACGGCCGCGCCGGAAGCGGCAAGACGGTCATAGCCATGCACAGACTGGCGTGGCTGTTGTACAATTACAAGACACTTGAGAGTGACAATGTCATGATACTGTCTCCAAACAGTATATTTGGTGATTATATATCAGAGGTTCTCCCGGAGCTCGAGGAGAACAGTGTGCCTGAGAAGGAATTTGACAGTCTGCTTGAGGAGCTTCTTTTCATAGAGGAGGAATATGAGAGCAAGCTGGATCAGTCGGAGTTCATTATAGACAGCGGCGATCAGGACAACCAGAGGATGAGAAATATCAAGGTCAAGTCGTCCATCTCTTTCTACGACAGTTTCAATGAGTATCTGGACAGGTATGTGTCAGGTATAAAGTTCAGAAATTTCCACTATCAGAAGGTGGAGTATACAGGCGAGGATATAGCTGCCATGTTCAATGGAAGATTTGCAAGAAAACCTGTGTATGAGAGATTCGAGAACATAGCATACTTCATAGTAGACAGGGTGGAGGATAATTCACCAAAGGAGTTCCCGGACGAGAAGAAGCGTAATCTGGCAAGGCAGATACAGAAGCAGATGGTAAATTTATTTGCAGAGAGGAATCTGGTTGAGTTGTATGTTGGATTCCTGGCGGAGATGGAGAAGAAATATCCGGGTATATCGGAGTACAGAAATGAATATGGAAAGATATGCTATGAGGATATCCTTCCTATACTTTACCTGCAGGTGTATTTCTACGGATGTCATTCCTACAACAATATCAAGCACCTCGTCATAGATGAGATGCAGGATTACAATATATTCCAGTATGCGGTGATAGACAGGGTGTTTGGCTGCAAGAAGACTATCCTAGGCGACAGGTATCAGGTGCTCTTCTATGATCCTGAGGAGACTGTTGTGGATGTTCTGATGAAGATATTTGCAAAGCGTAACGGACAGGGCGGTTACGAGCTCAAGGAGTTGTTCGCATCGTACAGATCAACTGCGGAGATCACAGAGTTCTGTAACGGCATACTTGGCGGTGAGGGGGTAGGCGGCAATACCGTGGAGAGGCACGGCAGGGTGCCTGAGGAGATACAGTGTGAGTCACTGGATGAAGCTGTGGAGTTCATAAATGACAAGCTGAGCTACGGAGACATGGACGCCTACGACAACATAGCAATCCTGACAAATGACGAGGCAGACGCCTACGAAGTGTACAAGCAGCTTTCGGAGTACACCGAGGTGACGCTCATCACCAATCAGTCGGTTGTCTATGCGGGCGGTGTGGTCGTACTTCCAAAGTTCCTTGCAAAGGGAATGGAGTTCGATGCAGTGTACGTCATGACGGACGGAACCTACGACGGAAGCATGGTCACAAGACATGCGCACTATATAGCCTGTACGAGAGCACTCCATGAGCTGTATGTGCTTGATGTGGAGCAGCCATAGGAGTGATACAAAGACAGAAATATTATATCTAGAAATATTTTTCGGGAAAATCGCGATTCCAACTGAACATATATGATGTACTATACGGCATTTCCGCTTTGGGAGATGCCGTATTTTTTATTGTTGCTATATGGCAGATGGTACGCCTGAGCAGAAATGTAATTGTGAGTGTCAGAACTCTGTAAATTATTCGCCAGCTAATAATTGAGATTTGTGTTGATTGTGCAAAAATTATACATAAATCGAGATAACGTATTTTTATTGTTGCAATATCTACAAAGAAATGTTATCATCAAGGAAACGGGGAAACTAAAAATAGTTTCTGAGTTTCCTGAGCGGGAAGTATGTACAGGAAGCTGACAGACACGGATGGACAGGAGGGAGTTATGGACGGAGAAGCACAGCAGCAGCTTAAATTGAGGATATATGAGGCGACCATAGAGGAGTTCCGGGAGAAAGGGTTCAAATTCACCATGGACGATATGGCAAGGCGACTTGGAGTGAGCAAGAAAACCATATATCAGGTCGTCAGGGACAAGGAATCATTGTTCTTTGACACGGCGACATATATATACGAGCAGATCAAGAGAAGTGAACAGGCGGTCATGGATGACGACCGCCTGACCACGGTGGAGAAGATAAAGGCGATTCTCATAGCCATGCCGGACAGCTACAGCGAGCTGGACTGGAGGCAGATATACCAACTGGAGAATTCATATCCACGGATATTTGCCAGGGTGAGAGTAATGATGGAGCAGCAGTGGGATAATACCATAGAGCTTCTGAAGCGCGGAATTGCCGAGGGTGTTATAAGGAATATTCCGATTCCGGTCATCAAGACGATGTTCGAGGCCACGCTTGAGAAATACATGGAGACTACAGTCCTGATAGATGCAGGGCTTACATTTGACGAGGCGGTGCAGTATACACTGGATGTGCTTATGAATGGTATATCCTGTAAGGAGTAGAAACGGCTATGAATGAAGGGATTATCTGGAATAGGGCCCCGCGACCGGTTCAATTCACCGGGGTGAGATGGGTGGTATATATAAAAGACAGGAGGGTGTGCTATGGGCAAGAGATCTGAGGTTATATTTGGCAACAGGATGAGCGGTCAGGTCGTCAAAAAGGCGGAGAACTCCAAGGAGAGATTTGTCAGGAGATTCGGTGATGACAGTGAAGTGGATTATCCTCTTGCAGTTGTGAAGAATCCGTATATTGGAGATACTCTCGGTGTCTCCAATATTGTGATCGACGGCGGAGTCAGTGATGATGCGGATGCCGGTGAACGTGAGGCGTTTGACAGGGACAAAGGAATCATAGTTGGCAATATCAGGATGGGATTCGGACACTACAGGATATCCATGGCGATAGCATCAGCGGCCAATCATCTGGGATACAAGCCGTACTGGATGGATCTCAATTCCTACAGTGAGACCACTGGAGGAAAGGTCATAGAGGCGCAGAACAAGCTCTATTCCCTGGGATCCAGGATCTCTGGAAAGAGCAAGGTTTTCAACAAGGTGGTGTGGGAGCCTATGAATTATGAGGGCTTCAGGAAGCTGTCATACAATGCCTCAGATCAGATGAATGCGGAGCTCATGACACCCGTATTCGGGAATGTTCCGAAGGATATCCCGCTTGTGGCGACACATGTGTGGCCTGCCCAGGCGGCGGTTCATGCAGGAATGAAACATGTGGTGAATGCAATCCCTGACAACTGGCCTATGGCGCTCCACCTTGCGGAGGGAAGCCTTCACACGGTTCAGACCAGATCGGCATACCTCGGATACAGGACCCTGAACGGAATGCAGGGCGACGAGGTGCTTAAGCCTATGCCCAGCGATTCAATCAGATACGTTGGACACTATATAGACCATGAGCTGGTGGCAGCCATAGAGGAGGACTGCGACAGGAGAATAGAGAGAAGAAAGAAAAAGGCACCGATGCGTTTCCTTCTCACCATAGGAGGTGCCGGAGCACAGAAGGATATATTTGCAGCTATCATCAGGACGGCGCTTACCAGTGTGAAGAAGGGCAACATGGTCCTGTATGTAAATGTGGGCGACTACATGAACGTGTGGGAAGAGCTGGTGAGAGAGATACCCGCCATGGAGAGCCTTGTCACTACACATTTCGATGACTGGAGCGACACCACAGCATTTGCGGATAAGGCTCTTAAGGAAGAGGTGTACGGAATACACGCATTTTGCCATGAGAATATATATGAGGCTGTGTACTGCACCAACCTTCTCATGAGAAGCTGTGATGTACTCATAACGAAGCCGTCTGAGCTGGCCTTTTATCCAGTTCCAAAGCTGTTCATCAAGAGAGTTGGCGGGCATGAGCAGTGGGGGGCGATACACTCGGCGGAGATCGGAGATGGAACACTGGAGTGCCGTGATATACCGCACACTCTACAGATGATGAAGCTGTTCATGCAGGATGACAGCATACTCACAGATATGTGTGAGAACATAAAGCGGAACAAACTGGATGGAATATACGACGGAGCGTATGAGGTCGTAAAACTGGCGATGGATATGAAGAACTGAGAATGGAGGGTTACATTATGTATAAGGTAAAGAAGAAAGAGACATTTATACCATCATCAAATGGCAAGGACAGGCTGCACGTTATCGTGTGGGAGCCACAGGGGGAGATAAGAGCGATACTTCAGATATCCCATGGAATGATAGAGCTGATAGACAGATATGATGAATTTGCAAGGTATCTTGCAGCAAAGGGCTTTGTGGTGGCAGGAAATGATCATCTGGGACATGGACTCACGGCGGCAAATATGGATGAACTTGGATATATGAATGCATACGATGCGAGCAAGGCAATAGTCGCGGATCTTCATAGAGTCACTAGAAGTCTGAAGAAGGCATACAAAGGAGTACCGTTCTTCCTGATGGGACACTCTATGGGTTCATTTATGGCGAGACGATACATGAGTGACTACGGCTGGGATCCAAAATATCCGTCACCTTACACGGAGGGCTCAAGTGTGGACGGCTTTATCTGCATGGGAACTGGAAGCATGCCTGAGTATATGCTGCAGATCGGAAGACTTGTGTTGGAGCTTGAGAAGAGTCAGCACGGCGAGAGATACAGAAGTACCCTCATGGAAGTGTTGGCATTTGGAACATACAACAGGGGTATCCCGAAGACCACTATCGTGGACGGTGAGGTGAGAAAGAGGACGAATAAAGACTGGGTGAGCCGTGACCCGAAGCGCGTGGATGCATATGTGGATGATCCGCTGTGCCAGTTCTCATTTACCCTGAAGGGCTACGAGACGCTGTTCAATACACTCCACTATATACAGGAGGACAGGAACATAGCGAAAATACCGAAGAATGTGCCGGTTCTGTTTGTGTCCGGTGACAGGGATCCTGTTGGACATTACGGCAGGGATGTTCTGAAGCTCTACGAGTTATACCACAGGAGAGTTTCGCACAATGTGGCATGCTATCTGTATGAGGACTGCAGACACGAGATACTGAATGAGCTGTGCAGGGATAAGGTATTTGACGATATTGACAAGTGGCTTGAGACAAGGCTTGCAGATATAAAAGGTTAGGCCTTTAAGGAGGTTATATATGGGAGAAAATTCACAGGATAATACACAGAATGGCGCACCTACGGGCGGCCTTCAGAAAAAGACAAAGATAGCCTACGGAGTAGGGGCCGTGGGAAAAGACATGGTGTATATGCTGGTAGCCAGCTATATACTGTACTACTACAATTCTGTGCTTGGTGTCAGCTCAGTGTTCATAGGAACAGTGCTGATGGTGGCGAGAGTGTTTGATGCATTTAACGATCCTATCATGGGTATCGTGGTGGCAAAGACCAGAAGCAGATGGGGAAGGTTCAGACCGTGGATATTCTCGGGAACCGTGCTGAATGCGGTTGTCCTCTATGCGATGTTCGCCGTGCCGGAAAGCATGGGAGCTGGTGGGATGAAGGTGTTTCTGACAGTGACATATTTCCTGTGGGGAATCACATACACGTTGATGGATATTCCGTACTGGTCCATGATCCCGGCCATCACTGAGCCGGGCAAGGAGAGGGAGAATCTGTCTGCACTTGCAAGATCCTGCGCGGGCGTGGGTTCTGCCATCCCTACTGTACTTACTATGATAGTAGTTCCAGCCATCAGCGGCGCAGCCCTGGCGGCGGACAAGCTGAAGATCACGGATTACCGCATCGGCTTCAAGTGGTGGGCTCTTCTGGTTGCAGTGGTGTTCGTCATCTCGGAGGCCATTTGCGTGGCAAATGTAAAGGAGAGGGGTGACACAGTAGTGGAGTCCCATGGCATAGGTGAGATGTTCCATTCGCTGGTGACAAATGACCAGGCTCTGGCGGTGGTCATCACCATCGTGCTCGTAAACTCTGCACTCTATATAACAAGCAACCTGCTCATATATTTCTTCACATATGACATAGGAAGTGAGAGCGGATATGCGCTGTTCTCCGCATTTGGCGGCGGTGCGCAGATACTTGCTATGATGCTGTTCCCGCTCTTTAGAAAGAAGATGTCCAAGAGAAAGCTGTTTGTACATTCGGTGGTATATGAAATCGTCGGATATGTGATGCTGCTTGCCTGCAGCCTTGCCGGTGTTACCCGTATGACGGTGGGCGGAGTGCATTGTTGGTACGTTCTGTTCATCCCGGGACTTCTGGTATTTGCGGGAAGCGGACTTCTAAATGTGCTGATAACTGTGTGTCTTGCCGACAGCATAGACTACGGAGAGTACAAGAATGGGCAGAGAGATGAGAGTGTCATATGCTCCATGCAGACATTTGTAGTAAAGCTTGCATCGGGAGTTGCAGTGTTCTTTGCCGGACTTGCGATCAAATGGGTCGGACTTATCCAGCCAGCAGATGGAACATCGGAAGTCATAGAGCAGAGCACAGGAACTCTCATGGGACTTTCCATGATGATGACGGTCGTTCCGATAGTCCTTCTCATCATAGGACTTGTATTCTTCATCAGGAAATACAAGCTGACCGAGGAGAGGATGCAGGAGATCATGACGAAACTTAGATAGGAGGAACCGCTATGAACGAAGTTCATACTCGGAATCGGTTCCGACGACCTGCCCCGCTCGCATATGCGAGAGGGGCGATACATATTAGATAGGAGGAACCGCTATGATCAGATATATAGAAGAACATCAGGTATTCATACTGGAGACAAAGTCGACGCAGTATGCCATGTGCGTGCGCCCGGATGGACACCTTGAGCACCTGTACTACGGTGGCAGGAGTCTGGACTGCGGAGATCAGAATATTGTGGGACTTTGGGATGTGGCACATGACCGCAGCCTGTTCGAGACCGGCAATGCCATAGTGCTGGATGGTGGACTTACCTTAGAAAGTCTGCTGCAGGAACTGTCGTCAACCGGCAAGGGGGATGTCAGCGAACCATTTGTCTGTATGACCCATGCAAATGGCAGTACGACCTGCGACTTTGTGTACGAATCATACGAGATAAAAAACGGCAGGGATGAGCTTGAAGGACTTCCGTGTGCGGTGGAATATCATAGGGGGACAGATGGCAGATTCAACACAGTAAATGAGCAGCAAGGCACAGAAGTGGGAAGCGGTGTGGCTGGTGGATTGCAGAGCATACAAGCATATGAGCGACAGAATACAGCGGGCGAGGTAACACAGCTCACAATAACCCTCCGGGACAAATTCTACAGACAGAAGCTTGAGCTAATATATGTCACATGGGATGACTGCGACGTGATAACCAGAAGTGCCCGCCTGACAAATGAAAGTGATGACGTGGAGCGGGTGGACAGACTTATGTCCATGCAGTTTGATATGAGAATGTATCAGGAATATGACATGATACATTTCGGAGGAGCCTGGGCGAGGGAAATGCACAGATCGGTGCACCCTGTAAGGCAGGGAAGAGTGTCTGTCTCATCGTCGACCGGAACCTCGGGCAGCAGGGCCAATCCGTTCTTCATGGTGGTTGAGCACGGCAGTTCAGAGGAACACGGTGAGTGTTACGGCTTCAATCTCATATATTCAGGAGACCATATGGAGAGCTGTGAACAGAATTCATATGGACGTATGCGTATACTCAGCGGCATCAATCCTGAAGGATTTTCATTTGCGCTTGAGCCGGGACGGTCATTCCAGTCGCCGGAGGCGGCCATGACATATTCAGATTCAGGATTTGGCGGTGTCAGCAGTCATATGCATGCATTTGTCAGAAGACATATAGTCAGAGGCCGCTGGGTGGACCGGGAGAGGCCTGTTCTGCTGAATAGCTGGGAGGCCGCATACTTTGATATAAATGAGAAAAAGCTGCTGAAGCTTGCAAAAGAAGCAAAGAAGTGCGGCATAGAGCTGTTCGTCATGGATGACGGCTGGTTCGGACACAGGGACAATGACACATCCTCACTTGGAGACTGGCAGGAGAACCGCAGCAAGCTTCCGGGCGGAGTGAAGCAGCTTGCGGACAAGATAAATGCACTTGGACTTGACTTTGGCATATGGGTAGAGCCGGAGATGGTGAACGAGGACAGTGATCTCTACAGGGCACACCCGGAGTGGGCGGTCAGAGTGCCGGGACAGAGCCATGCCGAGGGGCGTCATCAGATGCTTCTGGATCTCACCAATAAGGATGTGAGAGACCATATAGTGGAAGCCATGACAAATGTGTTCTCATCTGCCAATATATCGTATGTTAAGTGGGATATGAACAGGATTATGTCTGACAGGTACAGCCAGACGCTGCCGCCTGACAGGCAGAGTGAATTTGGACACAGGTATGTGCTTGGACTCTACGACATCATGGGAAGACTCACGGAGCGTTTCCCTGAGATATTGTTTGAGGGATGTGCCGCCGGGGGAAACAGATTCGATCTCGGTATACTGTGTTACATGCCGCAGATATGGGCGAGTGATGACACGGATGCCAGGGAGAGGCTTGAGATACAGACGGGTTACAGCTATGGCTACCCTATGTCGGTAGTCAGCAGTCACGTGTCCGGATGCCCGAATCACCAGACACTCAGAGTCACCCCGCTTGAGACGAGATTCGGAGTGGCGGCATTTGGCGTGCTGGGCTATGAGTGCAATCTGTGCGATATGAAGAAGAAAGATCTGGAGGCAATAGAAGAGCAGGTGGAGTTCTACAAGAGACACAGGCGCACATTTCAGTTCGGCGAATATCACAGGATCGAGAATGGCACAGTGTCAGATCTCCGGAGGAATGAGTACCAGTTCATGACGGTTTCCCAGGATGGCTCCGAGGCGGTGTCTTGCTATTATGAGGGACAGGTGATACCGAATTACACTTACAAGCATATGCGGACTAAGGGACTTGACGAGAATGCAGTTTATGTCATGGAGGGCAGAAGCCTGCAGTACAGCGTAAAGCTCATGGGAGATCTCATCAACACTGTTACGCCGGTGCATGTGAAACCTGATTCCCTGACCCAGAGTGCGATAGACAAGGTGGTAAAGCTTCAGGGCGAGAAGGAATATGTAAAGGCGTCCGGTGCAGTGTTTAACCGCGTTGGGGTGAACCTTGCTCCGAACTTTGCGGGAACTGGCTACAACGACCAGACCGCTCTCTGGACAGAGCATGGACTGAGGTTATATACCTTCACCAGACAGTGATATATATGATCACATGCAAATGCTCATACATGGAATTGAATCACAGGAAAAACTTACATTATAAAAATAGTGGAAATAATATATGGAATGTGTTATCTTACTCTTATAGAGAACTGTTCCTAATAGAAGATTATAAATACCAGAAGGAGGACTATACAATGAGTGAGAAGCGTAACACATGGCAGAAACAGGTCATATACTCTGTTATAAAGGAGCTCAAGACTCATCCTACAGTCCAGAGCCTGATAGATGAACTGGAAAAGAGAGGATATAAGATAGGCAAATCAACTGTGTACAGGGTGCTCTCTGATGCGGTTGATGAGGGAATTGTCATGAATGTGTATTCAGGGGACAAGATGGAGCATTTTGATGGCAATACCGAGAATCACTATCACATACGCTGCAAGGTATGTGACAGGATATTTGACAGTGAGCTTCCATACCAGGATTCCATCACACAGATGGGCGTGGAGGCGGACAGCGATTTCGTCATACTGTCACACAACCTAGAATTCATCGGGATATGTCCATCCTGTAAGGACAGCCTGAAAAGTCTGTGATGGGGAAATGCAAAAGACCGGTACACATAAACGCATATTGTATGCGGTGTATGTGTACCGGCCTTTTTGTATGTGCAGGCAATGCCAAGAGCCTGTATCTTATCTGCTCTGTCAGTCTCTCTTTTTCTGTGAAATGATATTTGCAGATTTTATTTCCTTCTTTATAAATTCAGGAATCGCGGAATTGTCTTTCTGGTCAGATTCAGGTGTGTCCGGCTGCGCCTCAACTGTATGTGAGTTTACACTTATAGGATCCACACGTGGATTACTGATAAATGTCTTGTTGGCCGAAGGCTTTACAACTGTCATTCCGAGGATGGACTTCTTGTTGCGAAACTCTCTTTCCTCCTCTGGTGTGCGCTCAGGGGCGGCATCCACCAGATTGCCGTCTCCGAAAAGGTCTATCTCAAAGCTGCTGTCATTTTCCTCCTGCTCATCATCCGTATCGTCATCCAGCGCATCTGTAATTATCGGTTCTGCGTGGATGGAAGTATCCGTATTGTCGTCTGCAAATGCACTGTCGAGATCAGGATCGTATTCATCAGCAAATGCGCTGTCAAGATCAGGGTCATATTTTTCATCTGATTCAGTGTCGCCAAATTCAGGATCGAAGTCGACATACTCCTCAGGCTTCTCAAAAAATGTAGGATCTATATCGAGCTTGAAGTCGACCTCTGAGTGACCCACTTCAATGCCGCAGTCGTTGAACAGCTTGGTCGTGTAGCAGTTTTTCAGTTTCTCGATGAGTTCAGTGTTTTCGTACTTGAGCTGTTCGAGTATGTTTGCGATTATCATTCCCTGATATTCATCCGTCCATCCGTCCTCAAGCTTTACTGCGATACCGAGCTTCATGCTCTTTATCGCCATACATATAACACCCCTGGAGCCGTCCTTCATTATGAGGTCAGGATTTTGGTTGATATAATATGAAGGTGTTCCGTAATCGTTGATCTTCTCAGGATATTTGTGGATGCATGAGAAGTTGTAGTCTATAGTCTCCCGGAGTTCGTTTGACAGGCTGAATGGATCCATGAGCTTTGCGTAGGACATGGCGATGCTTCTAAGTGGCAGTGCAAATACTGGAACTCCACAGCCGTCTATGCCGAGCCCGATCTTGAATGTAGGGGTCTGGCTGAGCATGGATATGAAATTGATTATCTGCTGCTGTACAGGGGAATCCTTGAGCTGATAGCCGTCCGGCTTACCGGTGAGCTCTCTCTGGAGCAACATAAGGCTGAAATGTTTTCCCGAGCAGCAGTGCTGAAGTTTGCTCTGTCCCTGCCTTGGGTGGAGCTTTGACCTGTCGGTGAGCTTTGCCGCCAGCGCTGAAGCTGATGTGGAAGCGCATGGCTTCATGATCATGTCATCGGGATTCAATCCTGTCTTGCGCGAGATCTCCTCCAGCACAAATATATGATGGTTGCTTCCCCAGTGGGAAGAGTTGAACATGGCAACATCCTCGTCGGTGAGGTTGAACCTTCTGTGAAGTCCTGCCAGCAGTGTAGGCAGCACCTGTATAGGCTTGCTTGCGGAACGCATGAAAGTCTGTTTCTCTATGTCGCCAAGGTAGGCGATTGTATCTCCTGTGGATGACACAACTGCGATGGAGCCGCGGTGTGCATTCTCAACAATATTTCCACGGTATTCTTTTACTAATATCTCTGACATATATTCAACACCTCATTTGTATTTTGTATGATTTTCTTCCGATATAGTCATTATATGAAAAAGATATCCGTTTGCAAAATGAAAATTACATAATATATAAGAAAAATATGAGAAATGTAATTGAGTGTAAGTAAGTAATAACTAAAAAATATCGCCTGATACTGACAAAATACATCATTTGTCATATATACCCTGAGTAAAAAATGTTTAAAAAAATCGAAAAATGCGCATTTTTTTTGTGAAAATGCATAAAAAACTTTGATTATTATAAAAAGGATGGTATAATGTCTTTATAATTTTGCATGGAGAGGTGACTTACATGATTAAAAAAGAAATGATCGCCATGCTCCTTGCTGGTGGACAGGGCAGCCGTCTTGGGGTTCTTACATCCAAGCTTGCCAAGCCAGCGGTAGCATTTGGCGGCAAATACAAGATAATCGATTTCCCACTGAGCAACTGTATCAACTCGGGGATTGACACAGTAGGTGTACTTACACAGTACAGACCACTCAGACTTAACCAGCATATCGGAATCGGCATTCCTTGGGATCTCGATAGAAACATTGGTGGTGTCACAGTGCTTCCACCATACGAGAAGAGCAACAACAGCGAGTGGTACACAGGTACTGCCAACGCTATCTACCAGAACATAGAGTTCATAGATTATTACAATCCAGACTATGTTCTCATACTTTCCGGTGATCATATCTACAAGATGGATTATGAACACATGCTTGACTATCACAAGTCCATGAATGCGGATGTGACACTTGCCACATACCAGGTTCCATGGGAGGAGGCAAGCAGATTCGGAGTAGTTATAACGAATGATGACGGCATTATCTCAGAGTTTGAGGAGAAGCCGGAGAACCCAAGAAGCAACAAGGCTTCCATGGGTATATACATATTCAACTGGAAGATCCTCCGCGAGGCACTTGTTACCATGAAGGATCAGCCGGGATGCGATTTCGGTAAGCATATTATTCCATACTGCCATGAGAACGGCAACAAGATATGTGCATACGATTTCAAGGGATACTGGAAGGATGTAGGAACTCTCGGTTCATACTGGGAGGCCAACATGGAGCTTGTCGACATAGTTCCTGAGTTCAATCTGTATGAGGAATTCTGGAAGATATATACGAAGACAGACGCCATACCACCTCAGTACATAGATGAAGCGGCAAAGGTATCCAAGTGTATCATCGGAGAAGGAACCGAGATATACGGAACCGTTGAGAATTCAGTTATAGGCTCTTGTGTAACCATAGGAGAGGGTGCGGTCGTTAAGGATTCGATTATAATGAATGGGGTTACGATCGAAGCTGGTGCCTATGTTGAAAAGGGAATCATTGCCGAGAATGTCAAGGTTGGTGCAAATGCCAAGCTTGGAGTTGGTGAGGAAGCTGTCAATGAGATGAAGCCTAATATCTACGCATTTGGCCTTGTTACTATAGGTGAGAACTCAGTTATACCTGAGGGCGTAACAATAGGTAAGAACACTGCAATATTCGGTGACACAGATCCTTCGGATTATCCGGACGGAACACTTCCGAGTGGCGGTAGTATTATAAAGGCAGGTGAGTAGACATGAGAGCATTAGGAATTATTCTGGCAGGTGGTAACAGCAATAAGCTGGGAGATCTTTCAGCAAAGAGAGCCGTTGCAGCCATGCCTATCACAGGAAGCTACAGAGCAATTGATTTCGCACTTTCCAATATGACTAATTCTCATATTCAGAAGGTAGCGGTATTCACACAGTACAACACAAGATCACTGAATGAGCATCTGAACTCAAGCAAGTGGTGGGATTTCGGAAGAAAGCAGGGAGGTCTGTTCATCTTCACACCTACCATCACAGCAGCTAACAGCTACTGGTACAAGGGAACAGCAGATGCACTTTATCAGAATATCAAGTTCCTCAAGGAGAGCCATGAGCCATATGTAGTTATCGCTTCAGGAGACGGTATCTACAAGCTCGACTACAACAAGGTTCTTGAGGAGCATATAAGCAATGGTGCAGATATCACGGTTGTATGCAAGGATATGGCACCGGGCGAGGATGACATCAACAGATTTGGTGTTATCAAGATGAACGAGGATGGCAGGATCATAGACTTCGAGGAGAAGCCTCTTGTGGCAGGAACCAACACGGTTTCCATAGGTGTATATGTCATAAGAAGAAGACAGCTCATCGAACTCCTTGAGACATGTGCCAACGAGGGAAGAAATGATTTCGTAAGAGATATTCTCGTGAGATATAAGGGTGTCAAGAGAATTTACGGATACAAGATGGACAGTTACTGGAGAAACATAGGAACAAAGGAGTCATATTACAGAGCTAATATGGATTTCCTCAAGAAGGACGTAAGAGACTTCTTCTTCAAACAGCATCCGGATATCTACTCAAGAGTGGATGATCTCCCACCAGCAAAGTACAATGCAGATGCGGTGGTAAATAACAGCTTGATAGCAAGCGGTTGTATCATCAACGGAACCGTTGAGAACTCAGTTATATTCAAGAAGGTATACATTGGAAATAACTGTGTGATCAGGAACTCGATCATACTTAACGATGTCAACATCGGTGATAATTCCATCATCGAGAATTGTATCGTGGAGAGCAGGGATACACTCCGCGCGAACACAGTACATCAGGGAACACCTGAGGACATCAAGGTAATAGTGGAGAAGGATTTCAGATATGCGTTGTAGGATGCATACGGTATAAGTAGTACAAATGACAGTTGCGTGTGGGATCGCAATGTGTGTCAGGGTTAAGGGGGTAATTCAGATGCAGATAACTGATATCAGGATCAGAAGTGTTGAGAAGGAAGGCAAGATGAAGGCGGTTGTTTCTATTACGATCGATGACGAGTTTGTTGTGCATGACATCAAGATCATCGAGGGTGAGAAGGGCATGTTCATCGCGATGCCGAGTAGAAAGGCAGCGGATGGAGAATATAGAGATATCGCTCATCCGATCAATACAGCTACAAGAGAGCGTCTGCAGAGTATGATTCTTTCAAAGTATCAGGAATCTTTGGAAGAGTAATACCAGTCTCAAATAGACATTCAGAGCCAGTGCTAGAGGCGTAAGTCACCAAGCTGATAGCATTGGCTCTTTTTATATGGTCTTGTAAAAAAATATAGTATAAAGTAGAATGTATCTGTTTAGATCCAGATAGAATATGGAGGATATAATAATGGTAAAATCAGTTATACTTGCGGCAGGCAAGGGAACAAGAATGAAGTCAGATAAGCCAAAGGTAGTTCATCAGGTGATGGGAAAACCGATGGTATATTATTCTATAGAAGCGGCGCGCCAGGCGGGTGCAGACGAGGTGTGTGTGATCGTTGGATACAAGGCAGACGAGGTGAAGTCAGCCATAGCTGCCAGTGTCAACGATGTGAAGGTTGACTATGCGCTTCAGGAGGAGCAGCTCGGAACAGGTCATGCGGTAAAGTGTGCTGCAGATTTTATTGGACGTGATGGGGATGTGATCATACTCTGTGGAGATACACCGCTTGTGACAGGGGACACACTCAGAAAAGCACTTGATTTCCACAAGGAGAGCGGGAATGGTGTAACTGTAATATCGGCGATGCTTGATGATCCATTTGGATATGGAAGGATCATAAGGAACGGTGACAGCCTGGCAAAGATCGTGGAGCAGAAGGATGCTGACGAAGCGGAGCAGGCTGTGAAGGAAGTTAACTCGGGCATGTATATATTTGACTGCGCAGCACTTCAGGACGCACTGTCACAGATATCAAATGACAACGCCCAGGGAGAGTATTATCTTCCGGATGCGATAGAGATAATAAAGAAAATGGGGCTTCCGGCTTCCGCTGTTCCGATGGACGATGCTGACCAGATAAGAGGAGTCAACACCCTGGAGCAGCTTGCAGATGCTGAGAAGATCATGGAGAACAGATAACAATAGAACGATCCACCTGGGTGGAGGAAAATGGAGAGACCAAATGAAGATCATAGTTGGACTTGGCAATCCCGGTGCGAAATATGCCGGAACAAGACACAATGTAGGATTTGCGGTTCTGGATGAGCTGGCAGAGAGACATAATATAAGGATAGACACTGCAAAGCATAAGGCACTTATAGGAAAGGGTATAATAGACGGAGAGAAGGTCATACTCGCCATGCCTCAGACATTTATGAATCTCAGCGGAGAGAGCGTAAGGGCGATAATGGACTTCTACAAATGCACGGTTGAAGATCTGATAGTCGTGTACGATGACATAGATCTTGACGTCGGCAAGCTCAGGATCAGACAGAAGGGAAGCGCCGGCGGTCATAACGGTATGAAGAATATCATACAGCACGTTGGCAGCCAGGAATTTGTCAGGATCAGAGTGGGTGTTGGCAAAAAGCCGGATCACATGGATCTGGCTGATTATGTGTTGTCGAGATTTGGAAAGGAAGATCTGGCGAATATAAGAGAGAGCTGCGGTAATGCCTGCGATGCGGTGGAGACCATACTGGCGGATGGCACAGTTGCAGCTATGAATAAGTTTAATTGAGAGTGATGGAGAATGATACGTGTACTTGGTGAGCCATTTGAAAAACTGAATATATATACAGAGTTGAAGGAGTGGCTTGCATCCGGAGATGGATTTGTCAATGTGACAGGTACGACGGGCGAGGGCACGGACAGAGTATTCATGATGCAGGGCTTCGGTGATGACGCATCGGTGCGCCTGATACTGACATATAACGACAGGCGTGCGGAGGAGCTGTACAGCGATATGAAGTTCTACGGAAGGGATGTATATATGTATCCTGCAAAGGATATTCTGTTCTTCAGTGCAGATGTCCACGGCAATGCCATAACCAGACGGCGCATGGAGGTCCTTCGGCGTCTGGCAACGGGAGAACCATGTACGATCATAGCCACGGTAGATGCAATGTATGACAAGATACCTGCACTGTCCTATATGAAAAAATACGTGATAAATATCCATGCGGCACAGTCTCTTGATCTGGATGAGCTCAAGGGCAAGCTGGTGGACCTTGGTTATGAAAAAACTGACAGTGTGGAGGAGCCGGGACAATTTGCCATACGAGGCGGTATCGTGGACATATTTCCGCTGACTGAGGAATGTCCATACAGAATAGACATGTGGGACGATGAAGTCGATACCATCAAGACATTTGATGCGGAGAGCCAGAGATCCATAGAGAATGTGGATGAACTTGTAATTTATCCCGCGGGAGAGATGGTGCTTTCAAAGGAGAGAATCGACAGAGGTATACACAGGCTGGAGGCAGAGCTGAAGCCGTATGCGAAGAAGCTTAAGGATTCATTTCAGACGGAGGCGTATGCCAGGATAAAGGGCGAGATAGCCACGCTGAAGGAACAGCTCACGGAGTTCAGTGCGATATACGGAGTGGACAGCTATGTTGATTATTTCTACAGTGACACGGTGTCTCTGGTGGACTGCCTGCCGGAGGATGCGTACATTTTCATAGATGAGACGAAGAAGGTCACGGAGAAGGCGGATGGCAGTGAGAAGAGTTTTCTTAGCAGCCTGACGCACAGGCTGGAGGGGGGATATATCCTCCCGGGGCAGATGAAGGTTCTGTTCACTTATGATGATGTTCTGGAAAAATGCAGACGCTACAAGGTTGTGGGCTTTGACTCATTTGTGGGTGAGGATGACCGTGTAAAGTATGCTCACCGCGTGGAGATCGAGAGCAGGGAGGTTCACAGCTACAGGAACAATTTTGATGCGCTGGTTACTGATATCAAGAAATGGAAGAAGGACAAATACAGCGTCCTGTTCGTATCGCCATCATCGGTCGGTGCGAAGAGAATGGTCGATAACCTCATGGACAATGACGTCATATGTCATTACCTGAACGACCCGGACAAAGCTCTGGCTGCCAGAGAGATGGCGGTCATGCCGGGAAGGCTCAGAGCCGGTTTTATGATACCGGAGATGAAGCTCATCGTGGTCAGTGAGGGAGATGTGTTCTCCAGCAAGACATCACATTCGCAGGCTTCGAGGAAGAAGCTGCCGCGTGCCGGGGAGATAGTAAAGTCATTCTCGGATGTGAGCGTGGGCGATTATGTGGTCCATGAGAAGTACGGAATAGGTATCTATCGTGGGCTTGAGAAGATAGAGGTCGACGGCGCCTTGAAGGACTATCTGGTTATCGAGTATGCTGAGGGCGGCAAATTATATGTCCTGGCTTCCGAGACGGACAGGATCCAGAAGTACAGGAGCAAGGAGAGCCGAGCCCCGAAGATCAACAGACTCGGTGGCAGTGAGTGGCAGAAGGTAAGAAACAAGGTTAAGGGCCATGTCAGCGAGGTGGCTCAGCATCTTGTAAAGCTGTACTCAGAGAGACAGGCGAGGGAAGGCTTTGCCTATTCTCCTGATTCCGAGTGGCAGAAGGAGTTCGAGGAGACATTTCCTTATACTGAGACTGACGATCAGTTAAAGGCCATAGAGGATGTCAAGGCGGACATGGAGAGCCATAAGATCATGGACAGACTGGTGTGCGGAGACGTTGGATTTGGCAAGACTGAGGTGGCGATCCGTGCTGCGTTCAAGGCTGTCGGTGACAGCAAACAGGTTGCGTATCTTGTGCCGACCACGATCCTTGCCGAGCAGCATTATGAGACGTTCACAGAGCGAATGAAGGATTATCCAGTGACGGTGAGACTGTTGTGCAGATTCTGTACCCAGAAGGAGATAAAATCTACACTCAGAGAGCTGAAAGAGGGCAAGGTGGACATAGTCATAGGAACCCACAGGCTGCTCTCAAAGGATGTGGAGTTCAAGAATCTGGGACTTCTCATAATAGATGAGGAACAGAGATTCGGTGTAAATCACAAAGAGAAGATAAAAGAGATGAAGACCAATGTGGATGTTCTGACACTGACGGCGACGCCTATCCCGAGAACACTCCATATGAGTCTTGTTGGAATCAGAGACATGAGCCTGCTTGAGGAGCCTCCGGTGGACAGGAGGCCGATACAGACCTATGTCATGGAATATGACAGGGAGCTTGCCAGGGAGGCGATTGCCAGAGAGCTTGCAAGGCATGGTCAGGTATACTATGTGTACAACAGGGTCGAAGGCATAGAGAGATTTGCGGATGATGTGAGAAGCCTCGTGCCATATGCAAATGTAGAGTTTGCCCATGGACAGATGGATGGCCGCACGCTGGAGGACATCATGTACCGGTTCAACAAAAAGGAGATAGACGTGCTTGTGTGCACGACCATCATAGAGACCGGACTTGATATACCGAATGCAAATACCATAATCATACACGACGCTAACCTGTTTGGTCTGGCACAGCTCTACCAGTTACGCGGAAGAGTTGGTCGCTCGGACAGAAGTGCATTTGCATTTATGTTCTACAGGCGCAACAAGATGATATCCGAGGTCGCTGAGAAGAGACTTAGAGCGATAAAAGAATATACGGATCTCGGCTCGGGAGTCAAGGTGTCCAAGGCGGATCTCAACATCAGAGGTGCGGGAAGCGTCCTGGGCGAGAGTCAGTCGGGCAACTATGAGGTCGTGGGCTATGACCTTTACTGCAAGATGCTTAATGATGCGGTCAGGGAGCTCCGCGGCGAGAAGGTTTTCCATGAATACGAGACGGAGATAGACCTTCCGGTGGATTCGTTCATCCCTGAGACGTACGTCAAAAACGACTTTGTCAAGCTGGAGCTTTGTAAGAGAATATCCCTCATCAAGAATGAGGATGAGTACAATGACATAGTGGATGAGCTCATTGACAGATTTGGCGACATCCCTGACGAGACAATGAATCTTCTTGATGTGGCACTGTTAAGGGCAAATGCAAATATCTGCTTCATAACCCGTATATGGTACAAGGACGGAGACCTGAGATTTGTCATGTACAACAGGGCTGACATAAATGTAGATGGGATAGATGAGCTCGTTAAGAGTTATTCAGGCAGGATGAAATTTGTCATGGGGGCAAAGCCTGAGTTTATATTGAAGCTTGGACGGGAGGAGAAAAATGATCTTCTCAGAAAGGCGGAATTTGTCGTGGCGGATATGTCCCAGATGTTGATAATGACCCACAGTGAAGAAGACAGTGTGGATAACAAAGCATAGATAATGAGTTAGAAATATACAGACAGGAGAATACAAAGATAAGGAGGTGCGGTTCAGTTGAAGAGATGGTTGTGTGTGCTGCTGGCGCTCATATGTGCATTTGCCGTGACTGGATGTGGCAGTGATGCCACTGAGGAGACTGGCAAGGAGGTAGTTCTCAGATACAACGGGCAGAACATAGAGATAGACGAGGTGTATATTTATGCCCAGACTGTGAAGGAGGAGTACGAATCAAAGTATGGCAGTGACGTGTGGAAACAGAGCATAGTGACTGATGATGGTCTGGAGATGGATGCCGTGGATGCAGCAAGGCGTCAGGCGATATCAAAGCTCATAAAGACCAAGACTCTTATAACCAAATCCGGGGAGTACGGCATAAGCCTGACTGCAAGCGAGCAGAAGGATCAGGATACGGCGGCGCAAGAGTTCTATGACAAATTGACTGATGCCCAGATCGCAGAGGTTGGACTTGAACTCGATACGGTGAAGAGAGTTTTGCGTGAGAGCGCACTGGCAGACAAGATATATGATTATGTGATGAAGCAGAGCTCCACGGAGATATCCGATGAGCAGGCCAGGATGAGTACATTTTATGACATGTTCTTTGAGTGCTACTCGGAGGACGATTATGGAAATATCACCCTGTACTCACAGGACAAGATAGATGAGCAGAAGAAAAAGGCGGATGCGGCATATGAATCCATAGTGGAAGCCTCGGATGGCACAGATATGGATATATCATTCCTTGGAAGCGCAAAGGAGCTTAAGTATGCGGGAACACATACGATGAGCAGGGATGATATATTGAGCACCTATGGCCAGGATACGCTGGACATACTGTACAGCATGTCGGATGGCGAGGTATCCACGGTGGTGGAGACTGAGTATGGTTATCATATATTCCAGATGATAAGCATTACGGATGAGAAGGCCACGGCCGAGAACAAGAAGAAGCTCACGGATGCCGCTGATGCGGAATACTATGACAACCTTATGAAGGACTGGATAGATGAGCTGGACAGCGGATATTCATACAGTAAGAGTGTGGATATGGATGTGTACAACAAGATAAAATTTGACGAATGAGAGGAGAAGAAAGATGGCAACAGTATACGATATCAATATTAAGAAGCTGGATGAAAAGGCAGTCATACCGACATACGGTTCAGAGTACGCAGCGGGGGCGGATCTGTATGCGTGTCTTGATGAGGCGATTACTATAGAGCCGGGACAGACGGTGATGGTTCACACGGGTATAGCCATGGAGATACCTGAGGGATTTGCAGGACTTGTGTATGCGAGAAGCGGTCTGGCATCCAAGAAGGGGCTTGCACCGGCCAATAAGGTTGGAGTTGTGGATGCGGATTACAGAGGGGAAATCATGGTTGCACTCCACAATCACGGAACTCAGGCACAGACGGTTGAGCCTGAGGAGAGAATAGCACAGCTTGTGATCGCTCCTTATATCGTTGGAGCATTCCATCAGGTGGACGAGCTCAGCGATACAGTCAGAGGAGCCGGCGGATTCGGTTCAACAGGAAAGTAACAAAAAAGCGGCCGGGCATCATCATTTTAATGGTGTGCCAGACCGCTTTTCTTTTATTTAAAATACTTTCCGCTTTCATCCCACAGGACTGTGGTGCCTGTCTTCAAGGACTTTGGTACATCTATGATACGCTGGTTCCTTGAGCCCTTGAATCTCAGTGACAGATCCTTCTGTTCGTCTATGAATTCTCCGTCCACAAGGACGTCAATGTAGGAGAGAAGTTCTTTTGTATACTCCCATTCATTACACATGCGGTCTAAGAGATCGGTTTCAAATGTATAACCGGTGTAGCACCAGATGGTCTTGTCAGGGTAGGTCTCTTTGAACTTTCTTGCCAGAGGAAGAAGCCCCTGCTGGTTCACATATTCCATAGGTTCTCCGCCGAGCAGGGAGAGACCTGCTATATAGTCCTCCTTGCAACTATCTATTATGTGGTTGATCTCCACATCCGTGAACGGCTTGCCGTAGCCGAAATCCCATGTGTCAGGGTTGAAACAGTTCTTGCAGTGGTGTGTGCAGCCGGATACAAATACAGACACTCTGACGCCGGTTCCGTTTGCCACATCAAATAGTTTGATATCTGCGTAATTCATAATGTGATCCCTTCTAAATTTATCTTAAAACAAAAGTATGGCCTGCGTTGCCCTCTACGACATGCAGACCATACAATTGAAATTATTAATGCATACTGTTATTTTATATCAGTTGCCTGAATATATCAAGTGTTTTTCTATAAAAGACTATAGATGAAGCACTCTTGCCTTTATCTCTTTGGTCTTGCCCACGTTCCAGAAGTTCTCGCCCAGATAACCGCAGGTTCTTCTGGTAACATTCATCTTGTTGTGATCCTTGTTGCCACACTGCGGACATTCCCATTCGCCGTCATCGTTGATGAGGATCTCACCATCGTATCCACATACATGACAGTAGTCAGACTTGGTGTTGAACTCAGCATACTGTATGTTGTCGTATATATATCTTACGACCTCTGCCAGAGCATCCAGGTTGTTGCGCATGTTTGGTATCTCAACATATGAGATGGCACCACCTGATGATATGGTCTGGAACTGGCTCTCAAATCTGAACTTGCTGAATGCATCGATCTTCTCACGGACATCAACGTGGTAAGAGTTGGTGTAGTAGCCCTTGTCTGTGACATCCTTTATGGTTCCGAAACGCTCTTTGTCGATACGTGCAAATCTGTAGCAAAGGCTCTCGGCCGGAGTTCCGTAGAGTCCGAAGCCAAGTCCCGTATCTGCCTTCCATTTGTCGCAGGCTGCGCGGAGCTTGTGCATAAGCTTCAGTGCAAATTCCTCGCCCACAGGATCTGTGTGGCTCACACCACGCATGAGCTTGGTGGTCTCATATACACCGATGTATCCCAGTGATATGGTTGAGTAACCGTTGTGGAGCAGTGGATCGATGACCTCGCCCTTCTTAAGTCTGGCGATGGCACCGTACTGCCAGTGGACTGGGCTGACGTCAGAGGTTACACCCTCGAGGGCTCTGTGGCGGCACATGAGTGCGTCGTAGCAGAGCTGCAGTCTCTCATCCAGAAGACTCCAGAACTTGTCATCGTCTCCCTTTGCAAGTATAGCTATCTGTGGAAGATTAAGACTGACAACTCCCTGGTTGAAACGGCCTTCCCATTTATATTCTCCGTTCTCATCCTTCCATGGGGAGAGGAATGAACGGCATCCCATGCATGAGAATACATTTCCCTCGTAGTTCTCACGCATCTTCTTGGCTGATATGTAATCAGGGTACATTCTCTTGGCAGAACACTTGATGGCGAGCTCTGTGATATAGTCGTACTCACCGCCCTTGAGGCAGTTGTGCTCGTCAAGAACATATATGAGCTTAGGGAATGCAGGTGTAACATACACGCCTGCCTCGTTCTTGATTCCCTCAAGTCTCTGTCTGAGGATCTCCTCGATGATCATGGCGTTCTCCTTGATGTACTCGTCGTCCTCTCTGAGGTTGAGGAAGAGAGTGACAAATGGAGACTGGCCGTTGGTGGTCATCAGAGTATTTATCTGATACTGGATAGTCTGAACTCCTGACTTCAGCTCGTCCTTGAGTCTCTCGGTGATGAGCTTCTCAAGTGTGTCAGGGTCTATCTTGTCGCCGAACTCTTCGGTGTATCTCTTTTTATATTTGTTGTAGCTCTTTCTGAGGTACTTTCCAAGGTGACGGACATCGACTGACTGGCCGCCGTACTGGCTGGATGCGACAGATGCGATGATCTGAGTCACGATGGTACATGCCACCTGGAAGCTCTTCGGGCTCTCTATGAGCTTGCCGTTCATGACTGTGCCGTTGTCAAGCATATCCCCAATGTTGATAAGGCAGCAGTTGAATATAGGCTGGAGGAAATAATCTGCGTCGTGGAAGTGGATGGCGCCCTCCTCATGAGCCTTGGAGATCTTCTCAGGGAGGAGCATTCTCTTGGTAAGATCCTTTGATACCTCTCCTGCGATAAGATCACGCTGTGTGGATGCGACGGTGGCATTCTTGTTGGAATTCTCCTCCATGACATCCTTATTCCTGTTCTGGATAAGACTGAGGATAGAATCATCAGTCGTATTTGCCTTTCTGATGAGCTCGCGGCTGTATCTGTATATAATGTAGGTCTTGGCAAGGACAAACTTGCCGTCGGCCATAAGCCCCTGCTCGATGATATCCTGGATATCTTCAACGAGCATTCTCTTTCTGTTCTTGGCTTCGATGCTTCCGACGATCTCCTCGATCTTCTCGTCAGAGATCTTCTCACAAGGCTCAACCTCCGAGTTAGCCTTCTGGATAGCCAATATGATCTTGCTTCGGTCGTAAGTAACAGCACGACCGTCTCTCTTGATAACTTGCATTTCCCATTCTCCCTGTGTGTGATGTGAATGGGCGTTAAAAAAAGTACGCCCCCTAAATATTGTATACTACCATACAGGAGACATCAATATATGGTATGCCGACTGAAAAAGCCGCAAAAAAATTAGCGACAAATAAGGTGCCTCGTCGCAAATCTCACACTGATGTCTCAACATGGTCGATTATATCATTCCCAATTTTGTTTGTCTACAGGTTATTTGCAAAAAGTACAAAATATAGAAAAATAAAAAATATGTAGGCACAACATATTGTGGATTTGCCTTTGATTAATGTGGGACAGATAAAATACATCACAAAAACAGATGTAAAACTGCCTGTTATAGGAATGTGAAATCATTTGTGAGAATTCTATGAATTATTTCAAATTGCTTTATTTTTACAGGAAAATATGGTATAAGTTTACTCGTTGAAGTTTATCATGAAGATGGTTACACTTCTAATAAAAAGTAAAAGAGGTATGATTATGCGAAAATTTAATAAGGGATGTGCAGTTGTTCTTGCACTCGCTCTGTCCATGTCATTTATGACAGGCTGTGGCGACAGTAATGGTACGAGTGGAAAGCTGGATAATACAGCGAGTAAGGCAACATCTTCTGATGCTACAGAGAGTGCTGACAATTCATCAGAAGAATTTGCTTCTATAGAGGATATGGTGGATCAGTATGCGGCAGATGTCACACTCGGTGAATACAAGGGCATGGAGTATGAGGAGAAGGGCACTGATGTCACGGATGATGAGGTTCAGGCCAAGGTTGATTCATTTGTGAACGGACTTGCTACATTTGATAAGGACACAACCAGCGAGGCGAAGAACGGAGATACAGTAAATATTGACTTTGTCGGAACTGTAGATGGTGAGGAGTTCGATGGAGGCAATACCAATGGCAGCGGATATGATCTCGTCCTTGGTTCTGGTTCATTCATAGATAACTTTGAGGATCAGATAGTTGGACATAAGCCGGGAGAGACATTTACCGTGAATGTAACCTTTCCTGAGAATTATGGCAAGGATGAGTTAAATGGCAAGGCGGCCAAGTTCGAGACGACACTTAACTATATAAAGATAGATAAACCGGCTACATACAATGATGAGCTGGTTGCAAACAATACTTCATATAAGACAACTGCTGAGTATGAGGCATCTGTACGTGAGCAGCTCAAGCAGGACAAGGAGGATTCAGCTCTTGCAAGTGCTCAGAATGAGGTCATGGTTGCCGTTATAAACAACAGTACAATAGAGAACATATCAGCAGATGATGTTCAGGCGAATGCTGACAAGATCATAACATCCATAAAGACTCAGGCAGAGACAAACGGAATAGAGTATGACACATATATCTACTATTACTATGGATATGATGACAGCGCTGCATTTGAACAGTATGTACAGCAGGTTTGTGAGGAATCACAGAAGGAGAGAATGGTCGTATGTGCCATTGCCAAGAAGGAGAATATCAGTGTCACAGATGACGAGGCTGATAAGTATATAGCTGATTATGCAACGAAGAACAGTGTTGATGAGTCTACGCTCAGACAGAATCTTACAGACGTTGAGATAAAGTACAACGCTCTGGCAGAGAAGGTCATGAACTTCCTTATGGACAATGCAAAGGCGACAACTGGAGCAACAACTGAGGCTGCAGAGACCACAGAGTCAACAGAGGCGGCTGACGCAGAGCAGGCTGAAGAGTAAGTAAAGGGGTACGGAGAAAGATATGAGAGTAAAGAAGATATTTGCAGCAGGAATGGTGGCAGTCATGTGCGCAGGCCTGATGACAGGCTGTGGCAGCAATGACACAAAGAGCCAGTTTAAGAAGTTTTCAAAGTGTGCGACCATAGACAAGGCGGCATACACTGATATCGAATATGTTCCGGCATCGAGAGAGGTGTCCGAGGACGATGTAAACAGTGCGATAAGCAGTTTTTGCAGTGACAATTCTGAGACTACAGAGGATAAGACCAGCACAGTGGCAGATGGCGACAAGATCAATGTGGACTATGTTGAGACTGTCTCAGGAACAGAGAAGGACAGCAAGACAGATTACACACTGACCATGGGAAATAACACTCTTGGTGATGGCAGTGACGATCAGCTCATAGGAAGCAAGCCGGGTGATGTCAAGACGATCACAGTGACATATCCTGATGATTACAGCGACACAACAGTTGCCGGACTTACAGCAGAGTACAAGGTTACGATCAATTATATATCAGTTACCACGGTGCCTGAGTACACAGACGCACTGGTCAAGAAGGCTACTGATGGTGAGTACACAACAACCGATGATTATACAGCACATCTGAAGGAAGATGTTCAGAAGAACAAGGACGATTCCGCGGACGAGACAGACAGAGCTTCTGTTCTCAAGGCTGTTGAGGAGAAGGTTACATTTGACAAGTATCCTGAGGATGAGGTAGCTTCCTACATTCAGTCCATGGTGTCAAATGTGAGAAGTGCCGCAGACAACTACGGAATCGACTTCGAGGCATATATGAAGTATTTCTATGGATATGAGGACGAGGCATCATTCCTTGAGTACCTTCACACCACAGTTGAGAACGTCATGAAGGAGAAGATCGTTGTGTCATGCATAGCAATGGACAATGACCTCATCGCCGATAACGCAGACATAAAGGCGTACAGACAGAAGGTTATGGACAAGAACAATCTGGAGAATGACTCAGACGTGGACAAGTATTACTCAGAGTCAGACCTGATGTTCTATGCCACAGAGGAGAACGTGCTTGACTATCTCATGAACAGATCAGTTCAGGTGGAGGCAACTGCAACAGATGCATCTGAGGCAGCCACAGAGGAGTAAGCTGCACGCGATATATTTGAATATGGATAAGCTGATAGAGACCGAGGTTTTATGCCCGGTCTCTATTGTCGTCTATAGACAAATGAATCTGTGGTTTATCCACATTGACTAAGGGGCTCCGGGAATTTAAAATAAAAGAGAACATGTCTTTATTTTAAAGATAGAAAAGGAAAGGGGATATTATGAGAAAGAACATTGCGAGAAAATGTCTGTGCATTGCTCTGGCTTCAGCCATGATGCTCGGTGAGGCGGGTACGGCTATGGCAGCCAGTGTGGAAAATGTGGCAGACGGAAGAACTGCTGCCACAGTGGCGGCGGAGGAACAGGCTGATGTGGCGGCAGCCAATGTCAGCATATGGTATGCGGGAGCTTATAAGAACTCAAGGACCATAACGATCAATGCAAGCGGCCGGGCTTACAGAGTTGAGGTCTGGGTCAATGGAGTAAAGTGCGGGGAACAGTACAACGGAGAGGACCAGCAGTCCTTTAGTATTAACTGTGAGATCCCGGCGCTGCTTGATTCCACCTACAACGCAGAGGTCAGAGCCTACGATTCAAATGGAGAGGTGACTGTACAGAAGGTTTCACCGGTCAAAACTGACAAGGTGAGCTTTGATGGTGATCCTAGTGTTAGTGTAGGATATACAGTCGGAAGCACTGGCTATGCAAAACCAGGCTATGTGTCTGTCAGCGTATATCTTGATAGCAGGCATTCAGATGAGGTCAAGTATGAGGTTCAGAGAGCGACCAAGTCAGGTGGGCCATTTACCACGATCGCAACGGGAAGTGAATCTTACACGTCAAGACTTGCATATCTTGACAGCACTGCGAAGACCGGAACTACATATTATTACAGATTCAGGATCGTGAGCGGTTCAGATCAGTATGTGAAGACGAGCAAGGTCATAGCTACAAGTAAGACAGCTTCAGTAAAGGTGGGCATTCCAGAGGTGGATCAGCTCTATGCTTCAAGCATGAATGTATCAGAAAAGATAAGTAAGCCGGGAGTATTCCTGTGGATGACCAGCAATTTTGCAAATCAGTACGATGTGTACCGCTCAACAAACAAGAGCAAGGGCTACAGAAAGATAAAGACTATATATTCTGCTGATTTCACGGACACAGCGGTCAAGAGTGGAACGGTATACTACTACAAGGTAGTGCCAAAGTATTACGACTCACAGACACGAAAGATAACAACAGGAAAGACATCTGGTGTTGTCGGCGTAAAGTTTATCATGAATGCAGCAGGTGCACCTAGCCTTATACAGACAGGCAACAGATCACTGAAGTGTACATGGGCTGCGGACAATACCGCAGACGTATCATACGAGGTATGGGCAAAGAGAACCGATATAACCGGTGATGCATACAAGCGTATGGTGGTCACCAAGAAAAACTCATGCACCCTTACAAAGCTTGATCCGAACGGAACATACAAGGTGATGATAAGGACAGTCAAGAAATCAGGAGCTGCCGTGAGATATGAGACGACAGATACATCTGAGAGGACCATGGGTTACACCAAGAGAGTCCAGGATCTGACTGCGGGAGCTGTATCTTCATCACTGAACGGCAAGAAGGATGTCCTGTCTGTAAGATATTCTCTCACATGGTACAGAGACTGGGGCGCATCAGGATATGTTATATCAGGCCTCAACAGCAGTACAGGCAAGATAGAGACCATCAAGAAGATAACATCGGGAAAAAAGACATCATATACATTTACAAACACAAGTGCCAAGGGCAAGGAGCGCAAATACTCTCAGATATATGTGAGACCATATAAGGGAAAGGCAAGAGGCGAGGATAACACTCTGTGGAATTCAGAGATGCCAAGTGCAAAGCGTGTTAAGGCTGTAAAGAAGAGCACAACATCGACCAAGATAACATGGTCTGCTGTAAGCGGGGCAAAGGAATACTATGTATACAGAACTACAGAGCTCGGTGTACGCCAGTACATAGGATCAACAAAGGCAACTAACTTCACGGATGTGAACGTGACAGACGGAATGAAGTATACATACTCTGTTGTTGTAGGCACAGACTTTGGATTCAGCAGCGGATATGATTTGTATAGCAGTGACTATACACATAAGCTTGCATCACCGGCCATAACAAAGGTTGTAAACGGTTCCAAGGGTACAGCGACTGTAACATGGAAGAAGGTTACAAATGCAACCAGATACTATGTATATCGTTCAACCAGCAAGAATGGAACATACAAGCTGGTCGGCAAGACTGGAGCTACAAAGCTTTCATACATGAACAAGAAGCTCAAGAAGGGAACGACCTATTACTACAAGGTTGTGGCTTCAACAGTTAATGATGGAGGAAAGACAGTCAAGTCAGTTGCATCACATGCAAAGGGAATAAAGATCCGCAAATAGATGAAAAGGGGTAAACTATGAAGAATAGATTGATAAAGAAAGCTTTATGCGTGGCGCTTGCTTCAACCATGGTGTTTGGTGAGGCATTGCCTGCACTGGCAGCAGACGGCAGTGCAGATGTACAGTCCGCTCAGGCTGAGGTGGCATTTGCTGAAGAAGCATCCATAACATATTTTAGTGTAGGAGGTCAGGATACCGTAAGCAGCGGTTCTGTACATATAAGTGCCGCGGGATATGGAACAGAGGCTGTTCTCTATGTAAATGGAGCATGGTATGACTCGTGGACAGGCAGTGACTATGACGGAAGCTGGCATGTGGATACGGAATTCAGAGGAGTTGCCGGTGCGACATATCAGTTTAAGCTGGTAGTCAGTGATGACAATGGACAGACGGTGTCGCAGGAGTCGGGAAAGATATATTTTGAAGCACCTAAGTTCAGCCGCAGCAGGAAGCCTTCAGAATACGTATCATATTCTACGGGAGATACCGGATATAGAGAATTAGGTGGAGTATCTGTGTCGTTCCCATTTGACAGCTACGTACAGAATGATATCTGGTATGAGGTGTACAGATCCACAAAGCCATCAGGAGGCTTTACGAAGATTTTGTCAGGCGTCGGTTACATGTATGGAGCTTCTGAAGTGAGGTATTATGATGATAATGTAAAAGTAGGAAATACCTATTACTATATGGCGAAGATAGTAACCGGAACTGACTCATACAATAAGACATCCAGGGTTGTAGAGACATCAGCCGTTGCAAAGGTGGACTGCAGGCTTGGGACAGCGGAGCTTTCAGTCGATAGAGGCGCAAAGGGTGCTGATATAACGGTAAGCGATTACGGCGCTGCTAACCAGTTCGATCTGTACCGTTCAACTTCAAAGACAAAGGGCTTTAAGAAGATAAAGACGATATACACACCGGAGTATACAGATACAACAGTTAAGGCTGGAAAGACATACTACTACAAGGTAGTTCCAAAGTATTATGATGCCTCTACCAGAGCGGTTTCAAAGGGAACTGCAAGTGAGGTCCGCGGCGTAAAGATACTCATGGGTACCACGGAGCTCACAGCGGTTCAGAACACAAAGAGCTCAGTAAAGCTCACATGGGATAAGGCAGCCGGAGCAAATATGTATGAAGTCTGGTATATGAGATCCGATATATCGGGAGACAGATATAAGAGAGCTGTTGCGACAAAGGGAACATCATGCACCATCAAGGGACTTGCATCTGGCGCTGAGTATTCATTCAAGCTTAAGAGCCAGAGTGTTTCAGGCGGAAAGGTCATTTGTGAGAACGTGACATACAAATGGCTCCAGACCGGATACACAGAGAGCGTGAGAGAGCTTGAGGCTGTCTCATCCACGGTATCTGCAAGCAAAGACAAGAAAAACCTGACGATATACACCAATCTCAAGTGGAACAGAGTCTGGGGAGCTTCAGGCTACAAGATATTTGCGAGAAATAACTACACAAATAAGCTTGAGCAGGTTGCAGTGATCAAATCTGCAGCCAGAAATACATACAAGTTCAAGAATACAGGAAGCAGCAGTAAGGGTATTAAGTATTACTCTGCATACGTAGTGCCATACAAGGGTAAGAAGCAGGGCGAGATGACATCCGTCAGCGTCAACTATATCCCTCTTGCTAAGAATGTAAAGGCTGTGAGAAAGTCCACATCCGAGGTCAGAGTTACATGGTCAGCGGTGCCTGGTGCAGATTCTTACACAGTATACAGAATGAACCCTGTTCTCGGCACAACCCAGTGGCTGGGACAGACAACGTCAACAAACTTCAGTGACCGCAAGCTCACGACCAAGCTTGAGTATACATATTTTATACAGCCATCGACAATTGTCAGCGGGGTTAACTGCAGCATTGACTATGAAGCTGCAAAGCAGTATAAGGCAGTGTATACACATGCTGTAGGTACACCAAAGATGTCAGGTGCATCTAACACCGGAGCCAAGAAGATCACAGTAAAGTGGAGTAGCGTTACAGGAGCGAAGAACTACGTAGTATATCGCGCAACAAAGAAGAATGGTAAGTACTCTAAGATCGGTACAACATCATCATGCAGCTTTACAGACAAGAAGGCTGCAAAGGGCAAGACATACTATTACAAGGTCGCTGCAGTGGCAGTTAACGACGGTGGATGTGCTGCTCAGTCAGCATACTCCAAGACCGCCAGTGCCAAGAGCAAAAAGTAATGGCATATGTTAGGTAATAACAAGCAGTAGATATATTTGCGGGAAAACATATATACATGCATGGAAATGTGGTATATATGTTTTTCCTTTTTTATGGGAAAATGCTTGCGGAAATGCAAAAAAAGTGGTTGACATACCAAGGCAAACAGTATATTATATTAACGTTCGTTGTGAACATGCGGAAGTGGCGGAATTGGCAGACGCGCAGGCTTCAGGTGCCTGTGGTAGCAATACCGTGTGGGTTCAAGTCCCATCTTCCGCATTTTTTTATACCATAGTATGCGGAAATGCTGAGCTGTGGAGTCAATAATTTATGATATTTAGGAGGTATGTGCGGCAATGGCAGAGAAGAAGAATGTGGTTACTTATTCAGGTCTCAAGAAGATAGAGGAAGAGCTTCAGAATCTGAAGGTTAATAAACGTAGAGAGATCGCAGCTAAGATCAAAGAGGCCAGAGAGCAGGGAGATCTGTCAGAGAATGCAGAGTACGATGCAGCCAAGGACGAGCAGAGAGACATCGAGGCAAGAATCGAGCAGCTCGAGGCCATGCTCAAGAATATAGAAGTAGTCGACGAAGATGAGGTCGATACAGGAGTTGTAGGTATCGGATGTAAGGTAGTTGTATATGACTACGAGTTCGATGAGAAGATCGAGTACGATATCGTTGGTTCATCACAGGCGGATATCATGAACAACAAGATCTCAGATGAGTCACCTGTTGGAATGGCACTCAAGGGTGCAAAGGTTGGCGAAGAGGTTCTGGTGGAGGCACCGGACGGAGAGTTTAAGTACAGGGTACTTGATATTAAGAGACAGGAGCTGTAAGAGAAGATGGCAGAGCAGAATAACAAGGGAAAAGATCAGGATCTTAATAAGCTGCAGATGGTGCGCCGCGAGAAGCTGGCAGACCTTCAGGCGGCAGGCAAGGATCCATTTGTCATAACAAAGTATGATGTGCAGCAGCACAGTGCAGATGTGAAGGAGATGTACACAGCACATGAGGCAGAGCTTCTGGCTGGTAGACAGACACCTTCAGTTGAGGACCTTGAAGAGGCAGAGAAGAGAGAAGTTTTAAACAACGATTACAATGAGAGAAGAGCCATCATGGATGCTTCACCTATCAATGTGAGCATCGCAGGACGTATGATGTTCAAGCGTGTCATGGGTAAGGCTTCTTTCTGTAACATTCAGGATCTTAAGGGCAACATTCAGGTGTATGTTGCAAGAGATCAGATCGGTGAGGAGTCATACGCTGACTTCAAGAAGTCAGATATCGGTGATATATATGGAGTTAAGGGATATGCATTCAGAACAAAGACTGGTGAGATATCCATACATGCAGAGGAGATCACACTTCTCTCTAAGTCACTCCAGATCCTTCCTGAGAAGTTCCACGGACTGACAGATACAGATATGAGATATCGTCAGAGATATGTGGATCTCATCATGAACCAGGACAGCAAGGAAGTATTTATCAAGAGATCACAGATATTAAAGGAGATCCGTAACTTCCTGGCAGGACGTGACTTCATGGAGGTTGAGACACCTATGCTGGTCAGCAATGCCGGTGGTGCCGCAGCCAGACCATTTGAGACACATTACAATGCACTCAATGAGGATGTAAAGCTCCGTATATCACTTGAGCTCTACCTGAAGAGACTTATCGTCGGCGGTCTTGAGAGAGTATACGAGATCGGACGAGTATTCCGTAACGAGGGTGTTGACACACGTCACAACCCTGAGTTCACTCTGATGGAGCTGTACCAGGCATACACAGATTACTATGGTATGATGGAGCTCACAGAGTCCATGTTCCGTTACCTCGCAGAGAAGGTATGTGGAAGCACCAAGATCTCATACAACGGAATCGAGATCGACTTTGGCAAGCCATTTGAGCGTCTGACTATGGTTGACGCTATCAAGAAATATACAGGTGTTGATTTTGACCAGGTTGCTGATGACGCTGAGGCGAAGAAGATCGCTGACGAGCATCACGTAGAGTACGAGGAGCGCCACAAGAAGGGCGACATCGTGAACCTGTTCTTCGAGGAGTTCTGTGAGGAGAAGCTGATCCAGCCTACATTCATCATGGATCATCCGATCGAGATCTCACCACTTACGAAGAAGAAGCCTTCAGACCCTACAAAGGTTGAGCGTTTCGAGCTCTTCATCAACACATGGGAGATGTGTAACGCTTACTCAGAGCTGAACGATCCTATCGATCAGCGTGAGAGATTTGCCGCTCAGGATGCGAATGCCGCAGCCGGAGATGACGAGGCTGAGCACACAGATGAGGATTTCCTCAATGCGCTTGAGATCGGTATGCCTCCAACAGGCGGTATCGGTTATGGTATAGACAGACTGGTTATGCTCCTTACAGATTCACAGGCGATCAGAGATGTTCTTCTGTTCCCGACTATGAAGAGTGAGGGTGGTTCAGATTCTGATTCAGTATCTGAGACAGCCGGTGACAACAACGGATTCTTCACACCAAACGAGAAGATCGATTTCTCCAAGGTAGATATAGAGCCACTTTTTGCTGATGAGGTTGATTTCGAGACATTTTCAAGATCAGACTTCAGAGCGGTAAAGGTTAAGGAATGTTCAGCAGTGCCAAAGAGCAAGAAGCTCCTTCAGTTCACACTGGATGACGGCACAGGCACAGACAGAACCATCCTCTCAGGAATCCATGCATTCTATGAGCCAGAGGAGTTAGTCGGCAAGACACTTATTGCAATAACAAACCTTCCACCTAGAAAGATGATGGGAATCGATTCATGCGGTATGCTTCTTTCAGCTATCCATGAGGAAGAGGGCGAGGAGAAGCTTCACCTTCTGATGGTTGACAACCATATTCCGGCAGGTGCTAAGCTCTATTAAGATGAGAAAACTGAGCCTTGCGGCGGTGTGCGCTTGCGAACACCGACATAAGGTGAAAAACACACGGAGACGTCAGTCGACGTGATGTAAAGATGTACCGTTTTACCAAATAGACGGGACATACTTCATTTGATAAAAATGAAAAACAGCGATTTACATCAAAATTACATCATTTGATGCAGAAATCGGTGTAAGTAAGAAAAAATTGCATGATTAGTACGATGAATGGGCAATTCCAATTGGAATTGCCCATTTTTGAAAAGAGGAAAAATATGAATATTAAGGTATATCTTGGTGCAAACGAAGGTAATAATCCCTCTGCAATTTCTTTACTTCCGTGATACAAAATCAAAACTTTTCTCCTTCATCCTATACTTCCTCGGTGTCACTCCATACTTCTGTTTAAACGCCTTGATAAAATGGCTGCAGTCACAAAATCCTGTCTCCTGGCTGATATAAGTTAGGTCAAAATCTGTGAATTGCAATAAGTCCTCCGCTTTTTGCAGTCTTACCGTGAGAATCATCTCCTTGCAGGTCTGTCCATAGTACTCCTTGAATATTGCGGCAAAATACGAATAACTCATATGAAATTTTTCTGCCAGCTCCGCCACCGAGAGATCTTCCTGGTAGTGCTGTGAAATGTACTCAGATACCTCTGTAAATTTTTCGCTTAATACAGTTTCCTTTTTCCTTTTTTTTATCTGAAAGCCTTCCTGCTTCCAGACACGAAGAATTTCTGCCATAAGAAGACAATAATTCGAATGCATAATAATGTCATAACCAAATTGCTTTTCTTCTAACGTCTTCACTGATCCCTGAATCAGCTGCTTCATTTTTTCCTGATTAAATTTCTCTTTCGAAAAATAAACCGATAGCTTCTGCTCCACTGCGGCCATGGCGATCAGACTCGAAATCGATGGAAGTGCCGAACCGGATATATTCAGATGTGCCGGATCGAATTTCAGGACATAGTAACGGATTGGAAGCTGTCCTGTTGAATAAATTGCATGAGCCATCTGTGGATAAAATACGATCAGATCTCCCGGTTCCAATACATAATTCTCTTCTCCTGCCTCTACATACGCCTTTCCCTCCACCATGTAAAGAATCTCCACAAAATAATGCCAATGTGGAAGAATTGGGAACATCTCAGATGTCTGTGCATCAAATAAAAAGGCTTCATATGGTTTGTTTAATTTGTCTAAACATTCAAAATAAGGTTTCACAGATTATCTCCATCATAGATTTTTACAATTTTATAATAGATTCATTATATCATATCTTTTTTCTACATGATATACTCCCAGCAGAAAATATTCAGAAATTATATAATTCGAAAGACAGGAGGTTTTTACCAAAATGAAAATTCAAAATCAACTTGGATATATTAAAGGAATTACATTTGCCCCATTTCACAAACGTGGTTCTCTTTCTACACAGACTGCCCGTGACAGTTTTGATTATATGATAGAACACACTGCTGCTGATTTCATAATCCTTGCTCCTGTAGGGCTACAGGACCACGCACACTCAGAAGAGATTTGTTACACTTCCAGTGCCACATTCTCAGATGAAGAATTAATCAATATGATCCGCTATGCAAAAAGCAAGCGCATCCGTGTTGCCTTGAAACCTACCGTTAATTGTAAAAATGGTGTCTGGCGTGCTTACATCAGTTTCTTTGAAAAAGATGTTCCGTGTGAACCGAAATGGGAAAACTGGTTTGCCTCTTACACAGAATTCCAGACACACTATGCCAAAATTGCAGAAGCCGAACAATGTGATCTTTTTATTGCAGGATGTGAGATGGTAATGACGGAACACCGCAGTGAAGAATGGAGAAACGTAATCGCTGCGATCCGAAACTATTACCACGGACCTGTTTCCTATAATACCGATAAATATCAGGAAGAAAATGTAACCTGGTGGGACTGTGTCGACATGATTTCTTCCAGCGGATATTATCCGATTGATCAGTGGGAACAGGAACTTGACCGTATTGAAAAAGTCGTTCAGAAATTCAAGAAACCATTTTTCTTCGCCGAAGCAGGATGCATGTCCAGAAAAGGATCCTCACTGGTGCCTAACAACTGGGCAATTCAGGGAGATTTACGTCTGGAGGAACAGCCAGACTGGTATCGTGCTATGTTTGAGGCCTGTGCAAAGCGCTCATGGGTCAATGGTTTTGCCATGTGGGAATGGGCTCCGGTTCTCCCGTCCAGAAGTATTGCATCAAGAGATACCAGCTACGAAATCTGCAACAAACCGATACAGGAGGTTATTAAAGACTACTATGGGAGAGACACAAGAAAATAACATACAACAAACTTCAGAACAGGATCTCTGGCAGGAAGAAGCTGCCATGATGCACATCTTCAGCCGGAACAGAAAAAATAACCTGCGCACGCTTCTTTCTCTTTTCAAGGGACACTATGGCGCGCTGGTTGGTTCCATTTTCTTTTTCATTATCAAGCATTCCCCAACCTGGGTTCTTCCAATCGTCACAGCTAATATTATCAATGCAGTGACAGACCACAACGGGAATATTACCAAAATTCTGATTCTGAATACCATCCTTATGATTGCATTTCTGGTACAGAACATACCAACCAACTACATCCATACCTGGCTCTATGCTAAAACGGTACGAACAGTAGAGAAAGAACTGCGAGAAGCCCTAGTCTGCAAGCTTCAGCAATTGTCGATTACCTATCACAAGGAAATGCAGTCCGGAAGGCTTCAGTCGAAGATCATGCGAGATGTAGAACAGATACAAAATCTTGCATCTCAGATTTTTATCTCTCTTTTGACTATCATTCTGAACATTGGTGTATCCTTCGGAGTGGTCATCTTCAAAAGTCGGATCGTATTTCTTTTCTTCCTCTGCACGATACCGGTTTCTGTTTTGATCATTGTTGGTTTTAAAGGAAAAATCAAAAACCATAACCGTGCTTTCCGTAAAGAAATGGAAGAAACTTCTGCAAAAGTAATGGAAATGGTTGAAATGATTCCTGTAACTAAAGCTCACGCTCTGGAAGATCAGGAAGCCCGTAAAATGAGTGAACAGCTTCGTAAAGTTGCTGAAAAAGGGCTTCAGCTTGATATGATTCAGACATACTTTTCTTCAATCAGCTGGGTTGCATTTCAGATCTTTCAGGTATTCTGTCTTGCATTTACAGCCTACATTGCATGGAAAGGAATCATCGGTGTCGGAGATATCACCTTATACCAGACTTATTTTTCCAGCATCGTCGCTCAGATTGCAAGTATTGTGACTTTGCTGCCAATCATTGCGAAAGGCCTGGAATCCGTTGAATCGATTGGTGATGTGCTTTGTGCAAATGATATTGAGGACAACTGTAGGAAGAAAAAAGTAGTTGATCTGAAAGGTGAGATTACATTTCAGGATGTATCTTTTACTTATAAAGGCAATGAAAAACCAGTATTAAGTCATCTGAACTTCAAGATTCAGCCGGGGGAAACAGTTGCCTTTGCCGGTGGTTCCGGCTCTGGAAAAACAACAATCCTCAATCTTGCCATCGGTTTCCTGAAAGCTGACAGCGGACAGGTATTGGTTGATGGAAATGACCTGATGGAACTGGATCTGCACAGCTACCGAAAGCAGATTGCCGTCGTTCCACAACAGTCCATTCTCTTCACCGGAACTCTCCGCGAGAATATCACCTATGGATCTGAATCTATCTCCGAGGAACAGTTATGGAATGTCATACGTGCAGCCAACCTGGAAGAAGTTGTCCAGAAACTGCCTGATGGTCTGGACACGATGATCACAGAACATGGGGAAAATCTTTCCGGCGGACAACGGCAGCGCATCTCCATTGCCCGTGCATTTTTACGGAATCCGAAGATCCTGATTCTGGATGAGGCAACTTCTGCGCTTGACAGCATCTCTGAAAAGAAGATTCAGGATTCAATCCAGAAACTTGTGAAAGGACGTACCACACTGATCGTAGCCCACCGTCTGTCTACCATTCGCAATGCTGACCGGATTGCTGTGATTGAAAAAGGAAATGTTCTGGAATGTGGCTCTTACGAAGAATTGCTAGAGAAAAAAGGCGCATTTTATCGGATGGAGAAAATGTAAAAAATCATTAGGATATTTGAGTCCTATAGAGTACAGACATAGACTTGGATTGGTCACTTATATAGTCCAAGAAAATGTCTGCACCCTCCACTCATCACATATATGGAGTTAGCAATCGCAGTTTTCACTTCTTCTTCTTTTTTTGCACCAAAACATTTAGAAACGATTACGCCTATGCCGGAGGAAAGTCCCATACATAATGAGAAAAATAAGAAACTTATCATGCCTACAGAACCAACAGCTCCATAATAGTAGTTATTCCTATTATAGATGGGCTTTAGTTTTATATTTCCGACTTTCTGGTTTTCCGATATTCCCTCGGAGAAAATCCCTTCAGCTTATGAAATAATCGGCTGAAATAGAGCTGGTTATCGTAGCCTACAATCTTAGATATTTCATTGATGGAATAGTTGGTTGTCTCAAGCAAGACCTGTGCGTTGTTGACACGGAGCGCAACAATAAACTGCATAGGAGTAGAACCCGTGAACTTCTTGAAGCTTCGTATGAACCAACTGACGCTCATCCCCTTGGATGTCGCATACTCTTCTATATTGATATCACGGTTATAATTTTCGTTAAAATATGTCATGGCGGTATCCATCTCGTGGTCGAGATATTCATTTTTTAAAACTTGCTCTCTGGTAAGCTCACGTTGGAATATGATCAGAAGATGACGGAGCAATAATGTGAGCATTTCTTCGTAGTTATCCTGACAACGTTGTAATTCTATAATAATTCTCTTAAATATACGCTCATATTCCATGGATGTACCAACCGGGAATATTCTCTCGTTATCTGGGAAACCATATTTTCTTAGGATATTTTTTACATCACTTCCAGTAAAATGAATCCAGTAGACTTCTGTCTTATCTTCCCCATAGTATTCATATTTCTGAAGCTCTTTTGGACGGAATATGACAATGTTACCAGCGGGAACAATTGTTTCGTTATCAACAGTATCAAAATGAAAATGTCCGCATCCGGCTGCAATATATATAATCTGAAAATCAACACGTCCTCTTGGGCGATAGGTTGGCATCTTTGGGTGCTCAGACAAACGATAGATTCCGCAGCTACCGACAATCAGTGGTCGGCTTTTATCCTTAAAATCCATATGTGAATGTTTCAAATAACCGGTGTTCATGTACATAGGGCAGCACTCCTTTCACTCGATACAATAATCACGATTTCTTCGTTCTTCGAACTCTCGAAATCGTGCCAGCCATGCGCACTCCGGACTATCGTCCTGCGTGCTTATGACTGTTTACCCATCAAATAGAAAAGTGTCCGATGCTACAAGCAGTTCGTCCACTTTTCTGCTTGATGGGATTATTGTATCATTTTGTGCATATTTTGTCCATTCTAGTTTATAGACATAAGAAATGGATTAAGGTAATATAAATCTAACAAAAGCGAGAAGGAAAAAAAGCAGACAGTAAGGAGAAAACTGTTTGCAGGGTTACAAGCAACAAAAAAGTGTATAAACTGTATGAATGAAGGAGGATTATTTATGATCGTGCCACGTTACTATGAGGACTTAAGTGTATTACATGACAATACGATGCCGGCGAGAGCTTATTACATGCCGGCTTCCAAGCGGATGGATGACCTGGTAGAGCACAGAGAGCTGTCAGACAGAATGCAGCTATTGAATGGTACATGGAAGTTTCAGTATTTTGACAGCATCTATGATATGAAGGATGCCTTTTATGAGGATGGTTATTTGGTTGAGGGCTTTGATGAGATCAAAGTTCCGAGTGTATGGCAGATGGCAGGTTATGATACACACCAATACACAAATATCCGTTACCCATTTCCGTTTGATCCGCCATATGTGCCACAGGATATTCCATGTGGAGCTTATGTGCATACCTTTGACTATGCAAAGGATGCTGCAGCACCAAAGGCATATCTTAACTTTGAAGGTGTGGATAGCTGCTTTTATGTATGGTTAAACGGCACCTATGTAGGCTACAGTCAAGTGAGCCACATGACCAGTGAGTTTGATGTGACAGACGTATTGCGGGAAGGAGAGAACCGGATTTCCGTGCTTGTGATGAAGTGGTGCGACGGTTCGTACCTTGAAGATCAGGACAAGTTCCGTATGAGCGGAATCTTCCGTGATGTGTATCTCTTAAAACGTCCGGAAAAGGGAATCCGTGATTATCGCATTACAACACAATTAGATTCAGACATTGCAAGGATAAATCTTACAGCAGCATTTTACGAGCCGACAGAGGTTCGGGTAAAGCTCGAGGATAAGAATGGAGCAGTTGTTTCCGAGGGTGTTATTTCCGAGAGTGGAGAAGCGACTTTTGAGATTGTAGATTATACACTCTGGAATACAGAGAATCCGTATCTGTATACGATTATTCTGGAGACGGAGCAGGAGGTAATCGTAGACCATATAGCACTCCGCAAGATCGAGATCAAGAATCAGGTAATCTACTTAAATGGACAGAAGATTAAATTCCGTGGTGTGAACCGCCATGACTCCGATCCGGTCACCGGATTTACAATTAGCATGGAGCAGATCAAGACAGACCTTACCCTGATGAAGCAGCACAACTTCAATGCCATTCGTTCCAGCCATTATCCAAATGCACCATTTTTCTATGAAATGTGCGACCGCTATGGATTTATGGTGATTGACGAGGCAGATATCGAAGCACACGGACCATTTATGCTGTATCGAAAAGAGGATACGGATTACAACCGCTTTAAGCGTTGGAATGAGAAAATAGCAGATGATCCGGTATGGGAAGCTGCGATTGTTGACCGTGTGAAGCTGATGGTGGAGCGTGACAAGAACCGGTTCTGTATCGTGATGTGGTCTATGGGAAATGAAAGCGCTTATGGCTGCAATTTTGAGAAGGCACTGGCATGGACAAAGAAGTTCGATTCGGAGCGGATCACGCAGTATGAGAGTGCCAGATACCGCAATTACGATGTAACCTATGATTACGAGAATCTGGACTTATACAGCCGTATGTATCCGGCACTTACTGAGATAGAGGAATATTTGGAAAAGGATGGCAGCAAACCATTCCTTCTGGTGGAATACTGCCACAGTATGGGAAATGGTCCCGGAGATTTTGAAGATTATTTCCAGATGATACAGGCAGAGGATAAGATGTGCGGCGGTTTCGTGTGGGAGTGGTGCGATCATGCAATCGCCCATGGTGTAGCCGAAAACGGCAAGACGATCTATGCCTATGGCGGCGATCATGGCGAAGTAATCCATGACAGCAACTTCTGTATGGATGGTCTGGTATATCCGGACAGAAGGATACACACCGGACTTTTGGAGTACAAGAATGTATACCGACCGGCAAGAGTAGTATCGTATGATGCAGCAAGTGGAGAATTAGTGCTTCACAACTATATGGATTTTGATGATCTGAAGGATTATGCAGAGATTACCTATGAGCTGTCACAGGATGGGCTTGTAATCGGGAAGGGGAAGCTTTCCGAAGTATCCATTTTACCGCATTGTGATGGAAGCACAACTTTAAAGCTTTCAATTCCGGAGAATGGGAAGGTATATCTGAAGCTGTTCTATAAGCTGAAGAAGGACATCCCGCTTCTTTCCAAGGCGTATGTCTTAGGCTTTGATGAGATAGATGTAAGCAGTAAGGGTGCAAAGAATCAGCAGGCAGTAAGCTGGCTTACAAAGGAAGTGCCGAATACCGGTATTCAGGTACAGGAAAATGATACAGAGATCATCATAAAGGGACGGGATTTCTCCTATACGGTCAACAAGCGGACAGCACTTTTTGACAGCCTGACATTTGCAGGCAGAGAATATATGAATCATCCGATGGAACTGAACATCTGGAGAGCACCGACGGATAACGATATGTATATCAAGGCAGAGTGGAAGAAAGCCCACTACAACGAAGCCTATACAAGAGCATACAAGTCAGAGGTGATTCAGGGAAAGCACGGAGTAACTGTGACAAGTCAGGCTTCGGTCGTGGCAGCAACCGTGCAGAAAATTATGGATGTGACAATCACTTGGACGATTGACGCAGCCGGAAGAATTGGAGCGGATATCGCAGTGAAAAAGGATGAGGAGTTCCCGGATCTTCCAAGATTTGGTGTGCGGATGTTCTTAGATAAGAAGCTTACAGATGCAGGGTTCTTCGGTATGGGACCGCAGGAAAGCTACCGGGACAAGCATAGAGCAGCAAGCCACGGATTGTATCGTCTGAAGGTTTCCGATATGCATGAGGACTATATCCGCCCACAGGAAAACGGAAGTCACTACGACTGCGATTATGTGGAGCTTGGCAACAGCCAGTACGGTATCACTGCCGTTGCAGAGGAAGATACATTTTCATTCAATGCGTCCTTCTATACACAGGAGGAGCTGGAAGAAAAGGCACATAACTATGAATTGATAGAATCGGACAGTACGGTATTCTGTCTTGATTATGCACAGAATGGAATAGGCTCTAACAGCTGCGGACCAGACGTGTTAGAAGCATACAGATTTGATGATAGATTATTCCGGTTCCGGTTTACACTGGTTCCGTATGTGAAAGGATAATGATATAACTCGTTTCCCGAATATCGACGTATAAGTCCGGACATACGGGGATATTCGGGATACAAGAGAACAAAAGTAAAAGCATTTAGAATAATATAGGCATCAGACTGTTTGACACATGAAATTCTAAACATGATTAAGATGAGGAGTGATTCTATGGAAGAAAAAAAGTATTTAAAATGGTATAACAAAGTTGGATACGGATCCGGCGATATAGCAGGAAATGTAGTATATGCATTTTTAACGTCCTTTGTGATGATTTATCTGACGGATTCAGTCGGACTTGCAGCAGGTATAGTAGGTACGTTGATCGCAGTTTCCAAACTGTTTGACGGATTTACAGACATTTTCTTTGGCTCGATGATTGACAAGACACACAGCAAGATGGGTAAGGCGAAACCGTGGATGCTTTACGGCTACATTGGATGTGCGATTACACTGGTATGTTGTTTTGCGGTTCCTACAAGCTGGGGAAATACAGCAAAATATGCATGGTTCTTTATTGCATATACATTGTTAAATGGTGTGTTCTATACAGCAAATAATATTGCGTATTCTGCACTTACTTCTTTGATTACGAAGAACAGTAAAGAGCGTGTGCAGATGGGATCTTATCGTTTCATCTTCGCATTTTCTACAAGCCTTTTGATCCAGTCTGTAACCGTAAAATTTGTTGATTACTGCGGTGGAGATGCAGCAGCATGGAGAACGGTAGCAATCATCTATGCAATTATCGGTCTGATTGTAAATACAATCTCAGCGCTCTCCGTAAAAGAGCTTCCGGAGGAGGAGCTTAACGATGGAGAAGTAAAAGGAGATGAAGAAAAGTATGGACTGGTTCAGGCATTTAAGCTTCTTGTAAAGAACAAGTATTATATGATGATCTGTGGAACATATATTTTACAGCAGCTTTATAGTGCCATGATCGGTGCTGGTATCTACTACATGACATGGGTATTGAAGGACAAGAATCTTTTTGGTCAGTTCGCCTGGGCGGTGAATATCCCACTTATTATAGCTCTTATCTTTACTCCGACACTCGTTGGCAAGTGGAATGGTATGTACAAGCTGAATCTCAGAGGATATATCATTGCCGTTATTGGTAGAGCGTTGGTTGTTGTAGCAGGATATATGGGAAGTATTCCTCTTATGCTGGCATTTACAGCCCTTGCAGCACTTGGACAGGGCCCATGGCAGGGAGATATGAACGCAGTGATTGCTTCTTGTTCAGAGTATACTTATCTGACACAGGGAAAGAGAATTGACGGAACTATGTATTCTTGTACATCACTGGGTGTAAAGATTGGTGGAGGAATCGGAACTGCAGTATGTGGCTGGTTATTAGAGCTTAGTGGTTATGTCGGAACAAATGCAACACAGCCGCAGTCAGCACTTGATATGATGCAGTTTATGTATTTATGGTTGCCATTGATCCTTGATGTGTTAATTATGATTGTTCTTTCCAGAATGAACGTGGAAGCTGTAAATGAAAAATTGAAAGCTGAAAAGGGAATTAAGTCTGATGAAGTAACAGACGCAACAGAGTATTAAGGTTTATATGTAATGAAAAGCATTGTCTAATTGAACATTCGAGAAAGGCAATGCTTTTTGTGCAAGCTAGGTATTCAGTTTTCACAAAGTAGTCCTTTTAGTATTTTATGCATGATATACATGTTCAAAGTAATCAGCGTAGAATACTAAAAGGTTGTTCATATAATTCTTAAACTTGTTCATAATGCGTACCTCCTTTCCTTATTTACAAGCTGATTATAGAATAAATACAATGTGATTGCCTGCCAAATCGAAAGGAAAAGTAGACAAATCTTGCAAAGGGGGCGTAACCAATGCATTTATCATTTGTTGATACAAAAGAAGAAATATTAGCTTTAAAAAGAAAATCGAAGCATGTTGCTCCGCATTTACATAATGCATTGGAGATCGTATGTGTGACAAATGGAACACTGGAGCTGGGAGTTGGACAAGAGTTATACCACATGGAAAAGGGAGATATTGGTTTTGTATTTCCTGATATTATCCATCATTATCAGGTTTTCTCTTCGGGAGTGAATAAGGCGGTTTACATTATTTCTCCACCATTTGCGATTGGGAAATATGCTGATATTATACAGACGATGGCACCGGATTACCCAATCATAAAGGCAGAAATGGTGGAGCCGGAAGTATACCGGGCAATTAATGCCATCTTAGATACAGACCACATGGATATAGCAGTTATACAGGCATACCTGCAGATTTTGATTGCAAGATGCATTGGAAAGCTGAAACTGGTCGAGAAAGGAGATGTGGGAAGTAAAGATCTTGTCTATCAGGCAGTATCGTACGTGTCTGGTAATTTTAGAAAGAATTTCTCGTTAGATGATATGGCAAGAGATTTGGGAGTGAGCAAGTATGTTTTATCACGAACATTCTCCAAAACATTCCATCGTAATTTCAATCAATATCTGAATGATGCAAGACTAAATTATGCTTGCCATCGCTTGGAAAATACCAGTGATGCCATTACAAATATATGCTATGATAGCGGATTTGAAAGTCAGAGAACATTCAATCGGGCATTTAAGGAACGATACAAAGTTACACCGAGCGAATACAGAAATACAAGCCGTACAGATATAATATCGTGACTATCAAACATAGAGGCAGAGAATGGAAAAGTTGTGGCTGTGATTGGATATAGGCAGTAAATGTGGCAATTCTACCTTTGAGGGGTGTACTCTTTTGCTGTGATAAGATAAGATTGTCATGATGAAAGGAGGAATGACCTATGGATATTGCTAAGATTGGAAGATATATCGCAGAAAAAAGAAAAAGAGCTAGGCTGACACAGAGACAGCTTGCAGATAAGCTCGGGAAGAGTGATAAGTCTGTTTCAAAATGGGAACGTGGAATTTGCCTTCCAGACGTTTCTGTATATATGGAACTGTGTGAAATATTGGAAATCAGCGTCAATGAATTTTTAGCCGGTGAAGATATCAGCGAAGATAGTGTAAGAGAAAAGTCTGATGAAACGCTATTGCAGGTGTCAAAGGAAGGAAAGAATAAACAGAAATTTCTGCGACGAATCATTGTAGCACTTTGTATTATTCTGACAGGATTTATCACTGTAATCGCTGTTATAGCGTGTAAGAAGATGAGACAACCCCGAAATTTCATAGAAGAAGTATCGCCGGATAGTGCGGAAATGAAAACTGCGGAACTGATGTCTGGAGCAGATGGGGTAATGATGTTTCGGTATAAGACAAAGGATAACTATAAATGCCTTTTTGTTTACTTGTCTGAATATCAATCCGGAAAAAGAGTATCGCATGAGAAAATTGCAGAAATATCTTTTAATGGTACAGAATCTACCGAAACTGGAATGATAGTGGTTGTTCCTAATTTTGAAAAATTTTCTGCAAGTCTAATTGTGGCAGATAACTATACGAAATACACAACAGAAAATCCAATTTTAAATGATGTTGAAGATCGGAAATATTATGGAAGATCGGCGACAAGCATAAACCATATATGTCCGATAGATTTTGGAACAGAGCAGGGGTTAGCGGCTTTGGTTTATGGTAAAAATGGATTAAGTATGTTACCGATACAGGATATTTCCGGAGATTATCTAAATACAGAGAATGATTATATGTATTATTACTCCGTAGAGTTTACGAAATGAGAATATGGATGATCTTCCTATAAAATCTTTACTGATAAGCATGAGGACTAAATATCCTCATGCTTTTTCCCTAGATAGGTGTCAATTTCCTTCTGGTAGTGTTGCAACTCCTTCAGGTCACGCTCATTTTGCCGCTGTTGTTCTTCAAGGTTATGCATGTTCTGTTTAGCCTGTTCCAGTAGTTTTTGTAGGATTTGGATGTTGGAATTCTCGGTATACCGGATGCCGTACCTGTCGTGCAGGTTCTTTTGTATCTCCTGCATGCGTCTGGCGTTCTGTACATTTTACCATTTCTGCAAGCCAACGGTATCCCGTGATACATCACCAGAGAAGTCACACATGGACGAGATTTTCAATCGACTTTTATCCAGTTTTTTTCACCGAGCGACATGGCATCATAAGCAGCTTTTCGCTTTTCTTTTCGTTCTTCCGCTTTTTTCTTTTGTGTTTTCAGATAGTCCTGTCGTCTCGAAATTCTCTTTTTTATGTTGTCATCGGTATAGAATGAACCGAGAGAGTAGCCACGATGAAAACGTTGTTCAACCGAAAATCGGTATTTTGTAACCGTTCCGTATTTCTTTGAGTTTCCGGTTTCAATTATAATATTCTGTGCTTTTAGTCGATTGATATAATCCTCAAATGAAACAGCTTCCATAAGAAGCTCCTTCAGTTCACACTGGATGACGGCACAGGCACAGACAGAACCATCCTCTCAGGAATCCATGCATTCTATGAGCCAGAGGAGTTAGTCGGCAAGACACTTATTGCAATAACAAACCTTCCACCTAGAAAGATGATGGGAATCGATTCATGCGGTATATATGAAAAAGGACCCCAGATTAGAAGTACACACTTCAGATTTGGGGTTCTCTTTTTGTGTGAGAGACGGATCAAAATCCATGATCGCAGGCATGAACAAGTCCGGTAAGTATGGCGCTGAGCTCAAGTTTTCTGTTAAGTCCATGGACGTAATGAAGGTCATGGTGAAGAGCGATTCCAAGAGCTCCAACGATGCACTCAAGGGCACGATGGCGCAGATAAAGGGCGAGGATTACACTGACCTGCAGACGGATGCCCCCGATATCAAGGAGACAAATACGATAATGGAGAGTCTGGATGCGATAGAGAATCTTAAGGCGGATTTCACGGTATCGGATTACTACAGCGTGTATTATTATACTGAGAGACGGCATTTCTCAGCTTTTGCTGGGAGTGCCGTCTTTCTGCATATAAGCCGTAGTTAATTCGCAAAACACATTCGCAGAAAGTCAAATTCAGTTCGCAGAATATCAAATGTAATTGATATTCTGCGAACTGGAGGGTATAATATGCGGTATCTTTGGGTTAGATGCTTGCGGTATGTTGATGCAAGCATGTGTGTATTAAAAGCGAAATGACAGGGGTGAAGGGTAGATGAGAAGATTAAAGTATGTTTTACAGAGTGCGATCGCCTGCTTTGTCGTGGCCGGGGCCTTGCTGGTGCTGTTCTGGGGAGCAGGAATATACAATATATATCATGAGTCACATGGAAATATATCGGATCTGTCAGAGCTGTGGTCGTATATTTCGGAACAGGGATTGATGTTTCTGATCGGATTGCTGGCTTTTGTGTCGTTCCTGGTATCCGGATTTCAGGCGAAGAAGGCCAGCGAGGCGGATAGAGCAGCTAACGGTGGGAACGAGTATGATGGTGTAGGATATGGTGATGCTGATTATTCTGGCACGATAAATGCTGGTGGCGGATATACATATGATTCAATGGACACATCTATAAAGTTAGATGAAGGTTCAGGTATGGAAAATGATAGGAATGTATATGGAAAAAACGGTATGCCATATGCGGACATCTATGGGATGACTGGAGATGCACAATTAACCAATACATATTCATTGCAGTCAGGTGCCAGAAAGATAAGCTTTGACCTGCCTCAGAGGTATAGACTGATAGATGGCGATGACAGTGATCCGGCATTTGCGGGGTTTAATGAGGAGCTTAAGCCGGAACTTGTCTATTGTTCACTTCAGGAGGCTATCGATGATGAGACGGCTGAGGATTACGTGCTGGATGAGCTGGTGGAGGATGAAGCCTGCCCGGAGGAACTGCGGACAAGGGCATATCTGAAACATGAAGTGATAGAGGGAAGACTTTATTACTATTATATATTCAAGTATAAGAAGTCCAGAAAGCAGAGACAGAAGTTTGCGGCGGCATGTGACATAGGCGGCGGGCTGTTCTATACGATAGAGACAGAATGGATATGGCGCAAGGAGGAATTGACGCTGGAAGCACTCATAGACTTTTTGAAGATACGGGTAGAGTGATTTATGACATCTACAGAACATGAGGTGATAATATGTGGACAATAAAGAGAATAGATGAGGCCGACTTCGGCTGTGAGGAGAGGCTTCCGGGGGAGCCGCTTATGGTGCTGGTGAGTCTGGAGTGTGACGATGGAAGGATGCTTCAGCTTGAGGTGGCTGACAACTGGCTGACCATGCAGGAGCTTGACGAGGGCGATGAGTGGCCGGATGATCCGGACGAACCGGATGAAGAAGATGCGAAAAGCGCAAAGCAGGTGCAGTGGATGGAGAGTTATCTGGATGCTCTGGAGGAGCTGGAATAAGAGTGAAAATAATAAGAATATCGACAAAACCGCCATATCATAAGCGATATTGGCGGTTTTTGTGCGTCTGGAATTACTTTTTGCCATATACTTTAGGATAATATGTTGTTATAACGAAAAGAATGGTCGTGTGAATTTTGTCGATGTTTGGTTTGCAGGCAACTGCGTGTGGGAGAGAATTAATGATTGGATTGTTTGAAATGAAATATATGAATATATGCCTTGTGGCAGGAGTTATACTGGAACTTATAGCTCTTGTCGCAATACTTAATCTTTATATTAATATAAGGAGAAGGGAAAGAAGGCAGAAGAATAGAGAAGATGGAGCAGGACTTTATGATCGTGCGGTATGTGCCGGAACGGATGAGGCGCATATGCTGGTGCGGCGGGAGGACATAAGTGCGGTAAGCCAGCTTATGGATCAGAAAGTATACAGACAGTTGAGAAAGAAATATGCGGGCTGGGACAGACAGGAGAATCTGGAGTTTGATGCACGTGTTGCAGGCAGGTTTGAAAGTCCATATTCTTTATGATGGAATTATATGGATGCAAGGCCGGGCAGAGCTCAGAACCCTGTATATATTTGCCGATAAGTTATACAATGCGAGAAAATCTGTGGGATTTGTCAAGAGACTAAGGATCAGGTATGGCGTGTAAGCCGTGCCGGGAAAACAAATATTTATACATTTGTCAGCGACAGATATGTCCGTGGATGGACATGTCTGCCGCTGTTTTTTGTTTTACTTAAAGATATCTTAAAGATTCGCCTCATTGAAACTTAAAGGGATGGCTGCTATAATCAGCAGGTGTAGTGAGAAGCTGCAGTGCGGATTACGCTGATGGATTGAGGAAGTGTAACCATATTGTAATAACTCTTACATATAATTAAGTCTGTTGAATGTATATTAAGTTGAACTGGCAGAAAGGCTTGGCATATAATCTATTCGATTTTGGAAGAAAGAAAAAGGTGGTTAAACGAGGTGGTAAATATTGAAAAATATATTGGAATTTATAGAGAATTCGGCTTTAAAATATCCAGACAAGCTGGCAGTTGCAGATGAGGAAGGCGGACTCACATATGGTCAGATGGAGAGGCTTTCCAGACAGATCGGTGCATGGATATATGAGAAGACAGATGGCGTGAGGAATAAGCCTGTTGCCGTGCTGCTGGACAAAAAGCCTAGGAGTGTGGCTGCCTATATGGGAGTTGTCTACAGTGGCAATTTCTATGTGGTACTGGATGCGGAGATGCCGGCGTCCAGAGCCGAGTCGATACTCGGAACGCTGAATCCGGTTGCAGTCGTGACTGACATCGGGCATATGGAGAAGGCACTGGAGCTTTCCAGAAATGGCGTGGATGAAGATGGATGCCAGGGACAGGAAGGCGAGAACAAAGAGGTATTCAGGATATTAAATCTTGACGAGCTGGACACAAGTGCAGATCAGTCGGTGTTGGATGCGGTCAGAAGCAGGGCGATAGACACGGATCCCGTGTATGCGCTTTTCACATCGGGCTCGACCGGAGTTCCAAAGGGCGCTGTGGTATCACACAGGAATGTAATATCCTACACCTACTGGTACACGGAGGCATTTGGTATAGACGAGAGTACGATATTCGGAAGCCAGACACCGTTCTACTTCAGCATGTCGGTGTCAGATCTCTACAGCACTCTTAAAAATGGTGCCACGCTGTACATCATACCGAAGGCGTATTTCACCTTCCCTATGAAGCTGATGGAGTTCATGAATACATACAGGATCAACACGATATACTGGGTGCCATCGGCACTGCAGATCGTTGCAAATTACAAGCTGTTCCAGTACGCCCAGCTTCCCGAGCTGAAGAAGGTGCTGTTTGCCGGAGAGGTGATGCCGACAAAGCCGCTGAATTACTGGATACAGAATCTTCCGGATGCCATGTATGCAAATCTGTTCGGCCCAACAGAGACGACCGACATATGTACGTATTACGTGGTGGACAGAGTATTTGCCGATGACGAGCCGCTGCCGATGGGACATGCGTGCAACAACTGTGATGTGTTTGTTCTTGATGAGAACGGTAGGGAGGTGTCACCGGAGATTGATCCTGAGACGGGCTTCAGCCGTGAGGGTGAGCTCTATGCCAGGGGTTCATTTGTGGCGCTGGGCTACTTCGGAAATGCGGAGAAGACGAGAGAGGCATTTGTCCAGAATCCGCTGAATCCGTACTATCCAGAGCTGGTCTACAAGACCGGTGATCTGGTGAAATACAACAGATACGGCGAGCTGGTCTATGTGTGCCGTAAGGACTATCAGATAAAACACATGGGTTACCGCATAGAGCTCGGCGAGATCGAGGCGGCAGCGGGAGCCATAGACGGTATCAGAAGCTATGCCTGCATATATGATGATGCGGCTGACAAGATCGTGTTCATCTACGAGGGCAGGAAGAAGGACGAGACGGAGCTGCTTAAGGCGTTTCAGGAGAGGGTCCCACACTACATGGAGCCGAACCGTTTTGTCAGGGTGACAAGCATGCCCCACAATGCAAATGGCAAGATAGACAGGAAGAGACTGAAGGCGGAATACGCGCAGCATGTGTGACAATTTTATTGATAAGGAGATAAGAGATTATGGAAGAATTATTAAAGATTTTGAATGAGGTAAAACCTGGAGTTGATTATGAGAACGAGACAGATCTTATAGGACATGGCGTGCTGGATTCCATCACGATGGTTACGCTGGTGCTTCAGCTCAGCGATGAGTTTGACGTAGACATTTCTCCTGTTGATATCACACCGGAGAACTTCAAGACAGTCCAGACCATATACGATATGATCCAGAGACTTGAAGACGAGTAAGAGCAGATATAGATATTGGAAGATGGCGGGGACTGACTGCCGTCAAAAAATACTGGAGGAGTGAGAAATATGTCATATACGTCGATATCGTATCTGGTATTTATATTGCTCGGAGCGTTTATAGTGTACAATATAGTGCCACTGAAGCACAGATGGAAGGTGCTGCTGGCATTCAGCTATCTGTTTTATTTTATCAATTCAGGCAGATATATCATATTTATCCTGTTCGGGTCGTTGACCATATATGTGGGCGGCCTGCTGATAAACAAGATAGATGATGGCTGCAGCATGGCAAGGAAAGCTCTGCCAAAGGAAAACAAAAAAGAGTACAAGGCACTTATCGGATGGCAGAAAAAGTGCGTGTGCGTATGCGTGGTGCTTGTGAATGTAGGAATCCTGGTATTCCTGAAATATTCGGTATTCCTTGGACAGGTATTTACAGATGTGCTTGGACTCATACACATAAATGTAGAGAATCCGATGTATCAGAGGATGATGCCGCTTGGAATCTCGTTCTACACACTGTCTGCGGTGAGTTACATAGTGGACGTGTACAGAGGCAAATACAGGGCATCGGACAAGTTTGGCAAGGTTGCACTTTTCCTTGCATTTTTCCCGCACATTGTTGAGGGACCTATAGCCAGGTTCGATCTTGTTGGAGAGCAGATGTATGAGGGGCACAGGTTCAGTTATGAGAACATGACCATGGGACTCCAGCTTATACTGTGGGGCTTCTTCAAGAAGATAGTTATTGCAGATCGCGCAAATATGTATGTGAACCAGATATTTGACAATTACGCAAGCTACACAGGACTTCCGGTAGTAGTAGGAATGCTGCTCTACACATTACAGCTCTATGCGGAATTCTCAGGCTGTATGGATATAGTAAGGGGAAGTGCCCAGATGTTCGGAATAGGACTCTCAGAGAACTTCAATCAGCCGTTTATATCAAAGACGGTCAGTGAGTTCTGGAGAAGGTGGCATATGACTCTCGGTGCATGGTTCAAGGACTATGTGTTCTATTCAGTTTCACTGTCTAAGCCATTTGTGAAGCTGAGTAAGAAGACCAGGGAACATATGAATACTTTCTTCGCGACATTTGTTCCTATGTCTATAGCGATGTTCATAGTGTGGTTTGGAACGGGTATTTGGCACGGCGCAAGCTGGAAGTACGTCATGTATGGTCTTTATTACTGGGCTATCATGGTAATCGGACTTCTCATGGAGCCTCTTTTCAAGAAGCTGTATGGGAAAATGAATGTTGACCGCCAGGGAAAGGTATACAGGCTGCTTCAGGTTGTCAGGACCTTCATTTTTGTGAATGTGGGAATGCTCATGTTCAGGGCTGATGATCTTACAGCATTTGGACACATGTTTGTGTCCATGTTCAGGGGATTTACATTTGCGGATCTGACAAATGGAACTTTGCTTGGAATGAAGCTTGACATGGCAGATTTTGCAGTGCTGGCAGTGGGCGCGCTCATTCTGTTCCTGGTTGGACTTTACAAGGAGAAGGGACACCAGATAAGAGCAGAGCTTGCAACGAAGAATATAGCCCTCAGATGGGCAGTTTACTATGTGCTGCTGTTTGGAGTGATCATACTCGGAGCATATGGCAAGGGCTATGAGGTGGCTGGATTTATATATGCACAGTTTTAGAGGTGATTTATCTATGAAGAAAAGTGGACGTAATATAATAAAATCCATAGCATTTGCCCTGGTGGCCGTGATGATCATGGGAGTGCTGGGAGCTGCGTTTACTCCGAAGCGGAGCGATCCGGGAAGCGGAATAACCAACTCGAATGCAAGGGGCTTTTATGGAGAACCGAAGAATTCGATAGACGTACTGGTGCTTGGAGACAGCAATGCCTACAGCGCATGTTCTCCGATGTATATATGGAACAAATATGGAATTCCAACATATGTGGCGGCTGAGGGGTTCCAGAATGTGACCGGGGCATCTAACCTTCTGGATGAAGTGCTCACATGTCAGAAGCCAAAGCTGGTGGTGTTTGATGTGAATATGCTCTGGACAGGCAAGACGACATTGAAAAAGGTTGAGAACAACCTGAAGAATCTGGCATATAAGTATCTGCCTCTTGCACAGTACCACAACAGGTGGAAGAGCATGAGTGTTTCGGACATGTTCGGTGCCAGGGACTACACATACAGATCAGCCTCAAGAGGACAGTATCTCAGCATGGAGGTCAAGCCGTTTTCAGGCCAGAGCAAGATGGTGGAAACCAAGGCTGTTGAGGACATACCGGAGGTATCAAAGATACTGCTCGATAAGCTGATAGACAAGTGTGAGAAGAATGGAATCAAGATCATGTTCATAGAGACTCCGACGGCGAAGTCATGGAATTATGCAAGACACAATGCCATGGTTAAGTATGCTAAAGCCAAGAATATTGATTTTGTCGATATGAATACGCTCAAGGGCGATTATGTGATCGACTGGAGCACCGACACGAGGGATGGCGGAAGACATCTCAACTGTAAGGGCGCAGAGAAGGTAAGCGCCTATCTTGGAAAATATATTTCAGAGAATTATTCTTTTAAGGATAAGAGACATTCAGAAAAGTATGCGGATTGGAATAATGACTATCTGGATTATGTGAAGTATATGTCCGGAGAGACTGTGTCGCTGGAGGCACAGCAATCCGAGGGAACGGTATCCAACAACTAGATATAAAATATATAAGTGGACGGAGGATAGAATCCCCCGTCCACTTTATTTTTTATTTTACTGTAACTTTGCATCTGGCAGATATATTGCCGGAAGTATATGTCTTTTTCTCAGTGCTGTTTGAAGGTGTGAAAGTTTATTTCTGCACGGCAAGGGACAAGGATTTTTACGCGCAGCTCATGCGTGATGGAAATGTTGCGGTGACGGGCATGAACAGAGAATATCAGATGATAAGGCTGAGCGGAAAGGCGCACAGACTGGATGATCAGAAGCTGTGGATCGACAGGATATTTGCGGAGAATCCATCTATGAACAGTGTGTACCCGGATGACAGCAGATATGTGCTTGAGCCGTTCTATTGATACAGGATGAATACCTGACACAGGTAAATGATGAGAAAGGCATAGTAAACGCTGCAAACAGCGGTATGACTGGATGTTATGTGCCATGCCACAATTGTATCGATAACTGTATCCACGCTGTCCTGTCTGCGGGGGTTCTATGGACATGAACCTCCGCAAGGATGGTTATTTTGTTCAGGACAGCGCCTGGTATGAGGCAGAGCGGTGCTTCGGTGATTTTGTCTCCAGATCCCTGGACAGGAAGCTTGTGCTCCTTGAGCTGGGGGTTGGATTTAACACGCCAACCATAATCCGATTTCCTTTTGAAAAGCTGACACGAGAACACGATAACATAACCCTTGTCAGGTTAAATCTCGATCAGGCTGTGATTCCGGAAAGTCTTGGAAACAGAGCTATAGGGATAAATGCGGATATGGCGGAGAGTATAAGTGATATACTCAACGTTTCAGTATCGCATCCATATCCTGCTCAGGAGCAGTGATCGGGTTTAGCTTATAATTTTCCACCAGATATTTAATCACGGTCTCAGACATGAACGCAGGCAGTGTCGGGCCGATATACATGTTGCGCACGCCCAGCGACAGCAGGGTGAGAAGTATGCAGACAGCCTTCTGCTCATACCATGACAGGACAAGGGTGAGTGGGAGGTCGTTTATGCTGCAATTAAATGCATCAGCCAGAGCCAAAGCAACCTTGATGGCACTGTAGGAGTCATTGCACTGACCCATGTCGAGTATTCTAGGAATCCCGTCAATTTCGCCGAGGTCGAGATCGTTGAAACGGTATTTGCCGCAGGCGAGGGTGAGGACAAGGGTGTCCATCGGAGTCTGCTTTACGAATTCGGTGTAATAGTTGCGTCCCGGATGTGCGCCGTCGCAGCCGCCAACGAGGAAAATGTGTTTGATATGACCAGCCTTGATTGCATCTATGATCTTGCCAGCCTGTGACAGAACTGCGTTGTGGCCAAATCCGGTCGTCAGCATATGGCCGCCGTTTATGCCGCTCATGCTCCTGTCGTGTTCATAGCCGCCAAGCTTCTGTGCGTGCTTGATCAGAGGGGTAAAATCTTTCTTCCCTGCTCTTGTACCTGAGATGTGAACCATGCCGTCATAACCCACGACTGATGTGGTGTAGATCCTGTCCTTGTAGCTCGGCCTTGGCGGCATGAGACAGTTGGTGGTAAAGAGCACCGGCGCGGGTATATTTTCGAATTCTGTCTGCTGGCTCTGCCATGCGGTTCCGAAATTGCCCGCCAGATTATGGTATTTGTTAAGCTCCGGATAGCCGTGCGCAGGCAGCATCTCGCAGTGGGTATATACATTTACTCATGTCTTTTCAGTCTGCTCAAGGAGCTGTGACAGGTCGTTCAGGTCGTGACCGGAGACCACGATAAATGGCCCTTTTTTGATGTCAACATTTACTCTCGTAGGCACAGGATTGCCAAATGATTCAGTGTTGGCTTTGTCCAGCAGCTCCATGCATTTGAAATTGACCTGGCCAAATTCCATGATGAGTTCTATCCATTCGGTGACGTTGTGCTCCCTGTTAACCTCGCACAGTCCCTTGTAGAACCACTTCAGAACCTCATTATCTGTGTAGCCGAGATTCATGGCGTGATGGGCGTATGCCGCCATACCCTTGAGTCCAAACAGCAGGGTGGAACGCAAGGACACTATATCGGTGTCACCATCCCATAGGTCGATCACCTGTATCTTTTCAGCCTCAGATCTGCTGACCTTGTTCTGCTCGTTTTTAACCCTTCCCATAAATTCTTTTATTGCATTGTCGTCAAAGTTTACATTTGTCAGGGTTGTGAAAAGACCGTCTATGATAAGTCTGTCGGCGACCGCGCTGTGTTTATTCTCATTTTTTGAGAGTTCTGCAAGTTTTATAAGCTCACACACAAGCTCGTCCTGTAGATTAGATGTGGATGGCTGCTTGCCGCACACTCCAGTATTGATACATGCGGATCCCCCCGCTGTTTGCTGACACTGAAAACAAAACATATTTGACATGTACTGTATACCTCCTGAAATTATGAATCTATCTGAAAAAACTGGTGACTGCCTGGCAGTCTGTGGATTTTCTTCTAAATAGAGTATGGACAGTGAACAGGAGTTTTATACTCAAATTTGCTAAAGTATATCTGTGAAATAACATTTAGGGGGATAAAAAGCTTTCGTTGCTCAGATAGAGGCGCCCTGAGAAAAAATGGAGACAGAGGTGGGGACGGAGGTACCTGTCCCCTCCGTCCCCGCCTTCATTTGTGGGATGCGGAGTCGCCGGTTATGTTATATTGAGCAGATAAGTGCCGTCTTGCACGCATTTGACTGAAATTTTACACGGCGCTGATAGTGGACAGATGTGAAAATGTTTTATAGTAAATCAAATAATAGTTGATCTGGACGGGGATAAAGGAGAAATCACGGATGAAAAAGGAACACGGGGACAGACTGGCCCGCGCACTTGAATTTGCAAATGAATCAGCTGAGTATCATGTCAGAAACTATGCGGGTGGGACGCTTATGCCCGGAGATGCATATGCCGATCTGCCGATAGATGAGAGAGACCGGGTGTATCTTGGACCGGATGCCGGAGCGCCTAACATGTATTCCAGAATATACCGCAGTCAAAGAGAGAAAGAGATGCGGGAGCAAGGGATGACAAATGAGCAGATAAAGCTGAGGTGGGAAGCGCTTGATGCCATGTGGCGCCGGGAGATAGAGGAGAGGCTCTACGGGGAAACCAGACAGAATGACCGGTCAGAGGATGTTATATCAAGATACGAGAATGAAGGATTGCCCAGTGATTTTCAGAGAAGAAGCGATCAGGCGGATGCGAAGAGAAGGGCAAAATGGCTCGGGATCCGAATAGTGCTCATAACCGTAGTAGTGGCGATCATAGCGTTCACGATACTTAACGAGGCCGGGCTGATAGACGGTATAAGTATAACTGAGCAGATATTTGACAGGATAGAGCAGATATTTGGCGGTATGGACAGCATATCGTCAGGCAGTGCGGGAACTGGTGTTGGAACAGATTCAGAAAATCCCGGCGGGCTGGTGATCGTATACGGGGTAGTTATCTTCCTTATATTCAGATGGGTGAATAAGAGCAAAAAGAAAAAGGTGGATATTCCAAATTCCGGTGTGATTTACACGGAGCTGATCCCACAGATTATCAGGAGACGTTATGGGGAGGACAGCGTATACAGACATCAGGGCGGACTTCCTGATGAACAGATGAGGAGACTGAACTGTTTCGGTGGCAGACCATTTACACTTGATGGACAGCCTTTGCCGGTTATCGGACGTGACATGGTGGAGGGAACATACAGAGGTGTCCATTTCAGGTGCAGTTATGAGTACATGGAGTACGAGTATTATTACGAGGACAGCGATGGTGACAGAGAGAAAAAGATCGACAAATTATTTGGCGGGCTGGTTGTTGAGATACCATATAGAAAAAGTTCATCGGCTTTGCTGGGAGTCATGGGAAACTCCGAACTGGAGATGAAGAATATATTGAAGTGCGGTCTGGAGCGTGGCGCAGTGGGAAGAATAGAAAAGACAGAAAACGAGAACTTTAATCTGCTGTTCACTATAAACTGCAATGACGAGGAGAATATATTTTATATGCTTACACCGGATGTCATGGAGAGGCTGGCGGCACTTTATCCAAAGGAGAAGGCCTCTCTCCATGTGACATTCGATGGGGACAGATTGTACATGTGTATAAGCAAGAGTGATAAATACATGGTATTTGACGAGGAGAAAAATATAAAAAGTATGAGTGATGTGGAGGCTTATCTGGACAAATACCTGCGCATGCTGCAGGAGACGATGGATGCGGCTCTGTTACTATAGAAGAGAAATTGTGAAAATGAGCAAAAGTACACGGAGGGAAATGTATGTTTACAATATTATTTAGCAAAGGTGTGTTCGTATTTTGTGTGTTGGTGGTAATAGTTTTGATACTTTTAGCGTATGCGATAAAGACTGCAAATGCTCTGAAAGCAGCGGAAAATAAGGTGAGAGAGCTGGACTCGGATGTGGATATTGCTCTTGCAAAGAGATATGATCTGCTCACAAAACAGTATGCGATGGTAAAGACTTATATGTCGTATGAGAGCGAGAATCTGATAACAGCGATAAAGCTCAGAAAAGGCATGACACCTGATGAGAAGACCGGGGTAGAGAAACTTATGAAAAATGCCTCGGATCAGATAAATGCAGTTGTGGAGGCGTATCCGGAATTGGCGGCGGGCAAGAATATAGAGGTCCTTCAGAACAGCTGCACAAATGCGGAGGAGCACATCCAGGCGGCAAGAAGACTGTACAATGCAGGTGTGACAAATTATAACAATCTGTGCAGCCAGTTTCCTTCTTCGGTGGTTGCGGCCATAACGGGTCACAATATGGTGGAGTATTTCAAGACTGATGCGGATAAGAGATCAGATGTGATATTTTAGCAGGGAATCCAGATGCTTTTGTGCATAAAAAAATCGGTGCGACGGGATTCGAACCCACGACCTCTTCGTCCCGAACGAAGCGCTCTACCAAGCTGAGCCACGCACCGAGTGTGTTTATCAACACTGCCATAATAGTATAAGAAGATTCTGGAAAAAATGCAAGGAGTTTTCTAAATAAATTGTCAAGAAATTCACCCAGGAATATCCGAGAAACTTTTGTGAAACTGATAATCAATCAATGACAGATAACTATCCGTTTATGGGGGGACCGTAGATACATTTTTGGGGTGCCCATAGATACAATTTATATAATATTTAGATTTGTTACAACGAAAATTTATAAGTGTATGGCAGAGTAATAACCAGAAAGTAGTTGATATGAGGATAAGGTGCAGGTGGTGATGGACAGAATGAAAGCCGCCTGAAATAGAAGGAGACGATAGATCATGAAGATACTTATTACTACGGACTGGTATGAACCTGTTATAAATGGAGTTGTGACATCGGTTGTAAATCTGTCAAATGAACTTAAGAAAAGAGGACATGAGGTAAAGATACTTACACTCTCGAGAAATCACCACACATATATAGTTGGAGATGTGATATATGCGGCGTCAGTAGGTGCCGGAAAGATTTATCCGGAGGCGAGGCTTAAGATGCCTGTTATCAAGGCGGTCATAGACAAACTCATAGAATGGAAACCAGATGTCATACATTCCCAATGCGAGTTCTCAACCTTCTTCATGGCGAAGAAGATAGCAGATGAGACAAATGCGCCGATAGTGCACACATACCACACGATATACGAGGATTACACTCATTACTTTTCGCCAAATGCAGCGTGGGGACGCAAAGTTGTGCAGAAACTTACCAGGATGTTATCATCGAGGGTCGATGCCATGATAGCACCAAGCAGGAAGATAGAGGATGTGCTTAAAAAGTATGATGTGTTATGTCCTGTTGAGGTGATCCCCTATGGAATCGACATGAATAAATTCGGAAAATACATTGGAACGGACAGCAGACACAGAATCAGAGAGCAGTACGGACTCAGTGATGACCAGACAGTTCTTCTCTATGTTGGCAGATTGGCGAAGGAGAAGAATATCCAGGAGATACTTAGATGCCAGAAGAGAGTGCACGGGTATGGTACAATCCTCATGATAGTTGGAGACGGACCATATAGGGCGGAGGTAGAGGAACAGGTAAGAGCGCTTGGAATCTCAGAGAGTGTGATATTTACAGGCATGATCGAGCCTGATAAGGTGGCTGAGTATTATCAGGTTGGTGACTTCTTCGTAAGTGCATCCACGAGCGAGACTCAGGGGCTTACATATGTAGAAGCTCTGGCAGCGGGAGTGCCGCTTCTGTGCAGAGAGGATCCGTGCCTTGTAGATGTGGTTGATCCGGGAAAGAATGGCTGGAAATTTACTGATGAGGAAACATTTGAAACTGCGCTGGTGAAGTGGCTTGATATGAGTCCTGCTTTAAGGCATCAGCTCAGACGAAATGCAGTGCAGTCGGCATATGAATTCTCCACATCGACATTTGCAGACAGAGTTGAGAAGCTTTATATGAATGTGTGCGAGCTGCAAGCACTGGTGCTGAGGGCTTGTTAGAAATTTAATTTGTATGAATTCTCTAGTGGCTGTTGGGATAACAAGGGAAAAGATATAAAATTATCTCCAAATAGATGAAAAAGCTCTAAAAAAGAAAAAATTTTAAAAAATTATCCGTAGGACACAGAATAATGTGTTTTATGGATAATTTTTTATCTTTTAAGTGAAAACATTGTATATGAGATAAAATGTAGGTAATAAGCAAAGATGGCGAGATGACCTGATGCATGAGTTACTATCTAGATGACAAAAAACTAAAAAAATATGCTTTATTTAAAAATACAGTTGACAACACCATGATACTAGTGTACTATTCAACTAGTACAGAGGTACAGAAGAGCTAGACAACATACAAGGAGGAGGTGTGTGATGGAATTTAAGACGAATATCCCCATATATCTTCAGGTCATAGAGGATATAAAGCAGAAGATCATAGCGGGCACACTGCCTTTGGGATCTAAGCTTCCGTCATCAAGAGAACTTGCCATAGAATACCAGATAAATCCGAATACTGCAGCGAGGATTTACAGCGAGATGGAGTCTATGGGGTTGTCCTATACCAGACGTGGAATAGGAACATTTGTGACGGAGGATGACAAGGTCATAGACGACCTGAAAAAGGAGAGAATAGAGGAAATCATACAGAGCTTTGATGAACAGCTCACCGGTATGGGGTTTTCACAGGACGAGATCCTTGAACTGCTAAAAGAACACTTTGAGAAGGAAGTAAGAAGTAATAAAAAAGAAGGGAAATGATACAATGTTAAAATGCGAACATCTTGTTAAGAAGTATATCACCACCACAGCGATATCCGACCTGTCGCTGGAGATAGAGCCGGGACACATATATGCGCTGCTCGGTCCAAATGGAAGTGGAAAGTCAACACTTATGAAGATCATAGCCGGCCTGGTCAAGCCGGACTCAGGAACTATCACAATAGATGGAGTGCCTATGACATACAGGTCAAAGAAGGACATAGCTTATATGCCGACGGAGGCGTTCTTCTTCGGATATATGAACTGTAAGGACATAGGAAAGTATTACAAAGATTTCTTTGATGACTTTGACTATGACAAATACATGGGACTGCTTGCTGAGATGGAGCTGAATCCGGATCAGAAGGCGAAGAGCATGTCTTCAGGAATGCTGGCAAAGCTCAAGATAGCGGTTACTCTGTCCAGAGACAGCAGGATCGTTATGCTTGATGAGCCACTGAATGGAATAGACATCATAGCTAGGGAGAAGATCATCAGCACGATTGTCCGGAATATATCGGATGACACAGCCGTGCTCATGTCAAGCCACCTTGTGGATGAGCTTGAGAGGATCGTGGATCACGCATTCTTTATCAAGAATGGCACCTGTGTGCTTCAGGGTGATGCGGAGGAGCTGCGAGTGAGCAGGGGCAAGTCGATAGTTGATATGTATAAGGAAATATATGCTTAGGAGGAACCGCTATGAACGAAGTTCATAATAGGAATCGGTTCCGACGACCTGCCCCGCTCGTGTGAGCGAGAGGAAGCACCATGCACCGAAGGTGCATTTCGCAATGGTGCTGACGACTTGCCTTCGAACGAATGTGAGGAGGCGGTACTAGTAGGGGCGATACATATTGGATAGTTAAATTTGTTGATGAAGGAGAGATAGATATTATGTTAAAGATGATGAAATATGAATACAGACGTGGAGTATTTTCACTTCTGGTGGTTATAACGGCTCTTGCGGCAGCAGAATTGCTGTTCCTGATTGGAATATTTGCAGAAAAAGATCTGCTAACTGGACTTGGTATCACCTTCCTTGTGCTGGGAGGCTGGGCTTCGTTTATGTTCGTCTTGATATATGGTGTGATAATATACAGTCAGGATCTGAAGAACAAGACTGGGTATATGGTGTTTATGACGCCAATTTCAAATTACAAGATTATCGGGGCAAAGCTGCTTTCAATCCTGCTCACCGGTGCGACACTCGTGGCCTTTCTTGGACTGCTTATAGTTGTTGATTATAACCTGCTTAAGTCACATAACGGCGGTGTAGCTGGTGCTGAGATTGTGCTGGATGAAATTCTGGGGACAAGAGGATTATCAATAGGAAGTGTCATTGCAAATGTTGCAGGGCTTATAGCAATAGCACTTATTCAATTCTATACAATGATCACTATAGCGTACCTTGCAGTGTCACTGTCTTCAACAGTACTTCAGAACAAGAAGATAAAGGGTGTTGTCAGCTTTATACTTTTTGTGGCTCTTTATGTGCTGGTGAGCTACATAGCATACAAGCTTCCGCACCTTGGGAAGAACGTGCAGGTGGAGACTATGCTTGACGCGATGTATAAGAACATACCGCAGCTTATTCTCTATGTTGTATGCATGATCGGCAGTTATATAGGAAGTGCGACACTGCTTACTAAGAAGATCAGCTTATAATGTAATGAGAGGAATGCATTAAGATGGCAGTAGATATGAGGAATGGTGATGTGATGAAATGGTTTAGATACCTGGTTACAGGAGTCTGCACAGGAGTCTGCACAGGAGTCATAGTAGTGCTCCTTGTACCTGTGGCTGTGTGTGGGATCTGTGCATATGGTGTGTGGCGGCTGCTCAATATGGTAACAGGCGGAAATAAAGAGCCACGCAGGACGATGATAAAGCAGAATTTATAAATGTATATTTTTAATCAACAAGATAACCCGGAGTGAGAAAATGTCTCACTCCGGGTTATTGACGTTCGGGGAGGAATCATGTAGTATTTTCACTAGAGTTAGACAAGGCTAACCAAACCTATTTGCCACAAGGAGGTTTTGTATGAGTGAAAATACATGGGAGATCATGAAGGGCATGGAGCTCGGTGACGTGGAACTTCAGATGGCACTTCAATGTGCACCGGTGATAACGGGTGTCAAGGTGTCAAATCTGCTGAACATAGAACTCAGCGGATATCGTCAGATGGTGGAGATACTGAAGGACAGTGATATATGTATGTACACACTGGGAGCAACCTGTGGCAGGGTAAATGTATTTATCTACAATGCGGCAAAGCTCAGGGCATTTGTCCGGAGGGATGATGTGCAAAGACTTATGTCTGAGCTGGGATATGAGGACATGGAGCTTTCTGAGATACTTGCGGTGTTTCGTGAAAAATATCAGCAGTACTTAAAGAGCAGAGGAAGATTCACCTCAAAACAACCGGCACATGAAGATCAGGCTTGTGGCGATGGAGCTCTTGGCAAGGAGTGGTTTCCACATGAGATGGGCTTACTGCTTGGATACCCACCGGAGGATGTGGAGGGATTTATTCTGCAGAACGGAAGAAATGCACTTTGCTCCGGTTATTGGAAGGTATATGAGAATGCTGAATCAAAGCGGAGAACATTTCATATATTTGAATGTGCGGAAGAGAGACTTATTCAATTTCTTTCAAATGGACTGCATATGAGGGATATCATGGGGATGTACACGGCGAGCAGAAACGCGGCGTAGAAGTATATGGAAAGATGCAGATAAACACAGTTTACAAGGATGTATAGGGAAAGCCCCCTTTTACATATAATTTCATAAGGAGGATTATTATGAGCAAAATTAATATCGTATTCTGGACACAGGGCGGAAATACACAGATGATGGCGGAGGCTATTGCGGATGGCGTGAGAGATGCCGGAAAGGAAGCGGAGGTAGTATTTGTAAGCAGCATCACACCGGATGCACTCAAGGATGAACCAGTATTTGCACTTGGATGCCCGGCTATGGGAGCTGAGGTGCTTGAGGAGGCTGAGATGGAGCCATTTGTTGCTGAGGTTGAGGGATTTGCTTCAGGCAAGAAGATCGCACTCTTCGGTTCATACGGCTGGGGAGATGGCGAGTGGATGCGCGACTGGGAGGCGAGAATGCAGTCAGCAGGCGCAGAACTCGTAGGCGGCGCCGGACTTATGTGCCATGAGACACCTGACGCAGAAGGCCTTGAGGAGTGTAAGGAGCTTGGACGCCAGCTGGCAAATGCCTAATTGACGGACGGCACGGACGATAAAAAATAATCATATATATGCAGTCACGTTCGGCTTCCATTGATTCGACCAGTTACATATGCATGCGGCTACGCAAACGATAAGGGCGTTGTTTGCTTCGCCTTAGCAGGTAACTGATCGAACCAATGGAGCCTTCACTACCGACTGGCATATATATGGTTATTTTTTATCTGCGTGCCTGGTCGTGGGGAAAAACACTTTAGTGTCCTGCGTACTGGGCTTTGTGGCTGCCGTGGCGCTTTATGTGCGCTATTATGTATGGAGCTATTGTAACATGTTTGTCCATGGCGTTTCCAACTATGGCGATTCCCTTGCCCATGGTGAATGCAGCAAGAACTGTTCCGATTCCCAGGCCGTAGATATGACCGAGGATAAAACCTGTCATGGCAGCTGTCGTTGCAAGGCAGATCACATCAAACGAAATCTTAACCTTGGAATATTTTGCCGATATAATCTCAGACAGCTCTCTTGGGAAAAGGTCTGTCGGGATGATCGGAAGTCCACATCTGTTGGACAGTGCGATTCCGATACATATCAAAATGTAACTTATCACAAAGTAAAGGATTCTCCATGGGAGGGCAGTTGGCAAAGCCCCGATCCACATCTCATGGATATCCAGCATCTTGCCAAATACGAAACCAACTATGAAACTGCACAGGTACTGGGGGACAAATTTCCTTCTCATGATCATGAGAGTGAGAATAAGTACGCCCTGAAATATGTATGTCCAGGTTCCGAGAGTCAGTCTTGGAAGAACCAGCGAGAATGCGTATGGCACGCTGGATATTGCCGATATTCCTGCTGCAGAATAGAGCATGAGAACCACTCCGAAACTGTTGATGGTGACTGCTGTTATCAGGGCGATCTCGCCCCACATGTTATGCAGATGTGCATTTCCTGATTGAGTATTCATTTTCTGCTTTTCCTCATTTCTTTCATATATGATGCGTTTTATAACATATACTTTGATTTCCCCAGCATCAGGGGAGCTTTAATTGTCTAAGACTTCATATATATATCCCTGCGGTTTTTGATTGTAGCACCGACAACATCATATAACAAATAAATAGTTTTTATGGTTTGATAGATTTTGTCTATAAAAAATATTCGGATTGTATTAAAATATGAATAGGATCATGTATAAATAATGAAAAGGGGGAGTTATAAGTGAACCTGTCATATATTAGATATTTTGTTGAACTGGCCCATGTTCAGCATTATACAAATGCGGCCAGAAATCTGAATATAACGCAGCCAAGCCTCAGTCACGCAATATCCCAGCTTGAGGAAGAACTTGGGGTAATGCTTTTTGAAAAGAATGGGCGCAATACGGAGCTCACTGCATTTGGCAGAGAATTCCTTGCATGTGCAGAGCGTTCGCTTGGCACGCTTGATGCGGGGGTGGAGTCCATACAAAAGGAGGCTGCCGGGGATGGCGTGATACGGCTTGGTCTCATAAGACCTCTTGGAATGGAATTTGTACCGCGTCTGGCAGCGGAGTATTTGAAGAAAGCTGAAAACAGAAATGTGTCGTTTACATTTCATACAGGGACCACAGGGCAATTGCTTGATGATCTTGCGGCCAGAAAATATGACATGGTTTTCTGTTCAAGACCGCCTGAGACGATGGGATTTTCCGCCGTTCCTGTCGGCAGACAGGATCTTGTTGTCATAGCACCGTCGGGACATTATTTGGCAGATAGGGATTCGGTGACACTTGAGGATACACTTGGATATAAACACGTATATTTTTCGAAGGGATCTGGAATGAGAAGCCTGGTGGATGAGATGTTTGAAGGACTTGGCAAAGCTCCTGAGATAGCATGCGAAACGGAGGAGGATGAGGTCATAGCCGGACTTGTGGCAGCAGGGTTTGGAATAGCGGTAGTCCCTTACATGGATATACTCAAAAGGCTTGATGTGAAGGTTCTTAGCATAAAACATCAGCTGGTTGACAGGCTTTATTATGTTGTTCATGACAGCCGGACATATATGTCCCCTGTGGCGACAAAATTCCATAAATATGTGTTATCTAGTAATTGACAAATTAAGGTATGATATATAGAATGGTTCTCATATGAACTTATAAAATTGAGAAAATGTTGCACAAATCAAATTGTACAATTACTACAATAAATCGCCAGGAAGTTTAAGGGGGCGCATAGTTAGTGGATAGGACTGCTGTATTTAATATAGCATTTGAAATGTGGGGAATATTAATCTGTCTGTTTGCATTTGTGGTTATATTCCTTCAGAAGAATAATAATAGAGATAAAAAGAATGTGAGTCTATGTATGGAGGCTGCATGTATCATCCTGCTGGCTGCAGATATGTTGTCATGGTATTATCAGGGAAAAACAGGACAGACAGCCTATTACATGCTGAAGATAAGCAATTTTGCCGTGTTCTTTATCAACTATTTATATATGACTTTGTTTACGTTTTATCTTCTTGTCATTCTCAACAGAGGAGAGACGAAGATGCCAGCGAAAGCAAGGGGCGTGGTAGTTCTGAGTGCTGCTGGGATAGTCCTGCTCATTATATCCCAGTTCAGTGACAAGCTGTTCTATTATATAGATGATAACAACTTCTATAACAGGAGCAGCGGTTATCTGTTGTCGCAGCTTATTGCAGCAGCAGGACTTGTTCTAAGTTTTTCGATACTTTTGCAGTATAAAAAAAGACTGGAAAAAAGAGTTTTCTGGTCAAGTGTTTTGTATTTTATCCTGCCATGTATATCCACGGTTGTTGTCATATTCTATTATGGGATTTCATTCCAGACGATATCTGTGGTGGCTTCTACACAGATCATGTTTGCAGTTGATATGGTCGAGATGGACAGATCACTTGCGAGATCCAGACAGGAGGTTGAGCGTACAAAGTACGAGGCTGAGCATGATCTTCTGACCGGCATGTACAACAAGACAGCCGGAATGCAGAGGATAAGAGAGTATATAGATAACATGACTGACGAAGATAGTGCTTCTCTTGTATTTGTGGATATAGATGATTTCAAGAGTGTAAATGATACATATGGTCACGCAGTTGGTGATTACTGGATTGAGAAGGTGGCAAAGTTTCTCCGGAGTGACTGCTATGAAGAGGACGTTGCCTGCAGGTATGGTGGAGACGAGTATGTTGTGCTTCACAAGGGCTTATCGGATATATCTGTTCTGGAGTCAAAGGTGATAAGATTTGCCAGAAAACTTCAGCGCAAGACAATGGAGAGAGGGCAGAATGTCCATTGCAGTGCTGGTATATGTCAGATCAATGGTTCAGGATTCAGCACAGAAGAGTGTATGAATGTCGCGGACACTGCGCTGTATGAAGCAAAAAAGAAGGGCAAGAATGTCAGCGTGATCCACAGCATCAACAGGGATGGTACGGACAGAGTGACCGTACTTGACAAGATAGAGTCTGATATAAAAAAGGCTCAATCCAGGGTAGAGGCAAGGATCGCATATATGTATACTGATATTATATATGTTAATTATGAGAACGATAAATACTGTGTTATAAAAGGCGATTCTGAGCTGAACAATGCTGTATCTTGTGCGAATAACTACGATGAAGTAATTGGATTGATAAGTAACCGGTTTGACTCGGATCGGTCAAGAAAAATAGTCAGAGATTTTCTCAGCCGTGAGCGCATGGAGAGTTACACAGGCGGCAATACGGAATATCAGACAGAAAATTTCCTCAGAGGGGTTTTGTCAGTCAGCTGTGCAAACAACCATGGGGGTGCAAGCCTTATACATGCTATCCCAGTGGAAGAGGATGGTGACAGAGGCTACTTTGTGGTCGTACAGGATCTTGACATATATGCTGGTTGAAGTATAAAATCATACATAATAATTTTAACGAAAACAAGTTGGTGGATTTTTCCGGATCAGGTCATCTTTTCGCCCCACAACCGCAAGGTTGTGGGGCTTTATTTATGCCATCCGGGGATGGAGGTTTTATGAACGAGAATTTTATGAAAGAAAAGCCGGTGTTCCCACTTTTGATGTCCATGGCACTGCCTATGGTTATATCGATGATGGTGAATGCTTTGTACAATATAGTTGACAGTTTCTTTGTGGCTAAGATAAGTGAGGATGCGATGACAGCACTTTCGTATGTATTTCCACTGCAGAATTTTGTAAATGCTGTGGCGATCGGATTTGGTGTTGGAATAAACGCGGTGATAGCCATATATCTTGGAGCCAAGGACAATGAGCGGGCAGATCGTGCAGCTAGTTGGGGGATGTTTCTTGCTGTTATACAGGGAATAGTGATGACAGTCGTGTGTATTGCCATTATTCCATCGTTTCTCAGAGCCTTCAAGGCAAGTGGAGACGTCCTTGACCTTGGCTGTCGTTATGCTGACATAGTATTTGGATTTTCTATAATTATTTCGGTTGATCTTGCATTTGAGAAGGTGTTCCAGTCGGTTGGACGCATGATAGTTACAATGGTTGGACTGATGGGCGGCTGCATTGTGAATATAGTGCTTGATCCGCTGCTGATATTTGGTGCGGGACCATTTTCTGAAATGGGTATAGAAGGCGCTGCACTGGCAACTGGCCTGGGACAGGTGTTTACACTGATCATTTATTTTATTGTGTACTTTGGAAGACCGATAAATGTGAAGTTCGGCATAAGGCATTTGCATGAGGGCGGTCTGATGGTGAAGAAGCTGTATGCCATAGGCATACCTGCTATACTCAATATGGCACTGCCTTCTCTGCTCACAAGCGCACTCAACGCCATACTCAGCATGTATTCGGCAACTTATGTCATGATCCTAGGCGTGTACTACAAACTTCAGACATTCCTGTATATGCCGGCAAATGGAATCATTCAGGGAATGCGTCCTATCATAGGCTATAACTATGGTGCCGGAGAGCATGCCAGGGTGAAGAAGATATTCACCATAACGCTTGCATTAAATGTTGGAATCATGCTGGCTGGAACAGTTGTGTGCCTACTCATCCCGGAAAGGCTTATAGGTATGTTCACAGAGAATGTGTCTACAATAAATGCGGGTGGGACAGCACTGCGCATCATATGCGCCGGATTTGTAGTGTCGGCTGTGTCGGTAACTGCATCGGGGGCACTTGAGGGGTTGGGGAAGGGAACTCCGTCCCTGCTCATATCCCTGCTCAGATATGTGGTTGTCATAATCCCGGCTGCATGGATACTTTCAAGGCTTTGTGGTTTCGGACCTGCTGGTGTGTGGAATGCGTTTTGGGTAGCAGAGCTTATAACGGCTGTGTGTGCGGTGTTTATATATAGAGGGGCTGTGAGAGGACAGAGAGAAGTGGTTTAGATAAATTGAAGATGTAATACAAATAAAGTCACGACGTTGATGCTGAGTGGTATCTGTCCGGGAATCCGGGGATATCAGTGCAGATTAGGTCGTGACTTTGTTGTATTTATCACACACTATTTCTAATTCGTTAAAAGGTAAACAATACTTTCTTATTTTGAAAGGTTCATTGCTAATATACTGGTTATATAATGTTATTGCTTTATTCGCTATTTCTCTAGAGTGATCCTCTTCGTTTACATAATCAGATATAAATTTTAAGTCTCGTTTTCTATTTTTCTCCAAACGAGAGTCATTTTTTCTTATAGAATAATCATCCATTGGTAAAAGTTGTTTTTCTGTAACAGGAATCATATCAATAAAATTTATTCCGCTTACAAAACGTCCGGTTTCGGTAATGACTTTTGTATAACCAGCGTTGTTATGTAGTGTTTTCCTTTTCTGAGGCTTGCCGTCATGTCTTGTTATCGGAATGGCATACATTCTACTATTAATCATAACAATGATGCCAATAAAGTGCCTGTTATCTTTGCCTAATTGAGGGCTTACAGATGGTACATGATCACAAACTTTATGTAGTTCTCGTATGTATTTCATATCTATTCGATATAGATGTAAACGATTTTTTGTCATATATTCCTCTTTAAATGAAAAATTTGGATGTAGGGGCTTACTAATAAATAAAAAAGGCTATGCGCATAATGCACATAGCCAATAATTGTAGTTCCACCTCGGTAGAACTAACGCTTTTCGTATTCCACTTAACGGCAGGAGCCTCCGATTGACTATGATTATAACATATACAAAAGAAATGTCAATTTCCCTATTAGGATTACAGTTTTATAAAAGATATATGTCACTGAGAATACATGAGAGCGGCTTGGAATTCAAGGGACTTGAAAGAGAGTTAATGAAAGCTTTAGAAAAGTATACAAAACGGAGAATTTGAGCTACAAATTGAGCTATTGCCCATCAAACATTTAGTATGTTAGAATAGTTGTGGTTATCCTATAAAAACACTAGGATAACCACGATTGTTTTGTTGGAGGAAAAATCGTGGGAAATATATTCAGAAAGGCATTCATCAAATCAATCCCAATCATGTGCAGCTATTTGTTCGTCAGCATGGCATATGGGATCATGATGGAGAATGCCGGATTCAAATGGTATTATTCATTGCTGGTCAGTTTGACGGTGTACACGGGGGCGTACCAGTTTGTGCTTGTGACACTGCTTTCAAGCGGAGCCTCCATACTCACCATGGCGCTCACTGCATTTCTGATGAACAGCAGGCAGAGCTTCTATGCGCTGACATTTGTGGATGAGTTCAACCGCATGGGAAAGCGGAAATTATATATGATACATACAATGACGGATGAGACTTATGCTGTGAACTGCACCTTGCCGGACACTGGTAAGGAGAAACAGAGCATCATGTTCTGGGTGGCTTTTTTGTCGAGGTGTTACTGGATGATCGGTGCGGTTGCCGGGGGAATCCTGGGGCAGATCATTCCGTTTGATATGACGGGGATTGATTTCTGTATGACGGCGCTGTTTGTCATCATATTTATCGATCAGTGGGAGAAGGCGGAGAGCCATATCCCGGCGATTGCGGGAATTGTGATAGCGGCAGTGTGTCTGCTGGTAGTTGGACCGCAGTATTTCCTTCTGCCGTCACTCATCATAGCGTCAGCGGTGCTTGTGGTGTGGAATATGAGGAGAAAGTAGGAAAATATCATGAATACGAAATATATATTGATAGGAATTGCGGTGTCGGCAGTTGTGACATTTGCACTGAGGGCACTTCCATTTGTCATATTTAATGGAAAAAGACAGATGCCGGAGATGCTGGTAAAGCTTGGGAAGGTGCTTCCGGCGACCATCATGGCGGTGCTCATAGTGTACTGTCTGAAGGGGGCGGTGGCGGCTCCGGTGGCAACTGGAATACCAAGTCTCGTTGGCGTTCTGGTGACAGGCGGTACATACAAATGGAGGCACAATACGCTTCTGAGTATCCTGCTGGGGACTGTGAGTTATATGGTGATGTTGCGTCTGGTATGAGAAAAAGAGGAGTGGAAAAATTCCATTCCTCTGAACCACTGTTTTTAGCAGTAATCTCTGCAATCGGATTGCGGATAATTTGTACGCATAATCCCACTATTGAATGAATGTGCATAATTTGTTAGAATAGCTGTGTGTTTATCGACTTAAGCACATATTATAATATGAAGATATCATCGCGGCAGATTTTGGCTGGGCAGGTGATATTGGGAGATATTATTAGAAAGGATCTGAATAAGTAATGGATAGATCAGATAAACAGAGAATTGAGGGAATCGTGCAGAGGATATTGGATGATTTCGGCGATGACAGAGCCATCAACAAGACGGATCTGTGCAACGAGCCGGATAAGACAGCCATTATCGATGTGATCGACAAACTCATGAAGATTCTGTATCCGGGTTATTACAGCGACAAGCTGTATAAGATATACAGCTTGAAGAATAACATGTCTGTTATCATAGAGGATGTAATATTCCATCTGAAGAAACAGATCATGATAGTTCTCAGGTATTGCAAAAAGTTTCCTGAGCTCACAGATGCTGAGCTTGAGGATAAGGCGATGGATATAACATATGAATTCATGGATAAGATACCTCAGATAAGAGACTATCTTGAGACTGATATCCAGGCGGCATTTGACGGAGATCCTGCTGCGGGCAGCAAGGATGAGGTCATACTTTCATACCCTGGACTGTATGCCATATCTGTATACCGTATGGCACATGAGCTTTGTCTGCTGGATGTGCCGATGATACCAAGGATCATGACTGAGCACGCCCACAGCGTGACCGGAATAGATATTCATCCGGGGGCCACCATAGGAAAGTATTTCTTTATTGACCATGGTACTGGAATCGTTATCGGCGAGACGACTGTTATCGGCGAGCATGTGAAGATATATCAGGGCGTGACACTTGGAGGACTCTCTACACAGGGAGGTCAGAAACTCAAGGGAGCCAAGAGGCATCCAACCATCGGTGACAATGTAACCATCTATTCAGGCGCGTCCATCCTTGGAGGAGAGACTATCATCGAGGACAACGTTGTTGTGGGTGGTAATACATTTATCACCAACTCAGTAGAGAAGGATACAAGGGTTACTGCCAAGAAGCAGGAGCTTCAGTATAAAAATAATTAGAGGACATACAAATGAGTGACATACGAAAGATAGCGGTTCTGACCAGCGGAGGAGATGCTCCGGGCATGAATTCAGCTGTGAGGGCTGTGGTTGTATCAGCCATCAACAGTGGAATAGAGATAGTCGGTGTGATGCGTGGTTACGAGGGACTTATTGACTGGGAGACACAGCCGCTTGGCCTGGCGGACGTCAGGAACATAAACAATCAGGGTGGAACGATACTTTTCACCAGCAGAAGCGAGCGATTCCTACAGAAAAAATACCGCGAGCAGGCGGCAAAGAATCTGCGAGATCACGATGTAGATGCGCTTGTTGCCATCGGTGGGGATGGAACACTCCGTGGAGCCATAGCATTTCAGAATGAGGGTATCAATACCATCTGCATCCCTGGAACAATAGACAGAGATGTTGCATGTTCTGAGTATACGCTGGGATTTGACACAGCGGCGAATACAGCCATGGAGGCCATTGACAGGATAAGAGATTCATCGGTTTCCCACGGACGATGCAGCGTCGTGGAGGTCATGGGACGAAAGAGAGGCTATATAGCGCTCTGGGCAGGCATGGCGACATCAGCTGATGCCATCATAATTCCTGAAAAATGGGATGGTGACTATGACAGTATCATAGATACGATAAAGGCAAAGCATGCTGACGGAAGAAACAGCTATCTGGTGGTTGTGGCCGAGGGTGTTACAGATGCTCCAGAGCTTGCACAGATGATTCTTGATAAGACTGGTATAGAGTCGAGGGTATCGGTGCTTGGCTATATACAGAGAGGCGGACAGCCAACGGCAAAGGACAGGATGTATGGCTCACTCATGGGTGCGTATGCCGTTGATGTACTCAAGAAGGACAAGGCAAATCGTATGATAGCTATCAAGAACGATATACTTATAGACTATGATATAAAAGAGGCAATTGATATACAGAACAATCAGATCGATTCCTTCCAGTATGAGCTGAGTAAGCTGCTGGCCGAGTAATCGGTGAGGCTGGCAGTGGGTAAAAAATAAGCTGACTGATTATAAAAAGATATATAAATGACAGGTATAAAAGATACAATATAAAGGAGAAGGTTATGAAACAGGTAATATTAACAGGCGACCGTCCTACGGGCCGTCTTCATGTGGGACATTATGTAGGATCACTTAAGAGAAGAGTCGATCTTCAGAATTCAGGAAAGTATGATGAGATTTACATCATGGTGGCTGATGCGCAGGCGCTTACAGACAACGCAGAGCATCCTGAGAAGGTCAGACAGAACATTATGCAGGTTGCTTTGGATTATCTTGCCTGTGGCATAGATCCTGAGAAGTCTACTATATTCATCCAGTCAATGGTACCAGAGCTCACAGAGCTCACATTCTACTATATGAACCTTGTAACAGTGGCAAGAGTCCAGAGAAATCCTACCGTTAAGGCAGAGATCAAGATGAGAAACTTCGAGGCAAGTATCCCTGTTGGATTCTTCTGTTATCCTATCAGCCAGGCTGCAGATATCACAGCATTCAAGGCCACAGAGGTTCCTGTTGGAGAGGATCAGATGCCTATGATCGAGCAGTGTAAGGAGATCGTTCACAAGTTCAATTCGGTATACGGTGAGACACTTGTTGATCCAAAGATCGTTCTTCCTGACAATGAGGCATGTCTCAGACTTCCAGGTACAGATGGTAAGGCCAAGATGAGTAAGTCACTTGGAAACTGTATCTACCTGTCAGAGGATCCTGCAGATATCAAGAAGAAGGTTATGTCCATGTACACAGATCCAAACCACATCCGTGTAGAGGATCCTGGTCAGATCGAGGGCAATTCAGTATTTACATATCTTGATGCATTCAGCAAGCCAGAGTACTTTGAGGAGTTCCTTCCAGACTACAGTGGTATGGATGAGCTCAAGGAGCACTACACCAGAGGTGGCCTCGGTGATGTAAAGGTCAAGAAGTTCCTGAACAATGTTCTTCAGGCTGAGCTTGCGCCTATCAGAGAGCGCCGTCAGATGTGGGAGAAGAGACCACAGGATGTATACGACATCTTAAAGAGTGGCAGTGAGGTTGCCAGAGCAAAGGCAGCAGAGACGCTTGCAGATGTGCGCCGTGCTATGAAGATTGACTATTTTGAGAACGACAATCTTTTCAAGTAAGAAATATTATAACTTTTAGCATGATTACATGTGTAAAAAGGATAAAATTCTCGCCAAATGTCCTGAAAAGTGATATTTGGGACAAAGCAAGGGAATTTTATCCTTTTTTCATGCAAATAATCATTTTAGAGATATTTTTGTGCTAATGACGAGCAAATTATCTCAAAATAAGAAAATCCTAGGGAGGTGACATATCACCCGAATGTGGAGTTAAATAACGCTGTCAATCACATATTATATCCTCACAACCACAGCTTCATACGGATACAGTCCTGTCAGTGAAATTACACAGTGCAGATGGGCGTAAATTGCAACAGTCAAAAACAGTAATTACCTGAGTCGTTAACTATATAAATAATCCGGATTTCTCCTTGCTGTGCTCCAGCTTGTCAAGAAGCTTTGCGCAAGGCTTTGCGAGCAGTAGTCCGATGACCGCTGAGATCGCAACATATATCAGCAGGGTGGCAAGACATTTGCCGTAGGTGTGTTGATACATTCCGGCGACACATTCCCTGAGGGCGTTCATGCAGTATGAGAACGGCATGAATTTGTAAAGGTACTGGTACACTGATGGGAGCACTTCCACCGGGAAAGTACCGCCTGCTCCGGCAACCTGTATGACCATGATGACAACTGCGATGGCCTCACCGATATTGCCAAATGCCACGGTGAGAGAGTAGATCAGGAATGTAAATACAAAGCTCGTCATCATGGCAGCAAGTGCAAATGCTATCGGATGTTTGCACTGTATTCCCACGTAGAACAGATCGCCCATAACGGTTATGATTGTCTGGACCTGTCCGATGACGAAGAAGTTAAGATATCTTCCGAAGAACTTCTGGTAAGGCTTCACGCCCTCAAGCTCTTCATTGTCCTTGACCTTAACGTGTATGAGTGCCACAAGTATGAGAGCACCGACCCACAGTGCCAGGACCGTGTAGAATGGTGCCATGGCTGATCCGTAGTTGGATATCTCGTATACAGCAACTGTGTTTATCTGTACCGGTGATGAGATGAAATTCACTATCACCTGTGGATTGTCCTTGATGGCATTTATGAAATCCTGGTAGCTGCTGTTAGACGTGATCGTCTGTATGTCGGCCTTGATCTTGTCTATGCTTTCTTTGAGATCCTTCAGACATTTGATCGTTCCCGCGATGTCTGAGGTTCCGTCCTTCAGAATGTCCTGATACTCGGTCAGGGACTTGCTGATATCGTTGAAGTTTCCCGGAACATTTGCCAGCACGGTCTGTGCCTGCGCCAGAGATGACTGGATATTCTCTAACGAAGATTTCAGTTCAGGCGAAAGTTCGTTATTTATGAGATCCTTCACTGAAGCAATGTCATTTGTACACTTCTTTATGTCGGACGATACCGCTTTTTTCAGTGATGCAAATTCTTCGTCCGACAGGCTTGTGTCGGATACAAGCTTTGCTAAGTCTTCGTTCAGATTTTCAAACTGAAGTTTGGCATCCGATACTATAGGTGACTGGGCTTCGATCAATCGGTTTATTGTGTCCAGAACATTGGTGCCAAGGGAACCATTGAGGTCAGTTTCGATTGACACTGATCCGATATCGTGGGTTCTTGAGAGGCTGTCCACGGTTTTACCAAGCTCTGTAAGCCTGTCAGAGATCATGTCGAGACCTGTGTTCAGCAGTGATATCGAGGTGTCTGCAACGTCGCTGCTTATGCCTGCGCTGTCACTCAGATTTCCAAGACTGCTTGAGCCGCTCTGTGCCATGCTGTCTATGCTTGGAAACAGAAGCTGAGTGGTATCGATGGCATCTGATGCAGACTCTGTGAGCAGTGAAAATGTATTCAGCATATAGACGTAATTGTCCAGCGTGGATGAGATCTGTTCCAGTTTGCTCTCAAGACCGGCAACGAGGTCTGAACCGTCTATGTTATTTCCGGAAATGAAATCTCCGGCATTTGCAAATACCTCGGTCAGCGTGCTTATGATCTTTGTGTTTATCTCGTTTTGGACGGTCGTCTTGACCTTGCCGGTTATCTTGGTGGCAATGGCGTTCTTCTTGCTGTTCTCGTAGTATTCGATATTGGGATTGACGATGTTGCCATTTAGTATGCTGAGCATGTTCGCCGTGAAGTCCTTTGGTATGATTATTCCGGCATAACATTCCCCGCTGGCGATGAGTTCAAGTGCCTCATCTTTATTATCGGCAAATGTCCAGTCGATAGTGTTGTTGTTTTCAAGACTTTCGATCACCATGTCTCCGATGGTCAGATTTATTCCGCTCATCTCGATTCCCTCATCCTCAGAGTAGACGGAGATCTTCATGAGTGAGGTGGCGGACTCTCCATACGGATCCCAGTTTGACAGGATGTTGAACCACGCATACAGGGAAGGAATTATGCACAGACCCATGACTATGGACAGTGCGACAACATTTGTGGTGATCCTGCGCAGATCAGATATGTATACACGCCAAATGTTTTTCATGATAATTCCTCCTTGTCAGCTTCTGTGTTTTCTGTGGCTTCATCCTGTTCATCCGTCTGAACCGAGTCGCCATGTTCATCCGTCTGAACCGAGTCGCCATGTTCATCCGTCTGAACCGAGTCGCCATGTTCATCTGTCTGAACTGTCTCGTTTTGCTCATCAGACTGCACAGACACACTCTGATCATTCTGCACAGCCTCAGCCATCTCAGCCACCTTGTCCTGCACGGCGGTGATCTGTGTCTGAATGTCTGTTTTTACATTTGTTATTATGTCGTCCAGCTTCTTCTTCGGTGCAGCGACTTTTGTATATATGCTGTTGATGTCGATGAGACCGTCAATATTATCTTCCGTATCCTGAAGCGAGTTAACCATCTCCTGTACCTTGTAATCCGAGTATTCCACATGTATCAGATACGCCGCGATTATGAACAGGCTGGCGATCCACAGAACAAGAAATATGATCTTGGAGCTGCCGGTCAGAAAGAGCAGGATAAGGAAGCATGCGGGAACAGTGAATATACACTTAATACCCGCCTTCAGCTTTTTTACATTTGCTGCATGGGCATTGTCTCTGAATGCAAGCACCCGGGACTTTATGTCAGATGGCTCGGTGCTGGTTGTATTTGAATTTGTATCTTCGTTCATGGGTGTTCCTCCTTATTTGCATTACATCATATCCGTATCTTCCATACGTTTCTCGATGAAGTGCATGATATGGATAAATGGTTTTCTGATTATAAGTCCTATGACCAGTGCAACCACAATGAAAATTGACAATTCAAGCAGATATTTGAACAGGTCTGCGTGATACATTCCGCCAATACATTCACGCATTGCATTTATCGCATATGGGAATGGGAAGAATATGTACACCTGTCTGAAGAAGTTCGGAAGAGCCTCTATAGGGTAGGTTCCACCGCTCCCCGCTATCTGCAGCACCATGATCACAACAGCGAGGGCCTTGCCTATGTCGCCAAATGATATGGTGAGTGAATATATCAATATTGAAAATGTCAGCCCTGCGAGTGCCGCAGTTGCCCAGAATGCAAATGGGTGCAGACACTGTATCTTCAGCAGGAACAGATCTCCAAGCACTATGACCAGAACCTGAAGCTGAGACAGCAGGAAGAAAATAAGGTATCTTCCAAAGAACAACTGGTGTGGTCTGGCATCCTTCAGATAGTCCGCATCCTTCACATGCACCTTCATGAGGGAGACGAGAATTGTCATTCCGACCCAGATGGCAAGCACTGAGTAAAATGGTGCCATGGACGAGCCGTAGTTGGCAATGCTGTAGTAGTAATGTTCCTCGACAGCAACAGGCTTTGACAGGAATGACGCCAGCGCCTCTGAGTCTCCGTTGAGGAAGGCTATGATCATGTCGGTCACCTCGCTGTCGGCGGCCTTGTTGATCTCGTCTGTGGCGGTCTGGATCTTGTCACGTATACCACTTATGAGATCGGAGAGGTCTGTGAGACTGGTGTTCATTGATGCAATAGTCACCTTATAATTGTCAAATACAGAGCTTGCACTGCTGATGGTAGAATTCAGGGTATTTAACAGATCCTGAGCGTTTTTCAGTGCATTTTTGATGTTCAGGATAATGTTGTCCATGTCAGGAATGACCTGGCTGGTAAATGTGTCATCTATGTCTGAGACAGAGTCGATGATCTGGTCGAGCTTATCTGATACGGCATTTTCTGCATTTGTGATCGCAGATATATCCAGACTATCGATGGTGTCGGCGGTGAGAGAGGAAATCTTCTTAACCTCTGTTTTTAGCTTGTCAAGCTTGTTGAGTGCATCTGAAACCTCATTCGTGTTGCTTATGTCAAGAGATTTGATATATTCGTCGACTGCATCGATCTTTTGCTGAAGTTTGTCTGCATCTGCCTTGATATTCTCAAGATCGGCAGATATGTTCTCTGCATCATCCTTCATATGGATAAGCTTTGCAGAGCTTTTCAGATTCTGTATGTCCTGCGCGATGCTGTCAATCTGATCCTGAAGAGAATTCCTGACAGTGTAGTAGGTTGAGCCCACTGAGTCTATATCAGACATGCTTGAATCAATGGCGGAACCCGCATCGGACAGAAGCTTGCTGCTCTTGTCAGTTGCGTCCTTGAGCTTTGTGCTGGTCTTGAGTTTGTTATTTGCCTTGATTATGGAATCTATGGTTTTCTGGTATCCGGCGAGATTGTCATCGACGGTCTTGAGTGCTGTGATGAAATCCGTTCCCTTGAGATCCTTCGACAGATCTGTGTCGGAGTCGTCAATGGCAGTGATAAGCTTCTGTGATATCGCCTTGACGTAGGTTTCGTTGATGCTTGTCTTGAGCGTTGAGACTGCAGTGTCGGTTATCTTAGGTGCCACGGCATTTTTCTTCTCATTTTCATAGTAGGTGAAGCTTGGATTTACGAAGTTGTCCGTCAGGGCATTGAACATGTTGTAGGAGAAATCCTCATCAATGACGACGGCGGCATAGTAGGTGCCTGATTTCACACCGCCGATGGCGGACTTTTCAGATTCCGGAAATACCCAGCCGATACTGGTCTGGCTTTTCAGCTTATCGACCACTGACTGGCCCATGTTCATCTCGTTGCCGTCCGCATCTGTGTAGCCCTTGTCCAGGTTGACGACGGCGATATTGATATTGCCGGTATTGGCATATGGATCCCAGTTTGCAAATATGTTGAACCATGCATACAGCGCAGGCAGTATGCACAGTCCAACGGCGAGAACTATTGTGAGTATACTTTTTTTGATACCGATCAGGTCGTTTTTGAATATTTTCAGTATTGTTTTCATTTTTATGTAATTCCTATTTATATAGTAAATGCATCAGCGAGGACTGATGTACATGAGAGAGTCCCCGCTGATGATCGTTTATTATTCTACAGGTCTTTGAAATGGAACTGCTTCTTTCCGGTTGCGTAGTCATCAACTATCTGTCCATGTCCGTAAAGCTTGTATTTGTAGGTTACAAGTCCCTCAAGTCCTACAGGGCCTCTTGCATGGATCTTGCTTGTGCTGATTCCGACCTCTGCGCCAAATCCGTATCTGAATCCATCGGCAAATCTTGTGGAGCAGTTCTGGTATACTCCGGCCGAATCGACAAGCTGCATGAAGAGGGCGGCGGTCTCGTTATTCTCAGTCACGATACAGTCAGTGTGATGTGAACCAAAGTGGTTGATGTGTGAGATCGCCTCCTGCACATCGTTCACGATCTTGACTGAGAGCACCAGGTCAAGATACTCGGTATTGAAATCATCGTCTCCTATGATCTCAATACCGTTCGGGCTGCTCATATTGCGTTCAGCCTGATTGATGATCTCCGCTGCCTCGGCGGTTCCGCGGAGCTTTACACCGTGTTTCTTAAGTGCTTTTGCCATGACCGGAAGCATTTCTTTTGCCACATCTCTGTGGACGAGAAGTGTCTCCGTTGCATTGCAGGCGGCGGTGTACTGTGTCTTGGCGTCTATGATGATAGGGATTGCCTTTTCAATATCCGCATCCTTGTCTATGTATGTGTGGCAGATTCCGTCTGCGTGTCCCATGACAGGGATCTTGGTGTTGTTCATTATATACTGCACAAATGCATTTGAGCCTCTAGGTATGAGCAGGTCAACGGACTTGTTGCATGACAGAAGCTCATCGATCTCGTTGTGCTGGCTTGCCTGGAGCATGCAGCCCTCTGGTGCTCCGTTTGCAACGGCTGTGCCGTAGATCACATCGAAGAGAGCCTTGTTGGTGTTGGCAGTTTCCTTGCCACCCTTGAGTACTGCGCAGTTGCCGCTCTTGATGCACAATGATGATATCTGGACCAGCGCATCCGGTCTTGCCTCGAATATGATTCCGATGACACCGATAGGGCAGGAGACTCTCTGAAGGACCAGCCCCTCGTCAAGCTCTCTCTTGAGCTGGATCTGTCCAACCGGGTCAGGGAGCTTTATGAGCTCATCGATTCCATTTGTCACGTCAGCGAGCTTGTGCTCGTCGAACTTCAGTCTCTTCTTGACTGATGCTGCGATCCCGTTCTCCTCGGCAGCAGCCATGTCCTTTGCATTTGCCGCAAATATCTCATCCTTATGTGCGATGAGTGCGTCCTTTACATGTACTAGTATATTGTTTCTTGTATCTTCTGAAAGTGCAGCCATTTTGTAGCTGTCAGCCTTCATGATGCTTGTAGCTTCCTGCATGTTCATAATATTGTTCTCCTTTATAATCCGGTATGTCATGTGCATTTATTCTGTCGTGGCACATGAGCATATAATCCATTAAATATTACCACAAGTTTGGGGAGATGACCACAGGGAAGAAGATAAAAAGAGGCCATCACATAATATGTGCAATCCACATTTGGAATTAAATCCGTATGGATGATTGCCATATTATGTGATGACCTTTTTATATGATTATTGAGTTGTTATATATTGCTTCAAATTAGCAGCTTATCACAACAAAGCTCTGTGCCGGAAGAGTGATAACTCCGTCAGCGATACCTGGCTGTGTGCCGTTTATTGCTATAGAATAGATAACCTTTGCGTCACCTGTCAGCTCAGCAAGCTTTCTTGACTGGGTGTCCGTATTCTTAGGGTTCACTGCAAGGAGTAGATTCCCTCTCTTGTATACCAGTGGCTTTCTGCTGATGATCTCAAGGTTGCTCTTGTCCAGCAGATCGGCCTGTGAATGTCTGAGAGAAGTGAGGGTCTTCACTGTATTGAGCAGTGAGTTCTGATCTGCCTCGGAAGCCTCAACATTTGCGGCATTTTCTGCAGGATCAACCGGCAGATAGAGCTTGTCGGCAGGCGCTGATGAGAAGCCCATGTTGTCACCGCTTGTCCACTGCATAGGAGTTCTTGAGCCGGTTCTGGTGAATCCCCCCTCCTTGCTTGCCATGCTTCTGAAGCTCATGGCGATCTCATCGCCGTAGTAGATGAATGGATTGCCGGGCATTGTCAGGAAGAATGCGTAGGCAAGCTTTAACTCATCCTCAGAGAGTCCGTAGCTGATACGTGTAGTGTCGTGATTTCCTGTGATGAGGGCTATAGCACCCTTGTCCTTTATCTGCTCGTATCTTCCCATGTATTCATCAATGAAGTGGTCGCAGGTTCCCTTGCTGTCAGCCTTGAAGAAGCTGTTGTTCTCCATGCTGTCGTCAAGAGACTCAGGAAGAGATGCAAATGCATTCAGGTGAGCTTCGTAATCTCTTACCAGAGAGTTATATCCGTTGCCCATCCAGTCGAGATAGAAATCCATATCGAAGCCGGCCTTGATTGACTGTTCAGCCTTTCCCCACTCAGATACAAATGCTGACTCAGGGTACTCAGCGTGTATATCGCCGAGAATGTCCTGCCATACGGCAACTGTTCCGCTCTTGTTCGCATCATCATGCTTTACAAGTGAATCTGCCATATCTACACGGAAGCCGTCACAGCCCTTGTCGAGCCAGAAGCGGCATACGTCCTTCATAGCCTCCCTGGTTGCGATACATGCAGGATCGTACATGCTCTTGTGCCACTTTTCTGTTGGATTAAGCACTCCATAGTTGAGAGCCGGCTGGCACTTGAAGAAGTTGACGATGTAGGCACCGTTTCTTGGTGATTCTCCTGCGATGTAGTTGAGACCTGCACCGCCACAGAGCCATCCGTCAGTCCACATATATCTATCTGAGTATTCATTTTGCTCAGCTTTTTTGCTCTCGGTAAACCATGCATGCTCCTCAGATGTGTGGCCTGGAACCAGGTCGAGGAGAATGTGCATGTCCCTCTTGTGAGCCTCAGCGAAGAGGTTCTCTATGTCCTCCATTGTTCCGTATCTTTCGGCAACCTTCTTGTAATCCCTTACATCGTAGCCTGCATCGGAAAATGGTGAATCAAAGCAAGGATTCATCCAGATAGCGTTGCATCCAAGAGACTTGATATAGTCAAGCTTTGCAGTGATTCCGTTGAAATCACCGATTCCGTCGCCGTTGGTATCATAAAAACTCTGTGGGTATATCTCATAAAAAATTGCGTCTTTAAGCCATGTAGCCATAATAAATGTCCTCCTTATAAAAATGCAGCATGCGCATATAAATGCACTTCGCGCGGCGCATGCGTTACTATTCGTTCCTCCATAATATGAGCAGCGCACTTGCAGCTATGCGCTGGTGGTTTAAGGTATAAGGTACTGCAAACCCACACAGAAATCTGCCTCAAAATACGGAGAACGGTCTTATTAGTATTAAGAACATTCTACTCATTATAATAAAATATAATATGGAAAAATGTAATCCTTTATATGTAAATTAATAGATTTATTTTGCAGGAAAATATACTCGTTGAAAACGCGCAGCAAACATAAAAATACCTGTATTTTATCTGGCTCAAATACGGAAAAAAATTTGCTTTATACTGTAAAAGTTTAAACACACAAATGCTGTAATGTATGTTACAATCACAGGGTATGTGTCAGCAGAGATGGAAAATACATAATGTAATGGCTTGAAGTAGATGTTTGACACAGACAAAGGGCGTATCAGGTTTTGAAAATCGACACATAGTGCCAGCCTGATAATCCTGATAATATATAATAGAAGGAGGCAGGTGCCATTTTTACAGACATCTGCAAAAGAAGATTGTATGAGTAAAGAAAGTAACAACGGCGACAGAGAAAAGTTCGCCTCCAGACTGGGGTTCATCCTCGTATCGGCGGGATGTGCTATTGGCCTTGGAAATGTATGGAAGTTCCCGTATATATGCGGGCAGAATGGCGGAGCGATATTTATCGTGATATATCTGCTGTGTCTGCTGCTTCTGGGATATCCTATCCTTACCTGTGAGTTTGCGATAGGCAGAGGGAGTGGCAAGAGCGTTGGTTCAGCGCTTAAGGAGCTTGCGCCGAAGGGCGGCAACTGGCATAAATTCAGCTGGTATGCCTATGCCGGCAACTATCTGCTGATGATGTTCTATACTATGGTAGCGGGCTGGATGGTATACTATGTGTACGTCATGGGATCAGGACGGCTTCATGGTGGGTCGGTAGAAGCAATAGAAGACAAATTTACAGGGATGCTTGCATCACCGGGACTTATGGTCGCGATCACACTTGCGGTCATCGTGTGCTGTATAGGTATATGTTCACTGGGACTTCAGAACGGAGTGGAGAGGGTGACAAAGGTAATGATGCTGGCACTCATCGTTCTGATGATAGTCATGGCGGTGAACTCACTCATGCTCTCGGGCAACGAAGAAGGACTTAAGTTCTATCTTGTTCCAAGTATCGAGCGTGCAAATGCCAGAGGCTGGGGCAATGTACTATTTGACGCCATGACCCAGGCGTTCTTTACACTCAGTGTAGGTATGGGATCCATGGAGATATTTGGAAGTTATATAGGCAAGGAGAGAAAATTGTCTGGCGAGGCGAAGAGTGTTATGTACCTTGATACATTTGTGGCACTCATGGCCGGAGTCATCATATTGCCAGCATGCTTTGCGTACGGGATCAGCCCGGACAAGGGACCATCACTTCTGTTTATGACCCTGCCGAATGTGTTCAACCACATGCCGGGAGGAAGAGTGTGGGGAATTCTGTTCTTCATATTCATGTCATTTGCGGCGCTTTCCACGGTTATCGCGGTGTTTGAGAATATCATATCGATAAGTATAGATATGTTTGGATGGAAGAGAAAGAAGTCACTTATTATAAATCTGATCGGGATATCAGTGCTCTCCCTGCCGGCTGTGCTTGGATTCAATGTGCTTTCAGGAATCACTCCGATGGGAGCGGGTACAAATATCATGGATCTGGAAGATTTTCTCGTATCGGGAAATATCCTCCCACTCGGATCATTACTTTTTGTCCTGTTCTGTACAAGAAAGAATGGATGGGGATTTGAAAACTTTGTCGCTGAGGCAGACAACGGTATCGGTAAGCCGTTTCCGCAGTACCTAAGAAAATACATGTCATACGTGCTGCCACTTATAATTGTGGTAATCTATTTCAAGGGATACTATGATACATTTGCCCCGAAGGGACCAAAACTGCTGTGTATCTGGATGGGAGTTGCAGCATTGTTTGTTCTTTTCATAGGCTATCTGGCGTTTGGACATGGACGGAGCAGAAGAGAGCAGACAAAAGAGTAATTGCGTTTTGGAAATGTCTCAAAAAAATTTATGAATTTAACGCAGACTCATTGTTTTATGAGACAAAATGTGATAATATATAAGTACCAACAGTAAGTCCTTCGATAGTGCGTTTATCTATGTAAGTGTTCTGTGTGAGCATCGCTCGGAGGCAATTGGTATTTTAAATATTTCAAAAAAGGGATTGAAACCGCGATATGGGTCGCAAGGTTCAATCCCTTTTTGATTATGTGAACAACGATCCAAAGTCCGTGTATGCACGGACTTTTAGCCCTAATTTCAATAATTATGGTTTAGTATGTCGAAACATATATTGAGATATGATATACTGTTGTAGTTGCCACCCCTAGATGGGCACAGAAAGGGGGATAGAGCATGATAGATATCATATCTTCTTTGGTTATTTCTATTGTGGCAGGTATAGTGGCTTACTATATTTGCAAGTGGCTGGATAGAGATAAGTAGTGTGGTGATCAGCCCAGGGAATACGTCGCCTTGCCCAAAAGACGGAGAAAACCCCAGAGGGTGCAACCTCTGGGGTTTTCGTCAGCTTAGTGTATAGAGCTGATAGAAATATCTTCTTTAATTTCTGTGGTAATTATATCATATGCACAATGAAAAAACAATATACATAATGAGAAAACAATTTATACTGGAAAAAATCAATATATTGTAAGAACAGAAAATTTGACAATTAATTTATGTCAATTCATAGACTCCTTTAAGTATCCCCAGTTCCCTCATAAGCTCCAGCTCATCAGTATAGTGTCCGGTCTGCAAGTGAGAATAGAACAGATTAGAAAATACATCCGCTATCTGCACAAATTTGTTGCAGGCCGAGTCAAAGTAGCTCACTGAGAAATTACCTGCGACCTGACCTGACAGTGAAAGCTCAGTGTTCAGATAATTTTCAAGGAATGATTTGTTCTCTACCCGCTCATTCCTCTCGTCAAGCTGCAGAAAGCAGTCCTCGTCAGGAAGATATCCATTCTGTATGAAGTAGAGCAGGGCAGATTTGATGGAGAAGTTGAATGTCCTGGAGATGTTGTCGAAGAATCGGTTCGGCAGATTTTCATTCTTCATCATGATATAGTACACGTCAAAGTGATGCTTCCTGGAGAAGTAATCCACAAATATGTGCTTCATGTCTCTGTCAAACTGTGCACCTTTTAGTTCACGGAATTTGCCGTCCCGGAACATTCTCCCGCCGTGCTTGGTGATCTTGCCGGTCATGTCATCGACCTTATCACTGTCCAGATCAAGAAGCATCTCATAGTTGGAAGAAATAAATCTCTTGTAAGCACGCTCAAGGGCGACGGGATCGAGGACATGGATCATAGACACCACGAAATACTGATCGTTTGTGGCATATTTATTGATAGAACCTGATTCGTCTATGTAAATGTTCACGATTCCCGCCTCCTTATATAATCGGATCACACTGTCCGTCCAATTGGGTGGGACAGACCGTCGGAACTGACGTCAAGTGTGAAAAGGTTCCTTCTAACATAAGTATCGTTACTATTAGTCCACTGACACAAGCTCTATCTTGAAGTTGAGCTCTTTGCCGGCCATCTCATGGTTTGCATCAAATGTGATGGATTCGTCATCTTTTTCAATGACCTTTACAAGGAACTGCTGTCCCATGGAATTGGCAAGGTATACCTGATTGCCGACCTCAAGATTCTCAGCGCCAGGCATATCTGCAAGAGGAGCCTTGATGATGGCCTCCGGGTCAGGCATTCCGTATGCGTCCTCAGGACGAAGATGTACATCGATGATATCGCCAACGTTCATGCCCTCAACTGCCTGATCAAATCCCGGAATCATCTGTCCTGCACCGCAAACGAACTCGATAGGCTCGCCTCTGTCATATGAAGAATCGAACTTTGTTCCGTCGTTGAATGTTCCTGTGTAGTGAACCTTACAGGTTCTTCCTGTGTTACTCATAAAAATTTGTCCTCCAATTGGGTAATATGTCATTAATTGTAACATGAAATAGAGGGAATGGATATAGGAAAAATTATGGCGTTCCAACCTCGATAAGATTGCCGTCAGGATCATAGAATCTGATGACTTTTTGTCCCCATGAATGAGTCATGAGACGATTGACATATTCAATGTCGTATGGCGACTCATCAAGTTTTTGTGCAAACTCCTCGATATTATTTTCTTCAAAATATAACTCCGAAGCATTGTTATGTGGAATTACAAGATTTTCAATGAATTCAGCCCAAATAGTTGCATCCTGAAGGACCAGCCCTCCCGTCAGGATCACATTTCCCTCGTTGTCCAAGATAACCTCAAGCCCGAAGATATCTTTGTAAAATTTTTTTGATCGTTCAATGTCATTTACGACGATTAGTACATTTTTTAATTGCATAGCGGTTTTCTCCCAAGTGTATAATATAAATTGGTTTCTGGTATTTAGTTTACCAAATGATTTGCGAACAGTCTACATAATATATGGTAAAATTAGAAAAAGCTATTTATTGATTGCAGCGGCAGCGTATTGTGCAGTCGGCGAGGATATAGTAAACTGAAACCAGTTTAGAATGAATGGAGATAAATTATGTTGAAATTAGGATGTCATGTGGGTATGTCGGGCAAGGAGATGATGCTAGGCTCAGTGAAGGATGCTGTGGCATTTGGCGCAAATACATTTATGCTCTACACAGGCGCACCACAGAATACGAGACGCAAAGATATATCGGAGCTTAGGATACAGGAGGCACATGAACTCATGGTTCAGAACGGCATAGAGGAGTTCGTGGTCCATGCGCCGTATATAATCAACCTTGCAAATACTGTGAATCCTGCAATCTATGAGATCGCAGTGGAATTTCTTGCAAAGGAGATTGACAGGGCGACAGCGATGGGATCACAGACCATAGTCCTTCATTCGGGCTCACATGTAGGAGAGGGCGTGGACAAGGGAATTGCAAGCATAGTAAAGGGCCTGAATGAAGTCCTGACCGCGGACACCGCATGTCACATAGCTCTGGAGACCATGGCGGGAAAGGGCAGTGAGATTGGAAGAAACTTTGAGGAGCTTGCGCGAATCTATGATGGAGTGAATCATAATGACAAGCTTCGTGTGTGCTTTGACACTTGTCACACCAGCGATGCGGGCTACGACATCATACATGATTTCGATGGAGTCGTGGAGAAGTTCGACAGACTCATCGGCAAAGATCAGATAGCCGTGTTCCATATGAACGACAGCAAGAACGAACCGGGAGCGGCTAAAGACAGACACGAGAACTTGGGGTTTGGCAAGATCGGCTTTGAGCCACTCATGTACATCATGAACCATCCGGATTTCATGGAAGTCCCAAAGATCCTGGAATCCCCATACATCAAAGACCCGGAAAACAGCAAGAAAAGCTATGAGCCGTTCAAACGGGAGATAGCAATGATCCGAAATGGAAAATTCGATCCGAAGATGAGGGAGAAAGTGGTGGAAGATAACAGATAAAAAAGGAGTTCTACTTAGTAGAACTCCCTGAATGTTTTCTTTCGGCATCTCTGCCTATCCGGGTTTTGGTAAACAAACAACCCTTATGAAGCTCAGCCATGCACTGTTTCCCGGAACATCACACGCATCATCACTCTACAGCCTGATACGACTATTAAGTTTACGTCAGTCTGATAGGCAACTCCTGTCACCTGCATAACAGAGCTTTCGCCCCGTTTCTACTATTCATTATAAGCTGAGCCGCAAGAAAGGCAATAAACCTGTGGTTTATCCATTGCATATATAATGTTCAGTCAAAACACAGGTAATCAGCCATTCATCTGCTTCAAAAACTATAATAAAAGAGATGTATGTTGTGTATGGGCTATCGGTAGTGAAGACTGCCGAGCTTCAGGATTTTCCTGCCGAGCTGAAGACCGCAACGCCCTTATCGCGGTCGTAAGCGAGTGCAAATGGAAAATTCTGAAGCGACAGCAGTCGAACGTGATAGCACATACACAACATACATCTCTTTTTTCATGAACTGAATACAGATGAAGGACTGATTACCGTCCGTCCCTTACTTCTCCGGATGCTCCGTCAGCCAATGCTCGATAACCTGCGCATCAGAGTGACACTGCACAAAAGTTCCATTGATCCTCTGGGTGCTCTCGATACCCTTTCCAGTCGTGATGACAAGCTCGCCAGGCTGAGCCTCGTCGAGGGCTCTTGTGAGAGCCTGCTCCCTGTCAACGATTATATAGCAAGGCTTTGTGATGTACTGCTTGATCTCCTTGCAGATCTCCTCACAGGACTCAAAGCCCGGATCCTCCATGGTGAGAACAACCTTGTCGGCATACTGCTCAGCAAGTCTTCCCATATCCTCACGGCGCTTCTTGTAACGCTCACCGCCACAGCCGAATACAACGGTTATAGACTTTGGCTTCATGGTCTTTTTAACCATCTCATACAGTCTGTACATGCTTATATAGTTGTGTGCGTAGTCGATCATAAATGTGCGATCCTTCCAGTGATATACCTGTAGTCTTCCCGGAACATATACATCTCTGATGCTGCTTCTGATCTGATCATTTGGAATGCCGATGAGAAGAGATGAGATGATGGCGGCAACAATATTTTCAACATTGTAATCACCGATCAGGTTGGTGTTGTATGCTCTGTTCTCTCCTCCGTATATAAGCTCAAAGTAGCTGTTATGGTCTGTGAGATCTTCATTGTGGATGCTGGCGAAGTCAGTATCCTTTTCAAAGAAATCGTCATCCCTTGACATGAGCTTTTCAATTGATTCCTTGCTTCCGTATACAACAACGTGCTTGTCTCTTACTTCATTATATATTGTCTCAAAATATCTTGTGTCACTGTACAGCACAACGTTGTCGCACTGCTTCAGGAAGGATACCTTGCATCCGAGATAGTCCTCCATGGAGGCGTGCTCTGTCGGGCTGATGTGATCGTAGTCGATATTGGTAAATACTCCGACCTTGTAGTGCTCTCCGTAGATACGGTTCATCTTCATGGCCTGGGAAGAAACTTCCATTATACAGTGTGTACAGCCTTCATCTACAGCCATGTCGAAGTATGTCTGGAGTTCAATAGGCTCAGGTGTGGTGAGAGTGGTCTCAAAAACCTTTGTTCCAACATCAATCTCATGGGTTGAGAATGCTGAGCATCTGTTGTCGGTGTATTTGTCCAGTATATCCTTCATGACAAATGTAACTGTGGTCTTTCCCTTTGTTCCGGTGATTCCGACCTTGGTCATGTTATCGCCTGGATTGCCGAAGAACCATCTGGCAGCAAGAGCCATGGCCTTTCTTATATCATTTACAATAATATAAGGAATGTCCACGTCGTCGTACTTTTGCTGTGACAAATATACGATGGCGCCCTGTGCGATGGCTGATTTCAGGTAATCCTCCTTAAATGAGGCACCCTTGCACACGAAGAATGTACCTGGGACCACATCCTTGGAATTGATGGTTATATGGGAAGGAGTGATGTCTTTGCAATCCTCCGAATATTCAGTTATAAGATCCTGCCTGCTTAAAATATCCAATAAAGCTGTAAATTGTAAATTCTCTTTCATACTTTTCCCCTTGGAATGTGTCTTTTATTGTATTTGTACGGACTTATGATCCGTACGACTAAATGTATCACTTATTATGCTTTCTATAAATAATTATGTCAAATAAAAAATACTCAGATCATTCGTTCTGTTCTCTTCATATTTATCTCCATTTGCATACAAATATATCCAAGCTGGTACAACCATGCCTATTATAGCATAACCTCAGATATTATAGCACTTAAATTGTCGAAATGCGAAGCATTTTGGCCCGGTATTGATAACTTCTATCATATGCAAAAACTTGTGTTGACAAAGTACGCCTGTTCAATTAAATTGTAGTCGCAATTTAAAAAAAATGAACTAATGAAGAGGTTATACGAATATAGTATAGACAGAATACATATTATAAAGAGGTGATGAAATGTCAGAGTTCATAACATTATTTATACCATTTGCCGGAACAACACTGGGAGCGGCCATGGTTTTCTTTATGAAAGATAAGATATCCCCGCTTGTGGAGAAGGCTCTGCTCGGGTTTGCGGCGGGGGTCATGATCGCGGCGTCCATATGGTCACTGCTCATTCCGTCCATAGACATGGCGGAGGCACAGGGAAGGATAGCGTGGCTGCCGGCACTTATCGGATTTGCTCTTGGAATCATATTCCTGCTTGTTCTTGACACGGTGATACCTCACCTTCATCTGGAAAGTGACAAACCGGAGGGCGTCAGGTCAAAGCTTCAGAAGACGACCATGATGATATTTGCAGTCACGCTCCACAATATCCCCGAGGGCATGGCAGTGGGCGTTGTGTACGCCGGCGCAGCCATGGGCAATATGGGCGTGTCCATCACAGGTGCATTTGCACTTTCCATAGGAATCGCTATACAGAACTTCCCGGAAGGTGCAATTGTGTCCATGCCGCTTGTTGGCGAGGGCATGAGCAAGAAGAAGGCATTTCTGTATGGAACGCTGTCCGGAGCTGTGGAGCCGGTCGGAGGTTTCCTCACGGCACTGCTGGCTGTCCAGGTCACACCACTTCTTCCGTATTTCCTTGCATTTGCGGCGGGAGCCATGCTCTATGTGGTCATAGAGGAGCTGATACCTGAGTCTCAGGCGGGCGAGCATACCAATATAGGAACCATCGGTGCGGCGGTGGGCTTCGCTCTTATGATGGTGCTGGATGTGGCACTCGGATAATGACGAAAAATGCTAAATGATAAAATATGAGCAACTACTCATGTTGATTTTAAATGCAAGTTAGTTTAAACTAACATCGTAGATCATGTGAGCTCCTGTACCCTCTGTAAACTGCTGAATCGGAGGGACAGCAGGGGTTATACTCGCGCGAAAGAGGAGGTGCCATGTGCCCTGTGGGCACATATCGGAATGCACCGACGAACTGCCGCCGACCGTAAGGGAGGGGGCGATACAAGAAAGAGGAGGTGCCATGTGCCCTGTGGGCACATATCGGAATGCACCGACGAACTGCCGCCGACCGTAAGGGAGGGGGCGATACAAGAAAGGAGAAATATAAAAATGATGAATTATCTTGAGATCGAAAAGGTAATAGGAAGAGAGATCCTTGATTCAAGAGGAAATCCAACAGTTGAGGCGGAGGTGTATCTGGCAGATGGAACAGTAGGTCGTGGTGCGGCGCCAAGTGGAGCTTCCACAGGTGAGTTTGAGGCACTTGAGCTTCGTGATGGAGACAAGTCAAGATACCTCGGCAAGGGTGTTCAGAAAGCAGTAGAGAATATAAATACTACTATAAATGACGTACTTACAGGAATGGATGCGTCTGATATATATGCAGTTGATGCAGCAATGATCAAGGCTGATGGAACAAAGGACAAGTCAAACCTTGGAGCAAATGCTGTCCTTGCAGTTTCAATCGCAGCAGCAAGAGCAGCTTCAATCTCACTTGACATTCCTCTTTATAGATTCCTCGGTGGAATCTCAGGAAACAAGCTTCCAGTTCCAATGATGAACATCGTAAACGGTGGATGTCATGCTCTGTCATCAGGACTTGACGTTCAGGAGTTCATGATCATGCCAGTTGGCGCTCCATCATTCAAGGAGTGTCTGAGATGGTGTGCAGAGGTATTCCACGCACTTGCAGGAATCCTCAAGGAGAGAGGCCTTGCTACATCAGTAGGTGATGAGGGTGGATTTGCCCCGGCACTTAAGTCTGACGAGGAAGCTATCGAGACAATTCTCGAGGCTGTAAAGAAGGCTGGGTATGAGCCGGGTAAGGACTTCAAGATCGCTATGGATGCTGCTTCATCAGAGTGGAAGAGCGAGAAGGGCAAGGGCTGGTACAAGCTTCCAAAGGCTGGGACAGAGTATACAGCAGAGCAGCTCATCGAGCACTGGGCAAAGCTTGTTGAGAAGTATCCTATCATCTCAATCGAGGATGGTCTCGATGAGGAGGATTGGGAAGGATGGCAGAAGCTCACAGCAAGACTTGGCGACAAGGTCCAGCTTGTCGGTGATGATCTGTTTGTTACAAATACAGAGAGACTTGCAAAGGGTATCGAGATGGGATGCGCAAACTGTATCCTTATCAAGCTCAACCAGATCGGCTCAGTATCAGAGACACTTGAGGCTATCAAGATGGCTCATAAGGCTGGATACACAGCAATATCATCACACAGATCAGGTGAGACAGCGGATACAACTATCGCAGATCTCGCAGTAGCACTCAACACATGCCAGATCAAGACAGGTGCTCCTTCAAGATCAGAGAGAGTTGCAAAGTACAACCAGCTCCTCAGAATCGAAGAGCAGCTTGGCGACTCAGCTGTATATCCTGGAATCAAAGCTTTCAACGTAAAGCAGTAGGATAATAGCATTAGCCATACGAATGCATCTCCACTGGTGGAATCATCGGTGGAGGTGCTTTTTTATACTTTAATTAAATAAAAAAATGACTAAAAATTGCCAGATAATATGTGTGTATTTTAACATTAAAAATATGGAATCACTTGACAGATAGTGTTAAACTATACATAGGCTTATCGGGAGGTAGGAATCATGGCTTCAAAAAGAGATTATTATGAAGTTCTCGGCGTATCAAAGACAGCCACAGACGCTGAGATAAAAAGAGCATATAGAACCCTGGCGAAGAAATACCACCCGGACACGAATCCTGGCGATGCGACGGCTGCAGAGAAGTTTAAGGAGGCCTCTGAGGCCTACGCGGTACTGTCTGATGCCGAGAAGAGGAAGATGTATGATCAGTTTGGAATGGCTGCATTCGATGGCTCCGGTGGAGCTGCCGGTGGTGATCCATTCGGAGGCGGAGGCTTCCACTTTGAGGGTGGAGACTTCGGTGATATGTTTGGCGATATATTTGGCTCGTTCTTTGGCGGCGGTGGCCGCTCACAGAGAGGTGGATTTGGCGGATTCGGTCAGGGAAGCTTCAATGCGCGGGGCAGGGATATGGAGGCAAGCGTTACGGTAGATTTTGATGACGCGGTATACGGCTGTGACAAGACTCTGTCGTTCAATGATGGACGTGGAGGAAGCTCCCAGTTCACTGTTCATATACCAGCAGGCATAGACAACGGCGGTGTGATAAGACTGGCTGGCAAGGGATATCCCGGAACCGGCAAGGGGCAGCCCGGAGATATGCTGCTGAAGGTCAATGTAAGAGACAAGGCAGGTTATGAGAGAAAGGGTCTGGATATATACACCACGGCTCTTGTACCATTTGACACGGCAGTTCTTGGTGGAGAAATATTGGTACACACCATGTTCGGCGATGTGAAGTGCAAGATAGCACCGGGTACACAGTCGGGAAGCAAGATAAGGCTTCGTGGCAAGGGTGTCCAGGCAAGGGGCGGCAATACCCATGGAGATCACTATGTGACCGTGAGAATTGCAGTTCCAAGGAATATTTCACCTGAGGCACAGGAAGCTCTTAAGAAGTTCACAGAGCTTGTGAACAAGGGCTGATAATATTATGTTCACATAGAAACCAGGGCGGAAAGCTCACTTTATGAGCGGTCTGCCCTGGTTTTCTCAGCTAAAGCGGGAGCTTCTTGACTTTGCAGACAAAAATACATATAAGGATTACTTCAAACCATTGATTTCAGGAGGAAAAATGTTATTAGATAAAGATATACGAGAACCCCTGTTTGATTTCCTTGAGGAGCGATATGGCAAGGTGCGTATCCTTGAGGAGAAGACCGTCGGAAACTCCCGTGCGGATGTGGTAATGGTCATTCCAGACAAGATAGTGGGAATCGAGATAAAAAGTGATGCGGATACATACACGCGGCTGGAGAGTCAGGTAGCAGACTATGATCTATATTTTGACCAGAATATCGTGGTGGTGGGAAGTACACATGCAGGTCATGTGGCAGAGCATGTACCAGACTACTGGGGGATCATATCTGTTGAAGAATATGATACAGGCATCAAGTCAGATACAGGTGGCAAGCCAGATGCAGAAGGCCTGGAGGATGGAGTGTCAGACAAGCTGACTCACAAGATCGATTTCTATGTGGTAAGGGAAATGCAGCCAAATCCGAAGGCTGATTTACTGCGCACGATCCGTGTGCTGTGGAGACCGGAGCTTGCACATATTCAGGAGACCTACAGCCTTCCGATGTATAAGGGAAAGAGCAAGGATTTCGTCAGGACACTTATAGTTGACAGACTTCCGGCGGAGATCGTGCATCATGAGATAAGTGAGATCCTGTTCGAGAGGGATTATGCCGCCATGATCGAGCAGATACAGGAATTCAGAAAGGCACAGGCGGCAAAGCGCGGCAAGATGGTCAGGAGAAAGAAAAAGAGATACAGAAGAAAAAAGAGAGATGCATAGAGGTGACAGAATGATAAAGAAGTATACATACGGAAATCCATTTCAGACAGAATCAGTAGTGGTAGATATCGCAGCAGAAAAAGGACAGCCAGATCACGGCAATATAGACTTAACAGCCGGATTTTCGTACACATTTGGTCTTGAGGACAGTGATATAGTGTATGGCCTTGGCGAGGCGAACAGAGGAATCAACAAGAGAGGCTACAAGTACATAAGCAACAATGCAGACAATCCGCATCATCACGAGGATGTATACTCACTGTATGCATCACACAACTTTATTATAGTTTCAGGTGCGCAGACATTTGGCCTGTATTTTGACTATCCATCCACGATCACATTTGACGTGGGATACACGAAGTGCGATGAGCTGCATATTTTCTGTGACAGCGCAGATCTGGATATCTATGTGATAACAGGTGACAGCCCATATGATATCACGAAGCAGTTTAGGAAGATGATCGGAAGAAGTTATATCCCGCCAAAGTTTGCATTTGGCTTTGGTCAGAGCAGATGGGGCTATAAGACGCCGGAGGACTTTGAGACGGTGGCGAGAAAATACAGAGAGAACCACATCCCGATCGATATGGTCTACATGGATATAGATTATATGGACAGCTATAAGGATTTCACCATAAATGACGACTTTGGCGATTTTTCGGAGTATGTGGAGAATCTGAAAAAGGATAATATACGCCTGATCCCGATCATCGATGCCGGAGTAAAGATTGAGGAAGGTTACGATGTGTATGAGGAGGGCGTGGCAAATAACTACTTCTGTAAGAGAGCAGATGGAAGTGATTTCGTTGCGGCGGTATGGCCGGGATATACACATTTCCCTGATGTGCTGAACCCTGAGGCGAGACGCTGGTTCGGTGCAAAGTACAAGATTCTGACGGATGCAGGTATAGAGGGCTTCTGGAATGACATGAATGAGCCGGCGATCTTCTTCACCCCGGAGGGCGTGAGCGAGCTGAAGAAAGCTATGAAGAAGTTCATTGAGAAGGACGAGACTGTGGACGATGTCTGGGGCATCTCGGGTATGGCGGCAGGTGTTGCCAACAATCCGAAGGATTACGCATCTATGTATCACAATGTGGATGGGGAGATGGTGCGTCACGACAAGGTTCACAACCTCTTTGGATATAACATGACAAGGGCGGCAGGCGAGGCGCTTCGCGAGATCTCACCAGATGAGAGACGACTTTTGTTCTCCAGATCGTCTTATATAGGGATGCATCGTTATGGCGGCGTCTGGATGGGTGATAACAAATCGTGGTGGTCACACATCCTGCTCAACATCAAGATGCTTCCGTCCATGAATATGTGCGGTTTCCTGTATACGGGCGCGGATCTCGGCGGATTTGGATGCGACACATCCAGAGACCTTCTTCTCAGATGGCTCGCACTCGGCGTGTTCACTCCGCTCATGCGTGACCATTCCTGTGAAGGCACAAGAAATCAGGAGTGCTATCAGTTTGAGCATATAGAGGATTTCAGGAATGTGATCGGTGTCCGTTACCGATTGCTTCCATATATATACAGTGAGTACATGAAGGCGGCATTGACTGACGACATGATGTTCAAGCCTCTGGCATTTGAATATCCGGATGATAGGATCGCGGCTCATGTTGAGGATCAGCTCATGCTTGGAAATGAGATCATGATCGCACCGGTTTACACGCAGAATGCCATCGGAAGATATGTGTATCTGCCAGAGGATATGCTGCTTGTAAGGTTTACGGCAGATGGCTCAGTGGAGCAGACGGAGATGCCTGCGGGACATCATTTCGTGGAGGTTCCGGAAAATGAGGTCATCCTGTTTGTAAGAAGTGGCAAATGTATCCCTGTCGTGGATGTGGCGGAGTGCGTTGCTGATATCGACAAGACTACAATGCAGCTGATTGGCTATAAGAACAGCAGCTATATGCTGTACGATGATGACGGATATACCAGAGAGTATGATCTGGAGAAGAATTGTGTCACCTTGAATAAAAAGTAAGATGCGAAGAGCAGCCCTTAGTTGGATCGAGAGAACAGCGGGGCAGGGATAAGCCGGTAGTGGCATGGTTAGTATATAATAGATATCATAGAATATTCACAAGGAAGAAAAACATGAAAAACGTAAAATTAATAGCATCAGATATGGATCACACATTGTTGATGGAAAATGGAAAACTCCCGGATGGCTTTTTTGACTACATTGACAGGCTGGATGAGAAAGGAATCAGATTTGTTGTAGCCAGCGGGAGACCTATGTACACCCTGAGAAACATGTTTGGAGACAAGATGGATAAGCTTGTGGTTATCGGCGATAATGGTGCTGCCATATCAAACTGCGGTGAGATCATATATAAGAGCCTGATGGATGTGGAAGAGTACCAGAAGATGATACGATTTGTGGAGGACGAGACCGATGGAGTCGCAGTGCTCTGCGCCCTTTCCGGGGCTTATGTCCTGAAGAAATACGAGAAATATGCGAAGTTTTTCCGTGCATTCTTAAGCAATCTCACATTTGTCGACGATATGAGGAGCCTTGATGTCGAGGCCAATAAGTTTACGATATTTGCTCCTGATGGGGATGCTGCCGTGAAGTACAAAGAGATCTATACGCCTCGTTTTGGCGATAACTTCTCAGTCACTGTGGGCGGAAGAGAATGGATAGACATCATGAACAAAGGTGTTGACAAGGGCATGGCTATGCGAAAGATCGGAGAACTCCTTGATGTTGATACCAGTGAGATGATGGCATTTGGAGACAACTTCAATGATGCGGAGATGCTTAAGACGGTATATTACAGCTATATCGTGGCAAATGCGCAGCCCGGCATGGAGAAATTTGCAAGATTCCGCGCCCCATCCAATGAGGAGCGCGGTGTGCTGCAGGTTATGGAACAGGTGCTGACATCATAACAAGAATATTCCAGCATTACGAGACTGAAATGATATGTACCCTCTTTACTGGACAACCAGTAAGGAGGGTATTTTTATATGTGTGAGTACAAGTCGAGAATGGAATTACAGTTTAAAGGTAAGTGTAAATATGCTTCCATGTGGTATGTTGTCACATACGGTGAGGTCGGCACTGTGTAGATCTGCTATACTTTTGGCAATGCTGAGACCAAGACCGAAATGGGTCCGGTGATCATTGCGCCCTGAGTAAAATGTCTCAAATATGTGAGGCTTGTCCTCATCGCTTATCCCATCACCCGTATCAGATATCTGGTAACACAATCTCTGGTCTCTCATAGATACTGACATAGATATGGCCCCTTTGGAGGTACACGATATGGCGTTGTCGACCAGAATTGACATGCACTGGAGCATTCTGTCCCTGTCCATGGAGAAAAGCGGCAGCGGGTCGTCCGGTATGGACACAACCAGATCTACATTTTTCTGAATGGCAATGGGTTCAAAGCGATCATAACAATCTATTATTATATCTTCCGGGTGAACCTCATCAAAATTATCTCTGCCAGACTTCTTGATATCGGCAAATGTCAGAAGATTGTTCACCATATCAGTCATCCTGTCACATTCCCTCTGGGCTGTTAAAATATAATCATTGTCAGTCTCGTTCGGCTTACTGCCGGATAGTCCGTTGAGGCATGATTTGATGATGGTTATAGGTGTTTTCAGCTCATGGGACGCCACAGCTATGAACATATCCTGCTTCTGATATGCCTTATTTACAGGGACAAGTATCCTGACCGTGAAAATGCATGAGAAGATGGACAGAAGTATGATCGCGGCGGAAGTTATGAGCAGAAATAAAATAATTATCTTTGTCTTGTATGCGGATAATACAGCATTGTTGAATACTGTGTGTATGGTATAGAAAGTGCCACCTATATTTATGATGCTGTAGCTGTTCCAGTAGTCTATATGATTATACCTGACAGTATAAAATCTTCTGTTGGTTTCCCCTTGATTTACCGCATTGTAATAATCATCCCAGTACATAGGCTGAGAGTATGGAGAGGCAGCTTCCAGAACTGCTGCACTCTCTGCAAAGCTGTTTGTCGACATGACTGTGTTGCTGTTTCGCAGCACATCTATATTGAGATTTTTCTCGCTGTATTCGGTTAGAATCGGAATGTCCAGGATGCTCACCTGTTCGAGATATGAGTATAAAAGATTTACATCCCTTGAGTACGATACATGAGTGCTGTTTGTGTACTCCTTTATCACAGTGTGGAGCAGCAGTATGGACATGGCGGCCAGAATGACCGCAATGACGGAGGACAGAAATGTGGAAAGTCTTTTTTTTAGCTGCGCTATCATGTAGATGTGTCCCCCTCTCCACAGACGAGCATATATCCATTGCCGTATACTGCCTTTATCACAAGATGGCTATGGATTGTCTTAAGTCTGTTTCTCAGAAAATAAATGTAATTCAGTATATTTCCATTTCCCACATTTGAGGTCAGTCCCCATATGGATTCTATGATCTCGTCCTGACTGACGATCTTTCCTGCTGATCTCAGCAACAGTTCAAATAGCTGGGATTCTCTGTTGGTGAGCCGCACCGACTGGTCACCACATTGAAGTGTCCGGCTGTCAATCAGATAAGTGACATCCCCATATGAATAGTCAAATGTATGAATCTGGTGAGATCTTCGGTATAGTGCATTTACACGGGCCAACAGCTCGTCAAATTCAAAAGGTTTGACGATGTAATCATCGGCGCCACGGGAAAATGCTGCAGTTTTGTTCTCAAGTGTTCCGAGGGCTGTGAGCATTATCACGGGTATTGATATTCTGTCAAAATATAATTGGTTCAGAATGTCCAGGCCGGACATGTCGGGGAGCATCCAGTCAAGCACCATGATGTCGATGTCCGCACCGGAATATATGAGCTCCGTACCCTGCTTTCCGGTTGTACACAGTGTCACGGTTATTCCGTGATCTTCCATTTGCCTTTTCAGTATTTTCCCAAGATTGAGGTCATCCTCTACAAGAAGCAGATTCATACATATCCCCTTTTCGTTATTGTGATATGGAATGTAGACCATATGTAGTTCGTAGTTCATTCCTACTTTATAGTAATTCATTTGAGGAGCGTTTGAAAGCGGTATACTCAATTTAGATGTTTTTTAGATAATCCATGAGACTGTGGATGCTACAATCTGTATATGAAGACCTGGGAAGAGGGAGAATACCAATTGGGAAAAGGAGGTAATTATGAGACGTATAAATATATTTTTACTGCTTGCCGCCGTTATAATAATGTGTTGTGGCTGCGCTGGTACATCAGAAAATGAAGAAAATGTGAAGGGAATGTCTGAATACCAGAAGGCACAGTTAGATGTGGCGGAGGTGTATGGATTTGGAAAGACTCATGATGGCTATGTATGCATAGGAGAAAATCCTGACGGGGATGCTGTAAAGATGACGCTCACATCACTTGATGGTGAGCCCCGGGAGGAAAAGCTTGACTTAGATTCTATAATATCAGCGGATGAGAAGATATCGGCAGCATATGTTGATGGGGATGGGAGTGTCTATATAGCTTTGAGCAGTGTCACAGGAGATGGTGACATAGAGAGCAGGATCGCCTTAATAACAGGGAATGGAGAAGTCAGACAGTTATCCGAGGGCATTGAGGGAAATGTGACAGCTGTCAGACTGCTTGCTGACGGTTCCGGCTATATCTCAGGCTGCCCGGGCGGTGAGATAAGGTGCTTTTCCATGGACGGCGAAGAGAGATTTGCCATCAAAAATATGGATTACACAGATATATGTGTGGCGGGAGATCGGCTTATGGTTTTAACAGAGAGAAGTCTGTTGTCATATGACATATCCGATGGAAGTGAGGCTGAGACCACCACGTCATTTGATGAGGGAATGGCGGATGGGCTTGCCGAGACATTCAGCGGCAAGGGGATGGATGCGGTGAGCTGCAGAAATGTCATGAAGTATGATGACGCTACTGACTCACTGTATCTCATGCTGAGCACAGGGTTATATGAGTATAAGCTGGAGGATAGGCTGGGGATAAGACTTGCGACATTCAGGGATTCGGATATCGAGTACGACTATGTGGTTGAAAGCAGCGATACATTTGTTGCGATAGCTGGTGACAGGAGCGGAAGAAAGAATGTGGTGGTGTATTCATCTGATCCAAGCTATGCATCAACCGTGGTAGATGAGGAGCCGGATGATAAGACGGTCACACTATATTCGCTCTATTATGCGGAGAGCTATGAAACCTTGATCTCGTGGTATGAGGCATACCATTCGGATATGACTGTGAAGTATGTGTGGGGCGTGGATGACGAGAATGGAATATCTGAGAGCGATGCCATAAGTGCGCTCAATACACAGCTCCTGGCAGGTGAGGGACCAGATGTCATCATCATGGATGGGCTGAATGTTGGAAGCTATGAGGATACCGGAGTTCTCATGGAATTGTCCAAGGTGTATGACGATATACTGCAGGAAAATCCAGATTGCCTGGAAAATGTGTTAAATGCATACAGAAATAGTGATGGTTCGATATACGCAATTCCGGCTATGGAGACATTTACTGCCATTATCGGACCGGAGAATGAGGTCAAGAACGTGACGGATGCCCGGTCGCTTGCAGCATATATAAGCAGTCAGGACAGACCGGAATATGGAAATGACTTGTCATTCTATTACTGGGAGTGCTATTTCGATACGCTGTATCCGGTATATGCATCGGAGATTGTGGATAGTGATGGAAATTACGATGCTGAGATGCTCAGAAAATTTCTGGAGGACTTAAAGCTTCTGTATGACACGGAAATGGAGCGGACGACCCAGGATCAGATCGATGAGTGGACTGCCGAGTGGGGAAGCTACAGCGATCAGGTAAAAAGAGCCATAAACAGTGAATATATGAGTCCGCTGTTTAACAGATCATGGTCTGGCAGAAAGTCAGCATTTGTGAATATGAAAACTATGGGAGAGTCCTGGCGTTTTTATAGTATAAAAGAGGACTATGGGGTGGGAGCAGGCGAGAGCGGAGAAAACACAGATTACGCATACGAAATATGGGGAAATGACAGTGGGAAAGTATTTGTGCCAAACACAGTCATAGCGGTAAATGCCGGTTCAAAGAGCCTGGACAATGCGGTCAGTTTTATGAAGGCTTTGTTCAGCACGGATGTACAGAAAATATATTACGGAGTTGATTGTGGCAATCCGGTAAATATGGAGGGCGTGCGGGAATGGAACAGAGAGGCACAGTCCATGGGAACTCCGGGCGGAAAGATCACGCTGGGCGGAAGTGATTACATGGACTGGTCGTATTGGCGTAAGGAAGAGTATCTTGATGAGTATATAAGAAAACTTAGAGAGCTGGATACTCCGTCAAATCCTGACGCGAGGGTCCGCAGTGTGATAAGGGATAACGCTGCAGACTATCTTGAAAATGGTGAGAGTCTGGACAGTATAGTAGATTCCATCGATAAACTTTTAGGGGTATATCTGAGTGAATAAATTGGTTAGCAGAAGAACAAATGAAACGGTTGGATTTGTGATTCCGGGCTTTGTGGGTGTCCTGATCTTCGTGGTAATTCCGCTGATGGATGTATTCATATCATCCTTTCGTCATGCGGGGCAGGGCGGATTTGCAGGACTGCAGAACTACAGAGCCGTCTGGAGCAATACGGCATTCAGACTGGCGGCGGGCAATTCCCTGAGGTTTGAACTGGTGAGTGTTCCACTGCTCATGGTGATATCGCTGATAGTTGCGATAGAGGTATACGGAATGAAAAGCAACATAGTCAGGTTTGCATTTCTCATTCCACTTGCCATACCGTCAAATTCGTTGGCAGTGGTATGGAAGATATTATTCGCCGATCTCCTTTCGGGAAAGGCTGTCTTCTGGCTTTTTGTAGGTACATTTATATTTAAGAATACAGGATACAACATGCTAATCTGGCTGTCTGGATTGTCAGCGATACCGGAGACTGTGTATGATGCTGCCCGGGTTGACGGAGCCGGAAGATTTACACAGATATTCAGGATCACACTTCCGAATATGAAGAGATCTTTTTTTATCGTAGCCATGTTGTCAGTGGTGAACTCCCTCAAAATATTCAGGGAGCAGTATCTGATGGCGGGTAGTTATCCCGATATGAGTATATACCAGATACAGCACACATTTAACAACTGGTTTGAGAAGCTGGAGATCAGCAAGCTCACAGCGGGAGCGGTTATGACGGCTGTTGTATTTTTCGGGATCATACTTGCCATACGTGCCTTATGTCTGATCGACTGGCATGGGATCTCGGCGAAGTATAACAGAAAAATTTTCCAGAGAGGACGTGGGGGCAAATGAGATATATGGCAGAGGGGATACATTTGTTATTGAAGGTGTTCGTCATAATTGGTGCGGTACTTGCGGTGCTTCCGTTATTGTTTCTGGTAAGTGGTGTATTTATGGGTGAGACAGAGCTTGGGCAGTTATTGTTTTCGGGAACTGACGGCGGAGCTGGATACACTGCGTGGCATATGATACCGCTTTATCCGACATTTCAAAATATCGTGGAGCTGCTGTTTGACACTCCGGAATACTATGTGCTTTTCTGGAACTCGGTGAAGATTGTCGGGGTGGTAATAGCCGGACAGCTTGTGTTCGCTGTGCCGGCGGCATGGGGATTGTCCCGGAGCGGCAGCAGGTGGGCAAAGCTGATATTTGGCCTGTATATGTTCTGCATGATACTTCCATTTCAGGTGACGATGCTGTCACAGTACATAGTGCTAAACAGTCTCAACATGATAAATACCCATTGGGCTATCATTTTGCCGCTGATGTTCTCAACATTTCCGATATTCATTATGTACAGTGCCTTTGAGCAGGTTCCTGATTCTGTGGTTGAGGCGGCGAGGCTGGACGGTGCTGGCAGCTTCAGGATATTTATATATATGGCTGTTCCCATAGCAAAGAGGGGGATCATAGCGGCGGTGATATTGGGATTCCTTGAATATTGGAATGTCGTGGAGCAGCCGGTTGTATTCCTCAAGGACAAATATCTGTGGCCGCTGTCTGTATATCTGCCAAATGTGACCGAGGGAAGCGCGGGGAGAGCGTTTACATTTGCCTTGTTCAGCTGTGTTCCCTCACTGATCGTGTTCTATGTAGGCAGGGTAATTCTGGCGGAGGGAATATCCATAGGCTCTGCCGAGGATTGATGAAGGCTGGTTGTAGGAGAAAAACAGGAGAAGAGTTATGAGGCGATTTTCAGGAAAGCGATTTGAAACAAAGCTATGGGCAGAATGCGGGGTAAAGGCTGTTGGAATATTTATGGCGGTGGTTATTGCCGGCACATTTATGTCGAGATTTGCGAGCAGTGCCCTGACACCGAGGGTCGAGACGGAATATGCGGTGTCTGGGACGGTATCCACGGAGATTTTGCAGGATGTGGTGATAGATGGAGACAAGAAGACGCCGGTGTACGTCTATCCAGGACTTTTGGCCCAGGAGATATATGTGAGTGTCGGGAAAAAGATAGAGCAGGGAGATCCCCTTATGAGGGTGGATGTGGCAGCTGTCAGATCTGAGTATCTTGAGAAGAAGCTCGAACAGAAAAAACTGAAGGAACAATACTGGTACACATGGGGAGACGAGATGGCGGTTATGGATGACAAGATCGCCGTGGTGGATGAACAGATCTCATATCTGGGGAAACTCATGGATGACAATGGTGTTGTCTGTTCGGAGCTTAATGGGCTCATATCGGAGTCCAGAGTTGGAATCGGAAATAAGACTACTGAAGAGGCAGCTTTTGTGATAACAGAGAAGTCGGACAGCTACACCATAAAAATGTCAGTGACTGAGGAGCAGAGACGGTACATAGAAAAGGGGGATAAAGTTACAGTCCAGATGGATGACAGCGGTGTGAATACCGAGGTATCTGCAGTGTACAGTAATGTTGAAAATGGTCAAGGCTATATAGTGGAGGCTGTTGTTCCGGGCGATACATTCGATGTGGGGGACAGCGTGCTGGCAGAGATCTCACATCAGTCTGAAAAGTACGGATCTGTAGTTTCCATGTCAGCAATACACGCTGATGTGTCTGGTTCATACGTGCTTGTCGAGAGACCGAAGGATACTCTTCTGGGGACGGAGTATGTTGCAGAAAAGGTATACGTGACCGTCGGGGATACAAATAATTATGATGCCGGTCTTAAGAAGAGCCCATTCACCGGTGATGATAAGATCATTGTAAGTTCTGACAAGAAAGTGGAAGCCGGTGATACTGTACGTGAAAAATAGGTGGCTTTGTATGAGGAAATTTGTGATCGGTATATTTGTCGGAATTGCGTTGTTGTGGCTGTTTATATGGAATGTAGTAAATGAAATATATATGAGTGGCGGGTATGGTGTCGACAGAAATTATGCATTTGTCACCACAGGGCAGACCATGTACACCAGAATGAAGGATGAGGATTATGTGAAGGGCACGTACAGGATATATCCGGGCGAGACGGTTGGCGGAGATGCTGTATATAAAAAGGTGCAGTCAGATATAGTTGTGGTTGATTTTGCGGTGGAGGATATGTTTTGGGGAGCTGGAGCTCTGAGAAGAAATGATGCAGCTGGATGTATCATAAGCGGGGAGCTTTCGTATACACTGTTTGGAAGTCGCCATACCACCGGTTCCGTCGTGACCGTGCTTGAAAAAGAGTATGTCATCCGTTCTGTCATTGACTCGGAGGAAAGTTTCATGATCGTTCAGGCAGAGCAGGGGCATGGCGGTGACTGGGAGTTTGCCGACAGTAAAATTATAGATGGCATGGTGCTCGATATATCAGATGAAAATTACAGAGGGGAATATGCCGAGGAGGCTGCCGTTCATCATGGTTATGGCAGCAGCTTTTACTATGCCTCGGATTATCTGGATATTCTGCCGGACATAAATCTGCCGTCAAAATGGTCAGATTTTGATTTCTGGAGTGATGCCTCAGATGAACTTGAGGCTATACATGAGCGAAGATTGTATTCTGACAAGGATGTGCTGGAGATATTTTATCACAGATGTGGGCAGCAGCTGAATATGTACAGGCAGCGCAGCGCAATATCCGCACTGTTACTATCTGGCTGGTGCGTGATGGTTCTTGTTAATATCAGAAAAAATTCTAAAAAATCTGCTTAGGGAATTGATGCTTTATGAAACTTGTGTTAAAAATACTAGCAGAAGTTCCCTAAGGAGATGTCATATGATTTACACATATCCGGATTATTATAAGAAATTCAATTGCATAGCGGACAAATATTACACGTACCGAATTATTTTCATCTATAAGATCATCTAATGATGAAGTAACCATTCTTGTCTGGTTTCTATCAATTCCAACAATATATGCCATAATCTATCCTTCTAGATTCAATATCTTGCACTTTAATAATACCATTTATTTGAATTGTTTGACAGTCTGGCGTACGGTGCTGTGAGAGGACGGCGGTTAATTACTGCCGCCTACTCGATTATTGATAATGTAAGCAGTGACCACTAAAACTTAATATTAAACGTAATAAGATTGTAAGATGTGGATGTTAGAATAAAATCGTCAAATAGATCAGACGGCAAATAGATCAGATAAAGAAATGACAGAAAATGAAAAAGAAATGAAAAGGAAGATGTATCATGAATATATTATCAACCCACAATCTTACAAAGACATACGGAACAGGAGACAATGTCGTGCATGCGCTTACAGATGTGTCACTTGATATTGAAGAGGGAAAATTTGTATCTATCATAGGCAGTTCAGGAAGTGGAAAGTCAACACTTCTAAATCTCTTAGGAGGACTCGACAGGCCAACATCGGGGGATGTTATACTGGACGGCAAAGCTATTTTTGAAATGGACGATGAGGCACTTACTATATTCAGAAGACGAAAGATAGGATTTGTCTTCCAGAATTACAATCTGGTGCCAATATTAAATGTGTACGAGAATATAGTGCTTCCGATCGAGCTGGATGGAACGAAGATAGACACTGCGTATGTAGATAAAATTATGGATGTGCTCGGGTTATCGGAAAAGAAATTTTCCATGCCTAACCAGCTGTCAGGAGGCCAGCAGCAGAGGGTTGCGATAGCCAGAGCGCTGGCAGCAAAACCTTCTATCATATTGGCTGATGAACCGACAGGCAATCTGGACAGCAAGACCAGCATGGATGTCATTGCACTGTTAAAGCTGACTGGTAAAGAGTTTGCACAGACGATAGTGATGATCACTCATAATGAAGAGATAGCAACCATGGCAGACCAGATGATACGGATCGAAGATGGCAGGATCTTCTCAGCAGGAGTACCAGATGGGGCAAATGGGGGTGAGAAGGATGCTTAGAAACAATAACCAGGCGGCGGTGAGCAGGATATATCACCGCATGTTAAAGCAGAATAAAGTGCGAAATGTAATTGTTATTTTGGCGATCGTTCTCACAACATTTATGTTCACGGCTGTATTTACATTGGGATTTTCCATAGCTAAAAATCTTAACCAGATGCAGCTCAGACTTCAGGGAACAAGATCTTCTATATATATGGAGCATCCATCTGAAGGTCAGATAAATGATATAAAGTCCTGTCCGTCACTTCTTGCGGCGGGAATACAGATTGATGCACAGACGGTAAGCACGGAGTCAGGCAAGTACAGTTATCTGCTTCAATATTATGATGATACGGAATTTAATGAGAATCTGAAGCCGGCCATAACCAATGTAAATGGCAGCTATCCGAAGGACGAGAATGAGATAATGCTCACAAAGCAGATACTTGACAATATGGGTATTACGTCGCCAAAGGTAGGTCAGAACGTTACTTTGGTGATGGATGGTGAGAGGAAAAATTTTGTGCTCTCAGGCTGGTACACAGGATTTGCCAAGAGCAGCATATGCCTGGTGTCAAAGAAATATGTGGATTCCCAGGGAATAGATATGCAGAAAGATGGACGTGTCAGTATCTCCGCAAAGGAGGGCAAGGGTGACAAACTCCAAGATGAACTTGAGAAAAATGTTACTTTGAGGCAGGACCAGAAGTTTGACGTGAAATATGATGTTCAGTCTGAAAATGGTTCAAACCGTGTTTTTATAGCTATAAGTATAGGCATTATAGCTCTTATGATACTCCTTAGTGGATATCTTCTTATATATAATGTAATGTATATATCTGTTACAAAGGATATAAGATTCTATGGAATGTTGAAGACCATCGGAGCCACGATGTCCCAGATACAGAAGATAGTGAAAAAACAGGCACTATATCTGGCTTGTATAGGAATTCCGATAGGGGTACTCCTTGGAACGGCGGTGTCATTTGGAGTTGTTCCTCTTGCTATGAACATGCTGTCGATAGACAGGGAATCTGCACTTTCATCGGCGGTCAGTTTCAATCCGGGAATATATGTATTCTCCGTGGTATTTGCATTTGCAACTGTATTTATAAGTGCAAGGAAACCGGCAAAATATGCTGGGAAGATATCTGCAATCGATGCTATGAAGTATGCTGGAAATATATCGGGAACAAGATATAAGTCCACCAGTGGAGGAAGACCCTGGAAGATGGCATGGAGGAATGTGTTTCGTGAAAAGAAGAGAAGTATACTTGTGTTTGCATCAATATTCATGGGTTCAGTTACATTTCTGTGTGTGAATACATTTATATCATGCATGGATGCGGACAGTTATATAGAGCACTATATTCACAATGATTATGTGCTATATGGCGACGGAGAATCAGATAACTCTAAGCTTCGGGCGACCATGGCAGACATCGCGGATCAGATGCGAAACATTCCGGGTATGGGTACTGTAGAGGCGAACAGAAGTGCAAAGGTAAGGCTGCCATTTGACGCTGAACTTTATGCACCGTTTATTGAGACCGAGGATGACCCGGAATCTCTTGCGACATTTTATGAGACAACGACCAACAGTGAGGCACAGTATGGGGCACCGCTGATATCTGTCAATTCAGATATGATAAAGCTCTACAACAAAACTGCCAGACAGAAGATTGATATAGATGCATTCGAAAAAGGAGAGGTGTGTCTGATAGGTTATGTAGATTCCATATCAGCGTCGGAGCGGATGACGGATAAGACTCTGACACTTGTAAATGACCAGACGGGCAGGAAGAGACAGATCACAGTTGGTGCAGCCATGATGAGAACAGAGCAGTCAGCAATCACCGCCGGATATTATTGGACACTTGGTGGAGCTCCGGAGGCGATATTTGTGAGTGATGCGGTGATGGGTGATCTGTTCCCGGATGCAGATATCTCATGCATCATTGCGGATGCGGAGAAAGGAAAAGAATCAGAAGTGACACCATATGTACAGCGCATCGTAAAGGAAAATCCAGTCATAGCCGGGAGTGATATCAAGTCGGTGGAGGGTTCGGAATTCAAGAAGTCCATGCTGTCGCTTGAAGTGATAGGCGGCGGAATATCGATCATATTGATACTTATCGGAGTGGTGAATTATATCAATGTCATGATCACCGGTGTATATACGAGAAAACTGGAACTGGCAGTGCTTGAGAGTGTTGGAATGACAAAGAGGCAGATACGTAATATGCTTATGTACGAGGGCATGTTTTATGGTATTATAACAACAGTACTTATTGTGACGCTTGGAAGTCTTATGATGTATGGAGCTGGCCGGCTATGTGTGAATATAGCCGATTATGCAGTATTTCATTATCCGCATGCTCTTGTTGCCGGAGTCGTTGTTGTGCTGTTTGCTATATGCATTGTGGTTCCGGCGATGGTGTTCAGACTTGTGACAAAAGATACGGTGACAAGCCGGCTGAGAGAAGCATCATAGATATTTGGCAGACCGGGAATCATGAAAATGATATGGAATCAGCATGTAATTTGGCAGACCGGGAATCATGAAAATAATATGGAATCAATATGTAATTGATAGGAGAAAGTATGAAACGTATTTTGGTCGTGGAGGATGATGTAATCATATGTGGAGGTGTAAAGCTATTCCTTGAAAAGAGGGGATACGAAGTTGAAACTGCGTACTCATGCAAGGAGGCGGATGGCTGTCTGGAACATGGTTTCGATCTGATATTGCTTGACAGAAACCTTCCCGATGGAAGGGGCCTTGACTATTGCAGAGAACTGAGAAAAAGTACACAGGTCCCGATCATCTTCCTCACGGCAAGAGATACGGAGGCTGATATGATAGAGGGGTTCCGGGCCGGCTGCGATGACTATATAGCGAAGCCGTTTTCCGTGGAACTTCTGTATCAGCGGATAGAGGCAGTCCTTCGAAGAAGTGAAAATGCACTGGATGGGGTAAAGCACGAACGTTTTCATTATGGGGATATGAGTGTTGACTTTGAGCGGATGCAGGTGTACATATCGGATGAACCTGTAAAGCTGTCCGTTACGGAATACAGGATACTCGAACTGCTGATAAAAAATAAGGGGCGCGTTCTCACAAGGGATATGATCATACAGAAGATTTGGGATGACAATGAAAATTATGTGGATGAGAATACGCTGAATGTGCATATCAGAAGACTGCGTCAGAAGATAGAAAAGGATGCCGGCAATCCGGAGTACGTGATCACGGTGTTTGGAATTGGATATACATTTGGCGAGACATAGGCAGGGGTAGATAACAGAGATAATATGGATAAATATATTGAAAACTATGGTAAATATACGAAGAGAGTGAGGATGCTGTATGTATGCTCACTTCTTTTGTTTGTGTTTTTAGCAGTATTTGAGTATGTATGTTCAGGGAAAATATTTGCGGCTATAGGCGCACTGGCGTGTGGTGTAGTTATGTATGTTGTCCTAAAGTTGCTGCAGAAGGCAGATGATGACTTTATTTCGGAGGTCGTGGCAGCTATGTCGGATCTTCAGGACAATCTCTCTGAACTGAAACGGCAGCAGGTATTTCCGGAAAATGAGGACTCGCTGGTATCAAGGCTGCAGAGCAAGGTTGACAAGATAATCGATGCACTGAAACTTCAGAATTCCAGAGAGAGGCTGGAGCATGAGAATATTAAGGGGCTGGTATCGGATCTTTCCCATCAACTGAAGACGCCGATATCGAACCTGAGGATGTACACGGATTTTTTGAAAAATCCGGATATAAGTGATGATGAGCGTACTAGGTACTTGCAAGTCCTTGAACTGGCGGTGGATCGCTTGTCATTTCTCTCGGAGAGTATGATAAAGGTATCCAGACTGGAAAGCGGACTTATCAATCTCGATGTGAAAAGCCAGAGTATAAATGACACTGTGCTGCAGGCAGTGAAAGATGTATATGTGAGTGCGAAAAATGCCGGTATAACTATCAGATATGATGAACAGGTGAAATGTGATATACAGCATGACAGAAGATGGACTGCGGAAGCGTGTTTCAATCTTTTGGATAATGCGATAAAATACGGAAAAACTGGAAGTGAGATAGTCCTGTCGGTCAGAAAACTAGGGCTCACGGTTGAAATCAGTGTGACAGATGAGAATGAACCAATAGGAGAGGATGAGCGTACACATATATTTGAGAGGTTTTACCGTGGCAGAAATTCCGGTGACAAGGACGGTGTTGGAATAGGTCTTTATCTGTCCAGGGAGATCATAGAAAAACAGGGCGGAATGTTGAGTGTTATTCCCCAAAAGGACGGTAACAAGTTCGTGATCGTGCTGCAGAGCCGATGAATGGAATAATGGCATGATTATATATATAAAGGAGTAAATATGATTTACACATACCCGGATTATTATAAGAAATTCAATTGTATAGCGGACAAATGCCCGGACACATGCTGCGGCAAATGGCAGATAGTGATAGATGATGATTCGTTGGAAAAATATGAGGATTATAATGGTGAGTACAGGGATGAGCTGCGCCGTAAGGTAAATTGGAAAGAGGGTGTTTTCAGGCACGGCAGAAGTGGAAAGTGTGCATTTCTGCGGGAAGACATGCTGTGTGACATGTATATACATATGGGCAAGGACAGCCTCTGCACTACATGCAGGGAGTATCCGAGACACACGGAGGAATTCGAGAATGTGCGCGAGGTTTCGTTATCACTTTCATGTCCTGAGGTGGCACGTATACTGATGAACGTCACGGATAAGGTCACATTTGTGACCGAGGAAGACGACGAGGACGAGGTGTTCGATGACTTTGATTATTTCCTGTACTCCAATCTGGAAGATATACGGGAAGAGATACTGAATGTCATTCAGGACAGAAGTGTGGACATACGGAGCAGAATAGAGCGGGTGATTCAGATCGGTGCGTCGGCTCAGAGACATTATGAAGAGGGCGACCTTGTCATGTGGGATGAGTGTGAGGAGCAGGATAAGCCGGAGATCCACGGAGACCATGAAGAGTATATGTTACTTCAGAAGCAGGCTATGTTTCTGCTTGAGGATCTGGAACTGCTGTATGATGACTGGGATGATGTGCTCATAGAGTCCCAGGAGCTTTTGTTTGGACAGGGTGAGGAAGCTTTTGCCGGCAACAGGAAGGGGTTTGATGCATGGTGGAGAAATCACGGTGGGTGTGCCCCTCATATGACATTGGACATATTCCTTGAACAGATCATAGTCTACTTCATATCGATCTACCTTCTCGGCGCAGTGTATGATGGCAATATAGATGGTAAGGTGAATGCCTGCGTCGGACATGCGGTTGAACTCTATATGCTGCTCATGGCTAGATGGCTTAGAAATGGTGAGACTCTGTCGGTGGATGATCTCATAGAACTTTCTTACAGATATTCCAGAGAGATAGAGCATTCGGACGAGAATCTTGAACAGGTTGAGGTGCTTGACTGGTTTAGTATATAAATATAAAAAAGCAAGCATCGTTATATTAGAATCAGATGCTTGCTTTTTACTTTGTAGGGGAATAGTTATATTTTCTCAAGATCCTTATACTGCTCCAGTGCAGGACTCTCGTTGCCTACGTACCAGTAGTCGCAGCAATCCCCGCCAAGAGCCTCGGTCTGTGTACGAATCAGGCGGGCGTGCATGATCTCCGCAAGGTAGTGGTCAGTCCTGCACAGATAAGGGAGCAGGTCCGCATAGCCGTGCTCCTTTGCATGCTTCGCTATAGGACATCCAATCAGATGGAAGCAGAACCCTTCAGTCCTTCCATCCGGGTTGATCTCAACCTTCCAACTATCCATCCATTCGCCTTTTGCCTGGTGTTCCTTCTGCATCCTGTTGAACTTCACATAGGTTTTTTCAAATAACTTATATGGCCAGTTGCTTCTGTTGCCATTCACTATTTTCCCAAGGAATTTCATCTTTTCAGCGGCATCCCGTTTGATGGTGAGAAGAACCTCGCCGTCAAGCCTGTGACCGCTTGCCTCATAGAATGATACGATGGTAAACCAGTCATACATATTGGCAGCCATCATATTCTTGCCGAGATCCGGCATGTCCCTGCGCATGAATTCCCTGTAATATTCATCAGCCTTTTTGAATATATCATCCGCATCGGACGGAAGATTTTCTTTGCAGTATTTTTCGTAAAGCTTTGCATAGCTCGATACTGAATATGCCCGTTTCATCTCATTTACCTCCAATAACCTGATGCCAGCCTAGAATCCGCAGTGGTGGGGCTGACAAATTTAATTTAACTACTGGGTTAGAATACACTAACTTGATAAATTTTATCATATATGTGATGGAAGCACAATTAGTAATTCGGGGGATGGAAAGTATGTTTTTGTAGATGCTGACTGTGAAGGGGGGGAGTATGAGGGTGATTATTATATTATATATGTAACAAAAATATTTTGTGGGAATAATGTATGGATTTCTTAGGCTTAAAATGATATCATAGATAATGAAGGATAATAGGTAATTATCATTTAAAATTATAAAAATAGCGAGGAAAATAATGGCAATATTATCACATGAATATTGGAAAAAATTTATA
>NZ_CYXU01000005.1 GCF_001404675.1 Coprococcus eutactus
GGTAACGCACTCAGCTGAGAAGTACTAATAGGTCGAGGACTTATCCTTAGAGGTTTCTAAGAGATAAGCTTTAGAAGATACCTCTTTCTGTGTGAAATTCTGAAGGTACAAGTTAAAAAATATAAAAAACACTTGCATTTTCAAGTCAAATGTGTTAACATTGACAAAGACGCCGTGGTTTACCAGGTGATATTCCTCGATAGCTCAATGGTAGAGCACTCGGCTGTTAACCGAGGGGTTGTAGGTTCGAGCCCTACTCGGGGAGCTGCTTTTGAAAACCTGGCCCCATGGTCAAGCGGTTAAGACATCGCCCTTTCACGGCGGTAACACGGGTTCAAATCCCGTTGGGGTCATTTGACAATTAAATATGCCGATGTGGCTCAATTGGCAGAGCAGCTGATTTGTAATCAGCAGGTTATCGGTTCGAGTCCGATCATCGGCTTTTTGCTTAAAGCAAGAAGTTGCCAAAAGCAATAAATGGGTGGATTCCCGAGTGGCCAAAGGGGACAGACTGTAAATCTGCTGCGTAATGCTTCGATGGTTCGAATCCATCTCCGCCCATTTTATTTTTTTGCCGCGGGGTGGAGCAGTCTGGAAGCTCGTCGGGCTCATAACCCGAAGGTCATAGGTTCAAATCCTGTCCCCGCTATTTTTATGTAAGCCCAGATAGCTCAGTTGGTAGAGCAGAGGACTGAAAATCCTCGTGTCGCTGGTTCGATTCCAGCTTTGGGCACTAGATGAAAAGCTGAAACTTTTATGAGTTTCAGCTTTTATTTGTTTATGCGGGCAAAGCCCTCCAAAACGTACAGTATGTATATTTATAGGATTCCGAAGGAGGAGATATCAGAATGGTATTTGAGGTTGGACAGGTTATAAAGATGAAGAAGGCGCATCCTTGTGGAACGAATTCCTGGGAGATACTCAGAGTAGGAATGGATTTCAGACTCAGATGTACTGGCTGTGATCATCAGGTCATGGTGCCCAGAAAATTGGTGGAGAAGAACTTCAAGGGATTTATTGAAGAATAAAAAAGAAGCAGGATCATGATTAGGCGATTATGATTCTGCTTCTTTTTTTATATAAAGTTTTTTGTGAGCCGATTGAGTATAACTCATATATTAGCTTTACTCTCTTTAAGGGAGGAGCGCAGCCGCTTGACGGCTGCGCCAATTAAGGGATTGGGGGGTGTAGTCATTTCTGACTACAAAAAAGGGAGTAAATAACAAAAAATAGTAAATTGTCAAATTTCAGTGTAAGCTGTCAACGCTTTCTGTTGTCTTTCTGTATCTCTTGCTTACAAGTTGATAATATGATAAATGGATCAGGATTGCAATAGCATTTGGCTCATTTAGGTTATAATGCCATATTTGTTGGCGATTTTGACTGTTTTTGACTACTTTTGCATGTATAATCGTAAAAAATCATCTGATGTAACATAACGCAACGATATTGCGCAAGTTGCACACAGACAAGTTGCGCAATACAGAAGAGATATATAATAATAAAAGAGCAGAATCACGATTAGGCGATCATGCTTCTGCTCTTTTTATTTATATAAGATTTTTTGTGAGCTGATATTGAATATATCATAACATTTGGTTACTCACCTTTAAGGGAGGGACGCAGCCGCTTGACGGCTGCGTCAATTAAGGGATTGGGGGGTGTAGTCATTTCTGACTACGAAAAAAGGGAGTAAAAACAAAAAATAGTAAATTGTCAAATTCCAGTGTAAGCTGAAGATGTTTCTGTTGTTTTTGTATCTCTTGCTTACAAGCTGATAATATGACATAAACGTTATTTATGCAATAGCATTTGACTGTTTTCCGTCATATTCACATATTCATAATAAATTTTGACTGTTTTTGACTGAAAAGGAATAAATCAGACATTTGTACTATTCAAATGGTATGTTTATGTGATATAACTTTACTTATATGACGTGATAATACATTATTCCACAGATGAATTATCACAGATAATATGCATACGAAAAAAGATCAGGGAGGATCAAGATGAAGAGCAGCAAGAAAAATCTTATTGCCATCGCCGTGGTAATTCTCATTATTGCGGTTCTCGGAATTCTGTCTATATATGTAGATAAGATTCCATCGCCATCGACATATGCGACATTCTGGGCACTTGTACCATCGGTTGTCGCTATCACGCTGGCACTTATAACGAAGGAGGTTTACAGTTCACTGTTTATAGGAATTGTAATAGGAAGTGTGTTTGCCTCCGGATTCAGTTTTACGGGCAGTATATCGAATGTACTGCAGGATGGACTGATCGCACAGCTTTCAGATTCATATAATGTAGGTATACTGATATTCCTTGTCATTCTTGGAACCATAGTTGCACTTATGAACAAGGCAGGTGGATCCAAGGCATTTGGTGACTGGGCAGCTACCCATATCAAGACCAGACAGGGCGCGCAGCTCTGCACAGTTCTTCTGGGAGTTCTGATATTTATCGATGACTATTTTAACTGCCTCACAGTCGGCAGTGTTATGAAGCCTGTAACTGATAAACACAGGATATCAAGGGCGAAGTTTGCATATGTTATAGATGCAACAGCGGCACCTATATGTATCATAGCCCCTGTATCATCATGGGCTGCAGCCGTCAGTGGATTTGTAAAGGGTGAGGATGGCTTTGGTCTGTTTATAAAAGCCATACCATATAACTATTATTCATTCCTCACACTTGCGATGATGATCGCAATGATCGTTATGAAGGTTGAGTTTGGTTCCATGGAGAAGCATGAGCTCAATGCCCTGAAGGGAGATCTTCTCTCAATGGGAGATGGCAAGAAGACTGTCACAGCAGAGGAGACTGATGTGGTCAACAGCAACGGCAAGGTAGTTGATCTTATAATACCTATCATATGTCTTGTTATCTGCTGCATTATAGGAATGATCTACACAGGTGGATTCTTCAGCGGTGTAAGCTTTGTAGAGGCATTCTCAAACAGTGATGCATCTGTTGGACTTGCAATTGGAAGCTTGTTCGGACTGCTTATTACAATTCTTCTGTATGTGATAAGAGGAGTCCTGGATTTTGGTAAATGTATGGAGGCTATACCAGAGGGCTTTAAGGCAATGGTACCGGCTATACTGATCCTTACATTCGCATGGACGCTCAAGGGAACTACCGATATGATGGGTGCAAAGGATTTTGTACAGACAGCAATGACATCTGCATCGGGAAGTCTGTTTAGTTTCCTTCCTGCGGTTATATTTATAGTTGGATGTCTCATGGCGTTTGCAACAGGAACATCATGGGGAACATTTGGAATACTTATCCCTATTGTGTGTGCAGTATTTGAGGGTAAGAATAATGAGCTTATGATCATAGCGATATCAGCATGTATGGCTGGAGCTGTGTGTGGAGATCACTGCTCACCTATATCAGATACCACTATCATGGCATCAGCAGGAGCGCAGTGTAACCATGTAAATCATGTGGCAACACAGCTTCCATATGCGATAACAGCGGCTATCATGTCATTCGTGTCATATGCTATAGTTGGACCGCTTACATACCATCTGCATGTTAAGTGGTTTATCATGCTTCCGATATTCATAGCAATGATGGTTCTTCTGATATTTGTACTCAGGGTCATCAAGCGCAGGAATCCTGCAAGTTATGTGAATGCGGATACTAGAGTAGCGGATGCGGAGTAGGCAGATCAAATTGTAAATAAAAGGTATATTTAACGAAAAAAATAGTTGACTTATGATGGAACATAAGTTAATATGTGAGAGTAGAGTTTTCATTTATTTGAATCCTCTCTCCCCTCATTATGGTGACCAGGTACCCCCTGGTCACTTTTTTGTTTATATGGACAAAATATAGCATGGGCACTTTATATTTGTTAACTTGAGCAATCACATGTAAAGGTATATTCTATATACCATAGATGCCGGGGAGACAGACATCATAATAAATAAAGGAAAGAGAGTAGTTATGCAGGATAACAGAGAGATAACAAATGAAGAAGTCCAGAAGGCTTCGGAGATAATCAACAATTTGCTGAGTTACTATAACAGTAAGGTTGTGGGACAGCCTTATCTGGGATATTCACTTCTGGTTGCAATGATGACAAACGGTCATGTGCTTCTGGAATCCGTTCCAGGACTTGCCAAGACCACTGCTGCCAGGGTTATGACAGAGGCGGTTAATGGATCATTTTCAAGGATCCAGTGTACACCGGATCTTATACCGAGCGACATAATTGGAACCCAGATGTACAACATGGCGACCAATACATTTGAGGATAAGATAGGTCCGGTTTATTCGAACTTTGTACTACTCGATGAGATAAACAGGTCCAGTGCGAAGACACAGAGTGCCATGCTGGAGGCGATGCAGGAGAGAGAAGTCAGTATAGGAGGAAAGACATATAAGCTGCCGGAGGTGTTCGTGGTAATAGCGACCCAGAATCCGATCGAATCTGAGGGTACGTATGTGCTGTCAGAGGCACAGCTTGACAGATTCCTTCTCAAGGAGACTGTGACATATCCAAGCGCAAGGGATGAGATGGAGATACTCAACAGAGTGGAGGCAGGAGTTTTTTCAGACGTGAAGTCCGTTGCCAGCGTTGACGATGTGGTGTATCTTCAGAAGCTGTGCAAGAGGATTTATATAGATCCGGCGATAAAGAAATATATAGTTGATATAGTTCAGGCAACCAGAATGACGGATAAGATACTTGCACCTGAGCTTGCACAGTATGTTGCCATGGGTGCGAGCACAAGAGCGGCTATTGCGTTCATGGAGGTAGCAAAGGCAATCGCACTTATAAATGGGAGAAGATATTGTGTTCCTGATGATGTGAAAGCACTCAGATATTCAGTCCTGAGACACAGGATCATGCTTACATTTGCCGCTGTTGCGGAAGACGTGAAGATTGAGAAGATTATAGATGCCATAATAGGTTCGGTTAAGACGCCGTAGGGGAAGACAGTTAATTATGAAGATGACATATATATCCAGAATACAGGGAAATATGAAGGGATATAAGACCATATATACTACCAAGGCAACGTCGAGGATAATCGATGGTTCGTACAATTCCATCTATAAGGGCAGGAGTATGAACTTTGATGAGCTCAGGGAGTATGTCGTTGGCGATGATATCAAGGACATGGACTGGAAAGCATCTGCCAGGAGCCAGAAGCTTCTGGTCAGACAGTATATCGCCGAGAAGAAGCATAATATAATGCTGGTGATGGATGCCGGAAAACGTATGCTTGGATATGCCAATGATGTTCAGGAGAAGAGTGACGTTGCACTTATGGCGGCAGGAACCCTGGCATATATGGTGTGTGACAATGGTGATTATGTGAGCGCTACTTATGTTTCAGACAGGGGCGTGGAGCACTATCCGTTTAAGACAGGCTTTGCAAATGTCGAAAATATTCTTGCGGGTTACCACAGGAACGTTACCATGACTAATGACTCGGATACGGGGGATGCGCTGAGCTTCATTGCGAGGAATTTCAGGAGGAGAATGATCATACTTGTGGTGACGGACACCAGAGGTATCCTGAATATGTCGGAGGCAACTGTAAAGCAGTTAAAGGTACTGCATGATATACTGCTTATAAATGTTGAGGATGCCGGGATGAACGGTAAGAATGTATATGACATATCCGGTGACACATATATTCCTGAATTTTTTACCAGGGACATGAAGCTGGCAAAGAAGGAAGAGAGGAAAAGGCAGGAGCTTTCAAGTGCCTGTGACGACAAGCTTAAGAAACTTGGTATTTCGTACCTGACGGTCAGGTCTTCTGACAGCATGGATGAAAAGATAGTAGAGCTGCTCAACAAGCACAAGACTGAGAGCTCTGGAAAGTAGTTAAATGGGCTGATGCCCGGAGATAAGAGGAAGAAGATATAAGATATGGAAAGTTCAGTGAATTTGCAGGAGCCGCTTTCGTATGTGGTATGGCCAATCGTGCTGACCGGAGTGATAACAGCCGCAGTGCTGTTGTTCTTTGGTGTCTGCTGGTATCTGAGAAGACGTAGAAAAATGGCGGCGGAGCTGCCGAAGGTGGTGAAGCCTGCGCCTATGGATATGGGTAGAGTGAAGGCCAGATATCTGTCAGAACTGGCGGATATTGCGGGACAGTATGATCAGGGAAAACTTGATGTAAGAGGTGCATATCAGCGTATGAGCCGTTGTATCAGGGGATTTGTTCATGCTGCAACCGGCATAAGGGTTCAGAATTATACTCTGTATGATATAGAAAGATTAAACATGCCGGAGCTGTACTATCTTGTGGCTGAGTATTATGCGCCGGAATTTGCAAGAAAGTCCGATGGTGATGTGAGGGCTTCCCTTGAGAAGACAAGGAGTTTGATTGAGAGATGGCAATAAAATATCATATTGTTCTATATGCAGGCCTGGCTATTGCGCTGTTTATGCTGGTATTTGTGTTTGTGAAATACAAAAAGACAAAGAAATATGCCGGAGGAAAAAAGATCGCAGGGCTCATATGCCAGGAAGATGAGGCATATTTCAGGAAAAGAAAAATATTATATAAGACCGGGCTTACAGCCACGCTCATATGCTGCGTACTGGTTGTCGTATCGGCATTCCTGCTCATGGCAAAACCATACACGAGCAGGCGTATGCAGGATGAAAAGTATTGCAGGGACATCATTCTGTGTATCGACATATCAACATCCGTGGATTATCTCAACGAGAATCTGCTGGACAAGCTGAAGAAAACAGTTGATGAGCTTCAGGGCGAACGTTTTGGAATCGTGATATTTAACACAAGTCCGGTGCTGCTTACTCCGCTCACGGATGATTATGAGTATGTGAAGGATCAGCTTGATCTGATCGCACAGTGTCTGAAGAGCAGAAATGAAGTGAATCTGGACGATGCATTTTCATCGGGGTACGACTGGATATATTATCAGGCATATATATCATCTGGAACTCTGATTGGAAATGAGCAGAGGGGAAGCTCACTTATAGGGGACGGCCTTGCTGCTGCGGCAATCGATTTTTCGGATGCTGACAAGGAGAGGACAAAGGTGGTAATATTCTCCACTGACAATGATATACAGGGAACACCGGTGGCAACTCTGGATGAGGCGGCCGATATATGTGTTTCAAACAATGTCACGGTGTATGGAGTTGGAACAAAGGAGATGACACCGGAAAACAAGGAGTCCATGAAGAATGCGGTGGAGAAGACCGGTGGTAAATTCTATCTTGAGGAGGAATCCGGATCATTTGGAGAGATAGTATCATCGATAGAAAAGCTGAGTAAGAATCTGGTCAAGGTGAGGATGGTGGATGTTGAGACACCTGAGCTGTTATATCCATTTGTATTGATGCTGGTTCTGTTTGCAGGAATGCTAGGACTTGGCCGCTGGCTCAAATTATAAGACGTTACAGGAGAGAATTATGAGAATAGATCCAATTATACCAATCTGGCTTATGCTCATATTGTGCGTTGGCATGGCGTTCCTGAAAAGGCGGAAGAGAAGCGCATATATAAGGCAGATAGCTGCCATCATACTGATATTTCTCATCAATCTGAGGATCATGGTCCCAAGCAGCAACGTGGAGACAAGTGTCCGGAAGCTTGACACATATGTGCTGTTCGTTGTGGATGACACCATAAGCATGCTGGCTCAGGATTATGCTGGGGATACAGAGAGGCTGACGGCGGTGAAGAAAGACTGCGAGCACATAGTTGATGAGATGGACGGTGCTAAATTTGCAGTCATAACTTTCAATAATAGTGCAAATCTGATATCGCCATATTCGGATGATTCAAATTTTGCAAAAAGTGTTCTGGATTCAATATATCCGCTGGATTCGCTATATGCCAGGGGGTCGTCCATGAATGTCTGCATAGATGTGATGACGGATACCCTTAAGCGTGCAAAGGAGAAAAATGATGGAAATGTGGTCGTGTTCTTTATAAGCGATGGTGAAATAACCAACGACGACAGACTCAAGTCATTTGACGGGGCGAAAAAATATATTGATGGAGGCGCAGTGTTGGGGTACGGCACAAAGGAAGGCGGTAACATGTATGTGAAATCATATTACGATGACCGGAAGGAGCTGCTTGAGGACACATCGGACTACCCGTATAAACCAGCGGTGTCGAAGATCGATGAGGATAATCTGAAAAAGATTGCCGATGATCTGGGCGTCGACTATATAAATATGAACGATGGTTCTGCGCTGGATAAGGTTGTGGAGAAGTCACGGGGAACCGCTGAGTCAACGGATAAGGGTAAGACCATAGGATATGTGGATATATATTATCTGTTTGCAGCATTATTTGCAGGACTTGTTGTATATGAATTTTTTGATATGAGAAAGAAAGTCATAAAATGAAAAACAGATCAGGAATAATAAAGATCGTTGCTGCAGTGACCGGAGCTGTCAGCCTGCTGTGTATGGCGGTGCTTCTGGTGAATTATCTGTGCAATGAGCATTTTATAAGTGAATACAAAAAGGGACAATATGTGGACAGCACAGTGAACGCCGTGCTTGGCTTTACTCAGCCACATATATACCATTATAATCTTGGTGATGTATATTACAGTCAGGGAGATTACGAGGGCGCCGAGCAGGAGTTTCGTAAGGCACTTGAAAAGAAGCCGGGTGGTGAGTCCGACTGTAAGACAAGGGTCAACCTTGCGCTGTCCATAGTGAAGCAGATAGATCCTGAGGGTGTTACCAAAGAGAATCTGGATGAGGTGATAGACATACTTGAGGGGGCAAAGGACATTCTCATAGAGAATGACTGCGCTCACAGGGATGATGAGGATGGACATTACGAGGATGCACAGACTCTGAAGGATGAGATAGATGCCTTTGAGGAACAGCTCAGGAAGCAGACGGAGGAACAGGATCAGAAAGGTGATCAGGATCCAAATGACCAGAAGGATCAGGGCAGTGACGATGAAAACGAAGAGGATACACAGGAGCCTCAGTCTTCTGATAAGGAATCGGAGATACGAAAGCAGCTCGATGCCATCCAGGGAGACAGTCTTGAGCAACGAAATCAGGAGATGGATGCATACGAGACATACAAAAATGAACATGATTACTACGGCGGACGCACTTGGTGATCATACATTAATAGACATTAAATTCTAAATATAAAACTTGCGCAATATTAAGACGCGGGGTATAATACTGCTAGTTATGGTCATTTGTGGAAAAGTGACCAGAATAAGGAGATAGAATCGAGCAATGGTAAATGAAGAAAAGGTCATTCTAATGACGAAGATCGCCATGTACAAGGAGTCGCTTGGACGTGAGGATCTCGAAAAGGGTAAATATTTTCAAAGTGACTATGTGAAGCTTAACTGTCTTAAGACAATTGTTTCATCTACGGTGCTGTTTGTAGTTTTTGCCGCAGCTTACATATACTATAATCTTGCAGATATAGTTGAGAAGCTCACAGAGCTTGACTATGTGAAGGTGGCGAGCAGCATTGTGGGCGGCTATGCAGTGGTGTGTATTGCATTTGCGCTTTTCGCGTGGGTCTTATATACATACAGATATATGAAGGCAAAGCCAAAACTCATAAAGTATAACCAGAATCTTAAGAAACTGATAGAATTTTATGAGAACGAGGACGGAACACGCCGTTCTGTCAAAAAAAAGAGGAGGGCTAACTGATAATGTCAACACTTCTGGATTTCCGCGATGGAGTAAAGAATTTTTGTAGTAAGTATGATAAATTTGTTTCACCACTGTGTAAGTTTATACTGGCACTTGTTGTGTTCTGGTCAATAAACCATCTTACAGGATATAACAGCACGATAAGCAGTATCGTAGTGGTCCTGGCAGCAGCTTTTGTGTGTGCGTTCCTTTCAGGCCAGCTCACACTTGCCATTGCAGGACTGTACGCATGTGCCCAGGTTGCCAGCGCAAGTCTGGAGCTTGGAATCTCATTTGTTGTCATATTTGTGATAATGTATTGTGTATATATAAGATTTTTCCCTAAGGCATCATGGATCATTCTGTTTATGCCATTCTTTTACATTATAAAGTTCCAGTATTTCATGCCGATCCTGGCTGGAATGACAGCTGGATTCACAGGAATGGTTCCTGCAGCATTTGGCTGTATATTCTACTTCTTCCTGAAGCATACTGCTGATTACGTTGCTTTAAGCTCAAGTTCAGCAGAGGGTGATCTGATAGAGGGATACAAGTATATTTTCCAGCATCTGGTGCAGGATAAGACACTTCTGCTCACCATAATAGTGTTTGCAGTTGTTATAGTTCTTACATACATAATATATAGAATGTCATTTGCATATTCATGGTACGTTGCCATCATCACAGGCGGTGTGGTAGAGATCATACTGTTCCTGGTTGGAACTTTGTCCATGGAAGTTGAGGTATCCCTTGCGGGGGCTCTGCTTGGATGCATACTGGCGATACTGGTGGCCATAGTGGTTCAGTTCTTCAAGATAGTTGTGGACTACTCAAGTGTTGAGAATACACAGTTTGAGGACGATGACTACTACTACTATGTAAAGGCTGTGCCCAAGGTCATGGGTGGTGCCCAGAGAAAGGCAGCCAGAAGAGAGCAGCCATCGCCAAGACCACAGCAGAAGAGGACGACTTCGTCCGGATCAGGCGCACAGAGAAGCCGGTCAGCGGCAAAGGAAGATTCTGTTACAGGATCAACAAGATAGATACATTGAAAAGAGCTTACATGTGAGTGACCTGACTTTTGTCAGGTCACATTAATTATACGGAGTATTTATATACCGAAAGGAGGATGAAATGGATAAGATATCAACGTTTATATCAACGTATTTTGATTGGTTTTATATAACAGTTCCAGGCACAGTAGATATAATAGAGATACTTATTTTGTCATTCTTTATATACAGGATCATGTTGTGGTTCAAGCAGAGCAGAGCATGGACTCTTCTGAAGGGTATAGTTATGATCGTGCTCTTCACTGCCATTGCGGCGGTGTTCCAGTTCAATACGATCTTATATCTGCTTAAGAATGCATTCAGTGTGGGAATAATAGCGGTGGTGATCCTGTTCCAGCCGGAGTTCAGACGAGGACTTGAACAGCTTGGAAGAAAGAAGCTGATCAATTACATTATACGAGATGGCGAGGATGATGGTGTTATATCGGAGAAAACGATATATGAGCTTGTGAAGACGGCCCAGGTCCTGTCTGCAAACCGTACCGGTGCACTCATAGTCATTGAGAATGAAGTTGCACTGGGCGAGTATATTGATACGGGAATACCGATCGATGCGGTCGTGACTAACCAGTTACTTCTCAATATATTTGAGCACAACACACCGCTTCATGATGGTGCGGTGATCATAAGAAAGAACAGGGTAGTTTCTGCCACATGTTATCTGCCACTGTCTGCAAATGACTCCATCAACAAGGAGCTTGGAACACGACACAGAGCCGGTATAGGTATCAGTGAGGTGTCAGACAGTATGACTCTTATCGTATCTGAGGAGACAGGTTCAATATCCATTGCACAGGGAGGCGAGCTCTTCAGGAATCTGGACAGCGAGGGCGTGAGAAGGCATCTTCAGACGCTGTGCAAGGAGTATAATGGAAGAAAGAGCCACAGGTCTTCAGGTGCCCGTCCGGTTAAGCGGAGAAAGAGAGTCGTTGTGGAGAATAAGAATAAAGCTTCCAGAAAGGAGGCTGATGAGAATGAAAAATAACAGCGCAGAGCCTAAGAAAAAGGCAAATAAGATATACAGCAATATAGGTCTTAAGCTTCTGTCGGTTGTGCTTGGATTTCTGGTGTGGCTTCTTGTACTGAACATCGATGATTCAGCCGTGACAAGGACCATAAGGGACATTCCGGTCAATCTGGTAAATACTGACGCCATAACAAGTCAGAATCAGTTGTACACGATAACTTCAGGTGATACCGTGGATATAGTCGTCAAAGGACGTAAATCACTTATAAGCGATCTTGATGCGTCGGATTTCAAGGCTGTAGCGGATATGTCAAAGATATCCATAACAAATGCGGTGCCTATCACTGTAACTGCTAACAGCACCAACATAGCTAAAAAGGTCAGCATAACTGTTGTGGACAACGTGCTGTCAGTTGAACTTGAGGACGAGAAGTCAGTGTCAGTTCCTGTGTCCGTGGTGACAACAGGCGAGGTTGCTTCCGGATATACGGTTGGTAACAGTGTGGCAGCTCCAAACCTCATAACGATAAAGGGTGCTGCAAGTATAGTTTCGAGCATAGATCGTGCAGAGGTGACAGTTGATGTGACCAGTGCAAAGGATGATATAACGACAAACTGTACGCCTGTATTTGTAACCGCTGATGGTGAGAAGATATCAGACAAGTCGATATCCTACGATGAGATATCGATAGCAGTCACAGTTCCGGTATACAAGACTAAGAATATACCTGTTCATGTGGATGTCACAGGAGATCCTGCGGATGGATATCTTGTATCAGATATAACATATGTACCGGAGACCGTTGATATAGGTGGAGACGCATCGATAATAAAGGATATAACAAGCCTTGATATAACGGATGTTGATGTGAGCGGATGTACAGCAGATGTTGAGACGACACTTGATGTATCAAAGTATCTTCCAGAGGGTGTGGTCGTGACAAAGGAGAGCGCATACATCAATGTGAAGATAGCGATCGAGAAATCAGTTACAAGAAATATAACGGTGACCACAGGGGATATCATCCTGAGGGGCAAGCAGAGTGGATACAGCTATGAGATGAGCATGGGTGATAGCAATACGATAACCGTGAGCGGAATCTCAAGTGCGGTGTCCAAGGTATCGGCCAAGAGCCTGAAGCTGTCCATAGATGCTTCCAAGCTCTCATATGGCGATAATACGATCACGCTCAGTGTCCCTGATGGAGATAAGTACACCGTGGTAAATACGTGTACAGTTATGGTAAAGGTTACTGAGACACAGTAGTCATTGTCTGGAGGTGTATGTATATGGATACAGAAAAGTTGAATGAGCTGAGACAGATCATAGAAGATTCGGATAATATCGTTTTCTTTGGCGGTGCAGGAGTATCGACGGAGAGCGGTATACCGGATTTTAGAAGTGTGGATGGACTGTATAATCAGAAGTATAAGTATCCGCCGGAAACTATAATCAGCCACAGCTTTTACAGACGTAACCCGGAGGAATTTTACAGATTCTATAAGGACAAGATGATATTTGCTGATGCAAAGCCGAACAAGGCTCATATAAAGCTGGCGGAGCTTGAGAAACAGGGAAAGCTCAAGGCGGTGATAACGCAGAATATCGACGGACTTCACCAGATGGCAGGTAGCAGGAATGTCATAGAGCTCCATGGTTCTGTTCACAGAAATTACTGTGAGAAATGCCATGCTTTCTATGACCTGGATTATATAGTCAATTCGGATGGTGTGCCTAAGTGTGAAAAGTGCGGAGGCACTGTAAAACCGGATGTGGTGCTGTATGAGGAGGCACTTGATGAGGACAATATGTCGAGGGCACTCCAGTATATATCCGAGGCGGATACGATGATAATCGGTGGTACATCGCTTGTTGTGTATCCGGCAGCAGGACTTATCAGATATTTCAGGGGGCGGAAACTGGTGGTTATAAATATGTCCCCGACACAGTCGGACAGCAATGCAGATCTTCTGATAGCGGATAAGATAGGAGATGTGCTGGGCAGTCTGTAGCATATGACGACAAAGGCATGTTGAAGGCATGCTATACAGATTCTATATAGTATGGAGGACGGTTTATGTATTTTGACAGATCAAATGGCTTCCCGAAAGATTTCCTGTGGGGCAGTGCGTCTGCTGCATATCAGATAGAGGGAGCGTGGAATGAGGATGGCAAAGGCCCATCCAACTGGGATCAGTTCGTAAGGATCCCGGGAAAAACATTTAAGGCTACGACAGGTGATAAGGCGGTTGACCATTACCACAGATACAAGGAAGATGTGGCACTTATGGCGGAGATGGGACTTAAGACTTACAGGTTCTCAATATCCTGGCCAAGGATCATACCTGATGGCAATGGCGAGATAAATGAAAAGGGCTTACAGTTCTATGATGACCTGATCAATGAACTGGTTAAGTATGGAATTGTTCCTATGGTAACAGTGTACCACTGGGATATGCCACAGGCACTTGAGGAGCAGTATCACGGATGGGAGAGCAGACGAATAGTCGATGATTTCGTCAGATACGCAAAGGTTCTGTTTGAGAGATACAGTGACAGGGTAAAGCACTGGATAATCATGAATGAGCAGAATGTATTTACAGGTCTTGGCTGGAATGCAGGAATGCACCCACCAGGAAAGGTTGATGACCAGAAGATGTTCTATCAGGTAAACCATCATGCATTTATGGCACACGCCAAGAGTGTTATTGCACTCAAGGAGATCTGCCCGGATGCTAAGGTCGGTTCATCCTTCGCATACACACCGTCATACGCATTTGACAGAAAGCCTGAAAATGCGATGGCGAAGATGGATTATGATGATCTGAACAACTTCTACTGGATGGATATGTATGCCTATGGCCGTTATCCAAGGGCTGCCGCTGCTTACCTCAAGAGCAAGGATCTAACTCCGGTTATGGAGGACGGTGACGAGGATATCCTCAGGAAGGCTGCAGGTCTCATAGATTTCATGGGTGTAAACTATTATCAGTCATGCGTTGTCGAGCACAACCCGATAGACGGAGTGGGAACGACTCACGAGATGAACACGACCGGCAAGAAGGGCACGACAAAGGTTCAGGGTGTTCCGGGACTTTACAAGAATCCTGCAAATGAATTCCTCCCTACGACAGACTGGGATTGGACCATCGATCCGATGGGACTTCGTATGTGCTGCAGACAGATCACTTCAAGATACGACCTTCCAATCGTAATATCTGAGAATGGCCTTGGCGCATTTGACAAGTTTGAGGATGGGGAGATCCATGATCCGTACAGGATAGATTACCTGAAACATCACATAGAGGAGCTCAAGAAAGCGTGTGATGATGGCTGCCGTGTCCTGGCATACTGCACATGGTCTTACACAGATCTTCTCAGCTGGCTCAACGGATATCAGAAGAGATACGGGTTTGTGTATGTGGACAGAGAAGAGGACGAGAACAGTGGAACTCTGAACAGATACAAGAAGGATTCTTATTATTGGTACAAACATGTTATAGAGACCAATGGTGAGGAGCTGTGATAATAGAATAATATCATAACAGGGAGAACCGGCACATAAGTGTTGGTTCTTTTTCGTACTAAAGTTATGCATTTAGTCATTTAATTTTTAAAACTAGCCGTTTGGCTAGTTTACTAAAAGCCCCAGTGTATTATAATTATTTGTTATGTTGATGGCAATATCTGGCAGTAACTGCCAGGGATTAAAGACAGGAGGAAAGGGATAATTATGAAATCAAAGAAATTGGTAACTGGGTTGATTATGGCATGTATATTTGCTGTAGTGATTATTGCGGGAAAGAACTCTGTGAAGGTGCAGGCCGCGGATGGGGATGTGGCAATTGTGACGGATGGCAATGGCGATGAGATCGGATCATATGCTACACTGGCTGATGCATTTGTAGCCGCACAGAATGGCTATACAATATGTATAATTAGTGATATATATGATCCTTCGGCTTCTATAGGATACAATGATGGTGAACATAATAAACATATCATTATAGATCTCAACGGTAAAAGTGTCACTTTGCAGATGATGAATTTTGATTATTCGTTATACGTGAAAAACGGAACATTAAATTGCGGTATCACAAATGGAAGTGTTGGATTTACTAATGCTATGCTGACTTTGTCAAATGTCAAATTCATTACGGATAGTATCAACTGGATGACAAAAGATGGAATCTGTCTGAATAATGGCTCAAATGTGACGCTCAACGGTTCACAGTGTTGGTTTGAAAAACTTGAGATGGATACAGACTGTGTATTTACGGTACAGAACAGTGACGGACTTAGCAACTTTGGGCATATTGCAGATGGATTTGACGGTGTGAAAGAGTTTGTACCAGAGGGACTTTCTGTAGAAGGAACGACAATCATTGATGATGAGACAGGAGCCAAGGCTAAGGATTTTATTCTCCGTTACCGCAGCTTGTCGGATGGTGCAGATGTCGCTGTCAGCATTGCTCCAAAATCGTATGTGTACGATGGAAAAGAAAAGAAACCTGCGGTTACGGTTTCTTATGGCGGAAAGACTCTGACAGAGGGAAAAAGTTACTCATGTGTATATGCGGATAATATTGATGCGGGAACAGCTACAGTTACTATCAAGGGTGAGAATACCATGCATGGACAGATCGTGGAAGAGTTCACAATAGATAAGGCAAAGCAGAAGGCACCTACAGGTTTGGTCGCAACGGCAGAGACTGTGGATGGGAAAAATGATGGTCAGATATCTAATCTGAAGACGTCAATGGAATATAGTGTTGACAAGAAAAAATGGCTGGATTGCGAAAGCACGGTACTTAAGAAGCTTGCAGATGGAAATTATTATGTGAGATATAAGGAGACCAAAAATTATTATGCATCTCCTGCTGCAAAGGTAGTGGTAAAGAAGGGGAATGTACCAGCAACAAATGAACCGACTACAAATGAACTTTCAACTGAAAAACCAACGTCAAGTGAGCAGACGACAGAGAAGGTAACAACAGAGAGACAGACAACCGATGAGAAGACTAACGTGACCTCAACAGAGAATACAACTGTAGCAGACTCAAAAAAGGGGTCAGGTGTACCAAATACCGGAGATGACGGAAATGTGGCATTGATGCTCATAGTCATGATGGCATGTTTATTAGGGGCTGCCGGGGTGGTAGTTTACCGTAGAGAGAAATAATTTAAAATAATAAAAAATGTTAGCACTCGGTATTGACGAGTGCTAACAAGTGTGTTATATTATCATCAGACAGGGAAGTGATATTAAGGTATCAGTTCCCTGAAAGTTTAGTTTAGGAGGTAAACAGCTATGGAGATGGATAAATACACACGTAAATCGTTGGAAGTTGTAGAGAAAGCAAAAGAAAAAGCTCTGGAGTACGACAATCAGGAACTTACGCAGATGCACCTTTTGGCTGGCTTGCTTGAGATAGATGACAGTTTGATAGCCAAGATATTTGAGAAGATGGGCGTGAATGTTACTGGTGCCGTGAATGCGGTGGAGGATAAGCTGGCAAGGTTGCCGAAGGTCAGCGGTGGCAATATGTATGCCGGAAATAACTTCTCAAAGGCTCTCATCCAGGCAGAGAAGGAAGCAAAGCAGATGGGCGACACATATGTGTCTGTTGAGCATTTATTCCTCGGCATGGTGGATAAGGCTGATTCGGATATCAAGGAGCTTCTTAAAGGCTGGGGAGTTAGCAGGAATGCATTCCTCAAGGAGCTGGCAGAAATCAGAGGTAACCACAAGGTGGACAGCGATGATCCGGAGAGCTCATATGAGGCTATGGAGAAGTTCGGATATGATCTGGTCGAGAGGGCAAGACAGCAGAAACTTGACCCGGTAATAGGACGTGACGCTGAGATACGAAATGTGATCAGGATCCTGTCAAGGAAGACAAAGAACAATCCGGTGCTTATCGGTGAGCCTGGCGTAGGTAAGACTGCGGTTGTAGAGGGACTTGCACAGAGGATACTCAGAGGTGATGTGCCAGAGGGACTTAAGAACAAAAAGATATTTGCACTTGATATGGGAGCTCTTGTGGCCGGTGCCAAGTACAGAGGTGAATTTGAAGAGAGACTTAAGAATGTCCTTGATGAGGTTAAGAAGTCTGAGGGTGAAGTGATTATGTTCATCGATGAGCTTCACACTATCGTCGGAGCAGGCAAGACTGATGGTGCAATGGATGCGGGAAACATGCTTAAGCCTATGCTCGCCAGAGGTGAGCTGCACTGTATAGGTGCCACAACACTGAACGAGTACAGACAGTATATAGAGAAGGATGCGGCTCTTGAGAGACGTTTCCAGCCGGTTATGGTGGATGAGCCAACCGTTGAAGATACAATATCTATCCTTCGAGGAATCAAGGAGAGGTACGAGGTGTTCCATGGAGTTAAGATATCAGATGGTGCCCTTGTAAGCGCAGCGGTTCTTTCCAACAGATATATAACAGACAGATTCCTGCCGGATAAGGCAATAGATCTTGTTGACGAGGCGTGTGCCATGATCAAGACAGAGCTTGATTCAATGCCTGTTGAAGTGGATGAGATCACACGTAAGATAATGCAGCTGGAGATTGAGGAGACAGCCCTTAAGAAGGAGGAGGATAATCTGTCAAAGCAGAGACTGGCAGACCTTCAGGCTGAACTGGCAGAACTCAAGGATCAGGCAAATTCCCTGAAAGCAAAGTGGGAGAATGAAAAGGCTGCAGTTGAGAAGATAAGAACACTCAAGGAAGAGATGGAGCAGGTCAAGGCCGATATACAGGCTGCTCAGAGAAACTATGACCTGAACAAGGCAGCAGAGCTTCAGTATGGTAAGCTTCCTGCTATCCAGAAGGAACTTGCAGAGGCTGAGTCTACAGCTTCAGATAAGGAGAGGGAGCTCGTACATGAGGTGGTTTCAGAGGACGAGATATCCAAGATCGTATCCAAGTGGACGGGAATACCTGTTGCAAAACTTACGGAGAGTGAAAAGAGTAAAACTCTTAATCTTGCCAGTGAACTTAAGAAGAGAGTTGTAGGTCAGGATGAAGCCGTTGACTATGTCAGCGATGCGATCATCAGATCAAAAGCAGGAATAAAGGATCCTAGCAAGCCAATCGGTTCATTTATATTCCTTGGACCAACCGGTGTAGGTAAGACAGAGCTTGCAAAGAGTCTTGCTGCGGCGCTGTTTGACAATGAGCAGAACATGGTCCGTATCGATATGAGTGAATATATGGAGAAGCACAGCGTGTCAAGGCTTATAGGAGCGCCTCCGGGATATGTAGGTTATGATGAAGGCGGTCAGCTGACAGAGGCTGTTCGTAGAAAGCCATATTCGGTTGTCCTCTTTGATGAGATAGAGAAGGCACATCCGGATGTGTTCAATGTGCTCCTTCAGGTACTTGATGACGGACGTATCACGGATTCTCAGGGCAGAACGGTGGACTTCAAGAATACGATCATCATCATGACATCCAATATCGGCGGTGCGGATATCGCAGCTGCCGGCGGAGAGATCACAGATGAACTAAAGAATGACGTAATGGCTCAGCTAAAGAGCAGATTCAGACCTGAGTTCCTGAACCGTATTGATGAGATCATTACATTCAGGGCACTGTCCAAGGACAACATCAGTGGTATAGTTGATCTTCTCATGGCAGATCTCAACAGCAGACTGGCAGACAGAGAGATCGCGATCAAGCTTACGGAGAGTGCAAAGCAGCACATCATCGATCAGGGATATGATCAGGTGTATGGCGCAAGACCGCTCAAGAGATATCTGCAGAAGAATGTGGAGACACTGGTTGCAAAGATGATACTTGCGGGCAGCGTAAGCACACAGTCAGCCATAGTCATCGATTATGATGGAACGGCTCTTGTGGCAGAAAATGAGAGATAAAATAATACAGGTCATACAGAGAAGGGCACAGGGGTAATACTCCTGTGCCCTTCTCTGTATTCACAAAAAATGAAATTAATGGTATAATTGGCGCTGGTGAAAAATGTTCGGTATATTATTTGAAATTTACATGAGGAGGGCAGGGAGTGAGTACAGAGAATGTCAGCTTAAAAAAGATAGATCTTGGCGATTATGTTTTTCTGGCGAGACCATGCGTGGCTGTTTCGGAGGAGGCTGTGAAGCATTTGGCAGAAAGGGCCGTGCAGGGAAAACTGGAATTTATCGGAGTGTTTGATGACAGAATGGATGACAGTGTCCAGCGGGAAGTGGTTATGAGCCTGGCATCGTCTCCTGAGATATCGATAGCGATACGGCATGTGTGCGCGGGGCTTTACAGCAGAAGCTTTCTGGACACATACTGCGACGGAGTGGAGGCACATCAGCAGGGTCTGTTTCCTGATCTGTATATATTGTGGATGGCATTTGTACATGCTGATAGGGCGATGTTTGCAACCTGTGACATGTGTGACAGAGTTGAGATAGACACAGTGTGGATAGACGATGTGGGTGCGGCGTACACGGTCAATATAACCTACGACCGCATAAAGGATCATCTCATGCAGGACTGGTCTGTGTGGGAGAAGTGGAAGGGATATTACACTCTTCAGAGATGGAGATGTTACTACGAGATGCTTCACTGGATGACAGAGGATGCGGGCTGGCAGTTTGCTGAGCGTATGGCTGTTGATTTCCACAGGAGCATGGAACTTGATGAGCTTGACCAGGAGCTGTTCAGCCAGGAGGAGAAGACAGGGCTTTATGTTCTTGCTAAGGATCCGGGATTTCTCAAGAGATATTATCTCGGCAAGGTAGTCTACAGCAAAAAGATATTTGACCTTAACAATGAACTGGGGCGACGCGCTGAAGAGCTGGATGCGAGTCACAGAGAAAATGATGAACTCAGAAGAGAGATGGAAGCTCAGCGGATCAACTATGAGACATCAACCACTTTCCGTGTGGGCAAGGCTGTGATGTTTGTTCCGGTGACACTGAAGAAGGCTGTAAAGAAGCTTTTGCATAGAAACTAACAGATGAGATGGAGGGGGTGTATCAGTGATTGATGTATCGATTGTGTTGACAGTATACAATGCGGAGAGTTACATAGAGGGATGTCTGGACATGATAACCGGACAGACCCTTAGAGATATACAGATAATATGCGTTGACGATGGATCCACCAATAATTCGGCGCAGATCATAGAACAGTATGCGCAGAAGGATGACAGGATCGTACTTATAAGAGAGAAGAATGCCGGAGCGGGTGCGGCAAGAAACCGCGGAATGCAGGAGGCAACAGGAAAATATATACTGTTTCTCGACTGCGACGATTTCTACGAGCCTGAGATGGTAGAGAAGGCTTTCCGCAGAGCCGAGGAGGAGCAGGCGGAGATAGTCATCTACAAATCAGACCAGTACAAAATGGATACTGAGGAGTATGTATATGAGAAGTGGGCCATGATAGAGTGGGCACTTCCACCGTATGAGCCGTTTAACCGCAGACAGATATCCACAAATATATTCAGAGCATTTGTGGGATGGGCGTGGGATAAGCTGTATCTCAGGGAATTTGTGATGAAGAATGATCTGAAATTCCAGGAGCAGAGAACCACAAATGATGCGCTGTTCGTGTTCAGCGCGCTGGTGCTGGCGGAGCGCATATGTACAGTAAGTGAGATACTCATCCACAGAAGAGTGGATACCCGGGATTCGCTGTCCAAGACCAGAGAGAAGTCGTGGGATAACTTCTATCACATGCTGCTGGCACTCAGACAGATGCTGAAGGATCACGGTCTGTACACAGAGATAGAGAAGGACTATATAAATTACGCTCTTCACTTCAGCCTGTGGAACTACAACACGCTGGCGGAGCCGACAAAGACAAAGCTCAGAGAGAAGCTTCTCGGCGAATGGTATGACGAGCTTGGAATATCCGCAAGGCCTGAGGAATATTTTTATGATGAGTACGAGTATGGCCAGTACAAGGACATGTTAAATTTTACTGTTGAAAAACAGTGATATATATGAGTATAATAGGAACAAATTTTTGATGGAGGTAAATTCGATGTTCAGTTTTGACGAGATAACAAAGGTAGATCCAGAAGTAGCGGCAGCAATGACAGACGAGTTCAACAGACAGAATAACAATCTGGAGCTCATAGCTTCCGAGAATATCGTATCAAAGGCGGTTATGGCAGCCATGGGCAGCCATCTCACCAACAAGTATGCAGAGGGATATCCTGGTAAGAGATATTACGGTGGATGTCAGTATGTGGATGTTGTTGAGGACCTTGCGAGAGAGAGAGCCAAGGAGCTGTTTGGCTGTGAGTATGTGAATGTACAGCCACACTCAGGAGCACAGGCAAACATGGCAGTATTCTTCGCAATACTTAATCCTGGCGATACATTTATGGGAATGAATCTTGATCACGGCGGACATCTCACCCACGGTTCACCGGTCAACATGTCTGGAAAGTATTTCCACTGCGTGCCATACGGTGTAAACGATGACGGATTTATAGATTATGACAGAGTTCTCGAGATTGCAAAGGAGTGCAAGCCAAAGCTTATCGTAGCAGGAGCTTCAGCATATGCCAGAGCTATTGATTTCAAGAGATTCAGAGAGATCGCTGATGAGGTTGGAGCATATCTCATGGTAGATATGGCACACATCGCCGGACTTGTGGCAGCAGGACTTCACATGAGCCCAATCCCATATGCCCATGTGACAACAACCACAACGCACAAGACTCTCCGCGGACCTCGTGGTGGTATGATCATGTGCAGCAACGAGATAAATGAGAAGTTTAATTTCAACAAGGCTGTATTCCCTGGAATCCAGGGCGGTCCTCTCATGCATGTGATAGCCGGTAAGGCAGTATGCTTCAAGGAGGCTCTTACACCTGAGTTCAAGGCATATCAGGAGCAGGTTGTCAAGAATGCGGCAGCACTTGCAAAGGCACTCATGGCAAGAGGCTTTGATATTGTATCAGGCGGAACAGACAATCATCTGATGCTCATGGATCTCAAGAGACTTGGACTTACAGGTAAGGAAGTTGAGAAGCTTCTTGACGAGGTTCATATCACAGCAAACAAGAACACTGTTCCAAACGACCCTAAGTCACCATTTGTAACAAGTGGAATAAGACTTGGTACACCAGCCGTTACCACAAGAGGTGCAAATGAGGCTGACATGGAGATCATAGCAGACGCCATAAAGGCAGCAGTCCTTGACAATGATAAGGCAAAGGCTGAGCAGCTTGTAAAGAGTATTGTAGAGAAGTATCCACTGTATGCATAATCGATAAGAAATATTGATGCATTGCAGTACGTCAGGCATATAAGATAAGAACAAGAGCGGCACGGAAGTTTCCGTGCCGCTTTTTGAGAACATGAACATGAAAAGTAACAGTAAAGTTAAGAAAAAATTACTCATAGCAGCCGTGGCTGTTCTGGCTATAGTTGTGGCGGTGATTCTGGTATGTGCGGCATATCTTCATGCGGGCAGAAGCTCCCTCAGAGGACAAAGATCCAGGAATGCTGAAATGCTGTATGAAGGTCACAGCTACATGTATGATGAAGACAACATTAATATACTGTGTATCGGTGTGGATGCCAGAGGAGAGGCTGACACCGTGGGACAGGGGGATGCCCTGATACTTGTCACACTCAATGTCAGGGACAAGACGATAAGATGCCTGAATATCAACAGGGATACTCTGGCACCTGTCAAGGTATTTGGTGTTGCGGGCAAATATATCACGACCCAGAATCTTCAGGCAGCACTGGCATTTTCATATGGCAGTGATGTGGCTGACGGTGCGGAACTCACGGAATATACGGTATCAGAACTGCTTGACGGACTTCCGATACATGCATATGTGACGCTTGACTTTGATGGGATCAGCAAGATGAACGAGCTTGTCGGCGGAGTGACGGTGAAAGCCATGGAGGATCTGGACAGAGCAGATATACGCCAGGGCGAGACAGTGACACTGTCAGGGGAGCAGGCGGTATATTATGTGACGGAGCGCAACAGTGCCTCGGAGGATATAGGAACAAATGCCGCCCGTATGGACAGGCAGAAGCAGTACATGTGTGCATGGTGCGGTCTGCTAAAGGAAAAGCTTAAGAGAAATCCCCTGAAGATATGGGATATGTATGAACAGATGTCGGGATATATATCAACAGACATATCCAGAACCGGGATGCTGTATCTGGCGTGGAAATTTGCCGGGGCGGAGTTTACTGATGACGGAATGTATGAGTTCCCGGGTTCATATGAGAGAGAGAATTATTATGATGAATATATTGTTGACGATGCGGCGTTAAAGGAGCAGCTTGTCGAAATGTTCTACAGAGAAGTGGAGTAATGCCTGTATGCAGAACGATGATAGACAGGAAGAATTAGAAAGAAAAATTGCAGAGGCGGTGGCGCTCGCGCAATCCGTTGTCGAGGACAATGAGCGGGAAAGTCACGCAGAAAATGGAAATACCGACAGCCCTGAGACAGAGGCAGTGATGACCGAACCGGGAGGAGAGCGTAAGAAGCTCTTATGGAAGGTAGTCTTGGGGGTATCATCGGTGGTTTTGCTGGTGTGCATCTGCCTGATCGTGAGATATGCGTTTGCACATAACCGGAGCAACCGTGCAAACCGGGCACTCAGGGAGTATGTGGATTATGGAACAGATGGAGCTACGGAGAGCGATGCCTCGTCCAAGCAGGATGCAGGAATTGATGATGTGATATTCCCGCATGTGAAGGTGGACTTTGATGAACTTCAGAAAAAGAATCAGGATATATGTGCGTGGATATACATACCTGGAACAGATGTCGATTATGCGGTACTGCAGGGCAGTGACAACAGCTATTATCTGAGCCATGATGCATATGGGGAGTACAGCCCTGATGGAGCAATCTTCATAGACTCTGCAAATTCCAGAGGATTTTCGGATTTTGATACGGTCATGTATGGACACAACATGTCCAGTGGAACTATGTTCAAGACTCTGCACAATTATGAGGATGAGGAATTCCTCAGAAACAACAGGAATGTGTATGTATACACACCGAACAGTACGCTGTGTTATACGGTGTTTGCTGCATACAGGACAAATGACAGACATATATTCACATACAATGATTTCTCTGACAAAAAAGGCAGACGGTCGTACATAGATGGAATATTTGACGAGAATTTTGATACTGGGGTTGTGCAAAATGACCAAAAAATAGATGTTGACAGCAGACTGCTGACTCTTTCTACATGTTGTGGAATGGATGGAAAAAGATGGATCGTGCAGTCGGTACTCACAGGGGAAATAGAAGCGGATGCCAGATAAAAAAGGGAGTTTTGCACAATTGACGCTCTCTTTTTATGATGGTATACTTTGGAACAAAGTATGATGTCAGGAGAAGGACATCAGGGAGACAAGGAGTGAAGGTTATGACAACAAGATTGGGGAAGGCAGCTTCATTTAAGAGAAAAGCGGCAGCCTGGCTTGCAGCGGTAGCGATAACATTAGGCTGCGGAACAACAGCATTTGCGAATAACAGCCCGGAGAATGATTATGAGACAGATTCGACACACATTCTCATATCCGAGGCGGATACAACTATAGCGGATATTGACAATCTCATGCTTGGAGATGCACCATCGGAGGTGCTTGGAGATAAATCACTGGATGGATATTCAACTCTTGCAGTGTTCTCAGTTACAGCGGTGAATGATTATGATTATTCTGAGATAGAGACGACAAAGATAAGAGGAGCAGCCATCACCAGTGATATGACAGTTCAGGTGAGATTTCTTCCGGATGACGGAGACTGGACCAAGATTCCATTCAGCGTAGAGAGCGGAGTTCTTCTGGCAGAATTCCCATCGGATGGACAGCTTGCAGTGTTTGTCAAGGATGACATAGATATACCGGATGATGATCCTCAGACTGCGGGTGTATCACAGGCAGGAAAGGCACCACAGACAGGAGACAGACTTCCAATATACATATTTACCGGAATCGTAGCGGCGGCACTTGTGGTTGTATCAGTGAGAAGGATAAGAAAATAATATATAGTGTATATAAAAAAAGAACTTTTGCATATATATGTGCAAAAGTTCTTTTTTATGTTTAGAAAGTCAAGTGATTATTTCATAAAGCACATTGAATAACATATTGATTTTTGGTAAAATTGTATATAAATGGGGTTTCCAGACACTTATACTGGTTATTCCGCAAATGTACATATCAAGAAAGGCAGGGAGTAATTTATGAGAAGAAGTTATGGCAGACGAATGATCGCATTTCTCATGGCATTCATTATGGCATTGTCCGTATTGTTCCAGAGTGATATTGCGGTCGGAGGGATTGCGCAGGTGCTGGCGGCACAGTCACAGAATGTGGCGACGGCCAGTGATGCGGAGAAGCAGAGTGATGTGGGGGATTCTGTTGCCACGCTGGCGGCGGATGATGCTATAGATCTGAATGCGGACGGATATTATTGTTATACAACGGTGACATCCGGTAAGACGTATTCGGGAAAACCATGGACGCTCACTTCGTCAGAGCTGGTGGTAAAGAAGATTGGAGATACGACCAACGACACGAAGCTGTCGTCAGATTATTATACTGTAGAATACAGTAACAATGTTAATGTTGGTACGGCAACAGTTACAGTCAGAGGTAATGCAGACATGAACTGTAGCGGTACTCTTACATGTACCTTTACTATAAAGGCAAAGAGTATAACTTCGACTGCACTTTTCTATATAGATGGAAAAGAGAAAGCGAACCAGCATAAAAATTGCAAAAATAAAATTTACACATATCAGGCTGGTGGTGTATGGCCGCAGATATATGTAAAGACAGCGAATACATCATCAGGATATTTCCTTACAGAAGGAACTGACTATGTTGTCGATTATTATAACAACGACGAGGAGTCAGAGGTAGTGGAGGATCCTCTTGGGGACGGCCCTAGAGTTGTAGTGTCCGCTGCAAAGAACAGCAATTATAAGATCGGTAGCGACGGAGAGTATTACATATACTACGGAATCAGCGCTGCAAACCTCAGTGATCAGGAGATATCACTGGAGGGTGATACATTTGTATATACAGGAAAACCTATAAAGCCGGCTGTTAAGATACTGGACAAGACCAACAACAAGTATCTGCACAGCATAGACGAGTGGGGTACAAATGACTATGAGTACAAGGTTGAGTATACCAACAATACAGATGTTGGAACGGCGACTGTCACAATAACAGGAGCACCTACCAGATTCAAGGGAACTGTAACCAAGACTTTCCAGATCGTGGATCAGGGAACTGAGGTATACAGCATAGCAGACGCTGACGTTACGGTGGATGACGACCTTGTATATGACGGAACTGCCAAGACTCCAAGTCCGGTGGTTAAGTATAAGGGCACGACACTTGTCGAGGGCAAGGATTATAAGGTGTCATACTACACCAACAATACAAATGCATCCACATCCACATCTAAGCCATCACTGACTATATCAGGACTTGGTTCATATGTGGGTTCAAAGACGGTGAACTTCACCATCAAGCCTAGGAGCACGGAAAATCTCTCCGTAACATTTGATGATGCAGTGTTCAACACCGCAAACAACATAACGATACAGGTTTCTCCACAGAATATTTCTGTCAAGGATAAGGAACTTGGAACTACACTTAAGTTATCCCAGGATTTCTCATATGACTTCAGTGAGTATTGGAATGCCAAGGATTACAATGTAGGAACACATAAGTTTAATATAGTAGGTATTGGAAATTACACTGGAACTGTTCCATGTGAGTTCCAGATTGTTGCAGCGGATATATCCAAAGCTGTAATAACTGCCGATGACGCCGAGTACACAGGTTCTGAGGTGACCACAACCCTGTCAAAGGTCACATTCAGCAATACGGATCTTGTGGAGGGCGTTGACTACGAGATATCAGGTTATGAGAACAACGTGGAGATCGGAAATTCAGCCAGAGTCATGATCAAGGGTCTCGGCAATTTCCAGGGAACATGTGTAGGTACATTTGCGATAAAGACATCTAAGATCAGCATGAATGATGTGGAATTTTCTACGATATCATCGATGAAATATACCGGAGCACAGTTGAAGCCGGATGTGACATTGACATACGACGGCAAGACACTTGTGGAGGGAACCGATTACTCTGTTGCTTACGGCGAGAATATCGTGCCGGGAACCAACAATGGTAAGGTTACATTTACAGGTATGGGAGACTATGCGGGTACTGTGTACAAATCATTTAACATACTTGCAAAGTCATTCTCAGATGCCGATGTAAAGCTGACTGTGAATAAGTCCAGTTATGAATATACCGGAGAGAACATAAAGCCGGATATAACAATTACATACAACGGAATGACATTGGTTGAGGGAGTTAACTACACCTTCCCGTTCAGCTACAAGGAGACCGGAACATGGACAGTCATTGCCATGTCAGCATCGGTATATTATTCCGGTTCAAAGTCATTCCAGATCACTATAGTTGCTCCGTCAGGTGATATGGGCAAACTCACATATGAGGATATACCTGACCAGTATTATAACGGCGGCGAGGTGAAGCCGGAGCTTACCATTAAGAATGGCAGTTATGTTCTGAAGGAGGGAACAGACTTCACAGTCACCGACAGAAAGAACAATGACAAGGTAGGAACTTCTACTATTACTATAGAAGGAATGGGCTCATACAGCGGAACTAAGGTTCTTGAGTTCAACATTTTACCTAAGCCTCTTGAGGACTGCGATGTCAAAGATATATCCGACAGCCAGTACACAGGAGAGGCATTAGAGCCGGCAGTCACCATCAAGAATGGCAGTGTTGAGCTGGAGCAGGATGTAGACTATACGGTAGAGTACAGCAATAACACGGATGTGACAGATGATGCCAAGGTCGTAATAAAGGCTGCAAATGATAATTATACAGGCGAGATCGTCAAGTATTTCAAGATAACACCTGTTTCAATCATTTCATCTTCAAGCGGAATGGGAATAACCCAGGCCGACCAGTCACAGATGTACACAGGTATGGCCATCGAACCGGTGATAAATGTAACCAGATACGTTAATGGTGAAATTATCAAGCTGGAGAGAGACAAGGACTATACTGTTGAGTATGCGAATAATATAGAGGTAACAGGTTCAGGAGAGAAGGCTTCGATCACTGTAACCGGTATAGGAAATTACACAGGACAGAAGGTTATACGTTTCGAGATAGAGAAGAGAGCTGTGTATAACTGTCAGATGGATGCTATAGCGGATCAGTTGTGGACAGGCTCAGCTATAACACCTGAGATCAATATATACAACGGTGAGATCAAGCTTGTTGAGAATGAGGATTACACAGTAGAGTATGCAGACAACACGGATGCCGGAAAAGCGTCAGTGACCATAACAGGCTGTGGTGATCATTACACAGGTCAGATCATCAAATACTTCAATATTACTAAGGAATTTATAGACATAAGCACAAGTGACAAGATCACTTTGACGGGACTTGAGGATCAGTCATACAACTTTGGCATGGCGGTCAGACCAAGCTTTACTCTGAGCTATGACGGCGAGGAGATGACAGCCGGATCAAACGGTGATTATACATATACCTTCAAGGACAACTATGAGGTCGGTACCGCAACACTTGTCATAACAGGTGTGGGCAAGTACAAGGGAACAAAGGAATACACGTTCAAGATCGCCAAGTATGACATATCAGGTGATACACTGATCATATCAGGCGACACATTTGAATATAGCGGTACTGCTATCAAGCCATCACTTGTGGCTGTGAAGGTTGGAACCGTCAACAGAATAACATCATTTGATGATTTCAATGTCACATACGGTGAGAATACAAATGTTGGAAATGGAAGTGTGACCATCACTCCAAAGGCGGACAGCAGCTATACAGGAGAGCTCACACAGAAATTTGTAATATACAAGAAGAGTATTACAGGTGCAACAGTTTCAGCTTCAAGTGTGACATACACAGGTAAGGCACAGACTCCTGCGGTGACAGTTACATGCAAGGACGGAATGGCAGTGCCTTCAGGAAGTTATAGCGTTGAGTATGCCAACAATATCAATGTTGGTACAGCTAAGATCACGGTAACAGCTCTGGAGGATGGCAATTTCGATGGAACCGCTACAGGAAGCTTCGAGATAAAGGCTATAGATATTGCCGGAGCCGATGTGGCTGATATAGCTGACCAGACATACACAGGCTCAGCGATAACACCGGATATAACAGTCAGCTACGATGGCACCGAGCTTGTTGAGGGTGAGGACTATGTTGTATCTTCATATGATAATAATGAGAATGTCAGCACGGCTTCAGCTAAGGCGTCGATAACCATAACTGGTAAGGGCGTATACAGCGGAACAAAGAAGATCGAGTTCAATATTGTTCCTGCATCAGTCAGCAAGGCAGTTGTAACAGGCGTTGAGGACAGTGTGGTATACACTGGCGCAGATATAACATTTGCAGGACTGGCAGTTACAGTGTCGGGCAGAAAGCTCACTGCTGCTGACTACACAGTGAAATATACAAATAACAGAAATGCTTCCACAACTGACAGCAAGGCAGAGATACTTATCACAGGTAAGGGCAATTACACCGGTGAGAAGATAGTTCAGTTCGTGATCGAGCAGAAGGATATAGCAGATTGCACAGTTCAGCCGATCAGCGCACAGATCTATACAGGAAAGGCTGTTGAGCCTGAAGTGACTGTCACTGACGGTGCAAACACTCTTGTAAAGGGAACGGATTATACCGTTGCATACAGCAACAATATCAATGTCACAACAACCGAGTCAAAGGCTGTTGCTGATATAAGTGGAACAGGCAACTATAAGGGATCTGTGAAGGCAACATTTGATATTGCCAAGAAGATCGTCAAGATAACAGATGCGGATGTTGCTGATATAGCAGATCAGACATACCACATGGGAGATAAGATAGAGCCGGCTGCAACAGTCACAGTGGATGGCGTGAAGCTTGACGCTGACTGCTATACGGTAACTTATACAAACAATGTGAATGTCGGAACTGCGACAATGACAGTTACAGGTATCACTGTACAGGGATATTCAGGAACTGTCGAGAAGACATTCAAGATACTTCCATTGTCTATTGCAAAGGCAGTGGCATCTAAGACTTATTCAGCGGTGTACACACCGGCTGGAACGACATTTACAGTTGAGAGCTTTGACATCACAGTTGATGGCAAGAAGTACACTGTGACGGACATGTCAGATTTCACTGTAACACAGAAGAACCTGATAAATGTTGGAACAGGAACAATAACAGTTACTGCAAAGGCTGACTGTAACTTTACAGGAAGCTTTGATATCGCAGCGACAATAACTGCAGCGAAGATAGAGGAGAGCTGGGCAAGCCTTGAGCAGACAGAGTTCAGCTATACCGGATCTGAGATAACTCCTGAGCCGGTTGTCAGAAGTGGAAATGTCATTCTCAAGAAGGATGTCGACTATACACTCAGCTACGACAGCAATGTGGAGTGTTCCGATAAGGCAAGCGTGATGGTGACAGGTACAGGTAACTATACAGGAGAGGTAAAGCTTCTCTTTACTATCGGTGCGAAGTCGCTCACGGGAGCAAAGGTAAGTGCTCAGGCACAGAGCTATACAGGTAAGCCGCTCACCACGAAGATCTCAGTCGTACTTGGAGACGAGAAACTTGTGGAGGGCCAGGATTATACAGTAGAGTATGTAGAAGGCGAAGTTACAAATGCAGGAACCGGTAAATTCAAGATCAAAGGTAAGGGCAACTATACCGGAGAGCTTGACGGCACATTTGTCATAAATGCGAGAAGTATAAATGCTGAGGGCATTACGGTTGCAGGTGTGGCAGATAAGACATACACCGGATTTGAGATAACACAGGATATAACAGTTAAGGATGGAGATGCGGTTCTCACAGAGGGAACAGATTACACTGTCGACTATGAGAATAATGTCAATGCATCGACCACAGATTCAAAGGCTGCAGTTATAGTCAGAGGTAAGGGTAACTATGACAGCAGTACAACAAGACGTGTAGAATTTACAATTGGACAGAAGAATATAACAGATGCAGAGATAGACGGCGTGGAGAGTTCAGTCGTATACACAGGAAAGGCTATTACATTTGATCAGGCTGTGCTCACTGTGGACGGTGTTAAGCTTGTAAATGGTGTGGACTACGAGACTGAATATGTCAACAATCTGAATGTATCTACTGCCAGCAGCAAGGCGAATATCATCTTCAGTGCAAAGGGTAATTATACAGGAAAAGCAAGCTGGACATTCACTATCACAGCAAAGAGCATAGAGGATTGTACAGTCAGCGATATTCCGGGACAGACCCACACAGGAAAGGCACTTACACCTGACATAACAGTCAAGGATGGCAGCAGAACTCTTGTGAAGGGCACGGATTATGATGTCGTATACAGCGACAATATTGAGGTGTCAACAGCAGACAAGCCGGCAAAGGCGGTTGTCACAGGAAAGGGCAACTACACCGGATCTGTACAGAAGACATTTATGATAGCAGAGAGAGTTATAGATATAACACCTGCGGTCATCTCTATAACAGACAAGGGACCATTTGTATATAACTATGGCAAGCAGATCACACCGGCTATATCAGTTACACTGGATGGAGAGGTGCTTCCAGAGGATGCGTATACAGTAAGCTATCAGAGCAATGTGAATGCCGGAAAGGCATACATAATCGTGACAGGAGCCGGAGAGTATCATGGAGTCATAGATACATCATTTACTATCGAACAGCTCGATGTGACAGGAGGAGTCCTTGAGCTTGAGAAGGATGCTTACGGATATACCGGAAGCGAGATCAAGCCTGTAGTGACAGGAATCACTCTGGCTGGCGGCAGCATAGAGCCTGGCACAGATTTTGACGTGACATACAGCAACAATATAAATGTAGGCAGTGGAGAGATAGCTCTCTCAGCCAGAAGCAGTTCAAATTATAAGGGAACAGTTACAGGCAAGTTTGCGATCACTGCGGCAGACATCACAGATGCCCAGCTCACGGTTGCCGATCAGACATACACAGGTGCTGCACTCAAGCCGGCAGTGACAGTATATCTGGGACAGACAAAGCTTATAGAGGGAACAGATTACACAGTGGGATATGCTGACAATACCGATGCCGGAACAGCAACGGTTACTGTAAAGGGTATGGGCAACTATGCCGGAACAGTTAAGACGACCTTCAAGATCGCAGCAAGATCCATAAGTGCAGCAAAGATAACTGTTGCAGATCAGGTGTATACTGGAGCTCCGCTTACACCGGAGATAACAGTTACATTAGGTGGAAAGCAGATCGCAGACACCGAGTATGATGTTGACTATAGTGGAAATACCGATAAGGGTACAGCCACAGTGACGATAACAGGTAAGCACAATTACACAGGAACAGCATCAGAGACATTCACCATATCCGCAATGGATATAAGCAAGTGCGTGGTCTCACCTATAGTGTCTGTTGTATACGACGGAACAGCCCACAGTCCAAAGGTTACAGTCAAGAACGGAGAGATAGTTCTGACAGATGGCAGTGATTATGACGTCACATACAGCGACAATGTAAGTGTTACAACAGACTCAAGAAAGGCAAAGGCAACTATCACAGGCCGTGGAAATTACACAGGTCAGTGTGTGGCTGAGTTTGAGATAACAAAGGCAGACTTTGCAGATGCAGTCATAACAGGAATACCTGAGAGTGTAGAGTATACCGGTGAGAGCATAGTCCTCACAGGATATGAGCTCACACTTGGAGATACAAAACTTGTAGAGAATCAGGATTACGTTGTTGAGTACACTGATAATAAGGAGATCGGAACAGCGACTGTCAGATTCATCGGAGCAGGCAATTACAGCGGTGAGAAGACTGCAGCCTTCAAGATAACAAAGGCAGATATAGCAAACTGCGAAATCAGCCCGATCCAGGGACAGACATGGACAGGTAAGGCCATAGAGCCGGTGCTCACCATAAAGAATGGCAGCGTCACCCTGAAGGCCGGAACAGACTATGAAGTTACATACAGCAACAATATAGACGAGACGGATGAGGCGAAGGCAGAGATCACCGGTATTGGCAACTATACAGGAACTGCTGTAGTCTACTTCTCGATAACAAGAAGCGTTGTGGATATAAACGGCGCTACAGTGTCGGCTATACCGGCGCAGACATATGCATTTGGCAAGGCTGTAACTCCTTCAGTCACTGTTATGTATAACGGAATTACACTGAAAGAGAATACAGATTACACCTTAACATATGAGAACAATATAAATGCTGGAACAGCATATGTGATCATAACCGGAACAAAGTATTACTCCAAGACAAAGAGAGTAAGCTTCGCCATCAACCCTGCGGACATATCAGCAGGCCGTGTGGTTATAGATCAGGAAAGCTTTGTGTACACAGGAAAGAGCCAGAAGCCTGAGGTTACAGGCATAGAGTTTGGAGATGTGATGATAACTGATATGGACAGCTTTGACATAAGCTTTGGCAGCAATGTCAATGTAGGAACAGCGTCCATCAGCGTATCAGCAAAGAGCAACACCAACTACAAGGGCAGCGTGACAGGTGAGTTTGCCATAACAGAGGCAGATCTGTCAGGCGCAGCAGTTGAGGTAGACGATGCGGTATATCAGGGAACACCTCTTACCCCGGCTGTCAGGGTAACACTTGGTACAGTGGTTCTGACAGAGGGCAGGGATTACACTCTGAGCTACAGCAGTAACACAAACGTAGGCAAGGGTACTGTAAAGATCACAGGAAGTGGCAATTATAAGGGAACCGTCAGTGCAGATTTTGCTATAACAGAGAGAACGATCACTGATGCCGATGTGGAAGTCGCAGATCAGATCTACACAGGTAAGGAGCTCATTCCTGATGTGGAAGTAACACTTGGAGACAAGCTTCTGACAAATGGTGTGGATTACACAGTTACCTATGAGAAGAATGTCAATGTCGGCACGGCAAACGTTATAGTAAAGGGAACCGGCAATTATAAAGACACTATCACAAAGACCTTTAGAATAGCTGCAGCAGACATTTCAAGTGCAGTTGCGTATAAGATCAGTGATCAGACATATACCGGAAGTCCTATCACCCCGGTAGTGACAGTAAGCATGGCTGATGGAACAACACTGAAAGCCGGTGTTGACTATGAGGCTGAATACACAGGAAACACAGATGTTACGACAAAGGATGCACCTGCACAGGTGGTTATCACAGGAAAGGGCAACTATGTAGGAACCCTCAGAACAACATTTGCGATAGTACCTAAGTCACTTACAGGAGTCGCCATCAGCGGATACAGTGAGTCTGTGGCTTACACAGGTGCTGATGTGACATTTGCAGATATTATAGTTGCCGATGGAAGCGAGATCCTCACAGAGGGAATTGATTACAGGATCACATACACAGGCAACAAGGCAGTCACAACAGAGGATGGTACATACTTTACAGTAACAGGTACAGGCAATTACACCGGAAGCAAGGATGTACACTTTGTGATTACGGCAAAGGATCTCAGGGAATGTGATGTCGAGGAGATTGAAAGCCAGGTATACACAGGAAAGGCCATAGAGCCGGAAGTAACGATAAGAAATGGTAATGTTCTTCTTGTGAGCGACGTTGACTATGATGTCACATATGAGTCGAATATAAATGAGACTACAGAGACAACAAAGGCTAAGGCTATAATCACAGGAAAGGGCAACTACACAGGAAAGGTAACGAAGGAATTCGTTATAGGAAGAGTATTTACAGATATATCAAAGGCTGAGATAGAGGCTATTCCGGATCAGACATATACGTTCGGACAGGCCATAACCCCTGAAGTCAAGGTAAGCTTTGGAGGAAAGGCACTCACACTTAACACCGACTATACAGTGACTTATACCGATAATATTGATGCGGGAACTGCAACTGTAAAGATCATAGGTACAGGTGATTACAACAAGTCAGTTACAAAGACATTTGTCATAAAGCCGGCAGATATATCAAAGGCGTCAGTAGTTCTCAGGGGAACATCATTCACCTACACAGGTGAGGCGATTACACCTGCAGTGACAAGACTTGGCGTTCCTAATGGTGGTGTGACTGAGAGTATCACAGATCTCTCTTCATTCGCTGTGGAATACAGTGACAATACAGATGCCGGAACGGCAAAGGTTACTGTAAGTGCAGGAAAGGATACGAACTACACCGGAACTGCATCAACTACATTTACTATCACAAGAAAGAGCATAAGCGGTGCGGTCGTGAGCGTGGCAGATGCTGAGTACACCGGATCAGAGGTTATACCGGATGTAAAGGTAACTCTGGGAGATAAGGTGCTGACAGCAGGCGTGGATTACACGGTATCGGCTGAAAACAATGTAGAGGCAGGAGAGGACGCTCTGTTAAAGATCACCGGATGCGGTAATTATGAGGGCGTACTGAGCCAGACATTTGAGATCAGTGCAAAGAGCATAGACGGCGGAAAGTGCAGCATACCGGCTCAGGTATATATAGGATCTGCGCTGACACCTGATGTAGTTCTTGAGGTTGGAGGCAAGACTCTGACCAAGGGTGAGGACTACACAGTTACATACGCAGACAACATAGATGTCACAACGGCTGAGAAGAAGGCATCAGCGATCATCAAGGCCATGGGCAACTACACAGGAAAGCTCACAGTTTACTTTGACATCACGGCAAAGACTCTTACAGCAGCCGATGTTGACAGCATTGATGCTCAGGAATACACCGGCGAGGCGATAGAGCCAGTGGTGGTCGTAAGAAACGGAGACACAGTTCTTGTTGCGGGAAGAGATTACGATGTAACATACAGCAACAATACAGACAAGACTACAGAGGCGAGAGCAGTAGTCAAAGGTAAGGGTAACTATCAGGGAACCGTTACAAAGCTGTTTGAGATATGCGGAGCAAGCATAGCACCGGCGGTTGTGACAGGAATACCTGAGAGCGCAGAATATACAGGTGACAGCATAACCTTTAAGGACATAACAGTTGTGATGAATGGAAAGACACTTGTATATGGAACAGATTACACAGTAAGTTATGAGAACAATGTCAATGCAACCACTGAGGACAGCATGGCATATGTTATCATAAAGGGTAACGACAACTACGGTGGACAGATAAGAACAGCCTTCAGCATAACCCCAAGAAGTCTTGAGAAGTGCAAGGTCGATGCCATCGGAGGACAGACATATACAGGCAGGGAGATCACCCCTGAGGTTACAGTAAGAGATGGATTAAAAGTACTCGAAAATGGAAGAGACTACACGGTATCTTACAGTGACAATATCGAGGTGGGCAAGAATGCCAAGGCAGTTATAGAAGGTAAGGGCAACTACACCGGACAGCTTACAGCAGAGTTCACCATCGCAAAGGAAGTGCTCGACATTTCAAATGCGGTGATAAGTGATATCGCAGATCAGTATTACAACTTCGGTGAGGAGCTCACACCTGCACTCAGTGTAAATCTTGGAGGAAGAAAGCTTACAGAGAATGTTGATTACAGCGTAACCTACACTGATAACATTGAGGCCGGTACGGCTACAGCTACAGTGAAGGGAATCGACCAGAATAAGGGCGAGGTAAGTAAGACATTCAAGATCCTTCCTATAGATATAACAACTGCAGAGATCGCACTTGTGAAGGATCCATATGGTTTCACAGGAGATGCGGTAACAGCAGATGTAGAATCGATAACAGTCACAAGAAATGGAGTTAAGAAGGTACTCACAGATCTCGCAGGATTTGAGATCACATGTACAGACAATGTAAATGTCGGTACGGCTACAGTTAAGATCGCCGCAGGCGAAGGCCAGAGCTATACAGGAAGCACAAGCACATCCTTCAGGATCGTTGCAGCTTCAATAGAGCAGGCAGAGGTCAGCGTTGACAGTGCAGTATATACGGGAAGCGCGATCACTCCTGTATGCAGAGTAGTTCTTGGAGGAAAGACTCTTGCAGAGGGCGTTGACTACAAGGTAACAGTTTCAGGCAATGTGAATGTTACTGACAATGCACTGGTTACTATAGAGGGAACCGGAAATTACACCGGAAAGCTCTCACAGAAGTTCAGCATAACTCCTAAGAGGATATCACAGGCTGAGGTAAAGGCCGATGATGCTGAATACACAGGAAGCGCAGTTACGACAACAGTCAGTGTAGTCCTTGATGGAAAGACTCTTGTTCAGGGAACTGACTATAAGCTCAGCTACAGCGACAATGTGAATGTCACATCTGACACAGCAAAGGCTGTTGTGACAGTGACAGGAACAGGCAACTACACAGGAACAGTCCAAGGAGAGTTCTCTATAACTCCTATGGATATATCAAAGCTTGACATACCGGAGATACCAGATCAGACATACGGCGGTCAGGCAGTAAAACCTGAACTGAGAATTGTAAATGGCAACAATGTTCTCTCAGAGGGCACTGATTACACAGTGGCATACGAGAACAACGATTCGGTTACAGACAAGGCCAGCGCTATTATCTCAGGTAGAGGAAGCTACAAGGGATCAGTGACCAGAACATTTGCTATAAAGGCATACAGCATAGACAATGCAGAGATAAGTGGAATCCAGGATGCGGTAGTATTTACAGGAGATGCCATTGAATTTGCAGATATAGCAGTTGTAGTAAACGGCAGGACACTTGTGAACGGTACGGACTACACAGTAAGCTACGAGAACAACCTGAACGTTACAGATGAGAAGAATCCTGCATATGTGATCATAAAGGGCACAGGAAACTACGGCGGACAGGTTAGAACAGCATTTGCCATAACAGCTAAGAATATCGGCAGATGCAGCATTGATCCGATTGGCGGACAGATATACACAGGTAAGGCGGTTGAGCCTGAGATCACAGTCAGAGATGGCGCAAGGATACTGGAGACCGGAAAGGATTATGACATTACTTACAGCAACAACACAGATGTGACAGACAGTGCTGAGGTCACCATAACAGGTAAGGGCAACTACAGAGGCAGCAACAGTGCGGTATTCACCATCACACAGGAGGTTGTGGATATATCAAAGGCTGTAATGAGCAAGGTCGATGACCAGTATTACAACTTTGGAAATGCCATAAGACCAGAGGTTACACTTACATATGGCGGCAAGACATTGACACAGGATGTGGACTACGAGCTTGTATACATCGACAATATCAATGAAGGTACGGCGACGATACAGGCAAATGGTATCAACAAGAACACAGGCTCGGTGAGCACAACATTTGCCATAAAGCCAGTAGATATAACAACTGCTGAGGTTGTACTTGAGAATGACTCATTTGAGTACACGGGATCAGAGATCAGACCTGCAGTTAAGATGATAACAGTAAGCAGGGATGGCAAGGCGACGGCAGTGACATCTATGACAGCATTTGATGTGACATACACGGACAATACAAATGTCGGAACTGCTGGTGCGGTTATAAAGGCAGCACAGGGAAGCGGATTTACAGGATCTGTGACAAAGAAGTTTGAGATCACAGAGGTGGATATCGCACAGGCTGTAGTTGATGTGGAAGACCATGTGTACACAGGAAGTGCAGTAAAGCCTGCATATACAGTGACACTTGATGGCAAGAAACTCACTGCGGGAACAGATTTCAATGTGGTGTTCAGCAACAATGTAAATGTTGGAACAGCAGCCATCCTCACAGTGACCGGTACAGGAAACTACAAGGGAACAGTTGTCGCATACTTTGCGATAACTGCAAAGGATCTGAGCAAGGCAGATGTGAATGTCCAGTCATCAGTTTACACTGGAAAGCCACTTACACCGGCTGTGACAGTAACTCTCGATGATGAGATATTAAATGCAGACATTGATTATGTTGTTTCTTACAGCAACAATGTGAACGCTACGACAGCAAAGTCAAAGGCGACTGTGACCGTCAAGGGAACAGGAAACTATAAGGGCACTGTGACTGCTACATTCGACATTGAGCCAAAGGCGATCAATGAGGCGAAGATCAATGATATACTGGATCAGATGTACAGCGGCAGTGAGATCAGACCGGATGCAAAGGTGACACTCGATGGAGTACAGCTTGTTGCAGGAACGGACTACACTGTGACATATGAGAACAACATAGAGGTTTCAGATTCAGCCAAGCTTATCGTAACCGGTAAGGGCAATTACAAGGGAACTGTAGAGAAGAACTTCAGTATAAAGAGTCTCACTCTTGAGGACGCAGAGGTATCAGGTATACCAGCCGGCACAGAATACACAGGAAAGACCATAACATTTGGCGAGATCGTTGTGACACTGGTCGGAAAGAAACTGTCCGAGGATGAGGATTACACAGTAGAGTATAAGAACAATGTAAACGTGACAGACAGTGCGGAGGTTGTGATAACAGGTATCGGCAATTACAGCGGAGAGCTGAGCAGAACATTCAAGATCACAGCTAAGGACATAAGCAAGTGTAGAGTCGATGCGATTGGCGGACAGGTACACACAGGAAAGGCTGTAACACCTGAGGTCACAGTGAGAGACGGAACACAGGTTCTCGTGTCTGGAACAGATTACAAGACAGAGTACAGCAACAACATAAATGAGACAACGGCCAGCTCGAAGGCTGAGATCAAGATCACAGGATCTGGTAACTACACAGGAAGCATAACAGTGAACTTCACGATATCTAAGAATCTTGTGGATATATCCAAGGCTGTGATAAGCAAGATCAGTGATCAGCTTTACAACTTCGGCCAGCCGCTCACACCGGATGTGACAGTTACATTTGGTGGAAAGACACTTGTATACGGCGAGGATTACGCACTCGTATATGTGGACAACATCGATGAGGGTGTGGCAACCGTAACAGTTAGAGGTATCAATTCAAATACCGGATCTTTATCGGCTAAGTTTAACATCAATCCGGTCGATATAAGTGATGGACAGATAGCTCTTGATGCATCCGAGTATATGTATACAGGAACAGCAGTAAAACCGGTGATCAATTCATTTACAGTGAAGAGAGCTGGAAAGACAGTGACAGTTACTGATTTTGACAACCTTGAGATCAGCTACTCGTCAAATACAAATGTTGGAACAGGTAAGGTTACTATAAAGGCACTTGAGGGTGAAGGCTTCACAGGAAGTGTCAGCAAGACATTTGCAATAGTAGGTGCTTCAGTCGACAATGCTTCAGTAAAGGTTGGAAACGGAGTTTATACGGGTGAAGCTGTAACTCCGGATCACACAGTTACACTCGGAGGCAGGACACTTGTTGAGGGACGCGACTACAGAGCAGACTACAGCAACAATGTGAACGTGACAGACAGTGCAGTGCTCACCATCACAGGTATGGGTAACTACAGTGGAAGCACCACAGCAAGATTTAAGATAAGTGCCAGAAATCTTGCAGATGCAGACATTACGGTGGCATCGGCAAGATACACAGGAGATCCACTTACACCTGCAGTTACAGTTTCACTTGGCGGAACAGCTCTTGTGGAGGACAGAGACTTTACAGTTTCATACAGTGACAATGTGAATGTCACAACAGACACAGATAAGGCAGGCGTTACCATCACAGGTATAGGCAACTACACTGGAACGGCGGTTGAGAAATTCGATATCGCAGCTAGAGACATATCTCTTGCAGAGATAAAGGACATCGACAGACAGAATTATACCGGTAATGCGGTTACACCAAAGCTCACTGTTGTTGACGGACAGAGAGAGCTTGTGGCAGGCAGGGATTACACCGTAAGCTACAAGAACAATGTCGAGGTGACAACGGCAGCAGTTGCGGTGATAACAGGAAAGGGCAATTATTCAGGAACTGCCAGCAAGCTGTTTGCTATTGGCGGTGCAGATATTGCAGATGCAGATATAACAGGTATAAAAGACAGCGTAACCTACACAGGAAAGGCAATAACATTTGCCGGACTTAAGGTAACATACGGCGACGATGTACTTGTGGCAGGAAGAGACTACACTGTATCATACAGTGGAAATAAGAACGTGACGGACAAGGCAAGTGTTACCATCACAGGTATTGGCAACTACACAGGAAGTGTTAACAGATACTTTGCTATAACAAGAAGAAATCTTGCAGACTGTCATGTGAGCGAGATCGAGGGTCAGATTTACACAGGCAAGAAGATAGAGCCGGAGCTCACAATTACATATGGAGATCTGGTGCTTGTAGAGGGTGTTGACTACGAGATCGAGTACAGCAATAATATTGAGCCTACAGCAGGCGGACAGTCGGCAAAGGCAACAGTAACAGGTAAGAGAAGCTACACAGGAACTGTGGAGAGAGAATTTACCATTACAAAGGATCCTGTAAATATAAGCGGAGCCAAGATCAGTGCAATACCTGATCAGGAGTTTGCAAAGAAGAATATCACACCTGCGGTAAATGTTACATACGGTGGCAAGACGCTTGTACAGGGAACTGATTACAAGGTTTCATACATCAATAACTATAATGTTGGAACTGCCACAGTGACGATCACAGGATATGGAGACTACGTAAGTTCTAAGACGGCAACTTTCGAGATCGTCAAGAGAGACGTAACAGGTTATGTAGCAGAGCTTTCAAAGAGCAGCATGACATACACCGGAAAGGCACTCACTCCATCAGTTACAGCTATTAACAGCAGTGACGGAGCATTTGTGCTTGACGATGAAGATATCGCGGGCTTCATAGTGAGATATGCTTCAAATGTAAACGTTGGAACAGCAACGGTTACAGCTACAGCAGGAAGCCGGTCTAATTACACAGGAAGTGTGACAGCAACATTTGCCATAACAGCGGCATCAATCGATAATGCAGTAGTTGTGGCAGAGGATACGGAATACACAGGAAAGCCGGTAACTCCAGCCGTTACAGTGACAGTCAACGGTGTTGTGTTATCAGCAGCGGATTACACAGTGGCTTACAGTAACAACACTGAGGTCGGAACCGCAGAGGTAAGCATAACAGGAAAGGGCAACTACACCGGAGAGACAACAGGTACATTTGAGATAACAGCAAGAAGTATCAAGAACTGTACAGTTGAGTGCAGTACATCGATCGAGTACACAGGAAACCAGCTCATACCTGTTGTAAAGGTAAAGAATGGTGATGTGGAGCTGACAGAGGGAGTTGACTACATACTCAGCTTCGATATGAACACAGATGTGACAGGACGCGCAAAGGTGGTTGTGACCGGTAAGGGCAACTACAAGGATTCAGTGACAAGATACTTTGCAATTACAAAGAAGAGTATCGCTGGAGCTGAGATCAAGGGTATTACAGGAAAGGTATTCACAGGTAATGCAATAACACAGGATATTGAAGTTGAACTGGATGGACAGAAGCTCAGCCAGGGAACGGACTATACTGTGAAGTACGAGAACAATGTTCATGTAGGAACAGCAGTCATAACAATAACAGGTGCAGGCAACTACACAGATTCTGTAAAGAAGAGCTTTGTGATAAGCAAGGCAGATATAAGCAACACGGCTGTTATAAACGGAATTGAGTCCGAGGTTATATACAAGGGCACAGCATTTAAGTTTGATAATGTCACGATAACATGGGGAACAAATGTGCTGAAGGAAGGCAGAGATTACACGATCACATACCAGAACAACAGCGGAATCACCATGACGAGAACAAGTAAGGCTTCAGTCACTGTGAAGTTCATGGGCGACTACAAGGGAAGCGTTACAAAGCAGTTCAGGATCAAGGCATTTGACATATCAAAGGCAACCGTATCAGCGATAGCAGACAAGACCTACACAGGATCAGCGATCAAGCCGGCGGTTACAGTTAAGATCGGCAGTACAGTGATAAATCCAAAGGAGTACACGGTTGAGTACAGCAACAACGTGAAGCCGGGTGTTGCAAGTGTTACGATCACAGGACTTAACAACTTCTACGGAACAAAGAAGGTTACATTCAACATCCTTCCTGCAAAGGTGAAGAACCTTGCGGCAAGCGGTGAGACAACAACATCACTGAAGCTATCATGGAGCAGCAGTGCATATGCCCAGGGATATGAGGTGTACAGATATGATACAGGTAAGAAGACATATGTGAAGGTTGCAACAGTGAAGGGCACAAGCAGCAATATCACAGGTCTGGCAGCGGGAACTGATTACAAGTTCGCGGTATCAGCATATGTGAAGTCGTCAGGCAAGACACTGTATAGCGAGAAGACAGTCATAAATGCAGCAACAAAGCCAGCTAAGGTTTCAGGTATTTCATTCAGCAGCAGGGCAGAGAAGTCGATAGCGCTCAAGTGGAATACAGTTAAGGGAGCTACAGGCTACAAGGTATACAGACTTGTAGCAAAGGACAATTACAAATATCTTGGTTCGACATCAAAGACAGCTTATAATGTAAACGGTCTGACTGGAAGTACAGCTTACACATTCAAGGTAGTTGCATACAAGAAGGTCGGCAGCAAGGAGCTCGTTGGTGAGGATGCTACAGCAAGGATCATGACAACGCCATCGGCAGTCAAGAATCTTAAGATCAGTGCCAGAAGCAATGCATCGATAACGATGAAATGGAGCAAGGTAAACAACGCTGATGGATACATAGTTTACAGATACCGCGGCAACAGAGCAGTCAAGATCAAGACCATCACAAGCAAGTCAAAGGTCGTATTTGTAAGCTCAAAGCTCAGTGCCGGAACAACGTATAAGTACAGAGTTGTGGCATACAAGAAGGATGGAAAGGCGATCGTAGAGAATGCCGGAACATATGTATCAGGATTTACACTTCCTGCAACACCTGTTGTATCAGCGAAGGCCGGAGTCAAGCAGGCGAAAATTGCATGGAAGAGAGCCAAGGGAGCAACAGGTTACATCGTATACATGTCAACATCAAAGCGTGGCACGTATAAGGCTGTTGCAACTATAAGAAAGGCAGGAACTACTTCATACACCAAGAAAGGCCTGAAGAAAGGCAAGACATATTACTTCAAGGTGCGTGCATTTAACAAGTCAGGTAAGACAACATATAAGAGTTCATACTCAACAGTAAAGAAGATCGTTGTCAAATAGTGACTGACAGTTAGATAAGGGAAAGCCGGAAATAAAACTATAAAAAGCATCCAACCGGGTGAGCCTGGAAACAGGCTTATCTGGTGGATGCTTTTTTGTTATCTATGAGGCGGAGGAATCTGTCCGCCTGAGAGATGATAAAGTCCTTAAGTGCTTTATATGGAAATACATTCGTTGTATTATTGCCTACATCGGTGTCTATGGAGGTGAATGAGTCGAGATCATTCTGCAGTCTGCTCTGTGAGAAACATAGACATTTTTTTATGGTCATATCAGGTGATGAAACCTTCGGTATGATTGGTGAGAAATCCCTGATAAACAATGGATTTGTCACATTGTAATCACCGTAGAAAAACTGTTCTGAGAAGAAATCCCGGAATGGGATGCTCCTTCCCTCCGGCTGCATGCTGAGCTCGTGCATTCGGACATGGTCTATGTCGCGTGTCACACAGGTGGGAGTGTTATCGCCTGCCTCAAACTGAAAATATTGCGGCCAGAATTCCTCCACATAGGCGGCGTCCATCATGAGATGGGCAAGTATGCCAAGGTCGGCAGGTGTCATAGCTTCCACTGGATATTCTGACAATATGTGATCGATGTCCGGATATTTTGTTATGAGATCGTTCTGCCATTCCGGCCTGAAATGTGTCAGGGCTTTGTCCATAACCGCATCTGGAAGAACGCAGCCCAGCAGGAAATCATTCAGCAGCTCCGGCTGGGATTCCTTTGAAATATGAAGTTTGTCTGCGATGTATCTGCCCTCGCACAGGTGTATTATGTATCCCGGCATTGCAGCCCTCCCATATAGAATATATTTGTCAATTTGTAAAAAAGTGTACCCCCGGAGCCCCCGTAATGTCAATAAAGACAATTTCATACAAACAGTTTACTTGACTTATAATTTGTTAGGCGGTAAAGTCATAGATGGATAAATGGGATATCCATATCAGAGTAAAAGGAGAAACGTGTTGAATAACGATTACAACAAAGAACAAAACGACAAGAATGACGACAACAAGAATAATGGCAACAAAGGCAAAAACAGGAATGTCATGGTTCTGCTTGTCATCTCGGTGATATTGACACTGCTGTGCTGGAGAGCATACGACAAGATCACAAATGGAACGAAAAAAGAGATCCCGTACAGCGGATTTGTGGAGATGCTGGATTCGGGAGAGGTGGACAATGCGGAGATATATGCCAAAAAGATCAGATTTACCTCAAAGGAGTCTGACGGCACTCTGGATAAGAACACCTATGTGACAGTGAGGATAAGCGACGATAAGCTGGCAGACAGACTTAAGACAGCCCATGAGAAGTATGCCACAACATACAAGGGCAAAGACGAGAGCGGTTCAGCCATGGTCGGAACGATACTCTCATATGTGGTCATGATAGCTGCATTCTATCTGTTCCTCTCGTTAGTGACAAGGCGGAGCGGAATGATGGGCTTTGGCAAATCAAACGCCAAGGTATATATGGAGAAGAAGACCGGAGTCACATTTGCAGATGTTGCAGGAGAGGATGAGGCAAAGGAATCCCTGACTGAGATGGTCGACTTCCTTCACAACCCTAAGAAGTATATGGCTATAGGTGCAAAGCTTCCAAAGGGAGCACTGCTGGTCGGCCCTCCGGGAACCGGAAAGACACTTCTGGCAAAGGCTGTTGCCGGAGAGGCAAACGTGCCATTTTTCTCCATGTCGGGATCAAGCTTCGTGGAGATGTACGTGGGAGTCGGAGCATCGAGAGTCAGAGACCTGTTCAAACAGGCATCTGAGATGGCTCCTTGTATAATATTCATAGACGAGATAGATGCCATAGGCCAGAGCAGAGACAGCGTGAGGGGCGGTGATTCGGAGAGAGAACAGACACTGAACCAGCTTCTTGCCGAGATGGATGGATTTGACACATCCAAGGGAATAGTGATACTGGCTGCGACCAACAGGCCGGAGACACTTGACAAGGCACTCCTGAGACCGGGAAGATTTGAAAGAAGAGTAATAGTTGAGAAGCCGGATCTTCAGGGTAGAATAGACACGCTGAAGGTACACTCCAGAAATGTCAAGATGGATGAGACTGTGGATCTCCGTGAGCTTGCGCTTGCCACAGCAGGTGCGGTTGGAGCAGATCTCGCCAACATAATAAATGAGGCGGCGCTCACTGCGGTCAGATCCGGAAGGAGCATGGTTTCACAGGCTGATCTGATTGGTGCGGTGGAGCTTGTATTTGCAGGAAAAGAGAAGAAGGGCAAGCTGCTCGGCGACCAGGAGAAGAAGGTCGTTGCATATCATGAAGTTGGACATGCTCTTCTGGTTGCTCTCCAGAAGCACACTGAGCCTGTTCAGAGAATTACAATAGTTCCTAGAACGATGGGTTCTCTGGGATATGTATGGCAGGTGCCTGAGGAAGAGAAGTATATGGAGACCAAGGCTGAGCTTGAGGCGAACATTGTGACGACCCTCGGCGGAAGAGCTGCAGAGGAATTGAAATTCGAGTCAGTGACCACCGGCGCGGCAAATGATATAGAGCAGGCGACCAAGACAGTGAGAGCGATGATAACCATGTATGGAATGTCAGACAAGTTCGGACTCATGCAGCTTGAGACTGTTCAGGGAAAATATCTCGACAGAAATGCAGTGCTCCAGTGTTCAGACAAGACTGCTGCAAAGGTCGATGAGGAGATTAGGAATCAGCTCAAGAAGGCATATGATGAGGCCAAGAAGCTTCTCTCAGAGCACATGAATGCGTTGGATGCCATCGCACAGTATCTGATAGAGAAGGAGTCGATAACAGGCCAGGAGTTCATGGAGATATTCAACAGAGTTGAAAATGCTGAACAAAATGTTGAACAGGAATAAAATTAAAACAATAATAAGATCAAAAAAAGAGAAGCCGGGGCTGGCAAAAAGCTCCGGCTTCTCTTTTTTCTATATCTGCTTTAGATTATATCTGCTGAAGATCGTCCAGGGTCTTGCCGTATGCCGGTAAAAACTCGCACACGAAGTCGTTTACCTCAGGATAAGTCTCAGCCATCTGTGACACGGAATTCATGATCGTACCCATGGCACTGGAGAACTCGGTATTTCCCGATCCTGTCTCCTCCATGCATTTGATCAGGGCGGACAGCTTGTCAGCCGCCTTGACGAGCTTCCAGAGATATACATCGTTCTCGTCGTCGGCATCCTTAAAAAATATCGGTTCATAGGCTGGTCTGAGATCGCCCGGCAGCTTGTCAAGAAGTGTGTGGCATGCGATATCTTCCACATCCTTGAAGGCTGTCTTGATATCATCGTTGTAGTATTTCACCGGGGTCGGCATGTCGCCGGTGATGATCTCCGATGCATCGTGATAGAGACCTATGAGTGCAGCTCTCTCGGCGTTCAGAGTCTTGCCGTAGCGTACATTGCCGATGGTTGCCAGTGCGTGGGCTATCATGCTCACCTCCAGGCAGTGCTCACACAGATTCTCCTCGCGGTTGTTCCTCATGAGTGCCCATCTGTCAATATATTTCATTCGTGATATAAGTGCAAAAAAGTTGTATTCCATCATAAAATCCTCGTTACATCTGTTTATCGTTGTGGAAAAAGTTATATACCGCAGTGGCTGCAGTCTTGTTCATTCCCTGCGGGATCTCGAGATCAGCAATGCTGGCGGCACGGATCTTGTCTATGTCCTTGAAGTATGCCAGAAGAGCCTTTCTCCTTGCCGGACCGATGCCCTCAATATCGTCCAGAACTGAGTGGATCTGGGATTTGCTTCTGAGACTTCTGTGGTACTCGATTGCAAATCTGTGGGCCTCATCCTGAAGTCTTGTTATCATGTTGAAGGCCTGTGTATTTGCAGGGAAATCTATCTCCTTGTTGTTGTAATAGAGTCCTCTGGTTCTGTGGTGGTCATCCTTTACCATTCCGCATACCGGGATGTTGAGACCAAGCTCGTCAAGAACCTCCAGAGCTATGTTGACCTGACCCCGGCCGCCATCCATCATGAGTACATCAGGGTAGATATTAAACCGCTCGTCTGTGAACCTTCTTGTGAGTACCTCCCTCATGCTTGCGTAGTCATCCGGCCCGTCTATGGTCCTGAGCTTGAACTTTCTGTAGTCATTCTTCTTGGCGCGTCCGTTTTCAAATACCACCATGGATGCCACGGAGTGATAGCCGCTTATATGCGATATATCAAATGCTTCAAGGCGTCTTGCGGATGAAACTCCGATAAGCTGTGCCAGCTCATTTGCCGCACCCTCAGTGCGCTCCTTTTCACGCTTGAGCTTGTCGGCATCCTGGTTCATGACCAGAAAAGCATTGTCCTTTGCCAGCTTGAGAAGCTTCTGCTTGTCTCCCTTCTGGGGAACAATGATGTGTACCTGACTTCCCCGGCGGGCGCTCAGATATTCCTCGATGACCTTGTAGTCCTCAATCTGTTGCTCGATAATGATCTCCTTTGGCAGATATGGAGTGGAAGCGTAGTATTGCTTGAGAAAAGACTCCATTATCGTGCTGTAAGCCTCAGCATTTACGCCGCTCATGTGGTAGTGTTCCCTGCCGATCATCTTGCCGGATCTTATGAAGAATATGGATATGACACACTCATTTCCAAGATCGGTGGCCATGGCGATCACATCCCTGTCGTCTGCGCTTGTGTCACCGACTCTCTGGGTGGACTCAATGTGATGGATGCTCTTTATCAGATCCCTGATCTCGGCGGCCTGTTCAAATTCCATATCCTCGGCCAGCTCCTTCATCTGCTTTTCGAGATCCCTGATCACATGACCGTGGTTGCCGTTCAGAAAGCTTATGGCATCCTGGACATTTTTGTTGTAATCCTCCTTGGAGATATATCCCTGACAGGGCGCCATGCACTGCTTTATCTGGTGATACAGGCAGGGCCTTTCAAGGCCCATATCCCTTGGCAGAACCTTGTTGCAGCTCCTGATGTGATACAGCTTTTTCAGCAGCTCTATGATATCCTTCACCGCTTTGGAATTGGTGTATGGGCCGAAATATTTGGAGTGATCCCGTTTCATCTGATGGCTGTACAGTATGCGCGGGTAATCCTCCTCCACAGTAATGCGGATATAGGGATAACCCTTGTCATCCGTGAGCATGGTGTTGTAATGCGGTCTGTGCTCCTTTATAAGGTTGCACTCTAGAACGAGAGCCTCGATCTCTGAACCGCAGACAATATATTCAAACCATGCAATATGGGATACCATCTTCTGAATCTTCGGGGATTTCTTGTAGCCGGTCTGGAAATACTGATGTACTCTGTTGTACAGATCTATGGCTTTTCCTACATATATAATATGATCCCCCGAATCGTGCATGAGATATACTCCTGGGACATGGGGGAGCTTCTTAAGTTCTTCTTCAAAATCAAACATGTCATTCACCTCAAAAATCTTAGATAAGTATATCACTATACTTACTATCATGTCATTCTTTCCTCAGAAAATTTGAAAAATAAAAAAGGATTTTGAGAAAAAACGGAGAATAATAAAAATGTGTGGTAAGAAATATTGATCATGTGATAGGAGAGATTCTATGACGATACGGGAACAGCAGGAAAAAAGGGAGCACGAAGTGCTCAGCAGATATGCGGCGTTCAGTGATCAGTCCACAGGACGTGACAGACCGGAGGAGCAGTGCGACCTCAGAACGGTCTACCAGAGAGACAGGGACAGGATACTCCACTGCAAGGCGTTCAGGAGACTTAAGCATAAGACTCAGGTATTTCTGTCGCCGGGTGATGATCACTACAGGACCAGACTGACCCATACTCTGGAGGTGTCGCAGATAGCAAGGACGATAGCCAGATCACTCAGGCTCAACGAGGATCTGACGGAGGCGATAGCGCTGGGACATGACCTGGGACATACGCCATTTGGACATGTCGGTGAGCGGACACTTGCGGCCTGCGCGGGCAATAATTTCAGCCACAATGTTCAGAGCGTAAGGGTTGTGGAACGTCTTGAGAACCGTGGTGAGGGACTTAATCTAACCTGGGAGGTCCGGGACGGAATGCTAAACCATAAGACATCATGCACTCCGCATACGCTGGAGGGACAGTGTGTGAGACTGGCGGACAAGATAGCGTACGTCAATCATGATATAGATGATGCGATAAGGGGTAACATATTGAAGGAGGAGGATCTTCCGACCAATATCACCGACATTCTCGGGAAGAATACCCGCACCAGACTGAACTGTCTCATACATGATGTGATAAATACGAGTCAGGACAAGGATTATGTCGGTATGTCGGCGGAGATCGGGGATGCTCTGGGGAAGCTGAGAACATACATGTTCAGATATCTCTACACTAACCCGATAGCCAAGAGCGAGGAGCTCAAGGCCGACAAGATGCTGAGGATATTGTATGAATACTTCATTGAGGACGCCAGCAGGCTGACAAATGAATGTGTTGAGATGATATATATGGGAGAGGATCCCAAGACAGTCGTGTGCGACTACATAGCTGGTATGACAGACAATTATGCGATAGAGACATTTAAGAGTATATATATACCGAAGTCCTGGAAGGTCTGAGCATACCTGACAAACAGGAGGAATCGAATTGTATTATTCGGATGACGTGATAAATGAAGTCTTGTCAAGAAATGATATAGTGGATGTTATCGGAAGCTACGCAAGCCTTAAGAAGAAGGGCGCGAATTACGAGGCATGCTGTCCGTTCCACCATGAGAAGACTCCGTCATTTAAGGTCAACAGGGAAAAACAGATGTATCACTGCTTCGGTTGCGGAGTCGGTGGCAACGTGTTTACATTTGTCATGGAATATGAGAACCTCAATTTCCCGGAGGCGGTGGAGAGGCTTGCGGAGAGGGCTGGAGTACAGCTCCCTGAGAAGTCCATGAACGCCCAGGAGAGGTCGAGGGAGCAGTATAAGATAACGCTCAGGGAGATGAACAAGACTGCGGCTGCATATTTTCATTATATATTGAAGCACAGCCAGCATGGTGAGAAGGCTTATGAGTATTTTCACGAGACAAGAGGTCTCTCTGATGAGACGATAAATAAATTTGCGCTTGGATATTCAGATATATACAGGGATGATCTGTACAGGTATCTGAAGAGCAAGGGATATACAGATGATCAGATGAAGGGCTCGGGACTTGTTGAGATCAGCGAGAAGGAAGGCGGTGTGGACAAGTTCTGGAACAGAGCCATGATCCCGATACTGGATATAAACGGCAAGGTCATCGCATTTGGCGGACGAGTCATGGGCGATGGAAAACCGAAATATATAAATACCAGTGATACTGCGGTGTTCGACAAGAGCCATACGCTGTTTGCCATGAACATAGCAAGGCGGAGCAGGAGAAAAGGATTTATATGCTGTGAGGGATATATGGATGTCATCTCCATGCATCAGGCAGGATTTGACAATGCCGTGGCATCCCTTGGAACGGCATTTACATTTGGACATGCTGGGATAATAAAGAGATATGCCGATGAGGTTTATCTGGCGTACGACAGTGACGGCGCAGGCGTGGAGGCGACGAAGAAGGTCATAGCAATTCTCCGGGAGGTCGGAGTCGGCGCAAGGGTCATCAATATGAGACCGTACAAGGATCCCGATGAGTTCATACAGAACCTTGGAAGCGAGGCATTTGAGGAGAGGATAAAGAAAGCTGAGAGCGGAATGATGTTCCTTGCAAGGATATATTCTGAGGAATATGACCAGAGCGATCCGGGTGAGCTGACCAAGTTCCAGAACCAGATAGCGAGGGAACTGGCATATATTGAGGACGACCTGGAGAGAAATAATTATGTCGATGCCATAGCGAGGAAATATGTGATCGACAAGGATGCCCTTGCCGCGAAGGTACATGCCTACGGTGTTGCGGGCACGGCAAAGCCGGAGATAGTGGAGCGGGAGACCCGCAGACTCCAGGAACAGCAGGGCTATGAAGAGTTTCCGGGAGACCAGAGCGCGGGAGCTCCGGGAAGACCTGAGACAAAGGATAATAAGACCGCCAAGCTGCTGCTCACATGGCTTGTGAACCGGCCGGAGCTGTTTGCCAGACTTGACGGCGTGGTGAGTGAGGCGGACTTTGAGCCGGGAATATACCGGACCGTAGCGGACAAGCTGTACTCACAGTACAGGGAGAAGCACAAGGTTGAGCCCGCTGTGGTGGTGAACACATTCCAGGATGTGGAGGAACAGAGACTGGTGGCAGGCATGCTCCAGACAGATCTGGCGATAGACATGACCGAGGAGGAGGTTGGCAATGCCATAACCGAGGTCGTGAAAAAGATAAAGCTTGCCAGCATAAAAAAACAGCTTGAGAGCGAGAATGACATGATGAAGGTTCAGCAGCTCATCAAGGACAGGAAAAAGATAGAAAAGTTTAAAGTTATTTTATAAGAAATAAACAATACATTATGTGGAGGAAAGATATGAGTACAATGGATGCGATCAATTCAAATGAAGACAAGTATATGATCAAGGTGAGTGAGGACGATGCGATCAACGCAAAGTTCAACACAAAGCTTCAGGAATTGCTTGACATAGCTCACAGCAAGAAGAACGTTATAGAGGACACAGAGCTCATCAAGCATTTTAACGATCTCAAGGAGGTTGCCCTTGATCTGGATACCATGCAGAAGATCTTCAATTTCCTTGAAAAGAACGGTGTGGACATACTTCAGATAACAGATGACGATGAGGAGGAGCCAACACTTGACGAGGACGTGATCGCTGAGGGCGAGGATGTTGAGAAGATAGATTTCACAGATACAGGTGATATATCAAGCACAACACAGGATCCTGTCAAGATGTACCTGAAGGATATAGGAAAGGTGCCTCTGCTCAGCGCGGAGGAGGAGATAGAGCTTGCCAAGAGAATGGAGGCAGGCGATGAGATGGCAAAGAAGAAGCTTGCTGAGTCCAACCTCAGACTTGTTGTAAGTATAGCCAAGAGATATGTTGGACGTGGAATGTTATTCCTCGATCTAATACAGGAGGGTAACCTCGGTCTGCTCAAGGCCGTGGAGAAGTTTGATTACAGAAAGGGTTACAAGTTCTCAACATATGCGACATGGTGGATCAGACAGGCCATCACAAGGGCCATCGCAGATCAGGCGAGAACCATAAGAATCCCGGTTCATATGGTTGAGACCATCAACAAGGTTACCAGAGTGAGCAGAGATCTGCTTCAGAAGCTCGGCAGAGAGCCGCTTCCAGAGGAAGTCGGAGAGGTTATGGGACTTCCAAAGGAGAGAGTTCAGGAGATCATGAAGATCGCACAGGAGCCTGTATCACTGGAGACTCCTATCGGTGAGGAGGAGGACAGCCATCTTGGAGATTTCATACAGGATGAGAGTATCCCTACACCTGTTGAGGCGACAAACCAGACACTGCTGCACGAGCAGCTCGACGAGGTAGTCAGCACACTTACAGAGAGAGAGCAGAGAGTTATAAAGCTCAGATTTGGATGGGATGACGGAAGACCAAGAACCCTTGAGGAAGTCGGCAAGGAGTTCAATGTCACAAGAGAGCGTATCAGACAGATCGAGGCAAAGGCGCTCAGAAAGCTGAGACATCCTAACAGAAGCAGAAAGCTCAAGGATTTCCTGTATAACTAGCAGAGAGGACCGCGCGATCTGGCATGGATGGTGCGAGGATAATAATTATGAAAGATATAGAATTGTCACTTCGTATGAAGACTGTTGCCGACATGGTAAAGCCCGGCGGCAGAGTGTGTGATATTGGATGCGACCATGCATTTGTGTCCATATACCTTGTGGCAAATGGCATATCGGACCGGGTCATAGCATCAGATGTTAGAACCGGTCCGTGTGCTATAGCCAGGGATAATATAGCCAGATGGAATATGACAGACCGTATTGATCTGAGACTCGGAAACGGACTTGCAACTATCTCTCCGGGTGAGGTGGATTCCATCATAATAGCCGGCATGGGAGGAATCCTCATAACGGATATACTTGAAGCCGGCATGGATGTGGTACAGTCAGCCGGTCAGCTCGTGCTGCAGCCCCAGTCGGAGACAGAGCATTTGAGAAGATACATCGCAGAGAATGGCTGGAAGATCACAGAGGAAAAAATGCTGATAGATGCTGGCAAATACTACGTTGTACTGAACGTGGATGTGACAGCACAGGATTTTGGTAATAAGTCAGCCATGGATGAAGTATATTATAAATACGGATATTACCTCATACATAATCATGACAAGATCCTCGGAGAGTATCTGAGGGATAAGCTTGATTCGACCGGAAAAGTCCTTGATGGACTGAAGAAGGCGGATACGGTCAATGCCAGACGGCGTGCCGGTGAGCTCACACATGAAAAGGAATGCATGGAAGAGGCATTGAGACTTATATCGGATATGGAGTAGATATTTATATGGGTGATGAGCAGAGAAGTATAACATCATTAAAGACAACTGCAAAGGAGTGGGCGAGGAAAGTCGGTATCGATTCGATCGACAGGCTGAACGAGATGATCGATTCAGGAAAGGGACTGGAGCTCATACTGGTATGCGAGGCTATGCAGAGTAACTGCATGTATGAGATAGCCAGAAAAGTTTCCGAACAGAAGCGTAGGATAATACTGATATCCGGGCCGAGCTCGGCGGGCAAGACAACACTTTCCCACAGACTCAGTATCCAGCTTCGTGCCATGGGACTCAGACCACATGCGATAGCTGCGGATAACTATTTTGTGAACCGTGAAGACAATCCTAAGGATGAGAATGGCAACTATGATTTCGAGTGCCTGGAGGCCATGGATCTTGAAACACTTAATAGGGATATGACAAGGCTGTTGGACGGTGAAGAGATAGAGCTTCCGGTTTTCAACTTCAAGACCGGAGTGAGGGAATATCATGGGGACCTTCTCAAAATAGGTGAAAATGATGTTATCATCATGGAAGGAATCCATTCGCTTAACCCGAAGATGACATACGGACTGGCGGATGAAGACAAGTACAAGATATACATAAGTCCCCTTAATCAGTTGTACGTTGAAGGTGAGGACGGCGAGCCGGCAAAGGTTTCAACCATAGACAGCAGACTGCTCAGGAGAATAGTCAGAGACAGCAGGACCAGAGGGAACGATGTGGAGAAGACACTTTCCATGTGGAGCTCAGTCAGAAGGGGAGAGGAGAAATATATCTTCCCATATGAGAGCGAGGCTGATGAGATGTTTAACTCGGGACTGTTGTACGAATATACCGCCATACGGCGTGAGGCGAGACCATTGCTGCTCGGGGTAGATGAGACTTCAGAGCATTACCAGGATGCGGCGAGACTTCTGCGTCTGATAGATATGTTCCACGACATAGACACAGAATACATACCAGCAAATTCCATACTCAGAGAATTTATAGGTGGCGGATGCTTCAGGATATGATGAAGGTTTACACAAGGATAAAGAATAACCAACAATACAAAAATACGGCACAGAGGCAAAACAAATGTCTCCGTGCCGTATTTTTTGTTCAAAATATAAGAAAAATACTATGAAAGGGAATGAGTTGGACTGTAAGCCGGGTTATGTCGAGAGTGATCATCTATCTAGGATTTATGTTACCATAAAACTCAAGCAACCTACCTGAAATGCAGCGGGCAACTGTATCATTCCACAAGCTCCTTTGCAGAAGCTATATTTGGTCTTGCTTCGGATGGGGTTTACAGAGCCTGTCATGTTACCATGGCAGCGGTGAGCTCTTACCTCGCCTTTCCACCCTTACCATACGAATATGGCGGTATATTTCTGTTGCACTGGCCTGGGAGTCGCCTCCACCGGACGTTATCCGGCATCCTGCCCTGTGAAGCCCGGACTTTCCTCACCTGCAAAAATGCAGCCGCGATCACTTATCCAACTCATATAATCTTATAACAAATCACCGACAAAAAGTAAAGTGAAAATAATCAAAAAACAACGAATGTAGTTTTTAAAACTACTTAACACAGTTAAGAATGCTTGATGTGGATTGCGATTCATGATATAATCTATAGCAAAGACGAGCAGACTAATATATGACTTCAGGCATATGGCGCACACAGCGCTGGAAAGGACTAACAATGGAAGATGTATATTTAACTAATAGAGATTATGTGAAGATAAAGAATCTGAATCTGGTGAGCTACGGTGGCAATCAGAACTGGTCAAAGTCAAAGAAGATGCAGAAGGTCGGATGTGGTGTTATAGCCATGGCAGACCTCACGATGTATCTTGCTGAGCAGAATCCGAATATGATGACCGATGCCATCCGAAAGATCAACAAGCCAAAAGGCTTATACAACAAGCATGACTATCTTGAGTATGTGAGATTTTTCTATGTGCACTACGTGATACTTCTCATGCACAAGGGTATGCTGGGAATAACACTCAAGCATACGATGAACAGATATTTCATGCTGAACGACATAGGGCTCAAGGCAAAGTGGAAGATGATGCAGTCCGATGAATCGATGCTGAGAGATATAAGACATCTCATAAGAAAGAATAAGCCGGTCATACTGGCCATAGGACCTAACAGATACAATCCATTTGGCAAGAAGGGTATCAGCCTTTATGTGGACAAGGACGGTGAGCTGAAGAGCTCCATCAGGGAGAATGTCCACTCACATTATGTGACTGTTACAGGAGTGTGCACTATAAAAGGAAGAGAATATCTTGTTGTATCTTCATGGGGAAAGAAGTATTATATAGACTATAAGGAATACAGGAATTACGTGAATAACGTCGGTGACAAGTTCACGAGCGGGATATTATATATCCAGGGATTATTATAAGATTTTACACCAGGAGGACATTGTATGAACGCAGTAGAATGTATCAAGACCAGAAGAAGTGTGAGAAAGTTTACAGATGAGATGGTGAGTGTTGACACAGTCAGAGAGATTGTTGAGCTGGCGTCATATGCGCCATCATGGAAGAATACACAGGTTATCAGATATACACTTGTGGAGGATCCGGAGATCATCGCTAAGATAGCTGCAGAGGGCGTTATGGATTTCCCTCTCAACCAGAAGACAGTCAGCAGAGCGAAGCAGCTCATGATAGTCACCAAGAAGGACGGAATATGTGGCTATGAGAAGTCAGGAGAGTTCAGCACAAGCAAGGGCAGCGAGTGGGAGATGTTCGATGCCGGTATAGCAACCCAGACATTCTGTCTTGCCGCTCATGATAAGGGCGTTGGAACAGTCATACTCGGAATATTTGACGATGCAAAGGTAGGAGAGATAGTTGGTATTCCTGATGGACAGACCGTTGCCGCAGTTGTGGCTATGGGTTATCCTGCATTTGCACCGGAGATGCCGCCTAGAAAGTCAGTGGACGACCTTCTCACAGTGAAGTAGATCACAGAACGGTACAATTACATATAAAAAGAAATTGATGTAAGCTGCACTTTAGTATACACTAAGTGCAGCTTTTTTTAATAAGGAGGCAACATGACAGACAGGATTTCTTCAAAGGCTGATGTTCTTAAGAGCCTGTATGGAAAATTGAAGTATTCGAGAGTGGAAAAGCTGAAGATAGTAACCGGAGCTGAGCTTGATGCCGATCCATATGGACTTGCGGCGGAGATAGCAGAAGAATTTGCCGGAGGGTATATCGTGGTCAGAAGCTCGTCCTCAAATGAAGACGGACTCAACACTTCGAATGCCGGTCACTATGAGAGTATTCTGGGAGTGGACCCTTCAGACGGAGAGGCGGTAGTAAGGGCAGTCAGGGAAGTGCTGGATTCATATAAATGTGATCTGGACGATGTGTCCGGCGAACAGGTTCTCATACAGAGACAGATCACGAATATCAGCTGCAGCGGCGTTATATTTTCAAGGGAGATCAAGAAGGACAGGCCATATTATACGATAACCTACGATGATTCATCCACAGACGCGGTTACAAGCGGAAGGGGAGGAAAGACGGTATACATAATCAGGAATGTGGACTGTGATGAGCTGCCGGCGAACTGGGCTGCGCTCATCAGATCCATGCGTGAGCTGGAGGAGATGCACCCTGAATATCCACTGGATGTGGAGTTCGCAATAGATGAGGACAATACAGTCACGATATTTCAGATGAGACCTCTTGCAGCCAGCATCAATGGTGTTCACTCCGATGTCGATGACGAAGAGGTGTTCAGGACTGTTTTGGAGGCTGAGGATACATACAGGGAGATCAGCAGCCTGGTTGGGGACAGGAACACCATATTGTCGGATATGGCATTCTGGAATCCTGCGGAGATCATAGGTGAAAATCCCCATCCGCTTGACTATTCCCTGTACAGGGAGATCATCACGTCTGCGGCATGGAATCAGGGACTCAGCTACATTGGTTACAGAGAGGTGGATGGAGACCTCATGTATAAGCTTGGCAACAAGCCGTACATATCTCTTAAGAAGTCGTTCCTGGGGCTGATGCCGGATGAACTGGATGACAGGCTGGAGGCGAAGCTTCTGAAGTATTACGATAAAAAGCTTATAGATGATCCGACCGCCCATGACAAGATAGAATTTGAGATAGCATTTTCCGAATATGACTTCTCGACGGAGGACAAGCTGGGGACACTGACGGAAGCCGGGTTCACCAGGGAGGAGATTGCGGACCTCTCGGATTCGCTGTTCAATCTGACAAACAATGCGATATGCAATTTCAATAGAAACAGGATGAAGGATCTCAGGGCTCTTAACGGCCTTCGTGTCCACCGTGAGAATACGAGAAGCAACTGGCTTATGGCGCACAATGATGTGGTAACGCTGATACAGTATTTTGTACAGCTCATAGAGAGCATAAAGCATTACGGAACCCCGAAATTTGCGCGACAGGCGAGACTGGCATTCATATCGAAGGCGATTAGCAGATCCCTTGTGTACAGAGGATATTTTACGGACAAAGAGATAGACGATTTTATGATGTCGATATATACTGTTGCGTCGGAGTACGATTCTGACTTTCAGGATCTGGTGGACGGCAGGATAACAAGAGGTACATTTGATGAAAAATATGGACATCTGCGTTCAGGCACATACGACATAACCTGCGAGACATACGCCCAGCGCGAGTTCGACCTGTCCAAGGGAAGCGCTGCTGCGAGAAAGCAGAGGCAGACCATAGAGGAGCTTAAGCATAATCCTCTGGATTCGGTTAAGCTCATGGAGGCACTTGAGGATATAGGCTTTTATGTGGACCTCAGGGAATTTCTGGATTTCCTCAAGGATTCCATGGAGGAGAGGGAATTCTTCAAGTTCGAGTTCACCAAGACATTAAGCCTTGCCATAGACATACTTATAGATATAGGCGATAAACTTGGCATAAGCAAGGAAGACATGGCATATCTTGAGGTGCCGGATATTCAGCTTATGGTGAACAGACCTGCGGAATTCACAGGCGATATATGGAGAAAGATCATAGATCAGAACAAAAAGAAATTCCAGAGGGCGTCCATGCTTATACTGCCGGATGTCATATATGATCCGTTGCAGTTAAAATGCATAGAGATATGGGAGGCCAGACCTAACTTCATAACATCTGAATGCGTCACGGGTGACATTCTCCTGCTTGAAAATTATGAGAATGAGGATCACGAGGATGTGGCTGACGTTCAGGATAAGATAGTAGTTCTCCCGAAGGCGGATCCGGGATACGACTGGATATTTGCAAAGGGGATAAAAGGATTTATAACGAAATACGGCGGAGTTGCATCCCACATGGCGATAAGGTGTGCGGAGTTCAACATCCCGGCGGCAATAGGCTGCGGAGACTGCATATACAGTTTCGTGGAAAAACAGCAGACGGTGACGCTCGACTGTGCACACGGTAAGATAACAAAGGGGGTATAGGTTTTATGTTACATGCACTTATAACACAGCGGGAAGGACACAATATGTATGGAAAATATACGGACGTTCTCGAGGCTGCTTATGTGGAGTTCTATGAGAGCCTTGGAATAAGACTCAGACCGGTATCCAACTTTACAAAAAACTTTGATGAGATAGTGGATGAACAGTTTGATCTCCTGATAGTGACAGGGGGCGGAACGCTCCATCCGAGACATTATGTGGAGCCGCACAATGCAGAGCTGCAGCCGCACCGTGATGCGCTAGAGGAGCAGCTCATAATGTACTGCGTCCAGAATGAGATCCCAGTGATAGGCGTGTGCAGGGGAATGCAGCACATAAATGCGCTGTTTGGCGGTAAGATAAGTTATTCCGCGCGCTTTAAGGTGCCAAGACCCAGAGGCACAGACCACATGGCAAGGATAGTCAAGACGGACAGATATATCAAGGTAAACAACTTCCACAGCGACTGTGTCTATCTGGAAAATCTGTCGACGATGTTCTATCCGATAGTGGTCGATGAGGAGAATGAATCTGTCGAGGCATTTGTATCACCGACGATGAGCATACTTGCCTTCCAGTGGCATCCTGAGCGTATATTTGAGAGCGAGGAAGGACGGCTTTTTACAAGACATCTTATACAGGATTTCCTTGGGCTTCCGAGAGATGATGTGAAACCGGCGATAGATTAACGTTGAAATGCCATATGAAAGATGCTAAAATAAACTAGCGTATACTTATGAGATAGAAAAGTTGCGATGGAGGCACTATTATGGAGAACGGAAAAGCTAAACAGCTTTTAGATAGAATACAGGATATAGTTGGAGATGGACAGAACGTTCCATTTGCAGCAGGTAAGGTACTGGTCAACAAGGAAGAGGTTCTTGAGATCGTTGAGGAGCTCAAGACTACTATAGATCTGGAACTCAAGGCATATCATGAGATCACAGACAAGAGAAGCAAGATCATCAAGGAGGCAGAGCAGGAGGCCGATGAGATCATCGCAGAGGCCGAGGAGACCGCATCCAGGATCAGGCTTACAAAGCCAAGCCCGCTCTTTGTGGACCGCAATGTCAAGAGCCTTGGCAAGCAGGACAGGCAGGCGCTCAGAACGGCCAACGAGATATATGCGGCATCTATCATTTATACAAATGAGATGCTGATGGAGATCAACGAGACCGTGAACCAGGCATATAATATGATAAGCATGGAGAGCGACAGAGTCCTTGATTCTCTGAGAAAGAAATCTGAGATCATTGAGAACAACAAGAAGGAGCTCATGGAAGGTCTCATGGATATGAAGAAGCAGGAGCGCTATGCCGATATACTGGAGATCAGCCAGCTTCTGGCGAATGAGCTGTATTATGAGAAGAACAAAGCCAAGGATGAGGAGCACAAGGATAAGAACGGTGAGCCGGAGATGGTTCAGTGGGAGTTCGATTTTGAAGATAAGAAGGATCCTGAACCGATCCGAGTGAAGGCATCCAGGGAACCGGTCAAGAGTGTCCAGAGGGAGACTGACGATGCGGATTCTTCGATACATGTCATAAAAGACAGTGATCATGACGATAAGATGAGACGCTTTGGAGACAGAACACCGGTGAGACTTGAGGAGTCGATAACGGATGCGAGTGCCAAGGGAAGCGACTCAGACAAGAACGGCAGACCTGATTTCAGAATAGGCGGACGTATATCCGATGCCTATGATGACGTGGATGACGGAGTCGTATAAAAGTTTCGTGCAACATGCAGGGGACGCGCTAGTTTTGAATATTAAAGCCTGATAAGTTGGCGGCTGATACTTTACAGGGGGTAACGTGTCGAATAGCACATTATATGATGCAGCAACACAGCATGCATGGCATTGCGCCGGAGCATGGGAGATCATATAATGGTGGTGTCGTCGACAGGAGGCAACATTTAATATTATATACAAATAAATCAACCTAAAACGCGGAGGTAAAAAGTTATGGGAATTTTAAAGAGATTTAAGGACATTATGTCATCAAACATCAATGCACTTCTTGACAAGGCAGAGGATCCTGAGAAGATGATAGATCAGTACCTCAGAGACCTTCAGGAGGATCTCAGAAAGGTTAAGTCAGAGACTGCAACTGTTATGGCAGAGGAGCAGAGATGCAAGAGACAGCTTGATGAGTGTGACGCAGAGATCGCAAAGATGCAGACATATGCAGAGAAGGCACTTGTAGCAGGCAACGAGGGCGATGCAATGAAGTTCCTCGAGAAGAAGAACCAGCTCACGCAGAAGCAGGTAGCTCTTCAGCAGGCATATGATGCAGCAGCAGCTAACGCAGCCAAGATGAGACAGATGCATGACAAGCTCACAAAGGATGTCAGCGATCTCAATGCAAGAAAAGAGACTATCAAGGCAAAGGTTCAGGTTGCTAAGACTCAGGAGCGTATGAACAAGATGATGAGCGGTATCGGCGATTCATCAGCTTCACTTGATGCATTTTCAAGAATGGAAGCAAAGGCAGACGCTATGCTTGACAAGGCAAATGCAATGAGCGAGCTCAATTCATCAAGCGCAGATTCAATAGATGATCTTGCAAGCAAGTATGATGCAGCTCCAAATGCAGACGTTCAGGATGAGCTTGCAGCACTTAAGGCAAAGATGGGATTATAATATTCCAAACATATTGCAGAACAGAGAGGAGTGCACTACATGGGTTTATTTTCAAATCAGTTTGCTAATGTTGTAGAATGGGAAGAGTACAGAGATGACGTCATCTTCTGGAAGTGGACAAATAGAGAGATCAAGAAGGATTCAAAGCTTATAATCAAACCGGGACAGGATGCTATATTCCTTTATAACGGAGCGGTTGAAGGTATATTTACCGAGTCTGGAAACTACACTATTGATTCACAGATCATACCATTCCTTTCAACATTGAAGGGATTTAAGTTCGGATTCAATTCAGGACTTCGCGCAGAGGTTCTGTTTGTGAATACAAAAGAGTTTACATGTAACTGGGGAACCAGTTCACCGATCAGACTTCAGGCACCGGGACTTCCGGGCGGACTTCCTGTGAGATCAAATGGTAAATTCTCATTCAAGATAGACGATTATAATGTTCTAATAGAGAAGGTTGCAGGTATAAAGCAGCAGTTCACAGTCGATGACATAAGAGACAGGATAAGGGGTATCCTGGACGGACTGCTGATGAAGTGGATCACAAAGGTTGGCGGAGACGTATTCAATCTTATGGCCAATTCCGTTGATATAGCTAAGGGTATCAAGGAAGATCTGGACATGGAACTCCTGGGAATCGGACTTACGATAACTGATTTCAGAATAAGCGAGTTTACATATCCTGAGAATATACAGAAGCGTGCTGATCAGGCTGCTGAGTATTCTATGATAGGGGATATGAACAGATTCCAGCAGGTGAATATGGTTGATTCCATGGCAAGGGGTGGCCGTACAGGAACAGCCGGAAGCAATGCAACGGATATGGCAAATGCCATGGTAGGAATGCAGATGGGAATGGCTATGGCAGGTCAGATGGCCGGAGCTATGAACCAGATGAACAATGCAGCAACACAGACAGCAGGAACCGGAACAGCTCCAAAGTTCTGTCCTAACTGTGGACAGCCAACTAACGGTGCGAAGTTCTGTGGCAACTGTGGAACGAAGCTGATCTAAAGACAAATACATTATAATTGAATAATGATATTTTCAAATAAACGCTGTTATGATATACTAGGCAGATGGAATAAAACATATGTTTGGTATATATAACGGCGTTTTTTACGTCACAGGATACAGGAGGAATTATGGCAGGACTTAACGATATGCAGGAACAGGCCTGTGAGCATGTGGATGGGCCACTGCTCATACTTGCGGGAGCAGGAAGCGGAAAGACCAGGGTTATCACACACAGGGTAGCCTATCTCATGGAGCACGAAGGAGTTAATCCTCTGAACATATTGGCGATCACATTCACCAACAAGGCGGCCCGTGAGATGCGGGAGAGAGTTGATCTGATAGTTGGGGACGGAGCTGACAGGGTATGGGTCAGCACATTTCATTCGCTGTGTGTGAGGATACTCAGAAGATATGCTGATAAGATCGGCTATGGCAAGAACTTTGATATATATGATTCGGATGACCAGAAGAGTACGGTGAAGAGTATACTCAAGGATTTTCAGATAGACCCGAAGAGGTATCCCGAGAAGATGTTCATGGCGGAGATATCCAAGGCCAAGGAGAAGTATCTGTCACCTGACGAATTCGCAAAAAAGAATGCTGCAGACTATGCAGGAACAAAGGCTGCAGAGGTGTACACTGAGTATCAGAGTCGTCTTAAGAAGAACAATGCGATGGACTTTGACGATCTTATTTACAAGACGGTGGAGCTGTTCGAGCACAATCCTGATGTCCTTGATACATATCAGAATAGATTCAGATATATCATGGTTGACGAGTATCAGGATACTAATCACATACAGTTCCTGTTGGTCAAGATGCTTGCGAGAAAATACAGGAACCTGTGTGTGGTGGGAGACGATGATCAGTCCATATACAAGTTCAGAGGAGCGAATATAACCAATATCCTGAACTTTGAGAAGGAATATGAGGATGCGAAGGTTATCAAGCTGGAACAGAACTATAGATCCTGTGGCAATATACTTGCCGCAGCAAATGCAGTCATACAGCACAATGCAGGCCGTAAGGATAAGGCTCTGTGGACGGATAAGGATGCCGGTGAGAAGATCTCGTTTGAGCAGTGCGATTCGGAATATGCAGAGGGAGATATGGTGGCGAGCCGTATCAAGACTCTTGTCAGACAGGGAGTGGACTACAGGGATATAGCTATCCTCTACAGGACGAATGCACAGTCCCGTGTGCTCGGAGAGAAGATGGTGTATGCGAACATACCATACAGAGTATATGGCGGCACAAACTTCTATGCCCGAAAGGAGATCAAGGATGTTCTGGCATATCTCAAGGTCATCAACAATTCCACTGACAACCTGTACTTCAGGAGAGTGGTAAATGTTCCGAAGAGAGGTATAGGCGAGGCGAGTCTCAGCAAGGTTGAGTCATTTGCGGATGCGTATGGATTGTCGATGATGGATGCTGCGGCGAGAGCTGACGAGATACCGGGAATGGCTGCCAAGACCTCGGCCAAGATCAGGCAGTTTGCGGAGCTTATCACATCATTCAGGGATATGCTGGCGGATGGTGAGAGCCTTGACTCGGTGTACGACAGGATCCTTGAGGATACGGGTTATGAGTCAGAGCTCATAGCAGAGCACACAGAGGAGGCCATGACTAGACTTGAGAATATCGATGAACTCCGCAACAAGGTGGTGGAATTCACAGAGGATAATGAGGAGGCAGGGCTCAGCGAGTTCCTGGAGGAGATTGCGCTTGTGTCTGACCTCGATGCCATGTCGGAGGATGACAATCAGGTCAAGCTGATGACTCTCCACAGTGCCAAGGGTCTGGAGTTCCCATACGTATTTATATGCGGAATGGAGGACAGAATATTTCCTAGTGGAATGGCACTCAACTCAGATGATCCCGATGCTCTTGAGGAGGAGAGACGTCTGTGTTACGTGGGTATAACCAGAGCCATGAAAAAGCTGTACCTGAGTGCGGCGAAGGAACGAATGATGCATGGTAACAGGGTGTACAGCGATGTGTCCAGATTCATAAGAGAGATCCCGCCTATGCTGTTTGAGCATGAAGCTGATATGAAGAATATGGCAAAGCGAAGAGAGTCGGAGTCTGTCGACAGATATAACAGAGGTGAAGGACGCAGAGATGCGTATGGAAGTTCATATGGTGATACATATGCCGGCTATGGCGGTGGAAGAACCGCTGGAGCAGCCTCAGGCAGAAGCTATGGACAGAAGAATCCATACAGCAGCTATGCAAAACAGCAGTCATACGGGCAGCCGTCTTCCCAGCCTTCGTTCGGCAAAGCCTTTGTGGTAAACAGTGTTGGCAAGCCTGATTATGCTGTTGGAGACAGAGTCAGACATATTAAGTTTGGTCCGGGTACTGTGGAGACTTTGGAGAAGGGCGATAAGGATTACGAGGTTACAGTGAATTTCGACAGATGCGGTGTCAGGAAGATGTTTGCTTCGTTTGCAAAGCTCAAAAAATGCGAGTAGTCAATTAAACCGCATGTTAGATTTATTTATAAAATACATATAGAAATAATCAAAACCGTATGCTATAATTTTGGTATGTGTTGGGAGATAATAACTGTATGTTTCTTCTCTCAAATCAATATAATATAATGAAACCCGTTACAGGGTTAAGAAAGGGTGGAATGTAACGATGAAGAGTAGTGACGTAATCTTAGTTAAAGGCGATGCAACAGAAGAGAAGGCAAAGAGCACATTATTTGTGATCTTGGTTATCATTGGTGCCGTTGCTGCTATTGCAGGTATTGCATATGCAGTATATTCATATCTTACACCAGACTTCCTTGATGATTTTGATGATGACTTCGACGATGATTTCGACGATGACTTCTTCGATGATGAGGAAGATACAGATGAGGCAGAGCCAGCAGCAGAAGCAGCCGAGGCGGCAGACGCTGAGTAATTCGTACTGTATTATATAGAAGAATATGGTAGTATAAAGATACGCTCTATCCATTGAGGATAGAGCGTATTTTTTTGTCATCTACTAAAAAAATGGAAGATAGGACGAAACGTCATGATAAAAGGTATAAAAAATGCGGATAACAGGAATCGAACCTGCACCCCGAAGGACTAGATCCTAAGTCTAGCGCGTCTGCCAGTTCCGCCATATCCGCTTAATTCTTCATAAAATAAAAATAGCCCCTCATATCAGAAGGGAAATAGTGAGCCATCGGGGACTCGAACCCCGGACAACTTGATTAAAAGTCAAGTGCTCTACCGCCTGAGCTAATGGCCCATAAGTCTGGACTTTAATAACTGGGCTAGCTGGATTCGAACCAGCGAATGCAGGAGTCAAAGTCCTGTGCCTTACCGCTTGGCGATAACCCAATAGCATCGCTAATATGTGCGATAAAGAAAAAGGGTGGATAGAGGGACTCGAACCCTCGGCCTCCAGAGCCACAATCTGGCGCGCTAGCCAACTGCGCCATACCCACCATAGGCTTATAAAATAATTGCTATTTTATAAAAATATATCTTAGCCTGCTAACAGTAGTAGTAGCTAAGATACAAAAATGTGCCCGAAGGGATTCGAACCCCCGACCCACGGCTTAGAAGGCCGTTGCTCTATCCAGCTGAGCTACGGACACGTACCAATTCCCGCTATATGTATATGTTAGCGAAAATAAAGAGCGGGTGATGGGAATCGAACCCACGTATCTAGCTTGGAAGGCTAGTGTTCTACCATTGAACTACACCCGCATAATGCTTAACAGTGTTTTGGATTATAAGTCGGGGTGACAGGATTCGAACCTGCGACCTCTTGATCCCAAATCAAGCGCTCTAGCCAAGCTGAGCCACACCCCGTTAGTCCTTTGCGACCAACGCAAAACCTATTATACACAAGTCGGTAATGTTTGTCAACAACTTTTTTGATTTTTTTTTGAAAATCAGTTGCTGATGTGTTATATTGAATCAGACGTTATCGCCTATTCATCAAACCGACTTTTGCATTATATGCATTATAGGAGCGAAAGTCAATAGGTATTTTGAAAAAAATTGAAAATTGTGAGGATGTGTAGTAATGGATAATTTTATATTCAGCATAAATGCAACGATACCGATATTTCTGGTGATACTTCTGGGATGGTTTCTGATGAAGATACATATTATAACAGAAGAGTTCGCCAACGTGGCGAATAAATATGTGTTCAAGGTAGCCCTTCCGGTTCTGCTGTTCAGGGATATTGCGACGACCTCCATATTGGACGACCTCAATGTAAAGTTTGTTCTGTTCTGCTTCTTTGGAACGATCATAATGTTTGGGCTGGTATGGGTGTTTGCACTGATATACTGTAAGGACAGAACCATGATCGGTGCATTTGTGCAGGGGGGAGCAAGAGGAAGTGCTGCGGTTCTCGGCGTTGCATTTGTGGAGAATATCTGTGGCAACTCGGGCATGGCGCCTCTCATGATAGTGTCAGCGGTGCCGATGTACAATATTATATCTGTAATAGCTCTGACATTTGGCGGAAACGACAGACAGAGGGGAACAGCGGGTATCAAGAAAGCGTTCGTCAATATATTGAAGAATCCGATCATCATAGGAATATTGCTTGGAGTCCCGTTCTCTGTATTTGACATACCGATACCAGCCATACCGACAAGAACTATCAGTTATATAGCACAGACGGCGACTCCTATAGCGCTCATAGCCATAGGTGCTGGATTTGACTCACAGCAGGCATTGACCAGGCTCAAGCCGTCACTTGTGGCAACGGTCATAAAGCTTGTGATTCTTCCTGTCATATTCCTTCCGGTTGCCATTGGTATGGGCTTTGGGCCGAGTGAGATTGTTGCTATACTTATAATGGTTGGAGCACCGGCTACGGTGTCGGGATACATCATGGCGAAGAATATGGACAATGATTATGTGCTGTCATCGAATATTATCGTTTTATCCACATTATTATCGTCAGTGACGTTGACTCTGTGGGTGTTTGTGTTAAAATGTTTGGGAGTAATCTAATTTTATTATACAGAGGTTTAACTAATGGATAACATTGACTACAAGATACTGAGATGCCTGAAGGACAATGCGAGACTTACAGCATCGGCCATCAGTGAGGAGATCAATCTCTCTGTCTCGGCCGTGATAGAGAGAATAAGGAAGATGGAGAGCAGCGGGGTAATAAAGGGATATACCATTGAGGTTGACCAGAAAAAGCTGGGCAATGAGATGGTAGCCATCATGGAAGTGAGACTGAAACATCCGAAATATTATGATGAATTTGCACAGCTTATACAGACAAATGACAGCATAGTCGCATGCTTCTATATGACAGGAGATTTTGACTTTATATTGAAGATAGTGACTGATTCCGCTGCAGGTCTGGACGAGGTGTATAGATTTGTGAAGGGATATGAGGGTGTGTCAGCAACTGAAACGCACTTTGTTCTCAAGACGCTCAAGGACGAAGTATCAGTTATACCGGAGGTAAAAGAGAAATGAACAACATAGTACTTACAGGCATGCCGGGAGCGGGCAAGAGCACTATAGGGGTTCTTCTGGCAAAGGTTCTCGGTTATAAGTTCATCGATGCAGATATTCTCATACAGAACAGTCAGGGAATGCTGCTCAGGGAGATCATAGCAAAGTATGGCGATGATGGGTTTTTAAAGATAGAGAATGATGTGAACAAGGGTATCACAGACCAACATGCAGTCATAGCCACAGGTGGAAGCGCTGTGTACTGTACTGAGGCCATGAAGAAATACATGGCGGAGGATACAGTTATATATATCAATCTTCCATATGAGGAGATAGCGAACAGACTTGGCAATATCAAGAGAAGAGGCGTGGTGCTGAAGGATGGACAGACTCTGAAAGATTTGTATAATGAGAGGACAAAGCTTTATGAGAAGTACTGTCATATCAATATCAAAGCGGAAGGCCTTGGAATTGAGGAATTGCTGGACAGCGTTGCGGGCATGATAATTGTCAGAAGAGATCTGTAATACGTCATATGCCACATGATAGAGATAGAAAAGCTGCTTATATAGCTGAGGTGAAAATGTAGCATATATACAATGGAGGGAATGTATGGAGATATTAAAAATGTTAGGTCAGATACTGCTTCTTGTGCTTGGATTTGTGTTTATGATAAAGGGAGCGGATGTATTTGTAGATGGTGCGTCTAAAATAGCTGTCAAATGCAACATACCAGAGATGGTAGTTGGATTAACAATAGTTGCCATGGGCACTAGTGCTCCAGAAGCAGCTGTCAGCATAAAGGCGGCACTTTCGCCTGCGGGAGCCGGGATCACTGTTGGAAATGTGCTTGGAAGCAACATTATTAACATACTTGTCATCCTTGGAGTGACAGCACTCATAGCAGCACTTCCTATAAAGAAAAATACACTTAGGATAGATATACCATTTGTTATCGTGGCGTCGATCATGATACTCTGCATGGGATATTTTGATGGTGTGCTCAGCAGACTTGAGGGTGTGATATTCTATGTAGTGTTTATTGGATTTTTGGTATATCTGATCATCAGCGCGAAGAATGGCAACAGCGAGAGTGATTCTATAGAACTCACGGAGAAGGATAAGACTCCGAGACTTATACTGTTTATAATCATAGGATTAGCGCTGGTCGTGGTCGGAAGTAATTTCACTGTAAATGCGGCATCATATATAGCTGGAAAGCTCGGTATGACAGAGAGACTCATAGGTCTTACAATAGTGGCATTTGGCACATCTCTTCCTGAGCTTGTGACATCATGCACAGCGGCAAAAAAGGGGCAGACAGATATTGCCATAGGCAACATAGTTGGAAGCAATATATTCAATATACTTTTCGTTGCCGGAACTACAATGCTCATAACCCCAGTGCAGTTTGAGCAGAACTTCCTGTTGGATGGCATCATGGCAATAGTGGCTGCTGTTCTCCTCTGGGTGTGCAGCGTCAGAAAGAAGAAGCTCACCAGGCCGGGCGGAATAGTGATGCTGGCTGTGTATGCGGTATATTTTGCTTATATTATGTACAAGAATTATATGTAGCAGATATCAAATGAATGGGGTATAGTCATTTATGTGATGATTATGAACCGGAAGAGTTGGTGTGTATAACAAGTCACGATGACAAGGATTATTACAGTATGGATGATTTTTATGATTTAGATGAACTTGATTAGATCTCAATAAAAAATACAGCGTGTAGCGATTGCCGCACGCTGTATTTTTTGTGGATATTTCTTGACTATGGTATGGGTATAACTTATAATCAGACATAGCAATTTAAACCGCAAAACTTTAAAGTTGACACGCTTTGACGTGATAAAGCAAACCGCGGATAAAAAATGTATTGGGAGGATACTATGGTAATCAAAGTTATTATGCTTGTTGTTTTCTTTGCGATCATGCTTGGAGTTGGATTTTACTCGAGAAAACACACAAAGGATGTGAATGGATTTGTTCTTGGGGGCAGAAGCGTTGGCCCGTGGCTCACAGCATTTGCCTATGGAACATCTTACTTCTCAGCGGTTATATTCATTGGATATGCCGGACAGTTTGGATGGAAGTACGGAATTGCTTCCACATGGATAGGAATTGGGAATGCGCTGCTTGGCTCACTGGTGGCATGGGTAGTTCTCGGAAGAAGAACAAGACTGCTCACACAGGAGCTTGACACGAGAACTATGCCGGAGTTCTTCGAGAAGAGATACTCCAGCAAGTCATTGAAGCTTTTCTCGTCGATCATCATCTTCATCTTCCTCATTCCATATACAGCGTCACTGTACAACGGACTTTCAAGACTGTTCGGAATGGCGTTCAATGTTGACTATAAGATATGCGTAATCGTCATGGCTGCCCTTACAGGTATATATGTAATCGTTGGTGGATACATGGCGACTGCTATCAACGATTTCATCCAGGGACTCATCATGCTGGTGGGAATCGTGGCAGTCATATATGCGGTACTCAACAACTACGGCGGACTCACAGGAGCACTTGACAGCCTGGCAAGGATAAATGATCCTGCAGTGTCAGATACACCGGGTGTATTTGCATCATTCCTGGGACCTGACGTATTCAATCTGTTCTGTGTTGTCGTGCTGACATCCCTTGGAACATGGGGACTTCCACAGATGGTACAGAAGTTCTATGCCATCAAGGATGAGAGATCCATCAAGACAGGTACAGTTGTGTCGACACTTTTTGCTACGATAGTTGCCGGAGGATGTTATTTCCTCGGCGGATTTGGAAGACTCACAGGTACAGATGTTGCGACAGAGGGATTTGATGCTATCATTCCACATCTGCTTGAGAAGCTTCCTGCAGCCCTTATGGGCCTAGTGGTCATACTTGTGCTCTCAGCATCTATGTCCACACTCTCATCTCTGGTTCTTACATCAAGCTCAACGCTTACAATAGACTTTATAAAGCCAGTCATTGCGCCTAAGATGGATGAGAAGAAGCAGATACTTATCATGAGGATCATGCTTGTCATGTTCGTTGCCGTATCGGCTGTCATAGCCATCGTGCAGTACTCAAGCAGGATAACGTTCATAGCACAGCTTATGGGTGTTTCATGGGGGGCTATAGCAGGTGCGTTCCTTGCTCCATTTTTATATGGCTTATACTGGAAGAAGACTACAGTTACGGCTTGCTGGACATGCTTTATATGGGGAACAGGAATCATGACGCTGAACTTTATAAGCAATACATGGGGATTGTTCAAGTTCCCGGCAGTGATGCAGTCACCTATCAACTGCGGTGCAGTTGCAATGGTGGGCGGTCTCATCATAGTTCCTATTGTGAGCCTGTTCACAAAGAAGCCTGACCAGAAGAAGGTCGAGGATGCCTTCTCATGCTACGAGGAGACGGTTACAGTAGCCCACAGAAAGGCACTTGACTAACATAGATATTACACGGTCTTTACACAAAACTTTGTTGAAAGGCCGTGTTTTTTATGTTAATATTATCAGGCGGTAATGTGCATTTGAGGCATGCTGTAATCTATGTGGCAGGAGGCGCAGGGAATGATCACACTGTACAGAACGGATGACAGAATTTTGAGTGAAATACAGGAATATGGTCCTGGTGCCTGGATAGTCATGACTAAGCCAACAATAGATGAGAGTAAGAGCATAGCCGAGAGGTTTGAGATAGATCTGGCGGATGTCAGAGCCGCACTGGATGACGAGGAGAGCTCACGTGTTCAGGTGGAGGACAACTACACACTGATAATCGTGGATATTCCTTCTATAGAGATAAGAAATGAACGAGAGGCATATACAACAATCCCTCTTGGTATCATACTGGTTGCAGACTGCATCATCACCATATGCGCCGAGGAGACTCCTGTGCTTGAGGCCTTTATGGAGGGCAAGGTGAGAGAGTTCAGCACCAAGAAGAGGATGAGGTTCATGTACCAGATACTCTACAGGAACTGTACCACATACCAGTATTATCTGAGAGTCATGGACAGAAGAAGAACCCTTATTGAGCAGCGTATCCAGGAGGAGACCGAGGATGCGGATCTCATAGATCTTCACGAGCTGGAGTCCAACCTCGTATACTTCGCCACATCACTGAGAGCGAATGGAGTAGTTCTTGATAAGCTGACAAGATACGGCAGGATCAAGCAGTACCCGGAGGATAAGGAACTGCTGGACGATGTTCTGGTGGAGAACAAGCAGGCTATCGAGATGACACAGATATACAGGGATATCATAAGTGGTACGAGAGAGCTCATGACGACCATCATCAACAACAGACTGAACAACGCCATGAAGTTTCTGGCGGCCATAACCATCGTCATGGCTGTGCCTACAGTTATATCCGGTGTGTATGGAATGAATGTGGGCACGAAGTGGATGCCATTTGCGAATGTACCATATGGATTTGAGATAGTGTGCGGTATCATACTTGTGATAAGCATAGTTATCGCTATTATATTGAAGAAAAAGAAGATGCTCAAACAGTAGGGCAGATAGAAAAAAGGATCACCGGCGGTTTTGTTGCTGCCGGTGGTCCTTTTTTGTGCCTTTGTTATTTGTTGTTGATAGGTATTCCGTTTACCTCGACCTGATCGGATATCTGGATGACGATGCATTTCCTTCCGTCGATCTCCATGGTCTCTACCAGATCAGTTCTCTCAGGATTCACCTTGATGACCACATCAGGAGTCTTTACCTCAAATGTTTTTGTGTTTGCAACATTTGTCGCGTACATGACAGTTGACTTCTCACGCGGTACAACTATGGCCGGTTCATCCTCCGGGTTCTCAGATGGCTGCTCAGGCGGTGCTGCCGCAGCGGTTACCTTCTCGTAGTGGGCGTCAAAATCTGCCATCTTCTCGTCTGATACTCCGCTCTCTGTCAGCAGGTTCTTTATAGTGTTTTTTGAGAGAGTAAGCGGTTCCGGACTGTCCTTTCTCTGTTCTATCATCTCGTTCAGATTGTCGTGGATGGTTCTTACCATATCGTAATTACAGTCATCTCCCAGAGTCTCAGCAACAATCTCCTGAAATACATCCTTCTGTTCTCCCGCAGTTATAGGAAGAGAAGTGCCAAGGATGTTACTTATGAAGCTGTCGTGAAGCTCCTCCGGCTTTTTGGTGTAGTACAGAACGTTGTGGATATCCGTGCTCCTGTCGATAAATGCCGGGAACAGGAAGCCTATGTCCGGCATGTCGACCACCCAGTCGCGGACTCTGTTGTGGAATGTGCTTTCAACGTCGAAGTAGCTGAGTCCCGCCTTGGACAGGTTGACGTGGCAAATGGAGCACATGATATAGTCATACACCTCGTCTGATGCATCGTCCATCATGATGCCGTCGGTTGTCTTGCCCGGAACATCATATGTATCGTGGATGAGCAGTATGAGGTAGTTGCCGGTGTAATCGTAGTTCTCGATGACCTTGTCATAGAACTCATTTATCAGCTCATCGTTCTCAAGCTTGCTCTTCCTGAGTTTATTCAGGAATTCCTGTGTGCCGCCTTCAAACTCCTGTGAGGTAGGAAATGGCATGGTGACAAGATTCTTGCCAATGCTTCCTGATAAAGTCTTTTTCAGTATTTCAAAATATTTGTATGTTTCTTCTTCCGGCATGGTGAGAAACTGTTCGTTGATGGTCGCCACCTTGTTGCAGTCTCCGTCCACGTAGCATCCGCGGATCTTGCTTATGGAGCATTCCTTTGGAGCAAACAGGTGTCTTATCTCAAGTACGTCTTTTTTTGTCATAAATAAAACTCCGTTTCTATATAGTGATATATTTTGCGTTATAACATCTGCAATGACAGACCGCCTCCTAAGTATACCACAAATAATGACAAGTCTTAAAGATATCTTAAACTTTATAATGGTTGTTTCTTAATGGCAGTATGGCGATAATTGAGAACAGGAGGTGATTGTGGTAAGCTAAGGATAAATACGAAAAAGGTGAGGATATGAAAAATGTACAATATATTAATATGTGACGATGAAAAAGATATAGTATCAGCTATAGAGATATATCTTAAGACAGCCGGGTATTCGGTGTATAAAGCTTACAATGGTATGGAGGCAGTTGATATGGTAAATTCTAATGACATACAGCTTGTACTCATGGACGTCATGATGCCTCAGATGGACGGTATAACAGCCATGGCAAAGATAAGAGAGAGCAGCAATGTGCCGGTTATCATGCTTACGGCAAAGAGTGAGGATACCGACAAGGTGCTGGGACTTGAGGTCGGCGCAGATGACTATGTGACAAAACCATTCAATCCGGTGGAACTTCTGGCAAGGGTAAAGTCCCAGCTCAGGCGTTACATGCAGCTGGGAGGCGGAGAGACACCAAAAGATAAGCTGGTTATCGGAGGAATAGAGCTTGACGACAAATCCAAACAGGTCACACTTGATGGAGAAGTTATGCCCCTCACCCCAACGGAGTATGACATCCTAAAACTTCTTATGCAGAATGTGGGAAAGGTATTTTCTACAAAAGAAATATACAGGGCAGTGTGGAAGGAGGATCCTATGGGAGCGGAAGGATCTGTTGCAGTACACATAAGACATCTTAGAGAAAAGATAGAGATAAATCCTTCAGACCCAAGATATATAAAGGTTATCTGGGGAAGAGGTTATAAAATGGAGGTACAATAGTGGATAAGGCGATTTATAAGATACGAGGAAATGTGTTCTTTAAACTTGGAATATATATTCTTGTGGCGGTGCTGGCATATGGAACGCTGTATACAGGCGGTCTGGTGCTGCAGGGAAGCTACCTTGGAGTGTACAGTGATGATGATCAGGGCGCGACGCCGTATGAGAGGCTTGTAAATGATTATGTGGAGGACACAAATTATGCGCTTACCGAAAAGGTGAATGCTTACATCCAGGATACAAGGTCGCAGCTGGAAAGCATTACAACATATAGTCAGCTCGTGAGCGCCGATCATAACGGAGATAAGGTTATAACCGCGGCTGATGTTTTCCGGAGATTGACCAACGCGGATACAACATCTGCGATCAAGTCGTCATACCGGTATGCGGATATGAGCGAACGAGGCGATATCGGCTATATGCTGACGGCAGCCTGCAGTGATGATGCAAATGCAAATACTGGAAAGATAAAAGTAACGACCGGAAATATAAAGCTGATAAATGACGAAGCCCGACTGGACGACAATATATATACGAACGATTATGACAGCACGATAGAAGTGCCTGTTAAAAGATATATTGTGTTTAACAATCTAGGTGATATGGAACAGGGTGAGCAGTATATCAATGCCCTGCTGGGGGAGAACGATCCATATTATGACGAATACACGTATAATGAAGAAAATGACGAAAATGATACTGTGGAGAATGATACAGATTCTGTATTGACAGCGGATGGAAAGTCTATCACCACACAGGATATCATGTATGGCGATTATTACCCGAGTTCAGTTGAAAAACTGTATTTTGACGACACAGACGAGATTGGCAGTTCATCTGGGAATGGCTACTGTCTTGTGCTAAGCTATGATGCATATTCATTTATAAATATCACGGGAAAGTGCTATGTGGACGTGGCGGCTGCTGTAGACAACATCAAAGCGTCAAATCCGGAAATGGTTCAATACATTGGAATATGGAGGACGAAGAGCAAGGGGATACTGGCAGGATTTGCAGTCATGTTGCTGCTGTGCATCGTCATGTCAATATTTTCAATGGTCAACGCCGGCGTAAAGACAGGGAAGGAGACGATAACTCTCGGCAGATTTGAGAGGACTCCGACTGAGCTTGTGCTGGCTATGGCAGTATGCTCTGTTGCAGCAGCAGTAGGGATCTGCGTTGAAAGCGGTATTGCATCCATGTGTGTGAACCAGTATAGGAACTACACATTTGTATCAGAAAATATACAGTACATTGCGTTTCTGGTGCCGGTGGCATGTCTATATTCTGTGGCGTTGTTTTTCTTTAACAATATGGTTGCGAAGGTGAAGGCGGGAACATTTTGGGCAGACTGCCTGATAATCCGCGCACTGAAGTGGATAGCAGGAAAGACGAAATCTTGTTTCAGGTATGTGAAAAGTCATATGTCCCTGACGCAGAAGGGCGTATGGGCTTATATAGGTATAACTATAGTAGAGATAATTTTTGTGGCAATCCTGGCAGCAGGCAGCATGAGAGGCCTTCTTTGGGTGGTGATTTATATCATTTTAAAATGGCTGTGCATAGTCGGAATAGTGGCATATCTCATACAGACACAAGAGTTATACAAGTGCGCAAAGGAGATGGCGGAGGGCAATCTGGACAGGAAAGCGGACACAAGCAAAATGTTCTGGGTATTCCGCGCACATGGTGAACACCTCAACCAGATAAGAGACGGCATGTCAAAGGCTGTTGAGGCCAGAATAAAGAGCGAGCATTTGAAGACAGAACTCATAACAAATGTATCCCACGATATAAAGACCCCGCTTACATCCATAATCAACTATGTTGATCTGCTGCAGAAGGGCGATATGGATGAGAAGACAAGACAGGAATATATAGAAGTTCTCTCAAGGCAGTCCGCGAGACTGAAAAAACTCATAGAGGATCTGGTCGAGGCATCCAAGGCATCCACCGGCAATATCCAGATAAACTGGGCAGAGATAGATGCAAATATGCTTCTGGAACAGGCAATAGGAGAGTATGGAGACAAACTGGACAAGGCAGGGCTTAAGGTCGTATTTACGGGATCGGATACACCTGCGGTGGTTATGGCAGATGGACAGCATCTGTGGAGAGTATTCGACAATCTCCTTGCAAATATAAGCAAATATGCGATGCCGGGAACGAGAGTCTACGCATCGGTTATCCGCGGAGATGGCGAGGTAAGGATGGAGTTTAAGAATATATCCAGAGATCCGCTCAATGTGTCCAGTGATGAGCTCATGGAGAGATTTGTCCGTGGAGACAGCTCCAGAAATACGGAGGGAAGCGGACTGGGATTATCTATAGCGAACAGTCTGTGTACTCTGATGAATGCCAGATTTACTATAAGCATAGACGGAGATCTGTTCAAAGCGGCCATAATATTTACAGATAATGGTACTTTATAAAATTAAATTAACATGATTTATTGAAAAATGTTATTGACAACTAATTTGAGTTAGGGCATACTAACCTTGATGATAATATTATCAACAATCAGAAGGAGGCGTGTATGATGACTAACGAAAGATTAGAGACGGACAAGAAGAGTATAGATGATACAGGTATCCAGCGTACAGAGATGCAGAAAGAGATCGTTATCAGCAGACTCAGGGAAAGGGGATGCAGGATAACCAGACAGAGAATGATACTCCTTGACATAATACTCGGGGAAGAGTGTTCTTCCTGCAAGGAGATTTATTATAAGGCGGTCAAGCAGGACAGTCGTATAGGCTCGGCTACAGTGTACAGAATGGTGAATACACTGGAGGATATAGGAGCCATCAACCGTAAAAACATGTATAAGGTTGCCTGTGGTGCCAACTGTGGTATAGAGGATGCCTGTGTCATTGAGCTTGATGATTCATCCAGCATTGAGCTTTCGGCCAAAGAGTGGAACAGGATAATCCGTGCAGGACTTATGGCTGGCGGATATATTGAGAATCAGATGGTGACAGGTGTCAATGTAAAGCCTTGTGGCTGTGGCTCATGTTGTTAATAACGAAGGAGATGATCTACAATGGGTGGAACAATATTGGTAGTGTGCATACTGGTGCTTATAGTAGTGGGTGCAGTTATCAGTTCTGCAAAGCACTTTAAAGGAGAAGGAGGCTGCTGTGGCGGCGGTGGTTCCGTCAAGGTCAAGGGTGACAAGATAAAGGATGTTGTCGCCGTGAAGACTATTTACATAGAGGGAATGCACTGCAGCAACTGTTCAGATCGTGTACAGAATGCACTGAACAGTCTGAGCCAGGTGAACGCAAAAGTCGACCTCAAGAAGAAGCAGGCTGTCGTTAAGCTCGGAAGAGAAGTATCTGATGATGAGCTTAAGAGCTGTGTAGAGAGGTGTGGATACTCAGTAACCGGTATAGGATAAAGTCTTGAATAAAAAATTGTAAAAAATTTTCAAAAAATTGTTGGCAATTCGAATAAGATGTGGTATTATCCATATTGTTGTTGAAAACACAACAGATAAGCGCGAGTGGCTCAGCGGTGGAGCATCTCCTTGCCAAGGAGAGGGTCGCGGGTTCGATTCCCGTCTCGCGCTCTGGATAATTTCCATGTTGCTAAAATTTTAAAAAAGTTGTTGACAGTTTGCTGGCGGTGTGATATTATCCATATTGTTGTTGGTAGCACAGCAGATAAGCGCGAGTGGCTCAGCGGTGGAGCATCTCCTTGCCAAGGAGAGGGTCGCGGGTTCGATTCCCGTCTCGCGCTCTTTTATATTAATTCACACTCAGGATTCAATCCTGATTTTTTTTTGCCCTCAGAAGCGATTGGTAATAAAATTTAAACATTTTTACTATTGAATAAATGACATGTAGTGATATAATCAATCACAATCGTTGAATATCAGAAAAAGTATAATTTTTACGAGGTAATGATTAAATTATGAAAGAGAGACTTAAGAATTTTCATCATTCAGCAGTTTTTATCTGTCTGGTTCTTGCAATTGTTCTGGACGTTGTTCTGGAAGCTCTTGGAAGACATTCGCTGTTTAAGGCGATATCGTATGTGTGGAGTCAGCCGCTCATATTCCTGTATAACTGTTCGATCATTTTCTTTACGCTGACACTTTCGCTACTCATGAGAAAGAGAATATTCGGATACTGCGTTATATCGTTTGCATGGCTGATACTTGGAATCACGAACTGCATAGTTCTGGGATTCAGAATAACGCCATTTTCAGCTATCGATATGCTTATGGCGAGGAATACGATAACTATCATAGACAAATATTTTAATGTATGGCAGATCGTGCTCATAGCTGCGCTTCTGTTCGTTGCGCTGGCAGCCATCATAGTTCTGTTCATAAAATCGCCGACGGTTACGGGCAATATATATAGAACGAGAACGACTGTGTTTATAGTTGCGACATTCTTCTGTGTAATGCTCTTCACCAAGATCGCGCTCAATGCACAGACTATATCAGATAATTTTGCAAACCTTGCAACGGCATACAACAATTATGGATTTGTATACTGTTTCTCAAACAGTGTGGTCGATGTAGGTATAGGACAGCCGAGTGATTACAGCGAGGATAAGATGCTTGAGATAAAGGACGATTTGGACAGTGTTGGCACAACGGATTCAAAGCTTGGCAAGGACAAGCCAAACGTTATATTTGTACAGCTTGAGTCATTCATGGATCCGTCATATGTAAAATGCCTCACGTTCAATGAGAATCCTATTCCGAATTTCACAAAGCTGAAGGAGGAATGTACATCAGGATTCCTGACGATGCCGGCGATCGGTGCAGGTACAGCCAACTCGGAATTTGAGGTGCTCACGGGATTTAACGTGGCATATTTCGGTGCAGGTGAGTATCCATATAAGACCATACTTGGCAAGCAGACCATAGAGAGCATGGCGACACAGCTGAAGCTTGATGGTTATTCAACACATGCCATGCACAATCACGATGGTACATTCTATGACAGATACAAGGTGTATAAAAACATGGGATTTGATACATTTACCCCGATGGAGTATATGTACAATCTGGAGCATACTCAGAAGAACTGGGAGAAGGACAATGTCCTTACTGGTGAGATCATGAAGACTCTGTACTCCACCACTGGACGGGATTTCATATTCACCGTCAGCGTACAGGGACATGGAAGATACCCATCAGAGCTTGACGAGGAGAATTACAGTTACCCTATAAAGGTTGCCGGAACAGGCGATGAGAGCCTTGATACACAGTGGACATATTACTGTAACCAGCTCCACGAGATGGACGATTTCATTGGCAAGCTTATAGACAGACTTAAGGCGTACGATGAGCCGGTCGTTCTCGTTATGTATGGAGACCATCTTCCTGGATTTGAGATCACAGAGGACGATATAACCAACGGAGACCTTTACCAGACAGAGTATTTTGTCTGGAGCAATATGAAGAACTTCCCGGTTGAGGATGAGGATATAGAGGCATATCAGCTCAGCACAAAGGTGTTTGATATGCTGGGATTTGAGAAGAGCTATGTGCAGAAGTTCCAGTCAAAGTACAAGCCGGGCTATGCAAACTATGATGATGATCTCGAGAACATTGAGTATGATATGCTTTATGGACAGAGATACATGTATCCTGATGGATGGCCATATGAGCCGACGAATATGAAATACGGCATAAGCAAGATCAGGATCTCGGAGATCACAAAGGGCGTGTATGTGCCACCGGTTGATGAAGAAGCGGATTTCACGGCAAATGATGGTTCCGGGGACGGTGAGAGTGCTGAGGAGCCACAGCCTATGAATGGATATTATATCCACGGAAGCAACTTCAATGAATGTACATTTGTGTGGATAGATGATGCCTTTTTGAAGGAGACTATCTATATAGACAGAGATACGCTGTTTCTTCCATATGAGGACTCGTTTGAGGCGGGCAAGGAGATATCCGTGGCGCAGGTCGGAGACGACAGTATAGATTTCGGAGTGGAAGACACTTATGTATATAAGGGAGATCCTGAAGATCCGGAGGACACAGAGACAAATGTGACCACGGAGACGGAAGAACTGCCTTGACAAGAACTATATAATTTGTTAGCATGTTTAAAAAGTTACATCACCCAACGCGATAAGTGTTGGGTGATGTGTTTTCTCTATTAAGGCTAATTGACGTACATAATGAGCACAATGCTCTTATTAAATATTTTACAGAAAGAGAGAGAAGAAAATGGGTAAGATTATTGGCGAAGGAATTACATTTGATGACGTTTTATTGGTACCTGCTTATTCTGAGGTATTACCAAATGACGTTGACCTTACAACAAAGCTGACACAGAAGATTAAGTTGAATATTCCTCTTATGAGTGCCGGTATGGACACAGTTACAGAGCACAGAATGGCTATTGCCATGGCTCGTCAGGGTGGTATCGGAGTTATCCACAAGAACATGTCCATAGAGAAGCAGGCAGAGGAAGTTGACAAGGTAAAGCGTTCAGAGAACGGTGTAATATCAGATCCATTTTACTTATCTCCAGAGCATACACTGGCAGATGCTGACGAGCTTATGAGCAAGTTCAGAATCTCAGGTGTACCTATCACAGAGGATGGCAAGCTTGTTGGAATCATAACCAACCGTGACCTGAAGTTTGAGAAGGACTACACCAAGAAGATCAAGGAGTCAATGACATCTGAGGGTCTTGTTACAGCAAAGGAGGGAATCACACTTGACGAGGCTAGAGAGATCCTTGGAAAGGCTCGTAAGGAGAAGCTTCCTATCGTTGATGACGATTTCCATCTGAAGGGACTCATCACGATCAAGGATATTGAGAAGCAGATCAAGTACCCATATTCAGCACATGACGCACAGGGCAGACTTCTCTGTGCAGCAGCAGTAGGATGTACAGCCAACATCCTCGACAGAGTTGCAGAGCTCGTATCAGCAAAGGTTGATGCGATAGTTATAGATACAGCACATGGACATTCAGCCAACGTTCTGAGAACCTTCAAGATGGTTAAGGAGAAGTATCCTGACCTTCAGGTTATTGCCGGTAACGTTGCAACAAGATCAGGCGCACAGGCTATGATCGACATGGGTGTAGATGCAGTCAAGATCGGTATCGGACCTGGTTCTATCTGTACAACAAGAGTTGTTGCAGGTATCGGTGTACCACAGATCACAGCTATCATGCAGGCATATGATGCAGCTATGAATGCCGGAATCCCTGTTATCGCAGATGGCGGTATCAAGTATTCAGGAGATATCACAAAGGCTCTGGCAGCAGGTGCCAACGTATGTATGATGGGAAGCCTGTTCGCAGGTACAGATGAGGCTCCTGGTGATTTCGAGCTTTATCAGGGACGTAAGTACAAGGTATACAGAGGTATGGGATCTATAGCAGCCATGGAGAATGGTTCTAAGGACAGATACTTCCAGGAGAACGCAAGAAAGCTTGTCCCAGAGGGCGTTGAGGGCCGTGTGGCATACAAGGGATCACTTGAGGATACAGTATTCCAGCTCATCGGTGGACTTCGTTCAGGTATGGGTTACTGCGGAGCAAAGAACATTGCAGAGCTTCATGAGAAGGCAGAGTTCGTCAAGATTTCAGCAGCTTCACTCAAGGAGAGCCATCCACATGATATCCATATCACAAAGGAAGCTCCTAACTACAGTGTAGAGTAATAGAAATTTGCATAGATGATTTCAGATAAGAGGATGCATATCTGTCAGATATGCATCCTTTTTTCTTGACACCGTTCTGTTATGTGAGATAATGGAGAATAGGTGTCTTAGAAAAGAGGTGTTTGGATATTTATGAAGGTAAACAATCCAGGTAAAAAAGATCTTGACCAGCTTGTGATGCTTGAGCAGGAGACATTTCCTGAGGCTGAGGCAGCAAGCCGGGAGTCTATAGAGCGAAGACTGAAGGCACACAGAGAAACCTTCTGGGTGCTCAAGAAGGACGGACGAATAATAGCAGGTATAAATGGCATTACTACTAATGAGAAGGATTTGAGCGATGCCATGTATACGGGCGAGGACTTCTACGACAAGAAGGGTCGCTGGCTTATGATATTCGGTGTGTCAACTCTGCCGGACTATCAGCACAATGGATATGCGGCGAAGATAATGCATGAGGTTCTTCAGGAGACGGTCAAATGTAAACTCGACGGAGTCGTCCTCACATGTAAAGAGAACATGATCCCATTCTACGAACAATTTGGTTTTGTGGATGAGGGCGTGAGTGAATCTGAGCATGGCGGTGTCGTCTGGCATCAGATGAGGATAAGGCGCAGAGATATAAAACGTGATTATAAGCAGGATGTGATTGATTGTATAGTGATAGTAGTTGTGGCCGCCGTACTGGCATTTCTGCTGGGACGATTTGTGATATTAAACTGTAATGTACCTACTGGTTCCATGCTTGAGACAATACAGCTTGGAGACAATATAATAGGAAGCAGGCTTACATATAAGTTCTCTGATCCTGAGCGTGGCGATATAGCCATATTCAAGTGGCCGGACGATGAGTCCCAGGTATATATCAAGAGAATCATAGGATTGCCGGGTGAGACCGTGGAGATCATAGATGGTAAGGTATATATAAATGGAAGTGATACTCCGCTCAAGGAGGATTATCTGAGTGATGAGGCAAGGACTGACGTAAGATCGTTTGGACCGTATCAGGTTCCTGAGGACTGTTACTTTATGCTGGGAGACAACAGACCAAACTCAGCGGATGCCAGACTTTGGGAGAATACCTATGTGAAGCGTGACAAGATACTTGCCAAAGCAGAATTTGTGTATTTCCCATTTTCACAGATAACATGGCTAGGAAACGGAGCAGAGTATTAGATTGTATGTCATGATGGATAATCAGAGGAGATGGTCACATGAACAGAGTAAGATTTGACATGCATTGTCATACGGCTGAGGGATCACCCGATGCCAAAGTAAAGATTCTTGATTATATTGATCTGTTAAAGCAGCGTGGTTTTCACGGAATGCTGGTCACAGACCATGATTCATATTCCGGATACAAAGCGTACTTAAGGCAGAAAGATAAGGTGAAGGATTTCTCTGTGCTCAGAGGTATCGAGTATGATACGTTTGACTATGGACATTTCCTCATCGTACTGCCATCAGATACACCTGAGGAGGTGTACGACCTGTTTGAACATAGGGGCATGGCGCTTATCAGGGTGATATGGCTTGTGCACGAGTGCGGCGGTATACTTGGCCCAGCTCATCCATTTGGCGAGAAGTTCATGAGCTTTGGCAGCACGAGAAGGCTTGGCATGATAGAGCACAGACTATATGCACAGCATTTTGACTTCATAGAGGGATATAATTGCTGTGAATCAGCCAAGAGGAATAAGATGGCCAGAAGGCTTGCGTCATACTATGATATACCTGTTTTTGGTGGAAGCGATGCCCATAAGGAGAACTGTGTCGGACTTGCAGGTACATATCTTCCGGATTATATACATTCGGAGGATGATCTGATAAATTATATAAATGACGGCAATCATCCCGAGGTTGGCGGAAAGAGATACCCGAAGACCTTGAAGGACAAGATAGGACCTGCCGGTAAATTCCTGACGTATGGATTTTATTTATACAATATATATGGCGCATTCCGAAATTATCCTGCGAGATGTCGCGCATACTTTGCGGCATCGGCAAAGCTGAAGGCAAAAAGGAAAAGTAAATGTCCAGACAGGGGACTGGATAGCAAAAAATAAAAGCAAAAACAGAAAGGGCGATTATGAATAAGAAGGAAAGAAGTAATTTTACGGGGACGCTGGGCTTTGTTATGGCAGCAGCGGGAAGTGCGGTAGGACTTGGAAATATATGGAGGTTTCCATATCTTGCGGCAAAGGACAACGGAGGCGTGTTTATACTTGTGTATATAATACTTGCACTTACATTTGGATTCACACTGCTCACAACAGATATTGCAATAGGAAGAAAGACTCGGCAGGGACCGCTCACCGCTTATGGTCTTATACATAAGAAGTGGAAATGGCTTGGCGGTCTGGCATGGATCGTACCGGTCATAATCCTTCCATATTACTGTACTATCGGAGGATGGGTTCTGAAGTATATGACAGCATATTTTACAGGTCAGACAGAGGCTGCCACTGGTGACGGTTATTTCACCGGTTTTATAACAGCCCAGACTGCGCCTATAGTATTTGCACTTATATTCCTTACGGCCACAGGCGTTGTCGTATTCTGTGGTGTTGAAAAGGGAATAGAGAAGTTTAGCAAGGTGCTCATGCCGATATTGGTAATTCTTATAATTGGAATTTCAATCTATTCGCTGACGATCAAGCATACCGGTGATGATGGTACGATCAGAACAGGAATTGATGGACTGAAGGTATATTTGATTCCTGATTTTAAGGGAATGACATTCAGGGATATATTCATGGTTGTAATGGATGCCATGGGACAGCTCTTCTTCTCGATAAGTGTCGCTATGGGTATCATGGTTGCGTATGGCTCATATGTTAAGAAGGATGTTAACCTTATGAAGTCGATCAATCAGATAGAGATATTTGACACGGCAGTGGCTTTCCTTGCTGGTCTGATGATAGTCCCTGCGGTGTATGTGTTCTCTGGAACGGAAGGCATGTCAGCGGGCCCTGGACTTATGTTCATATCTCTGCCAAAGGTATTCAATGCCATGGGTAAGGTCGGAACAGTCATCGGAGCCCTGTTCTTCATCATGGTTACATTTGCGGCGATTACATCCTCAGTATCGGTCATGGAAGCGATAGTGTCAGGACTTATGGATAAGTTCCATCTCACGAGAAAGAAGAGTGCGGTCATAACAACTGTATATGCGGTTGTCGGAATGTTGGTCGTATGTTTCGGTTACAACATATGGTACTTTGAGCTCAAGCTTCCAAATGGAGCTACAGCCCAGATCCTCGATGTGATGGATTACCTGAGTAACAACATCTTCATGCCGCTTGTGGCTATCCTGTCATGTATACTTATCGGCTGGGTAGTGAAGCCTAAGACGGTTATAGACGAGGTTACAAGAAATGGCGAGAAGTTTGGAAGAAAGAAGCTCTATATTGTCATGGTAAAGTTTGTGGCACCAATACTGCTTGCATTGCTGCTTCTCCAGTCGTTTGGAATTGACTTTGTACAGTTTGTTACAAATCTGTTCAAATAGAACAATATAGTTTATAATGTAGAGGCATTTGTCATGTGAGTGATGAAGGCCTCTATATTTTTGTCATAAGGAATGTCATTGCAGGATATTTATACCGGGTTTACGGATTTAATGGGAGAATGATGGATGAACAACAGGGATGATTTGATATATCTTGCCCCGATGGAGGGGATAACAGGATACATATACAGAAATGCACATCACAAATATTTCGGCGGCGTTGACAAATACTTTATGCCGTTCATTGCCCCGGCGAAGGGACGTCCTCTCAGAAACAGGGAACTAAGGGATGTGCTGCCGGAAAACAATCAGGGGATAAATGTGGTGCCGCAGCTTCTGACCAACAGCGGCGAGGGATTTGTGAAGGCCGCAAAGTTCCTGAAGGAGCTTGGATATAACGAGGTGAATATCAATCTCGGCTGTCCGTCAAAAACTGTTGTCACGAAGTATAAAGGCTCGGGTTTGATATACGATACGGAGAGGCTTGACAACTTCTTATATGAAGTATTTGCCGCCGACGTGATGGATGTGTCTATAAAGACCAGAATAGGAAGAGACAGTTCTGTGGAGTTTGAGGATATCATAGAAATATATAAGAAGTATCCGATAAGTGAGCTGATCATACATCCGAGAATACAGACGGATTTCTACAAGAATACGCCAAACATGGAAGTGTTTGCCGAAGGTGTGGCTTCATATGGAAGACCAGACACAGTGTGCTACAACGGAGATATAAACAGTGTGGCGGATTATGACAGGTTCACGGGCGATTTTCCTGATATAAGTAAGGTTATGATAGGCAGGGGGATAATAGCTGATCCTTGTCTGGCGGAGCGGATAAAAGAAGAGTGTGGCGACAGTACATATGACTGGAACAGATTCTTCATATTCCACGATGAACTTTACAGGAATTACTGTGAGTCGGATGTGGGCAGGGGCAACACGATGTTCAAGATGAAGGAGCTGTGGGCTTACTGGTCGAGGCTGTTTTATGATGTGGAGGGAGCTGAGAGGGCTCTTAAGAAGATCCGGAAGACTAGAGATAATGGTGAGTATGAGGCGGCAGTCAGGATGCTGGCTGCACTGTGCAGATGAAATGAATTTAGTATGATGGGGTGTATTGTATGAGTGTATGCTTGGATTACTATATGTTAGTTGTGTTTTGATGATTAGGAGATGATATCATGGGATGTCTTGGAAATTGTATATGGTTTTTATGTGGCGGAATATTGAGCGGGCTTTCGTGGGTGGCAAGCGGGGTGCTGTGCTGTATAACGATAATAGGGATTCCGATTGGGATGCAGTGCTTTAAGTTTGCAGGACTTGCATTCTTTCCATTTGGAAAAGAGATAGTGTATGGAGGCGGGGCTGGCTCGCTGATCGCGAATATCATATGGCTGCTCTGCTGCGGAATACCTATGGCGGTAGAGAATGCCTGCCTGGGGCTGCTGCTTTGCATAACGATAGTCGGAATTCCATTTGGGCTTCAGTTCTTTAAGATCGCCAAACTGTCGCTCATGCCGTTTGGTGCAGAGATTGTGGGATGATGGTGGAAATATACATAAATATAGTTGACAGAACTTGAATCACTAGAATATAATAATGTGGCGTCAGATATGTGCTGACGCCATATATAAGGCAATGACGAAGAGAAGTAGCATAGATTATCGCCCACAGAGAGCCGGTGGTGGTGGGAGTCCGGCGGAGTGAATATATGTGAATAACACTTTACCAGCCGCAAGCTGAAAGATATAGCCCATAGCGGGATACGTGTTTTATGTCGAGTAGGGGAGCCGTAGCTGCACGATACGCAGAGAGGTCATGAGCAAGGTGACTGAGAGGGACTGGGACGCGATGCTTTGAATATACGAAGATCGTGTAACGGTAAATCAGGTGGTACCGCGGACATTAAAGCAGACAAGTAACCGACAGGTAGTTTGAGAGAGCTTATGTTCGTCCTGAATATTTGCATATGTATATGTGCATCTGATTCAGGATGAACATAAGCTTTTTCTATTTGCAAGAGAAATAACAGCCAGTGCGTAATCCTGAAAAAGCCAAAGTGGACATAAAGCCACAGGCAAATAGTAAAGAAAAGGAGAGAACAGATGACAATCGAGAATATTTATCGTAACAGAACAATGAACGAGATCACTGAGGGCGATGTGGGAAAGACACTTAAGGTTGCCGGATGGGTAGAGAATATCCGTGACCACGGTGGAGTATCATTTATCGATCTTCGTGATATGTATGGCGTGCTCCAGGTAGTAATGAGAGACACATCACTGCTTGACGGAATAACAAAGGAGGATTGTGTATCAATCGAGGGTATCATTGAACACAGAGATGAGGAGACATACAACCCTAAGATCCCTACAGGTACTATCGAGCTTGAGGCGAAGACTGTAGAGATACTCGGTAAGGTATACAAGCAGATTCCATTTGAGATCCAGACATCCAAGGAGACACGTGAGGATGTGAGACTCAAGTACAGATATCTTGACCTCAGAAACAAGAAGGTTAAGGACAACATGATATTCAGAAGTCAGGTCATCAGCTACCTTCGTCAGAAGATGACTGAGATGGGATTCCTTGAGATCCAGACACCTATCCTCTGCGCTTCGTCACCTGAGGGCGCAAGAGATTACATCGTGCCATCAAGAAAGTTCAAGGGCAAGTTCTATGCACTTCCACAGGCACCACAGCAGTACAAGCAGCTCCTCATGGTATCAGGATTTGACAAATACTTCCAGATAGCTCCTTGTTTCAGAGATGAGGATGCGAGAGCAGACCGTTCACCAGGAGAGTTCTACCAGCTCGACTTTGAGATGAGTTTTGCAACACAGGAGGACGTATTCAAGATTGGAGAGGAAGTCCTCTCAGCAACATTTGAGAAGTTTGCACCTGAGGGCGCAGTTGTTACACAGGCTCCATATCCGATCATCAGCTACAAGCAGGCTATGCTTGAGTTCGGTACGGATAAGCCTGACCTCAGAAACCCACTTAGAATAATAGATCTTACAGATTTCTTCCAGAGATGTACATTCAAGCCATTCCACGGCAAGACGGTACGTGCCATCAATGTACACAAGAAGCTTTCAAAGGGACAGCATGAGAAGATGCTCAAGTTTGCACAGAGCATCGGCATGGGCGGCCTTGGATATCTGGAGATACTTGAGGATATGTCATACAAGGGACCTATCGACAAGTTCATTCCTGATGATATGAAGGGTGAGATCGCAGAGCTTGCAGGCCTTCAGCCTGGAGATACTATTTTCTTCATCGCAGACGTGGAGGAGCTTGCAGCGTCATTTGCAGGACAGATCAGAGTTGAGCTTGGTAATAGACTTGATCTCAACGAGAAGAACGCATTCCGTTTCTGCTATATAAATGACTTCCCAATGTACGAGTACGACAAGGAGAGCAAGAAGATCATCTTCACTCACAATCCGTTCTCAATGCCACAGGGCGGACTTGAGGCGTTAAATGAGAAGGATCCACTTGATATCCTGGCTTACCAGTACGATATCGTCTGCAACGGTATCGAGCTCTCATCAGGTGCCGTAAGAAACCACGACATGAAGATCATGGTTAAGGCATTTGAGATCGCAGGATACACAGAGGATGATCTGAAGGAGAAGTTCGGAGCACTCTACAATGCATTCCAGTTCGGAGCACCACCTCATGCAGGTATGGCTCCTGGTGTGGACAGAATGATCATGCTTCTCAGAAACGAGGAGAATATCAGAGAGGTCATCCCATTCCCAATGAATGGAAATGCACAGGATCTTATGTGCGGAGCACCTGGCGAGGTTACAGAGCAGCAGCTCCGTGAGGTTCACATTAAGGTCAGACAGTAAAAAGGCCGGACGGCACTTGTAGTTCGAGATATGGATATGAAAACATATATACAAACACATTCAGTTACCTTCACTTCAGCTTGCTTACATCTGCGTGATGTTTCAGCCGCGATAAGGGCGCTGCGGCTTTCACATCAGCAGGTAAGCGCTGAAGATCAGTCGCTTTCACTATCGTTTGTATATATGTTTCATATCTTATGTATCAAGAACTACAAGTGCCTGTTTTTTTGACATGTACTTGTGTATAAAAACGGTTTTAATTGTTTTTATGAGAATTGTAAGAGGAGGCTTTTGACGATGGCAGGTTTTCTTATAAAGGACACAACTAGGGAAGAACGAGAGCAGATAGTTGCCGATTCTTTGGGAAATATAGATGCTTACTGCGATGGATGCATGTGCGGTATCACAGAGATGTACCAGGATTATATTGATGGGAAGAAGGAGCTCCGTGAGATCAATATGGAGTTCAATGCGAGATATGTCCGGGATGAGGATATGGATGGACGGAAGTGAGCATATGGTGACAACTTTAATAATATGTATGTTGCAGAGCTGGGAAAGCCATGTTAATATGGACATACAGTTAGCTGGTTTACAATAACATCCATAAATAAGTATTAAAAAGGGGAAAATTGTATGGGGATACGAAAAGAAATATTTATATGTGCTGCGGCGCTTTCGATTATGGCATGTACTGCCTGCGGTAGTTCTGAGGGAAATGTTTCAGGAACAAATGGCGTGGAGACCTCGACCGGTGTGGAAAGCGGAATGATAGAGCAGCCACAGGTTATGTATGATGGGTATATCTATTATTACAATGCAACCGGAAGAGATGAGAAATTGCCGGAAGGATACGAGATCGCGGGAACGATAAAAAAGGTCGACAGCAAAGACTATCCTGCAGAGAATTTTGCGGCAGCAGGCGTGGATCTTGAAGCTGGACAGGAAATATATATCAGCACAACTGAGAAGAATGTCATTTATCTGAAATATGACAGCGGATATGCGAGGTTTGAGAGAAGTCCTGAGGATGCTGCAGCGGAAGAACAGGATGAGACGGAGGTTGCAGAGAAAGAAAATGAGATAGAGGGGGAATAGTGAAATGGCAGATAATATGGATGATGCTATGGCAGAAAATTATGGAGAATATGGATTTGGAGAAGACGGAGAATTCGACTTTGACAGTATATTGGGGATAGATCAGCTTGACCTGAACTACGAGGCACATGTTGCAGGATTTGACGGAGAGAGCTTTTTATATAGTGTGTATTTTGACGGCGGTGTGACAGATGAGAAAGCTGAAGAGATCCAGCAGGTGATGTCGGGTTATTCTTCACAAAATGGTGATGAAGAAAACTATATGGGGTATATTGATATATATAAGGGTGAAGACCAGATAATGATATACCTTGACCTTGGCGGTGTATCAGAAGAAAATAGCAACATGGCGGTAACGGGTATACTGAACGCACTTAACAGTGTCTCAGGTATAAAGAGTGTTATCATAAACGAAGGGATGTAGAAAAAAGAAAACACGTGTGAAAAGTCCATGATGTTTATTCTGAAATCACAAAGTAATTTTTGGCTATCTTTTCAAAAGTTCTGAGTCGAACTTTCTACTTCATAAGCGTTTTTTTATTTCATGCTTATGAAGTAGAGAATTTTTACCTTATCGTAAATTCGCAAGATAAATTATATGTATCGTAATCCCAATCTCTTTCACTTTCAAAGAACGCAAATTGTTTAATCAAACGATAGTGTCCAGCAGGCAATTCTCCATAAAAACTTTTAACATCAATTTCTAATGTTAATCGTTCGTTAGGCTTAATAAAACAATCCTTTTCATTGCTCTTTGAGGGGTCATCAAGCTGTTTAAGTTGATACCAAGTGCCGGATTGTTCAGCTTCTATTTCAAAATAATTTGGTGAATATCGGTATTCTTTATCAGAAGTATTTTCTATTAGAAATGAAAGGTGCTTCAAATCTAAATCCTTTTCTGTACTCATTGAAATCTTCAAATCACCCAAAGTGTCAAGTGCTTCTTCACTTCCATAAGGAGAAACCTCATATTCTTCGGAATAATCTTGTACTACATGGTTATCACTGTCCTTTGCTTGACTGCACCCAACAATACACACCAATAACGATAAGTTTAGAAACATACATATTATTTTTTTCATTTGTCCTTATCTCCTTTCTTTTAAATTTATAATAGCAATAAAATGTCTATTTTCAATCAACTTTCATTGCAATTTATTTTTACTGTAACACATGCTCCCCCTGCTTCATTATTAGCAATTTGGATATTTCCGCCATGTCTTTCACTTAAAATCTTACTAATATTCAGCCCTAATCCCAAATGTTCAGTAGATATATCTTTCGATGATTTATAAAATGGTAATGTCGCTTTTTCAATATCAATATTTTTAAACCCGCAACCATCATCTGAAACAGATATAACTAAATTATTATTCTCTATTACTGCGCTAATAGCAATATCACTTTTTGCGTATCTAATACTATTAGAGAGTAAATTTTCATAAATCTGCATGACTGTATTTAAATTGATAAACAAGGTTATATTATCACCGCTTGTAGTAATTGAAAAATGTTTGTCATAACAAAGTGCTTCTGCTGTGTTATTAAAATTATCAATAAGTGCATGAAATGTAATCTGTTGCCGTGGAATATCAATATCCTCTAACCTATATAAGTTCGTCATAGCATTTACATATTTTTCAAGACGTGAAACATTTTTTGACATTACTGATATTTCATCTAATATTTCTTCTTGTGATACTAAGCCTTTGGGAATAAAGGAAAGCAGCATAGTAGCATGACCCTTTAGTAAAGTCAAAGGAGTGCGTAAGTCATGTGAAAAAGCAGCGTTTAGACGGCGCTGTTCAGCAAATTGTCGAAACATAGTTTCATTATTTTTCGCCAAACAGTCTTTCATTTTTTCAAAGGCATGACAGAGTTTTCCCATTTCATCATTTAATGGATATGATAACGTAAAATCTAAGTCATTTGCTTCAATTTTATGATACGCATTAGTTAATAGCTTAATAGGTTTCGATATTTTTTTTTTATAAAAAAATGTTACACAACATATCATATTAATAGATAATACGATAGGAATAATTGCAACATTTAATGAACCTAAAACACTGTCAATAAGCCTATCCCGGTTTGTAAAATTAGGTGAAACTTCGATATATGAAACATGGTTCGGATAGACATATTCGTGTACTGGGCGTTCTTTTTGATAATCAACATTGAACTTGCATATCTCGTTTCCTTTCGTATCAAATATTGTGTATTTTGTTTGGTCATTACTATAAGCGGCGGTAAATGAACCATTTTCCGGTATATCATACCTTGTTGACATATTTTCATACTTATAGTTCAAATTTATTCTGTATTTGTCAACCATTGAAATTAAAAGTATACAAATAATTATTCCAATCAACAACGAAAACAAAGCATAAAGAACAAAGGACATCCTAATACTCATGCTATTTAACCGATTGAACCATCTGATTCTCTTTAATTTTTCCATTTATATCCGCACCCCCAAACAGTTTCAATGTAAGGTCTATCGCCTAAAGATAAAAATTTTGCCCTAATACGTCTGATATGTTCTGTAACAACTGTATTATCACCAATGCCGTCTAATCCCCAAACTTTTTCATAAATAGTTTCCCGGTCAAAAACAATTCCTTTGTTTTGTGAAAGGAAAGATATTATATCAAATTCCTTTTTGGTAAAAGCCATATCCTTATTATGATAAAACACAATACGTGAGGAATAATCTATAACCATATCTTCATCAAATTGCACCTTTGAAGATGTATTGTGTCTTTTTTCTCTGCGAAGATGTGCTGCAATGCGAGCTTCTAATTCATCAACAGAAAATGGTTTTATTACATAGTCGTCTGCGCCAATAGAAAATCCTTTTATTTTATCACTATCTTCAATGCGTGCTGTTAAAAAAATTATAGGGCATGAAACATAATCCCGTATTCTTTCACAAACAGTAAATCCATCAATATCTGGCATATTAACGTCTAACAAAATAATGTCAGGTTTTTTTTCTACTTCTTTTAATGCAGCATTTCCTGCTGTTGCAGTATATACCGTATATCCAAGTTTGCTGAAATAGCAATACAGCATTGATACAATTTCTTTTTCATCGTCTACAATTAAAATACTCTGCGACATAAATGTGCCTCCATTGTGAATATCTGATTTAAGATTATCAAACAAAAATCTATTTCTAATCAATTTCTTTAATTTTCGATGTCATTAGATATTATATATGGCAATATGAGTTGTAGCAACCTTACTCTGCATGTTTTATGCTCTATTACCATCAATACTATGATATGTGTAATCATATCTCAAAGAAAAGAGGAACAGTAAAATGTAATAGGGTGAAAAATATGAAGCAGGATAAAGTGAAGTATGATTTTAAGGCTTTCGGGCAAGCCATTAAAGCAGCAAGAAAAGCAAAGGGAATATCACGCAATCAGTTAGCCGACACACTGAATATTGCGCCCCGGTATATCGCGTCCATTGAAAACAGCGGGCAGCACCCAAGTTTACAGATTTTATATGAGCTTGTAACCCTGCTTGACGTATCAGTAGACCAGTTCTTTTTCCCGGAACGGGAACAAGAGAAGTCCACACGCCGCCGTCAGCTCGATACCATGCTTGACACAATGAGCGAAACAGACTTAAAAATCATGTCTGCTACTGCAAAAGGCATAGAGGAAGCCAACAATGACAGGACGGGGGAATAAAGTTCCCTCGTTTTTGTCTGCATAAAGTGAATGAAGCGTCGCAGAATTGCGGCGTTTTTCTTTTGCGCTTTTTGGCATACTGGGAGTTCCGTTGTAGTGATAAGTGAGGAAAAAACTTTCTTAGCAAGCATAGGAAAAGAGTACCCTTTTCCGTATTTTCGCCCTCCCGTCCTGCGGTGCGTCGGTTGAAAATTGCTTGTTGGGAAGTATGGAGGAGATTGAGACGTATATAGGCAATATAGAGTCTGGAAAGAGCGGAAGCATAGATATCCTCACGAATGCCGTGGCGACGACTGCTGCGAGCGGTGATATGTCAAAGGTGATAGTTACATATGAGGACAAAGAGGGGAATGAGACGACGATTGAGGGGAATTTCAAGGCGACTGTGGAATCTTCGGTGTATGCCAATGTAGAGAAGATAAAGGACAGCACAAAAAGCAGTGATAAGAAGGTGTTATATGGTGTAATTGCTGTGGTTATAGTGATAGCTCTGTTCTGTATATGTGCGATAAGAAAGCACAGGAGAAAAAAGGAGATTCTTGATGAACTTTAGATTCCGGTCACGGAGAGAGAGTTTATAAGGAGATAGATTGTATGGGGTGGATATGGCATTTGTGTCTTATGAATATGAAGAGAAGAAAGATCAGAACATTTCTCACCGTTCTCGGCGTGATGATAGGTGTTATATCGGTTGTAGCACTTCTGGCTGTGGGAATCGGAGTCAAGAACGAGATGATAGATTCTGCGGTTGCAAGTGGAAGTGTCAACCAGATAACGATATACAGTGAGACCGGAAGTAAGCATAAGGATCGAATGATAACGGACAGAACGATATCTACATTGACAGATCTTGCAAATGTGGATGGTTGTTATCCTCTGTATGAGGTGCCTGTGAGTATGAAGTATGAGGAGTATGAATACTTTGGCAATCTTGTGGGTGTGCCGGGAAATGAGCTTGATGGCTGGAGTCTGGCCTATGGGGAAAACAGCAATTCTTCACATGGGACACCTGAACTGATCTCGGGCGGCAGTGTGGGCAAAATGTTCTTCAATCAAAAGACATTTGACAGTTACGAGAAGAGAGAGAAGAAGAGTATTGCATCCCTTGTCGGAAAGAGATTTGACACGACCGTTGGATGGAGCGGTGAAAGTGACAGGATATTCAAACTGAAACTCGCCGGGGTTTTATCTGATGGAGATACGGATAACAGCTCTGACAATGCTTCTGCTGACACTTCTTATGACAGTGAAGTTCAGGATGAAGAGTCTGACGAATCGCTGGACATCTCTGACAGCTACAGCGAGAAGTCTCAGACGATATACTGTGATATGGATTCACTGAAAAGCCTGCTCAGAAAGGTCAGCGCCGATGGCAAGCTTTACGGTCAGCCGGTGGATGGCAATGGCAACAGCTACCGTGAATTTGTCTACACATCAGCGGTGGTGATCGTAGATGATATAAATAACGTCGATGCGATGGTAAAAAAGCTTCAGGACATGGGGTATCAGACAGAGAATTTCAAGGAATATCTGGACACGATACAGAAGTACCTCAAGATGATACAGCTTCTTCTCGGCGGAATCGGAATGATAGCACTTATTGTGGCTGTCATAGGAATAAGCAACACCATGACGACCTCTGTATTCGACCGGGTAAACGAGATCGGTATATTGAAGGTCCTCGGCTGCGACATAGACGAGCTCAGACTTCTGTTCCTCATGGAGGCCGCAGTGATAGGACTTGTCGGAGGCGTCCTCGGAGTATTATCACTCCTACGGAGTGAGAATAGTGGTGAATAAAGCCGCCGTCTCCATGTTCAACCTTGCAAAAGAAACCCAGATAGCCATGATCCCATGGTGGCTTGCACTGGCCGGAGTCCTCGGCTCCGTGATCCTCGGAGTGGCAGCAGGCTATTTCCCAGCAATATGGGCCTCAAAACTAAGACCAATAGACGCCGTGACAAGGAGGTAAAAGGTCACAAAATTATCGCAAACATAAAGAAAAAGCCAGAAAGATACAAAAAACAGAAAAGTTGAATCATTCAGAGGAAAATAAGCAAAAAAGATACAGTTTTACGCACAAAAAAAGCAGAGACAACTCACACAAAACACAAAGAATGTGTGAACTGTCTCTGCTTTTGTTGTATATCCCGTGATGGATCCACATCCTTACAGTGTACGGGCTTCACTATCTAAAAGGACTTTTCGTCCGTCCTTATTTCCTGTTGGCTCTGTAACGGAGAGTATGGTCAAGAATCTTCTTACGGATTCTGAATGACTTTGGTGTGATCTCCAGAAGCTCATCAGTGTCGATGAAGTCAAGAGCCTGCTCAAGACTCATCACCTTTGGAGGTGAAAGCTTGAGAGCATCATCTGATCCTGAAGAACGTGTGTTGGTAAGCTGCTTCTTCTTGCAGACATTGACCTCCATGTCCTCAGCACGAGGATTCTCACCTACAACCATACCGGCGTAAACCTGCTCACCAGGTCCGATGAACAGTGTTCCACGCTCCTGTGCGTTGAAAAGACCATATGTGATCGAAGTACCTGACTCGAATGCGATGAGTGATCCCTTTGAACGGTAGCTCATGTCACCCTTGTATGGAAGATACTCGTCAAATGTTGTGTTGATGATACCTGTACCCTTGGTAGCTGTCATGAAGTCACCACGGAATCCGATAAGTCCACGGGATGGAACAGAGAACTCAAGTCTTGTGGTTCCATTTCCTGTAGGAGCCATTCCCTGAAGCTCCCCCTTTCTCTGGTTCAGCATGTTGATGATAGTACCTGCAAATTCGTCAGGAACATCTATATAAGCGATCTCAAATGGCTCAAGCTTATGTCCGAGCTCATCTTCCTTGTAGATAACCTCAGCCTTACTTACTGCAAATTCATAACCTTCACGTCTCATGTTCTCGATGAGGACTGACAGGTGAAGCTCACCACGGCCTGAAACCTTGAAAGCCTCAGTTGTGTCAGTCTCCTCAACTCGGAGGCTGACATCTGTGTTCAGCTCTCTGAAAAGTCTCTCACGGAGATGTCTTGATGTTACGAACTTACCTTCCTTGCCTGCGAGAGGAGAGTCATTTACCATGAATGTCATGGCGATGGTTGGCTCAGAAATCTTCTGGAAAGGAATTGGGTCAGGATTCTCAGGGGAGCAGAGAGTATCACCTATCTGTACATCTGCGATGCCTGAAACAGCAACGATAGAACCTATCTGTGCTTCCTTAACCTCTATCTTGTTAAGACCCTCATACTCGAAAAGCTTTCCGATACGAACCCTCTCGAGCTTGTCCGGGTCATGCTCATTTACTATGACAAGATCCTCATTTACCTTGAGGACACCATTGTCGACCTTGCCGACACCGATACGTCCAACGTACTCGTTGTAGTCGATTGTGCTGACAAGCATCTGTACACCTGCCTCAGGATCGCCTGTAGGAGCAGGAATGTAATCAATTATAGTGTCGAACAGAGGCTTCATGTCTGTGCCTGGCTTGGATGAGTCAAGTGTTGCATAACCGGACTTGGCAGAAGCAAATACAAATGGGCAGTCAAGCTGATCCTCATTTGCATCGAGCTCGATGAGGAGCTCAAGAACTTCGTCAACTACCTCGTCAGGACGTGCCTCAGGACGATCACATTTATTTACACATACGATAACTGCAAGATTAAGCTCAAGAGCCTTCTTCAGAACGAACTTGGTCTGTGGCATAGGACCCTCAAATGCATCAACAACGAGGATTACTCCGTTTACCATCTTAAGAACTCGCTCAACCTCACCGCCGAAGTCTGCATGACCCGGAGTATCAATGATGTTGATCTTGGTGCTTCCATATGTTACGGCAGTATTCTTGGAGAGGATAGTGATTCCTCTTTCACGCTCGATATCGTTGGAATCCATGACACGCTCAGCGACCTCCTGATTGTCACGGAACACACCGCTCTGCTTTAAGAGCTCGTCTACAAGTGTTGTTTTACCGTGGTCAACGTGGGCGATGATAGCCACATTTCTGATATCATCTCTTGTTATCTTCATAATTTTCACTCTTTCTTTCAAATTTAGTCTACTTTACAACGGTTAACATTCTAGCATAGTGAAAAAACCAATGCAATAATTATAATATACAAAAATGTTGTAAAAATGAGGGCAAATGGCGGAAAAATGATTATTTTGCAGCCGCTTTGAGCAGCATCTCTTTGAGTTCGTCAGGTGAGAACTTGTAATGAGAGTTGCAGAACTGGCAGTTGACCTCTATAGGCTCGCCCTCTTCAAGAAGACTTGCGATCTCTTTTTTGCCAAGGCTGAGTACCGCATTGTAGTATCTCTCCTTGCTGCAGTTGCAGTGCCACTCGGTAGGCAACTCATCGGTCACTACAACGTCATATCCTTCAAATACATCCTTGATGATGTCAAGAGGAGTCTTGCCCGCATCGAGGAGACTGGTGATAGAAGAGAACTCGTTAAGTCTCTTCTCAAGGACATCGATGAGCTCATCCGATGCAAATGGCATGAGCTGGATGATGAAGCCGCCTGCCTGTTTGACGGTGTTGTCCTTCTCCATGAGAACACCAAGGGCAACAGATGTAGGAATCTGCTCAGATGTCGCAAAGTAATAAGTAAGATCTTCGGCAATCTCACCGGACACGAGCTGTGTCTGACCGACATAAGGCTCCTTGAGACCGATATCCTTGATAACTGAAAGCACGCCGAGATCAAGTGCCTTGGCAACATCCAGCTTACCCTTGTCATTTGCGTGAAGGATAACGTTTGGATTGTTGACATATCCCTTGACTCTTGAATGTGCGTCTGCAGTTACGGTAAGTCCTCCGATCGGTCCGTTGCACTGGATCTGAAGTGTGAGTACGTCGGACTCGTTCTTGCACTGTGCTCCCATAAGTGCTCCTGCTGTGAGCAGTCTTCCAAGTGCGGCTGTAGCCACAGGGCTTGTGTTGTGGATAGATCTTGCGGTTTCCACGATATCTCTTGTTGTTCCGGCGAAGAATCTTACCTGATTGTTCGCCGCCATACCTCTTATTATATGATCGCTCATGTTGTATACCTCGCTATTCTATGTTGATTAGTTTTGTTACATTTTGAAATCTGTCCGGTTATATATATATATAATCGCATTATAATAATGATATATTGGACAATCTTCACCATTTTATATTATGAATGGTGATAAGACAAGCCTATTCATAGTGTTTGTTATCCTGGTGTGTCTCCCTTGCAACCACGTATACCCTTTCACTGGAATCTGTGGCTGGCTGCCATGTAAATGCATCGTACATGGCGACGAGCTCCATGCCTGAGTCAGCAACGCATTTCCTCATGTCATCAAGGGTCAGGCCTCGCTGATAATGGAATTCCTGATACTTCCTGTATAGAGGACACTCATCATCCGGCTCAATGCCTGATTCTGGGTATTCTGGGTATTCTGGGAGAAACAGGCTGAGAGCCAGCTCATTTATATCGGTTTCCGTATCGTAGTAGTTATCCCAGATAAAGCTCACGTCGTCCCTGTCCTCGGCTATGGTGCTGTCGGCAACCACATCCTTGAAATAGTGGCGAGTCTTGAAGTCGCAGATAAATATGCCCTTTGATTCGAGATAGTTATTTGCCAGCCTGAATACGTGGGTTATGTCGGCAAGCTCCGTAAGATAGTTGATGCTGTCGCACACGCACACGATGGCATTCACCGTGCCGAAGAGCTCAAACTCCCTCATGTCCTGCATGAGATATAAGATGGATTCATGTCCTGTATCCAGCTTTTTCTCATTTGCCACCTCAAGCATCTCATATGAATTGTCGATACCGATCATGTCGTATCCGGCATCCGCAAGCCTTTCCGTTATCTCTCCGGTGCCACATCCAAGCTCACATATGAGCCCTTCGTCCACTCCGTATTTTCTCAAAACTTCTATTATATATGTGCACCAGTCATCATATGGAATGTTGTCCATCAGTTCATCATAGACACTGGCAAATACCTCATAAGCGTTCATGCTTCCTCCTTCAGCCTGCGCTGGTCAAATCTCTTGATAACAGTTTGAATTGTACCACAGCTTAAGTTTTATAGTAAACTGCAATAAATAATTATGCATAAAATTCGAATGATTGTTGAAGAAACTTAAAATAGCATTTATTATGTTACTGGGCAGAACAAATATAAAAATCAGAAAGAGGACAAGCAGAGATGGAATACTGGGATATCTATGATGTGAACAAGCAGCCGACAGGCCGCACTATGAAGAGAAATGACTGGAACATGAAGCCGGGAGATTATCACCTTACGGTTCTTGGAGTTCTCCAGAATAAAGAGGGCAAATATCTCATAACAAAGCGTGTCATGACCAAGGCATGGGCAGCAGGCTGGTGGGAGGTATCCGGCGGCGGAGTGCAGGCAGGAGAGTCCTCAATAGAGGCAGTCAGGCGGGAGGTGCTTGAGGAGACAGGCATAGACGTAAGTGATTTCGAGGGTGGACTTCAGTTTACATATAGAAGAGATAATCCGGAAGAGAAGGACAACTACTTCGTGGATGTCTATAAGTTTACTGGAGATTTTTCGGAAATAGATATCAGGCCTCAGGAGGCGGAGACCGATGGTTTTAAACTGGCAACGCTGGATGAGATAAAAGAATATGCAGAGCAGGGAATCTTCCTTCATTATGACAGTATCAAGAAAGTGTTTGAATAAGCCGGGTTGCTTATACCAAAAAACAGTTTGAAAAACACAGCATATATGCTAATATAGTTAAGATTAGAGAGGAATCGGGCGAAAAAGCGTTATAAAGCCTGAAAAGATAAATTTCAAGGAGGCATTTTCAAAAATGGCTGAGACATACAACCACAAAGTCGTTGAAGGAAAGTGGCAGAAGGTCTGGGATGACAACAAGGCATTTGCTGCTACAGATGATTATTCAAAACCAAAGTATTATGCGTTAGTTGAATTCCCATACCCATCAGGACAGGGACTTCACGTAGGTCACCCAAGACCATACACAGCGCTGGATATAGTGGCAAGAAAGAGAAGAATGCAGGGCTACAACGTTCTGTATCCAATGGGCTGGGATGCATTTGGTCTCCCTACAGAGAACTATGCGATCAAGAACAAGATCCATCCAAAGGAAGTAACCAAGACCAATGTTGCAAGATTCAAGAAACAGCTCCACTCACTTGGATATTCATTTGACTGGGACAGAGAGATCAACACGACAGATCCTGAGTACTACAAGTGGACACAGTGGATATTCCTTAAGCTTTTCAAGGCAGGTCTCGCATACAAGAAGGAGATGCCTATCAACTGGTGTACATCATGTAAGGTTGGTCTTGCAAATGAGGAGGTTGTCAATGGCGTATGTGAGCGTTGTGGCAGCGAGGTTGTCCGCAAGGTTAAGTCTGAGTGGATGCTCAAGATCACAGATTACGCAGACAAGCTCATTGAAGGACTTGACGGCGTGGATTACATCGAGCGTGTAAAGGTTTCACAGAAGAACTGGATCGGACGTTCAACAGGAGCTGAGGTAGATTTCTCAGTAAAGGGCAAAGAGGACAAGCTCCGCATATATACAACAAGATGCGATACATTATTCGGAGTAACATACATGGTTGTTTCACCAGAGCATCCAATCCTTGACAAGTACAAGGACGAGATCGGCAACTGGTCAGACATCGAGGCATACCGTGAGCAGGCAGCGAAGAAGAGCGACTTTGAGCGTTCAGAGCTTGCAAAGGATAAGACTGGTGTATGCATAGACGGACTCACAGCCATCAACCCTGTAAATGGCAAGGAGATCCCTATATACGTATCAGACTATGTACTCATGAGCTACGGAACAGGTGCTATCATGGCGGTTCCTGCACATGATGACAGAGACTGGGAATTTGCAAAGAAGTTCGGACTTCCACTCATCCAGGTTGTTGCAAAGGATGGCGAGGAAGTAGATATAAATGAGGCTGCATTTACAGACGTGGCAACAGGAGTGCTCATCAACTCAGATTTCCTCAACGGCCTTGAGGTAAAGGATGCAAAGGAGAAGATGATAAAGTTCCTGGAGGAGAAGGGTATCGGTCAGGCAAAGACAAACTACAAGCTCCGTGACTGGGTATTCTCACGTCAGAGATACTGGGGCGAGCCAATTCCTATCGTTCACTGCGATAAGTGTGGTTATGTACCTATCGACGAGAGCCAGCTTCCGTTGCTTCTTCCAGAGGTAGACAGCTACATGCCGACAGACAACGGCGAGTCACCACTTGCAGCTATGACAGACTGGGTAAACACCACATGTCCATGCTGCGGCGGTCCTGCAAAGAGAGAGACAGATACCATGCCACAGTGGGCTGGATCATCATGGTATTTCCTGAGATATACAGATCCTCACAACACAGAGGCTCTTGCAAGCAAGGAGGCACTCAAGTACTGGCTTCCTGTTGACTGGTACAACGGAGGAATGGAGCATACAACACTCCACCTTCTGTATTCAAGATTCTGGCACAAGTTCCTGTACGATCAGGGCGTAGTTCCTACATCAGAGCCATACCAGAAGAGAACATCACATGGTATGATCCTCGGTGAGAACGGTGAGAAGATGAGTAAGTCAAGAGGCAACGTTGTAAATCCTGACGACATCGTAGATGTATATGGCGCAGATACACTTCGTACCTACGAGATGTTCATCGGAGCATTTGACCTTGCAGCTTCATGGTCAGAGGATGGTGTCAAGGGATGTAGAAGATTCCTCGACAGAGTATGGAAGCTTCAGGACAGTGTGACAGACGAGAAGGGCTACTCCAAGGATATGGAGACCAAGATGCACCAGGTTATCAAGAAGGTTTCAAATGACTTCGAGAACCTGAAGTACAACACAGCTATCGCAGCCATGATGGCACTTCTCAACGACTTCTACAAGAAGGGAAGCGTTACAGCAGATGAGTTCAAGACACTGCTCATCCTGTTAAACCCTGTTGCACCTCATATCACAGAGGAGCTGTGGTCAGTAAAGAACTATGGCGGATATGTATATCAGCAGACATGGCCAGAGTTCGATGAGGCAAAGACAGTAGAGTCAACAGTAGAGATCGCTGTACAGATCAACGGTAAGACTAAGGCAACACTTGCGATCGGCAAGGAGGATCCAAAGGATGAGGTTATCGCAAAGGCTAAGGAAGTGATCGCCGACAAGCTCACAGGTAACGTTATCAAGGAGATCTATGTTCCTGGACGTATTGTGAATATTGTTATGAAATAAAAAACTATAAACATGAGAAAGCCACATGGAGAAAAATCCATGTGGCTTTCTTGATGTTAAATATATATCGGATTATCATTTATTTCAGATAAGGCAGCAGATTCTTGAGTGCGCTGTATGCACTGTCACGTTTGTACAGTGGTATCGATTCCACCAGTCTGTCAAGATCGTCATGAGTGATATAATCCTTGTTCTCGGGGGTGGTGGCCGGTTCCTTTCCGAACACCAGAAAATCCAGTGGCGCATCAAGAACAGTTGCGATATTGGCGAGAGTATATATACTCATACTTTTGTATCCATGTTCCAGTTCATACACATAATGAGGAGACACTTTTATTTTCTCGGCAAGCTGTTCCTGAGTAAGATTATGAGCCTTTCTCACATTTCTTATCCGCAATCTCAAGTCAAAGATATCTATCACAATAACCTCCATCTTGCTGAAACAATATCTATCAGCTACATTTTATGCAAATAGTATCTGCCAATAACGGTATCGTCAGCCAGAAACTATCAGGTACAAAAATGTGAAACTATAGCTGATAGCTACAAAAATGAAATTGTGTTACATTCAGTGAGATGCATTTTTTACAGCATGGACTTTATCATATTTATCTTTTGTTTTTCCTGTGGAGACATGCCTTCGCTCAGAACATCCAGAACGATCTCGGACTCGGATCTGCTGAAGGAGAGATCCCTTTTTTGCAGTTCTTTGTTGATCTCCATTAGCTGGGGGAGCATCTGCTCCGGAGTCATGGTGGACTGGGAGTTGGATAATCTGAGAAGAATTTCCCTTTTTAGCGGATGCATGTTTTTTAGTCTTGGGTCATTTTGAAGATTCATGTTTAATATCCCTCCATATCATATTTTTCAAACAGGTCTTTGACGGAGCTGTATATATCCTGGGATGACTGGGATTCAGTGTTGTCGTAGTTTTCTTCGCCCTCGGTTTCAGAGGCAGTTCTGCTTTGATAGTGCCGGTACAGAGAATCCGTGGATTGTTGTGTGTTCATGGCTTCCATGGTCTTCATCATATCCATGGCTTTTTTCATGCTGGCAAACTGGTTCCTGATATCGGGAAATCCACACCCGGCAAGGGATGACAGTATATCATCCTGATTGTTTATATCTTTGTGGAGTCCACAGGAGTTTACATAATTTGTATCGCGCAGAGCATTCAATATGGTCTGAAGTTCCATGATCTTTATGTACATTGCCAGAGGAGCTTTCATACGGTCGTCCACAAATGGGAGAATGGCCTCCATCATGAACAGGCGGTCATCTTTTATTAAGTTGTCCAGTGGATGATGGAAGTTGCCATTAAACATATGAAGCTCCGTTTCATGCAGTGATCACTTGGTAAGACAGCTATACTATATTCTATTGATTTTTAGTAAAAAAAATACCAGCAGAATTGCTTCTGCTGGCCACTTTCTGTGGATACCGGACAACCTTTCTGCCCGATATCCCGTTTATGGATAATGGTGAATCCGCTGTTAGCAGCAGCCGCAATCATTGCCGCCGCAGCCACCGCAGCCACATCCGTTGTTATTGCCACAGCCACCGCAGCAGAATAAGAGAAGGATGATCCAGATGCAGCTATTGTCATTGCCACAACCGCTGTTTAAACCGAAACCATCGCCGCCGCAGCCACCGCAGCAGAGGAGAAGGATGATGATCAGAGTGCAACTGTTGCATCCACATGAACCTCCGCAAGAAAGTCCATTTCTGCCGCCACAGCCACAACCGCCACAGGCACACTGTGTTGCTGATAAATCACTCATGGTAAGCCTCCATTATTTTGTTCATGGTTTAACATATTCGCATGAACATGATGTGTTACACATTTGTTCAAAAAATATTTTGTTTCATTTAAGATATCTAAAATGTGTTATAAAGCCGCCTTAAGGCATCCAATTCGATGTTCTAAAAACAGATTTACTATGCTATAATAAGCGCAGGTACGCTGAGAATCAGCGTAGGAAGTTTGGAAGGAAAACGATAAAAAAGGACAGGGGGAAGATAACTTGCTATATCGTTGTGTGAATTGTGGGGGTAACGTAGTGTACGACCCTGCGAAGAAAAAGATGGTCTGCCTTAGTTGCGGGGGAAGCGACTGTCAGGAACTGGTTCCATCACAGGAGCCTGTAATATGTATAAACTGTGGTTCACAGATACCTTACACGGAGTATCAGTCTGCGGGAAGATGCCCTTCATGTGGAACATATCTGCTCAGGGATGACAAAGTAAATTATCCGTATGGGGCTGATGTGATACTTCCTTTTAAGATATCAAAGCATGAGGCTGAGGAGAAGCTGAGGAATGAATTTGGTAAAAAGCTATTTATACCGGGAACATTCCTTTCACAGAAGACGCTTGAGGCGCTTAAGGGAGTGTATGTCCCATTCTGGATGTACGATTATGATTCGGATGTGGCTTATGAGGCCATAGGAACAAAGGTCAGATCATGGACGTCTGGAGACAAGAGATATACAGAGACTTCATATTTTGATGTCGGAAGAAGCCTGCATGTGAATTATGAGGGCATACCGGTTGATGCATCCATAGCCATGGAGGATGGAATCATGGATCTCATGGAGCCGTACAACTACAAAGAGCTCATGCAGCATGACAACAAGTACCTCTCGGGATTCGATGCGGAGACTTACAATATGCCGCCGAATGAGGTGGAGCCGAGGGCTCAGGCAAAGGCGGAGAAGGCAAACAGAGATTGGGTGAGAAGCACCACAACCGGATATTCATCACTTACAAATGAGAGATTCAGAAACAACAACAGACTCACGGGAACAAAGTTCGGACTCATGCCGGTGTGGGTATATGAGTACCGTTTCCAGGGCAAAAACTATAAGTTCTATGTCAACGGACAGACTGGAAAATGTGTTGGAACAGAGCCGAAGAGCATGAGTAAGGCAGTTGGACTTACCGCACTTTTGTTTGGCGCAGCATTTGTATTGCTTGATGGCTTGTCTATGTTATTGGGGGTGTTGTAAATGAATGCAGTAAAGAAATTTATCGTGGCAATGCTCGTGGTACTTGGACTTGGAATAGTGTTCTTTATAGGATACTTTGTGAAATCAAATGCCAATCTCAAGCATGACGCCAGAAATAATACAGAATGTAAGACAAATGAGAGAGTGTTTGACTATGCAGATAAGCTGTCTGATTCAGAGGAGGAGACTCTCCGCGGGGAGATAGCAGAATTGGAAGATAAAGTGGGTATGGACTTTGTTGTCGTTACCATGGATCAGTACACAGATCTGTCAGAATATGATGCCGATGCAGTTTCATATGACATAGAGTCTAACACAAAGGATATAGCAGAGAAGATCTGTGATTATTACAGATTCGGCTGGGAAGAGTGGCCTGCAGGAACATATCTTGACGGCAGGGATGCCAGCACAAGCGTAGTTATAGTTGCCAACTGGCAGGAGAACGACGGATATGTTTATCTGTGCACAGCCGGCAAGGCGAAGAAGAGAATAAGTGATTCCAAGGCGACATCCATAACGGAATACGGTGGAAAGATACTCAGATCGGATACTCTTGGAGCATTTGAGAGAATGATGTCAAGAACAGAGACGGCTATGAAGAGCAGCACAGGAGGATTAAAGTTCCTGTCACCATTTATATGCTTCCTTGTATCTCTGGGAGCAGCCATCGCATTCTGCATCGTGAATCTGTCGAAGAAAGCAGGAAAAGATACCACAACAGCTTCTACATACAGCGATGGAAATGCCAAGGAGCTTGACAGAAGAGATATATTTATACGTAAGGAAGTAACCAGCGTGACTATCCAGAGCAGCTCAGGAGATTCTGGTGGATCAGGCGGTGGCGGTGGTCATGGCGGTGGCGGAAGCCATTTCTAAAAATCTGACCGTACGCGGGAAAGACATATTATGAAGAACAGGAAGTTTGAAAGTTATATTCTAAAAAACAGAATACCCGGGATCATTCTATCACTGATCATGGTGGGATGCATGATCATCATGGCGTGGCATTTCAGTCTGCCGGACAGGATAAGGAGCAGGACATACAGAAGTATAGCTGATGTGGAATCCAGGGCGAATCCGAACGACAGGGATGTGACGATAACCGTGGATCGGGCGGATTATATAGGATACGATTATTATGTGGATTCTGAGAGGCAGGGCAGGTACTACTACTGTCAGCAGGATGGCAGATATGCCATCCTGCTCATCAGGAGTAACGAAGATGTACTGCTGAATTATACGCTGAGAGGCAGAGTAGTCTCTGCGGATGATGTGTATACATCGATAGTTGATGGCCTTGCACAGGACATGGGGATACCATCCCAGCAGCTTGAGAGCAAGGTATATCCACTCATAATAAGTGAGGTGGATTTTCCGAGGATCTATTATAATATGATGCTGCTGGTTCTTGTGCTGACGGCTCTGTGGGCGTTATATAATATAGTCAGATGTATATACAGTGTGTGCTGTCCATGGAAGGTGTCAGGAATGCAGGTCGTATCGGGCGGAAAGGCAGACAGAAATACTGTCAGGGATATAGATGAACAGCTCAGATACAATCTCTACTATGATCAGGATGGTATAGCCATAACAGACAAATATCTGGTATATCACGGAACCTGGCATACGGATGTGGTGGAACTCAGCACCATAGAGACGTTCAAGAAGCTCAGAACATCGGCGAATATAGGGCCGGCAGACAAAAAGATATACAAACTACTCATGGTGGATGTGGATGGCGTGACATATGAGCAGGACTTCAAGACGGAGGCTGCCATAGATGAAGCATTGTCATATCTGAGAGATTCAGGGAAAAAATAAAACAGTATATGCGGTTCGTTATCAAACGGATCGCACATACTGTTTTTGTTTTGCCTATTGTACTGTGCAGACTATACGTCAAGCTTGTCCTGATCGGAGAGCACTGATGGATCCTCAGATACATCTGAAAGTCCCATGTACTCATCGCCGATTACCTCTGATGTCTCAGCAGCAGCGGCATTTGCAACGGCACCAGTTGCCTCGGCGAGAACATCCTCAGCCTCAGCTACGGTCTCGGTTACGGCCTTTGCGGTTGTCTCATCCGGAATATCCGCTGTGGCTTCCGGGGTTACAACATCCTCGGTTGCGGCTTCTTCGGATGTGGTTTCTTCTGCTCCGGTGGTGTCTTCGTGAAGTGTGAAATATTCACGGTCGCCATCTTCGGTGGAAGCAGCTTTTTCCTTAACCTTGTCCTTGAGCTTGTCATATGTGTCGGATACTGTATTCTTTGCTTTCTGGACTGTCTCGGAATCTTTTACTTTATTGTAGGTATCCTTGATCGTATCCTTTGCCTTTTGGACTGTCTCAGAGTCCTTTACCTTGTGGTATGTTTCAGAGTCCTTGATCTTTTTGACTGTCTCGGAGTCCTTTACTTTGTGGTAAGTATCTGTAGCTGTGGCTTTTGCCTTCTTTACAGTATCATTGTTCTCAACTGTCTGGTAAGCTTTCGTTGTCTTGATCTTGTCTTTGAATAAGTAGCAGACACTTCCTGCAGCGGCAAGAGTGAGCGCCATTTTTGCCAATTTGTTCATGATAAAAATCTCCTTCCCATAGAATATAACCTGTCCATTTATTTTAATATGTATTCGTGTCAAATGCAATAAGTGTGGTGGATTGATTCACAGGAATTAATATTTGCGAATGATATACCGTGTATGATATATTCATCTATAATGGAATGTATATGTGGAGGTAAAATGGAACATGAATAATAGTGGACAGGATTACAACAAAGAAGAACAGGCGATAAAGGCACTTCAGAAAAACTATTTTCTATGTGCGGCACTCACACTGGCAGTGGGAGTTGGAATGCTCGCATTTACATCATATAAGGTGATCGGAATAATATGCATCGTGCTGTGTGTGGTATTTGGGGTAATGGGTATCGTGCTCGTTGTCAAGCCGGACATGATAGATGTATCAGAGGATGGTGTGATGTCATATAAGAAGAAGGACAAGCCGGACAAAAAGTAAATATATTGTTTTTTATGAAAGGACGATAACATGAACGAATACAAGGACGAAAGGGACATTTTGGAGAAGGACATCAAGGCGCTTGAGGGGAAGTCTGCAACGTATTCAGGGGTTAGATTTGTGATGTTCCTTGCAGCTCTGGCAGGGCTGATAATAGGCATATATGACAACAGAGTGACAGTGCTGATCCTGGGAATAATAGCCGCTGTGGCATTTGTCGCAATGGTGTTTATCCACGGAAAGCTTAGTGAGGAGCTGGAATATAAGAAAGCCAAGTCGGAGGTGCTCAGGAGGTATATAGAGAGATTCGGCGACGGCTGGAAGAAGTTTGAGGACAACGGTGCACAGTATCTCGGCGATGACGATCTGGTTGCAAGGGATATGGACCTTCTTGGACAGAGCTCTCTGTATCAGTTTATCTGTGTTGCGGGAACCGAGGAGGGAAAAAGGGCTCTCGCCGAGAGTATACGCGATCCGAAGTACGATATAGCAGACATAGAGAAGCGCCAGGAGGCGATAAAAGAGCTCACTTCAAAGAGAGAGTTCTCGATGGATTTTGAGACCCTCGGTGTGAAGACCGGAATGGGCAAAAAGAAGAAATATACCGCGGATGAATTTGTGGCATACTGCAATGGCGATGACCATATACCTGCGGTGTTCAACATATTGAGATTTTTACTGCCGGCGATAACACTGGTGGCATTTATACTTGGAATAATGGGTGAGATAAACATAGGCTGGACGCTTGTCTCATTCTTTGTTGTGCTTTTGTTCTCCTGGCTTTTTGGCGGAGTTGCGGGTCAGGCTGTCATGCCGATGATCTCATTTGGCTATGTGATAGAGGACTATATAAGAATGTTCGAGCTGATCTCCAGGGAGAATTTCGACAGTGAACTTTTAAATGATATCAAGTCGCATCTGTCAAATGACTCTGGTGCCCTGGCGGCTATAAGAAAACTGAGGACGATAAGTGCGGCGTTCAATATCAGATACAATCCTATAGTTCATCAGATACTGTGTGGACTTATAATGTGGGACTTCCACATAGGCAGGATGATGGACAAATGGAAACAGAAGAATGGACAGAGCGTTGAGGGCTGGATAAAGGCTGTCTCTGATATGGAGGAACTCATGTCATTTGCTGTCCTTTCAAGAACGAGGGAAGTGAGCTATCCACAGGTCGGCGCAAATGCCAGAGTGCATGTCACCGCCAGGGATATGAGACATCCTCTGATAAGCCCTGATACAGTCGTGGCAAATGATGCGGACTTCAAGGGCGGTGCCACGATAATAACCGGAAGTAATATGTCCGGAAAGACGACTTTCCTCAGAACACTGGGTATAAATCTGGTGCTTGCATATGCGGGCGCTCCAGTGTGTGCGGGCTATATGGAGGCTGACAGGATGAAGATATTCACATCCATGAGGGTGACCGATGATGTCAGCAATGGAATATCAACGTTCTATGCAGAGATACTCAGGATAAAGACGATGGTTGAGTACAGAAAAGAGAACAGACCTATGCTCTGTCTTATAGATGAGATATTCAAGGGAACAAATTCTGCTGACAGAATAGTGGGAGCAACACAGGTCATCAGAAAGCTTGCGGGAGCGGGTTCAATGACACTGGTATCGACACACGATTTTGAGCTGTGTGATCTCAAGGCGGAGGACGGAACACCTGCTGCGAACTATCATTTCGAGGAATATTACGAGGGAGACCAGTTGAAATTCGACTATAAGAAGAAGGATGGCAGGTGTACCACGACAAATGCCATGGCGATACTTCACATGGCAGGACTCGACTGATGCTGAAAAATGGCATTATCTGGCATAACAGTAAAAATGCACAAAAAATGCGATTTTTTTAGTGCTATAATTTTTGGGTAATTATGCACAATGACAGTTATCAGTAATAACCAAAAACTTTGTTGAATGATTTTACCAAATATGTTATATTTGGAGTAGTGATTTGAGGGGAATAATACAAGAATATTCGTAAGCCAGACATACGAAAACAAAAGGAGGTAGACATATTATGTTACCAGCAAATATAGGACAGGCAGGGGATAACGCATTATCAATAGCGGCATCCAGTAATAAAGGAACACTTATTCGTTATCTGAATGATCAGGTTGAGGACGGATTCTATACATTGGTTATAGACAGCCTGAAGGATTCTAATTTTGATCTGTCGACCATGACAGTGGATGACGAGGTTCGTGCTCAGTGTACAAAGCTGTATGAGCTTGCAGAGTTTGTAGACTTCAATATAAAGGCGACCGGACACTATGCGATCGAAGAGTGGATAGAGCCTTTATTCAGATTTGTATATGGTGATATTGACCCTACCGATATAGATGCGCCTGTATCAGCTACAGGTGTTTATCGTTACAGTGTATGGCTGCTGTATCTCTTACAGCTTGAGAAGATCCCAGAGTGCATGAGACTGATCGGGGATAAGATCGCTCCACTTCTCATAAACATTTCATACCAGATACTTGAGGATGATGACAGACCAAAGAACTTTGACAAGGCTCTGCTCGGATACCTGGATTTGATCAATGTGGTTATGGAGATGGATATCTCAGCCAAAGACATAGGATCTGATTCATATATCAACAACCTCGAGGTACTTTATGATTACGTCATCGAGGATGCACATGCACCTAACGATTACAAGATACAGTTATCTATCAATCTCTTCTCTATCTACATTGCGAACAAGCAGTATGAGAAGGCATTCCAGTTCTACGGACTGAACGCAGAGTACATACCTATAGATAACCTGTCAGTATACTCCAACTTCAAGGAGCTCATCAAGAATGTCACAAGCACAGAGGCAGCAAAGATCCTCAGCAGCAAGGTGGCTTCAGAGATCTCCAAGCAGGAGGTATACAACAAGAGGATAGATTCACTGCTTAATGAGACCTGCGCATTTACCAAGAAGGTATATCAGGCCATCGAGAATGAGCCGGAGGTCAAGAAGGTACTTCAGACACTTGGTTCAGGAGCACAGCTCAGCGGACGTCAGAACATTCCTGAGGGAGCATATGAGTACAACAAGCTCTTCATAGAGTGTGGAATCAAGGCATATGTTAACTCTGATATAACACAGAAGTCATATGAGGAGAAGTATGAGAGTCTGGAGATCCTCTCCAAGGCACTCAATGTACTGTTTGAGGGATACAGCTTGTATGAGGTATCGAACAAGATCGAGGATCAGTACATAGAGCTCACATGGTGCTGCAACTTCCTGAACGCCAATCCTTCAATGCTGAAGGCATTCTTCAGTGTAAAGGAGAAGGTAAAGGTATTTGATGTCAGAAAGAAGTCAATTGTTGAGAAGAACAACAAGAACAAAGAGGTTTACTCAATGCTTGACAATAGACAGAAGATCCTTCTGTTCATGGCTGCTGAGGATATGGTCGTTAACGGACTCAACAGTACCAAGAAGATGGTTCTTGCATCAAGCTACGATATCAACACAGCCAAGAAGTACCTGCATGAGACATATGTCAGAACAGCTCTTCCTGAGAAGTATAAGGAGGAAAATGAGCAGGGTGGCGGTGGTCTCTTCGGTAAGAAGCAGCAGGCTATGCCGGCTGATCTGGTATCACTGTGTAAGGTAGCTATTGTTGAGGAGATGCTGTGCAAGTCAGAGTACCTGTACCATCAGCACACTCTCAAGGGAATAGACAAGCCATCAAACGAGGAGATGACATACTCTGTAGCATGTCTGATCAAGTGTATCAACCATATGATCAACAAGAAGAGCAAGGCTGCTGCAGCTCCTAACAAGAAGGTCATCATAACCAAGACAGGTAAGGTTATAGAGCTCAACGATGAGTCAGGACAGGCACTAGAGAAGCAGGAGTCAGGAATCATCGAGGCTATAGACAATATAGTTGTCCAGCTCAAGGATAAGAGTGAGAGCAACGTCAAGTATGTAAAGGATTACATTGAGGATCTTATGAATACACTCATGAAGTACAACTGGGATATGAATGTACAGCTTGATGAATTCTCAGGTGAGGAACTCAGAAACAAGGCCTTCCTTGTTATCAAGAAGCTCAACTATGATCTTCTCAAGTAATCTGATATTACAGGACAATTAAAAATATCAATATATTATGTGAAAAGCACCGGAACAAACTATAAGTTTGTTCCGGTGTTCTTTTTAAGGGTGGAAAAATATAGTTGTATATGCTAGAATAGGTTGGATTTAATAAAGATATAAGATCAGGAGGATAAGAAATGGCAAAATTCATCAAGACACCGGTAAAAGGTATGTGTGATCAGCTTCCGGCTGATATGAGGCTTAGAGAGCATGTGCTTTCAATGATCAAGACAAGTTATTCCAGATTTGGATTTACACAGATAGAGACTCCTGTTATGGAACATATAGAGAATCTTACAAGCAAGCAGGGCGGTGACAATGAGAAGCTTATCTTCAAGGTGATGAAGAGAGGCGCAGACCTTGCGAGAGCCATCGATGCAGGTAAGGGAGAGTTGGCAGACAGCGGACTTAGATACGATCTTACACTTCCACTCTCAAGATATTATGCGAACAACAAGGAGCAGCTTCCAAGCCCATTCAAGGCACTCCAGATCGGACCTGTATTCCGTGCGGATCAGCCACAGAAGGGACGATTCAGAATGTTCACCCAGTGCGATATAGATATACTTGGTGACAATACAAACCTTGCGGAGATAGAGCTTGTGGCAGCCACATCCGATATGCTCTCAAGAATATTCTCTGAGGTGGGAATAACAGATTTTACTATCCACATCAACGACAGACAGATACTCCGTGGTGCTGCGAAGAATGCGGGATTTGCAGAGGAAGACATTGCTTCAATACTCATCAGCCTTGACAAGTATGACAAGATAGGTCTGGATGGCATAAGAGCAGAGCTCACAGAGAACGGATACGACGCAGAGATGGTGGACAAGTATCTTGAGATATACCAGAACCTTGGAGATATGAGCTGCGCTGAGTTCTGTAGGGACATAGACGCTGAGTGCCTTGATCCAAAGGTTATAACCAATATGGACGAGATCATATCAAGTGCAAAGACCATGGTTGCAGATGGCGTAAAGATCGTATTTGACCCTACTCTTGTGAGAGGTATGGGATATTACACAGGACCTATTTTTGAGGTTACAATAGATGACTACAACTTCTCCATCGCCGGCGGCGGAAGATATGACAAGATGGTTGGGAACTTCTGTGGACAGGATGTTCCTGCAACAGGATTTTCAATAGGTTTTGAGAGAATAATCACCATCCTCAAGGACAAGCTTGAGAATGGATACAAGATAGATTCTGACAACGTGGCTATCCTCATTCACAAGGATGTGACACTGGACAAGAAGCTTGAGATCTTCAAGGAGGCAAAGGAACTTCGCCAGGCAGGTAAGACAGTGACTATCCAGATGATGAGAAAGAACATGAAGCAGCAGATAAACATGCTGGAGTCAGAGGGATACACAGAGTTCAAGAAGGTGTACAACGACTAACATACGTTCTGTGGATCACACAGATGTGTAACATCATGACAGAACGTATATGTTACTGAGATATTTAATAAAAGGCTGTATTCACATATCAGGCAGATATGTGAATACGGCCTTTTGTGTTGCGTTATGAATAACAGAAATTATCTTACCATGCCATGCTTTTTCCTGAAGTAGAAAATAAACGGCTTTTCAATGATCCTCTTGAGGGTGATCTGTATCTCCTCGTGGCTTGTGTCTATAGGCTTGACAAGGATAGTGTGTATGCCAAGGCTGGCACTTCCGATGATGTCAGTGTAGATCTGGTCGCCCACGGCGATCGTGTTGTCTATGTTGCAGCCTATCTCGTTCATGGCACGGATGTAGCCCTTTTTCGATGGTTTGCCGGCTTTGAATATGTAATTCACCTTCATCTTTTTGTTGAAAGCGGCAACCCTTGGCTCCTTGTTGTTGGATACCAGACATACCTTGAAGCCCATGGCCTTGAGCTGTTCCATGAGCTGAATCGCTCTGGATGTGGCCGGCTCATTATGTCTCACAAGAGTGTTGTCTATGTCGAACAGTATACCTCTGTATCCCATGTCGTAATACTTTTTGAAATCTATCTTGTATGTGGATGAATAGTATTCATCCGGCAAAAATCTGATCATAGATATCCTCCCAGTTTGTTGTCGATTCATTATACCACAGGTGGACAGACAGTTGTATAAACACTTAATAAAATAATAAAATACCATATCCCGTCACTTTTATGTTTTTAATTTGTGGCAAAACATGTATAATGAAAATGATTAAGTTCAGATATAAGTAAAAATGATGATGGGCATATCAGATATGTATGCCGGTTTGCATATTGGATTAAGAACTTATATAGAATGAGGTGTGGGATATTGCACAGGGCGTATGTTCTAAGAAAAGAAAATAATAAATATATGCTGGATGTTATCAGTTCGTATGAAGCACTGTACAGTTCTGTATTTGGGGTGCAGGCGGATACGCTGTCCTATTCACAGGATGGTATGTGCAGGCGGATGTTCGATGAACTCATAGACAAACTGAATTACAGGGAGAAGATAGTGATAGATAAGCTCTATGGCTACAGACATGACAGATGCAGTGTGCCGGAACTTGCCTGTGAGCTGGAGACCGATGAGGAAGGTGTGAACAGTCTGAAGAACAGTGCGCTGGACAGACTGAGGGATCCGGATAATTACAAATATCTGGAGAAACGGTGGTATTCAGGAACGGATATAACCAACACTGAGTACGAGCTTGATTTCAGGAGAAAGCTCAGAGCGGAGCTTCAGAGATATCTGGCCGGTCAGAAGTCAGATATTGACATTTTAAGTGCGATAATGAGGAGAAATAAGATCTCTGTACAAAGGATATACAGGAATGTGCAGGCGGTAGCTACGGATCAGGGACGGTTTGAGACCTCTATATCAGGGAAGAAGAGCATAGATGATGCTATAAATGCGCTGAAGGCGTTCAAGATAGCTGCACGTCCTGTTGAGAGCATCAGGAAGAAAAAGTCTGTAAGGGGAAATGTAGAGACCGTGCTCATAACAAATGATGGGATTGAGCAGGCGTATAAATACAGCGGACTCAGCGATGAGGATATAGCGGAGTGCGTGTGTCATGTACTGACGGACAGTGACGAGGGACATGGCTGTATACTTGACTTCAATATGTCAGATGGACTTATGGGACTCCTGCTGCTGAAGGGCTATCTGTATCTCGACAGTCTCATGGAGGACAGAGACAGGATATTGGCGGAGCTTCAGAGTGGAGGCTTTCAGACTCAGGCGGAGGAATTTGCAAAATTTGCGGACAAGGCGGAGATATACATAGAGGATAAGACGCACACGTCCATGACGTTTATTGTTGTGCCGGAGGCTGTTGCGCTTCGAATATATGAGGATAGGCCGGTGGATTACCATGAACTGCTGTCCTGCGCGGAGGAGACGGACAGGGAGTTTGCGGTCATGCTCATAAGAAATGAGAAGAAGGAATTTGCTGACTTTTCGGGACTTACGGTCACCGATGCTGCAAAACAAAGGCTCAGCGTATTGCAGAGAGACAATGAACATGCAGATGCGGTGTGATATATATTGACTTTAGGAGGAAAAACGATGGGATTGATAGCGGTCAATATCATAGGCTTGATAATGTTCATACTGGCAATAGTAATGTTTGTGCTGGCTGACAGTATGGTGGGAATAGCTATAGGTGTTGCGATCAGTGTAGTGTGGCTGACATTCACCATAACAGCAAATGTACATATACTCAAGGGAAGACGCTCGACGGAGAAGCTCAAGGACAGTGCCAGGGGACATTTGTTTGATGCACAGATAGAGAGACTCAACAGACAGTATGAGAGCATAATGTCCAGGGAGGAATACTTCCAGGAGAATGTGGAGGAGGGCAGTGGTGTTCGCAATCTGTACGAGGATATAAAGCAGCAGGCACAGAGTAACATGGACAGTGCCATAGGCTTTATACAGACATACGATTATTACACTAGACCCCAGCCGGTATACCTCGACAATCTGTGCAGACAGGGCGACGAGCTGGTGAGAAAGTTCAATATTCTGGTGGAGAAGATGGTTGATATTGACACCAACCTGAGCTCGCTGGATATGAAATATGTGGATGATGTCATAGAGTGCATGAATGGCATGAGGCAGGATGTCCACAGTCAGGGAATGTAAAAGGAGGAAGAAATGGATAAGAGGACAAAAGGATTAGTGGTAGTCGGAGTGCTGGTGATAATTGCGATGATCGCGGTCATTATCGGAATAGTCGGCAGGAAGGTTATCAACATAGCAGGCGGTGGAAATGGAGGATCATCAAGATCGGATATGACTCTTGATGAGTTATATGCAGATCTCGATGTAAATGAAGCGACCCCTGTAAAGGGTACGGTCACTCTGGACACTCCGGATCTGTATGCGGAGCTGCCTGAGATAGACAAATATCCACTGGCAGTTGAGGGCAATGGAGACATGGATATAGAGATATTTACATCAGGTGAGAAGGCGGGAAAGGACAACGACTCATGGCTTATAGATGTTGCAAATTCCTTCAACGGTTCTGGTGTGAAGACAGCGGACGGCAAGTCGGTATCGATGAGCGTGAGATCAGTGCCATCCGGTACAGCCGCTGACTATATCATTTCCGGCAAATATCTCCCGGATCTGTACACCCCGAGCAACACCCTGTTCGGAGAGTATGCGATGTCGAACAGCGGCAGCCTTGAGCTTTACGCGGACAGACTGGTTGGAAATACAGCGGGAATCCTTGTGAAGAAGGACAGCGGTTACACTACTGCTGCCGATGCCATAAAGGCCGTTCAGGACAACAAGATCACCATGGGATACACGAACCCACAGACAAGTGCCACAGGACTTAACCTCCTGCTCACGCTGCTTCAGGACGGCGAGGATAACTTTACAAAGTTTAACTCAAACATACCATACGTTGCATATACAACACAGCAGATGAGAGATAGTGCATCAAACGGAACACTCGATGCTATGCTGTCAGAGTATCAGGCATATATCAATGACAGCAATCTCGTGTCAATGTATGATTTCATTGCATTTGGCGTGAGACATGACAATCCTGTATACATATGTAATAAGTCGGGAAAGTCTGCATCAGAGCTTGAGGCCATACAGCTCGTTGTGGATTACTGCAAGAGTGATGATATGCAGACGATCGCGACAAAGAAGGGCTTCAATGCCAACGATGATTATACTGCGACGGAAGAATTCTCCGGTGCACAGGTCACACAGGGACTCAAGACATACAAGAAGACAAAGGATAACGGCAAGGACATCATCGCGGTGTTTGTTGCGGACTGCAGCGGTTCCATGGACGGAGATCCTATGAACCAGCTCAAGAACAGTCTGACAAACGGTGCGCAGTATATCAATGACAACAATTATGTTGGGCTTGTCAGCTACTCAAGCTCAGTTACAGTGGAGGTTCCGATCGCCCAGTTTGACCTGAACCAGAGATCATATTTCCAGGGATCGGTCAACAATCTGATGGCTTCAGGCGGAACGGCTTCGTATGATGCCGTTGTGGTTGCGATGAAGATGATAACCGATGCAAAGGCAGAGCACCCGGATGCAAAGTGTATGCTGTTCCTTCTCAGCGATGGATATGCCAATGTGGGATATTCCATGGATGAGATAACAAGTGCGCTCAGACAGTCGAACATACCTGTATACACGATAGGTTACGGCGGAGATGCTGACACGGATGAGCTTGCCAAGCTCTCAGGAATAAATGAGGCGGCATCTATAAATGCGGACAGTGATGATATTATCTACAAGATAAAGAGCCTGTTCAATTCACAGCTTTAAAATTTATCGGTAAAATACATCATAAAAAACAGTTGCATTCCGTTGGCATATGGAATACAATATAGTCGTTTTTAAGAGACAACTGCATATGATGATAGATCTTCGGGGGTGAGTGCAATTCTCCACCGACGGTGTTAGGGAAACCTTAAGTCCGTGAGCCATGAGGCATGATCCGGTGTGATTCCGGGACCGACAGTATAGTCTGGATGAGAGAAGTATTATATATTCAGAACAGGGTATCTGATGGAAGTCCGTTGTGATGGATTTCGGTGATGGATACCAGAACAAGAGAAAACCCCGAAGTTATCTTCGGGGTTTTCTCTTGTGTTTTGAACAGATACTTCGGAGGCTTGAATGAGCAATATCCGATAGTCTGTCTGTAAAGGTATTAAGTAGGATGGTGGTCATATGGAAAAATATGATATAGATGATGAATTTGATCCGTCATATATGAGACGTGCCATAGAGCTTGCAAGGCGCGGCACTGGAGCAGTGAATCCAAATCCGCTTGTAGGTGCTGTCATAGTGAAGGATGGCAGGATCATAGGAGAGGGATATCATGTGAGATATGGAGAGCTCCACGCTGAGCGCGCAGCATTTGCCAGTCTTATGGATCAGGCAGATGCCGAGGGCGCAGTCATGTATGTGACGCTTGAGCCGTGCTGCCATTTTGGCAAGCAGCCTCCATGTGTGGACGCGATCATAGAGCACAAGATCAGAAAGGTCTACTGTGGTTCCGATGATCCGAATGCTATGGTGGCAGGAAAAGGTTTTAAGAGACTGCGTGATGCCGGGATAGAGGTGTACACACACTGCCTCAAAGCCGAGTGCGATGCCATAAACGGTATTTTCTTTAAGTATATAGTAAATAAACAGCCGTATGTGACCATGAAATATGCCATGACCATGGATGGCAGGATCGCTACCCACACAGGGGCCAGCAAGTGGATAACCGGTGAGGCATCAAGGGCGTATGTCATGGAACTCAGAAACAGACATAAGGGTATTATGGCGGGCATAGGAACAGTGCTTGCGGATGATCCGATGCTGACATGCAGAATAGAGAAAAGCACGGACAGGGATACTGATAATGTCAGAAATCCGATCAGGATAGTTTGTGACAGCAAGCTCAGGATTCCGGAGGATTCACAGATCGTACAGACAGCCGGGGAGATAGAGACCATAGTTGCCACGACGGCAGCGGGAGCTTCAGACTCAGCAAAGTGTGAGAGACTCAAGGATAAAGGTGTAAGCATCATAGAGACCGAAGATGTGGATGGACAGGTGGATCTAAGGCAGCTCATGACGATCCTCGGCGGGAAAGGCATAGACGGAATACTGCTTGAGGGCGGCGGCGAGCTCAACTACAGCATGGTGTCTGAAGGTCTTGTGGATGAGGCGTGTGTATTCATTGCCCCGAAGATATTTGGCGGCGAGGGCAAGTACAGTCCGGTATCCGGAACGGGTGTTGATGTGCCTGCGGATGCACATATGTTTGGACTTGACGAGGTCAGAAGATTTGATGAAGATGTGATGCTCAGATACAAAAAGGTTTAAGAACTTATAGAAAAGAGGTCATACATGTTCACAGGAATAGTAGAAGAGATAGGAACTATAAGAAAGATAGATAAAGGCGTAAGCTCCTGCAGCATCACGGTGCAGGCAGACAAGGTCCTCCATGGAAGCCAGGTTGGAGACAGTATAGCGGTAAACGGTGTGTGTCTTACTGCAACCGGCATATCGGGGAATATCTTTACTGCGGATGTCATGCCTGAGACTTTGAGACGAAGCGGACTTGGACAGCTTACCGGTGGCAGCAGGGTGAACCTTGAGCGTGCCATGGCGGCCGGAGGAAGATTTGGCGGACATATAGTGTCAGGACATATAGATGGAACCGGAACGATCAGAGAGCTCAAAAGGGAGGGCAATGCAGTGTGGGTGACAATAGATTGTTCTCCGAAGATACTCAGATACATCATTGAGAAGGGCTCAATAGCCATAGACGGTATAAGCCTTACGGTTGCGTATGTCGATGATACATGCTTTAAGGTGTCGATCATTCCGCACACGGCGGGAGAGACGACGCTGCTGGATGGCAAGCCGGGCAAGGTGGTCAACCTTGAAAATGACGTGGTTGGAAAGTATGTTGAGAAACTGCTTATGCCATACAAAGGTGACGATACAGATGAAAAGCTTTCAAATGGAAATGCTTCAGATAGATCAGGACTTGATATGAAGTTTCTGGCAGAAAATGGATTTATGTAGACAGATATTTTAAGGAGGTAGAGTGATGAGTTTTGAATTCAACTCGATAGAGGAGATCGCTGCAGATCTTGCGGCGGGAAAGCCGGTTGTCATGCTCGATAACGAGGACAGAGAGAATGAGGGAGATGTAATCTGTGCAGCAGAATTTGCTACAACGGAGAATGTCAACTTCATGGCAAAGTGGGCGAGAGGTCTCATATGCATGCCTATGGATGCGTCATATGCGGATAAGCTGAATCTCCCACAGATGTGTATAACCAATACAGATAACCACTGCACAGCATTTTCAGTATCAGTGGATCATGTGGATACAACCACAGGAATCTCAGCCGAGGAGAGAGGCTACACAGCCAGAAAATTTGTGGATGAGAATGCAAAGCCGGATGACTTCAGAAGGCCGGGACATATGTTCCCACTTCAGGCAGTTGCAGGCGGAGTCATAGAGAGAAACGGCCACACAGAGGCTACAGTTGATCTTATGAAGGTTGCAGGACTTAAGCCTTGCGGACTGTGCTGTGAGATCATGAAGGATGACGGAACCATGGCGAGAAAGGATGACCTTGTGGAATTTGCAAAGGTTCATGGCCTTAAGATATCGACCATAGAGAAGCTTGTGCAGTACAGAAAAGAGCATGAAGTATTCGTTGAGTGCGTAGCCAAGGCAAAGCTTCCAACAAAGTATGGTGAGTTTACGATCTGTGGATATATCAACAAGCTGAACGGTGAACATCACGTGGCACTCACAATGGGTGATATAGCTGATGGCAAGCCTGTTCTCTGCCGTGTGCACAGCGAGTGCCTCACAGGCGATTGCTTCGGCTCACAGAAGTGTGACTGCGGACAGCAGCTCGATGCGGCCATGAAGGCCATTGCCAAGGAAGGCAGAGGCGTGCTCCTGTACATGAGACAGGAGGGCAGAGGAATCGGCCTTATCAACAAGATCAGGGCATATGCGCTTCAGGATCAGGGGCTTGACACCGTTGAGGCAAACCTCAAGCTTGGTTTCCCTGATGATGCAAGGGATTACACCATAGGAACACAGATACTTGTGGATCTCGGAATCAGACAGATCAGACTCCTCACCAACAACCCACTCAAGGTATACGGCCTTGCGGGCTACAATCTTGAGATCGTGGAGAGAGTTCCTATAGAGATAGAGCCAACCAAGTTTGACGCATTTTATCTCAAGACAAAAAAAGAGAAAATGGGTCATATGTTACACGAAGTCTAATATTTCATAAGGAGGGGCTGGGTAAGCTCCGATATAGAATAAGGAGGATAAATCAGATGAATAAGGTAGAAGGAAAGTTAGTAGCAAATGGAGCAAAGATAGGTATAGTAGCAGCGAGATTCAATGAGTTCATAGTTTCAAAGCTCGTCAGCGGTGCAGAGGATGCGCTTCTCCGTCATGATGTGAATGCAGACGACATCACAGTTGCATGGGTTCCGGGTGCATTTGAGATCCCTGTAATCGCAAAGAAGATGGCTGCAAGCGGCAAGTATGACGCTGTTATCTGTCTTGGTGCTGTTATCCGTGGTGCGACAAGCCACTATGATTATGTGTGCAACGAGGTTTCAAAGGGCGTTGCCTCAGTATCACTTGAGACGGGTGTACCTGTAATGTTCGGAGTTGTTACAACAGAGAATATCGAGCAGGCCATCGAGCGTGCAGGAACAAAGGCCGGCAACAAGGGTTATGACTGCGCTATGGGAGCTCTTGAGATGATCGACCTCATGAAGCAGTTGTAATGCAGACTGCAGAAAATGCGATATAATGAAGCATGCTGATGCATGCGCAGGTTATCAAGTGAAAATATAATGCGTACAGAAGATACAGGCACGTGTAGTTATAATACATGTGCCTGTAAATATATGACAGGATGGATATAATATATGAAAAGCACAGACAGGAAGATATTGTTCTTTGATATAGATGGAACGCTTATAACCGAGGACGGAAGGAGATACTTCCCGGACAGCGCAAGGCGTGCGCTGGCGCAGGCGAGAGCCAACGGACATCTGGTGTTCATCAACACTGGCAGAGTTTACTGTAATGTCACTGATGAGATCAAGGATGCGGGTTTTGACGGCTTTGTGTGTGGCTGCGGAACATCCATTTACTATGACGGCAAAGAGCTGTTCCACAATGATGTCAGCAGGGATGTGTGCAGGGATATAGCTTATGCATGCCGCAGATATGACATGTTTGGAATGTATGAGCACAGAGACAAGGTGTACGTGGACGGTCAGAACATGGGAAATGAACTCCTTGCAGAGATGGTCAGATACTTCCGGGCAAATGGAATATTTGTTGGGGAGGATGTGGACTCGGATGACTTTGAATTCGACAAGTTCTGCTGCTGGTTCGCGGATGACAATAAAAATGTTCCTGAGTTCCGCGAGTATGTATCACAGCATTTTGACTATATCGACAGAGGTTCAAATTTCTGCGAGATAGTTCCCAAGGGATTCAGTAAGGCGACAGGTATACAGTATCTTCTGGATTATTTTGATATTCCGCTTGAAAATGCATATGCATTTGGTGATGGCAACAATGACGCACCTATGTTATTATATTGTCCGAACAGCATAATCATGGAGAAGGGGCCGGAGGAGCTCAAAAGACAGGTTATGATGGTCACAGACGATGCGGAGAATGATGGAATATATAAGGCTATGGTGAAGCTTGGGATCATAGAGCCGATGGAGTAGCTGGTTCATTTTGCCGGTCAATAATTATTAGAGTTGGAGATTTATATGGAAGAACAGGAAGAGAACAAGAAGGTGACGCTGCTCGATCAGTTGTCGATAGCGGTCAGCAGTCCGAAGAATTACAAACAACTGGTTAAGCTGAAGACGGGACGCCTTGTGTGGTTTGTGGTGATCATATCCTTTTTACTGGCATTTATAGAGTTTGGAATAGACGCCATATTCTGGGTTGGCAAGGTCGGAGGTCTGAGGAATCTCATAACAAATAAGATCCCGGCATTCACATATCATGACAATAAGCTCGACATGGAACACGATATGCAGCTTGAGATAGGAAATGCTACTCTGTACATCAACACGGAGAATGCGTCAGTGAACCTTGACTCCATGGAAACGGATGGAGTGTACATCGCCATAGGAAGTGAGAATATAGTCATGGGAATGGTCTCAGATGGCAAGGGCTATGATTACATGGAGACACCGCTCAAATACATGTTCCTGCCGGATGGCTTCAACAATAGCAAGCTGGCGGTACTGACACCGGTATTTTATATGTACATGGTGATCATGTTCATTGCGGTGATGGTGGCATCGGCGGGCAGACAGCTTCTCCTTGCGCTGATATTCAGTATAGCGGGCAATAGACTTGCAAGAATTCTCAACACGGGACTGTCCTACGGCAAGGTATTTACGATATGTGTCTATGCACAGACTCTGGCGGTGTTCATAATGTCGGTCAACACTGCTCTTGGATATCTGTTATCCTCGTTTGTTGTATGGATCATCGCACTTGTCGTGTCCATGGTATTTATGAACAAAGCTATAGGAAGCTATGTGAGTGGAGATATACCGCCGGGAGATGTGTTCTGATAAGGCGGTCATTTGGTTTGAATAGGTGGAGGCATATATGGAGATAGAGAGAAAATACCTTGTACATGAGATACCTGTCGATCTGACAAAATATCAGGTGAAGCACATGGAACAGATGTATGTGTCCGTGAAGCCGGTCATAAGGATCAGGAGAACGGACGACAGACGTGTGCTCACGGTCAAATCCAAGGGACTGCTCAGCAGGCAGGAATTCGAGATGGATCTGGACGAGGATGAATACAGGAATCTCAGATGTAAGGCAGACGGCAATATAATAGAGAAGGACCGGTATATAATACCGCTTTCCGATACAGACGGAACCTGTGGTGACAGTGAAGTGGACAGGGAACTGAAGATCGAGCTGGACGTGTTCGACGGGATATTTGGCGGACTCACCTATGCTGAGGTTGAATTCCCGGAGGAGAAATTTGCAAATACATTTGTGCCGCCAACGTGGTTTGGTAGGGATGTGACTGAGGACGGTATCTATCAGAACAGCGCCCTGAGCGGCATGGACAGACGTGATATAGACAGTTTTGTAAAGAGTGCGAATAAGGAGGAAAAGTGATGAAGGCAAGAGTTTTATTTGCAACAGGTTATGAAGAGGTAGAGGCTCTCACGGTGGTGGATCTCTTGAGGAGAGCCGGAGTTGAGTGCCTGATGGTGTCGGCTGACGATCAGGATACAGTGACAGGAGCGCGCGGCATGGAGGTCACGATGGATGAGAAGTTATCAGAGATCGATGACCAGTGCGATCTTGTAGTTCTTCCTGGAGGTATTCCGGGGGTTCCGAACCTCAAGACAAATTCAAAGGTTCAGGCCATGGTCAAGGCACAGAATGACAGAGGCGGTTATGTGGCTGCTATCTGTGCGGGACCTACAGCACTTGGCGCATTTGGCGTGCTTGCGGACAAGAATGCAACATGTTATCCGGGATGTGAGGATCAGCTCATGGCGAAGCGCCACAGCACGGAGCCGGTAGTGGTGGACGGAAATGTGATCACCAGCAGAGGAGTGGGAACAGCCATAGAATTTGCACTTAAGCTGGTTGAGATACTCATAGACAGACATACTGCGGACGATCTCGCAGAGAAGATAGTATATAAGAGATAATGAATATAAAAATATCAGTTAGGAGCCTGGTGGAATTCATCTTCCGCAGTGGCGATATAAGTGATAGCAGTAGTGGGACTCTGTCCAGAGAAGCGATGAATGCGGGTAGCAGGATTCACAGGAAGCTTCAGAAAAGGGCAGGGTCTCATTATAATTCAGAGGTGCCGCTCCGGTATACAGAGGAGCTTGGCGGACATCTGATAACTGTGGAGGGCCGGGCTGATGGAATCATAGACAGATGCGGTGGCGAACAGGAAGAGTCCGGGGATATTGACGACGGCTTTGACATGGCAGAGGGGTATGCTGTGGACTTCCATGACAGCGATGTGCTTATAGATGAGATAAAGGGCATATACAGGAACCTCGATGACATGGAGAGCCCGCAGCGCGTCCACGCGGCCCAGGCGATGTGCTATGCGTATATATATTCAAAAGAGAATAATTATAGCTGGATAGATGTAAGGATAAGTTATGTAAACCTTGACAGCGAGAAGGAGAAGTTCTTCAGGCGGAGATATTCATTTGGCTATCTGGAGAAATGGTTCAGATCAATGATGGCGGAGCTTTGCAAATGGATTGATCTGGTGGAAAAGCATCAGCTCATGAGAAATCAGTCCATCTCGGACATGGAGTTCCCATTTGAGTACAGGAAGGGCCAGAAGGAGATGGCTCTGTATGTGTACAGGGCTATTGAGCAGGAAAAACATCTGTATGTCCAGGCACCAACTGGAATCGGAAAGACCATGGCGGCGGTGTACCCGTCCATAAAATCCATGGTTCAGGGACATGTGTCGAAAATATTCTATCTGACAGCCAAGACCATAGCCCACACTGTGTCGAGAAATGCGGTGGAGCTGCTGGAGGACAGAGGTCTCAGGCTTAAGACTGTAATACTCACGGCAAAAGAGAAGATATGCTGTCAGGAACAGGTGGATTGCAATCCTGCGGTATGTCCGTATGCCGAGGGGCATTTTGACAGGGTAAATGATGCGCTGTACGACGTGGTATTACATGAGACGGTGGTTGACAGAGATGTGGTAATACGGTACGCACAGGCTCACAGGGTGTGTCCGTTTGAGTTGAGCCTAGATGTGAGTCTGTTTGCTGACATGGTGATATGTGACTATAACTATGTCTTTGATCCGAGGGCGAGCCTCAAGAGGTTCTTTGCGGCAGAGGGCGGTAAGCCGGGAGATTATGTATTCCTTGTGGATGAGGCGCACAACCTTGTGGACAGGGCTTCGTCCATGTACAGTGCGGAGATTGTGAAGGAGGACTTTCTGGAGCTCAAGAAGCTCACAGCCCAGTATGGCGACCGTATGGCAAGACATATAGGAAGCTGCAACAGAGAGCTGCTTACGATGAAGAAGGAGGTTCCTGAGGAGGGATACAGGGTGCTCTCGAGCATAGCACCTCTTCACCTGAAATTGCTCAGCCTCCATGAAGCAATACAGCTCTTTCTGGAGGAGCACAGGCAGATCCCGGAGAGAAAGGAAGTCCTGAACTTTTATTTTAATCTCACCTCATTTCTGAACATTGCGGAGATGATGGATGAGAATTATGTCGTGTATGACGAGATAAGGGATGACGGAAGATTTGTGGTGAGACTGTACTGCGTCAAGCCTGCAGTTAACATAAGAAACTGCTTGGACAAAGGGCTTGCCACGGTGTTTTTCTCGGCTACGATACTTCCTGTCAGATATTATATGGAGATGCTGTCGGACTGCCCGGAGGACAGGGCAATATACATCCCGTCTCCATTTTCTGCGGAGAACAGGAAGATAATGATAGCAAATGATGTCACGACCAGATACACGAACCGTAATGAGGCGATGTACAGGAACATTTACAGCTATATAGAGCGCGTGATAAGTGCGAGACCGGGCAACTATATGGTGTTCTTTCCATCGTATGCCATGCTGGAGAAGGTGCATGTGCTCACTGAAGAGCTTCCAGAGTCTCTTGGGGTGGAAGTTATAGCCCAGGAACAATACATGACGGAGAGCGACAGAGAGAGCTTTCTGAGGGCATTTGAGGAGAAGGACAATGTGCTGGCACTGTGTATCATGGGCGGAATATTCTCCGAGGGAATCGATCTGACTGGTGACAGGCTGATAGGAGCGATAATAGTCGGACCCGGTCTTCCCCAGGTGTGCACGGAGAGAAAGCTGATGATGGATTACTTCGACAGCAGAACCACGGCGGACGAAAAAGAGGCTGCATCCGACAGGAATGGATTCAGATATGCGTACCAGTACCCGGGAATAAACAAGGTATTTCAGGCTGCCGGAAGAGTCATAAGGACGGAGACGGATCAGGGGATAATACTTCTGATAGACGAGAGATTTGCCACCAGGCGTTACACGGAGCTGTTTCCTGTGGAATGGAATGACAGCGTGATATGCAACATGCAAAATGTGGACGGGATCCTTGAACAGTTCTGGGATTATAAAAGTAAAGAGATTTAAATATACAAAAGCATAATACAGTGCTATAATGGACACCTGATGAAGCCGGAGCGGCGGTAAAGCCCGGTTGTATATATTTTATCAATATGAAAAAAGGGGATAGTGATGGTAGATATAACAGTAAAAAATATTCTGGAAGCTACAGGAGGCGTACTCCTCTGCGGAGATGAGAACACTGTTCTCACTGACATCTGTATAAACTCTAAGGAGGCCAAGGAGGGCGATCTGTTCGTGCCGATCATAGGAACAAGAACCGACGGACACAGATTTATAGAATCAGCACTTCAGACTGCAGCAGCCACACTCACATCGGAGCATGACAATGTTGTGGTGTCGGACAAGGCGTATATCAGGGTGGATGATACTGTTAAGGCATTGCAGGCCATTGGAAAGTATATAAGGAACAGATACGATATGCCTGTTGTGGCGGTTACAGGAAGCGTGGGCAAGACCACGACAAGAGAGATGATCACAGCGGCTGTCAGTGCTGGAATGAAGTGCTTCCACACAGAGGGCAATTATAATTCGGTGTACGGCGAGCCTATCACGGTGTCAAGGATGACAGACGAGTACGATGCGGCTGTTCTTGAGCTTGGAATCGGCGAGCCGGGTGAGATGGACATCCTCACTGATATAGCTCAGCCGGATATATGCGTTATAACGACCATAGGCGTTGCACATATAGAATATATGGGTTCACTGGAGAACACCCGCAAGGAGAAGCTCAGCATCATCAAGGGCATGGGCGAGAATGGAACACTGTATATCAACGGTGATGATCCTATGCTGTATGCGGTCAAGGATGAGATACCATGTAAGGTATACACATATGGCTGCGGCGAGGGCATGGACTTCAGAGCAACTAACATCCGCATGGAGGATGGATATTCTGTATACGATATGGTACATGGGGATGACGTTGTAACTGTCAAGGTAGGAGTGATGGGACTGCACAACGTGCGCAATTCATTGGTGGCCATGGCTGTGTCGCATCAGCTTGGAGTTCCATATGAGAAGTCGTCGAAGGCATTTGAGAATTTCAGAGGTCTCAGACAGAAGGTCATCAAGCTTCCTGGCAAATACACGATCATAGACGATACATACAATGCAAGCCCTGATTCCATGAAGGCCAGCACCGATGTCCTCTGTGACATGAAGTGCGAGGGCAAGAAGTATATCGTGCTCGGCGATATGCTTGAGCTCGGAGAGAAGAGCGATGAGTACCACTATGAAGTCGGAGAGTATCTCAGAGATAAGAAGATAGATGAGGTCATAGTCATCGGAGAGCATGCCCAGAAGATCAAGGAAGCTCTGGATGCCTGTGATACGAAGTATGCCAAGACTGTGTCATTCACTGACACGGAGGAGATTGCGATATACCTTATGGCGCTCATGAAGCCTGAGGATATAGTGCTTTTGAAGGGATCAAACGGAATGAAATTGAGTGAAGTGGTTAATATTCTCACGAATTAGTGTGTGTATTTGTACAAAATGACAAAAGCGGTCACGGATTTACAACGATCTGTGACCGCCTTTTTGTGTAAAGTGTTGCCATTTATTGTAAATCAATTCCCAAAACGATACAAAAGGGAGAAAAGAATTTGGTTATATTGAAAAAACATAAAAAATGGAGTAATATCAACCTAGCTTGAAAATAAATACATAAGATTACATAGATACTTTTTATTTGGGAGGAAAGAATCATGGCTACAGCAAAGAAGGCAGATGAGACAAAGAAGGTAACAAAGGCAACACCTGCAGCAGCACTTGCTAAGGTTGAGGCAGTTAAGAAAGAGGAAGCTGCAAAGAAGACAGCAGCTACAGAGACAAAGGCAGCACCTGCAAAGAAGGCAGCTCCAGTTAAGGAAGAGCCAAAGGCAGCACCTGCAAAGAAAACAGCACCAGCTAAGAAGGAAGAGACAAAGGCAGCAGCACCTGCAAAGAAGGCTACAGCAAAGAAGGCAGCTCCAGCTAAGACAACAGAGAATGTATTTGTTGAGTTCGCTGGCGGTCAGATCAAGATGGCAGCAATCGTTGCTAAGGTGAAGGAAGTTATTGGCAATAAGACAGTTAAGGAATTGAACGTATACTACCAGCCAGAAACAGGCATGGTATATTATACAGCTGATGGAGAATCAGGTTCTTACAGTCTTTAATCTATAGATGTTTGTTTTAAGACGGATCCCGGTCGTAATGACTGGGATCTTTTTTCTTTGTGCAATATTGTGTTGTATATAAGTGCCTTTCTGTGATAATATGTCATGGGTTAGGACAATCTAACTAATGCTTTTACAGGGGGTAAGAGATGACAATACACGAGTATGGAGACAGGAAGAATCCGCATATACTGCTTATACATGGCATGTGGATGTGAATATATTAAAAAGCCTGTGATATGAACTTTGATTCATACCACAGGCTTTTTGCTTGCAGATAATACTATATATTATGAATTACTTTGTTGTCAGGAAATCTGCGTATGCTGTAGGAAGACCATGCTCTGTAGGATCAAGTCCCTTGATCTCTTCCTCCTCAGATACTCTAAGTCCCATAGTCTTCTTGATGATCAGGAATACGATGGTGATCGTAACTGCTGTCCATGCTGCAACTGCTGCAAATCCAAGTAACTGGATGAGAAGTGGATGAATGCCACCGCCGTAGAACAGACCGTTTAATGTATCATTTCCAGGAACAGTTGTTGTGGAGAAGAGACCTACAGCGATTGTTCCCCAGATACCATTTACACCATGTACGGCTACGGCACCGACAGGATCGTCAACATGTAATGCGTGGTCACAGAGCCATACTCCGAATACTACGAGAAGTCCGGCAACGATACCGATGATAGCTGCGCCGAAAGCATCGACTGTATCACAAGGAGCTGTGATGGCAACAAGACCAGCGAGTGAAGCGTTGAGACACATTGACACATCAGGCTTGCCATATTTGAGCCATGTAAATATCATACATGAAACTGTTGCAAGTGCAGGTGCGATAGTAGTAGTGAGGAAGATAGAACCTAACTGCTCAACAGATGTTGCGGCTGCACCGTTGAATCCGTACCAGCCGAACCACAGGATGAATACACCGAGTGCGCCGAGTGGAAGGTTATGACCAGGGAAGGTGTGAACCTTTACTACTTTGCCATTCTCATCCTTATTGAACTTTCCGATACGAGGTCCAAGTAATGCGGCACCAATCAGTGCTGAGATTCCACCTACCATATGGATGGCACATGAACCGGCAAAATCATGGAAGCCAAGTTTTACAAGCCAGCCACCTGGATTCCAGATCCAGTGAGCCTCAATAGGATATATCAGCAGTGAGATGATAGCTGAGTATACACAATATGCAGAGAACTTTGTTCTCTCTGCCATAGCTCCTGACACGATGGTTGCTGCTGTTGCACAGAACACAAGGTTGAATACGAAGCTTGACCAGTCATAGTTTTCAAAGTGAAGGAACAAATCCCATGATGGTTTTCCGATGAAACCTCCGAGTGCCCAGTCACTGCTGCCGAGCAGAAGTGATGAACCGAGGATCATGAATGAAACTGTACCGAGACAGAAATCCATGAGATTCTTCATTATAATGTTTCCGGCATTCTTGGCTCTTGTGAAACCGGCCTCAACCATTGCAAATCCGGCCTGCATCCAGAATACCAGTGCGGCTCCGACAAGGAACCATACTCCAAATACAATTGTGCTTACGTCTTCCATAATCATTCCTCCTTTTAATACATTGTAGTTGTGGAAGTGATCAGATAATAAAAAAAGATGCGTCCCGCCAGGTATGCTCCTGACAAAACACATCTTTGTGCACATTATATCTGATCGTACGTCACTGAGATATGACTGATAATAAGTATCTCAGTGCCACACCTCAATTACTAACTTGGGTTGAGTATAGTATTGAGATATGGTAAAATATTGAAAAAATCGGACGTGGAACGATAAACCTTATTATATTTTGCGCGGACTTAATATAATAAAGCAAAGATACGGTAAAGATAAATAAAGTTATGCGGAGATGGCGTATGGATAGTCAGATTTTATTGAATGTTAATTTTTGCAGTGAAGTACATACTAATTTAATAGAAAAGAATGAGAAGTCTGTGTATGTGAGAGCTGGTTACAGCTTGGGTGGGCTGAGAATAGTGCCACAGGAGAATGCTGGGATATGTGTGATATGTATGGATGGACACATCAAAAGGGTGTATCCGGGTGAACTGGAGGCGGCTGTTTGCATTGAGGAGAGCTGCAGCTTCATATCTGTGGAGCAGGATCTTGGATTTGGCAGGGAGACTCTGGATACCCAAGATATGCGTCTGCTTGAAAAACTGCTGACGGCTGATCATGCATTTACAGGAAATGGTGCAGAAGATCCGATAGAGAGTGCGACAGAGGAGATCACGGAGCATATAGAGAAATGCGGATCGTTGTGGCAGAGGAATGGCATGGCTGATTCGGACATCGTGAAACAGGCGGATGTCATATATGCGGCAAAAGGGAAGATAAGCATATTAGAGCTTGCTGAGCAGATGGGATGCACCGTTAGACATGTGCATAGGAGATTTGTGGAGGAGCTGGGGGTCAGCCCCAAGAGGTTTGCCCGCATCGTGAGGATCAGGGAGACTGTGAGAAAAATGCTGGAGCATCCGGGCGGACATGTCACGGATTATATGGATGACATGGGATATTCTGACCAGGCGCATTTCCAGAGAGAGTTTAAGTGGTATACAGGGATGACCCCGGGGAGTCTGCTGAAGATACTGGGAGACAGAGCTGAACGATAAAAAACAGGCAGTGGACAAATGCCACTGCCTGCCAATTTAGAAAAAGGAATGATACTGGATACCTGTGCTTATTAGAGCGCTGTCTCTCCACGCTCGCCTGTACGGATACGAACGACATCTGCCACATCATATACGAAGATCTTACCATCACCGATCTTACCTGTGGATATTCTCTCGCAAACCTTGAAAATGATCTTGTCCGCAACATCGTCTGCTGCTATGGTCTCGATCTTTACCTTTGGAATAAGGTTTACAACATATTCGCTTCCTCTGTAAGTTGTCTTATATCCCTTCTGATTACCGTAACCCATGATGTTTGATACCATGGCACCTGTTGATTCACACTCATCAAGTATTGACTTTACATCATCAAGCTTTTCTGAACGAACTACGATTTCAAGTTTCTTCATAATTACAGTCCTCCTTTTACCCGTTGGATTTATTTTTTATGATTATAGCATAGCGAAAAATCCAATTCCATAGCACTTCGCAAATGCCGAAATTTTAAAACGATTCGAAAGATGCCAGCGGTAAAATAATACAAAAAACAGACAAATGACTTAATAATATTAAGGACGGAAGCGGGGCGACGCTGCGTGCCAGCGGTTAATTTACAGTAATTTCATATTTGCAGGTGTTGGTAAATGTGGTATATGTGTGTTATTATATTTCTGACTGAGACTATATGTATAATCAGGAAAGGAAAATGAGATATGGCAGAGAATTATGATGATATAGATAAGAAGACACCGGATACGGTGGATACCGATGGACATGCATCGGATGATAAGGACAACGATGACGACTACGAGAAATACTGCTACCTGTGCAGGAGACCGGAGAGCGTGGCCGGCAAGCTGATACATATGCCTGGAGATATAAATATATGTGCAGACTGCATGCAGAGATCATTTGACAGCTTCAACAATTCCGGGTTTGGCAACATGCCGGGGCTTGGCAATATGCAGTTCATAGATCTGACAAATATGCCATTTGGCAATATAGATATGTCCAAGTTCAAGGCACAGAATGACGTGCCAAAGTCACAGAAAGTCAAGAAGAAGGCGCCAAAGGAAAAGAAGCAGGAGGAAGAACTCACGCTTAAGACAATTCCGGCTCCTCATAAGATCAAGGCTATGCTGGACGAGTATGTTGTGGGACAGGAATATGCCAAGAAGGTTATATCCGTGGCTGTATACAATCATTATAAGAGGGTTCTCACAGATACCATGGATGATATAGAGATAGAGAAGTCCAACATGCTGATGGTGGGACCTACAGGCTGTGGTAAGACATATATAGTCAAGACCATAGCAAGACTTCTCAAGGTGCCTCTCGCAATAACTGATGCGACAACTCTTACAGAGGCCGGTTATATAGGCGATGATGTTGAGAGTGTTCTGTCAAAGCTTCTCGCCGCCGCCGACAATGATGTGGAGAAGGCAGAGAGAGGAATCGTGTTCATAGATGAGATAGACAAGATCGCCAAGAAGCAGAACAGCAACAGCAGGGATGTGAGCGGTGAATCCGTACAGCAGGGACTGCTGAAGCTCCTCGAGGGCGCGGATGTCGAGGTGCCTGTTGGATCAGGAAGCAAGAATGCCATGGTTCCTATGACTACGATCAACACAAGAAACATCCTCTTTATATGTGGTGGAGCATTCCCTGATATAGAGGAGATTATAAAGCAGAGAATAAGCAGGCAGGCGTCAATGGGCTTCAAGGCTGAGCTCAAGGACAAATATGATGATGATCCGAATCTGCTGAGACAGGTTACAACCGAGGATCTCCGTGAGTTTGGCATGATACCTGAGTTTCTTGGAAGACTTCCGGTACTCTTCACACTTGATGCGTTGGACAAGGATATGTACGTGAGCATACTCAAAGAGCCTAAGAATGCGATATTAAAGCAGTATAAGAAGCTCCTTGCACTGGATGAGGTGGATCTTAGATTTGACGATTCGGCATACGAGGCGATAGCCGAGGAGGCGATCAAGAGGAAGACGGGAGCCAGAGCATTGCGTGCAATTATAGAGAAATTCATGCTGGATATCATGTACCAGATCCCAAGGGATGACACCATAGGAAGGGTGACCATCACAGGTGATTATATAAAGGGCAAGGGAAGCCCTATCATAGAACTGCGCGGAACACCGGCACTTGAGGAGGCAAGCGCAACTCAGATCGATAAGCAGGACTGAACAGATCTGTAATGACAATAATGCGATAACAGGAAAATGCTACTTGATAATATTTTATCAATATGCTAGAATATCACCGTTCATTAAGGGAGTAGTCAGCGCAGAGCTTGCGTTGTGATATCAACATAATGATTGGCAGCCATCGGTCGATGATGGCGTGAATCTGGTATTACTGTAGATGATGAGACTTTCTGGACAGCTTTTAGCTGCCCGGGAGGTCTCTTTTTATATGTGTCTGTGACTGCATCCGTCAAATCTATATCAAGGAGAAAAATTATGAGTATTGCAGAGTTATTCCTGTTGGCAGTTGGTCTTTCAATGGATGCATTTGCCGTGTCTATCTGTAAGGGGTTGTCCCTGCGCAACATCAAGGTGAAGCACATGCTTATCGCAGGTGCGTGGTTTGGAGGATTTCAGGCACTTATGCCGACGGTAGGATATGTCCTCGGAAGCTTTTTTGCAGATCTGGTAAGCAAATGGTCACACTGGATCGCATTTGTGCTCCTCCTGTTCATCGGCGGAAGTATGATCAAGGAGTCGTTTGGCGAGGAAGAGGAAGTAGATGCAGATATGAGCTTTAAGGTCATGTTCCTTCTGGCGGTTGCAACCAGCATAGACGCACTGGCGGTTGGAGTGTCATTTGCATTCCTCAAGCTGTCCACTCTGTATATCATACTTGCGGTATTATTCATAGGATGTATCACATTCATATGTTCAGCGGTCGGAGTGAAGATCGGAAGTATATTCGGAACAAAGTACAAGTCAAAGGCTGAGCTTGCCGGAGGTATCATACTTATACTCATAGGAGTAAAGGTTGTTCTGGACGGACTCGGTATATTGTAACCTTAACATAAAATAAATGGACAATAGTATGGTTTATGGCATACAATGTGTAGATAGGTTATGTGAAGGGAAAATATATTAAGTAAGGAGTAGATGTATGACCAGATTCAAAAAGAATATGAGAAGATTTGTCGTGGCTGCTGTTGTCGGAGCCATGGCCATGTCGATGACTGCATGTACTTCTCATATGTTTGATGAGAAGACTATCACAGGAACAATAAAGGATAATGCGGACGACTACACAAAGGTGCAGAAGGAGTTCGAGGAATATCTGCACGATGAGTATGTGGACAGTGTGACATCGGACACACTCTCGTACAACTATGAGATAAAGGATGGGGATGCCCTTGGTATTCCTGAGCCGGAGGTATCTCTGGGCGATTCGGATATGAGCGATGAGGGAATCAAAAAACGTAAGGCTGAGTTTGATGAGTCCTTTGACAAGCTCAAGTCATTTGACAGGGACGATCTCACGGAGAGCCAGCAGCTCACATACGATATACTTAATCAGTATCTGGAGACGGAGTCAGAGGGTTATCTGAACATATACCTCAGCGAGCCGTTCTCACCTATGAAGGGACTGCAGTCGAATATATCCACATATTTCACAGACTACCGTTTTGACGACAAGGGTGATGTGGAGAGATATCTCCAGGTGCTTGGAATGGTAAGGGATTATTTTGATGACAATCTAGAGTTTGAGAAGACAAAGTCCGAGAAGGGATATTTTATGAGTGATGCCGTGTGCGATAAGGTCATCGAGCAGTGCGAAGACTTCATCAAGGACAAGGACAATCACTTCATGATACAGGTGTTCAACGATAACATCGAGGCGCTGGACTTCCTGACTGCGGACGAGATAGCGGACTTTGAGGAACAGAATAAGAAGGCCGTTGCGGAAAGTCTTATACCTGCATATGAGGATGTTATAGATGTGCTGTCATCGCTCAAGGGAACCGGTAAGAACCAGGGCGGTGTGTGTGGCTATGAAGGTGGTAAAGAGTATTACGCTTACCTTTTGAAGGACGCTGCGGGAACTGATAAGACACCTGAGGAAGTGGCACAGATGCTGGATGACAACCTGTCAGATCTCATGACAGATCTGTATTCCATAGCCATGACACAGTACGATTCATATGAATATTTTGTGGAGCACTACGATGACCTCTTTGGAGACAGTGACTCAAAGGAGCCTTCAGAAATAATAGATATACTCATGAATACAGCCACCAAGAACTACCCAGACTTTGGAGAGATAAAGTATCAGGCGAAGAAGCTTGATAAGAGCCTTGAGGATATTCAGGAGAATACGCTGGCATACTATATGTCACCTGCGATCGATGACCAAGACAACAACCTTATCAGGGTAAATGGCAAACATACGGATGGTATGTGGACCACACTTGCCCATGAGGGATATCCGGGACACATGCTGCAGAATGCATACTACATGTCAACAGATCCTGAACCGGTACGTACCATATTAAGCTTCCTTGGATACAAGGAGGGCTGGGCAATGTATGCGTGCTATGATGCCATAAACTATTACACATTTGATGGGGCATCTGATTCGGACACCGTTGCAAAACTGTACAGGTTAAACGATGAGATCAATTATCTCATAAGTGGAAGGATCGATATAGGAATCAACTATGAGGGCTGGTCACTGCAGGAAGCAAAAGATTACCTGAATGAAAATGGATTCAACGGCGATGCCGCCGACGATCTGTATACTACCATGATAGGTGATCCTGCCGTATACCAGAGTTATTCAACAGGCTTCTATGAGATGCAGGAGATCAGGGATTATGCTGAGGAACAGCTTGGATCAAAGTTTGACCTGAAGGAGTTCAATACAGTCGTTCTCGAGACAGGTCCATGCCAGTTCAATATCCTGAAGCAGCAGGTTCAGAAGTATATTGAAACAAAACAATAAAATAGAATATAGCCGGTACATATAATGTACAGATGGAGACATACCGCAGCCGGAGAAATTTCCGTGCTGCGGTATTTTTGTGTAAAGATTCGGAATTTGCTGCATATACTATATAGATTGCCCCTGGAGGGATGTGCGGTGATATCAGATGCTGCTTACTCAGAGGATTATGTGGAATATATAATAGAATACAACGGAGACAGGGAAGCTTTGATGGATCTGTATCAGCCATACGGGCTCAACATAATAGACGACAGATATGCGGTGGCATATCAGCCGTTTCCGGCCGGGTATATGGAGAGCTTTTCAAGGCTTGAGTACAATCTTTTCCCCAAAGTGTACGGCCTGATGGACGACGTGGGAGCTCTTGAGGCTATAGGGGTTATCAATATCCAGCAGGAAAATATACTCGGACTCACCGGAAAGGGGATACTGCTTGGCATCGTTGATACGGGGATCGATATATTTGGTAGTTCATTTGTGCGGGATGGGGGTAAGACAAAGATACTTGCGGCGTGGGATCAGACTATGGAGGAGGCTGACAACGCATCATACGGCTACGGCAGGGAGTATAGCACGGAGGAGATACAGGCTGCTGTGGATGAGAGACAAAGGATATTGACGGATACCACCGGGCATGGAAGCTTCTGCGCGGGAACGGCTGTGAGCGTGGCTCCGTCGGCAGACCTGGTGGTGGTGAAGTTAAAGCAGGCAAAGGAGAATCTTCGCAGTTTTTATGGTATTCCATCGGATGCAAATGCGTACAGTGAGGTTGACATAATGACAGCGATAGCATATCTGCTTGAGCAGCAGAAAAAGCTGCGCATACCTATGAGCATACTCGTGACGCTTGGGACCAACAGTGGAAGCCATACGGGGGCGGGAGCGCTGGACAAATATATAAACAACATAGGAGATCTTCAGGGGTTTGCGGTATCTGCTGCCGGTGGCAACGAGGGGAGAGCAGGACATCATTATTCCGGGATCGTCACAGGGGCATATGATGTCGTTGAGATCGATGTGGCAGATCACAACAGCTTTACACTTGAGATATGGGGTAAGTCCACCAATACCTACTCGGTGGCCATAGAGATTCCCGGCGGGGAATTTATAGAGAGGATATCGCCGAGGTATGACAGGAGTTCGATCATCCGTCCGATATTTGGAGGTGGGATGATATATGTCGACTATTTTCTCGTAGAGGATTCTGCTGGGCAGGAGCTCATCATGCTCAGATTTATAACCCCGGCAAATGGTATATGGCGGATAAGGGTGTACGGTGTTGGAACCACGGAGCTCAGCTTTAACGCGTGGCTGCCCATAAGCAGCTTTGTATCCCCGGGAACGAGATTTGTGTCAAGTGATCCGGGGGTGACCATAACCAGCCCGGCGGTGGCGGAGACTGCGATATGCACTTGCGCATATGATCACTCAAATGGTAATCTGTATATAGACAACAGCAGAGGCTATACGGCGGACGGCAGGGTGAAACCGGATCTTCTCGCTCCCGGAGTGAATATAAGGGGAGAAGGAGCCAGCGGGGAGACGGTTATAAGAAGCGGCACCTCAGTGGCGGCTTCATACACTGCGGGCTGCAGTGCCATCATGCTTGAGTGGTCGTATGGGAGAAAGATGATAAGGAATATAAACGGCAACCAGATAAGGGGCTACCTGATAAGGGGAGCGGTGAGACCGGGAAGTTCGGGCGGGCTTTTGGAGATCAGGCAGTATCCGAATCCCGAGTGGGGATATGGCCTGCTGAACATTTACAATACATTTGAAAGTCTCAGGAATGTGTGAGGATAAGTTATGGGAAGAACATGCAGAGAAGAGCTGGCGAGCGGCGGTACGCTAATAATAAGTGAGAATGACTTCAGGATAGAGTATTTCTTCCCGGGCCCGGATGGACGCTATGGTGGAGTGAGGGTCAATATTCCGGGAAGGAAAGTTGAGACCTATATGAGGGCATGGCAGAAGAATTATGAAAGGTACGAAGAGCTTCAGAAGGCGGCGGGTGCAAGTGTGGTGAAGAGACCGGCTGCGATGAGAGGTGAGTGCGGAATGACGATACGGACCGGTTTCATGGACGGAGTATACCTGAAGGGAAGCCACATGAGAGTGACGGAAAGGGTGCAGCTCGACATGATAATCCGGGATTATGGATACGCTCTGGACAGATGGAAGAAGTCCGGGCAAATGCCTGAAAGTAGTGATTGTTAGTCTGCGTGATACTGTGCTATAATGCATCTGTGTGGTCAGAAACGGGAGGAGTATGACATGCATTAATTCACACTATTTATAAGAACGGAGGATAATATAATATGTATATAACATGTCTTGATTTAGAGGGAGTACTGGTGCCTGAGATTTGGATCGCATTTGCGGAGGCAAGCGGAATACCTGAGCTTAAGAGAACAACAAGGGATGAGCCTGACTACGATAAGCTCATGAACTGGAGACTTGGTATACTTAAGGAGCACGGACTTGGACTCAAGGAGATACAGGAGACTATAGCAAAGATAGATCCTATCCCTGGAGCAAAGGAGTTTCTGGATGAGCTGAGATCCATAGGACAGGTGATAATCATAAGCGATACATTTTCACAGTTTGCAGGCCCTCTCATGAAGAAGCTCGGTTACCCTACAATATTCTGTAATGAGCTGATCGTTGCAGATGACGGTGAGATCACAGGCTTCAAGATGAGATGCCCACAGTCGAAGCTCACAACAGTCAAGGCTCTGCAGTCAATCGGCTACGACACTATAGCAAGCGGTGACAGCCACAACGATCTGGGAATGATCTATGCGAGCAAGGCAGGCTTCCTGTTCAAGAGCACAGATCAGATCAAGGCGGACAATCCTGATCTTGAGGCATTTGAGACATACGATGAGCTTCTTGCGGCCATCAAGAAGGCAATGGACTAGTTGGAGATACAGATATGAAGTACAAGAGTGTAGATGAGATCGAGACGCTCTCTTTCAGGGATGCGACTCTGATCAGATGTATATATTCGGAGAAGCAGGGAATCCTGGAATTTGAATTTGACGGCGCGGTAGTCAGAGAGGACAACTCTGCAAATGAGCTCTATACTGACAGATATGCCAGTGATATGCAGGTCAGATTCACTGAGCCTGAGATTGAGGCACTTCTGCTCGAGGGTCATAAGTATTACGATGCGAACGATGTCCTCCAGGAGTCAGTACCGGATAAGCCTGTGGACAGGGCGGACTATGAGGATGTGCTGAAGAGCTTTGAGGGCAAGGTTGTATTTTATTCGGGCCAGCCAAAGGAGATGCTCAAGTCTTCGGAGAATGCTGACAGAAAATGCTATCAGATGATAATAGATGTGGATGAGGAATCCTATGTTCTGAGTTTTTACTATGATAAGGTGATCGCACAGTGGGAGCACTTTATGAACAAGGTGATGAACTAGCCTGACGGTTCGGCAGGGATCAGGAAAGGAAGATGCGGCAGATGGCAAAGAGGATACGCCGGTATATAGCATATATTGATGAGCTTTTAAAGAGGAATGATGTGGACTTTGCACGGGAGGCAGAGAGACATCTCACGCAGGTAGGATTTTTCATGCATGAGAGACTTATCCACCTCATAGTGCTGGTATTGTTTGCCGTATTGACGGTTGCAACATGTATAACATTTGTAGTGACGGCCAATATATCGCTGCTGATACTTGCACTTGCATTCATGGTGCTGCTTGTTCCATATATAATGCACTATCATCTTCTTGAGAACAGTGTCCAGTATATGTATGAGCAATACGACAGAATGCTCGAGAAGGCGGGCATAGATGCGTTTGTAAACAGATGATTGGTGAAAGGCGGTAAAGCATATATGTTCAATTTCGTTATGGGTATCGTGATGATCGGAATAGGCGCAATAAGTGTGGCTCATGCATTTTTTTCAAAAAATATGGCGGGCTTCATATTCTTCGGCATACTGATGATCGGATTCGGAATAGTGGAGCTGGTCAGATCCAGGGGCGTAAAGGCCAGAAAGAAGGCTGCCAGAGACAGAGAGTTTGACATGTACAATCTCATTGCGTCGGAGATGGGAGTCAAGATCAATCCGCTCACAGGAGAGATGCTGAGCTCAGACAATAAGGGTGAAGACGAACAAGTGACTGTTACTGAAGCTGATGATGCAGCGGATGTGGCAGAATAAGAACATAGAATAAAGCGGCATGGAGGTTTTTAGATACCTCCGTGCCGCTTGTTTTTTCATGCGGGATATTTCATCTATTTATAATCAGAGAAATCATACTCTGCAAATGTCTTCCCGTGCTCATCGGATCTGTACACCTTGCCATCGCTGGAGTCGATATAGAAATCACCGACCTTGGTGTCGCCCTCTTTATTGTTGTCGTGGAGCTCGATGTGGTAGCCTGTTTTTCCACCGGAAAATTCTGTGAGATCCTTGTCACTGTTGGCAACCTCGAATCTTCCGTCACCTGCGGGAAGCTGATCCATGAACCAGTCCTGGGCATCATCGAATGAACCGAAGATGCCTGACACGGTGTTTCCCACGCCGTCAGCGACATCCTTTACACCGTCGGCCACGCCGTCAGCGACATCCTTTACAGCGTCGGCTGCTCCGCCTACAACGCCTTTGTCAGATGAGTCGGTGCTGTTTCCTTCAGAGCTGTTACCATTCTGAGCCTCAGATGTTGTCTGGGTGCTGGCTGCTGAAGATGAGCCAGTGCTTGAAGCACCGTTTGAATTGCCACAACCACAGAAGAGGATCATGGTGAGTGTCATACACATCACAAGTAAAAAGTATTTTTTCATTGTACATGTTCTCCTTTTTTTAATATTTGCTATTTATATTCTCCGTATATCTGAGAAATATTCATGGCATAAAAAATAGACACATAATTAAAAATAAAAAATAATATAATAGAAAAAATGCTATAGGCGGCGAGGATCATTTGAAAAAAATTGACAATGTGCAGGAGGTGACTGACAGATGGCAGTATATTATGCTGGCGGTTGCCATATTTCTTGCCATAATTTTCTGCTGTTATTACATAATCAGCCAGTCGAGGTGGGGCTTTTATACTGCCGGAGGGCCGGTCAGGCAGCAGGCAAATGTCCTGGGGGCGGATGAGAGCACACCATCGGAGGTGGATGGGGCAAATGATACCGGGGAGATGCAGCCGGAGAAGGACGAAACGGAGTCTGATGCGGAGCCGGAGATAACGAAGAGGGCGTATCTCACATTTGACGATGGGCCATCCGGGAACACAGTGGAGATACTGGATATCCTTGATAAATACGATGTGAAGGCAACATTTTTTGTCGTGGGGCGCGACAAGAGCTATTATGATGCCTACCGGGATATAGTGGATAGGGGACATACACTGGGGCTTCATTCGTACACCCATGATTACGATAAAATATATGGAAGCCTTGCTGATTTCTCCGAAGATATTGAGGAATTGCGAAATTTATTGTATGATGTAACAGGTGTAAATTGTGTATATTACAGATTCCCGGGCGGCAGTTCAAATACGGTATCCAGAGTGGATATGAACACCCTGATAGACTATGTGAATGCCGAGGGGCTTATATATTATGATTGGAATGCGCTGAACAATGATGCCGTGTGTGGCAGCTACACGCCGGAGCAGCTTGTCGACAATATCATGAAGGATGCACTGCAGCACGACGATGTGGTCATATTGATGCATGATCTTGAGTCGAGGCACACCACGGTGGAATCACTGCCGATGCTCATTGAAAGACTCCGGGATGACGGGTATGAGCTGCTGCCTATAGATGAGAATGCACCACTTATCAGGCACAGATGAGAAGGGACGGATATATGCCATGACTTATGAAGAGGCAAGAAGTTATATAGAATATACGGACACCATGGGAAGCGTTCTGGGGCTTGACAGTATAAAGGAGCTGCTGAGAAGGCTGGGCGATCCGCAGGACGCAGTCCCGGTTATACATATAGCAGGAACAAATGGCAAAGGTTCAATATGCGCATTTCTGGACGAGATACTTGAGAGTGCAGGATACAGTGTGGGAAGATATATATCTCCGACGATATTTACATATCTTGAGAGATTTCAGATAGATAAGGAATATATGTCTGAGGAGGATTTTGCCGTATATCTTGAGACGGTGAAAGATGCAGCGGATGACATGGTGTCGGACGGCTGGGGAAGGCCCACATCGTTTGAGACGGAGACAGCGGTGGCGTTCTGTTATTTCTGCGACAAAAAGGTCGATTTCCTGTTGCTTGAGACCGGAATGGGAGGACTGGAGGATGCCACAAATGTGTGCAGTCATCCGGTCTGTACGATAATAGCAAGTATAAGCATGGATCACATGCATTTTCTCGGGAACACCCTGAGGGATATATACAGACAGAAGCTTGGAATATTGAAAAAGAACTGCCCATGTGTGGCGTACCCGCTTGCCTCAGAGCTTGAGGATATGTGGGATATGGCATGTGAGCAGAATAATATATCGGACTTGGCGGTACTTATCAGGGAGAAGGATATAGAGATATGCGGAGAGTCTGTTGATGGAAGTGAATATATATATGGCGGACAGAGATACGAACTTCAGGTCCCGGGCATATATCAGATATATAACAGTGCCACAGCGGCTGCGACCGCACATGTTCTCATGAGGCTTGGATATGAGCTGACTGAGGATGACATAAGGAGAGGACTTAAAGCGACGTTCTGGAAGGGAAGATTCCAGAAGCTTATGGACAAACCTCTCATGTATGTGGACGGCGCGCACAATCCGGGAGGCTGGAGAGCACTTAGACAGAACATAGATGAGTATTTTGCCGGAAGAGACCTCATATATATATGTGGGGTGTTCAAGGACAAAGACTATGAGCAGATGCTCAGGATCATGATGCCGGGGGCTTCTGCGTTCATAGCAGTTGAGCCGGATAACCCGAGAGCACTTTCAAGGCATGAGCTGAAAAGGCTGGCAGGGACATATATAGATGAAGTCTATGAGCAGGAAGATGTGGACGATGCCGTGAGGCAGGCGATGACGCTGGCTGATGACAGACAGGATCCGGTGGTGATGGTATTTGGCTCACTGTCATTTATTGGGCCGATCATAGACCGTGCGGAACATGGAGGATATATAGAAAGCTGATGCAGACAGAGATGGACAGAGTGGACAGGATCATATACAACGATGAATACAGACGTCTCATGGAGACTGTGCGGAACAAGGAGACCGACAGGATATTCTGCCGGCATGGACTTGAGCACTGCCTGGATGTTGCCAGGATAGCGTATATAATGAATATCGAACAGGGATATGCGATAGACAGGGAGATCATATATGCCGCGGCACTTCTTCACGATGTGGGACGGGCAGATCCTGATGACACCGGCAGGAAGCATCATGAGCTGAGTGTTGAGTATGCGGGCAGGATACTGGAGCAGTGCGGATTTTCCACGCAGGAGAATGAGCAGATATGTGATGCCATAGGCTCACACAATACAGACGGTGCAGAGCGGGAAGGACTGGCATATGTGTTGTATAATGCGGATAAGCTGTCTCGAAACTGTTTTGACTGCAAGGCATCAGACCAGTGTTACTGGCTGGAGAGTGCACGCAATACAGGGATAAAATATTAAGGGAAGTACCAAGGGATCGCACGTCATGTGCGGATATTTTATATCTGGAGGATAAAAGGATGATAATAGGAAACAAGACATTTGAGAGTGGAAAAGAACCTTATGTGATGGGGATACTGAATGTGACCCCGGATTCATTTTCGGATGGAGGACAGCATAACACCATGGACACAGCTCTGTTTACCACAGAGAAGATGATAACTGAGGGTGCTGTGATAATAGATGTTGGCGGTGAGTCCACAAGACCTGGATATACAAAGATATCGGATGAGGAGGAGATAGATAGGACCGCACCGATCATAGAGGCGATAAAGAGAGATTTCGACGTGGCAGTATCACTCGACACATACAAGTCTGCGGTGGCTGAGGCGGGTATACATGCAGGTGCAGATCTCATAAACGATATATGGGGACTGAAGTACGATGAGAAGATGGCGGCTGTCATAGCGAAGTACGACAAGGCGTGCTGTCTTATGCACAACAGGGAGAACACAGATTACACAGACTATCTGGCTGATGTTGTATCAGATCTGGATGAGTCGGTTAACATGGCTCTGGCAGCAGGCATAGACAGGGACAAGATCATGGTGGATCCGGGAATAGGATTTGCAAAGGATCTGCATCAGAATCTGCTCCTCATGAACAATCTGGAGCTGCTCCACAAATGGGATCTCCCGATACTCCTCGGAACGTCGAGAAAGTCGATGATAGGACTTACACTTGATCTTCCGGTGACCGAGCGCGAGGAGGGAACAGTTGCCACATCAGTGCTTGGGCTTGTGAAGGGCTGCGATTTCTTCAGAGTACACGATGTGAAGAGCAACTACAGAGCACTCAAGATGACGCATGCGATGCTGAGTGCCAGATAACATATAGCGGAGGTGCGGTATGGACAGTATCAATATAAAAGGACTTGAGGTATTTGCACATCACGGAGTGTACAGGGAGGAGAATGTCCTTGGACAGAAGTTCGTGGTGGACGTATCCATGCAGGTGTCGACCCAGGAGGCCGGCAGAAGTGATGATATAAGAAAATCTGTGAACTATGGCAGCGTGTGCGATGGCATACAGAAGGTCATGAAGAACAGAAATTATAAATTGATAGAGACTGTGGCTGAGGAGATAGCAGACATGATACTTCTCACTTACGATGATGTGAGAGGGGTAAATGTGACGGTGAAGAAGCCGTGGGCTCCGGTCATGGTACATGTAGATACAGTGTCCGTGTCCATAAGCAGAAAAAAGCACACAGCATATCTTGGACTTGGGTCAAATATCGGCGACAGGGAATCATATCTGGACATGGCCATAGATGAGCTGAACAAGGATAAATACACCAAGGTGACAAGAGTATCAGATTTTATAGAGACCGAGCCGTATGGCGGCGTTGAGCAGGACGATTTTCTGAACGGCTGTCTGGAGATAGAGACGCTCAGGACTCCTGAGGAACTGCTGAGACTGGTGAATGGAATAGAGAAAGCGGCGGGAAGAGAGAGGCTGATCCACTGGGGACCGAGAACTCTGGATATCGATATCCTGCTTTATGATGATGTCGTGTATGACAGTGAGGATCTTCACATACCACACGTGGAGATGCACAAGAGAGAGTTTGTACTTGAACCGTTGTCCATGATAGCGGGATACAAGAGGCACCCGCTGCTTGGCAAGACGATATCCGAGCTTCGTGCCGGGCTGGACAAACAGTGACAAATTTGACACTTCAAGTGGAAGGATAGATAGAATGAATACATTGGAAGAGATAAACAGTCTGGAGGAGCAGATACAGCAGCTTATCACCAGAAAGAATGAGCTTATCGACAGAGCGTGTGTTGAGGGCAGAGATATTGCGCTGGCACATATAAGCTCTGATGTGGTGAGCGGGTTTGTGCCCGTGGATCATCTGAAGGTCGATAAAGACACGGTGGTTGTATACCAGGGTGTTCCGGGGGCTTACAGTCATCAGGCTATGCATGACTATTTTGGCAAGGATATAAAGAATGTAAATGTTGCAAAATTTGAGGATGTCATAGAGACGGTGAAGAGCGGCAAGGCTGATTACGGAGTCCTGCCTATAGAGAATTCCTCTGCCGGATTTGTGAGTGGTATATATGATATGGTTGGCAGCAGCGGCCTGACCATCGTGGGCGGAGACGAGGTCAAGGTGGCACATATGCTCATGGGAGTTCCGGGCTCAAAGCTTTCTGATATACAGACTGTATATTCCCATCCGCAGGGGCTTCTGCAGTGCAGTGAATTCCTAAACAGAGCCGGATACGCACAGTGCCCGGTTGCGAACACTGCAGTGGGTGCGGTGAAGGTCAGGGATGAAGGTGATATTACTCAGGCTGCCATAGCGAGCGCTCTTGCCGCAGATATATACGGACTTGAGATACTCAAGGACGATATAGTCAACAATGAGAACAACACAACGAGATTTATCATACTGTCAAAGAAAAAGGAGTATGTGAAGAGTGCGGGAAATATATCCGTATGCTTTGCACTGCCACATGAGAGTGGAACCCTTTACAGTATACTTGGACATATAAAACATAACGGGCTCAATATGACAAGCATTGAGTCGAGGCCTCTCAGGGGAAGAAAATGGGAATATTCATTCTTCATAACTCTTGAGGGAAGTCTCATGGATCCGGCGACGATAGATGCGCTGGATCATATAAATAAGGATTCTATGGATTTCAAGATAATTGGAACATACTGATAAGTAACATGAAAGGTGGGGTAGATATGGCAAGTAAGGTATTTGCAGCCATCGATGTAGGTTCTAACGAGCTGTCAATGAAGGTGTATGAGATAACTCCCAAAAAAGGGGCGAGGGAGATCGATTACGTCAACAGCACAGTTGAGCTCGGAAGTGATACCTACAACAGTGGCAGGATAACCGAGGATTCCATAATGAAGGTATGTGAGATCCTCAACAAATTCCGCAGGAAGATGAGGGAATACGATGTGCGTGAATACAAGGCGTATGCATCGTCCGCTGTGCGTGAGGCGGAGAATTCAGTCATGGTCCTTGAGAGGATAAAGCAGCACACAGGCATCGACGTCGCAGTGCTCAGCAACTCGGAGCAGAGATTCATGAACTACAAGGCGTATGCGGCAAAGTCAAAGTTTGAGGATGCCGACACGAAGAACAGGGCGCTTCTGGACATAGGAGCGGGAAGTCTTCAGATATCTATATTTGACAAGCAGAATCTGATCCAGACACAGAACCTTCCTATAGGAGCCGTGAGAATAAGGGATTATCTGGCAAAATACGGCGCAGACACGGTGGCTCTGGAGAATATCATGGAGGAGTTCGTATCGAACTTCATAGAGGAGTTCAGGAACCTCTTTATAAACGATAAGGACATCAAGAGCATAATAGCCATAGGAGACGGAATCGCAAATCTGAAGAAGGTCGGACCGGAGCTGAATATCACAGACAAGATCACAAGAGATCAGTTCCGCGTGCTTTATCACAAGGTAGTTGAGACCACCCCGGAGGTCCTTTCAGAAAAATACGGTGTGCCATACGAGAGGGCGACACTGATGCTTCCGATGGCGATCATTTACCAGTCATTCCTCGACAACTCAAGGGCGGAGGATATCATCACGCCGGATGTTACGTTCTGTGACGGAATAGTTGCCGATTATATGGATAAGAACGGAACGCTTCTGCTGAATAAGAATTTCGACGAGGATATCATTGCATCGGCAAACAGCATAGCCAAGAAGTATAAGGTCAACAGGAAGCACACACAGAATGTGACGCAGAACGCACTGGATATATTTGATTCCTTCAAGAGCGTCCACGGACTCGGAAGGAGAGAGAGACTGCAGCTTCAGATCGCAGCCATGCTCCACAGTTGTGGCAAATTTGTAAATATGAACGAGGGCACCATGATGTCCTATCACATAATCATGTCCACGGAGATACTTGGACTGTCCCACAAGGAGAGGGAGGAGATTGCAAATATCGTGAAGTTCAACGAGTATTATCTCCCTTCACAGACAAAGGCACAGGTATCGCTGATGACTGCGGATTACATGAAGGTCGCCAAGCTGGCATCCATACTGAGACTTGCGGATGTCCTTGACAAGAGCCACAGGCAGAAGATAAGTGATATGAAGTTCAGCTTCAAGGACTACGTGCTCACGATGACGGTAGATACACTGAATGATATTACGCTTGAGGCAGGGGTGTTCAAGACCAAGACTGAACTGTTCAGAAAGGTCTTTGGAGTGAAGCCTGTGTTAAAACAGAAAAGGGGGTTGTAAAGGATGGCAGATAAGAATCCGATATTTTATAACAGAGAGCTCAGTTGGCTTGAATTTGACAAGAGATGTCTGTCCGAGGCGAAGGACAGGACCATTCCTCTGTTTGAGAGAATAAAGTTCCTGAGTATAACGGCATCCAATCTGGATGAGTTCTTCATGGTAAGAATAGCATCACTCACGGATATGGTGCATGCCGGATACACCAAGAAGGATATAGCCGGAATGACGGCGCGGGAGCAGCTTGACGCACTCCATGCCAGCACCAAAGAGTTCATGAAGAACCAGTATCAGACACTGAACAGATCCCTCATCCCTCAGCTTGCCCAGAACGGATTGAAGCTTGTGAGACACCATGAGGATCTCACTCCAAAGCAGGCAAAGTATGTGGACAAATACTTTGAGAAGGATGTATACCCGGTACTCACACCTATGGCGGTGGACTCGTCCAGACCATTCCCGCTGGTGCGCAATAAATCACTGAATATAGGTGCACTCATATACGATAAGAAAAAGGACGTGACGGATATAGCGACCGTCCAGGTTCCATCTGTACTTCCAAGGATCGTGAGACTTCCTTCTGAGGAGAAGGGCGTTACCGAGATAATTCTTCTGGAGGAGGTTATCGAGAAGAACCTTGACAAGCTGTTCCTGAACTACGACATAGTGTGTGCATATCCATACCGTATCATGAGAAATGCAGACTTCTCCATAGATGAGGAGGAGACCGCAGATCTGCTGAAGGAGATCGAGAAGCAGCTCAAGCAGAGACAGTGGGGCGAGGTCATAAGACTTGAGGTGGACGAGGCCATGGACAAGAAGCTCCTTAAGGAGCTCAAGAAGCATCTCGGAGTCGATGACGAGGTCGTATACAAGATCAACGGACCTCTGGATCTCACATTCCTCATGAAGGTGAACGGCATAGATGGTTTTGACCATCTGAAGTATCCTAAGTACAAACCGCAGCCTGTACCTGGAATGGGCGATTACAGCCATATATTTGACAGGATAAAGAAGGGAGACATCCTTCTGTTCCATCCATATTATGAGTTCACACCGGTCATAGAGTTCATAAAACAGGCGGCAAATGATCCTGATGTCCTGGCGATCAAGCAGACACTTTACCGTGTCAGCGGCAATTCACCTATCATCGCGGCACTTGCACAGGCTGCCGAAAATGGCAAGCAGGTAACTGTTCTCGTCGAGCTCAAGGCAAGATTTGACGAGGAGAACAATATAGCGTGGGCCAAGAAGCTGGAGCAGGCGGGCTGTCATGTTATCTATGGCCTTGTGGGTCTTAAGACACATTCCAAGATCGCACTGGTTGTCAGACGCGAGGAGGACGGAATTAGAAGATATGTGCATCTGGGAACAGGAAATTACAATGATCAGACCGCAAAGCTTTACACTGACATGGGACTTCTCACCTGCAGTGATGCCATAGGAGAGGACGCGACGGCGGTGTTCAACATGCTGTCAGGATATTCAGAGCCGAAGAAGTGGAACAAGCTTGCAGTTGCCCCGATCTGGCTGAAGGACAAATTCCTCATGCTGATAGGCCGTGAGGCAGAGAATGCGAGACAGGGCAAAAAGGCAAGGATAGTTGCCAAGATGAACAGTCTCTGTGATCCGGTGATCATGAATGCGCTCTACGATGCCTCAAAGGCAGGCGTAAAGATCGAACTCATCGTCAGGGGAATATGCTGTATCAAGGCAGGAGTTCCGGGACTTTCAGATAATATATCAGTAAGATCCATAGTTGGAAATTATCTTGAGCACTCGAGAATATTCTATTTCTATAATGACGGATTTGAGGATATATACATGGGAAGTGCGGACTGGATGCCTAGAAATCTGGACAAGCGAGTTGAGATAACGTTCCCTGTAGAGGATCCGGAGCTTAAGAAGAAGATAAAGAATATCCTTAAGATACAGCTTGAGGATACACTCAAGGCTCACATCATGCAGCCTGACGGCTCATATGCGAAGCAGGATCTCAGGGGCAAGGCAAAGCTTGATTCACAGATGTATTTTGTGAAGCTTGCGCAGGAGAGTCAGAAGCCGGTGAAGGAAGAGGACAATGACAGGGTGTTCATCCCGGTTGAATCCCACGGCGATAATGAGTGATATAAAGGCAGCACAGAGGCATATCGACAAAAGAAAAATAACAGTTGACACACGGCTGGCGATGTGGTATTCTACCATTGCTGTGTGAAACAGTGAACATAGAAGCAGAGTATCCACTCTCACCTCAGCATGGTCTGACATGACTCGGGTTAATATTTAGCTTAGAAGATTTACAGGGTTTTCCTGAGTTTGAATATGCTTTGTATTAAGAAAGTGGATAGATGGTTCTATCCACTTTTCTTATGTCAGAGAATTGAATTTTAAAAGTGTGGAGGTAGAGAGTCATTAGCGATTTAATGATCAACGAACAGATTAGAGACAGAGAGGTACGACTCATCGGAGAAGATGGTCAGCTTGTTGGAATAATGTCATCCAGGGATGCATACAAGATGGCTCAGGATGCAGGACTTGATCTTGTGAAGATAGCACCTAAGGCACAGCCACCGGTGTGCAAGATAGTTGACTATGGTAAGTATCGTTATGAGCAGGCCAGAAAAGAGAAAGAGGCCAAGAAGAAGCAGAAGACCATGGAAGTCAAGGAAGTCAGACTTTCACCGAACATCGATGCGAATGACCTTAATACCAAGATCAATCAGGCAAGAAAGTTCCTTGAGCATGGCGATAAGGTTAAGGTTACACTGCGATTCAGGGGAAGAGAGCTTGCGCATGTAGAGCAGTCAAAGGTTATTCTTGACAACTTTGCTGAGAAGCTTGCAGAGATAGCAGTTATCGATAAGCCTGCTAAGTTTGAAGGAAGAAGCATGATAATGTTTTTAACACAAAAGCGTTAAATTATTATAGACATATAATTCAAGGAGGAAGTAAGTAAAATGGCTAAATTAAAGACAAAAAGAGCAGCAGCTAAGCGTTTCAAGAAAACAGCTAACGGCGGTTTAAAGAGATCTAAAGCTTATAAGAGTCATATCTTAACAAAGAAGACCACTAAGAGAAAGAGAAATCTTAGAAAGGCTACAATGACAGACGCAACAAACGAGAAGGTAATGAAGAAGATATTACCTTATATCTAATAGATCAGGAGGAAGAAAACCAATGGCAAGAGTTAAAGGCGGAATGAACGCAAAGCAGAAGCACAATAAGGTATTAAAGCTTGCAAAGGGCTACAGAGGAGCAAGAAGCAAGCAGTATAGAGTAGCAAAGCAGTCAGTTATGAGAGCACTTACATCTTCATACGCTGGCAGAAAGCAGAGAAAGAGACAGTTCAGACAGCTCTGGATCGCTCGTATCAACGCAGCAGCAAGAATGAATGACATCTCATACAGCAAGCTTATGCATGGTCTTAAGCTGGCAGGTGTTGACATCAACAGAAAGATGCTCTCAGAGATGGCTATCAGCGATGCTGAGGGATTTGCAAAGCTTGTTGAGGTTGCAAAGGCACAGTTATCATAATATAGAATATAGAATCTTCTATATATAAGTAAAAAGAACCGGATGTGGTATAAACTTACACATCCGGTTCTTTTGTTGCGCGAAAAGGTTTTATAATTCGGAGGCGTATGCTATAATTATAGAGGTTAGGGGGATGACCAATGAGAGTAAAGACACAGAGTAGGAGGCACATATGTTCGTAGAGAGAATAACAAAGGATCAGATGAAGATGTTTCTTGAGACTTTTGCTTGCTGTAGTGAGCAGAAGAACCTCGTTATGAGACTTAACTATGCAGGAAAGGAACCGTATCTGGATGTGACCAGGTTCAGCAATGGTCTGGTATATACTGATTCATATTATGATTTTGACAGTACATACTGCAGTAATCTTTGGAATAAGTTCCTGTATACACAGTTCACACATGAGTATTACACAGCGTTCAAGGAGTACCTTATGAAGGATGTGGACAGAAAGCTCACTAATATGATAAAAATCTGAAAAAAGTTGTTGACTTTGTATTCGATAGATGGTATTATCTTATTCGTTGGTGACGAGCACAGAAGTCGACATCACATAAATATGCGGGAGTGCTGGAATTGGCAGACAGGCTAGACTAAGGATCTAGTGCTGGAAACGGCGTGTGGGTTCAAGTCCCATCTCCCGCATTTTTATTTTGAAAGTCCTATGGAATTTCGGATGTGAGAGAATGGGCGGTTATCAATTACATATAGAATATGCGGGAGTGCTGGAATTGGCAGACAGGCTAGACTAAGGATCTAGTGCTGGAAACGGCGTGTGGGTTCAAGTCCCATCTCCCGCATTTTTTATTTCTAGAGAAAGCTTAAAACATAAGCTTTCTCTTTTTTTTAACTAATATTAACTCCCGGGAGATTTCCTTGATATATGGGCTGACAGGGGGTAGAATCAAATATATTCATAAAAACAGGAGGAATAGAGCGTGTCAAAAGCGATATTCAATAAGAAGGTTCTGGCGGCAGCGATTGCCGGTCTGATGTCCGTGTCGCTGGTTGGCTGTGGAGGCAGTACCGGTGGACAGACAGGAAGTTCCAGAATAAATATAGAGCCGTATAGCAAGGTGGAATTCAATACGGATCAGGTTAAGAGCGGAGATATCCAGTCCTCATTGACATTGGAGCTCAAGCCTGATGGTTACAGCAGCAATGATTACTCGATACAGCAGTCTGACTACAAGGTTCAGGAGGTCAAGGTAAAAGAGGGCGATAAGGTGGCCAAAGGCGATGTGATGATTCAGTTTGAGGCCAAGGATATCCAGAAGACCATAGATCAGTATACGGATCAGAAGGAGCGGGATCAGCTTCTTATAGACCATTACAACAGGCTGGCGAGCATAGACAGCAGCCAGGATTACTCCAGTGACATATCCGCGGCGAAGGAGGATATGGATCTGGCGGATACATACATCAAAGAGCAGAACGAGAGAATGAAGGAGTATCAGGTCATTGCAGACAAGAACGGAACAGTGACTTATGTCAACTCAGATCTGCAGTATGGATATGTCACAGCGGGTGATACGCTCATAACGGTGGATTCGGGTTCGTCTGATTATGTATCAGAGACTGCGGATTCATACGAATTCAAGGAGGGGCAGACCTACGATGCTGATTTTCAGGAGGCAACATTTACACTGAAGCTCACGAAGTGTGAGAAGTATACAAGCTCTGCCACCGGAGAGGAGATGCAGAAACTTACATTTCAGCCTGTCAGTGATATGACCGGAGTGACCGAAGCGGATACCCTCAAGATGGTCATAGATAAGCCGGTTGTAAAGAACGTTGTATATGTGAATAAAAAGGCTGTGTTTGACGGCTCGGGTGAGAAGAAGTATGTGTACACTGTAAATGAGGACGGATACAGGAATGCGGTAGAAGTTACCGTTGGAGATACGGTGGATGATTATACAGTTATCAAATCAGGACTGAAGGCCGGAGAGCAGGTGGTGATAAATTGATGAGACAGAATATTATGCATAAAGGCAGCACACGGACAAAAAAGAATATGACCGCCAGAATAGCATGCCTGGTAATGTCATTTGTCATGGCAGGAGGAATGGCGGGCTGTGGCAAGGAGAACAGCGAGAAGGTTCCTGAGCTCGTTGAACCTGTAAGTACAAACGAGGCATACAGACCGGTCACATATGGAGATATAGGCAAAAAGGTCATCAAGACCGGAACGATAGTCCCAACTGACTATTGTTATTACTATGACACATCTGTGACTCTGTCAAAGGTGTATGTGAATGTGGGCGATGAGGTCAAGAAGGACACGGTTCTTGCAGAGACCGACAGCAATGCATCCACAGCATCGGGAGACGATGGCAGTGATACAGATTCAGGCTCAATAGTGGATGATTCTTCAACATCGATGGATGGGGACGACAGCTCTGGAGCTGATTCCCAGGATGTGAAGAAGTATTCACATGAGATCAAGCAGAAGATATATGAGCAGAATCAGGCTGAGTTGGACTGGAAGATAAAGGCGTGCGAAGAGATCGGTGATTCAAAGGGCGCTGCAGAGGCCAGAACAGAAAAAGCCATAAATGAGGAGAACAACAGGTACGATAATCTTTTATATGAGTATGAGCAGAAAAAGCTCACACAGCAGGACGAGGATGAGGACAAGGTCAAGCAGAGCGGAACGCTCAAGGCAGACCGTCCGGGCACGGTAACATACGCCAAGAAGATAAGCGGCAGTGAGAATACTGTCGGCGGCGGTGAGAACGTGGTCGTGGTTTCAGATTACAGTGATCCATATATAGAGATAACCGGTGAGAGCTTCAAGAAGAATACATACAGCATGTATAAGAACATGTACACTGTGATAAATGGAAAGCAGTATGACATAGTGCCATACAACTACACCAATCAGGAGATAGCTGTGGCACAGAGCAAGTCAAGTCTTCCATACACAAGATTTAAGCTCAAGGGTGTGAAGGATGCAGATAAGATCCTCAGCGTGGGCAACACGGTGTCACTGTATTTCAGTACATCCGATGCAAAGGACGTACTCACAGTGGGAAATGATTCCATATACGAGGAGAACAACCAGAAATTTGTATATGTCAAGACAGATTCCAGTGAGAAGGAGCGCAGGGATATAGAGACCGGTGCCAGCGACAATAACTACACAGAGGTAGTCAGCGGACTCAAGGAAGGAGATCTTATCTACTACGCTTCAGATGCGGTCATGCCTAGTGATTACACAGAATACACGGTGGCACTCGATTCATATACGAAGACAGCAACGGTGAAGAGCGATTCGTTCTCGGTGGAGGACCTCAACAGTGTCAGCTACACTGCACCATGCGATGGACGTTTCACGTCACTCAACGTCAAGAAGGGCCAGAAGGTTAAGAAGGGGGATGTGCTGTTTGTCATTGACAGTGGCGGCGGAACAGCGGCGGTCAAGGATATAGATAACCAGATCAGCGAGGAGAACCAGACTTATAGTTCGGATCTCAAGGATTTTGATGATCAGATAAATGAGCTTACAAATGAGATCACGAGATACCAGAAGGGTAAGGTGGCAACGCCGACGGATGCAGAGAACACTCTCTACATGGCGGAGCAGCTCGTGTGCCAGAGAAATGTTGTTACATACAACAAGGATCTTAGGATATATACACACAATGCAACCATCAAGAGCTTAAACGCACAGAGAGAAAAGCTCAACAAGAACAATGATGGAAGCGGAAAGATAACTGTCTACGCTGACCAGGCGGGAACAGTCCTCTCGGTTGGCGCGAAGACTGATGTGGCTGTCAAGGAAGGTGCAAATGTACTCACAGTCGGAAGCAACGACAATGTGATCCTGGCGATATCCATATCAGAGGGAAAACTTGCTGTAAACCAGAAGGTTTCAATATCAAATAAGAACAACAGCGGTAAGAAGATAAGCGGAGTGTGTGTCGGAAGCACCGGAGACAGCTCCAAGTCATATATAAGTACTGATTCAGAGGGTGGGGTTCACGTAACCAAGTGTTCAGGCAGTGATGAACTGAAGTATTATATAAAGGTTGATGATGCAAGCTTTTACAAGAAGCCGAAGTCATATCAGGTCAGCTACCCGACAAAGTCCTATGAGAACGTGGTCATGATACCTAACAACATGATCTATCATGAGACGAGCAAGAACAATTCAAATGAGTATGACTATGTATGGCTCATCAAGGATGATGAGATCATAAAGCAGTATGTCACTCTCGGCGAGGCAGACAAGACCAAGACGGTTATACTGTCAGGTCTTTCAGAGGGCGATGTCATAGCTAAGGAATCAGGAGCAACATCCACCGGTGGCTCATCGAGTTCATCAGATGGTTCCGATAATTCAAAGTCAGGCGCAGACAGCCAGTCGGATGGCGGATCGGATTCATCTGGCGGAGATGCGGCGGCAGCAGAGTAGCAGAGAGGAGATATAATGTTTAAATTTTTATCACATAAATTATTGAACAAGAAGTGGTTAAATGCATGTCTCCTGCTTGGAATCATATTGCTGGTGGCTGTTGCATCGTGCAACCCAATGTTCAAAAACGGAGCGCTGGATATGCTCATGTCGTCCAAGTTTGGCGCGGCGATGGTAGAGCAGAACAAGTATCCGGCAACTATCGGCAGATCAGGCTCATGCGCGGTAGACGATTATGCCGATGCCGATGCAGTGCTTGGCAGGATCGGCAAATATGAGGACATGTGGAACTACTACATGGAGATAGATGCTCTGCAGAAGCAGACCAGCCTGTCACTTCAGGCGGGGTACACCCAGAGCAACCTGAATCACAGGACCAGCTTCAACATGACATATATGCCACAGATAGAGGATCATGTGAACATAACATATGGAACGTCACTCGAGGATGCCAAGACAGAGGATGGTGTGTATCCTTGTATCATCTCACAGAGAAACCTTGACAAATACGGCCTTGTCGTTGGAGAGGTATTCAGCATAGATACCGGACTCAGCGATGCCGTTGACTCACAGGGCAATCCTATGAAGTATCAGATCGTAGGTGTATTTGAGGAGAAGGATTACTCAGACAGCTTCTGGTATGACCAGCTTGCAGATCTCGACAGCGAGGTATATGTGAAGAAGGATGACTTCAACGACATGATAGGCAAGTACGGCTTCCTCACAATATACTACGTGGATCACGTCATGCTTGACTACTCACAGATAACACACAAGAATGCCATGGACACGCTGTATTATCTCCAGTCATTTGAGAAGTCAGATAAATATTTTGAGCAGAATTTCAGCAGTGTGCTCATAGATTATAAAGGCGATGCAAGAACCATCGGTATAATCATATGGGTTCTGGAGCTCCCAATACTGGTTCTGCTTCTGGCATTCATTTACATGGTATCAAGTCAGATACTTGAGATGGAGGATGGAGAGATCGCCATGCTCAAGAGCCGTGGTACCAGCACGAAGCAGGTTCTCGGAATATACCTTGGACAGTCGGCAATACTGTCGGCGATAGCCATAGTGATAGGAATCCCTATAGGATATCTTCTGTGTAAGCTTGCAGCAAGCACGGATTCGTTCCTGCAGTTTGGATTTAAGGATACACATTTCTATGGAGTAGATCCGTGGATGATAGTATACAGTCTGGCTGCCGCTGTTATAGCTATATTATTTGTGACACTTCCGGTGTTCAAATATGCCAAGAACTCCATAGTGGAGCAGAAGAGCAGAATAGGAAAGGTAAATTACAAGCCATTCTGGGAGAAGTTCTTTGTGGACGTCATCCTTGTGGCACTTTCAATATACCTTCTGTACAATTACAACAAGCAGAAATCGACGATAGCACTCGATATACTTGCGGGTTCAAGACCTGATCCGGTCATCTTCCTGAACTCCTCACTCTTTATATTTGCAGTGGGACTTCTGGTGCTCAGACTCATCAAATATCTGATAAGACTGATATACAGGATCGGAAGAAAGAGATGGTCACCGGCTGTGTATGCATCATTCCTGCAGATCACACGTACGGTCAAGAAGCAGGGATTCATATCGGTGTTCCTTGTAATGACAATAGCCATGGGTATGTTCAACTCGAACATGGCAAGAACCATAAATAAGAACAAGACACAGCGAATAGATTACAATCTGGGAACGGATCTTGTGGTACAGGAGCAGTGGACCAGAGGAACATACATAGACAAAGACAAGAAGACCCACTGGTATTACACAGAGCAGGATTTTGAGAGATTTACAAAGCTCGAGGACAGCCTGTGTGACAAGGTGACAAGAGTCATATACGACGACAATGCCGTCATAAAAGCGGGCGGCGAGGAGTTGGCGGGCAGCGTACTCATGGGTATCAACACCAAGGAGTTCGGTGAGACGGCCAGACTGCAGAGCGGACTCAACAAGGAGCACTGGTACAATTACCTGAATGATCTTGCAACAGTGTCGAATGGAGTCATCATTTCATCAAACCTTGCAAAGAAGTACAATATAAAGGTTGGAGATTCAATAAACTATGCGAGATACAGTCCTATTGCAAGCAAGGAGAAGGAGGAGATCGCATCTCCTAGCGGAACGGTATGTGCCATAGTGGATGCATTCCCGGGATTCCAACAGTATGTGTATGAGAAGGATTCCGAGGGAGAGATGCAGGAGGTGGAGAGATACCTCGTAGTTGCCAACTATGCATATGTTGTTGGTGCATTCAGTCAGACACCATACCAGGTATGGATGCATCTCAAGGATGGTGTGGACTACAAGGATGTACTTCAGGCACTCAGTGATGAGGATGTCAATATAGTGCAGTATGAGAGTGTGGATAAGGATGTGTCAGAGATGCAGGAGTCACCTCTGGTGCTCATAACAAATGGTCTGTTCTCACTGTCATTTATCATAGCGATCATACTTTGTACGGTGGGATTCCTGATATACTGGATAACATCCATCAAACAGAGAGAACTTCTGTTTGGTATCTACAGAGCTATGGGTATGAGCATGCGTGAGATCAACAAGATGCTCATAAATGAGCAGATATTCAGCTCGGTACTTGCCAGTCTGGCGGGATACGGAGTCGGTGCTGCGGCTACGGTGCTTTTCGTCAAGCTGGTTGCCGTGGTTTATCTGCCGGAATCACACAACATAGCGATATCGATAGCTGTGGATCCTTACGACATCATAAAGCTCACAGCGGTTGTTGTATTTATGTTTGTTGTATGTTTCGTAGTCATAAGAACTATATTGAAGAAGATGAATATAACACAGGCATTAAAGCTGGGGGAGGATTAATCTATGGATGAAATTATGATAGAGGCACATGGAATCAAACGCTGTTTCAGACTTGGAAGCGGAGAAGATTTCTATGCACTCAAGGGAATAGATATAACAGTCCCGGCTGGAAAGCTCACTATACTCAAAGGTCGTTCAGGATCGGGTAAGACGACACTGCTCAATATCCTGAGCGCGTTGGATGAGCCTACTGAGGGCGAAGTGATAGTCGGCGGCCACGTGTACAGCGAGATGAACGAGAAGGAAAAGGAGAAGCTGAGAAGATACAATATAGGATTTGTATTCCAGTCGGTTGCCCTGATCCCGATTATGAGTGCGTATGAGAACGTCGATTTCGGACTCAGACTTGCGGAATATGAGGGCAACAGGGATGCCCGTATAAAAGAGGTGCTCGATCTGGTGGGACTGTCATCCAGAATGACGCATTTCCCAAATCAGATGTCAGGTGGTGAGCAGCAGAGAGTTGCCATAGCCAGAGCGGTGGCTCATAAGCCAAAGGTAATATTTGCGGATGAGCCTACAGGAGCCCTTGATACGGCTTCGGGACTTGCAGTCATGAAGCTGTTCCAGGAGCTGGTGTACAAGGAAGGAATAACGATAGTCATGACGACACATGATCCGAAGCTTATGGAGCTCGGTGATGTAGTATATGAGATAGAGGATGGTGAGATAGTTGAGCGATAAGCATTTATTCAGAAAAAAGAAGAACGATGCTGTGGAGCCTGAAACTATAGCACCGGATGTGGAGACACAGGACATGGAGAACACGGATGGCCAGGAGACGCAGGAGTTCGTGTACGGCATGGATCTTCAGGAAGACGAGGGCACTGACAGCGGGAAAGACGTGGAAGCAGATCCTGAGGCTGGCACAGATAAAGAAGCCGGCGGGGAACGCCTTGGTTCTGAGGAGAATATCATAGAGTGTGACAGCCTTGTCAAGATATACAAGACTGACGATGTGGAGGTCATGGCTCTTCAGGGCCTGGAGCTCAACATCAAATACGGCGAGCTCATGGCGGTCATCGGAAAGTCGGGATCAGGAAAGTCCACACTCCTCAATATGATCGGAGGACTTGAGAGACCTACGGCCGGAAAGCTGTATGTCGACGGCAAGGATCTGTTTGCGATGACGGATAAGGAGCTTGTGGAGTACAGAAAGCACACTGTAGGATTTGTGTGGCAGAAAAACTCCAGAAACCTTCTGCCATATATGACAGCCATAGAGAATGTTCAGGTACCTATGTACTTCGACAAGAGTAACAAGGAAGACAAGTATGCAAGAGCCCATGATCTGCTCTGCAGAGTGGGACTTGAGGACAAGATAAATTCATATCCATCTCAGATGTCAGGTGGTGAGCAGCAGAGAGTTGCCATAGCCATAGCCCTGGCAAATAATCCGAAGATACTTCTTGCGGATGAGCCAACGGGAGCCGTGGACAGCAAGACATCCAACATGATACAGGATCTGTTCAGAAAGCTGAACGAAGAGCTCGGGATAACGATAATCATAGTTACACATGATATAAGCCTTGCAAATAAGGTGGGACGTGTGGTTATGATTGCGGACGGCAAGATTAGCACAGAGAAGATCATGAAGGAATCTTACAAGGACAGAATGAACGAGCTGACGACAGACGGCTTCTCATCTGATGATTCACATGAGGAGTTCTCGATACTCGATAAGGCAAATCGTGTACAGATAAGCCCTGATATGCTGGCGGCTGCCGGAATCGACAGCAATAAGGTCAAGGTTCAGGTTGTTGACGGCAAGGTCATCATCACAAAAGAGTGATAGCAGATGGTGTTGTGTCAGCGGGGAAAATATATTATAATTACTTCAATTAAGTAAGGAAAGGTTGGTATTTTATATGAGAAAAGCGGGTTACAAAAAAGCGGCGGCGCTGCTTTTGGTGACATCACTTGTGGCAGGAACTGCGCTTACAGGATGTGGCAAGAAGAAGGTGGATTACAACATGGGAGACGACGAGAACGGCGGTGGTGGCGGTAAGCTGGCATCAAGACTCGACGTACCAGAGTCATACAATGGCAAGCTTGAGGGCATCAATGCAGATACAGGTCTCACAGATGTATCCATAAATGCCACAGAGATAGAGGTGCCTGACACAGATAAGATGTCAGTGCTTTACTATGAGCTTAACAATGTAGACAATGACTACAAGAAGCGTGTGTGCGAGAATATATTTGACGTGAGCGCAGGTGTATATGTATATAACTGGGATAAGCCGTACAAGGAGGATATACAGAGAGAGATAGATTCACTTCAGTCCATGATGGATCAGGCTACATCGGATGATGATAAGAGCTATTATGAGGATTACATGAAGTCACTTAAGGATCAACTCAAGACAGCGTCTGATACGAGAGAGGGAGCCGGAGACTACAGTGGAGACACATTCATCGGATCTGTAGGGGACAACGAGTTCATGGTAACATTCTATGGAAGTGGCGATGACATGTCCACAGGCGGCGGATTCTCACTGGATTACTATCCATCGGATCAGCTTATACAGTACAGACCTAAGGATGGCGCAACAAGTGTATACTGCTACAGCAGTGAATATTCTGACGAGGAGGCTTCCGCAAACACAGCTTCCATCAGTGCGGCAGATGCTGAGCAGAAGGGAACAGATTTCCTTGCATCATGTGGAATCTCAGATGTCATAGAAACAAGTAATTTTGATCTGCTGTGGGATTACAGCGATGCATCAAACAGCACAGTTGCCGCAGAGAAGAATGGTTACATGGTAACATATAAGCGTTCTGTGGACGGCGTGGCTCCATATACACCTAATGTATACGGCCTTGACACACTCGCAACAAGTGATGAAACGTGGTATGACACCATGGATGAGACATTCCAGCTCGGCATTGATGACAATGGACTTATCTCAGCATATTGCCTAGATTCCTTCAGGGCAACAGGAGACAAGAAGGACAATGTTGATCTGATAAGCTGGGAAGATGCACTCAAGAAGCTTCCAGAGGCTGTAAATAAGTATTACACAGACAACAAGACACAGTACAGCACCATTGAGTTCAACGATGTAAGACTTACATACTACAAGCTCAAGGATGGAGATAAGTACACATACAGCCCTGTATGGGTATTTGCACAGTGCGACAAGATGGAGGATGGAAGCCTCGATAAGGATTATCCAATACAGCTCATCATGTTAGATGCTACCACAGGAGATATGATAGATCTTAAGGATGTCCTGAACCAGCAGACATATGATTCATCTGTAGTTGATTCTGTTATTGACAGTGATTCAGATTTTGATATAAGTGACGACAGCCTCATTGATGAGACTGATATAACTGATACTGACGATGCAGACAGCAGTGATGAGTCAAGCGCAGATGCGATTGATATCGGAGATGCTGATATCGACATGGGCGATCAGGATACAACAGAGTAAATAAAACTCATACATATAGGTTAAAGGAGAAAAAACCTCATAGACTGATAAAGTGGTATAAATATTGGTCTATGAGGATTTTTTATTGTTGACACATACCCCTAGGGGGTATATAATCCGTGGATGAAAAGAGAATTTAACAGCCGTAATGTGCAGATAATAAACAGATGGCATATATGCAGCGTCGTTTGAAATGTGAACAGAAATGGCTGATGTACAAGGGATGTGTCAAGTTTTCTATGAAAACTTGACATGTAGCTCCAGCCATTTGCCGAAGGCAAATTTTGCATGGCTGGAGTTCAATAAGGATGGAGGAAAGATATATGGAAGAACAGAAGAAATGCTGCTGTCATCATGGCGGAGAGATAAGCGACGTGGAAGCCAGGGTGAGGACAAGGACAGACGAGGAGTATAAGAAGCTTCTCAACAGACTGAACAGGATAGAGGGGCAGATAAGAGGCGTGAAGAGTATGCTGGAAAATGATGCATATTGCACAGACATCGTGCTCCAAGTGTCGGCGATCAATGCGGCACTCAACAGCTTCAACAGACAGCTCCTTGCCGAACATATCAGGACCTGTGTTGCAGACGATATAAGAAATGGCAAGGATGATACTATAGAGGATCTGGTAAATACGGTTACCAGACTTATGAAATAGATATGTCAGTTATTGGCAAGTGCAGTTACGAACTGACTGATGCTTGATAAAGGAAGGTGAAATATATGGACAAGTACAATGTGACAGGAATGACATGCAGTGCATGCAGTGCAAGAGTCGAGAAGGCCGTATCCAATGTTGAGGGAGTTACCTCGTGTCAGGTGAATCTCCTGACCAACTCCATGATGGTGGATGGAACAGCCGACAGCGGAACTATAGTGGCTGCAGTTGAGAAGGCAGGATACGGTGCGAGTCTGGCGGGTGGAAGATCTGCTGGCGGAAATACTTCACATTCAGGTGGGAAGAGCAGCGGTTCCGGTGAGAGTGAGGCGGACAAAGAATTTGGAAAAATGAAGAAGAGACTGGTGGCATCAGTTATAATTCTTATTCCCCTCATGTATATATCAATGGGACATATGATGTGGAACTGGCCGCTGCCAAGCTTCTTTGACGGCAATCATGTGGCGATGGGACTCACGCAGATGCTGCTAACCATAATCGTGATGGTGATAAATCAGAGATTCTTTGTGAGTGGATTTAAGGGAGCTATACACGGCTCGCCTAATATGGATACACTTGTTGCCATGGGCTCAGGTGCCTCATTCATATACAGCGTGTACGTGCTCTATGCCATGACAGCGGCGCAGACAGCAGGTGACGGTGAGCGTGTCATGACGCTCATGCATGATTTTTATTTTGAATCTGCGGCCATGATACTGGCGCTTATAACAGTCGGCAAGACGCTTGAAGCATATTCAAAGGGAAGAACCACGGACGCACTCAAAGGTCTGATGGATCTTGCCCCGAAGACAGCCGTTCTCATCAGAGATGGTGAGGAGGTCACCGTGGATATAGATGAAGTTGCGGTTGGAGATATATTTGCCGTTAGACCGGGTGAGAGCGTTCCTGTGGACGGAGTAGTCCTTGAGGGGGATTCCGCTGTGGACGAGTCAGCTCTCTCGGGTGAGAGTATACCTGTGGATAAAACTGCAGGAAGCCGTGTGTCTGCGGCGACGATCAACCAGTCGGGTTATCTGAAATGTCGTGCTACACAGGTAGGTGCGGATACCGCACTGTCCAAGATAATAGATATGGTAAGTGATGCGGCGGCTACCAAAGCTCCAATAGCAAAGCTTGCTGATAAGGTTTCGGGAGTGTTTGTACCTGTTGTCATACTGATAGCATTTATCACGATGATAGTGTGGATAATAGTGGGTAAGGATGCCGGTTATGTGCTGGCGAGAGGAATATCGGTACTTGTTATAAGCTGCCCATGTGCACTTGGACTTGCCACACCTGTTGCGATCATGGTGGGAAATGGAATAGGTGCCAAGCACGGAATACTGTTCAAGACTGCGACTGCTCTTGAGGAGACAGGAAAGAGCAGCATAGTGGTCATGGACAAGACCGGAACGATCACAAAGGGAGAGCCTGTAGTGACGGATATACTGGCAGCCGAGAATGTCAGTGGTGACGAGCTGATGCAGAAGGCTGCGGCTCTGGAGAAGCTGTCAGAGCATCCTCTGGCAAGAGCTGTGGTTGGATACTACAGTGAGAATTACCAGACAGGTGATGCACAGAAGGATAAAAATTATGAGGTATCCGATTTCAAGGCTGTTGCGGGCAACGGTCTGATGGGAAGTCTGAACGGCAGAAAGATCATCGGCGGAAATATGGATTATATAAAGGGATATGCAGATGTACCTGAGACGATGAAGGACAGTGCGGAGAAGGTATCACAGCAGGGAAAGACACCTATGTTCTTTGCCGAGGAGGCTGACGGAGATTACAGAGTCCTTGGAATAATAGCCGTGGCGGATACTGTGAAGGAGGACAGCGCTGAGGCCATAAGCCAGCTTCAGTCAATGGGACTTTCAGTAGTTATGTTAACCGGTGATAATGAGAGAACCGCAAAAGCCATAGGAGAGCAGGTCGGCGTGGACAGAGTAATAGCGGGCGTGCGTCCGGACGGCAAGGAGAGCGTTGTGCGCGATCTCATGCAGAAGGGGCATGTGATCATGGTTGGTGATGGAATAAATGATGCCCCTGCACTCACAAGGGCAAATATAGGAATAGCCATAGGTGCAGGCACGGATATAGCCATAGATGCTGCGGATGTTGTTCTCATGAAGAGTGAGCTCACAGATGTTCCGGCGGCCATAAGACTCAGTAGGGCAACAGTTAAGAACATAAAAGAGAATCTTTTCTGGGCATTTATATATAATATAATTGGAATACCACTTGCCGCCGGCGTGTGGATCCCGATATTTGGCTGGACGCTCAATCCTATGTTCGGAGCGTTTGCCATGAGCCTGTCAAGTTTTTGTGTTGTTACAAATGCGCTGAGGTTGAATTTGACAGACATTTATGATAAAAATAAAAGGTATAGAATCAAGGAGGACAAAGTTATGACAAAGACAATGAAGATCGAAGGTATGATGTGTGGACATTGTGAAGCCAGAGTCAAGAAGAGTCTTGAGGCCCTTGACCAGGTGCAGGAGGCTGTAGTCAGCCATGAGACAGGAACAGCGGTTGTCACTCTCAAGGCAGACGTTGATGACAGCGTGCTCAAGAAGACAGTAGAGGATCAGGATTATAAGGTGACATCAATTCAGTAAAGGCAGGAAATATATGAAGAAGATACTGAACAGATTGCTAAGCAGAATGGTAATAACGTGCTTTCTTGTGGTCGTCCAGTTGGCGATCATGATACTGGGGGTTGTTTTTCTTCAGGACAGATATATCTATATATCGGGTGCTCTCAAGCTGCTCAGCGTAATAGTTGTAATGTATCTTATAACAAAGGATACTAACCCTATGGTAAAGATGGCATGGATGGTGCCGATACTCATATTCCCGGTGCTGGGAGGTCTCATGTATGTGCTCTATGGACATGTGCTGATACCTAAAAAACTCAGAAAGAATTTTCTGCGGGTTCTCCAGCAGGAGGTATATGAGAACGTCAAGGGGGACAACTGGGTCCCAGCGGAGAATTTAAAGTCGGAGCCTACATACAGGATATGTAATTATATGGAGAATGTGGCTGAGGCGCCTCTGTACAAGCATACCAGTGTAAAGTATTATGCCATAGGCGATGATGTGATGGATGATCTCATCAGAGACCTGGAGAGTGCGGAGAAGTATATATTCATGGAATATTTCATCGTGGACAAGGGTTATATGTGGGATACCATACTTGAGATATTGAAGCGCAAGGCTGCGGAGGGACTTGATGTCAGGTTCATGTATGATGACATCGGATCTGTGTTCAATGTGCCGAAGTATTACTGGAAGGAACTTGAATCCTACGGTATCAAATGTATGGCGTTCAATCAGGTGGTTCCATTCTTTGCCACTATCTTCAATAACAGGGATCACAGGAAGATCACTGTTATTGATGGCAAGATAGCTCACACCGGCGGTTACAACATGGCTGACGAGTATATCAACAAGATAGAGAAGTACGGCAAATGGAAGGACAGTGGAGTGAGACTTGAGGGCGAGGGCGCCTGGAGCTTCACTGTTATGTTCCTTCAGATGTGGAACAGCTTCAGATATTCAGAGGGAAGCTACAACAACTATAGACCGGTGGAGATCGACTATAGTGGCGTAAGTGACGGATATGTTCAGCCGTACAAGTCCAGTCCTCTGAGCGGAGAGAATGTGGGTGAGAATCTGTACATGCAGATGATAAATGATGCACGGGAGTACATTTATATATTTACCCCATATCTTATCGTGTGTAACGAGCTCATGCTGGCACTGAAGCTGGCAGCCAAGAGGGGCGTGGATGTGCGTATTGTTACGCCGGCCATTCCGGACAAGAAATATATATACAAGATGACCCAGTTCAGCTACAAGGAGCTGCTTCTGGCGGGTGTGAAGATATATCAGTACACGCCTGGATTTATACATTCAAAGACTTTGCTCATGGATGGCAAGCTTGCATCTGTGGGATCCATCAATCTGGATAACAGGAGCTTCTATCACCACTTTGAGTGTGGAACTCTCCTGTATGACTGCAAGGCCATAGAAGATGTGAAGAAGGATATGATGGATACATTTGCCGAGTCGGAGGAGATAGATATTCCGTGGTGCAGAAATAACATAAGCAGGGTGAATATACTTGGTGCGATACTCAGATTATTGTCACCGCTTTTATAAAAGGAGTATAGCCGTATGGGCAGAAAAGACAACATTGCAGGAGACGGCAGGCGGGAACTTCAGAACGGAATAACCACATTATTTCTTATATATATGGGGGCTGCATATCCCCTGATAATGCATGACAAATATTTTGATATAACAGTAACCAAGTACAGGGCGTTCTATATTGCGCTGTGCATATATGCGGTGCTCATGGTGCTGGCGGTGCTGGTGGATGTGCTGGGACGGAATGTCAGCACAGGGCATGGGTTGCAGAGCTCAGGCGGGAATGTAGATGCTTCAGCAGGGGCGGCACATGGCAGCAGGTTTATTGGACGCCTGAGACATTTTATGGATATGCATAATATCATGACCATGGATATATTCATGGCAGGATTTGTTCTGGCAAATGTTCTGGCATTCTTTATGTCAGGGAATAAGGCAGCAGCATATACAGGCGAGGAGGGCAGAAGGTGCGGACTTCAGTTCGTGCTGCTGGCCTTTTTCCTGTATGTGTGTATGGCGAGATATTGCAGGATAAGGCGGTATGTGGTGGTCATATTCATGCTTGCGGGCTCATTTGTGGGAATTGTCGGCATATGCCAGTTCATGGGATATGATTTCCTTGGACTCAGGGAAGGGCTGATGCAGAGCATAAGAAATGTATACATATCCACATTGGGCAATATCGACATATTTGCAAGCTTCCTGTGCGTGCTGGTTCCGGTGGCAGCCGGGGCGTATATCAGCTCGGAGGGAAAAGAGAGCATAGTGATACGGATAACAGCAGTCATCGCTGTGCTCACAGGAACAGGTGCGGTGATCATATCCAATGCAAACCTTGCATACGCAGGTGTGGGCGGTGCCATGATAGCTGCGTGGATATGGGCGTCATACCGAGGAAAGATAAAAGAATTTGCGGATGTATGCCTGGTCATGGCGTGCGGAGTCCTGGCGATCAGTATTATTCTGGGACAGACGGACAGTGGATATTCGGAGCTTGACGGACTGAGCTACTTTGTGAGTGACAGCCGGATGGTGTGGATAGTGTCCGTGGTCGTTCTCGTTGTATGGGCGGCCATAAGGCTGGCTTCAAAGTGGACTGTGAAGTTCCGCGGAAAGGCAGCTCTTGCTGTATCGGTCGGCGTATCACTTGCAGGCATCGTGGCTGTTGTTATATATGCGGCGCACAACCACATGGGTATATTTTCATTTGAAGATTCCTGGGGAAACTACAGGGGTTTTGTGTGGAGGAGACTCATGGAGGCGTATAGTGATTTCAGTGTTCCACAGAGGCTGTTCGGTTATGGAAATGAATCAGTGAAGGCGATCATGACTGACAGGTACTATGACGATATGATGAATACGGTGGGTGTTATATATGATAATGCTCACAATGAGTATCTGCAGTATCTGATAACCACAGGAATATTCGGTGCAGTGAGTTACGTAGGACTGCTGGTTACCACAGGTGGTGTGCTTGTGAGAACTGCGGTATCAGGAGCTGTGATGAATGAGAATGAAAGCATGAGCAGTCAATCCGCAGGAAAAAGATCGAAGGAGAAGGCAGCCTCGAGAGATTCAAGAACTGTAAGAGGTTCAAAGACAGGGACTGGCTTGGAGTGCCTGCTTGGATATGCTGAGGATGAGGGCAGTATGATAGCTGTTCTGCTCGGGATAACCGGGTATGCCGTTCAGGCATTTGTCAATCTTAACCAGTCGCTCACAACGCCATACATATTCCTGCTCATAGCCATGGCAGGAGGGCTGTGCCGGAGATATATATGTCAATTTGCAGATGGCGGCAGAAAATGATGTGTGAAGGACGATTTATAAGAAAATAATACAGGGAATTGTGTGTATATACTTGCCACAGTGCATAGCAAAATGTTATAATATTTGCCTGTGTGGTGCTAGTGAACCGCACATTGAATAAATAAATACAGGAGGTCTAGAGGGACATGCAGATTTATGACGAGCTTGTAGCCAGAGGGCTTATAGCGCAGACAACAGATGAAGATGAAATTAGAGATTTAGTAAATAATGGTAAGGCAGTATTCTATATTGGCTTTGATCCGACTGCTGACAGCCTGCATGTAGGCCACTTCATGGCGCTCTGTCTGATGAAGAGACTTCAGATGGCAGGCAACAAGCCTATCGCGCTGATAGGTGGAGGTACAGCCATGATCGGTGATCCATCAGGCCGTACAGATATGAGACAGATGATGACAAAGGAGACTATCCAGCACAACGTTGACTGCTTCAAGAAGCAGATGAGCAAGTTCATAGACTTCTCAGAGGACAAGGCGCTTCTCGTCAACAATGCAGACTGGCTTCTCGACCTGAACTATGTAGATGTTCTCCGCGATGTTGGAGCATGCTTCTCAGTCAACAACATGCTTCGTGCAGAGTGCTACAAGCAGCGTATGGAGAAGGGACTCAGCTTCCTTGAGTTCAACTACATGATCATGCAGAGTTACGATTTCTACGCACTGTACCAGAAGTACGGCTGCAACATGCAGTTCGGCGGCGATGACCAGTGGAGCAATATGCTTGGTGGTACAGAGCTCATCAGAAGAAAGCTTGGCAAGGATGCATACGCCATGACCATCACACTTCTCCTCAACTCAGAGGGCAAGAAGATGGGTAAGACACAGAAGGGTGCTGTATGGCTTGATCCTAACAAGACATCACCATTTGAGTTCTACCAGTACTGGAGAAATGTGGCAGATGCAGATGTTCTGAAGTGCATCCGTATGCTCACATTCCTTCCACTTGAGGAGATAGATAAGATGGATAGCTGGGAGGGCAGTCAGCTCAACCAGGCAAAGGAGATCCTTGCATACGAGCTTACAAAGCTTGTACACGGCGAGGAGGAGGCTGTGAAGGCTCAGGAGAGTGCAAGAGCACTGTTCTCCAAGGGTGTTGCAGCAGACATGCCATCAGTAACACTCACAGCAGATGACTTCAAGGACGGCTCGATCGATATCGTGTCAGTTCTCGTTAAGTCAGGTCTTGTTACATCACGTAACGAGGGCAGACGTGCCGTAGAGCAGGGCGGTGTTGCTGTGGACGGCGAGAAGATCACAGATGTCCAGACTACAATTCCAGAGGAGAAGTTCGACGGAGAGGGCGTTGTTGTGAGACGTGGTAAGAAGAACTTCAGGAAGGTTAGTAAGTAAGAGATATACATTGACATATGTATATGTTTAGTATAGTATAATAAATAAGAAAGCACTGGGTTGCACACGGAGCAACAAAGAATCCGTGGCTATATTATTGCGATGATATCAATATAATGATTCGGGTGATACGAAGGTACTTAAAGTACAATATCATATCCAGTATGAGGATTAGGTCATACGCAGATGCTTTGAGTGATATCAAGGCGAACGGCCAGTGGTTATTCAAAAAAGGGAAGCGATGAGCTTCCCTTTTTATGTACTATAAGGAGGAAAATATTGGGGAAGTCACAGATAATACGGAGAATACATAGAGCGGCATTAAAATATAAAGAGGTATTTGTTGGAAATACATTTATGTTTGTATTCAATAATGATTATTTTGAGGTTATGTTTAAGAAATCTTCATTTATGCATTTAACAGGAGTGGCATCATGCCTAAAGGCGGATGATTTTTATAATCATGCATTGATGCAGCGAGGATTAAGGCCGGGAGAGATATTCTTCAATGAAGAGCATCCGTATGATCTTGCAGACAAGAAAACAGACATGTTGGTTGACATAGGGGATATTATCGATAAAGATGCCAATGTAATCACAGATATAGAAACGAAGACATTTTCTTATAAGTTAGGAGTTGCAAATCTGGAGTTTACAGTATGTTTAGGGGATGACAAAAATTCGCAAGGCGAGATACAGGGTAATTGTAAAGTCCCGTATTCGTTCAGAGTTGAGGGAATAGAAAACAGTAAATCAGATAAGATATATTCAGTATCACATGTGTTGAAAAAGAAAACAGGTGAGAAAAAATATCATATATTGACTTATGGTGATATAGACAACTTGAAATATCTTAAAGATGAGATACAGGAGAAACTAGAGTTGGATGAATAACAGTACAGTAGATTGCAATAAGAAAAATCTGGGGAGAACTGCTATTGCAGTTGCCGCCTTAATAATACTAGTCCAGTTCATAGACTCCTACTGCACAGAGATATTCGGTAGAACGCAGTCACTGTCGGTTACTACATTCCTCATAGATGCCCGTGAAATGAGTGCGGATGAAGGTGTGGCTTACATGAGCAGGATGATGCTACCATTTTATCTCATCGGGATGCTCACGCCATTTGTGAGATCTTACGCGGACATAATTGGAAGAAAGGTGATGCTGTTCATAAATGTTGCACTTCTGGCGGTGGGCAGTGTCATATGTATGCTGGCGGACAGCCTTATAATCTATCTCCTTGGAAATGGAATACTGATACTCGGCTACTCATTGGATATACATATGATATACATAGTGGATATGCTGCCCGCAAACAGGCGTGCCACAGTGAGGGGAATATGCGGTGGAACAGCCATGGCAGCGGCCATGTGTATTCCGCTGATGAGATCTTTGGTTGCCAATAGATCCGGGCATGGCTGGCAGGAGATATATGTTGTGGGAATTGCCGGTGGTGTTGTAATACTTGCGTGCATGGGAATATACATGGTGGTGAGGTCTGCAGCGGGACAAGGCAGTTGCGGCGGTGATGAAATACAAGAAAATGAAACGGCCACAAACGAAACATTAATAAAAAGGGAATCTGTAAAAGATGGAAATATTCATTTTATACAGACACTTGGAGCGTTATGTAAACAAAATAGAACTAAGGCGTTGCTGATATCTATTTGTGCTGTCGGACTTGCCACGGCTGGCATACAGTATTACAATGAGCCACTTCTGGCATTTGGCGGAATGAGTGAGAAAAATGTCAATCTAGTCCTGGTGTGGCAGCCGATGACAGCGCTCGCGGTGAATGTTATCACAGGAATAGCGGCTGACAGAACACGCCGCGAATACGTGGTTGCAGCCGGAATCACATTGAGCCTTGTGTCAGGCTGCGTATTCATAATTGGAGCAGGGCGTATGGCATCCCCTGTTCTGATGGGAATCCTGTGGGGAAGTATGAGCGGATCTTATTACTCCTCAGAGGAGCTCATCAATATGATGGTGATGGAGAGTGCTGCTCCGGAGGTAAGGGGTAGAGCCTCGGCTATGTCCACATTTGCCTATGGAATAGGAGATCAGCTTGGAATATTTGCCATCAGCATTGTGGTGGGGATAGCCGGAATGCGGTGGACAAAACTGATGTTCCTCGGCATACCGCTCGTGGCAGCGATGATAGTGATAAATAGACATCTGAAAATCAGATCAGACCGTCAGGCGTGAAAAACTCCCGGGAATGGTACAGATGAATGTGCCGTTCCGGGAGTTTTATTATGCCTGTTTCTGTTCATTTAAAAGTTTTCTAATTTTTTTCTTTATCTTCCTGTATTTGAGCAGCGGATACAGGAGAAATGCCCATATGACATAGATGCCAGTCAGAAATAGCAGTGCGATAATGTTCGACAGCTTGTTGGTATGCCACACAGCTACGCTGAAATATGCCACAAATATACATAGAGCCACATCCGTGATGAGATGGATCTTCTGATTTACAATGTACATCGGGTGATATCTGTCATCCGGAGGCTGTATGTCTGAAGTGCATACGCCCTCTTCAAATTTGCAGAAGTTATAGTTATATATCCCCCTTGCGATCGCCAGATCTGAGATATTGCCCGCATACAGGTGGTGCCTGAACAGCTGGCTCACGGCAAGGTTATCAGAATCCGGATTGCCCGCATAGAACGAGAAATCAGCCATTTTCTGATAGTGGGTTCTGGCCCTCAGAAGTATCAGTATGTTCAGGATACCATTTAACAGGATCAGGATCATGGACACTGAATACAGCATGGAGGCTGTTGGCATACGAAAGTATCCAAAATCCGGTTTTACAAGCTGCAGGATCTCCGCGATCACACCCAGGGACGACAGGGTGATGATAAATGCGGTCAGGGTCGCCCAGCTATATCTGGAGCAATCGGATACCTGGTCGTATATATGTCGTATGCAGTCCTCACTGTAATTGGTGAGCCTGTTGTATCCGGTATGTCTGAATGAATCCAGTTTGGAATCGTAATCCCACGAGCACATGCGCGCCACCCCATATCCAGATGAGGGCGAGTGTCCGGAGGTCTGATCGGAAAAGTAGGAATCGTATTTCCTGTATGCAATGTGGTCATACAGCATGCTGTCTATGAGCATCACTCCGCCAAATGACGCGCTGACCAGAGCAACCAGAAGCGGGAAGCTGTTGAACACAAATGATATCACGACAAAAAGTACGCCCGCTATGCAAAATAGAGTGATGATCAGTCTGCGATTTCTCTGTATGGCATTGAATGACTCCGAACAGTTCTGAAAATGGTTATATGTAATGCTGTAAGTATTATTCTTCTCATCCAGCACGGAGTGCTCCAGTACGAGACTCAGATCGGAATATTTCTTGTGGAGCGAGAAAGGGATAAATCTCAGCGCTGTCAGGATGATGGAGGCACAGAGCATCACGATACTGAACAGAGTCCCCTTAAAGCTCGTCTCATCATAGTTACTTATCCACACTGATGAGAATATGGTTGCCAGCATCTGGGCCGAGTACAACACTATGAGCGTGTATGTGGCAAATGCCTGGAGTTTATTTACTCTGCTGGCATCGTTCATCAGTTTTTGGAAGTGTGGGTTGTTGAGGTCATTTTCTTTGACTCGTTTGTCGGTAAAATCTTTTCTTGTGAGGGCGACTCCTGAAGCATATGCAGGGAAGTTTACATCATCAAACAGGGAATAAAGCAGTATGGTGGCCAGATATTCTGATGGTGATGTGCACTTGAACATAGTACAGTAATGTGGCAGATGACTGTCTGTTGATATGACATTACTCAGGTAGGTCTGAAGTTTGGTTATGAAAGAGTCATCTATGTCACATCTTTTTTCGATCATAGTATCCAAATGGTCACATAACTTATCATAGTCTATGGAACTTAGAAGTTCACGTACAGGAGCCGGCTGCATGCTGCCATTGTAATTCTTAGTAGCAAGATTAGAAAAAAACGATCCAAGCTTCTGTCCTGTAGGATAACTCTCATTTGGGTGGATGAGATAGTAAAGAGGCAGTTTTGGTGATGAGGCAACCTTTTTAAGCTCATCAATGGACGACTCTTTAAATACAGAATACGACAGGATAACATCAATATCGTCAGATTGGTTAGGATTACGTGTGAAAAATAGTTGGCTAAATGTGTGCTTATTCGAATATGAAGATGTCTGTGGAACGATTGGTATATCAAGACCAAGATATTTTATAAATAATTCCTCTAAAGAATATACGTTTTCAGCCGGTTTGGTACGGTAATTCATATTGCATTCCCCCCCTCAGGTGTTTATTTAGGCGTGATATTTCAACTGTGATTCCAGTTATTATAGAATGATTTTCCAATTATATATGAATATATAATAAATATTTGTCGGATTCAACAGAAGAAGACAAGATTTGGTCATAAAAAATATGTTTTTTACCCATTGATTTAATGAAAAATCCTCTAAAACAGAATAGACACTGAAAAATGAATAATAGGCAATGCACTGATTGCTATACCTGTTTGAATGACTAAAAGGTATATTACTTCAGACTTTATAATGTATGGTAATAATTGAATATATTCTCATAATCCGATACATTTAGATGGTAATGAGGCGGAGAACCGCATAGATAAATGAGGGGAGAGAAAATTCAATATGGTGAAAATCGGAGTGTGTGACGTGAATGAGGACGAAACACGTCGAACGGTGTATCTTTTGGAATCTCAAATGAAAAACGCTGTTATTGATAAGGATAATGTGACGATTGCTTCACATTCCCTTGAGTCGATAATGTTAGATCTGGACGATCAGAGATTTGATTATGACATATTTATAACTGAATTGTCATTCTATAACGGCAGAAATGGCGTAGAGCTTGCAAAACGTATCAATAAAGCAGCGCCATCCTGCAATATCATTTTTTATACAAATAAAATCCCTAATGAACTTGATATATACGAAAGCAGACATGTGAACTGTATGCTCAAAGGTCGTCATGATGGCAGGTTGGTTATGACTACCGGTAGACTAATTGAAGCTTTAATGAGTGAGAAGAGTAAGGCTTTTATCAAAATCAGATTTGACAGAAATATTATTATATTGGATTGCCAGGAGATAATGTATATAAAGATAGAAAATCGAGTAACCAAATTCTATACCGCAAGGACTGAAGAGAATGAAAATAGAGTGTTCTGTGAATACAGACCATTAAGTGAGATAATTAAAGAATTGCCGGATAATTTCGTGAGATGTTCCGCATCAGCTGTGGTTAATAAGAATCATATAAAGCAATATAATCATCAGACTGTCACAATGATGGATGGTGCGGTGATAAAGATTGGAAGACGGTATGGTGATGTGGTGGGAGGATAGCTTGTTATTCATCCTGTATTGAATTATCCAAAATAATGTTATGTTGTTATGCAATTCTATCGCATATTTTTATAAAATAATATAAAATATAACAGTAATTGATATAAATTTTAAGAATCTAAGTTATAGAAATGTAGTAGAAGATGAGTGGAGGAACGCAATGGCATTAATAAAATGTCCAGAATGTGGACGAGAAATATCGGATAGAGCCTTAAGTTGTCCGGGATGTGGAATAGCAAAGGATGATATACAAAAAATGTTTGTAGAGCAAAATGCTAATGATGCAAAATTGCATATAGACTATGATAAACTTAAAAAGAAAGAATTTAATTTCAGAGAGATTGCTGATTATCCAACTATATCTATTGTTCCCACTTCAGATAAAATACTTTATGCTAAAAACCAATGGGTTAACGGTGAAAGTGCATGTGGAATGAAGTATGGTAAGTTTAAATATGTAGCTTGTGAAGAAGGCGATATTATTAGATTTGGAAATTATGCGAATAAGCCTATAGAATGGATTGTATTAAAAATTATAAATAATAAAGCTCTAATTATATCAAGAAATATTATTGATTTATTACCTTATAATGAGAAACGAGAAGATGCAATATGGAAAGAATGCTCGTTGAGAAGATATCTGAATAATGAATTTGTTGAAAAAAGTTTTTCAAAAGAAGAAAAACTACTAATAGAGCAGGTTTGTGTAAAGGATACGAGTAATAGAAGTGGTGAAATGTCTAGAAAAAAAGAAACAGTAGATATGGTATTCTGCTTAAGTTTAAGTGAAGTTTTTAAATATTTTGAGTTTTGTGAGGATAGAGTAGCGATTCCGACAGAATATGTTAAAAGAAAAGCTTCGGAATATAATATAAGATATCTTTTAAATGAAAAGCATGGTGGCGGTGACTGGTGGTTGCGCTCAATGGGAATTGATGATTTTCTAGCACCAGCTGTGGGGGGGAACGGTTTCATTATGGAGCCGGGAAATTTAGTGAATAGCATTTCGTGTGGTGTTAGACCAGCGTTATGGATATGCATTAAGTGAAAATAGTTACTGTTTATTTTAAATTATCGAGTAGTACGTATATAAAATAGTGATAATTTGTAATGAATTTGATTATTAGTAGAAAGTGGGAGAGGTATGTCGTTAATAAAATGTCCAAAGTGTGGACGAGAAATATCAGATCGGGCATTAAAATGTTTTGGGTGTGGTATGGTAAAAGAAGACTTACAAGTAATGATTGAAAAAAAACAAAAGAACATCCAAATTGTGAAGGAAACGATATGTGATGCAAAGCCGAATATAGATAATGAGAAAATCAATAGTAAAGAATATAGTATTGAAGAAATTGTTGCTTACCCAACATTATCCTTAGTATTCGATTCGGATAAAATAGATTATCCTCGAAGTGAGGTTGCTAGGGGAAAAAGAATATGTGGTGAGAGCAGAGTGGAAGATGGCAAGTCTGAATATGATACATGCAAAGAAGGAGATGTTGTTAGGTTTGGAAAATATGCGGATCAGCCGATAGAATGGCTTGTATTGAAAAAAGAGAATAATAGGATTCTGCTTATATCTAAAAATATTCTTGATATTATTCCTTATAATAAAACAAGACAATTAGTAAAATGGGAAGAATCCTATTTGCGAAGATATCTAAATAGCGAATTCGTTGAAAAAAGTTTTTCTAAAGAAGAGAAATTATGCATAGATCAAGTTTTTATAAAGAAATCAAGAGACAAGGTATGTAGAACAATGGATAATAATGAGACTTTAGATAAAGTATTCTGTTTGAGCTTAAGTGAGGTGTGTGAATATTTTGAATGTTACAAAGATAGAATGGCTATTCCAACAGATTATGCTAAAGGTAAAGTTACGGCAGAAAGTATGAAAAGATTTATGGGAATAAGAACTAAAGGCGCTAGTTGGTGGCTGAGATCAATGGGTTTGAATGGTTTTTTGGCTGCGTTTGTCTCGGGGAATGGCTTCGTTAAAGAATCTGGAAATGTCGTGGATAGTGATTATTGTGGTATCCGACCGGCATTATGGATCAAATTAAATTGTTAAATCTAGTAGTGAAAGTTATATTATAAATAGTAAGGATTGTCTGTGCATTAGCGTTGCGTTTCGTATTGGAAAAAATACATTTTCTAATGGTGATTGGCGGTTACTTTCACCTAGAATAGATTGTAGTGTAGCAATGGAAGTGGGGGGGATACGTTTCAAACATATTATTGATGTTCAATTAGCTAATTTTGAGTTTAAGAAAACAGTTGTAACGCTAGGAAGATATAGGTGATTCCCAATAAACTGGATTATCTTATGTACAGACCGTATGAATGTTAAGGTTCTGTTGATATCTGAAAAAAACGCTTGGACTGGTTCAGTACAAAGAAAGCTTTGAGAATGTTACATGGAGAGAATGTACGTTGATAAATTGGCTTAATGAGAGCTTTTTTGATATAGCATTTAATACACAGGAGAAAAAAGTTATCAAGTTTACAAATGTTGTAAATAGTGTGGGACAAAACACGAAACATAAATGCACGGAGGATTTTGTATTTTGTTTAACTGCTGATGAGGCAAAAGGTTATTTTGTAAAAGACAGTTACAGAAGTGCGCTGGGGATAGGTGGAGAAGCATCCAGATGGTGGCTTCGTAATCCTGGGTACGGAAAAGTGTCAGCGGATGTGACTTTTGATGGGACAATTGATGAAAGTGGGTGCCAGGTAACTGATTTGTGCTCTGTTCGTCCAGCATTATGGGTGGACATGTCATATGTAGAAGGATAAGTGATAAGAGGTATTTGTTAGCAGAGAGGTGTAAGGATGGCTTTATTTATATGCCCCAGAATGCGGGTGTGAGATTTCATATTTTGCATTAAGTTGTCCTGGATGCGGAATTACGAAGACTGATATAGAAAGACTGCAGCATAAAGAACGATGCAGTAGACCAACCATTGCAGTACTCCAAAATATGGATAGAGAATATAGCATGGGATCTGAAGAAAAAGGTAAGTGCCCGAAGTGTAGAATAGAATATGACAGACGGATTTACTCATCATGTCCACTATGTGAAATGCGACGAAAATTGTTGGATAAAACAAAAGAAAGCATGCAGCAGTTGCAAAGAAATCAGGATCGCACTGTAAGCTATTTAAGAAAAGGCGATGAGATTGAGTTGGGTGAACTTAACGGAAATGCTATAGCGTGGATTGTATTAGACACGATGAGGGACAAGGCATTGCTATTGGCAAAATATGGACTGTCATATATGTCATATAACAATAGAATGTGGTCAGTAAGCTGGGAGAAAAGTAGTTTGCGTAAATATCTAAATGATGAAATTATTTACTATTTTTTTAGCGAAAAAGAGCAATCAAGAATTATAGAAATAAGCGTTGAAAATAAAGAAAATTTTAGGTAGTTGTGGTGACACAAAGGACAAGGTGTTTTTACTTTCTTTGGAGGAAGCAAGAGATTTGTTCACAAGTGATACAGAGCGGTTGTGTACTGTTGCGGAATATGCACTTAACAATGGGATTTTCAATGGTGAGGTTGAGTCGGGATGCTGGTGGCTTCGTTCGCCAGGAAATTATGATTACTATGCATCCTATGTCAGTGGTGATGGCACAATTGTTGTTGGAGGAAATAATGTCACCAGTGAACGTGGAGTTGTCAGACCTGCGATGTGGATAAAGTATTGTTGATATACATTCGGTGATATGTATAATGTCATCAGTTAAAAAATGAGATGTAGGGAGGAATAAGAGAATATGTCATTAATTAAATGCCCAGAATGTGGAAGAGAAATATCGTCTAGGGTTTCCAAATGTCCGGGTTGTGGGTTAAGTAAAGAAGAAATAGAGGATACTGTTACTGAGCAAAAAAGAATTGAAATTTCTAGTTATCCAACTATTTCATTTATATGTACAGAGGATAAGAAAAAAACTATAAATGGTAATGTGAAACAGAGTGTTGGTAATAAAACAACATGTCCTACTTGTGGAATGGGTTATGATAAGAAAATTTCTTTGACATGTCCTTTATGTGAACTAAGAAACAAAAATTTACAGCTAGAAGAAAAAATAAACAATCTGCTAGTTAAATATACGCAATATCTTAATACAAATAATATTGTTGAAAATAATAATATCGGAGTAGGCAGCACGATTGAATTTGGAACTTTCGCAGGTGTATCAATAGACTGGATAGTATTGGCGAAAGAGAATGATAGGACACTGTTATTGTCGAAAAATGTGTTGGACATTATGCCATACAATTCTGATAGAATATCAATGACTTGGGAAACTTGTGAATTGAGAAAATATTTGAATGGGGAGTTTTACAAAAATTGTTTTTCAGACGTAGAAAAAGGAAGGGTACAATCAAGTATTGTAAAGAATAACAATAATAAGTTATATAGTACATCAGGTGGAAATGAAACCAATGATAAGGTGTTTTGTCTTAGCATAGAGGAAGTTGACACATATTTGAAGGATAATGATTATATAAAAGCAGCTGTAACAAGAAGAGTTGATGAAAAACTTGGTAGACTTAGAATTAAATGCCTTGGTTGGTGGCTGCGCTCGCCGGGATGCGACAATACGTTTGCTGCCTTGGTTACCGAGGACGGAAGCAAAAGCACTGCAGGAATTAGATTAGATAGTGATCAGATTGGAGTGCGACCAGCTTTGTGGTTGCGTACCAGCTAAGGTCGAATCTTTATTAGGAGAGGATGAGAATAATAGTGGATGCGAGTGAAATAACTATCTATCCAACAGTTTCCTCTGTTGGAATGGAAGACAGAAAAAAATATACGAGAACGCAGACAAGTAGTAAAGAAACGGTGTGTTCTACGTGTGGGATGAAATACGACAGAAAACTTTATAAGACATGTCCTTTATGTGAATCAAGAAAAAAGAATTTAGAATTGGAAAAGTATCTAGAAAATATAAAAACAGAAAATGCGAGACTGAATAAAGAAATATGTAAAACTGAGAGAAAACAAGAATCAAATATAAATGATAGTAAAAGAGAAGTTGGTAAAGCAACCCGGGATAATAAAGGAGAGCTACAAAGTAAAGAGTTATCTGTAAGCGAATTTAAGAAAAGCATAGATTATAAAATAGTTGTAAACCGAGCTTATTTTAAAGAAAAGGAAGAAGGAAATGTATCAGATGATTTTATTCAATCTGAGTTAGATAAGTTAATAATTGACAAAAAGTGTATAGGTAAAATTACTGTAGAAGATGTCAGAAATGATATTCGGAATCTAACCAAACGACAGGCAGATAAAAAGATGACAACAGATTCCGTGGTTTCAGAGAAAAATGATAGTAAAAGAGATGTTGGTAAAACACCTCGGGATAATAAAGGAGAACTACAAAGTAAAGAGTTATCTGTAAGCGAATTTAAGAAAAGCATAGATTATAAAATAGTTGTAAATCGAGCTTATTTTAAAGAAAAGGAAGAAGGAAGTGTATCAGATGATTTTATTCAATCTGAGTTAGATAAGTTAAGACTTGATAAAAAGTTTATAGGTGAAGTTACTGTAGAAGATGTAAGAAATGATATGAGGATTCTGATCAAACGGCAGGCTGATAAAAAAATAATAACAGATACTGTTGTTTCAGAGAAAAATGCTAAAAATGAGGGTAAAGAAGAAATTAAAAATGTAGCGCAATCGCAAGTCAAGGGGAAAAATGGAAAAAAGAAGAAAGTAGATAAAATAGAGAAAAAGGAACTCACAGCTGTAACAACAAGTTTAGAGGAAAAGGCGGAAATAGATAATATTGAAAAAAAGAAAAATAAAAGAACAAAATTAAGATCCGAAAAAAACAGTGACAATGCTAGGTATGTTAAGAAAATACATTGTAATAAAAATATATCGCAACGGATTAGAATAGTAATAACGATTAGTGAAGTTGTAGGTTTGCTAATAATGATGCTTATATCGTATACTAAATATTATAGGACAGTTGAATTGAAATATAAGTGGCTATTTATATTATTATGGATACTTGGGATAATTCTTAGCTCAATTGTGTTTTTTAAGTTCTCTAATAATTGTAAAAAAATTCTAATTGGAGTTGCGTATTGGCTTTTGCAATTGGCTGCTTTTGTGACGGTTGAAATTGTATATGGTTCTCCATTTTTGCCGTATTTTGCATGGTTAAAAATGGGAGGATATTATGCGCAAGGAGTCGCTTTTATATTATTGAATTATTATATGAATATGACTGAAGAGGAAAAATATCAAGATAGCATTACAATGACGATGATAGTATTTTTCGAGAGTATAGCAATAATTACAATTTTTGGGAAACTATTTTTTGATATGTTTGATAATTGAAAAAAATGCAATAATTTTGGATGAAAAGATATTCTTTCTAAATTGCAATAATAAGTTGGACACTGGCTATGCAGCATCCACATGATAGATTTTATCTAGTTCTTCTTCGAATAGTTCATCTGAGGTTTTGTATCCCAGAAGCTTTCTTGGAAGGCTATTTATCCAGGTTTCAACATCAATGATAGCCTGAACATCGAACTGGTCAATACTTAGAATATCCAACTATTTCAAAAGTTTGCAGGGCAGATATTGGATGAAGGATAAAATAAGAAAAGAAAAATCGGTCAAAAAATTACGTTGCGTGGGCAGGATTATATAAAATCAAATAAATTTAATTATTATATGGAGAAAAAACTGGATGTATTGTATAATTTTATAATGATTTTATAATTATTAACAATCATGCTGGAGGACTTGAAATGAACTTAGGAATAGATTTTGGAAGTACATATACAACGGTTTCAAGATACAGGACGGATCATGAGGTACTTGAAGCGTATGACACTGGTGATGGAGTTGCCATCCCGTCTGTTGTGGCAGTAAATTCGAATAATAACAAAACATCAACAGGATTTGTGGCCAAGGCGAGAACTGGGAAAAATGGCTTTAGATCGTTTAAGGCTTTTAAGATGCTGATGATGGAGTCGGACAAATCGCTTGTGGAATACAGACAGTATGATGATACATTCACTCCAAAGTGGGCAGCTGAGACATTCTTGAATGAAGTTGTTTTTGAGGCCGAGAAAACTTTTGGAGAGAATACAGTAGAGCAGCTTGTTGTGGGAGCTCCGGATGTCTGGTTTCACAATTTTGAAACGCTCAGTGGCAGGGCGATGGTTCGCGATATATGTAATTCTATAGATACAGTCCAGAATGTGAAAATAGTAAGTGAACCGGTACTTGCAAGTGCTTACTTCGCTTATAATTTTCAGAAGGCCACAGGACAACCGTTTGATGGAGCGATACTGATCATTGATTATGGCGGCGGAACGCTTGACCTGAGCCTTACAGAGATAAGAAAAGGCAGGAACTCTGCGTATGAGATAAAGATGCTTGAAAGCAATGGTGCTGGGGAGAATACAGATAAGCACATAGGCAACGCCGGAATTGTATATATGGAAACACTGCTCGCAGATTTAATACGCAAGGAACTTCCGGAAGAAGAGGCTGAAAAACTTATAGGTACTTCCACATTTTATGCCGGAGTAAATGAGCTAGAGAAGATTTTAAAGCAGGGGCATAAAGCAGGAGAGATCGAAGATACATTTGAGATGATGGGTATAGATGATCTGGATTCCTTGGAGGACTGTGTCCTTGAAGAAACAGTTCAATGTGGTGGTGAAGATTTTGAGATAAGCTATGCTGATCTGGTAAGAACATATAACAATGTGATACGACCTGTTTTTGATGAGAAAATGGATGAAATGATACAGTGGGCAAAGAAAGACCATGGTATTGACGTGTCCAAGATAAAAGATGGCAATTTGAAAATAGCCTTAGTTGGTGGTTTTGGAAACTTTTATCTTGTGCGTGAGCAGATGCATGAGAAATTTGGTTTTTCAGACAGTGATGACAGGGAAAAAGGTATCATACATAACGAACAGGATAGAGAGCGCGCAATATCCTATGGCGCAGCACTGATCGCATCGGGAGTATTTGAAACGTGTAAGACTGCTCCGTATTCTATAGGCATCAGGTCGGCGATCAATGGTCAGCTGAAAACAGAGTATATGATTCATTATCTTGAGGAGATAGAGATGAATCAGCCATATTACATAACAGATGATAATGGTGATAATAAAGTGCTGTGTCTGGCAAGCAATTGGGCTGAAGAGTTTGTTATTGATTATGGAAGGGGCAATGGAGAGGCAATCCGTTTTAAAGCAAAAAAGAAGTTTAAAGAGAAACTGGCAAACCTTGTAAAGAACGATTTAAAGACATGCTGTTTTGGCGTGTCATTTGGTGAATCTGATATTTTGAAGATTCATATACGCGAGTATGACTGTGTACAGGGAGAATTTGCTGAAAGTGATACTGTTGAAGAGATAGGCAAGTTTGAAGATGTATTTGAGAAGATAACGAGATAAAAGAGGAGGATAAGGATAATATGAAATGTTTAGTGTGTGGAAATGAACTCAATCAGATGACTGTGTGCCCGGTATGTGGTGAAAAGGTTGTTGCAGTAGTAGGTGACATGACTGATGAACTGCAGAAGAAATTTACTGCAATGGCAAGCAATAAGCGCCGTATAATGCTGAGCAGTGTATCTGCAGAACTGAGAAGTTATTATTGGAAAGATGTCGATGGTGAACTTGTTGAGAGATCAAGACAGGACATTCCTATTGTTCAGAATATGGGCGAACTTGATTTTGGACATGTTGTCTGGGGAAATACTGAATATGCCAGACAGACAGCAGGTGAGGAATTAACACTTAATGTTGTTATAAAATATGCGAATGGTTACAGCCATGAAGAAGTGGCAAAAGTTGTTGCACCAGGAACATCAGGACTCTGGAGAGTGGGATGCGTTTTAAAGCCAGGACTTAGAATAGCGATCCGAGTTGGAAATGAACAGACATATTCAGATTCAGAAGAAATCAATTTGAAAGGTTAGAATGGATAATGGGGAGTGTAGATATTCGCTTTGTTTTTGCCGATACGGAAGATATATATTTCTCAAATCATTTGCTAAAACTTGATTTTGAGCAATACGTTCATTTAAAACTGCAAAATGAAAACTTCCAGAACATTTATTATTTTAATAAGCCTAAAACTAATAATGAAATGGTACGCTTAAACTGCGAGAATTATTATGAACTCAGGCTGTATTGTGAAAAGACCAAAAAGAGTTTTTTTAAAAAAACTGCAGATGTGCCAGCATACAAAAAGGAGAGAATGCGGACAAATTCGCAAAGATCAATGTATGTATATGAACATCCCAAGAAGGTGTTTCTGGAGAATATGGCATCGCTTACTTCAATATCAGAGTCTTGTGCATTTGTATTTTATATTAGGAGTTACAGCGATATCATATCAGTGGATGATAATTTAAAGATAAATGGAATACTCCAAAAGAATAAGGCAAACAACTCCAGAATACTTTTTCTTATTGTAGTAGATGAAAATTATACAGGTCCACTGCCTTTCTTTCCGGAGATTGTTCTTTCAACAGAGATTGTAAAAAGGATAAAAAACAGCGGTAATTTTGAATCTCTATTAATGAAACTACAGACGGTCAATGTGGACTGTGAGACGTGGCAGGCATTTAGCGTAGAACAGATAAACCGGATGATACAGCGTGCATTGCTGAGTTCTTCGGAAACATACGATAACAGTGCGATAGATGTGGTTTCAAGATTATTATACAAAAGACTGGTAGAAGATGGCAAGTCAACTCTATTTAAATTAAAAGTGAGTGACCAAAATGATCTATTCCAGATTTTCCAGGATCCGGAGTATATGCATAAAATTATGCGGCACAGGATAGAGTAGAGTTGAAAATAAGAACTGGATGATACAGGAGATTAAAATATGAATTTTGGTACAGTTATACAGGCTGTAGAAGCAAATCAGGAAAAAAGTGAAAATGAATTTACAATGGAGGATCTGCTGGGACTGGTTGTTGATATGTTTAATGCTGCAGGTAGAAGTTTCAAGAACGCAAATATTCAGGGGGTAAGTAAAGTCGAGGATATCAGAGTCGAGGATGATAACAGATTTATCAGGAACCTGTGCAAAATGTCTATCTCAATGGGGCGTATTTATAACAACAATAAGGATTTGTTTAGCGAGAACAGCATGACTGTTATTGAACGAAAGGCAATAGATGCTTTGAGCGAAGTTGAGGCACAGGCAGTTATTCTGGATAAGCAGATAAAGGAAGCAGAAGAGAAACAGCAGGAACTGGAAAGCAGAAAAAATGATCTGGAAAAGAAAAAAGAAGAGTTGCACTCTATAGAGTTTCAAAGTAGGCAGTTAGAGGAAATGAAATCAAAGTACGAGGATATGCTTGCCAGAGTCGATACGATGCAGCAGGAGATAGATAACTACACTTCGATTCAGATACCAAATGTTGAAGATCAGATAAAGACGTGCGAAGAAACGCGTGGTAAACTGAATCAGGAGTATTTGAATCTATGCAGTGCATATGATGAGGCTGTTATGAAGAACCGTGAAGTACAGCTGGAAATTGAAAATAAGGAAAAGGCCATGGAGAGCGCCCAATTAGAGCGTGATAATTACAGGCAGAAGATATTTGAGGCGGAGAAGACAAAGACGGGCTTACAGGAAGAGTCGAAGAATCTGAGTGCAGAGAAAGAACAGATAGGAAAAGACATAGAAGCTCTTGAACTACAGAAAAATGACGCTATAAAGCAGATAGAGATCATAAAAGACAAAAAGATGAGTCTGGATGATGCTGTTCGGAAAGTACTGGCCGACCAGAATTACTGGGAGGTGGAACAGGACAGAGCTCAGGCGGAATATGACAGAATTTTAAAGGATCATGCCGAAGCAAAAAACAATGCTGAAAAATATGAAACGGAATCTAGAAAGCTCTCTAACGAAATAGATGTTTTAAAAAAACAATGTGAAGAAGAAAAGGATAAGATATCCAATAGCAGTGAGATGCGTGAGCTGTATAAGAGCCGGTATGCTGAAATAAAGAAGGAGCAGGAAGATAAGTGTCAGGATATAGATAATCAGAAAAAGCGAATGGAGAATGCCAGGATTGAGTTCTATATTCTGAAAGCGGATCTGGAGCGTGTTATCAGAAATTCCCAGATTCAGCATGAAAATCTGGAAAAGAAACAGTTGCAGCTGGCGGATCAGATAAAACCGTTACTTGAATTGGTAAAGGATTCGAATCTGCAAAAGATATATGAAAACAATGACAACAATAATGGCTATGAGATGGTAAGAACTCTCAGAACAGCTCTTGAAACTGTGAGAAAACAAACGAATGATCAGATAAGACATGAGAAGGATGTCTTTGCAGATACTTTAAGAAAATTAGAAACAGATGAGATTTATGGAGGGGTATGATGAGTAAAGAAGTCATAATGAAGTGCCCAGACTGCGGTACAATAGTAAAAGGAAAATATGGATTTTTAAAACAGGAATTTACATGTCCTGGCTGTTCAAAAAAAATAAATCCAAAGAATGATTCGTATGAAACTGTGGTATGTAGACATTGCGGAAATACTGTAATACATGACACGAGAGTAGGATCTGATCAGAACTGTCCGGCGTGTGGATATTCACTTTCACAGCATAATGTTTCTGATATAGAGCTTACATGTCCCTCATGTCATATGAATCAGAGAGTGAAATACAATGAGATTACCCATACGTGCCCTATTTGTAATTTCACGTTTAATGTTGAAAAATTAAAGGGTGTCAAGAATGCATCTGAAAGCGGAGCTGCAACAGTTATAACAGTTCCGGATAATAACACAGATGTCATATGGAAACATCCTATGACATATTTCCCATTTGCCAGTCATGTTGTTGTTCCGGAAGGGTACAGTGCGTTGATACTGCGCGACGGAATATGTTCATCGCCAGCCGGAACGGGTAAATATTTATTATCGGATACTATAAGAACTATTACAGAACAGCTTGAGTATGCAACGCTTGAGAAGAATGCTCAGGTTTCGGTACAGATATTTTATGTCCGTAAAAATATAGACAAGCAAATGAAATGGGTAGTTATAAAGCAGCCGGTTTCATATCCAAACGGCGAACTTGCTGGTTCACTCAGCTTTGGCGGTGGAATTACAGTTTCAGTTAGTGATGCAAAGCGTTTTGTTGAATTTGTAGGATACGAAAATGCTTCAGCAGATAAGCTTATAGTGACGCAGGCAGAGGATGGTAACAATTCAAAACTGTATGAGAAGGTTAAGTCGATCTGTGCAGATGTAGTGGAACAGGTGCTGAAATCAGCAGTATATACTAATGGCTTTGCATTTACGGTACTTGATCAGAATAGTTCGTATTTTAAGGGTCTAGCACAGCCGGAAATAGACAGACTGCTTAATGAAATTGGTTTGAAAATAAGTCTGTTCTCTTTGGATTTTGTGCGCTTTGAGGAAGATGAAGAACGCATAAAGGAAAAAGAGCAGAACAAGGCACATGTTGAAACAGCCGAAATGATAGACAGGCATATAGAAACTTTATTTGACTGGGAGTCTCCGATTGTTCCGATTCATATGAAGAATGATATTACCTTGTCTGCAGATGTTAAGTATGGCGGAACAATTAAGTTCAGAATCAACAACAAGGAGCTCTTTAGCCAGATTTCCGAGGTTCAGTATTGGATTAAAAGGGGTGCTGACGAGCAGGCGATAAAGAAATATGCTACTGATCTTGTAAAGCAGGCAGCAGGGGAAGTGCTTGGGGATATTCTTCAGCAGATGATAAATGATGTTGATGCAGACATCAGAGATCTGACTGTATATCACCAGTATATGAGAAATAATGCAGAAAAGGCACTTTCGATATTCTTTGAGAGATATGGACTTGCGGTAGAAATGTTCACTATGCATGAGAAAGAGCGCATGGAGTCACCGGCACTCATGACGCTGGGACGTGCTCAAGAACACAAGTCCGTTGAGAATATAAATAAAGATTTGTACTCATTTGATCAGCAGATGAAGGTGGACAAATCTGCGATTGAAAACAAGACGAAAATAGATCTTGATACCCAGGCGGTAAACACCGAAGCTGCCATAACCAGAAATAATCATGGCAGAGCGCAGAATACCATTGACAATATGTACATACAGAACAATGTTGTCAATGCGAAGGATGATATTGAAAGACAGCAGAAGCTTAAGTATGAATCCTGGGCAAGAGAGGATGCTGAGTCGAAAAATGAGTGGCAGCATAGCCAGAAACTGAAGGGATATCAGTATCAGTCTGAACTTGCAGGTGCAGCACATAATTCAAAGATGCAGGATTATGGATATCAGTCAGAGATATCATCAGCGGTTCATGATGCGAACGTTCAGAATATCCGTCAGAACAAAGAGGAAAAACAGGAATTACATTATCTTAATCAGCAGGAAATTGAAAATCGTGCAAAGGAACTCCGGACAAAATGGGAGGCAGACAACAGAAATCAGCACGACCAGCTTAGCAGTGCCATTCAGATGGAAGAAATGAAGTGGAATACGCAAAAGAAGTTCACCCGTGAGCAGTCGGCGCTTGAACATGAGCTGGAGCAGGCAGCTACAGAAAACGAGCGGGTTATAAACAGCATTATGCGCAAAATTTCAGAGAGCGATCTGGAACTGGCTGAAAAGAAGGCAGCATATAAATCGTATGCTGAAAAATCTGGATGCGGAGGATGAGCTGAGACATATGATTAATAAGGGAAATGCTACAGCAAACCTTGAATATAATGCAGCTCATTTAAAAAATATTCTCACAAAAGAAGAGAATGATCTGATGGAAGAACTTCAAAGCAGAGCAGATGCCAGAATGGAAAAAAGAAAAAATGCAGACTTTATCCGCGCAATGCAGGTAGAGGAGCGGGATAATGAATACAGGATGACTATCCTGAAGATGGAGTATGAGCGGGATAAATACAAATCCGAAATGGAATATGAGCGTGACAGACACAGATCGGATATGGAATATGAGCTTAAAACAAAGGATAAGCAGATAGAGGAACTGAGAGAGAAGTTAAAATACAATTCACATCTGAATGATAATGATGTACAAAAGGCTTCTATATATGCATCAGCTGATGTTGAGATTAAAAAGTCTGAAAACATGTATAAGGCATCGCATGACAACATGGTTGCCTCGTTGGAGGAGAAAAAGCATCAGGCAGATATAGACCTTGAAAACAAATATATGGACAGGCTGGATGAACTGTTGAGCCAGGTCCTGGCAATTGATGCTGCGGTAAAGAAGTATTCGTTTATAAACGAAAAAGAAGCTATTCATGCAAGCGCAAATGTCCAGATGGCGAAAGCTGCAGCAGAAGCACAGTCAAACGTTGCACAGTCGGTTATACAGCATTCTGCAATGGCTGATGAGAACAGCAAAAAGTTCTGCGATGATATGCAGGCAAGAATTGCAGAGATGGAAGAAATGATGAGGAAGATGAAGAAGAATATAAAGTCTATTAAGGAATCTTCCCGCAAAAAAGACAGTAGAGAGGATGGAGATAGAGGCTATGGAGCTCCGAGAAATAATGGCGGCTCACCGTACACTAATTATGGCGGCTCAGTAAACAGCGGCAGCTCGGCATTTCCAAACTATGGAGATCCAAGGACTAATGGTGGCTCATCGTATCCTAATTATGGTAGCTCGGCATTCCCAAACTACGGGGATTCAAGAAATAATGGCGGCTCACCGTACACTAATTATGGCGGCTTAGGAAACAGTGGCAGCTACACATCTCCAAGTTATGGAAGCGATAATGGCAGCAGAGTATCTCCTTATGATGGACAGACAACAGATGGAATGAGTAGTTCGTCATCTGCTTATCAGGGAAGCCAGCCGGGAGCTTCCTGGTGCAGCAAATGTGGTGCTCTAATTCCTGTTGGAAGCTTTTGCTGTCCAAGATGTGGTTCAAAATAATTTGTAAAATGTGTAACAGGAGGGTTTACAAAACGTGAATGATGAGGTTTTTAGCAAAATCCAGAATAAGCTGATTCTGGATGAAAAATACAGTATTTTGGATTCAGCAATTACAACAGCAAATATATTAACTTGTTATAATCCAGAAATCAGAGATACAATAATCGACTGGGCAGAGGGCATGGATGTATCAAAATTCGTATTAAACGAGTCTACTGTTTCAGATGTAGCAGATGAACTGTCATGCTCTGAATTTCAGGCACTGTGCTTTATGAATGCACTTACAAAGGATATAGATATTTATATGGACGCAATATTACAATTTGAAAAGGATGATATTAGGAAATGACGAATGGAAGTAAATTAGATGCATTCATACAGGAAATAGATGTATCAGGATGGGATAATCTGCCGCCAGACAAACGCCTTGAAATATTGCAGAGGTTTGAGAATGTGATGGCTGAATCAGAGCAGAGAGATGCGCTTAAAATAAATGTTATATCTGAAGAAGAATATAGAAAATCACCAGGAACTATGGGATATTTTGATGGAAAAAGTATTAATATTAATCCAAGATTCCTTATAGGCAAAGGTATGGTTGCTGGTACAATTTCCAATTTCAGCATTGCCAAGGCACTTGGGACAATAGCACATGAGGGAAGGCATGCATGGCAGCATTATGTTGTTGATCATCCGGAAAAAAATATTGTCGATGAAAAAACAAGAAATAAAATTATGATGAATATTGTAATGTATTGTAGTCCATCCGATGATGAAGATGAGCCACTACTTGATATCAGTCACACATTGTACGAAGCACAGTTGATTGAGCTTGATGCAAGACGGTTCCAAAAACAGGTATTGCAGTACATTTCCCAGAAAATGGAAGAGAAAAAGGGAGTGAAGGATAGGACTTTCGAACACGCAGTGAGACAGTGTATAGCAAGAGAACGAAACGAGACAGTACGTTTATTAAAGTATTTTGAAGAATCGGATTTAGCGGAATTAGAACAGAGTTTTAAAGAAAGTTTTAAAAAGCAGACGGGAATTGATGCATTTGACGATCCGGAACTTTCGATGTTTGATGATGCGCTGGAGTTTCTAAGGACCAAAGATCAGTACAGTTTTGTTGAAGGAAAACCTATACAGAAAGTCTGTGGTTACAGCGAAAAAGAAAAAATTGATTCCTTCAAAGAACGGGATACTTTGAATAAGCCGAGGGTCAGATATCGTGGAACTAAAAAATTTAAGTGAGAGGGTTTGATGAATGAAAGTGGAATTTTATAGTGAGAAAATGCCTGATAAAAGCTGGATGTTTGCTACAGTGCTGGATATTTCAGAAATTGTTGATGCTGTGACGAATGAACAGCTGTCAGAGTTTCTAAAAGAATTTGGCAGATCGGGATGCTCGTATGAAATGATATTTGAAACGGACAGTGATGGTAAAGAAGTCTGTAGTTTACTGGTTAGAGAGAATAGCTTCAACCTGGGAGAACTCAGAAATACTTTTGAGAGCTTTGTAAATCTGCTGATCGATAGACTAACATACGAAAACTATAAAATTTCACTGAAGAAACCTGAAGATACAAAAAAACTGATAGAAAGACTTAACAGTAGAAGAAGACTGTATCTGTGTGTTCCTGGGGACAAATCAAAAGATTTCAGGCTGTGTTATATTCCAGGTGGATATATCCGCGTTGAACCGGTTGATTTTATGTATTTAATGTCAATTATAAAATCAAGTCAAAATGCAGGACTTAGTATTCAATTTACTACCACACGTATATTAGAGATTGAAAATCATAGAATTGAAGAGATTTTAGACTGGATACAGAAAACATTCACAAATTCAGATGAAATCGGGTATGCGATAAATATGTATCAGCTTTATAAATCAATGGCGATGAAGAATATTTTCTTCACATGCCTGAGTTTTTGGGGTGACGATGAGACCTCTGACCAAATCGCATACGTTTTCAGAGGTAAAGGTTATGGGATACAGAGAGTGCCTGATGAACTGATTTATAAGAGAGATTATCTGCTGGATGGAGGACAGATGCTGCCGGGATATGCAACGGCAGCTGCACATTACAGGTCTAATTTTAATATAGTTATCCCGCAGGGGTTTAACAGGCTGGATTATCTGATGACTGCGGATATGCTGGATTGTATATTTAGCGCAGACAGTCAGGAGAGTGAAGACGGTCAAAGAAAAGTAAATGACATAAAGATACCAGAGGAATTTCTCGATGGAGAAGGTATAAAAATCGGAACAGAAGACAGGAAGAATCAGTCGATATATATACCATTGCCACAGATAACAAAACACATGACAATAGCTGGTATGTCGGGGGCAGGAAAGACGACGCTATTATTCAATATACTGATTGAATGCCAAAAGAAAAAGATACCATTTCTTATAATAGAGCCAACAAAGACGGAATACAGGGAATTGGTTGATGTTATTCCTGATATGAATATTTATACGCCGGGAAATACTAAAATTTCACCAATTATGTTTAATCCGTTTCTGCCACCGGAAGGAGTCACTCTTGAACAGTTTCTGCCGAGTCTGTTATCCTCTTTTCAGGTTGCATTCTCTATGACGACACCGCTTGATGTCATATTTTCAGAATCTGTCAGAAATTGTTATGCAAAATACGGGTGGCGTAATGACAGTACCAGAGATTGTGCTGGGGTAAGGCACTTTGGACTTCATGAGTTTATTTGTGAATTTAAAGAAGAGATAAAGAGGTCTTCGTATGATTATGAATCCAAGCAGAATCTGAACAGCGGTGGAGTATATAGATTACAGAATCTTATCAATAACAATCCATACTTGTTTGATACAGACAAGACGGTGGATTTAGATAAAATGCTGACTGGCTGTACATTGATTGAACTGGATGCGATAGATAACCAGGAACAGAAGACGTTGTTTATGTCTATGTTGTTATTGCAGATCAAACTATATATTCGCCAGAAACAGGTTAAAGACAGCAGACTTAAGAATCTCATACTTGTTGACGAGGCCCATGTCCTGCTTGGAGCCCAGACACATTCCCGGACGGGTATTGGTGAGGTGAGTTCGGTCGATACATTAGAAGACTATTTGCTGGATATGGTGAAGGTAAACAGAGTGTATGGAACAGGAATGATATTTGCGGATCAGTCACTGGCTATATTAGAGAGTTTTGTCAATAATTCCAATATAAAAGTAGTCATGCATCTGGAATCGTACGAAGAGAGAATGTTCTTGAAAAACAATTTAAATTTATCAGAAAATGTTTATAACGGAATTTCAAAGCTGAAAGTTGGGCAGTTTTACATTTCCTGTGAGCGATTGCCAAAGCCTATATTGGTACAGATGGATGACATACGACAGAATTATAAGATTTCAAGTGATATAAGTGACGAATTTGTAAGAGAAAAAATGCAGGATGCATATATATTGCCGTTTGCTGAATGTGCCTGTACACAAGGCTGCGATATTCATATCCGAAATGAGGCAGATTTTGTTGCGAGAAATGTATGCAGCAGATGTGAAAACTGTATTGATACTAATGTGGCAGGAACAGGAAATGCTGATAAAAAGATTGACAACCTTATTTCAGAGATGATAAAGGGGAACAAGGATGAAGAGCAACTGTTCCAGTGTGCAAAACTTATGACAAAACGAATGATGCAAAGGCGAGCTCCTTTGGATGATCAACAGGATTGATAGAAGGCTGGGATTGTATTCATGAATGAAAAAAAAGGTATTATAGATAATAAGTGCAAACTTTGTGGCGGACCACTTAATCTGGCATCGCAGCATGATGGAAAATGCAGATGCGAATACTGTGGTGCAGTCAATGAAATTGGTGACGACACAGAAAGACAGCGTGAGGACGTAGAAAGATGGCTGAAAGCAGCAGTTAAGTATCGTGATAGTTATGAATTTAACTCGGCTTTAGAACTGTATGAGGATATATTGAAGATCTCTCCAGATAACTACGATGCAATATGGGGCAGACTGTGTTGCAGATATGGGGTAGTATATGTAGAGGACGAAAATGGAAATGGCGCTTTAACCTGCCACAAATTAGTGGATACAAATATTTTTGAGGATAAAGATTACTTAATGCTTAAGACAGTACACTGGCTGGGAAAATACAGGCGTCTGATAAGTGATGTGGAGCGGTTTTCACAGATACAGGCAGAAATAAAAAAATTAAGAAATAATGGCGAAAAAAAATACGATGTTTTTATATGCTACAAGCAGAGAGAACTTGATGGAAGAGGCGTAACAGTGGACAGTTTTGACGCTGAAATGCTGTATTATACATTGAAAAGAGAAGGATATAATGTATTCTTTTCAAAAAAGACACTGAGAAACAGGGCCGGTGTATTATACGAGGCGGCTATATTTGATGCTATTAGTTCTGCAAAGGTTATGATCGTATTGGGATCTAGACCAGAGTATTTCAGAAGTACCTGGGTAAAAAGTGAATGGCAGAGATTTCTTGCATATATGAAGGGGGATCTTACTGAAAAGCTTCTTGTTCCGATGTATAAAGGGATGTCTATACAGGATCTTCCAAGAAAACTAACAGATTATCAGGCTATTAATTTCGATCTGGATGAAAGAAATCATTTTTCGGAACTTATGAGAAATATAAGAAGTGTAATCAATAAAGATACATATACAATTCGCGAGGAAAAAGTACAATCCGCAGAGATAGACGAAAACATACAAAATGCGATCAATATGCTCGCGGAAAAAAGTATGGATATAAGACAGCTGGACTGTAAAAATGAGCCAGGTATAATAAAACTGATTGAAACTGATACAGCATTTTCATCATATCTTTTAGGCTGTATCTACTATGTACAGGGCAATAATCTGGAAGCAAAGCGCTATTTCCAAAGATCAGCTGATAAAGGGAGCGAAGAGGCAAGAAAACAGATAGCGTTTATGTGTGACAATAGGATAGTATGAAAATAAAAAAGAGGTTAAAGGTAATCTTTAATCTCTTTTTGCACAATTCCGGGTTTGTATAATATGCTAAATAATTATGATACCATTCTGATAGTAACTGAGAAAGCAGCTAATTAGGATGTGTCAAGTTTTCTATGAAAACTTGACATGTAGTGCCAGCCATTTGCCGAAGGCAAATTTTGCATGGCTGGTGTTCAATGGAACAGGAGGGTATTGATATGAAACATAATTTTATTTTTAAGGCAGCTATTTTGATCGCATTGCTTGTGTTCCTTGCGGGAACACCGTATAAGGTATATGCAGACGTTCAGGAAAATATTGTCACAACAGAAGACGGTTATGCAGATAAACAGAATGACAATGTTTCGGGAGAAACAGACACAAATGAAATTGACAACTTGGAAACCCCGGAGAAAATAGATTCCGAAGAGAATACTGTAGACGAAAAAAAGACAGAAAAAGAAGATAAGGTAACGACTGAAAATGCTACCGAAAACGGGCGAAACCTTAACTGGCCTATAGCAGTTATAGCGGTACTGCTCACGGTGTTGTGTGTAATAGGAATTATGAGGGCTTACAAAGATAAGAAGAATTCACAGTATTTTCGTGAACTGTTAGAGAATTTTGACAGAGAGTATGACAAATATAAACGCAATTACGCTTATTGCGTTGAGGAAATATTAAAAAAAGAAAATGATTATTCAGAAAAAGAGCGTGCGGGGATACATGCAATGCGCAAAGATATAGCAGAAGTATATATTAAGATGTCTGAAATAAAAAAACAGAGAGACTGTTTTAGTGTGAAGAATATGAGAACATGCGGAAAGAGCATCAAATCTGATATGAGGAGCATGAAGGATCTTTATAAGAGTGTGCAGCAGTATGGAAAAAGATTAGAGAGATATCTATTTAATATGCGTGAAAAAGACTGATGTATATATTCAAAGTAGACGAGTGATTCGCAGATTAAGTATAAAGAAATTTATACAGAGAAAATTATATGGAGATAAGTTATGGGAAAATTAGATTTTTGTCCGTATGATGGAAAAAAGATAGATCCAAATAATCTTGCATACGAGGTAATATGTGCAGATGGTTGGGATTGGAACCGTGTAAGGAACGAGACTGTCATATCAAATAAAATCAGATCATATATATTGGAAAATGATGTTTCACGTCAGAAAAATCTTGAGTTTGTGGACAGAGAGCAGCATGTAGTCTTGCTGGCAGGTCAACAAAAAAATGGTAAAAATGGCCTGGAGCTGTTAAAAGAGCTTGTTCAGAACGGGGAAAATGAAGAGCAAAAAGAAGTTGAAGGAATTTTGAAACATAGTTCAGACAGCTTTGAGGATAAAATGAAAAGAATATATAGCATGCGTTTTGAGCTGAATGAAACAGATACCAAAGCAGATACTAAAGCAGATTCAGAAGGATTAAAAACATGCGAAATTTCAGGAACAGGATTACAGTTTTCTTCGGAAAATGGATTATGTACGTTTTTGAATGAAGCAGCAGATCCGGTATTTTATGCTTTACCATGCTGTCCATATTGTCATAACAGACTGCCGGCAGGGTGGAATGAGGCTGATGACTTTATAGGCATTTCACTGCTTGGATCACATGGTGCAGGAAAGACTTCTTTTTTATATTCGTTATTCAACAATAAAGCGGAAAGTCTGGCGCAGACTGTATTGCTGAAAAATGAATCATTGTCAATACGACCAGCCCATTTTGAAAAAGATAAAAAAGATACAATTTATGCATATGTGTCAGAACAGTCAGAAAAAATGTGCACTGAGAATGGAAAATGTCCAGTGAATGAAAAGTGTGGTGAAAATGTACCGGTTTTTCTCAGAGCAGATTATGGAAAAGGTGCTGACCGTAAAACATTAATAGTAGGAATATATGATGAACCTGTCAGCTTTATTGACCGGTTGGATACGGTAACTAGTGTTAGTGGAAATCAACTGCTAAATCATCTTTATGCTGATATGTACCTGTTTGATCCCCGTGATATGGGAATAGAAAATATATCCCTGAAAAGAATGAAGGGATACAGTCAGTTCAAAAAATGCAGTGCGATGTCCTTGGCAGAGCAAGCTGAATATCAGAAAGAAAACAGAGATATGGTTGTTAATGCAAAAAAAATACTTGAATCAGGGTATGATAGAGATACAGAAGAAAAAGCAGGCAATTATATCCCGACATTAAAGATTTATGAACATGTTGTGTCGATGTATAGAAGATATGCAGATCCGGAATATTTATCTAATAAGCGCTTTTTAGGCGTAGTATCAAAAAGTGATCTGCTGCGCGGCAAGTTATCTAGCGACTATGATGAATTGTTATACAGCCGTGAGAAAACATCTGCTGTGGATGCAGAAGATATTGCCGGAAGAAGTAAGGCGGCTGAGAAAATGCTGGAATCTTATGGAATGCTGGGGCGAAGCAGCCTTCATATGTTTGAGAAAGATTACGGAAAGGGTATAAGCTGGCACAGTATCAGCTCCACAGGATGTGATGCGGTGGAGAATGATCATTTGCTGGGAGCTTATGCGCCGGTTAATGTTGGTGATCCTGTTATTTCATGTATTATAAGCAGGATAAAAGAATTAAATTGGGCATAAGAGGAGATATAGAAGAACTATAGAGGAAATATAGAAGAAACATAGAAGAAATATAGAGGAGATTTTGTAATATATGCAGGATGAATATTCGGGAAAATGGGTAAAAAAGTTAAGAAACGGGATGCGGCAGAAAGAGTTCTGTAAACATATATATGTATTTAAAAAGAATGGCAGTGAATGTGATACAGTACACCGTAATACGATTGGAAACTGGGAAAACGGTAAAACCAGTATGCCAAGAGATATTGAGACTTTTTTATCTCTTGCATTATGGGAGTATGATCATTTTGTGTATAGTGCGGAAGAAGAGGTGGACTCTGACGAAAACATGTCTGGAAACCGCAGATACCAGCATGCGAGGAAAAGACTCCTTGAAATGCTCCGATTGGATTTATATTGCAAAAACCTGCATGATGCACTGCTTATTCAGGTCGCACGCGGCATTTTACAATTTAAAGAGGTCCCGGAGTTAGAGAAAGAACTTGAAAGTAAGCTGAGTAAAATTGAACTTTCAACAGAAGAAAAAAATGTTTATGCGATGGAAAGGAATACTGTTTCAATCAGCGCCGACTTAAATAGGGTAAGAAATGTTGATGAACTGATCAATTTGATAACAGTGGTACATAAAAATTCATTTGCATCGTCGAACAGAACAATAGGTGTAAGGTTCAGAAATATATATGAACAACGAGACAGGTATTATAAACATGTGTCTTTGGAGCGGGCGATAGTTAATCTTGCACCAAATTACCGGAATAGTTATGTAAGGATGTTTTCAAGTTCATTCATATCCAGAGAATGGCTGATCGACCTGTGTGTTCATTTGCGGTTTAATTATGAAGAGGTCTCATTAATGCTGGAATCTGCACATATGGTACAGTTATCGGAGTATGAAAGTTCAGAAAAATATTTTACGGAAGGCGGGTTGATGGCAGTTGCGGATAATAGCCGTAGTTTTTCTGAAAAAAGCCTTAATGACAAATTGATAATTATGTTAATCTTAGGTGGATATATGAAAGATCATGGTGAATTGCCGGAATATGTATCAGCTAGGCGGATTCTGGAATCATTTTCTATATATGATCAGGGGGCATCTCTTGTCGAGATGTTTTACAGCACAGTATTAGACTCATGTAAGACAGGTGAAGAAAGTTTGGATGTAGAATTTGAAGATATCTGGAAAGTGTTTGCTGCAACAGAGAGGTATCGGGCGTGGGCTGAATATATGGACATGGAAAATGACGCTGTTTATCTTGATGATAGATTATATCAGACTGAGTGCGAAGGGTATGAGGCATATACGGAACTGAATGAGAGACAGATAACCAGAGTAAAAACGCGAGATGAAATACAGCTGATGCATTTTCTTGTTGCGATGTATTATTCCGTGCTCCTCAATAAAAAATATGAGGGCAAACTTATGGACAAAGATTTGCTTGAAACAAAGATAATAATAGGAACAGACACAAGTCTGAATAAATTTATATATGGCTTTTTCTCGACATTATTTGGAATTTTTATAGGCGAGGAAACCATATATGAAAATGAAAAAGGAAAATATTATGTAATTAACCATGTTTTAAATAATAAAACCAGAGCTTTAGATATTGGAGAAACTCTGGAAAATATATATGAGGCAATTGTTGAGTTAAGTGATCAGGAAAATGCAGATCAGAAGTAGCGGCGATGCCAAAACTTGGGTTGGTAGTCCAGGCCATTAAATAACCATATAATAAGACCATCAATTACAACAACAAATTCAAATGAAGGAAAGGTGATGGTTTTTATGTTAGGTTATTTAATTGGTTTTGGACTTTTTGTTTTGGTGGCACTTTTGGTGATGTATCTTTCGCATGGAAGTGGAGTATGGAAGGACGTAAAGAATAAGAAAAACAAAGCGTTGAATTCTTGCGGACCTATAAAGAATCTTCAGAACGTGAAGATTGCAAACGGTCCGGTTGTATGTGTTAAGTGTCCAGGGGAGGTGGAGTATAGACAGATAAAAGTTGTTACAAGGAGTGCAAGAATTGGAAGTGGCAATGGAAATGAAATCGTTTTAAATGATGAGTTTGCAGAACCGGTTCATGCAGTTGTAAAAAAAATCGCTCAGGACAGCGGAAGTTATTATGAGTTAGTAAATATGTCAAAATACAATCCGGTTCAGTGGTTTAACCAGGATATAAATGACTATGAAACGATAGGATACAGACGGGGATTGAAGCTTAACGGTAAGGAAGTATTCTATATCGGAGAAAGCAAGATAATAGTTACATGCCCGACGAACAATCATAAGCCAAGTAAAACGGAGCGACTTGTGATGAGTGCCGGAGCAGAAAACAGGAGTGACGAGAACAATGACAAAACGCAGGTGGCATCGGCAAAGCCTGCTCCAGAACCGACAAAAAGAATTGAACCAACAAGAGTGTATAATTGTATGCACAAAGCAGACTAGAGATTTGGAGGTGAGAGCATGGACGGAAATGCCAATGAAAGATTTACAGACTACAGGATGAAGAGCATGTGCTCAAGATTGTTTGCTTATATTGACCTTAAAAGCATAGTGGTAGTTCTGGCTGTGGAGCTTGGAATGATGCTTGTGGCACTTTATAAAGGATGTGGTGTTTCTTATATTCCAGTTTCGCTGGTTATGATGTTATTTACAGTTGTTGGATGTATAGGTTCAACATTTGCAAAGGCAGATAAAAAGCTGTTCATAATCGTAATAGTTCTCTTAAATCTTGGATTTTTGGTGCAGAATATCCAGGATAGAGGAAACGGAGCTGTGATATCAGCGTTGATTAAGCTGGTGGTGGTACTAGGATCTGCTGTTATAGCATTTGCATTATATTCAAGATTATCAAAATGGATATCTGAAGATAAAGTAGTAATTGGAATGATGTTTCTCCAGTATGGCATATCTATAGCAGTATTGTTTTTAGGACAGCTTGTTGGTGACAGAGGCGACCAGGGGGCAACAATTTCTATTGCAGGCACAACGCCATTTGAGTTTGTAAAGATCATGTATATTTTTGTAGCTGCCGGGCTGTTGTGTAAGGATAGCGATACTATAAAAATAATAAAATGGGAGATTAACAGAGGCATTATATTGTTTGTACACACAGCAATTCTCAGCATTGTATTTGTTTTGTGCAGTGAGCTCGGAACTTTGATGATAGTTTATATTACAGGGCTTATCATGCTCCACCTGTTCGGCTCGCACAACAGATGGACCGCAGCTTTGAAGATAGTATCTGCAGCCGGATTTGTGATCGTGTGGTTAGTGAGTGCAAAGATCCTGTTCCCAATCATGGTACAAAATGAGGGTGCCCTGCCGGGCATTGTATCAAAGATAGTAAGACGGTTTGGAGCTGTTTTTCATCCTGAATTATACATGAATGATTATGGATATCAGGGTACAAAAGGACTTATGTCTATTGCAACAGGTGGGTGGTTCGGAATTGGAACAGAAAGACACAGGATAGATCTTCCTGAAGCAAATAATGATTTTATATTTGCAAATATTATAGAAACATGCGGAATTTCGATAGGAATTATTTTGATCATTTTTATTCTGGCCTTCGTCAAGAGGTCAACGTATATAGCAGAAAAGTGCGAGAATAACTATAGTAAGGGAGTGACAGCTGGAATAGCGTGTCTGATAGCGGTAGAGAGTATCATTCACATAGGTTACAACATGGCTTTGCTTCCAATAACAGGTATACCGCTTTATTTCCTTTCGCAGGGATTTTCAGCAATTGTAACCAGCATGTGCCTGGTAGCAATACTGCTTGTTATTTCAACAAAAATTGAATTGGAATCAGAAGAGACATTGAGCTAAGAAATGACGGAATAGAAAGGTGGATGCCAGATGAATAAACATGAGAGTAACAAAAGAATAAGCGCAGTATGTATGATACTTGGAAGCATGCTGATTGCGGAAATTGCCGCACTGTATATGAACTCGGGCGTAGTAAAAGGGGTAAACAAGCGTGCGGATAATCTCAAGGTATATGCTAAAGTGGAAAAGGATGACGAATCGATTCTGCCAGGGGATATATATGACAGAAATGGAAATGCTCTTGCTGTTACCGATTATGTAGACGGCGATGAAAAGAACGAAGTCAAGACGGTATACAGCAACAGCATGGCTTATGCACAACTGCTTGGGTACACCGGAAGACATGTATTTTATCCACTGGCAGAAACTGCTGAGGATGTAGTCGGAAGCAGAAATGATGCACGTCTTATGGCATTCCTTGATGAAAATTATTTTGACGAGGACGGTTCGATATACAATACGGTTAATCTGGACGGAAGAAAAGGAGAGAGTGCTGTTCTAACTATAGATGATGGGTTACAGAACCATGTGTATGAGGCAATGAGTAACTACATCAGCTCAACGGATGATATAGGTTCAGCAATCGTTATGGATGTGGAAACCGGAGCAATTCTTGCAGATGTATGTTTCCCTACATATGACTTTAACAATCTGGAAGAAGCCCAGCAGAAAATGGTTGAGGATCAGAAGAACACTGGATTAGAGCCTGGATACCCGGTAACATATAAGAATCCGCAGGCACCGGGAAGTATATTTAAGGTGCTGGTTGCAGCGGCTCTTATAGATCATGATATGGAAGATTTCACAGTGAAGAATACTTCACTGCAGATGGATGGTGGATGGATCTGTGACGCCTACAGTTACAGGACAAGTACTCTGGATGTTGAAAATGGTGATGAAATAGATCTGGAAACGGCATTAAATATATCTTCAAATGTTTATTTTGCACAGGCTGCCTTGGTTCTTGGAGAAGCCCGGCTTAATGAAACAGCTGAAAAATTCATGCTTACAAATGATGGTGATGGCTTCCTTCTTGATTTTGGTGAGGTCAGATATAACTGGAATACAGATGTTGCTGAAGACATATTTGCACAGACAGGATTTGGACAGGGGGAGACAGAGATAACAACTGTTCAGGCTGCAATGATAGCCCAGGCAGTTGCAAACGATGGAAATCTGATGAAGCCTTACATGGTTGATTCAATTATAGATGCAGACGGAAAGACAGTATACAGTGGAAAACCAGAGAAAATGGGACGTGCCACGAGTAAGAGGGCTTCAAGAATACTTGTAGATTATATGAGATCCACTGCGCAGGAGTGCTGCTCTCTTCATGGCCTGGAATATGAAAAAGAAGTGTTTGATGAATACGGTGTGGCTGGAAAAACAGGAACTGCTGAAACGGGTGATGCTGATAATACTATGAATGCATGGTATATAAGCTTTGCACCATATGATGATCCAAGATATGTTGTGGTTGCAAATCAGTGCAAGGTAAGCGGTAAGGAAGGCAGTGATATGATACCTATAGTTGCAGATATATATAATTACCTGTTTACGGAATTTGAAGAATAAAATATCATAGAAATATGTAAGATAGGAGCGTTTATGGATTATAGAATATATTCAGAAACAGAGAAAGCTGCTGACAAAAATCATCGTGAAAATGAAGATAGTTTCATGTATTCACAGTTTTCCTTTATGAAAGATAAAAAAATACAGCTGATCGTTGTTGCGGATGGAATGGGAGGTCTTAGCGAGGGCAGACGAGCCTCTGAAAACGCAGTAAAAGGTTTTATGAATACTTTTTACGTGGATGTTATGGAGCAGTATATGAGCTCGGATATGGAGGAATTTTCACTGAAATACAGTATTGGTGATATAAAAAAAATTATGGTAAAAGCAATTCAGGCTGCAAACAGAAAAGTGTGTGATGGAGCGGATGAATTCGAAGCTACTGGTTCTACGATCAGTGCGGTTTGTCTGATTGATGACTGTGCTGTGATTGCAAATGTTGGAGATTCTCCAATATACCTATACAGAAAAACTGCCAAAAAGATGAAGATGATGTCGAAACTCCAGACTGTTGCAGAGCAGGCAGTTGCTGCAGGTGCGTATGAACGGTATTCTCCAGAATACTATAGAAATGATCATATATTATACTGTAGCCTGGGACAATATGATAAAATACTGGAAGATGACATATATGTTAGTTCAATTGGAAATCTAAAAAGTGGAGATGCAATCCTTACAGGTTCAGATGGATGTTTTGGACATATGAATGAGAAAATACTTGGAAGAATAATGAATGAATGCAGCACACAGGAAGAGGGATTTCTGCTCAATCAGATTTTTTCACTGGCAAGGATGGACAAGGATGATGACCAGACAGCTTTTTTGTGTATAGCCGAATAGCAGGTGGAGGGGCGTATGAATACTTTATTTTTTGAAACAGGAGATTACATCACAGACGATAATGGTAAACAGCTGTATGTTCTTGCCACTCCTGCAAGATACAATGACAAATATTATGTAGTACGGGCGGTAGAAACCAGGACAAACAGGGACTGTCTTCTGAAATTTGTGGAAACTACGGATGACGCGTATAAACTGAACAATCTGCAGAGAGAAGGGGCCTTCTGTTTCTATCATCCTTATATAGAGCATGTATATGGCAATTTTACGGGGGTAACTCCAAGTGGTGAAAAGATATATGGGGTGGAACTTGAATTTGTCAAAGGAAAGACTTTGAAGGACTTTCGCTTTGATTTGGAAAAAAAGATCGCATTTGATGAGATCACAGAAGAACAGGCAGAGTGGCTTGTTTATCGCCAGATGATGCAATTTTTATATGGAATGAAATATTATACGGAATATTCCAGGCAGGCTTATCTGCACAGGGATATCAAGCCGGAAAATGTTATGATCTCAGATAGAAATTCCGATGTTGTCATTGTGGACTTTGATTTTTCACATATTGCAGGCAGTAAAAAAACGATGAATGTCGTAGGGTGGGACATAGGTTTTAGCAATGGCTATACGTCGCCTGCAATATTCACAGATAAGAAAATAACAGAGTGGGATATTTCCACGGATGTATATTCTGCTGGAAGATTGTTTTTCTTCTGGTTAAATGGACGGGAGTATTTTACCGATGAACAGTTAAAAACAAAGCATGAGAATTTACTTTCTTCAACGATATATTGCATGGATAAAGAGATCGGCTATGGAATTAAGGCAAATAAGGACAGGTTCAAAAAGAAGTATCTTGGAAAAAAATATGCGCCACTGCGAGATATTCTGGCAAAGATGTGCTGCAATCCGGAAACAAATGAGTGCTATACAAAAGTGTCAGACATAATCTCGGATATGCAGAGTTTTCTGCTTGATCAGTGCAATGGCTCATGGGATCTATTGGAAACAAAGCTTGAGTTAAGAAAATCAAGACTGATTCACGAAGAAAAGTCAGTAAAAGAAAGAAAACACATTATGGTTGTATGCAAGAATCCAGATGGCGAAAAAACAGGAAGCCCGCTTTATGAAGCTTCTGTGCGGGATATAATCTGGGATGGAAAAATTATGTTTTCAGTATGTAATTATAAAAATAAAATCACAGTAATACCGCTGCCGGGACGAGATATTGATATATGCAGCAGACAGGAAATCGGAGCTGATAGCGAAAAAGGCAGTGACAGCCATAAAAGTTTGAAAATGGAGATAAAAGACGGAGATAAGGTCGTGTGTGACGGCGCAGCATTTGAGCTTACGATCAGATAGTATAAATTGAGAAGAAAACAATGAATGTGATTAGTGCAGGAAGGTGACTGGAATGGGTGATAATAAAATAATACATACAAAGGTTATATCGGGTGAAAATAAAACAAAAGCTTTGGTTCTTGGAGTGGTACTGGATGCAACACTATCTTTTTCAGTTGTGTATGGACAGATTTATTATCTGATAGAACATTTGCTTATCAATCTTAAAAAGTTAAAGAAAGATAAATGTGATATAGATATCAGTTACAGTGTTGTTCTGTTGCATGATAAACCAGAAAATATGAGATTTTCCGGAAAAAGATCAATTTCAAAAGATGAGAATGAGGTACTCAGAAGCCTTGCAGATATCTCATTTTATGGTGGAAGTGATGATGGACATGAAGAACTTAATTCTGCGTTAAATCTTCAGCTGAAGACTATAAACCAGTACATGGACTCTGTGTGTAAGCAGGATAAAAATGTGTCAGTTTCTCAGCAGCTTATAATATTAACAGATTCGGCGGCTGCTGTAGGAAAGGAGTTTCAGAATTTTACACAAAATGAACCAGGTGTGTACGGTGATTACACAAACCATGGATTGCAGCAGGCATTTATCATTTCGAATGGCGGAGATTATATGCCACAGCTTCGGATTGTGAACTTAGAATATTCTCTTACAGAAAATAATGTGAATACGTGCTCATACTATGATATTCAGGATATTTTGGACAAGGACGAGGAAGGAACACTGATTATGGCAGAAGTGCTGGCAAAAAAAATTATTCAAAGTGCATAATATAGCAAAACAGAAAAACGTAATAAACCCAGAATAGTATAAAGCAAAATCAGCTAAAAAATATGATCAGATAAATAAAAGACGAATAACTTTGAAGAAGAGAGGGATTACATATGGCACTAAGTGATTTTTCACAGGAATTTCAGTTGGAGAAAAGAAATCTCTATACTGTAATTTGCATAAATCAAAAACCAGGATGTGGGACAGAGAGCAGGATCAACTGCCTGATATACCAGACGATTGAAAAGTTAAAGGAAGAAATAACAGATTACAATGAAATACATGTGGCATATGTCTATGAAACTCCTGGACTCATGGGTGTAAGGAAATTTGAAATATTAAATGGTGAGACGCAGCCTTGCTACAGGGATGTGTGTGAAAAATATGATGACCATAATATGAGTCACGTTTTTTTTATCGGTTTTAAGATGCTTGAAGAGATAAGTGATGATGAAAAAAGATTGTATTATATTACAGATGAGAATCTGCCACGTGTTAACAGTATAGTGATACAGAGAGAGAACAGGCTTGAGGTTAATGAATTATTGAACGATTCGGACGTCGAGGTTGTTCTTTGTAAGCCGGATACATTGGAAAGTGACATATTTGAAGAATATATTGATGGCTGCAGAAACGGAAAGGTAATGAGGTTGTAGAGTTTATAATATAGATAAGAAAGCATAGTTGGGCACATGTTGAATCAGAAATTAACTGAAATAATATAATTTGTACATTCACTTGAAATTTACTTGAAATTATTTGTCAAATGTGATGAAAAATATAAGAAAATATAGTAAACTTATAACAGCGTGTATAAAGCAATAAATGTATGGTGTGAGGGGATATGACATGGAGATAATAACTGATTCAGATAAAACTTTCATATATCCAACGGTTTCCGCACTGGGCGCAGTTGATAAAAAAAGGTACGAGGAAAGTCTGGCGGCAAAGAGAAGGACATTATGTAAAATATGTAAAATCTCATACGACAGCAAAAAATATGAATCATGTCCGCAATGTGAATTGAGAAAAAGATATAATGAGCTTGAGAGAGAGCTGGCTAGCGAAAAGCGAAATAAAGTTACGAGTTCCGCAAATATGCGTGCTGAATATAAAAAGGGCGACATAATCCGAATCGGTAAATATGGAGGTCAGCCTGTTGAGTGGATGGTACTAGACGTCGATAATAACAAAGCCTTGCTCATATCTAAAAAAATATTGGATATAAAACCATATAACTTGGACAACAGTGGAGTTACTTGGGAAAGCTGTTCGCTTCGAAGATACCTTAATACCGATTTTCTGGAAACGGTTTTTTCAAATGATGAAAAAAAAGGTATAGCGAAAATAAAAGTTGAAAGTGGGAATAATACTTTAAATGACAGAAGCGGTGGCAAGAGCACAGAGGACAAAATTTTTTGTCTGAGTTATTCAGAAGTGAAAAAATATTTTCCACGGAAAAAAGATAGAATTGCAGTACCGACGGATCGGATTGTAATTGAGGCTGATGATATAAAGAAGCGTTTTGTAAAACGTAGAACAGGCGGTGGCATATGGTGGTTGCGTACTCCTGGAATATATGAAGATTTTACAATGCATGTTGACGGTTCAGGTTGGATTAATGAGGTTGGCAGCGCCGTTAATAATACTTATTGGTTTAGTGGCATCAGACCTGCGCTGTGGATGAAGTTTTAGTGAATGAGAAGTGACTTTATTTAAAAATGTATTTGGAAGTGTATTCAAATATAAAAACAATACTGGAGAAACAAGTATGCCGATTTATAAGTGTCCCAAATGTGGATGTGATATACAGGAAATAGAATATCAAAATTCTGTAGAGGTTGTCAGTTATCCGACAATCTCCTGTTTGCGTGATACAGATAAAGGGAGATATGAAAAACGCAGTGGTTCAAAAAGAAAAGCCACGTGTCCCATTTGTGATATTGAGTATGATAAAAATAAATATTCGACATGTCCGATGTGCGAACTGAAAAAAACAAATAAAATCTTGACACAAAAATTATCAGAAATGACAAAGACTGAAACGCAAGGATTAGATCAGTCTGAGCAGCGAGGTAGCTATACGAAAGGTGATATCGTCAGATTTGGTTCATATGCTGGAAAAACTGTAGAATGGATCGTTCTAAAGGCAGATAAGGATAAAGTCCTGCTTTTGTCAAAGTATGTTTTAGATGTGATTCCATATAATTCTGTACATAGAGCTGTTACATGGAAAGCGAGCTCACTTAGGCAATATCTGAATCATGGCTTTTATTGAAGACGTATTTTCAGCACTTGAGCGCAAACAGATAGAAAATGTAAATGTAGATAATAGAAATTATGGAAAACACAATAGAACATATGGCGGAGAAGATACGTATGACAGAATATTTTGCCTGAGCATAGATGAGACAGAACAATATCTAGAGAATGATATAAAAAAAAGAATGGCGGAAGCAACAGAGTTTGCAAAATCCCGTGTGAATGAATCGTTTGTAAAGTTTTTTATCAATGATAAAACTAATTCAGCCAGTTGGTGGCTGCGATCCCCAGGCTTTGATAGCAAACTCGCATCGTGTGTCGATGGGACAGGCTGGATTAATGCTGGTGGATTCAAAGTGAATGATTCCTCTGTCGGTATCAGACCCGCGTTGTGGATGAAAGTTTAATGAATGATTACTTTAAAAAAAAGAACTGATGTCAGACAATGAAGCTATTAATGAAAATAAAACAAAACAAGACAGTGAGAACAATAATTCAGAAAAAATGCATAACTATAAGTACGGTGATATTATCCAGAAAAGGACTTGAGGCAAGAGTATACAATTCTGGAAGTGAGCCTGTAGCTTGGGAAACGATCACAATAAGACGGTATTTAAATAATGAATTCCTTAGTAGCTGCTTTGATGCTAGAGAACAGGGGAAGATATGTGACTCAGAGATACGTAATAAAGGAAAAAATAATACAATTGATAAATTGTTCCTGTTATCACTGGAAGAAGCAGAATCAATGTTTAACAGTGATGAAGAGAGAAAGTGTGCGGTGTCAGAACAGGCAAAGAGGAAAGGAGCATATTCAGATGAGTCAACAGGCAATGTATGGTGGTGGCTTAGGACACCTGGAGAGAAGAAAAATTATGAGATATATGTGACAACAAATGGCTCTATAGTAAGAGAGGGCTGTTACGCTGGCAGCCTGCGAGGTGTATTACGACCAGCAATGTGGGTTGATGGAAATGTTTTGTAGTAGAAAATAGTTTATTTTGTAATACAAAGATAAAACGAAAGGAAATGTATGATACCTATTTATCATACAAATATATATATGAGCAAGAAAAGTAGATATAAGATATATAAAACAAACCAGAATAAACAAAATGTTGCAAACAACATAGCATCTTCAGAAATTGTGCCTGAGTATATCCTACACGCTACGATATCAAAGCTTACTGAAAATGAGATAGTAAAATATAGCCACGACAAAGTAAGTAGAAACAAAGTTATATGCCAGATTTGCGGTGTGGAATACAGTAAAAGTATTGCGTCAAAATGCCCGGTATGTGCAATAAATGAAAAGATGGCAGCATTGAAGTTAGGTATGATAGTTGCTGATAATGGTGTAATAAAAGCAGAAACTAACAAAGAGAGTATAAAAGATAATAAAAAAATGATTGACAATAGCTTTAAGATGCCTACTCATAACTATAGATACGGAGACATTATAAGGATTGGAAGTTTTGATGGTATGCCAATTGAATGGCAGATCATACAGGTTAAAGGAAATGAACTGCTTGTGTTGTCGAAGTGTGGTATTGAAGCGAAAGCCTATCATTCGAAGAGTGGTTCTGTAACATGGGAGACAAGTACAATACGGCAGTACCTAAATAATGAGTTCTTTAGTAAATGTTTTGACATAAAAGAACAGAAACTAATACAAACTACAAGTGTTAAAACTAATGACAATGTTTTAACAGGAGTATCAGGCGGCAAGGATACGAGCGATCGGTTGTTCTTATTGTCAATTGATGAAGTAAAAATGATGTTTAACAGTGACCAAGCTAGAAAATGCCATGTGACTGAAAGTGCAAAGAATAATGGCGCATTTGCAGATGCGAATACAGGTACAGGATGGTGGTGGCTGCGTACGCCAGGTGAGAATGATATCTATGCGGCTTATGTATCCGCAGATGGAGTTATAGTTAAAGGTGGCTGTTATACTGGAAGTTCTCGAGGGCTATTAAGACCTGCCATGTGGGTGGATGGAAACGCTAAGAAGATAGGCAGAAATGACATCTGCCCTTGCGGAAGTGGACTGAAGTACAAGAATTGCTGCGCCAAGATTGACTGATCAGATTTTACAGGAGAATTTGAGTGATAGAGATAGATGAGTTCAGGGCAGCGATGGCATCCTACAGGGAGCCACTGGAGGAGGTCAAGTCGTCCCTTGATATTGAAAACAAGACAGACAGAATAGCAAAACTTAATTACGAGATGGAACAGCCGGGATTCTGGGATGATGTTGATAAGCCGAGAGAAGTGTCCCGAGAACTTAAGGGGCTGCAGGATCTTGTGGATAACTACAGAAAACTAGAGAATGATTATGTTGACATTGACACGCTTATATTGATGGCAGAAGATGAGCATGATTCGAGTCTGATTCCGGAGATAGGAGAACAGATAGATTTATTCAGGAAAGAGTTTGAGGAATATAGGATCAGTCTACTTTTTACGGATGAGTTCGATGACTGTGATGCGGTTCTCACACTTCATTCAGGAGAGGGCGGAACTGAGTCATGTGACTGGGCAGGCATGTTGTATACTTCATAATTACAAAAAAGGTGACATAATAAAATTGGGCAGATGTGCCGGGCTGCCTGTAGAATGGACCGTCCTTGATACAGAAGCCACCAGAGTGCTGCTTCTGGCAAATGATGTCCTGGATGTAAAGCCATATAGTTCAACGTACATAAAAACGACATGGGCTGAAAGTTCACTGATATGTACCCTCTTTACTGGACAACCAGTAAGGAGGGCATTTTTATGCGTTATAGTTATGAGTTTAAAATGATGTGTGTTGAATTGTATCATTCGGGTTCGTATCCTGACATCCCAGAGGGGCTGA
>NZ_CYXU01000006.1:0-52387 GCF_001404675.1 Coprococcus eutactus
TAAAAAGTTTGTAAATCCTATGTCAGAAATCATACTAGCTTGTATTTTTCCTAACCATCTTTACTGTTATTGGTTTGTTAGATCTTTGATGTCATCTCTGATCCGACGTTCTTGAAATTCTTTTTTTGGAATTTCAGGGTTGTCATGTTGTTAATTTTTCAAGGTTCTTATATAGCTCTGATACTAAGTATGTCTAACGGAGAAGGAGGGATTTGAACCCTCGCGCCGCTATTAACGGCCTACTCCCTTTCCAGGGGAGCCCCTTCAACCGCTTGGGTACTTCTCCAGTATCAAGCGCTTGAACTTTCATTATGTATGAAAGTCAGCGGAGAGAGAGGGATTCGAACCCTCGCGCCCTTTCGGACAAACGGTTTTCAAGACCGCCTCGTTATGACCGCTTCGATATCTCTCCAAGTTATTTTTGTTCGTCGCCATCAACCGGCGACTTGTACATATTATCACTTTACCATCTTTGTGTCAACATCTTTTTTCAAAAAATTTGAAGCAATTTTTAAATCCTCAGGAGTGGTGATTTTCAGGTTCTCATACGCCCCCATTATCACCTTCGTTCTGACGCTGCTATAACGCTCCACTATCATTGTGTCATCCGTTATAACCTGACATTTGTCATGCGCCAGTCCATCATAACAGGTAAGCAGAAGTTCCCTGTTAAAACTCTGTGGAGTCTGAACCTGCCACAGCCTGGATCTATCAGGAGTATCCACTCCCATCTGATCCTCATCTACTATCTTGATGGTATCCTTCACAGGTACACCCACTGTACACGCAGAATATATCTTTACTGCATCTATGGAATCTGTGATGATTTTCTGGGTTATGCATGGTCTCGCACCATCATGGATGAGTACATACTTCGCACCATCCGCCGCAATAAGTCCATTATGTACGGAGTCATAGCGCTCTGCCCCACCGGTCACGATCTTCCTGACTTTGGTGATGTTGTACCTGTCTACTATGTCATTTCTGCAATATTCTACATAATCCTCACCTGTGACAAGGATTATGTCATCAACCGGACTGTCCTGAAAGGCCTTGAGCGAATAATACAGTACGGGATAATCCCCCAGCGTCATAAACTGCTTAGGTATATCGCTGTGCATCCTGCTGCCCTTTCCGGCTGCAAGGACTATTGCCGTGACCTTTACTTCATCCACTGTATCAAAGATTTCTATATTTGATTCCTTGTAATCAGCATTATCCGCATCGCCCATGTTCATCTTCTCCCTAGTAGTAGTCTGACACCATCACACGCTTGACCAGGCTGGTTATCTCTCACCCAGCTTGAGGTTTGGTATGGCATTCAGATCCCATCCATGTCTTGTTCCATTTATGTATTCGTAGTATCCCGCCGCACCTATCATGGCCGCATTGTCCGTGCACAGTATCGGCGATGGATGATACAATGTAAGCCCAGCCTTCTCACAGGCCGCCTTCATGCTGGCTCTGAGAGCAGAATTGGACGCAACTCCGCCAGCTATGGCTATCTTATCCATATGGTATTCCTTTGCCGCAGCAACCGCATGCTCTGTGAGCACTTCCGTTACTGCTTTCTGGAACGATGCTGCCACATCGGCCTCATTGATCTGCTCGTCTCTCATATGGGCCTGATTGATATAGTTGAGCACTGCGGACTTCAGGCCACTGAAGCTGAAGTCATAGGCTGATTCTGCCACCTTTGCCCTTGGAAATTCTATAGCGTCAGGGTTGCCCTCCTTCGCCTTACGATCTATCTTCGGTCCTCCCGGATAACCCAGTCCTATAGCCCTTGCTACCTTGTCAAACGCCTCTCCTGCCGCATCATCCCTGGTTATTCCCAGTATCTCAAACTTGCCGTAATCGACTACCTTTACAAGATGTGTGTGACCTCCTGACACAACAAGGCACATGAACGGAGGCTCAAGCTCCTTGTTCTCTATATAATTCGCTGCGATATGACCTTCTATATGATGCACACCAACAAGTGGTATATCTTTTGCAAATGCTATGGCCTTGGCTGCTCCCACACCAACGAGAAGAGCGCCAACAAGCCCCGGTCCATATGTGACTGCAACCGCATCTATGTCATCCAGTGTGCACTCTGCCTCTTTGAGCGCCTGTCTTATGACCTGTGTAATCTTCTCTATGTGCTTTCGCGAAGCTATCTCCGGCACAACGCCTCCATAAAGTGTATGGATATCTATCTGTGAATATATTATATTTGACAGTACGTTTCTTCCATTCACAACAACCGCTGCGGATGTCTCATCACATGAGGATTCTATAGCCAGTATCTTTACATCTTTCTCCATAATTCATCTCACCTTTGTCGATCTATTCTACTTCTCCGAAAACTTGAGCGTTGTTGTCGTCCTGTCCTTTGCTGCAATAGTTCTCGGGAATATCTCTCTTATCTCATCCATAAACACCGCCGGTTTTGCCATCGACGGACTGTAATGTGTAAGCCACATCTCCCCCACATCTGCCTTTGCCGCTATGGCCGCAGCCTCCTGCATCATCATATGCTTATGCTCTATGGCTTTTATCTCTTTCTCCTTTTCGCCGTACATGCCCTCACATATGAACAAATCTGATCCGGCTGCATACTTCTCTATAAGGGGGGTCGGTCTGGTATCTGTGCAGTATGTGAGCTTCAGACCCTTGCGGTCAGGACCAAGCACCATATCAGGAGTATATATGTGTCCATCCTCCTCGTATGTGTTGCCCTTCTGCAAGCCATTCCAGTATTTCATTGGAATCTCATTCTCTCTAGCTCTATCCACGCTGAATTTTCCTGTTCTTGGAAGCGAAAGGGAATATCCATAACATGTCACATTGTGATTCACCCTGAATGCATCCACCCTGAGATCCTCCCACATAAAGCTCTCCTCAGCCTCCGAGAGCTCCTGGAACCTGATCTCAAACGGAAGCTCAGGCGCTATAACCCTGAGGGAATTGACTACCTTCTCAAGTCTCTTTGGGCCAACCATAAGAAGTGGCTCCGTTCTCTCGGCATTGCCTATCGTGAGCAGCAGCCCCGGCAATCCGCTTATATGATCTGCATGAAAATGTGTGAAGCAGATCACATCTATCTGCTTAAAGCCTATCATGCCCTGCTGACGCATTGAGGTCTGGGTTCCCTCTCCGCAGTCTATCAGCATCTCGTGTCCGTTATATCTGACCACGAGAGATGTAAGTGCCCTGTATGGCAGCGGCATCATCCCTCCGGTCCCCAAAAGACATACGTCTATCATCTTCTATCTCCATTTCTAAGGCAGAGTCTATATGCATACTCTATGCATACTCTGTCACATCATCTATTTCTGGAGGTATGACACATTCATTTACAAGTCTGTCGTAACAGTCCTCACACATCCTGAGTGTGTATTTTCTGCCATCCTTGCGCGAAAAATATCCCCACTCCTTCTGAATAAGGACGTAATCCTCCTTGTTATGCATATCTCCAAATACAATTATCCTTCCACACCTATTACATCTGATCTCACTCATATTTATCTCCTGTCCGACTGTATGCAGCCCTGTTATGAGTCTGATTATAAGTTAGATCCTTCACAGAATATACCGACAATGTTTTCCAGCCGTGCAAATGTGGTCTCCACGCACTGTATATTCTGCATATATCTATTACTACAACTGTTTTTGCATAACCAGACCATCCTCCACCGGTGAGTCGTAGTATTTTTTTCTTGTAGAAATTTTTATAAATCCAAACTGCTCATACATAGCTATCGCAGCAGCGTTGGATTCCCTGACTTCCAGAAATATGCTCTGCACATTCCTATCCTTGCAGTCATCGATCATGGCTTCCATCAGCTTACAGCCGATGCCACGACGTCTTGATCCGGCATCCACTGCTACCCTGAGCAGATCTGCACTGTCACACACCGCCGAATATATGATATAGCCGGCGATTTCTCCTTCAGAAGTCTCAAGGATCTTGACATGATCGTATGTCCCCTGTATAGATGAGGACACCATCTCCTCATTCCACGGATGCGAAAACACCGTCATCTCAAGTGCTGCTATCCCGGCCAGGTCTTTCATATCTGCCAGTCTCGGGCGTACATGGGAAAAACAGCTATTCATGTCCATCATTCTCCAGTTTTGCCTTTTCAGCTCTCTCCCGCTCTGCCTGTGACTGTCTGAGATATTCAGGGGCAAATGTATCCCCCTCCTCATACTGTCCGGCTGCATATCTCACCTGGGCTGCGGCTGCCACCGAGCCAGCTCTCTGCTTATTCATGTGTGCCGGAGCAAATGCGTAGTCTGCCGTCATCTTCTCTTTTAAAACATCAGCATACACATCTATTCCATCTCCCACAAATATAACCTTTTCCCCTCTCTCATTGAGTTGGTCTATAAGGTCAGCAATATCCATAGGAGTCTGATCCATTATCGTCTCAAGCCTGTCATCACTGTTAAAACTATAAAGTCCCGTATACACCTGTTTTCTTCTCGCGTCCATGATAGGGCAGATAAGTCTGTCAGTTCCCCACACATTGTATGCAAGCCCCTCAAGTGTCGGCACCGCAATAACCGGTATATTCCATGCAAGTGCAAGTCCCTTGACCGTCGCTGAGCCTATTCTGAGTCCTGTAAATGATCCCGGTCCGGCAGCAACAGCCAGCGCATCAAAACTCTCTTTGTCCGTCTCTGTCATCTTCACGATCTCTTCCAGCATAGGAAGCAGTGTCTGGGAATGTGTCTTCTTGTAGTTGGTTGTATATTCAGCTATCAAATTATTGTTCTCGACTATGGCAACGCTCGCCACAAGTCCTGAGCTGTCAAATGCTAAGATCTTCATATCTGATCATGCCTCTCTTCTATCGTAATACGCCTGTAATCAAGGCCCTTTGAAAGGTCCTTCTCTATGTCGATTCTGGTATATGTGTCAGGTAATATCTCCTCGATGAGGTTAGCCCACTCTATAAGACATACTCCATCTCCATACACCATCTCATTGTAGCCTATCTCATCCATCTCGTCTACATCGCCGATCCTGTACACGTCAAAATGATACAGAGGCAATCTGCCCTCGTCATACTCCTTCACAATAGTGAAAGTAGGGCTGTTCACCACTTCAGTGATTCCAAGTCCAGCTGCCACCCCCTGGGATATTATCGTCTTGCCAACTCCCAGATCTCCATATATACAGTACACCTGGCCAGGAGCTGCATTCTGTCCAAGCCGCACTCCTGCATTGTAGGTTTCTTCCTTGCTATTACTCTCTATGACCATATTCTCTCCTGTCTGTCATACATATGTGTTCTCTCCGGTATTCCGGAACTATTCTGTTACCTCTAAAGATTGAGCGTGATCTTCCTGCCTTTTGCTTCAAATGGTCTGTATGCAACACCAGCCATGTCAAACATTTTCTTGGAGGCTATGGTGCTCTCTGTCATCGCATACTTGTCTGACATATACACTACTTCCTTTATACCGCACTGAATAATAGCTTTGGCACATTCATTGCACGGGAACAGAGTAGAATATATGATCGCATCCTTGAGATTGCCACCTCTGTAATTAAGAATAGAGTTCAGCTCCGCGTGGCATACATAGAAATATTTGTTGTCAAGCGGGGCTCCGGACTTTCCCCACGGCATTGTGTCATCGTCGCATCCTGCCGGCATACCATTATATCCCATGGACAGAATTCTGTTGTTCTTGTCCACTATACACGCACCAACCTGCGTTGACGGGTCTTTGCTTCTCTCTGCCGACATCATCGCAATGCCCATAAAATACTGATCCCACGATATGTAATCTGTTCTCTTCATACCCTGACTCCTTTCAAATTCTTTTATGTTCCATTACCCGGGTGCAGCCGCATGAAAAGCGCTTCGCGCGGCGTCTGCTTCATCATAAGGAATCCCCCGCCTTAACGGCGGTTCCCCCTTATACGGGTGCAGCCGCATGAAAGACGCTTCGCGCGGCGTCTGCTTCATCATAAGGAATCCCCCGCCTTAACGGCGGTTCCCCCTTATACGGGTGCAGCCGCATGAAAAGCGCTTCGCGCGGCGTCTGCTTCATCATAAGGAATCCCCCGCCTTAACGGCGGTTCCCCCTTATGATAATTTACGCCGGAGTTTCCCCCGGCGTATATTGTAAGGTCCTGCAGAACAGAACTTCATATGATTCTGTTAGAATTAACGATCGCCGAGTGCGAACTTGTCATGGATTGCGTTCATTGCGCGCTCTGTATACTGCTCGTCGATGAGGACTGTAACTCTGATCTCTGATGTTGAGATCATTCTGATGTTGATATTCTCATCATAAAGAGCCTCGAACATCTTGGCTGCAACACCTGCATTTGACTGCATTCCTGCACCAACGATAGAAACCTTTGCAACATTCTTGTTGACATCTATGCTCTCAAACTTGCCTATGTTGTTCTTGATGATCTCCTCTGCTTTGTCTGCATTCTCATCACTACATGTGAATGTAATATCCTTTGTTCCATGTCTTCCTACTGACTGCAGTATCATATCTATATTGATGTCATTCTTTGCAAGCAGGTTGAAAAGCTTGAATGCAACACCCGGTGTGTCCTCTAATCCTACAACTGCCACTCTCGCTGAATCTGCATCCGCTGCAACTCCACTAACTAACATCTTCTCCATTCCAGTATCCTCCTTAACTATTGTACCCTCTGAAAAATTGAGACTTGAACGAACAACCAGCTGAACGCCGAACTTCTTTGCAAGCTCAACTGAACGGTTGTGCAGAACGCCTGCTCCAAGTGTAGCAAGCTCAAGCATCTCATCGTATGTTATCGTATCCAGCTTACGTGCGGTCTTTACCTTACGTGGATCTGCTGTATATACTCCATCCACATCTGTGTATATCTCACACGCATCAGCGTTAAGTGCCGCTGCAAGTGCAACAGCTGTTGTATCTGAACCACCACGACCAAGAGTTGTGTAATCGTCATACTTGTTAATTCCCTGGAATCCTGTGACAATAACTATCTTTCTCTGCTCCAGCTCATGTCTTATTCTCTCAACATCGATTCTCTTCAGACGCGCATTGCCATACACTGAAGTTGTATGCATTGCCACCTGGAATGCGTTCAGAGAGATTGCAGGAACTTTAAGAGAATTCATAGCCATAGCCATAAGCGATACGGACATCTGTTCACCTATTGTAAAAAGCATATCCATCTCTCTCTTAGGTGGATTCTCATTTACCTGCTTAGCCATATCTATCAGCTCATCTGTGTATTTACCCATCGCAGACAGAACTACGACTACGTCGTTCCCCCTCTGCCAATCCTCAATACATCTTTTGGCCACGTTAAAGATTCTTTCGGTATTTCCAACAGAAGTACCACCAAACTTCTTTACTATTAACATATTATCCTCCTGATCGCTCATTTGAAAATTTGTATATTTAACTCTTCACCGGAGCGGTCCGGTAAAAAGAAATAAGCCTTTTGTAAAATACCGCAATTCGACTAGGATTGCAAGGTCATTGAATAATATTGTACTAATCCAGCACTCTAAGAGCACTCTTGACACCAATCTTATTGCAACATGCCTCAAATTCACCCTCTGTGATCACTGCTGTAACAAATGCCTTTTCATCGAGATCAGAATCGACATACTCAACATCACCAAATACCGCCTTGATGGCAGCCTCATCCTTCTCATCTGTTCTGACAAAGAATCTGCTCTCTGAGTCCGCAAATGTACCCATCTCAAGTTCTTCGTCCTCCCATATGATAGGAACATGTCTTCCCGCATTCTTCACTGCATCAATAACGTCTGATACAACCGCAGACGCTGTTGGAAGCTTTCCGGCGCCCTTGCCGTAGAACATTACGTCGTCAAGTGCATTACCATGTACAAGTATGCCATTGTATACATCATCTATCTTTGCCAGCGGATTGTCATGTGGAAGCATGACCGGGGCAACATATGAATATAGCTTGCCGTCTGTTTTTCTGGTTGTTCCGACAAGTTTTACAGAGTAACCCATCTTATCCGCATACTTGAAATCATCTGTTGTTATCCTGGTTATTCCCTCCATATGTATCCTGTTGTAATCCAGGTTCTTGCCATATACGAGAGATGTAAGTATAGCTATCTTTCTACACGCATCGCCACCCTCTACATCAGCCTCAGGATTGCGCTCCGCATATCCGAGCTCCTGTGCCTGCTTCAGCACTGTCGCATAGTCAGCCCCCTCTTTATCCATCTTGGTTAGGATGTAATTCGTTGTACCATTGAGTATTCCTGTGATCTCCGTAACATCATCCGCAGTTATGGATGTGTTAAGTGGTCTTATAACAGGAATTCCACCGCCTGCTGATGCTTCAAAGAAGAAATTGATATTGCTCTCTCTGGCAATCTTTATAAGCTCAGGTCCATGAACGGCCACAAGCTCCTTGTTGGAGGTTGCCACACTCTTGCCGGCAATCAGGCACTTCTTGACAAATGTATATGCAGGCTCAACACCTCCCATAACCTCCACAACGACGCTTATATCATCATCGTTAAGTATATCTTCAAAATCATGGGTGAGAATGTTCTCGACAGGATCCCCAGGAAACTCCCTGAGATCAAGCACTCTCTTAACGTTTATCTCCTGTCCAGCTCTCTTGTTAACAATATCATGGTTGGTGTTAATCACTTCCACAACTCCTGAACCCACTGTACCATAACCTAATACTGCTATATTCACCATGTTTTTATCTCCTTCTTATCTCCTTTTTCTGCATAATAATGCAAGTTTAGTACGTCATTACTTTATCAGTATAAAGCGTCATTGTCAAAGACTAATTTCTTATCATCAAATGACTCTCATGTGCTGCTACACCTCAACCTTATTCACCCATTTGAGATAGGCTGTCATAAATCCATCAAGATCTCCATCGAGAACCGCCGATACATTTGAATTCTCATAGGATGTACGTTTATCCTTGACCATGGTATACGGTTGGAGCACATACGATCTTATCTGACTTCCAAAACCATTGTCAGTTACCTCTCCGCGGATGTCCGAAATCTTCTCCAGATTCTCCTGTTTCTTCAAAAGATAAAGTTTGGACTTCAGCATCTGCATAGCCTTATTCTTGTTCATGAGCTGTGATCTCTCATTCTGGCACTGAACAACTATACCGGTAGGATAATGTGTGATTCTGATGGCCGATGATGTCTTATTGATATGCTGGCCACCTGCACCGCTCGATCTGTAGGTATCTATCCTTATATCTTCATCCCTGATCTCTATCTCCAAATCCTGCTCTATATCCGGTATGACATCACAGGATGCAAACGAAGTCATTCTCTTGCCGGCCGAATTGAATGGTGATATTCTTACCAGTCTGTGCACTCCCTTCTCTGACTTGAGATATCCGTACGCATGCTGCCCATTTATCTGAATGGTCACAGACTTTATACCAGCCTCATCGCCCTCAAGGAAATCGAGCACCTCAACACTCATGCCGTGCTTTTCTGCCCATCTGGTATACATTCTGTACAACATACTCGCCCAGTCGCAGGACTCCGTTCCGCCCTCTCCTGAATGGAGTGTGAGTACCGCATTACAGTCATCAAACTCGTCAGTGAAGAGAAGATTTATCCTATACTCCTCAAATTCCTTCGTAAATATATCTATCTGCTCCCCTATCTCAGGCACAAGACTCGGATCATTCTCCTCCTCCGCCATCAGGATCAGTGTATCTATATCCACATAGTCATTCTCAAGCTTCTTATAGTTGTCAACCAGATCCTGAAGTCCCTTCAGTTCCTTCGATACCTCACGGGATCTGTCGATATCATCCCAGAAATCCGGCTGTTCCATCTCATAATTAAGCTTTGCTATTCTGTCTGTCTTGTTTTCAATGTCAAGGGATGACTTGACCTCCCCCAAGGGATCCCTATAGGAGGCCATCGTCGCCCTGAACTCATCCAATTCTATCACTTGGTTTCTCCTGTATCACGTATTTATGCGTTCTTACCGCAGCAGTTCTTATACTTCAGACCGCTTCCGCATGGACAGAGATCATTTCTACCTATCTTCTTGGCTTTCTTTACAGGTCCCCTTGACACTGTGTCATCCTTATTGGTTCCTGTAACCTTATTCACCTCTTCACGCTCAATCTTCTGCTCAACCTTTATTCTGAGAAGAAGCTTTACAGTATCCTCACGGATCGCTGCTGTCATGTCATTGAACATGTCATATCCTGCGAATTTGTATTCTACAACAGGATCTCTCTGGCCAAGTGATCTAAGTCCGATTCCCTGTCTCAGATTATCCATGTCGTCGATATGATCTGTCCACTTTCTATCTATAGTCTTGAGGAGTATAACTCGCTCGATCTCTCTCATCTGATCAGGATCACCGATCTCTTCCTCCTTGGCAGCATAGAGCTCAAGAGCTTCATTGTACAGTCTGTCCTTCAGCTCGCTGATATCTGCCTTTTTGATCTCCTCTTCGGTAAGTGTAACCGGCTCAGCAAATGGAACTATGCCCCTTATCATGTCATCCAGCTCTACCTGATTCCAATCCTCAGGTGCTGTCTCTGATGAGCATACCTGATCTACTGCTGCATTTATATCATCCTTTATCATCTTGAGGATAACCTCGTGCATGTTCTCGCCGTCAAGAACTCGTCTACGCTCCTTGTAAATGATCTCTCTCTGCTCGTTGTTAACACGGTCATACTCAAGAAGATTCTTTCTTATGGCAAAGTTGTTACCCTCGATCTTCTTCTGTGCCTTCTCTACGAAGTTGGAAATAGTCTTATGCTCTATCTCCTCGCCCTCAGGTATCTTAAGGGTATCGTACACTGACATAACTCTCTCTGATCCGAAAAGTCTCATCAGATCATCTTCCAGTGACAGATAGAACTTTGACTCTCCCGGATCTCCCTGTCGTCCTGAACGTCCACGGAGCTGATTATCGATACGTCTGCTCTCGTGTCTCTCTGTACCGATGATCCTGAGTCCTCCGAGCTCTGCAACACCCTCGCCGAGCTTGATATCAGTACCACGTCCTGCCATGTTAGTCGCGATGGTTACCGCATTCTTCTGTCCAGCGTCTGCAACTATCTCAGCCTCAAGCTCGTGGAACTTGGCATTGAGCACCTTGTGAGGTATCTTTCTCTTGGACAGCATATGACTGAGTTCCTCTGATGCGTCGATATTGATCGTACCGACAAGCACCGGCTGTCCCTTTCTGTAACTTATATTAATCTGCTCAACGATCGCATTGAGCTTTTCTTTCTTAGTCTTAAATATAGAATCCGGCTGATCTATTCTCTGTATAGGTCTGTTCGTAGGAATGACAACAACGTCCATTCCATAGATCTCTCTGAACTCCTCTTCCTCTGTCTGGGCTGTACCTGTCATACCTGCCTTCTTGTCAAACATGTTGAAGAAGTTCTGGAATGTGATCGTTGCAAGAGTCTTGCTCTCTCTCTTGACCTTTACATTCTCCTTTGCCTCTATAGCCTGATGCAGACCATCTGAGAATCTACGTCCGGGCATGATACGTCCGGTAAACTCATCAACGATGAGTACCTCATCATCCTTCACCACATAATCTCTGTCTCTGAACATGAGGTTATGTGCACGGAGTGCCAGGATGATATTGTGCTGGATCTCCATGTTCTCAGGGTCTGAGAGGTTGTCAATATGGAAGAACTGCTCTACCATCTTCACACCATTTGCAGTGAGCATGACGTACTTGTCCTTCTCATTTACAAGGAAATCTCCATCCTCCTCTATCTCTGTCTTCATGAGCATATCCATCTTGGATATCTCTCCATCACCCTCACCTCGCTTCATCTGTCTCGCAAGGTAATCACACATCTTGTAGAGCTCTGTAGACTTGCCGCTCTGACCGGATATGATAAGAGGAGTACGTGCCTCATCGATAAGAACTGAATCCACCTCATCGATTACACAGTAGTGAAGATCTCTCAGAACAAGCTTCTCCTTGTAGATTACCATGTTATCTCTCAGGTAATCGAAACCGAGCTCGTTGTTGGTAACATATGTAATATCGCAGTTATACGCCTCACGTCTCTCGTCTGTTGTGGAACTGTTGAGTATGATTCCTACCTTAAGTCCGAGGAATTCATGCACCTGCCCCATCCATTCAGCATCTCGCTTTGCCAGGTAGTCGTTGACAGTTACAACATGGACACCCTTTCCTTCAAGGGCATTCAGATAAGCAGGAAGTGTTGATACAAGTGTCTTTCCTTCTCCCGTTCTCATCTCTGCGATTCTTCCCTGATGGAGAACTATTCCTCCTATGAGCTGTACCCTGTAATGCTTCATTCCAAGTACACGGTATGCAGCCTCTCTCACAACCGCAAATGCTTCTACCAATATATCGTCTAACGTCTCGCCGGCAGCAAGTCTGTCCTTAAACTCTTGTGTCTTGCCCCTCAGCTCTTCATCTGAAAGTGCCTGCATCTTCTCGTCGAGTGCCTCTATCGCATCAACTATAGGATTGATCTTTTTCAATTCCTTCTCGCTGTGCGTTCCAAATATTTTCTCAAACAAACCCATGTTGTTTTTGACCTCCTAGCTATCGTTATTCAGGGTACATTCTAACATCATATGACATTTATATCAAGCAAAAAGGAGACCTTCTATAACCGAAAGTCTCCTTTAAAATACTATATTCAATTATCATCGGCACTTATATTAACTGTGCCTTTGCCAATATCTGATCTTAATATTCAGGCTCGATGATTCCGTATGTGCCGCCCTTTCTCTTGTATACGACATTGACCTCATCTGACTCTGCATTCCTGAATACATAGAAATTATGTCCAAGCAGATCCATCTGGATACATGCATCCTCTGGATACATAGGTTTTACTTCGAACTTCTTAGTTCTCACGATCTTGATATCGTCATCATCCTCAACGTCCTCGTCGACAAATGCATCGTTCAGGTATGCTACATTCTGCTCCTTGTCAATGAGCTTCTTACGATGCTTGGTAACCTGTCTCTCAATAACCTCTACAACGAGATCGATCGAAACATACATGTCATCGCTCACCTGCTCGGCTCTGATGATATGTCCCTTCATAGGAATCGTTACCTCTATCTTCTGTCTATCTTTCTCAACGCTGAATGTGACCTGTGCGCCAGTATCAGCTGCAAAGTACTTCTCAAGCTTTGAGAGCTTGTCCTGTACTGCATTTCTAAGTCCTTCTGTAACTTCAATGTTCTTACCGCTGATTATGTAATTCATGATGCCCAACTCCTTCTTTTTTGGATATAATCCAAATTGATATGACTATTATACCACAACGAGTCTTTTTTTCAATATATTTGACGTATTTTTATGTGCATATTGACAACTTTATTTGTTTTCGCCGTCATGTTTTCGCCATTTTACACAAAAAGCACACATGTATACCATGTGTGCTTCAATGAATTCATTATACCCTATTATATACAGCTTGTCTACTGTCCTATAATTCTGACTGCGCAGAGCGGATCTCTGTAGAATGCAGAGGATATCTTGATACCGGTCTCCTCTGTGCTGGCATGTACTATCATTCCGTCTCCGATATATATAGCGCAGTGCTCTATAGAGCTGTCTCCATAGAAAAGTATGTCTCCAGGCTCAAGACTTGAAGTGTCTACTCTTGTTCCATACTGTGACTGTGCTCCCGCTGAGTGTGGAAGTGAATATCCAAACTGAGCGTATACAGCCATGACAAAACCTGAACAGTCAGCTCCATCCGTAAGGCTCGATCCGCCATATACATATGGATTACCCACAAACTGTGTTGCAAAGTTCGCAAGGTCTATTCCATTCTGGCCGCTCGGTGCCACTACATTGTTCTGTGAATCGTCTGAATCGCTGCTGTCAGATGATGTGTCGTCTGATGTATCCGATGACTGATCTGCAGAATCTGCATCCGGCTGATCTGCTGTGTCGGAATCATCCTCTGTGCTCTGGCTGTCATCTGATGTGTCCTCAGCTTCTGCCTCGTCTGCGCTCTCCTGTTCCTGTCTTGCCTGCTCCTCTGCCGCCTTTTCTTCCGCAGCCTTCGCATCAAGCTCTGCCTGGATCTGCTCCATGGACTTGGCAGTTGCAAATGCATATGTATCATCTACAAATTCAGCGCTGACATAACCATTCGTCTCGTCGTCAAGTGCTATCTGCACCCATTTGTCATCCTGTGATATGACACCAAAGCTCTGGCCTGATCCAACCTGTGTTATACAGTCGGAGTTCACATCAGCCTCTGTTCTTACGTTGAGTGTCTCTGTATTGACAGTTACCTGCTTCGGACAGTTCGCCTCGGCATAGGCTCCCGCATCATCTCCAAAAAGAAGCAGGTCATTCCTTATGTATCCTGTGCAGTCACCTGATGTGACCTTGGTCCACTCCTTGCCCTTCTTCTCTATGGTTGCTATTCCATTGTTTCCTATGATACCGACTACATCTGAATCAGTTCCGGCTCCCGATCTTATATTCACATAATCCTCGGTGGCAACAAGACACTTATCCTTGAAATCAGGATATTTCACCTTGTTCTCTTCGCTTGTCTTGTCCTTCTTAGCCTCCGCAGCATTCTTTCCTGCGGATGCTGTAGTCTTCTGTGCATCTGTGGACGTTGCCGCCTTTGCAGCATCGCCTGCGTTTTTATCATTGCCCGCAAGGGTGTTAGCATATCTGTCAAATGCAGATGAAATACCTACAGTTGAATCGCTGTATATCTGTCCCGCGCTCACCGTTCCTATGGAAGTGGTGATCATCATTCCTGCCGCTGCAGCAACAACTATAGTCTTCTTAAATGACTTTGCTTTAGACATTATAAAAAACCTCCTGTGCTGATCTTAACGCAACAATTATTACATCTTTGTTACAAATCTATTGTAGTATAGCAATAATGATTACATTTGTCAACACAGGAGGCGTTGTTTTATACGTTTGTATTTATTTTTTGTTACATATTTGTTACATATACTAGTTTGAAATTACAACTCCATCCTCGCCATTTACAGTAACTATAGCGCCAGACTTAAGTATCTTGGTCGCGTTCTGTGCACCCAGGATAACAGGTATGTCACGGCTGAGTCCGACTATGGCAGCATGTGAATTGCCACCGTTCTTCTCACACACGATCGCAGATGCAGTCTTGAGCTGATCCATGATCCTGTTGCTGGTCTCATTTATGACGATTATGTCTCCATCCTTATAGTTCTTGATGAGCTCATCCTCTGACTCGCATACACAGAGCGGTGCGGTTGCAGATCTCTCATTTATAGAGAAGCCCTTTACAAGGATATGTCCTACAACGTGTACCTTTATCAGGTTTGTCGTGCCGGTCACGCCAAGTGGGACTCCGGCGGTGATTACAGTCACCTCACCGTCTTTAACATAGCCGTGCTTCTTTGCCGCATCAACAGCATGCTCGAAGAGATCGTCAGTGTTGTTCTCCTCACCTATAAGAAGAGGCTGAACTCCCCATGAAAGATTGATCTGTCTGGCAACCTTCTTAACAGGGGTACATCCGATGATCGGACATTTTGGTCTGTACTTTGAGAGCATTCTCGCTGTCTTTCCTGACTTGGTAACAGTGATGATGGCTGCCGCTGCAAGGTCTATGGCCGTTGTACATGTCGCATGTGATATAGCACTCGTTATATCAGGATTCTGCACCGCATCCCTGTTGAAGAATCTCTTGTTGTAATCTATGTCTCGCTCTGCTCTCTCTGCGATGGTCTTCATGGTGTGAAGAGCCTCAACCGGATACTTGCCCGCTGCGGTCTCTCCTGAGAGCATGATTGCACTTGTTCCGTCATATATGGCATTTGCAACATCTGTCGCCTCTGCTCTGGTAGGTCTTGGATGTATCATCATGGAGTCAAGCATCTGTGTAGCTGTTATGACCTGCTTGTCCGCATTGTATACCTTCTTGATGATCATCTTCTGGATGATAGGCACATCCTCAAGAGGTATCTCAACACCCATATCTCCTCTTGCGACCATGATTCCATCGGACACTCTGATTATGTCGTCTATATTGTCAACGCCCTGCATATTCTCAATCTTGGCGATGATATTGATATTGTCACACTCATACTCGTCAAGGATCTTCCTGATCTCAAGTATATCGTCGGCTGATCTTACAAATGATGCAGCGATGAAATCGAAATCATTCTCAATACCAAAGATTATATCCGCCCTGTCTACATCGCTTATGTATGGCATGGTGAGGTTAACTCTTGGAACATTTACACCCTTGTGGTTTGATACAGGTCCGCCATTCTCCACGCGGCACACGATATCTTTATCAGTAACCTTCTCTATCTTCATATTTATAAGGCCGTCATCGATGAGTATGGTATCTCCCGGCTTGACATCGTTCACAAGATTCTTGTATGTAATGGATACCTTTGCCTGGTCGCCCACCACATCCTCTGTCGTCAGTGTAAATGTCTGTCCTTCTACGAGTTCAACCTTGCCCTCCTTGAAGTCCCCAACTCTTATCTCCGGGCCCTTAGTATCAAGCAGTGTTGCAACCGGAAGTCCAAGCTCCTCACGAAGCTTCTCCACTCTGTCCTTGTTCTTCCTGTGCTGGGCATGATCACCATGAGAAAAATTGAATCTGGCAACATCCATCCCCTCGATCATGAGCTTTCTGAGCACCTCATCATCGTCCGTCGCCGGTCCCAATGTACAAATTATCTTTGTCTTTCTCAAATTCATATGAATACTCCTCCTACTGTTTTATATATTGTATTTGAATGTGTCTTCTATAATTATTTACCTTTGCTCATACTGGGAAAATTCCTGCGCCAGATCATTCTGTTCTACCTGTGCCGGATCTTCCTGTGAATCGTCATCCGGGTTATTCTTATGATACTGTGATACAGCGGCAAATATGTATATCACAGATATGAAAAGCGCCAGCATCCCCATCGTTCTCTTCGCCGGCCATATGTATGTTGCAATGACCATCATGAGGAAATACCATAATAACCTTATATATATGGCAGATTTGTAAATAGTGCCAAATGATACCTCGATCTTCTTCATGGATGCCGCTATCAGTCCCGCTACCGTTATGAGCAGTGACCAGAACAACGTGAGCACAAATCCAACAATTATCTGCAATACCCATGCAAGCACAAGCACTGGTGTGTCGAGCTTATTTATGAGATCGATCACATCCTGCTTTGTAACAGCCTTGAATCCATATGTCTCATTCAGGGATTCATATATATCCTTACATCTTATGATCTGTGTTCTTCCTGAGTTATATGTGAGTATCTCATCCGCTGATATGATGAATACGGTACGATACCCGCCGTCTGCAGCAAGGTCTCTTGCAACAGCTTCATCCACTTTCGTCTTCGATGTGTCGATCTTTATGTAGGACATGTTCTCATCATCCGACCAGTCGAATGTCCCATCGTAGTAAAAGCCATCTCCGGTCAGTGAAAAATCCTCCATATTCCGGTCTATCCTGTCCGCAAACCTTCCGCCGCCAAACAACTGGTTATATGGAATAAAGAATATCACCAGATAAGTCAGTGTGCTCATGATAAATGTTATCAGCATCGCCGATGACATCCGTCCAAATCGTCCATTTCTGTAATAAGCTTCCGGTTTTGCGACACCTACGAACATGTTCTTCAACGCGCCTAAAAATCCAACTCTTTTTTTATCATCCAACAGTTATTGTCCTCCAAATTTCATATGCCTGCTAATTATAACATAGACTTTATGTATTTAATATGAAAAACATCAACCTTTACCGACTTTTTTCTTGTTTTTCATTCAGGCTTTATGTTTTAGCTGGATTTTAATAAGCATTTTGTAATATATTCGTAACAAATCAGTGCAGTTTTATTGACTTTTCATAGCGTACATTATATTATGTAAACTGTGCTCAAAACTTTTTACAAAACGGGAGGAATTCATGATTATCAGAAAATTTACCAGGATAATTCTGGGCGCTGCTCTGGGTATAAGTGTATTCGCATTTGCCGGCAACGTGCCCGAAACAGCCTATGCCGCAGACATGTCCGACATAAGCGTTACATCAACGAGGGAGGATGTACAGCAGGTGGTGGACGATGGAAACTTCGACTACACAGAGCTGGACGGTACAGAGATCGATCACATATACGAGTTGTATAATAACGATCCCGAAACCATCAAACAGCTCCAGCGTCAATCCGATTACAACGCCACCGGCGATATAGCTACGCTGAGTGCCAGATATACCCACTCTTCCATGTTCGATGGCTACAAAGTCATCAAGGGCATAGACGTATCCGAGTGGAACGGCGACAACATCAACTGGAAAAAGGTTAAAGCCGCAGGAATATCCTACGCATTCATACGTGTGGGCGGACGCTACTACGGTTCAGGAAAATATTTCATCGATTCTACATACAAGGATAATATCAAAAATGCACTGAATGCAGGTGTTGACGTGGGTGTGTACTTCTACTCACAGGCCATCAGCACATCGGAGGCCAAGACAGAAGCCAAATACACTACCGACCTGATCTCAGGCTACAACATAACTTATCCCGTTGTCATGGATTATGAATACGCATGGGAAGATGGAGGTCTGAGCGGTCGTCTGTACAACGCCCACCTTTCCAAGAGTGCAGCTACACATGTCATAAAAGCATTCTGTGCGGCAGTTGAATCAAAGGGCTACGTAGGCATGATCTACGCCAGCAAGACTGTCATCACAGACGACATGAACGCATCTTCGATCGCACAGTCATATCCTATATGGAATGCCCAGTACAACGACACGGACACTCTCACAGTGAAACATTCATACTGGCAGTACAGCGACGTCGGCAAGGTGTCAGGAATCAGCAATGCAACTGATATGAATTTCAGATATGTCAAATCTCCTGCCGCGCCTTCATCTCTGACACAGTCAGCGTGCACAGACTCCACTATCACACTGACATGGACGAAGATCCCTGAGGTCTATGCTTACCAGATAGTACGTTACGACAGCTCCGAAGATAAATACGTCTCCGTGGGAATTGCCAAGGGTGCCGGAACGACTACATTTACAGATAAGAATCTTCAGGACGGTAAAAAGTATACATACAAGGTACGCGGATATTACAAATTGAGCTCAGGAGCCATCTACGGAACCTACTCAGCAGAGTGTACCGGCATTACAATAGCTGATACCATAGAGAACTTTGCGGCTGCAGTTACAGCGCCTACATCTGTAAAACTTTCATGGTCACCTATCCCTGCAGCAACAGGATACAGAGTATACAGAAGCAACGGTTCATCAGGCAGCTACGAGACGATTGCCACGACCAATTCTCCTGACGACTGCGAGGTTACCGACAGCCAGCTCAATCCTGGCACAAAATATAACTACAAGGTACGCGCATACACAACAACTGATACCAACACCATCTGGCACGTTCTGTCAGATGCCAAGGCCATAACCACCGACCCAGGCGAGGTTACAGGGCTCAAGATCACTTCAGCCTACACAAGCTCACTTACACTGAAGTGGAATAAGCAGGAAAATGTTGACGGATACATCGTATATGTATGGGAGCCATCCAATGCTACTTGGACAAGGCTTGCAAAGATCTCTTCCAAGTCTACTGACACATACACACACAAGGGACTTCCTCATTCAACTGAGTACAGCTACACGGTATGTGCATATTACAAGAAAAATGGAACATACCACTACACAGAGACAGCCAGCGCAGTGAGCGGATTTACCGGACCTGCTGTTCCTTCCCAGATCGCAACCGCATCAAGGACAGCCAATTCCGTGACCATAAGATGGACACAGATATCTGATGCCACGGGCTACACGGTATACAAATATAATACGTCCAGCAAGTCATTTGAGCAGGTGGCACGTATCAGCGGAAGCAGCAACAGAACATACACATTTACAGGACTTAAAGCCGGAACAGAATACAAATTTGGAGTGAGAGCATACACAGAGCGGAATGGATTCACAGGCTTCAGTGACCGCAAGGATTTCAGCTCCTGCACTCTCCCGGCAACCTTTACGTCATCCTTCAAATACACACCACTTGGATCGCAGAGATTCCTCCAGTGGTCAAAGCTGTCATACGCTGACGGCTACATCGTATACAAGTATGATCAGAAGGCAAACAAATACACAAGAGTTAAGAAGATAACATCCAACAAGACAAATTTCTGTTTTGTTCCTAACCTCAGAAGAGGCTACGGTTACCGTGTTCTTGCTTACATGAAGTACAACGGCAAGATATACTACGGTGCAATTTCAAAAGCACCGATCAAGAATACATCTCTTACCGGAACGATCACTGACAGCAGCGTAAACCTCCGTGCAAAAGCCGGAACAAACAGCAGAGTAGTCAGAACGCTTGCAAGGGGTTCAAAGGTCAAGATCTCCGGCTACGCAAAGTCTGGAAGATATATCTGGTATAAGGTCACATACACCAGAGGCTCCAGAAAATATACGGGCTATATAAGATCTGATTTCATACGTGTCAAGTAATTCTGATTCTTATACAATTAAAATAGGGAAAAGCATACATACTATGTATCTCCTGCTTTTCCCTATTTTTTTTATATTTTTTCTCAATATTTTTCTCATGCAGGCCTTTTATTAATAATATTTTAATAATCTTTTTGTAATATAATCGTAACATTTGTATTAGGAGGCTTACATGAGAATAAAACGATTATCTAAACAACTTTTTATTATTTCCCTTGGAATATTTATACTGACTGCGGCAGATAATATCTTCGACTCTGCCACAGTATACGCGGCTGACACCTCCACCATCTCAACATCATCGACCAGATCTGAGGTCCAGGAGGTTGTGGATGAAGGTAACTTTGACTACACTCAGTTGAGCGATGCCGAGATCGACCACATATATAGTCTTTACGGCAACGATCCTGAGACGATAAGGCAGTTGCAAAAGCAGTCAGACAGCGCTAATCCTTATGGTGTTGCCACGCTCTCATCGACAACATATACACACGCATCCCAGTTCAAGAACTCCACTGTCATGAAGGGGATAGATGTATCGGAGTGGAACGGTTCCATCAACTGGAGAAAGGTAAAATCCAGCGGCGTTACATTTGCCTTTATCAGGGCTGGAGGAAGGTACTATGGCTCAGGTGCATATTTCGTCGACTCCAAATTTGCTGAGAATGTCAAGAATGCAACTGCGGCAGGGATTGATGTCGGAGCGTACTTCTACTCTCAGGCCATAAACGCCGCCGAGGCCAGGCAGGAGGCGGCATACACCTTGAACATCGTATCCTCTTACAACCTGACACTTCCCATCGTCATGGACTACGAATACGCATGGGAGGGTGGACTGACCGGCAGGCTCTACAATGCGCACCTGTCCAAAAGTGCTGCCACCACGGTCATCAACACTTTTTGCAGTACAGTGGAAGCAAGCGGCTACGTGGGCATGCTGTATGCGAGCAAAAGTGTTATAACCGATGACATGAAGATCACCAGTATAAACAACAAATACCCGATATGGAATGCGCAGTACAACGATTCAGACACGCTGACCGCCACTCATTCATATTGGCAGTACGATGACAACGGAACCGTCGCCGGAATAAGCTATCCGACGGATCTCGATTTCAAATATGTAAATACACCGGCAGCACCTACAGAACTCACATTTAAGTCATCGACCAACTCATCCATAACCCTCACATGGAATAAGGTTCCGGAGGTATATGGTTATCAAATAGTTCGTTACGATGAGGCCGAAGGAAAATATGTGTCGATCGGAACAACAAAGGGGGCTGGAACTCTGACCTACACTGATAACGGTCTCACCAGCGGTAAAAAATATACCTACATGGTGCGCGGATACCATAAATTAAATACCGGCACTGTATACGGAGCTTACTCGCAAGAATATAGCTGCACCGCCACCTATGCAGAGGCTGTAACTGCATCGACAGATCCTGAACCTCCAATCTTCGATACCGCCCCGGACATGCCTACCCAGGCCGCAATAGCAGACAGGACTTCAAGTTCCATTAATGTCCGCTGGAGCAAGATTTCCGGAGTCACAGGCTATTTCGTGTACAAATACAACACGTCCACTGGTAAATATGACAGAATTGCAAGATGCATAGGCGATAAATCCAGAAGTTATAACTTTACCGGACTTTCTCCCGCCACAACATACAAATTCGGCGTGAGGGCGTATTATGAATACAACGGTGTGATTATGTACAGCAACCGCCTGGAGTTCAGCAAATGTACAAAGCCACGAACCTTTACATCTTCATTTAAGTATACTCCTCTCGGTTCGTATCGCTGTCTGCACTGGCAGAAGCTTTCAAATGTATCCGGCTACATTATATACAAATATGATATTGCCCATAACAAATACACAAGAGTAAAGAAAATATCCTCTTACAAAACAACCAGTTGTATACTTCCTGCTTTGAAGAGTGGCTTCGGCTACAGGATTCTTGCATATAAGAATGTCAATGGTTCGATAGTATATGGCGACATTTCAAAAGCTCCCGCAAAAGCCAGCTCATTGAGCGGAACAGTCATTGACAGCCAGGTCCGTCTCAGGGCAGGGGCAGGAACCAACAAACGTATCATCCGGGAACTTGCCAGAGGATCAAAGGTCAAGATCAGCGGCTGCAAATATTCCGGCAAGAATGCGTGGTATAAGATCACTTACACCAAGGGCTCAAAGAAATACACCGGATATGTAAGATCCGATTTCATAAGAATAAACTAGTCTGAATTCAAACAACAAAATAGGCATCATACCTGATCAGGTATGACGCCTATTTTGTATCTATCATAATGATCGTCTGTTAGCGGAAACTATTTCACAACCTTGAATGAAGCCTTTACATAGCCATCTGCATAAAGCACAAGCTCTCTGCCATTGCTGCCCCACATGAGCTCTTCCTCTGCGTATGAAGGCTCTACAAACTTAACATCAAGTCTCTTCAGGTCCTCGTGTGCACATGCTGCTGTGCGGAGGAGCAACATTCCCTGAACTACAGGATGGTCTGTGAGGTGGATCTTATTCTCGTCTCCTGTCTCCTTGCTGAATGCATATACCTCTTCCTTTGTAAATGTGTGGAACGGCTTCTCATCCTCATACTCAGCCTTCTCCACTCTCTTGATATCCTTCTCCTTGTCAGACGCCTTTACGAGTGTGATGGTCATCTTCTCAACAGGAGACTCCTCTCCATCTACTTTACCAAGTATTGATAGTATGTACATGAAAGCATTCTCCTTCACATCGCCATACTCATATGTGATGCTGTCAGCAGCTTCCGCCTTCTCTCTGTCCACCGTGTAGGATATCTTGCCTATGAACGCGCCCTGATATGTGGATGCATCCATGTCTGTCATCTTTGTTCCAAGTCCCATGATCCTGTCATAAATCTTCATATAATTCTCCTTCTAAAACTTATTCTGCCTGTTATATTCTCTTATTTGCGTGCAGTTAATCCTTCTCATCCAATTGCTTTGCGCACGGAGCGCCCACTAATGTCTATGAATGTTTTCTGTCCGTGACAAATCCTTTTCTTCTTATCATGTCAAAGTCAAGGTCAAATGATGTGCCATCGGTGGTCAGGAAGTCACCGCTTATGACCGCATTTGCCCCGGCTGCAAGTGCAGCCTCGCCGTTGTCCTCATATCTTCCTCTTCCAGCCGCAAGCCTTATCATGACTTGGGGCATGACAAATCTGTATACTGCTATCGTTCTGACGTACTCCTCCTCAGTGAGAGGTGTCTTGTCATAGAACGGCGTTCCCTCCCTCGGATTGAGGAGGTTCATCGGAACCGAATCCACGCCAAGCTCTCTGAGTTCAAATGCAAGTGCCACCCTGTCCTCAAGTGTCTCGCCCATACCGAACAGACTGCCACTGCACACCCTGAGTCCCGCAGCCTTTGCAGCGCGTATTGTCGCCTTCTTCTGTTCCTGGGTGTGACTGGTGCACACCTCCGGAAAATATGCAGGTGATGTCTCAAGGTTATTGTGTATCATTGTAAGTCCCGCACCCTTAAGCTTCGTAAAGTCCTCCTGATCCAGCAATCCAAATGACGCGCATATGTTGATATCCACATTGTCGTGTATATCCTTGACCGTTTCCTCAGCAAGCTCAACCTCCCGCTTTGAAAGTCTCCTGCCCTCAGCCACAAGGCAGTACCTGAAGCTTCCCTTGTCATAGTCAATCGATGCACCCTCAGTAACCGCTTCATTACCAAGCAGATTTATCTCTGGTATATCCTTCTTCGCTATCCTGGACTGTGCACAGTATCTACAGTTCTCTGTGCATCTGCCCTCCTTCACGCTTATGACCGAACACACATCGCACCGGTCTCCGCAGAAATGCTCTCTTATCTCATTTGCTGAAGCCGCCAGTATATCCAGATCCTCATGTGCCAGCTTTAGAGCCTCATCATATGTGATCTCCGCTCCACCATTCAGCACGCGGTTCTTAAGCTCCTCTACATACTCTCTGCCCATATGATTCCTACCTCTTTTCTGTAAAGTTCCCAGTTTCATCTGGTCTTCAGCCCTTGTGTATGTAAATCACAGAATCTGCCGGATGTCTGCAGTGTCTACCGCCCATCTGACAGTTCATATGTATATATGGAAAGAGCCTGCCACCGGCAGGCTCCCCCATCTGTATATAACTCTCTATATCTTTCACAGATATTTAGTATCAGCTATTTATCTTGTGTTCTCTGTTATGTCTCCAAATGATCACATTAGGATTACAGTGCAGCCTTGATCTGCTTGTAGATACCCTCGGCATCAAGCTCATACTTGTGAAGCAGTTCCTTTGCAGGGCCTGACTCACCGAATGTATCTCTCACACCGATCCTTGTCAGCTTTGTAGGACACTTCTCAGCAAGCACCTCTGCAACAGCACTTCCGAGACCGCCTATAATGGAGTGCTCCTCAACTGTGAACACTCTTCCTGTCTTCTGAGCTGTCTCAGCGATGATATCCTCATCGATAGGCTTGATAGTGTGGATGTTGATGAGTTCAGCATCTATACCGTCAGCAGCGAGCATATCCACAGCCTTCACAGCCTCAGATACACAAAGTCCTGTAGCTATGATAGATATGTCCTTGCCGTCCTTGAGCTTAACCCCTTTGCCAATCTCAAACTTATATGTGCTCTCATCATTGAGTACTGGAACTGCCAGTCTTCCAAATCTGAGATATACAGGTCCAACATACTCATATGCAGCCTTGACTGCTGCTCTGGCCTCTACATCGTCACATGGGTTAATGACAACCATGCCCGGGATCTCTCTCATGAGTGCGATATCCTCACAGCACTGATGTGTTGCTCCATCCTCACCTACTGAGATTCCTGCGTGGGTTGCACCGATCTTCACATTCAGATGTGGATATCCGATAGTATTTCTCACCTGCTCAAATGCACGTCCTGCAGCGAACATTGCAAATGAACTCATAAATGGAACGTATCCGCATGTTGACATTCCGGCAGCTATTCCTGCCATGTTCGCCTCCGCGATGCCACAGTCAACGTGTCGCTCAGGATAAGCTTTCTTAAAAATAACTGTCTTGGTTGCCTCTGCAAGGTCTGCATCTAAAACAACAAGATCATCATGCTCATTTGCGATCTCTACTAAGGCATTGCCATAGCTCTCTCTGGTTGCGATTGCTTTATTCTCTATCATAATGCTGCAGCCTCCTTCTCAAGTTCTTCCATGGCGATCTTATACTCTTCTTCATTTGGAGCCTTTCCATGCCAGCCGGCCTTGTCCTCCATGAATGATACACCCTTGCCCTTGATCGTGTGGGCGATGATCGCTGTAGGCTCACCCTTGTGGGACTTTGCCTCAGCAAATGCCCTGTCAATCTCGTCAAAGTCATTGCCATTGATATTGATTACATGGAAGTTGAATGCCTTGAACTTCTCATCTATAGGATATGGTGAACATACATCCTCAACCGTTCCGTCAATCTGAAGATTGTTGTTATCTACTATAACGCACAGATTGTCAAGCTTTCTATGTCCTGCGAACATAGCTGCCTCCCATATCTGTCCCTCCTGGATCTCTCCATCACCGCAGAGACAGTATGTTCTGTAATCCTTGCCCTGCATCTTGGCTGCAAGTGCCATACCTACTGCAACTGAAAGTCCCTGTCCCAGTGATCCTGATGACATATCCACTCCTGGAGTGTGCTTCTTGTCAGGATGTCCCTGAAGGTAAGATCCAACATGTCTGAGTGTCTTTAAGTCTTCTATTGGGAAAAAGCCTTTTAACGCAAGTGCTGCGTAGTAGCCCGGAGCTGTGTGTCCCTTTGAGAGCACGAATCTGTCACGATTCTCGTCCTCAGGATTCTTAGGATCCACATTCATCTCCTCGAAATAAAGATAAGTAAACAGGTCTGCTGCTGATAATGAGCCGCCTGGATGTCCGCTCTTTGCATTGTATACACCTGTAACAATGCCCTTGCGAACTTCTACAGCTTTTTTCTGAAGTTCTAATTTGTTCATCTCATTCTCCTTTTAACTGGATACTGTATTTGTATCATACAGAGCCATTATAACATAATTTCTTCTATTTAGAAGTACGTTTTTACATGCATTTTTCAAGAAATATTACAAGGTTTTTTCAAGGTTATCTGTGCATTTCGACCAAATATACCTGCATGGGTGTCCGGCGGATCATTGTATTCACTTTGTCCGCCTCGCAGCGCACCTGTCCACGTATCAGCCACTGATCCACTCATACAGTATGCCTGCCATCTCCCTGACATAGTATGTCGGAAGCAGCCACCATGCAGTGCTTCCGGCTATGGAGCCCGTTTCTATGCCCTGTTTGTCCGCTATACGCTTTGCCCTGTACTCGTGGAATTCATTTGTCACTATATTCATCTTGTCCGGCAGTCCGTTCTGTCTGATGATCTCAGCCGAAAACTTTATGTTCTCCCTTGTGGACGTGGACTTGTCTTCCATATATATTCTCTCCGGAGCAATTCCGTGCTCTGTAAGGTATTCATACATGCACTGAGCTTCCGACATGCTCTCATCTGCGCCCTGTCCACCGGACACAACACATACAGCCTCCGGGGTCTCATCAAGATAATCCTGTGCTGCTATAAGTCTCTCCCTCAGCATAAGGCTTGGTCCACCGCCTCTAACTGCGCATCCGAGCACTACGACTGTGGCATCCTGTTTAGGCTTTACATGAGCCGCATAGACCATGTGATAAGTGATGACCACAACAAGGGCAAGCGCAGCAGTGACAAGTGCAAGCACGAAACTTAAGCATATCTTTCCTGCTTTTTTATTCCAAAGCTTTCTGACAGATTTGTCTATCTTTGCCCTGAATACTCCATACAATGTGAGAAGTGCAAACACGCCTGTTCCCAGCAGGGTTCCTATATTCACACGGCAACCTCTGAACACCGGATATATGAACATCAGCATTCCCAGCACGCCTATTATACAGAATATAACTCTCCATATATGATATCCCCGTGTACGCACCGCCACACCATCTTTGTTTATTTCTTTACTCATATCTTCATGGCTCTTCTGAGTCATTTTATCTGTCATCTATTCTATCCTCCCTGTTTTTTCTCTTTTCAGCTTCTTAATACCATTCACACAGAATAACAGTGACATGACTGTTGCTATAGTCCAGCCTATCGGCCAGGCCAGCCATATTCCTGTGGCGGAGCCTATAACTCTTGACAGCACTATCGCCAGCACCACTCTGAGTATCAGATCCGTAAACGTAGATGTCATGAACCTGCCCATCATGCCTGTTCCCCTTAGTATTCCATCAGCTACAAGTTTTGCCGATACTACAAAGTAGAACGGCGCCAGTATCCTGAGATACGTGACTCCCGTGTCAAGGGCAAGTCCTGTCCTGTTCTCCATAAATGGATACATGCCATAACGGCCAAAGAAGAAGTACAAAACCGCAAATGGTATGCATAGTCCCCATATGAGTTTTATTCCAGCTTTAAGTCCCTGTCCTATCCTGTCGATCTTACCCGCGCCAAGATTCTGTGCGGTATAGTTGGATATTCCATTTCCAAGTGTTGTAAATGACGTTATGACGAGATTGTTGAGCTTTACAGCCGCCGCATAGCCCGCTATGACAGAGGCTCCAAATCCATTGATGACGCTCTGAATAATTATATTTCCAACTGAGATAAAGCTCTGCTGAAGTATGCTCGGTATGGCTATGACTGCTATCTTGCCCAGCATGCTTCCCGAAAATACACGGACCTTCCCCTCAGTGCGAACTGCTGTCAGGCGTCTGAACACAACTATTATCGCAAGTACAGCGCTCACGCCCTGACAGATGAATGTAGCCCACGCAACTCCATTTACCCCCATCTCAAATGTCTTTACAAACAGTATATCAACGGCTATATTGGACACCGATGAGATGGCAAGGAATATGAACGGTGTTCTCGAGTCGCCCAGCGCAGAGAATATTCCTGTCGCTATGTTGTAGAAGAACAAAAATGGCACGCCCAATATGTATATGTTCAGATAAGTAAGCGAATCTCTCATCAGCTCATCCGGGGTATCAATAAGTGCCAGCAGTCTCTCTCCAAGCAGGAATCCAACCAGCATGAGAACCGCCACAAGTACCGCGCTTGCTATGAGAGTAGTCCAGACCGCAGTCTTCATCTCGCTGTATTTCTTTGCCCCGAACAGCTGGGATACTATGACCGAACAGCCTATATTGCATCCAAATGCAAATGCTATGAAAATAAGTGTTATCTCATAGCTGTTGCCGACCGCCGCCAGAGCATTTTCTCCTATGAACTGCCCCGCCACAAAGCTGTCCGCTATGTTATAGAGCTGCTGAAATATCACACTTCCGAAAAGTGGCAGGCAGAATCTCCATAACACTGATTCTGGCCTTCCCACAGTAAGATCTTTGTTCACTTTTTTCCCTTCTTTTCTATAATTTACTCCTGTTTTCGGTTTTATTCTAAACTCGTTCACCCGGCATTACAATAGGCAAAATAGTAAACATTTTCGGCTGAACACCCGTTTTTTGTACTTATTCCCATATATTTTCTATCATGTTATGCATATAAAAACGACAGTACATGCCGAGATGGACATATACTGCCGAATCTTTTTATATTTTAAGTTTCTTGGTAATTACAGTATATCTATGTATTCCCCTGACAACGCCTTGTTCATTGATCTGACAGCACAGAACTTGCCGCACATACTGCACGTGTCGCTGTACTCGTCATCAGGCTTTCTGCTGTCCCTGATCTCCTTTGCGGTCTCAGGATCTATGGCACATGCAAACTGTGTATCCCAGTCGAGGACACGTCTCGCATCCGCCATCTTGTCATCTATATCCCTCGCTCCAGGTATCCCCTTTGCTATATCTGCCGCATGGGCTGCTATCTTGGAGGCTACGATTCCCTGCTTAACATCGTCTACATTTGGCAGGGCAAGGTGCTCTGCTGGTGTTACGTAACAGAGGAATGCTGCGCCGTTCATGGCTGCGACCGCTCCGCCTATGGCACTTGTGATGTGATCGTATCCCGGTGCTATATCTGTGACAAGAGGTCCAAGTACGTAGAATGGTGCGCCCATACAGAGTGTCTTCTGAACTTCCATGTTGGCTGCAATCTGATTGAGTGGCACATGACCAGGGCCCTCAACCATAACCTGTACATTATGATCCCACGCGCGCTTTGTCAGCTCTCCAAGTCTGACAAGCTCCTCTATCTGACATACATCCGTTGCGTCCGCAAGACATCCCGGACGACATGCATCTCCAAGTGATACCGTCACATCGTATTCCTCGCATATATCAAGGATCTGGTCAAAATACTCGTAGAACGGATTCTCATTGCCTGTCATGGTCATCCATGCAAATACAAGACTGCCGCCACGGCTGACTATATTCATCTTTCTCTTATGTTTCTTGATCTGTTCGATTGTCTTTCTTGTTATTCCGCAGTGGAGAGTCACAAAATCAACTCCATCCTCCGCATGAAGACGTACCACATCGATGAAATCCTGTGCTGTCAGTGTCGCAAGGTCTCTCTGATAGTGTATAACGCTGTCATATACCGGCACAGTTCCTATCATAGCCGGACACTCTGAAGTGAGCTTCTGTCTGAACGGCTGTGTATTGCCGTGGCTTGACAGATCCATGATCGCCTCTGCTCCCATCTCGACAGCACTCATAACCTTCTGCATCTCGATACCATAATCCTTGCAGTCTCTTGACACGCCAAGATTGACATTGATCTTGGTCCTCAGCATGCTTCCAACTCCCTCTGGGTTTAAGCATGTGTGCTTCTTGTTGGCAGGTATCGCTACCTTGCCCTCTCCTACCAGTTTCATCAGCGCCTCAGTGGACATATGCTCTTTCTCGGCAACTTTCTCGATCTCAGGAGTTACTATGCCTTTTCTTGCTGCGTCCATCTGTGTTGTGTAATTTCTCATCTGTTCCTCCAATCTGATCCGGCTTTATAAATCTGTTCCAGATCTAATATTTGTTTCTCTTACACTTTTATAGTGGCGGAAGGTGGTGCCCCCAATCAGCCACTTAAGGAATATCCCACTCATGTAGATTATTCCTTATAAAGGAGCAGACGCATGAAAGGCGCTTCGCGCGGCGTCTGCGTAATATGTCGTCAAGCACCGCTTGATGACCTGCGCGCACATCAGTGCGCTTCCACTCTTCACAAGGAATCCTCCCACTTACGTGGGTCCCTCCTTATAAAGGAGCAGACGCATGAAAGGCGCTTACGCGCGGCGTCTGCGTACTTCACAAGGAATCCTCCCACTTACGTGGGCCCCTCCTTATGAAAATAAAAAGAGACACAGGAATGCGTCTCTTCTTTATTACTTACATCATTATGTATGTATCAAACGTATCCCTACGGCGGCATTATCCGCATCAGGTTGTGGGTCGAAGCGTTCAGCCTCCTCTCAGCCGGCTAACTCGCCAGCTCCCCATATACTATCCAATTCTCTGACAACAAGTATACCGCTGTCAGATCGTAACATCAACATATTTTTCTGTGATGTTACACCATATGCTACAACTCATTACTGATCTGCATCTTTTCTAAGGTCATAATAGTGCGGAATGATATCCTCGTAATGTCCATCCGGCATTCTGAAGCCTCCCGGGATAACGCCCAGCGGAGTAAAACCAATCCTTTTATACAGATGGAGTGCATGTACATTTGATGCTACTACGGCATTGAACTGGAGCACTCCAAAACCTTTCTTCTTTGCCATGGAGATACAGTCAAGCACAAGCTTTTCTCCTATATGCTCACCGCGGATATCGCGTCTCACGGCATAGCTGGCGTTACATATATGTCCGCATCTTCCCACGTTGTTCGGATGAAGTATGTAGAGTCCTACCACCTCACCACTCTCTGCGTTCTCGGCGATACCGGTATATGTCTGCTCTTTGAAAAATGCATCGCCCTCTTCCGGAGACAGGCCTTCTTCCTGTGGAAATGCCACGCCATCATCCACAACCTGGTTCCATATCTCTGATGCTGCAGCTGCATCCGCTGTCATGTACTCCCTTATGTTTATATTCATCTATGCGTCCTCCTATTATGATAAGATTTCACTTATGTTCTATTTATTATTATATCGTTCTGTCTGGCAGCGCACTATGTATACATCAAAACAGTGTATATTGCCGATATTCAGCAATAATAATCAGATTATGGTGCTGACAGTTATGGGCATATAGCTGTCAGCACTTTAAACATTGTACTACTGTCTATTTATGTTGCAAATTGCACCTCCTTTATCTGCTACATATCCACAACCTGCCTCACTTCTCTCTTTTTCCAGCTCACAAATCCATACATGTCGTTCACAAAGAATATGACGAAGTTTACAACTACAGGAATATATGCCGGATTCTCAAAAGATGCGAGAACCCATAATACTATGAGTACTACATCATTTGCTGCATATCCCACCGCATAGTATGACGATCTCAGCATGGTGAGCGCAGCCGCCAGGAAACTTGTGACTATGGATATTGTGCTGAACACTATATTCGGCGTGTCAAGTATCATGAGTATATAGTAGAATACAACCGTTACAAGCACTGTGCTGACAGTGAGCCATATCACATGTCTTCTTGTCAGTTTCTGTATGGCAACCTCACTGCTGTTGCCCTCCGACGGATTCTTGAACCACGTTATGGCGGACCACACCGCCATCGGCATCGTCATCCCGAGATAGGTTATCATCTCACCCCAATAACGGGACCTGAAGGATATGATACCGTATAATATGCTGAATACGACCATCAATATCTGCGCCCACACATTTCCCTTTGCCGCAAATACAAGCGATGTCACGCCTATGAGTGCCGCCGCAAGTGTGAGTATGTCCAGATCTGCAGTAAGAAGATTCGACACCAGCACTATAGCCAGGGAACTCAGCCAGATAAGCCATTCCCGCTTAGTCAGTTCTTTTATTGGATTGTACATTTCGATCTCTCCTTTTTATCGCCTATCTTTAGCAAACTCTTTTCTAGTTGCCTGAATTTTCAAACAATTCTATTGTTCAAGAAAGTCATTCATCTTCTAATTTCTCTCAGATTTTGACTATATTCCTTTTTGACTATATTCTTTCCTCCACATCTCTAAAATCTTATTTTCTCCAAATCATCTGGCACATGCAGGTTGCCACTATAATACCTTTTGCCCTCTGCCACGTACAATTCTTTTCTATGTGTTATATTTTTATCCTCTGTATGATATAGCAACAGATTCTGAACTTCAATCTTTTCTGCAAGTTCACAGGCATCCTTGACTGTTGAGTGATGTTTCTCGTATGGATCAAATATATCCGCCTCGGAATACAGGCAGAATGCCTCATGGAGCAGCCATTTGCTGCCTCTCGCATACTTCTCCTCACAATCATTGTAAGGCTCGTCTCCGCAGCACGTAATTTTCGCGCCATCACCCATATCCATACAGAATCCAAATTGCTTTGTCTTAGTTGAACCAGTATCAAAAAATGTGACCTTTTTGCCCATTATCTCTTTCGTATCGCCGTCATTCACCTCAACCAGATGAAGTCTGTCACCAATATATACTGTCTCCTTCTTATTAAGAAGTTGCATTGCCATCTCCCTAAGTAAAGCGATGACCTCGTCATGTCCGTATATAACGGCTTCGCCTTCATACGAACCTTTTTTCATATGCTGGCATATCATGCGGATCATCCACACCGCGCCGAGTATATGATCCACATGTTTATGCGTCACAAATATTGTCCTCATGTCCTGCCAGTTAAAACCCGCTTTCTTAAGCTGTGACAGTATGCCGTTACCACCGCCGCCATCCACTAGAAAATGTTCGTCTCCATCTGACAGCACAAAGCATGTATTATAACACTCTGTCACAAGTGCACTTCCTGTTCCAAGCATCGTTATGTCCATACACCCATTCTTCCTTTCCCCAATACTTAATTCGTATAATAAGCACCATCCGCAGACTCATATTAACCTGATTAACAGCTTACTTCTCCGGCTCCTTGCACACATCAACCCAGCCGGCAGCCCCAGATGCATCCTCAAGCTCAGAGATGGTGAGATTCACTGCACTGTGGTCATTGCCCGCCGCAGGAAAAACCCTCTCGTATCTCTTGAGGCTCTCATCAAGGTATACATCTATCCCCGGATTTATGCCAAATGGACACACTCCGCCCGGTGCATGTCCGACAAGCTCCTCCACGCTATCAAATGGTACCATCTTCGCCTTGACGTGGAATCTGTCTCTATATTTCCTATTGTCAACTCTGGCTGTGCCCTCGGTGAGTATGAGTACTATCTTGTCATCCTGTATGAACGCCATGGTCTTAGCGATCATGCCCGGCTCAACTCCAAGCGCCTCCGCCGCCATGGCAACAGTTGCCGTCGGAGCGTCTATAAGTATGATCCTGTCTCCATATCCTTTATCTTCAAGAAACTTTTCTGCCTTTTCCAGTGACACGGCTGTACGTCCTCCTTGTTGTAATTATCTGTATTCCAGCACTTCATCCATTTTCTTTCCAGGCCGCATCTCCGGATTCTCTGCAACAGGTTCTGGATCGCCGCGCCACGATAAGCTGTCTATTATCAAAAGCATCATAATTGCTGTATATCTATAACCATGCACTCCTCAGATGCCTTAAATCCCACTGATTCATACAGCGGTCTGCCGCTTTCTGTGGCATCAAGGCTTATCTCCGTGGCGCCATGTGCACGCGCATCCCCTATAAGCATATTCACAAGATGCTTGGCGATTCCTCTTCTCCGATAGTGCTCTTCTGTATATACATTCATGAGATGTGCTCTCTTTCCTGATGAGTGAGAAAATGTTGGCATTATTTCAATATAAGACATACTGGCACACGCCACACATCTTCCGTCATTGACAGCTACAACTGTTGTCTGATCACCCTCAAGAAAATACCTTCTGCTGCTCACCACCAATTCATCATCAAATATGTAATCAGCAGGAAGATCATTGACTATCCTAAGCATGGACAATCTGACATCCATCAGCATATCTATATCATTTGCATCTGTCACTCTATACTCCATAATACCCCCTTATTAATCCTTGACATTTTCATGCCTCCTGTTATAATAACACAAGTCGGACGGTATGTTGAATATTAATATACCTTGCAAGGTGTTCTGCAGATGCAGGATTCCCGGATGGAACATGAATCGCGATAAAAACATATCAGAATTTTCATGAGCCAGATAAGATACTTTATCTTATCTGGCTCTTTTTTTATGCGGCTGGCAGGTTAATGTGTCCCCGCGATCATGTGCCTTTCCGATTTTCAATGATTTTCAATTATAAACTTTTTTTGTTAAGGAGATTTACAAATGGACCTGTTAAGAGACAATCTGAAAAAGCTTTACTTCAAATTCCTCATTCCTTCCCTTGGAAGTGCCATGGTCATGTCCATATACACCCTGACTGATGCCATCGTCATCGGCAAAGGTGTTGGAACTGATGCCCTGGCCGCTCTGAGCATCACAACGCCTCTGCTGTGCATACTTATGTCAACCGGAATTCTCTTTGGCGTAGGTGGATCAGTACAGATGAGCGTGCACAGAGGAAGTGGCAACACAGTGAAATCTAACCGCTACTTCACCGTGTCATTCATGATGATCGCAGCAGTCACCGCACTGCTGTGGATACTGTACGTAACATGCATGCCATCACTGCTGAGGCTCATGGGTGCAAATGCCACTCTATACCCATATGCCATGTCATACATGCACTATATAAATATATTCCTGCCGGTTGCAGTATTTTCCAACTTCGTAGCTATATTTGTGAGGGCTGACAATGATCCGAACCGCGCCATGGCAGGCGTCCTGCTGGGTGGAGTGTTCAATATCGTGATGGACATTGTACTGGTATTCCCACTGAAGCAGGGAATCAGCGGAGCCGCACTTGCCTCCGTAATCGGTATGCTGATCCAGATACTTGTCGCCTCATCACATTTTCTCAGCAAGAAGAATGAGCTGCGTTTCATAATGCCACACAGGCTCCTGAACAGCATGAAGAATATCGTGACAGCCGGTATCCCGAGCTTTTTCAATGAATTTGCAAATGGATTTATAGTACTGCTGTTTAACATACAGATATTGAAGTACTGCGGCGAGAATGCCCTGTCCATATACAGCGTCATCTCCAACTGCGTCATCCTGTTCAATTCTCTGTTCACAGGAGTTGGTCAGTCTGTGCAGCCTGTGATCTCGACCAACTACGGAGCAAATAACATAGGCAGAATAAACGCCATAAAAAGAATGGCTTACACAACCATCCTGATCATGGGTGCGCTGTTCTCACTTCTTGGAATACTTTTTCCAAGGGTGCTCTGCGGTGTGTTTATAGATATGAATGAAGGTCTTGGTGTCATTGCCGATCTTGGTGTCAGAGCGTACTTCTTTGCATTTGTGCCATTTGGAATCAACCTGATGACCTCCTACTATCTCCAGGCCATACTGAAATCCGGGCAATCTCTGTGTATATCACTGCTCCGAAACATCATACTCAGCAGCGTGTGTATACTGACGTTCCCTGTTTTGACCGGTGGCAACAGCTTGTGGTTTGCTGCACCTGTGACCGAGGCTATGACTCTTACTGTCAGTCTGGTATTTCTGGCGCAAGAATCTAAAAGGCAGGGTGTCCATTAATAATATATGGCACATGATATTTGGGGCTTATGCTGAGCCTATAAGTACAAATGTTAGGATATTTGCAAAATGCATTGACGTTCATCTATATATGTGCTAATTCTATATATAGATGATTATCAATGTGAGGTGAATGAAATGAAGTTAACAGATGTTGCTTTAATATGCAAAGCACTTGGAGATTCAAACAGACTGAAAATAGCGCAGATGTTGTCAGATGGAGAGAAATGCGGATGCAGGATTTTAGAGAGATTTAGCATTACCCAGCCTACATTATCTCATCATATGAAAATACTGGTGGAATGTGGGTTGGTTAATGACCGGAAAGAAGGCAAATGGCATCATTATTCATTGAATTGTGAAGCTTTAATAGAATTCAAAAATTATATTGGCAGTTTGACATGTGAGTTATGATTTATCCAACGCTGATTAAGAATAGCTAATAAGACGAAAGGAAGATTTCCATGACAGTAAGAGAAAAAGCAGAACTGATTGTAAAAGATATAAAGAAAGAACAGGAAACAAATCCGGTTATCATTTTTAAGAATATTGCAGAGAAGGAATATGTCAGTATTCATGGACCGGAACACCATATATTAGATGGCGCAAGTTTGCTTGTGGCCTACAAAAACGCAGGTGGAGAGATAGACTTAGATCAGGCATTGGACAGGCTGATGGCAGAAGGACTTAGGATGCCGGGAGCAATGTGCGGTTTATGGGGAATATGCGGAGCAGTCACTTCTATTGGTGCTGCACTTGCAATCATCGATGGAACAGGTCCGCTTTCAACAGATGGAACATGGGGAAATCATATGCAGTTTACCTCGAAAGCAATAGGAGAATTAGGAACCATAAACGGACCAAGATGCTGCAAGAGAGATGCAATGGTAGCGTTTAAGAATGGTATCGATTATGTGAATGCTCATTATGGTGTAACATTGCATTATGAACAAATGCCATGCGGATTCACAGAACTTAATGAGCAATGTATAAAGGAGAGGTGTCCATTTCATGAGTAAGAAAAAAGTAGCTTTTATTTGTGTCCATAATTCCTGCCGAAGTCAGATTGCTGAGGCTTTGGGAAGGCATCTGGCATCAGATGTATTTCAAAGTTATTCGGCGGGTACAGAAACAAAACCTCAGATTAACCAGGATGCTGTTCGTATTATGAAGGAATTATATAATATAGATATGGAAGCAGAGGGACAGTACAGTAAGCTGGTTAGTGATATTCCAGATCCAGATATTACAATATCAATGGGATGCAATGTAGGATGTCCCTTTATAGGCAGGCCATTTGATGATAATTGGGGACTTGAAGATCCAACCGGGAAAAGTGATGAAGAATTTAAAGTAGTCATTGAACAAATAAGGCATGATATTTTAGGGTTAAAAGGCAGATTGAATCAAGTAGCAGGAGCAGAATAACTCTGCTCCTACTTGGTATAAATTCAGTGCTTTATACAGAATTCACAGCCACCGCTCTGTCCAATACAGTCTCTGCAATCAGAATCCATCGCAAACACATCTTCACCCGCGATCAGATATGTTCCAACAAGACTCATCTTCGGTGACATACGTTCTCCGTTCCATGACACGCCTACCTGTGATGCATCCATAAGTCCAAGCAACTCAGGTATGGTATCCATACCCATTCCGTAATATCCGGGACCGAATGATGGGCTGCAATACCGATTCTCATATACACTGTTCTTTCTCTCAAGATATCCCTGTAGCCACCCTCTTATGACATCCATGCATGCCACCTGAAATGCCTCCATGTAATACTGTTCAAGAACCGAACCCGCACTTTCTATGTCGATCTCCGGCGCATGGAATGCATACAGATATCCATTTTCAACGCTGCTCAGATCAAGCTGTTCAAGGACATTGCATTTTATCCTCTTCCTGCCAAATTCAAAATAGCCCTCATGAACGCACTCCACCGCAAATGGCTGCAGCAATACTGACACCTGGCATTCTACTGAGGTTTCCGAAGCATTTTTCGTCATGATCCGGTCAAGCACTATTTCTGCCTCCCGCTGATGTTCCACACACATGTCAGGCTCCATGTCATTTATATGCGTGATCTGTATCAACCTGTCCTTTATTTGCTGTCTCAGCTTTCTCAAATCTACATGCAGTATCTCTTCCTGCCTCTGCAAATGAGCAATGACTTTGTCGTACATCTCCGGTCTGTGAACCACCAGACATGAGCTGCAATCCTTTATCTTCTGTCCCCTTCCATTCACTATATACTCAGGACTGCCTATGCAGCTCTCATCAAAATAAAGTGGGCAGTAACAGAACAGGCAGTTAAATTTATCTTCATCTTTTACCTTATGGCACGGGAAGAATTCGCAATCCCGGTTCTGGAAAAATTTGTAGTTGTTATTCATTGTTCAATTATTTTATGCAATTTCTTTCTTCTTTTTATACTTTCTCTTCCTTATAACTTCCATACATGCATAGAGAACAAAACCAACTACAGATGCGACCGCACCAGATCTCAGCCCCGGCGTATGATATACCATTTTTATGGTATGCTGTCCTTTACTCAGTTTAATCCCCATAAATGTATCCGCAAGCTCTTCTATATCAGCACGCTTTCCATCAACTGTCAACGACCATGTCTTTTCGTATGGTATTGAAAGGAATATCTCTGAATCACTGTCCAGCGCCACTTCTCCTGATATTTTATTTCCTGATATATTCAGATTGCTTGTATACCCTGATTTCAGCTGCTGAACGGCATTATCAAATTCTGCCATATCCAACTGCGCTGCATAAATCGTATGTCTCTTATCCTTATTGGTATCTCTCTTTATCTTCAGCTCTATTTCATCACCAGCCTTATAATCTCCAAGGTACATACTGTTAATTTCAAATCTATGACATGCATTCTGAACAAATTCGCCATTCGCATATATCCTGCAATTGTGGTCATATAAACTGTTGTGTATATCACTTCCATCAACAAATACATACACAGGACCATCGTTCGCTACACTAAGTTTCCACACCTCATTATTTTTTTTGTCTTTACGAACATATTCAGTCTGAACATCATTATATACTCTGGTATTCTTACCCGTCATTGCAGATATCAGATTTTCCTGATTCTTAAACGGATCACTTCCGAATGACAGATTTCCCATATCCTCACTAACAGGATATCCAAGCGGCAATGCATATTCATTTTTGTAAACCTCTGCATTTTTAGTCTTTATTCCTGTATCCTCATAACCTGTTGCCGCATCCTTAAGCTGGACATACTTTATAGACAGCAATGAATCAGCAAGCAGCATTGGACTATTCCAGTATGTTTCACACAAGAAATATTTTTCGCCAGGGATGTCCGAATATCCCATATTTGCAAGGAACCTGTCAACATTAAAGTCATATGCCGAACTATAATGCTCTATACTGTTATATCCATACAGTAATGATTCTCCAGTTGCTATCTCTCTTCCCAGGCCATACAGATAATTATAATTGTTTTCGTATCTGTAAAAAGTATCTCCAGAATCAGCATTCAATTGATCCACAACATTTTCTGCATCCAGAGAATACTCCGTAAATGCATTTACATCATTATTATATTCCGAAAAAGCAAGGTATACATTATACCCCGACTCCAAAACAGTTAATCCTATTGCAATCCAGCAAACAGTATTTATCAACAATCTACTGTTCCTAATACACCTTATCACCAATGCTCCAATGCAAAGTATAAATAAATACAATACCACAAGACGCAATGGGGAATTTATCTTTTTTATGTAATATAAAAACGCTAAACCTGCTGCTACAGTCATCATGGCTCCGGCTATTTCCTTATTCTCGACTTCGCCGCGCTCATATAACTGAATTTCCCGTGCTGCAATCATTATCATTACAAAAGAGAAAACAAAACTAAACCTGAAAAAATATGATGTACTCCTGACAAATACGGTCCATACAAGTTCCATATCTCTAAGGCAATAACTTCCACATAGCAAGGCCAGAAGACAGAACATACATATTTTTTCTGATCTTTTTACTTTTTTATTGACAAAAAATGCGATTACCGCAACTAAAACTATCGTTCCCGTGAATATCAATGGGGCATCCTGCGCATTTACTTTTGCACTCACATCAAATCCACTCAGGAACTGTGTTATGTCCATGTTTACAATTCTGCTGAGACCAACCGTATTATTTGTTGCTTTTCCACCTATTAATGATACACATGCCGGAAGTAATATACACATACTCGCCAATACTCCGCATATCATCGTTGCCACATATCTGCCTATACTTCTCAGATCATTTTTCAATGCAACTTTTATTTTGTAATCATATGCATTAAGATATTCGACAATAAACAATATTCCCGACATGAGGCATACCATATATCCGGTATACCAGTTACACAGAATTGCCATAAACACAGATCCAAACAGCAAACCTGTTCTTTTCTCATTGATACATTTCCACACACCAAGTGCAATCAGCGGAAGAATTATAACCCCATCAAGCCACATAACATTCCTACAATTATACACATTGTATTCCATAAGTGCATAAAGCGTGGATAAAACCAAAGAAGACTTTGCCGATATACGGAATCTGTTATGAATATATATATATCCTGTTATGCCGCATAATCCAATTCGTAAAATTATCATAAACACCATAAAATATGGAATATGCGCCTTAGAAAAGAAAACCAGGAAAATATTTAACGGACTAGAAATATAGAAACCAATCAGACCAATCATCCTACCACCAAGGGATTTCCCCGCAGAATATTCTATACTTGCCTTACCATGAAACACATCCCACAAATATCCATAATAATCTTTGTGTTGCAATAATGAATCCCACACCAAAGTTGACTTACTACCAAACGGGATCACCCCGCATATAGCCATAACAGCCAGCAGCACCAGAATCGGCAAGACAAAAGCCAGTATTATAATAACCGCAATTCTTTTTTTAGATCTCTGTTCACTCATCAATAACCTCCATACCTATTATGACACCGAGACGAGCACGGCTCCAACCAATATCAAAATAACTCCACCTATCTTTTTTTTCGATATTTTCTCTTTCAAAATAAAATAGGATATAACCATAGTCCAGATATATGTAACTGATGTCAAAGGCAAAACGACTGAATAATCAAGATATCTCAGAACATATATGTTTAACAGCGCTGATACAAGATACAACGCACCACCTATGTATAAATTAATATTTTTTATTGTAGCTATTATGCTCTCAGAAGCGGACGCCTTTTTCAAAAATAATGATGCCACCGCACCACTTAATGTCATAATCACAAGTACAATATAATATATCAGCATTCTTCCGTATCTCCTCCTGCTATCATTATCACTCCTGCAATTATAACAAGAACACCTATACATTTCACAAAGCCAACTTTTTCACCAAGTACTATAGCTGCAAGCACTATACTTAACACATAATTCAAACTCAGCATCGGTTGTAAAACTGATAATTTACCATACCTGTATGCAATTATCATCACAAGAGCTCCAACGCCATAAAATCCAAAACCGACTATCATGTATATAAGGCCTTTATCAGCCGACATTTTCCAGAGCATCTGCCCTATACAGGCACATATCGAGGAAATTATCATCAATATGATTCCCTTTTTATTTTTCTTTATTGACTCAAGCATAATTTTGTCTCCTGTAAAAATTTGATTTTTCTATCTACGAAACTATTTTCCGTAAAAGTGGTATTTTTTTCATGATCAGAGTAACAACATATCCACACATGAAAAGCACAACACAATAAATCAACGATGCTAACACTGGTGTTGAATGTAATTTATCCTGAAGAAAACTCATCAAATTCTTGAATGTGTCTGTATAGTTTTTAAAATATACATGAATTAGATAAATGCCAAAAGTACATCCGCCAACCGAGACTATCGGTTTTTTCAATCTAAACAGTATGTTTGTATTCGAATTCAGATATTGACATGTTGCAAATATTGCCACGCAGTTTACCAGAACAAATGTACCAAAAAACATTTGAGAATCCTTTTCGTTACAAATTCCTGTAATTCGAGCTCTGTAATATGTCATATAACAAGAGATCACAATAGCAACTATGTTTATCCCCCACAAAACTAACAACCTTTTCTTAGTCCAAAAGTTTTTAAGTCTGCAATTAAGGAAATATCCTGCCAGAGGAAAAACAACAACGTTTGTTGCCAGCCACTCAATAGAAACATTTACATTCAATGGATGTCTATCCTGAAATACACGATACTGCAAGCATGGAACCAGCATACAAAAAGCAATATATAAAACCAGTGCATACTTATAATCATTATCAGAAAGCCCCTGTGCAAATCGCTGCAATAATGGAAGTACTATCAGCATTGAAAGATAAGCATATAAATACCAGTATGAAAAATTCCACCCGTTAGAATATAATTTTGTAAAGAAGTGAAATATATTAAATTTTTCATTTCCTTCGCCAACTTCTAACAGATAATAAAATACGGACCAGACAAGCAGAATACTGAATATATGCAGGACCCTATGCCGCCATAAATATTTTACCGGTTCCGGTTCTCGTCCCAACATAAGTGCACCTGCTATCACCAAAAACAACGGCACGGACACCTTACAGGAAATAGACAAAAACAAATATAACCAATAATGGAACGTATGAGTATCATAAGACAAAAACTTTGAAAATCCATTCGCCCCTGTATGATTATATAGCACAAAAAAAGCTGCTATTATACGCATAAGTTCAATATCCAACCTCTTTTTTGCAACCAAATTCAATTTTCCCCCCTCAGGTATCATACCTTTTCTTTTTCATTTTGAAGTTTTCTTCATATGATCAACTTGAATAAGCTTATACTCAAAGTCTCTCTTATCCTGACTTCTAAGTGTGCTGAGAAGTACTCCCACCGCAAAGAACAGAATTGCCATCACCATCACAAATCCGCAAACGATCAGAGTTGGGAACCTGTCTACAACACCAGTTTTAAAATATGCAGAAAGTACCGGGATGAAGAATAATATGCTACACAGCGCAAGTACAAGTGATATGGCTGTAAAAAATCCAAATGGCTTGTAGTTCTTATATAACTTAACTATCGTAAGCAATACCTTTATACCATCTGAGTATGTATTTAACTTAGATTCACTTCCATCAGGTCTATCTCTATATTCAATAATTACATTCTCAACCTGCATATTTCTATCTACAGCATGGATACTCATCTCTGTTTCAATCTCAAATCCTTTTGACATAACCGGATATGTCTTAACAAATTCATAGCTGAATGCTCTGTATCCCGTCATTATATCTTTTATAGATGTCTTAAAAAGATTATTTATAGACCACCTTACTATACTATTTCCAAAATTATGAAATGGTCTTTTATTCTCCTGGAAATATGTACTGGATAATCTGTCTCCAACAACCATATCAGCATTTTTGTTTATCACAGCGTCAACCATTTCAGGTGCACATTCAGCAGGATATGTATCATCACCATCAACCATTATATACACTTCTGCATCAATCTCCCTGAACATTCTTCTGATGACATTTCCTTTGCCCTGCTTGTACTCTTTTCTTACAACTGCTCCAGCTTTTTCTGCAAGTTCAGATGTCTTATCACTGGAATTATTATCATACACATATATTGTGGAGTCTGGCAAAACTGCCTTAAAATCTGTGACAACCTTATAAATTGTCTTTTCCTCATTGTAACATGGAATCAGTACTGCTATTTTATCCATTCTATGTTCTCCTCATTCGATTATTTTCTACGCTCTATTCTTAGCGGCCCCCATAAACATGACAACCGGAACAACTATTCCAACGATCATCATGACAACGGCTATAAGCTTGCTGTCACCGGACACCAGTGTCACTATACCGCTTATTATCGCAAGTATCGCCAGAAATGCTGCCCATACAACTATGGCAGACGCCTTTGCAACCTTGTTGCTTCCGGCTATTCCAAATATACCGCCTATTATGGCTGCAAGCGATGCTATTCCGGCCACAACGCCACATACGACAGCCTTTGTCGATGGCTCATCTGCAAGCACAAGTTTTGCAATGTCATAATATCCGGCATTTACAAGCCCCCATATGAGCATGATGAGCGACGATGCCGTCACCATTCCCTTTCCAGGTAATTTTTCCATAGATTATTTCTCCTTTTTCATTCTCATATCACTGTCTGCTCCACACATAACAGAAGGCCTGTGTTCTGGCTGCAAACTTCTCAGTCTTGAGCAGTTCTCTTACCTCTGCCTTTGTGTACCATCCTGGAGTGATCTCCTCCAGAGTTGAAGTGCTCGGCTTGAACTCGCCTCTCGCCTTGCCTACAACACACATATTTGTCTCATTTGAAAATCCTACAGCACTGTAGCTTGTCCCTATTGTGTCACTGATCTCGTACAGCTCAAGTCCCGTTTCCTCCATAAGCTCACGTCTAGCACTGACCTCAGGAGTCTCCCCCGGATCTATGAGTCCGGCAGGGAAATTATATACCCATTCACCCGGAGCAAGTCTGAACTCCTTATCTATAAGGATCCTCTCATCTGCCTCGTCTGTGGCGATGATGACCACCGCATCTGCTGCCTTGCCATGAAGTCCCTCGAAATCGGTGATTTCTCCATTCCTGCTTATCATCTCATAGTTCTTAACTATTCCGTCTACAGTCTCGTACTGAACATCGTATCGTGTGATGAACTTTCCCTGTTCTTTCTTTTCAATTCCTACAAATTTCAAAACACTTTCTCCTCTACTTGCAAAGCTCTGCCACAACCTGATTGATGACCTTGCCGTCTGCCTTGCCCTTGAGTTCAGCCATGACAGCCTTCATGATCTGGCCTTTATTCTTTGTTGCTATCACATCTGCAAATTTTGTTGTGAGGATATCTCTCACCTCATCCTCTGACAGAAGCTTTGGCGCATACTCGTTGAACACATCATATCTTGCCTTGTACTGCTCCAGAAGATCTGTTCTGTCTGCAGGGCAGGTATCGATCTGCTCTTTTACAGACTTGATCTCCTTGAGGATAACACTATCAACTATATCCTCAGGAATGTTGTCTCTGCAGCCGTTATCGATTCCGACCTTCTTAACTGCTGATACGAGGGATGAGATGCTGTCCTTTCTCTCCTTATCCCTTGCCTTCATTGCTGCTATCATATCCTTCTGTAACTTCTCAAGTGTCATTTTTATTTCCTTCTTTCTTTATTTTTATCACTTTTTTATTTTATACCATATTGAACGCTGCTTTTGCAAAACAACATTCTCTGCCTGAAGCTGTTCCAATTTCTTCTGAATATCTGCTTTTTCTGTCTGAAGTTCTCCAAGTTTTGCCTGAAGATCAGATTTCTCCTTCTCAAGTTCTTTTATCCGGATACCCCTGTCAGCCTTTTCCTTATATGTCTGCTGTAGTTTTGCATTTATCTCCGACTTTTCCTTGTATGTTCTTTGAAGCTTGGCATTTATCTCTGACTTTTCCCTGTAGGCACGCTCATTTTCTTCAATGCGTTTCTTTAATTGTCTGGAATTTCTACCAATCTCATCCCTCAATTCTCTGCGTTCTTTTTCATGACATTCACATACCCTAATCAGTGCATCCTCTACCGGCTCTCCATCATATTCAAGAATCTTCTTCGCAAGTGCATTATCTCCATATTCAGGTTTAAGCCATTTCTCTATCTTCTGTAACTGAACGTCATTCTGGTCGGCGTCCACATTCTTATGGTAAAGGCCTATTTCCTGTGAGCCCGGTAAGTACCGAAGATCCTCACATGGCATAGCCGCCACAACCGGAACTCCTGACATGATCTCTATTAGCTTAAGCCAGATGTCATCCGCCCACAGGCACATCTCCACCATCTTGTCTTTGTCGAACCACTTATCATCATAAATTCCTGGTGGATATAAAGTTCCTGCGCCCCCGGTTGCAAATAACTGCATCTTTGGTCTGTACAGACAGGCAACCGTCTCCTTCATCCAATACCTGTACGGAATAAGCTGCCCTTTATCCGAAATGACCATCCAGTGTGTCCTCACAGCGGATACCGCCTCTGGATACTGTAAATATGACATATACAGATTCTCAAGCATGTATGGAGGATATTGCAGATCGTCATCTATCGTCACGACCACGTCGTCCGTGAACTCCTGCAGCGCATAGAAATACTTCTTGTGCGGCTTCAGATCATCACACCATCTGACCTCCAGCTTATCCTCAAACTGCAGCTTTCTGAGATCATCCGGGAGATCGTCATCCTTATTAGGGAACTGCTCCTCCGCCAGCCACAGAACGATCTTATCTGCCTTTCTGGTCTGTGAATATATCGACTCAAGCATCTGTGCTATGCCCGCAATTCTGGCGGGATAGGATGTGAGCGACACTATTATCCTTCTCGTCTTGAGCTTTTTCAGCTCCGATGAATCATGTTTCTTTATGATGGAATATTTGCGGAATAACTTGTCATCATTGAGTCCCTTCTCTGTCAATCCGTTAAATATCTCACTGTTAAATACGCTGTGCGCTTTCTCGTAAAACTCTATTCTCTCTGCAGAATCCAGTTCTCTGCAATACTTCTCATAATTGTCCACATACTGACGTATGGCAAAGTACATAACAGCATTCCACAGATCAGTCCTGTCTGCCATGCCCTTCACACAGTCAACGGTCTTCGGAACATCCGGCAGCTTCTCAGCCTCACTCTCAGGAACAACATTCCTTGAAAATGTCAGATTGCTTATATATGCTATCTTCTCCGCCGCTACAGCTCCAATTGCCGAATATATAGCTTCGCTGTCACAACCGGCAATGCCCAGTCCTGCATCTATTATGAACTGCTTTCTGTAGAGTTTATTGCCAACTAATGGTCGTACCACATTCATGATCCTGCCACGGCAGTCCTTCCAGTTAAACACCTGCTTTCCGCCGTGAACCCACTCAAAATGTACACCTCTTCCGAAGGTCTTCCCACCGTCACTGTCTATAAGCTCGCAGTTCGAAATCACCATGTCCGCCCCGCTCTGCTCTGCGGCGTCATGCAGCTTCTCCAGCATGTTCTCCGGATAAACCTCCGAGCCATCCACGAACAGTATATATTCTCCATGCGCGCGCTCAATCCCCGCGAATCTGTCCGCTTCTATTATCTCGTACTCCTTAAATGTCTGGCCAGCCAGCTTTGTCCGGCATGTCTCCACACCGCTTCCGGCTGTAAAAATCACTGATATAACCGGTTTCATAACCCGATACTCCTTTCATTGAACACCATCCTATTGCTGTCCCTCATGATGTCCCGACTCTAGGTCTGTCAATAAATTTTATATCTTAAGTATTTCCGATAGATTCTTCTGTATTCCTGCCGCAACCTCAGGCTTATTCATGGAATACACATGTATATGCTTCACTCCATTTGCCATGAGATCTATGATCTGGTCTGTGGCATATGCAATTCCCGCCTGCCTCATCGCAGACTCAGTATCGCCAAATGCATCGACTATGCTCTTGAATCTCTCCGGCACGTTACAACCTGAGAGCTTGACAGCATTCTTGACCTGTACTCTTCTTGTTATAGGCATAATACCCGGTATGATCGGCACTGATATTCCCGCCTCTCTGATTCTGTACATGAAATTAAAGAATATGTTGTTGTCGAAGAACATCTGGGTCGTGAGATAATCACATCCAGCATCGACCTTTTTCTTAAGCCCAATTATGTCTTCGTGCTTATTTGCCGAGTCTGGGTGTACCTCAGGGTAACATGCTCCGCCCACGCAGAAATCTCCTGTCTCCTTGATGAGCTCCACCAGCTCTGATGCATGTGAGAACTCTGCAAATACCTGTCCATCATAGTTCTTCGGTATATCGCCGCGGAGAGCAAGTATATTCTCTATACCGGCATTCTTCATGTCAGCAAGCGCAGTCTTTATTCCGTCTCTGCTGGCACACACGCATGTGAGATGTGCTATAGTCGGAACATCGTACTTCTCCTGTATCTCCCGTGCAAGCTGTATGGTATGTCCCTTTGTACTTCCGCCGGCACCATATGTAACGCTCATGTAATCCGGCTTAAATGCCGCTATACCAAGCGCCGCTGCCTCAACATCCGCAAAGTCTGTATCCTTCTTTGGCGGGAACACCTCAAATGAGAGTGTCGCCTTGTCCTGTGTTATCAAATCTCTTATCTTCATGTACTACCTCTGTATATTTGTCTATTACTGTTTATTTCAATCTGGACTCATTTATATCCGGACTCATTTGTATCCGGTTCCGATAAATAATTTTGTTTTTTTGCTTACAGCTCTTCAAGCAGCGCCGGAATATCCATAAGTTTTTTCACCTCATAGTCCGGATGTATATCCGCCGCCTGCTGACCATCAAGGTTGAACCATATCGTCCTTATCCCAGCATTTATTCCGCCCTGTATATCTGATGTCAGACTGTCTCCTATGATCACAGTCTCATCTGCCTTTATCTCTGGTCTCCTACCAAAGCAATAGTCAAAGAATTCTCTGGACGGTTTCTCCGCTCCGGCATCCTCAGATATGAATATATCCTCAAAATACTTGCCTATACCGCTGTCCGCAAGTCGTCCGCTCTGTACATTTGAGCCGCCATTTGACACAATGTACATTCTGTATCTTCCGTGCAAGGTTTCAAGCAGCTTTATCGTATCAGGGAACATAAATCCCTTCTGGCTGAGCTGATCCTCATAGTAGGCTGTCGCCTCCGCAGCAGAGTAGTCAACTCCCAACTCTGCAAATAGTATCTCGTATCTGCTTTCCTTCACCTGCTGCCTTGTGAGCAGCCCCTGTTCAAGTAGCTTCCATCTTGATTTGTTGATTTCGCTGTATCTGGATATGACCTTTTCTGTAGGCTCCACCCCTATATGCCTGAGCATATTGGAGAGCGCTCTGCTCTCGCTGCGCTTGAAGTCCAGCAGTGTCTCATCCAGATCAAACAATATGTTCTGTACCATATAAATTCCTTATATCTTTCTTTTCAAATTCATATGCTGACTTATCAGTGTCTGTCGTTATGATTCTGCATTTTATACATTACTCTTATGCGCAGTTGCCGGATTTTTCCAGTGCGCACATTCTTAAATATTATATTCCACTCACCTGATAATAGCAATAGAGCCGGTTACAAATCTTCTGCTGTGACCGCCCTCTCTTCGGCAATCCTGCACAATCCGCAACCGGCTCTGTTCCGTCTATTTTATTAAGTTTAGTTGTATTTTCATTTACTTCATGCTCTTGCTGAGTCCGCTCATTGCATACTCTGACAACTGTTTTCTGTAGAGAAGTGAACTGATCAAATACTCTATAACACCACCCAAAAGGATGGCCGCATATCCAAGGACAGCAAGTTTTACAAGCCCAAGGCTTATAACCTCTGATATATGATGGTGACACAGCCAGGAACTGATTGTCGACATGCAGGTTATTATCACCAACATAAACACAATAAAGCTTGCCACAAAATATTTGTAACATACACCGCAGAATATCATAGCTCCGAACAATATAAATATGATCATAAACAATGTATCCTGATAGTTTTCTGTATTCTCCGGATACATTCTGATAAGTATATATTTCTCCGCAACAAGTATTGTGAAAAGTACAAGATACACAACTGTGCTGACGATCACTGGCATTCCCACCTCCAGTTTTCTCTTCATCACGCTTGACTGCACATAGTCCGATGCATTCATGTATATTATCATCTGGTAGGCAAACATTCCAGTCAGCATAAAATAGAAACCGCCCAGAATATTCGTTCCGTGTGATGACAGTTCGATCACAAACCCTATTGCAGTGAACAAAATAAGCATCATCACATTTGTCTTTAACTTATATCCATATCTGAGAAGTTTAAAACCAAGTATCAAATCTTTCATCCCTTAATCCTCCTTGTCTAATATATATCATTCCTCCCGCCGGCAGGCGGGGCGGATAGTCTAAGCCGTTTCCAGCCTTGAACAACAATCTGTTAATCCATATCCAGATAAGACGCCTCAACCTTGCGGTACATATGTCTGCGCGTCACATATATTCCAACCGGCAGCAATACCGCCAGTGCTGCAACTATGAGCCATGTAAACTTCTGCAATCCCGAAGATATCGTTATATATATAACCGCAGCTCCCGATGCTCCTGATGACAGCATGGACAGCAGACTCATGACCTGAACATTCTGGACATATCTCGTAATGTTCAGCGCCCACACCGACAGATTTGCTGTGAGCAGTATCGACAGGCAAAGCAGTCTTACCGGGTTACCCACCATAATTTCATATGGTACGGCCACTATCACCATGCATATCGCGATCCTCGCCGGTCGGACAAGCAGATCCGCCGTAAGCGCATTCCGTAACATGGCTTTCCCCTTTGTTGACGTCTTCAGATAATCCATTCCAAGGCAGCCCTTCACACATATTGCACCGAATCCCCAATAATCAGCCATAACCTCGATCGCAGTCATGAGCGCCGCTCCCACACCGAGCATGACCGCTGTTACATAATATTTTCTCACTCCTATATCGATCAATGCCAGTATCACCCCCAGTATGATCGGTATCAACACATTACACACTAGCCGGTATTTTCCATTCGTAATGGCTCTGTAATCCTTTATCATCCTCATAATTACGCTCCTATAAATACGTGAAACACTCTAAGCAGTTTTTACTTTAATACCATTTTTGTATTATTCTTCATGACCGCCACACTTATCTGAAACAGCGATGGTATCTCCTTGCTCACATTCATGCCTGCAAGCTTGTCCAGATTCTCTGCAAGACAGATTCCCTCAAAGCCATAAGGATTCTTAGTCATGGTATAAAGGATCTTTGATGCCGCCTCCGCATCCTGGGCATCTCCCTTTATCAGTATGTATTTCTCCTTCAGGTCCTCCACAAATCCGCACTCGACCACATTTCCATGTTCCATGATGATCGCATAATCAGTGATACTCTCCATATCGGATATATTGTGTGTTGAGAACAATACACTCTTCTCCCCCGCTCCGTCGCTTATATAATCGCCGATCATCTGACACAGCTTGTCTCGCATAAGAGGATCAAGAGGCGATGCTGGCTCATCGAGCAGCAGCAGGTCTGTATCCCTCGCCATAACCCCGGCAAGCATCAGCTTAGTTCTGGTTCCATCAGAGAGTGCTGAACACTTTTTCTTCAGAGCAACACCGTCCGGGGAATCAGGAAATATCGCAAGTTCTCGGCAATATCTTTCGAACTCGTCCCTGTCAAAATTGTCAAAGAGCAGACTGCTTATCTCCTCCACATCAGATACAGTCCACTGTGGAAGGTAATATCTGCCTGTTCCCGTATAGCCTATCCTGTTCTTTACATCCGCCCTTCTCTCCTTTTCCTCCGATGAATACTTGTCAAAGAAAGTCAGCTCACCTTTGTAATCAAGCCTTATTCCTGAAAGCATATTGAGAAGTGTCGTCTTTCCCGCTCCATTTTCTCCGATGAGTGCTGTCGCAAATCCCTTTGGCACCCTCAAATCCGGTATATCCAATGTAAATGTCTTAAACTTTTTGGAAATATTCTCCCCTTTTACAGCGCAGTCATAATTCATCATCCAATCCTCCATTAAACCTTAAACTCTCTTCATGTCTTTCTTTTTCCCTATTCTCTGTCCACTTTGTTCTCTGCCTGTCAAATCATCGGTCCTCCACCATCAGCAGAGCATCAAGCATGTTCTTGAGTTCATCGTCCGACAACCCCGCAATACGTGCCGCAGCTATGGCCTCCGTCAAAGATGCCTCTACCTTTCGAAGATGCTGCTCTATCAGCATCTCACTGTCCTGTGCATTCACATAAAAGCCCTTGCCCTGTTCAGCCGTGACCAGACCTTCCTGCTCCAGCAGCTCATAAGCTTTCATGGTGGTGATAACACTTATCTTCAGATCCCGTGCCAGCCCCCTGATAGACGGCAGATATTCGCCCTGGGCATATTTGCCCGCCAGAATGTCCGACTTGAAGCTGTCTGCTATCTGCTGATATATAGGCACTCCTGAGTTCTGAGAAAGTCTCATATGTACACCTCCTTAAACTGCTCTCAACTGTTTATATGTTATATATACACTA
>NZ_CYXU01000006.1:52700-164944 GCF_001404675.1 Coprococcus eutactus
GATACGGCCGGATCACTCATCTCCATGGCCGCCGCTATGTTGCTGACACATTCCTCGAGGTGGCACAGCATCCAGAGTATCCTTAGCCTTGTGCCATCGCTGAGCTGTTTGAATATATCTGCCATGCTGCTGCAATCTTCCACAGACGGCATGCATTTTATGATCTTGTTCTCATTGTCGCAGTGACAATGCGGCAAATGTATCTCTCCCATGCGGTCTCCTCCTATTCTTTGAAGCTCAGTGCTCTTGTCGCATTTAATACCGCAAGGATCATAACTCCTACATCTGCGAATATTGCCCACCACATGTTGACAAATCCAACTGCGCCCAGTGCAAGGCATGCAAACTTGATCACAAGTGCAAATACTATGTTCTGGTGTACGATCCTGAGTGTCTTCTTGGATATCTTCATGGCTGTCGCTATCTTTGCAGGATCATCATCCATGAGGACGATATCCGCAGCTTCGATAGCTGCATCGGAACCAAGGGCTCCCATGGCAATTCCTATATCTGCTCTCGAAAGTACAGGGGCGTCATTGATTCCATCTCCGACAAATGCAAGCTTCTCCTTCTCTCCCTTGGCTGCGATGAGCTTCTCGACCTCATCCACCTTGTCTCCAGGGAGAAGTTCACTTCTCACCTCATCCACGCCAAGCTCGCTTCCGACTGCATCTGCAACCTTCTTCGCATCACCTGTGAGCATGACTACCTTCTCCACGCCTGCTGCCTTGAGACCACTTATAGCCTCCTTTGCATTTGGCTTGACAACATCTGATATGAGAATATATCCTGCATACTTTCCATCCACGACAACATGTATCTCTGTTCCAACCGATGTAGGAACCGCTGCCTGTATGTTCATCTGCTTCATGAGCTTGACATTTCCTGCGGCAACCTCATGACCATCAACAACCGCTGACACACCGTGTCCGCTGATCTCCTTTGCGTCTGTGACCCTGTTGTTGTCGATTTCCTTGCCATATGCCTCCTTCAGGCTCTTGCTGATAGGATGGTTGGAATAGCTCTCGACCAGCGCTGCCTTTTCAAGAAGATCAGCTTCGCTCATTCCTCCCTCAGGATGTATCTCTGTAACCTGGAACACACCCTTTGTGAGTGTTCCTGTCTTATCGCACACGACATACTTTGTGTATGAGAGAGCCTCAAGATAGTTGGAACCCTTGACCAGAATACCCTTTGCCGAAGCTCCGCCGATTCCTCCAAAGAAGCTCAGTGGAATGGATATTACCAGTGCACATGGACAGCTTATAACAAGTGTTGTCAGTGCTCTGATGATCCACTTGGACCATGCTGCAGGATTACCCATGATAATGTTTACCAATGGCGGAAGCACTGCAAGCGCAAGTGCTGCTATACATACAGCCGGTGTATAATACTTTGCAAATCTTGTGATGAAGTTCTCTGATCTGGACTTCTTCATGCTTGAGTTCTCAACGAGATCAAGGATCTTTGATACAGTTGACTCTCCAAATTCCTTGGATGTCTCGATCTTGATAAGTCCTGTGAGGTTGACACATCCACTGATGATCTCATCGCCGACATGAACCTCTCTAGGTACGCTCTCACCTGTGAGGGCACTTGTGTTGAGTGAGGATGAGCCCTCCACAACCTTACCATCGATAGGCACCTTCTCGCCCGGCTGTACAACTATGACTGTTCCGATCTGAACGTCATCCGGATCAACCTGTTCCAGCTTGCCATCCTTCTCTATGTTGGCATAATCCGGACGGATATCCATGAGTGCTGTGATATTCTTCCTGCTCTTGCCTACGGCGTAGCTCTGGAACAGCTCGCCTATCTGGTAGAACAGCATAACCGCTGATGCCTCCTTGTACTCACCGAGCACCATGGCGCCAACCGTAGCTATAGCCATAAGGAAATTCTCGTCAAATACCTCTCCGTGTATGATTCCGAGAAATGCCTTTTTAAGTATATCGTAACCTATGACGAGATATGGGATCAGGTAAGCCACGATCTCTATGCATCGCCACATAACTGACGGATTCTCAAGATCCACCATCCCGGTCTTGTCAAGCACCGTAAATGTGACAGCCATGGCAACCAGAAGAACCGCCGATATTATAATTCTTCTGAGCACTTTTTTCTGTTTCTTTGTCATAACATCCTCCTATCTGATAGAGCACAGATCTTTCACAGTTAGCCGTGACTAAACAACCTACTATACCATAATCCGGCAGTCATCATGCACATGCATAACCGCCTTTGGTTACATAAAGATCTCGCAGTCAGGCTCAACCTTCTTACAAGCCTTAAGTACATTCTTCATAACCTCAGCCTCGTCAGCTCCGTCGTCGAACTCAACGCTCATCTTCTGTGCCATGAATGCCACTGTTGCATCCTTAACACCTGCTACCTTCTTTGTAGCCTCCTCCATCTTTGCTGCACAGTTTGCACAATCAACTTCAATCTTATACTTCTTCATAATAGTTATCTCCTTTTCATTGTTCTCATTGAATCTATGAACATTTAAACATGTATTTAATTATATGTCAACAGTAAAATGCTATTCTTTTAAAAATTTATTTATATGAACATCTGTGCATTTTAAAAAACCTGTGTATATAACATATACACAGGTTTTTATTCCAGATATATCTGATTCCACTTTCAGATCATGTTTCAGATCCTACTTCAGATCCTCCACAAGCTCATAGAGAGCGATTGCTGAGTTGAAGTTATCAGGTATGATCTCATCACTTGGGATGACAACTCCGTACTTATCTGCTATCTCTGAAATGATAGAGATGATATCGAGTGACTCCAGGATTCCGTCGTCAACGAGTGCCTCCTCATTTTCAAAATCAACATTTGGCTTGATCTTCTTGAGCATCTCAATAAATTCTTTCATTGTTCAATTCTCCTTTGTATGATCTTCTCTGCAAACCATCTATACGTTCTGCTCTGCAAGCTTTCTTACTTCCTTTCGCAGAACTGAACCCTTGAACGTCTTTGGTATACTTTCAACATAGATATACTTTCTTGGAAGCTTGTAGCTCTCAAGTCTGTCAGCAAGAAAGCTTTCAAAATCAGCTTCCTCATAGCCATCCTTCTGCACGACCAGTATGACCGGAAGCTCTCCGGTGATCGGGTCTTTGATTGAAGTGTAAGCCACATCATCTATATGCTCATATCCAAGTGCAAGGTCTTCTATCTCTGCAGGAGATATCTTGCTTCCACCATAGTTTATCACATCATCGGCCCTGCCTACAAGTATGCAGTCGCCATCCTCATCCAGATATGCCAGATCCTTTGTCCTAACATATCCATCCACAATGGTCTCAGCAGTGAGTTCGGGGTCATTGTAATAGCCTTCCATGACTATAGAACCGCCCCAGGACAGAAGTGCCGGTGACTCCGGGCTGCCATTTGTAACCACGTTACCCTCGTCGTCAGAGAATCTTACGACCGAGTTCACGGTAGGTCTTCCTATACATCCTGTCTTGTTGCCATTGCCACTGAACTCCAGTATGCATGCGCATCCGGCTTCAGATGAACCATAGAAATTATACAGTCTTGTATGTGGAAGCAATCTGAGCAGCTTCTCCTTGTCTGACTCGGCAAGAGGTGCTGAGCCTATCTGTATATAATCAAGCTGATCTGCATAATCCGCGATCCTGTCATCAGACAAATGGAATATCATTCCGAGTGATGCCGGTGATATCGCCATGGATGTCACTCCGTATTTCTCTATGAGCTTCCACAGCGTTCCGATAAATACCATTCCGTCCATCAGACATACTGTGCCGCCATTTACCATGTCTGACTGGTATCTTCTTATTCCAAATGAATGGTTGAGAGGCATTGGTATTATCTCCACATTGCCCTTCTTCATGGCTGTTCCCTCGATGACATTGCCGGCTATTCCCACATCACCTCTGTGGTGCATGACAACGCCCTTTGAAGATCCGGTTGTTCCCGTTGTGAAGAGCAGCATCGATCTGTCCTCCTCACCCGGAAGCTCAAGCTCTGCCTCGCTCTCATCCTTCATCCTGGTTATTATTTCCTTCTGGCTTATACACTTTATTCCATCCACAGGCTTGTCTGATATGAGACATGCCGCGTCAACTCTCTGGCCTATCTCAATTGCCCTCTCTGCGGATGTGGATTTCTCTATCGGCACGACAAGCACCTGCATGTACTGCAGTGCAGTGAACACTGTCAGATAATCTATGTTCTGTGTGCATCTGATCATTACATGATCGCCCTTGCATATGCCCATATCCCGCAAAGCGTGTGCAGTCTTTCTTATATTGCTCCAATACTCTGCGTATGTGACTGTCTTTCTTAGCTCACACACCGCCAGAGTGTCCGGCTGCGTCTGGGCATACTCCTGAATATAATGTAATACCGTCTGCTTATACATTATTCGTTCTCCTTCTTGTACTTCTCCCATTCTACCATGAGACTGCTTTCCTCATCTGCCCAGGCATCACAGGCATCAGTCCAACTCTGCTTCTGCTCATCTGTAAGCTTACTCTGCAGGCCGTAATTGTCCTCTATATATTGTGCAAGATATGTGGTAACCTTCTTGGCACCCGCAATATTTACATGCTTGCTGTTGTAGAAATCTGTTGAATAATCCAGATTCAGTTCATCAAGAACATTGTTCATGTTCAGATAATCATATCCCTTTGAGGCTATGTACTCGTCAAGCTGAAGCTGCTTGGATGCCTGACCCTTTGATGGGTAGTAAGGTGTCGCAACCAGCAGAACCTTAACTCCGAGCTCCTCTGCCTTTGTCTCTATGTCATCGATATATCCGAGTGTCTCATCCGACAGATGAAGCTGTCCGTCAGACTCGAACACAGGCTCCTTGATCTTCGTGATCTTCGACCTCTGCCTACCTGTCTTGAACTCGTCCGTTCCCTGATTGAGTCTGTCTATAAGCACCTGTCTGTCAAATGTCAGCAGATTATCGTGATACTTCAGAATAGGGAACATGAGCTCGAACTTTGACTTCTCATCCGCTCTGTAATACTTCTGTATCATCTCAAACTTCGTCGATGATGGTCTCATGCCCGATGTCATGACCTCCATACGATAATTGTAATGCTCATCCTTTATCTTTGTGACATCGCCTCGTATGATAATACTTCTGACCTCAACCACAAACAGATCCAGATCCTGGGTCTTTGCAGCCTCTTCCATGAGATACGGCGCAAGTCTGATATCCTGAGCCGCAGTACCTATGAGCATCGATGTGTAACCCTGCTCCTCATACGCCTGGGTCGGTATCCAGTATCTGTACATCGAACTGGAGCCGATGAGCACCGTATTGATGGTGTTATCCTCCTCCGCATAGTAGTTTGTCCACACATCAGAGTCAAAATCCTGTGGTCTCGCCAGTTCTCCCGCCTTGTTCAAGCCAAGGAAAAGCACTGTACATATCGAAAATACTGATATTGTATATTTTATCCACGCTGGCATATCTTTCTCCCTTCTCATTAGAACTGTTCATATATAAATGATGCGCCCGCACCAGAGCCGTATACTCCGCATATGGCAATGAATGCCAGACCTGCTGCCATAACCAGCCATTTAAATACTATGTTCTGCTTTGCAAGCCATTCTCTGACATCGCCTGTGCTGCCTCTTCTCTCCATGATCTCCTGCGCGATAGACACAGCAAGAAGGAGAAGGCATCCAAATATCAAAACTCTCCACTCTCTTCCTGAAAGTGAAAATTCATCCACAATATTATACACCCTTGAGTGATCAAAAACCATGGAACGGATCATCCAGATCGAACTTCGGATTCCCTGTCCCATAAATATGAGACGTCCTATGACACAGAGGATGAATGTTCTGAGCATTCTGAATATCTCCCAGCTTATGCAGTCAGTCTTTATCCTGAGCGCCTTTGTAAGCTTTGCCAGCGGTTCCTCAAAAAGTGTCGACATGCATATCAGCACTCCGTGATACAAGCCCCATGCTATATAATTCCACTTTGCGCCGTGCCAGAGACCGGTCAGCACCCACACACACAGGATAGGTATGCTCGCTGCAAATACCTTTCCTATCACATTTCCTAAGTGATCTCTTATCTTGACATTGAGCTTGAGGAACAGCTTTGATGTTGACACCGGGTAGAATACATATTCTCTGAAGAATGCACCCAGTGACAAATGCCATCTTCTCCAGAACTCAGGAAGTGTCTGTGAAAAGTATGGTCTTCTGAAGTTCTCTCCCAGAACGATGCCGAAGCACTCTGAAGTGCCCCTTACTATGTCCATACATCCTGAGAAATCGCAGTATATCTGGATGGAATATGCGATTCCCACTGCCAGGAATATTCCGCCATGATAATCAAATGTATGCCCAAATATCTCTTTTGTAAAAGCTCCTATCCTGTCAGCTATAACGATCTTCTTCACAAATCCCCAAAGCATGAGCCAGACACCTCTCATGATAGTGTCCATATTGAAGCTGTGCTCCTCCCAGAGCTGATATCCTACTTCCTCATATCTGGCTATAGGTCCCTGGGTAACATGTGGGAAATAAAGCACATATGACAGGTATCTGAAGAAATTCTTCTGCGCTGATATTCGTCCGTTATACAGATCCACGAGATATGAGATCATCATGAATGAGTAAAATGATATTCCCAAAGGTGCTATGAGATTCCAGTCAGGAATGCTCTGCAATCCGTCGTATGGTATGAATCTCTTTATATTGTCGAGCACAAAGCCAAATGCCTTGAACGCCGCCAGAACACCGATAACTATGACAAGTGCCCACACAAGGAACTTCTTTCTCTTCGCCTTCTCAGCAGCCTTGATCTTTCGTGCGGTTCTTCTGTCCGCATCCTTTGCCAGCTCCTCCTGCTCGTCCAGACTCTTCTGCAGCCTCAGTGAGAACAGATACACGACAACAGCCGTGGCAATGACCAGAAACAGGTACTCTATCCCGGCATATCCGTAGAACACAAGACTCGCAAGGAGCAGTATCACCCACTGTATCTTCTTTGGAACTATGTAGTATAGCACTATTGTACACAATAAAAAAACTATAAATGTATAAGTTACTACTGACATGTCCTCTCCCTCTTCTACAAGTAAAAATTATTTATACACTGCTAAACGCCGGCCAGTATTTTAACAGCAGCGCACATGCTACTGACATGACCGCCAGAACCAGCAGAGTTATCTTCCAGCCCTCTTTGAACATATACTTTGGCGACAGGCCGTATCCAACCGGTATCGCCCTGATGGATGTCGGAAGCATGTATGACAGGTTGACTCCCACAGATGCCACATATATGTACGGTATCGGATTGAGTCCGCAGCCCTGTGTGATGGATATTACCAGCGGCATGGCTACCGCAGCCGTGGCTGTGTTGGATGTCACATCCGACATGAGAAGTGTAACGGCAAGTATCACGAACACTGTGATAAATCCGCCCTTCATATCAAGCTTTGATATACACTCACCAAGTGCCTCTGCAGCACCGGATTTGTTGATGAGTGTTCCGGCGGCAAGTCCACCGGCAAATATATACATAAGTCCCCAGATGATCTTACCCTGAACATTCTTCCACACCATAATACGCTCTCCGTTCTTGTTGGTGAGAAGGAATGATACTATGGCGCATATGATAAATACATACGCCGGCTTGAGTCCCGGAAGTATGCTCTGGTAGAGCTGTCTGGTAAATGCAAGCACCGTGGCAAGAACAAATAACACAAGTGCTATCTTCTCCTCGTAGCTCATAGGAGGAAGCTCCTTGTATTTTGCTACAAAGTATTCCCTTGAACCGCCAAGCATCTCTGTCTTCTTCACATCACGGATCATGAACAGGATATTTACAAGCACAAGTATGAGCATGATAGGCAGGAATCTCACGACCCACGAAGAGTACATGTACTCCTCGCCTGTTATCTGCTGTATATATTCGACCGTCACAAGATTCATCGCACCTCCGAGCGGCGATGCCAGACCACCGAGTCCGGTTGCATATGCTATCGTGAGAAGTATCTTTGATGCAGTCTTGTTTGTCTTGATGTCGTCCATTCCTATATACTTGAGCATGGCGATCGCTATAGGTGTGATCGTCGCACATACCACTGCATTTGGAAGCACCGCTGACAGAACTGCAGACAACACAAACCAGAACACAAGCTGTATCCTCAAACTGCTGCCGATAAGTCTCAGGAATGTAATGGCTATCCTCTTGTCAAGCCCGGTATTCTCCCACATCACGCTTATGATGGAAGCTCCCAGAAGAAGCAGTATCGTCTCGTCTGCGTAGTTGGAAATGACCGCCGACATGTCAGTCATCTGAAATATCGCATTTAAGGCTATCGGGAGGAATGCAGTTACCGCATAGTCCACCGGGCCTGTTACCCACCAGTACGCCATCCACATGATGGTTCCTATCGCTGCTCTTGACTCAAATGTCGTGAATACTCCGTGTGGCAAAAGTGCCGTAAACAGCCCGAATAACAATGGGCCGATCAGTAAATGTACTATTCTCTTTCGTTCTTTCATAAATATAGCTCCTATTTTCAATAAAACACTGATTTTAAATTATACACATTTAAGATTAATCTTTCATTAAAAAAATTAATATATATTAAAATCCACAGACATTATTCTGCATTTACCGGGATTTTAAATGTAAACAGGCTTCCTTTTCCGGGCTCACTGTCAACATCCACGATTCCGCCGTAATATCTGGCGATCTGCATTACCTGTGACAGACCCAGGCCAAAACCCTCCGCACTTCTGTCTGGCTCACCTCTGTAAAAACTCTCAAATATCTTTTCCTTTGTGCTCTTATCCATTCCCCGGCCCTCATCCCTGACCGAGATAAAATAGCTGTCATTTTTCACACCGCAGGACACATGGATACTACCTCCATCATTGCTGTACTTCACCGCATTTGACATCAGATTGTTCACGACGATAACTATATGGTTCATATTCGCTTTGACCATCGTCGGCTTCAGGTCGTAGGTAAACTTAAGATTCTTCTTACAGATGTACTCCACATCATCGCACACAGACTCCACCACATCCAGCAGATCTACATCCTCAACCGCTATGACTGCGTTTTCATTGTCCATGACCGACATCTGAAGAAGCTGTTCTATGAGCCCCTTCATACGTGAGGTCTGTCTCTCGAATACCTCTATGCTCTCAAGCATCTCCTCATCGCCATTCTTCTCCGCGATCTCCCTGGAAAGCTGACACTGGGCATGCATGACTGCTACAGGTGTTCTCAGCTCATGGGATACATTTGCATTGAACTCGGTCTGTCTCTCAAGCTCATGATGGACTTTTCTGTACAGGTTGTTATTCGCATCGGTCAGCATATCAAGCTCTTTGAACGGACCGTCATACTCCAGATTCTCTGTAAAATCAAGATTGTCCACGCTCTTATCTATCGAACGGTTCAGGCTTCCCATTGGAACTGCTATCAGTTTCCTCAAAGCAAATGCATATATCACAAATGCTATCAGCACGGTTCCAATAACACAGTATGATTTATATAAAAGTTCACTGTAATTGCTCTCTATATCCCTGACGGATACCATGACACAGATCTTGTATTTAGGAGTCTTCTTCAGCGGCTCTTTGTCTGTTCTTCCCTGCCTGACGACCGCAAAATACTTGACCTTCCCTGCATCTATATGCATAAGATCTCTTATGCTTATATCCGGATTATCCGCATATCCCTCAGGCACCTCGCCGTCAAGGATCTCGCCGTCATTTCCCTGAAGGAACACATATATCTGCTCATTACTGTCCGGATCGTCCTCACGGTCGTAAAATCCATCATCTATATGTGGCTTCTTCTGTGAATCATACACTATGTATCGTCTGATCTGGGCTACCTCCTGTGTCAGCTTCTTATAAGCCATCAGGTTCATATCATCCTTCATAAGATTGTTCTGGATGACCAGCAGACAAGATATACCCACCACCAGAATAAGCGCTGTAATTATAATAGTGTATGTTACAAATGATATTTTTCTCTTTAACATTCCAGTTTATAGCCGACACCTCTTATAGTATGGATCAGCTTCTCCTCATAATTATCGTCTATCTTCCTTCTCAGATAACGGATATACACATCTATCACATTTGAATTGACATCGTCATCTATGTTCCAGATGTTCACCCGTATCTGTTCCCTAGTTACTACCACATTTCTGTTTCTGGCTAGGTACTCAAGGATAGCATACTCCCTGACCGTGAGATCAATTACCTTTCCATCCCTGATCGCCTGTCTGTTGTTCATGTCGACCACCAGTGAACCACAGGTTATCACATTCTCATTTACCGGATTCTGGGTTCTCAGCATGACCCTGAGTCTTGCCATAAGCTCCGAGAACTCAAATGGCTTTGTCATATAATCGCTGGCTCCGGCATCCAGTCCCCTGACTATATCCTGTGTCTCCGTCTTGGCCGTGAGGAAAAGCACAGGAACCTGTATCCCCGCATTTCTCATCTCGCGCAGGACTGTTATTCCGTCCTTGTTCGGGATCATTATATCCATGATCGCCCCGTCGTAATTCTCCGCTTCCATATAATCAAGTGCCGCCTGTCCGTCATAACAGGCATCCACATTATAGCCCTCTTTGACCAGCTTACTGCATATTATGCTGTTCAGATCCTTCTCATCCTCAACTACAAGTACACGCATACATCCATCCTCCCTGTCATTTTCATCTGTTGGCCACTACAGTATATCGCTGCACGATCGCTGAACAGATATATATTGCCATGCTTTTATGAAAATAACATTAAAAGCCGTCACTTACATCTGCCAAATGTAAATAACGGCTCTCAAATGCTGTTTTTATCTATTCTGTCTTACCGCTCTTCTCATCGTAGGTATCAAGAAAGCTGTGTCTCACGCCTCCCTGCTTGTACTCTATAAGGGTATCGATATTGACATTCTCCACACTCTTGAATATGTTGCCCTCCACAAACGGATTTGTCTTCTTGAGTGTCGCTATAAGCTGCTTGATCTCCTGACGCTTGGACTTCGTCTCCTCATTGTTACATGTTGTGCATGTGTCAGTGAACTTACATGCGCACTGTATGAAATGAAGCTCGTTGTAATCTCTCCACGCCTTGATGTCGTCCTCTCTCACCATATAGAGAGGTCTGATTAGTTCCATTCCCTCAAAATTGGTGCTGTGGAGCTTCGGCATCATGGTCTGCATCTGCGCTCCGTAGAGCATACCCATGAGTATGGTCTCTATGACATCATCGTAGTGGTGTCCAAGAGCTATCTTGTTACAGCCAAGCTCCTTCGCATAGCTGTACAGATGGCCTCGTCTCATTCTTGCACAGAGATAACACGGCGACTTCTCTACGTTATACACTGAATCAAATATATCCGACTCAAATATCTGGATAGGGATGTTCAGCATCCTGGCATTATCCTCTATGACCTTGCGGTTTGCAGGGCTGTAACCCGGATCCATAACTATGAACTTGAGTTCAAATGGGAACTTGTTGTGCCTTTTCAGCTCCTGAAAACACTTTGCCATGAGGAAGGAATCCTTGCCGCCCGATATACATACGGCTATCCTGTCGCCCTCCTTCACCAGCTCATATCTGTTGATGGCCTTTGTGAAGTTGCACCATATCTTCTTGTGGAACTTCTTGCGGAGGCTCTTCTCAACGTCGGCACATATATCAGTCTGTTCCTGCTTGCCCATGGTGTAGAGCAGCCATGATATATATCCGCCTTTGAGGCTCACCGCATCGTATCCCAGCTCTGTAAGTCCCTCCGCCAGCGGAATGCTGTTGGTTCCGTGGGTGCAGCAGATTATGAGTTTTTTCCCTTTTGAATTGTCCCCGGGCATATATTTCTCAACCGGGAATATCTCACTGGCTGTCTCCGCCAGATTCTCTGGCATCAGCCTGTCCGTCTGGACTGCCATCGCACCCGGGATGGCTCCGTGGGATATCTCTACCTCATCCCTGATGTCAACCATCAGATATGAATCCTTATCCAGTTCCTGTATCTCTTCTATTGTGATTTCATATGAAGTTTCTTTTGAGTTTTCTAATGCCATATCCCTGTCACCATTTTTCTTAGTATTACAAATAAGCTATTTTTATATATGCTACTGTCTGCTGCATATGGCATCGCCGTCATCCGCAGCTTACTCCTTGCCATCCCAGCAGTATGTACAAAGCTTGCACTTCTCAACTCCGCATGCCTCAAGCATATCATCAAGTCTGTTGAATCTGAGTGATGTGAAATGCAGCTCCTTGCAGATCTCATCAACCATCTTCTCATACTTCTCTGAATCAGGATCTGTGTACTCCTGAAGTACCTCGTCTGTCACGTTGCCGTTCTCAAGTCTCTCGATAACTCTTCTTGTTATAAGATCCATCTCTGATGATGATCTTGAGAAGTTAAGGTATTTACATCCGTATACAAGTGGTGGACATGCAGGTCTGATGTGCACTTCCTTGGCACCGCTGTCAAACAGATATTCGGTTGTCTCTCTGAGCTGTGTTCCACGCACGATGGAATCGTCTATGAGCAGAAGGCTCTTATCCTTTATAAGATCCTCAACTGCCAGAAGCTTCATCTTCGCGATGAGGTTACGCTGGCTCTGTATGGTCGGCATAAATGAACGTGGCCATGTCGGTGTGTACTTGATGAATGGTCTTGAGAAAGGTATTCCAGACTCATTTGCATAGCCGACTGCATGCGCTGTTCCTGAATCCGGAACTCCGGCTACGATATCAGGCTTAACGTTATCTCTCTTTGCCATGCTGGCTCCGCAGTTGTATCTCATCTGCTCTACACTCATACCCTCGTATGAACTTGCAGGGTAACCATAGTATACCCACAGGAATGTACATATCTTCATGTCCTTGCCCGGCTGCACAAGCGTCACACAGTTGGACGGTGTGAGTACAACAACCTCACCAGGGCCGAGTTCTTTATAGTCATGATAGCCAAGGTTCTTGTAGGCAAAGTTCTCAAATGACGCACAGAATGCACCATCTTTCTTGCCTATGACCACAGGAGTTCTTCCATGCATATCCCTGGCTGCATATATTCCATTCTGGTTCATGAGCAGGAGTGACAGAGAACCATCTATCTTCTCCAGCGCATATCTTATTCCATCTATCAGATTATCCTTCTGGTTGATAAGGGCTGCCACCAGCTCTGTGCTGTTGATATCCCCTCCGCTCATCTCAAGGAAATGTGAATGTCCCTGATCAAATATCTCCTTGGATATCTCGTCAACGTTGTTGATCTTGCTGACTGTCGTCAGGGCATATGTTCCGTGATGTGAACGCACTATGAGTGGCTGTGGCTCATAATCGGATATACATCCTATTCCAAAATAACCCTTCATGTTCTGCATATCTTTGTCGAACTTTGTTCTAAATGGAGCATTCTCGATATTGTGTATGGATCTGTCAAATCCCTTATCTCCATACACTGTCATGCCTCCGCGTCTTGTTCCAAGATGTGAATGATAGTCTATTCCAAAGAACAGATCAAACACACAGTCATCTTTTGCCGCTACTCCAAAAAATCCACCCATTGTTTTCCTCCTGAAGTGATAAAAATTTGTCATTTTCGCAAACATATCTATATTAGCATAGTATCGGCGGTGATTACAATACCTTCATCGCCAACTTCACTATCCCCGCAATGAAGATCAGCACAGCCAGTCCGAAAAAGCAAACCTCCATCTCTCTGTACACCTTGTTTGACTTCTTCTCATAGGCCGTTCTCTTTTCCCTAGAGTATAAAAGTTTATACTCGCTACCGATAGGATGTTTCTTTCTGTTTATCTCCTGATTTACCATATAAGAATCCGGCTCACCGCTGTATGGATCGATGTATTCCACTGTGGGTTGTGCATATCCCGGCAATTTTGTCCTGCCGGTCAGGGTATCGTATCCTATGATCTTTCCGGTTATTTCCTACATTTAACACATTCTCACTGTATATAAACATTCTATCATTTAACCAACTACTGAAAAAGATCTGTATTCATACCAAAGACATCAATAACTTTCAAAATATCGGAAAGTTCATCCCTAAATTTCTGACGATACTCCTCCATGTCACCATTATCCCTGCCATTGTTACTAAGTTCAAATAAATCTCTGTCATTCTTTATCGCTACTGCCACCATATTGCCAGCGATCTGTATCTCCATAAATCCTTCAAGTCCCATAAGTCCCTGCATAAGCTGTGGCGTCAATACCCTCAAAGCAAGCTGGCTGTCAGAGGCATATATATCGAACCTGTTATCAAATGACGCGTTGCCCGTCATAAAACTGTTACGTGAATTCTCAGAACCCAATACTCTTGATAATATGCCACTTTTCTTTTCATTTTTCATTCTTCGACTAATTCTCTCCTGGATCTGTACAAAACCATTAACATTCTTGTGGGAAGTAGCCATTATGAGCTGGCCTTTAAAATTAACAACATTATCGCCAGGAAACTCACCGTCCGGTGAACCCTTTGTTTCCGTTCTGAGTGTGAGATCACTGAATGTAAATTCTACTCCCCTGTATATTCCATGTATAAAGTCAGAACCATCCATATTATTAAATGAAGGAAGAATCGGACAATTATGTAAAAATGCCTCATTTGTATATCCATTTGGCATGTATTCAATCACATGCAAGCGCTCTCCAAGGACACTCCGTACAACATACTGTCCCATGAGTTCCTTGAGGTCTTTAAGTTTATTTGTCTCCATATATGAGAACAGGAAAAATCCGCCTACAAACAAAGCCGGAATCAGCAGCCAAGCAGAGTCTAATTCATAGCCATTTCTAGATACCACCATAAACGCAACAAATGGCGCAAATATTCCTATAAAAGAAACAATCTTAAACACCTTAAGCACTTTACATAGTTTGCGTTTTTCTAATATTTCCGATTCTATATTCTGATCCATCTTCTCATCTCCAAACTGTGATAAATACGCTATACGAATCTCAGAGCCTTACCGAACTTTTATCTCATAAAAAAATCGCCCTATACTGATATATAATATACCAGTATAAGACGAATTCAAACTTAATTAAAAAGGTTTTCCCTGAATCCTAGCCGATGCTCTTAACGCTTTCTCCCTCTATCAGGGAATATGGCACTATCTCATGTTCACCAGCTGCTGCATAATTTATATGCTTGAGCATGATGTCAACACTTCTCGATGCCATGATCTCTGTATTCTGGTTTATTGTTGTAAGTCTTGGTACACAGTATCCTGCCAGCTCTATTCCATCAAATCCAGTAACTGACAGCTCCTCCGGAATATGTTTGCCCAGATCAGCAGCCGCTCTCATGACGCCGATCGCTATCGTATCACTGAGAGCCATGATTGCTGTAACCTCCGGCTGTTCCTCCAAGAGACGCTTCGTGGCCTCATAACCTGCCTTCATAGAATACCTGCACGGAATATATGTAAACTCCGCCCGGTCATCATGCTGCCACTCATCTATAGCCCTCTTGCAGCCTTCATATCTATTGAAACTTATCTGTTTCTCGGACACCTGCCCTCCTATGACTCCGATGCGTCTGTGGCCTTTTTCAAGAAGATACCTTGTCATATCGTATGTCGCTGCCGTGTCATCTATCGTTATGGAGGATATGTTGTCATTTGCAAGAATCTCTCCGCCGGTCGTGATTATGACTCCCGGGATCTCAAACTCTTTCACACGCTCATCAAAAAGTGCAAGATTGGCACCCAAAAACATGATTCCCTTCGGATTCACGCTATGAGTGAGTTTGATGGCATACTCGATCTCGTCACCATCCTCGTCTATGTACTCCACTATGACATCCTCATCATATCCAGCAAGCAGGTTCTGTATCCGCTCTACTATATCCGCAAACAACATATTCTGGTTTCCTTTTATGATGACAACCACCGCCGATTTCGCTGACATTTTGAGGAGCTTTGCGTTGACGTTCGGCTCAAAGCCGTTTTCCTCTATAACCCTGAGTATCTTCTCTCTGGCTGCATCGCTGACTCCGGTCTGATTGTTGATCACCCTGGACACGGTTCCGATACCATAACCTGATATACGTGCAATATCCTTTATTGTCATAAGCTGTATCCCACTTTTCTCTTTTATTCCCAATAATTATATTATCCCAATATGTGGAGGTCAAGAAAATACTCTACTTATCATTTCCCGGTAAATATTTTTAGAGAGTACTTTTTCACATCTTGCTTCTCCCGGTCATCAGTGTAAGTCTGCCTATTTCCTCTGCAAGATCATCATCCGTATCGTCGGATATCATGCGCCACCTCCAGTTATCGCCAACTGTGGATGGCTTATTCATCCTCGATTTATTGTCTAGCCCCAAATAATCCTGCATCGGTATAATACAAAGATCTGCAATACTTCTCATAGCAAGCGTGATAAATGGGACATTGATCAGACGGTCCGGTGTATAATGAGCTGCCATATAATCCCTTGCCATGTCTCTGGATCTCTGATCTATACTGCTCCACCAGCCAATAAGGGTCTCATTGTCATGGGTTCCCGTATATACAACACAATTTCGTATGTAATTATGTGGAAGATAATCAGATGCCGCCCCGGTGTCTCTCACATCAAAGGCAAACTCCACAACCTTCATTCCCGGAAATCCGGAATCATGCACAAGCTTTCTGACCGAATCAGTCTCAAAACCAAGATCCTCGGCAATGACATCTCTCTTACCCAGAGCCTTTTCTATATTCCTAAACAGATCCATCCCAGGACCCTTTTTCCACTTGCCATTCACAGCTGTTTCCTCCCCATATGGAATGGCATAATATTCATCAAAGCCTCTGAAATGGTCAATCCGGACTACATCATAAAGCTTATAGCTGTGTCTCATTCTGGCTATCCACCAGCTGTAACCGGTCTGCCTATTCAGCTCCCAGTCATATATTGGATTGCCCCACAGCTGTCCGGTCTCCGAAAATCCATCAGGCGGACATCCGGCAACCTCATATGGACATCTGTCCTCATCCAGCCTGAAAAGCTCCGGGTGTGCCCACACATCTGCGCTGTCCATGGCTACATAGATTGGGATATCTCCTATGATCCTTATATGGTTCTTGTTGGCATAGCTCTTTAGTGCATTCCATTGAGTATAGAACAAATACTGCATGTACTGCTGAAAATGTATCTCCTCCGCAAGCTCAACCTGCATTTTCTGCACTGCATCAGGCTGCCTGTTTCTTATATCCTGTGGCCACTCTGTCCACGGAATTCCACCAAGCGAATCCTTTACAGCCATAAATAGTGAATAATCATATATCCACTCTTTGTTCTCGTCCATGAACAAAGAAAACTCCATGCTGTCAGTCATTTTCCATCTCTCATATGATTTTCTCAGGATTGGATATCTTCCTTCATATATTGTTCTATAATCCACATACCTGCCATCGTCGCCCCAGTCTCTCTCTCTGCACTCGCGGTCTGTGAGCAGTCCCTGATCCACAAGTGTATCAAGATCTATAAAATATGGATTTCCCGCAAATGTCGAAAACGATTGATACGGTGAATCCCCATATCCCGTAGGTCCCATAGGAAGTATCTGCCAATAACTCTGATGTGCAGCTCTGAGCCAGTCGACAAAACGATATGCCTCTTTCGAGAAACTTCCAATTCCATACTTTGACGGGAGGCTTGATATAGCAAGCAGTATTCCTGCTGATCTTTCCATCTGAAATCTCTCCTTTTAACCAATTTCAGGCGGCTGAGAATCTCACAACCGCCTGTTTTTTTACACTTAATAGTATTTTATCTTACTATCCCTTTACAGCACCGGCTGCAACACCCTTGATGATGTACTTCTGTGCACAGAGGTAGAATACAACAACTGGAATGATCGCCATAACAAGACACGCCATGATCGCTCCCATATCTACTCTTCCGTAGCTGCCCTTCATATACTGAACAACTATAGATATCGTCTTGTATTTCTTGATGTCGAGTACCAGATATGGCAGAAGGAAATCATTCCATATCCACATAGCCTCAAGTATTCCTACAGATATGTAAGTAGGTTTCATGATAGGGATAACAACCCTGAAAAATGTATTGAGCGGCGTACATCCATCTATCATCGCAGCCTCCTCGACCTCCAAAGGAATGGACTTGATAAATCCGCAGAACATGAATACTGCAAGACCTGTTCCAAATCCAAGATACACGATCACGATTCCCCATGGAGTAGTAAGGTGAAGTGCATCCGCAGTTCCAGCCAAAGTAAACATAACCATCTGGAAAGGTATTACCATAGAGAACACGCAGAGCAGATATATGATCTTTGTCACCATATTCTTGACTCTGGTTATATACCAGGCTGTCATAGAGCAGAACAGTAGAATTGCTGCTACTGAGAGAACCGTTATCACAACTGTCCAGCCCACTGCCTTTATGAAATCATACTGTGTTATAGCCGTTTTATAATTGTCCAGGCCTATGTAGCTGTGCTCATTTGGCAGTTCAAATGTCTCCAGACTGATAAACGTCTTGGCTTTCAGAGAGTTTATAATTACGATTATTATCGGTGAAACAAATATTATGGAAATAATGGTAAAGAATAAAGTAGCCAGAATTCCCATAGCCGTCGGTTTTCCTTTCACTCTGTATACCGGTTTTTTATCCGCTGTATTTGCCGTTTTCTGTATCTTTGCCATTACTGCTGCACCTCCTTTGATCTTGTAAGCCTAAGCTGTATGAGTCCTATCGCTACTACCAGTATAAAGAATATGACTGCCTTGGCCTGACCTACTCCCTCATATCCTACTCTTCCATAAAACGTCTCATATATATTGAGCGCAAGCATCTCTGTCTTATGAAGAGGCTCGCCTCCTGTGAGTGCCAGGTTCTGGTCAAACAGTTTGAACGAGTTGGTTATTGTGAGGAATGTACATATAGTTATGGATGGCATCATGTTCGGGATCGTAACTCTGAAAAGTCTCTGTGTTCTATTTGCGCCATCAATCATGGCCGCTTCCTGAATGTCTTCAGGTATTGCCTGAAGTCCTGCAATATAAACAATCATCATATATCCTATCTGCTGCCAGCACACCAGTATAACCAATCCCCAGAAACCGAGGACTTCATTGAGTTTCAGGGCTGTGTCAAACTTTGAGAATATGGCATCAAATATAAGCTGCCATACATATCCAAGTACGATACCACCTATAAGATTCGGCATAAAGAATATCGTTCTGAATACATTAGTTCCTTTGATCTTCTGTGTAAGTGCCAGTGCCACAAGAAATGCAAGAACATTTATAAGCACAAGTGTGACAATCGCAAATAATGTTGTAAACTTAAATGCATCCGGGAATGTTGAGTCCTTGAATGCGTCTATATAATTCTGTAATCCTACAAATTCAGCGTCCCTTATGGTCGTGAACTTACAGAAGGACAGATATATTCCCTCGGCAAATGGCACGATAAATCCTATAACAAACGCAGCCATTGTCGGTATCAGAAACACCGGCCAATATCTTTTTATCGTTTTCTCCATAATTTTTTTGATAACCTCCACTCTGTTGCATATCAATTTTCTTTCCAATATCTTTTGAGTCTAAAAATGGATATGTAGACATATTTGCATATGAATACATATCCATCTCTAGTCTGGCACCTCCGGGTATGAGCTGCCTTTGCAAAGCTGTTAGCCTTCCTGGTGTCCTGCAGCTTGCAGGACTTTATTCATATTTTAAGTTGGGTTTATTTTGTGATGTTTTTTATTTTTGGGTTGTGTACTATTGTTTATTTGTTAATATGTTTTATTTTGACTTTGCTGCAGCAGCCTCTTTAGCCCATCCATCTACAAATGCGCTCTTTACAAGATCCCAGTTGGCATCTGTCTGATCTGCCGCATATGTTGTAAGTGCTGATCCGAGGTCGTTCTTCCACTGCTCTGATGGCATTGTTGTGAAGTTCCAGCTTACAGGTGTCTTGCCCTCTGCTACATACTCATTTGCAATGTTTACAAGAAGGTTTGTTGACTCAATGTTCTTCTTGAATGGTGTTACAAATCCCATTCCATCAGCTCCTGATGGCATAGCACCCTCTGAACCACAGATTGCCTTAAGTGCGACATCATCTGTAGCACACCACTCCATGAAGTCAAGAGTTGCCTGGATATCTTCCTCTGAAGCCTTAGCATTTACACACCAGTAATTCTCACTTCCTGTACAGAGTCCCTGATTCTCCTCACCATCTACTCCGATATAGATAGGGAGCATTCCGAGGTTGTCATCGCCAAGTGATGATACATCTGAGTATGCCCATGTACCATTCTGATAAAATACTGCCTGTCCTGAAACAAACTCTGCAACCGCATCATCACCAGTCTTTGTGCTGAGCTGCTTTGGATCGGTTGTTGAGTTGTTGATGTACAGATCCCATACATTTCTGTAATTATCAAGATATGTACCCTTGATCGCATCTGTAGTATCGATTCCATCAGCCTTGTATTCATAGTAGATTGGAAGATTTGCAAGATGTGTCTTGAATCTCCAATCTGATGATCCGTCCATTCCAGCTGATGTAAATGCTGAGAATCCTAATTTGTCTGAGTTAGCTGTTATATCCTCTGCCACCTTCTTGAGGTCTGCAAATGATTTGATATCATCCTCTGTGTATCCAGCTTTGCTTAAAAGCTCTTTGTTGTAAATGATTCCGTATGACTCTATAACATATCCGATTCCTGCGACCTTATCGCCATCCTTAAGTGCAAAGTCCTCAGATGTGAGTTCTTTATACACCTGTGATGATCCAAGATCATAACAATAGTCCTTCCAAGAAGCAAGACCAACCGGTCCATTTACCTGGAACAGGGTAGGTGATTCTGACTTACCCATCTCACTCTTAAGAGTAGTCTCATACTGACCAGAAGCTGCTGTAACTACCGTAACATCAACGCCTGTCTTCTCTGTGTACACCTTAGCAAGCTCCTGCCACTGTGCATCCTGCTCCGGCTTGAAGTTCAGATAATATACAGAGCCCTTTGCATCTGCCTTCTTTCCCGCTCCATCTGAATCTCCTGAGCCACATCCTGTCAACATGGTACCTGCCATCATAAGTGACAGTCCAAGTGCCGCAATACCTTTCTTGTTCATATTGGTTCCTCCCATAAAATAATAAAAATTTTTCCTTCAGTCATCTCTTATACGAGCTGCTTAATGGTTACTTTGTTTTTTCGGAAACGTTTTTGGAACCGTTTCCATTTGATATATCTTATATTAGTTGTTTATGTACAAAATGTCAATACTATTTTCAATTTTTTTATCACTTTTTGCATTTTTTCACATAGCTCACAATCCAGGTTACATAAAAATGTATAATTTTTGTCATATTCTATCCTTTCTGAATACTATAAATAGAACTATTAAATCTGAAAGGACTATCCTATGAAATGCAACAACCATTGTTCTCCGAACAGACCTGACTGTCGTGACAACATCTGCACTATAGACCTCCGGGATAAAGCGTTACAGAACCACAATTACCGCGAAACCGTGTGGACCGGCTGTTTCATGCAGATGACAGTCATGTGTATACCTGCCTGCTCAGACGTAGGTTTGGAAATCCATGATAATACCGATCAGATCATCCGGATCGAACAGGGACAGTGTTCAGTCAGAATGGGCTGCTGCCCAAACGAACTGTGCTTCCGTCAGAATCTTTGTGCAGGAGAATGCGTCTGTATACCAGCCGGCACATGGCACAACATCATCAACATTGGCAATAATCCACTGAAACTCTCATCCATATACGCCCCACCACATCATCCCAGGGGAGAGACACAGACCACCAAAGCCAGGGCTATGGGAATGGATTGCTGATATGTTTTCATGTGACATGAGGTAGAACGCATTGCCGGATTTATTGTCCCATTGTTTTTAGCATGCTTCTGTCCTCCATCAAAAAAGACACCAAATTCTGCCTGCCCGTCTGATATTGGGCAAGCGGCATTTAGTGTCTTTGCTGTTTCTGTATTAATTTTTCATACACATGCCATAATACATTGCCATGACCAAGTTATTTTTAATCTCGGTCAGTCGACATAGATATATTTATAGTAAATACCTCGCCGGCAACCTCCGCGCTCACCTCATGTCCCAGCTTGTCTGCAAGGCACCTTACTATGTAAAGTCCCAGCCCTGCGCCCTCCTTCTGTCTGGACTTTCCACGGCAGAACGCATCGAATATCATATCCACATCTATCTCATCGTCCGAATCTATGTCAGAGTGCCGCCACGTCCACGTCTACAGTCTCTATCGCATCGTCCAAGAACGGATTCCACCCTGACAAGCAGCTCATCCAGATCAAACGGCTTTGTGATATAGTCATCAACTCCATAAAAAAAATCCCGAAATATCGACTCCTGTCGATACTCCGGGATCATATACATTCTTTATGAATACGATGAAAGGAACTGTTTTGTCCTCTCCATCTTCGGATTGTCAAATACCTGGTCAGGTCTTCCCTGCTCAAGTATATATCCATCATCCATGAATATGACCTGACTTGCAACATCCTTTGCAAATGCCATCTCATGGGTAACAATTATCATGGTTGTCTTTTTGTCTGCAAGGTTTCTGAGAACCTTAAGTACCTCTCCTGTGAGCTCCGGATCAAGAGCCGATGTAGGCTCATCGAAACACAGGATGTCCGGCTGCAACGCAAGCGCCCTTGCTATAGCAACTCGCTGGCACTGTCCGCCTGAAAGCTGGTGAGGATAGTTGTTCATTCTTTCCTCAAGTCCCATCTGGCGGAGAAGTTCCTCTGCCTGGACTCTTATCTCGTCGAGTATATTCTTCTTGTTTACTTTGAAATCCGGTCTCTCCTTTGCCAGAAGCTCTCTTGCGAGCATCACGTTCTGAAGTGCCGTGTACTGCGGGAAAAGATTAAATGACTGGAACACCAGTCCAAAATGCAGTCTCTTCTTGCGCACCTCCGACTCCTTAAGGGTTTCCGGCTTGTCTGTATCAAGCAGGATCTCATCTTTTACACGGATTACTCCGTTATCCGGCATCTCCAGAAAGTTCAAACAGCGAAGAAGTGTTGTCTTTCCACTTCCTGATGATCCTATGATAGAAAGGACCTCGCCCTGCTCCAGAGAAAAGCTTATATCCTTGAGCACATCTGTCTTGCCAAACTTCTTTTTTATATGTTCAACCTCTAATATAGCCATTTGCGGCTCCTCCTATTTAATATGTATCGCCCCTCTGCTCCGCAGCGGGGCAGGTTGTCAGAGCCGATTCCGAGTATGAACTGCGTTCATTGCGGCTCCTCCTATCTAATATGTATCGCCCCTCTGCTCCGCAGCGGGGCAGGTCGTCGGAGCCGATTCCGAGTATGAACTGCGTTCATTGCGGCTCCTCCTATCTAAAAAAATCAAGTTTCTTCTCTAATTTGCCAAGTAAAACTGTGAGTACGCCATTCCATATCAGATAGTAGAATGCGCAGAAGAAGAGTGGCCATATCGCACCAGAGATTCCCTGTGAACCCTTCATGAATGCCTGTCCTGCCCAGATTATCTCCTGAAGTGCGATGATACGGGCAAGGGACGTATCCTTGACCAGAGTTATGATCTCGTTGGACATCGCCGGAACTATCTTCTTTATCATCTGCAAAAGCTTGACCTTGAAGAATATCTGCTTTGGAGTCATGCCAAGCACAAGTCCGGCCTCCTCCTGTCCTACAGGAATACCCTGAATACCTCCACGGTAAATCTCTGAGAAATAGCAGGCATAGTTCACTATGAATGACACCGATGCCGCTACAAATCTTCCGCCTTCGCCGCCGCCCCATACCGGGTTGTGGAATACAAGTCCCGGGAAATAATATATGATGAGCAGCTGTATCATAAGTGGTGTACCTCTCACTATCCATACAATGAACTTCATAAGATAGCTGAGCGGTTTAAACTTTGACATGGAACCGAGTGCTATGAGAAGTCCAAGTGGAAATGCACCGAGCAATGTCACGAAGAACAATTTTAATGTCTGTATAAATCCTGTATTAAGAGCTCCAAGTACGACCGGGAGCTGTTCAAAAAACAAATCCATAATAATTTTTCTCTCTAAGTGATGGTAAAAATACTAATTATATCTTATCTATTACTTTGCAAGTGCAGCCTGTACCTTATATGTCTCAGCACACTTCTCCATTGAACCGTCAGCCTTACTGTCTGCAAAGAACTTGTTGAGCTCAGCTACAAGATCTGAGTCCTTTCTGAAGCCAACGCCATACTCCTCGCTGTTGAGACCTACGGTATATGTGAGCTTGTCATAACCTGTTCCCTCACCAACCATAGCTGCTGCCATAAGCGAATCAATGATTGCTGCATCTGATGTTCCAGCTGCAACTTCCATGAGTGCATCTGCCTGTGCCTTTACCGCTGTATAGTTGAGACCAAGCGCCTTGGCCTGATCCTCGCCTGCGCTTCCTGCCTCTACAGCAAATGTAAGCTCCTTGATGCTGTCTACTGTCTGATACTTGTCTGCCTTATCATTTGGCACGATAACTACCTGAGCATTGTTGCAGTATGCATCTGAACATGCCATTGAGCTTGTAACCTCATCTGTAAGTGTCATACCATTCCATACACAGTCGATGGTCTTGCCGTCAAGCTCCATGATCTTGTTGTCCCAATCTATCTCTACGAACTCTGCCTTTACCCCAAGGCTCTCTGCAAATGCTGATGCCATATCCGCGTCAAATCCGATCCAGTTGCCTGACTCATCCTTGTAATCCATCGGTGCGAAGTCTGTAACGCCGACAACGAGAGTTCCCTTATTCTTTACATACTCCAGATCACTCTTTGACTCACTCTTAGATCCGTTATCAGATCCGCCACATCCAACCAGTGAAAGTCCCATTGCTGCCACTAAGAGCAGTGATAATAACTTTTTCATACTTTTTTCCTCCTGAAATATACTTAAATATACTTGGCAGATGCATGAAACACACTACACTGGGCATCTGCATGATATACAGCCCTATTAGGGCACAACACGGTAACATAGTAACAGTTTATCATGGTAAAGTCAAATCTAAGATTATGAAAAAACATGTAAATATATTATGTAATAATAATAACCACAGAAGGTCTTACTCTTCTGTGATCAGGATGCTCACCATCTGGAATTATTTTACATACGCTCTGTCAATATGTATCACACAATAGTAATTTTTATTGTACTCACTAACTTTTTCCTTGATATAGGATATTATCTGTTCTTCTGACATTTGATATCCATGTGGCAAAACCACATCAAAAATCAAATTGGAATGTGTTGAACCCTTTACCATTCTAAAGTCGTGAAACTGAACATTTTCATTTTTTCTGCTATCCTTATTAAGTGATTCTATAATTTCAGTGATCCGCGCTTTCACAGCATTTGTCTCCTCATCGTCATCTACTATCGGGTCCATGTGAATGACAGGCTCACAATTTAGTTCTTTTCTGAGAGAGAATTCTATCTGATCGATCAGATCATGCAGTTCAAGAATATCTTCCTTATAAGGAACTTCTGCGTGCAAGCTGACCATAAGTCTGCCAGGTCCATAATCATGGACCACAAGATCATGAATACCAAGGATCCTTTTATCACACCTCACGATCTTCTCGATCTCATCCACAAGCTCTGGTTCCGGTGCCTGACCAAGCAATGGGCTGACCGTATCCTTCATTGCAGTGATGCCAGCTATGAGTATCATTACGCCCACCAATAACCCGCAATATCCATCTATAGGTATTTTCCAGAAATGAGCAGCAAGTGCAGATGCAAGAACAACCATTGTGGAAAATGTATCAGATAAACTGTCTTTCGCCGTCGCTATCATGGTCGCACTCTCTATCTTTCTGCCTATACTCCTGTTGTAGAAATACATATATATCTTTACTCCAATTGAAACAACGAGTATAACGGCAACTAGACTGCTGAATTTTGGAAGTTCCGGATGTAGGATCTTTCCGATTGAATCTTTAATAAGCTCGTAGGCCATCAATATGATCATGACTGCTACAAATAAGCCTGATATATACTCTATTCTTCCATGTCCAAACGGATGATCCGGGTCCGGTTTTCTGCCAGATAACTTAAAGCCTATCATAGATATAAACGAGCTTCCTGCATCTGATAAATTGTTGAACGCATCCGCCGTGATCGAGATAGCACCCGAAAGTAATCCAGCGAAGAATTTTCCCAGAAACAATAATACATTCAAAAATATACCAACAGCTCCGCAAAGAACACCATATTTCTCCCTCACCTTGCTATCCTTATAATTATCTGATTTGATCCACAACTTCGACAATAATGTCACCATATCTTTTGTTCCTCCTAATCTGAATCTCAAAAGTTCTGAAAAAAAGAACCCACAAAAGCGTTGGACTTCTGCGGGTTCTTGATATATCTGAAATGATATATAATTATCTCTTTGAGAACTGTGGAGCACGACGAGCGGCCTTGAGACCGTACTTCTTTCTCTCCTTCATTCTTGGATCTCTTGTAAGGTATCCAGCCTTCTTAAGGATTGGTCTGTACTCAGCATCAACCTCAAGGAGTGCTCTTGAAATACCATGTCTGATAGCTCCAGCCTGACCTGTGAAACCACCACCACATACGTTAACGAGTACATCGTACTTACCCTCTGTGCCTGTAGCAACGAGTGGCTGCTTTACGATAACCTTGAGTGTATCAAGGCCAAAGTACTCATCCATATCCTTCTTGTTTATAACGATCTTACCAGTACCTGGAGTGATGTAAACTCTGGCGATACTGCTTTTTCTTCTTCCTGTTCCATAGAACTTTGTTGTCTTAGCCATCTGTTAATCTCCTCCTTCTTAGTACTTAATCTCTAATACTTCTGGCTTCTGTGCCTGATGCTTGTGATCTGCACCAGCGTATACGTGAAGCTTTGTGATCATCTCTCTGCCAAGTGGTCCCTTTGGAAGCATTCCCTTAACTGCAAGGTAGATAACATCCTCTGGCTTCTTAGCCATCTTCTCACGAAGAGTTGTCTCTTTCATACCACCTACATAATCTGAGTGGTTGTAGTATACCTTCTGATCTAACTTCTTACCAGTTACCTGGATCTTGTCAGCGTTTACTACTATTACATAATCACCTGTATCAATGTGTGGTGTATATGTTGGCTTGTTCTTTCCTCTTAAAATGCTTGCGATCTCTGATGCAAGACGACCTAAAGTATGTCCTGTAGCGTCAACTACATACCACTTTCTCTCTATTGTTGATGGGCTTGCCATAAAGCTCTTCATCGTGGTACCTCCTAAATTATTCTTTTATAATCTTCTTTACTAATGTATATTCAGCACATTCCTTACCGGGGCATTGGTTCGAAACGCACTTATAAACTTCGCATACTTTGCAAGTATATTATAATTACATTTTGTTGTCAACTATTTTTTCCAACAAAAATATCCGGCGATACATGTGCACCGCCGGATACCATATTATCATTCATTCTTCTGTCTGTAAATACTATCTTTTATTTAGAAATCCACCTCTGTGTCATAGTAGCAGCACTTCAGGAGCTTCTCCATCTCCTCCTGGCTTGGCTGTCTTGGGTTGGAGCCTGTACATGCATCAAGTATCGCATTTGCAGCGATCTCAGGAAGTCTCTCAAGGAATACATCCTCCGGAACAAAGCCCTGCTCACATGGATAGCTGTCAGGTCCATAATTCTTGATACAGTGAGGTATGTTCAGCTCGTCATTCATCTTGCGCAGATATGCGATGAGAAGAGCTACCTTCTCGTCGAGTGTCTCTCCGCCAAGGCCCATGAAGTCTGCTATCTCGCCGTAACGAATCTTTGCTGTCTCATCCTTTGCATTAAAAGCGATAACCTTCGGGAGATACATCGCATTTGCTGCTCCGTGGATGATATGTGCACCGTAATCGGCAAATGCTGCTCCGGTCTTGTGTGCCATTGAATGTACGATTCCAAGCAGTGCATTTGAAAATGCCATACCTGCCAGGCACTGCGCATTATGCATTGCGTCACGCTTCTCCATGTCTCCGTTATATGATCCAACCAGATCATTCTGGATCATCTTGATCGCATGAAGTGCCAGTGGATCTGTAAAATCGCAGTTTGCTGTCGATACATAAGCCTCGATTGCATGTGTCATGGCATCCATACCTGTGTGAGCAACCAGCTTCTGAGGCATGGTCTCTGCCAGCTCAGGATCTACGATCGCAACATCCGGTGTGATCTCAAAATCAGCTATCGGATACTTGATTCCCTTCTCATAATCTGTGATGATCGAGAATGCTGTAACCTCTGTTGCAGTTCCTGATGTTGAAGAAATAGCACAGAAATGAGCTTTCTTTCTGAGCTCCGGAATTCCAAACACCTTGCACATGTCCTCAAATGTCGCATCTGGATACTCATACTTTATCCACATAGCCTTTGCTGCATCTATAGGTGAACCACCGCCGATGGCCACTATCCAGTCTGGCTCAAATTCAAGCATGGCTGCTGCACCCTTCATAACCGTCTCTACTGAAGGATCTGGCTCAATTCCCTCAAATAACTTAACTTCCATTCCAGCTTCCTCAAGGTACTGAACTGCCCTGTCAAGGAATCCAAATCTTTTCATGGATCCGCCTCCAACACAGACCATAGCTCTCTTACCCTTGAATGTCTTGAGTGCCTCCAAAGCACCTTTTCCGTGATACAGATCTCTTGGTAACGTAAATCTTGCCATTGTTTGCCCTCCTAAAATCAAAATAAAAAAAACAATCATGTTATCTTCACTGAAACACCTTGAAATATTCCGAACACTTCGAAACAATTCCTGACATATCCGTCATGTAGCAGCATTTCAATGTAATTATAACATGATTGGCTCTTGTTTTCATTATTTTTTGTGCATTTCACACAATGTTTTTCATCTATTTTTCACTGTTTTGCTAGATGTTTTCCACTTTTCATTCTTATTTCTAGATTATTTCAAGTCCACTTTTCCAAGTTATAATATACAGAATATAACCACGCTGTTTTGTGAACTGCCAACACATTATCAGCAATTTTATCTTATTCTGGCAAATATTATACGTCTACAGATATTTTATCTCCACAAGAGTAAGCCCCTTGGCCTCGGCTTTCGGACCAGCTTTCGTCCTATCCTTAGCCTCAAGTATTGACTCCATACAATCCTCTGGCCAGATTCCAAGACCTATCTTCATCAAAGTTCCCACTATGATGCGGACCATATTGTACAGGAAACCATTGCCACTGATCCTTATATGTATCATGTCGCCCGCCTTGTCTATGGTTATATCTGTTATTGTACGGACTGTATTCTCCACCTGAGACCTTGATGAACAGAAGCTCTTGAAATCATGCTCCCCAACCAGCACTACCGCAGCCCGCTTCATCTTATCTATATCAAGTGGATAATAGACGAATGTCGAGTAAAGACGCTCCGTCGGCATATCAAATCTTCTGTTTAATATCTTGTATTCATATGTCTTGATCGTGTCACAGTATCTCGGATGAAAATCGTCAGCCACCTGGCATGACTCCTGTATCCTTATGTCTTCCGGGAGCCGCTGATTAAGCGCAAATGAAAACTTCTCTCCAGGTATTCCTGATTCAGTGTCGAACACCGCCACATTTCCCAGTGCATGTACACCGGAATCCGTTCTGCTGGCTCCTATAACCTTTATATCCTCATGACAAAGCTCGCTGAGTGTCTTATTCAGGACTTCCTCAACCGTTATTCCATTTATCTGAACCTGCCATCCACAATAATTTGTTCCATCGTAGGCTACGATCAATTTTACTCTCTTCATATTCATACTAGGGATGTATCTGACACATCCGTATCCTTTTCTATATTATCGATGTATCTGAATTACGCTCCAATTCTTAATCAAGCCCGATCGTCATTGACTCTGTAATGTTTAAAACAAATCTATATACAAACGACTTTTGATCCCGAAGTGCGCATGTATCCCGAAATAAGATTGCAGGATTTCCTACATCACACATCTGTATACTATCATGCATCCCAGATACACCAACACTATAGCATAACTTACATAGTCTGTTCCACTGTATTTTAACGGATTCATGCGGCTCCTGCCTTCGCTGCCGTCAAAACATCTGGCATCCATGGCCTGGGCAAGATCTGTGGCCCTCCTTATCGCCGATACAAATAATGGTACAAATACAGGTACATAACTCTTTATCCTCTTGAATATATTGCCACTCTCGAAGTCCGCACCTCTGGAAAGCTGTGCCTTCATGATCTTATCCAGCTCCTCCATAAATATCGGGATAAATCGCAATGCGATCATAAGCATCATGGCCATATCAGACACCGGAACCTTTATTTTCTTCAAGAATCCCAGACTGCTCTCCAGTCCATTTGCCAGATTCATCGGTCTTGTAGTGTACGTCATGACAGATGAGCCTATTATGAGGTATACAAGGCGTATAACCACAAGCACCGTAGTCATCACACTGTTATCTGTTATGCGAAGTCTGTGCCAGCTCCAAAGTACCCGTCCGTCCCCGTTGAACACGCTGAATATTGCTGTAAACAGAATAAACATCCATATGACCTTCAGTCCCCTGCAAATGTATGTTATCGGCACCCTGCTCACCGCCACATATATACAGAGGAATGCCGTTGCGGCAAGTATCATGATCCAGTCCTTGCAAAGAAACAGCGATATGGCATATAGAAATGTTATTGCAAGCTTTGTTCTCGGATCCATTCTATGTATCACAGAATTGCCACTGTAATATTGTCCTATTGTAATATCTCGTATCATAGTAAATCTCCTATTCCGGGCACCCGGAAACATCTATACCGTACCGCTCAAGTAAGCTCCTGTCCTCAAAAAACTCACCTGTCCCTCCATCATACACTATCCTTCCATGCTCCATAAGAAGAATCCTCTCTGACATCTCATACACATCCTCCATGTCGTGGGATACCAGTATGATCGTCACATTTTTCTCTCTGTTGAGCTTTCTGACGAGATTCCATAACTGCTCCCGGCTCTCTCCGTCAAGCCCGCATGCAGGCTCATCAAGGATCAATACGTCTGGCTCATATGCCAGTATTCCCGCTATTGCCACCCTCTTTTTCAAACCACCGGACAATTCGAATGGAGAATACTCCGCATATTTCTCCGGTACTCCCACCAACTCAAGCGCCTTTCTGGCAGCATCCTCAGCCTCTCTCTTTGACATTCCAAAGTTTATCGGGCCATACATTACATCCTTGAGCACCGTATTCTCAAACAACTGGGACTCAGGGAACTGAAATACATACCCTATCCTCCTGCGGATATCCTTGATATTTCTTACACTCTGCACATCCGTATCATACAGATATACCTTGCCACTCTGTGGAACTATCAGCTTATTTATCATTTGAAGCAGTGTACTCTTTCCCGAGCCGGTCTGCCCTATTACAGCGACAACCTGTCCTTCATATATCTTGATGTTTATATCAGAAAGCGCCTGAAATGACTCATTTCCATTCACATACGAATATGATACATTCTGAAGCTCAACTATACATTTTTCTGAATTATCTGCAGTCTTCTCATCCTCAGCATGATTACTCTGCGCATTGTTCATATCGCTGCTTATATCCATATGCCTGTTCTTATATTTATAGCAGATATCGATCGGTATTCCGGCCCTTCGCTTCATATCAACCGGTATCTCCAGTCCATAGCTCTTAAGCCGGTCAACATCTGTGAATACATCTCCAGGTGTACCCTCTGCCACGATCCTGCTATTATCCAATATGTATACTTTATCCGCCATAAGTGCCTCAGCTATCCTGTGAGTCACCATTATTACGGTTATTTTCTTTTCTTTGTTCAATCTCTGCACAAGCTCCAGCATATCCTTTGCTCCCTGCGGGTCAAGCATGGATGTCGCCTCGTCTAGCACTATACAATCCGGAGTCATCGCCATGGACGATGCGATTGCAAGCCGCTGTTTCTGTCCACCGCTTATTCTTGACGTATTGGCATACTTATAGGCTGTGAGCCCTGTGAGCTCCAGCATCTCATCTATCTTCTTCCATATATCTTCGCTGGAGACGCCAAGATTCTCCAGCCCAAATCCTATATCCTCAGCGAGGGTGTTGCCGACTATCTGGTTATCGGGATTTTGAAACACCATTCCTACCTGTCGTCTGACGGATGTAAGCTCTCCCATCTCCGCCATGTCTTTTCCACCTATGACTATCGAACCCTCATGCGGTGCAAGCAGTCCATTCAAATGTCTTGCAAACGTAGACTTTCCTGAACCGTTTCTGCCAAGGATCGCGATTATCTCCCCCTTGTCGGCAAGAAAATCTACATCCTTTATTGCCCAGTTCTCCCCTATCTTATTGCCGTCTTTGTCCTTTATATTAAATTTATGAGATAGTCCTTTTACATTTATGAAGCTCATAATCTTTCCAATCTATATCAATGAAATCTCTATATTTCACTAAATTTTATTAAAAAACAGGGCCGCCGTACACGAACGTAAACTAATACGTCTATGTACTGCAGCCCTGTTTATTTATCTGTATAATATCAATCGATTATACTAACTCGAGAATAACCTCAAGAGCCTGATCACCCTTACGCTGACCGATCTTGATGATTCTTGTGTAACCACCCTTACGTCCTGCGTACTTTGTACCATACTCATCGAATAACTTCTGTGTTAAGTCGATCTTCTTAGTACCGGCCTTCTTACCAGCAGCATCTGTAGGAACTTCAACAACTGGATATAAAACCTTGAGCATCTCTCTTCTGGCATGAAGTCTTGAAGGCTGATCCTTCTTAACTGTCTTCTCAACTGTGTCGTATACTGTAACCTTCTTACCGTCTACAACTTCCTTGATTCTCTTGCCATCTTTATCCTTCTTAGCAACCTTAGCCTGAACTGTAACCTCATCGTAGTTGTCCTTCTCAGCAACTGCTAAAGTGATGAGCTTCTCTGCGATCTTAACAACTTCCTTAGCTCTTGCCTCTGTTGTCTTGATCTTTCCATGATACAGTAACTGAGTTACCTGGTTACGAAGTAATGCGTTTCTCTGTGCGCTTGCTTTTCCAAGCTTTCTATACTTTGCCATTTTAATTATCCTCCTATACCCTTTGCGGGTCTTCACTGTGCTTACTATTATTCAGCTTGAGTGGTATACGGGAACTGCTATTAGTCCTCGTTCTGATTAAGTGATAAGCCTAACTCCTTAAGCTTAGCTAATACTTCATCCAGTGACTTACGACCAAGGTTACGAACCTTCATCATATCCTCTGGTGTCTTGTTTATAAGTTCCTGAACTGTGTTGATGCCAGCTCTCTTCAAACAGTTGTATGAACGAACTGATAACTCGAGCTCATCGATATTCATCTCAAGAACCTTTTCCTTCTCGTCTGTTGTGCTCTCAACCATAACATCTACAAGACGTGCGTTCTCTGATAAATCTACGAACAGCTTCAAGTGCTCTACCAGAAGATTTGCAGCAAGACTTACTGCCTCATCTGGAGCAAGAGCTCCGTTTGTATATACATCAAGAGTTAACTTATCATAGTCAGTAACCTGACCAACACGTGTATTCTGAACTGTAAGGTTTACTCTTTCAACAGGGGTGAAGATTGAGTCAATAGCGATGACATCAATTGGTGCATCTGCTTCCTTGTTCTTGTCAAGGCTTACATATCCACGTCCGTTGACAATTGTAAGCTCCATCTCAAGCTTTGCGTCCGGACCACTAAGGTTTGCGATTACAAGATCAGGATTTACAATCTCTATATCTCCGTCAACCTTGATATCTCCTGCCTTAACAACGCGCTCACCAACAACATCGATGTATGCCTGCTTTGGCTCAAATGTATCTGAGTTATTCTTGATAACGACATTCTTGATGTTCATTATTATCTCAGTAACATCCTCTTTTACACCTGGTATTGAGCTGAACTCGTGTAAAACACCCTTTATCTTAACGTGGCTTACAGCGGTACCTGGTAATGAAGAAAGCATTATTCTTCTAAGTGAGTTACCAAGTGTTATACCGTAACCTCTCTCTAAAGGCTCGATTACAAACTTGCCATATTTGTTGTCATCTGAAGTCTCAACGATCTCGATTTTTGGTTTTTCAAACTCAAACATCTAAGCCCCTCCTTTACGGGTTTTAAAATGCTACACTCCAAGTTACAAAATGTATAAATAAAGAACAAATCTTACTTAGAATATAACTCGACGATGAGAGTCTCATTTACAGGAACATCGATCTGCTCTCTGCTTGGCTTCTCTACAACTTCACCTGCGAGGTTATCTCTGTCTGCTGTTAACCAACCTGGTACGAGAACACCCTCTGTTGCAGCCATGATATCCTTGTATCTCTGAAGAGACTTGCTCTTCTCTCTGATCTCGATCTTATCGCCTGGCTTAACTGAGTATGAAGGGATGTTTACACACTTGCCATTTACAAGTACGTGCTTGTGATCTACGATCTGTCTAGCCTCTCTTCTTGTTCTTGCAAAGCCTAATCTGAAGATGATGTTGTCAAGTCTAAGCTCAAGTAATGTCATGAGGTTAGGACCTGTTAATCCCTTCTGCTGCTCAGCCTTTGCATAAAGGTTACGGAAAGGCTTCTCAAGTACACCATAAATGAACTTAGCCTTCTGCTTCTCGCGGAGCTGAAGTCCATACTCGCTCTGCTTTCTATTTGATCTGTTTGGTCTTCTGTTTGACTTCTTGTCTATTCCGAGATACATTGGCTCCATGCCTAAAGATCTGCATCTCTTAAGAACTGGGGTTCTATCTACTGCCATCTTGTTTGTACCTCCTCTAATTAAACTCTTCTTCTCTTTGGTGGACGACATCCGTTATGTGGAACCGGAGTAACATCCTTGATACTAACTACATCTATACCACATGCTGAGAGTGCACGAATTGCAGCCTCTCTTCCTGAACCTGGTCCCTTGACAAATACGTCGATTGTCTTGAGTCCGTAAGGTGCAGCAGCCTTTGCGGCTGTCTCTGCAGCCATCTGAGCAGCATATGGAGTTGACTTCTTAGAACCCTTAAATCCTAATCCACCAGCGCTTGCCCATGAAAGCGCATTGCCTTCAGCGTCTGTTAATGTAACAATTGTATTATTGAAAGATGACTGAATATGAGCCTGTCCGTGCTGTACGCTCTTTCTGACACGCTTCTTAGCCACTTTTTTAGTTGCCTGCTTAGCCATTAGCCTAAACCTCCTATGGTTTTTTACAAATATATTCTATAAATATTACTTCTTCTTATTAGCAACAGTCTTCTTAGGACCCTTACGAGTTCTAGCGTTAGTCTTAGTCTTCTGTCCACGAACAGGAAGTCCCTGTCTATGACGCTTACCACGATAGCAAGCAATCTCCTGTAAACGCTTAATATTGAAGCCTATCTCTCTACGTAAATCTCCCTCTACTACCTGAGTTGCCTTGATAACCTCGCTGAGTCTTCTAACCTCATCGTCAGTCAGATCTGCGCAACGTGTATCAGGATTAACGTTTGCTTCCTTAAGAATACGCTGTGATGAAGGAAGTCCGATACCATAGATATAAGTAAGACCAATTTCAACACGTTTCTCTCTTGGTAAATCAACACCTGAAATACGAGCCATTATAATAACCTCCGTAAAATCTTCTTTTAAGCTGAATCCACAAATGTATCCCATAGCACACGCTATGGGGTGAAATGCATACACCGCAAACTTCAACTAAGTTGTATATTTCTATAATTGTATTGGCATATCTACGTATGCCACAGCCGCTTTTAAATAATACAGTACATTAGATATATGTACTGACGCACGAAAATAAGTATACTTCCGGATGGGCTATCATCCATATACTTCTTTTCCTTTTTTGATTAACCCTGACGCTGCTTGTGCTTTGGATTCTCGCAGATAACTCTAACGATTCCCTTTCTCTTGATAACTTTGCACTTATCGCAGATAGGTTTTACTGATGCTCTAACCTTCATTAGAAACTCTCCTTTCAAAAAAAGTCCGCTACGAATTAGCATTCTATCATTTTCATTGATAAAATGCAATAGGGAAATTCATTTTTTTATTATTTATCTCTCCAAACGATTCTTCCCTTGGTAAGATCGTATGGTGATAACTCTATTGTAACTTTGTCGCCAGGAAGAATCTTTATATAATTCATTCTCAGCTTTCCACTTATATGAGCAAGAACCTTGTGTCCATTCTCAAGTTCTACCTGAAACATGGCATTTGGAAGTTTCTCAACTACTGTTCCTTCTACTTCAATTACATCTGCTTTTGACATTTTCAAAAATCCTCCTATATATAAATCAACTTATGAGTTCTCCATGATATAATGAATATGTCATCGTGCTTACGAACGACGACATATGATATCACATCTACAGCTCAATTCCATCGGCCCTTGAAAGTATCTCAGGCTCTCCATCTGTTATAAGTATTGTATTCTCATAATGTGCCGCCAGTGATTTGTCTGCGGTGACGACCGTCCATCCATCCGGCATCCACTTCACTTCATAATCGCCAAGTGTGATCATCGGTTCTATCGCTATCGTCATTCCTGCTTTCAGCTTCGGTCCTCTTCTTCTTGTTGCGAAGTTTGGGACCTCCGGCTCTTCATGAAGATTTTTTCCAACTCCATGTCCCACCAGATCGACAACAACTCCAAGTCCACACTCATCGGCATAGGACTCGACCGCTATTCCTATATCCCGCACATGATTTCCCGCACGGGCCGCTGACAGTCCTTCAAAGAAGCTTTGCTTCGTTGCCTCTATGAGATACTTTGCCATATCAGATATCTCGCCAACTCCATATGTTCTGGCTGAGTCTGAATGGTAACCCTTATAGATAACACCGGCATCAAGACTTACTATATCTCCATCCTGAAGCACTCTGTTCTTTGATGGAATTCCGTGTACCACCTCATCATTTACAGATACACACACCGACGCCGGATATCCCTGATAGTTCAGAAATGATGGTTCACAGTGATAACTTCTGATAACCTCTTCACCGAGCTTATCTATATCATATGTGGTCATTCCCGGCTTCAATGCTTTTCTCATCTCCTCATGAGTTATCGCCAGAATTCTTCCAGCCTCTCTCATAAGCTCAATCTCTTCCTGGGATTTTATGGAAATACCCTTCATATTTACTCACCTAATATATCAGTGATAGCAGCGAATACATCCTTCATATCTACGGTTCCGTCAACCTCTTTCAGGATGCCCTTTGCCTTGTAGTAATCGATGAGAGGCTGTGTCTGCTCATGATATACATTAAGTCTCTTCTCTACTGTCTCTGGCTTATCATCGTCTCTAAGGATGAGATCAGCTCCACATGCATCACACTTGCCCTCAACTTTTGTTGGGTTGTATACGATATGGTATGTTGCTCCACAACCTACACATGCACGTCTGCCTGACATTCTCTCGATGATATTCTCATCAGGTACCTCAACATTGATAGCGTAATCAACTGAATCGCCGATTGCTGAGAGTGCCTTGTCAAGTGCCTCTGCCTGTGGGATAGTTCTTGGGAATCCGTCAAGGATATATCCCTTTGCACAGTCATCAGCCTTGAATCTATCTATTACCAAGTCGACAACGAGCTCATCTGGTACAAGAAGTCCCTTATCCATGTACTCCTTTGCCTTTGCACCAAGCTCTGTGCCGTTCTTTATGTTCGCTCTGAATATATCTCCTGTTGAGATATGTGGTACGCCGTACTTTGCAGCGATCATCTTTGCCTGTGTTCCCTTGCCTGCGCCCGGTGCGCCTAACATGATTATCTTCATATATTCAACCTCCATTTTTTTGAACGTTTCCCATTCTTATCAAATACTATTCTCTCTATAATACACGAATAGGAAGTGTACTATACGGCACACTCCCATTCGTGTTTATTGCCACGTCATATTTTAGTCTAAAAGGAATCCCTGATAGTTCCTTACCAGCATACGTGACTCAATATTCTTAATTGTCTCTATAACAACACCTACAACGATGATAAGTGATGTTCCTCCAAATGAAACATTTGCTCCAAAGAAACCACTGAAGAACATTGGTATACATGCTACTATGATAAGTCCTACAGCACCTATAAATATGATGTAGTTTAAAATCTTATTAAGGTAATCCTGTGTTGACTGTCCAGGTCTTATACCAGGGACGAAACCGCCACTCTTCTTCATATTGTTGGCAATCTCCATTGGATTGAATGTGATCGCTGTGTAGAAATATGCGAAGAAGAACACAAGTAAAATATATACGATCAAACCGATCGATGCCCAAGGATAAGATCTGTTAAACCAGTAGCCCTGACTCATACCCTGGATTATCTTTGCTCCTACACCAGATGTCTTGATGTTGAACAGATTCACTACGATCTGTGGAACAGACAGTATGGATGATGCAAAGATGACCGGAATAACACCTGCAGTATTGACCTTAAGTGGAATATGAGAGGACTGTCCTCCCATCGTCTTTCTTCCTCTTACTGTCTTGGCATACTGTACAGGAATTCTTCTCTCTGCGCCCTGAAGTGCACATACAAATACTACTGTAATAACTACAACTGCAAGGATAATGAGCCCTACAAGTGTAAATCTTACAAAGTCTCTGCCCTTCATGAACTGTGTGTATAAATTCTTGAAGTCATTTGGCATTGTTGAAACGATGTTTATCAGAAGGATTACTGATATACCATTGCCAACACCCTTCTCTGTTGCTCTCTCGCCAAGCCACATTACTATAGCACTTCCTGCCGTAAGAATGACTACGATGCAAAGAACTGTCCAGAAGTTATAATTCTCAATGACTCCCTTGTTTCCAAATCCTACTACAAGACCAGCACTCTCAAGAATAGCAAGACCTACTGTCATATATCTTGTGATAGCGGTGATCTTCTTTCTACCATCTTCTCCGTCTTTCTGCAGTTCTTCCAAAGCCGGTATAGCAATGGTGAGAAGCTGTATGATGATGGAAGCTGTAATGTAAGGTGTTACCGACAATGCAAAGATCGACATCTGCTCGAACGATCCTCCGGTGAATGAACTGAAGATGTTCAGTGAATCACCGAGTGCATTCTGCATGTACTCTCTTATTGCATCCGCACTTATTCCCGGAACGGTAATCAGACTACCAAGTCTGACTACCACGAGAATGAAGAACGTATATAAAAGTCTTCTTCGTATATCCTGTACCTTAAATGCATTGATTAAGGTTTTGAACATATTACATCACCTCTGCTTTTCCGCCAAGAGCTTCAATTTTCTCAGCTGCTGACTTTGAAAAAGCATTAGCCTTAACATTGAGCTTTTTAGTTAACTCTCCATTTCCAAGAATCTTAACTCCATCACGAGGATTCTTAATGATACCTGCCTCTACTAATGTCTCAACAGTTACGTCTGAGCCATCCTCGAATCTCTCAAGAGCTGATACATTGATTGCAACGATCTCTTTGTGATTGATGCAATTAAAGCCTCTCTTAGGAAGACGTCTATATAATGGCATCTGTCCACCTTCGAAACCTGGTCTAGGTGATCCAGAACGTGCCTTCTGACCCTTATGTCCCTTACCTGCAGTCTTGCCATTTCCTGAACCATGTCCACGACCTACACGGAAATTAGCACTGTGCTTTGAGCCTTCAGCCGGCTTTAATGTAGATAAATCCATGATCTGCGTATCCTCCTTCTCTTATACTTCCTCAACCTTTACCATATAACTTACCTGCTTAACCATTCCAAGTGTTGCAGCGTTATTTGGGAGCTCTACTGACTTATTAACCTTCTTAAGTCCAAGAGCCTCTACTGTCTTTCTATGCTTTGGTACAGCACCGATAGGGGACTTTACCAAAGTTACCTTTAACTTATCTGCCATCTTCTAATACCTCCTTAGTTAAGTATCTCATCAACAGATTTTCCACGAAGTCTTGCGATATCCTCTGGGTTCTTGATCTCTGTAAGGCCCTTGATTGTTGCAAGAACTACGTTCTGCTTGTTGTTTGATCCTAAGGACTTTGTACGGATGTTCTTATATCCTGCAAGCTCAAGTACGCTACGAGCAGGACCACCAGCGATGATACCAGTACCTTCTGGAGCTGTCTTCAGAAGAACTGAAGCACTGCCGAACTGTCCATTCCAGTCGTAAGGGATACTACCAACTTCATTTACAGGAACTGTAACTAAATGCTTTGCAGCATCCTCCTTACCCTTACGGATAGCTTCTGGAGTCTCAACTGCCTTGCCAACACCAACGCCAACGTGGCCATTTCTATCACCAACAACTACGAGAGCTGCAACTCTAGAATTACGTCCACCCTTAACAACCTTTGTTACACGCTTGATGGCAACAACTTTATCTTCTAACTCTAACTTACTTGCATCAATTATTTCACGCTTCATACGTTGTTCTTCCTCCTTACTAGAATTCCAGACCAGCTTCTCTCGCTGCATCTGCTAATGCCTGAACCTTACCGTGGTATACGAAACCGCCTCTATCATAGATAACAGTCTTGATACCCTTCTCAAGTGCTCTCTCAGCAATAACCTTACCAACGTAAGCTGCTGCATCAACATCATTTGTCTTCTCAAGCTCATCCTTAATAGCCTTCTCTGTTGTAGATGCTGCTACTAATGTCTTACCAACTGAATCATCAATAATCTGAGCGTACATATGATTATTACTTCTGAATACAGCTAAACGTGGTCTCTCTGTTGTTCCAGCTAAACGATTACGAACACGCATATGCTTCTTTACACGAATTGCGCTTCTTGATTCTTTATTAATCATCTTATCTCACTCCTTTATTATTTCTTACCAGTCTTACCAACTTTACGTCTGATAGTCTCATCCACATACTTGATACCCTTGCCCTTGTATGGCTCTGGTGCTCTCTTCTCTCTGATCTCAGCAGCGTACTGACCAACCTTTTCCTTGCTGATTCCGCTTACTATGATTTTGTTTCCATCAACTGATGTTTCGATACCATCTGGATCAACCATCTCAACTGGGTGTGAATAACCAAGAGCAAGAACAAGCTTATTACCCTGCTTCTGAGCTCTGTAACCTACACCGTTAACCTCAAGCTCCTTCTTGTAACCCTCTGTAACACCTACTACCATGTTGTGGATAAGTGTTCTTGTGAGTCCGTGAAGTGATTTCATCTTCTTTAAGTCGTTAGGTCTTGATACTGTGATTGTATCGCCGTCTAACTTTATATCCATTTCCGCAGGGAGAACTCTCTCAAGAGTTCCCTTTGGTCCTTTAACAGTCACTTTATTATTTTCTGCTATATCTACAGTTACGCCTGCAGGTACAGCGATAGGCATTCTTCCGATACGTGACATTTTGCCGTCCTCCTTTTACCAAATAAACGCAAGTACTTCTCCACCTACGTTCTGTTTTCTAGCTTCCTTATCTGTTAATACACCCTTGTTTGTGGAGATAATAGCAGTTCCAAGTCCACCAAGTACTCTTGGAAGCTCATCCTTGCTTGCGTATACTCGAAGACCAGGCTTTGAAATTCTCTTAAGACCTGTGATGATCTTCTCGTTCTTATCTGCACCATACTTCAATGTGATCTTGATTGTCTCGAACTTACCGTCCTCAACGATATCTACAGCCTTAACATATCCTTCTGATAAAAGTATGTCGGCAATAGCTTTCTTCATCTTTGAAGCAGGGATTTCTACTGTATCATGCTTTGCTGTATTAGCATTACGAATTCTTGTAAGCATATCTGCAATTGGATCGCTCATTGACATAATAAATTTCCTCCTTCTTACTCTTACCAGCTTGATTTCTTAACGCCAGGAATCTGTCCCTTATATGCTAACTCACGGAAGCAGATTCTACAAATTCCGTACTTCTTTAAAACTGAGTGTGGACGTCCACAAATGCTGCAACGTGTGTACTCTCTTGTTGAGAACTTCTGCTTGCGCTGCTGCTTAACTTTCATTGATGTCTTAGCCATTTCTCGAATCTCCTCCTTTATTATTTGCTATAAGGCATGCCGAACAGTGTAAGTAACTCACGAGCTTCCTCGTCAGTCTGTGCTGTTGTTACGCAAATTATATCCATACCTCTAACCTTATCTACCTTATCGTACTCGATCTCAGGGAAGATAAGCTGCTCCTTAATACCGAATGCGTAGTTACCTCTTCCATCAAATCCGTTTGGATTGATACCTCTGAAGTCACGTACACGTGGGAGTGCAAGATTTACAAGACGATCAAGGAACTCATACATCTTCTCGCCACGAAGAGTTACCTTACATCCGATAGGCATTCCCTCTCTCAGCTTGAAGTTAGCTACTGACTTCTTTGCTCTTGTTACAACTGCCTTCTGACCTGTGATTGTCTCAAGATCCTTGATAGCAGCGTCGAGAACCTTAGCGTTCTCTCTAGCTTCACCAACGCCCATATTGATAACGATCTTATCGAGCTTTGGTATCTGCATTACATTCTTATATCCAAATTTCTCAACCATGGCGCTCTTAATTTCAGCGTCATACTTTTCTTTAAGTCTACTCACCTAAGACGACCTCCTTCCAATTAATCTATCTTCTCTGTCTTGCCATCAACTTTGGCTACACGAACCTTATCCTTACCAGTTCCTTCAAAACCAACTCTAACTGGCTTGCCCTTGTAAAGATACATTACATTAGAGATGTCAAGTGGGGCTTCCATCTCGATGATTCCGCCCTGCTGGTTAGCCATGCTTGGCTTGCTATGCTTAAATACTTTGTTGATTCCTTCAACTACTACGGTACCATTCTTCTTATCTACTGAAACGACCTTTCCGCTCTTGCCCTTGTCCTTACCAGCGATAACCTGTACCATATCATCTTTCTTAATCTTCATTGTTGCCATAGTCACACCTCCTTATAATACTTCAGGTGCAAGTGATACGATCTTCATGAATTTCTTATCACGGAGCTCTCTTGCAACTGGTCCAAAGATACGTGTACCTCTTGGATTCATATCGTCTTTTATAATTACAGCAGCGTTCTCGTCAAACTTGATGTATGAACCATCCTTACGACGAGCGCCATGCTTTGTTCTAACTACAACGGCCTTAACTACATCGCCCTTCTTTACAACTCCGCCTGGTGTTGCATCCTTAACAGAGGCAACGATGATATCGCCGATATTCGCATATCTTCTAACTGATCCGCCTAACACTCTGATACAAAGTAACTCTTTTGCACCTGTGTTATCAGCAACTTTAAGTCTTGTTTCCTGCTGAACCATTTAATTTGCCTCCTTACTTTGCCTTCTCGATGATCTCAACAAGTCTCCATCTCTTATCCTTTGATAATGGTCTTGTCTCCATAACCTTTACTCTATCGCCAATCTTGCACTCGTTATTCTCGTCATGAGCCTTCAGCTTTACTGTTCTCTTTACAATCTTACCATAAAGAGGATGCTTAACATTATCTACGATAGAAACAACGATTGTCTTATCCATCTTGTCACTTGTAACTATACCAACACGTGTTTTTCTCAGATTTCTTTCCACAATAATTCCTCCTTCCAAGATAATTAAGCATTAGCCTTCTGGGCTATAACTGTCTGTATTCTTGCTATATTCTTTCTAACGTCCTTGATTCTGCTTGTGTTGTCAAGCTGATTTGTAGCATTCTGGAATCTCAGGTTGAATAATTCCTTCTTTGCAGCTACTAAATCTTTCTGGAGATCGTCAACGGACTTGCTATTTAATTCGTTCATAAAATCCTTAGTTTTCACTGCCTGCTACCTCCTCTAACTCTTCCTTTGATGCGATCTTACACTTAAGTGGAAGCTTGTGCATAGCGAGTCTGAGAGCCTCTTTAGCTACCTCCTCAGGTACGCCCTGAACCTCAAACATAACTCTGCCTGGCTTAACTACTGCTACCCAATACTCAAGTGCTCCCTTTCCAGAACCCATTCGGGTCTCAGCTGGCTTTGCTGTAACTGGCTTGTCAGGGAAAATCTTGATAAATACCTTACCACTACGCTTCATATATCTTGTCATTGCAATTCTGGCTGCCTCGATCTGGTTTGACTTGATCCAAGCTGGCTCTAATGCTACGAGACCATACTCACCGTTTGTAATCTTATTGCCTCTAAGTGCCTTACCAGCCATTGTTCCTCTGAACTGCTTACGACGCTTTACTCTCTTTGGCATTAACATTATTTATTTCCCCCTTCCTTTACTGTCTTTGTTGGAAGTACTTCACCATGGTAGATCCATGTCTTTACGCCAACCTTACCATATGTTGTATCTGCTTCAGCAAATCCGTAATCGATATCAGCACGGAGTGTCTGAAGAGGAATTGTTCCCTCGCTGTAGAACTCTGTTCTAGCCATATCAGCACCGCCAAGACGACCTGAACATGCACACTTGATACCCTGTGCACCTGACTTCATTGTTCTGCCCATGCAAGACTTCATAGCCTTTCTGAATGCGATACGATTCTCAAGCTGTGCTGCGATGTTCTCTGCAACGAGCTGAGCGTCAGCATCCGGCTTCTTGATCTCCTTAACGTCGATAAAGAGCTTCTTATCTGTTAACTTCTGAGCGTCAGCCTTGATCTTCTCGATTCCGGCTCCACCCTTTCCGATTACTACTCCAGGCTTAGCTGTGTATAATACGATCTTTACATTCTTTGCTGATCTCTCGATCTCGATCTTTGAGATGTTTGACTTGTAAAGAGTTGTCTTTAAGTATTTTCTAAGGATCTGATCTTCTGCTAAGTTCTTAGCAAACTCGTCATTTCTCTTGTCAGCATACCAGTTTGAATCCCAATCTTTGATAATGCCGACTCTTAAACCATGAGGATTAACTTTCTGTCCCATATTTTACCTCCTATTTCTCGTCAAGCACGATTGTGATGTGGCTTGTTCTCTTCTCGATTCTATATGCTCTACCCTGTGCTCTTGGATGAACTCTCTTCATTGTAGGTCCCTTGTTAGCGTAACACTCTGCTACGTAAAGGTCCTCCTTCTTCATGCCATTGTTGTTCTCAGCGTTAGCAATAGCAGACTTCAAAAGCTTCTCTATAACGCTTGAGCCATATCTTGGGTTGTATTCTACGATAGCAAGTGCTGTCTGAACATCCTTACCTCTGATAGCATCAAGCACAAAACATGCCTTGGTTACTGATACTCTTGCGTATGAAACCTTAGCTGATGGTCTTGTATCTTTGTTCTCATTTCTGAGTCTCTTGTCATGGGATCTATGTCCTTTAGCCATTTTGAAAAGTCCTCCTTTCAAATATTCCTAATATTATCTTCTACCCTTCTTTTCGTCCTTACCATGACCTCTGTATGTTCTGGTAACTACGAACTCACCGAGCTTATGTCCTACCATATCTTCTGTTACATATACTGGTACGTGCTTTCTTCCATCATGAACGGCAAATGTGTGGCCAACGAATGATGGGAAGATTGTTGAACGTCTTGACCAGGTCTTTATAACTTCTGTCTTATTAGCAGCGTTTAAAGCATCTACCTTCTTAAGCAGATGTGCATCTGCGAATGGTCCTTTTTTTAATGAACGAGCCATATTTCTTCCTCCTTAACTATTTAACATTCTTACCGTCTCTACGTCTTACGATCAACTTATTAGACTGCTTGTTCTTCTTTCTTGTCTTGAGACCCATTGCTGGCTTGCCCCATGGAGTAGAAGGACCTGGACGACCGATAGGTGCTCTACCTTCTCCACCACCATGTGGATGGTCATTAGGGTTCATGACAGAACCACGAACTGTTGGTCTAACGCCCATATGACGCTTACGACCGGCTTTACCAATGTTAACAAGGCCATGCTCGATGTTTCCTACCTGTCCAACTGTTGCTCTACAGATAATCGGAACCATTCTCATCTCGCCTGATGGAAGTCTAAGTGTTGCATACTTTCCTTCCTTAGCCATGAGCTGTGCAGCGTTTCCTGCTGAACGAACTAACTGTCCGCCCTTACCTGGATAAAGCTCGATGTTGTGTACCTGAGTACCAACTGGAATATTCTGAAGTGGAAGACAGTTACCAACCTTGATCTCTGCCTCTGCGCCATTCATCAGCACATCGCCAACTGCAAGCTTGAAAGGAGCAAGGATGTATCTCTTCTCTCCATCTGCATAGAACAGAAGTGCAATATTTGCTGATCTGTTTGGATCATACTCGATTGCAGCTACTGTTGCTGGAATACCATCTTTGTCATTTCTCTTGAAATCTATTATTCTATACTTTCTCTTAGCACCACCACCGTGATGTCTTACTGTTATCTTACCCTGATTGTTACGACCGGCTGTCTTGCTTGTTGAAACAACGAGTGACTTCTCTGGAGTTGTCTTTGTGATCTCTGAAAAATCAAGGCCAGTCATATTTCTTCTGGAAGGTGTATATGGGTTATATGTCTTAATTCCCATTGTTGTTCTCCTTTCGGTTCAATTTATTCTCACGCTTTGATTGCGTATACAACTAATGTGATGAGCGGCTATACTGTGCAGCCACCCACAGCTATATCTTAAAGTCCCTCGAAGATCTCGATGTCCTTGCTGTCAGCTGTAAGCTGAACGATAGCCTTCTTGTACTTTGCTGTGTTACCAAGTGTCATACCACGTCTCTTGACCTTACCGTCATTGTTCATTGTGTTGACCTTTGCAACCTTTGTTCCCTCGAACATCTTCTCTACAGCTTCCTTAACCTGTGACTTGTTTGCTTCTGGATGAACAAGGAATGTATATTTCTTCTCAGCCATAGCGTTCATGCTCTTCTCTGTGATCACTGGCTTAAGTATAACGTCATAATATTTGATATCTGCCATTATGCGTACACCTCCTCAATTGCTGCAACTGCTTCCTTAGTAAGAACAAGCTTCTCATACTTGAGAATATCGTATACGCTAAGTGAATTAGCTACTGTTGTCTTAACTGTTGGAATGTTGTTTGCTGAAAGAACAACGTTATTGTTCTTATCCTTTGTTACTACAAGAGCCTTAGGAGCTGAAAGCTTTGCAAGGATCTTTGCAAATACGCTTGTCTTAGCCTCCTGAAGATCAAGCTTGTCAACTACTACCAGCTTGTTCTCAGCAACCTTTGATGAAAGTGCTGACTTCATAGCAAGCTGCTTCTCTTTCTTATTCATCTTAACTGAATAATCTCTTGGCTTTGGTGCGAATACAACTCCGCCGCCTGTCCACTGTGGAGATCTTGTTGAACCCTGTCTAGCATGACCAGTTCCCTTCTGTCTCCAAGGCTTTCTTCCACCACCAGAAACTTCTGAACGTGTCTTAGCGCTCTGTGTTCCCTGACGGTTGTTGGCTAACTGACCAACTACAGCCTTATGCATTATATGCTCATTTATTTCTACACCGAAAACTGCATCATTGAGCTCTAATGTCTCAACTTCTTTGCCTTCAATGTCATAAACCTTAACTGATGCCATTGTTGTCTCTCCTTTCCAAAGCCCTACTTACCAGACTTTACTGTATCTTTAATCATAACCAATGACTTCTTTGGTCCTGGAACAGCGCCCTTAACCAAGATTACATTGTTCTCAACATCTATTTTAACTACCTCAAGGTTCTGGATTGTAACTCTTACGCTACCCATATGTCCAGGCATCTTCTTGCCCTTGAATACTCTACCTGGAGTAGTTGCAGAACCGTTTGAACCTGCATGTCTGTGATACTTTGAACCATGTCCTGAAGGACCTGACTTAAGGCCGTGTCTCTTAAGACCGCCTGCGTATCCCTTACCCTTTGACTTAGCAGTAACATCAATCTTGTCGCCAGCAGCAAATACGTCTGCCTTGATCTCTGCGCCAAGCTCGTACTCAGCAGTGTTCTCAAGTCTGAACTCTCTATAGAAAGCCTTTGGAGTTGTTCCTGCCTTCTTAGCATGACCAACCTCTGCCTTACCAGCACCATGTGGATTTCTGATAACTTTCTTTCCTGATACGTCCTTTGTTGTTACTCTTTCCTTCTTCTCGCCGAATCCTACCTGAATTGCATCGTAACCGTCATTCTCAACTGTTTTGATCTGGGTTACAACACATGGACCAGCCTGCAATACTGTAACTGGTGTTAATACACCGTTCTCGTCGAAAATCTGTGTCATTCCGACTTTTGTAGCTAATATAGCCTTCTTCATTTCTGTTTCCTCCTAATTTAATTCACAGCGGATTGCATCTGCAATCATACTAAATTACATCCGAAAATGCATTAGGTACTGTTATTTAATTGTTTCTGCGGTTTGTTTTAAATTAGTCCGCATCTAATTGGGTTTCTTTTGAATTGCTGTCTGACTTTGATTATTTCATCTTAACATCGATGAACACGCCAGCGGACAGATCGATCTTCTGTAATGCATCAATTGTCTTCTGAGTTGGTGCTACAACATCGATAAGTCTCTTATGAGTTCTCTGCTCAAACTGCTCTCTTGAGTCCTTGTACTTATGAACTGCTCTTAAGATTGTGATCTTCTCAATCTTAGTAGGCATTGGAACTGGTCCGCTTACCTTTGCGCCAGTCTTCTTAACTGTATCAACAATCTGTGCTGCTGCCTTGTCGATAAGTTTGTGGTCATAAGCCTTAAGTGTAATTCTCATAATCTGATTTGCCATAAAAAAAGCCGCCTCCTTTTCGCACTTAATCTTAGTACAACAAGCGGTGACTGTACACTCTCCCGTGTGTGTCCTAAGTTAAAACCCAGAACCATCACGTCGTTTCTGTCCTCTTGACAGACGGTTATATTGTACAGTGACTTGTCGCCAGTTTTGTAAATTGACATTCGCTCCACGAAAAACCTGCGTCATATATGTACGCAGCAACCTCCGCTTCTCAGCTATCATGCCACAGCACGTTTGATTATATACTAGGGGTTTCTTTAAATCAAGAGGTTTTTTTAATTTTTTTATGTTTTTTTGAATTTTTTTAACGGGTATTTACAGGGTATCACTCGCCAGATTCACTCAGCTTGAATGTCCTCTTCATCTTGATCCCCTTGTTGTCCCATATCTCAAACTTCGAAAAGCTTAAGATGAACCCGTAATCTGTATGGTAACCATAATTCTCCATCGCAAACCCAGGGAATCTGCTTCGAATCGCATCGAGCAGCTCTGCCATATCATCTATCTTATATCCCCTGCCCGTCATATACTCATATGCAAATGTGTCTATCTCCTCCCTGTCATCGACCAACGTCAGCTTTGTCACGCCATTCTCATCGGTATAAACCTTCACTCCACTCACATTATTCTCCACAAATGTATCAAGATGAGTATAGCCATAATTTCTGACATCAAAATCCGGGTATCTTCTCACAACGCCTTCATACACCTGTTCCATGACAGCATCTCTTCCCTGTCCTTTATAATAGGAAGAAACCGAATATATCTCCTTTGCTATATCACCTATATCCGGTATATCAGCAGTGCATTTTCCTCCGGCAAGAACATCTATATACATATATCTCTGGGCGCTGTTCACAAGGATTTTGTCTGCGTCACATGGACCGGCAACCACAACCTCTATATCCGTGAGCCTCAGCTTGTCGAGAAGCGGTACTGTCAGACTGTCCCCCGTTGCTATATATATGCGCTCTGGCTTTGAAAGCGCAGCATCCGCCATAACCTCCACGGCCAGCGCAACCATCGCCGATGACACCTTATACTCTCCGTGCATGCAGTCCTGTATTCTGAACCTCCCTGCACTCTCCACAAAGCTGTCATCGTCTTTGTCGGAATTAAACATCTTGCAGATCACAAGCTTGTCCGTTCTGATTATATCCTCATATATAACAGGCACAGCCTTTGCCTCTATGCTATCACAATCTATATACAGCGCAGCCCTCATGATATCCTCCTTAATAATATGCCACAACCATCACACACACAACAAACCACAGGTTTAATCCAATTATATCCTGCCATCTGCCTTAATCATCTCCATCAGAGTCTGTCTGAATCCAAACTCCTCACAAAGTGCTTCCGCATCCTTAAGAGCCTTCTTTCTCCTGTCCGGAGATACATTTTTCTTCACAGCTCTTATGAGCAGATTTTTAGGCGAATGTGCAATGTCTATAAATTCCATTATATCAGTCTTATATCCACACGCCTCAAGCATATGTCCGCGGATGGAATCTGTTGCCAGCGCAGCTATCCTCTCCTTGATGATACCGTATCTTGTCAGCGCAGCCAGTTCATCAGAATGCATCTGTTTATTCAGCTCATGCTGGCAGCAAGGCACGGACAATATATACTGTGCGTTCCAGCAAATGGCATTGTACAGCGCATAGTCCGTGGCAACATCACACGCATGCAGCGTCATGACCATATCCACATCCACATCCGTCTTATACCCATTTATATCCCCAAGTTCGAATTTTAGTCCGGTATATCCAAACTGTTCCGCCAGCGCATTGCAGTCTTTTATCACCTGCTCCTTGAGATCCAGGCCGGTTATATGGACATCAAGCCCCTTAACCTCATGCAGATAATAATAAACTATAAATGTCAGATACGATTTGCCGCATCCAAAATCTACTATATTAATAGAAGGTTTGTTGTAGCTCTTCATGACATTGTCCACGATCTCCGCAAATCTGTTGATCTGCTTAAACTTGTCATACATGGAGTGCACGACCTTGCCATTCTTTGTAAATATGCCCAGATGGGTAAATACAGGGATATCCATTCCCTCTTCAAGTATGTATTTCTTTCTTCGGTTGTTCCCCTGAACAGTTATGAGTTTATTCTCCGTGTGCCTCTTATTCACAGCTACTTTGCCCTTCTTTGAGATCTTCACATCCCACTCCTCCCGGGCCGAGAACATGTTTATCTGTCTGAATCCATCCTGCAGATCTCCGGCCAGTGCTTCTTCAAGCTCGCCCTCATCTATATTCTGGTGGAACACCTGCTTCTCCGTATACCTTTCTATCTGAAAGCACCTTTTACCGCCTATGATTTTTCTCTCAAATACCACTTTTCTATATTCACCGCGTCCGCCACTGAGGATAATCTTGTGGGGATCACTCTGTACCATCTCTTCTATTAATTCTTTTATACTTATATCTGCCATTATTCCAACTTCTCCATTACCAACAATCTGTATCGTCATTAATCTCTGTCATCAATCTATGCACACAGCAGCCTTGACGCAGTGCTTTGATACAAGTATAATCTATAGGATATATTTTTTGAAGTTATTTTTATAAGGAAGGATTACATATATGTGGATAGCAGATGGATGGAAGGATTATGAAGTTATTGACTGCTCTGACGGAGAAAAGCTTGAGCGTTGGGACAAATACACTCTACTCAGACCAGATCCCCAGGTTCTGTGGAGCACTCCAAAGAAAAATCCTGCATGGAATAAACTGAACGGACATTATCATAGAAGCAACAAAGGCGGCGGAGAATGGGAGTTTTTCAGCCTGCCTAAGCAGTGGACAATAAATTACAGGGATCTGACTTTCAATCTGAAGCCATTCAGCTTCAAGCACACTGGTCTGTTCCCTGAGCAGGCTGTCAACTGGGACTGGTTCAGCGAACTGATAAAGAACTCACCTAAAAAGGATATTAAGGTGTTGAACCTGTTCGCATACACAGGGGGCGCAACATGCGCAGCCGCCAAAGCCGGAGCTGCAGTCACCCATGTTGATGCATCCAAGGGAATGGTTACCTGGGCAAAGGAAAACGCAGCATCATCAGGGCTCGCCGACGCACCGATCAGATGGATAGTTGACGACTGTGTGAAATTTGTCGAAAGAGAGATCAGACGAGGCAACAAATATGATGCGATCATCATGGATCCTCCTTCATACGGCAGAGGACCAAAGGGTGAGATATGGAAGATCGAAGAGAAGATCCATCCTTTCATCAAGCTCTGCAGCCAACTTCTCTGTGACAAGCCGCTTTTCTTCCTTGTAAATTCATATACAACAGGTCTCGCGCCTGCGGTGCTCACATATATGATATCCACAGAGGTAAAGAGCAGATTTGGCGGACATGTTGTGGCAGATGAGATCGGACTTCCTGTCACAGAGACAGGTCTTGTTCTTCCTTGCGGTGCCGCCGGAAGATGGCAGAGATAACAACGGATCGGTCGAGGCAGATACATTTTGCAGATAAACTAAAAGCAGGAATATGAAACCCAGCAAACTTCGTTATAGGGGCTCATATTCCTGCTTTTTTTAATTTTTCAGCTTCTTAATTTCAGCTTTTTTGTCACGTAATTTAGTCCTTTACACCGTCACATCCACATACTCCAGACGTATGACCTTCTCCAGATCCGCAGGGGCTATCTCTATCTGATACCCAACCTTACCCGCACTCACATACATCTTATCAAGATTTTCAGCACTTGCATCTATCGTGGTCCTGAAAAACTTCTTCATACCGATAGGTGAGCAGCCGCCATGTATATATCCGGTAAGAGGGAGGAGTTCCTTTGCCTTGAGCATATCTATCGACTTCTCTCCCACAGCCTTCGCAGCTTTCTTGAGATCAAGTTCCTCCTTGACAGGAATTACAAACACGTAATTTGCGCCGGACTTCGCAACGGTCACCAGGGTCTTATACACATACGCAGGATCCTGTCCAAGTATGGCAGCAACCTTCTCTCCATTCGTCTCGCCCGTCTCCACATAACAATAATGGTTGTACTTTATCTTCTTGCTGTCAAGTATGCGCATGACATTTGTCTTTTCCTCAGTCTTTGCGTTCTTATTCTTATCTTTCATGTTCCAGTTCATCTCCTTGTCATCAAATGCACTAAGCGCCCCAACCTTGTCTATTGAAGATTGAAGCGCTGTATGCATGTCTATTGTATTCTCCGGCTTTATCTTAATCTGCCGTACATAACTTTATCTGTCTTCCATCGGCAGATACTCTTTGTGTGTTCCCACATACTTATATGCAGGTCTGATGATCTTGCCGGCATTGACAAGCTCCTCTATTCTATGCGCCGACCATCCTGCAATACGTGCGATGGCAAATATAGGAGTAAACAGCTCGATAGGGATACCGAGCATCGTATATACAAATCCACTGTAGAAGTCTACATTTGCCGATATAGGCTTGCCGCTGCGTCTTCTGGCCGCAAGCAGTCTTCCTGATATCTCCTCAACCTTCTTGTACAGCTCAAATTCCTTTGTCCTGCCCTTCTCCTGGGCAAGTCTCTCTGCATATCCCTTGAGTATCCTAGCTCTAGGATCTGAGTTGGTGTATACCGCATGACCCATTCCATATATAAGGCCTGAATGGTCAAAGCCATTCTTGTCAATAAGTCCTGTGAGATATTTCTCCAGTGCAGCCTCATCATCCCAGTTCTTGACATGGCTCTTGAGGTCATCAAACATCTGCTGAACCTTGAGGTTTGCACCACCATGCTTAGGTCCCTTCAGCGATCCAAGTGAACTTGCAACTGCAGAATATGTGTCTGTTCCTGTCGACGATACTACATGAGTTGTAAATGTGGAGTTATTACCACCACCATGCTCAGCGTGTATAACCAGACATATGTCAAGCACCTGCGCCTCAAGCTCTGTATATTTCTTATCCGATCTGATAAGCCTCAGGAAATTCTCCGCAGTGGAAAGCCCCGGCTTCGGATTGTGTATTACAAGACTCATGTCGTGGAAATAGTGCTTGTAGCCCTGATAACCATATGCGGCAATCACAGGGAACTGTGCTATCAATTCCATACACTGTCTGAGAACATTCTCTATGCTTATATCATCCGGATTATCATCATATGAATAGAGTGTGAGAACACATCTCTGCAGAACGTTCATCATATTCTTGCTTGGTGCTTTGAGGATAACATCTCTTGTAAACTTTCTAGGAAGCTCCCTGTAGCACTCCATCATCTCAACAAATCTCTTAAACTGCTGCTCATTTGGAAGCTTTCCAAACAACAGAAGATACATAGTCTCCTCAAATCCGAATTTACTTCCGTGAAAACCTCTCTCGAGATCCTCAACATTGTACCCTTGATAATACAGACGACCATCAGTCGGCACTCTCTCTCCATCTATTACATCATATCCTATGACATCAGATATCTCTGTGAGTCCCGTGAGTACACCTTTTCCTGTGGAATCTCTGAGGCCTCTCTTGACATCATAATTGACATAGAGGTTCTGGTCTATCTTGCCAGATTCTGTACAATAACCTGTAAGCTCATCCAGTATTCTGTTATATTCCTCGCTGTTTCTTTCCAAACCTCATGTCTCCTTCCTTTATCCAATCCCTGTTCATCATCCCGGAGCTTCTCCGGATCTTATCAATAAACTATATCAACTCACCACAGTTTATCAAAAAAACTCCATTTTCGCAAGAAAGACAGCAATAAATTTGATTTATTCCTGTCTTTTCGCCAAAATTATTTAATTTCAAAATATTTCTGCCTAAATTTCAATAATATATCTCTCATAGGCATTTATGATCGTCGTGTCCTCGTATTTTGATTCGCGGACAAAATCTCTTCCATAATTTATATGCACATGGCCATGGACAAAATACTTAGGTCTGTACTCCTCCATAAGCGTTCTGAAACACTTAAAACCTGTATGTGGGAGATCCTCGGAATCATTTATCCTGTATGCAGGCGAATGGGCAACAAGTATGTCAAAGCCCTTGTTCCTCATGATCTTAAACCTGAGTTTCCGTACTCTTTTGGCCATCGCACGCTCGGAATACTGATGATCCGCACCACCAAACTTGTATTCCATCGAACCGCCAAGTCCCAGAATTCTGACACCCTTATACACATAAAGCTTGTCGTCTATGCACTCGCAGCCCCCCGGCGGTGTATCCTTGTAGCACACGTCGTGATTGCCATGGACATAGAGAACGGGCGCATGACTGAATGTCGCAAGGAACGACAAATACTGTGGCGATAAATCGCCACAGGATATTATCAGGTCTATTCCCTCGACCTTACTCTTATCAAAATAATCCCACAAATACTTGGATTCTTCATCCGCCAACAACAAAATCTTCACGTATCTATTCCCCTGTACTACAGTATACCTTCTCCGTAGGAGATTTATCTTATTTCACTTCCGGAACCGACTTGAGCTCCAGACTCTCCGGTGTGTCTATACCCTGAAGTGCAACTACCGTCTTTGCCTCATCGACAAGATCGTCCTCTGTAGGGAGCATGCCCACTACATTTTCAGCAAGCCAATCCATCTTGAGTATATCTTCATGGAGCATCGCTCCGTCATCTTCATTTCTCACTATTCCGTTCTGGGATGTAAGCTTTCCGCTGAACGGTGTGATAGCGCCCTCTCTTATGAGGTTTGTCATAACCGATATGAGCTTCTGTGTTCCGGCCGGAAGGTGCTTTGAGCATATGACGTCAACTATTCCCGCTGACATACCCCACCAGTAGCTTATCGCATTGCTGGTCTCGTTCTTCTCCTCCTGCTTCCAGTTGCCCTCCAGTATGGATCTAAGGATCCTCTCATAGAATGCACCCCAGTTGTAGAAAGGCATGGCAAGGTTGACGACCTCTCCATTCTGATCATAGTGATAAAGTCCGAAGTTTCGTGACGCATCATCCGGCATGATCATGTCTCTATCGGATATATATGTTATTCCATTTCTCTCGAAGAACTTCTGTGGATCAGCATTCTTAACCTTCGTCCACTGCAGATATATCTTTGCCCTAGGGTTGACCATCCTTGCTCCGATGGCAAATGCATTGATGTTCGCTGTTGTTCCGAATATCGGATAATCAGCTACATATCCTATCTGTCCGTCAGCACAAAGGCTTCCCGCTATCATACCGGTGAGGAACTTCACCTCGTACATTCTTGCATAATAGGTACGCACATGGCTGTTCGCAAGGCTGAGGGAACAGTTAAGTATCTTTATCTCCGGGTGGAGCACTGCAGTCTTAAGAGCCTCAGGAAGCATCTCAGGCCCTGTCGTAAATATCACATCATACTTCTCATCCACAAGTCTTCCAAGGCACTCTGTCAGCTTGGCAGGTGTATCCACATTACAGAAGGTTCTGCTGTCGACAGAATCTCCGAGTTTATTCTCCATGTCCATTCTACCCAGTTCATGGCTGTATGTCCAGACCGAGTTGGCTGGCGACTTATCATACACAAATGCCACCTTCAGGTTCGAAGGGCCTGATGGCTTTATAACCCTGTCGAGTATGGACTTCTTAGGCTCCACAGGATCAAGCTTTGGAAGAACCGTCTTATCCTTCTTCTCATTTGTGAGGACTATCTCATTCCATACCTTGTCAACACTGTCCTTCACCTGGGATGTAGTCATGTTCTTAAGAGCTTCATAGCCATACACATTGAGGAATACAAGCATGGCATCGTCCACTGTTATAGTAAGCTCCTCATTGCCCTTCTTAGCAAGATAAGCCTTCTCAAATGCGAGATGTGCCGAGTTGAAATCCAGTCTCTCATCCTCTGTGAAAACCGCATCCTTAGTGATCCCTATGAACTCCCTGAGCTTATCATATCCACCGAGCTGTGAGAAATATACATAGTTGATCCCCGTCTGCTTGTGGAAATCTATAAATTCAAAATATATCTTATTCTCAAGTGAGTCGGTCCTTCTAGGTATCTTTCTTGTAACCATGGCAGGAACTGAGTCCGCACCAAAGTATTTGAGCACACTCACTCTCTTATTTCCTTCTACTACATAGAATTTGTTCATATACTCATATACCTTTATCGGGTCATGTATACCTTCCTCTATGTGGGACTCACACAATGCGGTCCATTTCATTCCAAATTCAGTATGATAATCCAATATAGGCATAAAATTACTAGCAAACGCCGTCGTCCTTGCAGCGGTAGCGGTTCCAACCACGCGGTCAAGCGATATGGTCTGGAGACCAAGATTCACCTCACCCACAGTGTCGGATGGTGATATTATTTCATCCAAAACCGGAAGATATGGATATTCATTTTTTGCTACGGCTGCCTGATATCTCTTCTCACCAAGCTTCTGAGCCCTTAAATATTCGTTTGCTGACATACTATCACTCTCCTTATTCAAGACCATATAGTAATACTATAAAATTCAATAATCAAGAATTTGTTTCCTTCCGATCCGCCAAAATTATCTGCCTTTCAACTGCATGTTTTGTGAATTATGTATAAACCGCATTGTATGTTATGCATAATTACCACTTGATTTTTTTCGTAACATGCTGTATTATATTATTAAATTCAGAAGATTTCACATATTTTCGAACTTAATGTCGGTGTGTGTGAATACCAATATACTTAAGGAGTCTGGCTAATACACTTCCACCAGGCTCCTTTTTATTGTAGCATCTATTCTGTTCTTTTACAGCATTCCCCATCAAAATTCATTGATTTCGACTGCATCATTGTTCATCTTCCCTATATGCGTCAAATGTAACCTTTATGTCAGTTCCCTTACCTGGTTCACTGTCCATATCAAGCTGTGCATTGTTGCGGGCAACTATATGCTTTACTATGGCCAGGCCAAGTCCTGTGCCACCTGTGGACTTCGATCTGCTCTTGTCCACTCTGTAGAATCGTTCAAATATCCTCTCCTGATGCTCCTTCGGGATTCCTATTCCCGTATTCTTCACCCTGAGTATAACCTTGCCATCCTCTGCCTTTACAGATACATCCACACTTCCATTCTTATTGTTATATCTGATGGCGTTGTCTGTGAGGTTATACACAAGCTCCTCCATCATCATCTTGTTCGCATATATATATCCGTGACTGCCATCATAGCTGAGTGTCACACTGTTCTTCTCTGCGTTTATCGCCAGCATATCCGTGGCTGTTCTGGCTATGACCGCCAGATCGATCTTCTCCATCAGTGGCGCATCCTCAGATACATCCAGCTCTGACAGTCTGATTATGTCATTGATGAGGGTGAGAAGTCTGTTGGAGTTCTTGTGGATCTCAGTTGCAAAATGATGTACATCCGCCTCGGTGGCCATACCTGTCTCGATAAGCTCCGAATACCCCGATATGGATGTGAGCGGCGTCTTGAGCTCATGTGATACATTTGCCGTGAACTCCTGTCTCATCTGTGAGCTCTTCACTATATCCGCATGCTGCTTCTGTATCATATCTATAAATGGCCGCATCTCCTTGTACGCAACTATGTGGGTATCGTCGTCCAGACTGTTTGCCATCTGCTCTATTGGTTTCAATATGTTTCTGGTCAGATAGTGTGTCACTATGATGGTGACACAGACCAGGATCGCCATCACCACCAGCATGACCGGCACAGCCGCAAGGAACATACTGATTACATTGTTGGTCTCCCTCGCTATTCTCAGCACCCTTCCAGACTTGAGCAGTATCGCATAGTAATATGTGCTCTTATTGAGGGTTTCCGACTTTCTTATAACCTGTCCATCACCATTTTCAAATGCCTCTGCTATCTCTGGTCTGTCAAGATGGTTCTGCATGGAAATCTCATCGGCCTGATTGTCATACAGAACACTGCCGTCGGGCGCTATAAGCGTCAATCTGAGGTCATTGGTATCCACGCTTGCATACACACCGGGGTCATCCGCATCGAAATCTCCGGTATTCTTAAGCACCTCAGCATACCCCTTCAGATCCCTTATGATCTCCGCCTTGTACACCTCATAGAATATAAACGTCGACAGGACCATGGTCACCGCTATGGCCACCAGTGAAAAGATAATAAACTCCAGATTGATAACCTTTTTCAGTCTTTTATCGTCTCTCTTACCCATATGCTACTCCATCTTATACCCTACATTTCTAACCGTCTTTATCATATTACCTGCTTCGCCAAGCTTCTGTCTCAAAGTCTTGATATGCATATCAAGGGTTCTGGATTCGCCCTCGTAATCCGTTCCCCACACATCCGACATAATCGTGTCTCTGTGAAGGACTATTCCTGCATTAACCATGAGAAGCTTTAAGAGTTCAAACTCCTTGAAGGTAAGCTCACACAACTCACCGCCCACATGCACCTCGCGTCTCTCTGAATCAAGGGTTATATCCCCGAGTACCATCTGCTTGTCATCCTGCAGCGCCCTGCTTCTTCTGAGCAGCGCCTTGACTCTGGATATGAGCTCCATCACGCCAAATGGCTTGGTGAGGTAATCATCCGCTCCTATATCCAAGCCCTTGACCTTGTCAAGCTCTGTAGTCTTGGCTGTCACAAGGATAATCGGAACTCTGACAGTATCAGGTCTGCTCCTGAGCTTCTTCACAATTTCAAGACCATCCATGTCTGGGAGCATGATATCCAGGAGTACCAGATCAGGGACCTTCTCCGCAGACCTTGAGAAGAAGGATTTCGCATTCTCAAACTCCTCCACCGCATATCCGCTGTTTTTCAGAGCAAACATCTCTATCTCTCTTATATTCTTATCGTCTTCTACAATATAAATATGTACTGCCATTTTGTCTCCTTTCCCTGTGTAATACCACTTTCATTTACATGCGTATTGCAATTTTATTTTTATCATTATTTTTTTATTTATACGTGCCAGATATCACTTCAGCTTGTACATCTCTCTGTAATATGTGTACATGCTCTGGAAATCTATGTTGGAATCCTTCTTCATGTTATCCAGATATTCATGTGTATCAAAGTTATCTGATTTTAACTGAAGCATTGCCACCGCCACGTTGGAACAGTGATCTGCAACTCTCTCATAGTTGTTGATAAGATTCTCCAGTGATATTCCGAGCTCAATGGTACATTTCCCCTTCTGAAGTCTCTTGATATGCTGCTTCTTAACCGCGCTGTTGAGCTCATTGATGGCTTCCTCAAGCGGCTCCACATGGGATGCCTCCTGAAGGTCTTCTTTGTCGTAAGCCTCCACAGTCATGCTGACTATGTTCTGAACTGCATCCTTGTATACACCCAGCTCTGACTTTGCCTTTTCTGAGAAGGACGCGCCCGCCTCATTCATCTTCCTGCATATATCCGCTATGGTTATGGCGTGATCCGACATTCTCTCAAGATCACCTATGACATGAAGTCCGATCGATACCTTCTGGCTATCCTCATGGGAGAGCTCCTTGCTGCTGAGCTTTACCATATAAGAACCGACCTCATCCTCATAGGTATCTATGATGCCCTCAAGATCCTCAACCTTATCCCTGACCGCTTCATCATAATTATCAACCAGTGACAGTGCCATATCAACACTGTTCTTTGAAAGCTGAGCCATGTATTTTACGACCTCTATACAGTGTCCAACAGCAAATGCTGGTTTCTCAAGGAATCTGGCATCCAGACGCTTGAGCATCTCCAGCTCTGCAGGAGTATTTTTCTCCACCTCATCCTTATCTCTGACAGTGAGCGTTGCAAGCTTCTCAAGTCCGCCTGAGAACGGAAGCAGAAGAAGTGTCGCTGCAACGTTGAACACACTGTGTACAACAGCTATACCAGCTGCATTCGCTGAATCATTCAGGAACTGGAAGTGTACAAATGAATTGACCGTGTAGAACACCACCATGAACACGACTGTTCCTATGATGTTGAAGTACAGATGCACAAACGCAGCTCTCTTGGCATTCTTCTTGGTTCCTATACATGATATCAGTGCCGTTACACAGGTTCCTATGTTCTGACCCATGATGATTGGGATCGCCGTCCCAAATGACACAGCCCCGGTTGCACACAGCGCCTGGAGTATACCTACAGACGCCGAAGAACTCTGTATGATAGCTGTTATCAACATTCCCACAAGCATTCCAAGGAATGGATTGGAGAACATGGTGAGTATATTCGTAAATTCCGGTACATCCTTAAGCGGAGCAACCGCACCGCTCATCATCTCCATACCAAACATGAGCACTGTAAATCCAAGAAGGATTCCACCTATATCGTGCTTCTTCTCAGACTTGGTGAACATGAGGAATATTATTCCTATTACTGCGAGTATAGGTGAAAAGGATGAGGGTTTCAACATATTAATAAATATATTGTCACTCTGTATTCCTGTAAGGCTGAGTATCCATGATGTTACTGTTGTTCCTATATTTGCACCCATGATGATACCCACTGCCTGTCTCAGCTTCATGATGCCTGAGTTTACAAGTCCAACCACCATAACTGTGGTCGCCGATGATGACTGGATCACTCCTGTCACCGCGGCGCCCAGCAGAACACCCTTTATAGGTGTGGATGTGAGTTTTTCCAGTATCTTCTCCAGCTTACCGCCAGCCGTCTTGGCAAGGCCATCTCCCATCACGTTCATTCCATACAGGAACATTGCAAGTCCGCCCAGAAGGGATAACACATTGAAAATATCCATATTTTTTGTCTCCTTATTACATTTCCAATTACTTCTGTATAAGGACTTGTATACACAATATCCCTTTTACAGCGTCTGTTTTATCAGAGTCTATTGTAAAAGGGATATGTAAAATGTGAGATATGTGTATGTAAAATCTGTGTAAATTTAAAATCTATGTAAAATCCTGCAAAATATTTGGCACAGTTTTGTGGTATCACATAGACCTTTTTTCTGTTTTCATCTGTTTATTTGCTTCCCAGAGGCTCATTTATGAGCAGATACACCGCACTTCCAAGCATTCCTACCAGGAACATGCCATAGCCGCCACATATGAACATCAGCTTTGCTAATGATACATCTCCCAGCACAGGGATCATGTGGAGCAGCAATGCTGCAGCACATCCCGCAAGTCCGCACACCACCATGCTGACTGTTATGAAAAGTTTCATATTGCCTATACCTGTTATGTGTGACAGTTCATTTATCTTCGTACATACCCACTTCATAGAAATCACCTCTTTTCGTCCATGACTCAATCATCAGTCTACATGTTCTCCTGTTATTGAGAAGTGGACCCACTCTGATATATTCGTTGCGTGATCGCCAATCCTCTCAAGATACTTGGCAACCATAAGAAGGTCACAAGCCTGCTCTCCATCATCCGGATTCTCATGTATCATTGTGATGAGTTCATTCTTGACCTTGTCAAAAAGATCATCGACGACATCGTCATGCTCTATTACACTCTTTGCCTTTTTCTCATCTGCGTTGACATATGCCTCTATGCTTGATACCAGCATGACGATCGTCTCTTTTGCCATCTGCTGTATGTGCTCAAGCTTCTTTATATATGGTGTGCCAGCCATGCGCAGTGTGAGTTCTGATATATCTGAGGCGTGATCTCCGATCCTCTCCATATCCGTTATCATCTTGAGTGCTGCGGATATATTTCTCATATCCCCGGCAACCGGCTGCTGGGTAAGGAACAGCTTGAGGCACAGATTCTCAATCTCTCTCTCCTGATGGTCAATGGCATCATCCGCCTCGATCGCCTTCTTTGCGAGCTCTGTGTCCTGGGCCACGAGAGCCTTGATCGCTGTCTCGATTGCCTGCTCGATCATAGTTCCCATCTCTATCATCTCTGCGTGAAGCTTTCTAAGCTGCATCTCATATTTGTCTCTCATCATGTCCCTCCTAACCAAATCTACCGGTGATGTAATCCTCTGTACGCTTATCAGCCGGCTTGCTGAACATCTTTTCTGTCTCTGCGTACTCAACAACCTCTCCGAGAAGGAAGAACGCTGTGTTGTCCGCAACTCTGGTTGCCTGCTGCATGTTATGCGTAACCATGATAATGGTGTAATTGTCCTTCAGTTCAAGTACCAGGTCCTCTATCTTGGATGTCGATATAGGATCAAGGGCCGATGTAGGCTCATCCATGAGAAGTACCTCAGGCTCCACTGCCAGTGCTCTGGCTATACAGAGCCTCTGCTGCTGACCACCAGAAAGACCCAGGGCTGATTTCTTCAGTCTGTCCTTGAGCTCATCCCATATGGCTGCCTGTCTGAGAGATCTCTCAACTATCTCATCAAGCTTTGCACGGTTTCTTATTCCATGGGTTCTTGGGCCATATGCTATATTGTCATACACGCTCATCGGAAATGGATTTGGCTGCTGGAATACCATTCCAACTCTTTTTCTCAAAAGGTTAATATCCATTCCGCTGTATATGTCCTCTCCATCAAGCCTCACATCACCTGTTATCTTACAGCCCTCTACCAGATCATTCATTCTGTTGAGTGACTTGAGAAATGTTGACTTTCCACAACCTGATGGTCCAATAAATGCTGTAACCTCATTTGACGGAATATCCATATCAATACCCTTAAGGGCATGGAACTTTCCATAATAGAGGTTAAGATTTTTAACGCTGAACTTAACGTTATTATTCATCTATTTTTCTCCATTCTTAACATCAAATGCGAATCGTTACATCATTTGTATTGTTATGATGTCTTTCTTTCACATCGCACCTTAATATTTTCTTTTCTAATTGCAGAAGCTCAATCGCTTCTGCCGGATATTGTAAGCACCTGCCAAGACTCTGATTCCAAAGCCCCAACACGTGTTAATTGGCCTTATCTGCGGCAACCTTTCCTGCAATCTTGTCTGACGCAAAGTTGATAAGCACCACAAGCACCAGAAGTACAACCGCTGTTGCATAACCCTGATCCGTGTGAAGTCCTTCTTTTGACAGAAGGTACATATGAACCGCCAGAGTTCTTGTTGAATCGGTAAGCTTTGTCGCCATCTTTGCAACCGATCCTGCTGTGTATATGAGTGCTGCCGTTTCGCCCACGATACGTCCTGTCGCAAGTATGATTCCTGACAGTATTCCAGGAACGGCACTTGGAAGCACTACTTTGAATACTGTTCTGAGCTTTCCGGCTCCCAGTCCAAAACTTCCTTCTCTATAAGACTTAGGCACTGCCATAAGTGCCTCCTCTGTGGTTCTCATTATGACCGGAAGAACCATTATCGCCAGGGTTAACGCACCTGATATGAGTGATAATCTAAGTCCACACGCATTTGTGAAAAACAGCATTCCAAATAGTCCGTATACGATCGAAGGTATTCCTGTAAGTGTCTCCGCTGTGATCCTCACTACCCCCACCAGCTTATTGCCAGTCTTTGCATATTCGACAAGATATATCGCTGCAAATATTCCTATCGGACCTGCTATCAGGAGGGACAGCAGCGTCATGTAAACCGTATTTATAAGTGCCGGTACCAGCGAACAGTTGTCCGATGTATATTCCCAGCTGAATATGTCCGCATTAAGATTTGGGATTCCCTTTACCAGTACATACACCAACAGAAATCCTATGGAGAGCACAGTTATGAGTGTCGCCAGATGTACAAAGATAAACATTATGAATGATCCCGGTCTCTTTCTGTACTCAGCCCATTTCTCAGACCATGTGCTCTTGTTTATAGCCTCTATGCTGTCCACATCAACTATGGATGAAGGATCGTCCTCAGGTGCCGTCTTTTTCGTGCTGATTATTGTATTTTTTGTTCTGTCATCGCCACATGCGACAAATGTCTTTATTCCTTCTACTCTCTCTGTCATCTATGCCACCGTCTTTCTCTTTATGATGGAGAACAGGAGGTTGATAATGAGTATGAATACGAACAGTACAACGCCCGTCGCTATCAGAGCCTGTCTGTGCAGGTCCGTCGCATATCCCATCTCCATTACTATATTTGTGGTGAGTGTTCTGACACCTCTCAGTATTCCGTCAGGCATATGGACCTGATTTCCAGCAACCATGATGACCGCCATAGTCTCTCCAACTGCACGGCCAACACCAAGGATAATCGCTGCCATAACTCCTGACTTTGCTGCAGGGACAACAGTCTTGAACACGCTTCGCTCATGTGTTGCTCCAAGTGCCAGGGCTCCCTGATAATATTTGTCAGGTACCGCTCTTATTGAGGTCTCTGATACACTGATGATAGTTGGAAGTATCATCATTCCAAGAAGTACTGATGCCGTGAGCATCGTATTTCCATTTACTCCAAATATGCTTCTCACCATCGGTACAAGCACACACATTCCAAAGAATCCATATACTACCGAAGGTATTCCGGCCATCAGATTGATAAATGGCTTTATAACTTTATATAATCTGTCGGGACAAAACTTTGCCAGATATATCGCTGTCAGAAGTCCTATCGGAACTCCAATTATCAGTGCTCCGGCTGTCACATATATACTTCCTAATATGAAAGGAAGAATGCCGTAGTACCCATTTGTAGGCTTCCAGACCTCACCAAGGGTGAAATCCCCGAAGCCTATCTCTTTAATGGCCGGTATTCCATTCACAAACAGGAACACACATATGAGTGCTACTGCTGCGATGGATACCAGTGCCGCTATCAGGAATACTACATGCATAATTGTTTCTTTAAGTTTATGCATAAGCTGATTACTTTACGTCCTCCCACTTTGCTGCTGAACCTGTGAATATGTCCTTGACCTGATCTACTGTGTAGTCCTCAGCAGGGTTGTTGTTATTTACTATAACTGCAATTCCGTCCATTGCTATTACTGTTGCCTTGAGACCAAGTGCTGTCTCTGTATCCTTGAGTTCACGTGATGCCATACCTATGTCGCATGTTCCATCTGATGTTGATGTGATACCTGTTGTTGAATCGCTCTCCTGAAGCTCGATGTCAGCGTTTGTGTTGATTGCCTTGTATGCCTCGATAAGTTTTTCCATAACAGGTGTTACTGAAGATGATCCTGCAACAACAATCTTGCCCTTTGGATTTGTTGAAGTAAATGCTCCGCTGTTTGCAACCTCGATGTACTTATTTGCTGAGATGATCTTCTGTCCATCCTCGCTCATGATGTAGTTGATGAAATCCTGTGCAACATCACTGATGCCATCCTTTGTAACGATGTTGAAAGGTCTTGAAAGTGTGTATGAACCATTGTTGATGTTCTCCTCACTTGCCTCAACTCCACCGATCTTGAGTGCCTTTACTGTATCGTTGAGTGCTCCGAGTGATATGTAACCGATTGCATAATCATCCCCTGCTACTGTTGTGAGTACGACCTCTGTGCTGTTGCATGTAATGGCATTTGTTGTTGTGTTGTCGACCTTATTGCCATCTGCATCCTTCTCCTCAACTCCTGTGAGCTCTACGAATGCTCCTCTTGTTCCTGAGCCTTCCTCTCTTGATACTACTGATATATCCTGTGCTGCATCGAATCCGCCATCTGCGCTCTTTGATGAATTATTTCCACAGCCTGCAAGGCTTCCTACCATAAGTGCTGCTCCAAGTGTAACTGCTAATACTTTCTTTAATCTAATCATTTTTCTTATCTCCTTACTTTGCCCATATTCTTTTATGGCTTGTAATGCATAACAAGTTTTCTTCAAAAACTTGCTGCATGTGCCGGTTATCTCTTGAACCGGTCTTTACAAATATTGTATTATTGGGGCATATCATTCTTTGCTTATGTCCCGGAAAAGAACTCGCGCGCCTTTTGTTCTTTTCTTTGAACTATAATAAATGGCATAAGTAAAATACATAACCAACGCTATGTAAATTGAATGTAAAGTCGGCGTTAATCAATGCATGCTGAATGTACAGCAAATAATCTGCCATAACTTATAAATTGCAACCAGAAAGTGGGATAAATATACATGACAAATACCAGTTTAGAAGTGATAGGATATGTGAGATGCGACTACAAAGAGAAGTTCGGGATTCCAAGGCAGAGCGGTCTGACAGGCCGCGCCGCCGCTTTTATAGAGATACTTCCACCGTACAATCAGGCAGAGGCGTTCAGAGGACTTGACGGATTCTCCCACATATGGCTGCTGTGGGACTTCTCCAGGGCTCACAAGAACGGTTTTACCGCAACAGTAAAACCCCCAAAGCTGGGCGGTAACCAGCGGATGGGGGTTTTTGCCACCAGATCACCTTTCAGGCCGAACAACATCGGACTGTCGTCGGTGAAGCTTCTGGACATTATATATAATGAAGAAACTGGCTGTGTACACGGGCTTGTGGTGTCAGGAGCCGATATACTGGATGGTACACCGGTGTACGACATCAAGCCTTATCTGCCATACACAGACAGCCACCCGGAGGCGACCGGGGGCTGGACGGACTCTCTTGATATTCCGGAGCTGTCAGTACGTTTCTCTGACGATATCGCCACCAAACTTGAAACGATATTTTCAAGTACACAGATCGAGGCCCTGAAAGAGATACTTGCGCAGGATCCAAGGCCTGGCTATCAGGATGAACCGAATAGACGCTATGGAATGCTGTACGGCGGATACGATATAAGGTTTACCATATCTGGTGACACTCTTACCATATGCGAAGTGGCTGAGCCCGGACCACAATGATACAAAAAGGCATTTTACCGGCATAAAGCTGAAAAATTATGATATTTTCTCATTATCATGGCTGTGACGTTCCTCTCCTCAAAGCTGATATTTCCCAGTAGTTTCACCGGCATGACCCCCATCAAGGAATTGGTCACAAAGCATTCCTGATACGATGACAGTTCATCAGGGAATATCACCGTCTGCGTGACCGCCTCTGATTCACAGATATACTCCCTTACTGTTCCAGGCAGAAGACCTGAGTCTATCGCAGGTGTGTATATCCTACCATCTCTCACCAAAAATATATTACTCACCGTACCCTCGCATATCTGTCCCTTTGTATTCAGGAAGATCCGTTCATCCATTCCAGCTTTGCCAGACCGCCTTTTTTCAAGAATGCAGTCTCCGTAATTCATGGTTTTATGATATACGAACGGCGATGTCTCATTTCTTCTAACATTACTTATGTCCATTGCAAACCCCCGTTCGTATATATCCGGGGTGTAAGGATTATCTCTCATTGAAAAAATCACATTTTCCTGAGTCAGCATGATCTTTAACGCACATCGCCTCATATGACCTGATCGATCTCTGTAATCATGCTCACTCATCCACTTTCTCAGATATTCCAGCACAGCTATCCTGTCTATGCCCCGTTCTGCTGGCATGCCAAGATCCAGGAATCTTGCAGCATCTTCCAGGCGTCTCAGATGCCTGTCAAGAAATATCGGCCTGCCGTCAACCACACTTATAGTTTCAAATGCTCCAAGACCAAATTGAAAGCAATCATCCATTTTTACATTCATTTTACATTTCTCCCATTTTCATCATTTTCAAATGCTACTGCAATGCACTGAGTATTGCTTTTGCCTTATCCCGTGTCTCTTCATACTCTGCACCAGGATCTGAATCGGCAGTAATACCGCCTCCAACGCCTAGATAATACCTGCCATTTCTGTACAATACAGTTCTTATCACTATATTAAAATCACATTTTCCATCCAATGTAATATAACCAATAGAGCCGGTGTAAATATTTCTCTTCCCACATTCAAGTTCATCTGTAATCTCCATAGCCCTGCGTTTCGGTGCCCCCGTAACAGAACCACCCGGAAATGCCGCAGTAAGAAGAGACATCACATCTTCCCCATCCTGCAGCATGCCTTCAACATTTGCCACCTGATGGAAAACAGTCGCATACTCTTCTATCGAAAACAGTTCAGTCACTTTTACGCTTCCTGGTCTGCACACATGGTTCAGGTCATTCCTCTCAAGATCTACAATCATCAGGAGTTCACTCTTTTCCTTCTGTGATTTCTCAAGCTCACCCCTGAGTGCCTCATCCTCCCTGTCAGTCTCTCCCCGTCTCCTCGTCCCCTTTATCGGCCGGGTGTACACACGACGATCCTTTATCTGCATAAACCGTTCAGGAGAGGCGCTCACTATCTGATAATCTCCCAGATCAAGATATCCACCAAATGGCGACGGATTGCTAACTCTCAGGTCATAAAACACGTCCAGAGGCTTTTTATCGCTGTCGACAACCATATGCCTTGTCAAATTTGCAACATATACATCCCCCTCGGTTATATAATCCTTCAGCCTTCTTATAGAGTTCTCATACTCTTCCCTGCTGCATTCTTCGTACACATTCAAGTTATACTTCTTCCTCTTTTGTACATCTTCACTCGTCCTGTCAATTATATTCCCACTTTCCCGATCATCCCTGCCGCAATACTTCTCTATATCATTCTCCATTACATCAATATTTGACTGTGCATCACCTGTCATACCATTTGCCACAAGATATGTCTCTTTTTTTAGGCAATCTTCAACAACAAAACAGTCATAGAATGTCATGACTGCCTCTGGAACAGACACAAGGTCTTCATTGATGGAATCAAGCCCCATCCTGTCCATTCCATAATCGTAGGATACATACCCTATCGCTCCTGATACGATTGGCAAATCCTCCGGGCTCTTATCCATATGCTGTACAAGATACTGTCTCATATATTCTTCAAATGTTATATTCTTTTCAGAATCTCCATTAACCTCAAATGTATCCCCATTCTTAACAAGCCTGAGATACGGGCATCTCCCGATGATCGAATAGTGTCCCAGATTATTCACAAGGGATGAGTCAAGAAATGCTATTCCTGTCTCATCCTCATATATTCCAAAAACATCAGCTGCACACACATATCTGTCAAGTTTTTTTACCACTCGCCTCATACTGCTCATATATGACTCCTTATCTGCAATTAAATTTCTCCGCCGCTATACAAAAATTATACAATATATCATGACCATACTCCGTAAGTACCGCTTCCGGATGAAACTGCACCCCGTACAACGGCAGCCTTCTGTGTGATATTCCCATAACTGCACCATCCTCGGATATAGCATCCACCTGGTAATCATCCGGCAGACTACTGCCATTTATTACCAATGAGTGGTACCTTGTGACATGAAAGCTTTCCGGCAGCCGCGCGAACAGACCTGTTCCACAGGTATGTATCTCTGTCACCTTTCCATGCATTGGCATCTTTCCTTTTTCAACAATGGCGCCCGCACAATACCCAAGTATCTGATGTCCAAGACAGACTCCAAGTATCGGAATTTTTCCCTTATACATGTTCACAACATCCACACACATTTTTGCCTCCCATGGCCGCCCAGGTCCCGGTGAAAGTATTATGCCCTCCGGCTCCAGATCTTCCACATCATGCAGAGATATCCGATCGCACCTTTTTACGGTCACACATCTTCCCATTTCCTCGAAATACGCCTTCAGGTTATACACAAATGAATCAAAATTGTCTATCATCAGATACATGCACTTCTCCTTATCCGCAATCACCATAAAACACAAAAAGGATAACAGCCGGCATGCCAAAGCATGCACAGTCGTTATCCTTTTCGGTCCGTAATCTGCACGTTATTTTTATCTTTGATTTTTACAGATTCTATCATATCTGTCCTCAGAAAGCAAATGTCCATATATATTCACTCTGAATCGTTATGATTACTCAGCAAAATGTACTCCCGGCGCATACAGATAGTAGCCCTGACCATATGCCACACCTATTCGTGCCGCGGTCTCAAGCTCTGCTTTAGTCTCTATGCCCTCTGCAACCAGCTTGATCCCTTTCTCCTCACAGAAATCTGCGAAATGTTTCACAAAGCTTCTCTGATACTCATTTGAATCTATATCCTTTATAAGTTCAATATCAAGCTTGATGTACTCCGGATGCAGCATACACACTCTGTTCATCCCTGCAAACTCAGCTCCGAAATCATCTATGGCTATATGAAATTCTTCATCCCGATAATGATTGACCGTCTCAGTGAATGTTGTCTCCTTCTTTATCCTGGTCCTCTCAGTCACCTCAAACACCACATCGTCAGGTGTCAGACCATACTTTTTCATCATATATCTTGTGGTTCCACTGCGGAACTTCGGATCAAGTATGACATTTGGATCAACATTTAAAAACAGCTTTTTCCCAGCCGGCATATACACCGCCTGCTTCAGAGCATTGCGGCGGCATACCGCCTCGAGTTCCCAGACCTTTCTGCACCTGCATGCCAGCTCAAACAGTTCACCTATTTCCATGCTGGAACCACCCAGTACTCTGGACAATGCTTCATAAGCAAATATATGTCCACTTCTAAGATCTACTATAGGCTGAAACACCGGGTATATCCGTTTATTTTTTATTATATCCTCAAGCTCCCTGATCTTTATCTTCTTATTTTTCATCATCATCCCTCACTATGTAATACATCTACTGACGTGCCCTCTCATAGGCATCTGCATACTGTATTTCCTGTGAGTTTATCTCTTCCACATCACGGTTCTGTTTCAAGTAGGTGCCATCAGGCTGCTGTATGCATGCCTGCATGTTATCCTTCATCATAAGTCCAAACATATCTCTGATACGCTGCTTGATCTTATCATCATATATAGGTGTAGCAACCTCCACACGGCGGAGAGTGTTACGTGTCATAAAATCTGCTGAAGCTATATATATCTTGTCTCTGTCAGGGGTTCCGAACATATATATTCTTGAATGCTCAAGGAAACGTCCAACAATACTTCTTATATGTATATTCTCCGTTTCCCCGGGGATTCCCGCCAGCAGACAGCATATTCCTCTTACTATAAGTTCAACCTTAACTCCCGCCTTCGATGCCTCAACCAGCTTGTCGATGATCTTCTTGTCAGTGAGAGAATTGATCTTAACACCGATATACGCAGGCTGACCATCCTTTGCTATGGTTATCTCATCATCTATCATCTTGATGACCGGAGCCTGCAGGCATTCAGGAGCCACAAGCAGGTGATCAGCATGGCTGACTGTATTGCCGATGAGGATTGACTGGAACACTTTCATGGCATCCTTACCAATATCCTCATTTGCAGTCATAAGTGACAGATCTGTGTAGAGTCTCGATGTCTTCTCATTGTAATTGCCCGTTCCTATCTGTGTTATGTATTGGATCCTGCCTCCATCCTTTCTGGTTATAAGACAAAGCTTTGAGTGTACCTTGAGACCATCCACACCATACACAACATGACAGCCCGCGTCCTCGAGGGTACGGCTCCACTCTATGTTATTTTCCTCATCAAATCTTGCCTTGAGTTCCACAAGTACCTCAACCTGCTTACCGTTCTCAGCAGCTTCAACAAGAGCCTCCACCACCTTGGAGTTCTTTGCCAGACGGTAAAGTGTCATCCTGATTGCATTTACCTTTGGATCTCTTGCTGCCTCCTGAAGGAGATTCAGGAACGGTCTGATGCTCTCATACGGATATGAGAGAAGCACATCCTTCTCAAGTATCTGAGGTATAAGTGGCTTCATCACATCAAGATCCGGTGACTGCTGTGACACTCTCTTCTCAAAGAACAGCTCCTGTCTGTCCCTGAGCTTATCCTGTATCTGGAATACAAATGACAGATCCAGCGGAGATTTTGAATAAAATACATGTTTTTCGTCAAGCTCACAGTAATCACACACCTCGCCCACCATCTTCTGTGATATATCTCTTGTAAATTCTATTCTGACCGGAGCAAGTTTCTTTCTAAGCTTAACAACCTGCTCCATCTGATCTCTATAGTTGAGGTCTTCATCATACACCTTGCTCACGTCGATATCGGCATTTCTGGTGATCCTCATGAGGGTCTTCTCCTGAACCTTGTAGCCCTTGAAAAGCCCTGGAGCATAGTGAAGGATAAGCTCCTCCAAAAGTATATAGGTTCCCGGCACACCCGGAAGTGCGACAAGTCTTGGAAGCATTCCGCTCTCGCAAGGTATGATACCGAGTTTCTTCTTGCCCTTTCTCTCAAGTATGGCAAGGGCATATATCTCTCTGTTCTTGAGGAATGGGAATGGCTGTTTTCTTCCAACGATCATCACTGATAGCAGCGGAAGTATCTCCTGCGCAAAATAACTGTCAAGATACTTTGCGTCAGCCTTTGACAGGTCTGCATATCGTACCAGTCTAAAGCCCTCCGGCTCAACATCTTTCATGAGATTCTCATATATGTTGTCTTTGATCGCATTGAGCTTTGTGACATTCTCAAGGATAGCATCAATCTGCTCCTGTGGACTGAGCTTTGTCTTATTCTCCCTCTGATCTCCGGTCAAAAGTTTCTGATCCTCCAGAGAACCAACTCTCACCATGAAGAATTCATCAAGATTTGACTGATATATTGCCAGAAATGACAATTTCTCGCAAAGCGGTGAATTCTCATTCTGTGCCTCCTCCAGCACACGCTCATTAAACTTGAGCCATGAAATCTCTCTGTTGACGTATACGCCCTTTATTGTACTTATATTTGTCTCCTGTGCCATCTCTTCATATTCTCCTTTTCTGTTCTTTATTATTTTTATTAATCTGATCAGCCAGTTTACCAATTGCCTGTCCTCTTTCTATCTATTTTATTCTTTACATATATAACAAGATGGATAGCCAGCATGACTATCCTCCTGTTTAAAGGAGCAGCCGCATTATATTTTCACGCAAAGCTCTCCTCATGAAATTATTTTAAATCTCCCCACTCTGTATACTTCTTGTCATATATCTTCTTCAGCATATCCACCGATATGTCAGATAGCGGATTCTCACTGTTTACGATCACAGCAATCGCATCACGTCCAAATACATATGACGTGAGCAGCTCGCTCTCGTATGGTTGAAGGCTTCTGGATGACATTCCAAGGTCACATCTGCCCTGAAGTGCATCATTGAGTCCCTGTGTCGAATCCGACTCTGTGACTACAATCTTCGCTGCCTGATTGATCTTCATATATTCCTCTGCCAGCTTAGATACAATCGGAGCTGCCGATGTGGAACCATGTATCTCCACCGTACCACCAGACTTGTCTGACAGAAATGTCTCGCTTTTCTTTACAGGAACACAATAATCCGCAACCACAGCCTGCCCTGCAGACTTCACATAAGCCATAAAGTCCTTTGCCACGGCTGACAGTTCCCCACTGTATACCAATATATAATCCCTGCACAGAGAATATTTATCCTTTTCTACGGATGCCGTATCCGGAGCTGTCCCATCGACATCCAGCACCTTTACGCCGCTGTTATTTTCTGCACTATATGCTATATAACCTATCGCATTTTTGTCAGAGGCTACTTGCGATATAACATTGTCTGTGGAATCTGCAACAGTGTTGGTTCCCGTCGCATCGGTGTCTACAAGATTGTCAAATTCCGTCTTAGTACCGGAACCTTCCTCTCTGGAAACCACGTTTATTGTACCCATGGATGACATATCCGGAACGTCCACTTTGGTGCCACATCCTGTAAGCAGCAGAGAACCCAGTGCAGCCATTGCAAGAAATCTGCCCACCATTTTCCAGTATCCAGCCCTTTTGCAGTTTCTGTCTATATGCCTGTCAATATACGTTCTTTCACATTTGTATTTTGTCATGCCTGAGCACCTGCCTTCACCTTGACTTCACTGTCGCTATCCATATTCTCTATATCAAGTTTGTCAAATGTGAAATCGTCGATTGCCTCTTCCGCAATGGATATACAGTTGTCCGCCATACGATCCATGCTGTAAAGGAGTGCTGAATAATCCGCTGTCAGACTTCTCACACAGGTGTTTTTCTTGACTCTTGCGAGATGAGCCTTACCTGCCTGTCTCTGGAGCTTTCTTATCTTCTTCTTATCTGCGGCAACCTTGTCAGGAGTTTCGCTGTCCCCCGTAATTATCGCATTCATTGACTCACTGAAAAGTTTCTCTGTCATATCCATACATGCTGTCAGGTCAGTTATCGCAGCATCCGACAGCAGTTGTCCATTGTCCAGGATCTTTTTATACAGACCATCCACCTCATCGCACCTGTCTGCTATACGCTCTATATTGTTGCTGACTACCATGAGTCCTGCCGCCTGCTCTGCCTGTTTCTCAGTAAGGTTACCGCTTGATATCAGCTTTGTGATGAAATCAACTATTATATCCTGAAGCTCCTTGACCTTATCATGCTCATCCACATATTTGTCACGGATATCCGTAATATTTCTCTTCTCTATAGCATTTCTCATAGCCCCTATCATCTTGCCCGCATGAACAGACAATCTTGATATCTCCTTTGCGGCCATGTAGATAGCTGCCGCAGGCTGTGACATAGCTTTATCATCGAGGTACTTGGCTACAAAGCCCTCTGAATTTTTCTTGTCCTCGCCCCTGATGATAAACTTCACTATCTTCACCATAACAGGTATCAGAGGCAGCCAGATAAGTGTACATGCCACATTGAACGTGGTATGCGCATTTGCTATCTGCCTTGATATGATGTCAAGTTCATCGCCCTTTGGTGATATCCACTGCACAAATGCAGCCAGCGGTCTTATAAGGAACATGAAAAGTATGGTTCCTGTGATATTGAATGTACTGTGCGCGATGGCTGTTCTCTTGGCATTCTTGGACTGTCCTATGGATGCCAGAAGCGCTGTGATGGTTGTTCCAATGTTATCTCCAAAAAGGATAGGTATCGCCCCTGCCAGACCTATGACACTGTGTATTCCGTCAGGTCCAGGCTGTGACGCAAAGTTCTGAAGTACCGCAATGGTCGCCGAACTACTCTGTACAACCAAGGTCATGACTGCACCAAGTACAACTCCGAGAACCGGTATCTCTGACACCTTGCCCATCAGATCCACAAATATCGCACTGCTGGCAAGTGGTTTCATAACACCACCCATGACCTCAATACCTTCAAAGAGAAGTCCAAATGAGAATATGACCATACCAACATTTCTGATCTTTTCCTTCTTGAACACAAAGTTCATAATGAAGCCTATGAATATGATCGGATATATGTAATTACTGATCTTGAACGCCATAAGCTGTGCCGTCATGGTCGTTCCTATATTTGCTCCAAATATTACTGATATAGCCTGTGGCAGACTCATGAGTCCTGCACTTACAAATCCGATGACCATGACCGTGGTCGCCGAACTGCTCTGGAGAACTGCGGTTACAAGTGCCCCCGCCAAAGCTCCCATCAAAGGATTCTTGGTAAGGAATCCCAATATCCTCTTCATCTTTTCTCCTGCTGCCTTCTGGAGTGCATCGCTCATGCTGTTCATTCCATATAGGAACATGGCAAGTCCTCCCAGCAATCCAAACACTATCTTAACTCTTTCGTCCACTGTGTTTCTTTCCTCCTTATGTAAATCTCATCTTAAACAAGCATATCCACATAAGGAAAGTGCCGCTATCCACATGCAGTAAACGAAATGTAAAATCTATGTAAAAAGCAAGAAAAGCCAGCAGACACACTTCTTGTGTATCTACTAGCTTAAATTCCATCACCATAAATTTGCTATTATACTAGCATTTTGTATCGTATTTTTCAATATGCAGGCACGTAAAATTTATGTAAACTGCGATAAAACAGTCTATCCAGTGATAGTATTATAAAGTTAGCACCTTTCTTATCTTTTTTTCACCATCAAAATAATTTAATTTTAGCATTCTATGAATTATTGCTTCTTTACACTGTTCTCCCTCTCTTACATGTTTACTATCCAAGGCCCCCACCTCTCTGTTTCTGCCAAGTATCAACTGATCTATCGAAACATTAAAAGTATCTGAAATCTTCACTAAAACTGTTACATTTATCAGAGGCTTTTCTAGATGTGACATGAATTAACGCATATATATCAAGTTAATCACTTGATAACAAATAAAAAAGAGGTCTCCACGTTCTGATGCGCACCCGGAATTCCAGATATATTCCAATTACATTGATTGGGAGAACCTCTTTTTTATTTTCTTATATTATTCTCTTCTAATTGTGCTCTGGCACTACAGCATAGAACACCAGATCCTCATCGCCGTTGTTCTTCAGGCTGTGGCTGTGTCCCGGCGGACAATAATGGCAGTCGCCCGGATTGAGTATCTCCATGGTGTCGTCATACTCCATGGTTCCAACTCCTGAGATGATAAATATGATCTCGCTGTTGGTGTCATGTGTGTGAAGTCCTATAGAACTTCCGGCTGGAAGTGTTGCCCTCATGATCTTGTTGTAATTGCCTACGTGCATGCGTGGCTTGAATACGCCTTCGCCACCCTTAAAGTTCTGAATATTCTGCTCCTCAAGTGAATCAAATGATATCTTCATCCGTTGTCCTCCTTACGAAAAATTCCTGCAAACGCATGAAATGCGCTCCGCGCGGCGTCTGCATGCTATGTCGTCAAGCGCACCACACTCTCAAGAAGTCTGTCACAGGCTTCCTCTATTATGTCTTCTTCTATGCCCGAATAATTGATAACCAGTGTGTGGCTGTCCTCCTGCTCTTTTCCGTGGCAGTACTGGCTAAGGCTGGATATGTTGATTCCTGCCGCGGCAGCCCTGTCCACCATCTCTCTGTCCGTGTATGACGTGTCGATCTCCATAAGGAAATGAAGACCTGCATTCTCTTCCTTTATCGTTACCTGTGGATACAGCCTATGATTCCTGATACAACCAAGTATCCTGTCCCTGCTGTTCCTGTAAAACTTTCTCATCCTGTTGATGTGCTTTTCCAGATACCCCTCCTGGATAAATCTTGTGAGTGTATACTGATCAAAATTCGACACCGTACACGCATAAAAGCTTAGTACATGATTATACCTTACCATGAGCGGTATTGGCAATACCATGTAGCTTATTCGTATGGTTGATGACAAACTTTTTGAAAATGTATTCATGTATATGACCTTATCTGAGGCATCTATACTCTGAAGTGCTGGGATCGGATTGCCCACCAGACGGAATTCACTGTCATATTCATCCTCTATGATATATCTGCCCTCCTGCTTTGCCGCCCAGCCCAGCAGTTCATATCTCCTGCTCGCCGGAGTGACAGTTCCCGTAGGGAAATGGTGTGACGGTGATATATGCACCACATCAGCCCCGGACCGCTCTAGCGAATCTATGTTGACACCGCTCTCATCCATGTCTATATAACAGCATTTCACTTGATATGCATCGTATATGTGCTGTATCTTCTGATATCCCGGATTCTCCACACCGTATACGCTGTCCCTGCCGAGAAGCTGTATGATAAGACCATACAGATATTCCGTTCCCGCGCCGACTATGATCTGGTTCGGGCTTACAGACATCCCCCTGAACTGATAGAGATAATCCGCAATGGCCTTTCTGAGTTCAAATATACCACCAGACGGTGATCTCTTCATAAGCTTTTCCCGGTCATCCATCATCGTCTCCCTCATGAGTTTCGTCCATGTCGAAAATGGGAAGTTCTCACTGAGGGTGGAATTGTTTACAAAGTCGGCAAAGAACCTGTTCTGGCCAGGGGATTCTGCGTGTTCCCTGATCACATGAGAATGCTCTGTCACATGGTCTTCCGATCGTATTCCGCGCAAGTATGCAACGTCCGATTCATCTGAGGTCATGTTCTGCCTTGCATTATCTTTCATTACGGAACCTTCTGTACCACCCTTATATTCACTGGCATAGTAGGCATTGCGCACTCCCACAACATCCGCATCCTCGGCCTTCACGTCACACACATAGAACCCGCTCTTCGGCTTGGAATAAATATACCCCTCCGCAAGAAGCTGGCTGTAGGCATTCTCCACAGTGACCACGCTCACATTCAGATGAGCTGCAAGTGCCCTCTTTGACGGCAGCTTCTCATGGGCTTTAAGATTTCCCATTAATATGTCATTTTTTATCTCTTTGTACAAATGTTCATAGAGGAAATCCATCCCCCTGTCATCAAATGAATAAGTCAGCATCCGCTACTCTCCCAGTATTATGTCAACTATCTTCTGTGGTTCATGAATGACAAATGGTGCTCCAAGGCTCATGATGAACTCCTCATCCCTGAAACCCCAGCCAACCATGATGACATCCGTTCCAGAATTTCTTGCTGTGGCAAGATCCACATCAGAGTCACCTATATATACAACATCCTTCTTCTCAAGACCAAGCGTTCTGAGGCACTCCTCCACCATGTCAGGTGCCGGTTTCTTTGCTATGCCAGACTTCTCGCCAAGTGCAAAATCAAACATTCCCGGGAAATAGTCAACACACAGATCCTGGACTGCGAAATCCGCCTTGTTGGACACGACCGCAGTCTTCACACCTGCTGCCCTGAGCTTTGCGATGGCATCATGTATTCCGTCATATGGTCTGGTCTTGATGGCACTATGCTCTTTATAATAAGAAGCAAATGTATCAAACACCTTATCTATAGTTGCCACATCAGTTCCCGCCGGCACAGCTCTCTCAATGAGCTTTCGTATGCCATTCCCAACAAATCTTCTAACCTCATCTATAGTTCTCTCAGGGAATCCATGATGAGCAAGTGCATAGTTTGTACTGTCTGTCAGGTCCTCCAGAGTATTGAGTATTGTTCCATCCATATCAAATATCGCTGCCTTGTATCTCATGTCATACATCTCCTTGTCTTGTTTGTAATTATGCTTATTCCCATTATAATCTGTGAGTTAAGGTTGTCAATCAACAATGATGCCACAAAAAATCCGGCACAGGAGGGAGGTTCCTGTGCCGGACTTTTATATACAAATGAAAGTAATCTGTCTATCGTATGTTATTCAATTGTTATATACTTTGACTTTGGCTCTTCCGGTTTCTTCTCAATCTTTGGAACTGTGAGCTTAAGCACTCCGTCTTCAAACTTGGCCTTGATATCTTCCTGAGTCAGATCCTTGCCAACATAGAAGGTTCTGCTGCCTGAGCCACTGTAACGCTCCTTGCGGATGTACTTTGTCTTCTTATCCTCCTCTGTAGTCTCACTCTTTGTAGAAGCGTTCACGATCAGATATCCATCCTTGAGCTCTATCTTCACATTCTCTTTCTTAACTCCTGGAAGATTCATCTCAACTGTGTAGGCATCCTCGCTCTCGGCTACATCAGCCTGCATAAATCCATTCATCTGCGTCTGCTTTGGTGCTGTATAAGTCCTCTCAGGATATCCAAAGAAATCATCTAAAAAGCTATCTCCAATAATACTAGGCATTAACATAAGTCATCTCTCCTTCCAATATCTATCCCCTCTGCCTTTATCGCATCAGGTATATACATGTTAATAATTTCGTTTTCTTTTCAAAGGATCGCTTCAAGGCTTATCGTTAATTTCTATTTAGAAGCTCTTTCCTTTGACTGATTATGTTATACCACTTCTGTTAGCACTCGTCAACACCGAGTGCTAATAAATTTTGTGAAAAATTTGTGAAGTCCACTAATTCAGGACTTCACAACCTCACACATAAAACGTCTTTTCATCCTCGAGCCTGAAACATGCAAGTCTTGCGTTCTTTTTCCCTGTATATCTCATCCAGCATCCACAGTCAATGTCATAGAACAAAAAGTCCCGCTCCTCGTCATACCTTCGAAATACCCATCCATCATTATATGCAAACTCCTCCTCTTTGATCGTTGGAGTATGCCCCGCCACTACCATGCCGTGCATGATGCCGCCATCTGTAAATCCATCACCCCTGGCGTTCATATAGAACTCTTCCCTTGAGCTGTACCTGGTCTTAAGTTCCGGCGTATCAAGTCTCCTGATGTATCCGGCATGAACTACTATGCATTTTCTGCCAGACACTTTCGTTTCATATAGATACGGCATGTTCTTTATCAGGTCCGCCACTGCACATAACCGCGAGAAAGTATATCCGGATTCTATCAGCTCATATACCGTCTCACAGCGGTCAAACTTTACGCTGGAATCTTTTTTCGCAAGCTTCTTCATCGACCGGTACAAAGTTTTCGTGTCCTGCAGGCTATCCCTGTCAAGATCCATTTTGTAGCTGATGATCCTCATCGCCTCTATATTCTGTGCAAAGTCCTCATCATGATTGCCTCGTAGCAGAATGACATTTGGCGGAACATTCATTATCCATTCCAGCACCTCAGCGTTCTTTGGCCCCTTATCCACATAATCCCCGGCACATATCAGAGTGTCACTGTCTTCTAAATTTATCTTCTCAAGCATCCGGATCAGCTCGTCATAGCATCCGTGAATGTCCGATATTACATAACTGCCCATATCTGTCCTCCCATATCATACTTCATATCGAACATATACTAGTCTTATTTCTGTAAATGTCAACACCATCTGAAAGTAAATTCTGGGTAAATGTCTGGTCAGGACATATAATGCTTGTGCTTTCCAATATCGCCAAATAGTCCAGCGCTCATTCATCAAGCATTAGCTTTCCTTTCTTCGCCTTCAACTTTAATCGTTCCATTTGTTCTTTCTCGATCTGTTGAATACTTTTTTCTGGCGTTGGAAGATCTTCAGGCATCGTGCCACCAATCTTTTCTATGGCTGTGCGCACTTCTTTTCCAACATTATAATGAACTGATGTTGCCTTATCAGCGCCTTGTATTTTGTCTTTCCTCAACTTTTCTTCTGTCTGAGATATACGAAACAAGTTTGCGATCAACTCCGTACTTCCCATATAGTCAAGTATTTTTTGCCCAACTTCTAACTGTTTTCTTGAATGGATATCGTCTACATCAAGTCCTCCATACAGACCCATATAACCTGCATTTTGGAAAAAAGCAAATTCTTCATTTGTTATTACTCCAGCATTATGAGCAGTCTCTGCCAACATCTGATTCCACTGCTTGATATCGCCCCGAACCACCAGTCTCCTATTATCCTCATCCAACTCATTAAAATGATCAGCGACTTCCTGTCTGTATGTCTGTATTGCAAAATATGTCTGACCTAAAGCTATGACTTCCTTACGTGGATCTCCATTCTGTACTACCAAATAACATGCATATCGGGATAATTCGTAATCTCTTGTTGGTTTCGACGTAATTCCTGCTTCAACGATTTTGCTGACCTCAGCAAAATCGTCAGAAACCCTATGTCCACTATTCTCACATGCAATCATCGCTCTTTTTATTACCTTTTCAAAATTTCTCCACTGTACATAATCAAGTGCCGGGCCAAGTTCTCTCGCACTCCAATATTCACTTCCATCTTCACGAACATGTTTGATATCTTCACAATTACCATAATAATTTTATCATAGTTACACCTTAAGTACTACTTGATTCCCGTATTTTTTATTATTTACGCCATATTTAGCAGTCTCAATTACTTTCCTACTTTTTTCCTGTACCATATAATTCTGACAAATACATACAAAGGAGATCAACTATGGACAACATGCAAACATTGATAAAAAACTATTTGGAATACTGTGGTAAACAGAAATGCCTTGATGAAAAAACTCTGAAAGCGTATAAGATCGATCTAAAGCAATTCTCAGACTATCTTTGCTCATCTGACATCACCGACGTTTCCACCAGTATATTGGAGGATTACATCGGTGAACTTCATAATAAATACAAGCCCAAGACCGTAAAACGTAAAATTGCATCTGCAAAAGCATTTTTTCACTATCTTGAATACAAGGAAATCCTGGATAGAAATCCGTTCAATAAACTGCAGCTCAAATTTCGAGAGCCCGTAATATTACCCAAGACCATTCCACTTCACACCGTTGAAACAATTTTGTCCACCATTTATGAACAGCTTAATTGTGCCAAAACTATCTATCAAAGAAGGAATTCTCTGAGAGACGCAGCCGTTATTGAACTTTTATTTGCAACCGGCATGCGAATTTCTGAACTCTGTGCGCTGAAAGTCAACGATATCAACCTGTACGATGGAAGCATCCTTATATATGGCAAGGGTGATAAAGAGCGCCGACTTCAGATAGGAAATCCGTCTGTCATAAGTATACTGAACAAATATGAAGTTGATTTTCATTCCGAGATAATGAATTGCAATCACTTCTTTGCAAATCAATCCGGTCGGTCACTGACCGATCAGACTGTCCGCAGAATGATAAATAAATATACCGCTCTTGCCGCAATCGATCTACACATAACTCCACATATGTTCAGACATACTTTTGCAACCAGTCTGCTGGAAGCTGATGTGGACATCCGCTATATTCAGGAAATGCTGGGGCACAGCTCCATCAACATCACTGAGATTTATACTCACGTTGCGCTTGCTAAACAACGAAGTATTTTGGCAACTAAACATCCGAGAAATAATTTTAATATTTAGTTATGTGAGCAAAGCATATTATCCTTCGGGGGATATGCTTTGTTTTTATTTTGCACCTTTAATCAATCTCGGCAGCGGTGGTATTTATACGGATAATAGGTAATTATCATTTAAAATTATAAAAATAGCGAGGAAAATAATGGCAATATTATCACATGAATATTGGAAAAAATTTATAGAAAAAGATAAAAATGGCAAGGAAAAGGGGAATGGACGCGAGTTTGAAAAATTAGTAAGATATTTATTATATTTAATGTATGGAAAAAAATGGAGAGAGACAGGAGGGAGTCATGATCATAATAGAGACTTTTGGTTGCATTTATCGGATCAAAATCTATGGGCTGAATGCAAAAATTATTCAAATACAATTGCAATGAACATTTTAGCGCCAACGCTTGTTATGGCACAAATATATGAAGTAAATGAAATTTTATTTTTTAGCAGATCCAACATAAATAGATTTGCCAAAGATAAGATTTTAGCTTATGGAGAGAAAACGCATAAAACCGTTCGTTTTTTTGATGGTGAAAATATTGATGAACTTATATGCTCTTATGCATCAAAACTTCCTGCACGATACTCTCCTATTAAATATATGAGTAATCGCAAATCAGTCATAGACCAAAATTCATTTATTAATATTTATTTTTTTCAGAATAGAATCTCTAGAATCTATGATGATTCAGAAGTTTTTGTAAATTATGAATCGATTGATAAAATTTATTATAATGAAACATTCTCTTTGACTTTTTGCTTAAACAATGCGTTTTATGAAGATCAAGTTGATGTTTATATTGAATTTGCTGATGACGATCCTGATCGATTTTATTTCGAATATTTTTTTCAAACAATACGCTCTGATAAGAAAAGATGGTATCATACTTGTTTAAAAAAAGGTGAAGGATGTTCCGTATCTTTAAATATGAGACAAATAGTTTATAAACCTATTATAAAGCTTCCAAGTTTCCATATATTGTTTGTTTGTGCACGAAATGGTAAATGCTTTGAGTGGGAGTCCAAAAAGATTTCTGTAAAATGTAATTGGGTTGGACAAACTAGATTAATAGGGAGTTATTATTTAAATTTGTTGGATGATGTACAAGAGATATTAATAAACAATCCCTATATTTCAGGGTTAGTAATATCTGGAAGTAGTGGGACTGGCAAAACGAGAGTAATAACAGAGTGCCAAAATATCTTTTTAAGGAAAGGATATGAAATTATTAATCTCTCTGCCCAAGAGAATTACTCTTCTCATTATTATATTAAGGAGCTTATTGCATTTCTTTATGAAATGCCAAGTGATGAAATATTAGATTTATTAGAAGAGAAAATATTTATTTCCTCGAGGAAAAAATTTTTATCTGAAGATAACATTATTGAAAAAGCAACCAGTTTATTTAGAGTAATTATGAATAGCATAACCGAAGAAGATTTACAAGAAGTATTAAATAAATATGAGGATATATTATTTGAAAAGCTTTCAAAAGGCAAAAATGCCATAATAATTGATAACTTTCAGTTTTCAGGAAAAGCATTTCAAAATTTTATAGAAAGATACATTAAGTATTCTGTAAATCAACAATCAATAAATCAGTCTATAATAGTATGTGTATTTAATACAGATTATTTGACTGCCAAAACCTCCGAATTGTTATACAGTATTGTTAATTTAAATATAAGACATTGCATTTCTGTTTCATTAAATGGATTTAAAGATCGAGAACAAGGTATTTTATTCCTTCAAGAATTGACAAGAACTAATAATGATGAAAATTTAGAATATTTTTCTGAGATTATCGATAAAATTTCCTTGAATCCGTATAATCTGATGCAAACCATAAAATATCTTGAAGATTTAGAAATAATAAATATTTCACCAGAAAAAAAAGGATATATAATTTCAAATACAATTGTTTGTCATTTATTATTTCTGTTTTGCTCAAATCACTTCGCCATGAGTTATATTTATCAACAGCTAAAACAATGTTCCAAACTTTTTGAATATCATTACTAATAATTGTATTTATATTTGAAATTGCCACTTTTTCATTTCCCCTTTTCAAACTGGAATTTGTCTTACAACAATTTATATATGCATAAAAAGCAATATATTTATGAAAACACCCTAAATCCAAAATCTACTCAATTCATTTTTCCTTACATAAAATGTTCTCGTATATTTCACTTCCTCACCAAGTGTTTCCCCTATCAAAACTTCAAAATCATTGATATCAAATTCTGGAAAGAATGTATCTCCATCTTCAATATTTAAATCTACTTCTGTGATATACATTTTATCTACTATTTGCAAAGCTTCCTTAAATAGTCCATATCCACCAGATATGTATACATCTCGTCCTTTAGCCAATAATAATGCATCTTCTAATGATTTAACTGAAACTAAATTATCTCCTTGATACTCTGTTGTGGTGGAAACAACAATATTCATTCTATTAGGCAACGGATGACCGATTTCTTCATAAGACTTTCGCCCCATAATAACCACATTACCCGTTGTTAACTCTCTAAATTGCTTTTGTTCTCCCTTTATTTTCCATGGTATATTACCATTCTTGCCTATAACATTATTCTTTGACCTCGCAACAATCAAACCTATCATCTATTTCATCCTCCATAATATGATGTCGTACCTGTGATTCCATCAAGTGCACCACATCTTAACAAACTCAAAATTATCTCGAACTAACCAGCTCGACAAATTCAAGTTTGTCGCTTTCTTCATATCCACATTATATCATTTTCATATCTGCACCACAATAAAATTTTATGCACCGATAATCTTACTGAACAGCTCTAACAAACACCATTTCATCACTCCAATCTGAAATTTAGGTATGAAAAAAGCAGTCAATCCTAAGACTAACTGCTTTGTGTATAGAGATATGAAATTGTGAAATAGAATTTGCCTATTTCAAATCAAAAAGAGAATTTTCATAGTCCTTTACATAGTATCGTATATTTTTACGCCCCTTTTGAATAATGGTATGTCCCTCTGCTTCTAATTTTTCTTTCTGTGCTTCAATACCATTTGGATATTTAGCATTTAATTCTCCGTTTGCTTTTAATGTTCTCCAATAGGGTGTTTCATCTTCGGAACGCTGATAACTCGCCCACGCTACAATAGAAACAAATATACCCGCTGTAATCGGCTCTGTAAAATCTGCACCACTCAATTTTGCAAAGTGTTCTCGTATTTTTCCAACCGTAATCACTTTACCATACGGAACTTTTTTCATTACTTTGTCATAGTCAATCGGGGGAGCAAAATACATTTTGTTTCCACCATATTTCTCAATACTTTTCTGGTCTATGATAATTTGAAATTTTGGCATATCCTTACTATCATGCAACATAGCATTAAAATCTTTTTTATCTTCATTTGCCATTTGTGCCACCTCCTACTTTAAGGATAGTCTGTTTCTTATTTCCATGCAATGAGGCTGTTTGAAAATTATTAACACTTTCAAATTTGTCGCTTTCTTCATATCCATATTATAACAGTTCCATATATCCGCCACAATAAAAATCAGCATACCCTTAGCATTTATGGAACAAAAATGCACACTTTTTCTTTCTTCCTCTTGATTACCCCACAACAGAAAAGAAAAAGCCCTGTCAAGAGCCTTGCCACCATTGGTGGTGCTTTGCACTCTTTACTGGGCTTTTTGTTTGCTGTATCTTCCATGCAAGAGGAAATTAAAGACCTCTGTTCCATTTCGCCTTTAGATAATCTTCATAGTCTGCTTCATTGAAGTCTACTTGTGGAGAAGTGTCGGGAATGTTGTTTCTGTTGTCTATATCCGCAAGCTGACGAAATATCCAATCATCATAAGGGTCATGGTATTTATACTCTTTGGGCTGTTCTCTGTATCGGTCTAACCCTCGCATTTCCTTATGTACTTTTATCATGCGTTCCAGTTTTTGACGCTGTATCAACTGCTTGATTTCCATAAGTTCTTCCAACTCCGTAACCTCATTGGTAATGTAGTTATGGATATACTGTATGAGTTTATATGCCTTGTAAAATGTGCATTCTTTTTCATCATCGAAAAATTCATTTTCAGACAGGTAATCTAAGGAAACATTGAAGTCTTGTTCCCGTTTGATAATATCCATGATATAGGGCTCGGTGTGGTCAATATACTTCCATTCTCCCGACAATAATTCATTGGGTGTTACTCCCAGCACGTCCATTATCTTTTCCAGCGTATCAAAGGTAGGATAATTCACGCCACGTTCAATCTTGGAAAGGCTCTGCATATTGATACCGATTTTGTCCGCAAGTTCCTGTTGTTTCATTCCTCTATGCTTTCTTATGGTCTGTATGTTCTCTCCTAAGAAACTGATTTTCTTTTCGTAATGCTCCATGACTTAGTATAAACACTCCTTTCATTGCTTTTCTTGGTATTTATAAGCATATCATACTTAATATATATCTAAAAGTCAACAAAAACTTCTTGACAAGTAATTCTAATGGCGTTATTATCGTATCAGATAGAGTGATTAAGCACGCTAGGGTCAATCACACGCTTGAGTAAGCATAGAAAAGATGTATTTTCATTTTGATAGCATGAATAAGCATAGACTATCAGACCGAAAATAAGGTTTCTGACTGGGGCTGTTCCGTTTAGCCACGAGCCTTACAAGGCTCGTGAGCGTTAAGAACGGATCAGACACAGGAAGAAAGGGAACGCCTTTAGGCGTTCATAAAGGGCGTATATGTAACACCGCCCTGCGTATACATGTCATAGTACCTAGAAACTGTGATAAATAAAGGAAAAAACACAATTTTTACCCCGCAAAAAAACGGGGCATACGAAAGGAGAAATGCACTATAACTACACACAAAAATTTATCCGTTAAGATTGATTACATCAGCATTGTATTTGAAACGGCAACCGCTGAAGATGTAATCATGCACATTTTAGATTTACCGACTGACATTTTCAATGTTTATCCAGCAACGATAAAATTCAAGACTTATCAGGCACGCTGGCAGATTGGAGATATTTATGTATCGGGGGACGCAAGAAAGACAGAGGACAACCCACAGGGGCTAGGCTGTTATCTTGTTATGACTGGCAGAGGTTGTGATGATATTTTCCGTATTCTCGACAGTAGGAATTATACCTTTGGGGATATGTTCCGACGCTGTGAGCGAAGATACGGACTGGATAATTTCCATTTCACAAGACTTGATATTGCCATTGATGATAAGAACGAAAAGCCATTCTTTACCATAGAGCAGATAAAGAAGAAATGCGAAAAAGAGGAATTTATTTCTAATAGTGAGGGCTACCACTTTGACGAAAGCAAGTTTGATGATTTCGACACTGCAAAGACTGTTTATATTGGTGCTGGTAAATCGGGATTGTCCTACCGCTTTTATGACAAAGATAAGGAAGTCTGTTCAAAACATAATAAGACACTTGATGAAGTCGGCAGTTGGAAACGGACAGAAATGCAACTGCGAGATGATAAGGCTCATGCTTTTGCCATGACATTCAAAGACAGACCGCTGGAACTTGGGGAACTGGCTTTCGGGCTATTGGCAAACAACCTACGCTTTGTCGTGCCAAACAGAAATGAAAGTAATAAGAGCAGATGGAAAACGTGTCGGTTTTGGGAACGCTTTTTAGGGGCTATGGAAGTCTTAAAACTGCAAGTACCGAAACTACATAATTCTCTTGAGGAAACACAGCAATGGCTCACAGAGGGTGGCGTGATTTCCGCTGTGAAAAGTTTTTACTTCTTGGAAGAACATGACGCATTAGGTGGACTGGAAAAAGTGGGAACTATGCTTGATAAGGCAAGATACAGCAATTCCCTTTCCAGTAAACTAACCGCCCACTTACAGAGGATAGACCGCACCGATCTTATCCCCTATATCCAATATAACACGAAACATGGGAAAGGGGGTATCTGATGAATAACAACGATATTCCCGTATGGGAAAAATACACCCTTACCATTGAAGAAGCGTCAAAATATTTCCGTATCGGAGAAAACAAGTTAAGACGATTGGCAGAGGAAAACAAGGACGCTGGCTGGCTCATTATGAATGGCAACCGCATACAGATTAAACGCCGACAGTTTGAAAAGGTCATTGACAAATTGGACGCAATCTAATGCAAATGAGCCTTGTATGTGTTATGATGAATACAAGTCATATCAAGGCTCTTTCCAACAAGGAAAGGAGCAGACACCATGAAAGAAAAAAGACGGGATAGCAAAGGACGTATCCTGCATACTGGAGAGAGCCAACGAACAGACGGGAAATACTTATATAAATATGTGGACGCATTTGGAAACACAAAATATGTGTATGCTTGGAGATTGACACCCACAGACCCGACACCAAAGGGAAAACGGGAAAAACCCTCACTTCGTGAACTGGAACAGCAGATAAGACGGGATATTGAGGACGGTATCGACAGCACAGGCAAGAAAATGACGCTTTGCCAACTCTACGCCAAACAGAACACACAGAGGGCAAACGTGAAGAAGAGCACACAGAAACAACGGGAACAGCTCATGCGGTTATTGAAAGAGGACAAGTTAGGTGCTAGGAGCATTGATACGATAAAACCCTCTGACGCTAAGGAATGGGCGTTACGCATGAAAGACAAAGGCTTTTCCTATAACACCATTAACAACCATAAACGCTCGTTAAAAGCGTCATTCTATATCGCCATACAAGACGATTGTGTAAGGAAAAACCCTTTTGATTTCAAGTTAAGTGAAGTTATAGAAAATGATACCAAAGAGAAAGTCGCATTGACAGAGGAACAGGAACAAGCCCTACTCTCATTCATCAAGGCGGACAATGTGTATCACAAGTATTATGATGATGTGCTGATACTGTTAAAGACAGGACTTCGTATCTCGGAACTGTGCGGACTGACAGTAGCCGATATTGATTTCAAGAATGAAGTTGTGATTATCGACCACCAGTTATTAAAGAGCAAGGAACAGGGCTACTATATTGAAACGCCTAAGACAAAAAGCGGAGCAAGGCAAGTGCCATTAAGCAGAGAAACGATACAAGCATTTCAACGGGTTATGAAGAAACGCCCAAAGGCAGAACCATTTGTGATAGACGGACGGGGCAACTTTCTATTTGTAAATCATAAAGGCAAGCCCAAAGTTGCGATTGATTACAATATGCTTTTTGTCCGTATGGTAGAGAAATACAACAAGCACCATAAGGACAATCCCTTGCCACATATCACACCGCATACACTACGCCATACGTTCTGCACAAGGCTGGCAAGTAAGAACATGAACCCAAAAGATTTACAGTATATCATGGGACATTCAAACATCAGTATCACAATGAACTGGTATGCTCATGCGTCCATAGATACTGCAAAATCAGAGGTTCAGCGTCTAATCGCATAGAAGTATTTACCACGATTTTAACCACGCTTGATAGCGAAAATATAAGAAGATAGACCTAGATATGTGAGGTTTACAACAAAAGCAAAATGCCCGTAGAGCCGATAAAATAAGGCTTTACGGACATTTAAGAAGATATAAAAAGATAGTCAAAAAGACATATATAATTTATAAAAATACACAAAAAATGGATATGCTACTACATTTACCGTTACCGTTGCAGAACCATATAAACGCTGGGAATTTGATATGGAGAATAGCAACATGAAAGGTCATTGGATTGGTGTTTTTATAGACAAAGGGAATGAAACACAAATAGACTTTACAGAAAATGTGATACCTAAAAAGTGGTTTATGAAACCTTTTGTAAAAACCTATTTGAAAAAACAACAAAAGCAATTTGTTCTGGACTTAAAGAAAGCATTGGAATAATAAAATTCAAGATTGGAGGGTTGGAAATGGCTTCAAGTAAAGATTATTTACAATTTGTTTTAGAACAATTATCAGAATTACAAGAAATAACATATCGTGCAATGATGGGAGAATTTATTATTTATTATCGTGGAAAAATCGTTGGCGGTATATATGATGATAGGTTACTTGTAAAACCAACAAAGTCTGCAATTTCTTATATGCCGACAGTTACTTATGAAATTCCATACGAAAACGCCAAAGAAATGTTATTGGTGGAAGAAGTTGATAATAAAGATTTTCTGACGGGGTTATTTGATGTGATGTATGATGAACTACCAACGCCAAAACCTAAAAAGAAAAAATAAACAGCTTCTAGTTTACAATTTCATATCCATATACACAAAGCAGTTAGTTTTAGGATTGACTGCTTTTTAAAAAGACACCATTTAGGTGTAATGATGTCTTTTGGGTGTTATTTTATAGGTCATATCAAGGCTCATTCAATCGTGGTAAATTCGTGGTAAAATGAGTTTTTTCTATACTTCAAAATACTTGAAAGTATAGTGTTTATGCGGATAATCGAAAATTAGATATAAAATTTTTTATAAAAAAATATAAAGCCCTATCAGATATCTCGAACGGAATCATGAATGTTTTAGAAAAAAAATTTGAATTTGTATAACTAAAATCTCAACTTTCCTTATTTTATGCGACTTGGCGGTATGCCTTGCCACTCTATATGTATCCTTTTCCCTTGTTTTTGCCCTTATGAGGTATCTACAAGGGAAAGTTTTTCTTATTCGATTTTATTCTCCAACCACCTTATCAAGTAGTCGGGCTGAGTTTCGCTTACCTTCTCGGTTAGCGTGTGCATAGACATTCATAGTGGTACTTACATCCGAGTGTCCAAGTAATTCCTGTACATCCTTTGGTGCTGCTCCATTTGAGAGCAGGTTTGTGGTATAAGTGTGTCGCAGGGTGTGGAAGTGGAAATTATCATCAAGCTCCGACAATCGTTTCCTTGCTGTCCTTAAAGCTGTCTCAACCGTTGCAGGGGCTTCGTATGCTCCGTCCGGTCTGATACATACAAGGTCAATCTCGTTGTAATCAAGCGGAATGTCCTCTGTGCCATCCAAATGATAAAGCTCATAGTAGATACGATTCTTTTCCTTAACTTCCCTGTAGTAGTTCCTCTGATAGAGTTCTCCGTAACTGAATACCTGCTTTCTCTGTTCCTTTTTCGCTTTCTTTAAGATGTCAGCGAGCGTATCACAGAAATCCACGATACGGACTTTCTTTCGCTTTGTCGGACCAATCTCGGTCTTGTGCCTTGCTCCGTTGTAACGGACACTTCTTCGTACTGTCAGATACTGTTCCTCAAAGTTAATGTCACTCCAAGACAGTCCGCATACCTCTCCAAGTCTAAGACCTGTGTAGTACGCTATCTGTACCGGCAGGACAGCAGGCTTGTTTCTTTCTTCCAGATACTCCATAAGCGTTTGATACTGCTCTGGTGTAATCGGGTTGATAACCTCTGCATCCTCATCATTATCAGAAAACAAATCCACATCTTCCTCGGCTTTCCTACGCATTACCACATACTGCATTGGATTGAATGTGATGTACTGCTTTGGAAAGACTGCAAATCGGAAGGACTGTTGCAGGACTGCGTGGAAAGAACGGATATAGTCGATGGTGTAACCCTTTGACTTAAAATTTCCTTCCTCACCGCCAAATGCAAGTAAATCCATAAACTTCTGCAAATGCTCCGAAGTGACTGTCTTTAGTTTTCTGTTTCCGATTGGGTGTTGTTTAATCCTGTTTACTGCCTGTAAATAGTTACCGACTGTACCGTTGCTAAGTGAACCCGTTTTCAAATCTTCCTCTGCCCATACATCTAGCATCTGTCCGAGTGTGAGGTTGTCCGCTTTGGCTAGAAATTTCTTTGCGTCATAATCCTCCATAGCCTTGCGTAACATTTTCTCTGTCTCTGATTTGCTCTCCGTACCTGCAAATTCTTTCTGAACCAAGTTACCACTTGCATCCTCCACATAAAAGCGGTAGTACCATTTCTTGCCTTTCTTCCTTACAGAACCTTTTGCCATAATCGTTTCTCCTTTCGATATCGGCAATCGGAACTGGTGAAATGCTTCTTGCGTGTAAGTATATCATAGCTCCGTCTGCCTATCTATACCGAATCGGGATCTTTTTCTGATAAAAGATTGGCTAGTCGATTTTTCGCTGTCTCAGGATTCTTAGAATACAGTCTTACAATATCGCCCATATCGTTCAATGCGTTGACGGTGTGGGTGATTTCTCTAAGGAACATAATCTCATTGTATTCCTTATTGGATTCAAACCCCATTGTCTGGGCGAGCATTTTGTTATCTGTATTTCCTTTGAAATTCTTACAAGCGAACTGGAACGAATCCACGAACAGCTCGTATTCCCGTAACATCAGTAGTAGCAGGTCTTTGGAAAAATCACTTTCGGACTGTTCCATATCATAAGGGAGCTTATTCAGAATGGAAGTCATCACATCACGAATCTGTAATTCTCTTTTATCCGTAATGTCTGTTTCGTATTCGTCCGTCTCACCTTTCAGCCATTCCACAGATACATGAAGTGCATCTGCCAGACCTTCTAAGGTCATTTTCTTGGTGTTATCAATCGTTCCTGCTTCGTATCTCTGAATGGTTGAGGCTGTCACGCCCATTTTTTCAGCGACATAAGGCTGGTTCAATCCTAACTCCTGTCTACGGCTTTTTGCTCTGCTACCGATTGTCTTTCGCAATTCTTTATCTTTTAACATACTTGCGAACCTCCTTTTTCGGTATGTCATTACTATACCACATAACACGATATATTGCAATACGCAATTCTATAAAAGATGATAGAATTTCGTAAGGCTTGACATAGCGTTATAAAAGATATATACTTTAATCAGAATTGCGTAACGCAAGTTTTAAAAAAGGCTAATCCTTTCTTCAAAAAGGAACATCCTCTGATATACAAGACTTGTAATCCTACGCAGGAATGAGGTGATCGAATGACAGAATTAAAGTTTGCTCTCTCCATTGAAGAAGCTGCCGACTATACAGGTATCGGAAGAAACACTCTTAGAAATCTTGTGGAATGGGAAAAGCTGCCTATCCTTAGAGTGGGAAGAAAAATCTTAATCCGCAGGGAACGATTAGACGAGTTTCTGATTCTCAATGAGGGGAAGGATTTACGAGACAGACACGCAGTAAAAGCGGTCAAGGGAACAATGAAAAATGAATAAGGGACAGTCCTAAGACCATCCCTCTGGTATGTATCTGACTAAAAGCCATGATATACCTACACGCAAATAGATTATATCACGGACAAGTCCTCAGATACAACCAGAACTTTTGGAAAATGAGGACAAGATGGATGTGAATGGGTGCAATCGTCCACCCAGTTATAGCTTGTTGGTAGGACAAGTCCACCCAAGATGCAAAAGGTGTTATGAATAGTCCACCCAAGCCAGAAAATGAAGTGGGTGCAACCATCCACCCAAGTGAAGCCGACTGGTAGGACAAGTCCACCCAACTTACAAAAAGTGCTGTGAGAAGTCATACCAAGTGTAGCTATGAAAAAAGCTGTCCGACCTATGACAAAAAGTGTACGCTACTATGATTTTGAGTGTCCAATCTATGGGGTACATTTTCAAAGAGTTAATAGTAAAAAGCTCTATTAAAATCAAAATGTAATAAAACAATGCACTATTAAAAATGAAATTTAATAGGAACTTTTACTACCACTTCCTTGCCAGACACAGTTTAAAAGTAAGCGAAGTAACACAATGCTATTGTCAGGGCAAAAATGCTAACGAATCGTGCTATTGTTTTTTCGATTTTAATAGCAGACTTCTACTGTTTCTACGGTTTTTGCTAAAAAGTCTGAATAATAGAACAATGCTATTGTTAAGGCAAAAGTGCTAACGGATTCGTCTATTGTTTCGCTGATTTTCATAGCAATCTTCTAGCATTTCTGTTAAGAAAAGGGAGTGCCGGATACGGCACATAAAAAGTGTGCCATTAAAGGCACAAAATTAGGTGCTGAGGGAACAGTTACAGCTAAAAGTGAACTTCATAAGCAAGCCCTCGGCGTTTGAGAGCGAAATACACCCATCGCACAAAACTTCGTTTTGTACTCTGTGTATTTCGCTCTGCGAGGCTTAGCCGCCACAAGGCGGATGTGTTCGCAAGACGAGTGCCTATGCACTCGCTCACAGGGAAAGTTTACTACTCACATCTCATCTATCTTATCTGTCCTCTTTTCCAAAATCAAAACTGGGAAAGGAGGAAATCGCTATGCCAAGAAATTCATTTGTGCAGATGTCAAAGCTCCATAATGTTCGTGGAAGAATCTATTATATCTCCAGTGACAAAAAACAGGAAAATCTCTATGCGGTATATGAAACCACAGACCGAAAATTTTGGACAGAACTTGCCAAGTGCAATCAGGCAGAATTTAAGAAAAGCGGTACAGAGGGAAAATGTATCGAAGCAAGAGAATTTATCATTGCCCTGCCGGAATCCTTTGTGGATTATCCGCCAGACGGACTATTAAAATATATGACGGATAAATTCAAAAGTCGGTATGGTGTTGATTGTATTGCAGCACTCCATCATAACAAACGAAAGACGAATTATCATATCCATCTTATCTTTGCAGAACGAAATTATCTTGACGAACCGATAGAAAAGATTGCCACCAGAAATATGTTCTATGATGAGAAAGGTAATCATGTTCGTACCAAGAAAGAAATCCTAGACGAGAATGGAACTATCCGTAAAAGGTGTAAGGTGATCAAGAAAGGTGAGGTCTACGAAAGACAGATGTTTACCATCAAGGACGCTCGCTTTAAGCAGGAACATTTCTTAGATGAGGTCAAGGTATTTTATACCGATGTCATCAACGGACTTGTCAAAGATGAGAAAGAAAAGCTGTCTGCATTCAAGCGTGGGGATGTCTATCTTGCCACTAAGAAAATCGGTAAGAACAATCCAAAGGCAGATAAGATTACACTCAATAATAAGGTCATACAGGACTGGAATCGTACTGTGGATCACGCTTTGGTATCGGGGATGGAGCGAAAGGAAATCTTAAAGGTAAAGCAGGAACAGATTTCAACTCCGATTAAGGAATCCATTCACAAGTATGGCAATCATCCGGAGCTTTTGTTTATGATTATCTTTCGGGCAATCGAGCTGTTAAAAGAACTCATAAAGTTGCTGATACAGAAACAGGAACAACAGAAAGCCAGAATCTCCGACCTTATGGAGCGAAGAAATGAAAAACAAGAGAAACAACCAGCTCCATCCGTTACACAGACAGACAATCAGACAATTCCTGCTGTGACCCAACCATTCAAAGCACCTGCTACTACTACCGCAGAAAAGACCGTTATTCCGCCAAGACCAAGAATGTCTGAGCTGGCACACGATTATGAGATGCGACTTGAAGAGATTATGGAGAAACTTAAACGACAAAACAGAGCCATTCATACGCAGGAAGTGAAAAAAGACCTTATTGACGAGGATTTGAAGAACTGTACAGGATTATTCCAAGGAAAGAAACGAAAGGAATTGCAGGCACAGTCTAACAAATACGCAGAAACGATTAAGATTATGAAGCAGGGATTATCCCATATCGTGCAGGATTACAAATATCCAACGGTAGATGCGTTCCTGCAAGTCTATAAACAAGGCAAGTCCGAGTATGAATCCTATGTCAAAGCAAACAAGGAATGGAACTCCAAGTATGGAGAAAACTCAATCCATCGAAAGCTGGCAGAAAAACAGGCAGAAGTTCAGAAACGGGAACAGGACAGAGATTTTAACTATCGTTCGCCATCAGACAGAGGAGCTAGATAATCTAATTAAATTCAAAAAAGATAAAGACCATCAAATTCTTTATCTTTTTTGAATATTTATGAAAAGTCATCCTGCTATTTAAAGTGTCTCATTAGATTTTTAATTGTTTCGACTATCATAAGAATGATTACGCAGAAAAAGGAATAAAACAATGTGGTATTCATCTTCGTGTTTCCAATTTTATAAAACAGCAGAAATCCAATGCTAACAATTATCACAGAAATAAGTTTATGTATCCATTTTTGTTTGGTGGTTAAACATATTTTATGGTTACTTATAGGTGCAAATAATATACACATAAGGACAAGTATCAAATATCCTAGTACAGTTGGCTTTAAATAGATTATAGCCCACTTATCAAGACAACCGAGAAAAAAGCTGCCTAAGATACATGTTAACTGCGTTGGAGCATGGGCACCTCCGGTATAATGTCGTAACAATGAAAAGGTAATTACCCAAATTAGGGTATAGCCGAGTGTATGTGATAAAACTCCCCATACGAACAATAACACTATGGTTATAAAAGTATTCAAAAAACATTCTAAGCCATATATGTATATTTCTAATTGATCCGCAGAAACATCCTCCCCGGATAGTTCTGCTAACTTATTAGCAATAGATGTAGCCCACTTCGTAATCATTCAAAATCCCCGCTTGTATCAAATCTTGTTGTATATTTGGCAAAAGCACTTATCACGTCTTTGGAATAAGAACGTGCGATTTGTGTAGTTAGATGATTTGACAATTCAATCGTTCCTGATGTAATACGATAGATATGTGCCATATTTACAATATAAGAACGATGGGTTCGGATAAATTCACTTGGCAAATGGACAATAATCTTATTTAGGGTAGACATTTGTTCATAGCATTTGCCGTCTACGGTCAATATATCCACATAATGTAATCTGCTCGAAAATGTCAATATATCTGCATAGGGAATACTTACAATTTCCTGCTTGTTTCGGTATATGTAGGTATTATTAGATAACTCCTTCGCGATTTCATCCAAACACAGAAAAAGAGTATTTTCCTTGACGGGTTTTAGCAAGTAGTTTAAAGCTCTGACTTCATATCCTCGGAATACATATTCTCTAAAAGCTGTTAAAAATACAATAATACCTTGATAACCAGATTCACGAAGGCGTTTAGCAACCTCAATTCCATTCATTTGCCCCATTTGTATGTCAAGGAAAAATGCTGAAGCCTGTATAGTTGTGCCTTCAGAATTTTTTGAAAAATATTCTTCGCCCGATTCGTATTCGTCAATTTCAATATCCCAATCATATTGCTGCCCGTATTTTCTTATTCCATTTTTCAGCCGTTCTGATTCGATCACAGAATCTTCAAGTATGGTTATTTTCATTTTCATAGTAGTTTGTTATTCTCCTTATCCGGTATCATAATATGTACGGAAAAAATTTTGTTATCAGATGTAATCTGCAATACGCCATCTGCCTTTTCTACAAGCTCTTTTACTCGTCTTATCCCAAGTCCATGTTCTTTTCCTTGTTTAACACTCAAAATGTCTCCATCAATGCTACCTTTTATCACACCATCATAATTATTTTCAATGTGAATCAGTATCATATTCTGGTAAGGTTTAATATAAAAATAAATGTATGGATGCTCGGTTGGATCAGAGATTATAAGTCTTTCTCCTGCTTCAATGGAATTATTCCATATATTTCCAAGTATGGATGAAAGCTCAACAGAATCAAGCGGAAAATTTTCAGGAGCCATAATAGAATATTCTGTCTTAATTCCGTGTTTTTCAGCATAATCAAGTTTTGCGGTAAGTATGCAGTCAATAGCAATATTTCCCGTTGCTATGGCACTTTGCGTAGTTGCAAGAATGTTATGGTATTGCTCTGTATATGCTATAAGTTCATCCCATTTCTTGTCTTTTGCTAATACGTTGATTGCATCCACATAAATCTGCATATCATGTTTCATTTTTCGTAATCGTTCAGTTGTCTCAGATAAGCTATTGAACTCAGTCCTTTCCAGCTCATAAATCTTTTGTTCTTCCAGTAATCGTATGTTTTCTTCTTTTGAATAACCTAGCTGGTATATGTATAGCATCAATACTAAAAATAAAATAATAAAAAACAAGTCAACCAATGATAGCCTAGCTGAAAAGGATGAATCACCAAATTTATCAACAGATTCCAAAGTCAGCCTTAATATGTAGTGCCCGATTGCAAGTCCAGAAATTGCGATGAAAATATATGCAACTTTTTGGAACGGTGAAAGAGATATGTCTTTGTTTCCAATAGAATGAAATAACAAGACAAAAACAGCTATCATTGCCAAATATAACATGGTATATGGCTTCCGTAATGTTCCACCTAATAATAGCTCCAGAGACGCTCCTTTATAAAGAGTAACGGGAATAAAGAACGAAATCTGTTCTGCAACTAAGCAAATGATGGAATACGAAAAGCCCCAAAAGATACGGCGAATTATACTATCACGATAGAACAATACTGCATATCCAATGTCCAAAACACAAGATGACATCAAAGTGATGTAGGATGATATTCCCATTTTATTCAGCGTGCATAACACAGCAAACTGAAATGATACGAAAAGAAACATCAAAACTGCTTGATGTTTATAATTTGCTCGAATACGCAATTTTTTATGGATAAATATTATAAACAATGCCAGTTCTAAGAAATTAACAATATATTCCCATATTGAGTCAATATATAGCATAGCTACCACTTCCTTTAATCATTCTCCGTCATATTTTATCATCAATAAAGTAGGTACACAACATAATATGCTACCGTTTGTGCATAGTGAGCTACCATTCATGCATAGAGGTATTGAAAAGTATAAAGATTTTGTTATATTCAAGGTATACTACTACATCTTAAGTATTCTGAGAATCTATAATATGGAGTGGAGATGATAAGATGTCGTACTTTAGGAATATTAACAGGATATATAATGTGTACTAGTATGTGTTGCGTTTCAATTTTCATAAAGATAACCTTTAAGAATAATTGAAGATAACCGTTGTTACATGATTGAAAAGGAGTGAAGGAGTATGCATTTTAAAAATCTGTTTTAAAAAATCATTTATTGTATAGCATTATAACTTTAATGGCTATAGCAATGCTATTTCCTATTACGGCATTTGCACAAGCTTATGTACAAACATGGGATCTTGTTGATTCTGGCAAACATCTAGACTATGACGGAAACAGCACTTACATGAGTTATATTAACACTGGGGCTGCCACATGGAATGCATATAAATCTGGAGTAATCAGAAAAGACAGTGCTTTTGTTGTAGAAGATGTATACGTAAGCGATGTCAATGCTTCGAATGGATGGGCAGGCATGACATATTCTAGTGGTAAAATTGAACTCAATACCTATTATATGAGCGGTTATAGTAATAGTAAAAAACAGAATGTAGCGACACATGAATTGGGACATGCATTAGGGTTGGATCACAGTACTTCAACAGATGTTATGGATGCAGCAATTACGGGACATACTAGTACGCAGGCATTATCTCAAAATGATAAAGATTCATATGATGCCGCATATAATAATTATTAGGGGAGGGAGAACGCTATGAAAAAATCAAGTATCTATGGTATTTTGTCTATTGTTCTTATCGTAGGAATGTTTTTTACAGGATGTGCATCCAAAAATAATGCAAGTCAACTGAATACAAATGTATCTAACTTGCCAATCCACCAGATGCACGCATCTTTTGTATATGATACTGATAACATTCGCGAAGCTGTTGGTATCTGTGATTACGTATTTGTAGCAAAGGTTGTCAGTTGCGATGGAACCGAGTATCGAAATGTTATAACGACTGAAGATGAAAAAGGAAATCCTAAGGAGGTCGGTTCGCCTTACACTAATTATACTATTCAGGTTCTCGAAAATATAAAAGGTGAACTTATTACAGATAAACCTATTCCTATTGTTAAACAAGGCGGAATTTCAGAAAAACAAGATGCTATTTATCTGTTTGAGAATGATTCACTGCCTTCCGAAAATTCCATTTATATCTTTTTGGCATATGCACAAGAGGATGGTTCGTTACTAATTTCTGGTCCAAATTCAAATGTAATGTGTAACGATTCGAATATGTATTCTATTAATTCTGTCTCAGAGGAAAAATCAGTTACAGAATACGATGAGTTTATTACATATAAAGATGCTAATGATAATGAGATTATTCCAGTTGATCGAGAGCGTTATAAATCTATATATGAGACTGACAATAATTAATCATTATTTCTGAAATATATAGATTAAAGATGGCAGGTAGGTGCTTAACCTATCTGCCATCTTTTCGGTTGTGCGCCTAGCGGCGCACGTTTCTAACGGGTTAAAGTCCCGAATCCGCCCGGTAGTGGGAAGGATATAGCCGAAGGCAAGGGTGTCCATCGTGAGATGGAATCTGAAGGAAGCTGGATGTGAGGAATATACCAACTCACGGGCAAATCTCTGGTCTGACGAACAGAAATCTCATATGAGGTCATGCATGTGGGTAAGACAGCAACCCATGTTAAAGCCCAATAACTACACGGAATAATGCATGATAAATGAGGCAGATGGATGGAGAGGAAGAAACGTGTGGTACCTAGGGAGGTCTGTGCGGTATGCCTTGAAAGAGGTAACCATTGCATAAAGCAATGCTGAACGCATAGAAGTCAGCAGAGGTCATAGTAGCCGAGAGGTGAAGGACCGAATCAGTAGGAGTCTTGAGTATGACCGAGAAAGGAGTAATGACCGTCTATGGCAGAAAACATTGAAAACAATGGCTGTTCGCAAAGAGATAATGCGGAACATGAAGGGTATGTGAAAGCGTCCAGGTCATTCAATCGGATATGGAAAGAAAGAGACAGTGCACAGCCGAGACTTTTGGAAACGATACTGTATAAAGACAACTTTAACAGAGCGTATAAGAGAGTTAAGGCAAACAAGGGAGCGCCGGGAATTGATGGCATGACCATTGAAGAGGCTCTTCCATATCTAAAGGAACATCAACAAGAGATAACTGACCGCATTTATCGTGGAAAGTATACTCCGTCTCCAGTAAGACGAGTTGAGATTCCCAAACCAGATGGTGGTGTGCGAAAGCTTGGCATACCAACAGTGATAGACCGTACACTTCAACAGGCAATAACCCAACAGTTAGTGCCAATCTATGAACCGCTGTTTGCAGATGGTAGCTATGGCTATCGTCCGAACAGAAGTGCAAAAGATGCAATACTTAAGGTTAAGGAGTATGCAGAACAAGGCTATACATTTGCTGTAGTCCTTGACTTGTCAAAGTACTTCGATACTCTTAATCACGAAATTCTCATCAATCTTCTCCGGAAGAATGTAAAAGATGAACGTGTAGTACAGTTGATAAAGCGCTATCTGAAAAGCGGTGTAATGGAAAACGGAGTGGTCATTGACACAGAGGAAGGCTCACCACAAGGTGGAAATCTATCACCATTGCTGGCAAATGTCTACCTCAATGAGTTCGACCAGGAGTTCCTGAAAAGAGGTGTTCCATGCATAAGATATGCAGATGACATCGTGCTTCTTGCAAAGAGCAAGCGAGCATCAGAGAGACTCTTGGAAAGCAGTACAAAATATCTTGAGAAGAGGCTGAAACTTACAGTCAACCGAGAAAAGAGCCGTACTGTCAGCGTGTTTGCAATCCGAAATTTTAAATTCCTTGGCTTTGCATTGGGAAGGAACGGGAAAGGCACTTATGTCCGAGTTCATTCGAAGTCATGGAAGAAGTTTAAGTCCAGATTGAAGGAGTTATCTTCCCGTAAGCGATGTCAGTCAATCAAGCCAAGCCTTGAGAAAATCAAGGTGTATGCAAGGGGATGGCTTAACTACTACGGAATTGCAAGTATGAAGAGCAACATAGATGACATCAACGGATGGCTCTATCACAGAATACGCATGTGTATATGGAAACAGTGGAAGAAACCTAGAACGAAATATAAAAATCTAGTCAAACTTGGAATCCCAGAACACTATGCGTCAACAATAGCAAACAGTCGCAGAAAGTATTGGTATATCAGCAATAACAAAGCTGTGATTTGGGCGCTGAATAAAGAAAGACTGATAAACAGTGGCTTTTATGATTTAGCCACAGCCTATCAGTCTGTGCACGTTAACTATTGAAAGCGCCGTATACCGAACGGTACGTCAGACTGTCTAACGATTAGCATATATGGTATAATAAAATCACAAGATATTGAATTCTGGAGGAATGATTATGGCATATATTGTTGGAATAGACAGAAATCAGATAAGAATGGTTACTACATCATTAGATGCTCTTATAGATGAAGATAATTCGGTACGTGTAATAGATGCATATGTTGAATCCCTAGATTTAACAGAATTAGGTTTTAAAGAATACAGTGGAACTAATAGAGGTCAGGCACCTTATCGCCGTTCAGATTTATTAAAGCTCCATATTTATGGATATCTTAATAAAATTAGATCTAGTCGTTCTTTAGAAATTGAGTGCAAACGAAATCTTGAACTTATGTGGCTTATCAATGCAATCACACCTGATCATGGGACTATAGCTGGATTTGTAAAGAATAATCGTGATGCATTTCATGCAGCACTACGAAATTTAACACTTATTTTAAAAGGCTGGGGATTAATTGATGGTAAGCTTATAGCTATTGACGGAACAAAAATTCGAGCGCAGAACAGTAAACATAACTGTATTACTCAAAGTGGCTTAGATAAAAAGATTGCATATGCAGATGAACAGATAAAAGCATATCTTACGGCAATTGAAAAAGACTCACAGTGCGAGCTGGAGTTTAAGAAAAAACTTGAGAATTATCAGAAACTAAAAAAACAGTATCTTCAGCAAAAACAGGAATTATCAGATGAAGGGCTTGAACAAAAAAGTCTTACGGATCCAGATTCACGAAGGATGAAAAACAATGGTTCTTTAGATATCTGCTATAATGTCCAGTCTGTTGTGGACGGACAGAATCATTTCGTCATAGACATTTCAACTACTAATGATATAAATGATCAAAATCAGCTCTATGTAATGGCGAAAGATGCAACTGATTTGCTGGGTTCAGAGAAATGCACTGTTATTGCTGATACGGGATATTATAATGCATCTGAAATTAAGAATTGTGTAGATGACGAAATGACTGTTCTAATAAAGAAAGCGAAAGCAAATAATAGCACTAAAGATAATGAATTTAGAAAAGAAAAATTCAAGTATGATGCGGAAAAGGATATTTATATTTGCCCAGCTGGACAACAACTGGAATTTTTTGAAAACACCTCTAAAAATGGGATGAAATATAGAAAGTATAAATGTAGTTATTGCAACAACTGTAAATATCGTGATAATTGCACATCTTCACAAAACGGACGTACACTCCAAAGATGGGAGCATGAAGACGTATTAGAAAATGTTCAGGAAGTAACCTACAGCAATAATGAAACTTATAAACAAAGAAGATGCATTGTTGAGCATCCTTTTGGAACAGTAAAAAGGTCTTTAGGTTATAGTTTTTTCCTGCGAAAGAGAAAAGAAAATGTTGACGCTGAAGCGTCTTCTATGTTTATCGCTTATAACTTTAAGCGATTATTAACCATGTTTTCAACACAAGAATTAATAGAGAAATTCAGCTAAATAGTTGCAATATAACTTGAATTATTATGAATATAGTAACTAATAAATTGTACATATGATGATTATATAAAAATAGTAATATTAGGACTGTTAGAACCAAAACCTATTATAGCAGAAAGGGATTTGTTAGACAGTCTGACGTACGGTGCTGTGAGAGGACGGCGGTTAGTCACCGCCTCCTACTCGATTTATACCTATATGTAGAACAGTTCGTGCATGTTGGGCTACCATTCGTGCATAGAGGGATTGAAAAAATTAAATACTCTGTTATATTAAGCACATACCATGGTAAACAAATAAAGTTGTCTGTAATTGTCAGACAATTAAGGAGGGGGGGGGGTGAAAACGATGGACAATAAGCAAGTAAACAAGGCACCCCAGAAAAGTGCCCGTCTCGTACTTCAGGCAGTGACTGCTATTGCTCGAAGTAATGCAAATTCATTGTGCCGTGGTTTGTTGTATGAACCAAAAGTACCAACGCAGTTAAAAAAATAAGATTGGGAGGAATTGACTATGATGTTAAAAAGTTTAAAACAGAAGATTGCAAAAGTAGGTATTGGTTTGTTTTGTGCAGGATGTGTATTTCTTTCTTCAGCAGCATATTCTCAGGCGGCATCTTACACCGCTTATGCACTTAAACTGAATAAGACTAATAACTTTACCTCTATGCATGCAAAAACAACATCCGATGATTACATCACAAATGAGGTAACAGCAATTACCAATACCTCTTACGCAAATTTCTGGGCTGTCAATAACAGCAAGAGTAAAATATCTAATAAGTATAAGCAGGGTGTTGGAACAGGATCTTGTAATTTAATCTTTACCAAGAGCGGTTATAATTCTACTAACACACAGGTCGGTATGGGAATGGAAAATTATCAATCTCAATTATCAACTGCATTTGTAAGTGGAAATGTAGATTTTAGATAACAGAAGGGATGGGCATAAACCTCTTCGTGGGTTTATGCCCTTTTGGTAAAGATTATGAAAAAAATGGTTCTTATAGAAATCAAACATTGTATTGATCGTGCAGAATATAAAGTTGTTTTTATTGCTCTAATGATTTTAAATATTGCTTCGTATATTTTATGTGTAAAAAATGATATAGGAAAAAGTTATCAATTTATTCGTTCAGCAAATGAAAATTTCGTATTACAGGGCACTGAAGCGGCATATATTCCATATATAATGTATCTGTTATTGCCTGTTTATGCAACAATTATTGCATCACTTTCCTTAATAAGAGAAGAAAAAAGCAATAGTTCAATCCTACTTATTCAAAGAATCGGGAAAAAGAAATATTTAGCAGGAAAATTATTTGGCATTCTGATTGTAACCTTTTTGACAATAACAATACCAATGCTCATAAATTTATTATTATGCCACTTGACATATCCAATACATGGATATGACAGTGCTTGGGGAGAACCTGATTACGCTATAGGTTTGGTATCATATAACGCTGACAATTTTCTTGATATGGTGAGATTGCAACATCCAACTTTATATAATCTAATATACATTTTTAATTACGGAATTTTTGGCTCGGGATTAGCTATCTTAGCTTATGCTCTTTCATATTATAACAAAATGAAAGTTCTATATTTCGCAAAGATACCTGGTGCTTTGTTTATATTCTATATTGTTTTTAATTTGATTGTTTCTGTCTTTGGGCTAAATGAATTCTCTATACAAGGTTATATTATGCCTAATGTTCATGGAAATATAATAGGAGAAATTGTTCTGATATTGCTTATTTTTGGATTAAGTATTGGCATTATACAGAGAAAAATAAAAAATTATGAAGTTATATAAGAAAAAAATTTTGAATGTTAATGTTGGAAAATGCTTACTAGTATCACTTATAACATTTGTAATTAGATATTTTTATGCTAATGTGTACTTGGGGTTTCATAATAGTCTGGTTACAATAACAGAAGGAGTACGTTCACAAATATATTTTGGGGGAATACTAATAGATCATTCGTTTGACCTTATATCTTTATCATTTTTTGCGATTTTGTTTATCCTTGAGATTTGTTATCTTACAATGGACTTATTTAATGATGCAAATGATAACATGGTAATTCTACTTCCTCGTTATGGGAAAAAACACATAATTTATAAGGATATATTAATAAAAATGATATTACGTGACTGTATTGTAGTTGTTTCCGATTATTTGTTTTTTCTTTTTGTAGAGCATACCTCTAATGGCTTAGAAGATTTCAAAGTTATTTTTATGCTATTGATAGAGATTTTTCATTTGCAAATGATTAGTTATTTGTTTTCATTTTGGAAAGATTCAATTATAGGATACATCGTTGCATTTATTGTATTTTTTATTCCAGTAATGGTGTGTGGATTTTATTTTTCAATGGGAAATGTTATATGGAAAATTTGGCATTATTCCTTGCTACATATTCCTTTATTTAATTGGCATAACAAGCTTATTATATATTATGTCGAAGAAAATTACGAATGGACTACAAGCAATATAGATTTATTGAATTTTAAGTCAAGCTGTCTCATTTCAGTTATATCATCCGCTGTTTTGGTGTGGATAGGTAAATTTCTTTGCGAAAAAAAACAAATATTGTGAGGTGAATGATATCCATGAATTTATATGTAAAATCTATTTCAAAGTCAATTAAAGGTGAAAAAGTGCTTGATGATATCAGTTATACATTTGAATCTGGTAAAATATATGGAATATATGGTAAAAATGGTTCAGGTAAAACAATGCTACTCAGAGCCATTGCAGGTTTTATAAATACAGACAAAGGATACATAAAATATAATCACAAGGCATTACATAAAGATATGGATGTTTTACCAGATTTAGGAGCTGTTATTGAAAATATTTCTTTTTGGAGTATGTATTCAGGATTTGAAAATTTGAAAATGCTTTCCAATATAAAAGGAATTGTATCAGATGAAGAAATATATGAAATAATGATATACTTTGGTCTTGATCCCAAATCAAAGAAAAAAGTAAATAAATATTCATTAGGAATGCGTCAAAAACTAGCTCTTTGTCAAGCACTGATGGAACATCCAAAAATTTTGCTTTTGGATGAGCCAACTAACGCATTGGATCAGCATAGCATTGATTTATTTCGTGAACGTATATTGGAAGAAAAAAAGAATGATACCATTACTATACTGACAAGCCATAATAAAGAAGATATTGAAATATTAGCGGATGAGAAGATATGCATGGAATTTGGTAAAATTAAGGAGTTGATGTAATGAAGAAATTTGTATTAACTATCTGTGTTGTAATCATTTGTATGGTGACAGCCTTATTCTATGGAAAGACTGGGATAAAAACAACTACAGGGGTTCATGATCCTGATATTGCTTTATCAGAAAATACAGCTATGGAAATTTTCTATACAGGAGGGCAGAAAACTTCTTACTTTAACAATGAAAGTAATTACTCATTGGATGATATGGAAAAAGATTCTTCTTTAATAGCTCGTATAACTGTAACAAATTCTCGTGAAATGAGTTTACGATCAACAAAAACAATGGTAAAAATAGAGGAAATCTATAAGGATAATTCTGCTAATCTTTCAGTAGGTGACTGTATTTACATTATAGAACCTGTATCATTTGTTAGAGGTGAAGAATTTTACACTAACGGATGGCAATATCTGAAGACCGAAGATACTTATTTAATATTTTTAAAAAATCTAGGATGTATTGATGGGTATAAATACACCAAAGAGGAAGAAAATTCATTTATGCCTGTATCGGAAATATATTCAAAGAGAAATCTAACTCATGATGAAAGTTGTGTGGTTTTTGATTCGGCGGAAACTCTCTATTCAAGTATATCTATGTTTGCATTTTTGACCTCAGAAAAAACTATAGTAGATAATTATGAGAAAATATGGAAAAACATTACAAATTCAGGTAAGTATGAATGATTTAATTATTTATGAATGAATCTCTCCTATTCTATTTCCTGTGAGAAGCGTATCAATGTTAGAAATTCATGGAGATACTGAATTAAGCAATATGGAATCATTCAATCTTAAAGAAACTAAAAATGGAGATAATAGAAATTGAATAAAAAGAAATTGGCAAAGAGTGTTGTAGGCATTGCTTTAATTGTAAGTGTAGCTATACTTATCGTTGTATGTGTTGGAAAAATAAAGCACATTCAGAATAAAAAAAATATTATTGGTACATGGAAGAATGCAAATGCAGAGGAAGTGTTTACCTTTCAAGAAAATGGAGGACTTGTTGTAAACAAAGATATGCCCGAATTGGGTATTACCTGTGGCAATGTATTATATAGCATATCTTCCTCAAATATGATTTTTGTGGAACAGAGAGATAATAGCGTGAATTTTGAGATAGAAGTAGATCAAAACGAATTAACAATCTTCTTTATGGGTCATAAATATTGGGAATTAACAAAATAGCAATTGCATATAAAGCGATACTCATGATATCCATAACCATAAAATATAGAGCCGATGAATCACTCGTTATTTCGATTGTGAGTTATCGGCTCTATTTCATTATTTATGGAAGGGCTAAAGAAATATCGTATTTTATAGAAATACTTTTGACAGATTTCTTCTCATTTTTATGTTCTTTTATCAAGTGCTATACCATTCCATATTCATCGCATTCACCCAATCTTGCATTTCTGAATCAAGATACAAACGGGCATATTCTAGTGGATTGTCAATCGCCAGTGCATCCAACATTCGTTGAGAGTTAGGAGTAGTAATCAATCCATCTTCTGCCTTGCCACAGTCAATCCGAAGTATGTAGCCATTGTAATAATTGATGTCTATGATGTTGTGATATTTATTATATTCTGCATGAACGATATTCATATTGCAAAGTCCTTTCTCTTATCTGTTTCAGTTGTAGAAGCATCTTGACCAGTTCCAGCCGATTATGTGATTTATATAATGTTATTAGCTGTTACCGGATTTTGCTTCCCTTGTTTTTGCCCTTATGAGGTGTCGTAACACAAGGGAAAAGGATATAACATAAGGGAAAGTCTAAGGGAAAGCTCACTTGCCAAAACTGTAGTAAAATCAAGGCATTGCGGATTTTATCGTAACACTTTATAATACCAGTTAGGTGTTAAAGAATTGTAGGTATCAAAATTATAATTTGTATATAAAAATATACCGTTTGAACATTTTATGTGTATTTTATCCATTATATATATTTTTGAATATCTTGATTATAATTTGCAGAATATATTTAGAATAAAAAGTGAAGAACTCAATTTTCTATGTAAAAAAAGTATTTTAAGTGTTAACGATACAGGTATATATTTTTTTCACCATGATATTATTAGAAAGTTCTTTATAGAAAGATTTTCATCTTATTTATTAGAGAGTTTAAAATTTGTAAGGGAAAAAGGAATTGAAAATACAATAGTAAAATATCGTACCCCGTATTTATTGTATAAAATTGCTATAAAAAAAGACAAAAATACAATTGTTGAGATTGGAGCTAAGGTAGCATCATCTATATTCCCCGAAAGGTTAGCAAGTATATTTTATAATACATTACTAGATGCATTTGTAGAATTATTAGAGAATAATAACTATGAAGGTATTTATATAAAATATATACATAATATATGTTCATTTATAAGGCAATATGACGGGTCAAATAAGGCATGGTTGCGTTCAAAAGAAATATTTGACATTATACAAACATACTATCCTGATGCTATATCAACTGATATCTCATTTTATCGTCCTTTTATTCATTTTTGTTGTGATATTGCGGTCCAAACACATCTTAATGAAAGTGCACGGATATTTATAAAAGATGTATTAGAAATATGTAAAAATACATATACAGATATCATTGAAAATAGGGATGAATTATATGTTTTACAGGCAATTATGTATAATAGATGGTATATATCATATAATGCGGAGAGCTATAAAAATGAAATTGCATTAAAAAGAAGTTTGCTTATGGAAAAATCCAGACAGTATGGAAATCAAATTATTAATGTGGAAAAGCATAATTTAATAGAATATCTTAATGATTCTGATGAGGGATACAATTATTATGGGTATTATAAAGATAAAGAAAAATTATTTTTAATTTGGAATAAATGTATGAAAGATATGCCACACCGCGTACCAGAAAAAACATTAAATTATTATAGAAAATCAGTTCAATATGGACTAATTGAACAAAATTATACATTTGTTACCCAAAATATTTCCAATGCTTTTAAATATTTGGAGGAGGGAGAATATTCCCACGAACCAATTATTTTCAAAACTTTTTTTATGATGGCTGAAGTTATGGCAAATATTCAACATACCCCAGAAAAAAGTTATTATTATAATACCAAAATAATAGGGGATGTTTTGAAAATGCAACAACTGTTAAATAATCATATACTGGGAGATATATTGGTACTGAAAGGCGTAAATGCATATTATGGAAAAAATTTAGACGATGTGTATTTTTCTTTTAAGGAAGCATACAAAAACTTTTCTGAGGGCAAAACAACTAGATATTGGATAAAGAAAAATTTACTAGAAGAAAATATCCAATATACTTTTACTGTTCTTGGAATATATAAAACTGGATACGATTTATCGTTTCTTCCTGTTGAATGTCGCCAGCCTTTAGCTTTGTTTGAAAATGAACAGTTTAAGGCTAGTGGCATTCAACGAACTAGTGATTTACATTTGAATTTGCCTTTGATATAGTTAACATCTTTGTTCTGCTATTAAATAAAGCGGCATAAAATTTCCATGGCGATCAACGACTATATCATATTTGATATTTCTCATTTGAAACCATAATTTATTGTTAAACAATGATACAAAGGTATCAACAAAATAAATAATAGGTGAAACTAAGTCAATAAACTCAAACGATGCCTCATTATACAAAACTATTTCTTTAGCATCCCTTTGGGAATTTGGTCTCTCAATAATATCAAGATAGTCTATGACAAGGGCTTCTTTTATCATTTGATGAAAGAAGTCCTTGTCATATAATGTAGAAAAATCTAACATTACAAACTGATGAACCTCTAAAGGATATTCTTTTAAGAAATAGCATGCACTTTTTTTATACCATTCAATATTATCATAGGTAATCTTCGAATAATCTTTCATACCATACATACCTTTTGCATCTAATCTATAATAACTGAAAGCAGATTTTGAGTTGTTAGGATCTGTTCCTCCCTTATGATAAGCTAAAGCTTTAGCGGATACCCAAGTTTCAAAACCATTATTCTTTAAGCGAAAACAATAATCACAATCTGTGTACGAATATGGAATATCTTCATCCATCCCCCCTACTTTTTCAAAAATGGATTTTGATGTCATCATAATAGCACTACAAACAGCTTGAACACATCTATCGGTCATAGATAATGGGTGATTATATAATAAACCCATCATAGTATGTGCGGAGTTATATTTTGAATACATAATTCCAAAATCAATAATACGATTATTAAGCGGGTTAATCAATTTTGCACCAACAGCTCCTATTTTATCCGAATTTGCAAATGTTTTGTGTAACGCTTCATACCAACCATCCCATACGAAAATGTCTGAATCCACAAATGTAATAATTTCACTGTCACACTGTTTAACAGCTAAATTAAGTGCTTTAGGATACTGTAAATTTTGAGGATATTTTAAATATTTACATCTAGAATTTGGAATATCTATATCTAACTCAGATTTATTGATATTATTACCAATAATTAGAATTTCCACCTCATTAGGTGTGGTTTTTAAGATACGGTCAAGGCAATATAAAAGCATATCTTTGTTTTTGTGGTATGTGATAATAATCGATTCCTTCATTTGCAAACTCCTTTACTATATAATATTGTATGATTGTAGTAGATAATTACCTATTATCCGTATAAATACCACCGCTGCCGAGATTGATTAAAGGTGCAAAATAAAAACAAAGCATATCCCCCGAAGGAT
>NZ_CYXU01000007.1 GCF_001404675.1 Coprococcus eutactus
TACAATTCAACACACATCATTTTAAACTCATAACTATAACGCATAAAAATACCCTCCTTACTGGTTGTCCAGTAAAGAGGGTACATATCAGATTGACTCGTCATGTTTCTTTTCTATACTTGAAACATATTCAAGAGAAAGATTAAAAGATCTTGTAAATGAGTATAATAATCAGATGCCAAAATTAAGAGAAGTGTTAATTAAGATGGCACCTACTCAAAAAGAGTTTCAGAATAAAAGAAAAGAAAGATATGTATATACAACAGCTGAACTTCATAATAAAATAAAAAATATACAGCAGAATATACAAATAGGAATATATCAGGCAAATAGCGAGAAAATGTGTGCTGCTGATTTTCATCAAGTAGCGCATTTCCTATACAAAATAGGCTTTATAACCGGAAGAAAAAGAAATGAAACGGAGATAATTGAAAGAGTGTATTATGATGAGGATAAGTATTTGCTGTTAGCAAATGTTGGTGATAGAGGATATTCTTGGGAAATACATCCAGCGTATAGAGGTGCGCTTGCTAATGGTACTAATGATAATTGGGAATTAACATTTGATGTTGACGATGAAGCATAATGTAAAAAATAATATGTATTAATGATTAGATTAGTGCATAATTTATTTTTGCGATATAGAGGCCAGAAATGCGTCGAGATTTAGAGTTTGAATTGTAAAGTTAATGATTCAAAAAATAGTGGGGAAAATTATTTCCTAAAAACTGATATTCTAGAAAAAATAACAAATGCAGAGAGTATAAGGACTCTCTGCATTTGCTATTTTATGTTGTTACAAGGAAATGCTTTAGAGTAGCAAAAAGAAAATAAAATATGGTTTAAAGGTACAAATCTAAAAAATATGACTAAAAAATAAAAAACGTTAAAAGAAATATTGACAGTACAGTAATCAATGTTATAATTGTAGACAAATGAAAGCGCTTTAACAAAAGGAGGTGAGTTGTTTGAATATTGCATCTAAGGTTTTGCCAGAAGAGTTAGAAAAAATGGTAAAATATCTAAAAGAAAAGGATGGCATAAGTAGTATAACAGAAATCCAGCAAGTAGGCGTTCTAAAAAATGCGGATGAAATCAAACTGGATTCACTGGCTATGTGTAAGGTTATCGAAAAAGAAAACAGTGAAATTCTTTTAACGGTTATTGGAAATGAACTTGCAAGTGCAACGGCCGGATCGGAAAAACAACTGGTATATTGTAGAATTCTGGATGCCATACAGCCGTATAAGGATATTATGGATATTATTATGGAAGAAGAATATAATAATATAACTTTATCTGTGGATGACGTATCAAGTTTATGGCAGAATTCGTTATACGAAGATTTAGCTGATGATAGTTTGCAGAGCCTAAAAGAAAAGGCCATTTCATTTTTCAGAATTTGCGGTGAAGCTGGAATAGGAAAGCTTTATTTAGGAAGACGCGGACTGCAAACAAGATTCACATTTGATAGGGATGATACAATAAATAAAATGGATATAATACATCAAGATGTTTATAATCAAGGGGAGGAGATATACTGTAATATGATTGATAATAAAATTGAAGAAGATAGAATAAGAGATAGAGAAAATGACACAGAGGATGAAAAAATAATTGAAGATGTTGTGACTTTGACAGTTCCATATATTGATGGACGTAAGGCACGCATATCTGTACCAAAGGATTCGAATGCGGATGAAGTGAAGTATGTATCAGATATGTTCAATTTATTTCTGACGAGACTGTTTGGTATGGGAAACAATTAAAGGTACTAACAAAGATTTAAATAGATTTAGACAGCGTTATATATGAAAAAGGACCAAAGCTGCAACTTCGGCCCCTACTATGACCAAATAAATGATCAAAAACATACAAATCTAATTTATCATTTATTTAAATCTAAATCAACCCCAAATTTAAATTGAAAAAATTAAATAAAGCGGTTTCATTGAGAAATTTGATAGAAATAGGTGTTATTACTAAAAATAATAACGCCTAGTAATTCAAAAAAACGTGTAGTATGAGTATTTATCAAACAAATAAGATTATGTAACATATATTTACAATATTTAAATATATACATATACGAAATTATGACAAAGGAGAAGTGTGTGATTATAAACCGCATACAGAAGGTTTATGAACAATGATATAAGAAAAAATATAAATATAAAACTATACCATAAGATATTTAAAGCTGATCCAAATTTATCAATATATCTTGAGAATCCAGATCCGCTTAAAAACTATGCTGAGGAATTGCTAAACCATTTAACGCATGCTGGCGACAAGGAAGACCTTCATCAGGCAAAGGTAGATATTTTAAGAGATTATAGTGACATATATAATTTTGATGTGACAGATGCAGAGTTTCCTGAACCGACAGGCTATTTCGTTGATGCAGAAGAGAAAAGAGCTTTTGTAGAAAAAAGAATTTTACTACATGATATAGTTCTGTATTTAGGTAGTATATATAAAAAATATCACAAGAAAATATATGATACCCATGGTATGTTTCCTGAAATCCAGCTGAAAAATATGGCCATAGATTATACTGAAATATATCAGAAAGCAGTGGAAGACTATAAAAATGCAATTGTCAATGGGATACCTCATGCGGTGACGGCTTCATTTGTGTTGCCATCCCTGATTGAGCGCGGCTTAACACTAGCTTTGCAAAGCAGAATGCTATATAAATGTATTTGCGGATTGCCTGATATAAGCCATTTAAAGGAAGAGGGAATGATTGATGCAGAGGAGGAGAAATATATTGACATTTTTATTCATAATACAGAGGGATTTTGCTTTGATGCCAGGGAAGAGCATGTAATGGGGAAGATGTACACTCTCTTTGTTCGTCAGGGAGTATTGGAAGAGTCGGCAGAAAATGAGATGGTTTTGACGGGAGTGGGACATAGAAATAGAAGTGGAAGAAAAGTTACACGAACTCTGGGAGCATTGCTAAAAAGCGATTTTGCGAAAAGTGAGATTTTGTCTGAGTATATGGAACTCATGGATAATATATTTGTGAAGTTAAATATCAGAAACAGTATTATGCACGGCATTGGGGAAACATTTGATTACTTGAATATTGGACTAGTGTCTATAATGTTCCAGTTGTTATGGGATATTGGATCGTGCGAGATATTTAAGAATTGAATATACAATAGAGTTTTATTGGAGACAAAAGATGTTTAATTATAAAAACTTGTGTGACTACGAATTTGAAATATTGTGCAAAGATATAATGCAGAAGAAGCTGGGTGTTCCACTTCAGATATTTGCGAGAGGCCGGGATGGTGGCATTGATATAACTGATGATACTGTGAGCAAGAATATTGTTATACAGGTCAAGCATTATATCAACAGCAGATACAGTGATCTTATATCAAGCCTGAAGAAGGAGGTTTCTAAGGTTGCCGAGCTGAAACTGGAGAAATACTATGTGTGCTGTGCATTGGAGCTCACCCCTGTAAATAAGACGGAGATTTTCAATTTGTTTGCAGAATACATGGAGGGTTCATGTAATATATTGTCGTTGAATGATATAGATGAGTATCTGCAGGATCCGGCAAATATGGATATAGTGCGCAAGCATTACAAATTGTGGCTTGAATCTACAAATATATTGGCAGAGATTAATAGCAGGGATATTTTCATAGATTGCGAAACGCTTCTATACAACATAGAAGAGGAGCAGAGAGAATTTGTTGAAACATCGAGTTACAGACAGTGTATAGATGTTCTTGAGCGTAATCGTTTGTTGATGATCCTTGGAATGCCGGGAACTGGAAAGACCATGACGACCAAGATGCTTGCTTTGTATTACGCAGCACTGGGTTACCGGATTATTTATACGACAAATGGGGATCTGCAGAGCATAAAGAAAGCTTTGTCAGTTGATAAGGAATCTAAAGAGATTATTCTGTTGGATAACTGCCTTGGACAGTATTACTTCAGAATGAAGGACACCCAGGAAAATGAACTCATGTCTCTGATCAAATATGTGCTGATGCATAAGAACAAGAAACTTATCATGAACTCCAGAGTGACAATATTTCAGCATGCAAAGGATTCTTACATAGAGCTGAACAGTTTTATAGACATGGAGAAAGTGCGGCTCCAGTATATTGATATGGATTCTATGACCATCGAAGATAAGGGCAGGATATTCAAGAATCATTTGTATTTCAGAAATATACTATCGTATCATTATGCTCAGATCCTAAAAAATAATAATTATCGCTGGATAGTCAAACATAGGAATTATACACCGCGTATCATAGAGTATGTTACGCGGCAAAATGTATCCAACAAGATTGCTGCTGGCGAATATTGTGAATTTATAAGGAGATGCCTGGATAATCCTACTGAAATCTGGAGAGATGAGTTTAACAACAGGCTCAAGGCAGAAGACAGGATTTTCCTTACCTCACTGTTTTCGTTGACGGAAGTTGGTGTGGAGGACAAGGTACTGCGCAGAGTATTCAATGCTCGTATTACGAAAAGAACTGATATAGACACAACCCGAAATGTGTGGGAAACAGTATTGAAGCGGATGGAGGGAACATTTGTCAAGATCATAGAGAACAAAGGCGTGCGGCAAATTGGAGCTATCAACCCATCTGTAAATGATTTTTTGAAGAATTATCTGGACGAGAATGAACCTGAGGTTGAAGAAATCGGGAGAAACGCCACGGAATATATTCAGATTGTCAGAGGATTCGGCCCGGACATAGTGGATATTGTTAGATCTGGAGATGCAAGTAAATACAATTTCAAAAGCGATGTTGAAAGGCAGCTTGTCATATTGTCGAATATATGTGAGCGGGGTATATGCATGGAGCAATACAGAGATATTGTCAGGACATTTGTGGAGTCTTTGCCATATGCGTTTTATAACAAAGCAAGTACATTTACTGTACTGCCTTCTTTGCTTTCAGAGCCGCTGGCATCATATTATGGTACACGTGAACATTTGTCGTCAGAGGCGTTGGATGACCTGCTGGATTCGATGGATTTTGACGATTTTTGTGTATTTGAAGAAAATCTGAAGAATAATGGACTGGAACTGTGCGGATTAGTGTCAAGGGATGTTATCGTGGAAAAGTTGGACAAGGCTGTGCAGGATTACATAGATGGATATGACAGATTGGAAAGTTATACAAATCAGGATATGTATGAACTTTTCAATGAGAACATGGTATACAACGGAATGTATCATGAAGTTGATGTAGATAAGGTTGTCAATATTTTGGCGGATTGTGTGCGGAATGATATATATGACGATGTGACAGATAAATTGGCGGTATTCCCTCGTGCGATAACAGATGACATTGACTTATCCAGATATGATATCTGGGCGGATGCTGGTGAGATTGAGAGTTATGTGTGCGATGTGCTGGCTGATCCTGGTGACAGAGATTATGGCGACATTTATGATGGTGATAGTTCTTATTCGGGGCATTTGGATGGGATGGATGAGCTGGATTTTATATTTGCGGAGTGATACAGCAGCTGCATAAAAACTCATTTCAACAAATTGGTAATGGTGTAGAAAAATAAAATATTAAATAAGAAAGTTAAAAAGGAACTCAAATTTTGAGTTCCTTTTTTGCGTTGTTGAATGATTTTTTTAGTTGATCTCAATAAACTAAAAAATGCTGGAAAAAATAATTAACTATTTTAGGAAAATTGATAGTTGAAAAATACATTTGATAATACACACAATATATAATAAAACTATTGATAGTAATATATAATATGCTAATATAATAAATATATGATTGCTAACAAAGGAGGATATAAGGTGTTACAGTTTGAATTAGGATTATATATTTCAATATGTTTGATATAATAATTTTTAGAAAATAATTTCTGCTAAAAACACTTGTAGTGTAAACCTTATTACTTATGAACGGAGGAAAAATGATAAAATTTGATGATGTATGGAGAGATGGTATTGTATCTTTTGATACATGTAGCTTAGGAAGAATGTATGAGTGGGAATCGAAATATGCTGTAAATATTAAGGATGCGTTATCTTACCTTTTGAGAGTCGGGAAACTATGGGAATCAGAAATAAATATACAGGAATTTTCTAAACAAAGAAATGCAATAAAAGAAAGCATATATGAACAGAAGTACATAAAAGGAATTTTTAATAATTTGAAAAAAAGACCTATTCCATGGGACAAAATTAAAGGCACATTGAATAGATGGGAGAAAAATGGATTTTCAGAAGAATTCAGGCAACTGATAGATGAAATCTATGGTAACAAAGTGATTACGGAAGCACAGTATAATAATATTGTGGAAAAATCTAAATCAAACACATATGATTTAGATTTTGAAGATTTGTTTGATGAGATTCTTGTTCCAGATGAAGTAGTTTTGACTACGGATGAAAAGAGTGAGTTAATACATAGATACGATTCAGGAGTAATGTGCCCTGGGGCAGAAGATTATAAAAAAAAGAATGGTAATAAATATAATGACTTGTATATATGGAAATTGTTACAGAAGAAATCTGAACAAGAACAGAAGGATATGATTTTTGTTACTGCAGATACAGCTAAGGGTGATTGGTTTTTTGAAGGAAAGCCTCATTTAAAATATTTGCAGGAATTTAAAGAGAATACAGAACATGAGATAATAATTTTATCGCTTACTGATTTTTGGAAAGAATGTAAGAGGTATTTAGACATGTCAGTTGAACAATTTATTGAGATATCGTCAATAAAAGATCAGCTTGAAGAAAAATATGATGTATTCAATCAGGAAGAACTATTTAAAGCAGTAGGAACATTTTTATATGAGTCTGACGAAATAAAACCAAAGTTGGAGGATATAGTAGATTGTTGTGTAGATGAGCCTGAGTTGAATGAATTGATAGGCGCTACTATTACTGATATAGACATGGAGTACTATGATGAAGAAAACGTATACTTGACAGTATATTTACAAATAGAGACGAGCTTTGAAGCGTGTAATCATACTGCTGGAGAAGATTGGTCAGCTGGTAGTGCGACTATGATATTACTAGTTAGTGTATTAGCGGATGTACCAGTAATATGGGAATCGGATGATACTGAAAGATTGGTACTTAAAGATGAAATTTATGTTAATGAGATTGCAGATATCAAAGTACTTAGGATTGATGAGGGTGTATATGAAGACGACTATGAATGTGACGAAGAGTGTGAATTTGGGGAAGATGAAGGAAATTATGAGTCTGACGATGAGTATTTTTGAAAGAATTTGATAGTAGGTGTATTTTACAGTTGATGTAATATGAAAGAGTTAAGCCACACCGAATTTGATGTATGCAAGTCCATTACTAATAACTATGTACCAAATCACAATAAACATATAGAGCATGTTTATCATTTTTGTAAACGGGTCAGGGGGATAAAATGGAGATACTTTATGTATGGTTTAATAAGGCGGCATCTGGAGTTCTGGATAAAACAGGCGTGAACCTATCACCAAAATATAGTTTCGATGTTAGATATGATGGTTTGTATCTTGGGTTGTACCTGAGAGAGTGGAAAGGTGTAGAGAATATATTTAGAAATGATGTAATAGAGAATGTAACTGCCATAGTTGGGAAAAATGGAACGGGAAAAACCTCGATATTGAAAGCACTACAGTTGCTTACCTGTGGGACAGTAAGAGAAAATACATCAGCTAAAGACAAACACTATTATGAGGAAAGATTGCAACGATCGTATCGTATTATTGTGTTACGGGATGACATAGGAAAAATAAAAATATATCATAATCTTAAGTTGTTCAGAAATAATACTGAGTTTGAAGTTGTTGATGTGACAAAGGATGGTTTATATGGGAATATCCTGAGAAATTGTACAGATTTTTCTGATATTACAAAAGTATATATTACAAATAGTTCATTTGGTTCTGCTGGGGGGATGGGATATGCATTTTCAAAGGTAGAAGATATTACACTAACTCCATCCACAATTGATAACATTGCAGCTATTTATTATGATCAGTTGTATTCTCAGAGTACTCATATTTATAGAATAAATAAGGAATATATAGATTCTGTGATGGAGAGAAATACAAATGGGAAAAAGGATTTTTATAGTTTAGGCGATATACTGTATATTAAGCGTTTATTTGATATAGGAAAAGCTTCAGAGTATATTGGAAACTTCAGAAATGATATATTGATATCATCTTGTTTTAAAAATCCTTATATGGAAACTTATTCTGATGATTTCGATAATGATACAGATCACTTAGAATTAGATATAGCCATATATAAAATAGAGAAATCGCTACCTGAGTGGCCTGGCGGCACGTTAATAAAATATATGTATGCACATCTATTGTTAGAAATAATGATGTACTATGGTTTGTCGTATATAGATGATATGGATTATATTCCATACAATTATGCACTTCAATTGATAAATCATTTTAGTGAGGGTGATTCTTATATAGAACAGGCGCTGAAAGGGATTAATGACTTAGAAACGATAGTAAAACAGTATACAACAATATCGGATGATGGATATAAAACATTATTTTGCTATCGGGATAATCCGGTTGGATATAGGCGATTTGTAGATTATATATTTGAGTGTTTTTATCAGGGATCAGGATTTGTCCTTACATATCTAAATATTGAGATAGGTGGAATGTCTTCAGGCGAACGGGCATTTCAAAATATATTTACATGGTTAAATCTGATACCGATGTTTTCAAGAATATATAAAAATTATAATGTCAGTCTGAGAGGAACGGTACTTTTATTAATTGATGAACTGGATTTATATCTGCATCCGGATTGGCAGACTATATTTATGAAGAAGTTGTTGGCAGAAATTCGGAGTCAATTCCCAAAGTATAAGGTTCAGATCGTATTTGCGACACATTCTCCTCTCTGTATTTCGGACATCCCCCGGGAGAATATAGTATATTTGCAGGATATGAAAGATGGTAGGATATCGATAGATAAAAGAGAGAATCATCAGCAATCCTTTGGACGAGACGTATTTACAATTTTAAATGATACGTTTTATTTGAACAAGCACACTATGGGAGCTTTTGCTGAGCAGTACATAAACGATATTATAAGTGAAATTGATAATTGTAATGGGGATATGTATTCATATAGAAGAAATCGCATATATGAATCTATAAATATGATTGGAGATCCAATATTGAAGGCGGCGGTTCTTAATAAATATTTTGAGTGTTTTGGCGGCAGTGAATTAAATAATCTTAGAATTAGAAAGAGACAGATAGAGGAACGGATAGCAGTGCTGGAGAGAAGAGATAGTGATTAATTTGGAATTCTGTAATAAATATGGCGAGGAGGAACGTCGGGAAATTGTCCACGAGTTTGCTGATCTGAATCTGAGAAATAGGAAAAAGTTGGATGATTTGGATGCATGGTGTGAGGATTATCTCAGTAAGATTGATAGCAAATTTATAAGCTATAGGGCTGTCGTAGAGGCAACACCGGATGAATTGGAACGTATAAAGGATAGTCTGGATAAAAAAACATATATTCAGCTTATAACAGATAAATTATATGATGATGTGATAGATGATGATGGAAACAGGATAATGGAATCGCCCGGTTCTCTATACAAAAAGAGAGGGAATTCGTATGTAATTGATACTCTATATAAGAATATGAGACCGGAGGCAAAGAAGCTGCTGTTAAAAATGTTGGACACAAGAGTATGTCCATATTGTAATCGAAATTATGTTTTTTCGAGAGAAAAAGTTACTACGTGTCAGTTGGATCATTTCTATCCCAAGAGTAGATACACCATACTTGCAGCGTCGTTTTACAATTTGATTCCATGTTGTTCAACCTGCAATATGAAAAAGAAAGGTGCGATATTTAAGATAAATCCTCATGATACATCAAATAAAACCGACGATATACTAAGGTTTTCATATGATATATCAAATGCGGACTATTTGGTAAATGCAGACTCAATAGACGTGAAGGCGGAAAGTTTGGATGTCCGATATACGGATCAGTTAAGTGTATTGGAATTGAATGATATTTATAAGATGCATAATATTGATGTTCACGATGTCCTTGTAAAAAGAAAGATTTTTTCAGAACAGTATATAGATATGTTGAGACGTACATTCCCTGGAGTTTTTCAAACAACAACATCCGTTGAAGAGTTATTATATGGTATAACATTAATTGATAACGAGATGGGCAAGCGACCTTTAACAAAACTGATAAGGGACGTTATGAAGCAGATATAATTAGGAGAGAAAACTCTATGTACAAAGGAATAAGATTCAAAGGCTACAAAGCCTTCACCGCCGACACATACACAGAACTTGACAACCTTCCACGTGTGTCGGTGATAATCGGCAAGAACAACAGCGGAAAATCAAGCGTCATTGACGTGGTGGGGATGATGTATGACAGGACATATGCCATCAGGGAACAGATCACATCCTGCGCAGATGAGATCATTGCGGAGATACCGATCACCAGGGATATGTGTGACAGATTGCTCAGCGGGTATACATCGCTCAAGGGGTATACAAGCGGAACTCTTTGGAGCGCATCAAGCGGCCGTTCGATAGGCTACAAGGTGAAGCCAGAGGACAGTGGCGGATATATAGTGGAGTGGAATGCTAGACTGCCTCTATGGAATACTTCATATGCAAATGGAGTGGGAGTTGATATAGGTAATGAGAGGGACAGATATGTATTCAGACACGTTGCTGCGGAGCGCAATATTGTTCCCGAGGAGGAAGAGAAGCTTGGTGAGACTCTGGAGGATCTGTCCAGCACTGGCAGTGGTGCAAGCAACATTATTAGGGCATTTCTGAACAATAGCAGTTACGATGAGACGATAATTGAGGACACTCTTCTAAAAGCGGTAAATGAGATTATGAGTCCGGAGGCTGTATTTGAGAGCATAAGGGTGCAGCAGGTACAGGATGGATATGGGAATATCCGGTGGGAGGTGTTTCTCAAGGAAAAGGGCATGAGCAGGTGCCCTTTGTCACGCATGGGAAGTGGGCTTAAGACGATCATTCTGGTGCTGCTAAATCTGCTGGTTATACCGGAACTGGATGAGTATAAGGATAAGAAGATGGTTTATGGTTTTGAGGAGCTTGAGAATAATCTTCACCCTGCCATGCAGAGGAAACTGTTTGAGTATATATATGAATTTGCTGAAAAGAATGATGTTCAGGTGTTCATCACGACCCATTCCCATGTGGCGATAAATGCATTCTACGACAAGGACGATGCGGGGATATTTCATGTGTACAAGCAGGACGGAAGAGCATTTGTCAAAAGGATAGAATCGTATCTGGATAAGACTCGGATACTGGATGATCTGGACGTTAAGGCGAGTGATCTTCTTCAGTCAAATGGAATCATATGGGTGGAAGGACCATCAGACAGAGTGTACATAAAGCGCTGGCTGGACTTGTATTTCCCGGATCGATTTGTGGAGGGAGTGCATTATCAGTTCCTGTATTATGGCGGAAGGTTACTGTCGCAGTATTCGGCTGAGGAAGTGACGGAACTCATAAGTGTGATCAAGACAAATAGAAATGCTGTCATTGTAATGGACAGTGATAAGCGAGGCAGAAATGCACGGCTGAATGATACCAAGAGGAGAATAATTCAGGAATTTGATGATCTTGGGATGATGACATGGGTTACTAAGGGCAAGGAGATAGAAAATTACATCCCAAAGGAAGTTATAGAGAAAGCTCTGGGAATCAGTTTGAAGAAGCAGTGTGAACAGTATGAGTTGTTTCCTGGTTACATAGAGCCATATTACAGAGGTTTTGTCGGCCAAAAGGTTAAGTTTGCAAGGAGCGTTGTGGGGCATATGACTTTGGAAAACATGGCTGGTATGCTGGATGTGAAGAATCAAGTTACGGAACTCGGCAAGCGGATCTCTGATTGGAATGGCGGGCCCTCTCACTGATAAAAATGCTCCTTGAAATACCTCACCCGCTTCTATATAATTAAGATATATTTGTTACGGAAAATGGACTATTCAGCCCGGTTTTACAGGGCTGAAGTTCAATACCAGGGAGGAATTACTATGAGGTTGGTTACAAGATCGGATTTTGATGGACTTGCGTGTGGCGCACTGCTGAAAGAAGCGGGAATTATTGATCATTGGAAGTTTGCGCATCCGAAGGATCTTCAGGACGGACTGATTGAGGTTACGGAGGATGACTGCCTTGCAAATGTGCCATTTGTTGAGGGCTGCGGACTTTGGTTCGATCATCATTCAAGTGAGCATGAGAGATTGGCGCTTGAGGGGAAATACAAGGGGGAGAGTCGTATAACTCCATCGTGCGCTAGAATAATCTATGAGTATTATGGAGGCAGAGAGAGATTTCCGCAGTTTGACGATATGATGGAGGCTGTTGATAAGGTTGATTCAGGTAATCTTACCATCGATGAGGTACAGAATCCAAAGGGATGGATACTTATTGGATTCCTGATGGATCCTAGAACCGGACTTGGAAGATTCAGAAATTTCACCATATCAAACTATCAGCTCATGGAGAAGCTTATAGATGCATGTCGTACCATGACCACTGATGAGATACTTGCCATGCCGGATATACAGGAAAGAATAGTTCTGTATAATGAGCAGACAGAGAAGTTCAAGGAGATGGTCAAGGCACATACCATAGTGGACGGTAATCTTATCATAAGCGATCTTCGCGGAGTGGATCCGATATACACCGGCAATCGTTTCATGATATACAGTATGTATCCTGAACAGAATGTGTCAGCGTGGATAGTAAGCGGACGTGGTGGACAGGGATGTTCGGCAGCAGTTGGATACAGTATCCTGAACCGCACAGCGACCATGGATGTTGGAAGCCTTATGCTCAAGTATGGTGGCGGTGGACACAGGAAGGTTGGTACATGTCAGTTCAAGGATGACGAGATGGATACAAGACTTCCTCAGATGCTTGAGGAGCTCAAGGCTCAGGCTAATTCATAAGAAATATTGACAAAAAATAACCGAATGATACAAGTTTTAATTCGTATCATTCGGTTATTTTTTATGTTATAAAAATGTTCTTAAAGGTCTTCTTGAAGATTAGTCTCTCTGGAACAGATCTCTTGTGTATACCTTGTCTTTGATGTCGTCGAGGCATGAATTGTACCTGTTGGCGATGACAGCGTCGGACATGGATTTGAATTTGTCTAGGTCATTTACAACTTTGCTTCCGAAGAATGTGGTTCCGTCTTCAAGGGTTGGCTCGTATACAACGACGGTTGCGCCCTTGGCTTTGATACGCTTCATGACACCCTGTATACTGCTCTGGCGGAAGTTGTCGGAGTTGCTCTTCATCGTCAGTCTGTATACACCTATGACACATTCCTTCTCCTGGGCTGCTGAGTAATCACCGTTATTGTTGTAGTCGTAGTAGCCTGCGATGGAGAGAACGCGGTCTGCGATGAAGTCCTTTCTCGTTCTGTTGCTCTCAACGATGGCGCTCATCATATTCTGAGGCACGTCGTTGTAGTTGGCAAGGAGCTGCTTTGTATCCTTTGGCAGACAGTATCCGCCGTATCCAAATGATGGGTTGTTGTAGTGTGTTCCGATTCTTGGGTCGAGACATACGCCGTTTATGATGTCCTGTGTGTTAAGTCCCTTCATCTCTGCGTATGTGTCAAGCTCGTTGAAGTAGGACACGCGGAGTGCGAGATAGGTATTTGCAAATAACTTTACAGCCTCAGCTTCAGTGAAGCCCATGAACAGAGTGTCTATATCTTCCTTGAGGGCACCCTCCTGAAGCAGTGCGGCAAATGTATGGGATGCCTTAACTATCTTCTCGTCATTCTTGTCTGTGCTGACAATTATCCTTGATGGATAGAGGTTGTCGTACAGTGCCTTTGATTCACGAAGAAACTCTGGGCTGAAAATGATATTTGACGTGTTGTATTTCTTCCTTACGGACTCGGTATATCCAACTGGTATAGTTGATTTGATGACCATGATGGCATCCGGGTTGACCTTGAGGACGAGCTCGATAACGGCCTCAACGGCTGATGTGTCGAAATAGTTCTTGTTGCTGTCGTAGTTTGTCGGAGCAGCTATGATTACGAAATCTGCATCCTTGTATGCTGATTTGCCATCGAGAGTTGCTGTGAGATCAAGCTCCTTCTCGGCGAGATATTTCTCAATATAGTCGTCCTGTATAGGGGATTTCTTGTTGTTGATGAGATCAACCTTTTCAGGGATGATGTCAACTGCCGTTACATGGTTGTGCTGTGCCAGCAGGGTCGCAATGGACAGACCAACGTAACCGGTTCCTGCCACTGCAATGTTCAGTGGGGATGGAGACTCGAGCTTGTGTGCACCAGCATTGATGAACATTTCTGTGAGATCGAAGTTCAAAACCTCTGACAAACTTTCGAGCTGCTCTATAGAAGGAACAAAATCCTTCTGCTCTATTCTGGAAATGAGTGCTCTGTTGATACCGGTTGCATCGGCGAGCTGAGCCTGGGTCATACCCTTTTCTTTTCTTCCGTTCATGACAGTGTCGGCGAGACGTGACTGTGATAATTTCTTCATGATCAAAATTCCTTTCTCTGATGAGTATTCTCTATTATTCTTAGAAGTATTATTCAAAACTAGCAACAAATGTTAATATTTATAACATTTACAATGCCATAATACATGTAAAAACGGCATAAATCAAGAGAAAAATGTATTTTAAACATAAAATTATACATAATTAATGTTAATTAAAATAACATGCATAAAACAACTGAAAATATAGTTTATTTCAACGCAACATCGAGTCTTATCGGATTGTGATCGCTGTTTTTAAAATCCAGATCTATGGTCTCTGTGGAGTTGATCTGCAAATTGCTCGATACTATGAATCCGTCGATGACATAATATTGGAAACTCTCGTGGTCGCTTCCTTCGTATGGTTTGTCCAGGGATCGGCATGTCGGAGCTGAGGAATCGGTGCTGCAGGTGAAGGAATCTCCAAATTCAGATACATCTATGCTTCCTGGTGCCCACAGGTCAGCGGACTGCTGAGGGTATGCGGACAGATCCACATTTGAAAAAGTCTGGTTGAAGTCGCCTCCTGCGATAACGTAGTTCCCTGCTGCAGCCTCATTTTGGAGAATGTCGGCTAGCATCCTGGTCTGGGCGGCTTTGCCCTCGCCTGAGTCATAAGCCTCCAGGTGGAGATTTACTATGACGAGTTCGTGTTCACTTCCGGCAATCGGTATTCTGGACACGATCAGGCATCTTTTCAGGTTGCACAGTCTGATCGGGTAGGAAAATGGACATGGAAGCTGTATTCTTTCTGCATCCGATACTTCAAATGAGCTGAGAGTCATTATTCCTGATGTCACTCTGCCGATCGGTGGAAGTGGATATGGAACCATGAGTGTTTTGTAGTTGTAGGCGTATGAGCTTGTGTATGACGGCAGCTTTTCCCTCAAAATATCGGCTTCGTTTATCTTGTGGCTTCTGGATGATCGTTCATCGACCTCCTGGAGAAGAAAGATGTCAGCGGCAAGTGAATTCAGCTCTGATGTGATGGCCTCCATATTGTCGTTTACCTGCTTGGCTGTGGAAGTGTACACACTGTCTCCTCCGTCCATGAAAAAGTCAGCATTTGCGCCGAGGGATCCGTAGCCGAGATTCCATGTCACGATGGATATGGAGTCGCCGACAGATGGTGAAAGTTTGGCTGAGCCGGTTGTATTTTTGCCAAATGTGCTTCCGGATGTGACCTCAAGGGATTCGGAATCGTCTGGCTTGTATTCTGTTATAGTGAGAACTCCTACAAATATTATGGCGGCCGCAAGGATCACGCCGAGGACGATACATGTTATTTTTAGAATTTTTTTTGCTATTATCATGTTGGATATTTCCTGTTCTATATTTGTTCAGCCCGTCCAAATGGTTAGTTGGACTGACATGTAAAGTATATCAGACGCGGTGTATGTAAACAATGTGTAAAATGACACATGTTGGGAATCGTGGTATAATGTAGCACGCTGATGCGTGCGCAGGTCATCGCGCTTGCGCACGATGATATATGATATAATGAGCAGCAAGACATAGTATAGTAGAAATTATTGAGGGGAATGTATGTTTGAACTTATTATAAAAGATATAATGGAGGTCGCGGGCTACCTTCCGATAGGGATTCTATGCGGATGCATAGCAGTCGTGGTTTATCTCGTGTATACAGTGAGTCCTGCAGGGAAAAAGGTTAGTGCCGGAGGTCGCGTGAGAAAGTCGATAGTGTGGTTTCTGCTGGTGGTGTATCTGGTGGTGATGGCAGTTACTGTGTTCCTGTCCAGAGAGCCGGGCTCAAGGCAAGGCATTGACATGACGCTGTTTCAGACGTGGGGAGTGACGCCCCAGGAGCACGCATTTGTCATAGAAAATATATTGCTCTTTGTGCCGTTCGGCGTGCTTTTTCCGCTGGCGGTGGCTGGAAGTAAGAATGGCGATGGCAGGGTGGTAGACAGGTTGTCCAAATGTACTGTACTGTTTGGATTTCTATGCAGTGTCTGCATAGAGACGGTTCAGCTTATAACGGAGCGCGGTTACTGCCAGCTCGATGATGTAGTTATGAATACCCTAGGAAGCCTTGCGGGATATATTATATTTTTAATTATAAAAAAGATGAAAAATATTAAAAAAATGGAGGAATAGATCATGCCATGTACAACAATATTGGTAGGAAAAAATGCGTCTTATGACGGTTCAACAATAATAGCGAGAAATGACGATTCTGGTGCCGGTTCGTACACGCCGAAGAAATATGTGGTTGTGAAGCCGGAGGAGCAGCCAAGAATATACAAGTCGGAGATATCCCATGTGGAGATTGAACTTCCGGATGATCCGATGCGTTACACCTGTGTTCCAAATGCGCTGGCGGGCGAAGGAATCTGGGCGGCAAGCGGAGTGAATTCTGCAAATGTGGCTATGACGGCGACGGAGACCATAACCTCAAATCCAAGAGTGCTCGGCGCGGATCCACTGGTGTGCTATGAGCCTGCGGAGGGAGATAAGCCTGAGAAGACTGGAGGTATCGGCGAGGAGGATATAGTCAGCATTACACTTCCATATATAAAGAGCGCAAGAGAGGGCGTGAAGAGACTTGGCAGCCTGCTTGAACGATATGGAACCTATGAGATGAACGGAATTGCATTTCAGGATGTAGACGAGATCTGGTGGCTTGAGACCATCGGAGGACATCATTGGATCGCGAGAAAAGTTCCTGATGATGTGTATGTTGTCATGCCAAACCAGTTTGGTATGGACGAATTTGATATGGCAGACGCAATGGGAGCGCAGAGCGAGTTCATGTGCTCGGCAGATCTTCCAGCATTTATAGAAAAGTATCATCTGAACGTGGAGAATATGGAGGACACGATCTGTCCACGGAATATATTCGGCAGCCACGACGATGCGGATCACGTGTACAACACCCCGAGGGCATGGTTCATGGAGCGGACGCTCAACCCGAATTCGGCAGTCTGGGACGGACCGGATGCGGACTTTACGCCGGTTTCGGATGACATTCCATGGTGCATGATACCAGAGAAGAAGATAACCATGGAGGATGTGAAGTATGTGCTTTCTTCGCATTATCAGGGAACTCCGTATGATCCGTACGGCAATTACGGCGACAATAAGATGCGCGGGGCATATAGATCGATAGGTGTGAACAGGACGGATTTCATGTCGGCGATCCAGATGAGACCATATGTTGGAGAGGATATCTGCGCTGTACAGTGGATAGCATTTGCATCGAATGCATTCAATGTCATGGTTCCTTTCTATGCAAATGTAGACACGACTCCTGAGTATCTGGCAAATACAGGGGCGGATGCTTCCACGGACAACTTCTACTGGACCAGCCGCATGATCGCAGCGATGGCGGATGCATCTTATGCGAAGTCGGTGTTCCATATCGAAAGGTACGAGGAGAAAGTCATGTCCAAGGCACATGAGATAATATGCAGATATGATGATATTATGAATGAACAGCCATTGGGCGAGAAACTCCGCCAACAGGCCAACCAGGAGACCACAGACATGGTGAGACGTGAGGCAAATGCAACCCTTGGCAGGGTCCTCTATGAACTCAGCAATCAGATGAAGAACTCGTATTCAAGATCTGATGCGTAGTAGGCAATGAGTGGCCGCTTACAGGTTATGATTATCCCTGTATTTACCCGGAGTCACGCCGTATTTCTTCTTAAACATCCTGTTGAAGTAGGACAGGTTGAAGAAGCCGCAGTTCTCCGCGACAGAGAGTATGCTCTCGTCATTGGAGGAGAGAAGTCTTGCGGCAACATTCAGCCTGAAGTCGTTCAGATATGATACAAATGACACCCCCATGGTGTTCTTGAAAAATCGCATAAAATGGGATTCAGAGAATCCACAGTAGGAGGCTATATCCGTTATGGATATGGCCTCTTTGTAATTTTCGTCTATGTAGGAGAGGATGAGTTTTGTTCTCTCCAGATCCCTGGCTCGGTTCTTCCTGTCTGCCTCATCCCTTGCGGTGGAGTTGGCATAGAGAATGTAGAAGAATTCAAAATAGCATCCCTTAAGTGCAAGGTGGTATCCCTTTGGCGTCTCTGAGCAGAGCTTGTCTACCCTGTTAAGACACGCGGAAAGAGACGGATATAATGGATCGTCCCTGTCATAAATACTCTTGATATCCACGTCGCCCGCCAGCAGAGGCAGGAAAAACTCGCTGTCCAGTGAGTCGTGATTTCTGGATCTGAACATGTCGACGGAGAAAAGAATATTCTCATATTCCATTGAATAGCCTTCGTGCTGGGAGATTCCGTGAATGTGTCCTGGCAGGATAATGACTATGTCACCCTCCTCAACATAGTGAGTTGTGAAGTCCACAGTCACATTTCCCTTGCCTTTTTTGATATAGATAATCTCCATAAATTCATGCCAGTGCAGAGACACAGAATTGAAGTCAAGTGGTATGGAGCACAGGTAAGTATTGTACGGAAACATTGGGTCCGCATGGGTCTTATTCTCCAGAAGATTTTCGTATTCAAGACTGTTCATATAACCATGTGCCTCCTTTTTGTTCATAAATTCGACGATTTTTTACATCTTTTACATATTGTACATCATCAAGATGATAGAATTGTACAATTAATTGCTTATATAATGCAAGCATAAAAGGGAAAATGCTAATAAAATACAAGCCATAACAGGAACTGTTCAGGAGGTATCATATATGAGTAAAGCGTTGGAGCGTGGCGCAGGAATACTCCTGCCGATAAGCAGCCTCCCATCACCATATGGAATTGGAACTATGGGAAGAGATGCTTATGATTTTGTTGATATGTTGAAAAGAGCAGGGCAGAAGTACTGGCAGGTGCTTCCGATAGGACCAACAAGCTTCGGTGACAGTCCTTATCAGTCGTTTTCAGCATTTGCGGGCAATCCGTATTTTATCGATCTGGATACATTGATAGCTGAAGGGCTTATCAAGAAAGAGGAGGTAGAATCCTACAAATGGGCTGACAGTGATGACGAGATCGACTACGCCAGAATATACAGACAGAGATTTGAAGTTCTCAGAAAAGCATTTGGCAGATCAGAGCACAAAGACAGCAGGGATTACGTAGATTTCATAGAGGAAAATGAACAGTGGATAGATGACTATGCGCTGTATATGGCGATCAAGGCTGATCATAACAATAGAGAATGGCTTGCGTGGGAACCGGCGATCAAGAAGAGAAAGCCGGAGGCTATGGCAGCTTACAGAGAAAAGCTTGGTGAAGACGTGGAATTCTACAAATTCCTTCAGTTCAAGTTCTACGAGCAGTGGATGCCATTAAAAGAGTATGCCAACAGAAACGGCATAAGCATCATTGGAGATATTCCAATCTATGTGGCACTGGACAGTGCTGATGTGTGGGCGAACACGGATCAGTTCCAGCTTTCTGGAAGTCTGGCACCGTCAGTTGTGGCAGGGTGCCCGCCGGACATGTTCTCAAGCTACGGACAGAAGTGGGGTAACCCGATCTATGACTGGGATGTCATGGAGAAGGATGATTTCGCGTGGTGGAAGAAGAGAATTGCTGCATCTGCAAAACTCTACGACGTGATCCGTATAGATCACTTTATCGGGATAGTCAGATACTACAGCATCCCGGCAAATGGCGAGCCGAAGGATGGCTACTACAGACAGGGACCGGGAAAGAAACTCATCGATGCTATAGACAGTGCCATAGGTTCATCCAAGGTTATAGCTGAGGACCTCGGCGTGGTCGTGCCAGAGGTTCAGAAACTTGTAAAGGAATCCGGTTATCCGGGCATGAAGGTGTTGGAATTTGCATTTGACGGCAATACGGCAAATGAATATCTGCCGCACAATCACGCAAAGAACTACGTAGCGTATATCGGAACCCACGATAATGATATGCTGAAAAGTTATATCAGCGGACAGAGTGAGGAGCTTCAGGAATATATGATGAAGTACCTCATGGCGAACAGCCTGGATGATGTGGCAGAGAAGATGATACATGCACTTTACATGAGCTCAGCGGACACGGTCATACTTCAGATGCAGGATATTCTGGGCAAGGACAACAGTGCCAGAATGAACTATCCATCAACGCTTGGCGGCAACTGGAAGTGGAGGCTTACCAAGGGCGCAACATGGGAATTTACACAGGAACATATAGATAAATTAAGGGATCTCACCAGACTGTATGGAAGAAACAGGGTGAAGACGTATATTTGTAAGGAGGATATTATGTTAAAGGACATTTGCATGAAGAAATACAACAAGGAGATCAAGGACTGCACAAACGAGGAGATCTACTTCGCACTCCTTGATATGACAAAGAAGCTCGCAGACGGAAAGGTTTCAGAGGAGGGACAGAAGAAGGTTTATTACATCTCAGCAGAGTTCCTCATAGGAAAGCTTCTCTCGAACAATCTCATCAACCTTGGTGTATTTGACGAGGTTAAACAGGTGCTTGCTGAGAATGGCAAGAGCATCTATGACATAGAGGAGGTTGAGCCGGAACCATCACTTGGAAATGGCGGTCTTGGAAGACTTGCAGCATGCTTCCTTGACTCCATGGCAACCCTCGGACTTCACGGAGATGGAATTGGACTTAACTACCACATGGGTCTGTTCAAGCAGGTATTTGAGAACAACTACCAGAAGGAGACTGCAAATCCTTGGATTGAGGCAGACAGCTGGCTCGAGAAGACAGACGTTACCAACACGATCACATTTGGCAACCTGAAAGTCCAGTCAAGAATGTACGATATAGATGTAACCGGATACGAGAACAGAACAAATAAGCTCCACCTCTTCGATATCGAGAGCGTTGACGAGTCCATCATGGAGCCGGGCGGAATTAACTTCGACAAGACAGACATTGCAAAGAACCTGACACTCTGCCTGTACCCGGACGACAGCGATGAGGCTGGAAATCTTCTCCGTATCTACCAGCAGTATTTCATGGTGGCAAATGGTGCAAAGCTCATTCTTGATGAGGCTAAGGCAAAGGGTTCAAATCTTCACGATCTGGCTGATTATGCAGCAGTTCAGATCAATGATACACATCCTTCAATGGTGATCCCTGAGTTCATCAGACTTCTTATCGCTGAGGGCATCTCATTTGACGAGGCTACAGAGATCGTGACAGAGGTGTGCGCATACACCAACCATACTATCCTTGCAGAGGCTCTTGAGAAGTGGCCGCTTGCTTACCTTGAGAAGGTTGTTCCACAGCTTGTTCCTATCATCAAGAAACTGGATGAGAAGGTTCGTAACAGATACAAGGATGAGAGCGTATATATCATCGACAAGGATCAGAGAGTGCACATGGCACACATTGATATACACTATAGCCACAGTGTAAACGGTGTTGCATACCTTCACACAGAGATCCTCAAGGATTCTGAGCTGAACAACTTCTACAAGATTTATCCTGAGAAGTTCAACAACAAGACAAATGGTATCACATTCAGAAGATGGCTTCTCCACTGCAACGAGCAGCTTGCAGCTTATATCACAGAGCTCATCGGTGACGGCTACAAGAAGGATGCAGAGAAACTGAATGACCTCGCTAAGTTCTATGATGATGATGCAGTCCTTGGCAAGATCATGGATATCAAGAAGCAGAACAAGGTCGTTCTCAAGGATTACCTTAAGGAGACACAGAACATTGACATAGATGAGAATTCTATCTTTGATATACAGGTTAAGAGACTTCATGAGTACAAGCGTCAGCAGATGAACGCACTTTGGGTTATCCACAAGTACTTCGATATCAAGGCAGGAAATCTTCCAAAGACTCCTGTAACTGTAATATTTGGTGCAAAGGCAGCTCCTGCATACACCATCGCAAAGGATATCATTCATCTCATCCTCTGCCTGCAGCAGCTCATCGATAATGACCCAGAGGTAAGTCCATACCTCAAGGTTGTCATGATCGAGAACTACAATGTGTCAAAGGCAGCAAAGATCATACCTGCATGTGACATTTCAGAGCAGATCTCACTTGCATCAAAGGAGGCATCAGGTACCGGAAACATGAAGTTCATGCTGAACGGCGCGCTCACTCTTGGTACAAGAGATGGTGCAAATGTTGAGATTGGAGAGCTTGTCGGCGAGGACAACATTTACTTCTTTGGCGAGTCAAGCGAGGCAGTCATCGACCACTATGCAAAGGCTGATTATGTGTCAAAGGATTACTACGAGCAGCCTGAGATCAAGAAGCTTGTTGATTTCATCGTGAGCGATGAGCTCCTTGAGATCGGACAGAAGGAAAGCCTTGAGAGACTTCACAACGAACTTATCGTAAAGGATTGGTTCATGACACTCCTCGATGTTGAAGATTATATCAAGACCAAGGAAGGCGTACTTGCAGATTACGAAGATCGCAAGACTTGGGCAAAGAAGGCACTTGTCAACATCAGCAAGGCTGGATTCTTCTCATCAGACAGAACCATCGCTGAGTACAACAAGGACATTTGGAGATTATAATATAAAACTTAGTTTATTTCACAGCAGGGGACGGAGGGGGCAGGCACCTCCGTCCCCTTTTGATTTAGGTTTTGGTGGCGAACAGGAAGTAAGTCGGTTATAATTAAATATACTAAAGTTGTAATGTGATGCGAAAACAGTTCACATCAAGAAAAAGGAAGGCGGTGGAGAGATGTATAGAATACTGATCGTTGATGACGAGAGAATAGAGAGAAACGGGATAAGATTCCTCCTGAAAAAGCTGAATATGGAATTTGATATCGACGAGGCGGTAAACGGTCTTGATGCATTGGAGAAGATGCGTCAGGAGAATTATGATATCCTCCTCACCGATGTGAAGATGCCTTTCATGGACGGTATAGAACTCATTGACAATGTGGTAAATGAGAAGAAGAAAATGAGATGTGTGATATTTAGCGGCTGCAATGAATTTGACTATGCAAAGAGAGCAATAAGGCTGGGAGTTGTGGATTATATATTGAAACCGGTCGACCCGAAGGAGTTTAAGGAGACGTTGGAGAAGGTTGTGGATGAGCTAGAGGCGGCTAAAGCCTCGGATGAGCTCAAGAGCAAGAGCATGGAATTCCTTTATGAGCATGCGCTATATATGCTTGTAAATGGCGAAGATATAGAGAGCATACGCAGAGAGTACAACGGTCTGAACCTGAATTTCGCCAGATTTAAGAGAATTCTGCTGGTTGAATTTAATCACGATTTCTTTGGAAGACGAGATGTAGATTTCAAGAAAAATGAGAAGATAATGGCACTTGGAATACAGAGATACCTCAATCTGAATCAACAGCAGGAACTTATTTTTCTGGGCGATGAAACAGATGCGGTTTACACGGCCCAGGAGCTTGCCAGGATAATTAAAAGTGATTACGATGAGGAATGTTTTATAGCAGTTTCATCGGATATAGAGAACCCTGAGGACATGAAACAGAAGGTCGATGAGCTTGATGAGCTTATGGACAATAAGTTTTATCATCCGGAGATAAAGGTGTTCTACCCAAATATGGAGAGCGATTCGTCAGGAATGATCCAGTTTGATGATGACACTCTCATGAAACAGATGAAACAGGACATCAAGATGAAGGATGTGGAGGCACTCAGGGAACATTTTGACAAATTCTGTGAAAAGTACAGGCACAAGAATGAGTGCTCACAGATATATATAAAGTTTCTCTACTCAAATCTTTTGAAGGACATATACGGCAGTATAGATGGGACCGGTGAGGCGGATCTTAACAAGGATGTTGAAAAGATGTATATGACGACAGATTTTCAGAGCCTTACAGGTCTTGTCGAGGTTGCGATAGACAGACTCGCGGCCTGCTTTGAGGACAAGAGTCAGACCGGACATAAGGAAGTGGAGATAGTAAAGCAGTATATTTACAGGAATTACGGGAGCGAGCTAGGCATAGATATGCTTGCGGATATGGTATATCTTGCCCCAAGTTATCTCAGCACAGTGTTTAAGAAAGAGACGGGACAGAACCTGAGCAAATTTATCAAGTCATACAGAATGGAGCGGGCAAGGGATATGCTTGAGAATAGTATGGCGAAGATTGTAGATATAGGTGCGATGTGTGGTTATCAGAATGTATCCTATTTTTGCTCGAGTTTCAGGGAGTTTTATGGAGTGAGCCCTCAGAAATTCAGGGAGAGCGGTGTTGCAGGCGGTGAGTAGACATACAGCAGACTTGGAAAAGGACGATTGCAGAACTCGTTAAGCAGGGGGATCGTAGATGAACAAAGGTGGAGTCAAGAAGAGATTTCGTGATATGAAGCTGACTGGCAAAATGGTTGTTATTTATCTGCTGGCCGGACTTGTGCCTGTTATGATAATACTGGGTATAACATATATGGAGATGAAAAAGATCCTGTGGGCCCGGGAGACAACAATCTTGGAATCTTATGTCAGCCAGACCACGGATTCCATGGACAATGAATTGGAGATATATAACAACCTCTCTAAATATATATCGTATAACCAGTCGATTGCAAAGATACTGAGTGCGGATCAATCGGCATATCAGAATTATGAGCAGTTCAGTACGGTGATCGATCCCCTGCTGGCATCGATCATGTATTTCCATGAGGATGTAAATCAGGTCACGATATATACTGACGCCAGTGATGTGAAACATGGGTCAACAGTTGCACCGTTAAAAGATCTGGCGGATGGAACGCATGCATATGATGATCTGGATAACAATATACACTGGCATATTGATCTGGAAAGCCGAACTGCATTTTCAGTCAGTCGGATGGCTATGCTGGAGCAGAAAGGTGCCAAGGGTGTTTTGTATGTAGGCGTGGATTATGACAGTGTATTTCAACCGTTTTATACAGAGACAATGTTTGATAATTATGGGCTTATCATAGAGGATGAGTATGGACATATGATATTCAACAAGAATACATTTGCCGATGAGCAGTCAGCATATGAATTGGATGTGGATAAATTCGATGCCCTGAGAGAGATGGAAAATTCAGGGTATCAGTTCATAGATAAGACGTCCAAGGCGACCGGTTGGAACATATGTGTATACAAACCGAACAAACTTATAATCTCATCGGTTCGTCCGATACTTATAATAGCGGTGGCGGCACTTCTGGTAAGTATGCTCGCAGGTATATTATGTATAAATATGGTATCAGAATTTATAACGAAGCGAATCAAAAATCTTCAGAAGACTATGAAGGCCACCGAGACAGGAAATCTGGGCATGGTTATAGAAAATGACAGTACAGATGAGATTGGTGATCTTATAAATGGCTACAACAGCATGAGTAAGCGCCTTGATGAGACTGTCAATGAGGTATATCAGAGCAAGATCAAGGAAAAAGAATACGAGATGAGGGCACTTCAGGCCCAGATCAACCCGCATTTCCTGTACAATTCTCTGTCTATGATCAATTGGAAAGCCCTTGAGGCGGAGCAGGAAGACATAAGCCGGATCACCTTGTCTCTGTCCACATTCTACAGGACAGCCCTGAACAAAGGAAAAAACATCCTGCTTGTCAAAGATGAGATAGCAAATATCAAGTCGTATCTTGATATCCAGCTTGCCATGCATGACAACAGCTTTGATGTGGTGTACGACATAGATGACAGTATCTTAAAATACGAAACATTGAATCTGATACTCCAGCCGCTGCTTGAAAACGCGATAGGGCATGGAATTGACGTCAAGACTGACGGCAGAGGAGAGATACGCATAGAGGGAAAGGAGAATGGAGATTTCATTGACTTTACCGTATCTGACAACGGTGTCGGTATGACAAAGACCCAGGCCGCCCTGATCCTGTCCAAGTCGTCCAATGGCTACGGTGTGTCAAATGTAAACGAGAGGCTTAAACTCTACTACGGTGAACAGTATGCAATAAAAATAGACAGCACCCCGGGAGCCGGCACGAAAGTAATGCTCCACTTCCCAAAGAGAGTAGAAAACTAGAAAAATTATAAAAAATACGAAGAGTGGATGTACCTTTTGAAGCTAATTAAAGCTCAAGAGGTACATTTTTTTATACTTTATAATAACAAAACCAGTTATCGGCGAAAAATAAAACAGAATCTATATATGTAATAAAATCTATATATGAGAGACATAATAACATTGCTAACATTCTTTTGACTAAACCAGAGTATATCTTATATAGCCGCCTTGTGTGATATAGGAGATCCGCCACTGTATATGCGGTCGGAGCGGTAGCGCAGTTGACTGCCATTCGACTGGTTTCTTGCCGGAGCGGCGCCCGCCCATCAAAAAAATTCAACATATCTAAAAAATCCAACATGTTTCTAAAATCATTGATATATACGGATTGGAAACGTTTTCTTATAATGATGACATAAGGTAAAGGTACTGCAAAGGTGTTAAAAACATTCAATCAAAACTATATTTTTAAGGAGGAACGGTTATGAGAGTTAAGAGATTTGCAGCAGTTGCACTTGCGGGTGTAATGGGAATGTCAATGCTGGCAGGATGTGGAGATTCAGGAAAGGATGAGTCAACAACAGCAGCAAAGAGTGATGCAACAGAGGCTACAGATGCAACAGAGGCAGCTTCAGAGGAAGAGGCAATCAAGACAACACTTACAGTCTGGGGACCAGCTGAGGATCAGTCACCTGATTACGGCGAGTGGTTACAGACAACATGTGAGGCATTCAAGAAAGAGCATCCAAACTGGGATATCACATTTGAGTATGGTACATGTAGTGAGGGTGATGCTGGAAAGACTGTAACACAGGATGTTTCAGCGTCAGCAGATGTATACATGTTCGCAAATGACCAGTTACAGACTCTGATCGATGCAGGTGCTATTTCGGAGCTCGGCGGAAGCACAGCAGATTATGTTAAGTCAACAAATTCACAGGCGATCGTAGATTCTATCACAGTTGATGGAGGTATCTATGGTGTGCCATTTACAACAAATACATGGTTTATGTACTACAACAAGAAGACATTTACAGAGGATGATGTAAAGAGCCTTGACACAATGCTTGAGAAGGGTAAGGTTTCATTCCCACTCTCAAACTCATGGTACATCGCAGCATTCTACCTTGCAAATGGCGGAACATTATTCGGTGATGGTACAGACAATGATGCAGGAATCAACTTCGGTGGTGACAACGGCAAGGCTGTTACAGACTACCTGGTAGATCTTGTAAACAACAAGAACTTTGTAAACGATGAGTCAGGTGTTGGTATCTCAGGTATGACAGATGGTTCAATATCAGCAATGTTCTCAGGCTCATGGGACTACGCAGCATTACACGATGCACTTGGAGATGATCTCGGAATCGCAGTTATGCCAACAGCCAAGATCGGCGGTGCGGACAAGCAGCTCCTCTCATTTGCAGGATCAAAGGCAATCGCTGTAAATCCTAACTGTGAGTATCCACAGGTTGCAGTTGCACTTGCACTCTACCTTGGAAATGAGGCATCACAGGAGTCACACTACACAGCAAGAAACATCGTTCCATGTAACACAAGCCTTCTTGAGAGCGATGCAGTTAAGGGCGATGCACTTGTAACAGCTCAGAATGCAACATTCGATACAACAGCATTCATCCAGCCATTTGTTCCTAAGATGAGCAACTACTGGACACCAGCAGAAAACTTTGGTAAGTCTCTCGTAAATGGTGAGGTTACACATGACAACGCAGCAGATATGACAGAGTCATTCAACACATCACTTAACACTGATGTAGCACAGTAAAAATACTAGTTATATATTTCAAAAACAGGTGCTCCATTCATCTACAGGTGATGGGGCACTTGTAATAAGAAGAGATAATGATTTACTTTGAGACGGAGGTGTTAGGATGGCTCAGGCTATAACAAATAAAAAAAGCAAAATAAAGAAAATACGAAGATCTGATTACCCATATACCGTTGCACAGGCAGCGGCAAATGGAGACATAGCTACCAGAATTTCATTTCTGATCTTGGGGTTTGGAAGCATAGTCAGAAAACAGTTTGTAAAGGGATTTTCGTACCTAGTACTTGAGGTACTGTTTATATGGTTTATGATAAAGCATGGAGCATCACTACTGGTGGATATCTTCCATCTGGGTGGTCAGGAACAGCAGAAGGTCTGGAATGATGCAAAGGGTGTATTTGAATATACCCAGGGTGACAACTCTCTGCTCATGCTCCTGTACGGTGTGGCAACACTGTTTATAATTTTCGCATTCATCTGCCTTTGGGTAGTAAGTATAGAGAGCGCATACAAAGCGTATTGCCTGTGGGATAAAGGCAAAAAGGTTCCAAAGTTTAAGGACGATGTGAAGAGTCTGTTTGACAGCAATCTTCATGCATTTCTTCTTCCACTTCCTGTACTTTTAGTCGTTGTATTTACGATATTGCCATTGGTTTTCATGATATTTATGGCATTTACAAATTACAGCAAGCTTGGTTCACATACAGTTATATTCAACTGGGTTGGACTGAAGAATTTTGCAAAGATATTGAACTTTAGTGATGCAATAGGAAGTACATTCTGGTCAGTGCTTGGCTGGACGCTTGTTTGGGCTGTGGCAGCCACATTTAGTAACTACTTCCTTGGAATGATACTCGCAATGGTGATCAACAGAAAGGGAACCAGGGCAAAAGGTATGTGGAGAGCAATCTTCATGCTCTCAGCAGCGGTTCCGCAATTCGTATCACTTCTTCTGATGAGAACGATCTTCAGTCAGAATGGTATCGTCAATACATTACTTATAAATAACGGAATAATCGACAATGCTATTCCATTCTGGAGCAATGCAACACTTGCCAGAGTCATGGTAATTGTCATCAATATCTGGATAGGAATTCCATTTACCGTCATGCAGGTCACAGGAATTCTCCAGAGCATACCGGAGGAGATATACGAGGCTGCGAGAGTTGACGGAGCAGGCCCGGTAAAGATCTTCTTCAAGATCACTCTTCCTTATATGTTGTTTGTCACAGCACCATATCTGATAACAACATTTGCAGGAAATATAAACAACTTTAACGTTATCTACCTTCTGTCAAATGGAGCGCCTACCCCGGTTGGAAAGACTGCCGGAAAGACAGATCTTCTTGTCACATGGCTCTATAAGCTGACGGTTGATAATCAGTACTACAACTTAGGTGCTGTTATAGGTATAATGACATTCATAGTTCTCGCTGTTGTGTCACTGGTAACTTACCACAACACCGCATCATATAAAGATGAGGAGGGATTTCAGTAATGGCTAAATCAAATAATAATGAGATTAAAGCAAGAAGCAAATGGACACTGGGAGACATCGTGGTTCATATCATACTGGTAATCCTTTCGGTTATCTGGGTATTGCCGATCGCATGGATAATCATGATAAGCTTCAGAGGAGAGAAAGGACAGTATGTTTCAACTCTGCTGCCAAAGTCTCTGACTCTGGCAAACTATACAAAGCTTTTTACAGACACAGGTATTCTGAATTTCATGCAGATGTTCAAGAATACTTTGATAATAGCAATTTTCTCATGTATAATATCAACAGCGTTCGTGCTTGCAGTTTCATACTGTATGTCAAGAATGCGTTTCAGACTGAGAAAGCCATTTATGAATGTGGCACTTATCCTTGGAATGTTCCCGGGATTCATGGCTATGATAGCTGTGTATTACATCCTTAAGGTTCTGGGACTTTCAGAAGGCTCACTCATCAGGGTTGCTCTGGTACTCGTATATTCAGGCGGTTCAGGACTTGGATTCTATATCGCCAAAGGATTCTTTGATACTATACCAAAGTCGCTGGAAGAAGCAGCATACCTTGATGGTGCTACAAGATGGCAGTCATTTACAAGGATCATCATACCACTCAGCCGACCGATCATAGTTTATACGGTTCTGAATTCGTTCCTTGCACCATGGATTGATTTTGTGTTTGCCAAGGTTATATGCAGAGCCAACAAGGACTATTACACAGTATCCATCGGACTTTGGAACATGCTCGAGAAAGAGTATGTGTACAACTGGTTCAACTCATTTGCGGCTGGCGCAGTGCTGATATCCGTACCGATTATCATTCTCTTTATGATAATGCAGAAGTGCTACAAGGATAGCATGTCTGGAGGCGTAAAGGGTTAAGGATAATATATGAAATTATTTGCAAAACCTAAGTGGAATGAGGAAAGCATATGCCAGCAATGAAGTATCTGAAAAAAATAATAACATGTGTGCTAACAATTACCCTTATAATAATATGTGGCTGCCAGGACAATAACACCCCCTCCAACCCGTCTAAGGCGACCACAGATGCAGAATATGAGTCTGCCATGCATATTGCGGAGACAACGCCGCTTGGAAGGTATCCGGAACAGCTCACCTATACCCTGGGAAAGCTGTCCGGTGCAAATAATTCAAATCTCCCACAGGGAGAAACGTATGAAAATAACGCATACACACAGATATTAAATGAAATCTTAAATGTGCAGAACCAGGATATATTTGAGGCTGCTGATAATCAGTATGATGATAATGTATCCATGGTGATAGCACAGAAGGATCTTCCGGATGTGATGATCGTCCAGGACATGGATGAGCTGCAGTATCTGGTGGAAAATGACATGATCGAGGATCTCACAGACAGTTATAACAACTGTATGAGTGAAACGATAAAGAACATATATAAGAGTTATGGCAGCAGTATTATGGATGTAGTCACATTTGATGACCGTATCATGGCCATACCTGAGACAAATATATCAGATGGACCAAATCTGATATGGCTTAGAAAAGACTGGATGGATAAGCTGGGACTTGAGGCTCCGAGAACACTTTCGGATGCGGAGGAGATCATCAGGCAGTTTATTGAGAAAGATCCGGGAAATAATGGTGTAGGAAGTACCGTAGGGCTGGTGGCAGACACAAGTCTCTGCGGCGGTTGTGGTTATAGCAGCGAGTACACACTCGACATTGTATTTGCCGCATATGGGGCATTTCCGAAACAGTGGATAAAGGATGAGGACGGAAAGGTTGTGTATGGTTCTGTACAGCCGGAGGCAAAGAAGGCTCTGGAGCATATACATGAGATGTACGAGGAAGGGATTCTGGATCGGAATTTCCTCATGCGGACAAGCAGCAACATAATAGAACTCATAGTGAATGGACAGTGTGGTTCATTCTTTGGACCATGGTGGGCGCCAAATAATCCTCTTATGGACGCTGTAGCGGCCGATCCAACAGCAAAGTGGGAACCATATCTGCTTGCCACAGAGGAAAACGACTCAACGAGTTATCACACTCAGGTTCCATATGGCAACTTCGTGGTAGTCAGAAAGGGATATGAGCACCCGGAGATAGTGTGCAAGATAATAAGTGTGCTGTTCGACTATGTAAGATATGAGGACAAAGACAATCAGGCTATAAAGGATTACTACAAACTCAATGTGGATCCTACCGCAAGACCACTTGCAATGAACGTGGACTACAACAATGCACTTCAGATATGCTATGGCGAGCTGAACCACGTGTTCTCTGGCATAAGGCAGCCGGATGATCTGAATCTGCTGGAACAATCTTATTATGAGGCGTGTGAGTCATATCTCAAGAATGAAGATAATGCGTCATCGGAGGACTGGGCGGCATATACATCCCGTATAACTGCATGCAAGATCCTCAATGATGCGCGTACAAATAAAGTCGAATCTCTGTACTTCGGTGAGACTGAGACCATGGTGTCAGACTGGTGGCACCTTGAGAATCTGGAGAGCAATACTTACCTGAAGATAGTTACAGGTGAAGCAGATCTGGATGAATTTGACAGTTTTGTGGACAACTGGTATAAGTCCGGTGGAACAACGATCACCGATGAAGTTCGAAGGGAGTGCCGGTAGATATGATAAGAGCAATAGTATTTGATTTAGATGATACATTATACGACTGCCTTCACGAGAATGATAAGGCAGTGGAAGACACTGTGAGATATGTGGCAAATGAACTTCTTCATATAGATGAAGTGACAGTGATGAAAGCCTTTGAAGAAGGCAGAGACATGGTAAAGGATCAGCTCTCTGCCTGGGATATGGCGGCGCAGCACAATAGGGTGCTGTACTTCCAGAAGATGCTGGAGATTCTGGGGGTATCACCATTTAAGTATGACCTGCAGGTGTACAACTATTTCTGGAACAATTTCCTGAACAAGATATCCATATTCCCCGGGGCATTGGAGTTTATAGATGATATGAAAGCCAGAGGAATAAAGATTGGTATCTGTACAGATATGACTGCGCATATCCAGTTCAGGAAGATAGACAGACTTGGACTTACGGGCAGACTTGACGCAATGATAACAAGCGAGGAGGCTGGTATAGAAAAGCCGAACCGCAGGATGTTCGATATGATAGCTACAAAGCTGGGCGTAAAGAACGATGAGGTCATCTATGTGGGCGATAGCTACAAGAAGGATGTCATGGGAGCGAAAAATGCTGGAATGACACCGGTGTGGTATTTGTCGCTGCAGAACAAGACGGACGAGGATGTACTGGCTGCATGCAATTATGCGGAGCTTCGAAATATAGTGAATAAGGTGATATAGAGAGCAGTGCGATAGCTGCATATCAGATTCCATTGATGCCAAACACCATAGGAAGCAATAAAACTGCTGCAAGCTGTATCACCAGTGTTCTGAGGAACGATATGCATAAATATTTTCATTTAAAGGTATGTGAAGGTGTTGTTTTGGGGCGGCCGTGTGGCTATAATAATAGACATGGGCTATGAAATTATAGATATATGTTATGGTTGACAGAAATCTATGCGGTGTGAAGAAAGTAGTCATGGCTAGGGAAGGAGTGTACACATATGGGTTTTTTAACAGGTAAGACAGCGATAATAACAGGAGGCGGACGTGCAGTTCTCAGCGATGGAAGCTGTGGATCCATCGGATACGGAATAGCGACAGCATATGCCAAGGAAGGTGCCAATCTGGTGCTTACAGGACGTAATGTCAAGAAACTTGAGGATGCAAAGGCAGAGCTTGAGAGCAAATATGGGATCAAGGTTCTTGCAGTCCAGGCTGATGTAAACGCAGGTGCGGACAACGAGAGCGTCGTCAAGAACGTTGTGGAGCAGACAGTTAAGGAATTTGGAAGAATAGATGTGCTCATCAACAATGCGCAGGCATCTGCATCAGGCGTTACCATCGCAGATCACACAACAGCACAGTTTGACCTTGCCATATATTCAGGTCTTTACGCTGCATTTTACTATATGCAGGCATGCTATCCATATCTGAAGGAGACAAAGGGTTCAGTCATCAACTTTGCATCAGGTGCAGGCCTCTTTGGAAATTACGGACAGTGTGCATATGCGGCAGCAAAGGAAGGCATCAGGGGCCTTACAAGAGTTGCAGCCACCGAGTGGGCAGCTGATGGAATAAATGTCAATATAGTATGTCCTCTCGCATGGACATCACAGCTTGAGAACTTTGAGAAGGCATATCCGGATGCGTTCAAGGCAAATGTAAAGATGCCGCCAATGGGACACTTCGGAGACGTAGAGAAGGAGATTGGACGTGCGTGCGTGGCACTCGCATCACCGGATTTCAAGTACATGAGTGGTGAGACGATCACACTTGAGGGCGCAATGGGACAGAGACCATAGTGCAGTCAATATATCAAATATGGCTTATGCTATGATAATAGAATATGATGTAGATGCGGATCCTGGTTCGCGGCTTGCATAAAAAATGAGCGTAACACAATAATACCCAGATGGGAAATGTGTTATGCTCATTTTGTTTAGCCGACTCAGTCATCAACTATATCTCAAACCAGATGGTTGTCCGCTTGTCGTTAATAAGACACAAGGTTTCTTAAAAAAATATGAAATATCTGCCATCATCCTTGAATAACCTTACTTGGAGTACTTATAATAGAACTTTGTTAAAGAAATAATGAGATGTCATGGGCAGTCGATGCAAAATGCTGCTCGATGCATAACATTTGCCGACCATATACACAGGAAGAGGTGTTTTATTTGGATACAAACTCAGAAAGCAATTTGGATACACGAGGAGTCCCGATCATGGGTCTTACCTCGGAGGAAGTAAGGAAAAGGATCGACAATGGACAGACCAATCACACGGATATAAGTACGCAGAAGACTGTGGGGCAGATCGTCAAGTCCAACCTGCTTACGTACTTCAATCTTATATTCCTCATACTTACGGTGCTGCTATGTATCGTTGGTTCGTTTAGGAATCTGACTTTCCTGCCGGTCATCATAGGCAATACGGTTATAGGAATATTTCAGGAGTTGCGTGCAAAAAAGACTCTTGACAAGATGAGCATGTTAAATGCGCCACATTCGATAGTTGTGAGAGACGGAGAACAACAGCAGATACAATCAGAGGAACTGGTTAAGGACGATATCATCATTCTGTCGGCAGGCAATCAGATATGTGCTGACGCTACGGTGCTCAGCGGCAGTATATCGGTAAATGAAGCCCTGCTCACCGGTGAGTCGGATGAGATCAAGAAGAAATCAGGTGATCGACTCATGTCCGGAAGCTTTGTGGTGTCCGGACAGTGCTATGCCAAGCTTGACAAGGTGGGCAATGAGTCATACATATCACAGCTCACAGCCCAGGCGAAGGCCATGGGTGACGGCGAACAGTCAGAGATGATCAGGTACATCAACAAACTTGTAAAATGGGTTGGAATCATCATCATACCAGTGGGAATCATATTGTTCTGCCAGGCGTATATCATGAATGGAGAGACATTCAAGAAGAGTGTTGTATCGATGGTTGCGGCGGTTCTCGGAATGATCCCTGAAGGACTTTATCTGCTCACAACTGTTGCGCTTGCGCTCAGCACAATAAGACTTGCGAAGAAACAAGTGTTACTGCATGACATGAAGAGTATAGAGACACTTGCGAGAGTCGATGTACTCTGTGTGGATAAGACCGGAACCATCACTGAGCCGGGTATGCAGGTTACAGAGCTGGTGATAAGCGGCAGATGCGGCGATGCCGAGATGGACAAGAGAGCATTTGCGCATCTGCTGGCGGATTACTCAGCGGTCATTGAGGACAACAATGCCACAATGGAGGCAATCAGAGCCTATGTGGCTAAGAATGAGATAGAGAAGGGCAGCAGGACACTGCTCAAGACACAACCTTTCACATCAGCGAACAAATACAGCAAGGTGTCATTTGTCGAGGGAGACTATATGCTTGGTGCTCCGGAGTTTATAATGAAGGATAGGTATGAGGATATATCCGAAGAGATAGAGGAGTACCAGAGCAAGGGATACAGAGTCCTTCTTATGGCGGAGTCAGGAGAGGATTCTATTGGTTCGGTAAGACCATTAGGAGGCATATCTCCTATTGGTTATATAGTGCTTTCAAATCCAATAAGGGAAAATGCGGAGAGCACATTTACATATTTCAAAGAGCAGGGCGTTGCCATAAAAGTTATATCCGGAGATAACCCTGCCACAGTATCAGAGGTGGCAAAGCGGGCAGGCATAGATGGAGCGGAGAACTATGTGGATGCGTCCACTTTGGAGTCTGAGAAGGATATAACTGAGGCTGTGGATAAATATACAGTATTTGGAAGAGTTACGCCTAAACAGAAGCAGCTCATAGTCAGGGCGCTCCAGAAACAGAAACACACGGTTGCCATGACTGGTGATGGTGTAAATGATATACTCGCAATGAAGGATGCCGATTGCAGTATTGCAATGGCATCCGGAAGTGAAGCGGCTGCGCAGGCGGCACAGACGGTGCTTCTGGATTCGGATTTCGGACGTATGCCATATGTGGTGTTTGAGGGAAGACAGGTGGTCAACAATATACAGAGATCAGCAAGTCTCTTCCTTGTTAAGAATATATTCTCACTGCTGATGGCCATATTCTCAGCGATATTTGCGATCACATATCCGCTGGAGCCTTCACAGATATCGCTCATAAGCATGTTCACCATAGGATTGCCGGGATTCCTGCTGGCACTTGAGCCGAACAGGGATCGTATAGAGGGAAACTTTATGGTAAATGTCATGTTAAAAGCATTGCCTGCAGGACTCACGGATGTGTTGTCGGTCGGAGCACTTGTAATCTGCGGACAGGTCTTCAATCTCCCGAGTGAGGACATAGCCACAGCCGGCACAATGCTTCTTGCGGTTGTCGGATTCATGATAATAATCAAGATCAGCCATCCGTTCAACAAGATGAAGTATGGTGTACTTCTTATCAACATAATCGGACTGCTGTTCTGTGGCCTTTTCCTCGGCAGGCTGTTTGCCATAGAGTCGATATCCAACATATGTTTCCTGCTCATGGTTGTATTTGCATTTGCTGCGGAATCTATGTTCAGATATTTGACACTGTTTGTTGAAAAGCTCAGCAGCTTCTTTGGAGACGAGAAGAACAGACGTAAGATCAGAAGAAAGATAAGGAAATATAACATTTTTAAGTAGAGAATTGTCGAAAAAAGAATATAATAAACATAAAGATATACTCATAAGAAGCAACATTGTTTTTTATGAGTATGTTTGTTTATAAGGATGATATGAACAGCTTAGATAACAGGAGGTATGCATGGCAAATTCAACTAAAAAAGCACTTGAGGCATCTCTGAAAAAGCTTCTCAAGGAGAAGCCATTTGACAAGATAACGATAGCGGATCTCACTGGAGACTGCGGGATAAGTAGAATGACATTCTATTATCATTTTCAGGACATATATGAGCTTGCCGAGTGGGTGTGTATAGAGGATGGGAAGCAGGCACTGAAGGATAAGAAGACCTACGATACCTGGCAGGAGGGCATGATACAGGTGTTTGAGGCTGTGCTTGAGAACAAGCCCTTTATCGTAAATATATATAGGTCGGTGGATAAGGCAAAGATAGAAAACTATCTATATAAGCTGTCGTACCAGCTCATAGCGGATGTAGTGGATGAGAAATGCGCAGGGGATAATCTTTCTGAGAATGATAAGCAGTTCATAGCAGACTTTTACAAGTATGGATTTGTTGGAATTATGCTTGACTGGGTAGACGAGGGGATGAAAGACGATTATCATAAAATAGTGGAGCAGCTTAGCATTACGCTTCGTGGAAATATAGCAAATTCCATTCATAACTTTGAAAGCGAGATGTAAAAGCAGAGGACGGATCAGGATAAAGAAATCTAGTACTGCGGGATACGCGGGGAGAGCGCTTATGAATCGAACATCAGATATGAAAAAGAGATTGCCGGGGATAATACTGATAACAGGGGGAATTGTGCTGGTTGCTATGGTCATCCAGGCGGTCATACTGAGCTTTATCAATAACAGGAGTTTTGACAGGACCTCGCAGGTGCTGCTGGATCAGGTCAGCAATGTAATTGAGAAGAATAAGGCAAGTGAGGAAGATTTGATAGACTCCCTCAAGGAAGATTATATGGTCAGGGCTAAGGCTGTGGCGTATATAGTTGATGCAAAGCCTGAGGTGGCAAATGATGTGGATGAGCTCCGCAAGATTGCTGCACTTATATCTGTTGATGAGGTGCATTTGTTTAATACGGATGGCGTGATATATGCTGGTACCAATCCCGAATATTTTGGATATAGCTTTGATTCCGGGGAGCAGATGGCGTATTTCAAGCCGATGCTTGATGACAAGAATCTCACCATGTGTCAGGATGTCACTCCGAACACATCAAATGGTAAGAAGATGATGTATGCAATAACATGGAACGATGATGGAACCAAGATGATACAGGTTGGAATCGAGCCGAGAAGACTTCTGAATGAAGTAAAACAGAATGAGATATCCACGGTGGTTGCCAATATGCCTATGTATGATGGTCTGAGTGTTGTAGTGGCAGATGGCGAATCGGGAGAAATATATGGATGTTCATATGAACCGGTAGTAGGGCTTACTCTTGATGAGATCGGCATTTCGGTGACTGATGATATGTTGCCGGACGATGAAGACAGTTTTACAGGCATAAGAAGGATTAATGGATTTAGAAACAGATGTGTATTCCGAAGATCCGGAGAGTATGTGATCGGGGTCATATATAGAATGGATGTGAATAGCCGGAGTAATATGGCAATCATGGTTATCATGGCACTGTATCTGTGTTTTGCCGCCGGCCTGGTGGTAAGCATGGTGATGAAGGTGATACATGCGAACCGGGAGAGAAATGAACAGCTGTCAATATTGACATCCATGTCGGGGATGTATTACAGCATGCATATGCTTGATCTTCAACATGATACATTTGCACTCTATACCGCAGGAGACCTGATATTGAGGGCTGGTGAGCGGGCAGCAGGGGCGAAGGAACTTATGAGGAAGATCGTTCATAAGGTGGTTGTGGATGAACATCAGGCAAGTGCCCAGAAATTCATGGATCTTGATAGTCTGGGGGACAGGCTGATCAAGAAAAAGATTGTATCAGGTGAGTTCAGGGTGAAGGATCTTGGATGGTTCAGACTGTCATTTATATCGATAGATGTTGACGAGGACGGACGTCCTTTAAAAGTCATATTTACCACCAGAAACATAGATGAAGATAAGAAACGGGAGCAGAAGCTGATAAGAAGGTCTTATACAGATGAGCTCACAAAATGTTATAACAGGAGTGCATATATAGATGATGTCAGGGAGCTGCCGGGAGATTCTGTATATGTGTATGTGTCCATGGATGTAAATGGGCTTAAGCCAGTGAATGATACCCTGGGACATGCGGCTGGAGATGAACTGCTTCAGGGTGCTGCCGAGTGTATGGAGCAGTGTTTTGGAAACTATGGTAAGGTGTACAGGATGGGCGGTGATGAATTTGCAGCCATCATCTTTGTAAATACCAGAAGGCTGAAGAGAGTGCAGCAGGAGTTTGATGACGTTGTGCGTGGATGGTCTGGACAGCTGGTGAAATCCGTATCGATATCATGTGGCTATGTGTCAAGTGATGAGAAGGACTGGGAGTCATTTGACGAGATAGTAAAGGCTGCAGATGAGAGAATGTACGAGAACAAGGCGGCATATTACAGGCAGGAGGGCGGCGATAGAAGGTATCGCTAGAGTACATATGCAATATAGAGTTATACAAAACGGGTGGAATGATAAAATTTTTATCATTCCACTTTTTTTGTAAATATGAAATAAAAATTGGGCAAGCTATTATAGGGACATGAGATGGATATAGACGGCAAACTGAAAGGAGAATTGCTTATGTCAAAGAAAAAGTTAGGAATCGGAATAGCAGCGGTGGCAGCAGCCGGCGCAGGAGCAGCAGCTCTCACAGTTAAAAATCGTAATAAGGCAAAAGTTCAGAAGGAGAAGGCTGCGGCTGAACATGCTGAGTACCGCAATACGGAGCGCGGAAAGCATGAGAAGAACAGCAAGGGAATCTATTATACAAATGGTAACTACGAGGCATTTGCCAGACCGAGAAAGCCGGAGGGCGTGGATGACAAGAACGCATATATAGTTGGAAGTGGACTTGCATCACTTGCGGCTGCATGTTTCCTTGTCCGTGATGGACAGATGCCTGGCTCACATATCCATATTCTTGAGGCTATGGATATAGCGGGCGGCGCGTGCGATGGAATATTTGATCCTGCCAGAGGCTACGTCATGAGAGGTGGACGTGAGATGGAGAACCATTTCGAGTGCCTGTGGGATCTGTTCAGAAGTATACCTTCCATAGAGACACCGGGGGTATCGGTTCTTGACGAGTATTACTGGCTGAACAAAGAGGATCCAAATTACTCACTGTGCAGAGCAACAGTGAACAGAGGCAAGGATGCCCACACAGATGGCAAATTCAATCTGAGCCAGAAGGGCTGTATGGAGATCATGAAGCTCTTCATGACAAAGGACGAGGATCTGTATGACAAGACGATAGAGGATGTATTCGATGAAGAGGTATTTGATTCAACATTCTGGCTGTACTGGAGGACGATGTTCGCATTTGAGAACTGGCACAGTGCACTGGAGATGAAACTCTACTTCCAGAGATTCATACATCACATCTCAGGACTTCCGGATTTCTCGGCCCTCAAGTTCACAAAGTACAACCAGTATGAGTCGCTGATCCTTCCGATGGTGAAGTATCTTGAAGCTGCGGGCGTGACATTCCAGTACAACACGGAGGTCACAAATGTTATATTTGACATGAGAGACGGCAAGAAGATAGCAAAGACCATCGAGTGCAGGGTAAACGGAACTGAGAAGGGTATTCCGCTCACTGAGAACGATCTTGTATTTGTCACAAATGGAAGCTGCACGGAGGGAACTATCTACGGTGATCAGAATCATGCACCAAATGGTGACGCAGAGGTGAGAACAAGCGGCTGCTGGAGCCTGTGGAAGAACATAGCTGCACAGGATCCTTCATTTGGCCATCCTGAGAAGTTCTGCTCTGATATATCTAAGACGAATTGGGAGTCAGCCACAGTCACAACGCTGGACGACAAGATCATCCCTTACATCGTGGATATCTGTAAGCGTGATCCGAGAACAGGAAAGGTTGTCACTGGTGGTATCGTGAGCTGTCAGGATTCAAGCTGGCTGATGAGCTGGACCATCAACAGACAGGGACAGTTCAAGACCCAGGACAAGGATAAGGTGTGTGTATGGGTATATGGTCTGTTCACAGATGTTCCGGGCGATTATATCAAGAAACCTATGAAGGACTGCACAGGTAAGGAGATCACGGAGGAGTGGCTCTACCATCTGGGTGTGCCAGAAGAGGAGATCGAGGAGCTGGCCACAAACAGCGCAGTCTGTGTGCCAACTATGATGCCATATATCACCGCGTTCTTCATGCCTAGAGCAAAGGGCGACAGACCGGACGTCATCCCTGATGGCTGCACCAACTTTGCATTCCTCGGACAGTTCGCCGATACCCCTCGTGACACAGTATTCACCACAGAGTATTCAGTGAGAACTGCCATGGAGGCTGTGTATGGACTCCTCGGTGTGGACAGAGGTGTTCCTGAGGTGTGGGGAAGTGTGTACGATATCCGTGAACTGCTGGACAGCAGCGTGAAGCTCATGGATGGCAAATCTCCGCTTGAGATAAATCTTGGACCTCTGAACAAGCTCAAGAGACCTATACTGAAGAAGATCCAGGGCACGGTGATCGAGAAGGTGCTGAGAGACCACGACATCATCAAAGAGGGTATGCTGTAGATTGAAGTTAATATAGAGTAATAAGAAAGTTCCATGTGTCTGCACGGTGCAGATGCATGGAACTTTTTATATGTTTGAATTAGTTTGGAGACGGTTGTTAATTGCTGTTTCTTTTAGAATATACAAAGCTGGCAACTAGCCAGATGAGGCAGGCGGTGTTTCCTGATGCCTGACTGAATACATAATCCAGTGTGGATATGTCGGCGCCCATGGCCTGTCTGATGTCAGGAATGAGCACAAATATAAGCTGCCATGTGATGATGTGAAATACGATCATGCTCCTCTTCATGACAGTTCTGCCTGCCAGCAGCGATATAAGACTTGTGAGCATGAGCAGAGCCGTAGGTATGTACACTATGCTGACGGCTGGAAAGAGCAGATTGTAGTAGTCGTCAACATATGCGATGGCCTGTTCTCTTCCAATGTGTTCAGACAGATAGGTTACCCAGTAAGCGAGTGTTCCCACGAGAAAATGCAGTGTCGCGGCGGACGCGACATACATGAGCCCTGCGTATTTGACGAGTGCCCTCGTCTTGCGGTACTTGGGAAGTATCTGCTCCGATATGGCGTCTATGCCAAATGCATAGAAGAACATACCGACAAGACCTGTCACAAGCAGCAGAGCCACTCTCCACAGCTGGAAATCCCCGTTCAGATATGCCCCCCTCACATAAAGTCCTTTGTCCGCGGGTGATGCGGGTACTATGCTGATACACAGATCCCCCACGATCAGGAGCGCTGCGCCGAGCGCGCCCAGCAGGCAGTTCCTTTGGTATTTAATTTTTTCTTTCTGTTCCATGTAATCCCCCTTGTAAATAATCTATATGGTTAGCATAAACTAACTAGAGCATATCATATACGAGGAGATAATTGAAGAAATATTTGCCAAAAACAAGTCGCGCCAATGGGGAAAGAAAATTGACTTTTTTCGTGTATAAAAATATACTTTCCATATATATACAATAAAAGATGCTTAAGAATGGAGGTACATTATGAGGGGAAGATGGAAAAAGGAGATTTTGTTATTTGTGATAGGTGCAGTATGGGGATTCATATATTGGGGCAATACGGTGTGGAATCCTGATGTGCAGTACCTCTTGCAAGATATAAAACATATAAAATTGCCGCTTAACTGGCATTGGATATTTGACTCAGGTGTGCATCTTGGCATAGCGGCTCTTGTGTTGGCGGTTGGCACACTGTTGATTCTATGGATACTGCGCTTTTTATCAGATTCACGTAACACACATGGGTTGATCATAGCCGGCCAGTGGTTCACAGATCTGATCTTATGTTCATTTCTGACTGGCGTGATCCTGTTCTATTTTAATAAATGGTTCCTATACAAGATTATTGGCGATAAAGGTGATGTCGTATTTTCCATAGCATATTTGTTTGTATACATATTGATATATATGATACTGTGTTCATGGTTTGATATATCCATTGAGAGGGTACAGAGAAAACCAAAGAAGAATTGCAGTCTGCTTATATGTCAGGTTCAGAATCGTGAGACATTTATGGATGTCAAGGAACTAGTAAAGAATTGCAAGTACACAGAGTGCTATACGTTGATGAAAAATAATCAGGAGAGATTGTCTCCAAAACAGTTCTGGGTCATAAGGGAGACGAACTTTACAGGGAAAAAGATGACAGCCGAGTGGAGATATTATGCAAATGGTGACTATGTAGAACTGGATGATGAAGAGCTTGCGACCAGGTTGCTGCTTGCTGAGAATGCAAAGAATATAGACTGGCAGTTATAATCGTATATAATGTTGTTAGTCTATGATATAAAAGACACGAGAGAGAAGTAAATATGAAAAAGATAGAGATAAACGACAAATGGATGCAGAAGACCAGTGTTGTGTGGTTCGGTGCCATGCTGTGCTGCCTGTTGTGGGGAAGTGCGTTTCCTTGTATAAAGATAGGTTATGGACTGTGGAATATAGAGAGTGCGGATACGTCGGCACAGATACTGTTCGCCGGTATGCGATTCGTGCTGGCGGGAATCCTTGCCGTGATATTTGGAAGTCTGCTGGAAGGAAAGTTCATAAAGCCGGAGAAGGGCTGCGCCGGCAAAATAGTGTGGCTTGCTATGCTGCAGACAGTCATACAATACCTGTTCTTTTATATAGGTCTCGCGCACACAAGCGGAGTCAAGGCCTCGATCATAGAGGCAGTAAATGTATTCGTTGCCATCATAGTGTCAGGATTCATATTCCATCAGGAAAATGTAACTGCGAAGAAGATGCTTGGCTGTCTGGTTGGATTTGCGGGAGTTGTCCTCATAAATATGAACGGAATGAACTTTCAGATGAGCCTGTCAGGAGAGGGTGCGATATTTCTGTCGACAGTGGCTTATGCGTTCTCATCGGTATTTTTGAAGAGATATTCGGCAAAACACAATCCGGTCATGCTCAGTGGCTACCAGTTTATATTTGGCGGAATGATTCTGTCGGCTGCCGGTTTTGTTATGGGAGGCAGACTCAGTACTGTATCCACTGAAGGAGTTTTGATGCTTATATATCTGGCTCTTGTATCGGCGGTGGCATATTCTCTGTGGGGAATGCTGCTCAAGTACAATCCCATATCCAGAGTTGCAGTATTTGGATTTATGAATCCGGTGTTCGGCGTGATACTGTCGGCATGGCTGCTCCGCGAGGGTGCGCAGGCACTTGGCCCGGTAAGCCTGGTGTCGCTGGTGCTGGTGTGCACAGGAATATACATAGTGAACAGCAGAGAACGGAGCGAGAAAGATTAATTGTATTTGCGACATGAAACGTGCAAAAGAGGGTAAGGAGACAGTAGTAATTATGAAGCTGACAACACTTTGTTACATAGAGAAAGATGGAAGATACCTGATGCTCCACAGGACAAAGAAGGAGAAGGACATTAATAAAGGCAAATGGATCGGTGTAGGTGGACATGCCGAGGAGGGTGAGAGTCCTGAAGACTGCCTTCTCAGGGAGATAAAGGAGGAGACGGGACTTACGCTTACATCATATCGATTCAGAGGTCTGGTGACATTTATAAGCAATGAGTGCGAGAATGAGCTTATGTGCCTGTTCACCGCAGATGGATTTGAGGGGGATGTCCAGATATGCGATGAGGGTGATCTTCAATGGATAGATAAAGAGATTGTGCCAACACTTCCGACGTGGAGCGGGGATGCGATATTCCTGAAATTGCTACTTGAAGGGGAGAAGAGATTTTTCTCACTCAAGCTCGTATATGAGGGAAGCGAGCTGGTGGAGCACAGGCTGGAATTCTATTGAGAAGGAACGTCCCCACATGAGGAGGAGTGACAATATATGAAGTATTTATATTTGCATGGACTAGGACAAAAGCCAGACAGTTGGAATAGAGTAATAAAAGAAACGAAGGTATCGGAAAGTAGTGTAAAATTAAGTTTGGCAGAGATGTTAGAAGGAAAATCTGCTACATATAAGGAATTATATTCGGCATTCTCATCAGAATGTGACAAGGTGAACGATGAAATTGTTTTATGTGGGCTTTCTCTAGGGGCTGTTTTGGCACTTAATTATGCTATAGACCACCCAGATAAAGTAAAGGCGCTCGTATTAATTGCAGCACAGTATAAAATGCCCCAAAAATTATTGAAAGTTCAGAATATGTTGTTTCATCTTATGCCGAATTCGGCATTCGGTAAAATGGGTTTCAAAAAAGCGGATGTTATCAGCCTGTGCAGGACGATGGCTGAATTGGATTTCAGTGACTCCTTGCATAAGGTGTCTTGTCCGGTATTGCTCATTTGTGGGGAAAAGGACACTGCAAACAAAAAAACTTCAAAAGAACTTTGCCAATATTTTAACAACGCCTGTTTCCATGAACTTGCGAAAACAGGTCATGAAGCAAACATAGAAGCTCCGGAAGAGTTGGCGATCGTGTTGCAGAGATTTTATGATAATATCAGATAAAATTCAGTGGTGCGTCCAGACAAGGGCATGTGGTGATGTGAATTTATGGAGAAAGTTATGGACTGGTTAAATATATTCGGACTGATAATGATTGCAGTTATTATGATACCCAATATTATTTTTGCAGTTAGATGCAAAGAGGGATTTCAAAACAAATGGAGCAATAAATTTGTTGAGGTTGCAGAACAGATAGGAAGGTTTGGCTGCTTTGGTTTTATGATAATTAACATTCCTGGAACATGGTTCGGGTGGTGGTCTGACGAAGCATTTGCCATATACCTTATTGTGGACGCGATATTAGTAGTGTTGTATTGTGCAATTTGGATAATTTGCTTTAAGAAGAGCAGCATATTCAGAGCACTGGCGCTATCTGTTATTCCCTCAGTTTTGTTCTTGTTTAGTGGAATTATGAGCAGATCAATTCTGTTGCTTATCGCAGCAATATTGTTTGCGCCAAGCCATATTTTGCTTTCGTATAAGAACGCAAAATGATATTGGTCAACAGTCCTTTATCTTCGTTGACGCCTAATGAGCGAAAAGAAAATGCTGCATGGAAGAAAAATACGAAATATAGAAGCCGAGTATCTTTTTGGAAAAATAATCATTATGTTCGTGTTAAAATCACTGAAGATAATCAGTATATAATACATTCGATGAAAAAATCACATAAAAGACAATATACATATGATGAAATCATCAAAGAATTTATATTATTTGCTGATGCAGATGCTGAGGAAATAGGCAAGGCGGTTATTTAGTCTTTTATGGAATCAGAACGATATTACAACATGGGTTATGGTTTTGTTGTAATAATATATTACATATGATATTGGGGCTTATGCTGAGCCTATAAGTACAAATTACAGGAGGGTTCAAATGGGATTATTTGATAGATTTAAGAAGATATCAAAGGAAAGTTTATTAGGATATTTGCAAAATAGCATTTCAGATAATTCTAGTCTGGAACACATAGTAAGCGTGTTCGAGGAGATGTGTAATATGCCACTTAAAGAAGATATGATTTTATTTGAAACAGGAACCTATTCTTTTACAGGAAAACCTATGTTTAACTTTTCTTTGGTTAGACAATTTCCTAATGATGAGGAAGAGTATTATCAAATTCATGTGGATGTGTTATATATTCCAACGGAAGAAAATAAAGATTTTCAACGAACTATATGGAATGAGGATATTGAAGAAGATATATTCAGCTATATCAAAAAGACTCCTGAGTTTGATTTCTGTAAAGATAAAGTATTCAGCAAAATAGAAATATATTTGGATGAAACCTAACGTGAAAATCGGAATTTAGGGAGGTACAAGAATGATAAATTTAGTGGCACTTCCGTGCCTCTGTGTAGATGTTTTTGATGGAACAGATGAATTGCGTGCAGGTGGTGAAGCCCTTAATTTTGCAGTTCATGCATCAAAATTTGAGGAGTTTAATGTTTCAATATTGGGTGCGGTTGGACAGGATTCCTACGCAAAATTTATTATGGATTCTGTTTCTGATAAGAGAATAGATGTAAGCCATGTAAGAGTTGAAGAGGATAAAGTAACTGCAAATAATCGTACATATCTTACGGCTGACGGTGACAGATATTACAAAGATGATTCATGGACGGGTGATATTGTTGATAAAATGATATTGAATCAAGACGAATTGGACTTTATAAAAAAATCAGAGGTTGTATTTATACATTTCTGGGCAGGCTGTTTTGAACAAATTATAGATTTAAAAAAGAATAATAACTTCAGATTGGCTGTGGATTTTGTAGAATATCGTAATTTTAAGGAGATGGAAAAATATGCACCATATATAGATTATTTCCTGATTAGTGGAGAGGAATCAATTCTTCCGATATTTGAAGCATTTTCCAAGAAGTATAAAGGACTATTTAATGCATCTTTAGCTGATAAAGGAAGTGTTACATATTATAATGGTGAAAAGTATTTTGTCCCGGCTGATGAAGCTTTAGAAATAGTTGATACTACTGGTTGCGGAGATAGCTACCATGCAGGCTTTGTGTGTTCTCATATGTTAATTGGTGATATTTACGAGGCTATGAGAGTTGGTACAGAATTTGCAACAGAGACATTGTCTCATTATGGTGGCTTTTAATTCGATTTGTAAGGAGAAACAATATGACAGGGTTTATTATATGGTCACTTTTCGGAGTGTTTATAATTGGATTATGAATAAAAGATATGTTTTCTAAGAATCCGGTTGTGAAGAAAAGTAAATAAACTTCAGTTTTTGAAACTGAGAAATCGGGATTTATAAAGGAGAATATTGATGAAACTATTTTTATGTTCGCACTTTTCAAGTGTAGGAAGTCTGATAAAGGAAGAAATTGAAAATAAGAAAGTCGCATTTATTCCAACAGCTTCGTTGCGTGAAGGCTACACCGGTTATGTCGGCTCGGCTCGAAAATTATTCAAAAAGTTGGGAGCAATCGTAACTGAAATTGATATTTCAACGGAGGCTTATTCAACGATACAGTCTGTTTTTGAAGATGCAGATGTGATATATTTTACCGGCGGAAATTCTTTCTTTCTTATGGACCAACTCCGTAAAACAAGAACTGATGGGTTGCTAAAAAAGGAATTGGCAAATGGAAAATTGATGATCGGCGAGTCGGCAGGCGCAATTATATGCGCTCCAAGCATCCAATATATCGAGCAAATGGATGAAAAGCCGGAGGACTACTCACAAGAAGATGATGCAGGGCTTGATTTGATTGATTTCTATGTTCTTCCGCATTATCTTACAGCACCATTTAAGAAAGTTACCGAGAAAATAATGACTGAGTTTTCGGATTTGAATCTATGCCCTATTAACAACCATCAGGGAATTGTAATTGATGGTGAAGGTTCAAAGGTTATTTGCAAAGACTAATTTGAAAAATCCTTTTTTTGAAACTGGAAAATCGGAATTTTCTTGATGATGGAGGATGCGTATGGAACATAAGGGCACAATTAGAATAGAAACAGATAGATTAGTTCTTAAACGACATGTATTAGATGATGCAGAAATCATGTTTAAAAACTGGGTAACAGAAAAAGATGTAACAAAGTTTTTAAGTTGGCAACCGCATAAAAATGTCGACGAGACAAAGCAATTACTAATTGATTGGATAGAATCGTATGATAAGCAGGATTTCTATTTTTGGACAATTGAGTTAAAAGATTCGCATGAACTGGTTGGAGATATATCAGTAGTAAGTCTCGATGAGGCAACAGAAAGTGTGGAGCTCGGGTATGGTATTGGAAGCAGATGGTGGGGAAAAGGTATAACTGCAGAAGCAGGAAGGGCATTGGTAAAATTCTTTTTTGAAGAAGTAAAAGTCAAACGTGTATATGCAAAGCATGCTGCAGGTAATCCAAACTCAGGAAGTGTAATGCAGAAAATGGGAATGAAAAAAGAAGGAATAATTAGGCAGTCGGGAACCTGTAATCAAGGTATTGTGGACGAAGTTTATTATTCCATACTTAGAAATGAGTATTTTAGTAATGATAATTGATGAAAAAATCTAATTTAGCGACACACTCGAAAATTTCAGTTTTTGAAACTGAGGAATCGGGATTTAAGGAGGTCTTGTATGAAGAAAATCGTATGTACAATGCTATGTATTATGCTTTTATTTGGTTTGAGTGCTTGTGGTGGAGATGTCAGTGAAGAGAAAACTCATAATGTTGAATCTGAGAGCTATTCAGAAGAGGATATTAAAGCCGCTATTGACACAATAAAAAAGGAGTTTAAGAGTGACTGGAAAGGATGCACTCTCACAGAAATTTACTATGCCGGAGATGACTGCACGAAAGATTATAAAGATTGGGCAGACAGAAACAATGCAGATGAAGTCATTGTTTTATTATCTTCATTCGATGTTGATTCATCTGGTGGAAACGGGTCTTTGAATCCAAATAGTACATACAGTGATTGGAAGTGGATTTTAGTTAGAACAGATGGCGGAAAGTGGCAGCATGTTGACCATGGATATTAAGTCAAATTCCTGTTTTTGAAACTGAGAAATCGGAATTTGTGAGGGAAAGAAATGAAGAAAAATACTCCAAGCGATGATGAAATAAAGAATTATAGCCATAAGAAGATGACATTGCCATTGATGGAACATGCTTCTGAAGAAATGAAGGAACCTGTATGGAAGCTTGTTAAAAAGTTAGCGTCTTATGCTCGTGTACCGGGCGCTATGTCAGATTTTAAGAAAATGGCGGTGTTCGCTGAGGATGATGCAATTGTCGATGTAGTTCTGGATACATTACAGGATATGAAATATCCTTTTAAAAACACAGATTTTATACCGGATATCATGGGCTATTATTACTCGATTGCATTGATTTCGCAAAGCATGCATAGAAGGGAAGAAACGATTAAGCTGTTCAATGAGCTTGTTGATTATGCAATCAGTATTAAATCTAACAGCGCATTGCCACTTGCGAGAAATATGGATGTTTTGTCAAAGGAATATCCCGATCTGTCAGATTTATTTGAAAAAGCAAAGACTATCTATAGATTTGATGCAATAGATAGTATAAAAGAAAGGGTGCCTATACAGGTCAATAAGCTTTATCACGATTATACAAATGCAGATAAAATAGAAGCAGAATACATTAATGTTGAAAATCCTGAGGATGGTAAGGTTTTTGTCGAAGTGGATGAAAATGGATATGTCGTAAGAATAGTAGAAAAGGGGAAAAACATTTATACAAAGATATTTAAACATTGTAGCTATGACATGATTAATTATGCGATAGTCAGAGATGTTTTGCTGAGAAAACACATGGAAGAAATGCGAATCAATGATATTGCGGATGCAAGAGTTGTCGAAGCTACGAGAACGGATCTTAAGAAACTGTATAGTGATATTGAGATATCTGTAAATAATAAGGAGTTTGCATATATATTAGATGGGCATGAAAAATTCAATAATACTGATTTACCGAAGGATGTCCAAGACTTTCTGGAAGAAATATATAATGATGAAGACTTGAAAGATGCATTTTTCGATTGTGATATTGAAATCTATGATGAGGCATGGGTTAAGGATCTTGAGGAGGATGATTCGTGGTTTGAAGATCTTATGGGATCGGGAGAATCCAGTTATAAGAATATTAAACCGTTTGCACGTGACGGCTTAGGTGGATTATGGGTAGTGTTAGATGATGAAATGATCGGATATATCGGTACAGAGGGCGAATGTGGAATCATAGCCCGCAATATAAATGAGTTCATGAATATTGTTGCGGTACAGAGAGGATATATAGATGATTTCTGTAATGCTGATATATTAAAATCTGTGGATGCATTTATAGAGGAATATGAAGAACCTCGTGATTCAGATTATAATAGGGAATTTAATAGATTTATAAAGAAGCATGGTTTTACTAAAGATTTAAAGAAAATATATGAATATATTATAAAAGGAGTCACAATAAAACCGTTTTTCCAAGTTGTCGCTACAGATGATGAATATGAAGATTCCTACTCAATACTTGGAAGCGATGATGGACAAGAAGCATTGAAGTCTCTTATAGAGATGCTTGAATAAGTTTGGATTATTTCCTGTTTTAGGTGGAAAGTTGTAAAAGAACTCGATAACTTCCAGTTTTTGAAACTGAGAAATCGGAATTTTTATGTGTAAAGGAGAAACGAATGAAATTACTTGTGATAGATATACAAAAAGGAATAACAGATAGTAGACTTTTTAATTTTGAAGCGTTTATTGATGATACTATAAGAATTATAAAAGTAGCTAGAGATAATCAAATAGAGGTTATCTATTTTCAACATGATGATGGACCAGGAACGGGGTTTTCAATCGGTGATGAAGACTTCGAAATTGCAGAACAAGTGATTCCTAGGGAAGGGGAAAAGATATTTATAAAAAATATCAATAGTTGTTTTGGAAATAAAGATTTTACGGATTATGTTAAAGATGATAATACATTAATGATAGTGGGACTACAGACAAACTTCTGTATAGATGCAACTGTGAAATCTGCTTTTGAGAGAGGATATAAAGTAATTGTTCCACAAGGGGCAAATTCAACATTTGATAACGACTATATGACTGGAGAAGAAACATATAAATATTACAATGATATGATGTGGCCAAAGAGATTTGCTACATGTGTATCCGTTGATGAAGCAATTAAATTGATGGAAAGTTCAATCGGAAGTTGTGTGAGGGATTAAGATGAAAAATATAAGGTTTTATGAGGCGGAGAAATATAAAACGGCAGATTACGAAATAGTAGATGGGAAAATATATAAAACATATGAAACTGGGTCAGAGAGTGATGATTATCTCGGATTAGAGCAGTTGGATGATAATGCTTTAGCTGAAAAGCTAAAACAGGTCGAGGGCTGGGAATGTGGAGCAGGAGAAATGCTCGAAGATTATTTAATACTGAACTATGAGGGAAGAAAGTATTATAGAGATATTGAGGATGTAGGCACGGATAACGATATCGTCATGGTTAATATGGATGATCCCTCAAATTCTCCAAAGGAAATCTTTGTAACCTCAATAGTTTTTGAAGCAGAGCCGGATTTGGGTGAAAATTCTCCTTCGGAGCCAGTGATATCCCAGTACCCGCTTGAAGATATTTTAGATAAGTTTTATGTATATCTGCACGATGATTATGTAGACGAAAACACATCTGATACAATAAATTCATATGTAGAGTTTGCCAGCGAAGATATTGAAGACATACGAGCTGTTCTCTCGATATTAGGGAAACATGTTTATAATGTTGATGAAGGTGACTATATCGATATCAAGATTGAACCAGTATAGAACAGAGTTATAAATTCCAGTTTGTAGAATCAAGAAAATCGGAATTTGTTAAATTGGAAAATTAGAATTTAGAGGATGTGAATGAGCAGCATGAAGAAAACAAAAGAAGGAGTTAATTTGAAGAAAAAGAAATTCCTTAGACTGAAGAATACAGGTAGTATCCTTGTGCTTATGGGGCTTTTGATAATTTTTGTAATAGCACTGTACACATTTATCCTGCAAAGTTCTTACACTAAGACTGCCCTTGAAACAGAAATTGCGCGCGATACAGCGAGTGCAGATGCAGTACACAAACTTGTGGATGGAAGAATCGGCAAAGAAGATTTTGATCAAATCAAAGATAAATCTGATGAAAAGAAGCAAATATATAAGGATATTTCTTCATATTTCAATGAAATCAGAACACTGAATTCTACTCGATATATTTACACCGCTACAAAAAATGAAGAAGGAAAACTCGTTTATGTGGTAGATGGTTTGGATTCGGATGCGGATGATGTAAGACACCCTGGAGATTATATTGAGGAAGAAATGGTTCCGTATATTGATAGGGCTATTTCTGGGGAGAATGTGTACTCTCAGGATATCATTGATACAACATGGGGGCCGATTTTTACGGCTTGCTATCCTGTAAGAGCAAATCATGATGGGACAGGAGAAATCATTGGCGCATTTTGCATTGAAATGGATATGCAATCAGCTTATGGAATGGTTGAAGAGACGAATCATATTTCCATCATCTGCGGTTTAGTCGCAGGAGCTGTATTGCTTTTAATTTGTCTATATACCTATTATGTTTACCAGAAAAGCAAGGCAGAAGAGCAAAAACAAAAACAATTATTAATGAACGCCGCTGAGAAAGCAGATGCTGCCAACAAAGCAAAATCTGCGTTTTTGCTTAATATTAGCCATGACATCAGAACGCCGATGAATGCCATTATTGGATTTACAAACATTGCGCTTCACCAGAACACGGTTTCAGATATTCATGATAGCTTGGAGAAAGTTCAAAAAAGTTCGAATCATCTTCTCTCTTTGTTGAATGACGTTTTGGATTTCAGTCGCATTGAAAGCGGAAAAGATATCATTTCACCTGAGCCAGTGGACATTACTCAATTGACAGATAACGTCCAGGCGATTATGAATGGACTTCTTTATAATCGAGATCTTAAGTTTGAAGTACATCGAGAAAGACCAAAGAACCCATATGTCCTTGCGGATGTTACGCGTATTCGAGAAGTTTTGGTGAATCTTCTTGGCAATGCTGTGAAATTCACAAAGGACGGTGGAAAGATTACTTTGGATATCAGCAGTTACCCCGGAACGGATGAGAAACATATCATAATTCGTTATGTTGTTCAAGATAATGGTATTGGCATGAGTGAAGAGTTCCAGAAAGAATTATTCAAGCCGTTTTCACAAGAAGATGATGCTAATGCCAGAACCCAATATAAGGGAACCGGTCTTGGCATGGCCATCACAAAAAAACATATAGATATGATGGGCGGTTCAATTGCTGTTGAGAGCAAAAAAGGTGTAGGTACTACATTCACTGTGGAGATTCCACTGGAGTTGACAGAACAAGTTATTCAATCAAAACAAAAACAACCTCCACATAGAGATTTGACGGGTATTCATGTTCTTATGGCTGAGGATAATGATCTAAATGCTGAACTTGCTACGATAATACTGGAAGATGCTGATATGACCGTAACACGCGCATCAGACGGAAAAGAAGTTGTGGAATTGTTTAAAAATCATCCACGAGACACATACGATCTTATTTTGATGGATATTATGATGCCAAACATGGATGGATACCAAGCAACAAAAGCCATTCGAGCCTTGGGTATAGAGCGGTCCGATGCAGTTACGATTCCAATTATAGCTTTGTCTGCAAATGCTTTTGTAGATGATATTCAGGAATCCCTGGATTCAGGCATGAATGACCATATTTCCAAGCCGATTAACATGGAGGAATTAATCGATACTATCACTAAATACATTAAACACGATTAGGAAAACAAAGAAGTTAATTCTGATGAAAAGTTTGCACTGGTCTTGTCGGATGCGAAAGCGCAAGTTTCCTATGATTATGATACAGGTCGCATCACCACATTTCTTATCAGCACCCAGCACCAGTTTGTTGCTCTCAAACTTTCCCGACGGGAGTCTTCCAACATCCATGTCCGTCTTGATTTCACTGTGATACTGCTCACTTTCTCCGTGGGCATGGTAAAGATCAATGACTGTTTCGTCTGGCAGGGAAGTGTTTGTCCAGTATGTGCCCAGTTCTATATCGGGTACGATAAAATACTGCCCATATCGGTCAATGGTTCTTTCCGTGATCTCATAAATTGTGCGTATTCCGACAGTTTTCTCCTCGTTATCAGAAAGGGAATATGTCACATTCCGGAAGGTCTGTCCGATATAAACAGTTTTCCCATCACGTGGATGCTGGATATTCTGGCAGCATTCCCTGACGGATTCCAGCCATTCTTCTTTACTTTCCTGTCTGGGATTCCGTTTTATGATGAAAGACACATTGTTGTATTTATAGCTTTCTTCCATAAAGATGCCTATGTTTTCAGATGCATCGTTGCCGGAATCCAGCCGGATGAGCAGTGGTTTTTCCGTCAGCTGTCTGCACAGTTCAATGGTCTCTCTCAGGAAATCAGGAGTTTCTTTCTGGCAGTGCTGTTTCCCAATCCGCAGTTCAAGATTGACGAGGTATCCTTCTGTGCCGATATATGCCATAATTGGTGCATATCCGTCAAAACCCTTGTAGGTACGGGATACGCCTTCCTTATTGGATTTCGAATTGTCAAAGGGGGTTACATCAATATCGACAGGAACAAAGCCGTTATCCAGGGCTGTCGGCTCTATGTGCATTTCACGCAGCATGTCGACATTTGCCTGCTGGATGTCTTTGCGCAGGGAATCCCCGATCATGTCAAAACGCTGACGGAGTGTTTCGGCGGAAGGAATCGCATAGGAGATGCCTAATGCGTATTTGTAGTAGTCAGGGTCATCTATCATTTCACGGACAGCCTCATACTGGGGTTTTCCCTGACAGAGCATACCAATATAGGTGAGGAGCACGTCTCCATTTTTTATCTGTTTCTGCAGATAATCTTTTGAAATTGGAGCACGGTTGATTTTTTTAACAAAACTGCTTTTTCCAAGTATTTGCCCTACGAATACCAGACCACTGGGAGTAATGAGCCGCTCATCGCTGAATTCAATGTGTATTTTCTTCATTGCACTGCCTCCGCCTATCTTTTGATACTTTCATTATACAGGATAATGCATGATGATACAGTAAAAAAACAAAATTTTGTTTAACCTAGTGGGTGAAATAAAATGTATTGCGAAAATCAGTTTCCAGCAGGTATTATTGCTGAAAAAAAGGGATGTAACACTATGGTAAGTTTCACGGAATAAGGTGGATTTTCATTGACGCATATAACACCTTACAATATAATAAAAGCAAATATATAGCTTATAAAGGAGGTTCCTTAATGACGAAAAAAATAACCGCAATATTCTTGGCATTGTGCATGGCAATCTCCGTTTTGCCGATGACCATTCAGGCGGCATCAAAGCCCGATATTAAAGTTGGCGACTATGTTAAAATGGGCGCGTATAACAATGCCTCAATTCTTTGGCGATGTGTAAGCATTGACAATAACGGACCGCTTATGCTTGCAGACAAAATTGTTGACACCCTTGCATATGATGCCAAAACAAATGACAACAGCAATTCAAAATCACACAGCAGAAGCTATAAGCGTGATGATTACGGTTCTAACTATTGGAAAGACAGCAATATGCGTTCTTGGTTAAATTCGACCGCAGCTGAAGGCAAAGTCGATTGGCTTTGCGGCAACCCTCCGAAAGACGGATATGTAAGCGGTGTGGGAGCGTACAACGAAAAAGCGGGTTTTCTCAACGCTTTTTCAAAATCTGAAATTGCGGCAATGAAAACCGTTACCCAGCGTTCTCTCGTTTCTCATCCCGAATACAACAAGGGCATAGTTGATGGAGACGCAAATTCGGATTTGTTATACTACACCGATATTTCGGAAGCGGTGGCAAACTACGACAGTTCATATTTTGAAACTACAACCGAAAAGGTTTTTCTTCTTGATGTAAAGCAGGCTAATGCCGTGTGGAAAAATCTCAAAGGTTATTATGTTGCGTATAATAATGACGGTATGGCTTGGCCTTATTGGCTTCGCACTCCTGTTACCGATTGCAATCACGATATGCGTTATATCAGTTCATCGGGTCAGGTCGGTCGTTATGCTCCGTGGTATTCCGATTTGGGCGTAAGACCTGCATTTTATCTCGATTCCGAATATTTTGTTACAACTTCCGGCAGCGGCTCACAAAGCAGTCCTTATATCGGCTCTGCTCCAAATAAGCAAGAGGATGATTATACAATTTCGGAACCTGCCGAGGACGCAAATCCCGATTGGAATGTCAGTACCGAGCAAAGCATTCAGCTCACCCTCGGCCCGTGGTATTCAAATGACGGAAAATATTCTAATCCGACCATCCCTGTTTATACCATCCAAAAAACACGCAGCGACACGGAAAATATGGTTGTTGTCGTTTGCGGCGAGGGATACACAAAAAGTCAGCAGGGCAAATTCATCAATGATGTCAAACGACTTTGGCAGGACGCTATGAAATATGAACCGTATCGCAGTTATGCCGACAGATTCAATGTTTACGCTCTTTGCACAGCTTCCGAATCGACTTTTGACAATGGTGGAAGCACCTTCTTTGATGTTATAGTCGACAAATATAATTCGCCTGTTATTTCTAATAATCTCCACGGAAGTCAGTGGAAAAATCATATTTTTGAGAGATGTATCGGTCCTGAATTTATCGAGAAAATTCACGATGCTCATATCAAAAAAAAGTGTGATCCAAACACAATTCCGTCCGGTTCGGAATATGAGCCTTATTATTATGTTCACGATTATATTGCTCAGTTCGCTATGGTTGTAAACACAAAATCAGATTTCGGCGGTGCTTATAATAACCGTGAATACGGCTTCCATTATTTCATTTCGCCATCAGACAGTTATCGTGCGTCAAAAACTTTTGCACACGAGTTTGGACACGGTTTGCTCGGTCTCGGTGATGAATACAGTAACGGATATTTGCTTGACGATAAGGAACTTAAATCACTCAATCTTTCCTCGGTTGAAGACCCGGAAAAGATAAAATGGCGACAGCTTTTAGGTTTTAGAAACACATATACCTGCCGCAATGCTTACGGCTCAAAAATGCTTGTTTCAAGTTATGAGTGCATAATGAGAGACACAAACTATCAATTCTGTGAGGTTTGCCGTTTGCAGGGCTTCAAGCGAATGTCTCAGCTTGTTAAGGATGTAGACCTTTATGTTGCAACTCCCGAGGTTAAGGAATATACGGGCGCTTATTCAAAGCCGTCTGATTTTACCGACCTTGAAACAAGTTCATATTATAATTACACATATAATCGCAATGACCGACTTTTGAGCGGCAACAGCAAAAGCAGATTTAATACTAATATGAACGGTAAAAAAATCGAGCTTAGAACTGTTATTCAAAACATTTCAGATAAAAATGCACGACAATTAAAATTCAAAATGTGGATTAAGCACTCCGACGGAAGCGTTGCGACCGATTCATCGGGGAATCCGCTTCAAACAGTACAAACCTTTGACATTCCTGTTTGGAATGATAAGGCAAATTTCTGGCCGCTCGGTGCTTTGGATCACATCAAAAGCGACTTTAATTCAGGCTTAAAGAGTTGCTCGCTTATTTATCAAATTCCGTCTGATGCACAGCTTAAGAGCGGCGATACCGTGGCATTTCAGGTGCTCGATGAAAACGGAAATGTGCTTGCAGACGACAATACGGAAACACAGCGCTACACAACCGTTTCAATTCAGTATAAATTTGAGGACGGCTCTGAAATTCCAAACACTGCCGGCGGAACATTTACCGTGCCATACGGCACAAAGCTTGATTTAACACCGGCAAAAACACTTTATGATTATGAATTTATAAAGGTTGACGGCTTGAATAAGCCTATTGTTTCGGACGGAACGGTTGTTACATATTATTACAAAAATAAAAACGAAGAACACACTCACAATCTGACTTTGGTTGCTGCGAAAGCTGCCACCTGCACAGAGGGCGGTAAGGAAGCATACTACAAGTGCGAAGGTTGTGGCAAGTTCTATGAAGATGTACTCGGTACAAAGGAAATAACCGACCTTGCATCTTGGGGCAATATTGCTAAGATTGCCCACACCACAAAGCAAACCGTAACAAAGGCAACCCCAACAGCAAACGGCAAGATAGTAAATTACTGTTCGGTATGTAAGAAAACTCTTTCAACGACAGTAATTCCAAAGGCATCAAGCATAAAGCTTAAAGCAACATCATTAACATATAACGGAAAGGTTAGAACACCTAAGGTTATTGTTAAGGACAGAACAGGAAAGACACTTGTTAAGAATACTGACTATACTGTGTCTTATGCAAAAGGCAGAAAGTATGTTGGCAAGTACGCAGTAAAGATTACCTTTAAGGGTAAATACAGCGGAACAAAGACGCTTTATTTCACAATCAAGCCAAAGGCAACAAGTATTTCCTCACTTAAAGCAGGTTCAAAGAAGTTTACAGTAAAGTGGAAGAAGCAGGCTACACAGACAACAGGCTATCAGGTACAGTACAGTGCCTCAAGTAAATTCAGCAAGGCTAAGACCGTAACAGTAGGCAAGAATACAACAGTATCAAAGAAAATTTCAAAGCTTTCGGGCAAGAAAAAGTATTATGTAAGAGTTCGCACCTATAAGACAGTTAAGATTAACGGCAAATCCATAAGGATTTATTCAGGCTGGTCAAAAGCTAAGACTGTTACAACAAAGAAATAAAAACTATACCGTAACCTTTGATTCTGCCGGTGGCTCTGCAGTAACGACTCAGACTATCGAAGAAGGTCAGAAGGCAACCAAACCTGCCGCTCCTACCAAGTCTGACGATACCACCAAGCCTTCGGATGATGTTCAGAATCCGCAGACCGGCGACAACAGTATGAGTGGCTGTGGATCGCTCTGCTGTTCGTCAGCGGCTTCGGAGTTGTGACAACTACTGTTTATACTAAATTAGACGAAGCAATTTCTGATGCTGTTAAAACTGGGAAAATCACTCAAGAAGAAGCGAACGCAGCTTACAAATAAATATACGAGGCTTGTCTTAAAAAAGACGAGCTCAAAATGACAATGAAACTGTCACTCTCTGGAGACACTAGGAGTGACAGTATAATCATCATAAATAAAATGAATCTTCGGCATCAACCCACATCTGCATAGTTCCATCAAGGTATAGTCTTGCATATTCAAGTGGTTCATCAATAGCAAGTGAATTTAATGCACAATCTAATCTGGGTGTTGTTTTTAAATTCTTTTCTGCTTCCCAGCAGTCAATGCGGAGCATATAGCCAGCAGAAGTATAAACATCAATGCTGTTGCGTTGTGGATTGTATTCTGCAAATATTGTTCTCATCGTATCAAATCTCCTTATCATTCAATCAATCATTTGTTACAAAAATCAGAAGCATTTCAATCAGTTCACCATGTCGTTTTTATTTTGTGTTATACTGTTTTAGAGGATTTTCTTTTCCTTGTATTTTTCCTTATCAGGGTTCATAAATCCATATGGGAAGATATAACATAAGGGAAAGTCTAAGGGAAAGATCACCTGCGACAAACTTAGTGTTTTCAAGGGATTCAGAGATATTTGATAATAAAATATAACAATTATTAAATCCCTTGGAATACATGAAATCTCAATTTAAGTTTGATGGACTATACTCGGCGTAGATATCAGAATGAGAGCGAGGGAAAATGCATGGATATGTTACAGTTGATGAAGGAGAGGCACAGTGTGCGGCAATATAAGGATAAGCCAATCGAGCAGGAGAAACGTGCGGAGATCGACAGGCTTATCTCTGAGATAAATTCTGAGAGCGGACTGAGTATGCAGGCGGTCTACGATGAGCCGAACTGTTTTGATTCGTTTATGGCGCATTACGGCAAATTCACAAATGTTTCTAATTATATAGCGATAGTTGGCGCGAAGAACGACCAGGAAAAGGCCGGCTACTACGGTGAAAAGCTGGTGCTTGGATGTCAGGAACTTGGACTTAACACATGCTGGGTTGCAATGTCACATGGTAAGACCAGGGCAGTCATAGGCAAAGGACAGAAACTGCTGATAGTGATTGCCCTTGGGTATGGTGAGAATCAGGGTGTTGCACACAAGAGCAAAGATATATCAGAAATTAGCAGTGCAGATGTGGAGACAGACTGGTTCACGAAGGGGATGGAGGCGGTGTGTCTGGCACCGACAGCGGTGAACCAGCAGAAGTTCATGTTTGAGCTGAAAGATGAGATGGTGACAGCGAAAGCTCCGAGAGGAATCTGCACGAAGATAGATCTTGGAATTGCCAAATACCACTTTGAGGCTGGGAGTGGACACAAAATCTTCACAAAATAATTAGCACTCGCCTCTTGACAGTGCTAGCGATCAGGTGTATAACATAGTCAAAGATAAGGAAAGGGATTAGAAAGAAGAGAAAGAATCCCGAAAGTTTATCTTGATAATTATTTTGAAAGTAACAGTAAACAAAAAGTCTAAGTGCCTTGGGGTTTCATAAGAAACCACAATTTCCGACACTTGTTTGAGATTGAAAGGAGAAATGACTTATGTTACCTAGTATTTTTGGAGAAGATTTATTTGATGATTGGATGAATGACTATTTCCCATTTGGAAGGGATTTTGACAAGGAGTTCAGTAAAGCGTTAGCACCTACCGAGCGTGCGCTGTATGGTAAGCATGCAAAGAACATGATGAAGACCGATGTCCGTGAGACAGACGATTCATATGAAGTAGATATGGATCTCCCAGGATTCAAGAAAGATGAAGTAAAGGTTCAGCTTGCTGATGGTTACCTGACAATTGAGGCTGCAAAGGGTCTGGATAAGGATGAGAAGGACAAGAAGAGCGGCAAGTACATCAGGCGTGAGCGTTATGCCGGCAGCATGAGCAGAAGTTTCTATGTCGGTGAAGGAGTTACTCAGGAAGACATTCATGCAAAGTATGAACATGGCGTACTGAAACTGTCGATTCCTAAGAAGGAAGAGCAGAAGAATGTAGAGAAGAGTAATTACATCGCAATCGAATAATGTAAGAAATGCGAGATTACTTAATAACAGATGACTAATATTCGTAGAGCCCTCCGTGTATCTGCAAGGTGCAGGTATGCGGGGGGCTCTTTTGCTTGTCTGTTCCAGGGACAATCCTCATGACAAAAGAAACGTCCCCATTAAAGTATCAGCCATGAAAATAATATGACAGCCAAAGGCATGGTTATGATACAGAACAAAGTAGTAAATACATTTAAAAGACTGGAGTATGTTGCATCTTTGTTATATACCTGAACCATCTGGGTGATTGTTGAAGCTGATGGCGTGATGGAGGCAAGGTATACTATGAGTAGTAAGGTTCTTCCGTCTGGAATAAATTCGTACACATGACTTACACACATTATAAGCAGCAAAATAGTAGGCCAGATAACGAGCCTGATGGCAGAGAAAAGGTATAGTTTTGCATTCTTCAGGCTGGCCAGAATCGGCGAATCAGCCATCAGCATACCAGTTACTATCATGCTTAGAGGTGCAAGCATATTCCCGATGTCATTTATCGGGGCAATGATGACGGCTGGCAGTTTTATCTTGCAGAAAAATAGCAGGAGACCTGCTATTATGGCTAATACATTTATATTGGATATTATCTTTTTCCATTCCAAGTGTGGCTTTTCGGAGAGCATTGTGCTGCAGTGTGTCCAGAGAAATATCAGTTGTACAGACATAAATGCGCATGAATACAGTACATAGTCGGAACCCAGAATAGCACTTACAAGTGGGATAATCATATTTCCCGAGTTGGAATACATGACAGTTGCACATCAACTGGGGTCCAGTGCAAAAATTTCCTTCCGATATTTATAAAAATCAACAGCAGAACATGTATAATAACTGCAATGACAGCGGAAAATAACAGTCCCTGCAGTTTTTCTTTTGTAAAATCAATCTCAAATGAACCAATTATGGCACAGGGCATCACCAGGTATACCACGATGATAGATAATATCCGGCTGTCAGATGATTTTAAGATATTTTTGTTGACAAGAATAAAACCAAGCAGGATCATAATAAAAAAGTTAATAAGCTTTCCGAGCAAAATTATACTTATCTGCATAGCGATTACCTCTTTTCGTTTCTGTATTATAATACTATTCCTCTAAAAAAACATCCCTGAATGCTGACTTGTCAAAAATGAATGAATGCGATAAAATATGTGCAATTTGTAGAGAACTTGTAAATAGCATCCAAAATAAGGAGAGATGACATACTATGAATTCGCGTAAAAACCATAACAAAAAGCTTATGTTGCCGGTTCTCATTTTTCTGGTTGGCTGTCTGGTTTTGACAGTAGTTTTATATCATTCATATAGATCAAATTATAAACAGGTACGGAATGTCACAGCGCTTAATGCCACAACATATGCAGAACGACTACAGAATGACATGAACCGTGGAGTTGCAATTACAGATACACTTGAAGAGATAGCAATCAGCGAAAATGGGAAAATTGACAATTTTCAAAAAGTTGCTCGGGATCTGATGGCAGATTTTATTCAGAGCATACAGATTGCGCCTGACGGTGTTGTCACAGATATATATCCGGAGGCAGGGAATGAAGCTGGAAAGATAGATTTGATGCATGATGAAAGTCGTGGAGAGATATGCCGCTATGGAAGAGATAAAAATATAGTCACGATGCAGGGTCCTTTTGATTTAAAACAGGGGGGGCAGGGCATTGCGATTAGAAATCCTGTATATCTGGAGGGGGCAGATGGCTCTCCAGTATTTTGGGGATTTACCATAGTAATTATACGTGTTCCGGAGATATTTACAGAATCAATTCAGGCACTCACAAAATTCGGTTATGATTACTCCCTGACAAAGACAGTTTCCCCTTTGTCTGATGATACAGAGATAGTATCATCATCCGGCAATATTATGAAGAATCCGATTACATTTGAGTTTGAATTTTGCGGCAGTCTATTTGATTTTGAGATAATGCCTGCTGATGGCTGGAGTCATGGGTGGAATGTATTTCCGCAGCTGTTTTTGGGAATATGTGTTATTTTGCTCTTAACTGGATTAACGGTGGTCATCCTTGTGATTGAGAGACATCGAGATACATTAAAAAAAATGGCGATAACAGATCCGCTGACCGGACTCTTGAATCGTAAGGGGTTTGACGAACAGCTCAAAAAGGTTATGCAGGGCGATCTTCATATTCATTGCGTGGGTATACAGATGGATATTGATGATTTTAAATTTATAAATGATATGTATGGTCATGTAGTTGGAGATGCCGCACTGAAAAGTCTTGCACAGGACATACAGAGCTATTTCAATGATAATTCTATTATTTGCAGAAATGGCGGTGATGAGTTCTCCGCCATTCTGGTTGACACAACAGAGGAAGAGGCAAGAAAGAAAATAGAACAATTTACTCTTCAGCCACGGCATATAACATATAATGGTGGGGAGCATCCATTTTACATTTCTCTTGGGTATGCAGAATATCCAAAAGATTGTGAAGATGTTTCGGAGCTTATCAGATGCGCGGATATGGCACTTTACGCGGTAAAACTTCATGGAAAGAATAATTGCAGTCCTTATCGAGGAGCTTATAAGATGCAGCACAGAAGCCAGCTTGGATTTGCACTTCAGGATGTATCAAAGAATCTTCCGGGAGCTTTCCTTATATATATAGCTGATCCTGAAAATGATAATATTTTATTTGCAAATCGTGAACTGATAGAATTTGCTGGCTGCAGGGATTTTGATGATTTTCTTGATTACACAGATCATAGATTCAGAAACCTGGTCCATCCAGACGAACGGGATTCTGTTGAGACCAGCATCTGGAAACAGATTGATGCAAAGACCAGTGGAAATAATGACTATGTAAGGTTCCATTTTGCAAAAAAAGATGGAACATATCTTCCTGTTCTTGATCACGGAAGAATAGTGGAAAACCGTTATTATGGAAATGTATTCTACGTTTTGATCATGGACTGCGCTCTGGTTGAATCTTATTATGATAACAAAACAGGTCTGGAAACTGTGCCAGAATAGCGGATTGGCTATTACAGGAATAGGACACAAAATCTTCACAAAAGAATTAGCACTCACCTATTGACAATGCTAACAACTAGGTGTATAACATAGTCAAAGATAAGGAAAGGGATAAGAAAGAAGAGAAAGAATCCCGAAAGTTTATCTTGACAATTATTTTGAAAGTAACAGTAAACAAAAAGTCTAAGTGCCTTGGGGTTTCATAAGAAACCACAATTTCCGACACTTGTTTGAGATTGAAAGGAGAAATGACTTATGTTACCTAGTATTTTTGGAGAAGATTTATTTGATGATTGGATGAATGACTATTTCCCATTTGGAAGGGATTTTGACAAGGAGTTCAGTAAAGCGTTAGCACCTACCGAGCGTGCTCTGTATGGCAAGCATGCAAAGAACATGATGAAGACCGATGTCCGTGAGACAGACGATTCATACGAAGTAGATATGGATCTCCCAGGATTCAAGAAAGATGAAGTAAAGGTTCAGCTTGCTGATGGTTACCTGACAATTGAGGCTGCAAAGGGTCTGGATAAGGACGAAAAGGACAAGAAGAGCGGCAAGTATATCAGGCGTGAGCGTTATGCCGGCAGCATGAGCAGAAGCTTCTATGTCGGTGAGGGAGTTACCCAGGAAGACATTCATGCAAAGTATGAACATGGCGTACTGAAACTGTCGATTCCTAAGAAGGAAGAGCAGAAGAAAGTAGAGAAGAGTAATTATATCGCAATCGAATAATGTAAGAAATGTGTAATTACTTAATAACAGATGACTAATATTCGTAGAGCCCTCCGTGTATCTGCAAGGTACAGGTATGCGGGGGGCTTTTTTGCGTTTTGCAATTAGATGTAAATGAGCATTGTTCCAGTGAAAGTGGAAAAATATTATGACTATTTTGGCTGGAATATTGTAAATGTTGGTAAACTTTTTCATTGATATTTACACAGAATATCTCTAAAAATGTTGAAATGGCATTTGATTTATTTGATAATAGTGATTGAGGCTGTTGAGGGAGGACAAGCGGTGAAACGTTATTTAATAAAGGGGGATTTATATGTTCGATTTTCAGCAAATGTATAGAGAAAAGCTGCGTACACCGGAGGCTGCGGTGGAGTGTGTCAAGGATGGAGACTGGGTCGATTACACATCGTCCCTTGGAAAACCTGTACTACTTGACAGGGCATTGGCAAAGCGGAGAGATGAGCTGCACGATGTGAAGATCAGGGGTAATCTGATGGCTGGGCCTATAGAGGTTGCAGAGTGCGATGACAATCAGGAGCATTTTGTGTATCACAGCTGGCACTGTTCGCAGTATGAGAGAAAGCTGTGCGATGAGGGCAAATGCTATTATATACCGATGGTGTTCCACAATAATGCGGCTTACTATGAGTATTTCCTCCATGTAAATGTGGTCATGGTGTCGGTGGGACCTATGGACAAGCATGGTTATTTTAACTTCTCGGTGAATACCGGTGTGGCTGCCCCTATTGCCAGGAAGGCGGACATCGTGATAGTTGAGGTGAATGAGCACATGCCTAAGATACGCGGTGGATATGACGAGTGTATTCACATATCGGATGTGGATATGATCGTAGAGGGGGAGCACGAGCCATTTGCAGATGTGAAAACACAGGCACCGCGGGAGGTTGACCGGAAGATAGCGGAGCTGCTTATTCCGTATATTGTGGATGGTTCAACACTACAGCTCGGTATCGGAGGAATGCCAAATGCGGTGGGTGAGATGCTGGCTCAGTCGGATCTCAAGGATCTTGCCATGCACACGGAGCTCTGCTCGGATGCATATCTAGCCCTGTACAAAGCGGGCAAGCTGACAAATAAATACAAGAACATAGATCGTGGAAAAGGCGTATTTGGCTGTGCCATCGGTTCAAATGAGCTGTATGAGTGGCTGGACGACAATCCGGGAATCGCCGCATATCCACTTGAGTATGTGAACAGGCCATATGTCATATCGCAGATAGACAATATGGTATCCATAAACAGCTGCGTGGCTGTGGATCTGTACGGACAGGTTGCGGCGGAGAGCAGTGGTTCACGCCAGATCAGTGGAACCGGCGGACAGCTCGATTTTCTGATCGGAGCATCGGGCTCCCGTGGCGGCAAGGCGTTTATCTGCATGAGTTCCACACACACCGACAGGAATGGGGTGAAGCATTCCAGGGTAAAACCGCAGTTCAATGGAGATATCATCACCTCGCCGAGAAGTCAGGTGTACTTTCTGGCGACAGAGTACGGTGTGATAAACCTTGAAGGACGATCCACATGGGAGAGAGCGGAGGCTCTGATATCCATAGCCCATCCTGATTTCCGGGACATGCTGATAAAGGAGGCACAGGAGAGAAAGATCTGGCGGAGGTCGAATAAGAGATGAGAAGATCATGGCATTATAAAAGTGGGGCTGCGAATGAAAGGAAAATCTAAAAAACAAAAAAGTAGAAATACGAAAAAGCAGAAATATATAAAATTGGCAATTACTCTGAGCATAGTTATTGTCATAATATTGTTCTGCAATTTTCAGAACAAACACCTTGAAACCACACATTATACATATGCGGCAGAGCAGCTTGGCGCAGATCTTGAGGGATATCGCATAGTCCAGATATCGGATCTGCACAATGCAAAGTTTGGCAAGAATAACCAGAAACTGGTGGGCAGGATAAGAGAATGTGAACCTGATATGATCGTCCTGACCGGAGATCTTGTGGACTCAAATCACACAAATGTAGACCGCGCAGTCCAATTTGTGGATGAGATCGTGAAAATATGTCCGGTATACTATGTCACAGGCAATCATGAATATTGGCTTGAGAAATCTGAATATGACGAGCTTATGGATGGGCTTATAGGTGCCGGGGTGGTTATTCTGGATGATCAGGTTGTGGAGATATCCAGGGGTGATGCAAAGTTCAGGCTGGTTGGGCTGGACGATAAAAGTCTTGCGGATGGGACACTGGAGGCGTTGCTTAGTGATGAAAAAGAGCTCACGGTCGTTCTTGCACATGAGCCACAATACCTTGTCAGGTATGCCAGCATCGGTGTTGATCTCGTGCTTTCCGGACATGCCCACGGCGGACAGTTCAGACTGCCGTTTGTCGGTGGGATAGTGGCTCCGGATCAGGGATTTCTTCCAGAATATACAGCAGGTGAATATTATATGAATGGCACCGAGATGATAGTCAGCCGAGGCCTTGGCAACAGTGTGATTCCGGTGAGGCTGTTTAACTTCCCGGAGATAGTATGCGTGGAGTTGGTGGGGAAGCATTAGTTATTGTGAGAAAGTTAATGTAGATAAGAAAATGATGTACATAAAAGATCGTGGGAAGATTTTGAGTAGGGATCTTCTCACGACCTTTTAATATATTAGGATTTATTTTTCTCAGCCTTCTAGCTATCGCAGCCTTTCATCCACCTCAACCTTGAAAGGAAGCTTGTTCAGAATGTCATGTTCAAGATCAATTCCCGGGTACACCTCAATGAGCTTAAGTCCCTTTTCAGTGAGCTCAAATACGCATCGTTCTGTGACGTATATAACCCTCTGCCTGTTTGCCAGCGCACGTTTTCCTGAGAAACTGATGCTTCTGACATCGTTTACGAACTTAGGAATGCTTCCCTCGTTTTTGATGGTCACGATGCCGTCATTGTCCTCCACGGCAAGCCCCTTCGTATCAAATGTGAGACAGAACACAACGGTTGCTGTCTTGGCGGTGATATTTGCAAATCCGCCTACACCGGCAAATGCGCCAGGACCCTTGTGGGCATTTACATTCCCGAACCTGTCAACCTCGATCCCGCCCATGAAACAGATATCAAGACCGCCATTGTTGTAGAGATCAAACTGGTTTGCCATGTCATATATGGAGTCTGCGCCGATAACAGCGCCGAACACCTTGCCCGATGCAGGAAATCCTCCTACACCGCCGGATTCTACGGTCAGGGTTATCTTGTCCAGAATACCGTTCTCTCTGGCATACTTGGATACAGTCTCCGGAATCCCAACACCTATGTTGACTATATCGTCCGGTTTCAATTCCAGAGCGGCCCTTCTTCCAATGATCTCTGCGCTTGTATTGACGACATTCTTTGTCTTGGTACGACCGGAAAGCATCTCAGCCCAGTCCTGCCACTGTGAATATGGAATCTCAAAACTTCCTGTCAGGGATTCGTATGATGCGTGTCTTGGCTCCGGCGGTATCTCAACGATAGCGTCAACCAGACATCCCGGAATGATGGTATTGTGAGGTCTTGATGGCCTTGCCACAAGTCTGTCAACCTGCACGATGACCTTTCCGCCATTTGCCTTTACGGCCTGACAGATAGACAGCGCATCTCCTGCGGTAAACAGATCCTCAAATGAGATGTTGCCCTTGCGGTCGGCAGCAGTTCCCTTGATGATAGCCACGTTGATAAGCGGCAGCTTGTAGTAGAGGAATTCCTCACCGTCCAGCTCAACGTATTTTACAAGTGAGTCGTCCTTTGATATGTTGTTGATTCCCGGTCCCTCAAGTCTCGGATCGACAAATATATCCAGCCCGACCTTGGAGAGTGCTCCCGGAAGTCCGCCGGCCTGCGCACGTATTGCGTGTGATATACAGCCGAGTGGGAGATTGTATGCCTCAAATCTGTCCTCAAGGACAAGCTTCTTGGTGCTGTACATGGCACCGAAATGTCCACAGATGATCTTGTCAACGGCGCCGTCTCTTATGTATCCCTCTGCCGCCTTGTTCTCATCCCACGCACCAAAGCCCGCGCTTGATATAGCTGTGAGGTGCTTCGGTGAACCTGTCCTCTGGTATCTTTTATATAATGCCTCGTGAAGCTCGATTGGAATATCTATGCCGAGAAATGAGTTGAGTGCGATCACATCTCCGTCATTTATAAGATCCATTGCCTCGTCGGCTGTCATTATCTGGTACATTTGTTCTATCCTTTCGTTTATATAAAAAATCAATCAAAATCTGCTATGAATTTATTAGCAGGTTACAATATGATAACATTCTTTGTAAGAGTTCTGTATCCTTGTTCTGACATAAATCAACAAGGGCAAAGAGCTCAGGATTCTTGTTTTTGTCAATTACGATTTGTGTCGCGGCCGGAGAATCCGAAAGACCGGTCAAATATTCAACAGATGTGTTAAAACATTGAGCAATAATTTCCAGCGTTTGCTGAGATGGGACTCTCTCTCCGTACTCATATCTGCAATATCCTATTTTGGAAAGATTGAGTCTCCTGGATGCTTCAGCCATAGTAATTCCCATATTTTCTCTCACAATTTTTAATCGTTCTGGAATTAATTTAGCAGACATTATTATTCCTCCTAGACTAAATATTGACAGTAACCATTGGATAATATAAAATAGATATATCCAATGGTTACTATACAACAAATAATAGCCTTATTCAACATTTAATATAGAATAGAGGGAGATATATAATATGCGAAATGAGGACAAGTTAATAAAAGTAGCACATTATAACACTAAACTCAATTCAGTATTAGGTTTTGATTATAGTGCTTTTACAATTTATAGATCTAAGGGATTGTTGACACATCTTATTAAAAGAAAGCATTTTGTTGCTGCAAAATACATTGATCGTTTAGATGATATAATTAGTCATCCAGACTATGCAGGATGTTATAATGGAAATATAGAGTTGGTTAAATGTTATAATGACAATATTTTTGTTTCAATCAAATTAGATGAAAAGGAATCAAAATATTATATTGCTACAGTATTTGATGTAAAAAAAGGAAAAATAGATTCATATGTAAAGTCAGGCAGATTGGTGCCGATATGTAGTAATATATTTGGTTAGATAAGATATCTTGACTTTATCGGTAAGCAATGGTATCATCATTGTATACATTTGACAAGCAGGAAAGGCACCCTGCGCTCCCACGGGAACCTGATATGATGGATACGCCGCCCATCCAAATGTAAACATTAAATACTTAAAAATGTCAGATAAATATGAGCAATGATTTGGAGCTTATATCTATCTGACATTTTTAATTTGCGTCAGCAACGAGCTAAAGCGTGCTGCTCCTTGTTCCCTAATCAGGATACTTGATCAGATCGTACATCTTGCCATAAACACCCATATCGCGCACACCCTCAAGCTCCATGCCGAGATGCATGTATTTGTCGCACTTTGACTTGGCATCCGTCTCAAGGATGACTGGAACGTGCAACCTGTTTCCCTCAGAGAAGGCCATGTCCAGAACTTTCCTCATGTATCCCTGTCCCTGGTATTGTTCGCGGACGCAGACCATGCCGACAAATATAAATTTTTTTTTCTCTTTTTTCATTCGATCCTGAAGGGATTTTCCTCCCTTGGACAGAGCTTTTCCCATGCAGATCATCTCTTTAAGGCTCATGTTGTGAAAAAGAGCTTTGAGGATAGCCATGCCAGCTTTGAAATTCATTTTCTGTCCCGGCAGGGTATAGGCGATATACCCCTCGCCGCGTTCGCTTGTCGTATAGAGCATTTGTCCCTCAAATGCCATACGAACGTAGCCGGCTATGTAATTTGCCACTGCCTCTTTGCTGCTGTAGAACACGCCCATACCTGTTTCTTGCCCGTAGTCGTAATATCCAAACGCATGGCCGATATCCTCGGCTGCCTGTTCATCCCATTTTGTTATCTTCATAGCATTTTCTCCGTTCAATAATTGTGTTGTAATTTCTAATTCCACCCATACGGTTAGATACATCTAACCGTAATCATATTATCATATATAGAGTGAAAATGAAACTATGATCTCATTCAGGATGACATGATAGAAATATATGAAGATGTGAAGGATGCCGATGTCATAGTGTTTGCATATGAAACATCACTACTAAAACAATACATTTGTATTGAATTGGCATAAATTAAGTATTATAATTTATAAAGAAGCGGTGGAGTTGCATATTATTAATACTAGGAGGTGCATGAGAATGGCAAGCACAATACAGGTAAGGGTAGACAATGATCTTAAGTCAAAATCAGATAAATTATTTCATGATCTTGGAACAGATACTACGACAGCTATAAGAATTTTTCTTACCCAGGCAGTTGCAAATAATGGATTTCCATTTGAGATAAAAAGGGTTGTTACAGATCCATATGTGGCAATGACAGAGGAACAGATGATAGACAAACTGGCGAAGTCAAGACAACATGCTGAAAAAGGTGAATGTCGTGATGCTGATGTTGTGATAGATGATATGAGGAAGAAGTATGACTTATGAGGTGGTTTTGACAAAAGATGCAGAGAATGATTTGGATAATTTTATTCAATATCTCTTATTTGAAAAACATAGTAAACAGGCTGCAGCAAATGTTCTTCAGGACTTTGAGAATACGAAAAGAAGTTTGGAAAAAATTGCTTCAAGTTTGAAACTATGTGATAATCTGCGCTTGAGAAAGCTGGGATATAGAAGAATTAATTTTGAAAGACATAGATATTTTATGTTATATCGAATAGAAGGAGAACGTATTATAGTAGATAATATATTTCACGAATTACAGGATTTTGAGGGGAAAATGATATAGAACAATCCGTAGCGCAATTAACATTAAAGAGTGGGAAGCAATACAATACGCTTCCCACATATTTTTCTTATATGAGTAAGTGTATGATAGTGTATTTCTATTTGAGATAAAAGTATTGCTGTTGTGCGGACATATGCTTATAATTAAGGATAGATGGAAACACTACTTATGAAAGGAGATGCTTTATATGGCTACAAAATCTGCAAATTTATATGCAAGGATTGAACCAGATGTCAAAGAAAAAGCAGAAAGTATCTTGGCTACACTGGGTATCCCTGCTTCTAGTGCTATAAATATGTTTTATAAACAGATTATCTTACAGAGAGGACTTCCATTTGAAGTAAAAATACCATATGACAGACCTGTTGACATCAGCACATTATCAGATGCAGAGTTCGATGAAGAATTGGAGAAAGGATATGCTGATATGCAGGCTGGACGGACGAAAAATGCTAAAAAGGTCTCTACTGACATTCGTAAGGATTATGGAATATGATATATGAATTAGAGATATCCGAGCAGGCTGACAATGATCTGAGAGGAATTTTTGAATATATTGCCTTTGAATTACAATCTTCTCAAAACGCAAGCGGACAGCTTGACCGTCTGGAAGAGTAGATATTAAGTCTGGATACGATGCCGGAGCGTTATCGAAGATACGAGAAAGAACCGTGGAAAAGCCGTGGACTTCGTGTATTACTAGTAGATAATTATGTGGTATTTTATATTCCTGATAGCGATAAAAAGGTTGTAACCATTCTTAGAGTAATGTATGCAGGACGTGACACAGACAATCAGTTAAATCTATACACAAAGCAATAGGGTAAAGCAAATGCTACAGCAGCATAAAACTGCTGTGGCATTTTGTGTATATAAAACCATGTAATTTTAACTCAAAAGCGTTATATAAATTCCCGTAAGTATCGCAGTCGTTATAACTCCGTAGATATTTGCGCCCAGGGCGTAGTCGAGAATAAATGCTGAAGGGTCAGCCTTGGATGCCGCCTTCTGGGCGACCTTTGCGGTAGAAGGTACGCATGACACTCCGGCAATACCGACAGTAGGGTTGAAGTTTCCACGTTTGAAGAGGTATACGATGTAGCCTCCGACTATTCCGCCGATACCTGAGAGGAGCAGCGCGAGCATTCCAAGGATCAGGAGCTTGAGCACCTGTTCATTCAGGAACCAGCTTTTGTTTGGATGTGATCTTGCTTTTTCTCTGTTCCCTGACGATGGCTTTGCCTCTTATGCTCTTCGGTATGAGCAGCTTGAGTGATGCAAATAAAACCATAGGTCCGTCCGCACCGCCGATGATGGAGACTGCGGCTGAAGAACCGGCATCGAGGCCCATTGCCCTGGCGATAGGGTATGTAAGTATGGTGCCCGCCTCTGAGTCCGTTGCTGAATGTGAGTGTGTATATCGGCTGCAGAAAATCTATCTGCATATATTTCATCAGGTCATCGATGGATGAAAGCGGGGGATTGATGATCAGATTTCCTGTCTGGTTATTTTCAAGGAACAGGACACCGGCACAGTCAAGAAGCTCTTCGAAGCCTTTGGCATTTTGTCTTCTCCTGGTAAGCTGTTCGCCGGTCCTTACATTGTATACTATATTTGCTTCTATGATCCGATTTGCATCGGGGGTCTTTATGTCCCCGCTTTCAAGGGATGACTCGGCATGGCTGTCAGCTCCTTTTTGCTAATAACACCCACAATATATCCAATTGAGAAAATGGTGTCAATGAACCGCGGGGGAATTGGGGGTATCTGAACCATATCTTTGCCGAGGGGCAGTACGCTTTCCCGGTTAATATGCGAGTACCTAATCTTCACAAAATCTTCACAAAATAATTAGCACTCACCTCTTGACATTGCTAGCATAGAGGACTATAACATAGTCAAAGATAAGAAAAGGATAGCACAACCGGTGGTGCAGATGACCGTTCGGCATATGCACTGCAGATTTCTGTTATATAACATTTTAGGAAAACAGAAAGGAAGTGTTCAAAATGGATAAGAACCCAAAGCATCCATTGAAGAAAAAGAAAGTAGTTCAGAAGGTATATGCGACAGCAAATCATAACGCTGCAGCAGCTGAAGAACCGGCTACACCAAAGTCAAAAAAGCATAAATAGTATATGAGACAAAGGTCCCCTGTATCTGCATCAGGCAGGTATGGGGGACTTTTTTGTCGTGGGAACAGCAATATATAAATTTAATTTCTGAATATGGGGTTACTGATGTATAATATATATAACAAATATTTATGGGATACATTGTCGGACTTGACAGACTGATATATTTTCGAACTAAAATATATTGAGTGTTGATGGGATAATAGATTTGGGACACATGGGGAATATGAAAAATATGGAGAATGCGGAAGGAACGGAAACAACAGATAAGGTCAGAAAAACGGGTAAGCTGGATGAGAAGCTTTTGCCGCCGGACAAGCTTGTACTGCCTAAGGCCTCTACGCCCCAAAATCAGAACAAGCTTAATATGAAGATACTTCTGGTGGAAATTCTCATTGTGGCAGTGATCGCTGTGATCGTGATAGTTATGGCAGTAAATGGTAAGGGCAGGAATCCTGACATGAAAGGGTATTACTATAGAGGGCGCTGGCATCCAATAGGATTCGCCGGCATAGATCTGTATGGTTTCATTATGCTCATACTTATGTGTATTGGCCTCGGAGTGATGCGGGTAATCCCGGGTACTATAGCGGATTTTTCGACAAGACCGGGGAAAGAGAAACGTGGGGAGCTTGAATCTATCAGGAGAAATAATTATGCAAAGCATTTGTGCAGATTGATCGAGATCGATAAGACGGAAATTTTGGATAATATGAGAGATAGATTCAATCCTGTAGTCCAAATCCTTTTTTCGGAGGCGCAGGCTGAATGTCTGAATAGATCGAGGGCCTGCAATCATCTTATGGTCAGACTGGGGCTTGGCAGTGTGGATATATCTGATCATGTGGTGGTTCAGGAGGCTGGCGGAAAGCGGGAGAGAGAGGTACAGCTCACAGACGTTGCAAATGAGGTGAAGATAAAAACGGCAGTTATCCACGACTTGCCGGTGGTGCTGGATCTCAGCCGTACCGGGGTTATAGGAATAGTAAGTGATGGAAATAAAAAGAGTGCATTTGATATAGCGAGAAATATCATAGGCCAGCTTGAGATAAATGAGACAAATGACAGGATTCAGCTAGCATTTGCCTGTGATCCGGGTGATGGTGAATGGGTAGGATATGATGAGCTTTATCTGGCGGACCGTAAGAATGGAGAAATCTCTTTTGCCGCAGGAGAAGCTGATGTGAAGGGCTTGTTAGACATGCTGGCAAATGAGCTTCAGAAAAGAAATGGTACTCTGGATTATTTTGTGAACAGCGAGAATGTAGGCGGATATAGGCATATAGTTTTGTTTGTTGACGATCCCGGACTTCTGGAGGGGCATTTGATAAATCGGTACATTTTGCCGGGGGAAGAAAATCTGGATTTTACAGTTGTCGTTCTCTCTGATGATGAAGAGAAGTTTATTTTGGAGATGGACTGTGAGATAATACAAAATGATGATTTTGCGGGAATATATAAGCCTGGAACGGAAGAGTGGATAGAGATCAAATTTGACAGGGTGACCGAGGCAAGGCTGTGGAGCCTGGATGAGATTGTAAGAAAGAACAGTGAAAGGATGGTGCAGGATGAGCTACGTAGAATTTCGAGATGTAAAGAAAGTATACAAGACAGGTGAGGTGGAGATCAATGCTCTGCGCGATGTGGATTTTGAGATAGAAAAGGGAGAGTTCTGCGTTATAGTTGGAGCCTCTGGTGCGGGCAAGACTACTATCTTGAATATACTTGGCGGTATGGATACTCTGACAAGCGGCAGCGTGAAGCTGGATGGCAGAGAGATATCAACTTTGAATAAGAGACAGCTCACGGCATACAGAAGGTATGATGTGGGATTTGTATTCCAGTTCTACAATCTGGTGCAGAACCTTACAGCACTTGAGAATGTGGAGCTTGCGGCACAGATCTGCAAGGAACCACTGGATGCTGCGACAGTTCTGAAGCAGGTGGGACTTGAGGATCGTATGGCGAACTTTCCGGCGCAGCTCTCAGGTGGTGAGCAGCAGAGAGTTGCAATAGCGAGGGCACTGGCGAAGAATCCGAAGCTTCTGCTCTGTGATGAGCCGACCGGAGCTCTGGATTACAACACAGGGAAGGCAGTGTTGAAGCTCCTTCAGGATACATGCAGAAATACGGGAACGACAGTTATAGTCATAACGCACAACCAGGCACTCACAGCCATGGCGGACAGAGTCATCACGGTTAAGAGCGGAACTGTGGAGAAAGTGGTTATGAATGATAACATCAGGAACGTTGAAGATCTGGAATGGTAGGTGGCCTATGAAATCAATGATGAGACGCACGACATTTCGTGAGATAAAAAATACATTTGGAAGATTTGCAGCCATCATGGCGATCATAGCCCTGGGCGTGGGATTCTTCTCGGGTCTCAAGATGACGAAGCCGGACATGATGAATACCATATCGAATTTCCTTGACAAGGGAAATTTCTATGATCTGCATCTTCTGTCAACTCTTGGATATACGGATGATGACGTGGATTCATTTGCCGGGGAGAAGGATGTGCTGTACGCTGAGGGCGGTTATAGTCTGGACGTCCTATACAAGAACCAGGGTGAAAATGACAGGGTGTTGAAGACTATGTCAGTTCCGGAAAACATCAATAAACTGAGTCTTGTGGACGGACGCATGCCGGAAAAGGAAGATGAATGTGTTGTAGATGCCAAGATGGACAGTATAAAGATAGGTGATGTCATAGAGGTGGCAGATGACGATGCAGCAGAAGGTGAGGACAGCAGTACACAGGATATCCTTAAGGTGAAGAAATTCACCGTTGTCGGAACTGTCAACTCCCCTCTTTATATTAATTTTGAAAGAGGCACCACAACCCTTGGAAATGGTAAGATCGCGGGCTTTGTATATGTCAGCCCTGAAGCATTTGACAGCGAATGCTACACCGATGTATATGTGAAATTTGACAGAAAGTTTGATATGTATGCCGATGAGTATGAAGACTATATAGACGACAGGAAAGACGAATGGGAGTCAATATGTAAGGCCAGTGTACTGGACAGATATAAGGATATCCTCATGGCAAAGGGTATGACGGAGGATATGGTGAAGGACATAACGCTGGATGATGCAGATGGTGTGAATTATTACATACTCGGCAGGGAGACGAATATCGGATATGTCTGCTTTGAGAGCGATTCAGACATAGTGAATGGAGTTGCAAAGGTATTTCCGGTATTCTTCATATTGGTTGCCGTGCTCGTGTGTATGACTACCATGAACAGGATGGTTGAGGAGCAGCGCTCTATGATAGGTATGCTGAAGGCTCTAGGCTATGGCAAGGCGGCGATCATGGGAAAATATATGATCTATTCGGGAACTGCGGCTGTAGTAGGATGTGCAGGTGGATATCTTATAGGTACATATGTATTTCCGGAGGTTATCTGGTATGCATATCATATGATGTATATACATATGCCGCTTGAGAGAACCACAGACTGGACGCTGGTTATTGGCGTGCTGGCAGCATCCCTTTTGTGCACTGTAGGTACAACTTGGTTTTCCTGTAGATACGAGCTTTCTGAGACTGCGGCAAGTCTTATGAGGCCTAAGGCTCCGAAGCCGGGCAAGAGGGTGTTCCTTGAGCATATCCCATTTATATGGAAGAGACTGAAATTCCTGAGAAAGGTAAGTGTCAGAAATGTATTCAGATATAAAAAGCGTTTTTTTATGATGATAATAGGAATAAGCGGCTGTACTGCGCTGCTGCTCACAGGCTTTGGAATAAATGATTCCATAAGCGGATTTGCGGACAATCAATATGGGGAGATACAGGTCGGAGATGGAGTGATAACGCTGAATACATCGATTGCGGGTGATAGAGAAGATGAGCGCTTCAGTAGTCTGAAAGACCGGCTGGAGGAGGATACCTCCTGCTATGATCTCGTCAGTGAATCTACCTGGGATCTGGTTCATGATGGCGGCGTAAAGTCTGTGAACATGGTCATCATGGAAGAACCTGAGCACGTTGACAGGTATATGAAGTTTGCGGATAAAGATGGTGCGGAGATAGAATATCCGGGCAAAGGGGAAGCTGTGATCAATACTGCGCTGGCAGAACAGTACGACATCAAAACGGGCGATATAATAATGGTCAGAGACAGCGAGATGAAAGAGATAAGAGTCTCCGTATCAGGCATATTCAGGAATCATGTATACAACTATGTGTATATATCACCTGAAACATATGAGGATCAGATGGGGGAAGCACCTCAGTACAAATCGGTGTACTTCAATCTTGAGGAAGGCGCAGATTCGCACGAGATATCTGCTGATCTTATGGGTGATGCAGCAACAGCATCAGTGACTATCAACAAGGATATGAAGAACAGGATATCTAAGATGATGGAGAGTCTGAATTATATAGTAATTGTAGTTATACTCTCGGCGGGGGCGCTTGCATTTATCGTTCTCTACAACCTGACAAATATCAATATCACAGAGCGCCTCAGGGAGATAGCAACCATAAAGGTTCTGGGATTTTTCAAAAACGAGACTTCAGATTATGTGTTCAGGGAGAACAGAGTCCTGACAACATTTGGAATCGCTGTGGGACTTGTGCTTGGAGTGTTTTTGCATGCATTTGTCATAGGACAGATCAAGGTGGATATGGTCGCATTTGATACATATATAGCGCCGATGAGCTATGTGTACAGTATCGTTCTGACATTTGTGTTCAATTTCCTTGTCAACAGAGTCATGTCAGTCAAGCTTGATAAGATAAATATGGCGGAATCGCTTAAGTCGGTGGAATGATCCTTTCATATATGGCATGTAACAGAATAGTTTAGATGTTTATTACGATCCACAGGGCGTACAGTATAGACGGTACGTTCTGTGGATTTTTTTGCAAAAAAGTTGTTTTTACCTCCTGTTACTAGCCTTTTGGTTAGTGTACATGGAAAAACACAGCAATTATAATTGTAAATATATTATTGATACCAGAATGTGGCAGCTTAAAACGGCTGGTGTTCATGGCTGGTTTTTTTAGTGAAAGGGAGGAAGAAATTATGAGAAAGAGGGCGATAAGCTGGGCGCTGACGGCCAGTATGGTGCTATCTATGCTGTCCGGATTTATTCCCGGACAAAAAGCATACGCGGCGGACAGCTCGAAGAAAACAGGCAAGACGGTGGTCGAGACGGAGATTGACGAAAGTACATACAAAGCTCTGGGCCTCAGCACCGATATAGACAAAAGCAAAGCTGCGGTGCCGTATGACAAGGATAATATATCTACATTTGCAGAGGTGAATGAGGTATACGTTGCGGCAAACGGCAATTACAGAAACAAGTACACTGTGCGAGACGGATTTGACAGGATTGGAGATTTCAAGGACAGGACTACAAAGGTAAACAGCAGCCTTGGCAATCTGTACGGAGCGTATGGTTTCTATGATCTTGGCAAAGATAATGTGAAAGTGGAACACGGCGGATCGGGAGACAGTAACATAAGTAGCAACATGGGAAATGTTCTAAAAAAGGACAGTAATGGTTTTAACGGCCTGTATGCGACAAGCGTTGCATTTGATGGAGGCGACGGAAAAACCAACTACGTTGCGGAGCTAAGAGTACATGGAGATAAAGTATTCAGTCCAGCTGGATGGAAAAGTATTAAAACTGTCATAGACGGCAAGGAGTACCGCGGAAAGATAGATGTGAGTATTTTCAAGATAGCAGCTGATGGTACAAGATCTTCAATTGCTACGCTTACCCCTACTTTAAACAAGAATTCTACATATGGCGATGGACTTTTGTATTTTATCAGAAGATACCAGCAGGAGCTGGATGCGATGTTTGAGATCGAAAAGGCCGATCTGAATGGAGATGGCTTTGAAGATCTTCTCGTATACTGTGGAACTTACGAGGATAGAAATATAAACGATCAGAACATACGCTATGCCATAGTCGATGTATATTATGGCAAGGGAAACGGCAGGTTCACAAAGGGAAATAATATAAGCATACCGGGCGGGCTTGCATCTAATTATGAAAGTGGAGCGGGTGGATCGTGGTGTGATTATGGAATAGGAAGAGCTCCTGTGGTAACTCTGGCCGGCGGTGATCTGGAGCAGGATGGCCGGGATGAGGCCGCGGTTGCCGTATCTGGATCAGTTCAGAATCGCAACATGGCAAAGGCAGGTCATATGACCGTCTATACATATAAAGACGGCGGACTTGTCCCTATAGAAGGTCTGAATGAAGTGTCACTTGGAGACACAGATGGCAAAAAACAGAACTACGGAATGTATGCTGCAAACTGTGCATTTGGTCGGTTTAAGTATCCCGGATCAGGAGCCATGGTCACAGGACTTATAGTTGGTGGATATTATTCGAGCAATTCTCAATATTTGCAGATGGAATATGAAGCCACGCAGGCTGCATACAGATACGTATACTACGATAGTCTGACGGATAATTATGTGTTGTCAGATTATCATACGAGAAGCCTGGGGACTAAGAGTAAAGAAATCGTGAAATATCACGAGGTTAAAAATAAAGAATATTACAGACCTGTGAATGCACCTCTGGCGCTTGCGTGTGCAGACCTTAAGGGCATGAACGGCAATAATGAAAATGACAGTGTGCTTTTTGGCGCAGAGGTATATGCTTTCTCACTGGAAGATGGCGGAATAACAGGTTCGGAGATAGGAAGCATGAGTATATGTACCGACCAGCGCAATCAGGGCAACGACAAGAAGAAAAAAGATCAGGTGTGGATCGGCGATGTCAGGGTTGGCTGTGTCGATAAGGATGCCAAGGGGAACAATTACAGACAGAGTTTTGTGTGCGTTGTGGGAGTGCACAGAGAGAAGAAACTCAATGATAAAGATGATTATTACTGGCTGGACATAGCGACATTTTCTATGGATGGCGGCAGCCCATACAGCAGTCAGGAGGGTGTAGTATGCCAGTCGAACAGCAGACAGGATATGTATGGAACATTTGTTTCACTGTGTCTTCCGGATATTGATAATGACAGTGTGCGGTTAAAGTACGAGGGAGAGTATCCGGTATACACAAATCCAGAGGTCTATGCAATCCTTCAGGCAAGTCCGTATTTTGATGATGTTCAGGAAGTATATGAATATGTAAATAACGGTGGAACATCATATTCAACAAGCAAAGGTTCATCGAACACGGTATCAGCTAACTTGTCAATATCAGTTGGCGCGTATGTGTCGTCGGAGATCCAGCTCATCGGAGCAGGTGAGGTAGAGGTTGAACTTTCGTATGGAGCAAGCTTTGAATATGCAAATACAAAGACAACGGAATATGAGATAACATATAATGCCGCAGGTGGAGGTTCTGATCAGGTCGTTCTGTACTGTTTGAAATATATGTATTACGAATACTCCATATATGATCCGATTGCGAGAAAATGGGAGCCGGTGGTTATGCCGGTATGTCTCGGACCTTCAACTTCAATCATAGATGTGGCAGATTACGACAAGGTTGCAAGAAGGAGCAAGGGGCTCAACGAGATATATAATAATATTCTGAATAACACAGCGGGAGACCCTGCTACATACCAGACTCTTGGAGGTAAATTAAAGTACGCCTATCAGTCAGGTGGAAATAACAATTATTCTTCTGTAAATGCCAGCTCTGGTGCAGATCAGACTCAGACGATATCTGTGACTGATGAGAATGAGTATTCAACTGAAGTGTTCCTTGAGGCGAACGAAAAGCTTGGTGCTGGAGGCGGAGGACTCGGTAATAAGGTTATCGTCGGTGTAACATCAAGCCAGCATGCGGGTCTTGGTCACACCCGTGTAAGCTCGAATGGTGTTACATACAGTGGAACGGTGGACAATGTTCCGGCAGACTGCACAGGGTTCTCATTTGACTGGCAGCTGCGGGTGAACACTGCAAAGCTGAACAGCGACAGTGATTCAGTGTTCGTCATTGGCTATGATGTTAAGAATGTTGTTCGTCCGGCGCGTATGCCGATGGGACTTTCTGTTGTCGACACAACGAGAAACAGTGTCAGTCTTGAGTGGTCACCGTCCAATGATGCAGATTACTATGAGGTCTGTATCGTTGATGCAGGAGGTAATTACAACAGCAAGGCAGTTGTGCCATATACAGTTACTGACTATGAAGTGAAGGGACTATATTCCAACAGGACTTACACATTTGCAGTGAGGGCTCTTCAGGCAAATGGTTCAAAGAGTCTGTTCAGCCGTCCGGCAACCGCGACGACACTTCAGGACAGTTCTAATTTCCATATAACAAAGAACCCTGATGATACAAATACGTTTGCGGGTGGAAATGCAGAATTTGCGGCAAATGCGGTTTATTATGATGGGGATGGAGTAAACCAGAGCGTTGGATACAACTGGCAGGTTAATACAGATAATGGATGGAGAAGCGTATCGACAGGAGGCAGCAATCCTACGCTCAGACTTACTGATGTAAGTGATGAAATGGATGGAAACGAATATCGATGCAGAGTTTATTACAACGACATCACACTCTACACCAAGACTGCGACACTCACTGTAAATAAGGCGGACAGCAAGGTCATGCTTCTGGCGCACAACGATACCGAGAATAAAGATTTGTCGGATGGCAGCGTAGTCAGGGCATCGGGCTCAGAGACTACAAAGGTGGAGAACGTGACTAAGGAGAGAAATCTTATAACAGTCACATCCGGAGTCGGGGAATATATTCTTGTCAGCGACGGAACAAACTATATGTGGAAAGATAGTGACGAGAATTACTATCCATGCAGCGTAAGCGTCAAAAAGGACAGCGATGGTTACGTGGATGAATCACAGACATTTAAAGCATCTGATGTGGGCGGCACGGCATATGGTGTGAGTGAATCAGATTTCATCGCAGATATTGATGGCAATACTTACAAGCTGATCAGCGTAAATGCAGCTGACTATGCAGGTGAAAAGGTGTCATATGCATCTGATGATGTTACATATGACAGGATACTCGCAAAATGGGTATCAGAGGATGGCAGCAAGAACTTCTATCTTCTCGGAAACACATCGGGAAGTGAAGACAGTACGGTGTACTATTATGTGGCAGGTAGTGAAAGCGGAAGTTTTACTATGACTTCAAAGAAGACTCTTAATGTGTCAGATACTGTCAAGGTGGTCCAGACTGATCTCAAATCGGTATATCAGACCAAGACGGTGAGATCTGAGACCACAGGGGCAGAGGTCACATATACAGGAGACAAGATCACACTCAGCTGTCAGCCGAAATCACTGTCAGGTGAGGATGTACAGGGAGATGTGGAATTTGTCATCACAGGACCTGAGAGCAAGCGCATAGCTGGTAAGTATGACAGAGCAAATGGCTGCTATACTGCACAGTGGGAGCCATCCGGACAGGGAATATACAACGTATATGTATACTTTGCAGGAAACAAACAGTACAACGACAGTATATCTGACTCGATGGCTATATATACCTCATTTGAGGGAAAGACGAACATGAATCTGACCATGCAGGATAATGTAAGATATGGAGATTCAGTGAAGATGTCTCTGGAGAGAGTGTCATACGACAATACAGGAAAGCTTCAGGATATCACGGACGATTCAGAATACACTGTCAAAATAAAGAATAATAAGACAGGAGAATTTGAGGACACAGACAAATACGAACTTGCAAACGGCGTGTTTATACCGAAGTCTATTGGAATGTTCCAGATAACGGCATCAAATGGCGGAGACAAGACCCAGAAGAATATAAATGTTGGAATGGCACAGCTTGAGATAGCTGCCCAGGATACAGAGAAAAGTGTAAATGATTCTGTAAGAGAGTGCGAGGATGCGGTGATAACAGGTCTCAAGGCATGGGATACTGACATAATGCCTCAGAGAGACAGGGATTACGAGCTCGGATCAGTTGGAGTAAGTGGGCTGCTGCCGGGTATATATGATATAGATGTTGCATACGTCAAGGTGGGCGATCAGCATTCACAGGTTATGAATGAACTTGAGAAAAACTATATAATAAACCTGGTTAAAGCATCATACACACTGACAGGAAACGTGTACACCGTTACTGCCAGACCGGCAAATACACATGGTACAGTTTCAATCAAGTACCAGCAGCCTGGAAATGAAAACAGTGACGGACTCACAGTTGACAGTGGAACAAGACTCCCTGAGAACTCAACGATCACTTTAGCTGCTACTCCTCATAAGGGATATAAGGTTAAGAGCTGGTCACTAAATGGAAAGACAGTTACGGATCCACAGTGTGGAACATCCGGTGGCAAGGCGTGCAGCGATGACCAGATCCAGATGGCTAAGCTGAAAGCAAACATGAATGTAGCAGTAAACTTTGAGCCTGTATATCACAAGCTGACATACAAGCCGGACAATGAGGCTCACGGAACACTCAAAGCAAACTATGTGACGGATGGAACAATTGGAAAATCGTTTGGTTCAGGTGCAAACATTCATATAGAACAGAAGGTAAGACTCACTGCGGTTCCGGCAGCAGGATATGTTCTGGATCATTGGACTGTTACGGGAGAAGATGGAGTTCCAGAGACCGTTCTCGCGGAAGATGGAGTGACAAATAACACATCTCTCACATATGATGCAGAGGAGATCAGCGAGGATACACTTATCACGGCATATTTTGCAGAGGCACAGAATTTCAAAATATCAGTCTCGCCTGTAACTGTTGGAAGCGATGGAAAGACTACAGTGACAACAGGTGTGGATGTCACAGTCAAGGCTCAGCGAGTTGACGGCACAGTGACTATAGAGAGCGGTGAAGATGGTATATATGAAGTCAGCCGAGGCGACAATGTGACCATCCAGGTTACCGTTCCGTCAGGACTACTTCTCGACGGATGGTCAGCAGCAGATGGACAGGAACTTGGAACTATATCAGCGGATCTCAGGACGATGACAGTGTATGATATAGCTTCAGACCTCGATTATACAGTTAAGTACACTGCGCCGAACAGATACAAGGTGACATATGGTGCGGATGATGATGCAGCTGGTGTGGTAGATGCTGTGGCTGCAGGAAGTACAGACGCACTTGTATCCGGTGACAAGCAGCTTCAGGGAAGTGACATAGTATTTACAGCAACTCCAAATGAAGGCTACGAGGTAGCATACTGGGAGGTAAATGGCGAGAAGGTTGATGCTGAGGCAGAAGGTACTGGCGCCCAGAGGTATGAACTAGAATATCTCGGCAAGGATACAAAGGTTGTCGTATACTTCTACAAACAGCCGGTTGTGTCGTGGACATCAGGAAATGACACAGAGATGACTGCAAAGTCAGGAGATTCTGATCTGGCAAATGGCGGATATATCGCATATGCAAGTAAGGATGATCTGAAATTCTCATTTGCGGTGAAGAGAAGTTATGAGATAGCTGACATAAAGGTAAATTATGCAGGAGAGGATGTATTCAGTCTTGCGGAGGACAGCGGAGAAGGAAAGCTGACTGAGACTGCGGATGCTGAGTCCGGAACAGAGAGATACACATTTACGTGGAGTGCTCCGGCAGATGGGTTTACAGGGGATGTGACAGTAAATGCCACATACAGAAAGATCACACCATCCGTGAAGGCTGAGTATTCTCTGAAAGTGATAGAGAAGGCTTCTGCCGGAGAGTCGTCAGGAAAGACACACGGCTCTATAAGTGCAGATGTGTCAAGAAAAAATCTCCCTTCATACATACAGATAGGAGATACCATAAGTGATGCGACGGAGAGCAAATCTGCGCAGATCACAGACATATACAGAGATTCTGTCATCACATTCAAGGTTGTGCCTGATGATGGATACAATGTAAAAGAATGGATCATAAATGGACATAAGCTGACAAGCGAGACAGAGAATATAAAGTTATATTCAGACAAGAAAGTAAATGATACCCTTAAGATCACGGTTGACGGAGATTCATCTGATGTGACAGTTATGGCTGGTCTTGAGCTGGTTGGTGATGTACTCACATTTGGTCCTGAGACAGAGGGAACAGGTGAGGTGAGCGCCATGATCACATCTACAAAGCTGGTGCTCGAATCAGGAGATATGATAGGTGCTGCTTCATATGTGGAATTCACAGCGGCAGCTGCAGAAGGATACGAAGTTGCAGACTGGCTTGTAAATGGAATCAGTCAGGGCGTGGCAGAGAAGATATTTGCATACAAAGTGCCAAAGGATACGAGAGTTGATGTGAGGGCTGTGTTTGACAGACCTGTGTATAAGATAACATGGTCATCAGATGAGGGTGGACAGATAAAGGCAGAGAACATGACAGCAGATGAAGTGCTTGAAGGTAATTCTGCACAGATCAGAGGAGACAGAGAGCTTAAGTTCACAGCTGATGCCGACCAGTACATGGAATGTACAGGATTTACAGTAAAGACAGCAGAGGGAACAAAGGATTACACAGCAGAGGAGCTTGGCAGCAACGTATTTGTGGTTGACAAGGTGGCATCTGACATAGATGTTGTTGCTCACTTTGCTAAGCAGGAACTCAAGTCAGTTATAACCTTTGAGGCAAATGATGCTGCTCTTGGAGCTGTGACAGCGGTATATGGACTGGACGAGAAGGCTGAGATCACAAGTGGCGATAGCCAGGTATCCGGCGGAGATGCAGTATTTACGGCAGCTCCTGCAGATGGCCAGATGATCGAGGGCTGGTATCTTGATCCTGAGTGTACACAGGCTATAGAAGGCACTGAACTGGAGCAGACTACCTATGAGGTGAAGACTATCTACACAGATGTGGCAGTATATGTTAAGTTTGTGGAGATTCCAGAGTATACAGTTAAGGTAGGTACAACAGGAACCGGATCGGCGAAGATCACTGCATCTTCTGACGGTGAGGAACTTGAGATCGTATCAGGAGAGGTTAAGCTCAAGAGACATAAGGATCTTACAATAACAGTTGCACCGAAGGATGAATACAACACAGTTGAGCACTGGACAGTTGACGGAGCAGATGTTGATTCAGATGAACTCACATACAAGCTGACAGACATAACAAAGGATGCAGAGATATATGCATATATCGCACCATCACTTCTTGTAAATGTAATATTCAAGAATGAGGATGAAGTTAAGAAATATGACAATATAGACATCAGTACAGGTTATGTCGGCGAGGATGGAGATATAAGCGGACTTAAGCCAATAAATGCTGAGAATAACTTAGTGAGAATAGGTTCTGGCAAGGATGTAAGATTTGCCATAACACCTTCTGATGATTATATGATCCAGGCATGGACAGTTAAGTACATCAGAGGCGGAAAGGTTGTCAAGGAAGAGTCTGGCACTGACTTTGGATTTACCAACGAGATACTTTTAAATGATGTTACAAACAGCATAGAGGTAAGTGCAGAGCTTGTTGACAGAGTTGGATATGCCATTCCTGTAGAGGGAAATTATGACAGAGATAATAATCTGATAGAGACTGCAGGTGGTGAAAGCACACCGGAGACAGCTTACACTATAACAGACCTTACAAAGATACCAGACAATGTGGTATTCAAGAATGACAATGGCGTAGTTCTTGATAATATGGTAAGAGAGAACGGAGATGCGAGTGTTGTTATTACACCTGCTGAGGGCTGGAGAATCAGAGATATAATCATTGATGAACCAGAGAACGCTGAAAATTCAGAGGAGTCAGAGAATATCATGTCAGTCCAGCCAGTGCTTGCAGAGGATGGAACTGAGACAGGAGCATATCTTGTAAGTGATGTAAACGTCACAAAGAATATGGAGTTTAAAGTTGATGCAGTTAAGCTTTACTCTGTAACAATAGCAGATACAGAGCATGGAAACATAAAGGTGACAAAGCCAGATGGCACAGAGGTGGAGAACGGTGAAATGATTGACGAGAAAACTGTTCTTACATACACAGCAACACCGGATATGTACTATGACTTTGACGCATGGACAGAGGATGCGGCAGATCAGGCTGAGAGCACATTTGAAAAAGCCCTTGACGGAAGTATCACAGTGGGAGCAGCCTTCAAGGCAAGATATGCGAAGGTAAGTATTGCCACAGTGAAGAATGGTACGGTAACTGTCACAACAGCTGACGGTAAGAAGATATCTAACGGACAGCTGGTTCAGGAAGGCACAGATATCATCTGCAAGGCAATTCCTGCAAAGCATTGTGATCTGTCAGCCTGGGGCGGAGATGCCAAAGGCAAGACTGGTACTACAGTGAAACTTACGGTGACAAAGAACATGAATATAAGAGCGGCATTCAAGTTCAGGTATGTGAAGGTAGCTATTGGAAAGACTGAAAACGGATCGATCACAATCAAGACTGCGGAAGGCAAAACAGTTAAGAATGGTGCATCAGTGATCGAGGGAACGGTTCTTATCTGCACGGCAAAGGCGGCAAACAACTGTAAACTTGGAAGCTGGACAGGAAGCTTCAAGAGTACAAAAACTTCGGTAAAGGTTGCTGCAAATAAGAATATGAAAATCAATGCCAGGTTTGTAGCAAAAATACCGGCACAAAATACAGCTGGTATCAATAAGAATATCCATGCAGTAGTATCCGGAAACAAAGTGACAGTTGTGTGGGGTAAGGTTAACAAGGCTGACGGATATGATATATATGCACAGGAGTGCTATGTAAACTTTAACTCGAAAAGTCTTATTAAATCGGTAAAGGGCGCATCGGCAACCCGAGTTACAATATCCAGCATTAATGGCAAATCACTTGCTAAGTTAGATACGATCAAGCTGAGAGTAAAGGCATATAAGCTGGTAAATGGTAAGAAGAAGTATATAGACAATAGTGTCATGCTTCATATAGTTACCAATAGCAGCAAATATACCAACATCAAGAAGGTTCTGCTTCCACAGAAGAGCTACGTGTTGGGAGTTAAGCAGACGATTAAGCTTAAACCTGGATATACCAAGGCAGATGCCAGCAAGAAGGTGCTTGATGGCACACATGGTGCAAGGTATTTGTATGCATGTACAAATAAAAATGTTGCTACAGTTGATGCCAAAGGAAGAATAAAGGCAAAGGCCGCAGGAAAGTGTACGGTCTATGTAATTGCTGTAAATGGCACTACACAGGCTGTGCAGATTATAGTAAAATAAAAATAGTAGCTGCATGAGGTGCTTGATATCCGGCCCGTTGGGGCTGGATGCAGGCACCTTTGCTGATATATACAGGGTGTTGATTATCTATACCGGGATTAAAAAGTGAGAAAAGGAGATTTGTACATATGGGGAATACGGCTTCGGGTAATAAAGGCTGTTTTATAAAACCGAAAAAAGCCTGGAGGCTTCTGAAGACAGCGGATGAAGGGAATGTAACTGCATATATATTCGGGGTCAGTGGTTCGGGAAAGACGACTCTTGTCAGCAGATATCTTGGAACACGTAAGTACATGGTGGTGGATGCCGGCGGTATCAGACCGGATGACCTTGTGGTAGAAAGCAGCAACGCAAGAAAAATAATTTTCATAGATAATCTGCACAAGCTCTCATGGGGGGATGTGGACACAGTGAGGGAGCAGATCATAGAACTCATTAGAAGAGAAGACGTATGGGTTATACTCGTTGGCCGGTGTCCGGTTCCCCCATGGCTTTCTGCTGTAAGATTTCAAGAAGGATTTTATGTGGTGGACAGCAAGCTGCTTATGTTCAGTCTGGAGGATATAAAGAAGTATGCTGAATACGCTGGATTTAGTATCAATGAGGCACAAGTGCAGAGAATGTACTATGAGACTACAGGACTTCCGCTGGCTGTGGAGATGTGCCACATCAAATACATGGAAATGGCATATACAAGCGAGATAACAGATGATATGTATAATGATTTTTCGAGACGCGTTGAGGATGAGATGTGTAATTACCTTGAGTATCATGTGTATGATAACTGGGATGTGGAAATGCAGGAATTTCTCATGGAAATATCCGTGGTGGATGAGTTTACAACAAAACAGGCTGAGATGATAACCGGAAGAAGTGACAGTGAGCTTTTGATCGAGAGGGCAAAGTGGCTTGGAAACTTTATGACCAGCCGGATGGATAAGGATGGCAATACACAATATCAACTGCAGTTTCACATGAGGGTCTCTATGCGCAGACGTCTTAAGCGGAAGTACGAGAAAGAGCGTATAAGAGGCCTGTATGAGAATGCCGGACTGTTTTACAGACTTAACGGAGATATAAGGAAAGCTTTGGAGATGTATGAAAATACAGGAGTTACAGAGCGAATAGTTTCAATACTTGTCGATAATGCCAGACATGCGGCGAACAGTGGTTATTACTATGATCTGAAAAAATATTACCTGGAACTTCCGGATCATGTCATCGAGAAAAGTCCTGAGCTTATGTGTGGTATGAGCATGCTGCAGTCACTCCTTCTAAATCCTGATGAGAGTGAAAGATGGTACGACAGACTAAAATTATATGCAGATGAAAACCAGGGAAGTGCCAGGAAAAATGCAAAGGGGCTTTTGCTGTATCTGGATATTGGTCTGCCGCACAGAGGAAGTGTTGATGTATTAAAGCTTTTGAAGTCAGCATACACAATGGTCTTTAATAAGGAGGTAAGAATACAGGAATGGTCGGTTACATCCAATCTGCCTTCAATGATGAACGGTGGAAAAGATTTCTGTGAGTGGAGCAAGAGAGACAGAGAGCTGGCCTCGAAGGTTGGCAGGATAGTTGAGTTTGTGCTTGGAAAATACGGAAAAGGTCTTGTAAATCTTGCTTTGGCGGAGAGTTTTCTTGAAAAGAGCGGAGATAATTACGAGGTGGCAACGCTTGCGGCAAAGGGCAGAATGCAGGCGGAAGCAGGAGGAAAAATCGAGCAGTGCTTTGTTGCTGATGGTATATTGGCGTGGCTGCATTTGCAGAACGGAAAGCCACAGGAGGCTCTTGAGGTTTTGAATGGAATAGAGGGAAAGGCTGAAAAAGAGGAAGGACAAAATCTCCTTCCCAATATATATGCATTTGAGACCAGATGCAGCCTGTACAGAGGAGATAGAGCCTGTGTTACAGGTTGGATGGAAAATGCTCCGGATGAAAATGTTGAATTCAGGATATATGACAGGTTTATCTATCTAACCAAAGTGAGAGTATACCTTCAAAGCGGACGGAATGAACAGGCATATTCGCTGCTGACAAAGCTGAGATATTATGCTGAGATGATGTCCCGTACGTATATAGGGATAGAATGTGGTGTGCTGATGGCTGTAGCTTTGCAGCGATTAAAAAATGATGACTGGAAAAAGGCGATGTGCAATGCTATTGATACTGCGATGGAATATAGCTTCACAAGGATTATATCCAGAGAAGGTGCGGCGGTGAATACTCTTATAAATACCTGTGGATGGAAAGTCGAGAAAGATGGTGCTGACGATAAGGAGATAGCCGCAAGAAGGGCATATTTCAGACAACTGCAGAAGGAGACTGAGAGTATGACGAGATACTACCCCGGATATATGAAAGCGGGAGTAGATGATGTTCAACTCAGTGAGACGGCTACAGCCATACTTAAATTGCAGGCAGAGGGCTTGTCCAGACAGAAGATAGCGGACAGACTCAACATGTCGGAGGCGAATGTAAAGTATCATCTGAACCAAGTGTACAGGAAACTCGGGGTGACTGATAAGGCCGGGGCGGTCAGGGAGGCATCTAACAGGGGACTTATCTAATGATTGTGAGATTTGTGTTCGGTGGTGATTTACTTGAATACACCGCATGTAAAAGTTGTATATGAATGTATATAATTAGGGTGGAAAAACTTAGATTGTTGTTGTATTATGTCTATAATTATGATTACATACGAATCAGTAACGTCAGATTAAGAAGAGGATAATTTCTGTATGGCATAAAAGCGTTGGTGAAGATGACGCTTGAAACTCAGAGAATGAGCGAGTACGGATGGATTCGTATTTGACAGGTATTCAAGGAGGAATTGCGACGTGAATTTTTTGGAAGAGAGAATAACGAAGGACGGAATAGTTAAGGAGGGCAATGTTCTCAAGGTGGATAGTTTCCTGAACCACCAGATGGATATACGTCTGTTTGATCAGATCGGTGAGGAGTTCAAGAAGAGATTTGAGGGAACAGAGATCAACAAGATCCTTACTATAGAGGCATCCGGAATAGGCATTGCCTGTGTTGTTGCCAGACATTTTGATGTGCCTGTTGTATTTGCGAAGAAGTCAAAGAGCATCAACATAGAGGGCGATGTGTATGTGGCAGAGGTAGAGTCATTTACACACAAGTGCAAGAATCAGGTCATCGTGTCCAAGAAGTTCATCAATCCTGAGGACAAGATTCTTATCATAGATGATTTCCTTGCAAATGGATGTGCGCTTCAGGGGCTCATCTCCATAGTGAAGTCAGCAGGCGCCAGCGTAGAGGGAATCGGAATCGCAGTTGAGAAGGGCTTCCAGACAGGTGGTCAGGTCATCAGGAATCTAGGATATCATCTTGAGTCGCTTGCGATAGTGGACAGCATGGACGCTGCTACGGGCGAGATAAAGTTCAGGGAGCAGTAGGATCGCTGCGGGATATTTGCTGAGAGGTGGGGTATATGGGAAATAACAATTTAGAAGAAAAAAATGTTTCTATGCCTGAGAAAATTGGAGGCGTAATATTTGGCATATGGTTTGTTGCCAGTATTATAGCCGGATTTGTTGCAAGTGAGATCGGAACGGATGCTGTTATGCTTGTTGTGGGGCAGTTTTTTGCCGGGATAGTTCTTGTCATAATTCTAAAGACTCTTATTCCGATGATTAAGAAGCGAAAGCGGGGGAGCATCATCGGTATAGTGTTCATATCTGTGTTTGCCGGTGCTGCATCGGCGCTGATATGGGCGGCGTGTGCTGTGAAAGATGGCTCTTTTGCGGATAAGATAGTATTGCTCCCGGAACGGATATTGGGGAGAGAAAATTGCAATGTTGGAGCATTTTATGCAGAGATATTTGCCTGTGCATTCTTTGTGGTCAGTGCAATAACACTGCTCTCTGTGATATGTAAGAGAAAAGCGCTTGAGCGAAGATGTTCATTTACTGTGAAAGCTGTATGCCATGATGTACGTGCAGATATGAGACAGGATATGAGAGCCGGCAGAAGATATCCGGAGGCGGGAGTATTTGAATTTACATACAGGGATAAGCAGTATAAAGTGTATGAGCAGACATATGTATATGGACTGAATATAAGTAAAGGCGATGTGGTATATCTTTATATCAACCCAGAAAATCCGTACGAATTTTATCTGGAAAACAGTGGTATATTCAGCAGTCAGGCGATATGGTCAGCAGTTTTTTTGATGGTTATATCAGGTTTGATGGCCGCAGGCTGCAATTTGTTGATTTTTAGGTGAAAAAATAGCCAGGTGTATGTTCTCCAATTTGGAGAATATGCACCTGGCTGTTTCTACGTAATTTTATCTGAAACTCTTCAGCCAGTTCACAAGAGAGTCATGCCAGATGTTGTCTGTGACAGTCTTCTTCATCTGCGCATCAACAGGTCCGTTGCCTGCAAGCTTTGCCAGGATAGCAGCCTGAAGTTCAGGAACTGTCATGGATTCCGGAGATTTGCTCCAGTCAACTGTGATGGTTTCTGGATCAACCGGGGTGTCGGCAGCAGCTTGGGCAGAAGCGTCCTTGGCTGAATCTTTTACCTCGTTGGCGGCAGAAATATTCTTCTCAGTATTGGTTGTGTTTTTCTTAGCATCTGCAGATTCTGTAGCAGTCACAATGTCTTTGGATTCTTTGGATTCTATCTTTGGTTCAGCTCCCTTATTGCCTTTTGCATCGGTAGCTGTTTCAGATGCTGCTTTATCTTCTGTGTTGGTCTTAGCTTCGCTCTCAGTCTTCGTCACAACCTTAACCGGCTTTACATCCAGGTCTGTTCCCTCAGGCACCCAGATCTCTCCACTGTTTGCAGGCTGGGTTATGTTGATATGACCATCCTGTACAGATACCTTTTCGCCTGACAGGGCGCCGATGTATGCTGTGCAGTTCCCTGCTGCAAGGTGCATTCCGGCTGGGGCATCGTCGTTGTTCACTGACACGATGACACGTGTTCCGTCAAGATCCCTCGCGTATGCGAACTGTCTGTTGGTGAGCATCAGCTCATCGTAGCTGCCATATGACAGTGCAGGAACGGCCTGACGTACCTTGCCGAGTGCGGCGATGAGTGCTGTGCAAGGGTTGGTTTTTACTGAATCCTTGTAATCTTCTATATTGAGAGCTGGTCTTAAGCTGTCGTCTGAGCCATATTCCTTGCGTCCCTCAATACCAAATTCTGAACCGTAGTATATGCTAGGCACACCCGGAAGAGTGTAGAGCAATACATGTACAGGTGCAAAATGAGCCTTATTGGTAAGTTTTGTATAGATACGCTCCACATCATGGTTGTCTACGAAGTTGTAGAGCTTTAATGTTCCCATGTTCTGGAGACGTCTTACAGTGTGCGCGATTTCAAAATAGTTGTGGTCATTGTGGCCGCTGTACAGAGCCTTGTGAAGTGTGTAGTTGGTGACACTGTGAAGAGTCTCGCCGTTTACCCAGCGGCTGTAGTCGCCGTGGATGACCTCACCCATGAGCCAGAAATCCGGCTTCACTTCATTTGCTGTGCGGCGCAGTGCCTTCATGAAATCAAAATCAAGGACGTCCGCAGCGTCAAGTCTGATTCCGTCCACATCGAACTCACTCACCCAGAAACGGATCACATCGCATATATAGTCAACGACAGCAGGATTCTTCTGATTCAGCTTGACGAGAAGGTTGTAGCCTCCCCAGTTGTCGTAAGAGAAACCGTCGTTGTACTCGTTGTTGCCCCAGAAATTCACGTTGCAGTACCAGTCCTTGTACTGTGAATTCTCTCTATTTGCCTGGATGTCCTTGAATGCGAAGAAGTCACGGCCTGTGTGGTTGAACACTCCGTCGAAGATGACCTTTATTCCCTGTTCATGGCAGTAAGCCACAAATGCTGTCAGGTCCTCATTTGTTCCGAGACGGGAGTCGAGCTTCTTGTAATCTGTAGTCTCGTAGCCGTGTCCGACTGACTCAAAGAGTGGTCCGATGTACAGTGCTGAACCGCCAATCTCCTTTATATGATCCACCCATGGAAGCAGGGTGTTTAAGCGGTGAACAGGCTCACCGTAGTCGTTCTGTTTAGGGGCTCCCGTAAGTCCCAGTGGATAAATGTGATAAAAAACTGCCTCATCATACCATGCCATAGTTATCCCTCCATATTTTAGGTGCTGTCAAATACAAAGCACCCGATATTATTTGATATACGCTGTGAGCTGCAAGTGTTATCAGAAGCTGCCCACAACGTTTATATTATACTAAAAAAATTAGAAAAATGCGACAAAAAGTCATGTATGTATTGCACGACAGAGCCACAGATGCAGGAAAAAGACTCCATTGGAGTAGTGACGCTGGCGTGCTGTCTGCTCGTCCATATATTTGCAAAGTCATACTGGAAGCAGCTCTCAGTTCTGTTCGGACTTGTGGTTGGATATATAGTAGCAGTGTGCATGGGTATGGTGGATTTCTCCGCACTCAGCGGAACATCAGTCATAGCGCTCCCTCACATCATGCCATTTAAGCCGGAGTTCAACTGAAACGCGATCATATCAGTAACTTTTCCCTAAGATCGTGCAGACGGTATTTGCTGAGAACTGTGTGGCTGTTGTATTCATAGTTGCCATCATTCTGAATCTTGTGCTTCCTAAGAACATGGATGCCCACGAGACCCCAAAGACTGAGGATGCAGAGTAAAAACCTTTCATAAGGTGTAAGTGTTAATAACAGCGTTGTTCTGATATTATAATTTCAGAACGGCGCTGTTTTTGCTTTTTCAAAAATAGGTCAAAAGGGGTCAGGTACCTCCGTCCCCAAATAAAAATAAAGAAAGGTGAACAATATGGATAGTTTATTAAAGATAGAATCACTGAAGAAATACTATGGCAAAAAGCCAAACCAGACTAAGGCTCTGGACGGCATATCATTTCAGGCCATGCCGGGGGAGTTCCTTGGCATCATGGGTAGCAGTGGATCGGGAAAGTCCACACTGCTGAACTGTATCGCAACGGTCATAAAGCCTGACAGCGGAACCATAGAGCTCCAGGGCAAAGAGATACAGGCGCTTAAAGGTGCGAAGCTTGCGCAGTACAGAGGCAGGGAGATAGGTTATCTGTTCCAGAATTTTGAACTTCTGGACAATCTAACAGGCAGAGAGAACATTATGGTTCCGTTGTCAATACACGGTGTATCCGAGGATGAGAGCAAAAACAGACTGGAAAAGCTTTCATCATATCTGGAGATAGATAACGTGCTTGACAAATTCCCGTCGCAGATGTCTGGTGGTCAGAGACAGAGGGTTGCGGCCGCCAGAGCGCTCATACTTAATCCGCGGATCATTCTTGCGGACGAGCCGACCGGAGCACTCGACTCAAGAAATGCAAAGGCACTCATGGAGAAACTGTTGGGACTGAACAGGGATGACAACACTACCATACTTATGGTGACCCACGACTCAAATGCGGCCAGTTTCTGCAAGAGGATACTCTTCATACAGGATGGCAGGATATTTCATGAGCTCAGAAGAGATATGGAGAGAGAGTCACAGCAGGAGTTTTATGAGAGGATACTCAAGCTGATGGCGCAGATGGGAGGAGGCAGCGCAAATGTTCTTTAAACTCGCAATGAGGAACAGCCGGAGAAACAGGAAAGAGAATGGTCTGTTCTTCGCTTCGCTGGTTGTGTCCATAGTGGCATTTTATATCATATTGGCACTGTCCCATCAGGATGTGATGATATTCCTGAGAAGTCTTGAAAGCGATGCGGTGAACCGTCTTCTTCAGATAGCGGCGGTGTTCTATGTATTTTCGCTGGTCATGTTGTTCTTTCTTATATACTATGCAAGCAAATACCAGCTCGAACGACGGAGGCACGAACTTGGAATGTATATAATGATGGGGATGAGGAGATCAAAGCTTTTTACCCTGCTGATGGCGGAGGATCTGGGCAGCAGCGTAGTGGCTCTGCTCATCGGACTTCCTATAGCGATCCTGGTGTCTGAGGTGGTCAGCCTTCTCACAGCCAGACTGGTAGGTCTTGGCGTTATAGGTCATCACGTATCATTTTCACTGCAGGCAGTCATACTGACAACTGTTGGATTTGTAGCGATAAAGCTTGCAGCATTTCTCATACTGAGCGGTAAGCTTGCAAGAAAGCAGATTGGCGATCTCCTTGTAGATACACCGGAGACAGAGAAGAAACAGCTTCCGGCTCCTGTGTATGGTGTGAGTGCAGTCCTTGGTCTTGTTGCGCTGGTCGTTGCATACTGTCAGGGAATAGGCGGCTATTCGTGGATCAGCGTAAAATATATGGCGATCACCATAACACTGGGATTTGTTGGCATGTTCCTGCTGTTTTTTGGTCTCAGGCTCTTTGTTGATGCACTGGCCAGACGTGCAAATGGCACAAAACCACTTGCTGTGTTCGGTTTCAGGCAGATACACGAAAATGTAGTAACAAAATCTGGAACGCTTGCAATAAGCTCGATACTCATACTCGGCGCTCTGTGCTGCTGCGGTGCGGGCGTTGGCATATGTATATCCAGACAGAATATGGACCATGTGCTTGACTATACATTTGCTTCATATGGTGATGACGTCGAGACGGACAGCAGGAATATCCGCGCGAAACTGGAGAAAGCAGGTGTGATGGAGGATTTCTCGAACGTATTCGATATGAAGCTTGGTTATATAAAGATGGGTGAAAATGAGTCCTATGATGATGCTGTGAACGTGGGGAATGTCATATCTGCACTTGAAAAACTCAAGGCTTCAGAGGACAGGGACGTGCTTATAAATAACATGTCATACATGACATACCCTTACCTGATCCAGGAGAGCGCGTACAACAAGGTGCTTGAGGCTGCGGGAAAGGAGCCTTTGGAGCTCGGAGAAAATGAACTGGCACTCTATACGGATTTCTTTACTGATTACCGCGGAGGTTTATTGAATGAGGTATTGGCAGAGCGTCCGGAGGTGGATGTAAGAGGAGATGAGTATCATCTGACCGGAGAGGTCCAGACCACGAAGATCGTGACAGATTCATCGATAACCCTGTCGTTCGGACTTATCGTGGATGACGATACATTTGCCAGACTGACAAATGACAATTGTGAGTTATATGTAAATGCCGTTCTCAGAAAGGATATCGTTGATGACAAGGGACTGATGAAGGCCATAATGGATGAAAATGAGAAGCTTGACGGCATAGATTTTGAGAGTATAAACGCTGATTGCGAGAGTTATCTGCAGAACATAGGAAGAAATATGTTCTACACGGTGGCTGCAGGATATATAACGCTTTATTTGGCGGTGGTGTTCCTCATAATCGCAAATACCATAATCGGTGTTCAGTTCCTGATGGGACAGAGAAAGTCCGGCAGAAGGTACAGAACCCTTGTGAAGCTTGGCGCGACATACGAAATGCTCTGCAGCTCAGCAAACAGACAGGTGGGCTGGTATTTCGGAATCCCGGTTGCCGTGGCGGCGGTCAGCAGTATATTTGGTGTGCGTGCTCTGCTCACGGGAATCCTGTCAGAATTCATGCGCGGCAGTGTGAAACAGATACTTATCATAGCTGCGGTTATGATAATCCTGTTGTGTGTGGTAGAATATATCTATATGACAGCGGTGAAACGCTCAAGCAACAGATATCTCATGGCGATGATGACACCGGAAAGGGTTGAGTAAACGGTGAAGTGTGTGATGGTGGTTGAGGACGATGTCCTCATGTGCGATGAACTTCTGGATATGCTGACAAAGGCAGGATACAGGGCAGTTAAGCCAGATGGATTTGACAACATAATAGAACAGATACTGGACATGGCTCCGGATATTCTTCTGCTGGATATCAATCTTCCGGGCAGGAGCGGCTTTGACATATGCCGGGAGATCAAGAGGCGGAGCTCTGTCCCTGTGCTGGTTCTCACATCGAGGGACCAGCTAAAGGATGAGCTCCATGCGCTGGAGCTGGGTGCTGATGAATTCCTCACGAAGCCATGCCGCCGTGAGCGGCTTCTGGCCCGGGTGGCAAATGTGCTCAAGAGGTACGAGGGCAGACAGAACCTGATCGAAGGAGAAGGATTTCTTCTGGACACTCAGACATACACTCTGTATATAGATGGGAGATCTGCGGTGCTTCCACAGAATCAGGGACGTATATTTGAAACACTTATGACAAGCGGAGGAGAGGTAGTGTCTAAGGAGAAGCTTTGTGAGGCAGTGTGGGGCACATCGGAGTATATAGATGAAAATGCCCTGCAGGTGAATCTTACAAGACTCAAAAAGACGATGGCGGGACTGGATATGAAGGCAAAGATCATAGCTGTAAGAGGCGTTGGATACAAGCTTGAGTAGTGGAGAGAATATGAAAAGATTTGGACTTGTTATAAAACAGAATATTGTCTGGCTTGGGCTGCTGCTTCTGACGGACGTGGCATTCTGCTTCTTCATGTGGCTTGTGGCACCGGAGGCATTTGCCAGAATAAGGGTGCTGGTTGGCGTGTTCACTGTGATACTGTTCGCGGCGGTGTGCTCGGTGCTGTGTATAAAGGACAGGAAGAAGATTGAGGCGTTCAGGAGATTTGTCACTGCCCCGGATGAACAGAGCGAGATAGAAATGAGGAGCCTGTGCGGGGCTTCTGAACAGGAATATGTGAGCGTGCTGTCGGAGGAGCTTCACGATCTGAGAGATTCAGTGATGCAGAGTAGCAGACAGCTCAGGGACTATCAGGAGTATGTGGAGAACTGGGCACATGAGATCAAGACCCCCATCTCTCTGCTGACATTTGTGGTGGACAATAGGAGAGATGAGCTGCCTCATAATGTTGTGACGAAGATGGACAATGTGACCAGCCAGATGCAGAACTATGTGGATCAGATGCTCTACTACGCCAGACTGAAAAGCGATTCCAAGGATTATCTCATGGAGAGCATAGATGTGGAAGGATGCGTGGATGAGGTGATAGCTGACTACAGATCCCTGCTTGAGGAGAAGGGCATACGGGTCAGAAAATGTCTTGAGAACGGAGCAGTGTACAGTGACCGCAGGGGATTGCAGTTTATACTCGGTCAGCTTGTGAGCAATTCCATGAAATACACAAATGAACAGCCGGAGATATCATTTGACTTCTGGACGGCGGGTGACAAAAAGCTGCTGTCCGTGAGTGACAATGGCATAGGTGTAAAGAGCTGTGACATGCCATACATATTCGAGAAGGGTGTCACGGGTGATTCGGGTGAGAACAGGAAGCATGCAACGGGCATGGGACTGTATCTTGTCAGTGAGATGGCGCATGACCTGGGCATCACAGTGACAGCAAATTCAAAGTGGCAGAATGGATTCGAGATAGTACTTGAATTCCCGGATGTGGAGACGAAGATATAAAAGTGAGGAGGCAGATACAGTGTTGTGCGTATCTGCCTCCTCACTTTTTACCGGGATATTTTATAATAAATTTATGGGTGGTGGTCTGTTAATAATCACTTTGATATTCTATAATGTAAGCATCGGCTGTAACTTAGTTGATGGTGCAAAGTCAGTTTAAGCGGACTGAGGTTCGGCGGGGATGTGTCAAGTTTTCTGTGAAAACTTGACATGTAGCGCCAGCCATTTGCCGAAGGTAAATTTTGCATGGCTGGTGTTCAATGGAAAGGAGAATATAATTATGGAGATCAGAAAAGCGGCAGCAGAGGATTTTGATATTGTATTTGATTTTATAGAAAAATTATGGACATATAATACATATGACAGGGAGGAAATACGCAAAGTATATATGGACGTCATAGATGACGAACGCAGCTTTGCGTTTTTATTATGGGATGAAGGTATTTGCAGAGGCATGTGCCATGGAGACTATTTCAATACATTCTGGATGTCGGGGCTCACATGCTATGTGTCAAGCCTCATAACAAGAGAGGAGGACCGCGGCAAGGGATATGGTGTGGCACTCCTGGATCATGCGAAGGAGCTTGCAAAGCAGAGGGGATGCAAGGCCATCACCCTTGATTCCGGACTTCCGAGGACAGGGGCACATGGCTTCTACGAACACTATGGATTTGAAAAGAGCTGTTACGGCTTTGAACTGACGATATAGATTATCTGCAGAGATTTGGAAGGAGACAAATATGTGTACAGCAGCAACATATAAGACAAAGGATTTCTATTTTGGAAGAACACTAGATTATGAATTCTCGTACGGCGATGAGATCACCGTGACTCCGAGAAATTATCCGTTTGAATTCAGATATATGGGCAGGAAGGAAAGCCATTATGCCATGATAGGCATGGCACATGTGGCAGGTGACTATCCTCTCTACTATGATGCTATAAATGAGAAGGGGCTTGGAATGGCAGGCCTGAATTTCGTTGGAAATGCTGCGTATCAGGAAGTGGATGAGAGCGGTGACAGGGACAATGTTGCCCAGTATGAGTTCATTCCGTGGATACTCGGAAACTGCGCCAGCGTGGGAGAGGCAAGGGTTGCCCTTGACAGGATGAACCTGACTGGAACACCATTTTCTGAGCAGCTTCCTACAGCGCAGCTCCACTGGATAATAGCTGACAGAAATGGAGCTATAACTGTGGAGTGTATGGCTGACGGACTTCATGTGTATGAGAATCCGGTTGGAGTTCTCACGAACAACCCGCCATTTCCGCAGCAGATGTTCCTGCTCAATCAGTATATGGGGCTGTCACCAAAGCAGCCGGTGAACACATTTGCACCGGAGGTGGGGCTGAATACTTACAGCCGTGGCATGGGAGCCATAGGACTTCCGGGGGATCTGTCGTCCACGTCGAGATTTGCCAGGGTGGCATTTGTGAAGCAGAACAGTCTGCCTGCGGATTCTGAGGCTGAGAGTGTAAGCCAGTTCTTTCACATACTTGGCTCTGTGGATCAGCAGAGGGGCTGCTGTGAGGTTGCGCCTGATAAATATGAGATAACCATATACACATCCTGCTGCAATGCTGACAAGGGAATATACTATTACAATACCTATGAGGGTCATCAGATAAATGCAGTGGATATGAACAGGGAGAATCTGGACGGCGCAGAGCTTGCCAGATACCCTCTTATCCAGGGGGAGAATATCAATTGGCAGAACTGAGTATCTGCTGCCCCCGGGACCCGGGAAATACCAGGAAATAACTTGGCGTTTTTATCTTTTGGGAATAAAAACGCCTGTTTGCACACAAAATTGTATCTAATGTGATGAAAAAAGATGAAAAGATACAGAAATTTAATTTTTTGTATTTTTTCATCTTTTTTTCTGCATTTTGCGAAAAAATTGTGCTGTTTTATGTAATGGTGGAGCCGGCAACTGCATGGTTCCAGTAGCCATCGCAGAGCCAGTAGCCCTCCAACAGAGCCGGCAGTCTGGATGATGACAGTGGTTGCACAAACATAGAAAAGTAGATTATAATATCGGAAAAGGGCGTTGCCAGTGGCAATGTACGGAAGCCAGAGTTATATCTGTGATACGGGAGAAAGGACGAGATATGGGCAAGTCAAAGGTTACAATAAAAGAAATAGCGGATATGGCAGGGGTGTCAATAGCCACGGTATCACATGTTATAAATAGGACGAGGTATGTCAGACCTGAGCTTGTGGATAAGATAGAGAAGATCATTGTAGAGACAGGATACCAGAATAAGATAGCTGATAAGGAGAGAAAACTGCTGGTTGGACGGGAGTCCACGATAGTTGCAGTCATTCCAAACATTGAAAGTACTATATACAGAGATATGGTAGCTTATGTGAAGCAGCTTGTCAGTGTGCAGGGATATCAGTTCCTTGTGGCGATAACAGACAATGATCTCAAGGAGGAGGCGCAGGTGCTTGCCGGACTTCTGGTCAACAAGAAGGTTGCCGGTATCATACATGCGCCGGTGAGCGATGTGGCATCTAACTACACAAAACTCATACAGTCAGGAATGCCGTTTGTCTGCGTGGAGAGGAATATACTCGGTGAGGGAATAGATTCCGTGGAGTTCCGAGACAGGGAAGCCATATTCAAGGGCGCAGATTACCTGCTGTCCAGCGGACACAAGAATGTATTGTTTTTCCGGGAGAGCACGGACAGCACGACGAAGGACGAGAGGACCAGAGGCTTTTTAAATGCGCTGGAGAAATACAATATAAATACAAATGATGCAAACATTGTTGATGTGACGTTGGAAAAAGGAGAGGACGACTGCATGCTGGCTATTCAGAAAGCCCTGCGCAGATACAGGCCGACCGCTGTACTTGCGGGGGGCAACAGAATAACTCTTTATCTTATGAAGACACTGAGAGATATGGGAATCGACTGTCCGGGAGAGATATCTGTGGTTGGATTTGGTGATGAGAGCTGGTCTGAACTTACTTATCCACCTCTTACAATACTGAGAAGAGATGTGAAGGGACTAAGTGCCAAGGCTGTTGGGATGTTGTTTGAGAAGATCAATACGGGAGTTGCCATATCGCATGACTGTTATGCAGATGTAGAGCTTGTAGTCAGAAAATCCACAAAGATGCTTGACAATGGACCATTTGGAGATAAAGCGGCAGCACCGGATTCGGTTGTACTGACAAAAGAAGAGAAACACAGACTAAAGGCAGGACATTACAGGGTTGCGATCTCTTTCCACTATACCGGAACGTCTTGGGCAGAATTGCATGAGAAGGGCATTCGGGAGGAACTTGAGCAGTTTGGAATAGATGTGGTGTCGGTTATGGATGCGCACTTTGACTCGGAACTGCAGAATGCACAGCTTGATGGCATAAGACTTCAGAAACCGGATGCAGTTATAGCTATTCCAGCGGATGACAGCCGTACCAGAGAAAAGTTTCAGGAGCTTTCAAAAGTGTCAAAGCTGGTGTTCATAAGCAATGTTCCAGATGGTATGTCCAAGAACAGCTATGTGTCCTGTGTATCAGTAAATGAGTCGGAGAATGGAACGAACACGGGAAGAATGTTGGGAGAATATTGTAAGGAAAATAAGAAAAAAAAGGCAGGTTTTATTATTCATGGCGCGGCATTCTATGGAACAAGAGTCAGGGATAATGCTGCTGAGAGAATAATCAAGGACAGTTACCCGGATATTGACATAGTGACGATCAGGAGCTTTGGAGAAATATCCAATGCATATCAGGTAGCCAAGGATGTGATAACTGCCAATCCTGAAATTGAGGCAATGTATGTGAGCTGGGATCGCCCAGCGCTTCTGGCTATAAAGGCGCTCAAGGAGCTTGGCAGGGAGGATGTGGCGGTGTTCACAACTGATCTTGACCATGGTATAGCCCGGTGCATGGAAGAAGGAATAGTCAAGGGACTCAGCACGCAGAGACCATACGAGCAGGGAAGAGCGGCTGCGGCAGTTGTTGCCAAGTCCCTGGTAAGTGAAGAACAGCTTCCAAAGTATGTGGGAGTTCAGCCGTATCAGGTCGAGCCAAAACAGCTCAGGCTTGCATGGAAGGAAATCTTCCATGAGTCCATGCCGGACAGACTTGGGTGATATGACATCCGTCAGAGAGAAAATTGTATCTTTCTGGCGGATTTTTTGCGTTTACACACAAGACCTTGGAAGATTGTATCTTTTTCGCCTGAGAAGTTCCCAAGGATACAATTTTGTGTCCAAGTTGCTGTAACCACACCCAAAAGAGAAAATTCCCGGGGAAGTGGTACCGGAGACAAAGGACAAGATTACAAGATACAAGGTGACAAGTAACGGGTGTCAATCATACACTACAAATCCCATAAGTATGACATATCGTAAAATATTTACGTAAAAAATAATAAAAGACCTGCGAACCCTATAATGCAATCGAGTGTTATTTGTACATAATGACGAATAAGCAATAAATAAAACACTTGATATTGACAATAACCGACAAAGGTTATATCATCAAAACATGCAAAGGACGAAAAACAGTTTAAAATTTACGTAAATTAAACCGGTTGTAAACAGTTTTTCGACAACGAGTTAGCAAAAACGAAATACATGATATTGGAGGTAAAAATTATGAGAAAGATTAAGAAGTTATTAGCAGTTGGAGCATGCCTGTGCATGTCACTCAGTTTACTGGCAGGTTGTGGATCAGGAGCAGGAGGCGCATCGGACGGCGGTTCATCTGAATCAGGTACAAAGCAGGAGAGCACGAAGTCATCCGACCTGTCATTTGCATTCTGTACAAACACACTTAACAACACATTCCAGAGTTCAATAGATGCAAAGCTCAAGGAACTCTGTGATGCGAACGGAATATCATATACATGTCTTGATCCTGACTACGATCTGAACACACAGCTCAGCCAGTTATCAGACGTGGCAAACAGTGGATACGACGCAGTGTTCATCATCCCGGTTGATTCAGCAGGTATCACATCTGGTCTTGCAGAGATCAAAGATGCAGGAATCCCAATCTTCAATGTAGATACAGCAGTTATCGAGGATGACATAGAGAACTTTGTAACACAGTTCGTTGGAACAAATGCATACATGGCAGGACAGCTTGTAGGTGAGCAGATGGTTAAGGATTATCCGGATGGAGCAGACATTGCGATCCTTGACTTCCCATCAAATGAGAGCTGTGTAGACCGTGTAAATGGTTTCCTCGATGGTCTCGGTGACAACAAGGACAAGTTCAATATTGTGGCACAGCAGGATGGCGAGGCTGCACTTGATGCATCAATGAGTCTTGCAGAGGATATCATCACAGCAAACACAGATCTTCAGGCATTCTTCTGCATCAATGATCCATCAGCACTCGGTGCTGCAGCAGCAGTTAAGGCAGCAAATAAGACTGGCAAGATCGGCGTGTACAGTATCGATGCTTCACCAGATGGCAAGCAGGCACTCATTGACGGTGAGTTCACAGCAGTTGCATGTCAGGTTCCTGTACAGATTGCAGAGTATGCATTCAACGCAGCACAGAAGTATGTAGGCGGAGATACGACCATTGACGAGAAGAAGGTATATCTTGATTCACACCTTGTACTCAAGGATGAGGCAGAGAAGACAGTTAACGACTGGCAGTAAGGCCGGATCGAAGCCGGCAGTAACAGCACGGGGCTGCCCCCGGCTGGACATACATGACACAACGTAGGTGTATATAATACGGGAGAGACCGGGGATCTGAGATCTCCGGCCGTGATCCCGAAAATGACAACAAGACAATAAAAGATCTGATATAGAAACTTGGAGGTTTAATATGGGACAGACAGTTCTGGAAATGATAGGGATAAAGAAAAGCTTCTCTGGAATATATGCTTTAAGCGGCATCGACTTTTCCCTTGAACTGGGAGAGGTGCATGCACTGCTCGGTGAGAATGGTGCAGGAAAGTCCACACTGATCAAGGTCCTCGGAGGAATTTACCAGCCCGACAGCGGAATCATCAAGGTAAATGGCAAGGAGGTAAAGATCAACGGAGTTCCGGCTGCCAGAGAAAATGGTATAGGAATAATACATCAGGAGATCGTACTTGTTCCATATCTTTCGGTGGCACAGAACCTGTTTCTCGGCAGAGAGATAAGGACAAAGCTTGGGACATTGGACTTTGCAGAGATGAACAGAAGAGCAGAGGAGATGATATCATCCCTCGGTGTGAATATAAAAGCAGACACTATAGTAGAAAATCTGACCATCGCACAGCAGCAGATGGTGGAGATCGTCAAGGCGGTCTCATTCAACGGTAAGATCATAGTTATGGATGAGCCAACCTCATCACTTTCAAATGAAGAGGTGGAGCAGTTATTTGAGATCATTGAGAATCTCAGAAAGAAACAGGTAAGTATAATCTACATCTCCCATAGAATGGAGGAGCTCTTCAGGATATCTGACAGAGTTACCGTCATCAGGGATGGTGCATACGTAGGAACAAAAAAGACATCAGAGACAAGCCCGAATGAGCTGGTTGCGATGATGGTAGGAAGAGATCTGGAGAGCTTCTATGCAAGAGATTACTGCGACATGGACAAGGCAGAGGTTGCTCTGGAGGTAAAGAATCTTTCCCAGACAGGTGTCTTTGAAGATATAAGTTTTTCGGTACACAAGGGCGAGATCCTGGGCTTCTCAGGTCTGGTCGGTGCCGGACGAAGTGAGATCATGGAGGCGGTATTTGGCGCGACACGGCCTACATCGGGAGAGGTGATACTCGGAGGAAAGCCGGTTCACTTCAAGAATCCAATGCAGGCTATCAAGGCAGGCATAGCACTGGTTCCGGAGGACAGAAAGAAACAGGGACTGGTACTCGGCAACAGCGTGGCATTCAACCTCACACTCTCATCCCTCAGATTCTATATGAATGGAATCGCAATAAGCGAGAAGAAGCGCGGCGAGGTAATAGACCATTATTCACAGAGACTTAGGATAAAGGCGGCATCGCCAGAGATTGAGGCGGGCAGCCTGTCAGGTGGAAACCAGCAGAAAGTGGTTCTGGGCAAATGGCTTGCGACCAAGCCGGATGTACTTATTCTGGATGAGCCGACCAGAGGCGTGGATGTAAATGCAAAATTTGAGATATACACAGTAATCAATGAACTGGCAAAGGAAGGCATAGCGATAATCATGGTATCCAGTGAGCTTCCTGAGATCATCAACATGTGCGACAACGTATGTGTGGTCAGAGCCGGAAGACTCGTGAAGAAGCTGTCAAAGGACGAGCTCTCACAGGAAGAGATAATGAAATACGCTGCAGGAGGTATCGAATAATATGGGCGAGACAAAGAAGAATTCAAAAGCAACTTCTATATTAAAGAACAATCCCCTGACATCCATAGTCAAGGGCAACATAGGAATCATAGTGGTTCTGATAATCATGTGTGTGGCGGTAGCACTTGCCACGGACAAGTTCCTCACGACCAACAACATCATATCAGTGCTTAGACAGATATCGATCAACACATACATAGCACTTGGAATGACATTGATAATTATACTTGGACACATCGACTTGTCAGTTGGATCGATAGTAGCCATGTCGGGAACCCTGACCGTAGGATTTATAGTTAACCAGGGACTCCCTCTCGGCGTTGCCATAGTAGCAGGACTTCTGGTTGGTACAGCAGCGGGCTTTATAAGTGGTTTTATAGTTGCTAACTTCAAGGTGCCTGCATTCATCATCACAATGGCCATGATGAACATAGCAAGTGGTATAGCTTATGTCTACACAGGTGGACAGTCAACACGTATCACCAACAAGATCTTCATCGAGATCGGAACAGGATACCTGTTCAATGTGATCCCACTCCCTGTAGTGTACATGGTAGTGCTCATCATACTGTTCAGCTTCATCCTCAGCAAGACAAAGTTTGGAACATATGTATATGCGATAGGTGGTAACCGTGAGGCTGCAAGACTCTCAGGTGTACCTATCAAGAAGATAGAGATCGTAGTATTTACAATATCTGGACTTCTCTCAGCATTTGCAGGACTTGTACTTTGTTCAAGAATGTACTCAGGCCAGCCTTCAGTAGGAAGCGGATACGAACTTGATGCCATCGCAGCCTGCGTACTTGGCGGAACATCCATGACAGGAGGTAAAGGAAGGATCAGTGGAACCGTATTTGGTGCCATGGTCATCGGAATCATCTCAAATGGTCTTAACCTTATCGGAGTGTCATCATACTGGCAGCTCATCATCAAGGGCCTTATCATCGCATGTGCGGTACTCCTTGATGGACAGAAGGGCAAGCTTGAGCTTCTCAAGAAGAAGAAACTGGCAGCAAACTAGTAGAAAGAGAGGACTGATAATATGGAGATTTTTAGAAAGATGTCCTTCGCGGATTCCACGGGAGATGCAATACCTTTCTACCACGAGGGTAAATATCATATATTCTCACTGACTTCCCCTCCGGGAACAACAGTGTACCCGGCAAGACTCAGAACAACATGGAGCCACAGTGTATCAGATGATCTGGTGCACTGGGAGGAGCTTCCTACAGCGCTCTATCCGGGCGAGGGCGACGAGCCGGATGCATCAGGAGTATGGACTGGATCAGTCATATACGGCGAGGGCAAATACCATGCATTCTATACAGGCTACTGCCTCACCGCAGAGTATCAGCAGACCATATGCCACGCTACAAGCGACGATGGAATCACGTGGGTGAAGGATGCAGCCAATCCGGTCATCACACCTATGATAGAGCTTTACGAGAAGCTTGACTGGAGAGATCCATATGTATTCTACAATGAGGAGGACAAATGTTACTGGATCCTCATATCAGCGAGAAGGTTGGATATGCCGATAACCAGAAGAGGATGTATAGTTCTCTACAGATCAAAGGATCTGGTCAACTGGGAATATTACGGACCGATATATTCACCGGGACACACCAACTGTCCTGAGTGCCCTGAGATGTACAAGATGGGAGACAATTGGTATCTCTCATACTCAAGATTCTCAGAATATGTAAATACAATATACAGAGTTGCAAAGTCACCATTTGGCCCATGGAGAAAGCCAAAGAAGGATGGCATAGGCGGAAGAAGATTCTACGCAGCCAAGTCCATGCAGGATGATGACGGCAGACGCTTCTACTTCGGTTGGGCTCACGACAGAGCAGACAGAAGCGACAGAGGTGAATGGTACTGGGGCGGAACCTTCTGCGTGCCGCATGAGGTAGTTGCCACAGCGGATGGAGGACTTGACGTAAAGCTTCCAAAGGAATATGAGCATGTATTTGAGAAGCCTGTGGCATGGGATTACATCCCTGTACTTGGAAATGCAGAGCTTCACGGAGACAGACTGGTTGAGATGGATTCAGTAAGCACATGTACATACGGATTCCTTGGACACAACGAGGAGAGCTACATGCTGAAGTGCAAGATCATGCCTAGAGAGGTGTATGACCATTTCGGTATACTGCTCAAGTCAGACAAGGAAGCAAGCGGATGCCTTCTCCTTGAGTTCGATGTGGCCATGCAGAGAGTGTCACTGGTAAATCTTCCTATGGGAGTTGACCCGTTCTGGGTTCAGTCCTGTCAGGCTGTGCCTCCTGCAACGGAGCCGGGCCCTGATGGAGTCAGAGTGTGCGAGAAGACATTTGACATAACAGAGGGCAGCGAGATAGATGTGAAGATCATCGTTGACCATGATATGGTGGAGGTATTTGTCGGAGAACAGGTGGCGTTTACATACAGAATATATGCGAAGCCTGAGTTTGAGACGGGACTTCTGGCACAGGATGCAAGAGTAGAATTCTATGACATAGAGATCACAGGAAAGTAAAATTCACAAGGAGGATCCAACATGGAAAAGAAATATGATGTTGTGGCTCTTGGTGAATTCCTGATAGACTTTACCCCTGCCGGAAGCACTGATTCCGGGATGAAGCTCTTCGAGCAGAATCCCGGAGGCGCTCCGGTAAACATGCTCACGGCAGTCGGTAAAGCCGGGCTTAAAACTGCCTTCATTGGTAAGGTTGGAGATGACATGCACGGCAATTTCCTTGTTGAGACGGCAAAGCAGGCAGGGATAGATACCAGAGGTATAGTGGTTGACAATACGGTATTTACCACTTTGGCATTTGTCACTCTGGATGAGAACGGAGAGCGTGAATTCTCATTTGCCAGAAAGCCGGGAGCGGACACAATGCTCTGTTACAAGGAAGTGGATGCCGACCTGCTAAGAGACACAAAGGTGTTCCATATAGGTTCGCTGTCTCTCACGGATGAACCGGCCAGAACCACCACGTTTCAGGCGGTGAAGGAGGCAAAGAAATACGGCGCGGTGATATCGTATGATCCGAACTACAGAGCACCGCTGTGGGACAGCAGAGAAAATGCGATGGAGAGGATGAAGAGTATTCTTCCATTTGTAGATATAATGAAGCTTTCGGACGAGGAAACAGCGCTACTCACACCATTTTCCGATCCGGAAGAGGCAGCAGAGTATCTTCTGGGAAGCGGCGTAAGACTTGTTGCGGTTACCCTGGGAAGTGAGGGTGTGCTGATATGCAGCAGGGATGGAAGCCGGAAGGTTCCCGGATTCGTCAGCCATGTGGTAGATACGACGGGGGCTGGAGATTCATTCTGGGGAGCATTTGTATCACAGCTTGTCAGAGCGGATAAGAGACTGGAGGAGTTCAGTATAGATGAGCTTGCAGAGTGTGCAAGATACGGAAATGCGGTTGCGAGCCTGTGTGTCGAGAAGCGCGGAGGACTCAGATCGATTCCTGAAGAGAGCGAGACATTTGAGAGACTCACAGTAAAGTAAGTGTACTACAATTTTTCACATAAAATTTTCCCTTAACCCTGAAGGCCGGAGAGTTTCCGGCCTTCTTTTTTGTACAATCTAACATTTGGACAGTATAACCATTCAAAAGTGCATTGACTCATAATTCCATTTCCTATAATATGTGGCTGGTGAACAAAAAAATAATCATATATACCACATATTATTAGGAAGAGGAATAAATATGAAGAGTAGATTGACGAGAAAAGAAATGCTTCCGCTTGTGGGAATGACCGTCTCGGCGTTCATATTCAACACATCGGAATTTATGCCAATTGGCTTGCTGACAGACATTGCAAAGTCGTTCAGCATATCGGAGTCGAAGGCGGGAATGCTTATCACAGTGTATTCGTGGATAGTCATGCTGTTGTCCCTGCCGCTCATACTTCTTGTGTCGAAGATAGATTTCAGGAAACTGTTCATGGGAACGATCGCACTGTTTGGAATATGCCAGATCATGTCCGTGATCGCGCCGACATACGGAGTGCTCATGGCATCGCGTATAGGCGTTGCGTGTACCCATGCGATATTCTGGTCGATAGCTTCACCGGTTGCCATAAGACTTGTAAATGAAGAACACAGATCATTTGCACTGAGCATGGTCGTGACTGGAACATCCATAGCTACTATAGCCGGGCTTCCGCTTGGAAGACTTGTTGGACAGTATATGGGATGGAGAGTTACATTCCTCATCGTTGGAATCATAGCATTTGCGGTTCTGGTGTACATGGCATTTGTATTCCCTAAGATCGCAAGCGGAGAGCAGTTCCATGTGAAGGATCTCCCTGCTCTTCTGAAGAATCCGGTGCTCATCTGCCTGTATATTCAGACGATACTGTTCGTGCTTGGATACTACACGGTGTACAGTTATATAGAGCCGTTCATGCAGCAGGTTGCAAAGCTCCAGAACAATGTCATCACTGTAGTGCTCCTGATATTTGGAGCGATGGGACTTCTCGGAAGCTATCTGTTCTCAAAGCTTTATGACAAGCACAGATTTGCATTCATCGGTACAGTCATGGCAACTCTTCTTGTGTGGCTGCTGCTTCTGCTTCCGGCGTCAAAGACGTTGGCGACCATGGTACTCCTATGTGCATTCTGGGGAATAACAGCCATGGCGTTCAATGTGACCACGCAGTCGGAGGTCATCAGAAGTGTTGATGAGAAGAGCTCCGCAGTGGCGACTGCCATATATTCAGGACTTTTCAACCTCGGTATCGGAGGTGGAAGCTGGATCGGCGGAATTGTGTGCGACAAGGGCGCGATATCATATATCGGTTTTGTAGGTGCGGTGTTCGCGGTTATATCGGTGCTGTTCTTTGCATTTGTACTGCTCAGGAAATTGAAGCAGAGCGTGGACTGATAGTGTGTTGTATATAAAAAATATGATAGAAATATAAAGGTGCGGCATAGCTGACATGCGGGTTTCGTTTGGAACGTGGAATATCAGCTATGCCACTTTTTCTATTGAGTTTCAAATAATGGGTTGACATATTATCAAAATGATAATATTATATAAAACAACCTGAAGATATTATCAAAAACGATAATAATGGCGGCGGTGAGGGCACATGTATATGTACTTATATGCTTTATAAGGAATCCGCGCCTTTGTGGATTCCCTCATGAAAGCAGAAAGTTGAATGTGAAAAGGAGAAAAAATTATGGACAAAAACAAGAAAAAGACACTTATAGTAGTTGATATGCAGAATGATTTCATTGATGGGGCACTAGGCACAAAGGAGGCAGCAGCCATCGTGGAAAATGTGAAAGCAAAGATAAGAGAGTATGCTGACCGCGGGGATGAGATCATCTTCACAAGGGATACGCATTATGAGGACTACATGGAGACAAACGAGGGTCGTCATCTCCCGGTTCCGCATTGTATAGAGGAAACTGAGGGCTGGGAGATCGCAGCTGGTCTTGAAGTCCCGGGAGCCATATACATCAACAAGACCAGCTTTGGATATACAGGATGGGGAGACTTCGACCTTCAGGATGTTGAGATTGTAGGTCTCTGTACGGATATATGTGTCGTGTCGAATGCTCTGATCATCAAGGCTCTGTACCCGGAGATAAATGTTAAGGTCGATGCGAAGTGCTGTGCCGGGGTGACGCCGGAGAGCCATGAGGCTGCGCTCGCCACCATGGCGATGTGTCAGGTGGACATAATCAGATAACGGCGGAAATATAAAGGAGGATGAAGCATACGTATGAAGACATATGAGATGAGTGACGAAGAGAAGGAATTCCTTGCCGGATATGATCTGACGAAATATGACAGGCCATCTGTTGCCGCGGATGTGGTTGTATTTTCAGTTATGAAGGATGACGAGTGCGAGGATGTAAGAAGACTTCAGGAGAAGAAGCTCAAGATACTACTGATAAGAAGAGGTGGATTCCCATATAAAGGAAGCTGGGCTATGCCCGGTGGGTTCTGCAGAAAAGGTGAGGATGTCATAGATTCAGCCAGAAGAGAGCTTTGCGAAGAGACGGGTATAGACGATGCATATGTAAAGCTTGTCGGAGTGTATGGCGAGCCGGGCAGAGATCCGAGAGGCTGGGTCATATCATCAACTTATATGGCACTTATGAACGCCGGAGCCTGCCGCCTGAAGGCAGGAGATGATGCACAGGATGCGAGATGGTTTACAGTTGAACTGACAGATGTTTCAACAGAGGCAACAGAAGTGTCAGGTACAGGTGAAGAAAATGTGAAAAATGAAGTTGAAGCTTCACATAAAGTCCAAAACGGGAAAAAATACAGGCTGGTCCTCAAGAATGCAGACTCTGATATAAAACTTACTGCAGTGCTGCGCAGAACAGATATGAGCTCATGCGGACGAAGCTCGGACAGTTACTATATAGAGGAATGTGAAGGACTGGCATTTGACCACGCAAGAATCATAACGGAAGCGGTGCTCGGACTGCGGGAGGATGTCAGGAGAGATATGAAGCTGGCATTTGACCTGCTGCCGGATAGATTTACACTCACTGAGCTTCAGAATGTATATGAACAGATATGGGACATGGAACTTACCACACCTAACTTCAGAAGAAAGATTGTGGAATATGTTGAGGAGACTGATGCATATCAGTCCGGTGAGAGATACAGACCTGCCAAACTGTTCACACGAAGGAATGATGCAAGGAAGTAGAGACTATAGTGTAGTGGATTGATGTTTAAAAGGGAGGAATGAATAGATGACATTTAAGAAATTTATAAAAAATGAGATAGAGGGCTGGAAGAAGCTGGAGGTCACCTGGCTGCTTATCGCATGTGCAGTCATCGTGGGGCTGTCCATATATTGGGATGATACGGTTATGGGGATCATATCGTCCACCACAGGCGTGGTCTGTGTAGTGTGCACGGGAAAAGGAAAGTTGTCAGCGTACATATTCGGTCTTGTGAATACTGTGCTTTACGCGGTTATATCGTATAAGGCTGCACTGTACGGAGAGACGATGCTCAATGCGCTATATTATGTGCCTATGCAGTTTGTTGGATTCTATGTGTGGTCAAGGCATATGAATGATGAGACGCATGAGGTCAGAAAGAAACACATGAAGGCGGTGGGAAGGATATTCATGGTGCTGGCGGTGGCACTTGGCACATTTCTGTATGGGCTGCTGTTAAAGAGACTCGGGGATGCCATGCCATTTGTGGATGCGTTTACAACGGTTTCATCGGTTGTGGCGATGGTTGTATCTGTAAGAATGTTCGCGGAGCAGTGGTGGATATGGATTGCGGTAGATGTGTTTACAATATATATGTGGGCACAAAACTTTGTGAGTGGCAATGACAACATAGCAACGCTGCTCATGTGGATAGTGTACCTTGGAAATGCCGTTATTATGTGTGTCAGATGGGAACGTGAGGTCAGAAGAAATCGCCTGGACGAAGTACACGTTTTCGAAGACGGCACGGCAACAGAGTAAGGGAGGCTGACAAGTTATGTATAGATATAAGGTAGGAATGTATGGGGGTTCGTTTGATCCGCTTCACATAGGACACATCCACGACATCATACGTGCTGCGGCGATGTGTGAGGAACTGTATGTGATGATAAGCTGGTGTGAGGGCAGAGAGTCTGCCTCAAAGGAACTGAGATATCGCTGGATACTTAACAGTACAAGACATCTGCCAAATGTGAAGATAATCATGATAGAGGATAAGGCGGTCTCAAAAGAAGAATATAATACGGATTATTATTGGGAAAAGGGAGCACAGGATATCAAGGACACGATAGGAAAGCCTATAGATGCAGTGTTCTGTGGTTCGGATTATCTTGGAACCGGCAGGTTTGAGAGCCTGTACTGTCCGGAGAGTGAGGTCGTGTACTTTGACAGGGCGGAGGTTCCGGTATCCTCGACAGAGATCCGTGAGTGGGCGACGGCGCATTGGGAGTATATTCCAGAGGTGTGCAGGGATCACTACGTCAGAAAGATTCTGGTTGTCGGCGGTGAATCCACAGGAAAATCCACACTGGTTGAGAATCTTGCGCTGGCATATAACACGAATTTTGTACGGGAGATAGGACGTGACACCTGTGAGTACGCGGGTGGCGAGAATTTCATGGTTGAAGATGATCTGGTGGAGAACTTCATCAGACAGAAGGACGAGGTACGCAGGGCAGCCAGGCATAGCAACAGACTGTTGTTTGTGGATACCGATGCACTGACTACGGGATTTTATTGTGATCTGCTCATGGATGATGATGAACAAAAACGCAGGCTTACAGATATGGCGGGCGCGATAAATGCAACAAATAAGTGGGATCTTGTGTTGTTCCTTGATCCTGATGGAACGGATTTTGTCCAGGATGGGACCCGGAATGAGAAAATAATGCGGGAGAGAAGGCATTACAGCGATTTGCTCAAGGCGTGGTTTGACAAGTATGGGGTACACTGTGAGACGATATCGGGAGATTATCTTGATCGGTTCAACACTGCGAAAAAACTGATTGAGGAACGACTTGCGATAACAACTGTATTTTAAATGACAAATGATCATATATATTAACGCCCATGACATGGTTTTTAAAACAACGTGTTGTGGGTATTTTTGCCTGTTTTTTATCGTATTTATGACTATGAATAAAGTACAGATGATGATACAATAGTAAGCAAGAAACGATGATAAGAAAAAGTGGATGTTAAATCGAAAGAGAATGCTAATACTAGATCAAAAGAAAACGCGAATGTAAAAAAGTAATCATAAATATATTGGAGAGGTGGACAAACATGGCAAAGTATATCTTGAGCTGCTGCTCAACAGCAGATCTTTCAAAGGAGCATTTTGACAAAATAGACGTAAAATATATATGCTTTCACTACGAGCTTGATGGTGTGGAGCATCCTGATGACCTGGGACAGACCATGCCATTTGAGGAATTTTACAGAAAGATGACAGAGGGTGCGGCTACGAAGACCTCGCAGGTGAATTCAGATGAATATTATGATTTCTGGAAACCTTATCTTGAACAGGGGTATGACATACTTCACCTGACATTGTCATCGGGAATAAGCGGGTCTATAAACTCTGCAAATATTGCCAGGGAGGATCTGGAGGAAGAATTCCCTGACAGGAAACTCTATGTGGTAGATTCCCTGGGGGCTTCCTCGGGATATGGGCTGATCATGGACACGCTGGCAGGCATGAGAGATGAAGGCAGGTCCATAGACGAGCTGCATGACTGGATAGAACAGCATAAGCTGGACCTGAACCACTGGTTCTTCTCAACGGATCTCACGTTTTATATCAGAGGCGGAAGAATATCCAAGACTGCTGGAACAGTCGGCACAATACTTGGAATATGTCCACTTCTCAACATGGATGACGAGGGCAGGCTGATACCGAGATCAAAGATAAGAGGTAAAAAGAAGGTTATTCAGGAGATAGTAAAGCGCATGGAGGAGAATGCACAGGATGGGCTTGATTATTCCGGCAAGTGCTATATATCGCAGTCTGCATGTATGGAGGATGCCGAGGCTGTGGCAAGGCTTGTTGAGGAGAGATTTCCAAAACTTGATGGCAAGGTGGAAATCAATTATATAGGAACTACCATAGGAAGTCATACAGGACCTGGCACAGTTGCCTTGTTTTTCTGGGGCAAAAGACGTCAGGGGTAGGATAATACATTGTGCATTCATTTTTCCACTGCTATAATATAGGAAGAGTTTATATTTATTAATTTTTGATGCGCTTGGGCCGATTTTGATATTTAAGACCGGACGATACGGGCTATGTGGCGAAGGCTGGAGGAGAGAGAATGGATAATACAATTGATAAAAGCATACAAATGGACAGTCAGATGAAAGAATTCTTCGAGTGCATAAGCGGGGACGCGGATACACAGCAACAGAGAATCCAGTGTATAAGGAATGGTCTTGCTGCTATTGCTGACAGGCTCAGGCTGGGAAAGGCGGAGATTACTGTTGATATTCCGAAAAACAGGTTTATGCCGCTTGGAGAAAGAAGCAGCGCGGTATTATACGAGAGAGAAGTGACTGAATTGGGTACCCCCGTTGATATAGAGATGAAGATCAGAACCGGTGGTACTGTGTTTATCAAGGATTATCCATATGGTCCGGGTTATTCAGAAGAGGAGATACAGACACACAGGTTTATATTTAGGGAGATATTTATTCAGTACAACCGGACATTGGCTCAGTGCATGCTTGAAAAGATCATGAATACAGATATCAACACGGGTGTTGCCAGTCAGGATTCCCTGATGTATTATGCGGTGAATCTGATAAAAAACGGACGGATTGGTGATTATACAGGCATATTTTTTAATATCCACAATTTCAAGTATGTGAATAAGGTTTTTGATTATTCACAGGGAGATGTGATACTTAGAAATTATGCGCAGATGGTGAAGTCATATCTTGACAGCGATGAGGAGATAGCAAGGCTTGGAGGAGATAATTTCGTTGTAATTTGTCGTAATGAGAATGCGTCTGATTTTATAAGCAAGATTAAAGATGTTCATATGAGTCATGAGTTCAGATCTGTCAAAAGAGAATTACAGCTGGGAGTTACAGCGGGGATAGCCTGCCTGGAAGGCGTTGATAAGCCGAGGGAAGTTATGGCCAGAACCAGCATTGCGTATCAGGCAGCAAGAAAAACCGGAGCGGGCTCTATAGTGGTATATACAAAAGAGATTCAGAAGCATCTTATGGATGACCAGGAGATTCTGGCCGCTTTTCCCCAGGCACTCGCTGCAGGCGAGTTTGTAGTGTATTATCAGCCAAAGGTGAGGATTGCGGACAAAAGTATATATGGTGCGGAGGCACTTGTACGCTGGGTGAGAGATGGACAGGTGGTCACTCCTGCGAGATTTATTCCGCAGCTTGAGAGAGAGGGCAGCGTGTGCAGACTTGACTATTATATGCTTGAGCAGGTATGCGGTTTTTTGAAGAGCAGACTGGATAAAGGTCTGAAGATTGTGCCTGTATCAGTCAATTTTTCCAGAAGACATCTGGAAGAAGGCGATCTGGTGGAACGAATAACCGGTACCATAGACAGATTTGGGATAGACAGAAGCTATATTGAGATAGAGCTCACAGAAAGTGAGGATTATCAGAATTATGAGATCATGTCCAGCGTGATAGGAAGACTCAAGGAACGAGGCATAAGTACATCCATAGATGATTTTGGTACAGGATTTTCTTCGCTCAACATGATCAAAAAGGTTGACCTTGATACCATCAAGATAGACAAATCGCTGATACCTTTTGACGATGTAAACAATAATAAGCATCAGGATATAGTAATGTTTTCAAGCATAATAGACCTCATAGGCCGGCTCGGGAAAAAGTCAGTTGCGGAGGGTGTTGAGACAACTCAGCAGCTTGACTATCTGGAAAAGCTTGGCTGTGATATAGTACAGGGATATGTGTTTGACAAGCCCCTGCCAAAGGATGAATTTGAGCAAAGGCTGGAGTCGGGATATTAAAAAGCGGCAATGGAGCCATATGAACTCCATTGCCGCTTTTTGTGTATGTAGTAAAACGGTAAAATATATATACATGGGGACTTGTTTCTTCACCGGGAAAATGATAAAACTGTTGGGAGGATTGATAAAGAAACACAGCAAAAACTGCTGCTTGAGATGGGGTTTGCCAGGGAAGTGGCTGACCGTGTTATATTTATGGCCGATGGGATCATAGTTGAGGATGAAACTCCGGAGCAGCTGTTCGGGGATCCGCAGAATGACAGGACAAAGGCTTTTCTCAGTTCAATTCTCAACACATAATAGAGTGCCTGTATGTTGTATGCTGTGGCACGGATTAAAAAGAACGAGAGGTTTCACAGATGAAGAGTAGACAGGTAAGGAATTCACTGCTGCTAGTTTTGACAGCTTTTATATGGGGCGTAGCCTTTGTTGCGCAGAGACAGGGAGGAGATGCGGTTGGACCGTTCTCTTTCAACGGAATACGGTCACTGATCGGCGGTGCTGTTCTTATACCGGTCATATTTATAATTGACAGGATAAAACCATCTGATAGGAAACCGAGTAATAGATCAGATAGAAAGAGACTTGTGATTGGCGGTATATGCTGTGGAACTGTTCTGTTCCTGGCAAGCTCTGCACAGCAGCTTGGACTTTATATGGGAACACCGGCGGGAAAAGCGGGATTCCTCACAGCGTGTTACATATTGCTGGTTCCAATTCTGAGTCTGTTTTTGAAGAAGAAATGTGGCTGGAATATATGGCTTGGAATAGTTATAGCTGTGGTGGGGCTTTATCTGCTTTGTATGAGCAGCTCACTGTCATTTCAGAGCAGTGATCTTATGGTGCTTGTATGTGCATTGCTTTTTGCAGTACATATACTAGTGATAGACCATTTCTCACCGCTTGTGGATGGAGTCAGAATGTCATGTATACAGTTTTGGGTATGCGGGATTCTCAGCATATTCCCGGCGTTTTTCTCGGAGATGCATCATAGTGTGGCTGGAATTGCGGCATGGGTGCAGCCTCTCGGTACATTGAGTGCGTGGATTCCGATACTCTATGCAGGAGTGTTGTCGTGTGGCGTGGCATATACACTTCAGATAGTTGGACAGAACGGACTAAATCCCACTGTCGCTTCAATGATCATGAGCCTTGAGTCGGTATTCTCTGTCATTGCCGGTTGGATCATCCTTGGAGAACGTATGGGGGTAAGACAGCTTGCAGGATGCGGGCTGATATTTGCCGCAATACTTCTGGCACAGATCCCGGTCGGACGAGGAAAGAAAGAGATGGCATGAACGTCTTGAGAGCCGATGATAAAAATACTTTGTTTTCACAAGAAAAAATATGCCGCAGGCGTACATATAACGCTGAAACACTTGAAAAAAATGCGAGTTTTTATTTACTTGCAAAAATGGGTTGACATTAAAATACTTCAGTGCTAGTTTAGGTACCGAACAAAGAGCAAATGCAAAGAACAGAATACGGTCGTCAAAGATCGCATACTTCAGAGAGCCGCCGGTTGGTGTGAGACGGTGTATGTCCTTGATGATTATCCTCTGCGAGCAGTGCACTGAATTCCCTGGTCATGAGATGCCAGAGACATTAGGTGTCACCGGTTTTCTACCGTTACATAGAAACTTATTTCAATAGACAGTGAGTAGTGGTCAGGCGAGATAAGGTCAGAGAGGTCATCCTTTTATGATGGCAAATAAAGTGGTAACGCGGAAGTATACAGGCTTTCGTCTTTATGAGATTGCATAAAGACGAAAGCCTTTTTTTATTTACTCTTTGCAAAAAATGAGATATCGTCATAAGGCGTGAGAAAGGAGAAAGATATGAATAGTTTGGTAATTGTTCTTATCGCAGTAGTAGTTTTAGGTGCTGGCTATCTTGGCTATGGAAGATGGCTTGCAAAGAAATGGGGTGTAGATCCAAATGCAAAGACCCCAGCAGTTGCAAATGAGGATGGCAAGGATTATGTACCATCATCAAAGCTTACAGTATTTGCACATCAGTTTTCATCGATAGCAGGTGCCGGTCCTGTCCAGGGACCTATCATCGCAGCTATGTTCGGATGGGTTCCAGTTTTACTCTGGCTGCTTGTCGGAGGCGTATTCTTTGGTGCAGTTCAGGATTTTGGTTCACTTTATGCATCAGTTAAAAATGGTGGTAAGTCAATAGGACTTGTCATCGAGAAGTACATAGGCAAGGCAGGAAGAAGATTCTTCTCACTGTTCTGCTGGCTGTTCACACTTCTTGTTATAGCAGCATTTACATCGATGGTTTCATCGACATTTAACGGTTTCACAGCAGGCACTGACGGAGCTGTGACAAAGAACTTCAATGGTGCTGCAGCGGCAACAGTTTCAATGTTGTTCATAGTAGTAGCCATGGTATTCGGTGTGGTTATGAAGACATGCAAGAATATGAAGGAGTGGCTCAAAGCTATAGTAGCCATCGTCCTCATCGTTGCAATGTTTGCAGTAGGTATGAAATGTCCTTGGTACTTAAATGGTGACCAGTGGAATTACGTAATCATGGCTTACCTCTTCCTCGCATCAGTTCTTCCAATGTGGTTACTCATGCAGCCAAGAGATTACATGACAACATTCATGCTCATCGGTATGTTAGTTGGTGCATTTGTCGGAGTTCTGGTAGGACATCCTGATATGAACCTGAATGCATTCAATGGTTTCACAGTTGTATCATCAACAGGAGCTAAGAGTTATCTGTTCCCAACATTGTTTGTAACGATCGCCTGTGGTGCGGTTTCCGGTTTCCACAGCCTTGTTTCATCAGGAACATCATCTAAGACAGTAAGAAATGAAAAAGATATGCTTTTCGTAGGTTATGGCGCAATGATCCTTGAGACGCTCCTCGGAGTTATCTCACTTATAGTAGTTGGTGCTGTCGCAGTTGGCGGCAAGGCTCCAGAGGGTCTTACACCTTTCCAGATCTTCTCACAGGGTATCGCAGGATTCCTCGAGAAGTTCGGACTTCCAAACTCAGTTGCAAATGTATTCATGACAATGTGTGTATCAGCACTTGCTCTTACATCACTTGACTCAGTTGCACGTATCGGACGTATGTCATTCCAGGAGCTCTTCATGGGAGACACAACAGATACATCCAAGATGCCTGTATGGCAGAAGATACTTACAAACAAGTATTTTGCAACAGTTATAACACTGTTCTTTGGTTATCTTCTCTGCAAGGGTGGATATTCAAATGTATGGCCACTCTTCGGATCAGCAAACCAGATGCTTGCAGCCCTTGTACTTATAGGCGTAGCAGTATTCCTCAAGGCAACAAACAGAAAGCACGCAATGCTCTACCCACCTATGCTGATAATGCTTGCTGTTACATTTACAGCTATCGTGCTCAATGTAATAGGCAATGTACAGAAGTTCCAGGCTGGAACAGCAACATTCCTTGTAGAGGGACTTCAGCTTATAGTAGCAGTATTCCTTATCGTGCTTGGTATCATCGTGGCCATCACATGTATCAAGAAGCTCGTTCTTATGAAGAAGGAGAATGCTGAGAAGGCAGAGGCTTAAATGATGAGTGGGGGGAATCCCCGATAAAGATTTTAAATATAATAACTACCAAAAAATCAGGCAATTGGTGAAATACCGATTGTCTGATTTTTTATGTTTACATGGCATGGCTGTAACCAACATTAAGGATTGACAGGCTGAAGTCTTTGAAGGAAAATAATATGGGAAATGAGGGATGTCATTCTCTTTGAGATCTTTGGACATCTGGAATAGTGGAGGAAATATAGGTATGATACAGGATATAGAACCACAGAGGTTTAATAATCAATATAGTAACAGGAGAGAACCAGAGGATCATGATATGGTTCTCTCTTTTTCTGAGAAAATGATATTTGCGAAAGTTATGGATGATGAGAACCTGCTTGGGTTTATGACGTATGGAGAACTGCAGAAAATAACCGGATGCGATAGGAAAATAGGGGATCTGGTTTATCTCTTTTCAATAGATGATACCGCATATTTTATGTGGAATGGAGATAACAGACTTGCTGCCCCGGGCTATGAATACCGAAGCATGTATAAGACAAGGGCTTGCTATCCGAAGACTGCGGTTCTTGCGGCGGCGACAGGCTGGCATCTGTCGCTTTGGTACAGGACCAACAGGTTCTGTGGTGCCTGTGGAGAGAGAACTGTTCATGATGAGAAAGAGAGGATGCTCAGATGTCCGTCATGCGGCAGGCTGATATTTCCAGTCATAGCTCCTGCTGTCATAGTGGGCGTGATCGACGGCGACAGGATCATACTTACCACATATGCGGGCAGGGAGTACAAGAGATATGCCCTGATAGCGGGATTTACCGAGATAGGGGAGAGTGCTGAGCAGACCGTCAGACGGGAGGTCATGGAGGAGGTCGGCATCAGCGTTAAGAATATCACTTATTACAAGTCACAGCCATGGGGCTATGACAGCAATCTTCTCATGGGTTATTTCTGTCAGGCAGACATACCGGAGGGCGGTGACGGACATCTGACCATAGACAGACAAGAGCTTGCAACTGGAGAGTGGGTGAACCGTGATGATATTCCAGACTATCCGGAGCACCTGAGTCTCACACATGAGATGATGGTATACTTTAAAGAGCACGGACAGGAAGTGTTTAAGTGACAAGTAGAGCTAAGATGTAATATCCATTGAATATCCGGACGGGCAGTAAAAAGATTATTTAAGTTTTAAACGGTTGTGTAAATGTATGGAGTTATTGTATTATAGACAAATCAAGGATATGGATACTTGAGAAAAATATGGAGAATGTTTCTTTATATAATAAGACATTAAAAATGGGCTTATATCGAGAAAAAATGGGTAAATGGAATATGAAAAAGACAGGAATTGTGATATGTGTGCTTGCGGCACTGGTGGGACTTGTGGGATGTTCATCAGTGGTAAGCAGTGATAAAACAGATAGAACCAAATCGGGTATAGAGAGTCAAGGAAAGTTCAAGGTCAATACGCCGGATGAGGAGTGGTTCAAGGAGACTGCCCTAGATGTGGCGGCTTCGGTGAACGAACTTGCAAATGATGAAGCTTATATAAAGATAATGGGCGGAAGTGACGATGTTGCTGAAGTCGCAAGTGACTGGGGGGATAATATAGCCGACACAAGTGGCAAGATTGCAGTTGTGATAATCTCGGATAAAGCAGCAAAATTCATTATGGGGCAGACTGATGGTGAAACGTCCCTGTCCGATACGGCCAGAGACCGTGTTGAAAAAAATGCATGCTTGGCATTTGGAAATTATGTGACCGCCAGCGCTGGGGGAGCGAGTGCATTGGCGGCCTCATCAATACTTAGGTATGATCAGGCGTATGTAGTAAGTGAACCGGTGCTGGATCAGGTGTGGGTGATCCCAGCTGGGGAGGAATGTGCACTGTGGATAGCCTATAGTAACTGTGGTGACGGAATAGTGAGCGTGAGTGGAAGTTACATGGCACTTCCTGATGGTCAGACTGTGGAGGAGGCTGCGGATTCACTGTTCAGCACGTGGGGGTTAGAAGTAGAGGTGCACGAGTGGTAAAGTCACTTTGATATATGTGTTTTAAATAAACGGCGGAGACTGATATGTACCCAGAATCCTGGACACATATTTATGAACTAGGCTGAACACATGGATGCTATCCTGTATTGTACAGGTGGCATCCATT
>NZ_CYXU01000008.1 GCF_001404675.1 Coprococcus eutactus
CGAATGATACAATTCAACACACATCATTTTAAACTCATAACTATAACGCATAAAAATACCCTCCTTACTGGTTGTCCAGTAAAGAGGGTACATATCAGACAATGACTCCGCCGTTTATTTTGTTTATATTCCGGAGTGCTCCGGCATTTGCAAGAAAATAAAATATGATAAAAATAATAAGCAGCAATACGGAGTTGACTTTTAAGTTTACTTATATACAATAGAAATGTGCCTTTTTATGCTGAAAATTTATATAAAGGGAGATAAAGAAAAACGAGAGACAGGAAAAATTACACATTTGTTACCGGGTTGAAGCGATTGGTTATTGCGGGGGTCGTTGCGGCGATGGTGACAGCATCTATGGGAAGTGTATGGGGAAATGGAGTTGTAACTGCAAGCGCAGCTACAGCCAAGGTCAAGATTGATAAGAAGGCATTCCCAGACAGCAAGTTCAGGCAACAAGATAACCAGACTTGATGTGAGTAAGAACAAAAAGATGAAGAAAGTTTACAGCTCTGTCGACCGGAAACACACCGAAACTCAGAACATTGTATTGTGGTAATAATAGCTTAAAGACCTTGAATGTAAGCAAGAGCAGAAGTCTTCAAAAACTGTTCTGCAAGCCTAACAAACTGACTAAGCTGGATGTCAGAAAGAATAAAAAGCTTACAGCGAAGGGCGGCATTATTGATGCAGATAAGGGCGTAAAAATTATAAAAAAGTAAATAATATAGCTCTCATAGACGGATTCAGGATGATTTTATAGATATAAAATACAATTATCCATATCATTTTGTTAAATATAGTTGTAAAATAACAATAATGATGTACATGGTATATGGACGGCGATAATAAAGGGCGATAAGCCCTTTATTTCGTGTTATACGGGCTTGTTGTATGGTGGTGGTAATAGCGAAGAGAAAGATCTTTCGCCAAGTCACGTAAGGAGGAAAATGAAATGAAACTGAAAAAGATAAAGAGGATGGTTGTAGCGGGAACAGCCATTCTGATGACACTTTCCCTTGCCGGGTGTGGCATCGGCAGTGATTCCGTGAAGCTGGGAGCCGCGGGAGTTGGCGGCGGATACTATGCGTTCTCCAACGCATTTGCGCAGATAGCATCCTCGGAGGATGAGGATCTTGATTTTGAGGTAAAGGCTACTGCAGGCTCCACGGCGAATATCAGGCTTCTGTCCGACGGATATGTGGACATGGCGATAGCCCAGGCGGATCTGGTGGATGCGGCCTACAACGGAACAGGCGCCACGGACAAGAAGAGGTACAGAGGGTACTCGGCAGTTGCCAGCCTGTACACTGAGGCGTGTCAGATTGTGGTGAGAGCTGACTCGGGAATAGACAGCTTGGATGATCTTCAGGGCAAGAAGATTTCTGTGGGTGAGGAGGAGTCCGGTACCCAGAGAAATGCAGAGCAGATACTTAAGATGACCGGCCTTGTGGAATCCCTTGTTGACACGGTTAATCTCGATTATGTGGATGCGGCAAATGAACTCAAATCAGGACAGATAGATGCATTCTTTTGTACAGCAGGTATACAGACCTCGGTGATCGAGGAGCTGTCTAAGGAATGTGACGTAAAGCTCATCGGAATAGATGACAAATGCAGGGACAGACTAAAATCCGTGTACGGCTTCTATACGGATTACACCATACCAGCGGGAACCTACGAGGGACAGACTCAGGATGTTGTGACACTCGGTGTCAGAGCAGTGCTCCTCGCCAGGGATGATATGGATGAGAAGATAGTGGAGGAGCTCACAGGACTTCTCTTTGAACATGCGCAGGATATCCAGTATTCAATAGCACTCACCTTCCAGATAGATGAGAGTGAGGCTGTGAAGAACGTGACCATTCCATTTCATGATGGTGCGAAAGCTTATTATCAGAAAAAAGAAATAGAGATCCCGGCTGAACAGTAGTTGTCAGCTGCTGATAATAAATATACTGAATGCGGAAAAGAATATATGCAGATGATATTGGGTAAATAGGTATCTGATCACGGATGTCTGCATGTGTATATAATATAGATAAGAGAGGTCTTACATGGAGATACAGATAGATATGTATCAGACACTGGCGGTGTCAGTTCTGGTACTTATATTGGGACAGTTTTTGAAGAAAAGAATTAATTTCCTGGAGAAATTCTGCATACCGGCGCCGGTCATAGGAGGTCTGCTTTTCGCAGTCCTGACCTGTGTGTGTTACAGTCTTGGCATAGCAGAATTTACATTTGACGATACGCTGAGAGAGGTGTGCATGGTATTCTTCTTCACATCCGTTGGATTCCAGGCGAATCTCAAGGTTTTAAAGAGCGGAGGAAAGTCGTTGTTCATATTCCTTGGACTGGTTGTGGTGCTTATAGTGTCCCAGAATTTTCTGGCACTCGGGGTGAGTAAGCTATTGCATCTTGATCCGCTTGTTGGACTCTGCACGGGATCTATACCTATGGTAGGTGGTCATGGAACTGCAGGAGCGTTTGGCCCGGTGCTGGAGGATTTTGATGTCAAGGGGGCAACAACTATATGCACGGCTGCGGCAACATTTGGACTTATCGCAGGAAGTCTTATAGGTGGCCCTATTGGCAAGAGACTCATAGACAGGAAGAAACTTCTGGATACTGCAGTTGCCGAGGACGACAGTATACTGGTTGAGGATGAGAAGAAACATGAGCGTCATACCAATATGTATGCGGCAGCAGTGTTTCAGCTCATCATAGCAGTAGGAATAGGAACCATCATATCGGAACTCCTCACAAAGACAGGACTTACATTTCCTATATATATAGGTGCGATGATCGCGGCTGCGGTCATCAGAAATATCGGAGAGTATTCCGGTAAGTTTGATATATACATGGGTGAGATCAACAACCTTGGTGGTATCTGCCTGTCACTGTTCCTGGGAATGGCGATGATAACCCTGAAGCTGTGGCAGCTTGCAGAACTTGCACTTCCGCTGATCATACTGCTCTCGGCGCAGCTCATACTCATGATGCTATTCACATATTTTGTTGTGTTCAACGTGATGGGCAGGGATTACGATGCGGCGGTTCTGTCCGCCGGAACATGCGGATTCGGTATGGGAGCAACGCCAAATGCCATGGCGAACATGCAGGCTATATGCGACCGCTATGTTCCTTCGGTCAAGGCATATCTGATAATACCGCTTATAGGAAGTTTATTTGCTGACTTCCTGAACAGCCTGGTAATTACATTTTTCATAAACATACTTTAGGGGGTATAACCAACTATGAGAGAAAAAAATAAAGAACAGCATAAAAAGCATCACAGATTCAACATGTCATTTGACAATCTGGCTATTCCTGAGGTGAACACAAAGAGCCATGATGACAATGAGGATAATGTGGGTGAGGATGACTCGTCTGTGACATATGACACGGTGGCAATCCCGGAGATCCACATAAGGAAAAAGAAAGACAAATAGTGATTAAAATCGTCCGGTTGTGTTAGAATACAGTCGGGCGATTTTGTATTAAGATTATTTTATTACTGACAGGTTAATCGATATTGCTGCGAAATTGACTTGTTATTGGATATATGGGGGTTGTATATGGGTGACAGCAAGGTGAAAAATGAGAATATGATTTTGGATTTTACTCACGTATATCGTGATGAGGATATAAAGGATATAGATAGATTCAGATACATAGATTGCTCTGATATACAAGAGACAGATATGTATTGTTCAAAAAATGCGTATGAAAAAATATGGGGCAGGATAGAGCCGTACGGAATCCAGGGTATACATTATATAGATTCGGGAAATTATCATTATATAACGAAGATTATAACAGATCATATAACCGAACCGTTTGGGCTGGTTATGTATGATCATCATACAGACATGCAGATACCTATGGTTCCAGAAATGATGAGCTGCGGAGACTGGGCGGGACAGACTCTTATACAGAATGAAAATCTAAGACAGCTGGTGGTTGTAGGTCCGCCGGAGTCAGATATAGAGCAGACTTTGGAAAGTTATAAAGGTTCCAAGGGGAGACAAGAAAATGTGGAAAGCTATAAATGTGGGTATAATGTACAAGAAGCTGAGTACGATGATTCGTATGATATTTCCCGGGATATCTCAAGCGAAAGACTGTTGATATTTTCTGCCAAAGACCTGCATGGTGGACTGCCTGAGGATAAGCTGAAACATATCAGAACAGATCTGCCTTTGTACATATCTATAGACAAAGACGTCCTCGGAACAGAATACACGGAGACGAACTGGAGTCAGGGGGATATGTCAATCGATGGACTTGAACGTCTGCTCAGTGTCTTTCTTGGCGGTCAGGGTGAAGAAAAAAATACAGACGCTTGTCGTAATGATGAAAGATATGCCGGTGGTATAAGACATTCAAGAATATTGGGTGTTGATGTATGCGGAGAGGTTCAGACAGATATTTCAGTGCCTGAATATCTTGAGGCGGAGGAGAAGAATGAGAAGGTCAATATCGAACTGTTTCGGTTTATATCGGAGCATGTGAAGAAATTCAGATAGTATTAGATATAATAGTTGTATACAATTATGAGTTAGAATAGAAAAATGTAGAAAATGGAAAACTAACAACGAGAAAATTAGAAAGCGTAAGGTGAAAATATGGAGGAGATTCAAAAGCATCTGTTTGAACTTCAGGATATAAAGTACAGAGATTTTCACAGCAGGCTTATGCCTGACACCGACAAGGAGACTGTCATAGGCATAAGAGTTCCCGTGCTCAGAAAATATGCGAAGAGTATAGCTGGAACAGAGCTGGAGGACAGATTTATTGATGAGCTCCCACACCAGTATTACGAGGAAAACAATCTTCACATGATGCTCGTAACCTGGATAAAGGACTATGATAAATGTCTATCAGAGGTAGAGAGATTTCTTCCGTATATAGACAACTGGGCAACCTGTGATTTCCCGGCACCGAAGTGTTTTGAAAAGCACAAGGAAGAATTGCTGCCGGTCATCAAGCGCTGGATCGCCTCAGGCGAGACATATACTATACGGTATGGAATAGGAATGCTCATGAGGCTTTATCTGGATGCTGATTTTGATCCTGAATATGTGAAGCTGGTGGCGGGAGTTGAGTCTGATGAGTATTATGTCAACATGATGATAGCATGGTACATGGCGACAGCACTGGCAAAGCAGTGGGATGCGGTCATTCCGTACATAGAAGAGCACCGCATGTCTGACTGGGTTCACCGAAAGACGATACAGAAGGCTGTGGAGAGTTACCGCATAACTGATGAGCAGAAGAAATACCTCAAGGGATACAGATAATTACATAATCGCAACACAGGAAAGGAAAAATACAAATGACAACAAGAGAGGAAGCTTTGGCATACGGTCTGTCGTTTCCTGACACGTATCAGGAGGCTCCATTTCACGATCAGAACTGGCAGCTTGTGAGAGTCAAGGGAAGCAAGAAGGCATTCCTTTGGACTTATGAGAGGGATGGATATATCAATCTGAATGTGAAGGCTGATCCGGAAAGCCGGGATTTCTGGAGGCAGGCATTTGAGTCTGTCATACCGGGTTGGCATCAGAACAAAGAACACTGGAACACTATCATACTGGATGGAAGTGTGCCAGAGGATGCTGTGAAGCAGATGATAGCGGATAGCTATGACATAGTAACCTACAGTCCGACAAAGAGGATCTACGATGCGGTGAAGAAGATTCCGAAGGGATGTGTTGCAACATACGGCCAGGTTGCGGAGATGGCAGGTGACAGGAAGATGGCGAGAGCCGTGGGCAATGCACTTCATAAGAATCCTGATCCTGAGAATATACCGTGTTACCGAGTGGTGAATTCCAAGGGTGAGCTTGCGGGAGCATTTGCGTTCGGTGGAGCAAATGTCCAGGCGGACCGCCTGAGGGCAGACGGCATAGAGGTTGAAAATGACCGGGTAGACCTGAAGAAATATGGAATGAAAAACTGAGTCGCAATACAGACAGAAAGGCAATACAGAATCATGACATCTGATAACACAAAGACAAATGAAAATCAGAACAATCCCCTTGGATATGAGAATGAGGCACATCTGCTCACAACCTTTGCCATACCGTGTATCATATCCATGCTGGTGACAGCACTTTATAATATAGTTGACCAGATATTTATTGGACACGGAGTGGGAATGCTTGGAAATGCTGCGACAAATATAGCATTTCCTCTTTCAACGGCATGTACCGCGATATCGCTTCTTCTTGGCATAGGAAGTGCGACCAGCTTTTCATTGAAGCTTGGTGCCGGAGATGAGAAGAAGTCGGCTGAGGCAGCAGGAAATGGAATCTGTCTCATGGCGATATTTGGCGTGGCACTTTTCCTTGTGACGACAATATTCCTGACACCTATGCTAAAGGCATTCGGCGCAACTGACAAGGTTCTGCCATTTGCACAGGAGTACACAAGGATAACAGCGATAGGTTTCCCATTCCTGATAGCGAATACCGGAATGAGCAAGCTGATCATGGCTGATGGAAGTCCGAGGTATTCAATGATATCCATGCTGACAGGTGCCATCATCAACACTATACTTGATCCGATACTTATATTCGGGCTCGATATGGGTATGCGCGGTGCGGCGCTGGCAACTATCACAGGACAGATCATATCATTTGCCATAAGCCTCAGATATATGTTCCATTTCAAGACAATACATCTTACCAGGGAAAGTTTTGTTATGCGAGGAGAGCCCTGCGGCAATATATTCAGATTCGGTGCGTCGGCGTGTTTCAATCAGATAGCCATGGCGATAGTCCAGGTTGTCATGAACAATACTTTGTCAAGATACGGAGCACAGTCGGTGTATGGAGGCGACATACCACTTGCGTGTTCAGGAATAATAAGCAAGGTAAACATGATATTCATGGCGATCGTTATAGGAATATCACAGGGAACCCAGCCGATCATAGGCTTCAACTATGGTGCAGGAAAGTACAGGAGGGTGAGAAAGACTTATCTTCTGGCGCTGGCAGCAGCATCGGCTCTGTCGGTGGTGGCATTTGCAGCATTCCAGATATTCCCCAGACAGATCATCAGCGCATTTGGAGAGGGAAGCGAGCTGTACTTCCAGTTTTCCGAGAGATATTTCAGGATATACATGTTCCTAACCATCGTAAATGGAATCCAGCCGGTGACATCAAACTTCTTCAACTCTATAGGAAAGGCGAGACTTGGTGTGTTCATGTCACTCACAAGACAGATACTATTTCTGCTTCCTCTCATCATCATATTCCCTATATTCATGGGAATCGATGGTGTCATGTATGCGGGACCGATAGCGGACGGAATAACTGCGATTGTCTGCGGTGTGTTTACGGTGAGGGAACTTAAGGAACTGATTTCTATAGACAGAGATGCACATGAAAAAGCCGTGAAAATATAGACGATAATCAGGATCTATATATTGTGCATAGAACTTATCGTGCTATAATTGAGAAAAATATCAATAAACATAAAGAGACGGCATTCGACAGACGATTTTGTGGTACTGAAAGACTGCGTGGATGAATCTGGACGAATGATGAAAGAAGGATAATCAATTATGACACTGAGAGATTTGAAGGTAGGACAGAGCGCCAGAATAAAGGCAGTTGGCGGTGAAGGAGAGCTAAGACAGCATTTTCTTGACATGGGTGTTATACCCGGTGCGGAGCTCACCCTTGTGAAGCTTGCTCCGATGGGCGATCCTATGGAGTTTCAGATCCATGGATATGAACTTACACTCAGACTGGCTGATGCAGAGCAGATAGATGCAGAGCAGATAGAGACAAGATCCAGAGCTCACACCAGAGTTGAGATCATAGAGGAGAAGGAACATCCAGGACTTGGCGAGGAAGGAAAATATCACGTCAAAGGGGATGGTGATCCGCTTCCAGAAGGAACAAGACTTACGTTTGCCCTGGTTGGCAACCAGAACTGTGGAAAGACGACTCTGTTCAATCAGCTTACAGGATCAAATCAGCATATAGGCAATTTCCCTGGAGTAACTGTCGACAGAAAAGATGGTCCGATAAGGGGCAGGGAGAATACTTCCGTGACGGATCTGCCTGGAATATATTCGATGTCTCCTTATAGCAGCGAGGAGATCGTGTCCAGAAACTTTGTGCTTGATGATCACCCAAAGGCTATCATCAATATAGTAGACGCTACTAATATAGAGCGAAATATGTATCTCACAATGCAGCTTCTTGAGATGGAGATACCGGTTGTCGTCGCACTCAACATGATGGATGAGGTCACAGGTAATTCGGGCTCCATAGATGTAAATGGGATGGAGGCAATGCTTGGAACCCCGGTTGTGCCTATATCTGCGGCAAAAAACGAGGGTGTGGATGAGCTTGTAAGACACGCCATACATATAGCCAAGTATCAGGAAAAGCCTGGAAGACAGGACTTCTGTGATGAGAATGAGTTTGGCGGAGCTGTTCACAGATGTATACATGCGGTGGCGCATCTTATAGAGGATCATGTAAAGGCGGCAGATCTGCCGCTTAGATTCGCTGCTACCAAGATCATAGAGGGAGATCATCTCATACTTGACAGGCTTGGACTTGATGAGAACGAGAAAGAGACGATAGAACATCTGATAATCCAGATGGAAAAAGAGCGAGGACTTGACCGGAGTGCAGCCATAGCTGATATGAGATTTAATTTCATAGAAAAGGTATGTGAAAACTGTGTAGTCAAGCCAAAGGAGAGCAAGGAGAGGATCAGAAGCGAAAAGATAGATCGCATTCTTACGGGTAAGTATACCGCAATCCCATGCTTTATAGGTATCATGCTGGCGGTGTTCTATCTGACATTTAACGTGATCGGAGCTGGACTTCAGAAACTTTTAGAGATGGGGATAGATGCACTCACGGTTCAGGTGGGAAAGCTTCTCACCGCAGCAAATGTAAATGTGGTGGTCAAGAGCCTTGTTATGGACGGAATATTTGCAGGAGTGGGAAGTGTGCTCAGCTTCCTTCCAATAATTGTTACCCTGTTCTTTTTCCTGTCGCTCATGGAAGACAGCGGATACATCGCCAGAGTTGCATTTGTCATGGATAAGCTGCTCAGGAAGATTGGACTTTCCGGCAAGAGTATAGTTCCGATGCTGATAGGCTTTGGCTGTACGGTTCCGGCCGTCATGGCAACCAGGACACTCCCGAGTGAGAGAGACCGAAAGATGACTATTCTGCTCACTCCATATATGAGCTGTTCGGCTAAGCTTCCTATATATGCGTTCTTTGTAAGCGCATTCTTTCCTGGAAAGGGCGGTCTTATTATGGCAGGGCTTTATTTCCTTGGAATTGCGATAGGAATAATTGTGGCTATGGTTTATCGGAGCACATTGTTTAAGGGCAATGCGGTTCCTTTTGTCATGGAGCTTCCAAATTACAGACTTCCGGGTGCGAAGAACGTAGGCCAGCTCCTGTGGGAGAAGGCAAAGGACTTTCTTCAGAAGGCGTTCACAGTTATATTTCTTGCAACTATATGTATCTGGTTCCTTCAGAGCTTTGATATGCACCTCAATATGGTGAAAGACTCGCAGGACAGCATACTTGCTGCGATAGCCGGACTTTTGGTGCCGATATTTAAGCCGCTTGGACTTGGCGACTGGAGAATATGTACGTCGCTCATAAGCGGTATCATGGCGAAGGAGAGTGTGGTATCCACACTTGAGATATTGTTTAACGGATCAGTGACCGCAGCTATCACAACCAGGGCTGCAGCATCGCTGCTCGTATTCAGCCTGCTTTACTCGCCTTGTATAGCAGCCATCGCCTCCATCAAGAGAGAGATGGGACATCGCTGGGCTGTCATGGTAGTGATCTGGCAGTGCGTTGTGGCGTGGTTTGCGGCATTTGTGGTGTATATGATAGGTGGAATTCTGTGATAAAAGCCTGGCGTATGTCTGGTCTGATACATTCTGGAATATGTCTGGTACTAGGGTATTATCACACCAGTTTCTTCTCCGTCCACTTTCCGCTTCGCCAGCGCAGGACCATACCAACTGCGCGCACACATTCGTCACAGGTAAGGCCTATGTAGGCGCCGGTTGCAAGGAGCCCAAGGTGCAGGCCGAACATCCATGTACCGCCGACAGCACACACGTACATAAAGACAGCTGCTATGACGGCCGGGAATACCGCATCTCCGCTGGTCTTTAAGGCCTGGCCGTAGACAAGGTTTGTAACTCTGCCAACCTCGAGGATGATGTCAATAGCAAGGAGCCTTGTGACAATATGTACCATGTCCGGGTTGTCGGTGAACAGTTTCATGGCCCATGGGGCTGTGACTGCAAATAAAGTTTCAAGACAGGTCGCCACGATCACACCGATGATGGCGGCCTTTTTGGTATCTCTTTTACATGCATCTATATCGCCGGAACCGATATGCCATCCTGTCATGATGGCATTTGCCTGGGCGAGCGCTGAGCCGACGCAGTAGGAGAAGTTGCTTATCTGGGTTGCGTAGGATCGTGCCGTGACATTTATTCCGTCAGTATCCATCTGGTTCAGGAACTTGACCACCAGCATCATGGCGACATTGTACAGAACGGATTCGAATGCAGATGGCAGTCCGACTCTGATGATCTGTGAAAGGACAGTTCTGTTAGAAAGCCTTTCGGGATTTTTTCCTGCTTTTACAAGGGTGCAGGAGAAAAAGATAACAATTGCAAGGTTGATAACCTTGGATATGACTGTCGCTGTAGCGACACCCTGCACCCCTTTATGCAGCGCAAAGAGAAATACTGCATTTAAGGCGAAGTTTACAAGGTTGCCGATTATGGTAGCGATGAGAGGCTGCTTTGTATGTCCAAATGCCCTGAGGTAGCTTGCAAATATTGGAATCAGCGCGTTCAGGAAGCACCCTCCGCCAACGATCTCAAGATAGCTCATGGCAGGTTCCCTGAGGTTTCCGGCTATTCCTATCAGATCAAGAATATTTTCGGAGAAAATGAACAGGAATATAGACATTCCCATACCTATGACTGAGTTGAATATAAGACCAAGCTGGCGTGCCTGATAAGCAATCCCAGGTCTGCCTGCGCCGATATTCTGAGTCATGACCGTCATCATGCCGGATGATATGATGGAGAACATGATGATGAACATTCCGATATAACTGTTGGCGGTTCCGACAGCACCCACGGCATAGTCGCCCACTGATGAGAGCATAAGTGTGTCAACCATGCCAGACAGCATATAGAATAGTGTTTCAAAACATATAGGTATAAAAAGTGCGGATAATTTCTTCATATAATCAGTACTCCTTTGGTGATGGGTATAAAATCATGAGTTATAACTAAATTGTATAATATCGCATTGATACCGCATGAATCTTGTACTATTTCAATTAAAAGTTGCACATATTCTACATATGAGTTAATATGACGAAGTTGCATGATATAAAAGGCAACGCAATATATAATAAATCAATATCAGGGGATAACAATGTACGCAGAATTAAAGGAAAATCATCCACACGGGACAAGAGAATATCCATTTTGTGAGTATCATATGAGATACTGGCCACATGCATTCCAGATCCCGGTTCATTGGCATGATGAGGTGGAGATAATATATGTAAGGAAAGGTCCACTTATGGTTGAGATTGATGGACAGAAATTTATAGGGGATGACGGAGCTGTATATATAGTAAGTCCGGGAGTGCTGCATATGATGGCCGCCCCGGAAACACCGGTGGATTATTTTACATTTCTGTTTCCGATGGAATTCATATCATTTCAGACCAAGGATGAATTGGAGGATGAGATATTTTTTCCTCTTAGGAATCACACACGGGAATTCAGACCTGAAGTGACGAATCGGAATCTGCTTGAAAAACTTATACCTATTCTTGATGAGTTGTCAGAGGAAAATGGGAAATTTGGAACACACAGACAGATACAGGTGAGAATCAGACTGTTGCAGGTTGTAGATCTTTTAGTGGAATACGATCAGCTTGAAGCGAAGACAGGGAGAGCGTCAGGTGGACTGGAAAAGGAGATACTTATATATATACAGGATAATTATCATGAGCACATAAGTCTTGCTGAGCTTTCTGAACATTTTCATCTGTCGGAAAAGTACATGTCAAGATTCTTCAGTGAGAGATTTCACATGACGCTCACACAGTATGTGAACTATGTTAGACTTAAGTATGCAAGGCATCTTCTCGAGTCCACAGATCTGTCGGTTACCGAGATTGCCATGAAATCAGGTTACCCAAATGTAAGTTATTTTATCAGGAAATTTTCTGCGGCGGTGGGAGAACCACCGTTAAGATATAGAAATGGTAAAGCTGTGAAAGATCAAAAAAACAGAATATAAAATTCGAAAAACTTGATGGCTGTTGACGGAAATTGGAGATAACAATATAATGGTAATACAGTTTTATGACGTTATATTAAGAGCATCTGAGGAGACCGTGAATGAGAATCAGACAATTTAGAGAAGACCACTGGGATAGGCTTCCCACGATAAGACTGCAGAAAGCGGTGCTTGACAACTTCAAGAGTGTGGAGCATGGAGAGATAGTATTTGCCTGTGGAAAGAAGTTTGTTCCGTATGGAACAGAATCAGATATATTGGGACTTTATGGACAGAACGGCTCGGGTAAGACGAGTTTTATAGAGGCGCTTGCCATACTGAAGCTTCTGATGATTGGAGCTGAGGTTCCGGCGGTGTATGCAGAATGTGTGGCAAAGGGTCAGGAGATGGCCAGACTGGAGTTTACATTTGACCTTCAGTACGAGGACGGACGCATCCGAAAGGTTGTGTACGAATTCCTCATGTCCGCCGTGGAGAATGAGACAAATAACGGATTCAGACAGTACGGAGGAGAGGATCAGAACAGTGGCCAGCCGAGCTACAGAGTCCGCATATCGGGTGAGAAACTGAGTATGTCAGGTGATTTTGAGGGCAGGAAGATGATACTTCAGCCTGTGATTGACACATGCACTGACGACATGCCGTTCGGGCCTGTATCGAAGCAGAAATATTTCATAACAAATGACAGAAAGTTCGTGGATGAGCTGAATGTGGTGAGAAGACTGGCGCAGGAAAAGTCGGCGTCGTTTATCTTCTCGCTCGGAACTGCAAAGGTGTGCGATGAGTGCGGGTTATACTCTGAGTTTTATCAGGTTATACTGGAGCTGGCGTACTACAGCCAGCTCTATCTTCATGTGGTAGACACGAAATCAACAGGATATATAAGACTCAACTACGGACTTCCGCTATACACACAGAGCGGTAAATTCCTTCTGAAGACGGATGTGCCGAACATCATGCCGGAGATAGTCTTCAGCGAGATAAAGAGCCAGTTTGAGAATATAAACATAGTCCTCAGCCAGATAGTTCCGGGACTTAATGTTGATCTTCACGAGCTGTCGCCTGCCCTCATGAAGGATGGCAGTATGGGACATGTGGTGGAGATAGTGTCCAGCAGAAATGAGACGGACATGAGTGTGTTCCACAATCAGGAGGCTGCGCCTGACGGAAGAGTGCACATGCCATTCAGGTACGAGTCCGACGGTATCCGCAAGATCGTGTCGGTGCTCAGTCTGATAATAGATGCGTACAATGAGCAGTCGTGCACGATAGCCATAGACGAGCTGGATGCCGGTGTGTTTGAGTATCTTCTGGGAGAGGTGCTGCAGACGTTCCAGGAGTCTGGCAAGGGGCAGTTTATATTTACATCGCATAACCTCAGACCGCTGGAGGTCATAAGCAAGGATTATATATATTTCACTACGACAAATCCGAGAAATAGGTATATTCGTATGAAGGGAATCGGAAGCAGCAACAATCTCAGAAATACTTATTTCAGGGAGATCGTGGTTGGAGAACAGGACGAGGAGCTGTATAGGAATACGAAGAGGTTCAAGATTGTATCGGCATTCAGAAAGGCAGGTATGGATCATGGGGAAACGACCTAAGAAGAAGATCTTCCTGTTCCTTGTCGAGGGAGTGTCGGACCGGAATGCTCTTGAGGTGCCATTTGGACAGCTTCTGGAGGATATAGATCCTGATATTGTTCTGGAATTTGCCATGCTCATGCAGGATGACGGAAGCTTTGGCGGTGATATAACCTCAAAGAATGGCATACATCCTGACAACATAGAGCGGTTTATAGATGAGATAATGGTCAGTCCTCTGCTAAAGAGGACGGGCCTGTATCCGAAGGACATTGTGGAGATAATTCATTTTGTGGATATGGATGGGGCGTACATAGATGACAATCTGGTCGTGACTGATGGGGGAAATGAAGACAAGCCGGTATACTACCCGGATATCATTGTGACGGCAAATCCGGATCACGTGAAGGAGCGCAATCTCTGCAAGAGTGCGAATCTGGATGTGCTCACTTCGCTGTCATCAATAAAGATAGGAAGTAAAAAGATAAAATACTCCGTATACTATTTTTCGAGCAACCTGGATCATTTCCTGTATCGGGATGCAAATTCAGATGAGCACGGCAAGGTGCGGAGGGCGGCGGAGTTCTCGATGAAGCATGAGACGTCGGGATCGCTGGAGCGTTTTTTTGAGGAGAATGAGACTGTGACTACAGATATGACTTATGGGGAGTCATGGGATTTCATAAAGAGTGGGGAAAATTCTTTGAAGAGGCACACAAATGTGAATCTGCTCATAAAGAGGCTTAAGGCTATTGCGGAAAATCACATATAAAATAAACTCATAACAATAAAACAGGAGACAGAAAAGGCTATGAAGAACAAAGAAGATGACGGAATCTACAGAAAACCCACCAAAGGTTTCAGCAAGAGAACAAATATGATAGTCGGCATAGCATTTGTCATATTTGTGCTGGTGTGCTGCATAATAAGACTGTTCGTGTAAGGTTTCAGTAAAGAAAAGTGGCAGGTGTTGATTTTTATATTTAGCATGCTATACTTGGCTTAGCTAATTGAAGGTAATCAAGGAGGATAAATCCGTGTTTGGTAGCAGATCAAGCAAGAAGACGGGATTGAAGATCATAATAGTGGGCTGTGGAAAGGTTGGCGTGGCCATACTCAAGCAGCTTGCAAATGAGGGGCATGATATAACTATCATAGACAAGGATCCCCAGAAGGTCGCAACATACGCAAATCAGTATGATGTTATGGGAATAGTTGGAAACGGAGCAAATCACAGCGTGCAGCTTGAGGCGGGAATACAGAACGCAGATTTGATAGCTGCAGTCACGTCGTCGGATGAGCTCAACATCCTGTGCTGTACCATAGCCAAGCAGGTCGGAGACTGCGCGACCATAGCGAGACTCAGAGACCCGGATTACAGCAAGGAGGCAAGCTATCTCAGGGAGAAGCTTGGACTTACCATGATCATAAACCCTGAGCTTGAGACTGCAATCGAGGTGTCGAGGGTACTGTATCTGCCAACGGCTCTTGAGATAAATTCATTTGCACACGGACAGGCGGAGATGACCAGGATAAAGATCCCTGAGAAGAATGTGCTGGACAACAAGAGCATAGCTGATCTCGGTAAGGATCTTGCAAATAAACAGAAGCCGATAAATATACTTATAGCGGCAGTTGAGAGAGCCGGGGAGTTCTATATCCCTTCCGGTGATTTTGTCCTCAAGGCCGGTGACATCATGTCATGTGTGGGAACACGGCCTATGTCCAGAAAATTCATGGAGCATATAGGCTTCAAGACTGCGAGAGTCAAAAACACCATGATAATCGGTGGAGGAAATGTCGCATATTATTTGGCTGGACAGCTCGTGAACATGGGAATATCCGTCAAGATCATAGAGGAGAACAAGAAGCGCTGTGAGGAGCTTTCAGTCCTTCTGCCGAGGGCGATAATCATAAATGGTGATGGAACGGATCAGGAGACTTTGAACGAGGAGGGTCTTGCGGAGACTGAATCATTTGTGTCCCTGACAGGAATCGACGAGGAGAATATACTTTTGACTCTCCACGCCCGCAAACATTCAAATGCCAAGACGATAACCAAGATAAACAGGAGCAATTTCAGAGAGGTCATAAACAGCCTTGATCTGGGAAGTGTTGTATATCCATGCAGTATAACTGCGGAGTCCATAGTCGCATATGTCCGTGCGAAGAAGAATTCCAACAGTAACAGCATAGAGACACTCTACCACATGTTTGACTCAAGAGCTGAGGCGATAGAGTTCCGTGTGGATGAGAAGTCGGAGGTGACGGATATACCGCTGAAGGATCTCAATCTCAAGAAGAACCTCCTCATAGCATTTATAAATCGAAACGGTTCGATCCTGCTTCCAACAGGTCAGGATTCTATACAGGTTGGAGATACGGCCATGATAGTCACCACTGAGACAGGATTTACGGATATAAGAGATATACTTGCTTAAGGCAGTTTGATTAGGAGAAGATTATGAATAATTCCATGATAGTATTTATACTTGGCCAGATCATAAGACTTGAGGGTCTGCTCATGATCATTCCATGCCTGACATCTCTCATATATCAGGAACATGAAATATTTGCGTTCCTTATAGTCATAATATCATGTCTTGTGATAGGAACGCTTATGACACTTAGAAAACCGGCAAATCAGACCATATATCTCAAAGAGGGATGTGTAGCCACGGCATTCAGTTGGATACTGCTCAGTATATTTGGCTGCATGCCATTTGTCATTTCAGGGGAGATCCCTTCATTCACAAATGCACTGTTTGAGACCATATCGGGATTCACCACAACGGGAGCCAGCATACTGAGCGATGTGGAGAGTATGTCACATGGCATGATGCTGTGGAGATGCTTTACCCACTGGATAGGCGGTATGGGAGTTCTGGTGTTCCTGCTTGCCATCATTCCGATGAACAGTGCGTCCGGTTCAAATATGAACCTGATGAAGGCGGAGAGCCCGGGGCCATCCGTTGGAAAGCTTGTTCCAAGACTCAAGCACACTGCCAGGATATTGTATGTTATCTACTTCGGAATGACGGTTCTGGAGGCCATTTTCCTTATGTTTGGACATATGTCATTGTTCGATGCTCTGTGTACGGCATTTGGAACAGCCGGAACAGGCGGTTTTGGAATAAAGAACGACAGCTTTGGAAGCTTCTCACCATATATACAGTGGGTTGTAACTGTGTTCATGATATTGTTTGGTGTGAATTTCAACTTTTATTATTTTGTGCTGTTCAGGAACATCAGAAAGGCACTTTCTATGGAGGAGGTCAGGACATATCTGCTGATAATACTCGGTGCAATAACGATAATAACTCTGAGCCTGATGCAGACTATGGCAAATATCGGAGATGCTATAAGACATGCGGCCTTCCAGGTGGCATCGATCATCACCACGACGGGTTACGCATCGGCGGATTTTGACCAGTGGTCACAGACCTGTAAGACGGTGCTGGTCATACTGATGTTTGTCGGAGCTTGTGCGGGAAGCACCGGTGGCGGTATGAAGGTGTCGAGACTCGTGATAATGTTCAAGACCGTTGTCAAGGAGCTGAGTTCGTATTTCCATCCGAAGAATATCAAGAAGATAAACATGGATGGCAAACCGGTGGAGCACGAGGTAGTCAGGGCGGTAAATGTATACTTCATCACGCTGATGGGAATATTTACCCTGTCTGTATTTCTTGTGTCCCTTGAGGGCAGGGATCTGGTGACCAACTTCACTGCGGTGGCATCGTGTCTCAACAATATAGGACCGGGTCTTTCCGAGGTAGGACCTACCAGAAACTTTGGCGGGCTGACGGGATTTACCAAGTATGTTCTGATGTTTGACATGCTTGCGGGACGACTGGAGCTCTTCCCATTGCTGCTCATATTCAATCCTGGCGTGTACAGGGACATGATCATGGGGGCATGGAGAGGCATAAAGCGAAGAAGACAGGAGAGAAGAGCGAACTGATAAATGTTATCATTACAAATGGCGGGCAGGTTATTGACATATGTTGGCAATTTGGATATACTCAGAAACAGTTAGACACACCTAACTATAGCTCTTCCAATCATTTTATAAAGAAAAGGCGGGGACTTCTCACATAGTGAGGGTTCCCGTTTTTTATGACTTAAATTTCCTTACAAAGAAGTTTAGAATGGAATAAAGATATGAGTATTTGTTATAATGTACATACATTTGGTGTGGATAAGGAGTAATGCGATATGGAGAACGAAAAAGAATCTGTAAAAGTACTTATAGTGGACGACGAGCAGGACATCAGAACGCTGCTCAATATATATCTCAAGAGACTTGGATACGATGTTGTGGAGGCTGCCGATGGAGTTGAGGCTGTCGAGACCGTGCGTGCGGACAAGGACATCGATCTCATAGTTATGGACATAATGATGCCAAAGCTTTCAGGTACTGAGGCATGCCAGCAGATCAGAGAGTTTTCATCTATCCCAGTCCTCTTCTTGACGGCGAAGACGAAGGAGCCGGATCAGAACGAGGCATACGATGTGGGTGGCGATGATTTCCTGGCAAAGCCATTCACCCAGAGCGAGTTTAACCGCAAGGTGAATGCTCTTATCAGAAGATACAAGGTGTACCGCGGAAAATCAGAGACCGATCCAAAGAATATCTCAGTCGGCAATATAAATATTGACTCATTTAAGAGGATTGTGATCAAGAACGGTGAGGTCATCAAGCTCACCGACAAGGAGTATGCACTTCTGTTCTTCCTGGTGGAGCACAGAGGAAAGCCATGGTCACTCGAGGCACTCTACGAGAATATATGGCAGGAGAAGTATCTTCCTTCATCTTCCAATACGGTCATGGTACACATACTCAGACTCAGACAGAAGATAGAGGACAACTCAGCGCAGCCTGAGATCATTAGGACCATATATGGAAAGGGATATCAGGTAGACTGATATGAAGATGCCATTTAAGCGGACACTCAGGGTAAAGCTGTTTGTGATCATACTGCTTGGGCTAATATTGTCCATATCGGCTTTTTTTGCAGGAACATTTGCACTGAACAGCTACATGAAAAATGTATACATGAGTGACACGAATACACAGAAGAGATCCGCCAGACAGATCCAGAGCTTTGCTTCATATGTGACCAGCCATTCCATAAAGGCTACGGATACGCAGGCACTCAGGGCATGGCAGGAGCAGCACGACAATGTGTACATACTGATTTATAACAACAATGATATAGTATTCGACTCTGACTGGATGATAGAGAAGAAGGGCGCATACAAATATGTCATAACGAATTCGGAGACTGGTGAGATAATCATTCTGTTACAGGACAACTATGGAAATATCAGAAAGATCAAGAGGAAGGCATCCTCGAGCAGCGAATCCCAGAAGAAATCCGATGCGGTGACCGCGGATGAGGGAGCTTACTACGGCAATTCCAGCATGCTGCGAGGAGACCTCAATGAATTTGACTACGATTTCTATCCTGTGCTATTCAAGGATGGAGTGTTTGATGTCTGCATAGTTGACTATTCGGATGATACGATCAAGGATGTCGGAGAGATAGCGATATTCGTCATATGCTGTATCCTGTTCATCGGTGTGATAATAGTCTATTTCGGAAGAGAGATAGGCAGAATGAGACGCCTCACAAATGAGGTCATGGATATCAAGGATGTGGATATCAATGGGCCGATAACAATACACGGTCAGGATGAGATCTGTATGCTGGCGGAGAATGTAGACACCATGAGGCAGACCATTATTGAGCAGCTCAGCAGGGAGCGTGAGGCATGGCAGGCGAACAGTGATCTGGTCACAGCCATGGCCCATGATATAAGAACTCCGCTCACAGTCATGGCGGGATATCTGGAGCTCATGCAGAACAAGGAGTATTCATCCCAGGAGGAGCTTGACGAATACATAAGGATAAGTGCTGAGAAGGCGGAGCAGCTCAGGACGATGTCGGACAAGATGTTCAGATACTTCTATGTATATTCAAAGGGCGGTGAGGATCTCAACATGGAGATGTTCCCGGCGGGGCCGTTCCTTGACCAGATGCTTGGAGAGTATGTTGTGCTCCTGGGCGAGAATGGATATCAGTTCGACATTGATATCTCGGACAAGGAAGCCGAAATTTACGTTGATCTTCAGGGTATGAAGAGGATAACCGACAATGTATTTACCAACATCAGAAAGTATTCGGACAAATCAAAAAGCATAGATATAAGGGTATATATAGATCGGAGAAAGGTAAGAATTTATTTCAGAAATTATATAAATCCGGAAAGCAGCAAGGCTGAGAGCACACATATAGGTACTTTGACATGTCAGAAGATGGCTGAGGAGATGAATGGATCATTTACGACCTGCAGAAAGGGCAAGGTGTATGAGGCGACACTCATACTGCCTAACATGTTGGATAACGATGACTCACATGCTCCGACTCAGGGACTTACAGCTATACTGTCACGCAAATAATAAACGGAGATCCTCTGTACACAGTTCAGAGAATCTCCGTTTTTGTACATAGAAAAAAGCAATGCTACACATTATACCGATAGAGGAAAAAACAGGAGGAACAGATATGAATATATTATTTTATGATACAAAGCGTTATGACATGGAGTCGTTCGATGCGATAAAAGATCAGTACGACAAGCTGACCATAGATTATGTGGACACAGATCTGTCGGTGAAGACCGCAAGACTTGCAAAGGGGTATGACGCCATATGTGCATTTGTCAGCTCGGATGTGAGTGCACCCGTTGTGAATGCGCTGAGTGATGCGGGCGTGAAGCTTATACTGATGAGATGCGCGGGCTTCAACAACGTGGATATGGATGCGGCAAAAAAATGCGGTATAACTGTGATGAGGGTTCCGGGCTATTCGCCTGAGGCTGTGGCGGAGCATGCGATGGCACTTGCCATGGCGGTGAACAGGAGACTGCACAAGAGCTATATAAAGGTGAGGGAGAACAACTTCAGTCTGGTCGGACTTACAGGCATGAACTTCTACGGCAAGACAGCCGGTATTGTCGGAACCGGTAAGATCGGGGCTGCCATGGCGAGGATATGTCATGGATTTGGAATGGATGTGATCGCCTACGATATGTATAAGAATCCGGACCTTGATTTTGTCAGATATGTGGAGCTCCCTGAGCTTCTGGCGGGATCTGATCTTATATCGCTTCACTGTCCGCTGACCGACGAGACCTACCATATGATAAATGAAGAGACCATTGGCATGATGAAGGATCACGTGATCCTGGTGAATACCTCCAGAGGTGCACTCATCAAGACCGACGATCTCATAGCTGGGATCAGAAGCAGAAAATTCTTCGGAATCGGGCTGGATGTATACGAGGAGGAGACTCCAAATGTATTTGAGAACAGGGAGGATGACATACTGGAGTCCTCGATCACTGCGAGACTGTTGTCATTTCCAAATGTGATAGTGACGTCTCATCAGGGATTCCTTACAGAGGAGGCACTGGAGGCGATAAGCAGGACCACTCTGGACAATGCCATGGATTTCCTTAATGGGTCTGTAAATGAATCGAATATTGTGTTATGATGTGATGACAGGATATTGTGAGAGAAATTGAGGTTGACTATATGAATATAAATGAGGTTTTTAGCGGGCTTGATAAGCTGTTCGCAGAGAACAGACTGCCGGAGGTGGAGAGATACCTTACCCAGGCACTAAGCGATGCTGAATATGAAAAGGATACTGATTCCATGCTTGCGATATACAATGAGCTTATCGGTTTTCACCGTACCACGGGAGAACACGACAAGGCACTGTATTTTTGCAGGCAGGTCATGAGGCTCGCTCATAAGATGGGGATTGAAGATACAGTTCCATATGGAACCGCTCTCATGAATATTGCAAATGAGAACAGGGCTGCAGGTAACCTGTTGGAAGCCCTGTCCTATTGCAGGAAGGTGTATGACATATATTCGGAGCAGCTCGGTCCATATGATATATTGCTGGCGGGTTATTATAACAACGTGGCGCTCATTTATCAGGAGCTTGGCGATTACGACAAGGCTGTTGATGCACTGGAGCACGCGCTCAGCATCATAGAAAGACATGAGAATGCTGGTACGGAGATTGTTGCCACATATGCCAATCTCGGCGAGAGCCTTCTCAGGGCAGGTCGGCTCAAGGAAGCTCAGGACAAGCTGACGGAGGCGGTGCGCAGATATCAGCTCAAGGGTGTCAGAGGATATCACTACAGTGCTGCGCTGTCTGCTGTTGCAGAGGTGTGGTACAGACAGGAGGACTACCAGCAGGCACTCAAATTTTATCAGCTTGCGGCAGAAGAACTCTACAGTGTCTATGGGGACAATGATACATACAGAGTTATAATGAATAATATAGAGACGGTAAAGGCGAAGCTTCAGCAGCAATGATAACAGGGAGGAAGTGGAAGAGCTTCCTCCCTGTTGCGTATGTAGACAGATAATCTGAAGGATGGGAGAACGAGATGAATTATAATGACAAGGTAATGGACGTTATAGATGAGGTGAAGAAGGTCGTCATAGGCAAGGACGTGTGTATTGCCAAGATAATGGCGGCGATAATCGCAGGCGGTAACATTCTCATGGACGATGTACCGGGAGTCGGCAAGACGACGATGGCTCTTGCATTTGCAAATGCAATGGGGCTCCAGAACAAGAGAGTCCAGTTTACACCGGATGTCCTTCCGGGAGATATAACGGGATTTACGATGTACGATAAGGCGACAAATCAGTTTGTGTACAGACCGGGTGCTGTTATGTGCAATCTGTTCCTCGCAGATGAGATAAACAGAACATCTCCAAAGACACAGTCGGCACTTCTCGAGGTTATGGAGGAGGGACATGTGACTGTGGATGGAGTGACATATCAGGTTCCGGATCCATTTATAGTAATTGCCACGGAGAACCCTATCGGCAGTGCCGGAACACAGCTTCTTCCTGATTCCCAGCTCGACAGATTTATGGTGTGCCTTAAGCTGGGATATCCATCCATAGAGAGTGAGCTGGATATAGTTAAGGGAAGAACCTCCGCTGATGGCTTTCAGGATGTAAAGCCTGTAATAGGTGCGTCTGAGCTGCGGCTTATCAGGGAGGAAGTAAAGCATGTCAAGGTCAGCGATGACGTGTATTCTTATATAGGCCAGCTTGTTGTTGGAACCAGAGAGAATCCAAGCCTTGAGCTAGGAGTGAGTCCAAGAGGAACGATAGCCCTCACCAAGATGGCGAAGAGCTGGGCATATATAAGTGGGAGAGATTTTGTCATACCTGAGGATGTGCAGATGGTGTGGACGGACGTCATAAGACACAGGATAGTCTTAAGTGCCAAGGCAAGGGTGAACCACATAACACAGGAGGCTGTGCTCAAGGACATAATGGAGAGGGTGTACAAACCGTCGGTTAGACGAAGAAGTTCGGCGAAAAAGTAGCATGAGATTTGGAAGCGTGTAGTGGTAGGATGTCGTATGAGACGAGGAATATTGTATATTGTCCTGATAGGGGCATGTGTATATATAGGAATAATCAATAAAGAAAAATCATACTTTTTCGCAGCGGTGATCATGACTGCTGTCATGCTGAGTCTTATAGCCGGGCTGATCGTGCGATACATAAGAACCAGTGTTAAGATGCAGATGAATATACCTGTGGTTGAGAAGAACAGTACATTTTGTCCGGAACTTGCGGTATCTGTCACCGGTGGTCAGGTACCCCATGTGGCAGCTGTGTTCAGTGTTCTTGCTCCGGGTATGAAGAAAAAGAAGAAGAGTACATTTGAACAGATAGATGACAGGTATGGAAAGTGCGTGGGAAAGATGAAGCTGGATGTCAGCGGAAGATACGAGATAAAGGCATCGGGCGTCAGGATATATGATGCTTTCCATATTTTCTCAATCAGGAAAAAGGTTGGTGGAACGGCGTACATTTACGTATTGCCTCAGTGCTATCTCGTTCCGGTGGAGGTCACGAAGAACACAAGAGATTTTGTGACGGACAGTGATGTATATTATTCGGATGTGAGAAGCGATGACTCGACCGAGGTGTATCAGGTGAGAGAGTACAGACCTGGAGACAGGATGACCCGTATCCACTGGAAGTTGTCGGCCAGACAGGATGAGATAATGGTCAGGGATACATCAAAGGCATTGTCGTGTCCGGTCATCATCTGTATGGATCTCGATGGAAGAAACTGCCGTCACTATGGACAGGCAATGTCTGTTGCGCTGGAATCCATGGTATCGGTGAGCTTTTCACTGATAGATGTTAAAGTCCCTCACTTTATAGCGTGGTATGATCCGGAGGAGATGTCCATAACGAGATACCGCATAGTCCGTGAGGAGGATGTGTACGATGCCGCTGCAAGGTTGTCGTATGTGGATGCCAGGACAAATGACAGCTACGATGTGATAGGAATGTACAGAGAGAGATACAGAGGTGAGGATTTCACAAGCTTCATCGACATAGACATGAATGGCAATATAGAGTGTGGAGATGAAAGTTTTCAGGTGGGATTTGAAACCATAAAGGAGGATCTTGCAAAATCCTATATCACGGTGTAGATTCTCCAGGCATCATCATAGAATTACAGAGGTGTGGAAGTGAGAGTTGTTTTGGGACTGGCTGTATGGGCGTTGTCGCTTGGTATGACATACCTTGTGGGCGATATCGCATACAGCTCGGATATAAATAAATATATGGACTCCACCAATCTTGTGGGTGCGTATATCATAGGAAGTCTGGTGATAGCACTGGTTTATTCTCTGTGGTACATTTTGAGAAAAGAACAGAGGATACTCGATATTGTGGTTCCGGTTACTGTGTTGCTGGGATGGGGGCTTGCCAGAAGAAAGCTGCTCTATGCCGGAGGAAAGGGCATGGTATACAGCATAGCATATGATCTGAAAAAGGTTTATGGGATAAAGACAGGACTCATAGATCTTGACTATGTCAGCGTGAGTGCTGTGACGGAATTTGTGCTTTTTATAGTGGCGGTGTCAATGTTCTTTGCCACTTATATGATATACAGGTGTAACAGTCTGATGATAGCTATCGGACTTGCATTTTTGTTTATGCTTGCTGGCGCAACACTCAGTGTACCTGTGAGTGCACCCGGAGTAGTGCTTACTGTATTGTCACTTATCGTGGCGAGATATGTTCTCATGAGAATGGGACAGCCGCTGTCGGTGGTGTGGAACATTGCAGTTCCTGTGACGGTATTTGCCGCGTGCCTTGTTGTCACCCTTCTTGTATATGACGGCGTATACGACAGAGGTGTGAAGGAACAAGGGAAACTGCTCGACATGGTGGACAACATGGAATATTTTCTGTCGGGGGAAAGTAACAAAGGATATTCAGGTTACTATAAGGTGGATGATTCTGAGGTCAATCCCGGTGATGAAGTTGTGGATGAGATAATCAGGGAGGATAAGCCTCAGGGAAATCTCTACGTCAAGTCGAGAAGCTATGTTACATATGAGAATGGGTCGTGGCACGGAAGGGCGGATGGACACAGCCCTGATGATGAGGTCATGGTGTATTATGATAAGGATACATTTGCAAGATACGAATCAGAGATACAGGGATATGCGCCAGATAAGAAGTTTTCCAATGCGGTCATGGACAAATTGGTGACATATATAAGACAGCATATGTCATATACCACAGCACCAAAGAAATTTACCGAGGGTGAGGATCCAGTCAACAGTGCGATGTATGACGTTCATGAGGGATATTGTGTTCACTTTGCTTCTGCGGCGGCGGTGGGCTTCAGGATACTGGGAATCTCCACCGTGTATAATACAGGTTATGTGGTGCCGTCGTCTGCGTGGATAAAGCAGTCGGATGGAACATACCGTGCGGTGGTTCTGGATAAATACAGTCATGCGTGGATTGAAGCGTACAGTGAGGATGACGGTGACTGGGTGATCGTGGATGCCACACCGCTTGGAGACAGGGCGGATACTTTGGGGATACCGAAGGAACCGGATTACAGCGGTGATAATACTGCGGACAATTCATCGGATGATACAGAGGAGCCGGAGACTTCTGAGGAGACTTCAAGTCCGGATGTAACAACGGAGGCGACAACTGATTCGACAACCCAGATGTCAGAGAATACAGAAGTCACTACGGAGACGGATGGTGATTCTTCAAATGGCACAGGAGAAAATGGCAATCAGGTCGATGTCCCGAATGATGGCAGTGGAGATGCGCAGTCGGGATCACCAGGGGATGCCGGGGATGGTCTGTCGGAGCTTGTACAGAACAGAGTGTTCAGAACAGTCGTTGTTGTGCTTGCCGTGATACTGATATTGTGGGGCGCAGTCATCTTCAGAAGAAGGACGATAGTTGCGCGCAGGAGACGCAGGCTTGTGGGAAGAAACAGGATATCAGCTATATACGAGATGTCCACGGCGATGTATGATATGATGGTGTTTTCTGGTGCCATAGAGAACGTCAGTGAGAACGACACGGAGTATGCCGACACTGTCACGGAGTCGTGCAGCTTTATAAAGGGCGATGAGTTCACAGAGTTTATAAAATGGGTTCAGGCTGCTGTATACGGACGCGTTGAGCCGGATGACAGGCAGATCGCGGCTGCCAGAAAGCTGTATACAAAGGTAAGGGCATACACATATCTTGGCCTTGGGTTCAAGGACAGATTTGTGTGGAAGTATGTAAAGTGTTACGACTGCGGAGGACGCAGAAGGAAGAGATAACATAATTTGTCACGAAAGAAGTAGTATTTAAGATGGAATTTAGAAAAGGGTTAAAGGATGGAATACCGATAGCACTGGGGTATTTCGCAGTAAGTTTTAGTTTTGGTCTGCTGGCGGTAAAGGGCGGACTCACAAGTTTTCAGGCGGTCATCATAAGCCTGACAAATGTAACCAGTGCGGGACAGTTTGCAGGACTCAAGATTATCCTTGCAGGGGGAACGCTGGTTGAGATGATACTCACCCAGTTCATAATCAATCTGAGATATTCTCTCATGAGCCTGTCACTTTCACAGAAGCTTGGGGAGGCAGTTGGAATCAAGGAGAGACTCGTAATCGCATTTGCAAATACTGATGAGATATTTGCGGTGGCGATGGGCCATGTGAAGGAATTGACATTTGGGTATATGATAGGACTTCAGCTCCTTCCGATAGTCGGCTGGACGGGCGGAACGCTGTTCGGTGCGATTGCCTCAGGACTTCTTCCAAAGTCAATCAGCAGCGCACTCAGTCTGGCACTCTACGGAATGTTCGTCGCCATAGTCATGCCGGTTGCCAGGAAGTCCAGACCGGTTGCCATAGTGGCACTTGTGGCTGCTGCCATATCATGCGTGTTGTATTACGTTCCGATATTCAAGTTTATATCGACTGGAATTGCCATAATCATAAGCACGGTGGCAGCCTCTGTGATAGGGGCTATATTCTTCCCAGTGGGAACTGCTGAGAAAAAGGAGGTGCAGTGATGAATATATACATATATATAATAACCATGGCGGTCGTCACCTACCTCATAAGAATGGTGCCGCTGGTGGCGTTCCGCAAGAAGATAGAGAACAGATTTGTCAATTCATTTCTATATTATGTGCCGTATTCATGTCTCACGGCGCTGACACTTCCGTCCATTTTATACAGTACGGAGAGTATTATAAGCGCTGTGTGTGGATTTGCGGTTGCACTCATACTGGGAATAAAGCAGAAGGGACTTATAGTTGTCGCTGCTGCGGCATGTGTGACCGTGTTCGTGGTGGAGTGGATATTGAAGTTTGTGTAGAAGGAGGTAGGCAGGGATACCTGCGGATAATATATGAGATTTCCGAAATTTATAAAAAGGGGCGATACGATAGGTTTCGTTGCGCCATCATTTGGCTGTGATACAGAGCCGTATAAGACTGCATTTGGCAGAGCGCAGGAGAACTTCAGAAATATGGGATTCGGTATACAGATCGGGCCAAATTGTTATACCGGTGAGGGCATAGGAATCAGCAACAAGCCGGAGCTGTGCGGTCAGGAGATAAATGACTATTACACATCGGAGAAGAACGATGCACTCATATCCTGCGGCGGTGGAGAGCTCATGTGCGAGATACTTAACTATGTTGATTTTGACAGACTGAGGGCAGCAGATCCGAAGTGGTTTATGGGATATTCGGACAACACAAATCTCACATTCCTGCTCACAACGTTGTGCGATACGGCGTCCATATATGGTCCGTGTGCGGCGGCATTTGGACAGGAGCCGTGGCACCGGTCAGTTGCGGATGCTATGGCGGTCCTTCAGGGACAGAAACTGTCATTTGCCGGATATGACGGATGGGAGAAGGAATCCCTCAGGGATGAGGAACATCCATTCTTGCCATACAACATCACAGAGCCAAGAGTGATAAAGGGCTATCCTGAGAAGTTCCAGGTGAGCGGGCGAATGATAGGCGGCTGCATGGACTGTCTGGTGAACCTTATAGGAACAAAGTTTGACCATGTTGGCGAATTCCTTGAGAGATATAAGGATGATGGATTTATCTGGTTCCTCGAGTCCTGTGATCTGAACGTCATGTCCATAAGACGAGCCATGTGGCAGATGGACAACGGCGGATGGTTCAGATACTGTAAGGGCTTTATGATCGGCAGACCGCTGCAGTTCGGACAGGAGATGATGGGCCTTGACCAGTATCAGGCTGTGCTGGGGATCATAGGAAAATACAATGTGCCTGTCGTGATGGATGTGGATCTCGGACATCTGTCACCGATGATGCCTGTGGTATGCGGCAGCATAGGAACTCTTATGGTGGACGGCCAGGATATGAGTCTTTCCATGGAAATGAGGTAGAGAGAAGTCTGTTGGCTGTTTGATTGGCTGAAAAAGGCTGAAAATGGTTGAAAAAATAAAGGCAAAAAAATAAAAAATACTATTGTGAAAAAAAATATATCGTGCTACACTAGGTGGCAGATAAGACAAAGGCATAGACGGAAAGAGTAGTGTGGTGGATGCATCCAGAGAGAGCTGCATATGTGAATCGGACTCAGATATGAATCAGACGTGAGCCAGAACATATGGTGGGAGCAGCTTATGATATATCACATGAAGACCACTCCCGAGCCGTGCGCGATATAAGCGTCACCGCGTAGCTGCGTTAAAGGCATAATTGAGTTAAAAGTTAAGGTGGAAACGTGCATACGCACCCTTAGATAGATTATATCTAAGGGTGCTTTTTTAGTTGTTACATGCAATTTATTTTCACTTTATAAGAAGTAAGAAGGAGAACTGACATGGTTAATTTCAAAGAAGACGAACAGCTTAAGACACTGAATCATTCCTGTGCACATCTTATGGCACAGGCTATCAAGCATCTGTACCCACAGGCAAAGTTCTGGGTAGGACCGGTAGTTGCAGAAGGATTCTACTACGATGTAGATCTCGGCGATGACGTTATCAGAGGCGAGGAAGATCTCGCAGCCATCGAGAAAGAGATGAAGAAGGTTGCCAAGAGCGGCAAGAAGATCATCCGCAAGGAGATATCCAAGGAAGAAGCTCTTGAGATGTTCAAGGATGACGAGTACAAGCTCGATCTTATAAATGGACTTGAGGATGGAACGATCACATGCTATGAGCAGGGTGATTTCACAGACCTCTGCCGTGGACCTCACGTAGACAATGTAAAGCTTTGCCGTAACTTCAAGCTCATCAGACATTCAGGAGCTTACTGGAAGGGCGACAGCAAGAACAAGGTTCTTCAGAGAATATATGGTGTGTGCTTCCCTACAAAGGAGGAGCTTGAGGAGCATCTTCAGTTACTTGAGGAGGCAAAGGAGAGAGACCACAGAAAGATCGGCAAGGACATGCAGCTCTTCATGGTCGATGACCTTGTAGGACGTGGACTTCCAATGTTCCTTCCAAAGGGATATACAGTATGGCAGGAGCTTGAGAACTACATCAAGCGCAAGGAGAGAAAGCTTGGCTATCTCCACGTTATGACACCTTGTGTAGGTACAGTAAACCTCTACAAGACATCAGGTCACTGGGATCACTACAAGGACAACATGTTCCCGGCAATGGAGATGGAGGGAGAGTCATTTGTACTTCGTCCAATGAACTGCCCGCACCACATGATGATATATGCAAACAAGATGCACTCATATAAGGATCTTCCTATCAGGATCGCTGAGATCGCACACGACTTCAGATTTGAGGCAAGTGGTACACTCAAGGGTATTGAGAGAGGAAGACACTTCTGTCAGAACGATTCACATATATTTGTGACACCAGACCAGATCGAGGAAGAGTTTGCAGGAGTTGTTAAGCTCATATTTGACACATACAAGGATTTCGGAATCACAGATTACAGATGCGTACTGTCACTCCGTGACCCAGAGGACAAGGTAAAGTATCACGATGACGATGAGATGTGGAACAAAGCAGAGAATGCACTTAGAAAAGTTCTTGATGATATAGGAATCGATTACACAGAGGAGATCGGTGAGGCTGCATTCTACGGACCAAAGCTTGATGTAAATGTTAAGCCGGCCGTAGGAAATGAGTATACACTCTCGACATGTCAGCTCGACTTCTGTCTGCCAGCTAAGTTCGATCTGAAGTATATCGACAAGGACGGCGAGAAGAAGACACCTGTAGTTCTCCACAGAGCTATCCTTGGATCTCTCGACAGATTCATGGCTTACATCCTTGAGGAGACAAAGGGCAATCTTCCAACATGGCTTGCACCTGTACAGGTAAGAGTTATGCCTGTAAAGACAGACAACGAGGATCTTATGGCTTATGCTCACAAGGTTGTTGATGCCCTTGATGCCATCGACGTTCGTGTAGAGCTTGATGACAGAGCAGAGAAGCTTGGTTATCGTATGCGTGAGGGTCAGGTTCAGAAGGTTCCATACCTTCTCGTAATCGGATTCAATGAGGCTGAGAACGGAACAGTATCATACAGACTTCACGGTGAGGCTGACACAACAGTTCTTCCACTTGACGAGTTCGTACAGAAGATCGACACAGAGATCAAGACAATGGCTCACAAGTAAGAGTGAAAATTTTACACCACAGGTTCACTTACCCTGTCCGCAAGGACAGGGTATTATTTTTGTAAATAAATGCATAATGTGAGGAGGCATAGGATATGAGACAGGGATATAAGTTTATACGTGAGAGTGGCTGCGAGCATGACGATGATTATCTCAGTCATCTTTTTAACGATATTTTCTGCTGGACGAATGGCACATATAAGCTCTGTTATACACACCCGGATATGGAGGCCGTGAACGGAGATAATATACTCGACATTGAGAATGGGGAGAATAAAATACTGTCATTTGACTATCATATGCAGCTCCTTGTAAGCAAGAGAAATAACCTGGAAAATACAGAAAAGGATAAGGCTGGAGATAACGAAGAAAACGATAGAGAGGTGTGGGAGACTCTGATAAATGCGGCGGCATACGACTTCCCGAATGTCCGGCAGCTCAAGGCGGATATACGGACTATACTTGATTCAGACATGGAAGATGCCCAGATCGTGAGGAATAATAGCGGAGATCCGTACGAAAAAGTGCTGTGTCTTGGGACGGAGGGGACACATGTGGAGGATGGATATGTTCTCAGAAGGATAAAGAGATCCCCGGAGTGTGACAAGCCGGATCGGTATGAGCTGGAGATAGGAACAAATTGTGGTGTGGATTCTGGAATCGCTCAATTTTACCGTTTGACCGGCCTGAACAGGGAAGATATCCGCAGTCTGTATACATGCGCTACGAGATTCATAGAAAACGCTGAGGACTTGTATAATCACCGGCTGAAACTTCGCCGGGATAGAGAAAAGCATAACAAGAAAATTGATGGCGAAGTTCTGATGTGCCTGGAGAACAGCTTTGAGCTTGTCACCGAAGGCGAAGAGTTGGCCAGTATCAAATATTGGGATTTTAGAGGCGAAAAGCTGACAGAGGAATATAATGCGAGGGTATGGTCTATAGATGGCGATGCTGGCAGTATTGACCTGGGAAGTGGTGAAATGCTGTATATGGATCAGATATATTCCATAGATAAAAAAAGCCCCACCGAGGAAATGTTGTGTATGGGTGTGGAGGAGATAGCCGAGGATTTCTGTGGCAGCATACTTGTGAAGACGGTGACGATGCTGGATGATTTCGGAACCATGGAGGTATATGATCTCTGTGAAAAATATGGTGAATACATAGATAACAGGTATTATATGTATCGTGAGGAACACGGATTTGAGATGCCGGAAGATGTGTTCCCTGGGGATGGTGTAAAGCCGTATGTTGAGAAGGTCATACGGCTGTTGAAGTCAAAAGTATAAAAAATATAACAAAAGCATGTATATATGATTTAAATGCAATAGTTATCTGCCGCCTCAGGTCTTTCTGCCACAAGGTCAGCGATGGTGGTGGTGTCTACCACGTCCCGGATCGCTTTGTCCAGTCTGCGCCAGAGACCTATGGTGGAGCATCTTGCCTCGCGTTCGCACTGGAATTCATCTGCATCAAGGCACGCAACAGGAGATATGCCGCCCTCAGTGAGCCTTAAAACCATTCCAACTGTTATGTCTTCAGGGGCTTTTCGGAGAAGATAACCTCCCTGTGGACCTCTGGTGCTCTTCACCAGCCCGCCGGAGTTCAGCACAGAAGTGATCTGCTCAAGGTATTTCTCGGATATTTCCTCCTGTGCGGCAACATCCTTGATGCTCACTGGCTTGCCGTCTGTCCTCGATGCTATATTTATAAGAAAACGCAGAGCGTAACGCCCTTTTGTGGATACTTTCATAATATAAACCTCCCAAATGCCTGTATTTACTGATGATTTCACATCATTTACACGTCTATTATAACATCTGAAAAAAAACAATCAAGATAATTCATAAAAAACCTATTGACAAAGTGGGAATTAGGCTGTAATATACAGCTATGCTTAATTCATAGTTTCCAAGTAGGAATTATGTGAAAAGTAAAAATAATCACAGAAATGATACGATCAAGTCAAATTTCAAAGACGAAAATCAAGAAAGAGGTGTTGATATGCTGGGAAGTACATTTAAACCGCAGTACCTTAATGAAGACAGACGAATGTGTTGCATAGAAGTCATGTGTTGCTGCTGTTAAAGCGAACACAGAACAAATAATCATGACACAGATATAAATAACAGATCATACATAATAGACAGAGAATAATAAAGAAGAGTATAATGCCACATGAGCTCATATACATGACAAGATGAATGGGCAGGTGCGCATGACAGATAAAATATTTGAATTTAAGGAGAATAAGATCATGGCAAAGAAGACAAGAGCAGAGAGAAATTTAAAGTTTGAGACATTACAGTTACACGTAGGACAGGAGACAGCAGACCCGGTTACGGATGCAAGAGCGGTACCAATCTACCAGACATCATCATTCGTATTCCACAACTCACAGCATGCAGCTGACAGATTCGCACTCAAGGATGCCGGCAACATCTACGGAAGACTTACAAATCCAACAGAGGATGTATTTGAGAGAAGAATCGCGGCCCTCGAGGGTGGCGTTGCAGCACTGGCAGTTGGCTCAGGCGCAGCAGCAGTTACATATACAATTCAGAACCTTGCACTTGCAGGAGACCACATCGTAGCAGCAAAGAATATCTACGGCGGAACATACAATCTCCTTGCACATACACTCAAGGATTACAATGTAGATACAACATTCGTTGATCCACTTGATCCACAGGCATTTGAGGATGCTATCCAGGAGAACACAAAGGCCCTCTACATTGAGGTCCTTGGAAATCCTAACTCAGAGGTTTCAGATATCGAGACAATAGCAAAGATCGCTCACGCACACAAGATTCCGCTTGTTATCGACAGCACATTTGCAACACCATACCTTGTAAGACCTATCGAGTACGGTGCAGACATCGTAGTTCACTCAGCGACAAAGTTCATTGGTGGACACGGAACAACTATCGGTGGTGTCATCATCGACAGCGGTAACTTCGACTGGAAGGCATCAGGCAAGTTCCCACAGCTCACTGAGCCAAATGAGAGCTACCACGGTGTAAGCTTTGTAGACGCAGCAGGTCCTGCAGCATTTGTCACAAGGATCAGAGCTATCCTCCTCCGTGACACAGGTGCTACGATCTCACCAATACACTCATGGATATTCCTTCAGGGACTTGAGACACTGTCACTCCGTGTTGAGAGACATGTATCAAATGCACTCAAGGTAGTTGAGTACCTGAACAATCATCCACTTGTTGAGAAGGTAAACCATCCTTCAGTTTCAACAGATCCTGAGCAGCAGAGACTGTACAAGAAGTACTTCCCTAACGGTGGTGGTTCAATCTTCACATTTGAGATCAAGGGCGATGCAGAGACAGCCAAGAAGTTCATCGACAACCTGGAGATATTCTCACTTCTTGCAAATGTCGCTGATGTTAAGTCACTGGCTATCCACCCGGCATCAACAACTCACTCAGAGCTGAACGAGGCGGAGCTTATCGACCAGGGAATCAAGCAGAACACTATCAGACTTTCAATCGGTACTGAGAACATAGACGATATCATCGAGGATCTTGACGAGGCATTCAAGGCAATTCAGGAGTAATCGATATAAATAATGAATATAAGAGAAGACTACAAATAGTGAGCATAATAAATATCAGGAAAGGTAATGGTACGATAATATGAGTAATATATATAAGAGCGCAGCAGAGCTTATAGGCAAGACTCCACTTTTGGAGCTTTCAAACATAGAGAAGAAGAATGATCTCAAGGCAAATATCCTTGCGAAGCTGGAGTACTTTAACCCAGCAGGAAGCGTTAAGGACAGGATCGCATTCCAGATGATCGAGGATGCTGAGAAGGACGGCACACTTAAGCCGGGCGCAACCATCATCGAACCTACATCAGGCAACACAGGTATCGGTCTTGCATCCATAGCAACAGCCAAGGGTTACAAGGCGATCATCGTTATGCCTGAGACCATGAGCGTTGAGAGACGTAACATCATCAAGGCATACGGTGCTGAGATAGTTCTCACAGACGGAACAAAGGGAATGAAGGGAGCCATCGCAAAGGCTGATGAGCTTTCAAAGGAGATCCCTGGCAGCTTTGTAGCTGGACAGTTCGTAAATCCATCCAATCCAAAGGCACACAGACTCACAACTGGTCCTGAAATCTGGGAGGATACAGACGGCAAGGTAGATGTATTTGTAGCCGGTATCGGAACAGGTGGAACTATCACAGGCGTTGGCGAGTATCTGAAGGAGAAGAATCCAGATGTAAAGGTCATCGCCGTTGAGCCTGCCACATCACCAGTCCTCTCAAAGGGTGTTTCAGGAGCACACAAGATACAGGGAATCGGTGCAGGATTTGTTCCTGACACACTTAACACAAAGGTATATGACGAGATTATCGCCGTTGAGAATGATGACGCATTTGCAGCAGCAAAGGAGATCGCATCAGCAGAGGGAATCCTCGTAGGAATCTCATCAGGTGCAGCTTACTTTGCAGCAAAGCAGATCGCAGAGCGCCCTGAGTATGCAGGCAAGAACATCGTAGTTCTTCTTCCAGACAGTGGAGACAGATATTACTCAACTCCGTTATTCGGCTAAATGGATATATAGTAATTGCTGTGATATAGAATTTATATGGAAAAGCCACCACATCGTGTTTTGATGTGGTGGCTTTTTTTGAAAGTACCCTTAATTAGCTGCATAAATAGTATACAATTGGATAACCTTAAAACTGATAGAACTTTGAGGGGAAATGCCCTTAATTGGGTTGACTTTCCCTTAAAATATGCTAATATTTAAGGGAAAAGGAGTAAATTAAGGGAATGAGAACTTTTAATTACAGTAAAATAAAAGAAGAAAAATGGGATTCTGAAGTGCTTGGACTCATAGCTGCAATATATAGATATGCAGGTAAACAGGAACTGTATTTAAGACAGCGTCCGGATGAACTGGATAAGCTTGTTGAGATAGCAAAGATCCAGAGCACGGAGGCGTCCAATGCCATAGAGGGTATAGTCACAACAAATACAAGAATAAAGCAGTTGGTTGAGGAGAAGACCACACCGAAGAACAGAGCCGAGGAAGAGATAGCAGGTTACAGGGATGTGCTGGGGGTTATACATGAAAGCTTTGATGCGATACCTATAACTCAGAATTATATACTTCAGCTGCATAAGATGTTGTACAGTCATATGAATAACCCATTTGCAGGAAGAACAAAGACGGTGCAGAATTATATCAGCGCAACTTATCCTGATGGGCAAACGGAAGTCCTGTTCACGCCGATGGCTCCATTTGAGACACCGGAAGCGCTGGACAGGATATGTGGGGAATACAACAGGGTGATCGGTAATTTCGAGGTGGAGCCGCTGATCGTTATTCCTGTTTTTATACATGATTTTCTGTGCATACACCCGTTTAATGATGGCAATGGCAGAATGAGCAGACTGCTCACAACGCTTCTGCTATATAGAAGTGGATTCTATGTTGGAAAGTATATTTCTCTTGAGGCAAAGATAGCGGGGAATAAGGAGTTATATTATGAGTCGCTTGGGAAAGTCCAGGCAGGCTGGCACGAGGGCACAGAGGACGTGATCCCGTTTATAAAATATCTCCTTGGGACAATACTGGCTGCTTATAAGGATTTTGAGGAGCGCTTTGAAATCGTAGAGGAAAAGTTGCCGGCGATTGAGATGGTGCGAAAAGCAATACTGCTGAAAATAGGAAAGTTTACAAAGCAGGATATAATGGAACTTTGTCCGTCTCTCAGCATCAGTTCGGTAGAGGGAGCACTCAGAAAACTCGTAAAAGAGGGCAATATAGGCAGAGGCGGTACAGGCAAGTCTACCTATTATGTCAGAATGAAATAACATATGCTTGTATTTTTTCCATTAGCTTGTTAATCTATTGTACGAAACAGGAGATCATCCGCCACGGCAGCAGCTGATTGCCGGTGCATTTGAGATGGTGGGCAGATTGGGATAAGACTGATCTGAATGAATTGATATTAGGGGAAAAGGGATATAAGACTATGAAAAAACTATCAGATAGACAGAAAACACTTATAAAATGGTTGTGTGTGCTGGTGCTGGTCGGACTTATCATATATGTGTTCCGTGACATGGCAGGCCCTATAATGTCGCAGCTTGTAAAGACAAGCCCCGTGGTTGTGGCAGCCATTCTTGGAGCGACGCTTTTATACGGAGTGATAGAGAGCTGCATAACGTTTATCCTCATGCGACAGGTGGAGAACGATATGACATTTTTCGATGCAAATATTATGACGTATTTTGTGTCATTTTACAGGGTGTCAACGCTTGGGAGCGGTACCATAGTGGCATCCACATTGTTCATGAAACACTGCAGAATACAGCCGTCGAAAGCGCTTGGTCTGTACTCTATTGATTATGCGATACACAAGATGACCATATGTGTTATGGCGGTGGCATTGTTTCTTGCGAACAGAGAATATATGCTTGGAGTATTTGGCAAATACAGTTCATATGTTGTCCTCGGCGTTATAGCGACCATACTCATAACGATGGCGATAGTGCTCTTTGCGTGCTGGCCGCCGTTTCACAGATTCCTCAGATGGCTTCTTGAAAAAGCTGATGCTTTGTTTAAAGGACGATTTACAAAGCAGATTGACAGTTTAAGTGAGCAGACAGCTATGATGGAGGATGCCACCAGGGTTGTACTTAAGAAACCGTGGCTTATAGTGGTAGTCATGCTGCTTGATATATGCAAGTTCGCGTGCTGGTTTGCCATACCTTATATAGTGTGTCACAACCTGTGTGATATGAATATTGTCACGTCAATAGGTATAACAGCCATGAGTGTCATGCTGGCGGCAGTCATTCCTATGCCGGGAGGAATCGGATCAAGTGAGCTTGTTATGACAGCGATCTATTCGGGACTTGTTGGTTCTGCTGCAGCCGGAGCCATGGCACTTCTCTATAGATTTGCCACATTCATGTTCCCTTTTATCATAGGTGCATTTACAGCCATATTCTTCAAGAGGTTCAAGAGATATAAGGCGGCGCAGAATGAAAAACAGGGAATCCCAGATGGCGATAGCATGGCGGATACAGACTCATAGCTGAACCGATAAATGAGTTTATAAAGAACCGATATATATCAATGGTCAGCAAGATGCATGGCAGGTGATATATATCGGCTGGTGAAGGGAAAAAGATACATATGAAGAACATAGTCGCGGGCATACTGGCCCACGTTGATTCGGGTAAGACCACCCTGTCGGAGGCGATGCTCTATCAGGCAGGACAGATAAGAAAGCTTGGGCGGGTGGATCATCAGGATACATATCTAGATACGGACAGTCAGGAAAAGGACAGGGGGATCACGATATTTTCCAAGCAGGCAGAGCTTGCATATGCTGATATGCATATAGCTTTGCTTGACACTCCGGGACATGTGGATTTCGGAACAGAGATGGAAAGAACATTGCAGGTCCTTGATTATGTGGTTCTGGTCATCAATGGCATGGACGGAGTGCAGAGCCACACTGAGACCCTGTGGAAGCTGCTTGAGAGATATGGGATTCCTGTATTTATATTTGTCAATAAGATGGACATGACTGGCTATGACAGAGATTACCTCATGGACAATATCAGACACAGACTGAGTGATGGCTGTGTCGATTTTTTATGTGAAGATTCAGGAGAGCAGATCGCCATGTGCGATGAGGCCATGCTTGAACATTTTCTTGAGACTGGGGCAAATGATGAACAGGACGTGGTAAATGCCATTGCGGGCAGAAAGCTGTTCCCATGTTACTTTGGCTCTGCACTCAAGAATGAGGGCGTGTCAGAGCTTCTTGACGGCATGAACAGATATGTAGTGGAACCTGTGCGCGGGGAAGAATTTGGCGCCAGAGTGTTCAAGATAGGACGTGACGATAAGGACGAGAGACTCACCTACATGAAGGTCACTGGAGGAGTGTTGAAGCTCAAGGATGTGCTGACGCTCAGAAACAGTCAGGGGGAGGAGAGCCATGAGAAGGTCAACCAGATAAGGGTGTACTCCGGTGCAAAGTACGACATGGTAACCCAGGTTCCCGCCGGATGTGTCTGTGCTGTTCCGGGACTGGTGAATACCTACGGCAGACAGGGAATCGGTGCCTGTCCGGATGGAGAGCTCCCAAGTCTGGAGCCGGTTCTCAGCTATAAGGTCATGTACCCGACTGATGTGGATGCGGTCACGATGGTGTCAAAGCTCAGACTGCTTGAGGAAGAGGATCCCCAGCTCCAGGTGCAGTGGAATGAGACCGCAGGAGAGATATACATCAAGGTCATGGGGCAGGTACAGCTTGAGGTAGTGGCTCAGATGGTAAGAGACAGGTTTGGAATTGCCATCACATACGGACAGGGCAGGATATCATACAAGGAGACGATCGCGGCTCCAGTCATGGGTGTAGGACATTTTGAACCGCTCAGGCACTACGCAGAGGTACATTTGTTGCTTGAACCTATGGAAAATGGCAGTGGAATGTGCTTTGACAGCATTTGCAGCGAGGATGTACTGGATAAGAACTGGCAGAGACTGATACTCACCCATCTTCAGGAGCGTGAGTTCAGGGGAGTGCTTATGGGATCGCCAATCACGGATATGAAGATAAGCATCACCGCGGGGCGCGCACATCAGAAGCACACTGAGGGTGGAGATTTCAGACAGGCGACATACAGGGCGGTGAGACAGGGCCTTATGATGGCGGAAAGTGTCTTGCTGGAACCTGTGTATGCATTTAAAATAGAGGTACCACAGGAGTATGCCGGAAGGGTTCTTGCAGACATAGTGAAAATGAGCGGAACTATGGATGGTCAGGAGATATCCGGTGAGACGACAGTCATCACGGGACATGCCCCGGTATATACCATGAGAGAGTATTACAGTGAACTCACAGCATTTTCCAGAGGTACAGGCAGGCTTCAGGTGGATATAGACGGCTATCAGCCGTGCCACAACACCGAAGAGGTTCTGGCTGAGAGACATTATGATCCTGAGCTAGACAGGTTTAATCCATCTTCATCGGTATTCTGTGCCCACGGTGCAGGTTATCTGGTGGACTGGTATGATGTGTATGAGAACATGCATGTGAAGGAGGATCCGGGATTTGAGATCTCGGGCCAGCTTGGCTACACGGAAGATGGCTATGCTATGGATATTCCGGTGAACAGGCCGGGAAAGAGTGTATCGGAGATGTCCATAACAGATGAGGAGCTCAGCGAGATATTTGCAAGGACATTTGGCGGAGATTACAAGGATAAGGATGTGGCACTGAACGGAAGATTCAGGAGAACTACATCTGAGTATAAGGTAAATGGAACAGCAGCCGGTGGTGTGACAGAAGGCACGGCTGGGGGCGGCGCGTCTGCTGGTGCAGCAGACGGTACGGCAGGAGGTTCTCCAAGTTCGGGATATCGTGGAAATGGACAGTATAATAAAAGTCAGTCCAGAGACAGGCAGCCCGGGAATGGGCCTCTTGTGGGCAGCAGGCCAGCCGATAGAGGGATAGCAACACCTGGAGCATTCAAGCGCAGAAAGAGTGGCGAGGACTATGTCATAGTGGATGGCTACAATGTCATATTTGCGTGGGATACACTTCGGGAACTGTCGGAGCACAACATAGACTCCGCCAGAGGAAAACTCATGGATATCCTGTCGAACTATCAGGGATATATGAACTGTCATCTGATAGTGGTATTTGACGGCTACAAGGTGAAGGACAACAAGGGGGAGAGATTTCCTTATGACGATATAGAGGTTGTGTACACAAAAGAGGGCGAGACCGCCGATGCGCACATAGAAAAGCTCACACATGAGATTGCGAGAAAGCACAAGGTCACTGTGGTCACATCGGACGGACTGGAGCAGATAGTCACCATGGGCCAGGGTGCGATCCGCATGTCCTCAAGAGACTTCAAGGCAGAGGTTGAGAGGGTGAACGAACACCTGAGAGAGAATTATTTGAAAAATGACTAGGGCCGAGCGTCCGTAAATCAGAAGGAGGGCAATTTGGCAGATTATATAATGGCGCTGGATCAGGGAACGACCAGCTCAAGGGCGATAATATTTGATAAGGAAGGCAGGATATGCTCAGTGAAACAGAAGGAGTTCACCCAGCATTTCCCGAATAACGGATGGGTGGAGCATGACCCTATGGAGATATGGGCAACCCAGATGTCGGTGATGATGGAGGCGAGGGAGACCATGGGAATCCGCACCGAGGACATAGCCGCCATAGGAATCACCAACCAGAGAGAGACAACCATAGTGTGGGATCGAAAGACCGGCAATCCGGTGTATCATGCCATAGTGTGGCAGTGCAGGAGAACTGCGGACAGGATAGAGCAGCTTAAGGCTGAAGAATATGACAAGGTGATAAGAGAGAAAACGGGACTGATAGTAGATCCGTATTTCTCTGCAACGAAGATAGAGTGGATACTTGATAATGTGCCTGGAGCCAGGGAACGCGCAGAGGCAGGGGAGCTGATGTTCGGAACTGTTGACACATGGCTTATATACAAGCTCACGGGCGGAAGAGTCCATGCAACGGACTACACAAACGCATCGCGTACCATGCTTTTCAACATTCATACACTGGAGTGGGACAAGGAATTGCTTGCAAAGTTCAACATCCCAGAGAGCATGCTTCCGGCAGTGAGAAATTCCAGTGAGATATACGGATACACGGACAGAGAGATATTTGGCGGCGAGGTGCCTATAGCGGGAGTTGCCGGAGATCAGCAGGCTGCGCTGTTCGGACAGTGCTGCTTTGAGGCAGGTGATGTGAAGAACACCTACGGAACAGGTTGTTTCCTCCTCATGAACACGGGGGATAAGGCAGTTGATTCGCAGCAGGGACTTCTCACCACCATAGCCATAGGACTTGACGGAAAAGTCAGCTATGCGCTTGAGGGAAGTGTGTTCGTGGCCGGAGCAGCTATCAAGTGGCTCAGGGATGAGATGAAGCTCATAGACAGTGCGGCGGATACTGAGCGTATTGCTCTGTCGGTGTCGGACAGTAATGGTGTATATGTGGTACCTGCGTTTACTGGCCTTGGCGCTCCTTACTGGGATGCGTACGCCAGAGGGGCAGTGTTCGGCCTTACAAGGGGAACAAATAAGGCGCACTTTGTCAGGGCGACAGTCGAATCGCTGGCATATGAGACATCGGATGTTCTTGCGGCTATGGAGATGGATGCAGGACTTTCAATCACAAGCCTTCGAGTGGACGGCGGTGCAAGTGCCAACAACTTCCTCATGCAGTTCCAGGCAGATATAGAGAATGCCGAGATAGTGCGGCCTGTGATCACGGAGACAACAGCTTTGGGTGCTGCATATCTGGCTGGACTTGCTGTTGGCTACTATGACAGTCTGGATGAGATCAAGGGCTACTGGAAGGCCGACAGAAGATTTGAGCCGGGGATAACCGAGGATAAGAGGGAGACGCTCCTTGCAGGCTGGAAGGACGCAGTGGAGAGAACGAGAGTGACAAGGTGAATATAAAAATATATATAGAAAGAAAAAACAATGGGTAATGAGAAAACAGGAGGGACTTATGTATTTAGTATTTGATGTAGGGGCAACATTTATAAAGTATGCGTTAATGGACGATGAGGGCAATATATCGGGAAAGGGTAAGACTCCAACCGACAGATATGCCGAGGCTGGAACTCCGGCATTTGTGGCGCAGATCAAGAAGGTGTATGACGAGAAGGTACTGGACTGTGACATAACAGGAATTGCCATGGGGCTTCCTGGACAGATAGATGTCGAGCGCGGCATAGTGTACGGCGGTGGCGGGATCAAGTATCTTGATGGTGCACATCTTGGTGATCTCATATCAGAGGCATGCGGCGGTGTGTCTGTAGCCCTTGAGAACGATGGCAAATGTGCGGCTCTCGCAGAGTTGTGGCTGGGCAATGCCAGTACGGCTACAAATGCAGCAGTCGTTGTCGTGGGTACAGGAATCGGCGGTGGAATAATCATTGACAGAAAGATCCACAGAGGCAAGAGACTTCTGGCAGGTGAATTGTCATATGCCCTCATGAACATGACAAGGGAAGAAGCTGATAATGTCAGATGCTGTGAAGAGCTGACTGTTGAGGAGACATTTGAATATAACCCGTTCATGGTAACCTCAACATGTACTGCAAGCTCCATTACATACAAGGCATCCAAGATAATGCATATGAAGCCAGAAGAGGTGACCGGTGAGATGGTATATCAATGGATAGATGAGGGCAATCAGGAGATCATAGATATGGTTGAGGACTCATACTTCTCCATAGCAAAGCTCTGCTGTAACCTGTACATGACGATAGATCCGGATGTCATACTTATCGGAGGTGGAATGAGTGCCAATCCGAACTTTGTTCCGGGGGTTAAGAAGTATGTGGACAAGATAAGAAAGATTACAAAGACCTACGATGGCATGGTTATCGACACATGCAAGTTCCGCAATGATTCGAATCTTCTTGGCGCGTTGTACAACTATAAGCAGAAGTATGAGGGCGTGAAATAAAATCGCAATAAAACAAACGTAAGATGGAGATGAACTGAAACAGATGGTTCATCTCTTTTATAAATACTATTGAAAATGTAAATCCATGGAGGGAAAATTATGATAATCACAAAGAAACATGGACTTCCGGAGAATTTCCTCTGGGGAGCATCGACAAGCGCATATCAGGTTGAGGGCGCCAATCTGTCACACGGCAAGGGCCCAAGTGTGCAGGACATCAAGACAGTTCCAGCGGGAACAAGTGAGCTGGATGTGTGTGCTGATTTTTATCACAGATATGCAGAGGACATAGCCCTCATGGCTGAGATGGGATTCAAGACATTCAGATTCTCCATCGCGTGGAGCAGAGTCCTCCCAGAGGGAACCGGCAGAGTCAACCAGGAGGGAATTGACTTCTACAACAATGTGATAAATGAGTGCCTCAAGTACGGAATCGAGCCGCTTGTCACAATGTTCCATTTTGATCTTCCTGCGGCTCTTGAGAAAAAAGGTGGCTGGTCGAGAAGAGAGAGTGTTGACGAGTTTGTTGAATTTGCAAAGCTTCTCTACACAAATTATGGAGACAGAGTAAAGTACTGGCTGACTATCAATGAGCAGAACATGCTCACACTTGTGGGTGACGTGATCGGAACCTGCAACATGGAGGGCGTGACAAATAAATACAAGAAGCTTTATCAGGAGAATCACCACATGCTCCTTGCTCAGGCAAAGGCCATGAAGCTTCTCCATGAGATGTGTCCTGGTGCAAAGATTGGTCCTGCACCAAATATTTCACTGGTATATCCTGCCACATGTAAGCCGAAGGATGTCTTGGCAGCACAGAACTTCAACGCGATAAGAAACTGGCTTTACCTTGATATGGCAGTGTATGGAAGATACAACGACCTGGTGTGGAAGTTCCTTGAAGAGCATGACGCTATCCCTGTTATTGAGGCTGGAGATATGGATATCATGGAGCAGGCAAAGCCTGATTTTATAGGTTTCAATTATTATAACACTGCAACGGTTGAGTGGGATGACAGCCCGGTTGCTGTGACGGACTCAGAAAAAAAGGATCAGCAATCAGCCGGTATTGAGCCGGGGGTATACAAGGCGTATCCAAATCCAAATCTTCTCCGCACAGAGTTTGGCTGGGAGATAGACCCTGACGGCTTCAGGGCAACTATAAGAGAGATGTACAGCAGATATCACCTTCCTATGATTGTGACAGAGAATGGTCTTGGCGCATATGACAAGCTTACAGAGGACGGCAAGGTACACGACGACTATCGTATAGAGTACTTAAGAAAGCATATAGAGCAGATTAAGCTGGCAGCAGACGAGGGCGCAGAGATGATGGGTTACTGTCCTTGGTCAGCAATTGATCTCGTGTCCACCCACGAGGGAATCACCAAGAGATACGGCTTTATATATGTCAACAGAGATGAGTTTGACATGAAGGATCTTGCGAGATACAGAAAGGATTCCTTCTACTGGTACAAGAAGGTCATCGAGACTAACGGCGAGGATCTGAGCTAGCTTGTAGTTGAGTAAAAGCACTGGGAGACTGGGTGAGAGTTGCTTGAGATTTGTTTGCGATATAATTGTGCTAAAACGTAGATTTACTTGCGTAAAAGATAAAATAAAGTCCTTGCATTAATTTATTTATGTGCTATACTAAATAAAGTCACTAACATACACCAACGCGTTAAAGTGACGTAAGTTTAAACTGAGAAAACTGAGGAGAAAATCAAAACAAAAAACAAAAAACAAGAAGGAGGACACTATTATGATAGGCGGAGATCTGATCACCTACAGACCTGACATTCAGGTACTTGACGCAACAATAAGAGATGGAGGACTTGTCAACGATTTCTATTTTACTGACGAGTTTGTAAGAGCCCTCTATGAAGCGAACATCAAGGCGGGGGTTGATTATATGGAATTCGGCTATAAGGCCTCCAAGGAAATGTTTGATGTGAACAAATTCGGCAAATGGAAGTTCTGCAACGAGGAGGATATAAGAGCCATCGTTGGAGAGAACAATACAGATCTGAAAATTTCAGTTATGGCTGATGTCGGAAGATGCGACTACAAGAAGGATATCATCGACAGAGCCGACAGTGTTATCGATCTGGTGAGGGTGGCGACATACATCAACACCATGCCTGCAGCCATCGAGATGATTGAGGATGCACATGCAAAGGGATACGAGACCACATGTAATATCATGGCAGTTTCAAAGGATCAGGAGTCGGATATCGATCTTGCCCTTGAGCTGCTTGGTAAGAGCAATGTAGATGGAATATACATTGTTGACAGCTACGGCTCACTGTACCCTGAGCAGATCAAGAAACTCGCGGAGAAATATGTCGCAGTTGGAGAGAAGTATGGCAAGAAGATAGGAATACATGCACACGACAACTTAAAGCTTGCCTATGCCAACACTGTTGAGGCAATGAGGAGTGGTGCGAGCATGCTCGATGGAACTGTAAGCTGTATGGGCAGGGGCGCAGGAAATTGTGCGCTTGAGCTTCTTCTTGGATTCCTCAGAAATCCCAAGTACAACCTGTACCACATCTTGAAGTTCATAGAGCAGTACATGGTTCCGCTCAAGGCAAAGGGAGATGCAGTATGGGGCTATGATGTGCCATACATGCTGACCGGAATGCTGAATCAGCATCCAAGGGAAGCCATCGATTTCATCAAGAATGAGAGACATGATTATGCAGATATGTACAGCTACCTTATGTACAGAGAGTAACATGCGGATTGTGGAACAACATATTTTACACTGTAGAATATGTGTAGCCGATAGAGATGCATAGTACAACATATATAGTGGGTTGGGTGCTTATTATGGTGCTCAAGATAAAGGGGAGGACTCCTGGTGTCAGTTATCGCTGGCATCAGGAGTTTTTCTTCTTTTTTTCGGGCTGTGTGTTATAATCGGATGTGTAGTGTCAAAATTTGTCAAAAAACAACAAGAGAAATACTTGGGAAGATTGATATGAGCAGCGACAGTACTTGAAAACATACAGAAATAACAGGAGGACAGCACGTGAACATAGGAATAATGGGCGCAGGCAAGATTGCCGGTGTCATGGCAGATACGATAAATAAGATGGATGATGTGGAGCTGTATGCGGTAGGTTCAAGAACTTTGGAAAAGGCAAATGCATTTGCCGGGAAATTTGATATAGATAAGACTTATGGGAGTTACGAAGAATTGGTAAGTGATGATGCTATAGATCTTATATACATTGCAACGCCGCATTCACATCACTATGAGCATATGAAGCTCTGCATAGAACATGGAAGAAATGTACTTTGCGAGAAAGCATTTACCTACGATGCTGCGCAGGCTGAGGAGATCGCAGCTCTGGCAGCGGAGAAGAAGGTGTATGTGGCTGAGGCGATATGGACGAGGTATATGCCGTCCAGACAGATAATAAATGAAATTCTTGAATCAGGTGTGATAGGGGATATCAGGACAATGACCTGCAATCTGTCCTATCCGATATCAAAGATAGAGCGCCTGATCAGACCAGAGCTGGCAGGGGGTGCCCTTTTAGACGTGGGAGTTTACGGGCTGAACTTCATTGTCATGCATATGGGAAAGGATATCTCGGATATTGAGTCCTCTGTTATGATGCACGAGACTGGAGTAGATGGACAGGAGAGTATAACCGTCAAATACAGAGACGGCAGGATGGCAGTGACAACCCACAGCATGTACGGAAGATCAGACAGAAAAGGTATCTTTTACGGTGAGAAGGGATACATGATAGTCCAGAATATAAATAATCCACAGTGGATAGATGTATTTGACTGTGAGGACAGGCTTATCAGACACGTGGATGTGCCGGAACAGATAAGTGGTTATGAGTATGAGATCATGGAGAGTCTGGATATGATCAGACAGGGACAGTTCCAGAGTAAATCGATGCCTTTGTCAGAGTCTATATATATGATGAAGCTTATGGATGACATTAGAAACGGGTGGAATAAAAAGTGATAATTATATATATACTTGGCGGAATCATAGCCATATTTCTGATGTACATACTTTTTCTCTTCGTGTGCAGTCTGTTCGTGAGAACTGACAGGCAGTATACGGAGGACAGCAGGTTCTACAGGCATCTGCTGTATGGTGCCACCGGATTTGCCATGTGGTTTCTAAGAGTGAAAATGCATGTGACTGGCATGGAGAAGATTCCAGTGGATGTCAAACCACTCTTTGTGGGAAATCATCTGTCAAATTATGATCCGCTGATAGAATGGCAGGTATTTAAGAAGTGGGATGTGGCATTTGTATCCAAGCCGGAGAATTTTAAGATACCGATATTCGGCAGGATCATCAGAAGATGCTGCTTTATGCCGATAGACAGATCAGATCCGGGTAAGGCATTGTCTACGATCAAGACGGCTACCGAGATTCTCCAGAAGGGAGATATGGCAGTTGGAGTATACCCGGAGGGAACGAGAAACAGACAGGGCGGACTTCTGCCATTTCACACGGGTGTTTTCAGGATAGCCCAGAAAGCGCATGCGCCGATAGTCGTCATGGCGATACACGGAACGGAGAATATCTACAGGAATGTGCTGAGGCGCAGATCTGACGTCTATATAGATGTGGTGGATGTGATACCTGCCGATGAGGTAAAAGCAATGAAGAAGAATGAGATCAGCGACAGGGTGAGACTTGTCCTTGAGAAAGATGAAAAGGGTAAAAACTATGGGAAAGAAGTACATTTTATATAATTCACTGGCGGGCAACGGCAAATGTATGTATGACGTGCAGGCACTTGCAGATACATATCCTGATGCGATACTCAAGAAGATGACAGAGATCGCTTCATATGCGGAGTTCATGGGATCGCTTGCAGAGGATGACGAGGTTATCCTGTGCGGCGGTGACGGAACGCTGAACATATTTGTGAATGACATAAAGGACATGGATGTGAAGAATACCATCTACTATTATGCCTCCGGAAGCGGCAATGACTTTGCAAAGGACATAGGACATAACAGTCATGACACTCCGGATTACCAGATAAATCAGTACATACAGCATCTGCCGGAGGTGACGATCAACGGCAAAAAGTGGCTGTTCATGAACAATGTTGGATTCGGAATAGACGGTTACTGCTGTGAGGAGGGCGACCGCCAGAGGACAAAGAATGAGAAAACTCATAAGAACAAGCCTGTGAACTACACGGCTATAGCTATCAAAGGCCTGCTCTACGCATTCAAACCGAGAAATGCTGTGGTGAAAGTGGATGGAGTCCGTCATGAATATAAAAATGCCTGGCTCGTGCCAACCATGAATGGCAGATATTATGGCGGCGGAATGATGGCTACCCCCGGGCAGGACAGACTGAATCCGGAGCATACAGTTTCGGTTATGGTGTTCCGCGGCAAGGGCAAGCTTGGAACCCTTATGATCTTTCCTTCTATATTCAAGGGAGAGCATGTCAAGTACGAAAAGCATGTTGATATATTCAACGCAAAAGAGGTTGAGGTTGAATTTGATCGCCCGACACCACTTCAGATAGACGGCGAGACGATACTTGGAGTTACATCATACAAAGTTAAAGCGTGGAGCCTGGATCAGAAATAAAAAAGTTTTGAAAATCCGAATAATATAAAGTTCAAAAAACTTGCAAATATGCTGACGTCATTTATACTATTTTAATAGATTGTACGCTGAAAAAGGAGGTATTGTATGCGGGAGATGCGGAGAAGTGACAGGATGATAACAGATCGTGAAGAGATAGTGGATGTACTTGATTCGTGTAAGGTGTTCCGGATGGCGGTTCACGATGAAGAGGGAATGTACATAGTTCCGCTGAATTTCGGTTATACCTACGAGGAGGATGTTCTGAAGCTTTATTTCCACTCTGCCGGTGAGGGCAGGAAGGTGGATGCTCTGGCAGCGGATCCGAAGGTGGCTATAGAGATGGACACAGATCACTATCTGGTTGAGGGACCAAATGCCTGCAGCTTTGGTTATCTCTACAGCAGTATCATGGGAAATGGCACAGCCAGAAAGCTGACAGATCCTGAGGAAAAGTGCGAGGCACTCAACTGCCTTATGAATCATCAGCTTGCGAGAAATACCGATAATATGAGATCGTTTGACAAGGTAGAAAAGAAGAAGTATAACTACTCAGACCAGATGCTGGCAGCGGTAAATGTGTATGAGATAGTTGTGGAAAATTTTACGTGTAAGTCAAGGCGATAAGTATATGGAATCTATGCAATTGCCATTGTGGTTTAAGGAATTGACGTAAAACATAATACAAATTATAATCAGACAGGATATAATGAAGCGATCATCAAGCAGACTCTTGATGATAAGTGATATAGCAGAAAGGTGAAAACAGGAGATGGATTACAACAAATTAGCGGATTTGATATTTGCAGATATAACAGATACAGTGGATGACCTTGAGAAGAGATTTCCGGAGAGAGATCTTCCAGAGGGAGCAAGGGTAACAAGATTTGCGCCAAGCCCTACAGGATACATGCACATCGGTGGACTGTATGCAGCCATGATCTCAAGAAAGCTTGCAAAGCAGAGTGGCGGCGTGTTCTACCTCAGAATAGAGGACACTGACAGAAAGAGAGAGCTTGAGGACGGTGTAAATGAGATCATCAATTCGCTGAAGAAGTTTGACCTTGGATTTGACGAGGGACCATTTGAGGGCGGTGAGACTATATATGGTCCATATAAGCAGAGTGAGAGAAAAGAGATATATCAGACATGTGTCAAGAAGCTTATGCAGGAGGGATATGCATATCCTGACTTCACAACAGCCGAGGAGCTTGATGAGATCAGGGCAAAGCAGGAGGCTGCAAAGGTTGACATAGGATATTACGGCGAGTATGCAGTAGGAAGAAATCTGACATACGAGCAGATAGAGGAGAAGCTTGCAGCGGGCGAGCCATATGTTGTGAGACTCAAGAGTCCGGGCGAGGCAGGAAAGACTGTTATCTACAGCGATCCTATCAGGGGCAAGATCGAGATGCCTGAGAATATCATGGATGTGGTACTTCTGAAGTCAGACGGAATACCTACATACCATTTTGCACATGCAGTTGACGATCATTTCATGAGGACAAATCTTGTCATCAGAGGTGACGAGTGGCTTGCATCATATCCACTTCACAAGCAGCTCTTTGATCTGTGTGGATTTGCGCTTCCAAAGTATGCGCACATCGCACCTATCATGAAGCTTGAGGTTACAGTGGACGAGGAGGGAGAGCACCAGAGAAAGAGAAAGCTCAGCAAGAGAAAGGACCCGGAGGCTGCGGTTGGCTTCTATGCAGAGCAGGGATTCCCATCAGTCAGCGTGCTTGAGTACCTTATGACAATAGCAAACTCCAACTACGAAGAGTGGCATGCAGCACATGCAGACAAGACAATAGACGACTTTACATTATCACTCAAGAAGATGCCTGTCAGCGGCGCACTTTTTGACATGGTGAAGCTCAATGATGTCAGCAAGGAGATGATCTCAAAGCTCACAGCCGAGGAGTGTTACGACCTCATCATGGAGTGGGCAAAGGAGCATGACGAGAACATATACACATTTGGCACACAGGACAAGGACGGCTTCATGAAGACCATCAACCTGTGGAAGATGTCAGGCAAGAAGGTCCGCAAGGACGTCGGCAAATGGTCAGATCTGCGCGCGATGTTCGGTTATCTGTACACACCTGAGGATGAGCTGGATCTCCAGTATGAGATAGACGAGAAGTACACACCGGAGATGATCACAGAGGTTATCGAGGAGTACAAGAAGGATCTCTTCCTTGACTCAGAGGACTGGTTCTCAAGCATGAAGGTCATGGGCGAGAAGATCGGCTACTGTCCAAATGTCAAGGAGTACAAGCAGAATCCTGACGGATACAAGGGAAGCATCACAGATGTATGTACTATAGTCAGAGTTGCCATCACAGGCAAGCAGAACTCACCTGACCTGTTTACGATCATGAACGTGATAGGAAAAGACAAGACCGTGGGCAGACTGGACAAGTTCCTTGCGTGGGTGAATAGATAGGATGTATCAATTGGATGTGCACATTAAGTTGACATAGTCTGTATCGTGTTTGACATAACCATGCAGGAGCGCTCCCGCTCAACTCAGGCTGCAGCGGCACTAGCGCTCGCAGGCTCACTGAGAGCCGGCGCCTTCGTATGTCCTGCATCAGTTAATGTCAAAACGATTACAGATTGTACTATATACTTGTGCACATCCAATTGATGAAGATTGGTTAAAATATATTTAGAAGGGATTGGATTACTATGAACAAGAAGATATATGATGGTTATACATATGTAGACGGTGGCGTGTGCGCGGCCAAGGGTTTCACGGCAAATGGACTTAACTGTGGACTGAACCCTGACAAGAACAAGAATGATCTCGGAATGGTATTTTCAGAGGTGCCATGTGTGGCAGCAGGCGTGTATACACAGAACAAGGTGAAGGGCGCACCGGTCACAGTTACCAAGGAACACCTGAAGAAATCTGGCAACAAGGCACAGGCAGTCATTGTGAACTCCAAGAATGCCAACACATGCAACGCGGATGGAATAGAGAAGGCTGAGAAGATATCCCAGCTTGCAGCGGATGCCCTGGGTATAGATGTGAACCTTGTCATCAATGCTTCAACAGGTGTCATCGGACAGATCATCCCTATCGAGCCATTTGAGGAGCATATGAAAGAACTTGCAGACGGTCTCACAGCAGACGGCAACGACAAGGCTGCAAATGCTATCATGACCACAGACACAGTTGACAAGCAGGTTGCTGTCCAGTTTGACATAGACGGAGTGACATGCACCCTCGGAGGTATGGCAAAGGGAAGCGGAATGATCCATCCAAACATGGCTACAACGCTTAACTTCATCACATCAGACATAGCCATTACATCAGAGCTGATCCAGAAGGCGCTCTCAGAGATCGTAAAGGTTACTTACAACTGTCTCTCAGTAGATGGAGACCAGTCCACAAATGATACCCTGACAGTCATGGCAAATGGCCTTGCTGGCAACAAGCTCATCGACACGGAGAACGAAGCTTATGAGAAGTTCAAGAAGGCCCTCTATATAGTTATGGAGTGCATGACCATGATGCTTGCATCAGACGGCGAGGGCGCAACCAAGATGATCGAGTGTACAGTTGCAGGGGCACCTGACCTTGACACAGCCATTATCGTGGCAAAGAGCGTTATCCGTTCCCCACTTACAAAGTGTGCTATGTTCGGCGAGGATGCCAACTGGGGACGTATCCTCTGTGCCATCGGATATGCGGAGGCAGACTTTGATATAGATAAGGTTGCAGTTGACCTTGAGTCAGAATTTGGCGTAGTTCCTGTATGCCGCAACGGCGCAGGCGTACCATTCTCAGAGGAGAAGGCAGCCAAGGTATTGAGCTCAGATGAAATCCACATCAACATAGATCTCGGAATCGGCGATGTTACAGCCAAGGCATGGGGCTGTGATCTGACATATGATTACGTGAAGATCAATGGGGATTATCGTTCATAGTCTTAAATATATACAGTGAGATTTGAATATATAATAACAGAGGTGGGGAGCTTTATCCCCGCCATTGTTTTTTCTGCATTACCGGGAAAATAATAATAAGCAAGATAATAAGTAAGATAGTAAGCAGGATAGAAATGCTATCAGCACAGCAAATAAACAGAGTTTTCCATATCAAAAAATGGATAAATCTTGTAAAATAAATAACATAGTGAAGTAGTGAATAAATAGGTGTTCAAAACGTTGGAGGTTAAATACATGGAAGATAGAGTACTTGACTGGGCAGTATATGAGAAGACAGCCCGTGAGATGGCTGCAGAGGGACTTGTTCTGTTAAAGAACGACAACAAAGCTCTGCCACTTAAGCAGGGAGAGACGGTTTCTGTATTTGGACGTATGCAGAACCATTATTATAAGAGTGGAACCGGTTCAGGCGGTATGGTGAATGTTGCCAGAGTGGTAGGAATCCTTGATGCACTTAACGAGTGCAAAGATGTAAATGTCAATCAGAAGCTGGCAGAGACTTATGCCGCATGGGATGAGGAACATCCTGTGGAGCTGGGACTTGGCTGGGGACAGGAGCCGTGGTCACAGGCAGAGATGCCGGTTACAGAGGAGCTCGTGCAGGAGGCTGCCGGCGAGTCGGATTCGGCCATAGTGATAATCGCTAGGACGGCAGGCGAGGACAAGGACAATACACTTGAAAAAGGAGCATTTATGCTCACTGATATAGAGACTGATATGCTTAGACTTGTCAGAGAGAATTTCCAGAAGATGGTCGTTCTCTTGAATGTCGGCGGTCTTATAGATATGTCATTTCTTGACACGATTTCCCCGGATGCCTGCATGTATGTATGGCAAGGTGGAATGGTCGGAGGATATGGAGTGGCTGATGTCCTCGTAGGAGATGTCAGCCCTTCAGGAAAACTCACAGACACGATAGCCTACGATATCAAGGATTATCCTGCGTATGACAATTTCGGCGGCGAAGAGAGAAACTTCTACGCTGAGGATATCTATGTGGGATACCGTTACTTTGAGACATTTGCAAAGGATAAGGTCAGATATCCGTTTGGATACGGATTGTCATACACAGACTTCAAGATCGGCGTAAAACATGCAAGCCTGGATTTTGAAAAAGGCGTGGCGAATATCTGTGTCAAAGTCACAAATACAGGAAAGAGACTTGGCAAGGAGGTTGTCCAGGTGTACGGTGAGATGCCACAGGGCAGGCTTGGCAAGCCATCCAGAGTGCTCATTGATTTTGCGAAGACAAAGGAGCTTGTTCCGGGACTCAGCGATGAGCTGAAGTTTGAGATTCCGCTTGACCGTATGGCATCATTTGACGATTCGGGAGTCACGGGCCATAGAAACTGTTATGTGCTTGAAGCTGGAGACTACACTATCCATGTAGGAAACAGCATAAGAAATACAACAGAGTGTCTGTTCTTTGAGCTTACCGAGACTGTGGAGCTTCAGAAGCTTCAGGAGGCACTTGCACCATATGAGAAGTTTGACCGCATGAAACCATTCTGTGATGAGAACGGCAGGATGCTTATAGAGTATGAGGAGACACCTCTAGTCACTGTTGATATGTATGACAGGAGAGAGCAGGAGCTGCCGGAGGAGATACCGGTTACCGGTGACAAGGGAATTATGCTTCTTGATGTAAGAGAAGGCAGGGCCACCATGGATGAGTTTATAGCGCAGTTTGATGATGAGGATCTGGCATGCTTTGTCCGCGGCGAGGGAATGGGAAGTTCTCTTGTGACGGCGGGAACAGCGTCAGCATTTGCCGGGGTATCGCCAAATTTGATCGCACATAAGATTCCGTCGGTGTGCTGTGATGACGGACCATCGGGAATGAGACTCGACTCAGGTATGAAGGCATTCTCACTTCCAAATGGCACTCTGTGCGGATCTTCATTCAACCGGGAACTGAATACAAGGCTTTACGCACTTCTCGGACTTGAGATGACAGTAAATAAGGTTGAGGTTCTTCTTGGACCGGGAATGAATATCCACCGTCACCCGCTTAATGGACGAAACTTTGAGTATTTCTCCGAGGATCCATACCTTACGGGTTCCATTGCAACTGCACAGTTAGAGGGACTTAAGTCCAGCGGCGTGTCCGGAACGATCAAGCATTTCTGCGGAAATAATCAGGAGTATCACCGCCATACAACTGACTCGATCATCTCCCAGAGGGCACTCAGGGAGATATATCTGAAGGGATTTGAGATAGCTGTCAAGTCGGGATATGCCGACTCTGTTATGACAACATATGGTCTGGTAAATGGTCTCTACACCGCAGGAAGTTATGATCTGAATACCACGATACTCAGAAATGAGTGGGGATTTACAGGCGTGGTCATGACAGATTGGTGGGCATCCATCAACCGCAGGGGTATGGAGCCGGATGCAAATGACTTTGCGACTATGATACAGGCACAGAATGACATGTATATGTGCTGCCCGGACGGCTCGAAGAACATGGGCGGAGATAATGTCATAGAGGCACTTCAGGACGGACGTATATTGAGAGCTGAGCTTCAGAGAATTGCAAAGAATGTGTGTAACTTTGCCATGAATACGAATGCATTTAAGCGTCTTGTGGGAGAGCCTGTAGAGGTAGAGATAATAAACCGTCCAAAGCAGGCGGACGATTTTTCAATTGATGATGTGGAATACATCAATGTCGACAGAGACATACTTATAGATCTGACAGAGAAGGCCAGCACCGCCGACACGAATTATGTCATAGCACTTGATGTTGAACATCCGGGAGAGTATGAGGTGAGCCTGAGGGGAAGCTCGACACTCGAAAAGCTTGCCCAGCTGCCGTGTACCCTGTTTTTCAACGGATTCCCTGTGAGCAATTTCACATTTAACGGAACTGACGGCAAGGATGTTGTGATCAGGAAAGAGGTCAAATTTTACGGCAGATTCAATGTGCTCCGACTGTATGTGAAATCGAATGGACTTGATCTCAAGGATATTAAGTTTAGTTTTGAAAAAGAATTTTGATCTGAAAATAAATATTGACATAGACTGCCATAGATGGTAACCTAAATTAACTCTTTGCACTGCATATAAATCTACAGTACAAACTGAGCAGACCATTGGCGAAAGCCAAGGAGTCGGGCCATCATGGCAGTGGAATCTTTACATCCACGGGACAGTAGTTACTAATACTGAGTCGTGGGTGTTTTTTTATACTCTTTTAGACATTCTATAAAATCTCCCACATATATTTAGTGATAAGAGCTTTCTGAAATATATTGATCGCACAGCATCGGTCTTTTGATTAAGGTGATTATCAATAGACTGGTGTTCATTAGGAAAGGATGGCTGATTATATGGAAAGCGCAAACAAAATAAACACGATGGCGGCATCTGCCGTATCAGAGGATGAGTTTAAAAAGGTTGCAAATAAAGTATCGTTTATAACGATAGTACAGAACGTACTGTTGTCAGTATTCAAATTATTTGCGGGAATATTTGCACATTCAAATGCAATGATAAGTGATGCGGTACATTCAGCATCAGACGTGTTCAGCACCATAATAGTCATAATTGGGGTGAAGCTGGCGTCGAAGGAATCCGACAAGGAGCATCCTTACGGCCATGAGAGGCTTGAGTGTGTGGCAGCGATCGTGTTGTCTATAGTGCTGCTGTATACCGGTATCAAGATCGGCTCGCAGGCGGTTAAGGACATAATCGGTGGCAATTACCAAAGCCTGCAGAAACCGGGGATGCTGGCACTGGTGGCGGCTGTTGTATCCATTGTCACAAAGGAGATAATGTACTGGTACACAAGACACTATGCGAAGAAGATAGATTCAAGCGCACTTATGGCAGATGCATGGCATCACCGATCAGATGCGCTGTCATCGGTCGGCGCGCTTGTCGGTATCGGTGGTGCGATGATGGGATTCCCGGTTATGGATTCCATTGCAAGTATTGTTATCTTTGTATTCATAGCTAAGGCGGCATACGATATCTTCAAGGATGCCATGGATAAGATGGTGGATCACTCATGCGATGAAGAGACAGAGAAAGAGATGAGGGATTTTGTGCTCGCCCAGAAAGAAGTTCTCAGTGTTGATCTTCTTCACACAAGGATATTTGGCAACAAAATATATGTAGATGTGGAGATAGGTGTAAACGGTTCATATACATTAAGACATGCGCATGAGATAGCGGAAGAGGTCCATGAGGGAATAGAGAAGAATTTTCCAAAGGTAAAGCATGTGATGGTGCATGTCAATCCTGCGGATGTGGCAGAATAATCATAGATTGATAACGCAGAGTAAGGCACGGATCAGATTTGGTCTGTGTCTTATTTTTGTGTGTTGGAAGCTGCAAAACGAGTACCAAACCTGCAAATAGTCAAAAACAATCAGAATAATTCAGAAATCTTCAAAAATATGCAGAATAATGATTGACAATCTTCATTTACGATGATATTATGCATATAGATTGATTGAAAGTGACTGAAATCAAGTGAAAATCACCTTGAAACAATCACAAATAATTGAAAACAGTCAAAAAATATGTTATCCTAAAGAAAAGTTAAAAGCACCGGATGCAGATATATGCATTCTGAAAAGCCACGAAAAAAGAAAATACACAAACACGAAAACACATATACAGGAGACATACTTAAAAGGCAGGAGGCAATTATTATGATGACCGAGGATAGATACACAGCGATTTTAGATGCACTGAAAGAGAGAAAGTCTATGACAGTTGCAGAGTTCACGGAGATCACGGGAGCGTCAGAATCTACTATAAGAAGAGATTTGATAGCTCTGGACGATATGGGTAAGATCAAGAGATTCCATGGTGGTGCCAAGGCGATTGAGCATGAATATATCACCAATGAGGCACCGGTTTCAGCCAAGGCACAGCTCAACGTCGAAGAGAAAAGTGCCATTGCAAAATACGCGGCAACTATGATCAATGATGAAGATTTCATATTTATAGATGCAGGAACCAGCACGGCTCTCATGATCGACTATATCGGCGAAACAAATGCTACATTTGTCACCAATGGAATAGCACATGCCAAGCGGCTTCTCAAGAAGAACCTCAGAACGTATATGATAGGCGGACTTGTAAAGCCGATCACAGAGGCGATCATCGGAGCCGAGGCGGTCAATTCCATGAAAAAGTTCAATTTCACAAAGTGCTTTCTTGGAACGAATGGAATCCATATGGATTACGGATTCACAACGGTTGATGTGGAAGAGGCTATGGTGAAGATGGAAGCGGTGAACAGATCTTATGCGAGCATAGTCCTTGCCGACAGCAGCAAGTTCGACAAGGTGACGGCAGTGACATTTGCAGCAATCGAAAAAGCCTGTATTATCACGGACAGACTTGTAAATGATAAGTACATAGACGCCACAGTTGTAAAGGAGGTACTCAGATAATGATTTATACGGTGACATTTAATCCGGCGCTCGATTATGTTGTCAAGATGGACAGCCTTGAGCTTGGAATGGTGAACAGAAGTAAGTCAGAAGCCATATTCTATGGCGGCAAAGGTATCAATGTCTCCACCGTACTTAAGAACATAGGAGTTGATTCCGTAGCTCTCGGTTTTGTTGCCGGATTTACCGGTAAGGAGATTGAGGACGGAGTCAAGGCCATGGGAGTTAAGACAGATTTTATCCAGCTGAAGAATGGTCTCAGCAGGATAAATGTCAAGATCAAGGCAGAACAGGAGACGGAGATCAACGGACAGGGGCCCGACATTAAGAAAGATGAGCTTCAGCAGATGTTTGACAAGCTGTACAAGCTCCAGTCGGGAGATTGCCTGATACTTGCGGGAACCATCCCTGCTTCACTTCCATCTGACATATACGAGCAGATCATGGAGAAGCTTATGAACAGGAACATCGACATCGTGGTGGATGCGACAAAGGATCTTCTGCTCAATGTATTGAAGTTCCATCCATTCCTCATCAAGCCGAATAACCATGAGCTTGGCGAGATGTTCGGAGTAGTCTTAAAGAGCGACGACGAGATCGTTGAGTATGCGAAGAAGCTTCAGGTCATGGGTGCACGAAATGTACTCATATCCATGGCAGGGGATGGAGCAATACTTATCACAGAGACAGGAGAGGTTCACAAGATCGGAGTTCCAAAGGGAACAGTTGTGAACTCAGTAGGGGCAGGTGATTCTATGGTGGCAGGTTTTACAGCAAGCTACCTGAAGGATCACGATTACATGGAAGCGCTGAAGAGAGGAACAGCAACCGGAAGTGCCACAGCATTTTCAGAAGGCCTTGCCACAGCGGACAAAGTAGAAGAACTCTACAAGCAGTTATAGTAAAACGTACGTGTTCCGTCGTGAGAGGGAATACTTAGGAGATTCAGATATCGCACAGCAGCATATGTGGATGCGGCTGATTATTTAAGAGGAGGTTACGCTTATGAGAATCACAGAGCTTTTATCAAAGGAAAGCATTGCTCTGGGTGTAAAGGTAGATTCAAAGGATGCAGCGATCGACTACCTTGTAAACCTGCACGATGCAGCAGGCAACATCTCAGACAAGAAAACATACAAAGAAGGAATACTTAAGAGAGAGGAAGAGGGCTCAACAGCTATAGGAGAAGGAATAGCGATCCCTCACTCCAAGAACAAGGCAGTCAAGAGACCTGGACTTGCAGCTATGACAGTTCCAGATGGAGTTGATTACGACTCACTTGACGGACAGCCATCAAACCTGTTCTTCATGATCGCAGCACCAGAGAGCGGATCAGATGTACATCTTGAGGTACTTTCAAGACTGTCTATGCTCCTCATGGATGAGGACTTCAGAGCAGAGCTTCTGAAGGCAGCAGACAAGGATGCATTCCTTGCAGTCGTTGACAAATATGAGAACGCAAAGTTCCCAGAGGAGACAGCAGAGAAGCCTGAGGAAAAGGCAGTTGAGAAGGCTCCTGAGAAGAAAGGCTTTAGAGTGCTTGCCGTTACAGCGTGTCCTACAGGAATAGCTCACACATATATGGCAGCTGAGGCACTTGAGAAGGCCGGCGCCAAGATGGGATATGCCTTAAAGGCTGAGACAAATGGCTCAGGCGGAGCAAAAAATATACTTACTGATGAAGAGATCGCAAACTGTGATGGTATCATAGTTGCAGCTGACAAGAGTGTTGAAACAGCAAGATTTGATGGAAAGCCGGTTCTTTTCACAAGAGTGGCAGACGGAATACACAAGCCTGAGGAGCTCATACAGAAGATCGTGGATGGTCAGGTTCCTGTTCACCACGAGGAGGGCGGCAGAAAAGAGTCAAGCAGTGCAAATGGCAGTGTGGGAAGCAGAATATACAAGCATCTTATGAACGGAGTATCACACATGCTCCCATTCGTAATCGGCGGTGGTATCCTCACAGCTCTTGCATTCCTTATAGATACACTTTGCGGATTTGGTGCAACAGGTGGATCCAACTTCGGTTCCATGACCCCGCTCTCAGCATTCTTCAAGTATGCCGGTGGCCTGGCGATGGGCGTGATGGTTCCGGTGCTTGCAGGATTTATAGCAGAGTCTATAGCAGACAGACCGGGACTTGCGGTTGGTTTCCTTGGCGGTATCCTGGCATCTTCCGGAAATGCAGCCTTGTCTGGTTATGTATGGGCAGGAGATAACCTTGGCGGATTCCAGTCATTTATATCAAAGTTTGGATTTGTAGCAGAGGGCGGCGGAAATACAGTATCAGGTTTCCTCGGCGGTATCGCAGCAGGTTTCCTTGCAGGATATGTAGTTCTTCTTCTTAGAAAGATCTGCTCCAAATTCCCTAAGTCACTGGAGGGAATTAAGCCAACACTTATATATCCACTTGTTGGTATGTTTATAGTTGCAGTACTTATGATATTTGTACTCAATCCAATTATTGGACTTATCAATACAGAACTTTCAGATATGCTGACAGCCCTTGCAAATAAAAATCTTCTCATCCCACTTGGAATTATCCTTGGCGGTATGATGGCGATAGACATGGGCGGCCCTATAAACAAGGCAGCTTATGTATACGGAACAATGGTTCTCGCAACAGCGTCAGAGCTTGTCGCAGGCGGCGCACAGCTCTCAGATCCAGCAGTTCAGGCATGCTATATCTCAATGGCATCAGTTATGGTAGGTGGTATGGTACCTCCACTTGGAATTGCTCTTGCATGTATCTTCTTCCCTAAGAAGTTCACAAAGGCAGAGAGAAACTCAACAGTATCAAATATTGTAATGTCATGTGGATTCATCACAGAGGGTGCAATACCATTTGCAGCTGCAGATCCACTCCACGTAATACCATGTACACTCGTAGGCGCAGCAGTTGCAGGTGGAATGTCAGCAGCATTCAAATGTACACTGATGGCACCTCACGGTGGAATATTCGTATTCGCAACAGTAGGCAACTGGTTACCATACATCTTCTCATGGCTTGTAGGATCAGTGATCACATGTATCATGCTCGGTCTTATCAAGAAAAATGCTCAGGATTAAAAACTGCACAAAAGTAATGCACAAAAAACGACAGAATGTTATAATTTATACAATTGGGGTTTGCGAAAGAAATCTGATAAAAATATGGATCAAGTAAAGATGGCAGGTCATCTGGCTGTGATACCATATGGTTAGAATGAAACAGGATTATTTCACGAAATTCCACAAATATAAGATTTTATTAAGAGACAGGACCACGCACAGAATAGATTGGCTGCTGGATACTGACACATCCTTTGAAGGGAATTTGAGACCGCCGGTCCTTAGGTGGCGCGATAAGCGGCACCTTAGTACCGCTGCAGGTCGAAATAAGCGGGAGCGACCCTGAAAAGGATGTGTCATTAGCCCAAAGCTTCATAATGAATACCGGTGGTCCGTCCGTAAAAGAAGGAGAAGAAATTATGGTAGCACAGACAGTAAAAGTAGTAAATGAACAGGGACTTCACATGAGACCAGCAGGAGTATTTGCAAAGGAGATGACAAAGTTCTCATGCGCAGTAACTCTCGACGTAGCAGGCAAGAAGATCAATGCCAAGAGCGTAATGCTCATCATCGCAGCATGCATCAAGTGTGGTGCTGAGGTTACAGTAGAGTGTGACGGTGCAGACGAGAAGGAGGCTCTTGCAAAGGCAGTTGAGCTCATCGAGTCAGGATTCGGCGAGTAGGACATGTAGATGTTCTGACGTCGCAGCAGGGAAATGATAAGTGAAATCTGATATCAGACTTCAGTAAATGTTACGGACAAATGGTACTCAGATTGAGTACCATTTGTTGTATAGAGAATAATTGGAGGTTTTCTTATGAATAAAGGAATCGCGGGTTCAGCCGGCTACGGCGTTGGAAAGGTTGTGATCATATCTGACGCAAAGCCGGAATATGAGAACAGAACAATCACAGATACAGATGCAGAGATTAAGAGATATGACGATGCAGTTGCAGCATTTACAGAGAAGACACATGCCATGGCAGAGGCCATGAAGGAGAGTGTCGGAGAGCACAATGCGGAGATCCTTGAGGGACACATACTGCTCCTCACAGATCCGGGGATGGATGAGATCACAAAGGGCGCGATTATGAGCGGAACCTGTGCAGAGGCTGCATTTGAGAGTACATGTGATATGTTTGCCGGAATGTTCCAGATGGCAGATGATGAGCTCACAAGACAGAGAGCAACCGATATTGGCGACATCAAGGTGAGAATGCTCAAGATACTCACAGGTACACCTGATGTGAACATATCAGAGGTTCCAGCTGGAACTATCCTTGTGGCTGAGGATCTCACCCCATCCATGACAGCAGGAATCGTCAAGGAGAATGTGGCAGGAATCATCACTGCGGTTGGCGGCAAGACATCCCACTCAGCTATTCTTGCGAGAGCACTTGAGATACCGGCGGTACTCAGCGTGGATGGAATAGTTGACATGGTTTCAGATGGAATGACAGCAGTAGTTGACGGATGCGATGGAATCTGCATACTTGATCCGTCCCCGGAAGAGATAGAAGAATATCAGGCAAAGAGAGAGAAGTATCTTAGCGACAAGGCTCTTCTTGAGGTATATAGAGGCAAAGACACAGTCACAGCTGATGGCGCAAAGGTACATTTGTATGGCAATATCGGTAATCCGGAGGATGCAAAGCAGGTTGCTGCATGTGATGGAGAGGGCGTTGGCCTTTTCAGAACAGAGTTCCTGTTCATGGGCGCATCGGAGCTCCCATCTGAGGAAGAGCAGTTCCAGGCGTACAAGGCGGCTGCCGAGACCATGGAGGGCAGAGAAGTCATCATCAGAACCCTTGATGTGGGTGGTGACAAGGATATCCCATACCTTGGACTTGAGAAAGAGGACAATCCGTTCTTAGGTTTCAGAGCAGTGAGATATTGTCTGCAGAATAAAGATTCATACAGAGTACAGCTGAGGGCACTTCTCCGCGCAAGTGCATTTGGCGATATCAAGATTATGGTACCGCTTGTCACATGTGTTGATGAGATCAGAAGCGTGAAGGCTCTTGTTAAGGAGCTCATGGCTGAGCTTGATGCAGAGAATATAGCATACAATAAGGATATCCAGGTCGGTGCAATGATAGAAACGCCTGCGGCAAGTCTCATAGCAGACCTGCTCGCAAAGGAGGCAGACTTCTTCAGTATAGGCACAAATGACCTGACACAGTACACCATGGCGGTCGACAGAGGCAATGCAAAGGTTGCGTATCTGTACTCGTCCTACAATCCTGCAGTTCTCCGCTCCATGAAGAATATCATCGAGGCGGCAAATGCAGCGGGCATCATGGTAGGCATGTGCGGTGAGGCGGCAGCAGATCCGTTGCTCATACCTCTCCTCATATCATTTGGACTGGGAGAGTTTTCAGTCAGTGCCACTTCAGTCCTTGCGACAAGAGGAACGATAGCCAAGTGGTCGAAGGCTGAAGCAGATGAGTTGGCAGCAAAGGCACTCTCACTTGCAACAGAGACGGAGGTTGCGGAACTTCTCAAAGCAAATGCAAGATAGATAAAAGTGCACAATATGGCTTGGTAAAAATATGAGTACATTTTTGTATGGTTCATGTGTTTGAGAAATCAATAATGAACAAAAACCATGACTCGTAGTGACTATTTTCACGAAAATAAAAAAAGTCGGCATTTTTAACTGGAAAAAGTGCCGATTTTTTTGTTACAGTATAATTAGTAGCAGGAAGAACACATAGTGAACAGAGTCAGCCTTGCAGATCGAAACAGACAGGTGCATCATATCGTAATTTTAGTGAGTTTGTTTTAACAGTATTGTAGATGGAAATAATATGGATAGGAGGATGTAATAATGTTTGAGAATGAAAAAGTAAACCATGTGAAGTTTGGTGAAGGCAGTGTGATGGAATGTGATGGAAGCCATATAAGAATTGTATTTTCTTATAATAATGTAGAAAAGACATTTGCCTATCCGGGAGCATTTGACAAGTTTGTCACCTTCCAGAGCAAAGAGGCACAGCAGGCAGCGGAGAGCGAGCTTGAGCAGATAAGGCTGAACCAGAAAAAGCTGGAGGGAATGAGGAAGCTTATAATTCAGGAGAACGAGAGACGGAAAGAGGAAGCGCTCAAGGCCAAGGCGAAGAGGAAGAGACAGTAATATAAAGTAAGATATAATAGTCCCTGCCAGAGAGAAAATTTTCTCTTTTGGCGGGATTTTTTGCACCTGAGGATCATTTTTAGAACAGTGCTATTTTTACATATACCTTGATTTTGTTGATATTTTTTGCTAAATTAAGTACGTACGTGTATAAATAGGGGCGTTTGCACCCATTTACAGAATAAAATGATCATAACAGTCAGAATTTGGCTGTCGGAAAGGACGGAGCACAGAGTGTATAAGATTACTAAGGTTGAACAGTTGACAGAGACCATATACCTCATGGACGTGGTTGCACCACGAGTTGCAAATAAATGTCTTCCGGGACAGTTTGTAATTGTCAGAGGTTCAGAGGATGGAGAGAGAATCCCTCTCACTATCTGCGATTACTCAAGAGAGGACGGAATCATCACTATAGTATTCCAGGTAGTTGGAGCTGCTACAGAGATGATGAAGAATAAGAAGGCAGGAGATTCATTTGCGGATTTCGTTGGACCACTTGGATGTCCATCGGAGTTCTGCAAGGAGGATATAGAAGAACTCAAGAAAAAGAAGATTCTCTTCGTTGCAGGTGGTGTTGGAACAGCGCCTGTATACCCACAGGTAAAGTGGCTCCACGAGCAGGGCATCGATGCTGATGTCATCGTCGGAGGAAGAAACAAGTCACTCATCATTCTTGAGGACAAGATGAAGAAGGTAGCCGGCAACTTGTATATCACAACAGATGACGGTTCATATGGAAGCAAGGGTGTCGTTACCAATGAGATCCAGAAGCTTGTAGACGCTGGCAACAAGTATGATGTATGTGTTGCTATCGGACCTATGATCATGATGAAGTTTGTATGTAAGCTCACGAAGGAGCTTGAGATTCCTACAGTTGTCAGCCTTAACCCTATCATGGTAGACGGAACAGGTATGTGTGGTGCCTGCCGTGTAACAGTAGGTGGAGAGGTCAAGTTCGCATGTGTAGACGGACCAGAGTTCGACGGACACAAGGTGAACTTTGAGGAGGCTATGCAGCGTCAGCAGCTCTACAAGACTGTAGAGGGCAGAGCATTCCTTGCAGCAAAAGAGGGCGATACACATCATGGCGGATGTGGAAACTGTGGAGGTGACAAGTAATGGCTATAGAAGTAGATGTTTGGAAGAGAGTGCCGGTTCGCGAGCAGGAGCCACAGGTACGTGCAAAGAATTTTGAAGAGGTTTGTTACGGATATAATGAAGAGGAGGCTATGGCTGAGGCTTCAAGATGTATAGGATGCAAGAATGCTCCATGCATGAATGGCTGTCCTGTATCTATCAATATCCCTGGATTTATAGCTCAGGTCAAGGAGGGCAACTTCGCTGAGGCGTTCAAGATCATCAGCGAGTCATCAGCACTTCCTGCTGTATGTGGACGTGTATGCCCACAGGAGACACAGTGTGAGCAGAAGTGTATCAGAGGAATCAAGGGCGAGGCGATATCCATCGGTAAGCTTGAGAGATTTGTTGCTGACTGGGCTCGTGAGAACGGAATCAAGCCAGAGCCAGCAAAGGAGATGAACGGTCACAAGGTGGCAGTCATCGGATCAGGCCCTTCAGGTGTGACAGCAGCCGGAGATCTTGCAAAGATGGGTTACGATGTAACTATATTCGAGGCACTTCACCAGCCAGGCGGAGTTCTCGTATACGGAATCCCAGAGTTCCGTCTTCCAAAGGAGAAGGTAGTTGCCAAGGAGATCGAGAACATCAAGTCACTTGGTGTCAAGATAGAGACAAATGTAGTAGTAGGAAAGTCAGTTACCATCGACTCACTCCTTGAGGATGAGGGCTTTGACGCAGTGTTCATCGGATCAGGCGCAGGACTTCCTAAGTTCATGGGTATCCCGGGTGAGAATGCCAACGGCGTATTCTCCGCAAATGAGTACCTCACAAGAAGCAACCTTATGAAGGCATTTGACGAGAATTCAAATACACCTATCATGAGAGGCAAGAAGGTTGCCGTAGTCGGCGGTGGAAATGTTGCTATGGATGCAGCAAGAACAGCACTCAGACTTGGCGCTGAGACACATATCGTATACAGACGTTCAGAGGAGGAGCTCCCAGCCAGAGTTGAGGAAGTTCACCACGCTAAGGAAGAGGGAATCATATTTGATCTCCTCACAAACCCAACAGAGATCCTTGAGGATGAGAACGGCTGGGTATGCGGTATGAAGTGTGTGAAGATGGAGCTCGGCGAGCCTGATGCATCAGGCAGAAGAAGACCTGTTGAGATTCCTGATTCAGAGTTCACAATGGACGTTGACACAGTCATCATGTCACTTGGAACTTCACCAAACCCACTTATCTCATCGACAACAGAGGGACTTGAGACAAACAAGTGGAAGTGTATCGTTGCAGAAGAGTCAAACGGACAGACGACCAAGGAAGGCGTATATGCCGGTGGTGATGCCGTAACAGGTGCTGCAACAGTTATCCTTGCAATGGAAGCTGGCAGAGCTGGTGCAAAGGGAATTGATGAGTACATCAAGAACAACAAGTAATAATCATATAGAGTCATAAAACGAGGCTGATGTGTATAGGGAATACTTTACATCAGCCTTTTTTGATAAAATAACTTAGATGACAGATATTCAAAAGGGAGGAAATAAATTGGGGAATATAAAGAAAATGATATCAGTGATACTGGTAGTGGTATGTGTGTTTGCGTTTACAGCGTGTGGTAAGACTGAGACGCTGGATGGAAAATGGGTGCTTGTAAAAAGTGAGACATCAGATGGCAAGACGTATAAGGTCAAGGGTGAGGACACAAAAGAGATCTATGAAATAAGTGGTGATACTGCAACATTTTACTATTCCGGTAAGGCGATGGGGGATAAGACTATCAATCTGCAGGTGGAACAGACGGGGGATAATCAGTACAACTTTAAGATGACGGATACTCTTAGCTTTTCAACGGGCACGATAGATGGAAAATATCTGAAATGCACCATAGGAGATACGATATTTATATATGAGAAGGATTAGAAGGTTGAACATAGAAATAACAGTAAAGACTTGTAGGAAAAAACGTGACGAACAGGGGGAAACGATATGTACGATGAATTTGCAAAATGGTTAGACCGGATATTGGACGAGAATATGCCGCTGCCGGGGGTGGCGATCAACTTCAATATATATGAAGAGGTGGACTTGCATTGGTCGATCCAGTTGATAAGTTCAACTTATTTTGACGAGGAGGACGAGGACTGGAATTGTTACGAGGAGTTCACGACAGGGGAAGATCTGTACGAATGGCAGCAGGGTGTAGGCTGGGAGAAGATACTTGATATTTCCTGTGAGATGATCAGAAAGTATCTCACAGAAGGAAAATATGCTGAGAAACTTAAGAAGTACGAGGCTGTTGCCGCTGGATTCGTGGACGGCGATGTGGAAATCCTGTACAGAAGATAGAGTGTTATGGAAACTAGTATGTAGTAGAAAATTGAAAATCTAGTGGGTAGTAGGAAATCGAGTGAATTGTGGGAAAACGAAAGCATTATAAGAAATAATGCACGTTGTATGAAAATGTGTGAGTTGTAGAAATATAGTAAGTATTGCAGAAAAATTGTGATAGGTGGGTGACAACATGAAAACTTTATATGTATCAGATCTGGACGGTACGCTTCTTCGCAGCGATGAGACCACATCCGAGTATACAAACAGTGTAATCAATAATCTGACAGATAGAGGAATGATATTCTCTTATGCCACGGCGCGCTCCCTTATCACAGCTAAGAAGGTGACAAGCGGACTGCGGGCAGAAATTCCACTGATCGTATACAATGGGGCGTTTATCGTAGACAATGTTACCGGTGAAGTCCTTGCTGCAAATTACTTTGATGAATCGGTAGGATCAGTGCTTGACGATCTGTTCGGTAATCAGATATTTCCGATAGTGTATGCGCGGATAGATGGCAAGGAGAAATTTTCGTATGTTCCGGAGCTGTGCACAGATGGTATGAAGAAATTCCTGCTCAGCAGGCAGGGGGATGTCAGGACAAATATCGTAAAGTCAGCAGAGAACTTGAAAGTGGGAGATATTTTCTACATAACCTGCATTGACAGTCCGGAAAAATTAAAACCGTTGTACGATAAGTATAAGGATAAATTTCACTGTGTATATCAGAAAGACATTTATACAGATGAACAATGGCTGGAGATCATGCCGTTTGCAGCATCTAAGGCAAATGCAATAAAACAGTTGCAGGAACTTCTGGAATGCGACAGGGTGGTTGCCTTTGGAGATGGCAGGAATGATATAGATATGTTTGAACTTGCTGACGAAAGCTACGCAGTGCAAAATGCTGATGAACAGCTAAAAAGGTATGCCACATCGGTTATATCATCAAATGATGAGGATGGGGTGGCGCACTGGCTTGAGGATAATTATATCGTAAAATGACGAAAACTTATGGGTAAAAATCCAGGTTGGGTATAACGGTAAATATACATAAAAATCAGGTTGTAATTTGCGCAGAGCAGGGTATATAATGACACTACACATTTATAATCTTAAGTAAATATGCTAATATGATTGTGAAACACAAGTTGCACCACGAGATAAGGTGCTTGAATAGGGAAAAGGACAATTGCGGTTATGTAGGATAATATTGTAATTGCCTTAGAAAGTGAGAAGGAGAAGACATCTTATGGAAAAGAAAGAACTGATATACTACAGACTGGATGAGGTGGATGAGAAGATACTTGCCATGCTTCAGGACAATGCACGTGTATCACTTAAGGATATAGGCGCTGAGGTGTCCATGTCACCTACAGCAGTTGGAACAAGAATAGACAGGATGCTTGCCGAGGGCGTGCTTGAGGGATTTACGACCAAGCTCAACCCGGAGGCTATGGGTCATTATATCAAGGCATTTATCAATCTGGAGGTTTCACCTGAGCAGAAGGCTGAGTTCTATCCATATATAGACAGCGTGTTAAATGTTGTGGAGTGCAACTGTGTGACAGGAGATTACTCAATGCTCATTGAGGTACGTTTCAAGACAACAGCAGATCTCGATCATTTTGTTGGTGAACTTCAGAGATTTGGCAAGACAAAGACTCAGATCGTATTCTCCACAAATGTAAAGCACAGATGCAGATACTGGAAGAATGATCTTCACCACGATGAGGAGAAGAAGTAAAAAGTGAAAACTGTGTCGAAAAGACTTTAGACGTTTAACTCAGCGGGAAATACCCCAAAACAAGAAGAATGTTTATAAATAATAAGCTTAATTGATAAAAACAGGGGAAAATTAAGCAAAAACAAAAAAATACTTAGATTTCACAAGTTTTTTCTTTACAATCTTAATTTCCTATACTATAATAGGGAGCGTGGTCAGAAAATAATTAACAGGTCACGATATATAATCAGTTTAGGAGGATTTTTACTATGTCATATGTTGATGAAGTACTCGAGATAGTACAGAAGAAGAATGCAGATCAGCCTGAGTTCTTACAGGCAGTAACAGAGGTTCTTGATTCACTCAGACCTTGCATCGAGGCAAATGAGGAGCTTTACAGAAAGAATGCTATCCTCGAGAGAATCACAGAGCCAGATAGACAGCTCATGTTCAGAGTACCATGGGTAGATGACAACGGACAGGTACAGGTCAACAGAGGTTTCCGTGTACAGTTCAACAATGCCATTGGACCATACAAGGGAGGTCTCAGACTTCACCCATCAGTAAACCTTGGTATCATTAAGTTCCTTGGTTTCGAGCAGGTTTTCAAGAACTCACTTACAACACTTCCAATCGGTGGTGGTAAGGGTGGTTCAGACTTCGACCCTAAGGGTAAGTCAGACAGAGAGATCATGGCATTCTGCCAGAGCTTCATGACAGAGCTTTGTAAGTATATCGGTGCTGATGTCGATGTTCCAGCTGGAGATATCGGAACAGGTGCTAGAGAGATCGGTTTCATGTTCGGTCAGTTCAAGAGAATCCGTGGATCATACGAGGGAGTTCTTACAGGTAAGGGACTTACATATGGTGGATCACTTGCTCGTACAGAGGCTACTGGTTACGGACTGCTTTACCTTACAAACGCACTGTTAAAGGATCATGACATTGATATCGCAGGCAAGACTTGTGCAGTATCAGGTGCTGGTAATGTTGCAATCTACGCAATCCAGAAGGCACATCAGTTAGGTGCTAAGTGTGTTACATGTTCAGATTCTACAGGTTGGATCTACGATCCAGAAGGAATCGATGTTGCACTTCTTAAGGAAGTTAAGGAAGTTAAGAGAGCACGTCTTGATGCTTATGCTGCTGCTAGACCATCAGCTGAGTACCATGTAAAGAAGGATGCAAATGATCACGGCGTATGGTCAATCAAGTGTGACCTTGCTCTTCCATGTGCTACACAGAACGAGCTTAACCTTGACGATGCTAAGATGCTTGTTGCAAACGGCGTTATCTCAGTAACAGAGGGCGCTAACATGCCTACAACTCTTGAGGCTACTAAGTACCTTCAGGAGAATGGTGTTCTCTTCGTTGGTGGTAAGGCTGCAAATGCAGGTGGTGTTGCTACATCAGCTCTTGAGATGAGCCAGAACAGCGAGAGACTTTCATGGACATTCGAGGAAGTTGATGGCAAGCTCAAGGGAATCATGGAGACAATCTACGCTAACATCTCAGATGCAGCAAAGAGATACAACATGACAGTTGGCGGAAACACAGACTATGTTGCAGGTGCTAACATTGCCGGCTTCGAGAAGGTTGTTGACGCTATGCTTGCTCAGGGTGTTTGCTAATCATAAGCATTTGGCGAGAGCCACATCTTCAAATCAACTAGACATAAGATTATAATATAAGACTATAGACGTCCATCTGTGGAGTGATCCGCAGATGGGCGTTTTTGCGTTGCGGCTGTCTTCGGTGACTCCTGTTGGTGTAATCTCTATGTTGTATATCCAATCACGTTTGTCTACCCTCACTTTGACTTTGCTTCCATCGTGCACGCCGCGCCAAGCACGATAAGGGCGCCTAACTCTCTGCGGCGGCACAGAAGCGTCAAAGTTCGGTCGCCGGCACTACCGATTGGATATACAACGTAGAGAATACACACCAACAGGAGTCACCGAAGACAATTTTTTATATTTAAAGTTCGTTTAAGTTTTACAGGCTATTATAGCATCATCAAGAGGAGATAAGACAAGAAAGGATGATGCTTATGGCAGACAACACGTTTAAAAGATATGAACTTAAGTACATGTTAGATAGAGAACAGTACGAGCAGATAATGAGCGAAATGATAAGGTATATGCAACCGGACAGGTTTGCACATAGCCAGATCATTAACATATATTTCGACACTCCTTCCCACAGGCTCATCAGAGACTCCATAGAAAAGCCGGTTTACAAAGAAAAGCTCAGGCTCAGAAGCTATGGAGTCCCGGATGACGATTCAGAGGTTTTTATTGAGCTCAAGAAGAAATACAAATCTGTTGTGTACAAAAGAAGGCTGGAGGTGCCTGAACAGGAGGCCATGGATTATCTGGTGGGCGGCCAGCCGCTGCACAAGGATTGTCAGATCGGCAGAGAGATCGATTATTTCATGCAGGTATACAAAGATCTGGAGCCTGCGGTGGTTCTCTCGTATGAGAGAGATTCCTACAAAGGGATAGATGATCCGGAGCTCAGGATCACGTTTGATTACAATATACTGTGGCAGAATGATGATCTGACACTTCAGAAAGAACCATATGGGCACAAGGTCATACCAGAATATAAGGTGTTGATGGAGATCAAGATGGCAGGTGGGTTCCCGCTGTGGCTGTCACATCTGCTGACAAAGTATGGAGCATACAAGACGTCATTTTCAAAGTATGGAGAGGCGTATAAACAGATGGTAGGCTGACATAAGTGGATCATATACATTTAAAGCCAGAAACTAAAAAAGACGAATTATTTAAATGATAAAGTGGCAAACATAGACAGGAGGAGATAGAAGATGACAGGATTATTTGACAGTATATTTGGAACGGCGACAACGATAACGGTGCAGGAGTTTCTGATCTGCATAGCGGTATCTCTTGTGATAGGCGTATTCCTTGCAGGGGTGTACGCGTTTAGGAGTAAATATACACAGAGCTTTTTGGTGACATTGGCACTTATACCTGCGGTTGTGTGCGTGGTGATCATGATGGTAAATGGCAATGTTGGCGCGGGTGTTGCTGTGGCAGGTGCATTCAGCCTTGTAAGGTTCAGATCGGTTCCAGGTTCGGCAAAGGAGATATGCGCCATATTCCTTGCGATGGGAGCAGGACTTGTGACCGGAATGGGATTTATAGGATATGCAGTATTATTTGCCGCCATACTAGGCGGAGCGATGTTCATTTGCAGCCTTACTGGATTTGGCGGCGGAAGGGATGAAGAGAGAGCCCTGAAGATCACCGTGCCTGAAAATCTCGACTATACAGAGGCATTTGATGAGATACTTGCCGACTGTACAGACAGTTACAGACTGATAAATGTGAAGACGACCAACATGGGAAGCCTGTTCAAGCTTACATATGTGGTGAAGCTTAAGAAGCACACAAATCAGAAGGATATGATAGATAAGCTCAGAGTGAGAAATGGCAACCTTGAGATCATGCTGGCACAGGTGGATTCGGGGGACATGACATTGTAGAAGTCAGTTGATAAGGCAGATACTTAGTAAGGAGATGATCGTATGAGGAAGAATAAATATATGAGACATAGAGCGGAAATCCGCAAATGTCTGGCTATAGGGTTGACAGCGGCCATGTGCATGGCAATGCTTGTCGGATGTTCAACCAGCCAGAGCACAAGCTCGACTTCTGATACTGAGGTGACAAGTGATGTGAGCACAGAGACGGACGCTGATAAAGAAAGCCCAAATGGCAGTGCGGATGCAGAGAATACCAGTGTAAAGACAGAGATGACTGTGGAGGAAATGCAGGCGGCTATAGATGAAGCCATGAGCGATGCGGCTATAGATATAACAGATATGTTCACGAAGTGGGATCTGGCGGGAAACTATGATGAGAGCGATGCTGTAAAGATAACATTATCGGGAAAGACAGCCGCATGTAATAGTTCAAATGTTCAGATCGAGGATGGAGTGGTGACGATCAAAGCGGCCGGTGTATACGTTCTGTCAGGGACATTCACAGACGGCACCATCGTGGTGGATGCGGGCGATGACGATAAGGTTCAACTTGTACTTGACGGAGTATCGATCACGGCTGCGGACTATGCGGCTATATATGCAAAGAACGCTGACAAGGTATTTGTTACGTTGGCGGAAGGGGCAGGGAACAGTCTTACGGTATCCGGAGACTACGTCCAGACGGATGACAATAATGTGGACGCTGTGATATTTGCCAAATGTGATCTCACACTTAATGGCACTGGAAGCCTGACGGTCAAGGATAACACGGGACATGGAATCGTGTCCAAGGATGACCTGGTGGTTACAGGCGGCACTTATACCATATACAGTCAGGATCACTGCCTGAACGGCAAGGATAGCGTGAGAATTGCGGATGGAACATTTAACCTGAGTTGTGATGAGGATGGTATACATGCGGGAAATGACGACCAGCAGGATGGATATGTATATATAGAAGGCGGAGATATCAACATATCGGTTGGCGATGACGCGATCCGTGCGGAGGGACTTCTGATAATAACTGGTGGAGATATAGATGTATCTAAGAGTTGTGAGGGGGTAGAGGGGGATAAGATCCTTGTGACTGGCGGTGATATAGATGTGATATCCAGTGATGACGGCTTCAATGCAGCTGGAGGCAGCTCAGGCTCGGGAGACAACCATGATGGTTTTGGAGGCGGCCCAGGTATGGGCGGAGTGGACATGGATGCCGACAATGATGCATATATTCTTATAACAGGAGGAACGATAAATATAAATGCCAACGGTGATGGAATAGATTCCAATGGCTACATTGGAATTACAGGAGGCAGCGTGTATGTACTTGGTCCTTCTGACAATGGCAATGGCGCGATGGACTACGGAATCTGTGCTGCGATAACAGGCGGCGAGATCGTAGCTGTGGGTGGTTCCGGTATGGCTCAGGGATTTGGAGATGAGTCCACACAGTGCTCGGCTCTTGTTAACTTTGATGAGTGGGTTGACGCCGGCGAAACGATCACACTTACTGATTCAGATGGCAAGGAGGTGCTCAGCTATAAGGTGGATAAGAAATTTAACTCGGTTGTTATCAGCACATCAGACATGAAACAGGGGGATAACTACACTTTGACTGTCGGTGACCAGAGCAGTACATTTACACTGGATGATATTACATACAGCGAGGGCTCAGGCGGAATGCAGAGACCGGGCGGCAATTTAGATAATGGCGGAATGCAGAGACCGGGCGGCAACTCAGATGATGGAAATATGCAGAGACCAGGTGGCAATTCAGATGATGGAAATATGCAGAGACCAGGCGGCAACTCAGATGATGGAAATATGCAGAGACCAGGTGGCAATTCAGATGATGGAAATATGCAGAGACCGGATGGTGATTCAGATAATGGGCAGAATGACAGCGCAAATGGCAGTTCACAGAACAAAGACAATAGTTCGAGCTCAGACAGCATGAGCATATAGAAGATAATTCCAGACGCTTTAATAGCCGAAAACAGTTGATTAATTTGCAAAAATGCTTAATATTATAAAGACATGAGATTTTTGTAGTTAATACACAGTTGGGAGAAAGAGCAGATATTCAATATGACTGGAAGGAGAAAACATATGAAGTTATATGTTGCAAGACACGGAGAGACGGAATGGAACAGACTTAATAAGGTCTGTGGCAGGACAGATTCCCCTCTTACAGATAAAGGACTTCAGCAGGCACAGCTCCTTGCAGAGAGATTGGATAGCTGCTCTATTGACGTGATAATAGCATCGCCGCTCTCCAGGGCACAGGAGACAGCACGAGCGGTGGCGGAGAGAAAGCATTTGCCGGTACTTACGGATGAAAGGCTTATAGAACAGGATTACGGTGTGTATGAGGGTGTCCAGAGGGACGACAGGGATTTCCTGAACAATAAAAGAATGTTCGCATACAGATATCCTGGTGGAGAATCCATGATGGATATTGCCAGGAGAACGTACGATCTTATAATTGAAACCCGCGAGACCTATCCGGATTCGTCGGTACTGTTTGTCTGCCATAACGGAATATGCAGGGTGATATGCAGCTATTTCATGGATATGACCAACGAGGAGTATTTTGGATTCAGTCAGGACAATTGTGGGTACAATATCTACGAGTGCTGATCTGAGAAGGAGTGTTTTATAATATGAAGGAATTGCTTATAGATTCATTTAAGGATGCACTGTTTGATACGGTGAAGCTCATCCCGTTTCTGCTCATCACCTATGTGGTCATGGAGTGGCTTGAGAGAAAAACTGCAGGCCGACAGGCACATGTGCTTGGAAAGGCAGAGAAGCTTGGGCCATTGATTGGCGGAGTGCTGGGAATAGTGCCACAGTGCGGATTTTCACTTATGGCATCCAACCTGTACAGCGGAGGCGTGATAGGGGCGGGCGTGCTCATAGCCGTGTTCATGTCAACCTCGGACGAGATGCTGCCGATCATGCTGTCAAATGACGCGATAAGCGCGGGGACAATAGTGAAGATCCTTGCGACAAAGGCGGTCATAGCCGTAATAACAGGCTATATAGTAGGATTTGTGCTGGACAGACTGAGAAAGCCGGTCCAGGTAAAGAAGATAGATCCAGTCCACAGACATGGCGGACATGATGAACACGAACACCATGGCGGACATGTGCACAGTGACACTGCAAAAGCGGCAGAAAGCTCCGTACATACACAGAATATAGTGTATAAGGATGCTGCTGAGAAGAAAGGAAAGGGACATGTGCATGACTATGTCCATGAGCACAGTCACGACCACGGACATTTGGGAGAGAAGAATATCCATGAGGTGTGCGAACAGGAACACTGCGACTGCGAGGGTGGAATATTCAGATCTGCTCTGGTGCACACTGCAAAGATTGCGATATTTATATTTATATTCTCACTTGTGATAAATGTGATCATAGAGGCTGTAGGAGAGGAATCCATAGCCCGCATATTCAATGATGTGCCTGTGCTTGGAGAGGCGGCAGCAGCGTTGGTGGGTCTTATTCCTAACTGTGCGGCATCAGTCATAATAACCGAGCTGTATCTTCAGGGAATACTCAGCGCGGGTGCTATGATGTCAGGACTTCTGGTGAGTGCAGGAGTAGGCCTTGTGGTGCTCTTTAGGATGAACAGGCATAGACCTGTGGAGAATATAAGGATAGCAGTGGTGCTGTATGCTGCAGGACTTGCGTGGGGACTCATAATAAATGCTCTTGGAATCACATTTTAGCAGAGTGTAGAGAAAATAAATGTAAGCGATGCGCAGTGACTGCATTGCAATAAAGTAAAAAAGGGCTGCGAAAAAACTCAATCGAGTTTTTTCACAGCCCCTTGTGTGTGTGTGTTGTTACTTTGTGCGTTTCTTACCGCAGACAGGACAGATATCCTGATCCGTAGGCTGTCCGCATCCCCAGCAGATCCAAGTGTCCCCTTCACTGGATGGTTGCTCCGCCAGCTTTTGTGTCGGCTTCATCTTGAAGTTTTTGGAAACAATCTCCACATTGCCGTCCTCGTCAAGAGTAGTCTTGATATCTGCGGCGGCGGGAGTTGTGTCCGATGAAATATTTTTCTTCTTTTTCCCAAATCCAAATCCCATTTTATAACCCCGATTCTATAACATATATAAAATATTCTAATGCAATATATACAATTAAGCAATAGAAATTTGGACGAAATTGCCTATACTGTTGTAAAATTTGATGAAAAGCACCTATTGCCATGCGCCATCAAATGTGATCACCTGACCATTCAGGTATTCTCCACACTCGGCAATGTGCACAATGAAATCTGCCGCTTCAGAAGGTTTGGCCATTCTTCCTGCAGGTATTTCATCCTCCAGCATCTGGCGTTCCTCCGGTGACAGATGACCGTTCATGGAGGTGTCAATTGCGCCAAATGCTATGGCGTTGACGGTTATACCGCTTGGAGCAAGCTCCTTTCCAAGAGCCTTTGAGAAGGAATTTACAGCACCCTTGGAGGCTGAATATGCTACCTCACACGACGCACCGACATTTCCCCACACGGATGAGATATTGATTATGTGTCCTTTGTGGTGCTGGATCATGTGAGGAACCACGAGTCGGCAGCTATTGAAAACCGAGTACACATTTGACTTCATGGTTCTGTCAAAATCCTGTGCGGTCATATCGTTTATAAGCCCCACATAAGATATGCCGGCATTGTTGATGAGGAGATCGATGTCGCTGCCGAGATGATCTATGGTATTTTGTATAAACTTCTCCATAAATTCCATATCCCCGGCGTCTCCGGTCTCACAGTAACAGATGCAGCCTTTTGCCATAAGTTCGTCTCTCAGAGAGAGAAGCTCTTCTTTGTGTTTGAATGAAGTGATAGATATGCTGTTATATTTGCCTGAAAGCGCCAGTGCTGTCGCCCTTCCGATGCCTGTCGAGGCGCCAATTATTATCGCTGTTTTCAAATCTGTACCTCCGCTATTTGTGAACAAAAATTTAATTCTAGTATATCATGCGAATTAAATGTTGAAAATAAAAAAGCACTTTGGTATACTCTAGTTGTTTTTGTTAACAAATGAGAATATACATTTATATTGAGATGGAGGCTATATAATGGGTAAGAAAGTAATGAAATTATTCTTAGATACAATGCTCAGAGCAGCGGTTATCATACTTGCAGTGGCTATAGTTGTCATGCTCGTACTGCTTGCACGAACCGTCAGCAAGAGCAAGAAATCAGACGCATCGGACACGGGCAATAAGACAAGCATTGTGACTGAGGAGTCAGATCCGTCAGATCCTACATTTGGAGGTTCAGGCGATGCTGCAGACAGCTCAGACACATCAGCGGATGACAGCTCACAGGACGCTTCAACAGAGGATGCAAATGCAGGAAATGGCAAGGATGCAAAAGTAGTAGTGCTCAACGCATCAGGCGTGTCAGGTGTGGCAGCTACATGGCAGACAACACTCACAGCGGATGGATACACATCAGTAGATATAGGAACATATGACAACGGAGATCAGTCAACAACAGTTATCTACACATCAGATTCATATGATGTGAGCGGACTTGTAAGCCTTCTGGGTGGAGCGGCAACGGCTGACAGATCAGATATTGACTCATCTGTTGCTTCAGATGTCGACATTTCAGGTGCAGACATTGTCGTAGTAATAGGTGTGGACAATGCAGCCAACAACTAGATATAGAAGAATATGTAGAAAATATATAGAAAATATATAGAAAACTCTGCTGATATCTGAATAGAAAACGCCGATATCTGATATGTACCCAGAATCCTGGACACATATTTATGAACTAGGCTGAACACATGGATGCTATCCTGTATTGTACAGGTGGCATCCATT
>NZ_CYXU01000009.1 GCF_001404675.1 Coprococcus eutactus
AATGGATGCCACCTGTACAATACAGGATAGCATCCATGTGTTCAGCCTAGTTCATAAATATGTGTCCAGGATTCTGGGTACATATCACACTTCGTAAGTATTTGAATGACGTGTTTTTTAAAGAAGTATTTTCCAAGCAGGAACGTGAAAAGATAGACAGTGTAAAGCTGGATAACGAAAATAGAGGAAACAGGTTAGACATAGATGGAGCTGGTGAGAGCGATAAAGTATTTTGTCTGAGTGTAGAAGAAGCTGAAAAGTATTTTCAAAATGATTCAGAGAGAAAAGCAAAGGCAACAGAGTATGCAAAATCGAAAGTTGGAGAAGATGATTTGACATATTTTATCGATAAAGAAACAGGAGCTGCACGGTGGTGGTTTCGCTCTCAGGGAACTGACAGTGGAACGGCAGCAACTATAGGTGGTGCAGGGTGGATAAATTACGAGGGCATTTATGTTAACTATCTCTCAGTTGGTGTCCGACCTGCCTTGTGTATGAAGTGCTAATATGCTAATTAGAAAAAAACATATAATCGAGGGAAAAACAAATGATGAAGTATCCGACAATTTCAAGGTTAAGTATAGAAGATAGAAAACAATATAAAGATAGTCAGAAGAAGCAGTCATTATCAAGCTTTGATGATGTTATGCTGTACGTATTGCAGGAATATTATCTGAAAGACAGGCGCTATAGGAATAAATCCAGTCTACAGTCGATGGCATATAATCTGGCACCGCAGTTTGTCAATGAAATAAGTGTCTTTGGTGTAATGTATGATGCTGGATTAGGAAAATTACTTGAAAGTGAAAGAAAACCTGAATATGGGGATATAGAAAATTGCAAGAAGCAGCTTAAGCAGGTTTTTGCTGAACCTCAGGTGGATAATGTACTGAACATAGTCTTAAAAGCACTTGGTGAGGAAAAACTGTTAGCAGAAAATAAGGCATACAATATAAATAAAACGAATGTAAAAACAGGACAGCCAAGACCTATAGCGACAGAGCAAAAAAGCAGGGAAGTACAGCCGGAGAGAGATAGTCTAAATAATAATGGAATACATAGTATTAAGGCGGAACCAAATGATGCGCACAAAGAAGCATATACTCAAGATCAGGTTATCATACCAAAAGAAAAAAATAAAAAGAAAAGCCGGAACAGGATATTGCTAGCTGTGCTAGCTGCGCAGTTGATTATCTGTATTTTGATTGGCGTAGCGATTAGCAGCATGAAACAAAAGAATACAGTTACAGATGATAAAAAAAACGCTTCAACACAACAGGCTTCTTCTACAGAAAAAAAGAGTAAAACAGAAACCAGCAAAACGAGTAAAAAAACAGAGAGCACAACGGCGAAAGAAAAAAGTAGTGAGGCGGCAAATGCAGGAAAAGGTCCAAATGGTCTGGAAATGCCGGATAAAAATAGTGAACCGATTTACATATATTCATGGGATGCTGATCTGGGCACAAAGCTTAACTATGTTAGGGAGAAGTATCCGGAGTACTCTGATCTTATTAAATTTGTAAATCTAGGCGTTGGCGGAATATCCCAGGAGTATTATGATGGGGTGGAAAATGCAGAAAATACTCCGTCAATCATAGCAAGTGATGTTGATATAACATATTATTTTACACAGTCAGGTTCTACTGTTCCACTATCCCAGATAGGACTTACAGAAGATATGTACAAAAATGCTTTCCCGTATACGGTTGAATATGGTTCGGTAAATGGAGAACTTAAAGCTATGAGTTGGCAGAGTACGCCGGGCTGTTTTGTATACCGGACCGATATAGCAGAAAAAGTCCTTGGCACGTCAGATCCGGATGAAGTCCAAAAGTATGTTAAAGACTGGCAGACATTTATGTCCACTGCAGAAAAAATGAAGGCAGCCGGATACAAAATGGTATCGGGTGGAGATGATGTACACAGAGCAATGCTGCAAAGCGCCAGATACAGATGGGTTAATGGACATACTGTATCGTTTGATAATACGGCAACTGAATGTCTTGAATTTTCAAAAACACTTGTTGATAGTGGATATACAAATGACAGCAGTCAGTGGAGTGATGACTGGTATTCAGGAATGACAGGTGATGTATTTGGATATTTTGGAAGTCCTTGGTTTATATATGGAACGTTGAAGGATAACCCGGGATCAGATACATATGGAAAGCGAAATATCTGTCAGGGACCTGAAAGTTATTACTGGGGCGGAACATATCTGACAGTCACAGCAAGCTGTCCGAACAAGAAACTTGCTGCACTTGTATTATATACATTATGCTGTGATACAGATGTTATGTATGAGATGCAATGCGACAATGTAGATTTTGTGAACAATACTGCGGCGATAGACAAAGCAATATCTGATGGTTATGGCAATGCTGACATACTGGCTGGTGCAAATCCACTTAAAGTGTGGAAAGAAAACGCGTTAAAAATAAATGGCGGAGAATCAAATATGTATGACTATACAATATTCAGTATGTTTCAAACAGCTTCATGGGATTACAATCACGGATACACATCCTCGGCAGATGAAGCGATAGAACAGATCAAAAGCGAACTTCGGTCTTCATATAGTGAATTGAAGGTTGATTAGGGTTATTACAAGAAATTGCAATCAATCATGGAATAGGTGGAACTGCCACCGGAACAAAAGATTATATAGGTTGTTGCAAGAAATTGCGATCGATCAGGAAATAGGGATATTTAGCATGAAGGGGAGTATATGATGGATATAAGGTATCCAACACTGTCGGTTCTGAGTTGTGAGGATCAAAGACGGTATACAAACGACAAAAAAAATCACAGCACGACGAGCTTCAAAGAAGTGCTCCTATATGTACTTCGGGAATAATATTTTAAAGATAATATCTATAGAAATAAAATTAGCGTAGTGTCACTTATACAAAAGACAGCCCCACGGTTCGATAAGGAAGCAAATATATGTGGCATGATGTATGATAATGGGTTGGCGGAGTTACTTGAGTGTGATGGTTTTCCAGATGATAAAGATATAGAATCCTGCAAGAGGAAGCTTCTTGAAGTGTTCAGCGAGGTTCAGGTAAATAGCATGGTGGAAGCTGTGCTTGAATCACGGGAAAAAGATAAAGAGTCAAATATAAATGAAATAGATGAAGAACAAGATCAATCGCTTGAGCCAAATGTGAATGAGGGGAAAGAGTCGGCGGCGTCATCCGTTACATCGAAAATTGCGTTGGCAATTGTGTGTATATTAGTAGTTGTTGTAGTTAATATGGTCGTGAGATTAAATATTAAGATGGCAAATGATTTAAAGCAGAATACAGTTAGTGAGTCTGAATATGATGACAACCAAATAGTTGGTTGTATAGTGCACGCTGGCGAATATACTTATATTAATCAAAATGGTGTTGTAATTGAGACTTCGACAAATGAAATATATGATGATGTGCTGTGCATATATGGGGTTCATGTAGAAAGTGTACAAACAGGATATAAACTCAATACCGAAGATGCCACAGTTTTGAATGATATACTTACTGTGTTGCAGTTGATAAATAAGTATGATATGCAGTTTGATCGGGTAAGGTATGAGTTTGGTTTTGTTTTGTATAGGAATGGTATAAGGATAATAATGGGAAATATTGATGGCTTTGAGTTTAAATTGAGACATCTAGGGGCGATACTATCAGAATTAGAAGGCAAGAAAGGCAATTTGGATATGTCGCAGTATAATGAATCAAATTGTAATGTTATATTTAAAGTGAATAAAGAGGAATAGGTTATTGATTGGCTGAGGGGAGAAGTAATATATGGACAAACGATATCCAACGGTGTCAACTTTAAGCGTAGAAGATAGGAAACAATATAAAAAGAAAAATATTGCAACGACCGGAACAGCTTCTATTGGGAAAGAAAACAACAGACATATGCGCTTTATAATATTGGAAGTCGGACTTCTTGTTGTGATTGCCGTACTGGTTATAATAGTGTGCGTAGTGATGAAGAATGGGCGAGAGTCAGTTGACGAATCAACATCAGCAACAGAGCAGATATCAGCAGTTTCTACAACAGAACAAGTCACAACAGAACAAATTGCAACAGAAGATCCACGACAAGAAACGTATGAAATGGCATGTGAGGCTTATAATGCAGAAAATTATGAGACTGCCCAAAGTTTATACATGCAGATAGAGGATTACAAGGATTCAAATAGTTATCTCAATGAGATAGGTTCATATTATTACAATCAGCTTGATCAACTTTATAAAAATGGTGAGTATGATGAATTAGCTGGTGTAATTGAACTGTGTGATGAGAAGTCGGAGTATCCAGATGGATATAAGAAAACACAAAAGAAAAAGGATATGTACATAAGTGAAATTGCAGAGAATGTTGAGAATGAGGCCCTTAACTTGCTATATAGTGAGGGGTATGACTCTTTTGAAAAATATGTGGCTGATTCAGAAAATGGGCTGTTTAATTCGACGGCGGCAAATACAATTATAGAAGCCTATAAACCGGTATATGTGAGTAGTCTCACGCCATATGAGGAAGGTGAATGGCAGCAAGCTGAAAAAATCGCTGATTCAGGGTGGTCTAATAGAGACTTAGAGTTTGAAGATGGTGTATATGATGATGCAGGAAATGGTCATAATAATTGCCTGGTAGGTGGCGGCTGCAGTCTCGCATATCATATTGGTGGGAAATATTCTAGGCTTTCAGGTACTATGTTTGTACAGCAGGATAATCAGGCAACAAGTGACTCGCCGGTGTTTTTACTTATAAGAGATGGTGATGGAAATGACCTGTATAGGGACACTTTGGTTTCAGGATATGATCCTAAATATTTTTCGATAGACGTGACAGGAATAGAAGATATTGTAATATATTTTGATGGATTTAGAGGTGGATTTTTAGATTCTTATTATTATGGTGGTGTAGGAGAAATGTCATTATATAAATAGCAATGGTTTTTATTGCAGGATATGAGAAGAGATTGTGGAAAATAGCGATAGGAAACAACAAGAGAGATGGAAATGGGGGATAAAATTATGAATATTATTTGCTTTCATGCACCTGATGCGGAATGGGGATATATGAGTAATTGGTATTATTCGGATTTTATAGTGGATGGTATTGGATTTAGTTCAATGGAACAGTATATGATGTACAGCAAAGCAATGTGTTTTGGAGATAAGAATATAGCTGTACAGATTCTTAATACAAGGGACGTAGCTGTGATAAAAGATTTGGGACGTAAGGTTTCAGGCTACAATGATCATGTGTGGAATGGTTTGAGACAGATTATTATATATGATGGATTGATGGCGAAATTCACACAGAACATTGCGCTTAGAAAAGCCCTAAAGGCAACAGGAAACGCAATCCTTGCGGAAGCTGCAGCGAGTGATAGTGTATGGGGAATTGGTTTATCTATCAAAGATGAAAGAAGATTTGATATGAGAAATTGGCGTGGACGAAATCTTTTAGGATATGCTCTTATGCTTGTAAGATCAAAGCTGTGATCTGAATAACAGATTAAATAATGGCACGATCGTAACAACTTGGATACAGGCTTCCTATAACGGGAACAGCTTTATATTTACCATCCACATGCATATAAACTTCAGAATAAGTCATAGTCCTGAGACCTAAACGACCTGTTACTATGATATCCTTGTGTCCGTCTCCATTGATGTCATAAACATAGAATTCTGGATCATACATTATTCCTTGGGTTTTGCTTTTGTAATATGTTCCGTATTGAGTTTTGGTGATTCCGTTGAGTAACCACTTGGTATATACTTTCCTTTCAGCTTGTGTCATAGTTGCGGTAGCTGCCTTGCTTTGAGTTATGGATGCAAACAGCAATACACAAGTCATAAGTAAAATACCTAATGCTTTTTTGATTTTGTTCATCTTCATGGCTATTCTCCTTTGTATTATCTTAGTGCTTTTTATTTTAGCATTCCATCTTAGCGATGCATTTTTAATTGACTAATCTGCAGATTTTAATGCTTATAGTTACATTTGAAGACTGCCGAGCTTGAAGTCGGGAAGAAGTCACCAGAGCAGCAGATTTCAATCTTACTTTGTTAAGTAATTAAGTTCTGTGTATAATTGAATATATTAAAAAGTGGCACCTGATTCTATAAGCCACAATACAAAAGAGGAGAGGCATATAGTGCAACGATAGTGAAATTCTTGCCTTAATAAGACAAAAACTAACTACAAAAAAACGAGAAAAAGGAGAGAGCAAGTGGACAAAACCAATGAAAATTCAACAGAGACTTCAAATGAAACTTCAAGCAGAACTTCAACTGAAAAAACGAATGATACATCAGAAGAGATGTTAGATGCTGATGACAGAGTTTGCCAGTTTGATGAAAAAGCTTACAAGGAGAAGCAGCCAATAACATCCAGAAGTTACAAGATAAAAGCAGCAGCTATCATAGTACTGCTTTTGGCTGCATTTGTGGTAAAAGACTTTATTATATTCAAGAGAGTATCCAGTTTTAACGCTGAAGCAACCGGACATGTGCAGTTCCTGCCGTGGTGGATTAGGGATCAATGGCAGATGCTAGTCATCGGCATGGTATTTATTTTGATCCCGTGGGAACTCATGTATAAATTTTATCTTTATATTTGTAAAGAGAGAAATCCGAATCTTAGGCAATCAAGAGTGTTTTTAGTTACCATACTTGTGGTTGCCTCGCTGATTGCCATTTTTTGTTATATCCCTTATACGAAGATTAGTCGGGCAGGCTTGTACATATTTTGCGTGATTGCGTTGAGTCTTGCAGTATGTTATATATGCAGGCAATTCTTTGAGAGTGGTATTGTATGGTTGATCCTATCGGTAATTTATCTTGCCGTTATTACATACATATATGCAAACCGGATTTGTGCAAAAGCAGATATGTTATTTGAAACTTCATTATCTTCTGCCTGGCAGATGACTGGATATGCCATATGGGTTCTAATGGTGCTGTTCGGTGCAGCTGTGGAAGTGCTTATTATATATGCATTATATAATAGCGAGTTGATAGTAGAATGGCTGATTTATATAATCATTAGTGTGATGCTGGGGATAGCTTATGGCTATGTTGTACTTCCTGTATTGGTTAGATTCGAGAACGGATTGCGCAGAAATGTATCAGGTGATTATTCGTTTGTGGGCGAACCGTTGAATTCGTCAGTTGTTATATGGATGATTGCATTGCTGGCATTTATTATCGTTCTGCTGGCATGTGCTTCGAAGATAGTTGAACGTTATTCACATAAAAGAATGTGGATGCTGATATGGATAGATGTAAGTGTTTTGGGACTTCTGATATTTGGAATATGTGCAAAGGCAGGAATTGTGGACAACAGTTTCAGCAGTCATTCATTATTTGACATGGGTAGTATGATAGCAGTGTTTATAGCTGTCAGACTATTGATCATTCCCATTAAGCCACAGCCGGATCTGAAGTGCAGGTTCATAAATACTGATCAGGAGATAATCGATAGTGGGTATGATAGAAAAGTATTGGAGATTCAGATACTCAGCCTTCAGGAACAGCTTAATGCTTTAGTGAAAATGACAAGGCTGACAGATATAAAAGTAGACATGGCACACAAAGCACTGGTGATTCGTGACGGTAAAGATGAGGGTGAAGAGGAACTTCACGACTTTCTTGATTTTGTAGAAAAAGCTGATAAGCTTATGGATGAGAAAAAGGAAAAGGGAGAACCGGTAAACTATAGTGAACTTTATAGTAGACTTATAAAGATCAGAAATGAGGAGTATGAGCAGATCCACAAGATTATGGAGGCGAAATATAATGATGAATGTATGGATCTTGATGATTTTGATGATTTGGACCATACAGATGATGATAGTGATGAGGATGAAAACTAGGAAGACGAACATACACTTCAGGATACAGCACTTGCAGCTTTGACTCAGATAAATGAGAAAAAGTATGATACAGAACTTATGGATAAGGAGGTGTTAATCTATGATTGATAATAAAGTGAATGAGTACAAACAGTACAGCGAAAACGATATAAGAGAGAACTATAGAAAACTTACCAGGTTACTTATTTTCAAAGGACTTACCATAACTACCATGGAATCCGCCACATCAGGGCAGATAGCTTCCCTCATCACCGACACGGAAGGCTCATCGACAGTGCTGAAAGGGGCATTTGTCACCTACTGCAATGAGGCGAAGATCATGCAGGGAGTTCCGGCGGAGATCATAGACAAGTACACAGTCTACTCAAAGGAAACTGCAGGTGCCATGGCGAAGGCGTGCAGGAAGGCATATAATGCGAATATAGGGATCGGCGTGACTGGAACAATGGGCAATGTTGATCCGGCGAATCCGAACGCTTCAGTTCCGGGGCAGGTATACTTTGCCATAGACATAGATGGCGATGTGGAAGCATATTATGTGGAGCTTCCACCTCAGCCGACAAGGCTTGCGTACAAGCTGGCTGTGGCGGAGGAGATTTATGAGGAGCTTGTGAAAAGATTGGTATAATACTGAATTATTTGAAGGTATTATTTCAGAATGCCATAGTAAGTTTTGCGAATAAGGATGATGTTCTCACTTGCCTGATCCATCTTGGATATCTGGCTTATCAGAGGAAGAGTAATTCTGCATTTGTGCCAAATGAGGAGATAAGGCAGGAACTTATAAGGTCGCAGTGTATACGGTGACCTTATTTAACCTTATTAAGCCTTTTTAAACCTTTTAAAAAAGGATGATTTACAGGTAGAAAAACTGATATATGGAGGCGGAGAAAGATGAAAAAATACGATCAGAAGATTCTAAAAACGGCAATACCGGCATTTGTGATATCAGCTATATGTTATGCGGCCATGTGGGGAATAATGACGAGAACGGAGAATACATTTTTGGCTGGATACATAGGCGGCGGAGGTGCAGTCAGCCAGATAAGGAACATTCTTATATGTATTCTTGTAGGGGCGATACTTTTTGTTTTGCCGCTTGAGAAGATATGTGATAAGACATATGGCGCAGTGCGTTATTGTGGATCGCTTTTTACAGATAAAAAGAAATTTAGAGATGCGGCGGCATTGTTTGTGCTTACGCTTCTGTATGCCGCCATCTGCTGGGCAAGTGTGACGTTTTCAATACATACCGACAGTGGACTCGATGATGGAGGACATTGGGGATTATTCGGCTCGGGAAGTGACGAAATATATGCTGTGGTGATAACGATACTAGCTTTTGTGGTTATGGTAAAGGGCGTTGACCTTGTAAAGAAAAGTTGGAGTGGAGTTTTGTTCTGGTTTCTTATCGAACTTGCAAATGTTGTGAGTGTAAAACTTGTGATGGCCAAAGATGATCTCACATTTGCTATTGTATGCGCAGAAACGATTATGTTTATTCTATACATGGCTGTTCAGCACAGGTTGAATATTGTGACTTGTCTGTTATCACTGCTTTGTGGAGCTATACTTATATTTGCCGGATGTGATGATGTATTTACCAGTAAGAATAAGATTTCAGGTTCTTCGATCATGGATGAACTGGATCAGGCTGGAAGTATGCCAGACAGAATTTTTGGAGCAAGATATAATATTACGATAATTGAACATCAGGCTGGGATTGGTTTGTGTATATTGTGGTTCATATTGCTTGTTATTTTGTCAATTGCTGTCATTCTGTCTGCAGCAAAGCTTATGAAGGTATCTGCCAGACGTGGAACGTTTGTGATTGGAATATATATGATAGAAGCATTTCTGATCATATATGCTATATTGGCGGAACTGGGATTTATCAAGCCGGCAGTGACACTTTTGCTGCATATGAACGAGGTGGTTCCGGTTATGATATTGGGATTTAGAATGTTTTTCATAGAAGATGGCAGCCACAATGAAAAATCCTGCTTCAATGTGTAAATGTCAATGAAAAAGTTTACCAGTTGCATCATTGATTATTACGGAACAAGGAGTATATATGAATAAGCAGATAGTTAATTATAAAAATGATGAAGAAATGCAGAGTATAATAAAAGCAAAACAAAGAAATATCAAAATAATACAAATCCCCATGTATTTGTCGTTAGTGGGAATACTCCTTCCGTTTGTGGGGGTAATATTTGATATATATGGTCCAATTATTGATACTGTTTTTAGAGTGGTGCCTGTAGTATGCATATTTATTGGCTTCTTACTTGCTATACTGTGTAATAAAAAAATGAAAGACCTCAGGGTGTTTATAGGACAGAATATTGTGCTCGGGGTTCTCGAGGAGAGAATTCAGGTTATTGATTATTCGCCAAGTGGTTATGTGGATGAATCTTTTTTAAAAAAATGCAGTATTCTTCCAACTTATAATAGAGCAACAGGTTCAGATTATATTCATGGAATATACAGAAATGTAGAATTTACATACAGTGATCTTGAATTGAAAACAGAAAGTCAGGATTATACTGCAAATGAAAACAACCTGAAAACTACTATTACAGAGTTTTCAGGACAGTTTATGACAATGGCGTTGAGTAAAAGCGTGAATGGATTTGTACAGATAATGGGCAAGAGTAATTCTGGGAAAATGAGGCAAAATAGAAAGGCCGTATACATAGATGAAAAAAACAATATATCAAGCTACTTGAAAACGGGAGATCGCGTATTTGATGACCGGTTTGAGGTTAATGCATCGGGGGATGACCTTGCGTATTCTATTTTGACCCCTCAGTTTATTTCAGGCTTGAAGAAAATGGGAAAACGTACAAGAGTTCAACTTTCTGGAAATATGGGCGTGATTGCCTGCTACAACGAGAAAAATTCATTTGAATTAATTGGAGAAATTAAAGATAATAGCGATATCGAATTATACAGGAAAAAGTTTAGAAAAGAATTATCAGATATTTTAGCAATCCTTGATATAATGATTGATTGTTGCCAAGGGATGATTCGGAATTTAATGTATTATAGAAAACTAGTAAAAGAATCTGTTACACTTATATTTGAAAACAGTCCGAGAGAGTTGAAGGAGAAGCAATTTTTTAATACATATGTCCATATTGGGAAAACAAAATGCAATACCGGATTGGGGTTGGATATGCTTCAGTAATAGTATATCATCCCGCTTGACGTATTTGAGGAAAGTTACTATTCTAAAAGTGAAAAGGAAAAGAAGGAGAATAGACGCTTTATGGAGAGTGAATGCAATATAGAGAATAAGATCAGAATGAATTATCGGAATCTCACACAACTTCTTATCTCCCGTCACCTCACCATCACCACCATGGAATCCGCCACATCAGGGCAGATAGCTTCCCTCATCACCGATACGGAAGGTTCCTCTGCAGTGCTGAAAGGTGCATTTATCACCTACTGCAATGAGGCGAAGATCATGCAGGGGGTTCCCGCAGAGATCATAGACAAGTATACAGTCTATTCAAAGGAAACTGCAGGTTCAATGGCGCAGGCGTGTAGAAAGGCGTATAATGCGAATATAGGGATCGGCGTGACTGGAACCATGGGAAATGTGGATCCGGCAAATCCAGACGCTTCGATTCCGGGACAGGTATACTTTGCCATAGATATAGATGGTGATGTGGAAGAGTATTATGTGGAGCTCCCGCCTCAGCAGACAAGACTTGCATATAAGCTGGCGGTGGCGGAGGAGATATATGAGGAGCTTATTAAGAGGCTGGACTGATAGAACGATTGTCAAAGGATGTATAAATGTTATATCTCATATCCGACATCCACGGAGATGTCATGTCATTCAGAAAAATGTTGAAAAAGATAAGCTTTGATCCAGCCGTGGACCACATGATAGTCATGGGAGACATATTTGACTGGAACGATGAGGGAATTTCTCTTCTTGAGTTTATGTCGGACTATCTTGTGGATGGTTCGATGCAGCTCATAAAGGGTAATCATGAACTGTTTGCCCAGATGTACATAGAGGGAAGCATGTCAGAGAGACAGTGGATCATATTCGGCGGTGGTGGAACAGTCAGAGCTATCAAGAGGCTCAATGTGGATGGTCAGATGAAGCTGCATGGGTATCTTGCACATCTGCCACATTATACTGAGATCAAGTCTCCGAAGTACGGAGATTGTGTTGTTACTCATTCAGGTATTCATTGCGGCTCATACATCAGAAATGCTGACAGGACCATCAATATCACTGAGTCTATTATGAATGCAGCGAGAAGAGATGAGTACAGATTTCTCATCTCACCTGATATCCACAATGTTCCGTTTTCGGATAAGAAGGCATTTGACAGGTATGTGTTCTGCGGACATGTGACGACGAACAGGCTCAATGAAGACCATTCTTACAACGTTTACAAGACGCCTTACTATATGGATCTCGACTGTGGAAATGGTGAGAGATATAGGGGCGGAAAGCTGGCGTGCTACTGTGTGGAGGAGGACAGAGTGGTTTATATTTGATATAACGTGTTATTTATATGAATTAGGAATATAATACATACAACGAGATTATAAAGCAAAAAATACAGAATAAATTTGTATAACGTGGAATAAAACTTGAAAACTGACGTATTATATAATAATATATATTATATAATTGGGAGGTGAGAAGTCCATGTTATGCTTTTTTTCTTTTAAAAATTTTAAGTCATACAGAACTGAAACTGAGTTTGATTTTCAGGCGGCAGCTATTCCTGAGTTTGAAGAAAGTTTATTAAAAGCGGACAAGTCCGATGTGGCACTTCTTCCGGTAAGTGCTATATATGGACCAAATGGTGGAGGAAAAACCAATCTGCTTCAGGCGCTTGCCTGTCTGATATCTATGGTTGTGAGGCCTGTCGCTGAACTTGAGAAAAACAGACAGAGACTCATATTACAGTATGGAGTCTCATGCGTGCCATTTTTGTTTGATAATGACTCCAAGACTGAACCGACAGAGTTTCAGATATATTTTAGACAGAGTGAGAGGGAGTATAGATATTATATTGCAGTGCTTGATGGATCAATAATTTCAGAAAGCTTATATTGGCGTAATATAGGAGGGAAACGTACCGGTACAGTTTTCGAAAGGGAGAAAGAAAAGATAAAACTTGGAACAAGCATAAGCAAGAGCGGAATAAACAAGATGGTTAATCCAAGAATGCCGTATTTGTCATTCTTGGCAATCAACTATAATCTGGACGTTATAACTGAAGTTATGACCTGGTTTGAGTCATGTATCGTTCAAAGTTATGCGATACCAGAGGTGGACAATCGTGTATTGCTGGTGGATGAGGAAAAGACAAAGAGAAGGATAATCACAGTTTTAAACGATCTTGATATAGACATATGTGACTATAGGTATAATGCAGAGGAGCGCCAGTTATATACAGGAAGAATGGTGGATGGGGAATACTATGAATTACCATTTGCTGTCGAATCTGATGGAACAAAGAAACTTCTTGCAGCACTTCCGATTCTTTTGCTGGCGTTACAGGAAGGACGGCTTGTGGTAGTGGATGAGCTGGATGCAAAGCTTCATCCTAAACTGCTTAAATATATAATCAAATTATTCAAGAATCCTGATTATAATAAGATGGGGGCTCAGTTGATATTCACATCTCATGATTTGACGACAATGAAGAATACAGTGTTCAGACGTGATGAGATATGGTTTGCTGCGCTAGATGACAAGCATGAAAGCGAAATTTATTCATTGTATGACGTACGTGATGAAGATGACAGGCATGTGAACAGTACCGCTGCATATGATAAGCAGTATATGGAAGGTCGGTATGGTGCGGATCCATATTTACAGAATATGCTTGGGGGTGAATGGTATTGAGCTTAAAACCTCTAAAGAAGTCTGATTTGGGAAAGGACTGGGTTAGTGGCAGAAGAAGTAAAAAGGTAAAATTGCAACCAGAATATCATTTGATTGTCACGGAAGGAACAGATACTGAACCTGCATATTTTGATGAAATACGAAGAATAATAAATGAAAGTTACAGAGACCGTATTCAGCTTGATATAGAGGGAAAGGGTGACAATACGATCAGCTTATTTGAGAAAGCTAAAAGGAAGGCTTTTGAAAGTCCGAATGATTATAGACATGTATGGGTTGTGTATGACACAGACGATTTTCCTGCGGAACATATCAATAAAACCATGACACTGTGTGAACAGAATACCAATAGTGAGATATGTTTTCATGCAATTTGGTCTAATCAGTGTATAGAGCTATGGTTCCTTTTACACTTTGGATATTATCAGGCAGACATACATCGGTCTGAGTATTGGCCTAAGCTGACGGAGTGGCTTACGAATATAGGAAAAGGGGAGTACACGAAGAATAGATCAGATATGTATTCAGTGTTAAGACCTTATATTGACGTAGCAATAAATAATGCAAAAAGATTAGATAAAACAAATGCGGGAAGAACTCCAGCTGATTCATCACCTGGAACAAAGGTTTATGAACTGGTGGAGTATTTGAAACCCTATTTATAAATTTTCTAAAATTAGGGGTTGATTTTTGAAAGAATATGGAGTATTTTATATTCAACAATTAGATGATACGAAATGGACAAAGGTGTTCTCAAGAAGGAGGACACCTTTCTCTTTTTTTGAGGATACGTTAAGGATTCATTTTAATCAGGAAAAGGAGTAGTAATTATGATGAACAAAATTTCAGCCGTATTTGGCTCACACGTATTCTCAGATCAGGTCATGAGAGAGAGACTTCCAAAAGCAGTTTACAAGTCACTCAAGGCGACTATTGACAAGGGAGAGCCTCTTGATACATCAATCGCAGACTCAGTTGCAGCTGCCATGAAGGAATGGGCAATGGAGCTTGGTGCAACACATTATACACATTGGTTCCAGCCACTTACAGAGACAACAGCAGAAAAGCACGACTCATTTGTAAGCACAGTCGGTGATGGAGGTGTTATCCTTCAGTTCACAGGCAAGGAGCTCATCAAGTCAGAGCCGGATGCATCATCATTCCCTTCAGGCGGTCTTCGTGAGACATGTGCTGCGAGAGGATATACAGCATGGGATTGTACATCACCAGCATTTGTAAAGACAACAGATGAGGGAACATGCATCCTCTGCATCCCGGCAGCATTCACATCATACACAGGAGAGTCACTTGATTACAAGACACCTCTTCTCCGTTCAATGGATGCCATCAGCAAGGAGGCTCTCAAGGCTCTTGCAATGTTCGGCAACACAACAGCCAAGAAAGTTACTTCATCAGTTGGTCCTGAGCAGGAATACTTCCTGATCGACAAGAAGAAATTTGCAAAGAGAACAGATCTTAAGCTCTGCGGACGTACACTTTTCGGAGCAATGCCTCCGAAGGGACAGGAGCTTGACGATCAGTATTTCGCAGCGATCAAGGATAAGATCGCATCATACATGACAGAGCTGAACGAGGAGCTGTGGAAGTACGGCATCCTTGCAAAGACACAGCACAACGAGGTTGCTCCTGCACAGCATGAGCTTGCTCCAATCTTCTCAACAACCAACATCGCTACAGATCAGAACCATCTGGTTATGGCAACCATGAAGAAGATCGCTGCAAAGCATGACCTTGAGTGTGTACTTCATGAGAAACCATTTGCCGGTGTAAATGGTTCAGGTAAGCACAACAACTGGTCGATCTCAACAGACGAGGGTGAGAACCTTATCGATCCAGGCAAGCATCCTGAGACAAATCTCCAGTTCCAGTTCTTCCTTGCAGCAGTTCTGGCAGCCGTAGACAACAACGCTGAGCTCCTGAGACTTTCAGCATCATCAGCAGGAAACGATCACAGACTTGGCGCAAATGAGGCACCTCCAGCAATCATCTCAGCATTCCTTGGAGAGCAGCTCCAGTCGATCGTTGAGCAGATCATCGAGAAGGGTGAGGCTACAGAGTCACCAAAGGGCAAGACATATGTATCAGGTGCATCAACACTTCCTACATTTACAATGGATGCCACAGATAGAAACAGAACATCACCATTTGCATTTACAGGCAACAAGTTCGAGTTCAGAATGGTTGGTTCAACACAGTCCATCGCATTTCCAATGATGGTATTAAATACAATAGTTGCAGATCAGATTAAGAAGATGACAGATGAGCTTGAGGGCGCTGACGATTTCGAGACAGCCTGCAAAGCACTCATCAGAAGAGAACTCACAGCACATCAGAGAATCATCTTCAACGGCAACGGATACTCAGACGAGTGGGTTGAGGAGGCAGCAAAGCGTGGTCTTCCAAATATCAAGTGCATGGTTGATGCTGTTCCTTATCTTGCAGCAGATAAGAGCGTTAAGATCTTCGAGAGTCTTGGAGTTATGGATAAGGCAGAGCTTGAGGCGAGAGCTGATGTAATGCTTGAGAACTACGCAAAGAAGATCAACATCGAGGCACTCACCATGATAGAGATGTCCAATGAGGAGATCATCCCTGCAGTTATGGAATATCAGGCAGAGCTTGCAAAGGGTGCTGCTGAGATCAAGGCTCTTGGAATTGCCCCTACAGTTCAGGTATCACTTCTGAACACCATCTCAGAGAAACTCACAGAGCTCAAGAGCGCCACAGTAGCCCTTGAGGAGCTGGTTGCAAAGGCAGCAGATTACGAGGGAGATACAGAGGCTTGGGCTAAGTACTTCCACAACACAGTATTTGCAGCATTTGACACAGTGAGAAAGCCTGCTGATGAACTTGAGAAGGAACTTCCAAAGACAGCTTGGCCATTCCCAACATACGAGCAGCTGTTATTCGAGCAGTAAAACCTTTAAGTTTGTTAAATCCTTCATAATTGCATATAAATAGCTTGGAGGCATCCTGTCTGCGCATGTCGCAGGCGGGGTGCTTTTGCGCGTTAAAATCCCGTCAAGCGCGCACATGCGAGAGCTTGCTCGCGGCATGTAGCGCATTTGACGGGATGACGCGACATGAACACGAAGGCCGATAGGCCGGAGTGTGAATGCCGCGTAGAATTGCGGGAGCACGAAGTGCGAAGCAATTCGGTATTAACGCGCAATGCGTGTGGAGAAGTGCGAAGCGGAGGCGCAGGCACCTCCGTCCCCACTTGCCCCCCTCCACAAATTCTGCTATTATATACAGATGTGTTGTGATGTATTTTTGCACCGGCCACGGCATAAACAGGATCATGTGTGTGGCGGATGCTGAAAGAATAGGAGCATAATTTGAAGAATTTATATATAGCAGAGAAGCCCAGCGTGGCGAGGCAGTTTGCCGACGTGCTGGGGGTGAAGGGCAATGCGGGAAATGGTTACCTGGAGTCGGATACAGCGGTTGTCACATGGTGTGTCGGACATCTGGTCACCATGAGCTACCCGGAGGTCTACGATCCGAATCTTAAGAAGTGGAGCCTTTCAACTATTCCATTTATTCCAACTGAATACAAATATGAAGTTCTTCCTGACACAAAGAAACAGTTCAATATCGTTGCGGGATTGCTTACCCGCGATGACGTAGGCTGTATCTATGTGGCAACGGATTCAGGACGAGAGGGAGAATACATATACAGGCTTGTGGATTCCATGGCTCACGTAACCGGCAAGGAGAAACGCCGTGTGTGGATCGATTCACAGACCGAGGAGGAGATCCTCAGGGGAATCCGTGAGGCGAAGCCGCTCTCAGAGTACGACAGTCTCAGCGACTCAGCGTACCTTAGGGCCCAGGAGGACTACCTTATGGGTATCAACTTTTCAAGGGCGCTGTCGCTGAAGTTTTCAAATGTAGTCCAGAGGTATCTCGGCATGGACAGATGTGTCATAGCCGTGGGCCGTGTCATGACCTGTGTCCTCGGTATAATAGTGAAGAGAGAGCGTGAGATCAGGGAGTTTGTAAAGACTCCGTTCTACAGACTCGTTGCAAATGTGGGCGAGGAAGGACAGACATTTGATGCAGAATGGAAGGCAGTGAAGGGCACAAAGTATTTCGAGTCGCCTCTTCTGTATAAGGAGAATGGATTTAAAGAGAGACCCGCAGCGGAGCAGCTTCTGGCGGAGCTGAAGGCAGGGGAGCCCGAGGCTGTGGCCCAGGCTGTGGAGCACAAGAAAGAGAAGAAACAGCCTCCGATGCTGTACAATCTGGCAGAGCTTCAGAATGACTGTTCATCATTTTTCAAGATCAGTCCGTCCGATACCCTCAAGATAGTCCAGGAGCTCTACGAGAAGAAGCTGGTAACCTATCCGAGAACAGATGCCAGAGTGCTGTCAACGGCCGTGGCAAAGGAGATAGGACGGAACATATCGGGACTTAAGAATTTCCAGCCTGTGGCAGAATTTGCACAGGGGGCCATGGAGAGCGGCACATATAAGGGAATCGCAAAGACGAAATATGTGAACGATAAGCAGATCACCGACCACTACGCCATCATACCTACCGGACAGGGCTTTGGAGCACTTAGAAGTCTGGCACCTACAGCTCTCAAGGTATATGAGATCATATGCAGGAGATTCCTCAGCATATTTTACCCTGCTGCAGAGTACCAGAAGGTTGCAATGACACTCTCCAAGAATGGAGAGAAGTTGTTTGCCAACTTCAAATATCTGATAAACGATGGTTACCTCAAGGTGGCTGCCAACAGCTTTTCCAAGAAGAAGGATGATGTGAAGTACAGCCCTGAATTCATAGCAAGGCTTGCGAAAATAAAGAAAGGTGACAAGCTGAGCGTCCAGGGAATCGACATAAAGGAGGGCGAGACATCCCCACCTAAGAGATACAACTCAGGATCACTGATCCTGACCATGGAGAATGCAGGACAGTTCATAGAGGATGAGGCGCTCAGAGAGCAGATCAAGGGAGCTGGAATCGGAACAAGTGCCACAAGAGACGGGATCATCACCAAGCTGGAGAAGAACAAATATATATCGCTGAACAAGAAGACACAGATAGTGACCCCGACATTCCTTGGGGAGATAATATACGATATAGTATATTATTCCATCAACGGTCTGCTGAGAGCGGACCTGACGGCGAGCTGGGAAAAGGGGCTTGAGGGTGTCGCTGAAGGTCAGATATCCAAGCAGGAATACACGGATAAGATGACTACATTTGTCACCAAATACACAAACCTTGTGAAGCAGATACAGAACCAGAATGGAATAACAGGGGTATTCGACAAAACGAAGGTGTTCTACGCCAAGGGCGGAGGTGCCCAGAAGAAGGAGACAAGAGCCACAGCCAGAACAGGCGCAAAGGCGGAGAAGAATGCGGATACACAGTGATTGCACATACTGATTCAAAGGTGTATAACATAGTATGTATCAGTTATATGTGATAGAAAAGGAGACTATTATTATGGAAGATATACAGTCAGTTGTAACAATAAAGGAGCTCTACAGCCTAGATCAGACCATGGCAAAGCCTCTTCTTGAGAAGCTTATCTATCCATGGGAGGCGCTTCCACTTATCAAGGATTTCGTACTTGAGCTTGGAAAGAGCCTGGACAAGGATGAGTACAATGAGGTGGATGAGCATGTGTGGATCCACAAGAGCTGTAAGGTGTATGGAACAGCAACCATTCTTGGACCAACAATCATAGGTGCAGGCACAGAGGTTCGCCCGGGTGCGTTCATCAGAGGAAGCGTACTGGTCGGAGAGAATTGTGTGATAGGTAATTCAACAGAGCTCAAGAATGTCATCATATTCAACAACGTTCAGGTTCCTCATTACAACTATGTGGGAGATTCAGTCCTCGGCTTCAAGTCACATATGGGTGCCGGAAGCATCACGTCCAATGTGAAGTCTGACAAGACTCTGGTTCACGTTAAGGGAAATGTGGACGGACAGAGCTTTGACATTGCAACAGGACTTAAGAAGTTTGGTGCAATGCTCGGAGATAATGTTGAGGTTGGCTGCAACAGCGTCCTCAATCCTGGAACCGTAATAGGAAGATTCAGCAACATCTATCCTGTATCAAGAGTCAGGGGATATGTGCCGGGAGGCAGTATTTTCAAGGATAAGGATAACATAGTTGCAAAGCAGTAACGACTGTATAAACGGTGGGATAAATAAAGGACATATGACCGTATATAATACAAGATATATACGGTCATATGTCCTTTTGTTTTTGCAGAAAGCACCGTGACAGCTAGTTGATCACGGCATCCTTCAGGGCATTTCGTATGGAATCTATGATAAGTCTGGTAGTGTATGTGCTGTCTCCGGAAGGTGTTATATCGTCCACGGAAGATATGTAGTGAAGCTGAGTATTGATATCCTCGAGTGCCGTTTCAAGAAGTGGGTACATGGTGGTCACAGTCTCATCCACCTGTTTGAATGACACATCTGTGATGTAGTCCTCATCCACAGTGACCATGACGGACAGAGTGTTTTCTCCCAGAACAAGGGAAGATGAGTATGTCCCCGGTGTGTAATGTATCTCGTCGAGCTTAGGAGACGGATCAGTCTGGGCTGAGGTTGCGATGCTCCTGGCTGAACCACTGGTGTCATCCGAATCTTTGCCGCGGAACATGGTGATAAGTATAATGACAAATACGATCACAAGTGCCAGCAGTATGGCGGTGTATATGAGTTCTTTTGATTTTAATACGATAAGTTTAGTTGATGACATTATTTGCTCTCCCTGTTTTTTATATATTTTATTCACAAGAGAGCGATTTTATGAGAAAATTATTAGCAGATGAAAAAACAGCATAGATAACAGTATATTGAGGTGTAAGGAGAATACAGATGGCAATACAGTTTGTACTGGGACCCGCCGGTTCAGGAAAAACAGAATATGTGATAAAGAAGCTGATAGAGGAGTCGATGGCTCACGGAGACCTGAATTATTTGTACGTGGTTCCAGAGCAGTTCTCCATGGAGGCGCAGAGAGATATAGTGACCATGCATCCGAGGCATGGAACAATGAACATAGATGCCATAGGCTTCAACAGGCTTGCGTACCGGGTATTCGATGAGCTGTCAGTGAATCCGGGAAGGGTTCTGGAGGACTTTGGAAAGAGCATGCTCATCAAGAAGATACTTATAGAGTCACAGGACGAGCTCCTTGTTTATGGAAGCTATATCAACAAGATGGGTTTTATAGATGAGATGAAATCCATGATGTCTGAGCTGTTCCAGTATGCGGTTGACAGGGATTCGATCGACGCAGTCATGGACAAGCTGGATAAGGACAGTCTGGTATACAGAAAAATGCATGACATCAGGCTTATATACGAGAGATTTGAGGAGTATAACAGGGATGACAGCTATATAGTTGCGGAGCAGCTCATAGAGCTGCTAGCTGAGTGCGTGGACAGGTCGGATATGCTGGCGCACAGCCATCTGTATCTTGACGGATTCACAGGATTTACACCGGTACAGATGGATCTTATCAGGAAGCTCATGACACGCGTTGAGAGCATGACATTTGTATTTACGATAGATGCGTTCCAGATAGGCTTCACAAAGCCGAAGGAGTACGAGCTGTTCAGACTCACCAAGGAGACCGTGCAGGCGCTTGTGAGAATGGCGGGCGATGAGCAGGTGGACATACTGGATAATGTCGTTATGTGTCAGGATCGCAGACCGTACAGATTCGAGAAAAGCATGGAGCTTGCCGGACTTGAGGCCAATCTGTTCAGATACCCCCATGGCAGAGTCACGGGCGATGACGGAGACATACATGTGGTCGCTGTGGACAGGGCGGCAGACGAGGCTGAGTATATAGCGGGAAGAATACGAGAGCTTGTCAGGGACAAGGGATACCGTTATAAGGATATAGCTGTGGTTGCGGGTGATCTGCAGGATGTGGCAAGGTATTACCGTCAGGCGATGGAGGAATACGATATCCCTGTGTTCATAGATGCAAATATATCTCTTAAGGGAGATCCGTGCTCAGACACCATAAGGGCTTTCCTCGGTGTGATGACGGAGAACTTCTCATTTGACAGCGTGTTCAGACTGTTAAAGTCAGGAATGACCGGTGTGGATCAGGACGACATTGAGAGGATGGAGAACTATGTGCTTCTCAGGAATCTCAGGGGTTACAGGAGCTGGACGAAGGAGATAACCGATGACAGGAATCCTGACTATGCGGCAGACATGGAGTCTATAAGAGCCCAGATCATGGAGCTTTTCCCGGACAAATGTATCGATGTGTGGAAGCCGGCAAGCCCTGGCTCCAAGAACACAGTGAGAACATATACGGAATCTCTTTACAGCTTCCTTGCGCAGCTTGATGTGTGCGGTAAGCTTGAGGCTCATAAGAAAGTGCTGTATGAGCAGGAGAGATGGGATGAGGGAGATGCATACGGAAGGATATTTGACAAGGTTGTTGCCCTGTTTGAGAAGATGGAGGCTATAATCGGCGATGAGAAGCTTACCGTAAAAGAATATGCGGGAATCCTGGATGCAGGCATAGCGGATATGGAGATCGGTATAGTGCCTCCGACTATAGACCGCGTGGTGGTCGGCGATATGACGAGATCAAGGCTCAACCATATAAAGGTGCTGTTCATGGCGGGAGTGAACGAAGGCATAATTCCGAAACCGGCCAAGAAGGGCAGGATACTCTCCGGTGCAGACCGCCAGAGTCTTGAGGACTACGGTATAGAGCTGGCTCCATCAGATAAGACAAATGCGTATATAGAACAGTTCTATATATACACCACGCTCACCAAGGCATCGGATATGATCTATGTGCTGTGCCGAAAGATCGGAGAGGATCTCAAGTCCATGAAGCCGTCATACCTGATAGACAGGATAAAGAATATATTCCCGGATATACGGACGGAGGAGTATGATGTGGACGGTCAGATGCCGGAGACTGCGGCGGGAGCGCTCAGATACATCATCAGACATTCTGATGACGTTGAAGCCGGGGAGACGCTGGACGCTGTCAGAAAACTGCTTTCGAAGATGGGATATGGCAGACAGCTCAGATCGATTAACTTCGGGCAGAATTATGTTAACTCGTCAAAAAATCTGTCTCCAGATACTGTACGCCTTATATATGGAGAGAATCTGGTGGAGAGTGTGTCCAAGCTTGAGCGGTATGCTGAGTGCCAGTTCAAGTATTTCCTGACATACGGACTTTCGCTCAGAGAGAGGGAGACATACAGGATAGGCGCTGCAAATGTTGGTAATATACTTCACAGCACCATGGAGAAGATATTCTCATTTGTCAGGATGTTCAGGGACAACGACTGGGTACATCTGGACGAGGCGGAGCTGGAACAGAAGGCGGTGGAATTTGCAAATGAATCTGCGGAGGATGAAGCCGGGCTGTACTTTGAGGATTCTTCAAGAGCGGCATACATGAAAAAGCTTCTGGCGGATGTTGCGTCGAGGACAGCCAGGACGCTCCGCACATTTATCAGATGTGGGGAGATGGATCCGGAGAATTTTGAGCGGCGGTTCAACACATCGGAAAATGCAGACAACATAGACAGATATATATTCAATCTTCCAAATGGACTCACGATGAGCCTTAAGGGAGTTATAGACAGAATAGATGAATTTACGGATGACAGGGATGCTTATTTCAAGATCATAGATTACAAGTCATCTGATAAGAAGCTGGATATAGACAAGGTGCTCGGAGGACTCCAGATGCAGCTCGTGACATACGGCGCCATAGCCTGCGAGCTTGAAAAGCGCAGGATGGCACAGCTTGGAAGACCTGGTGGTATACATGTGGGCGGACTTCTGTATTATACCTTTGACAATCCGGCATGTGACGTGACGGCAATGGGAGATAAGATCAGATACACCGATGACGGCATGGGATTTGCGGCCGATGACGAGGTGTTCGGGGGAGTGCTTGTGGACACCTTCGAGAAGAAGATACTTGAGGAGTCCAGATATTCAGGCCTGTACAATGGAGATAACAGGGCGCTGAAGGTCATGGACAACAGCTCAGCGACACTCAAGAACGGACAGAGACTTGAGGAGACTCTTATAACAGATCTCATGGAGGCGAACCGCAGGAACATAGAGAGGCTTGCCGGCAGTATAGCTGAGGGAAGCATCGAGATAAATCCGGTCAATGAGGGCAAGGCAAATGCGTGCAAATACTGTGATTTTAAGGGCATATGTGCATTTGACAGCAAGTATTCAGGCAATTCATACTCCAGGATCTATAGGGGCGAGGCGGAAAATTACAGCCGCAAAGCTGAGGATATAAAGAATATCAAGACTGAATACAAGAAGGTCAGGGGTGATATGGAGAAGGCCGTTAAGTCATGTGACAGCGCCCGGAAAAAGTATGAGGATGCAAAGAAGAAGGTAGATGACCGCGGCGATAAGGCAACACAGAAGATGAGGGATACTCTCGAGAGCACCGGCAGGAAGCTTGCGGAGGAGAGGGTGCATCTTGAGGAGCTGAGGGAACTGTCTGAACAGATAGTGAAGAGAGCTGCTGAGTTCGATATAGAGATAAGTGAGGAATGATGACATGGGAAAAGATATGAAGACTGACAATGGAATAAAGTGGACAGACCAGCAGGCGCATGTCATCGACACAAGGCATGGCAATCTTCTTGTATCTGCAGCAGCGGGGTCAGGTAAGACGGCGGTGCTCGTGGAGCGTATCATAGAGATGGTGGCCGGAAGAAATTCGCGTGGTGACAGAATAGAGGGAAGCGAGCCGGTATCTGTGGATGAGCTTCTTGTCGTTACATTTACAAATGCGGCAGCGGCCCAGATGAAGGAGAAGATAGGACAGGCACTGCAGAAAAAGATAGATGAGATGATGGCGAAGGGCGAATATGACGAGCATCTTATAAAGCAGATGACATTGATCAACCATGCTGACATCTGCACCATAGACAGCTTTTGCCTTAGGATAGTGAAGGAATACTTTGCGAGGGTGGAGCTCGACTGTGCATTTGGCATAGCGGACGACACGGAGATGAAGATCATAAAGCACGACGTGATGGATCAGGTCATGGAGATGTGCTATGAGGATGAATCGGTCGTGCCCGGTTTCGACAGGCTGATAATGACGTTTGCGAGAAATGAGAGTGACAGTGCCGTGCCGGATATCGTTGAGAGGATAATAAAGGTTATATCCAGCTATCCGGAGCCGAAGAAATGGCTTGCGCAGGCGGCGGATGCCATGAAATTTGCCGTGGATACATCATCCACTGAGGAGGAGAAGAGAAGAGAAGTCATGGGGCTTCCGATGGTCAGAACATTTGCGGACAGGGTGTACATGATGCTCAGAACTGCGGATGATATGGTCAGGGAGTGCCAGAAATATGCAACGGAGGCGTATGGCCTTGAGGCGTACGGACTCCGTGTGGATAAGGATGTTGAGCTGATAACACACATGCTCAGAAGCTGTGGCGGGGAAGACGACCTGCATGTTGACCTGTTTGAACTCAGAGATATATACAGATCGTCATTGAGACCGGAGGGACTCAAGATGGAGAAGGATGCCCAGGGCCGGAGTATATGCTATGCATTTGACAGATTTGTGAACCCGGGCGGTGGAGCTGACCCGGAGAAGAAGGAATTTGTCAAATCAAGGCGGGATGTGTATAAGTCGATCATAGACGACATAGTTTCGGTCGTCCTGGATGTGGATGACATTCTGAGGCAGGCAGCCATGACTGAGCCAGTGATATCATCACTTTTGAAGCTCACTGAGCTTTATATGGATGAGCTGATGAAGGTCAAGATGGACAAGAATATGTTCGAGTTCCACGACATAGAGGAGTTCGCATTCAGGATACTTTGCGATGGAATAGAGGATGACAGGGCTGTCCCTTCAGAGATTGGAAAGGAAGTCTCAAGGCGGTACAGGGAGATACTTATAGATGAGTATCAGGACAGTAACTTTCTGCAGGAATACATTCTGGCAAGTGTGTCGGGACACGGTGAGGATATCCACAACACATTCATGGTCGGTGATGTTAAGCAGAGCATATACAGATTCAGAATGGCGAGACCGGATCTGTTCATAGAGAAGTATGACAGCTACCGCAGGCTGGGTGATGCTGACATAGCGGACCCGGACATAGATGGCAACAGCATACTGCTGACCAGAAACTTCCGAAGTGAGATAAATGTGTTAAAGACGGTGAACTCAATATTTGCCCAGCTCATGAGGCGAGAGATAGGAGACATAGAGTACGATGAGGGCGCAAAGCTCAATTCCAGATTTGCCATAAGTGACGGAGAAGGGATGGCGGAGCCGGATGACGTGGATCATGGCCCTGTATCAGAGTTCATACTCATAGACAACAATATGAGAGAAGCGGATGTATCTGAGGAGTATGGCAATCCTGAGGTTGAGGCGAATTATATCGCCGGTAAGATACGTGATATTGTGGACGGAAGTGAACCTCTGTATGTTGGAAGTGGTGCTGACAGGAGACCTGTCAGATATAAGGATATCGTCATACTGCTTAGAAGTGTGTCCACAGCATCCACCATATTTGACAGGGTATTTCAGGAGAAGGGCATACCTCTGTATATTGAGAGTGAGAGTGGCTACTTTGATGCTGCTGAGATACGGACACTGGTCAGCATGCTCTCCATAGTTGATAACAGCTACGTGGATTACGACCTGGCTGCTGTCTTAAGGTCGCCACTGGTAGGCCTTGATGAGGAGGAGCTTGCGGTTATAGTGGGTGAATACCGCAGCAGATACGAGAAGAACGGCACGGACTGGAACGCCAGACTTTATGACAAGGTCATAGATTATATGGACACCCATGTGGGCGAGAAAAAACACGCTGTGGACAGACTGTGGGAATTCCTCCGCATGCTTGACTATCTCAAGAAGAATAAAAATTATATGTCCATAAGCGACATAATAAGATACGTGCTGGACACCACCGGATTTTACTGGTTTGTCGGTGCCAGACCGATGGGAAGAAGACGCCAGGCGAATATCGACATGCTCATCAAGAAGGCGGATGATTTCGAGGAGAACAGCAAGGGCGTGTTCAACTTCATCCGATATGTTGATGAGCTCAAGACAAATGATCTGGATTTTGCAGAGGCTGATGTGGTCAGTGAGAATGAGGACGTCGTCCGAGTCATGACCATGCACAAGAGCAAGGGACTGGAGTTCCCTGTTGTATTTGTGTCTGGGCTCGGCAAGGAGTTTAATCTGATGGACACCAGATCAAATGTGCTTGTCCACCAGGATCATTATCTGGCGTGCGACCAGGTCGACCTCAGAACAAGAGCAAGAAGAATGACATTTTTCAAGCGGATAATGAGTAAGAATATCGTTGCGGAGACCTATGCCGAGGAGATGAGAGTCCTGTATGTGGCGTTAACCAGGGCAAAGGAAAAGTTGTACATGACCGGGTGCGTGAAGGATGCAGACAAATTCAAGGCAGCCTGTGATATGTATATAATCGGAGACAGGATGAATTATGCATCTATCATGAAAGCAAATGGCTATGCCGCCTGGATATATACCGCGCTCAGGTATGTGGGAGAGTGCGATCATGTGAAGAGCATCGAGGTGGAGGCCGACAGCTTTATGTCTCCTGAGACTGATCAGGATGAAGCAGAAAATATGACAGTGGAAGCCTCTGAAGTGAAGCTCGACAAAGAACTGTATGACCATGTGAAGAACGGACTGGAATTCAGGTATGGCTACAGACATTCGGGGCTTAAGAGCAAGATGTCCATAACCGAGATAAAAAGACTTCAGGCGCACGGTGAGGATGCCATTACACCGGATATCCTAACCAGCAGGGAGTACAGTGCCAGAAGTGAGGTCCCAATCCCAGCATTCATGAGTGAGGAGAGGATAGTCCATGGAAATGAGATAGGAAACATTTATCACAAGATCATGGAGCTTGCAGACTTCTCAGGGAAAACTGTTGCGGATGCGGAGAAGGATGTCGACAGAGTGTTTGAGCTTGGGTTATTTGATGAGCTGTACAGAGAGCGGATAAGACCAAAGAAGATATATAAGATGATACACAGTGAGATAGGACAGCGCATGGCGGCTGCGGGCAAGTCGGACAGACTGTACCGTGAGAGACAGTTCTACATGATGATGGAGCCCGGAGAAATAATGAGCTCACTTAAGGACTGCGGAGACGAGACGATAGTTGTACAGGGAATCATAGATGCCTACTTCGAGGAAGATGGCGGCATAGTTCTTCTGGATTACAAGACAGACAGCGTGAAGGATGCGTCGGAGCTGGTTAAGAGATACCATGTCCAGCTCGACAAATACGCCGATGTGCTTGAACAGCTCACCGGCATGAAGGTTAAGGAGAAGGTCATATATTCATTCTGTCTTGATACAACGGTAAACTTGTAAACCGTACGCTGAATTGATATAATAAGACCGGGTATGCAAAAACGATATAGTGATGAAAGGACATGCGCATGATAATAGCAGAGAATCTTAAGAAGGTGTATGGCGGAGACATTGTATCAGTTGATGATCTCAGTTTCCATATACACAAGGGTGAGATTGTAGGATTTGTTGGACAGAATGGTGCGGGTAAGACAACTACCATCAAGATGCTGACAGGTATACTTATGCCGACGGAGGGCAGAGTAAAGATAAATGGTTTCGACATGAGAGAAAAGCCGATGGAGGCCAAGCAGTCCATGGGTTATATAGCCGACAATCCTGATATATTTCTCAGACTTACGGGACTTGAGTATGTCAATTTCATCGCTGATATATATGGAGTATCGACCACCGAGAGAAAGCAGAGGATAGAGCAGATGGCTGAACGCTTTGGTATGGAGGACAGCCTGAACAGACAGATGGTCAGCTATTCCCACGGTATGCGCCAGAAGATGATGGTCATAGCTGCGCTTGTGCACAATCCACCTGTATGGATACTCGACGAGCCTATGACGGGACTTGATCCGAATGCGGCATATGAGCTCAAGAAGATGATGCGTGAACATGCCGACGCAGGAAACTGTGTATTCTTTTCAACACATGTTCTCGAGGTTGCAGAGAAGCTCTGCGACAAGATAATCATGATAAGAAAGGGAAAGGATATATACCAGGGAACTCTGGATGAGCTTGAGACACAGCACAGGAACAAATCTCTTGAAGAGATATTTGTGGAGATGACGCATGAAGAATTTTAGGATATTGCTCAGTATGATAAGCAGGAATAATGATATGGAGATGCCGGAGCACGGGGACAAGGCAAAGGCATATAAGGTCATGGGAATCATCGCCATGTGCTGTATCATGATCCCGTGCTGTATCGTTGTGGGATTTATAGTTTACATAATGACTGCCGCACTCATGGAGGCGGGAGGCTGTACAGAGGGACTCAACCTCGTTATCCAGCTCATGTCGGTGTTCGGCGTTATATTCAGTATAATGGTCTTATTCAATCTGCTTTATTTTTCATCTGATCTTGATCATTTACTGCCGCTGCCTGTGAAACCGGCAGAGCTTGTGGCCGCCAAGTTTACACACGCATATTTTGCCGAGAGCGTCATGGAGTTTATGGTTCTCTTCTGTGGATTTATCGGTTACTTTGTAGCCGCAGAGATAAAGCCGGTATCCGTGATAACCTCATTACTTGGAGTATTTTTACTTCCGGTTCTGCCGCTGGTGTACTGTGGTATATTTGCACTGATAGTCATGGCGTTTTTCAGCAAACTCAAACTGCTCAGAAATGTGGACTTCATGGTGGGACTTGCGGTTGTAGTGTTTGCAGGCCTTTTCATATGGTCATTTGCACAGATGGACTCTGTGAATATAAATAATTACATAGACAGCCTTAAAAATGGTGACAATATATTCATAAAGGTAATGAACAATATATTTTTCACGGTTCCGCTGTTCCTGAAGGCATTGGGCAGTAACAACATCGTGTATATGTTGCTCTTTGTGCTTGTGAACGCTGGCTGTGTGGCACTTCTGTTTTTCCTTGGAAATCTGCTGTACCTCAGGGGCGTATACCTTGTGTCATCCACCGGAAGGTCAGGACGCCGCCAGAAGGAAGTTGTCGGGCTGCAGGACTTTGCCATAAAGACACCGTTCAGATCATATATGGCAAAGGAGATAAAGACACTGGTGAGGACTCCGGCATACAGGAAGTATTGCGTTGTGGTCAACCTGATATGGCCGATACTCGTTGTGGCATTGTTCAATATACCTGCAACTGCGGATTCGATCAGGGCATTCAGAGACACATTTGGAAGAGGGCTTTTCCTGGCTGACATGGTCATGCTGGTTGCGGTCATCGCCCTGGCATTCTTTGCAACAGCGATGAACAGTATCGCATCCACGGCGTTCACCAGAGAGGGAAGCCATATATCATTTATAAAGCACATCCCGATGACATATGATCTCCAGATCCGCGCAAAGGTCTGGGTTAGCATGCTGTTCAGCGGAGTGACGATCGCGGTTACCACGGTTATCCTCTGTATATATATGGAGTGTAGTGTTATAGACAGTGTGTATTATGTTGTGCTGGGAATCCTCGGCTCGGGCATTTGCACATACACAGGTGTGCTTCTCGATTCAACACATCCGAAGCTTGACTGGGAGGATGAATACGGTGCGCTCAGAGGCAATCTGAATGCGTTCTTTAATATGGCTATTGCAATTGTTATAGCAATTGTTTTGTGTGTGGCAGGATATCTTGTTTTCAAGTTTACAATGATCCCGTCATATGCAGTATATATTATTTTCTTTATAATAATGGGAGCTATACTCGTTATCCTGCGCAGTATTACTATGCGCAGGAGTGCGTGGAATATAGACACTGATGTGTACAGTTATTAACAGGAGGCAATGAAAATGGCACAGAAAAATGCGTGGAACAAATACAAGAAGGATGAGATAAAGGAGCTGGAGAGCCTGTGTAAGGACTACAGGGAATTCCTTGACAATGGCAAGACAGAGAGAGAATGCGTTAAAGAGATCGTCAGACAGGCAGAGGATCACGGCTACAGAGATCTGAAGAAGATCATTAAGAACAAGGAGAGCCTTGCAGCTGGAGATAAAGTGTATGCCGTGTGGATGAACAAGACGGTCGCCATGTTCAATATAGGAAAGAAGAAGCTTGAGAAGGGCATGAACATACTCGGTGCACACATTGATTCCCCTCGAATGGATGTGAAGCAGAATCCGCTTTATGAGAAGGGCGGATTTGCATATCTCGACACTCACTATTACGGCGGAATCAAGAAGTATCAGTGGGTAACACTCCCACTTGCCATACACGGTGTTGTTGCAAAGACAAATGGTGACGTTATGACAGTGAACATAGGAGAGGACAAGAATGATCCGGTATTCTGTGTTACAGATCTTCTCATACATCTCTCTCAGGAGCAGCTCAAGAAGAGAGCGGATTCAGTGATAGAGGGAGAGCAGCTTGACATACTGTTTGCAAGCAGACCGCTTGAGGGCAAGGAGAAGGAGGCTGTAAAGGAAGCTGTACTTGCGCTCCTTGAGAAGAAGTACGATATGAAGGAGGAGGATTTCCTATCAGCAGAGCTCGAGATCGTTCCTGCAGGAAAGGCAAGGAACTGCGGTATAGACGAGAGTATGATCATGGCATATGGCCAGGACGACAGAGTGTGTGCATACACATCCCTTGTCGCCATGCTTGAGGCTGACGATCCGGAGAAGACGACCTGCTGTCTGCTCACTGACAAGGAGGAGATAGGAAGTGTTGGAGCAACAGGAATGCAGTCACACTTCTTTGAGAATACTGTAGCTGAGATCATGAACGCCATGGGTGGCTTCTCAGAGATCTCACTCAGAAGATGTCTTGCATCGTCAAGGATGCTGTCATCGGATGTATCTGCGGGCTTTGATCCTACATTTGAGTCAGCATTTGACAAGAAGAATGCGGCTATCTTCGGTGAGGGAATGGTATTTAACAAGTTCACAGGATCAAGAGGAAAGTCAGGATCAAATGACGCAAATGCAGAATACATGGCGGCTATAAGAAAGATCATGGATGATGCGGAGATCACATACCAGACAGCCGAGCTCGGCAAGGTAGATGTCGGTGGCGGCGGAACCATCGCATATATACTTTCACTGTATGGTATGGAGGTAATAGACTGTGGCGTGGCTGTACTCAACATGCATGCACCATGGGAAGTGACATCCAAGGCAGATATATATGAGACCAAGAAAGGATATGTTGCATTCCTCAAAGAGGCGTAGGAGCGGACATATCTTCGGAGGAAAAAATGAGAGATCATCAAAAGAAACTTATCATATACGTGATAATACTTGCCGTGGCGACAGTGATGTGGCCACGGCTTAGTGTGTTTGCAGATGAGGATTTTACATCAAATTATAACCAGAGGACATTCTCCGATACCGATGGGTTTGACAGTGGAGAGGCAAATTGTGTGTGTCAGTCTGTGAGTGGATACATATGGATAGGTACGGACAACGGACTTTACAGGTATGACGGAAGTGAATTTACACTGTTCTCACTGGACGGTGACGAGGATGCCACGAAATATTCGATCAACTGCATTTATCTCACAAGTGATGAGAAGCTGTATGTTGGAACGGACAACTATGGACTCTACATGTATGATAACGGAACCTTTCAGAGAGTTTCCGAGATGTACAATCTGGGTGTGTCGACCATCAACGCCATGTACGAGGACGATAACAAGAATCTGTGGATAGCGGCCTCGTCGGGAATATTTCGTCTGTCATCTGACGGTGCGGAAGCTCTGGCTGATGATGTCGTGTCAGGACTCAGCGTGGGAAATATATCAGGACATGGGGACTATGTGTATGCAATAGCCAATAATGATATTTTGATAACCGTTGATCCTGAAAGACATGTCTCCATAACCAACAAGTCAGAGTACAGGGTCGACGATATAAACTCACTGTATGTTGACGAGAATGGCAACAGATATTATGGATCCGCCGGATACAGCATTCTTAAGATAGGAACAGACGGCAAGAATGAGATCATCAACACGGGCAACCTTCACGGAATCAACAAGATATATTCGGATGGCGACAACATCTGGGCGCTTGCCGATGACGGTGTTGGATATATCTCATCAAAGGGTAATGTGACAGCCATCGGGGGACTGAGCTTTAACGAGTCGATGAGCGATATGATCATAGACTTTGAGGGCAATTACTGGTTTACGTCATACAGAAAAGGTATTCTTCAGTTGGAGAGGAGCAAGTTCCAGAATGTCACCATGAAGTACGGCATAGACAGCTCCATCGTGAACTGTGTGACGAGCTACAATGGCAACACGTTTATAGGAACTGATGAAGGTCTGTATATCGTAGATTCAAATGGCAAGCTTGTGATGAGTGCGGAAAATGAGCTCGTATCAAAGCTCAGCGGTATAAGTATACGAGATCTGTATGTGGATTCGGACGATCATCTGTGGATAGCTACATATAAGATATATGGTGTAATAAAGGTGAGCCGAAACTGGCAGTACAAGAGCTACAGCCGTGGAGAGTCATCACTCATAAGCAATGCCGTGAACTGTATAACTGAGATAAAGCCGGGAACGGTGGCGGTTGGAACAGAGAACGGTATATCTGTGATAGAGGGCGATGATGTCGTAAAGAGCATATCGAGACTGGATGGACTTGATAACCCTGACATAATCAGCCTGTACGCAGACGAGACCGGCGAGCTGTATGCCGGTTCCAACGGCGCTGGCGTGTTTATAGTTGACACGGATTATACTGTCGGCAAGATGAAGCTGGATGATACCCAGAAGATGAGCGTTGTGTCAAGTATGGTCCGCGGAAGCAGCGGTTTGTGGATAGGAACGGACAATGGTCTGTATTATCAGGAGGGAACCGTCAGACAGGTCACCACCGTGGATAACACCAACGGTATATACGATCTCATAATGGACGATCAGGGATACCTGTGGATGTTTGGTTCCAGAGGTTTATACAGATATTATGAGAAGGATATACTGAGCAATGCCTCACCTGAATATATAAGCTTTACGAAGAACGACGGAATAATATCCAACATAACAGAGAAATCAACCAACTATGTGTCAAAGACAGGCGTTGTGTATGTGTGCTGCGATGAAGGGCTGTGCAGGATAAATCTCAATTCAGAGTATGTGAACGAGGTAGCTCCTAGGGTTCGTATTGCCTCCATAGAGGTGGATGGAACTGAGCATCAGTTCTCAGATCTTGACGGACAGATAGATGTGCCGAAGAACACCAACAGAATAACTATCAAGTTCTCAGTCCTTAGTTATGTAAACCGTGCTGACATATCAGTGGAGTATTACCTTGAGGGCTTTGAGAGCGAGAAGAGAACGCTCACGGGAACTGACAAGATGGAGGTCGAGTACACCAATCTTGAGGGAGGTACTTACCGTTTTATGTTAACTGCAAAAAATGCGGACGGCGTGGAGTGTGAACAGCCGCTTACATTTGTCATAGACAAGGAACTTGGTTTTTTCGAGACGAATCTGGCAAAGATGCTCCTTGTGATATTTATAGTTCTTCTTATCTTAGTGGGAATAGCTGTTGCGAGAAGTATCTTCAAGCTTCTCAGAAGACAGAACGAGCAGGTGGAAGAGCTCAGCAAGAAGAGTGAGGAGGCGGAGAAGTCAAATCAGGCAAAGAATGATTATGTAAACTATCTTAATCATGAGATAAGGACTCCACTCAATAACATAATCGCCATCTCAGAGCTTGCCATGAGAAACTGTCAGGATACCCAGAGTGATGAGTATGCACAGTACGGTGCCATGTATGCTGCGGGAAGAGAGATACTCGATATGTCCGATGGAATATCGAAGCTTTCAAACCTCAAGGACGACATCATAGAGCCGGAGTACAAGCAGTATTTTGCCTCGGATCTCATAGATGAGCTCTCCGACGAATTCAAGTCCATGGTGAACAGTGATCTCATCGATCTCAAGGTCAGCATTGAGGACAAGATACCGAACGGACTCATAGGAGATATGACGGCGGTGAGAGAGATTCTTGAGAACATATTTGCATGGTCCGCAAATACTACAAAAGAGGGCTATATAAGCATAGACATTGACTGGCGTATAGCCAGAAGAGCTGACGAGGATGTAGATGAGGCGGAGGCCGAGGATTACACAGTCAGTGAATTCTCGGAGCTCATAGAGGAACCGGAGACTGAGATATCCCGAATATTTGACAGGGATCACGATGAGATATATCTGGACTTCAAGATATCGGATACAGGACTTGGAGTTAAGGAAGAGAGACTTGGAACATTGTTTGAGCTGGATGACTCCTATGAGAGATCAGATATAGGAATGTTCAGAGTCAGTCTTGGCCTTGCCATAGCCAAGGAGCTTGTGCGTATGCTGGATGGAAGCATCAGCGCAGAGAGCATATATGGCGCAGGAACGACCATACGCTTCAGCATCAAGCAGTCAGTGTTTGATTATAGTTATGTCAACTACAATGAGAGAAAGCGCAAGGAGATGGCGAGAAGAAATGCCAATTCACATCTGTGGCTGCCGGATGCCCGCATACTTATAGTGGACGACTCAGAGCTTGCATTACAGGTGGAGAAGACCATATTTGATACATATGGTCTGGCGTGCGACACAGCCACATCGGGATTTGATGCACTTGATAAGGTCATGGTGGAGAATTACGATATGGTATTTATCGACACCGTTATGCCTGTCATGGATGGACTGGATACCGTCAGGGAGATGAGAAATCTTGACGGTGAGGAGTACAAGAAGATGCCTATCATTGCGCTGTCCGCCAACACGGTCGAGACATCCAGAGAGGAGATACTCACATCGGGCTTCAACGATGTCATAGTTAAGCCGATAGAGCTCGATCAGGCAGAATCCATGCTGAGGACTTATATATCGGAGGACAAGATAAAGGAGAGAGACACAGAGCTTTCCCAGTCCGATGATGACATCAACTATATGGAGGATGCAGTCCTGCTTGGAAGATTTGTGTCCGTGGAAGATTCCGTCAAAGCCATGGGTGGAAGCTTCAGAACCTTTAACACATTTGTCAGAAATTACAGGGATGAGTACCGGGAAGAGGTACAGCAGCTCAGAAAATATATAGACGACGATGTGAGAAAGTACAAAAATATAATCCATGACATCAAGAGCAGCAGTGCAAATATCGGGGCTTACGGAATCGAGCGCAAGGCGGCCAACCTGGAGTCTGCGATAAATATCGGAAACCAGCAGTATGCCCGCGATAATACCCGCGATTTTATAGCTATGATGAACGACTTCTTCAAGCAGATAGACAAGTACATGTCAAAGATAAATCATGTGGAGGAGCCTGCTGAGAAGGAAGTCCGGGATGGAATAAACAAGAGCAAGCTCAAGGAGCTCAGGGCATTCTTGAGAGCGGGGGACCGCGAACCTGTGGAGGACCTTATACGTGATATTGACAGGTACTCCTACGGAGATATAGACACAGAGTTCTTCACTGCACTTAAGGAGTATGTGGGAACCGGAGATTACCAGACCTCCAGCGAGATGATAGACCAGTATCTCAACAGTATCTAACATTATATAAAGTGCGCAGGCAAAATAAGCCTGCGCTGCAATATAAATAAACAAGAAAAGAGGAAATGAAAAATGAGAGTAGCAATTATCATGGGATCAACAAGTGATCTGCCAAAGGTTGAGCCGGCAGTATCAATTCTTAAGAATTACGGTGTGGAGGTCGATGTGAGATGCCTTTCAGCACACAGAGCACACGCAGGACTTTCAGAATTCATCGAGGAAGCTAACAATAACGGAACAGAGGTCATAATCGCAGCTGCAGGAATGGCGGCAGCACTCCCTGGAGTTGTGGCATCACAGACAGTTCTCCCTGTTATTGGAGTACCTCTCTCAGGCGCAACTCTTGATGGAATGGATGCACTTCTTTCTATCGTTCAGATGCCTTCAGGAATCCCTGTTGCAACAGTTGCGATAAACGGAAGCAAGAATGCTGCATATCTTGCCCTTCAGATAATCGGTGTCAACAACGAGGCAGTCAGATTAAAGCTTCAGGATGAGCGTAGAGACATGGAAAAGGCTGCCATGAAAGCTAACGAAGAAGTAATAGAAAAGTTTAAGTACTAACTTTACAATTAAAAAGTGGAATGTTAGTATGTTGGATGGATGGTATTCGAAAGAAGCTGTACCTGAATCATGCTTCCACAGGAAGCGCATACACGGATACTGACAACAGATTTAAGCAGGTGATTGTATGAGGATTGGATTTATTGGAGCTGGAAAAGTCGGATTCACATTTGGCAGGTATATCGCAGAGAAGAGAGAGCTTGTCAGAGAGAAAACGGATGGAGCATTGTGCCTGGAGGTTGGTGGATATTTTAGCGCCAGCAGACAGAGTGCGGAGCTTGCAGCAGAGTTTACCGAGACCTGTGTGTACGACAGCCTGGAGCAGCTGTGTGAGTATAGTGAAATTATTTTTCTCACCGTTCCTGACGGACAGATAGGAGAGGTGTGGAAGAGTATAAAGGATCTTGACATTCGTGGCAGGATCATTTGTCACGCCAGTGGGGCGATGACATCAGATATTTTCTCAGGTATAACAGAGGCGGGAGCCTTTGGTTATTCGATTCATCCTATGTATGCAATAAGTTCAAAGTACGAATCCTATAAAGAACTGGACAATTCATTTTTTACAGTTGAGGGAGATGACAGACATGTCGATAAGGTATGTTCTGTCATAAGAGCCCTCGGCAATAGCTGTGTGCGCATTGATGGTACCGACAAGGTGAAGTATCACGGCGCTGCGGTGTTTGCAAGCAATCTGGTAACAGGGCTGCTGGCGGTTTCACAGGAGCTTCTGACACAGTGCGGCTTCTCGGCGGAGGAGGCACAGAGGGCTATAGTGCCTTTGTTCCTCGGCAATGCGAAAGCTGCGGCTGACAGGGGAACGGTTGACAGCCTGACAGGGCCTGTTGAGAGATGCGATACAGAAACTGTGAGAAAGCATCTGAATGCATTGAGCGGAGATGAACGGAGCGCATATGCTGCGGTGTCCAGATGCCTTGTGCCGGTGGCAGAGAGAAAGCACCCGGACAGAGATTATAGCGGTTTGATACATCTACTGAACGGAATAGGAGAATTTAATTATGAAGAACACGACGGCAACACTCAGGCAGATGAAGGGAACGGACAAGAAGATATCCATGATCACAGCGTATGATTACACCATGGCGAAGATCGTGGATGAGTCAGGAGTCAACACTATTCTTGTTGGAGATTCCCTGGGCAACACTATCCTCGGATATGAGGACACGATCTCTGTAACTGTTGATGATATGATACATCACAGTGCAGCGGTGGCAAGGGGCGCAAAGAATGCTCTTGTTATCACAGATATGCCATTTATGTCCTATCAGACAAGCGTGTATGACGCGGTTGTCAATGCCGGAAGGATCATGAAGGAAGGACGTGCCGGAGCGGTGAAGCTTGAGGGCGGTCAGGACATGTGTCCGCAGATAAGCGCCATAGTCAAGGCGAGCATACCTGTATGTGCACATCTTGGACTCACACCACAGTCCATCAACGCATTTGGCGGATTCAAGGTGCAGGGCAAGACAGAGGCTGCAGCCAAGAAGCTCATAGAGGATGCAAAGGCTGTTGAGGAGGCAGGCGCATTCATGCTCGTAATGGAGTGCGTACCGGAGAAGCTTGCGAAGATAGTCACAGAGACAGTAAGCATCCCTACCATAGGAATAGGCGCAGGCCGTTACTGCGATGGACAGGTGCTTGTAAATCAGGATATGTTTGGCATGTATTCAGACTTTGTTCCAAAGTTCGTAAAGCAGTTTGCAAATGTGGGCGATGTTATGAGAGGTGCGGTTAAGGCTTATATCGATGAGATAAATGCCGGAACATTCCCGGGCCCTGAGCACACATACAAGATAGACGATGAAGTAATAGAGAAGTTATACTAAAGGAGAAAACGATCATGGTAATTTTAAAGAAGATAGATGAGGTAAGAGCGCAGGTTAAAGAGTGGAAGAAGCAGGGACTTACAGTTGGTCTTGTTCCTACAATGGGTTATCTTCACGAGGGACATCAGAGTCTTATCAAGAAGTCAGTGGAGCAGAACGACAGAACAGTTGTAAGCGTATTTGTAAATCCTATACAGTTTGGACCAAACGAGGATCTTGAGAGCTATCCAAGAGATCTTGAGGCTGATGCAAAGCTCTGTGAGAGCACAGGTGCAGACATCATATTCAATCCGGAGCCTGAGGAGATGTACGCAGACGGCTTCGTGTCATTCATCAACATGACAGGACTTCCAAATGCACTCTGCGGACTTACACGTCCAATACATTTCAAGGGTGTATGTACAGTTGTAGGAAAGCTCTTCAATATAGTTACACCTGACAGAGCATACTTTGGACAGAAGGATGCCCAGCAGCTTGCCATCATCATGAGAATGGTCAAGGATCTGAACTTTGATATAGAGATAGTCGGCTGTCCGATCATAAGAGAGGAGGACGGACTGGCAAAGAGCTCAAGAAACATCTACCTCACACCAGAGGAGAGAAAGGCTGCAGTAGTTCTCAGCAAGGCCGTAAAGCTTGGTCAGGACATGATAGCTGACGGAGAGAGAGACGCAGCGAAGATCGTTGGTGAGATGAAGAAGCTCATCTCTGCTGAACCGCTTGCAACTATCGACTATGTAGAGATGGTCAACATGGATACCATGCAGTCCATAGAGAAGGCAGAAGGACATGTACTCTGTGCAATGGCAGTCAAGTTCGGCAAGGCGAGACTGATTGACAACTTTATAGCTGAGTTATAGAATACAGCCTTTGAAGAAAGGATAAAATACACAGTATGTTAAAAGGAAAGACAGTAGTTCTCGGAGTCACAGGAAGCATTGCGGCATATAAGATAGCCAATCTGGCAAGTATGCTGGTGAAAAAGCATGCGGATGTGCATGTCATCATGACGGAGAACGCAACAAACTTTATCAATCCGATCACATTTGAGACGCTCACAGGCAACAAATGCCTGGTCGATACATTTGACAGGAATTTCCAGTTCAACGTGGAGCACGTAGCACTGGCAAAGAGGGCGGATGTGTTCATGGTGGCACCTGCGTCGGCCAATATAATCGGCAAGATAGCGGGGGGAATAGCAGACGATATGCTCAGCACAACGATCATGCCGGCAAAATGTCCTAAGATCATAGCACCGGCCATGAATACCGGAATGATAGAGAATCCTATAGTACAGGACAATATAAAGAAGCTTGAGTCATATGGATATGAGATAGTGGAATCCGCAACTGGATACCTTGCATGTGGAGACACAGGCAAGGGCAAGCTCCCTGATGCGGAGGTTCTTCAGGATTATATCCTTAAGGCCATAGCGAAAGAAAAGGATATGGCCGGGGTGAGACTTCTGGTTACGGCAGGCCCTACCCGTGAGGCCATAGACCCGGTCAGATATATAACGAATCACTCCACAGGCAAGATGGGATATGCCATTGCCAGACAGGCCATGCTCAGAGGGGCGGACGTCACCCTGGTCACAGGCAAGGTGGAGATAGAACCGCCGAGATTTGTCAATGTGGTTGACATAACATCGGCTCAGGATATGTACGAGGCTGTCATGGACAGAAGTACAGAGCAGGACGTGATCATCAAGGCTGCTGCGGTGGCTGATTACAGGCCTGCAGAGGTGGCAGAACACAAGATCAAGAAGGCTGATGGAGACATGAGCATCAAGCTTTCGAGAACGAAGGATATTCTGCTTGCACTTGGAAATCAGAGAATTGAAAAGGGGATACAGAATCAGATCATCTGCGGATTCTCCATGGAGACGAGGGATCTCATAGAGAATTCAAGGAAGAAGATAGATTCAAAGCATATAGATCTTATTGCGGCAAATAATTTAAAGGTCGCAGGGGCGGGATTTGGTGTTGACACCAATGTTCTCACTCTCATTACAAGGGACAGTATCAGTGAACTTCCGATGATGTCAAAGGAAGAGTGTGCAGACATGCTTCTTGACAGAATAATGGAGATGCGTAAAGTTGCAGACCTGTCCTGACAGGAGTAATATTTTGAAGCAGATAGATAGAAAAAAACTCAGGGCTGTGTGCTCTGTGTTGTTTGTGCTTTATATAATCTGTATCGTTTACTTTCTTATTTTCAGCGATATGTTTGGCAGAGGGGGATATGATGAACGCAGATACAATCTTCACCCTCTGCAGGAAATACAGCGATTTATCACATACGGTGATCAGATGTCGCCAATGAGTGTATTTCTGAATCTCTATGGCAATATAATCGCATTTATACCGTTTGGTATGCTGCTCAGATGGGCGAGAAATAAGAACACGACATTTGTACAGGCTCTGCTGTACTCTCTGGGATTTACACTTGCCATAGAGACGGTGCAGTACATAACCAAACTGGGTGTGTTCGACATCGATGACATCATCATGAATACGCTTGGTGGAGTCATAGGATATTGTATATATTACGTTACAGCAAAACTTATCAGGAGATATCATGCAAAGAAGTAAGGAATTCAAAGTTTCGACACCGGGTCTGCCGACGGACACCATAATTGGATACTTTCTGGGCGGATTTGGCGGAGTGTTTGTGGTCATATCCATCATAAAATCCATACTTACCCAGGGAAAGGTACAGAGGGTGTACGGAGTCCTCATGGTCAGCGCGATGCTGATGGCATTTACAGGCCTGGTATTCTCGGCCATAGGCTACAGGGCGGACAACGGAGGTATAACAAACAAGAAGATGGCGATCATACTTAATGTTATAGTTCTTGGAGCGTCTGTTATATTTTTATTGATGGGATTATAGAAAGGGCATGCGATGAATTATTATAAGAATCTTACAGAAGAATATGATGATATAGAAGAGCGCTATGAGCTTATCATGGAACGTGTGAGACAGATAATCCATGAATCACTGGTAAAGGAGCCGTACAGAGATTATTTCAGTCATGTTGCCGGATTTATAGCTAGAATAGGAGATGTTCTGGAACTGGTAAAAAATGACGCACTGCCAGACAGGAGCCTTGATCAGCTTCAGGCGATGAACCATGGGCTGTACAATGATATACTGGGAGACAACTACAATAGAAGCTATGCAAATTACAGATATATCATGGGTGAGTTTTCAAAGGATTACACCCGTGACAAAGAGGAGATAAAGCGCATCGCCCAGCTTCTGGGATTTGTGTACAACGAGATAAGAGGAATGACAGTGTACGCGTTTGAGGGCAGAGTGGTTGACATAACTTTGTTTGCGGAGCTGTTTGTCCAGATATATTTCATGTTTCAGGATGATTTTTCCGTGAAGGATCTGGAATCCGCTGTGTATTATTTTGAGAACGATTATGCCGAGTTTTGGATCACGTACAGGATAAGAGAGCAGCTTGACCCTGATCTCACATTTGCGACGGATATCATTATGAACAGCGATTTGGGCGATGTCACGTATCTGTACAGATATGGAGAGTATGTTGGAAAAAATGAGATCGACACGGCGATTTTCATGAGTACCCTGCCGGATTCAGAGATAGAGGCCATGGCAAAAACATTCACCGAGGGATACAGACTGGGATTCGAGGCTGCCGGAATAGATCTCTCGAAGAAGAAAACTGTAAATATCCGATATTTCCTTGGACAGGAGAGGATGATAAGAGCCGCGATACTGCAGTTTGAGCAGATGGGTCTGAGGCCGATATGCTACCGATATGCGGCAAACAGGATCAACAGGAGACTTATACACAGGATAGGTTATTCGTCAAGCGTTCCTAACAGACAGCTCGAGTACGATCACAGGATGGATGAGGCACTCTTCATGGACAAGAAGCTCATGGAGAGAAAGCTGGAGGTGCTCAGACAGGCATACAAGAATATGGCCTATGAGGCTTCAGTATATGCGGGCCCTGCGGTGGTCGAGGTGTTCGGCGAGAACCCATTTGAGCCGGAGAACAGTGAACTGAATCCTGTGCTCGACAAGAAACAGCAGGAGGCTGCGATCTCATACCGCACAATGAGTTCACAGATCGTAAATGAATATATAGCCCAGGATCAGTGCAGCTTCACTATAATAGCATACCCTGTGCCGGAGATCGGAGATAGATACAGAGATATATTCAGGGATACTGTCAGGATCAACACACTGGACAATGATCTGTTCAGGGCAATCCATCAGAGTATGATAGATGAGCTTGATAAGGCTGAACACGTGAGGGTTGTCGGTCAGGGAGCAAATGTGACTGATATGACCGTTATGATGCACGAGATGACAGATCCATCGAAGGAGACCAACTTTGAGAACTGCGTAGCCGATGTGAATATACCTGTTGGAGAGGTGTTCACTTCACCGAAGCTCACCGGAACCCACGGAATATTAAACGTAAGTGAAGTATTCCTGGACGGCCTGAAATATGTGAATCTCAAGCTTACATTTGAGGATGGAAAAATAGCGGACTATACATGTGACAACTATCCGGATACGGAGAAGAACAAGGCGTATATAAAGGAGAATCTTCTGGGCGGAAGGGATACACTTCCTATAGGAGAGTTTGCAATAGGAACAAATACGACAGCATACGTCATGGCAAACAAATATGACATAGTGTATAAACTGCCTATCCTCATAGTTGAGAAGATGGGGCCGCATTTTGCTGTGGGAGATACATGCTATAGCTGGAGTGAGGAAAATGTGCTCCACAATCCTGATGGCAAGGAGATCGTGGCAAAGGACAATGAGTGTTCTATTCTGAGAAAAACAGATGTGTCAAAGGCGTATTTCAACTGCCATACAGACATAACAATACCTTACGATGAGATAGGAGGAATATATTCCGTTCATCCGGATGGAACTGAAGTTCCGATCATCGAGAAGGGCAGATTTGTCCTGCCGGGAACAGAGAAGCTCAATGAAGCGCTGGATCAGGCAAAGTAGACCTATAGGACAAAAAGAGACAGATATCTACTTCAGTCGAAATAAATATCTGTCTCTCTTTATGTATATATCTTTGTTCTGATACTGAAGATTACTTCAGTATGGACATTCTCTTGTATCTCTTGTTTGAGTAAAGTGCCGTGTCTGCCTGTGAGAGTAGATCCTCGATGGTCTGTTCTCCATCGCAGACAAATTCAGTAACACCAACGCTCATCTCTATGAAGTATGGCTTGCCACAGGTTGCGTTCAGCTCGGCTGAGAAATCCTTGATCTTGCGCTGCACTTCGGTGACGTAATCGGAGTCGTCTATAAATGCAAAGCATACGAACTCATCGCCGCCTATTCTACCGATGACATCATGTGGACCAAAACTCTGGGACAGGATGTTCGCGATGTTCTTGAGGGCGAAGTCACCGTCCTTGTGTCCAAATTTGTCATTTACAACTTTCAGTGAATCCATATCAGCGAAGAGAAGTATGGCCTTCATTCCACAGTTTGACGGAATGTTGATATAGTATTCAACCCGCTCCATAAATCCACGTCTGTTATATATACCCGTCAGCTCATCTGATGTCGACAGGTGGTTCAGAAGCTCGTTCTTCTCGTGGATCTCGTTCAGAGACATCCTGAGCTGTTCCTGCGTGATGTTCTGCTCACGGAGCAGCGACATATATTTCAGTGCTGCACCGAGCTGCAGGCTGGTGGAATATATGGAACTGAAGTGAGCCACATCTGTGTTGCATATGAACACTCCGTGTTGATCCTCGTTTGTAAATATAGGAACTATGACGGATGTAAAACGCTTGTCATAGTATGTATATTCGTTGTCAAAAATCTCTATAGAAGGAACCCTTCTAGACTCTCCGAAAAGCACCTGACAATTGTTCGGGTTGAAGAAAGCCTGAAGGAAGACTGACTTTGGAACGATCCAGCTTCCCGTGTCTGTGATGCGCACAGGATCGTCGTAGGTGTAGATGTAAGCTCCTTCGTAATTCAGCCCCTGAAGCTTGTGGAGGATGGATGTGTATGTCTTGCCAAGATCCTCGCCGTATGTCAGGGTGTCACGGGTTATGTATATTGATGACCAGCCCATCATCTTGTTCTCGTATATCGTGTTGTAAAGCTGATTCGAGATGAAGAGTGATATGGTGTTGGTTATGGTCGTGTTAAGTCTGTTGAACTGGAGACTCTTGGCGGCAGACAATTTACAGCTTGAGAAGATGGAAGCCAGTTCACGGAACATGTATGCTGTTTTCTGGACAGAATAAAAATCGGTCAGGTCAGATTCGAGAATACATTTGAGTTCATCGATGATCTTGTTCTGTGGGTACTCCGTATCTATGTCGCTCTTGATCACGGATACTATATCAATGAGTATCCTGTTGTAGGCGGACATGACCTTGGATGCGTAGAATGAATCTGCAATCTCACCGAAGAGACGGCCATCAAGAATATCGATGATGTCTGGTATATCCAGATCCAGCAAATGTCTGCCATCCTTCATCAGGTCACTCTCTGTGCACAGGTGACAGCAGCAGGACACTCTGTTTATAAGTCGGGAATCCAAAGCCTCGGATTTCATGTTGCCGGTCTGGGCAAGTCTCACCGCCGCATACACTGCACGGAAACCGAGCTCACAGGAATTGATATTGACTGTTGTGAGTGGTGGATCCATGTTGACTGAAGATGGTGAATCGTCAAAACCGATGACCGACATGGTTTCTCCTATGCGTATTCCTCTGGCCTTGAGCTCTGCGTAACCGCCTATTGCCATGTGATCATTTGCAAATACGATGGCATCGGCATCCGGGTTGACATCCAGAAGCTGTGCAGTCTCCTCCTGACAGTATTCTGCGAAGTCGCCGTGTATTATCATGCGGTCCTCAACGCTGAGTCCGTTCTCAGAGAGAACCTCTCTGTATATCTTGAGTCTGAGATTGCTGTCGGTGTTGTCATCCTTGCCGGCAACAAAGCATATATGCTTTCTCTTGTGTTCTTTTATGAGATGTTCTATGGCATCCCTCATTCCTCTTGAATTGTCTGTTCTGATGCATGGATATCCCGGAAGCTTCTCCTCCAGTGTGAGGATAGGTATTCCATCAAAATGGGAAAGGAAAGAATTCATGTCCTTCTCCGATAACAGAGATGATATAGCTCCGACGGAGATGATAAGTGCGTCCAGACACTCAGGATGTGCATAGTAGAAAATCGAATTATACTGGTAATCATACAGTTGATTGGCAGGATCATAAAAGGAGGCATTCAGAAACATGCCCGGAAATACGATGAGATTGCAGTCAAGTTCCTTTGCTGCGTATTCAGCTCCTTTGCAAACCTCTGTTGCGTAATCGTTATCAATATGACATGTAAAAATACCGATGTTCAATCTGTTGTTGGTCATGCGGGTGCTCCTTTAGTAACTGCTTTTGCTGTAGTATAATCGACTGTTATATATTGCGGATAGATATAATCACAATATATTGTGATTATATCACACGTTCACCACATTATCAATTTGTAATCATCTCAATCTTTACAAAGTATTCGATATAATCTATAATTTATTGGAATATTTGAAAAGGTGCCGGTGCGCCTTGTACAAAACAGATAACAGGAGGATAAGAAATTGGATTACAAGAATGCCGGAGTAGATATTGAAGCTGGATACAAGTCTGTGGAGCTTATGAAGAAGCATATCAAGACAACCATGAGACCCGAGGTACTTGGCGGAATTGGTGGATTCGCAGGAGCTTTCAGTCTCGCTAAGATCAAGGATATGGAAGAGCCTATACTTCTGTCAGGAACAGATGGATGCGGAACAAAGGTTCAGCTCGCTTATATTATGGATAAGCATGACACCATCGGAATCGACGCAGTGGCAATGTGTGTGAATGATATCGCATGCTCTGGTGGAGAGCCACTTTTCTTCCTTGACTATATAGCATGTGGCAAGAACTATCCTGAGAAGATTGCAACTATAGTAAGCGGCGTTGCAGAGGGATGCAACCAGTCAGGAGCTGCCCTCGTAGGTGGTGAGACAGCAGAACATCCGGGACTTATGCCTGAGGATGAGTACGACCTTGCAGGATTTGCAGTAGGTGTTGTTGAGAAGAAGGATCTTATTACAGGAGAGAGCATTAAGCCTGGAGATACACTTATAGGTATCGCTTCAAGTGGAGTGCACAGCAACGGTTTCTCACTTGTAAGAAAGGTTTTCGAGATGACAAAGGAATCTCTTGATACATATTACGACGAGCTTGGCAAGACACTCGGTGAGGCACTTATTGAGCCTACAAGAATCTATGTAAAGGCTCTCAAGTCAGTGAAGGATGCAGGCATTACGATCAAGGGATGCAGTCACATCACAGGTGGTGGATTCTATGAGAATATCCCAAGAATGCTTCCAGACGGAGTTCGTGCTCAGGTTAAGAAGGATTCATATGAGGTACCGGCTATATTCAAGCTTCTCGCAAAGAAAGGCGATATAGATGAGCATATGATGTACAACACATACAACATGGGAGTTGGTATGTGTCTTGCTATAGACCCTGCAGACGCAGATAAGACTATTGCAGCTATAGAAGCTGCCGGCGACAAGGCATTTGTTCTCGGTACAGTTGTAGCTGGTGAAAAGGGAGTAGACTTATGCTAAAGGTTGCAGTTCTGGTATCAGGCGGCGGAACCAATCTTCAGGCCATCATAGATGCCATAGATAATAAAGTCATAACAGATACGGAGATAGTTGCGGTCATAAGCAACAATAAGAATGCATTTGCTCTTGAGAGGGCGAAGAAGGTGGGAATAGCAGCGGAGGTCGTAAGCCCTAAGGATTACGCGGACAGAGCTCGATTCAACGAAGCACTTCTCGCAAAGCTTCAGGAGACCGGAGCGGATCTTATAGTTCTCGCAGGATATCTTGTGGTCATACCTGAGATAGTGATAGATGCATATCCGAATAAGATAGTCAACATACACCCATCACTCATACCGGCATTCTGCGGAACAGGCTACTATGGACTTAAAGTTCATGAGGCAGCCCTTGCAAGAGGTGTCAAGGTAGTGGGAGCTACGGTCCATTTTGTAGATAAAGGCACTGACACAGGTCCGATCATCATGCAGAAGGCAGTTGAAGTACAGAATGGTGATACACCGAAAGCTCTGCAGCAGCGTGTGATGGAACAGGCTGAGTGGAAGCTTCTGCCTGCGGTTATAGACAAGATCGCCCATGGCAAAGTACATGTTGAAGATGGAATTGCAGTTGTAGAAGATTAGGAGGAATATCCATGAAAGTATTGGTAGTAGGAAGCGGCGGAAGAGAGCATGCTATAGTTACAAGTATTTCAAAGAGTGATAAAGTATCCAAGATATATTGTGCACCTGGCAACGCAGGTATCGCAGCACTTGCAGAGTGCGTTGATATAGGTGTGATGGATTTTGACAAGCTGGTTGCATTTGCAAAGGATAAGGCAGTCGATCTGGTTGTTGTTGCGCCGGATGATCCGCTTGTTGCAGGTGCGGTCGATGCATTTGAGGCAGCCGGTATCAGAGCATTCGGACCTCGTGCAAATGCAGCGATCATAGAGGGCTCAAAGGCGTTCTCCAAGGATCTCATGAAGAAGTATGGCATACCTACAGCGGCTTATGAGAACTTTACAGATGCCGATTCAGCGCTCAAGTACCTTGAGACAGCCACATTCCCTATAGTTTTAAAGGCTGACGGACTTGCACTCGGAAAGGGTGTTCTCATATGTAATGACCTTGAGGAGGCAAAGGCAGGCGTCAAGGAGATCATGCTTGACAAGCACTTTGGTTCAGCCGGAAATACCATGGTAATAGAGGAGTTCATGACAGGACGTGAGGTATCAGTCCTTTGCTTCTGTGATGGAACAACGATCAAGCCTATGACTTCAGCACAGGATCACAAGAGAGCAAAGGATGGAGATCAGGGACTCAACACAGGCGGAATGGGAACATTCTCCCCAAGTCCATTCTATACAAAAGAGATAGACGAGTATTGCATGGAGAACATCTACAAGCCAACCATGGCTGCCATGAAAGCTGAGGGCAGAGAGTTCAAGGGAGTTCTGTTCTGCGGACTCATGATGACTCCAAATGGTGTTAAGGTTCTCGAGTACAATGCAAGATTTGGTGACCCTGAGGCTCAGGTAGTTCTTCCACGTATGAAGAATGATATTATTGATGTCATGGAGGCATGTATCGACGGAACACTTGACAAGGTCGATCTTCAGTTTGAGGACAATGCGGCAGTGTGCGTAGTTCTTGCATCAGACGGATACCCTGTATCATATGAGAAGGGCTATCCTATACATGGACTTGAGAAGTTTGACGGTAAGGATGACTACTTTGTATTCCATGCCGGCACAAAGTTTGACGGTGATCAGATCGTGACAAATGGCGGCCGTGTACTCGGTGTTACAGCAAAGGGCAAGGATCTTTTCGAGGCTCGTGCGAATGCATATGCTGCGACAGAGTGGATCACATTTGACAACAAGTACATGAGACATGATATAGGTAAGGCTATAGACGAGCAGTAATCTATAGATATATATTTACGGAAGAGGTTTTGAGAGAATTTGTCTCAAAACCTCTTTTGTATTCCTGTAATATATATGTTATAATGAAGCACGCTGATGCGTGCGTAGGTCATCGCGCTTACGCACGACGACATATGCTATAATGAAGCGCATAAAATCCTAGATTATTTAGATTTGAGGTGGACTGAATGAAATTACCGTACAGCAAAGAATCTGACATAGTTATAAAAGAGGCAAACAGGGTGGCGAGGAAGCTTGGACAGAATTTTGTCGGAAGCGAGCATTTTATCGTTGCACTGGCATCTGTAGCAGATACAACAGCGTACAGTATTCTGAACGAGAATGGTCTGGATATAGTTAAGATCATAGATGCGTTGAAGTATACATTGGAACCCGGTGGAGTAGTCACAGGGGAGAGAGACAAATATACGATGAGCGCAAGAAGGATTCTCGATGACTCACAGTATGAGGCGAGAAGACTCAATTCCCAGGAGGTGGGAACAGAGCATATCCTTCTGGCACTTATAAAGGAGACAGACTGTGTAGCTGTAAAGCTTATGGCATCAGAGAATGTAAATATCCAGAAGGTGTACACAGACATACTTCTGGCCTGTGGAAGCGATGCGAATACGGCAAAGAGAGAATATGCAGCACTGAAAAAGTCGAGAAATAAGAGCAAGACATCCACACCTACACTGGATCAGTATTCCAGAGATCTGACACAGGAAGCACGGATGGGCAATATGGATCCGGTCATCGGACGTACAAAAGAGATAGAGAGAGTCATGCAGATACTCAGCAGACGAATGAAGAACAATCCATGTATGGTCGGAGAGCCGGGTGTTGGAAAGACTGCTGTTGTGGAGGGCATAGCATATCTCATAGCCCACGATGAAGTGCCGGATACTGTAAAGGGTAAAAGGCTCCTTTCGCTTGACCTTTCAAGCATGGTTGCCGGATCCAAGTACAGAGGAGAGTTTGAGGACAGGATAAAGAAGGTCATCGGAGAGGTCATATCGGATGGCAATATCATATTGTTTGTGGATGAACTTCACACACTCATAGGGGCAGGCGGTGCCGAGGGTGCAATAGATGCGTCCAATATACTGAAGCCGTCCCTGTCACGCGGCGAGATCCAGATGATAGGTGCTACGACTCTGAACGAATATCGGAAGTATATAGAGAAGGATGCGGCCCTTGAGAGAAGATTCCAGCCGGTGTACGTGGATGAGCCTACAAGGGATGAGGCAGTGGAGATACTCAAGGGACTCAGACCATGCTATGAGCAGCATCACAATGTCGATATAAGCGATGATGCGGTTGAAGCTGCGGTGGATCTGTCCATCAGATATATAACAGACAGATTCCTGCCGGACAAAGCCATAGATCTTATGGATGAGGCATGCTCCAGAAAGAGGCTCGGATTCTCATCGGACAGACATAATTATGAGAAGAAAAAGGCTGTGGAGGCTGAGCTTACAACGCTCAACGACGATCTGGAGAAGGCACTCATGGCTGGCAATATAGAGGCGGCGGCAGAGGTGAGCGCGAGACAGAAGGAGCTTGCAAAGAAGAATGCAAGAAAGCAGTCTTCCAGCCAGAGAAATATCACAGTTCAGGAGAACGATATTGCGGATGTTGTGTCCGTGTGGACCAAGATCCCTGTTAGCAAGCTCACGGAGAAGGAGTCAAAGAAGCTTGAACGCCTTGAGAGTGAACTTCACAAGAGGGTAGTTGGCCAGGAGGAGGCTGTTACAGCCGTATCACGTGCTATCAAGAGAAGCAGAGTCGGACTTAAGGATCCGAAGAGACCGATGGGATCATTTCTGTTCCTCGGACCTACAGGTGTCGGTAAGACAGAGCTTTCCAAGGCTCTTGCAGATATAGTATTTGGAAGTGAGGATGCCCTGATAAGAGTTGACATGTCGGAGTACATGGAGAAGCACAGCGTGTCCAAGATGATAGGTTCACCTCCGGGTTATGTAGGCTTTGAGGAGGGCGGACAGCTCAGTGAGAAGGTCAGGACCAATCCGTATTCTGTTGTGCTGTTTGACGAGATAGAGAAGGCTCACAGCGATGTGTTCAACATTCTCCTTCAGGTACTTGATGACGGACACATAACGGATTCCCAGGGAAGAAAGGTGGATTTCAAGAACACCATCATAATCATGACCTCCAATACAGGGGCACAGGGTATAGTTGACCCTAAGCAGCTTGGATTTGTCACGGTAAGCGATGAGACAAAGGAACATGAGAAGATGAAGAGCAATGTAATGGATGAGCTCAAGAGAACCTTCAAGCCGGAGTTCCTGAACAGAATAGACGACATAATCGTGTTCCATGCCCTGAGCGAGGCAAATGTAAAGGATATAACCGGACTTATGTTAAAGGAACTTAAGAACCGTGTCCAGACACAGATGGATATTGAGCTTAAGTTCACCGACCATGCAAAGAAATATATCTTTGGAAAAGGCTATGACAAGAAGTATGGAGCAAGACCACTCAAAAGGGCTATCCAGACATATGTGGAGGATGTGCTTGCGGAGGCGATGCTCAGAGGTGATGTCAAAAAAGGTGATACAGTCACAGTGTCAACGAAGAAAAAGAAGGAAACCGACGGAAAAACCACTGAGAAAATATCACTTACAGCGAAACAAAAGACAGAGGAATGATGTCGGATTAGATATTTGTGATGTGAGCATGATATACAGTAGTGCCAAGTGCGGAAAATTAAGCAGTAGAAATTAATATGAAATATTGGTGAAAATGCATAATTTTGTAGAAAAAAAGAATGCATTACTGTATAATGAAAATCACTAACGGATAGTATACAGAGATTATTGATATATATCAGGATATTATTGCGATAGAGTTCAGATCATACAAAAACAACAGGAGGATAAGATCAATGTCAGTAGTAAATGAATTGATAAATGCACAGGGGGAGTCATTGGAATTCGGTAATTATGAGCTTGGAGCAAAGACCAAGAAGGACGGTTTTGAGTTCCAGGGAGATATCTACAAGATAAAGACTTTCAACGAGATCACAAAGCTTGAGAAGAACGGAATGTTCGTATATGAGTCAGTACCGGGAACAGCAGTACATGGTTTCAAGGCTGATGAGAACGATGTTACATTTGTAGTTGAGGGACCAGAGAATGCGTCCATCACACTTGAGCTTGAGCCTGAGACAGAGTACAAGGTTCACGTAGACGATGTATATGTTGGCAAGAACAAGACCAACCTCGGTGGCAAGATGAGCATAAGCGTAGATCTTGAAGAGGGCAGACCAGTCAAGGTTGATGTTAAGAGAGCATTTGACTAATATAGCATACACAGGAGATATTTATGGCAAAAGGAAAACAGGTGTTTTTTTGCCAGGAATGTGGATTCGAATCGACAAAATGGATGGGGCAGTGTCCCGGCTGTAAAGCGTGGAATTCATTTTGCGAGGAGAAAGTGACAGTAGGCGCCAAGAGCCAGTCCGGTAGAAGGGCTGTCGTGGCGCCTACAAGCATTTTGGAGGTGGAGACCACCGACGAGACGCGTTTTACCACAGGAATAGGCGAATTAAACAGAGTATTAGGCGGCGGGATAGTGAGCGGATCCCTTGTGCTGGTGGGAGGAGATCCGGGTATAGGTAAATCCACCATATTGCTGCAGATGTGCAGGAATATGTCAGAGATGGGACAGAAGATACTTTATGTGTCAGGTGAGGAGTCCCTTTCACAGATAAAGATGAGGGCAGAGCGTATCGGAAATTTTACAAAGGATATGCTGCTTCTCTGTGTCAACAATCTCGAGGATGTGGAGGAGTATGTCAAGAAGGACACTCCAAAGGTCATTGTTATAGATTCCATACAGACCATAGTTACGGATGACGTGGAGTCTGCACCGGGAAGTGTATCCCAGGTAAAGGAAGTTACAGCCAGACTCATGAGGATGGCGAAGCAGACAGGGATCGCCATATTCATAGTAGGACATGTTACCAAAGAGGGAACCGTGGCAGGCCCAAGAACCCTTGAACATATGGTAGATACAGTTCTCTATTTCGAGGGCGAGCGTAATGCCGGATTTAGAGTCCTTCGTGCAGTAAAGAACAGATTTGGCTCGACAAATGAGATCGGTGTATTTGAGATGAAGGGAACCGGACTTGCAGAGGTGAAGAATCCGTCACAGCTTATGCTGGATGGAAGACCTGATGACACATCCGGGTCTGTAGTAGTATGTACAATGGAAGGAACAAGACCGATATTGCTTGAGATCCAGGCTCTGGTGTGCCAGTCAAGCTTCAATCTGCCAAGAAGAACAAGTGTGGGACTCGACTACAACAGGGTAAATCTCTTGCTTGCTGTTCTTGAGAAGAGAGGCGGCATAGTTATGGCGGGCTGTGATGCATATGTGAATATAGCCGGAGGTATGCGCCTTGATGATCCGTCGGCAGATCTGGGAATAGTATTTGCTCTTGTATCAAGCTTCAAGAACCGTGCCATACCTTCTGATATGGTCATGTTTGGAGAGATGGGACTTTCAGGCGAAGTGCGTGGAGTGTCAGGTGCTGAGCAGAGAGTACGCGAGGCCGCAAAGATGGGATTTAAGACCTGTATCATACCGAGATCCAATCTGGACAATGTGAAGAAGATGAAAGACCTTGGAGACATGAAGGTGGTAGGTGTCGCAAATATACAGCAGGCACTGGAGTATATATAGAAGAAAATATTCAATCATATAAAGCACGATAATAGCGGTGAGCATGGCCACAGTATCATTTGGTATTGTGGCCAAAATTATTTCGTGTAAAATTCAATAAAAGTGCTTGACTTTGCCAAATGATGGTGGTATCTTATAAAAGCTGTCGCGTGAGACGGTGTCAGAAACATCTATAAAGCATCAGGTTTTGAGATTTATTCGTTATATAATCACCCGGTTATGATACGAAATCAGTTCATAAGAGCTGACGAAATGACTTGAAAAAAGATGAAAAAAGTTGTTGACATTGAGAGATGAATGTGATAGTATTTAGAAGTTGTCGCTGAGAGGCGAAAACATAAAGAACCTTGAAAAATTAACAACATGACAACCCTGAAATTCCAAAAAAGAATTTCAAGAACGTCGGATCAGAGATGATATCAAAGATCCAACAAACCAATAACAGTAAAGATGGTTAGGAAAAATACAAGCTAGTATGATTTCTGACATAGGATTTACAAACTTTTTAATGAGAGTTTGATCCTGGCTCAGGATGAACGCTGGCGGCGTGCTTAACACATGCAAGTCGAACGATTGAAGCTGGAGCTTGCTCCGGCCGATTTAGTGGCGGACGGGTGAGTAACGCGTGGGTAACCTGCCTCATACAGGGGGATAGCAGTTGGAAACGACTGGTAAAACCGCATAAGCGCACGGTGTCGCATGACACAGTGTGAAAACACTCCGGTGGTATGAGATGGACTCGCGTCTGATTAGCTAGTTGGTGAGGTAACGGCCCACCAAGGCGACGATCAGTAGCCGGCCTGAGAGGGTGAACGGCCACATTGGGAC
>NZ_CYXU01000010.1:0-9611 GCF_001404675.1 Coprococcus eutactus
GAACCAGCATTGTAAAGTAATCTGCCTGTGCTGCTTCGCTATCTATATACGTTGCTCCCAACAATTCCGAATCAGGCTTGAACTCATTGGAACCATGTTCTATAACAACTATATCTGCATTTCTCATCAGTGCTGCATTCATCAATAACCGCATAACATTTTTCTTACCAGTTCTAGCTCTGCCCGTAATTGTATAGCAGAATGTTCTCCTAAGGTCTATTCCATATCCCTCTGCACTTACACTGTCATATCCTATCGGCAACATATATCCATTACACATCTGAGCAACATCATTACGCCTCTTGAATATCTCCCACGTAGGTTTTTCTGGAATTTCAGGAATACTTTCCGCTACCTCAGTAGCTCCTTCAGCCATAGATGCACACATATTGCGAAGTAACTCTATACGTTCCATATCATCGCACCTATCCGTAGCTATCGCTGTCTGGAATTCCATTACTTCTCCATCGACCTTTATGAGTCCTCTTCCCTTTAGATTTTCCGGTTCAAGCTCCACTCTTCCTGTTCTCAGAACCGATGAGTACATATACTTTTCATTCAGGCTCAATGCCACTGTTTCAGATATATTGTCTTCTATCCTTCCAGGTATTCCCGTATTACCAAATCCATTTGCAGTTACAATCGTATATATTCCATATGCAGTACCATCATGAACAATCTTCTGCATATTATCATCATATATTTCTGCTGTTTTTTCACGAAATCCAGCATAGTTATCTATTATGAACACTACTGCAGGCATATCGTTTTTGTTAACTTTTTTATAGGAGTTGAAGCTTATTCCACCAAGAATATTTTTTCTTGTAGATATAATCCTGTTTATTAAGAATATCAGTTTCCTAATTCTGTCGTCATCATCCTCGCTAACAAAGCCGCCAACCTGTGGAGCCTGTTCAAAGCACCGCAAAGATTTATTGCTAAAGTCTGCTATGTATATATTCACTTCTGAAGCTTTATATCTGGTTATCAATGATGCAATAAGTGTCTGAACAAAGGTACTTTTACCACTTACATTCGTTCCACATATTGCAATATTTCCAGCATCCGCAATATCTATCCTATATGGTTTCTGACTTTGCCTTGATGGATCATCGTACATTCCTATAGTTGCCACCAATGAATATGTATCATCTGATTTATTTATCGGATATTCATTATCTATATCGTCTATAAATATAGGATTAGCTATTGGTGGTATCCACAAACTATAATCTCTGTTATATCCATTTTCTCTTGCTACCTTGGCCAAATACTCTTTAACCGCATCCAACTGCGTTACGCTGTTTGCCGGATTTGACACTTTGGCAATTTTCTTCTTTCTTATAATCTCCGAACCAGAAGCTGAAAGTATCGCAGTTCGTGTATCTTCACCAGAAACCGCATCTCCCCGATACTCAGCTCCACTCCAGCCAGACTGGAATAGCTCATACACTTCATCATTTCCAACCTGCAGATATCCTCTTCCTGCCTGAGTTATAAAAGCAGCATCCTCCTTGTGCAGCATCTCTTTACTGTCCTGCTTATCCTGCACTCTAAGACACAGCTTAAACTTAGAATTTGACCAAATATTTTCGTCGACTGTTCCTGCTGGTTTCTGCGTAGAAAGGATCAGATGAACACCAAGGCTTCGTCCAACCTGTGCAACACTTATAAGCTCCTTCATAAATTCCGGCTGTTCTCGCTTCAGCTCGGCAAACTCGTCCACTATTATAAACAGATGTGGTACCGGAAGTTCTACCTCACCAGCTTTTACAAGCTTGGTATAATTATTAATATTGTTCACTCCGGCCTCATTGAAGACTCTCTGTCTTCGCATATTCTCGCTCTTTATGGACACCATAGCTCTCTTTATCGCACTTCCTGACAGATTCGATATTGCTCCTATCATGTGTGGAAGACCATCAAACAGGTTTGCCATTCCTCCGCCCTTATAATCAATAATGAAAAAGCCTATATCATCAGGGCTGTAGTTTATCGCCATTGAGAGAATATATGTCTGCAACGTCTCCGACTTTCCCGATCCTGTAGTTCCCGCAACAAGCCCATGGGGGCCATGATATTTCTCATGTACATCAAGAATACAGTCCTTGCCACCAGCCGACTGACCTATGACAGCCCGCATACTGTTGTAATTTTTGTTTGTCTTCCATCTGTCGAGAACCCGCAATTCTTCCAGCCTTTGTATTCCCAGCATATCAAAAAATGTAAGGCTGTCGGGTATACCGCCAGCCTCCACATCTTCGTTCACCTTTATAACTGCTATTCTGTCGGCAAAAGCTGCCAGTTGACTTTCTGTCACCTTATCAAAATCTACATGGCTATACTCATCCGTCTTCATCCTATGGATTCCCGAAAACTGTTTGTCGATTATAAGCTCATAAGTAGTGTCATTCAACAACTGCGATTCCTTATCAGCCAAGGTTACCACTGTGAAAGAATATTTCTGTGCATCTGTTGTTATGTACTTATTTATCGCATGCCCTTCCAGCAGAGAAGTATCAGCAACAAACAACACAATGTGAGTAAACTGTCGCTTCTCTATAGTATAATCTTTCTGTTCCCGGTCTCTCAGAATATCAATAATTCTGAAAAACAGGTCGTCCACTGAGCTTCTATCTGACGCCATCAGTCTCTCACTATAATCATCGAGCCACACATGCGGCATAAACCTATAGTTCATCCATTCACTGCTATCAGTTTCAGAATCGAATGCAAATGCAAGTTTTACATCACGATAAGAATTATTCGCTGCTATCTGTGCAATCATGGTTCTTGCCACATCAAATGCTTTGCTCTTATCTCCCGCTCCAACTATACCTATTATACCTGTAGCTCCGAGATCCACGCCCTGCGGAACATCCTTTATTCGTGAATATACAGCCTTTACTTTGCCCGGGATCTGTATCAATTCATCATCAGACTGTTCCATTCGTATCTTAGGAACAGTTATATACTCTGACACATCCAATGTTCCCAGGCCAACTCGCTCCACCAGATAATCCTTATGATTCCTGTTTCTATTCCACAATTCAGTTGACTGATCTGTATATTGCGTTATAACATCAGGAGATTTGTACATATCTCCGAGCATATTTTTTATAGTATTCTGATTAGAAGCTATCTGTTTTATCTGCCGCCTCAGATATCTGGCATACCCAGATCTCCTGTCAAGCTCCCCCTGTGCATTTCTCTTCTTATCATAATGCATATTGATGAAGGCCCATAACACTCCTATAACCGCAGATGCAGCAGCAGTGATAAGACCTGTATACATAAGCATTCCAGAATTGCTCCCTGATGATCTGTAGCTGTACATAGCAAGAACTCCTCCAAGCATCATAGGGATCATCATCGTAAATGTTGGTCCTATAACCATCAAGAGCGGTTTCTTTTCTATCTGCTGTTTTGCCGGTGGATTCTCAATTGTCACAGACTCTATAACCGGCTCCTTCGTATTTCTGGGGGATCTGTGAAAAAATCTGTCTTTTCCCTGAACATCCTCATACTTAAGCGCCTCTGAATCCAAGTATGGCAGATTGACAATAATACTGTCTTTTAAGTCGTTCTGTATAATCACACCGATAATCTGCACACAATATATTATCCTTAAAGCACCGAGTTCTATAATATCTCCACATTTGAGCTTGTATCCTGACTGTACCAGATTGCCATCCACGGTCAAGCTACGACTGCCAGTATCACATATAATCCATCCATTTCCATTTTCCACAAATTCGGTCTGAACACCAATCATTTCCGGGCTTCTCACCACAATCTCATTCTCGTCAAGACTTCCTATTCTTATACGATGGACACCCGATATCATATATTTATCCACAGGAGTCATAAATTCCATAAGATTTCCTCTTTCGACTATTTAATAACACACTTTACAGCACTTGTGCTGGCACCATTCTGCACGTTTCCGCCTGACTTATAGCAAGGAACAACCTTAATATAATATTTTCCAGCTTTCAGTCCGGTTATGGTTGTACTGGTACCCGTTATCTTACTCTTTGAATTATATAGTGACATCTGTCCACAATCTTCACTGTCCTTCTTGTAGCCATAATAATATATCCTATATTCGCTGGCATTATACTCCTTCTTACTATTAGACCACTGTATATATAACTGTCCTGATTTTTTAGATTCTGTATTCGCTATCTTAACTATGTTTGGCACCACTTTTATAGTTCTGGTGATAGACTTTGTACTATAGTGCGCAGCATCCGCTCCCTTTGGTGTAAAGGTAGCTGTAATCACTACACTGCCAAATGCTTTGTTATTCATAACCTGAACTCTTCCACCTGCCGCATTGATCGCAAGCAATTTAGGATTACTTGATTTGAAGCTAAATGTACCCTGACAATCACTAGGTGCAACACACTCAAAGCCATGTGTTCCATTTGCATTGTGCCATGTTGTTGATATAGGACTCTTGAACGAGATCACCGGTACCTTTTTTTCAATTCTAAAATTCTTTACAACTCGCTTTCCTGATACGCAGTTGGAACCATTTGCCGTAACAGTAACTGTAGCTGTACCAGGTTCTTTATTATTTGCGTATTGTACTGTATAATCTGATGCCTTCAGCTTTGCACTTCCATACGCAACTGTAACTGCAGGCTTGAAATAACTTCCGCTATATGTATAAGAATTAGCAGCTAATGTCACTGTCGCTTTTGTTATATCCGCCTGAGAAATTGTAAATGTCTTACTTACTTTTCCAGTTAAATTCTTACAACCCTCTATGGCTGCCTCCGCTTTATTTCCGGCCGATACATTATTCTTTAAAGTAATCTTATAGTTATCAGTGCCCATTACCGCACCATTCAGCTTCACTGTAACCTTTGGTAACTTTGCTGTTCCGTCATATACACAAGATGCCACATCTATCGATGCAGACTGCACATTTGCAGGCTTAATTGTAAATTCCTTCTGGATCTCTCCGCCATAATCTCCACATCCAGTCACCACAATCTTTGCTTGTGTTCCTGCATTAATATTGTCTTTATAGGTGACCTTATAGTCTGTACCCTGTTCAATAACTCTTCCCTCATACTTGACCTGTACTGTCGGAGCTATCACCTTGCCTGTATATACATATGGTTTATCATCTGAAATGATCACCTCAGCACTGTCCTCTGATAAATTCAAGGCTGAAGGCTTGTACACATTATTATCCTGTCCGCTTGGAGCAATATCAAAACGGTGAGCCCCCACGACTTCATTGCACTTTAGATATGAACCAGACTTAACCTCAAGAGTCATGATACTGCCTCCACATGAGATTATCTTGTCTATTTTGCATGGCTCACTGCCTATGGCCAGTTTTTCGCAGTAGAGTCTCATGGACTGTGCGGTAAGTCCACGTATCTTCAGCTCGTCTTTATCCTCACTGTAATCTATTTTTCCATACACATACGCATCCGCTGCTTCAGACTCGGTCATGGTTATCCATGCAAGCGCTCTTCCGTTTGGTGATGTACTTAATCTTACTCCAACTGGATAATTTGCTATGCAATAATAGGTTTTTACCGCATCAGTCGAATCCGACTCATCAGCGTGTGCCTGCACCATACCAAATGAACATATAGCCAAGACAATCATCACTGCCGCTATAAGTTTTTTTACTCTCGTCATCTGAAATGCCCCCTTACTTCCTTATATCTCCTCTGCTATTTGTAACCTTCTGTGATTCAACGCCATTTTTCTTCACATAAATTACAGGATAGTATCTGCTATACTTTGATACATTCACAGTAATAACTACTTTCTTGCCTTTCTTTACAGTTTTTATATGTGGCTTACCATATAGTTTTTTCATCTTTGACGATTCATACACTTTTACGATAACCTTTGAATTCGGAGTAGGATTATTTACTGTTACTTTTAGTGTTTTGCTGTTATGGGCAATTGACACAGATGACATCACCGGTCTTACATAATATGTAATCTTTCTTACCTTCTGCTCATATACACCATTATCACCTGCTTTTATCGTAACTATAGCTTTACCAACACCCTTTATTGTTATCTTTCCATTATTCGCTACAGAAATAACCTTAGGATTGGATGAACTATATGTAAGTCTGACTCCACCCTTTGCTGAGGCTCCTATGCTTCTCTTCACGCCCTTCTTATAATTATACTGTGTCTTTTTACTCTTAACCTGTATGCTCTGAGGTTTTCTTACCTTCACAGTGATTGTTTTTGAGCATGGCTTATAATTTGACTTTGTCTTATTATTAGCGCATATTGTTATTTTGGCTGTACCCGTTTTTGTGACTGTTATGACTCCTCTGTCATTGACCTTGAGTACATTCTCGTTTGAACTTGTGTACCTTATCTTCTCATTTCCTGAAGTCGTAGCTGCCAGGGTCATAGATGCTGTTCCACGACTGTTCAGAAGAAGCGTATATGTACCTGCGGCCTGCTTACCATCCTTCTTAACAGAAAGCTTGCATGCTGCCTGAACTATTGAGAATTTCATTGTGAGTGTGCCGATATTCTCATTTTTTCCTGTAATCTTTATAACAGCGGTTCCGACATTTTTATTATTCGAGTATGTAACATCATATGCATCTGCATTTACTACAGAGCCATCATTATCCGTAACTTTAATTACCGGTTTTATAGGCTTTCCCGTATAAGAATAACTCTTAGCCGGAATACTTACATTCATACTGTTTTCATCAAACCTATAAGCCCTCCTGATAATCACATTCTCATCAGAATCCGGAGTATATATGTTGTTACCAGCCTCATATGTATACAGATATGTTCCGGTTGGATTTCCCTCCTTGAACAAGCCGGTTCCAAAATCCGCATCCGCCGGTCTTCTTAACAATCTAACATATTGAAGATTTTTGCACCCTATAAAACAGAAATCGCCCAGTTTTGTCAGTCTTTCCGAAAAATCCAGATGCTCTAACAATTCGCATCCCGCAAAGGCACAATTTCCAACACTTGACAAATTATCAGGAATATCTATGTTCTTTATTCTGTTACAGCCCTGAAAACAATAGTCTCCCAGATTCTTGGTATACTCTGATAATTTCAAATCGGTTATGCTATAGCACTCTCCAAATGCAAACTGACCAAGTTCGTATATCTGAGATCCAGACATGTCTACATTCTTCAAACTTGAACATCTGGCAAATGCATACGCCCCCACCGACAAAGTTCCTTTCGAAAATTCCACAGACTTTAAAGAAGTACATCCATAAAAAGCCCTTCGTCCTATAGTGAGAGGTTCGTCTCCCTCTATAACCACAGACTCCAGATTTGTACATCCTGAAAATGCATTGTTACCTATATGTGTAACTCCAGGCTTTACTACAACCTTTATAACATTGAAATTAGTCCACGGCTTCTTGTCCTCCAGTCCAAAGTCAATCATCGCCTTATTTGTGGAAACATCCAATGTCAGCACCCCACTGTCACCATTATATTCAGCCCTGATTCCAGCATCCTCCGACACTGCATTCGTCGAAGCATATGCCTGTACCATTTCTGGAACAAGGCTGACCATACACATAATCACTGCTCCTACAATTACTGTAATTATCCTTCTCTTTAACTCCTTTTTCATGATCAATCACCCCACTCTTCTTCTTCTGTTATAAACTCATCTTCATTTACGCTTGATGTTCCGCTGTCCGCCTGTTCATTTGTTCCCGAACCACCAGATGATCCCGATCCACCACCTGCTGAACCGGAGCTTGCAGCCACAGACGAGCTTGTCTTCTTGCCCTTACTCACTATCAGATACAACTGAGTATCTTCAGTCATCTCAGTTCCCGCCTTTACGCTTTGTCTGATGATCACATTCTCATCAACGGTATCAGAATTCTCCTGGAGGGTACTAAAGGTGATTCCAAGGGTTGAACACTGTATAGTTGCATCATTCAAGGTCATACCTACAAAGTCAGGAAGTTTTACTGTCTGCTCTCCCAGGCTTACTGTGACCTTTACAGAACTCCCCTTTTCTATGCTGGTTCCCTGTGTATCCTGCTGTTCAATTATCAAGCCAGCCGCAACATCCTTACTATATTCTTCAGTTTCTTCAAGCTCTATACCAGCCTCTGTAGCCATAGCTCTGGCATCATCCAGAATTTCACCAACAAATTCCGGCACAACTGTCATCTCCTTGCCTTTACTGACCGTTATTCCAACTGAAGCCTTACGTTTCACCTTCATTCCCTTGGCTATATCCTGTGAGATAACGCATCCTTCTTCTACCTCAGAACTGTATTCTTTTTTCTCCTCAAGCGTTACACCAGACTCTCTGGCAATTTGTTTTGCCTCCGCCGTTGTGTACCCAACAAAATCAGGCACAACAGATTTCCTATTAACCATCATGATAATTAACACAACTGAAACCAATACGATTCCAGCTATTACACCTATGATGATCTTCATATTGGGTCCATGCTTGTCAGAATCACCAGCTTCAAGTGCTTTTAAAATGTCTTCAAGCTCATCTCTGCTATCCTTCGCAGCTTCTCCAACGCCCGCAGCTCCAACATCATCTTCCCGCGACACAACACCATCTCCTTTACATTATTGTCAAACAATAGTATTGCATCATCAATTATTTTTGTCAACAGTCATTTAGTTTTTCTCTATTTAATTATAAAAAAATACATTGTTTTCATAACAAATGTTGTTAAGTAAACAATGTATTTTTACAAATCATGCCTTTATAGTTTTACACTTCTGTTTGTTCTTGCACTAATTGCAAAACAAAATCCCCAAAATCTTCTGCTAACGTTTCAACTATCTCATATTCCTTACCATTATAAAATGCCATTATAACCCTAGGCTCTTTTTGCTCGTTTAAATATGAATAATCTAAATATGCCATATTCCCATCATCAAAATTATATATAGGTATCCACTCATTAGGTAAGTTATATTCTTTCCGGTCATTTAACGCATAAGCAACAGAATTCCCCTCCAATATTCCTGAATCATCATCTGGGTCAATTCCAAAAATTTCATTACCATAAAATGATAAATAGCCATATTTTTTATAAAATTCTATACTTTGATTTGAAAATTTTATATTAAGCATTTGCTCTGATTTTCTAATTTCTTCTTCGTTTTTCCCCCCCGCTGTAGTATAAAATTTACATTTAGGTGCTAACTCCATTGCTTTAATAAAATTTGTATAGCTCATATATACCTCCACTAATCTAAATTATTACTTCGCCATTTCCAATATTCTCTTCTCCACTTATTAAACTTACTTCTATTAATCTTAGATGGAGCTTGTCCTATATTAGTGTGCAGTTTGCTGTAATTCTGCTGATGCTCTGTAGCCGTTATTTCCATAACTGGTCCATTATCTGTTTGATCAATGTGATGTATATTAACAGATTTTCCATCTGTTCCAATAGGTGCCAGTCCTTGCTCCATTCTCTGTGTATTCGTTCGACCCTGTTTGTCTACAAAACCAGGATCAAATGTGTTTTTATCCATTGTAACAGTTTTTCCGTTTACATCAACAGTTTTTTTGCCATTCTTCCAATTAACATTACCTCCACCCCCTCCCTGTCCTTTGCCAGTAGATATAACACCAT
>NZ_CYXU01000010.1:9861-39619 GCF_001404675.1 Coprococcus eutactus
AGCTCCTAATCCTCCACTGATTGCACCCAATATTGCTCCAGATTCAAAACCATTTGCAAATCCATCATAAAATGACTTGCCGGATTTCATTGAAGCTATTCCATTCATAACGCCTGACGTGGCAGCACCAATAATAGCAGATGTCGCTATAGACTGTGTTACCGTGGCGGCCGCCGCCCCTAGTACAGCAGGGCAGACTATCGCCACTGCAGCAGTAACCACAAGCACGCCTATGCCTATAGCCAGCTTTCCCTCACTGGTCTCATACCATGGAGTTTCAGCATATAGGTTGCATAGAGTCTGTCCAGATGCCTCGAATTTTTCATTACATTCTTTATATAGATCGTATGCCTCATCCAGAATCTTCTTCAGAGTTCCAAGCCGATCATATTCGTCTACCAGTTGAGCACGATATCTGTCCAGGGATGATATATCCAGAGATTCCGCCATCTTGCTTATGTATATTATATCTCTCTGACGTCTGATATCATCAATATACTGTCCAAGTGTATCATATATCTTTGACAGCCTGTATGGTTCATCTTCAAGCCTGCCAAGGTCTACATACAAAAGCACTCCTCTATTTTCCATTATTTCCCTCATTCAGGTATTTGTCAACAAATTCAAACTCTTCCGGGTCCTGAAATCCAACAAAATATACCCGTTCTATCTGGTCATGGTCAAACATATACGTCTGTTTTGTAGATATATTTCCCTCTGGATACAGGCATCCTATATAATCCCTTACGCTATCTGAATCCTCTGCCTTCTGCAGTCTTCCATATATCATCAACCTTTTATTTGCGTTCTTTAATAACACAACCGAACCGATCGGCAGATATTTCTTAAATTCAATCATAATAACCTCCTCAATCTCAAAATGCCATCTCTGATAGCTATCAGAGATGGCACTTCTTTCCTACGAAATAATATTTGCTGCAAGCGATTCCGTTGCCGCTGCATTCTTTTTCTCTGTTGTCGTATATTCTTTAGCAAGTTCTGTAAGATTATTTACATGTTCATTAATCATTCGACCCATGGTATCCATATCCGTCTGCAGTTTTCTAAATTTGTTTATATACGATGCAGACGCATCTCCTGTCCATGATGATGAAAGTCCAGTGACATCATTCATCATATCATCTGTCAACGATTTCGTCTGAGTCATAACTGATTTAAAATCAGCAGCCTTAGCCTCCAATTCCGCCGGGGTGACTTTCAAATTCATATCTGACATATCTGTATTTTCCTCCCTTTAATACTTTCTCTGAGCCACTGTATTTGCATTTGTGGCTTCTGTAGTTTCATAATTAGCTATTATATTGTCCAGCGCTGAACAATACTGTTCTATCAGATTACTAAAATTTGTCATCTGTGAAACATCACTCTCAACTGCAGAGCTGAAAGCTTTTTTCGCGCTACCATCCCATGTACTGTTCAGAGCCTCCTTACTGTCTCTGAGCTTGGTTATCTGCTTCTTAAGAGACTGATTTTTCGAGCGAAGCTCTGTTGTTCTTTTCGTCATCTCTGACGATGTTACTGAAAATGCTCCCATACTTGATCCTTCCTTCTATTATTGATTTTGGTATATATTTGAAGCCTCCCGGCTCATACCCACGCCTAAATTTTCAAGTGCTGTACATGTATTGGATATGTCATTGTATACACTTTCGAGTTTTCCAATATATTTGTCACTTGCATCCCCTTTCCAGTTTTTTCTTATAGTCTCGACTTCACTTCCCAAATCAGATAAAACATACTGCTTTATACTTGCTTCTGAATTCAAGTAGCCATTTATAGCCGCTGCTATTTCTGAATAGTCCAAATCACTAATCTTTTTTTCCATGTGCTTACATCCCTTCAGCGAATTATGTTATCTGGTAACGATGAGGTCATATCACCATTCACAACTTCAGCAGTGATGTAGTTTCCTATAACCTCACCCAATGTATCACCATACGAATACATATCCTCCATAAATGCCTGCATAGTATCCATCTTCGATACAAGATCAGAATAAATATCTGCCCAGCCTTCACTCTCCCAATATTCCTGTATCTTGCCACAGGTTGATATGATCGTATCATACTGATTTCCCAGATCTGTTGCCCCCTTGCTCAAGGTATCATGAAATGTTTCCAGTTTATTTATCGGTACTTTCACCGTCTCAACATACATACTTTCCCTCCGTTATTAAGCACCCTAGCCAATCAGAGCAATTACATTTCTTTCACAAGTCTCAAACGTATTGCATACATCAAGCAATGAGTCCACTTTCTTTTGAAGATCCTCATACATGGATTTAACTTTACTATCGCTGTTCTCAAATTTTGTATTAAATGAGTCTGCTGCAGGGCCTTTCCATTCTTTAATAAGATCTTGATAATCATTCTGGATGTTTCGTCTGTCAATTGTGCTTTGATCCAGACAGTCCTGTATAATCACAAGATCTGTGTGCAGCTTCCTTGTATCGACATTTATCTTATCCGACATAATCTTTCTCCATTCAATTATTTTGTATTTTTAGTATTACATCTTTTAAACCGTTTTGTCAACAATGGTTTTGTTTTTCTAAATTTATTTGTTTATATTTTTGTAACTAACAGCCACATTTTGACAAAATTTGTTTATTAATGTCAAAAGCATTATTGATTTTCTGATATTTTAGTATAAAATAATATTAGTTCATATTGAAATTGTATTAAAAGGAGAATGAAAATGAACACCAACTCAGCCAACTCAGCATATGAAAAAAACGAAAAAACTGTAGATAAGTATATTAAAGCTATTAAAAAAGAGTTTCCAATATACAGAAAGGGGGAAAAGAGATATTTAAAGATGCTGCGTAGTTCTATGTATGATTACGCAGTAAGTTTTGAAGGCGAGTTGATCACAGTATCACATCTGTCTAAAAAGTTTGGAAGTCCCAAGGATTGTGCCAATACATATATTGAATATTTAGGCACAGATACTATATGCCACAACATGAACGGAAAGAAATATGGGAAATATATTTTCATTACCGCGCTTTCTGTTATACTGGGTTTTGCAATATGTATATCAGTTATGTTGTATAAGGAATGGCAGATATCCAGACGTAGTGATATTGCATCAACTACTATTGTCATTCAAGATGGTGTAACGCCAGATGATTTATCTGATAAATCACGGATAGATTCTGCTGAAGACGCACAATTAAATAATAGCTCGGAAACTCAGAATAATGATAATAACAATAATACTGATACGGAGGAATAAATATGAATAAAAAATTACGTAGATTATTAGCTATATGTTGTATGATCTTCATCTGTTTGTCTACAATAAACGTTCCAACTGTTAAGGCCGCAGAAGAAGATACGAGCGATGACTCTCTTACATTTGTGGAAGTTATCGAGGAAATGCCATCTCAGCCATCTCTGAGTAGAGCCACAAAAACCAAAAGTGCTTCCAAAACTATATACTGCAATGATTCTAACGGAAACGTTCTCTGGAGTCTTCAGATTGCAGCAACATTCCGTTATACAGGTTCTTCCAGCACATGCACATCCGCTAAAGCTGTAGCAACTTCTAATAGCTCATACTGGAAGGTAGCCACACCTTCTTGTTCAAGATCTGGCAACAAAGCAACTGCTAGTACAGTTGGGAAAAAGTACTCCTCAAAAGGCGTACTGCTTCAGACAGTTACTAAATCAGTTACTATATCATGTTCAGCTAACGGAACTATTTCCTAATTTCCTAGTTAGTTATACAAGATAAAGAACAAGGCCACATACCACACGAAATATCTTACAGATTTTTCATATGGTATGTGGCCTTATTTTATCTGTACCGGCCAGACACCCCTGCTAATGCAGATCTTATAACCAGCTCCAACGCAGTAGCAACAACATACAATGCTATGCATATTACCAACTTCACGCCCGTAGAAAGCTTCTCACTTTTAGCAACCATAAACGTCACGACTGCCGCAGTTCCGAGCAGCAAGCCTCCTATGGCACCACCCATTATTCCCCAATATTCTATAAAATATAATACATAAAATACTACTATCCAGGCAGGAGCTTTTTGATTAGCTCCTGCACCATCTGGATATGTTCCCAGATCCATTCCATCCATAATGAGACTGATACCACTCACTGCGCTTATAACCAGATTCAGTTCTTTTCCTGCTAACGGAACTGTATAGCTCAACTGTTTATCTTTTCTTAAGGTGCCTGTTCTCTCCAGTGATCTGAGTTTGAATGCCTCACCACCATTAATAAATATACTTCCTTTCATGTACTCCACCAGATATTGAACACCATCTATCTGTACATTCCAACCATATTTCTTTGTATCTGCCATTGCATTAACTCTCCCTTTTCCGTTAAATTATTTCTCATTTTGTTTTTTATAAATTTCGGATGCCTGCTCACTCATACTCATTGCCATATTATATGCTGCGGTATTTGTGTCACTAATTGCATTGTATAGCAGCTCAAGTTTACCTACGAATAAGGTCTCCGCTTCGCCCTTCCAATTCTTGTTAAAGCTTTCTGCCGATTGAAATAAACTATCTAGAATATATTGACTTATATTATTTCGGATTCCCAATATACCATTTATAGCGGATTCTATTTGAGCATACTCATAATCTGTTATTTTTTCCAACACAAATCACCTCCCCGCAATGTTTTTATTTTCACTCTTCATGTACTTTATATATTTATCAAATTTTTGCTCTGATAATTTATCAAATACCACCGGCATACATGAACCATCTGACATAGAATAGACTCCTGAAAATTCCGATGAATCAACAAGTGCATATTCAACATTTCCCGGAAGCTTCTCTATACAATCCTCCACCAAAATAAATGTAAATGCACAGACACACAGATCATCACGCAGTGCTTCCACAATTCTATGATTTTCCAATAAAGCCATATCATCTATAAACACTATGTACCGCGGTTTCATATTTTCTACGCCGACTCCATTCAAAGCCTTTCTTTCCTCGATTGCCAGTGCCAGCATGTCTAATACTTTTCCTCTTTTTTCAGGAGTGCCTGCTACAAGACTAATGCCCGTCTCCATCTGAGTTCTCGTGAACGACTCATATTTATTCCACCCCTTACTATTAACACTATCATACACAAATGCAACCTTAAGATCCTCTGGCACTTCACTTACCAAAATCTGCGTAGACAATGCCCTAACTATATCGTATGCCTTCCTCTTGTCACCTTGTCCTACTACGCCAAGTAATCCCACCTCGTCCAGACTTATAGCTTTGGGGATATCATGTATTATTCCGTATTCTTCTTTGAGTTTTTTACAAGTTCTCTTTAACTTAATATTCTGTGGTATATTTACCATATTGGGAAGTATGATATGCTCTGATATATCCAGATCACCTGTTCCTAGTCTATATGTGAGCATTACATCTCCCTGATTACGAATCTTTTTCTCTCCCCTCATAATTCTTCTTATCAGATTCTCTGCCGGCACAAACCGTTTGTTCATCCATTCTAAAGCGGCTTCTCTGTAAGAAATTATCTGCTTGCTAACATCCTCCAAATAGTTCTCTCTTATTTTTTTTATTTTCTTTCTTGAGGGTCTATTTCGTAAATAATCACGAATACTATCATATAAGGCCACAAGAGCAATCACTATTCCTACTGGTACAGCCCCCAGAAGCATAAGCGTATATCTTGTAACGGAAGGGCTTGTATGCGGTTCACCTGTCATCTCCATATATTTATAATACGCATACACGCCCAAAACCGCATAAAATGCTAATATTTTTATAGCTGTCCATATATCTTCTTTATTTTTATTAAGTTGGGGAATCGCATGCAATTTGAGATCACTCTCCATGCTTGGAAATCTTTCAATAATATTTTTATTTGTATCTTCTCTAATCATTTCTTACCTAATAAATTTAATTTCAACATCGCTATCTAATGCACACTTTGCTTTCATGTATAGATCTTTTAAATCTCTATTTGATATACTCCGTCCTCTTGCATCAATAACTATTGTCTGCTTTGTTCCTGTGGGCAAATTTGCTTTCATTTTCTGGCTTCTTGTCGTGACATCTTTGATAAGCATTGCCCTTCCACTTTCATTTTGAATATTATAACTTCTGACATCAATACAACTTCCATCCTTATACAATGTCGGACTTATACTTCCTTGAGCATTACGCGTTGATTTTTCTCCATTTAAAAAAGCCTGATTTTGACTGTAACCTTCATTTTTACTTGTAATTTTCCGGACAGTTTTCTCTTTTGTCGAAAGCTTTCCAACCTTGCGCTTTTCTCCTTCCATTGCCTTATTTTTTTCTATACTTTTTGTTCTTTTTACGTCAACAAATTTCTCGCCAATTCCAACAGCAGTATCTATCGCTAAATTATATGTAAAATTCTCTTTATATTGAATTGCGGCATCCTCCAACGAAACGTTTCTACAATGTGATTTCTCTTGGGCGCAATATATGGATGTCGACAAAGCCGAATTCCCCGCCATTACTGCGAAGTTAACGCCATTTACATAACCGGTTATTTTATATTGCTGTAAAAAAGCTGCAGTATTAGTCATCGTCTTTGCACTTTTCACTATAGCCAACGTCTCCCCAAAACCTTCCAGTAATCCAGTGGCTCCACCTTCCAAAGCACCCCACATATATGCATCAGCAAAGGCATCCGCAGGATTTTCTCCATTTTTGCATGCCATATAACATGAATACTCTGCATTCATCATAGATGTTGTTAGAGAACCCCACGCCATGTCTGCCGTTACTGTCTCTATCATAGTTGCTGCTGTTGTACTTGTCATTGCGCCAGTAGACATCGCTGCAGCAGTAACCTCTGGTGCTACAATAGCAATCACCAGCAATCCCACTATTATGCTCGTCCCAATGACTATCTTTCCTTCATTTGTCTTTGCCCACGGGGTAATTGCATATTGATTTCCAAGGTCTATACCCATTTGAGTATATGTATCATTACACATCTTATACTCTTTGTATATATCTTGCAAAGCTTTTGAAAACTTGTTCAACCGATCAGCTTCTTCCACAAACTCATCATAAGTTCTTATAAGTGCTGGCATGTCATATAACCCATCTGCCATTTTGCTGTATCGTATAACATCCATCTGCCTTTTATACATATCTATGTAATCCCCAAAGTTTTTACTGACGTTATTAAATTGTTCTACTTCGTCCTCCAGCTTCTCAAGATGTACATATAGTTCTATACCAGTGCCGTCCATCATTTACCCCTTAATATTACTTTTTAACCCAATATTTCTTTTAGTTAATTACGTCTCCCGACAAAGATTCTCCAATATCCACATTAATTGCTTCCACAACATCATAGCTTTCTGTAATATTTACAATATCCACATAGTACTTAGACATATCGTCTACGATCTCATTCATACGATCTGATTTATCTGCCATATCTTCATAAATATCTGTCCAGCCATCACTTTCCCAATAACCATTTATTTTGTTGCATGTTTCTATAATACTTCCAAATCGCACAAGCATATCCGCAAAGTTCTGCGCATATAGTTTTTCAAATAGCAACATTTGCCTTAATGGCACCACTATTATTTCTGTATCGCTTTTCACATAACCATTCCTTCCTGAATTTTGCTCGATCAGAGTTCCTGAATCCTATCCAATACAGAAGCTTCACACTTCTCAAACAATTTACACATGTCATAAACGCCATCTATCTTATCCTTAAGATCACTATATAAAGCCTTCATATTGGTCATAGCATTTCGAAATCCTTCATCATAAGTTTTTGCGGCAGGTCCACGCCACTGTGACGCAAGTTCTTCATATCCACACTGAATAACAAGTCTTTCGCGCATACTCGCATCAATATCGTCCTTCAACGCCTTTATATCCGCATGTAACTGTTTTGTATTAATATTTATTTTTGTTGCCATACTCATCCTCTCCATTTATGTTATATACAGTATCTTACTTTTGGATATAGTTGTCAATATGTATTTAGATAATCTATTTTATGTTGATCAGTATTTATTGTCATCGTTTTTTGCATACAAAAAGCCCCACACCCTACGCAATATCCTGAAGATATCTCATAGTGGTGTGGGGCTTTTGTGTGACTGATGCTCAGGTCAACCGGCTTTTATACGTAGCTTGTTGTGTTGATCTTTACACCAGGGCCCATTGTTGAAGCAATTACAACGCTCTTAAGGTACTGACCCTTAGCAGCAGCTGGCTTTGCCTTAACAATAGCATTTATTAAAGTCTGGAAATTCTCGTTTAACTGTTCCTCTGTGAAAGAAACTTTTCCCACTGGCACATGGATAATGTTGGCTTTGTCAAGTCTGTACTCTATCTTACCAGCTTTGATATCTGAGATAGCCTTAGCTACATCCATAGTAACTGTTCCAGCCTTAGGGTTTGGCATGAGACCCTTTGGTCCAAGTACACGACCAAGACGTCCTACAACGCCCATCATGTCAGGTGTTGCAACAACAACGTCGAAGTCTAACCATCCCTCGTTCTGGATCTTTGGCACGAGCTCGTCTCCACCAGCGTAATCAGCGCCTGCTGCAAGAGCCTCGTCAACCTTTGCACCCTTAGCAAATACGAGAACCTTAACAGTCTTACCTGTTCCGTGTGGAAGAACTACGGCACCACGAACCTGCTGATCAGCGTGACGTCCATCAACACCGAGTCTGAGGTGTGCCTCTACTGTCTCATCAAACTTAGCTGAAGCCATCTTCTTAACTAAAGCAACTGCCTCAGTTGCCTCGTAAGCAGCGGTCTTATCATAGAGCTTGCTTGCATCTACATATTTCTTACTCTTTATCATTATTATAAACCTCCTGTGGTCATATCGGGAGCGACCCTCCCACTAAATATCTGTATTACTCTTCAACTGTAACGCCCATTGAACGAGCTGTTCCAGCAATCATGCTCATAGCTGACTCAAGGCTTGCAGCGTTCAGATCCTTCATCTTAAGTTCAGCGATCTCCTGAACCTTAGCCTTAGAAATTGTTGCAACCTTAGTCTTCTTTGAGTTTGCAGAACCTGACTTGATGTTACATGCCTTCTTGATAAGAAGTGATGCAGGTGGAGTCTTTGTAATGAAGCTGAAGCTCTTATCCTGGTATACTGTGATAACAACAGGAATGATCATGTCACCCTCATTAGCTGTTCTTGCATTGAATTCCTTTGTGAAAGCAACGATATTTACACCGTGCTGACCAAGAGCTGGTCCAACAGGTGGTGCAGGAGTTGCCTTTCCTGCAGGTATCTGTAATTTGATGTATCCTTCTACTTTCTTTGCCATTTTAGCATTCCTCCAAAATACTGTGGTACAATCCACTTGATAATTACAACTTCTTGATATCAGCAAACGCAATATCAACAGTATTCACACGACCAAACATTTCTACTTCGATGGCTACGGTCTGTTTTGCAGTATTAATTGCCTTAATTGTTGCTACTGTGCCTTCCCAGGCACCTGAAGTAACCGTTATTGAGTCTCCCACTTCAACATCGATGACAACCTCCTCTGAGGTCTGATACAGATTGCTCAGCTCCTCATCAGTGAGTGGTACAGGCTTTCTTGGATCTGATCCGACAAATCCTGTAACTCCTCTGGTATTACGTACAACATACCATGTAACATCGTTCATGATCATGTTGATGAGAACGTAACCAGGAAGTATCTTTCTCTCGATCGACTTTGGCTTACCATTCTTAATCTCTGTGGCATCTTCAACCGGAACGACTACCTCTAAAATCTGGTCTTGTAAATTTCTGTTTTCTTTTGTTTTCTCAATATCAGCCTTTACTTTGTTTTCATATCCTGAGTAGGTATGAACAACATACCATCTTGCATTCTCTGCCTCTGACATATTCTCCACCATCCTTTACCCAACTATGAAATTCAAACCAATCTGGATCAACCAATCTACGATAGCTATGATACAGCCGAGTACGACTGAGGAAACAACTACCGCAAATGACTGTCTTGCAAGGGAGCTCTTGTCAAGCCATGTAATCTTCCTGAACTCTCCCTTTAATTCCTGAAACCAGCTTCTCTTGAGAGTATTTGACTTTTCTTCTTTACTAGATTTAGACATAACTCTATTCCTCCTTACTGGTTCAGACTATTTTGTCTCCTTGTGTACTGTATGAGCCTTGCAGAATCTACAGTACTTCTTTGTTTCCATTCTGTCTGGATGCGTTTTCTTATCCTTTGTCATATTGTAATTACGCTGTTTACAATCCTGACATGCCAATGTTATTTTAACGCGCATTTCCACTTACCTCCATTGTTATTTTAAGGCACAAAAAAAAGACCTCTTTCATCGCAAAGTCTACAATAACACAATCGACCTATGCAAGTCAAGAAGTCTTTTATATAATTTCTAGTATATTTGATCCTGTCCGTCTATCTTCCGTTTGTACTCATGTCTTTTATGACATCTATGAGATCCATGTCGGAATCTGTGAGCTTCACATTGGTACAAATGGTCTTGCCCTCTGTATCTGTGATCTTCACTTCTATTATATAGCCTTCCTTTATTCCTGTGGCTGCGGCTGCTCTGAGGAACATAGGGAACTTTGGATGATTCTGGACGAACCGCTCCCAGGCTCCTTTGATCTTAAACATCATTCCCGGATTAAATGCCATATTTATCAACCTCTCTGTAAATCTTACTTATATCAGTATTATTTCAAAAGACCTATCGCTCCGAACAATCCTATACTTCCAAGGTACATGATCACTCCTGCCATGATCACTCCCAGCATGACCATGATAACGCTTTTCTTCCAGTCAAGCTCAAGGAAACTGGCTGCCAGTGTTCCTGTCCACGCCCCGGTTCCCGGAAGTGGTATTCCCACGAACAGCAGAAGTGCGATATACACTCCTGTGCCGGACTTTGCCATGAGCTTCTGTCCGCCATGCTCTCCCTTCACAAGACACCATGTGAAGAATTTGCCTATGAATCTCTTGTCTTTTCCCCACTCAAGCACACGTCTTGCAAACCAGTATATAAATGGAACCGGTATCATATTGCCTATGACGCACACTATAAATGACGGTATACTCGGAAGTCCAAAGCCCACCGAATACGGTATGGCGCCTCGAAGCTCAAGTATTGGTACCATGGATATAAGAAATATAGTCAGATATTTTTTTAACATAACGATCCTCTCATTTAATTTTCAAGTCCGGCTCTAACATAGAACGGCTCTGTCACCTCTGTCACTTTCTTACCAAGCATGTTGTCTGCTCTGACCAGTGCCACCTCGATGCCAAATGAATGAGGCTTCATAAGAGGTATGAGTCCGGCAAATACAGGCTTCTCGTCTCCGTTTACCTCAAGAGCAACAAGATACTTATCCTCCTGTCCCTGCTCCTCCATCATCTGTATATACGCTCTGTCAACATTCTCTTTGTCTGCCAGATACTCTCTTGCAGCATCAAGCATCTGTATCGGCTGATACTTTGGTGTTCTGAGCTTGACTGTTGCGCCTGGCTTGATCTTGCTCTGTACAAGTCCTGTACGTGAGCGCTCTCTGTACTGACGGATAAACTCTCCTGATATAAAGCAGTTCTCAGTGAAAGGATTCATAGCTATTCCGCTTATGTTTCCATTTGAATTGAACACAAGATCCTCAAGCTGCTTATATGGAAGTATTATTCTCTGGAAGCCATCGTTAAACTGCGATGAAGCCATCGACTCATAATCTGTGAAGCATGGAAGTACCTTGTCTCCCTGCTCATTTGTCAGAAGTGAGAAGTTGATCTTCACTCCGTCCTGGAATGTAACCTTTCCATTCTCATCAGGCTTTGGCTCCTGGTCGAACTTTGCAGGAACTATAAATACTGCATGGACCACTGACTCAAAGAGCTGCTTAAGTGTATCCTTGTTCTCATTTTCTCTAACTGCGTGCATAGCCTCAACAAGCTCCACGTTCTCAATCTTTTTTCCAATGTCTTTTACGTCCATCTCGTTATCCTTTCATTAATTAAGTGTGTATTCTATCTCTTCTCACCGTAATACTCGTTGTAAAGCTTCACCGCTTCCTCATAGTGCTCTTCATCAGCCTTTGCCTGATCTGATCTCTTGGACAACACAAGGTCCGGTCTCACATCCGGCATGCTCTGGCCTATCCTTGAGGTAAATTCTGTAAAGAACTCCTGGCCACCTGCATATGATGCCATCGGTATAGCCACCATTCCCTTTGAGGTTGCAAATATGTATCCTCTGTTCACGTGATAGAACGGCTCTACAACGCGCTCATTCTCTACTATATCATCTATCTCGTATTTTCTCCACATAAATGGTATCTTACTGAAATATATCGCCTTGTCATCCATCTTCACCGCCGATGATACCGCTATCCTGCAGAATATCGCAAGTATAACGCTCACACAGAATGCAAGTATGACTGCAATCCTTCCCATACCTTTATTGAGACTGTCCACTCCAAATACAGCCACCACAATGAGGAACAGTATGAGCAGGCTTACTATGAATACCATAGGTCCAACTGTGGAATAACCTCTCATAACTCCGTTCTTATTCTTGCGGCATTTTCCGTAGTAGCTTATTCTTGAAGGCTTCATACCGAGATCCTCTCCACACAGAGGACAATACTTCTGGTTGACCGTACAGTTTGCCGGTATTGATTTGCCACAGTGCGGACATCTGAAGAATATGGTGTTTATAATGCCTGATATAAGCGCAAGCACTACGAACAGAATCCAGCCCATGCTTATATTTCCTGCAAATGCAAATCCAAATATACACAGCACTCCTACTATTGGCAAAGCTGTAGACAGTAACTTTGATATATAAAGCTTCATCTTTCTCCTCCAAATCTGACAGTGACATCTACACTGTCACCATCTCTGACCTGTTAAGTATAACATAATTCATCTTTTTTTCAATATTCCAGCGAAAAGAGCTGTCTGCACAGCATTTTGCCGGATTCCGTGGCAAATATATTAACGTATGCCGTCCTTATAGTATCTGCGTCCGCCTTATCCTCATACATGTTGACGAGGAAATCGGCCTCCACCAGTATCTGATAATCCAGACCATCTATATTCCTGTAGGTGTGGTGATGTGCCACCAGATAACATGCCCTCTCCACTGCGGCATCTTCTGCACCTGCCTCTCTGAGCAGCCGTCTTGCCTCAGGAGGTCCCTCCTGTTCCTGCAGCTTGCCATTATTATATCCATATTTCAGTTCTGCGTTCTTTATGCCTATATCGTGGGCAAGTGCTGCGATCTCCAGGACCTGCATCTCGTCGGGCTCCATGCCCTCCATCTCAGCTATCAGCTTCGCAAATGAATGAACCTTCAGGAAGTGATGTACCCGTCTGGAATCCCCGGCATAGTATTCAATCATTTTCTCTTTTACTATAGAAACCAAATTTCGTGCCATGTCATCATCCGCCTTTCTTTATGACTCGTATCATTCTAACACCACTATTTGTGAATAGTCTATACAGTTTATAAACATTTAATCTTCCTTACGCCCGGACTTTCTGTTACTTCTATAATATATACTTCCGTAAGTTGTTTTTTATTGACTATAATAGTATAATTTTAGGTTGGAGATAAACTATCAATACAAGTGATACAAAACATTGGAGATTTTATTATGGACGCACGTTCAATTGGAGTATTCGACTCAGGGCTCGGCGGAATAAGCGTTCTCCGCGACATCGTGGAGCTCATGCCCTGTGAAAATTATATATATTTTGGCGATTCGGCACACGCACCTTACGGAACAAAGACCAGAGAGGCTATTCTTGAGAGATCGGAGCAGTGTACCAATTTTCTTCTCGCAAAGGATGTGAAGGCGATCGTCATCGCCTGCAACACCGCCACAAGTGTTGCAGCCTCGACACTGAGACAGCAGTATCCTTCCATACCGATCATCGGTATTGAACCGGCTCTGAAGCCTGCGGTTCTGTGGAAGGAGCACGACAAGGTAGCTGTCATGGCGACGCCAGCCACGCTTGCTCTCCCAAAGTTCCAGGAGCTCATGAAGGTATACTCGAAGGAATCTGATATTTACCCGGTTCCATGCCCGGGACTTGCGGATTATGTGGAAAAGGGAATTTTTGATGGTGAGGAGATCACAGAATTTCTGAAAGGACTGCTCGCCCCATCTCTGGAGAAGCATGTGGATGCCATCGTTCTCGGCTGCACTCATTATCCATTTGTGGAGAAGGTTATACAGCGTATTGCCGGACCTGACGTGAAGATCTTCAATGGAGCCCACGGCACCGCCCTGGAGCTTCAGAGGAGACTGCGCATCGCTGAGCTTCTCACGCCTTCCATAGAGAAGGGCACTGTGGAGTTCTACAGCAGCAGCACAAACCCTGAAACCATTAAACTTTGTCACCAATTGTTTGAAGCGTAATTGACGGACGGCTCAAAACATATATCCAACATAAAAAAGTCCGTGTATGTACATGGTCAATCACGTTCTACAGCTGTCGCTTCAAGCATTTCTATATGCATGCGGCTCCGCACGCGATAAGGGCGTTTGCGTGCTATGCCTTAGCACAGAAATGCTCGAAGCTCGGCTGTATTCACTACCGATTGTCCATGTACATACACGGCTTTTTTGCTGAATATATGTTTTGAGCCTGACTACGACTTATTATTCAAAGCTAGTTCTCAGAATTGTTAAAATGCATATGGGTGATCCCAGACTTTGAGTTTCGTGCCGATATCATGGACAAGGGCATAGGTGTAACATTCATATGCCCATGCCACGTCCTCTGTCGGCATGCCCTCTATAGACACGAGTATTATCTCATCGTCGGATTCACGGCCAGGCTTCTTGCCGCGGATTATCTCCCCAAATGTAGTAAGAGAATCCCTCTCGATCAATCCATCCTGCACCATATAGACGAAGTCCTCTCCCATGCAGCCTGTGTGGAGTCTGTCGCCATTTTCATCGTATCCAACATTATCTTCCTCTGCATAATTCTCGTACATTCCGTAGTTGTCTATGACTTTTTTCAAGTCAACAATACTCTTATGCTCCATATTGAAGGTACTTGTAGAGATGACCAGCGCTCCGGGCTTGAGCCACTCTCGCTTGTACTCTGGCCACTCGCCCTCCTTGCATGAGACTGCCTCAGTTATGATGTCTGCATCCTTAAGTGCCTCCTCCATATCCTTGCACAGAACTATATTTTTTACCTGAGGATAATTTTCCTCTATGTACTCTTTCATCTTAATCGCATTTGCCGATGTCGGTGAGCTGCCCTTTATCTTGATGGTGTCTATGTCAAATCTCTGTGACATGATGGCTCTGAGACTTGATCTGCATATGACTCCAGGGCCGACCAGTGTGAGCACCTTTGAGTCATTCCTTGCCAGAAGCTTTGCCGCAAGTCCCGGCATAGCACCTGTTCTCATAGAACTAAGAAGATTTCCGGACATATATGCCAAAGGTTTTCCTGTCTCCACATCGTTGAGCATCATCATCAGTATGGAACGAGGGAGCCCTATGGCTCTGTTGTTGCCATTTGAACCATACCACTTCTCTCCTGCCACATGGAATCTTCCGCCCAGGTATGCAGGCATGGCGATGAATCTCCTGTCTCTGGCATTGTTGACCGGGAAATTCTCTATCGGTGACTTCTTTGGGAAGTACAACATAAGGCCATGTGCGTCATTGTACGGACCACCCATGAGGAAATCTCCGTCCTCCATGAGTCCCATGGTCTCCTCCATGACATCCACACATCTTCCCGGGTTGAGAACACCCGCATCTATCATATCCTCCTCACTGAGGTAGAGGAAGCTTATATTCTGCTTGTCTGTTTCTATATTGCTCTTTCTTCCTGCCGCTTCTGATTCTACATCTCGGTTCTTCATAATCCTTACCAAACCTTTCTCTCGTCATATATCAGCTGTTTTTTATTATTTTGCCGTGAATCTCTTTTGACGCACGACACATGATCACTATACATACAATGGACACTGCACTTATCACTACGCTGGAATCCATGAGCACTGTAAGTCCGTATCTGGAATTTATCCATCCACACAGCAGAGCTCCTATCCCCTCTCCGGCTCCCACCGTAAATGCGTTTATCAATGACATTCCCTTCACAACATCAGCGGGTGACAGCATCTCTTCTATAAAATACACACTTCCGGAATAGAATAACCCAAAGCCCAGCATCTCGCATCCCTGGGATATGACGATCACCCACACATTGTCCGAGAATGCCGCGAACATGTTCTTGAATGTCATGAACACCGCACAGCACAGCATTATCTTGTCAAGAGATATCCGCTTTCTGAATTTTATGAGCAGGAATGCCGACGGGACTTCACTGACCGCCATCACGAACTCAGCCAGTCCATAATGAAAATTATTGCCACCCAGGCGTTCAAACACATTTATCAGGAATGTCGTTCCAACATTATATCCCATGAACATAACCGCTGAACCTATGAGAAACCACCTGTACTTCGGGTATGTTGTGAGCAGATATCCTGCGGTGTGTACCTCTGTTTTCCGGGTCTCCGTAATGTTTGCTGCAGCTATTCTCTCTCTTGCGCCCAAAGCCCTGCAATCGCTGCAGGATGATGTATCATCCATGACCAGCAGCACCGCCAGCATCATGGCGGTGAACAGCATCTGTAGTATCAGAAGCCTGTTCGCATCATATCTGTCACAGAACACCCCAAACAGCACACATGCCACAGCCCACGCGCAGGAACCTGCTGCCCTGCATATAGGGTAGTTGATATTTCTGCCGCCGTTCATATACTTTATGGACAGGGAATCTATAAGCGGTGATATGCATGTAAATGTTGCACCAAATCCGATGAACAGCATCACTGTCTGTACAAACGATAATTTATACTCATAAAAAACAGATGTCAACAGCAGCGCCACAGCAGTCAGCACTGAGATGATATATTTTAACTGGATACGTTCTGCATGCCGGTCGGAAAATACACCTATGATTATCTGAAACACTACAGTTGAAAATAATTTTACCGCATTTATTACTCCTATCTGTCCGTCCGTAAAACCTTTATACTGCAGCATCTGCGTGAGGTATGCGTACGCAGATGCCGCACAGGTCCAGAACATCATCTGTAATATTGCATATTTTATATTGAGCTTCGCGTTTTTCTTTTTTATAGATGTGTCTACGCGTATCTTCTTCTGCAATCCCATAGGCTGTTCCTATCTGGATGATTTGATCTCCATGACCGCATCTGTCTCAGCTGATATCGCATCTGCATCAAATGTATTTATCATAAATATTCTCTTCTTCATATCATCTGTGAGCACACACAGTGGACTGTTTTTCAGGTCATCATCCAGATATTCTACTGCTGCCTTATTGGCACAGATGAACTGGAATTCATTTGTGAGTTCTGCGGATATGTCAGGTCTCAATATAAAGTTAAGGAACAACTCTGCCTCCTCTTTGTGCTTTGAGCCTTTGAGCAGGACCATTGTATCCATTGAGAGTGAACACTGCTCACCATCCATGACTACCTCAAGATCCGGATTCTCCTTCATCGCCTGAAGTGCCTCGCCGCTGTACATGAGAGCAACTGCTACCTCTCCCTTTGCCATACTGTCTCTCGTGTCTGTTGACGCTGCAAATGCCTTGATATATGGATTCAGCCCACTTATATAATCCTTTGCCTTTGCAATATCATCGAGGTTGCCCGATGTAGGATCAAGGCCGCATCCCAGCAGACCTACACTCATAATAGCCTGGGAATCATCCACAAGCAAAATATTATTCTTCAGATTATCATTCTTCAAGTCGTCCATCTTATGGCTCTCTATACCATAGTCGTCCAGCATCTTTTTATTTGCTATCCATACACAGGATGTTCCCATATATGGAACACAGTACTCTCCATCCGGATCACACTGCATTGTCCTGTAAGTCTCATCGATATTGTCATAATTGGTGATCACATCCTTGTCCAGAGGCTCAAGCAGATCATTTGCCTTCATAGATTCTATGTAGAAGTTTGAAGGTACTGCAATGTCATATTCTGATCCGCCTCCCGCCATGAGCTTTGCCAGCATCTCGTCATTCGACTCAAATGTAGTCTCCACTACCTTTATGCCATATTCCTCCTCAAATTTATTGAGAACATCTTCACTCATATACTCTGACCAGTTGTACAGATATATCTCCTTTGCGTATCCGTCTGCAGTTTTCTCTTCTGAATCGCTGCCACATGCTGTCATCGTAAATACCATTGTCACTGCAAGTGCTGCAGCCATCATTTTTTTGATTTTTCCTCTTACCATAGTCATTTCCTCCTTTTATTGAACACCAGTCTGGTTGTTTATTCTTACGCCCAGACTTTCTCACCACATATATAAGTGGCTGTAACCTGTGTCTTGTAGATGTCTTCCTTCGGGATAGTAAGGACATCCGAATCCAGCAATACGAAGTCGGCATCCTTGCCTGCTTCAAGGGAACCCTTTGTCTTCTCAAGCCTGTTCTGGTATGCTCCGCCATATGTGAGGACCTGAAGACCATCCTCAACACTTATCGTCTCGCCGGCACCCATCTCTTCCATCTCCGGATGTCCGGGCTGTTTTCTGTTCACCATGAGATGAAGTGCATCCATAGTTCTCGGTGGAACCGTTACAGGGAAGTCGCTGGCACAGCTTGTGACGATTCCAGCATCTGTGATGGATCTCATATAGTATTCCTTGGAGGCTCTTTCTTCTCCGAGAAATGGCTTCTCCAAAGTGTCATAATACACTCTGTTCCTGAAGTGCCAGTATGGATTGGTGACTGCCACCACACCAAGGCTCTTCATCCTGTCCACATGCTCCGGCACCATGACCTGAAGATGTGTTATGGCATTTCTGTAATCCCTGTCTGTTTCTGTCTGTCCGTACTCATATGCATTCAGCACCTCGTCTATCGCAGCATCGCCGATCGCGTGTGCATGTACATAGTATCCCGCATCAAGAGCACGTTTCACCGCCGCATTTGTCCTCTCCTGGCTGAGCATCGGCTCACCCTTATCTCCTGGGGCATCCGCGTAATCATCTCTGAGAAAAGCTGTATGACCTTCCACTACTCCATCTGCAAATATCTTTAACGTGTTCACCTGTATCTTAGGAACATACCGGAACTTCTCATGATACTTTGCAAGTTCAGCAAACACATAGTCCTCATCATCAACAGGCTCTAGCGTGTAACCTACCCTGAATGTCACCTTTAGTTTTCCCTCGCTGTTAAGCTTTGCATATCCGGCAAATCTTCTGTCATAGTTCTGTTTCTTGTCAAACATTGGCTCAAATGCTATTGTGACGCCATTTGACATGGCTATATCCTGATAACATTCTATAGCATGTGCAAAGTTGTCAGCAGTCATCTCAGGCAGCACCGCACTGAACAGATTGCCCGCCATCTCCTTGAACCATCCCGTTGGTCTGCTTGTTCCCGGATACCTCACTATCACACCATTGGGAACCTCAGCGGTAGTTTCATCAATCCCGACAAGTTCCATAGCTTTGCTGTTCACCCAATATGAGTGGTGATCCTCGCTTATCATGACCATCGGCACATCCGTCGATATGTCATCCAGTATGTCAGCGGTCGGTCCCAAGGATCCAAATACTCCATTTTCAAAACCGGAACCGCTCACAACCTTCTCGTCAGGGTGGCTCGCCATATAATCTTTTATCGCCGTCACATAATCGTCTATGCTCTCCTTATTTGCAAGGCTGACACCATACACTATCTCAGTGGTGCTTGATATGTGTGCATGTCCCTCTGTCATTCCCGGTATCACAAGTCCTTTGTCATGTTCTATAACCTGTGTATTTTCGCCTGCATAGCGTTCTGCACCGGCTCTGTCACCCACGTATATGATCTTTCCATCGGCGACCGCCATAGCCTGCGCCAGACTGCGTTTGCTGTCCGCCGTATAGATTTTTCCATACACTATAAGGTCTGCTGTCATCTTTGTCGTTTCATCCATTTGTTACGCCTCCTTGCCATATATGTCTTCGGAACATATTCTGTATTCCCGAATTACTGCGCATCTATCTTACGGAATTACTGTGCATCTATCTTGCGGATGTCTCTTATCTCCCTGCGCTTTGATATAAACCTTCCAAGTGCCCCCGCAAGGAGGTAGATCACAACTATTCCGACTATCATCAAAGTTGATATGACATATACATTTGTGGTGATCTTGCCTCTGACCATTCCGTATACCTTGATAGGGAATGTGATATCCCCGGCTCCGGATACGAAGTAGCTGATTATTACATCATCTATCGAGAGTGTGATGGAAAGCAGCGCTCCGGATATGATTCCAGGTGTCAGCATTGGAATGGTGACTCGCTTTAACGTATGCCACTGATTTGCCCCGAGATCCATGGCTGCCTCCTCTATAGAGCTGTCAAAATTCGCAATTCGTGATCTCAGTGTGATGATGACAAATGGCAGACAAAATGTAACGTGTGCGAACACCATGGTCGCAAATCCCATGGTCATGCCCATCTTGGAAAACGATGCCAGTGAGGCAAGGCCTATAACCAGCTCCGGGATGACTATCGGCACGTACAGAAGTCCGTTGATAAACTTCTTGAGCTTGAACTCGTACCTGTAAAGTCCTATGGTTGCCAGAGTTCCTAGAACCACCGATATGACCATGGACACTAACGCCAGCTCTATGGACAGCCAGAAGTTCTTCATAAGTGAGTCCCCCTGGAACACCTCCAGATACCACTTGAGTGTGAATCCGTCAAACACCATATTTGTATTGTTCTTGTTGAACGAGAACAGGATGATGACAAATACCGGCATGTACAGGAACAGATATACAAGTGCCATGAATATGATCGATCCCGCGCCCATCTTCTTCTTTTCTTTTCGCTTCATATCCATCCCTCCTTATGCCAGATCATCCAGATCTCCAACCTTGCTGTACGCCTTCAGCACAACCAGAGTGAAGATGATCAGAAGTACCGAGAACGCTGCGCCCAGTGGCCAGTTACGTGCCACAAGGAACTGGTTCTGTATCAGATTGCCAAGATATGCCGCGCTGCCGCCGCCCATGACATCCGATATGAAGAATGCTCCAAGGCTCGGTATGAATACCTGTATCGTTCCTGCAAATATTCCCGGGAGCGTCATCGGGAGTATGACTCTGATAAATGTTTTTATCTTTCTTGCCCCCAGATCGTATGATGCCTCAACCAGCGAATGATCAAGCTTTGATATGCTGCTTGTAAGCGGCAGTACCATAAATGGGAAGAAGGTATACACCATGCCGAAGAGGACTGCCCCCTCCGAGTACATCATCTGTATCGGCTGGTCTATGATTCCTATCTTCATCAACAATGTATTTACAAAGCCGCTGTCTCTCAGTATATTTGACCATCCATTCAGTCTGATGAGACCATTTACCCAGAATGGCAGCATGATGAGAAGTGTGAGCATTCCGCGTATCTTGTCCGGCACCTTGCACAGCATATAAGCAAATGGATAAGATATGATGAGGCATATCACGCTTGTCTCAAATGCCATGACAACCGACTTCCACATGACCGTCAGATACAGCGGATCAAATATCTTCTTATAACTGTCAATTGAGAACTTGCCGACAACTCCGCCATATGCACCCTTCGTCATAAAACTTATGACCACAACATATATAAGTGGGATGAGAAGGAAAAACAACAGCCACAGGGATGTTGGACCAACCATACATAATATCGGCAGAGTGTTCTTTTTCTCCTTTTTCTTTTTTTCTTTCATAGCAAAGCCTCCTTGCATAGCCGAAACTTAATCCGGTTATCATTACACGCAGATATTTCTTATTTAAGAACTGCATCCTCTATGGCGTCGTACATCTTATCCTCCTTGGTGTGTATGACAACCGCCTTGTCCGGCTCCCAGTACACTGACACTGCCGTGCCATCAGGATATACCGTGGCATCAGGATGATTGTTGACCTTGACTTCCTTGCCATTTGGCAGTTCCACTATAGTCTTAAGGACCGAACCAACATAGATCTGATCCTTGACGATTCCTTTCAGTGTAAATCCATCCACCGGCTTGTCTGACAGATGCGTATTTTCGGGACGTACCGATATGTACACGATCTCTTCCTTAACAAATCCCTCGCCCTTCGCTCTGACCTTTCCATTCTCCATCGTAAGCCCAAGATCAGTGCCTTCTATGGTGTCCACATTTGCCTCGAATATGTTGGACTCTCCTATGAAGCTTGCAACAAATTTGGTCTGTGGGTTCTCGTATATCTCTTTTGCCGTACCGATCTGCTCAAAGTGTCCCTGATGCATGACAGCTATCCTGTCGCTCATGGTAAGCGCCTCTTCCTGATCATGGGTTACATACACAAATGTGATTCCCAGCTTCTTCTGTAGCCTCTTGAGCTCCACCTGCATCTGCTTTCTGAGTTTCAGATCAAGTGCTCCGAGTGGCTCATCAAGAAGCAGTACCTTCGGTGAGTTTACCAGTGCCCTGGCAATTGCAACTCTCTGTTTCTGTCCACCTGACATCTGCGATGGCTTTCTCTTCTCAAATCCATGGAGCTGTACCAGATCCAGCATTTCCAGAACTTTTTTCTTTATCTCCTTCTTGTCCATCTTCTTCTCAACAAGGCCAAATGCTATGTTGTCAAAGACTGTCATGTGAGGGAAAAGAGCGTAACTCTGAAACACCGTGTTAACATCCCTGTTGTACGGTGCCAACTCTGTGACATCCTTATCTTCTATGTATACATTTCCCTCCGTGGGTGTCTCAAAACCTGCAATGATACGAAGTGTGGTCGTCTTGCCACAGCCTGATGAACCAAGCAATGTCAGGAACTCTCCCTCGTATATGTCAAGGCTGATGGGCTTCAGCACCTGATTGTCGCCAAATGACTTTGTTATGTTTTTAAGCTGTACTATTGCTTTTCTCTCTTCCATCAGCAACTCACCTCACTCTTTTCTAAAGTAGTAATCAAAGTATTGATTCTCCGTGTTCTCCTGTCCTTATCCTCATGACATCGTCAACATTTGTTATAAATATCTTTCCATCTCCAACCTGACCGGTGGAGAGTTTCTCACATATCTCTGTGAGTATGTCATCCAGATCCTCGTCAAGTATCACGGTCATGACGTAGAGCTTTGGCAGGAGATTGATCTCCATCCCAAGCTTCTTGAATTCTTCGCTGTAGCCCTTCTGGTGTCCGCAGCCCATGGCCGACATGACGGTGAGTCCGCTGTATTCATTCTTGCTGAGTATCTTCTTGAGTGGCTCAAGCTTCTCTGGTCTGATGATGAGTTCTATCTTCTTCATATCCATTCCTCCTTACAAATAAAAAAGAGAGCAGCGGAGTCATATTCCTATGAGCTCCTTTGCTCTCTTCCATGTGTTCTTGCTTTTAATTTTCACTCATTGTAGAGTCTGGTATAATACCAAGGTCAATGTTTTTTGTCATTTCTTTAATTGTTTATTTTATTCGGTGGATGTGGTTTATTTTGGCAACTGAGATTTGAACCTACTTAATATTGTTAACCCAGTCAGTTGTCTCATGCCTGTAACCTTTTTATCCTTTTCTGCCAGTTTCATTCCTGTTTGCAAAAAAATTATCCCTGGGCGGGCTTTTTTGACCGTCCAGGGACAATCCGATTCTTTTCTTGATATTAATTGCTGAATATCTTGGGAAGATCACTATCACCATGTTCCTGAAATATGTAGAGCTGCGGATACTCATCGCTAACCACATAATCTATGGCTGAAGTGATTGCTCCCTCACCGTCAAAGGACGTCTCCGATGAGTACGCTGCCATGTTAGTCTGTGTAACATAGTTATCACTGTATGGAGCGTATTGCCAGTACAACAACAGATATTACAAATGAATACGATCCGTTCCTAAGAGCAGTTCTGTTTTTTATGCTCACTTTATAGCAAAAGGCCACGGTCTAACATTCACCGTGACCTTTGAAGCTCTAAATCTGCTATATGAAAAAATCCCGTTCTTAAAACTACCTCATATATGGCGCATCCCACAGCTTAAGCTTTGTTCCGATGCCTTCCCTCAGAGCTCTCTGGTAGCACTCATAGCCCCAGCCGACATCAAGGATCGGCATGCCGCCAAGGCTCACAAGAAAGATCTCGTCATCACTCGTTCGTCCCGGCTCGAGGCCACGCATTATGTTTCCCAGATGTCTGATCTCACTCTTCTCTATCCAGCCATCCGTCACCATATTTACAAAGTGTATGCCTGGTGTTCCAAGTGATATCCTGTTGCCATCCTCGTCCCACTCCTGATACACATTTACATATTCCTCATACATCTGTATATTGTCTACAACCTTCGTCACGTGGTCCCTGACAAACTCCAGATCCATATCCATGGTTCCAGATGATATGATCGTGCATCCAGGCTTCACCCATGCCGGATCTATGACAGGCCATTTTCTCGGTTCAACAGATACCGCCTCCGCTATGATATCTGCATCCCTCACGGCCTCCTCCAGAGTATCGCAGATGATTATCTCCTTGAGACTCTTATAGTTCTCCCTGGCGTAATCCGTCAGTTCATGGGCTGTGTGCGAAGTCTTTGAGCTGCCCTTGATCTTCAACACCTCCAGGTCCGGGAACTTTGCCATGATAGCCATGAGACTTGTCCTTCCTATGACTCCTGCGCCGAGGATCGTCAGAACCCTGCTATCCTTTCTTGCAAGATACATGGCAGTAAGCCCTGGCATCGCTCCGGTTCTCATGGCACTTAGGAGATTGGCTGACATGTACGCAAGCGGCTGGCCTGTCTCCACGTCATTCAGTGTCGCCATGAGTATGGATCTCGGCAGACCCTTGTGCGAATTTCTGCCATTTGAGCCATACCACTTCTCACCGCACATATGAAATCTTCCTCCGAGATATGCCGGCATCGCCATGAATCTCCTGTCCGCCGAGTCCGCAAGCGGGAAGTTCGGAATGTCCGACTTCTCCGGAAATATGAGCTGTACACCGTGGTCGTTATGCGCTCTGCCGCCCATGAGATAGTCTCCCTCGCTGAGGAGTGTTATGACCTCCCCTATGGTGTCCACAGCTCTGTCCGCATCGAGTACACCCGCCTTTATCATGTCCTCTTCATTCAGAAATAAGAATTCAACCTTGCTGTCCATACTGCCACCTCCTGCTGTAATTCCTGTCATCCACAAAATATCTGATCTTTGTTAGCCATTACCACAGTCCAACTGTATATATATCAAATCATGCATTTTGCGATGTTGTTACTTTACGTTTTTAAAACATCTTCTATAAATCTCCACTACATCAGACTTCGTCAGAGGCACCCTGCAATGCTCAAGGTCCTCTGATGCCGCCTTCTCAGCCATCTCGTCAAAGTCCTTCTCATAAGGCACGCCCAGCTCGCCGAGATCCGAGGTCAGACCCATATCCTCATATAACTTCTGTGTCTTTGATATTGCTTCTCGGGCTATATCATAAGGGGCCTTTGTCTTTTCTATATCCCATACATTCACGCCGTAATTTACCAGAACCGGAAGGCTCTTCTCGTTAAGAATGTAATCCATCAGAACCGGCGTGATGATCGCAAGTCCGTGTCCATGTGTTATATCATAGTAAGCACTCAGCTGATGCTCTATGGAGTGCGCCGGCCATGGGCCATCCTTGCCACACGCTATGAATCCGTTTATCGCCCACTCAGATGCCCAGAGGATATTTGCTCTGGCGTCATAGTTGTCCGGCTCTGAGACTGCCACCGGGCCGTACTTTATAAGGGTTTTAAGAAGAGCCTCCATCATGCGGTCCTGCATGTATGTGTCTCCATTATCTGCAAAATAAACCTCAAATATATGGTTCATGATATCCGCCACACCTGCTGCCGTCTGGTATGCAGGAACGGAAAATGTATACTCAGGGTCAAGTATCGCATAAGCAGGATAGAGCAGATCGGATGCGATATCCTTCTTCTGCTTTGTCTCCTCATTTGTGATAACTGCAAATGGATCCATCTCAGAACCCGTCGCAGCCATAGTCGCGACAGCTATGATCGGCATAGCATTCTCTATCTTCTCCGGGTGTCCGACCAGATCCCATGGATCACCGTCATAGCACGCTCCGGCTGCTATAGCTTTGGAACAGTCTATTGTACTTCCGCCTCCCACAGGAAGTATCACCTTCACATCATGCTCCAGACACATCTGCACACCCTTCTTCACCGTTGTGAGTCTCGGGTTGGGTTCTACACCCGAAAGCTCAATATGGGAAATGTGACTACAGTCAAGTAACTTGATTATCCTGTCGTACAGCCCTGTTCTCTTTATACTTCCGCCTCCGTACACCAGCAGAACACTGTCTCCGTATTCGCTGATGTACCCTGGCAGATCATCAATGGCGCCCTTGCCAAATGATACCTTTGTCGGAATATTATAAAAAAAATTCTCCATGTTATATCTCTCCTTTAGCTTATTGTTATTATTGATACTTTTGCTCTGTGGAGTACCTATTATATTGCTCAACAGAATTGCTTCATCAATAATATACGCCTCTGATCCATATGCTGTCTACCTGACAGCCTTGAATCTGTCATACCGTAGAGATGATATATCCACCACAGTCTTCTCGCCGAGCACCATCTGTGAGAGCATCAGTCCAACAGCCGGTGCCGTTCCAAATCCATGCCCTGTAAATCCACATGCCAGTATAAGTCCCGGGACCTCGTCAACCTCGCTTATGACTGGAACACCATCATAGCAGAGATCAAGCCATCCGCCCCAGGTCCTTACGATCTTGGCATCAGCCAGCATCGGTATGTATCCCATGATCGCCCTGCATCCGGCAGATACGGTGAGCGGTGAAGTCCTGAGCTCATCAAGTCCCATGTCCGTTGTCTCCTCAAGTCCCGAATCTGAGCCAAATACAAATGATCCGTGCTGTGACTGATGTCCGTAAAAGTCAGCGGATGCAACACCAAGCATGATGTCGAACATGTGCGGCTGCACCTCCGTAACCAGCGCCTCCTCAAAATACTTTGTCATCGGCACATCTATTCCAACTGTCCTTGCAATGAATCTGCTCTCATATCCGGCAGCCAGTATGACCTTGTCCGCCTCGAACACCTCACCTGATTCCAGTATGACCTTTCTGAGTTTTCCTTTCACCTTCTCAAGTGCAGCCACCTTTGCATCTGTGAAGAAATTTACCCCGAGCTCCGTTGCCCTCTTGTAGTACGCCAGAGTCGTCAGCATAGGATTGGCATGTCCATCCGTAGGACACCAGCTTGCGCCGATTATCTCGTCAGAGAGATATGGGCAGATCTCCTTCACCTCTTTGCCATCTATGATCTTCATGTCAAGTCCGAGAGAGTTAGCATTTGCCGCAAGATTCCTGAGCTTTTCCATATGGGCATCAGTCTTGCCAAGTCTTAAGTTGCCCTTCTGATAATACTCCACGTCAACTCCAAGCTCCTCGGAAAGTGTCGGCCACATATTCTGCACTGCATACATAGCGTATGGCAGCTCCCTTACATCTCTTCCTGACTGTCTGACTCCGCCTCCGTTTCGTGAAGATCCTCCGTGTCCTATGCTTGGACTGCCCTCAAGCACTATGACATCCTTCATCCCAGCCTTTGCCAGATAGTAAGCAGCAGCGCATCCATTTACACCACCGCCGATTATTATAACCTCTGCTGTATGTTTACTCATGAGCCTCACCTCCATCTCTCGCAAGTATGCGCATCTCTGTAGGTCTCATAGGTGCCCTGGACGTGGCCGGCTCTATGTCAAGAGGTGACACATGAAGTTCCCTTGCCACAATACCCTTCACCAGCTTGCCACAGGTCTGTCCCTGACACAATCCCATCCCACACCGGAGGAATCTTCTTATCTCTTCTATCGTCAGCATTCCCGCATGGACTGCCTGCCTTATCTCGCCCTTTGTGACCTCCTCACACCTGCACACCAGTATGTCGTCATCCGGTGCCGGAACATAAGGTCCTATGGCATCAAGTTTTTCTCTGATATCTATCATAACCGCACCTCCTTGAAAAATCTTGCCTTCATCACCATGTCCTTCGGCACCTTCATGGTCAGCAGATTGGTATGGTCAAATGCTTTTGCACTTCTGACACTTACGACCTCCGCCTCGCACACCTCATGACCATCACGGCCAAGTGCCACGCCCTTTGTTCCTTTCTCTGGTATCGGAAGAAACTCATATGGAAGTGTCACCGTTCCATAGCCATCCCCGGTGTCCTCGTCCACCAGGAATATGGCCTGTCCTGAACAGCTTGCAACGCACATGCCACATCCTATACATGGATTTTCCGTCACTGTCGGAAGAGAGGTTATATTTGCCCCTATGCTTATGCACCCCTTCGGACACGCATCCTGGCACGGGTTGCACGGGATGTTCTGGGTGCACTCTATAACCGGATGTATTCCCTTCCTGTGAGTCACTCCAGGATATCTCTCTATCTCGTCATCTGCCACAAAGCCGTGCTCCAGCAGATTCATCGATACATCTATGCCTTCCTCTGTTTTCTCGATCAGCTTGCCCCTGTTCTTCGGTGCAAACATTCCCTCACGGAGGCTTCCAAGTGCATCCTCAAGCTCCGATGCACGCGCTTCCATCTCTGATTTATCTATAAACCCGAGATCCTGAGATATGACAGATCCCGCTATCCTGCCCTCGATCATGGCTGAGCTTGCCTCCTCGATTCCGGACACATCCCCGGCTGCAAATATTCCCGGCACTGAGGTTCTGCCCCATTCGTCACACTCAGGAACGTATCCCCCCGGAGTATCCTTCATCTTTACGCCCGCCTGCTTTAAAAGCTGTGACATAGGTGAAAGACCAACGGCAACGCATATTGTATCAACGTCAAATGTCTTTTCTGTTCCCTCTATGAAATTGAAGTGGCTGTCGACCTGTGCGATCTTCACTCCTGTCACCCTGTCGGCTCCACTCGCCTCAACTATTGTATGTGACAGGTAAAATGGAACTCCACATCTCGATATCTTCGCAGCATGTACTCCGTATCCTCCGATCCTCGGTGCCGCATCAACCAGTGCCACTACCTCACAGCCTGCCTGCATGAGCTGATAGCTGACTACAAGTCCTACATTTCCTGAACCGAGCATCAATATCCTGTTACCCGGCTTTATGTGGTGAAGATTCATCATAGTCTGAGCGGCACCTGCGCCGATGACTCCCGGAAGTGTCCACCCCTTGAAGGTTACCATGTTCTCGCTGGCTCCTGTTGCCACAAGCACACTGTCGCCCTTGAAATGCTTTATCTCATCACCGATCCTGACTGTCACTTCTTTCTCGTCATAGAGACCCACAACTGTTGCATTAAGTCTTACATCCACGCCCAGCTTATTTGCCTCCTCAAGAAGTTCGTAACCTATGTTGAATCCTCTTATCTTCGCCTTGTGTTCCTTTGAACCGAAGAACTTGTGTATCTGCTTGAAGAGCTGACCGCCCGGCTTTGCATTCTCATCAAATACTATCGGCTTCATTCCGTTCTTCGCAGCCTCTATCGCAGCTGAAAGTCCTGCCGGACCTGCACCTATCACTATCAGATCGTATCTCTCTATCATAGCGGTCACCTCCTAATAATCCTTCTCTGCCGACGCACCATACTGCGTCCTCACGTCCATTCCCTCTTCCAGAGGAGTGATGCACGTTCTTATATTTGGCTTGCCATTTACGACC
>NZ_CYXU01000010.1:39921-47591 GCF_001404675.1 Coprococcus eutactus
TGTAATACCCTTACCGGGTCGCTCCCGCTTAACTCAGCCTGCAGCGGTACTAAGGTGCCGCTTGGAGCGTCACCTAAGGACCGGCGGCCTCGTATTCCCTGTAAGGGTATTACAGCATCAACGGTCCGAGCATTAACATTATTGATTAGGCTCCTGATATCAGCTTCATCCAATAACTCGTCTACTTTATCTTGTGTGGTTAATTAACTTGGTGAAATGGTAAACCCTTGTATCATGCTAGAGTCAATGTACTTGATTTGTTTTTGCAAATTTCGGAAGATGTGAAGATTTCTCCATATGTCAGCTTAATTTTATTAAGTATTTTTATAGAAAATAGAATTTGATTAGGTGGTGTGTTACGATACAGTTATATGAGATCAGGAATTGGAGATTATATTATGAAGAAAAAGGATACTTTCAAGATTGGGGAATTGTCTAAGCTGTTTGATATCGGCGTGGATTCTATCAGATATTATGAGAAGGTTGGGATACTGCACCCTGTGAGAAATGACGAAAACAATTACAGGATGTACACCATTGATGACGTCCGCCGCCTTGCGCTTATCCGTGAGCTGCTGGGACTCAGCTTTTCCACTGACCAGATCCGTGAATATGACGAGGACAGAAATATCGATAGTACGACATCCCTGCTCAGAGCCGAGCTTGACGTGGTTGACGCTGAGATTGCCAAGCTCAAAGCCACCAGGGACAGTATCCAGAACCGGCTGGACACCATCACATCCCTTTGCAGCCCGGATATACAGGATGAATTTGAGACTATTGTGATAAAGGAGCTTCCAGACCGAAAGTGCGTCATGGTCACTGACGACAATCTTCCTGATGATTATGTCTCCTATTATGTGGTCAAATACATGCAGAGCCACAACACCAAGATTGACACAATAGGTGCCTGCGACTGCTATACCCTTGACATCCCCGGAAGCAATCCAAAGTCCAAGTATTACCGTACCAAGAACGTATTCTTCTTCGCACCATACCTTGAGGACGCCGATTGCAATTATGTACTTCAAGCAGGAAGATATCTCTCCATGACATACAAGGGCGCCCTGACCAAGACAAAGGAACTGCTGCCACGGCTCTATACATACGCACAGGATCACCAGCTTGAGATTGCCAGTGACCCTGTTGAAATGTGTCATATAGATGATTATGAGACCAACGATGACAGTGAATATATAATTGAGCTGCAGCTCATGATAAAATAACCATTTTGCCACAGCTCATTTTGTTCTCTAAAAATGTAATTACAGATACTCACTCATGAACAGCTCCGTGTCGTATGGGGTTATCACCATTTTATCACGCTCATTCTCCACTGTGTCATTATTCAGATACAACGCAGTGTCAAACACAATGTCAGCATCTTCCCTGTTATCCACCAACACTCCTCTGCCCATGACATTGAGTGCGATAAGATCGTAGAGATCCGGCTTCTTCATATTCACCATGGAATAGCATACCGCTGCGACTCCAGAAAGATTGCTCTCCAGATTATTGCCGACGGTATTTGTGTGGACTCCACTGAGCGACAGATTCATGTCACACCAGATAAACTCCCGCTTAACACAGTCAAATATTACAGGAATACACACCGTGCTGCCCGCTGTGAGATCCAGCTTCTGTTCCACCGTCTTTGGCTCATATATCTCACCCGAGTTCACATCAGCCCTCTCCATCCAGCCAAACATTGCATGAGGCATCTCCGCATAGTTCTGACCGGTAAAGCTATACACCTGGTACACCACATACCTTGCACCATATCTCACAACTGAATCTACGTCCACATCAAGGAACTCACTGACACCATCACCATCCACAGGACCGCCATTTACAATGTCCCCCGAATGACAGGCCTTATATTTCTCAGATTTCAGATTGGTATATGACACATGCTCCATGTAGTTCCAGTTCTCGTCAAATATAGCCGCCGACAGGTCTATGTCGACTCTTCCATCGTCATACGACTCCAAATCACATTTGTCCATATTCGTCCACCATATAAATGCCCTCACAGCATCTGTCTGCGAAGCCATAGGGAGTCTCGAGCCTCTGACTATAGTCTTAAGCGCCTTGCTGGCACTTCTCTGGCTGAATGGAACCACATAATTCCTGTAATCCTCAGACAAGTACACCTTACCAATAGGCTCCCTCTGTCCATAGATCTTCACAAGGGCATTTTCACAGATCCGAACAACTTCCTGACAGTATCTCTCATCTATATCTGGCAGATTGTTTTGCTCGCTGTGGCACTTTGCAAGGCGCCCCTTTGGGAAGAACACTCTCACATCTGTATGCTCAGGTCTGTGCAGAAAGTGCTCCCTCACCTGAAGCAGTACTGGTGTCGACACCTTCTCCGCCACAGACGCAAAGCTTCTTATAACAGGCTCTTTATATGTCTCTCTGAGCAGCTGATCCAGTCTCCTTGCCAGTTCACCCGGTCTCTTCACCAGCTCGGCAAACGCACTTTCATACTCACCATAGGCAAGGTCAAACTCAACCTTTCCTGCAAATGTCTCTATCTTCCTGTTATTTCTCAGCTTGTCAAATGCATTTATCGCCCTGTCATACTCCAGAGTGTATCTGCTGCAGTCAAACTCAGAAGGATGGATCCTCTCTCCAATTCTGATCCATCTCTCCTTATATCTGAGCATATCCTCCTCTATATTCGGACAGCCAGACAGAAGCTCCATGATCATCCTTCTCTGTCTGCGTGAAAAGCTTCTGTATCTAGTATTCTCCGCAAGGCTCACATCGCCATCACTCATGGCAGTCACAAGTCTCAGCACATCAGTTGCAGTCTTTACATATTTCCTGAGCTCACTGACATTTGCCAGAGGCTTCTTCTGCAGATAGAGCGCGGCGATGTATGCAGCATTCTCCTTGTGTGGTATATCATCAGGCAGCTTCATATTCTCAGTCTCGAATAAATATGCTATATCCTCCCTGTCAGTTTTTGATATAGATGTTCTCGACATGCAGATATTGTCAAATATCTGTCTCACATCAGCCTCACTTCCAAGCTGCAGAACTTTGACCTTCGTCTCATCAAAAAGTGGCAGTCTGTCATTTACACGCTTTCTGTGATTCTTTGGATACAGGATACCATCCGACCAGTAATGAACCATTGCATTTATATACAACTCAGAAAAATGTGCATCCATAACACCCTTTGGAAAGTCGGCATACATAGGCATATATACAACATTTGCACCCACAAGCTTCATAAGCGCGGCTTTGAGTTCAAGATAAAATTCTGTCAGTTCATTGACGCTGTATGTTCTGAGAACGTCAAACATCTCCCTGGAAAATGTATATCCAAGTTCTTCGATGTTCTTCATAATGGCCGTTATGTAGCGATCATTTGCCACTCTTGCAGTACCAGTGCCAAGTATCACTTTGTTTTTACGCCTGAGCAATATCTCGTTCATAACTTTTCTCCTTATTAATGAGGAAACCGGTGGCGGTAAGCTTTTACATTTATCATCCCAATTAAGAAGGAACCACCACCATAGCCTCTTTGTGTTTCGCGATAATCAATATATCAAATCGAAACTGTCCAATCAATGAACCGCTAGTTTAAAATGAACATCGTCTCTTGCGATCACGGACTTTGGCTCGTTGCTCTGCGCAAATACAAAAGACACATAGAGTATATGCCGCACTGCTTACTCTATGTGCCTTTTAATTTTATAGTTTTCGCTTTATATAGAAATTACGAATTCATCCCTCAAACGCGACCTTCACTGCCTTTTTCTTCCTGGGAAGGCAGAGCTGGAGCACCACCGCTATGGTTGCACCAACTGCAGTTCCTGATGACATGAAGTAGTTCAGGAACTGAGGCATTGCGTTCATCACATCTGTAGGAATGACTATAGTTGCCACAGCAGCCACAACTGAGATTCCGACTATCAGAGATGATCTCTCGTCAAGCGGCTCACTCTGTATGATCTTGATTCCATTTGATATGAGCAGGATACATACAACCGCAAATACACCATTTACGACAGGTGTCGGTATACATGATATGACGGTCATAAGCTTTGGACATACGCCGAGCACCATGAGTATCATACCACCCGCAATGATTGCCATGCGGCTTCCAACCTTTGTGATCGCAAGGACTCCAGCGTTTGACGAATATCCTGTCATCGGTGTACCGCCGAACAGTGAGCCGACAAGACATCCAACGCCCTCACCTATGGTAGCACGGTCTATCCTCTTATCGCTGAGATCCTCGCCCGTGATGGCACTGATCGTCACCCATGTTCCTGTTGTATCGAGGAGTACGATAAGGTAAATAAACATCATGAGTATACAGGACTTGATCTCAAACTTTGGAAGTCCAAAGTGGAAAAACTCAGGCAGCTTGAACCATGCTGCATCGTGTACTGAACTGAAGTCCGAAGCTCCCATTGCTGCTGCAACCACTGTTCCAGCAACCAGTGCAAGTATTACGGATACCATGTGAAGTATCCTGTTATGCTTAAGCTTGTACTGAAGTATCATACATACGATGAGCACTCCTGCAGCGGTAAGTCCTGATGCCACATTTGCACTTAAGTTTCCATCTGAGCTTGCGATTCCCTTTGCAGCTGTCGGTGTCAGGGATATTCCAACTATGAGTATGATGATACCGCCGATGAATGGAGGTATTGCCTTTCTAACGAATTTCGAGAAGCCCTTAAATATTCCCAGCAATATGATCATGATCGCACCGGGTATCAGACTTCCTATCATGGCGCTGACGCCCATGGTCGCGCCTATCGTACACAGCGCTCCAAGCGGTACATATGATGGTCCCTGTATGATAGGGTACTTCATGAAGAATCCCGCCTGCAATATGGTTGCAATTCCACATGCAAAGAAACTCATCTGAAGGAAAAATGATAACTCTCCTCCGGCAAGTCCTATCGCCGCTCCAAGTATCAGCGGCATGATATACAGATCCATTGACAACACGTGCTGCATTCCGAGAAATGCCGCTTTGCCACAGCTTATCTTTTCATTTACGCCAACTATGAGCTGGCTGTCATTTTCTATTATCTTCTTATCTTCCATATGAATGCGCCTCCCTATCTTAAATTTGTTTCAATACAGATATTTCAAATATATTTATTATTATGGTCTGATGGCCTTCTTTGTTTATCCCCATCCATCTTATTTATCTGCAAGCTGCTTTTTCAGAACCCCAAGCTCGCTGTTTATCTCATCGATCAGGCTTCTCTCATCTATTCCAAATGTGAACTTTCCGCCCTGATATACTACCTTTCCATTTACTATCGTTGTATCGATATTTTCCTCGGATGACGCATATACGACCGTCGCCTTTGCATCATGCATAGGCGCCGACTTCAGATGGTTTGGGTCAAATATTATGAGATCTGCGATCTTTCCTGCTGCCAGCGTTCCCAATTTGTCAGCCATACCTATAGCCTTTGCACCGCCTGCCGTTGCCATGTGTATGATATCGTCTGCACTGATGACCGCTGCATCTCTATGTATTCCCTTCTGTATGAGAGCTGCCAGCTTCATACTCTCCAGCATGTCCGTACTATTGTTGGATGCCGCACCATCCGTTCCTATAGATACATTTACCCCTGTAGCAAGGCTTTCCGGAATAGGTGGTATTCCTGAACCAAGATAAAGGTTAGGTGCAGGATTGTGACTTATTGACACTCCATATTTTGCAAATCTCTCTATATCATGAGGTGTGAGGTTTACACAGTGCACTGCAAGGAATTTGTCTGTCAGGAATCCTATCTCCTCAAGCATATCAACTATATCCTTGCCGTAATACCTGCCGCACATCTCATTGTCGACCTCGGTCTCCTTGATGTGCATTGAGTATCTCACATTCTCACTGAGACAATACTCAAGCATCTCCTGATAGCCCTCCTTCGTGGTCGACCATGTGACGTCCGGGCCTGTCCAGATCGAAAGCATGTCATTTTCTTTATATGCTTTCTTCAGAGCATCCACTTCCTTCATGGCCTTGCCAGCAGGCTCAAGGAAGCACTTCGGCATTCCATATTCCTCTCCGGTATCCTGAAATGTTCTGATAAATACACTACGGATACCCGTTGATACCATTCCATCTATACAGGAATGAGCCAGCTCAGGATCCTGATTGGTGTAGAAGAACTCACTCATCGTCGTACATCCACTCTTTATCGCCTCCATACAGGCAAGCTGTGCTGCCAGCTCATGCTGATGTGGTGTCATATACTGTCCATATGGAAGTGCTGAAAGATTCAGCCACTCGATCAGTCTGTGATCTGCTCCAAGGCCCTTCAAAAACGACTGGAATATATGGATATGTGTATCTATGAATCCCGGAAATACTACTTTGCCTTCCGCATCTATCACACGTCCGGCGCCCTCACATTCCTGAAGCTCCTCCGGTGTCAGCTCATTCATTTCCTTTATCAGAGTTATCCTCTCTCCCTCTATTCCTATGATTCCTTTCGCATACACTTTTCTGTCCTCATCCATTGTGTGTATCTGCGCATTTTTGATTATCAGATCATAACTCTCCATAGCTCATTCCTCCTGACTTTGAATATCCACTAAAAAAGGAGTCCTTCCCCGGCAGTGTGTGTTAAAATGTTCCACACAAACTACTTTTGAAAAGACTCCTTTGTCCTGTTCTAAATCTTCTGTATTACATTTTCATTTTCCGCGGTATAAACAAAAAAAGAACCCTACAGCTATCTGTTTTGGTGTTAAGGAAAACAGATAAAACTTTTGGTTCCTGATGGCTCGTATCTTAGCACTATCCCGTCAAATGGTCAATACTCATAACCTCTGTTGTTATATTTTTATTTTTTTAAAGGACTTTACCTTAATATCTTATGTTTATGCCATTTTTGCTTAATATTTTAAGGTAAAGAAAAAAGCCTGAACCCCTTGATTTTCCTTAGGTTTCAGGCTTTTAATTTAATGCCGGCGACCGGAATCGAACCGGTACGGGAGATTAGTCCCGCAGGATTTTAAGTCCTGTGCGTCTGCCAGTTCCGCCACGCCGGCATTCTGCACCTTATTAAAAGGTTTAGAAAATGGGACCTATAGGGCTCGAACCTATGACCCTCTGCTTGTAAGGCAGATGCTCTCCCAGCTGAGCTAAGATCCCATTTGTTAAAAAGTATTCTGTTATGAATACAGCGACCCGGATGGGGTTCGAACCCACGACCTCCGCCGTGACAGGGCGGCGCTCTAACCAGCTGAGCCACCAGGCCATATTCATTGTTTCTTATTATTAGTAAGAGTGGACGTTCGGGGACTCGAACCCAGGACCGATCGGTTATGAGCCGATTGCTCTAACCAACTGAGCTAAACGTCCTCATTTAAGTGGGACCTATAGGGCTCGAACCTATGACCCTCTGCTTGTAAGGCAGATGCTCTCCCAGCTGAGCTAAGATCCCATTCATAAAAAGTATTCTATTGTGAATACAGCGACCCGGATGGGGTTCGAACCCACGACCTCCGCCGTGACAGGGCGGCGCTCTAACCAGCTGAGCCACCAGGCCATATTCAAAGGTATGTACCTTCAGAATTTCACACAGAAAGAGGTATCTTCTAAAGCTTATCTCTTAGAAACCTCTAAGGATAAGTCCTCGACCTATTAGTACTTCTCAGCTGAGTGCGTTACC
>NZ_CYXU01000011.1 GCF_001404675.1 Coprococcus eutactus
CTCTCATTAAAAAGTTTGTAAATCCTATGTCAGAAATCATACTAGCTTGTATTTTTCCTAACCATCTTTACTGTTATTGGTTTGTTAGATCTTTGACATCATCTCTGATCCGACGTTCTTGAAATTCTTTTTTTGGAATTTCAGGGTTGTCATGTTGTTAATTTTTCAAGGTTCTTTATGTTCTCGCCCCTCAGCGACAACTTCTAAATACTATCACATTCATTTATCAATGTCAACAACTTTTTTCATCTTTTTTCAAGTCATTTCGTCAGCTCTTATGAACTGATTTCGTATCATAACCGGGTGATTATATAACGAATAAATCTCAAAATCTGATGCTTTATAGATGTTTCTGACACCGTCTCACGCAACAGCTTTTATAAGATACCACCATCATTTTACAATGTCAAGCATATTTTTTCTTTTTTCTATTTTTGTGTTTTTCCTATTATGTATTTTCTTATTCTCTTCTTATTTTCTTTTTATTTCTTTCTTTTATATTCCTCGTTATAATCAGATTTTAAGATACTATACCTGTTAGTTTCTCCGTTTCCTTTATACTCAGCTTATATTGTATCTATACTCTTTGCCTATACCAGCTCAAGTCTTTCAATTATAAAACCTTCATTCTCCATGTGATATACGGTTCCGCAATATGGGCAGTTTCTCTGACGGACAGAATCAAAGCTTGCTCCACAATTCCTGCAATACACAGATGTAATGGAGAATCCAGGAGGTTCCATGTAAGCAACATTTCTCCGAAGTGTAACGTCTATACAGTCTCCGCACCTGTTGACGCGTCCATTCTTCTCACTGTAATTTATCCACCATGTTCTGAGTGTCATGCACAGATGACTTTCCTCCATATGTATATCCTGCACTGTCATAGCCTGCATATATGTCATTTCTATAATATCCTGAAAGTATGGATTTAATGTTCCACCACAATATGAGGCCAGATTCTCCGGGTGGTCTGACATAATCGCCATACGGATAAGAGATATGATCTGTCCCTCAAACTTCTCAAATGAAAAATACGGATCATATGGTGCAAATGCACTTTTGACCTTTCCTTTTGTTGTCACATAGGACCAGAACGGTATTCTCTTTCGTCCATCCCTGTTGAACTGTTTTGTCATAAATATAATAATAGAAATTATATATCCAAATATTCCGCCCATAATAAGTGCTACAAAAAATGACATTAACAAAGCCTGCGGTATTGGAGTTTCCCGGTCGAGAAAAGAAGGTATAAAACATGCAAGGAAGAAAACCAGCATTGTTATCCCTGTGGCCTTTCCCATCTTCTTCTGATTCTTTGTAGAAGCATTCTCTCGTATAAAAAATATATTTGTTACACGGGGAAACAGATCACTGATACGAAAAACCGTACGACAATAAGGGCAGCCTTCCGTGAGAGCTGCCACAGGACTAACTGCACCGCAGTTTGGACAAGACATGGACATACGTGTAAGTTCCTGCTCATTTGGAGTATGGACAACTGTCTCGTACATCGTATCTTCAGTTACACGCTCATATATTATGCCGGTTGAATTCTGGAATTGCAGATGTCTGTCAACACCCTCATACATGAGATCAACTGTGTACCAGGATGTCTTTCGAGGCACTCTTGTAGTTCCCATCGTTTCTCTCTTCACAGGTGATGTATGCTGTATCATACGAATGCCTTTCCGTGCCATTCTATCCTTCTGAAGGCGAAGAATATATGATGTGTCTCCATCACAGCTGCGTGGACGCATGTCAGAATCATACCAATGATTTAATTCTATGGCGAAATCATCAAATATACTTCTGTGTTTCTCCCATGTTGGAGTATATTTCTTAAATGCTGTCACCTGTTTTCCATAACAGATCAAAGAAATTATAGCGGCTATGATCAAAGCCGCTCCAATACACAGAAAAACAAGAGCCGGCGTCTTATCTATATCCTCAACTGTATAGACTGAGGCTCCGAGAAGTCCCAATGCCAACAACACTATCCCCCTCACGAGCAATTTTGTATCTGGCGCTGGCACCTCCAATTTACGTTTTTTATTTGAAAGATTTGATATATCTGAAAATATTGACATTTTCTTTTCCCCATAAATCCCATTAAACTTTTATTGTTATTGTATCTTTGAAACTATGCCATTTTCCGTAAGTGTCTGCAGACATTCCGACGCACTGTCATCGTGCATCATCTGCCACACCTGTTCCATTCCTGGTGCAAGCGGTTTTCGCAGGAACTCTTCTCCCGATATCCAGTACACTTTGCCCTCTTCTGAAGATATAAGTTCCCCCTGATACTCATCCGTCTTGTACAGAAATCCGACATTTCTCACAGCTCCAGTCATCCAGTGATATATTCCGGTGAGCTTTGGATTGCTTATGGTCAGCCCGGTCTCCTCATATATCTCTCGTATCACCGATTCTGTGAATGTCTCTCCGGGTTCCACATGTCCACCAGGGAATGTCGTTCCGGAATAGCTTTTCCCTACTTTATCGAGTGCAAGTACACGCCCAGCGTGATCATATACCATGCACATATTCATAAATATTACCTTCTCTATTTCCGCCATTTTCTCCATCCTGTTGTTTCTATACATTCTGTATGTATTCTCCGGTCTATGGATTTATATCGCACTCTATATACTATATATCATAATGTGCGAGTACGATAACACGTTACTATCACAACGAGCTTAATTATCTTATGCTCTTTTTCAGAATGTCATATTTGTTATCTACATCATTTTGTATATTCTCCGAGCGCAGCCTTCAGATACTCATACCTCAGTCTTTTCTCTTCCTTTGCAAAATGTACCTCCCGCTGCTGCTCTGGATTATCCTCGTAATTCAAGACTTCATCGCCGAACTGCTCGCTTGTGAGATCAAAAGCGCAGTCACCTATCACATTGTAACAATGATAGTTTCCACCCGGTCTCTTTATACCGTACACCTTTCCGCCAAATATATCCTGTGCCAGAAAAGCAGTGATGGAACACTGCCCCAGCGTCATGTTATCCTTTGTCCATCTGTCCCTCATCCTCGGCGCACAGGTGTCCGCACACCAGATATGACTCAGGGCATCGTACAGGTCTGTTGGGGTATTTATCCCCAGATATTCATCTGTGATGGCTGGTACATCTGCATGCTCCCAGCCCCAGAAATTGTATGTCTTTTTTCCGTTGTCCATCCATCTCACCTTCGATACTACATTATTCCACAGTATTTTCTAGCACTCCAATATTTTCTATCTTACATCTTACCACACCGCCGCCCTTAAGGTACAGTGGTTATCATATATCCGTCAAGGCTCTTGTCGAAACAAAAAGCCACCCGGATATAAATATCCATTCGCATTCAACCGCGAATCATATTTATACCCGGATGGTCTCTATATATTCATATGATATTGTCACTTGCGTTATCTACTACAGCCCTACCGAAGCTTTCCGTACTCCTCATCCGTCACAGGCTCGCACCATTCATTTGATGTCTCCTCACCTGGAACCTCGATTGCAAGATGGCTGAACCAGCTGTCAGGAGCTGCGCCGTGCCAGTGCTTTACCTCAGCAGGAATGTTGATGCAATCGCCTGTTTTCATCTCCACTGCAGGCTTGCCCTCCTCCTGATAATATCCGCGTCCGCCGACACACACAAGTATCTGGCCGCCGCCGCTCTTTGCGTGATGGATATGCCAGTTGTTACGGCAGCCCGGCTCAAATGTCACGTTGAACACTCCAACCTGACTTGTCGATACCGGAAAGAGATAGCTGTGTCCTATGAAATACTGGGCAAATGCATCATTTGGCTGTCCGATAGGGAATACCATGCTCTTTACATGTGCTCTCATGGCCTCATCCTCATATGGAAGATCGCCCTCATTTACATTCCACACTTCCTTTGCAAGATTGAATACTGCCCAAGCCTTTGGCCAGCCGGCGTAGAAGCCAACATGTGTGATGACCGCTGCGATCTCCTTCTGTGATACACCGTGATCCTTCGCATTCTGAAGATGGAACTTCAGCGATGAGTCAGTAATTCCCTGTGCCATAAGTGCCACAACAGTTATGATACTTCTGGTCTTTATATCGATGTCATTGTTGTTCCAGTTCTCCCCAAAGAGAACATCGTCATTAAAATGTGCAAACTCAGGAGCGAACTCTCCGAGTGCATTTCTTCCCGCTGTCTGTACTATCTTTGCCATTGTTTTTCTCCTTCCAAATGTAACTCTTTTTCATTTATTCGTTGGATGTATGAAAGTTATTATCATCCTTCACTAATTTGTCATACATCTATTCTTTACGCGAGGGTTTTATCTACCCACTTCTCGATCTCCTGTCTGTTTGCCATGTTGAGCAGTCCGCCTTCTACAAACTCAGCTCCCGGTGCCGACGGCTGGAGTTCCTTGATCGTGTTGCCAAATCCGCTTCCACCTGATGTTGCGAACAATGTGCTCTTCTTGCCTGTGAAGTCGTACTTCTCAAGGAATGTATTGATGATCGTCGGAGCCACATACCACCAGATAGGGAATCCAAGTACGATCTCATCATAATTCTCAATATGTGCATTTGAATCATCAAGCTCCGGTCTAAGCTTCTTGTCGCTCATCTCGACGCTGCTTCTGGATTTCTTGTTCATCCAGTCAAGGTCAGCCTTGGTGTACAGCTCCTTTGGTTTGATCTCGTACAGGTCTGCGCCTGCTGCCTCCGATATCATCTCTGCAACCTTTTTCGTGGTTCCACTTGCGCTGAAATATGCTATAAGCTTTTTTGACATTATGTAAACCTCATTCAACTAAACGTCATCCCATTCTAATCACCTTTGACGTGGAATGATGCTGCATGTCAAGTCTTCGTCAAAAACCTGACACATTCCAATATCCGCCCACACATCCTATGAATGTATGAGCATAAAAATAAACAAGTACTTTTCAATACATGCTTATTTTAGTCCTGATATATCTATATGTCTAATACCTATATTGAATTATCTGTTATGCCTAAAAGGCATATTGTTACATCAGTCACTTAATGATAGAAATTTTCAATTAACTCACTTAATCTTCTGGCCGCTTGATTTTGCAAATCCCATGTGATATAAAGTAAACGTTGTTTACCAAATAGTAAATGGAGGTGGCTATCATTCGGGGAAGTACAAAGGAAACAAGGGCGGCAATACTGAAAAGTGCCATGGAAGTCTTTCTTGAGGTTGGATATCAGGAGGCGTCCATGCGTAAAATCGCCGCAAGGGCCGGTATAACCGCAGGCGCAATATACAAGCATTTCTCAGGCAAAGAGGAAATGTTTGACGAGATATTTGAGGAAAGCGGCAGAAAGCTCATGGAAGTCACTGAATCCATGATCGGAATAGACTTCACTGCCATGTCAGATGACGAGCTGCTCAAAGTGTTGTATTCAAGGGTATCAGTACAGATCTTCGATATGCTTGAGGGCGACATGCAGCTCTTTCATATGCTGCTAAAGAATGACTCCGGCAAATGTCTGGAGAAATTCCGCAGTATCTACATAGAAAGAAGTGCTGGCTTTGCGCTTAAGTATTATGACGAGTTATACAAACGTGGGATCGCAGTCAGGAAATTATCTAAGAAAACAGTGTATATGCTCTCTCTGGCTGAGTTCTCAATGGTCTGTGAAATAATTGCAGATGACTCATGCCAAAGTGGAGTCACATCAGAGATGAAAACTGCATTTATGGAAGCTATGAATGTTCTGCTGCACGGCATAGAGGCAGGACTGCAGATAGGAGGAAAAACTAATGGAAAAAAAGAAAATTGAAAAGGGTTCTGTCCAGGAAACTCTTCTTCTTCCACTGTACGGAAGAAAGCGTGCCATGGAGATGTATCCGGGAAACTTTAATGATCTTGACTGTCAGAGGATATACAACGAGGTCGAGATAGACTATAACAGGAAAGGTATCATGGAGAAAATCGGTGCTATCATGGCTGCCACCAGACAATATGATCTGGCATCCGTCTGCCGATCGTATCTCAAGGATCATCCAAGAGCCTGTGTTGTGAACCTCGGCTGTGGTCTCGACACAACATTCAGCCAGGTGGATAACGGACAGGCACGTGCGTACAATCTGGATTTTCCTGACGCCATAGCTGTCCGCAATGAACTTTTAGGTGAGCGTGAACGCGAGACAAATATCGCCTGTGACCTCAACGATCTCTCATGGTTTGACAAGATAGATTTCCACCCTGAGGACGGGATCGTATTCTTCGCATCGGGGGTCTTCTACTATTTCAAAACTGAGCAGGTTAAGACTTTGTTTGCCGCCATGGCTGAGCATTTTCCTGGAGGCAAGCTGGTATTTGACGCGACGAAGAAAAAGGGTCTTAAGAACATGCTGAAGACATGGCTCAAGGACTGTGATGACAACATCGGTGTTTATTTCAGTGTCGATGAACTCTCGGAACTTAAAAGCTGGAGTTCTTCATTCAGTTCTGTCATCAGGAAAGGATATCTCACAGGGTACAGACCTCTTGACAAACGATATGGATTTGTACTCAACACTGTTTTCAAGCATCTGGACAAATCCTGCATGTGTCAGATAATCGAGATCGAATTTAAATAGACAGTCAGGTCCATGATTGATCTGTATTGATAATTTGACTGGTGTCAAATAGAAAGGAAATGTAACTATGGATTACGGATTTACGCAGAAATTATTTGGTTATTTCTATCACAATTCATGTGCGAAACAGGCAAAGGCACAGCATCTAAGCCTTGACAGTAAGGCAATAAAGAACGAGTACAAGGCAGTCCTTGAGCGTGCCGATGACATAGGAAAGTCGCACCTCATGAGCTCATACTGCATGGGCGCATATTTCATCGCACTAAACAGAAAGACTTCTCTTTCACCGGAGGAATGTTTCAGCCTGTACAAAGACGGGCTGTACAACAATAAACTTTTTCATATGGTTATTGGAAATGCAGACAGCTATCTCGATGAAAAAAAGCTTCCGGGAAGGAAGAAATGGTCTGAGGAATCTCATCTGAAGCGCTATAAGAATGACTGGGTTCTTGACATCATCGAGGGCGGACCAAACGATGACTTCATACTCGGCTATGATTATCACAACTGCGGGATCTGTAATCTCTGCCGCGACGAGGGGTGCTTTGAACTGGCAAAGTATCTGTGCCGTATGGACTACGTGCTCGCTGACATGATGGGCATGAAGCTCACAAGGACACAGACCCTTGCCGAAAATGGAGCTTACTGTGACTTCCGCTATGGACGGAAGTCACAGTAATTGATCTATCTTTTATAATCAAGTTCTCCCACTGCCATAGGATTCAGATTCAGTGTCACCCATTTGACCGAAAGTTCTGTGAGTCTGTTTATATCCGTCTCATCGGCATCTTTGATGCCGTTTATGAGTCCGGCAAATTCTCTCTGCTCGTCCACGTCAAGTGGTGTGCCCATACATATGTATCGATACAGGGCATTTGCCATGCTCTTGAAATCTGAATCCCAGTTGCAGCATGCGTTATCTAGTATCTCATAGGCAAGTTTTCCCGATATACGGATGACCTCGCCCTGAACTGTGCCCGCATGTCCCGAACCAGGCACAAGAAGATTCCACAATTCTTTATGCTGCTTCTGCCAGCGCTTCTCATGAATGACGATCGGCGATGTGCCGTCATATTCTACCCGCCTTGGAACAGAGGCAACTCCGAGCAGTCCGTACAGACTCTCCATCGCCCTGTCAAGCTCCGGCATAATATCTGGACTCATATCTTTCCTGCGAAACTCTATATCCTCAGCCGCGCTTCTCATATATGTTCTTATTTTATCTGTGACCGGAACTCCTATCCCGATCAGATACTCTGCTACCGGCGCAAGCTTTATCAGATCAAATGTCCTTGCCCAGTGAAACGCTCTCTCAAGTGGAGTCTCCCCTGATCTGGATGTCACTTCTGCATCTGCTCCCGCCTGTATCAGACATTTGACAAGCTCAAGATTGCCAGTCTTCACAGCCACATGCATTACGGTCTCTCTGTCAAGGCCCTGGGTGGCTGTTATGTCTGCGCCCAGCTTCACCAGCGCTATTGCCTGTTTCTCTGATGACATTCTTCCAGCATGATAAAGCAGCGGTGTGTAGCCATACTGGTCAACATAGTTGATGTCGATCCCCTGCTCTATCAGCCACCGCATCATCTCCTCTGAAAGTGGAAATTCCAGTGCATTTCCCTTGTTGTATCCGCCATATGCATTGATGTCGCATTTGCCCAATACCTTCTTGATGTCCTCATCACTTGCCGTCTGCACAAGCTGCTCAAAATCCTTTGGCAGTGTTTTTCTCTTTGCCATGTGTGTACCTCCCATATTCTATTCTACTTACCCCTGATCTTCCTGACATTCCTGTTCATCATATGCCTTCCCCAGTTTCTGTACAGGAACGCCTTCACCCTTGACATCTCCTGATGGTGTTCTTTTAACAGTTCATCCGGCGAATCATACACTCCGAAATCCTGATTGATACCTTCGCTCTGGATATATGTATTATTCCTGTCAAAATCTATAACAGGATTCTTAAAGTCCTTAACTGCCACTCCAAATCCGCAAAATGCACCCGTACACTCACTGTATTTCGCCTGCAGCTTTTTTAGATATCCCATATCCAGAATAAACGCCTCAAGCTCATACCACCTGTTTTCAAAATACACTTCTACCCAGCTATGGAATACATTCTGTGGTGCATTTCTGTATACGATTCCTGTCATAGCGCCCTTCTGTAGCTTTTTATCAATGGTAAATCCATGCACTCTGCACGGGATATCGCAGGCTCTAAGCAGCGCCATGAACAATGTTCCCTTGGTGTTGCACTGTCCATAGCCATCCCGCAGCACCCTGGACGCCGGGACACTGTCATCCACATTATATCCAAACAATATCTCATCCCTGACAAATGTATAAATGGCCTTCAGGCGTTCAAACTCTGCCATGTCACTCCACTTTCTCTCTCTGATGAGCTGCTTGATATTCTCATTTGAATAGTCGAGCATCTTTGTCTCTGTCAAATAATCGTGCATCCCTTTTACCTCTTATCCGAAAAATTGCATATCTGTATCGGTGTGCCACCTTCCATAACGTGGAAACCGTGTCTCTCATAGAAAGCGACATTCTTGCTGTCCTCCTGCATTCCCTCTATGTACAGATAATTCTTATATTTATCTCTAATATATTCTACCATATTTCCGGCTATTTTCTGCCCCTGATATTCAGGATGCACAAGAACATAGTGTACAAATGCCACCAGCTCTGAATCATCCAACACTCTTGCAAGTCCGACAAGGCGCTCACCCACCATCCCATGCGGTAAGAACAGTCTGTGAGTTCATAAGTGCTTTGTGAAGTCTCTGTGGGTATTCTGCCGAGATCCACCCAACCGACTTAAAAAGCTCCTGTACCTGATCCTGTGTAAATGTTTTCTCTTCTGTATATTTTATCATTATGTCTACCCCCTATGGTCACATTTCTGGCACTGTGTCATCTCGTTTTCGTTGTCTTCCTTGTAAAAGGTTCCTGACCACTGACAAATACTCTTAAGTATCGGTACAACGGATCTGCCCTTATCTGTAAGTGAGTATTCAACTCTCGGAGGAATCTCATCATATGATCTTAGAAAACTTTGGTTTTCCATATTCGGAAACATATTTCTCAATGTCAAATTGATTTTTCTTGTCAAAATCCGAAAGCTCTTTGTACATCTCGTTTGCGGTTATATCGACCTTATCTGAAAAGAACGGTCTTACTCCACGCACCTGCAATATACATTTACCGCCATCCATAAGAGCCAGGCGGTCTTGGCTCATAAGCTCCCGCCCAAGTTTCTGATAGTTCAGACCATAGGACTGAGATGTTCCTCTGGTATCAGAGGTGTTGTACGTGTCAATAGTTTCCTTACCCAGCACTTCCGACAGATCTTTTAATGTTGACTTCTCCTTGCCACCCAAAAACAGAAATGTATCGCAGTTACCCTCGATCGTCTCTGCGTTATCCTTATAAATTGACTTTAACTGTGCCTTAGACTGTAGGATAATGGATGCCGATATCTCTCTGCTTCGTATGGTTGCAATCAGCTTGTCAAACTTCGGAATCTGTCCGATGTTTGCGAACTCGTCTAAGATACACCTAACATGTACCGGGAGCTTTCCATGGTATTCATCGTCTGCAATCGTACAGAGCAGATTGAAAAGCTGTGTGTACATGATTGATACCAAAAAATTAAGGGAATCATCTGTATCCGAAATAATGACAAACAATGCTGTCTTTCTTCTACCGATGTCCCCTAAGTCGAGTTCATCATATGCTGTTATCTCCCTGACTTCCTTGATGTCAAATGGTGCAAGTCTCGCACCACAGGAAACCAGAATACTCTTGGCTGTCTTACCTGAAACAAAATGTCAAAGACTTTTTAGTACCCATACATTTCATTGCATGAAAAAAGCCACTGTAGATTTCTCCACAATGGCTATAAAGTCATTTTTATTCACTTTTGATTTTCGGCAACCTCATGCCCAAACTGGAATAGGTTTGACACTTTAATCGGGACTGAACTCCTTATCGGTAATGACATAATGAAATTCATCTGCACCAAAGGTATCTTTGTCCAGATCTGTAATAGTAAATGTAGTTCCATCAAATTTCATATAGCCGCTGGTGCCGTCAACAACAACGCCATCTTTTACAATGTCCAGATAAACAATTCTATCGATGCTATTCAACTCATAGGCCTGCCAACCGTCCACACCCTGAAAATAGGCTGTAACATTGGCAAACGGTTCATCGTTTTCCTTCTTGCAGACAAGATAACTGGCACTGTCCTCCGATACCCAGGTGGCAGTCATTCCCCAAGGACCTTCCGTTGATACATATCTCCCAAATTTATGGTCGTTGGTACGGTTAATTATGAGTCCTACAAAAGAACCAACAACGAGTACAAGAATAAGCACAACGACACCAACAATGATTTTTACATTCTTCCTCATGATAAATTCACCCTTCCATAAATTCATCTGTTAAGAATATTCTTATTTTTCGCTCTTATTGAACATACTAATTATACCACAATATATGCAAGTTTTCCATATGCTTTTCTACCTATGCCGTATGCTGATTTGCCCTAACATCATTCTCAATCAGCCTCTTTATCTTGTCCTTCATGCTTTCTTCGGCATCCTCATTGAAATGCACTCTCACAACATACATTGTGCCACCTATCTGCTTTCTGAGTGCTACCGGTGTGTGTGATTTTCTATTCTCCATTTGTGTTCTCCTTTATGTCTGCCTGGTAAGGAAGAGCCTCTTTCAGCTGACAACCGGAAGCTGACAACCGACCTCTAAAAACTCTCAATTCCTTTTATTTATAGTTACTTTTCCTAAATTTACTTTTTCTCAAATATTCCGTTGCTTTCGTTGTCAGAACTATATATATCCCTTAAAAACATAGTAAATATAAGGTTTTATAGAACATAGAACCGACAACGGGGTTGGCAACGGGATAGACAACCAGCCGACAACCTATCAGGCATTTATCTCTCCATCCACTCCGGTGGCAATGATAACTGCTCCATCTGCTCCTTGGTTATCGGTTGAAAATCCTGACCTCTGTTGTCAGGCTTCTCCCATCCTTTCTGCCTGCGGTATGGTTCAGGAAAATGTCTTGGATTACTAAAGGCAATCCAATCACTGCAGTTATTCATAATGTCATTAATCTCACGAATTTCCCATTGTGCCGGATTTCCGTCATTTCCCAATGCCTCAGAATATAACTGCCTTGAACATACCATGCTTCCCTCGTAATGCTCCAAATAGTCAAGAATCAGCTCTTTCTTGGTATCTTCCTGCATAAACTGCTTCTGATACTCACAAAGCTCTTTTTCCATCTCTTTCGGAAGCCTCAGCTGGCATTTGCCACTCCTGTAGATTTCCATAGCCTCTGCCCACATCTGGTCGATATATTCCCTTGATGTCTTTTCATCATCGAGTATATGAGTTTCCGCCTCTTCCATATTGCAAAGAATAGGCAGAAATCTTCGGTTTCCCGACCTGTCCATAGGCAGGAAATCCAGCGAATTTGATGAACCGGCAAACACGCACTGCCTCTTGTGGTCTTTGGGATGCCTGTCGTATGGGGTCTTGTAAGTGTCTTTCTGTCTGCTCATAAAGGACTTGGTATCTTCCACATTCTTGGCATTGAGAATTGCCACCATTTCAGGGAACTCTATAATCAGATGCCCCTGTATTTTTCGGTATACATTATCATCATCCATTTTCTTCAAGTCATCCGTAAACCAGTCATCTTCCATGGCAAGGAAACGCAGAAAAGTGGATTTACCGGCTCCCTGACCACCTACCAGGCAGAGCATTACTTCAAACTTGATGCCCGGGCATGAAATTCTTGCTATCGTCCCTATCATAAAAAGCTTCATTACCTCATAGGTGTACTCACTGACCTCTGCCCCTAAGAAGTGATGCAGTGCATAGCGTATCCTCTCCCTGCCATCCCATGTTATGGAATTGATGCGGTCAAGAACCGGATGGTATCTGTTTTCATTTGCCACGACCTTTATCACATCCTCAATCCGCTTTTCGTTGGATAATCCATAATGCTTTTCAAGGTAGACAACAAGGAATTTCAAATCAACATCCGTCAGGCTGTCGCTTTCACGATACCATCCCAAATCCCTTGTAATGTCGATTTTATCCGTAAACATGTTCAGACGGAATGCACCCTGCAGATTAGGGTCATTCATCAAAATCAGACGATAGTTACCGACTGTTTTCCTGACTTCTCCCTTTTCTGTGCTCTCCAGCATCGCCCTGACTTCTCCGATACTCTTCAATTCTTCCTGCAATCGACTTCACCCCCTTTCCAATGTCAGAAACAACAGAAGCTCTGTCAGGGATATCCTTTTCAAGGAGAGTATCAAGCTGATATTCCACTTTACTGATATTCTGCAGAGCTTCTACAAAGCAGGGATGCCATTCCTCATCCATGCTCTTCGGTGCATATTCTGTTTTCCATTTCCTTAACAGATGATAATAGTCTGACAGAACACAAAAACACTGCTTCTGCTCTTCATCCAGTATCTGCTCCGGTGTTTTCTTTGGTGCCATCTTTTTCGGTGGTGCCCGGTTGGTTGCGTCATAATTCAGTCCAAAGTCAGATGCAATCTTCATTGCAGCTTCCTTTGGTGCAAGCCCGAAATATTTTGCCACAAAATCTATCGCATCTCCGGTATCTCCACAGCCGAAACAATAGTATCTCTTATCAATCTTCATGCTGGGAGTCTTGTCTTTATGAAACGGACAACAAGCCAGCCCACTCCGGTTGATTTTGATGCCATACTGCATAGCCACCTGCCTTGCAGTGACATTTTCTTTCACTACTGCAAATACATTCATGCTTATCCCAATTCCTCTCCCCTTGCTTTTTTGTGTGCTGGTGTTTCTGCCACCTTTGCTCTCTGCTCCTCTACAAGCTTCCTGTTTGCCTCAAGAAGGGCACGGACTGACTTCCTTGCATGTTCCTTTACCTCAGACTTCTTTTGCTCCTTTATGCGTGGATTTTGCAATGTTTCCATTACTTTCCCGGCTACTTTCTGTGCCATGCCCCTGAGCCTGTTTTCCAAATTATCAAGACACCTTCCGACAAAATCCCGCTTGTCCTTTGGTGTCTTTCTCTCATCCGAGGTCAGCCACTTTTTATATCTGCGAAGCTCCTCAATATCTTCCGCCCTGGTCTGCTCTGCCATTGTATCAGATACTGCCTCACACGCTTTTTCATAGGCATCCTCAGCTACCTGTTCCACAAAATTCTCCATATCCAAAACTCTCATGGTAATCTCATCCAGAACTGCCTGCTTCTCTGCAATTCGCTTTTTCTGATTTTCAATTATAAAGTCCTGCTTTTCAAGATAGCCTGCACCACCATAAACCGGCTCACACTCCACCTGCACTCCGTTTCTCTGTGCTATCTCCAAAAACAATTTTCTGCATTCTGCATCAAAGTTCATTTTCCGGTTATTGTATTTCCCTTTCTTTTTTGCTGGGTCAGGCAGTTCAAAGCCAAGCTCTTCCAGTGCCTTATCCTGCTGGGGACATAATTCTCCATATTTGTTTTTTGCGTCAAATACATGCCTCTCATGAATATGCGGGGTTGCCTCATCCAGGTGCAGTGCCCAGTCCAATATATGAATGTGGGAGCCATATCTTTTATTGAACTCGTCAAAGAACTCTGCTGATACCTTAGCTAGCACATCCGGTGTAACCGCATGGTCTATATTGCCAAGCTGTATCACGCTTTCTTCCGGGCAGGTCTTATTGTTTTTCAGTACATCATCAATCGTTCTGTTTCTCTCCGGATGCCTTGCCTGCTCATTCCTCTCATTCTGTGCATCCACAAAATCTGAATAATGCTCATAGTAATAGGCACGCTCAATTTCTGTAAAATTAAACTGCCTCTCTTGGGAACTGCCCGCAAAACTGTAACCCTGATAGCAGTCCCAGTAAACATTCTGCTTTGTTCTTTCCGAATCAATATGTTCACTGTGCTCCACATCAAAATCCCTGTCATTATGCTTTACATCATAGACTCCATGCTTTCCACTTCTGCCATTATGCCTTGAAGCTTTCATTGTCTTTTCTCTCCTCTCCACTGTTTTGTTTTTTTGATGGCGGAGCCGATAAACCCTTGCGTTTGCGGCAAGTAATACCCCGTACTTATTGTCGCTACGACAATAAACTGGGCAGGGCTTCTGCCCTTGACCTGATGAAGGCTCTGCCTCTCAACTCCGACAAAGGTTGCACCTCTGTACTCTGCTCCGAAGGAGTTGAAATCTGTCATCCCACAGGACGGATAACACAGTTCAACTTCTCCGGTTGCCCTGCATTTCCTGCGGAAATTTGAGCATGAAAAAAGCACCCAAGACTTCTCTCAAGTGCTTTCTGCGAAATCCTATTCAGGCATTCCAATCGTCGGTTCCAATGCAAGACTGCCTGCCGTTGCATAGACTCCGTTCTCCCTGTCCTGCCTGCGGATTTCTTCTTTCATTGCCTGCATTTTTGCACGCTTTTCATTTTTTACACGCTCTTCATATTTCCTCTGCCATCCACTTTCTTTTCTTCGTAAATACTGCTGATGTCTCCTGTCCTTGATTCTGTTAATCCGGTCAATCTCAGCCTGCTCTTCAGCAGTAGGTTCTGTCATCATTGCCGGTGGAACATACCGACCAACAAAATTGAAATAGATTTCAATCTCCTGCGTGGTTTGGATGCTCCCCTTTCTGTCTCTTTCATGCACCAGCACCTTATCAACAAATTCATTTACCATTGCCGGTGTCAGTTCCTCGAACTTCTCATATTTATCAATCAGTGCAATAAACTTGCCGGCAGAATTTCTGCTTTTCTCATATTCTGTGAGCTTCGCTTCCAGCTCCTTAATCTCTGCATCCAGCTCCGCTTTTTCCCTGGCATACTGCTTATCAAGAACCTCATATCTGCTGTCCGGTAGTTTGCCGAGAATATTGTCCTCATAAATACGGCAGATTAGCTTCTCCAGCTCCTCACAGCGATTTCCAGCCACTGCGATTCTTGCCCTGACCTTTTTTACCTCTGCATCCTCCTGTGTTGACTGTGCCATTGTTATGGTGTCTATGAACTCGCTCCGGTCATACTTTGCATATTCAAAGATTGCCCTGAGTGTGTCTCCTATCAGTTCCAGCACCACTGACTCGTTAATCCTGTGCTGTGTCTTGCACAATGTTCCGCAAGGTACCTTGGTATAAGCAGAACAGGTATACTGGGCAATCCTCTTTCCATTGCTTGTCCGGTGCACATACATTTTTGCACCACAGTCAGCACAATACATAAGACCGGTAAGAACATGATGCTCTCCCCATCCGTCCGGGTATCTCCTTACATTTTCCCGTAATTTCTGCACTGTATCAAAGGTCTGCTGGTCAATAATCGGCTCCTGCGTATTCTCAAATATTACCCAGTTGTCCTCTGATACATAATGGCTCTTTTTATCCTTAAAATGCTTCTGTGTTTTAAAATTGACCGTGTGACCTAAGTATTCCCTTTTCTTCAATATCCCGACTACTGTAGAAGAACCCCATCCATAAGGGTCTTTCACTTTCTTGTTTCTGTTATTCCCCTGCCCGAAGCGTGCCATATGCACTGCCGGTATTTCCACTTTTTTCTCCTGCAGAAGTTTTGCTATCTGATAAGGACCCAGCCCATCAATAGTCCATTTGAATATCAGCCTCACAATTTCGGCAGCTTCTTCATCCACAATCCAATGGTTTCCGTCATTTTCATCTTTCAGGTATCCGTATGGTGTAACACTTGCCACATGCTTTCCGGATTTTCCCTTGGATTTGAATGTGGATTTTATCTTTTTGCTGATATCCTTGGCATACATTTCATTCATAACATCCCTGAATACAAGGAAATCGTCATCTCCATTGTAACTGTCATGATTATCGTTAATTGCAATCAGACGAACTCCCTTTTTGCGAAAGAACTCCCGGAGCTGACCTACCACAAGATAATCCCGCCCTAACCGGCTCATATCCTTTAGAATAATGGTTTCCACTTCTCCATCTTCCACAAGCTGTATCATAGCCTTAAAGGATGGTCTGTCAAAGGTTGTGCCGGATATACCATCATCAGTGAAGTGCCTGAACCTGGTCCACCCTTTTTCTCTGCAATAATCTTCCAGCAGCTTCTTTTGATTTGATATACTGTACGACTCCCCAAGGTTCTCATCCTCTCGGCTTAATCGTTCATATAATACAATTATTTTCTCACTACTCATGTTCTGCTCCTTTCCTCTGTATTTGAGCCAAAAGTAATAAGCTCAAAGAGAATCTTTAATCTGTTAAGGTACTAAAAAGTCTCTTTCATCTTATTACACCCGCCGCAAGCTTATATTTATGATACTGTCGTACTGCAAAAGAATCCGGATCTGCTTCTATGCCCTCTTCATCATTACCAAATTCTATGTCTTTGAACATAAGGTCAATGGCATTCTCGAAGTCCTCATCCTCTTCTCTTGTCTCCGATGCATCTATCATGGCTAAAAGTGAGACAAAATTTCTCTCACTCTTCTTACAGTATTTCACAATGTACGCCACATACGCTGTGAACAGCAGCCTCTCAGCTTTCACCCAGAAATCTTCTCCGCTCTGTGCGCCCTCACCCTTTGTATTTGCAATCAGCGTATTCACGAATTTAAGCACATCCTGCTCCGTGTGAATATATGCAAATGGGTTATAGTGCATGGACTTTGCGAAGTTGATTGTATTGAATACCTTTATCTTATAAGGTGTCCTCTTGTAGATCACCTTACCGGATTTGGTCTTTAAGGTCTGTCCGTTCTTGCCGACCTTCGGTACTTTGTTCCCTTTGTCGTCAAGCTCCCATGCCCCTCTTGCAAGCATGGTACCCACTTCTTCAAGTACAGTTCCCTTGGGATCAGTCACTACATATGAACACTGCATTTGCATAAGTGACGGTTTCACAAATCCTCTTGTTTTTCCTGCTCCGGAACCTCCGACAATCAGGATATTTTTGTTTCTGTCGTACTTTGGGTGTTCCGGTCTCGTCATTCTGAGCCACTCTGTCGCAGTCAGCGGAATGTTGTTCCACTTAACCGGGTCTGTATATGGTTCAAAATCCTTATCCGTTCCCCACTTGGCAGAGCCATATTCCTCTCTCGGACGGAACTGCTTGGCATTCTTCTTTCTGGAGTTCATGAAGAGCTTGAATGCCACACCTGCGCCAATACCACAGATAAGCGGTGTCAGCTTAAACGATGGTGCAAAATAAGGCTTGACCTGGAATATCAGTGAAAATGCTTTGACACACTTATCCAGCATATCGCCGCCATCTACTGATACCACCGCCTGTACATACTTATTTATCACATAAAATATGATTACAAACGGGATTCCATCAATCGCTATCTTATTCGCATTCAGCTTTCCATTCTTGTAATATGGTTTCAGTATTTTCTTGGGTAATGCCTTCAGGTCATCGAGTACGGCACCGCCAATATTCTTCTTTCCCATAAGCACCACCTACAAACTTGTATCCCGGCTCTTTTTCTTCGTTTTTTCACGCTGCCGGTTCTTGTCTTTCTGTTTCTTCTGTGACTGCTCCTTCTTGTCCTTGATTCTCTCCGTAAGCGACTTATCCTTCTTCGGATTATGTTTTCTCGCCGCTTCCTTGATTTCCTCCTTTGCATTTGGTGTGATACTTCCGGATTCCAAAACTTCATTCTTGTGATCCTTGATCTCAAATCTCGTAGAGAATCTTGACAGTGTTTCCACATCATCCATATTTATCTCACCATTATTTACAAAGTCAGCCGACATAACCTCCTTGCCCTTATCATCGTAAAGTACAAGTGTCTTGGTCATTTCCTTCTGCTCCTCAAGTACCTGTTCGGAAGCCATCTTCAGTAATGCTGCCATCTGGTCTATGCTTTTCACTTCACAGAATGCAGTATGCGTGATGGAACCATCTGCCCTCGTTACCTTTTTCATATCCACCGGAATATGACTTTTCTTACAGGCTTTCTCCAAAAGTTCCGCTGTTCTCTCATCATTCACATCAATATGCGTGACATCTTTGCCCTCTCTGTTGAATCCCTTTAATGAGCCATGCGTTTCCTTATAATTCGACATTACCTTATCGACAACCTTGCCGAGCAATGTCTCCTTCTGTTCCTCGCTCATACCAGGATTCTGCTGTTCAGACCGCTTGCACGCATCTGCAATGGCAGTAATCAGATCTACGCTGACAGTCACAATCGCCTTTCCTGTCTGGAACGACTCCTGCGTCAATTCATCGACCATTGTTCTGTCCTCCCGATATTATTTTCTCTATGCTTCCTGTCCTGTGTGGGTGGTCTTACCCACGGAATACCATTTTTGCTATACATCAGGTATCCTCCTTCTTTTTTATTTGAACTTCTGGACAATTTGTCCAAAAGCTGCTTTCTTGTTCTTTGTCCATGAAAGGACAAAAAAAGAGCATTCATGCTTTTACACATAAATGCTCTGACGCTGTTTTATTATAAAATTGTCTTAGCTGTTGTTCCCTACAAACTTGAATTTTTGTTATTCTACGATACCTTCAATATAGCTGTAATCAATATTTCCCTTTGTAACAGAATAGAAAAACGGATCTTTTCTAATTGTATCATCTGAGTTGATAATAAAATTATTCCAATCGCCTGCCTCGTTGCCATCAGACAAATAAATAGTAACTTTGAAACTATATCCCGTATATTCCAAAGATGGCTTTGACCGCTTTACTTCGACGCCATTCAAATTTTCGACAATATGCTGAATCTGCTCTTTGTCGGTAATATGTGTTGCGTTTCCGCTATTGCCATTGAAAACAACTATTTCCATGACCTCATTAGGGTCTAAGTCCATCAAGTCGAGTGGAATATTAAACCATACAACAATGCCAATCAAAAGAATTATCACAACAGACAGCAATATGATGATTTTCTTTTTCATATCAGCTCAACTCCTTTGTCAACTACCGATTTGTTTGTTCCATAAAATTCATTTTAGTCGCTTTCAAACTTGCTGGCGGCGGACGGTTTGTCAAAACCGTTTGCGGACGGCAAGTACACAGGGGATAGTCGCTTTAGCGGCGCAAGGGGGTGTAGCCACCTTGACGGAACAAAGTGACGCAACATTCTCGGTCATGCAGCTTTTTTCTGCTGACAGAGAATGAAGCTCCGCAGGACGCACTACTCTCGACAGAGAGTATAGAAGTGCGCCCTTTAGTTCCTAAAGGGATTTTCTTCTGACCCAAATTACATAAAATGTAGATCAAGACATTTCTAAGAGGTACTCTCAGATTTTCACAACATAAGGTTCATCTTCAATAATACTCTGATCGTGGGTAACAATGATAACCGTTTTACCTTCTTCATTGAGTTCGTGCAATAACCTCATAACAATATCTCTATTTTTCTTGTCAAGTGAGCCAGTAGGTTCATCTGCCAAAACAACAGAACATTTTTTCATCATAAGACGAGCTAAAGCAACTCTCTGTTGTTCACCACCGGAAAGCTGATAAACTTTTTTGTTAACTTCCTTTGATAACCCCACACGATTAAGAGCTTCTTTAAGTGATACTTTAGTTCGGCTTGATTTTTTAATCAAACTTAAATTTTCTTTAACTGTCTTATTTTCAAGCAGTGCAAAATTCTGAAAAAGAAACCCCACTGTATCCGCAAAAAAACTGTTTTTATTTTTAAGCCGGGTAATATTCAGCCCTTCGATTATGATACTGCCGCTATCCGGCTTTTCGATACCACCAATCATATTGAGCAAAGTGCTTTTTCCACTGCCGCTATCCCCGCTGATTACTACAAAACTTCCATCCGGAATTTCCAAATTAAAGTTGGAGAAAATTATTTTCTCTCCAAATGCTTTATTTAAGCCACGAATTATAATCATAAACATCCTCCCTTCAATGACTTTGAGATATTTGTTTTTTCAACCCACATAATATTTGTGAAAATGATTGCCATTTCAATAATGGTGAGCAATGATCCAATCAGTAAAGCAATCCCGACACTTGCGTTAGATATAAAAATCGAAACAATGCAAATCAATATCACAACGGCTATATTTTCTATGAGATTAACGGAAATAAATCTTTTGTGCCTTTCATAAAAGCTATAACCTAAAACCTTTTTGAGGGAGATTTCCATAGAGCTAAGTCTAAATTCCATTTTCGCTTCAGATACGATGATAGCGATATCTAACAGCAATACTAATACGCAAAGAGAGCTTATAAAGCTAATCAATTTTACAAGGAAACTATGACTATAAATGTAATCCTCTCCGACATTCGTCAGCATAAAATAGTGTGAACCAAGCTGTTCTGCATATTTTTTCGCAGCATTACGAATTGTGCTTTCATCGCATCCGTAGATTACCTCACCATTATATGTTCCTGTTTCGATATAACTTCCATTTAAAGCAACAGCCTCATTTGCCTGATAAATCACAATCGGATTTGTTACTCTTGACAATCCGTCAATAGCCTCTTCTCTGTTCGAATTGAGATAATAAAATTGCTCTCTGCCAGAATATTCTTTATAAACAACACGCAGTTCTTCTGCATTTTGGGTAAGAGAGCTAATTTCCTCTTTTGCGATATCTTTGTATGATTCCGCATTTCTTCCCTTTGGCACGAAGACCACGATATCCTCTTTTTCATCATCTTCAGTAAGCATATCAGAAAACCCTTGTAGCATATCTCTGGCATTATGATTTACAAAAATATAATTATCCGTATCGCTTATCCGGCTGCCTATGCAGACCACCGGATTTATAGTGTTGTATTCATTTTCGTAAAGTTCATTCCAAAATTTGCTCTCTGTAGATTCCTCCTCATTTTCTTCAAAAGGAGGTTCAATCTGCATAACTCCAAAATAATAATCATTATAATGATTTTCTAAAAGAGTCGTGTTTGTAAGTAAATTACCTTGAATGCTACTGAGATTTGTAGTTATTGTAAAAATTGTCATAGCAGTAGCAAATACTTTAAGACCGTTCAGAAGATAAAACATACCTTTTTTATCTGAAGCATTGGCAAAGGCTTTTTTTACATCAAAGCGGACAAAAGCAGCATAAGGAATTACGGAAAGAACTGCTCCGGCACAATACACTGCCAAAATGAGATGATCTTCATACGCTCCCGATATAAATTGAGAAACAAGCAACTTTGCTAAAACGAATAATGCAGCATATGAAATCATATCAGCCACTACAGCTTTTAGAGCAATCACAGCAGCATTTTCGCCCAGAGAAGCTCGTACAACTACTTCCTTTTGTCTGCGTATCACCTCAATCACATTAAGTACAATCATCAATATGGCAACCAAGCCCCAAACAATGAACATCATATCAGTTTCGGTTGATTGCCAAAACTCTGGCTGCGATATAGAATATTCTTTTGCCAAATCTTGATATGTGGCAATAATGTCATCATCATTACCGATATAGCTGACCATTATTTCCTGTCCATTGCCTGTGTTTTTTACTTCTCTAAAATCTTCAAATTCTATTACGGTGATTCCACCTATTAAAGCCGTATATGTTTTTTCCTCAATACCCATCGTGCTTTTAAGACTATCCCGAACAACGGTATCATCACCATAAATATAAAGTCTTGTCTGATAATTAGAAACTCTCTGATTAAAAGTCGAAAAAATATGAACACCATGCTTCTCAGCTGTATCTTCTGCATTGGCTAAAAATGAATCCATATCGTCATTAGTAGTTGTGTATCTGGACGATAAATAATAAGCACCATTAAAGTTCCAGAGCATATTTTGATATACTTCAGCTTGCATAACAAAAGCAAAAATAATCGTAATCAACAGCAATATATTTCTTATATGTTTCATTTGAAATTCTTAAACCTCCTTTGAATAGGTAACAGACACACGATTGCCCAAAATACTAATATGGATTTTTTCATACAACCACATTCTCTTGTTAAATTCCGATTTGTAAAACTGTTGCATTGATTATATCAAAGAATCATACTTGCAGCAATCCCCTTAAAACGAGAGGCAGGTGTGCCCTCCTGCCCCTCAAAAGGAAGGGAAGGTGAAAAATATATAGTCAACTGCTGTTTCCAGCAGCTATGAATCGTTACTTACCATAGAAGTCATGGTTTACTTCTGCTTTATAGTAATTACTACATGTTACCGGAGCATTATACAGTGTCGTGAGCATATAGCTTCGTATGTTGCGTACCTTTGTAGTATTGTTGCGAAGGCATTCCAGCACATACTCCATCGTATGAAAATCTATCTTCTCCAATCTGCTCCGAACAACATCATATGGGAAATCATATTTATTGATACGGATTACTGGCTGTTTAACCGCTATGGTCTCAACCATCAGCTCCACCAATTCGTTTATGTCCATCTTCTCTGTAGGATGGCACTGAAGCAATACGTCATAATCAATATTGTCTTTGATAAATGAGCGCACTTCATCCATCCTATCCATCGTATCAGTTTTCACGCCTGTGCCTGATGGAATGATAGGATAGGTAATCTCCTCCGTATTCTCTGTAGTATTCTCTGTATTTGTCTTACAAAACTTTGTATGAGGTGGTACATCGTTTTGTGGGAGGGTGTTACAAAATTTTGCAGGAGGGTCATACGAAGTTTTGTAGGGGGTGTTACAAAATTTTGTAGGAGGGTCATACAAAGTTTTGTATGAGGAGGTACAAAATTTTGTAACAGGCTTATTTGCTTGGTTTTCAGCCTGTTTTTGTATTTCTTCCCCTGTGTTTTCTACATCTTCGTCATCTCCTGGTATGTCCAGATATGTACATGTGTAAAGTCTATCAACGCATAGATCAATATACATGACATTATTTAAGACCATTCCGCTATTTGTTTCTATGTTACGGAATTCACGACGGATCACACCGATTTCCTCTAGTCTGTCAAACGCTGCCTTCACACTTCTCCGTGATTCTCCAAACTGCTCGGCAAAATCATTGTAGGTTTTCTGTAGCAAATCCTCTCGAAACTTTTTTCTGTAACCAATTGTCATGCCGCTATGCTCGTCCCGTACTTCCACAGGACGATACCAATACACGATTTCCGACAACACACAGATAGCGAGAAGGTATGGCTTGCCATTTTCACGCAAAATTGTTTTATACCAATTTACCGGTGTAACATTTCCACTGATGTTCATTTCTGCCAGCGCATCCACCGACGCATTACCAGTATTTACGATGTTTGTCATGCCTTCTCACCTCTTTTCTTCCATTCATCTAAAAGACTTATTATAACCTCTGTAATCTTCTCTTCTGTGTATTCATCATTAAAGTAGTCATCCAATCTGTCTGCTTTGAATGTTACTTTTCTTGGCTTTACCGACACCTGTTCCGGAAGCATGATGTTCCTCACTTCTTCCTGCGTAAGCATATTTTCCCGGCAGGATGCCTTTAGTCTTGCCGACTGCTCTATATTAGGGAATATATTCCTGTCGAGTATTATATCGAGTACCCACTGCTGCTGCTCCTCGTTCAGATACGAAAGATCAACACCCTGAATAAAACCAATCTTTTTCCTGTCAACAAAGTCAAGCAGTTCATCAGAGAGCTTTGCAAGTCTGATATATCGCTGAATCTTCTTTGCGTTCTCGCCGGTTTCCTCACTCATGATATCAAGGCTACTACCCTTATCTCCCTTAATGCCCTGATGTTTCATGGCATAGTAACGCATACTATACGCCCTTGCCTTTTCGCTTGGAAAGATATCTTCTCTCTGAATGTTACTGTCCACCATGACAATGGTAGCTTCATCATCATTCAGATTGCGAATGAACATCGGCATGGTATCAAGACCGGCAAGTTCACAGGCAGCCTTTCTTGTGTGTCCGGCAATAATTTCATAACCACCCTGCGGTCGCATTCTCGCAATTCCTGGAACAAGCACGCCATACTGTCTGACACTCTCTACCATTTCCTCCAGCTTATCTTCATGGATCTGAAACGGATGATTTCTGAATGTATGCAGACTTGCTAAAGGTATTTCTCGGATTTCACCACCATTTGCATTTGCCTGTTCCAGATTTTCGTTTGTACCAAACAGATCGTCAAATGATTTCATCTTTATCTTGGAAGCACTATTGGATTTATTCATCTGCAAGCACCTCCTTTGCGAGCTTCTTATACGCCGCCGCAACTTTTCCTCTTGGGTCATGCTTGAATATACTCACACCCTCTGCGGAAGTCTCTGCCGCTCTCACAGAATGTGGGATAACCGCACCAAACACACGGACATTTTTGCCATAGATTTCTTCCACCATGGACTTGATTTCCTTTGCGTAATTGGTACGTCCAACCATCTTTGTGAAAACGATTCCCTCTATCCCAAGATTCGGATTCAGATATTTCTTTGTCCTGCCAAGGGTAGTGATAAGCTGTTGCAACCCCTTTACGGAAAGGTACGCTGCTTCTATCGGTATGATGACCGAATCAGCCGCAGTCAGGGCATTCATTGTCACCATGCCAAGGCTGGAATTGCAGTCAATCAGGATATAGTCATACAAGTTTCTCACACTTGTTATGTACTCTTTCAATATGTACTCTCTCCGCATGGTATTTACCAATGTGACTTCCAGTCCGGAAAGTTCGATATTGCATGGAAGAAAAGATACTCCCTCCTCATGTACAATAACCCCTTCCCGCTTTCCATAATCTTCATCATTGATCACTTTACCCATGATCGTCGAGAGAGTAACATCAAGCTCATCAGGCTCTGCTACGCCAAGGCTTGATGAAAGGGATCCCTGACTATCCGCATCTATAAGTAGTACCTTCTTGCCTTCTCTTACCAAACCTATACCTAAGTTCACTGTTGTCGTAGTCTTTGCTACGCCACCTTTTTGATTCACGATTGCTATTACTTTACACATACCGTTGTACCTCCATTCCTATCGAATCACCATGCCACTTCCTACATAGTGACATTTTTCTTCTACCTGCATAACGTTACTTGGTTTCTTACCAGAATCCTTTTTCTTTCTTGATACTTCTGCATACACACGTTTATATTTATCTGTTCCAACATTATCGAAAAAAGTCGAAACATTATTTACTTCAAATCGTTTATCTCTCTGAAGTAAACGTACAAACCAACGTATGTCATTTTTTGTCCCTTGAAGCCTTATCTTTAACATATAGACACCTCCTTGAATAGAAAAATAAAAGGCAGGGATATTCAATATTTGTAATTAAATATCCCTGCCAAATTGGCTATTTTATTCACTTTTATTCATCAAAGAATATTGTGTCCCTCGTGTCGACTCTATAGCCGACAACGACATGAATTCTGTCCACTATCTGCTTTTTATGCCTTTTCACATCGGTTCTGCCGAAATTGAAAAAGCTGCAAAAGTGCGTAAATTCAAGGATTTTCACGAATCTGTACGACGTAGCCCTATTATAGTCTCCACAAGAGTTGTCTCAAGGAACACATCACCAACCACAAGCTTGCCATACTCTGTCACATCCTTGAATGCAACAGGCACAACATTCGGCTAACCATCTGAGCATGTGGCAAGATCCCACATTTCATTTTTTAATAATTTTATCACTGATTCTGTAAGCATAAGCACATCTCCTTTGTTTTTGATGCACCCATGATATTATATCTGCTCCCATCTGGTAAGATATCAGCAAATTTATGAGTTACTAATAAATTTGATAGCTTACTGATATTTTAGCATTTCCATAATCCATGCAGGTTACAATATGCATATACTTCTTCTACCTGTTCACCATCGCAAAGGCAAAAATCTGCTACCGGCTCCTGCCCTGGATTTAACTGTTTTCTGTATATTCCCTGGTTTGTATTTAATGTAATCCACTCAATGAAATGCTCTTCAAGCATTGGATGTTTTGTCTCTCCGACCACGACATGAACATGACTGTCTTCTATAGTATATACAGGTACATGCTTCTCGACAGCAGCATCTGTCACTCCGGCTTTTAATTCCTGCATAGGTTCTCCGCAACAAATTACAGGTACACCCTTATCCTTTACCTTTTCAACAATGTTTCCACAATGCTTACATATATAATACTTTACTTCCATGCCTTTTTCTCCTTCCATGTGTAAAATTTATAATTCAATTGTCTCCATAATCTTTTTCAATGAATCTGCAGATTCCTTAAGCTTTAACGCTTCCTCGCCACTTAAATTAATAGGTATATCAGACTCAATACCATCTGCACCTACAATAGCTGGCATACTTAACGATACTCCGTCAATATCATATACTCCATGAATCATGTGTGATACAGGAAGTATTGATTTTTCATCTCTCATAATCACTTCGCAGATTCTTTTTACAGACATTGCAATTCCATAATATGTAGCGTGCTTTTTGTTTATAATCTCATAAGCACTGTTCTTGACTGCTGTAGCTATTTCTGCCGTGTTTTCCTTGTGCTTGTAATGTCCACGCATTTCACACATTTCACTTAATGGAACACCAGATACATTGGCTGATGACCATGCTACAACTTCGCTGTCTCCATGCTCACCTACTATAAATGCATGAACACTCCTGCTGTCCACAGATAAATGCTCACCAAGCTTATATCTTAATCTGGCACTATCTAACACAGTACCCGATCCAATAACCCTGTTTTCTGGAAGTCCTGATAACTTTATGGCTACCTGAGTCAGGATATCTACCGGATTCGCAACTACAAGCATGATACCTGCAAAATTTCTCTTTGCTATTTCAGGAATGATTGACTTAAATATTGCTACATTTTTATTTACGAGATCAAGCCTTGTCTCTCCCGGTTTCTGTCCCGCTCCGGCAGATATGACAACAATTGCAGCATCAGCCACATCATCATAATCTCCGGCATATATTTTCATCGGACTCGCAAATGGAATACCATGACTGATATCCATCGCTTCTCCTTCTGCCTTGTTCTTATCTGCATCGATAAGGACAATCTCTGTAAACAAGCCACTCTGCATTAAAGCAAAGACTGACGCAGAACCGACAAAACCACAGCCTATCATTACTGCTTTTTTTGAATTAATCACTTGCTTTTTCGTAATAATCTCATCTCCTTAATAATTCTCTTCATGTACTTCAAAATAGCTCTGTGGATGATTACATACTGGACATACCTCAGGAGCCTTTGTTCCTACCACGATATGTCCGCAGTTACGGCATTCCCATACCTTAACTTCACTCTTTTCAAATACCTGTGCAGTTTCAATATTCTTAAGAAGTGCACGATATCTCTCCTCATGATGCTTCTCAATTTCTCCTACTGCTCTGAATTTTGCTGCAAGCTCAGGGAAACCTTCTTCTTCGGCTGTTTTCGCAAAGCCTTCATACATATCTGTCCACTCATAATTCTCGCCTTCTGCAGCTGCCGCCAGATTTTTCTTTGTATCACCAATTCCTGCTAATTCCTTGAACCACATCTTTGCATGTTCTTTCTCATTATCTGCGGTCTTTAAAAATAATGCAGACATCTGCTCATAGCCTTCCTTTTTCGCTACAGAAGCAAAATAGGTATACTTATTTCTCGCCTGAGACTCTCCTGCAAATGCCTCCTGTAAATTCTTCTCTGTCTGTGTTCCTGCATATTTGTTTACTGCCATCTCTTTTACCTCCGTTTTCTTTACTATTTTTCTCCCTGCATTTCGGGCAAATTCCTTTAAATGAAATATCATAATCCAAAAATTCAATTCCATGAATGTTACGAATTTTTTCCAGCAAATTCGGTAATTTCATCCATATCCGCAGCAAAAATCTCACTGCACTTTACGCACCTTTCTCTACCAATATATCAAGATTTTTTTGAATGGCATTTCTCCTGCTTGTCGACACTTGTTATTGGGATTAGTTCTTAATAAGGATTATATTCTGTTTTTATTTTATTGTCAAGAAAATAGTAATAATTCTCATTCTCTGACTTTCCTCTTTGCATTTTCTTAATCTCAGAGAAGGGTATGATGAAAAAGAATTGAAAGATGCAATCATGGATAATTCCCAAAAAATTCTTCTTGAATTAGATCGTGAATTTGCTTTTGTCAGCAAAGAATACCCTTTTTTGTCGGAGATGCTAAAAAATTTATTGATATGCTGTTCTACAACATACAAAAACACCGTTATGTTTTAATTGAAGTCAAGACAAGGGCATTGATTCCGGAGATATGGGACAATTAGGAACTTACATTGACAGTCGCTTTCGCCAGTGCTAGTATCTGCATTAGTTAGGTATGTCTAACGTGCTTGATTTTAGCACATTAACAAACAATTGGGAGAATATTTTTATGAAAATTTACGAATTCGGGGATAAAAATAAACCGAGCATCATGCTCTTTCCTGGCACCTGCTGCTATTGGAAAACCAACTTTGGACACGTTCTTGATGGGCTTCAGGAGCACTTTCATACTCTGGTTGTCAGCTACAGTGAATTTGACGATACGGAGAATTCTACATTTATTTCAGAGCTTGACGAAGTTCTGAAGGTTGAGAACTACATCAAAGATAAGCTTGACGGAAAGCTGTTTGCAGCATACGGCTGTTCCCTCGGAGGTTCATTTGTCTCTCTCCTGATCGGGCGTCAGAATATACATATAGATCATGGGATCATTGGTTCCAGCGACATGGATCAGGCGCCAAAGTGGCTGGCAAAGCTTGAGACAGCCATCATGATGCCTATGTTCTATCCTTTTATCACCGGCAAGGAAAGCGGTATTCTGAAAAAAGTATTTGAGAAGAAAATGAACGAAGGAAATGACAGTTCTGAATATATGAAGAAATTCATGGAGATCATGGGCAAAGGAAGTGGAATAGACTTTTCATTCATATCCAAGGAGTCCATGAAGAATCAGTTCTGCACCGACCTGTACACAAGCGTTGGAGAACACATAAACGTACCCGGAACGACTATCCACGTATTCTACGCCAAGAAAATGGGGGAGAAATATCTTGAGCGTTACAGGAAGTGTTTCGCCGATCCGGATATCTGTGAATTTGATCTGCAGCACGAAGAACTACTGCTTGACGCCGATCGCTGGGTTCATGAGGTCTGCAGGGTGTGCGGCATAAATCACACTTTATAGTCCTCGTATAATATTCAAATAATCCCTACTTCTTCATAATCATATGGACCGCCCCTGCAAATGACAGTACAACGATCAATTTACACAAAATTTAAGAGGATGGTGAATTGCCTCAGCAATACTCCCACCCTCTAGTGACTGATTTTTCTGTTGTCCGAACAACGAGACCGACCCTTACGTTCGGCATTGGAGCAAGGTTTTTCGCTGCCTGCCAGCGTCCTGTATCTTTCGCAACAGGATAGGTCACAAGCGATGTAACCTCGGATTGAATCGTGTCAGTCCACGTTGTTCTCATTATGCGCTGACCCCCAGCGAAATTCAATGAACCTGTAATTTAAAATCACTATGTTTTTATATACACTCATATACGCTCAAAAGTGGTTTAATTCCTATGTTTTTGGCTACCCCCATTTAACTTTTGCTTCAAACCATCGTAAGAAATTTTTTCTTTTAGATTTTTCTCTGTCTTTTCTATTTCTAGCGATACAAATGGTGGTTTAACTCCGTGTGATAATCCGATCACTCTATATCCTATATCATCAATTTGAATCTTTTTTCGTTATTTATTTTATTCCAAAAACATCTTCTGGGATTCCATCTGGATATATCGGATGACCCGCTGTGTATATCTCTACATTTGGCGCCATGAAACAATTGTCACCTATGGCCACCTTTGCAACATCAAGGATTGTACAGTTATAATTTGCAAAGAAGTTCTTGCCCACTTCTATATATGAACCGTAATCGCAGTAAAATGGTGGGGTGACACAAGCTCCATCAGACTTGCCAAACAGCTCCTTTACAACCTCTGATCTGCCGTTAAAATCCGAGCGTTCCATGAAGTTTAGCTTCTGCAATTTCCAGCCTACATAAGGATGGAACAGCTATCCCTCTATCCCGACTACAGAGGTGTCAGCCACTGGCATGACGATGTTGAGTTTATTATGATGATGGATGGCCAGATGACATATGACATAAATGGACAGAGCATTGACATGCAGACCGGGGAAGCTACTGCAAAACAAAATGCACATCTCTTTTCCAGAGATACCTGTCGGTATCACCCATGCAATACCTGAACAACTATCGCCTTGAAAAAGGATGTGCTATGCTTAGAAACTCTTCTATGTCCATGACCGATCTAGCGTTTTATGATTCTCTTTGCTCTCCCAACAGTAAACTGAATTATCGGCCCCGATACAATCACAGTAACAACCGTACACACACCAAACTTTCCCCCAAGAATCACACCTATCACAACCATGGTAGCATCAAGTATCATTCTGACTTTCTTCACCTGCCAGTGATTCTTCTCAGCAAGCGCAAATGTCACGGCCTCATATGAACCACGCCCAAGGTTTGCTGCCGCATACAGCCCTGTTCCCACCGCAAACAACACAATTCCGACGAGCATGATCAACATATTGAGCCACATGTATTTGCTGTAGACATGCATTTGCGCAAACAGATCAACACACAAGCTGTAAACGATCTGGTAAAGTATCGTTCCTATATGTATCTGCGATCTGTCATATATGAGAACAAACAAGATCATAATCACCGCCACGATAAACGACGCTGCCCCGATACTCACATGAAACGTACCGGATATTCCCTGCCATAATACCGCAAGCGTCGCACCACCAAATCCGGCATACAATGCCAGGGTTATACCATATGCGGCAATGACTGAACCAATTATTATAACAGCTATCTTCTTTATCCACTCTCTTTTACTCATACAACCTCCTATAGCCAAATAAAAAGACTATAGATAAAACTGTTGTGTTCAGAAACAGCAAAATCTATAGTCTTCTTACATGCCGAGACAAGCGCTTTTTAATTGTTGCTATATTAGATCATTTACAACTTTTTGTCAATAACTGGTATTTCATCCCCTACCACCTAGATACAAATTCAAGAGTCTTGTCAATTAAATTCTCTCCTATGCCTGAAAAGCATTTATTTCTTCTATCATCTTACTGACCGCCATGGAATATGGAATGTTTCGTCTCCAGGCAATCACAGTACTTGTCGTAATTTCAGGAAAAATTTTTCGTTGTACAAGAATGTCATCTCTCCAATACTTTGCAGCACCTTCGATTGATATCGGATACCCCAATCCATTTGCTGCCATGACTCCGGCATTGGTTCCAAGATTACTCGTAAAAGCAATCTGCAGTTTCGAAAAGTCTTTTCCAAACCAATTGGCGAGTTCACTTTGAACATTTTCTCTTTCGGGCAGGATCAATGGTTTTCCTATGAGATCTTCCTTTTTTATAAACTCTTTTTTGGCCAGCGGATCATCTGGCCGCATTCCAACACACCAGTGATCACAATCCGTAATCCGGATATAATCCAAACCTTCGGTGTCCACTGGCTCCAAGAACAATGCAATGTCTACAAGTCCTTTGCTCATCATCTCATACACTGCATCTGCTGTTGCAGTATGCAATGCAATCTGAACCAGCGGATATTTTTCTTTGTACGTTTTACATATCTTCGCCAATGTCTCCATTGCCGCAAATTCACCGCATCCAATGGTTATAGTGCCCTCTACTACCGTTTCTTTCCCTTTAAGTTCCTCTAGTGTTACTTCCTCAAGATTAAGAATCTCCAAGGCTCGCCTTTTTAATAGAATTCCCTCATCAGTAAGTGAACTTCTCTTCCCCCTACGAATAAATAATGTTACTCCAAGCTCCTCTTCAAATGCCGCCATTTGTCTTGAAAGCGTTGGCTGGGTAATATGCAATTGTTCTGCTGCTTTTGTAAAGCTCTGTTCCTTTGCTACTGTCAGAAAATAGCGTAATAGTCTTAATTCCATATCATTAAAGTCCTAATCTTCCCTTGTTTTTTTCAAACCTTTTAATCAGTTCTTTTCCCATTACTATAATTTCATTTCGCCAGGGATGACCGAAGATTCCACAATTCATTGAAATATCTTCCATTGGCGAGAATTATAATCCATTCGCCAGTGATGCCATCACGAATCCATCTTCTAAAACCCTCCCTTCATACTTCACATGGTCATTCACCACCACTCCAATGATTTTTGAGTTGTTTCTCGCAAGCAGAATGCCTGCCATATTCGGGATATATCCTGTCCTTTCAAGCTCCTGCTGAACACGTTTTACTGTTTCATCTGAAATCTTTTCTGTATTTCCATGAATCACTTTTGAGACAGTTGCGGTACTAAGTCCTAGTGCATCTGCGACATCCACAATCCTAATCCTGTTATGTATCATATCCATACCCTCTTTACCTGAATTTATAATTACATGGTACAATCAAAATCTGATTTTTACAAAGGTTAAGCGCATAACCCATAACAAAATCCTTATTATGTTTTTGTCGTATTTTACTAAAACGTTCTGTCCCTTCTTGCATAGTCCAAGCATTAGTCATTGATCTTGTATTTCTTATGAAATAAACTCTCTCCTCTTGTCCCTAATTCTCTCATAAATATCAATCGCCTTGTTAAATCCCTTGCCCAGTAATTCATCACATGCTTTATTCAGCGCATCCGGAAAAGCATTTGCCAAATAATCAAACCGCTTCATAGCCATTTGCTCTCCTAGTCCAATGTTAGCCGCTTCTCTTCTAAATGAATCTCTGGTGATCTTTTTAATATCATACTCATTCCCAATACTAAATGCCATATCTCTGGTACTGCTTGTATATATTACCGTACTCAATATGTCATATGCCGGTGCCAAGCATACTGTTTTCAACTCTTCATCATAAAGCAATGAAACATTTTTGATATGATTATCTGTATTGCCTATTAGGTAATTGAATATACATATATCCCACATTTTCAATTGATCTGCTATCGGGTTGAACGATTTCTGTCTTATGATCTCAAACATCATTTTTAAATATCCGGCATTATCACTCTCATATTTGTTATGCGCCGAAATTCCCATCGCTTGAGAGAAATCTTCCTGATGTAACCTGTACGGAACACTTAACCCATTGATTTTTTTTAATCCGTCCTTTATTGCACGATCATATCTTTTAGTTGCTAGCAAAACTTCCTCATCTCTGCCATCTCCGACATTGACTATAAAACTTTCAGGAATCTCTATTCCCATATTTCCTGCCGTCATCATACACAACTGCTCATTTGTAACTATTCCGTCAAGCCTTACATGACTCTGCTTTACTATATGTGTACTTGGCGCTGACCCTTTGGGTAAATACCAATCTTTATTATTTTCATCATAATATAACCCAACCTTTCCAGATGCTCCTGTAAGTGACAAATGTGACTTTGTGACTAACTCCGCAGTCTCCATTGCTCCTTCTCTTGCCAACTGACTAACCTCATCAATTGTCAATTTCTGATAATCTGCATTTACTACTTCGTTATTCTCATCTGTAATTTTTATTGCTCCCAGACACTCATTACCTAACCCGGCTAATAATGACAGATAATTATTTGCGTCTGTATGCAATAACCCAGCCACACATCTTCTGGTAAATCCTTCAGGTAACAAACCTTCAAAAAAATTCCTTGTATCATCAACGGAAAATGCATTTTCAGATAATGGCAAATGAATTGATATCGGTCTGGCTATGTTACTAGATAAATACTCTTCTGCATATGAGAATCTAGCATCTTCTTCTTTTTCTCCAATTATACGACCTACATATGTCTGCAAGCCACCAATCTCTATCCAAACCCCCAAATTTCTCATATTCTAACCTCTCTTTTCTACGAGAATATCCATTCCCAGTAAATTGATAATTGTAATTGCCTTTCCGATTTCTGCTGTAGCCTTACCTCTTTCCAAATCCGAAATAAAACTTACACTAAATCCTGTAAATTCTGCTATATAAGCCTGAGTATATTTCAGTTCTTTTCTTCTTATTCTGATTGCCTCACCCAAAGATTTTGAATCTATTATTTTCATACATATTCCTCGTCTTTCTATATCAAATTATCAACACATAACTTCATACGCATCATATGGTCGTACGGCTAAATTATATATATACGTTTTGCAAATAAGCCGTACGGCTAATTTTGTATAGTTCTGATTATACAATAAGCCGTACGGCTAAGTCAACTTTTCTTATATAAATAAAAACGCCAGAAGCCTTGTAAATTCAAGGTTTCTGACGCATATCAAACAGGGGATGAGAGAATCGAACTCCCACCAAAAGTTTTGGAGACTCCTATCATACCATTTGACCAATCCCCTATATACAGAAAAAATTTAACACCTGCTGCAGCGTTAAATTTTCCCGGTAC
>NZ_CYXU01000012.1 GCF_001404675.1 Coprococcus eutactus
CCTCACAGTCTCTTACGAGCCTGTTCGGCTGGTGTACGACTCTGCCGTGTTCAGAACCATGCCACCTCACAGTCTCTTACGAGCCTGTTCGGTGCGGCGTATCCGCCGTATAGCACAATATAAGAAATGCCTTGTTCATGCAAGCATGACAAGCCACTTCTTATATTGTGCTGCATGGCTCTGAACGGTAACATTATACAATACTATGTGTGATAGTTGCAAGGTAATAGTGCTTGACAGCGGGCTGTGTGCTAACTTATTATAAGTGGAAGTATTTTAACTTGCGTATACTTCCGTATTTCCGTGATATATGGCGGTTAAGCCGTATGTGTGGAGCGGATAAAAAGAGAAAGAAGAGTATAAAAATGGAAAGAATAATCACAAGCCTGCTTGAAACGGATATGTACAAGTTTAGTATGGGACAGGCGATTTACCATCAGTTCAGTGACTATAAGACAACATGGTCATTCAAGTGCAGGAATACTGACGTGTTCTTCACAAAGGAGATGGTTGATGAGATCAAGAGACAGATACAGCTCTACTGTGATCTGAGATTTACAGAGGAGGAGCTTGAGTATCTGCACAATATCAAGTGGATAAAGGGTTCTTATGTTGATTTTCTGAGACTCTGGAAGGCAAGATATGAGGACTTTGAGATATCAGATGACGCTGAGTGTGGACTGAAGATAGAGGCGAGAGGCACTTGGCTCAATACTTCCATGTATGAGATACCTACTCTGGCTATAGTGAATGAGGTCTACTTCAGAATGAACGATGACTATGATAAGCTGCTTGCATCATTCAGGGAGAAGCTTGATGAGAAGGTCCGAAAAGTCGAGACTGGAGAGTATAACCTTGGAGCTTTCAGTGAGTTTGGACTCAGAAGAAGACTTTCGGCTGAAGCTCAGGAGCTTGCAGTCAAGGAACTCAGCAAGCGCAAGTATCCGGGTTCAACATTTGTCGGAACAAGTAATGTATATCTGGCAAGGAAGTATAATCTGGTTCCGGTTGGAACTATGGCGCATGAGTGGATCATGTGTGTTGGACAGGGTAATCATAAGCACAATCCTGCATATTCCAACTGGTATGCATTGGATGCATGGGTTAAGGAGTATGGAGTGCTGAACGGAACAGCTCTCACTGATGCCATCACAACAGATTGCTTCCTAAAGGATTTCCAGCTCACATATGCGACACTTTTCAGTGGGGTGAGACACGACAGTGGCGATCCTTATGAGTGGGGCGACAAGATGGTTCATCATTATGAGAAGCTTGGACTTGATCCAAAGACCAAGACACTTCTGTTCAGCGACAGCCTTGATTTCGAGAAAGCAGACAAACTCAACAGCTATTTCAAGGACAAGATCAAGGTTGCATTTGGAATAGGAACATATATATCCAACGATACGTGCGATGAACCGCTCAACATAGTTATGAAGACTACAGCATGTAACGGCATGGATGTTGCCAAGATATCTGATGATAAGGGCAAGGGTATGTGCAAGAATCCAGATTATGTTCATTATCTCAACAGATGTATCAAGTGGCGTATGGAGAATGATAAGTAAATTTTCATAAGGAGGTGGCGCACTGGGTGCGCCGTCACTAAGCTGGGCTTAGTGACATCTTATGAAGCACGCAGACGCCGCGCGCAGCGCATTTCATGCGTCTGCTCATTAGCAAAAAATGGAGTTTTGTGAATTATGGGAAAAATTATTATAATGACAGATTCTGCCAGTGATATTTCGGAGAAGGAGGAGAAGGAGCTCGGCATCAAGATCCTTCCTTTCCCGGTCGTGATAGGTGGCAAGTCTTATCTGAGCAGAGTCGATTTTGACAATGAGGGCTTCTACAAGCTCATGGCAGAGAATGATGATCTTCCAAAGACATCACAGATCACAGCGTACCAGTTCGGCGAGGTGTATAAGGAGCTGGTGGAGCAGGGTTACACGGATATTATATATGTAAGCATCAACAAGGATGGTTCTGCCTCATATGCAAATGCGCAGATGGCCGCAGATCAGTTCGAGGAGGAATATCCTGAGTGCGCCGGAAAGTGCAATATATATGTATTTGACGGAATAGGCTACAGTGGACAGTATGGCTATCCGGTGGTTGTGGCAGCTAGAATGGTTCAGGAGGGCAGGGATGCCAGGGATATAGTGTGGTATCTGAAGGAAGAGCTTCCAAAGAGAAGGATATACTTCGGAATATATGGCCTCAAGTATGCAGCCAAGTCAGGAAGAATCCCAAGTGCGGCAGCTCTGGTTGGTGACGCACTCGGCGTGAAGCCTATCATGAAGATCTGGGCAAATGAGATCGTGACAGCTATCAAGTGCCGCGGCGAGAAGAAGCTCATGGCAAAGATGGTGGATGTCACAGTGGAAGAGATGGAGCCGGGTTCAGAGTACCAGATAGTATATGGAAACGATGAGACCGTAAGAGACGAGCTGACAGCCCGTATGACGGAGAAGGTTGGCTATGGCCCTTCAGATTACTTCCAGATCGGGGCAGCAGTTGCATCAAATGCGGGCCCGAAGGTCGTTGGAACTATCTTCAATGTGAAGAAGGAACTGAGATAGAAGATAAATATGAGATGTAATTAAAAGTGGCAGATGTCTGTATATATGACGCCTGCCACTTTTTCTTTGGACAGATTATTAATTATACGTAAGATAAACTGTCCTCTGAATGAAGAACTTTCAAGGCAGTTGAGTGTACAAATGCGCACTACTATGACGGTAGCAAGGTTTGTATCCCAGGCGTCAAATAAGAATAATGGATGGGCGAAGGTCACATGGATGAACACCTCTAAGTACCCAAGCCTTTGCCCGGCTCTAATCCAGTGACCCCATACCTGTCATAGATCTTATCCAGAGCATCCCGGATCTTTAAAATCAGCCCTGAAAAATCAAATTTCTGCGCCGCCGGATCATACCACTCATCCGCCACTACCTTATGTGACATGCAAAATTATTTGGTAATAAAATACCATTACACTTTATACAGACGTATAATTGCCCCTCTTTTGTTCCCTGGCTTTTGCATTTTTTAGTCGCTCTCCTGAAGCCCGGTCCCAGACTGATACTCCCCTGTTTGATATATCTGAATGTTTATATATATTGATTCAGAGAATGGCTAATTAGGGAAGGATCACCCTCATCCCCATCAAAAAAAATAAGACCAATGCTGTTACACACTGGTCCTATCTCTTCACCACGCTTTTCTCCCCTTTTTTTATCAATTCTACAATTTATCTTACCATACATTTTCGCATAAACAAATAAATTATAGTGTAAAAACTTGCTGTAAAAATCCCAGAAGGTCAAACGAGATTTTCCTCTCGTTTGATATGTCTGAACGTTTGTATATATTGATTCAAGAAGAGGATTAATTAGGGCAAATCACCCTCAAGTTCTAGTCCGGACTTAGGCGACACATTTGCATAAAAAAAAGAATCCCGATGTTTTCACATCAGGATTCCTGTATCAGCTACTGCCATGCGCCGCAGGTGCTGCACTTTCTGCCTACGAGTACCTTCTCCTTCTGGATCTCGTATTCGGCTGGATGATGGATTGTGTCTACGGTTACATATCGAGTTACAGCCCTTGAACCCTCGTAAATCTCTTCTCCGAGTGATTCAGAGTAATACTTTTCACCACAGTTAAAGATATGGTTTCCATCATAAGTGATGTCCTTGCCGCAGTATGAGCAGAACGAATGGAGCTCCTGGACATCCTCATCCCAAGCCTCGGACACGCAAACTTTCTTATCCTGAGTCTCATATACATCCTTCCAGGTATGTACATGCTCAGTGGTCGTTGGCTCCGGCTTTGGTTTCTCAGTTGTAGGTCTCTCGGTTGTAGCAGCCGTGGTAGGTCTCTCAGTTGGTCTCTCAGTTGCCCTCTCAGTTGTAACTGGCTGGCTGGTCGTTACCTTGCCATCCTCTCTGCCCGGTGTCTTTGCCTCGGTTGTTGTCTGGCTGCTTGGTTTCTTCGTTGTAGATTCTGTAGTTGTAGCAGAACCCTTCTTGTCCTTCTTCGCAGTTTTAGCAGAACCCTTCTTGCTCTTTTCCGAGGTAGCAGCCTTGGTTGCCTTCTCGGTGGTTGTAGCCTTGGAAGTCGTCTTGACATCCGCCTTTCTCTCTGTTGTACCCTCTGTCATCTTTTCAGTGAATGTACCTCCCTCATGGACACCCTCCTTGGTGTCATCCCTGAAAAGAATGATGGCACTTATAATAATCGCTGCAAGCATTACCCCTATAATAATGCCTATTAACAGGATCTTTTTCTTGTCGTTCATAATTGTTTCGCCCCTTTCTGTTTAAGTAAAGTATAAATCAGAATATGGTAAATTACACTAAATATTTACAGTAAAAAATAAACCAGCCGTCGTTACAAAATGTAGCAGCAGCTGGTTTATTTATTTTGGTGGTTAGTATACCTACTCTTCCGATACTAATTCCTCAAGCTCGTGATAGACTCTGGCAAGCGGCAGCCCGACAACATTGTTGTAGTCGCCCTCAATTCCCTTTACGAACAGGCCGCCCTTGCCCTGAATTCCATAGCTTCCGGCTTTGTCAAACGGCTCATTTGTGGCGAGGTACTGGATTATCTCGTCGTGGGATACAGGATAGAAGGTGACATCCGTCTTCTCATAGAATGAGCTGGATGACTTGGCTCTTCCGTTCACATATATCAGACACACGCCGGTGTACACCTGATGCGTCTGGTCGGACAGACTGTTCAAGGTGTTGTATGCATCGTCGTAGTCGTAAGGCTTACCAAGAATCCTTCCGTTCAGCGATACAACAGTGTCTGCGCCGAGGACAACGAAGCGTTCAGGAAGCTTTTTAACCCGTCTTACAACATCCTGGGCGATGATCCTGTTGCACACTTCATCTGCCTTCTTCTTAGCCAGAAGCATTACATATTCAGATGGAGCCATCGGTTCAAGATCTTCATCAGAAAGACTTGGACACACATCGAAGTCGTATCCCGCCTGGGCCAGAAGTTCCTTTCTTCTAGGCGATCCCGAGGCGAGAATTATCTTTATGTTAGTCATATGCTATATCTCTATACTTTCCTAAAATAATTTTGTACAAACAAGATCTGTTATTGTCGTACACACAGATCATTATTTACACATCTTAATAGCCTTCTCAAACAGTGGCAGAGAGCGCTCAACCATATCTGTTGTAGTACAGTAAGCCAGTCTCATATGTCCCGGACACATAAAGCTGTCGCCAGGAACAAGGATCAGATCAAGCTCATGGGCAGTCATGTTACAGAACTCATTTGCATCTGCGATAGGAGTCTTAGGGAACATATAGAAGGTTCCGCCTGGCTCAACACACTCATATCCCATAGCTGTGAGCTCCTTGTACAGGATGTTCTTGTTCTTCTCGTAGATAGACAGATCAGATGTCTCATCAAGCACCTTTGCAACTCCGAGCTGTATCAGAGATGAAGGACAGTTGTGTCCTGTGAAACGTGATACCTGTCCGCACATGTTGATGATGAGCTCGGCATCCTTGCACTTAGGGTTTACAGCCACGTATCCGATACGCTCTCCAGGCAGTGACAGAGACTTGCTGAATGAGTAGCAGCAGATGGTGTTGTCGTAGAACTTTGAGATGAATGGCGAATCAGTTCCCTCAAATACGATCTCTCTGTAAGGCTCGTCTGATATAAGGTAAATGTCATGTCCGTACTCCTCCTGTTTCTCTGTGAGGATCTGGGCAAGATGTGTTATAGTCTCGGTTGAGTAGACGATTCCGGATGGGTTGTTTGGCGAGTTGATGAGGATTGCCTGAACATTTGGGTTCATCATCTCGAGGAATGCGTCAAAGTTTATCTGGAATGATGTAATGTCTGCTGGAACGACCTTGAGAACAGCACCGGTTCCGTCAACGTATGGTACATACTCAGGGAAGTAAGGGGCAAATGTGATAACCTCGTCGCCCGGCTCCGTGACACATCTGATGGCGTGGGCCAGGGCTCCGGCAGCACCTGATGTCATGAAAATGTCCTCAGGAACATACTCCATGCCGAAACGGCGGTTCAGTGATTCTGCGACAGCCTTTCTTACAGAATAAATAGTGAGTGTTGGGCTGTAACCATGGAGTGCCAGTGAATCCTCATTCTGGATAAGGTCGATAAGTCCTTTGTTGAAGTCGTCTGTGGTAGGCACAGATGGATTGCCTATAGTATAGTTGAACACATTCTCAGCACCGATCTCAGCGGCACGCTTTGAAGCATACTGTGCAAATTCCCTGATGATGGAAGTGTTGTTTAACATTGATGAATATTTCTTTGAAATCATGAAAGTCCTCCTGTTATGTAAAATGTTATGATAAATATACATATAAAATCAATGCAATATGACACGTGTAATGTGGACACATATTATACGTTGATGTAATCTATGTGTACATATATACATCACAATAAATATACAGTTTTGGACACAAAAAAACAAGAGGTAACAGAACGGGGAAGATCTGCTGCCTCTTGCAAAAAAAATGAGGGGAGAGAGGATTCAAATAAATGAAAAACTCTTTACGATTGTTAGTATATCCAGGATTTGTGAAAAAAATGTGTTTAAAGATTAATCTATTTATAAAGATTAATAACTAATCATAAACAAATAATTAAACGTTCACAAAGTGCGGGTATTTCTGTATAATACAGCGTGACGGATACGATATTGCGGTACTATAAACAATGCATTAGTACCATAAGAGAGGTTTGAGATATGATATTTGAGACACATGGTCATTATGACGATACTCAGTTTGATGAGGACAGAGAACAGTTAATTGCAGAATTCCTTGAGAAAGATATAGACAAGGTCATGAACGTCGGAGCGGATATGCAGTCGTCGAGGAATTCGGTGGAGCTTGCCGCAAAATATCCGCAATTTTATGCGGCAGTCGGCGTACATCCGAGTGAGGTAGGAGAGCTGACGGAGACGGATATACAGGAGCTTAAGAGCATGGTGCTGGATAATCCAAAGGTGAGAGCCATAGGAGAGATAGGTCTTGATTATCATTTTGATGATGATCCTCCGAGGGATGTTCAGAAGAAATGGTTTCTCAGGCAGCTTGAGCTTGCGCAGGAGCTCACCATGCCGATCATTATACACAGCCGTGATGCGGCATCAGACACTATGGAGATGCTTAAAAGAATGGATGGCGGCAGAAATGGCGGTGTGATACACTGTTATTCATACAGCGTAGAACAGGCAAGAGAATATATTAAGATGGGATTTAACATAGGGGTTGGCGGAGTAGTCACCTTCAAGAACAGCCGGAAGCTTCAGGAGGTCGTGGAGGATATCCCTCTGGAAAAGATAGTTCTCGAAACAGACTCCCCATACATGGCTCCGGTTCCATTCCGGGGAACAAGGAACTCTGCCCTCAACATACCTTATATAGCTGAGAAGATAGCCGAGATCAAGGGCGTTCCGGTTCAGAAAGTGTATGACCAGACATACGCGAATGCCCTGAAAATGTACAAGATGTAATAAAAACGTAGATTACAGGCAATGGAGGTTTCGTAATGTGAATTGAGACCAGGACTTTGTGGTATGCCTCAGACAGGCATACCACAAAGTCCTGGTCGTGACACAAATCTTGATGAAACCGCCATTGTCTGGACGCAGGAAAGGACAAAGCATGGAGAAGTTAAGTAATCCACAGGTTACGATAGAGACGATAAAGAAATATGAATTTGCATTCCAGAAGAAGTTCGGTCAGAACTTCCTCATAGATGCACATGTCATAAACAAGATAATCAGCGCGGCGGACATCACGAAGGACGACTGCGTTCTGGAGATAGGTCCGGGAATAGGAACCATGACCCAGTATCTTGCGGAGAGTGCCGGACAGGTTGTGGCGGTGGAGATAGACAAGAATCTTCTCCCTATTCTGGACGAGACCCTTGCGGAGTACGACAATGTGACCATCATCAACGATGACATACTGAAGGTGGATATCAACAAGATCGTGGAGGAGAGAAATGGCGGCAGGCCTATCAAGGTGGTTGCGAATCTCCCATACTATATAACCACACCGATCATCATGGGACTTTTCGAGAAGCATGTGCCGCTTCTCTCGGTGACGGTCATGGTGCAGAAGGAGGTTGCGGACCGCATGCAGGTGGGCCCGGGAACCAAGGATTACGGAGCACTGTCCCTGGCAGTTCAGTATTATGCCGAGCCGTATATAGTGGCAAATGTTCCGCCAAACTGCTTTATACCGAGACCGGGTGTGGGCTCAGCGGTCATCAGACTGAACAGATACCAGGAGCCGCCGGTCAAGGTGAAGGACGAGCAGCTCATGTTCCGGCTGATAAGAGCATCATTTAACCAGAGAAGAAAGACTCTCCAGAATGGTATAGCCAACAGCGGAGAGCTGTCATTTGCCAAGGAGCAGATCGCAAAGGCTTTGGAATCCCTTGGAATATCAGCAAATATCCGTGGAGAAAGTTTGAGCCTGGCGGAATTTGCAGCTTTGAGCGACATTCTCACGGACAAATAATGTCATAGGTGGTGAGACAGAATCATAGATAATTGATAAAGCCCCCGGAAAAGGACGCAGAATTCCGGAAGGGAGAGGAGGATTATCTATGGTGTACTGGAACCGATTTATATCGTATATTTACAGGTATCACGACGGACACAAATGTGAAAATTCAGGATTTGCCAAGGTGGCAAAGGTGGGGAGAACGGGAAGACTCACGGTTGGACTGAGAAACGGAATGAACAGCAGAGAGGAAATCTATGGCGTGTTCATTTACAGGGAGACGCTGGCCGACGAAGGCGCAGTGGGCGGTGAACAGACAAATGAGCCCGTGATGATCCCTCTGCCGGTGCTCGTCGGTAAGATGAGACTCAGAAATGGACACGGTGAGGAGTGCTTCTCATTCTGCTGGGATGATGTCATGGAGAGCGGACGGCCTGTGACTGCATTTGCCGGTATCGTCATAAGGCGTATACAGCCGGATGGAAATATGGGGCAGGAGTATTACGACAGCGATATATTCTGTTCGTCCTGGACGGACAGTGTGATAGATTATTCTAGAATGTGGGATGCGAAACGTGCGGTCCGCGATGCTGAGGAACTGAGCGAGGCGGTGAGAGAGGCCTCCATAACAGATACGGTCACGGCAGAGTTGGAGCTTGAGAGCTGTGCTGCACCGGCGGAGCCTGTATGTTCTGATGAGGTCGAGACCTCCGAGACCGGAACGGCGATAGACAAAATGTTTGAGAACTATGAACGTCTGCCACTTCTTCCGGGAAGCTCCCTGGATGACGGGTTGGACAGCGTCATAGAGAGCGTGAAGATATCCCCGAATGACATAGGTCTGCTGGACATGTGCAACTGGAAGCTCGGGGTGAACAGCTTCCTGACACACGGGTATTACAGCTACAAATACCTGATGTTCGGCAAAGTCATATTTTCCCCAGATAATGACCGCGTCAGTTATATACTTGGAGTTCCGGGGGTGTATTCCTCGAGGGAGAAATACCTTGCCGGGATATTTGGATTTGACAGATTCGTGCCGGAGAAGGAGACACATATCAAGACCGGCAGCTTCGGCTACTGGATAGTGGATATAAGATAGGAAGAAGAGGATAAAGAGAATGGAAGATACCAATATAGATGAGCTGACGCCGGAGGAGCGGCGTATCCATGAGAAGTATATGGATAAAGCCATAGCCCAGGCAAAGAGGGCTTATGCAAATGGCGATGTTCCGATAGGCTGTGTCATAGTCCACGATGACAGGATAATCGCAAGGGGCTTCAACAAGAGAAATCTGAAAAAGACCACACTTGCACATGCGGAGATACTGGCCATAGAACAGGCGTCAAAGAAGCTCGGCGACTGGCGGCTGGAGGAGTGCACAATGTATGTGACCCTTGAACCGTGCCAGATGTGTGCCGGGGCCATAGTGCAGGCCCGTATCCCAAATGTGGTGATAGGATGTATGAATCCCAAGGCCGGATGTGCGGGCTCCATAATAAACCTGCTGGACATGAAACAGTTCAATCATCAGGTTGAGGTTATACGTGGTGTGCGGCAGGATGAATGCAGTGAGATGATGAAGAGCTTTTTTCGCGACCTGAGACAGGGAAAAGCGAAGAATGCTTGACGGCGGGCGGCATGTCAGATATAATGTAGCCTGCGGTGCATCTTGTGCACAGCCAATTAAATATGTTTTAAAGTTTCCATGCAACCGGGGAGGTAGCGGCGCCCTGTACCTGCAATCCGCTATAGCAGGGGTGATGGTCTTCCTGAGGGGTGGCCGCTGTAGGGCTGCCCTCAGTAAGTGATGTTGATGTCTGGGTCTCGCGCAACAGGAATCTTCGAACCGTGTCAGGTCGGAGACGAAGCAGCACTAAGGGGAATCTCCTGTGTGCCGTGAGGGTGCCTGGGCTGAGTTAACTGCTGAGGTAACGTCTATGGTGACGCTTCGAAGGAAGATCGCATGGATTTTTTTATTTTTAACATTATTTATTAAAAATTTAAAAAAATATAGCAAAATCCCACAAAAGATGTTATCATCAAGTATGATACTTTTGCAGTGTTATTATGCGCTGCAGAATAGTGATTTCCAAGGGGCGAAACGGATATGAATTACGCTGAAGTAATTGATTTTGTAAAGGAACAGACAGCCGTTAATGGTAGGCCGCCTAATTATCCATTCAGGAGCAGATTTGAACATACTATGCGGGTGTATAGATGGGCGATAAAGCTTCAGTCGAAGTTAGGTGGAGATCTGGATATAATAGTTCTCGCGGCACTTCTTCATGATGTGGGCTGGGATGACGAGAGACCACATGGGGAGGTCGGAGCAGAGATAGCTGTCAATTATCTTGACAGTCTGGGAGTCGATCCACAGAAGATAGCCAAGATAGGCGAGATAATCATGATCCATGAGGAGAAGGATACTGATGCAGATCTGTCACTTGAGTGCAGGATAGTTATGGATGCAGACCTGCTGGATGAAGTGGGAGCGATCAGTGTTCTGTGGGATTCCATGGCTACGGCTATAGAGGACGAGGCAAGCTATAAGCGCGCATATTACAGAATCAAGAATTTTTATAAGATCAATAAACCAAAGATCAAGAGATGTAAGACGGAGGCTGGACGACTTGAGTACAGCAAACGCATGCAGCTCCTTGAGGATTTCATATTCCAGCTTGAGAAAGAACTGTTCTAGTATCGATTGATGAATTTGATTGTGGATAGGAGAGATAATTATGAAGACATTTGTTAAGATCCTTGTAGCCATTATTGTGGTAGCAGCTATCTGTGGCGGTGTGTATCTGGTTCTTCCTGAGACAGCTCAGATATTTGTAAAGGGTAATATTCAGTATCGTACTAACGATGAGGCAAAGGACAAGATAGACAGCCTTAAGAAGAATGAGATCGTCTATACAGATGTACAGAGCAACGGAACAGAGAAGAAGGTTCCTACAGGTGTTACATATGGAGACGCTCTTGATAAGAAGGCCAAGACAACAGTATGGTATTATGAGGACACAACAAACGGTGGATTCAGAATCACATATTATGGAACAAAGGTCAGCATGGATCTTGCAAAGTATGGTTCAGATGGAACATATATAGACAAGACACTGAAGGCAGTATTTGATTTCCCTGCAGGCGGAAAGAGTACAGTTACATTGTACATAGGAGATGAGCAGTGTGACGATGCGATGAAGGCTGCTGTACTTCAGGCTCTGGCTAACTAATAATAGTTAATATACAATAAAACTCCACACCGACTATGATATGTACCCTCTTTACTGGACAACCAGTAAGGAGGGTATTTTTATGCGTTATAGTTATGAGTTTAAAATGATGTGTGTTGAATTGTATCATTC
>NZ_CYXU01000013.1:0-5071 GCF_001404675.1 Coprococcus eutactus
ATGAACCATACAGATTGTCAAAGATATATGATACACTTGGACAGTATATTGATGATATCAGACGTCAGAGAGACATAATATACATAAGTAAGATGGCGGAATCTCTGGATATATCATCCCTGGACAGATATCGTGCTCAGTTGACAGATGAATATGAACGGCTTGGAACTCTGAAGAAGATTCTGGATGAGGCATACGATCTGTATAAAGAATGTAATGAAAAATTCGAGGCATCTGGACAGACTCTATGCAATCTATATGCTGAAACTCCATGGTATGAGACCAGTGAAGGAAAGCTGGCTATAGGCATAGGCGTGCTTGTGGTTACTGCTGCAGTGGCGATAGTCTGCCCTGCTGTACTGGAAGCTACGGCAGCTGCAGTGACACAGTCTGTAGCGACATCGGCCCTCGTGGGATCAGCAATATCTGGTATAATGAATGGCGCTGCATCAGTGAAAGCAGGAAAGTCGTTTTTTGATGGATTTGCAAGTGGCGTTGAAGAGGGCGCAATAATAGGTGCTCTTTGTGGAATGTTTGGCGCAGGAACAGCAGTCATGATGACTGGTGCAGAGATGACGGTCGGTAATGTTTTTGCTGCCAGAGTAATAAATGCTGTTGGGGATGCAACAATAGGTACAGCTACATACATATATCATGAAAACAAATATGATAAAGCAATAACAGGCGGAGATGTAGCCAAGGCCTGGGCAGAGTGTGCAATAACATCATTTGTTTTGCGGTCAGTTTTTGAGGGTGGAAAGTCATCGTCAAAAGCAGATGGAAAGAATAGGGTTATGTCTACTAGCAAAGGGCGGGTGGAGTCTGAAAGAAGTATTACTTGTGAGGGTGGAAGATATTCGAACTTAGGTAATATGTCATTTGAGGATGGAAAGCAATATTCATCGTGGAGTAAACTTAGAGAAGAGGGATTGTCACTTGAACAAGTAGAAAAAATAAAAGGCACACCAAAGGGACAGAAACCATTACCAGAAACTTATTTGAGTGAGGAATATATTAATAATCATCTAAATTCATTCAAGAAAAGTGGTGCGGTAAAAATAATGCCAAGTGAGCCATCAGGAACAATTGGTGGTAAAGGTGGTACATTTGTAATGTCTGGGGATGAACTAAGTGAAATAATTCGAAACGCAGATGGGGATGTGGCTAAAATAGAAAGTGTTTTGGGATTAGACAAAGGATATTTAGGAAGTAATCCTGTTATAGTGACAATTCAGGACACATCTAGTTTAAGACTTCCATCTGGCAATGAATTAGGTGCATGGCCGGAATACTGGGAACCAGGCGGCTATACAAGTGGTGGAATAAAAGAAGCAGTTATTAATCCGGCGAAAGAAGGAACATATACATATAAACATTTATTTGAATAGAGGTGCTTTAAAATGAAGTTAATTATAGAAGATGAGGGTATTAGTCTACTGGAAAACAAAGGGCAATATTATCTTCAGTATGATGCAGGAGCGCATATGATAAAGAAAAAAAGAATTGAAATTACAAATGAAGAGGCGGAGTTATGCCAATTAGATGTTGAAGAAATGTATAATCTTATTTTGCAATATCAAAATGATGGTGTATATGGTGAAGATGTAGTTGAATAAAATATATAAATTTAATTATGGTTATACTTTAGGACTCCAAAACCCCTAACTCAAAAAGCTATTTTAATTTCTGTCTGTTCACGAAGTGAATGACATACAGAGATTAATAATAGCTTTTTGTCATTTACCTAAAGGGGAAAGGACACCTTATGGCGAAATTTGCCCCCAGGTATACAAAAGGATTTGTCTGACAATTTATTTCTAAGGTACGGTAAATCATTGATTTTACTGACTTTATTGCAAGCAGACAGATTTCATTCTTTCACAGAACTATTGTTTGCTAAAATACTCATAAATACTGTGAAATAGCCATTTTCAGCAATTGATATAAAATTATAACAAAAGATTTCGTTACAAGTTTGGCTGGTATCTACAACAGTATATTTTTATGAAAGTATATGCCAAAATCAAGACAATTCAACTAATTGTTAAGAAAATGCCTTATTCTGATATCTTGAATAATTTTAAGACCTAGGATAAGAAATTTAATCAGTATTGGTGTATTCATAAAACGCATATAAGTTGTTATCCTTGGAAACAGAGACAGGATTAGTAAGATTGGCATCTTTGCATATGCTGGTGCTACCCAGCCATATGGCACAGCACAGGGGGATGTCTGTTGCGGGTATTGATGGTATATCAAAAACAGTCAGATAAATTTCAGCCTTTGAAGATTCACAGGTGCATGCGTATAATTGTTGTTTTGCCCGCATTATTGCTGATACTGACAGGCTAAGGGATTTTTAAGCTGTGAATGTTTCTGTTGTTGTTCGAAAGAAATTTGGCTGAGACAGATGCTAAGAAATATTACCATCTTGCGAGATGAAAAGTTTGCTAATACCTATTTGTATCGCATGTTAGGATGCTTGTACAGATGGGTATTTTTGTTGTGGTCATATATTTCGATATTCACAGGTATCGTTTCAATGTAGGCTGACAGCGAGAGACCTTGCTATCTGTATGTATCCAGTGCCAATGGGGTATCATCTCACAGTTGATTTCATATCAACTGCAATCGTTTTAATCTGAATTTCTTTGAAATGACCTAATCTTAATTCGTTATGATTTTATCTGAAATAAATTCCACTTGAGATTCTACAAAATATTATAAGGAACTTTTAATGGAACTGCCGATTTCAAGAGTGACAGAAAATCAGTGACAAAAAGTCACGAAATAATTATACGTATCCATTTTATTTTGAAATTTCCTGTTATCACTGACTTTTAAAGCTTTTTTTTAAAATAAGTTGTCGACTGATAAAATTCATACTCCATTTTTGTCACAACTGATATTGCAACTGTTTTCTCTGGCATGGATTAATTTATGGAACTTCCATTCTGTAAGATTCAGATATTTTTATATTTTTTGTAACAAGAAATCATCTGTTACAGATTGGTGGTGAGAGTGATGGTATATGGAATTATTTCAGCAAAAGATAATCAGACGAGCCTCGCTTATTTTAAGAGTAAAAAAGTTTCACAGCTTGAACCGGAAAATCTAAAGGGAAGAGGACTCATAAAGGTCGATGGAGAAGTAATGGAATTCCAGACAGCGATAGCTACGGATAGGTGCGATGATATGGAACGTATAGAGTTACTTCGCAATATGTGTGCATCTATGGCTGAAGGAGCTACTGAGGTAGCGGAAGGTGTTCCTGAAATTCCAGAAAAACCTACGTGGGAGATATTCAAGAGGCGTAATGATGTTGCACAGATGTGTAATGGATATATGTTGCCGATAGGATATGACAGTGTAAGTGCGGAGGGATATGGAATAGACCTTAGGAGAACATTCTGCTATACAATTACGGGCAGAGCAAGAACTGGTAAGAAAAATGTTATGCGGTTATTGATGAATGCAGCACTGATGAGAAATGCAGATATAGTTGTTATAGAACATGGTTCCAATGAGTTCAGGCTTGATTCGGAATTGTTGGGAGCAACGTATATAGATAGCGAAGCAGCACAGGCAGATTACTTTACAATGCTGGTTCCAGAATTTGTGGAGAGAAATAAGTTTAAAAATCAGGTAAAGGAACAAGGCTATGATGAGAATGAAATATATAGCCAGATGACCCGATTTAAGGAAACATACATTTTTATTGCAGATATGGAAGCGTTTTTAAATACATTGTATTCGCCGAGTGAAGGCATTACAAGAATTGTCCCATTTATAGAGAATGTTGTAGAGAAAGGCGCTCTGCACAACATATTCATTATAGGGTTGATTGATACAGCAAGTCAGTCAGAATGTCGTGGACGAAAAGTATATGATGTTATGACTGGATATCATATGGGAATACAACTGGGTGGCAATTGTGCTGAAACTTCATTTTTTAATTTTACTAATCTATCATTTACAGAGGCAAATAAGATATACAAACCAGGTATAGGTATGATCCCACAGGATAATGATGATCGGAATGTATCGCAGATAATTATACCGTTATACAGGAGGCAGATAAAGCATGATTAAGTCCAGGTTGATTATGCCAGAAATAAATCAAGAATTTGATGTTCAATATAATGAGAATGCACAGGTTTGTGATGTGATAACGGATACTTTGGATGTTGTATCGCAGTATCTGCGAACAGGCTATGTGAATCGTGAGCACTGGGTATTAGTGTTACCGAGAGAAGGCATGGTTATGGATCCAGATAGAACCTTGAAAAGTTATCATGTTGAAAATGGCGATAAACTGATACTCATGTAGATGAAGGATGTGTGATGTTAGTATCGTAAAGATACTTGACAAGTACAGGGGGGATGAAAATAATGGGGAATAGAGGCGTGCTTTTATATGTAGACTTGGGCAAGCTTGAAGATGAACCATACAGATTGTCAAAGATATATGATACACTTGGACAGTATATTGATGATATCAGACGTCAGAGAGACATAATATACATAAGCAAGATGGCGGAATCTCTGGATATATCATCCCTGGACAGATATCGTGCTCAACTGGTAGACGAATATGATCGGCTTGGAACTCTGAAGAAGATTCTGGATGAGGCATACGATCTATATAAAGAATGTAATGAAAAATTCGAGGCATCTGGACAGACTCTGTGCAACCTATATGCTGAAACTCCATGGTATGAGACCAGTGAGGGAAAGCTGGCTATAGGTATAGGTGTGCTTGTGGTTACTGCTGCAGTGGCGATAGTCTGCCCTGCTGTATTAGGGGCGGCGGCCGCCACGGTAACACAGTCTATAGCGACATCTGCTATTATTGGTGCAGCTACGTCAGGTGTCATGAATGGAATAGCTTCCATGAATTCCGGCAAGTCATTTTACGATGGATTTGCAAGTGGTTTTGAATCTGGAGCAATATTGGGTGCAATCAGTGGTGGATTAGGAGCCGGGATATCGGCAGTTGCAACCGGGGCAGAACTGACAGTAGGAAGAATAGTGGCAGTAAAAGCTGTGAATATGATATCTGATGCGACTG
>NZ_CYXU01000013.1:5321-10611 GCF_001404675.1 Coprococcus eutactus
TAATATTACTAGTACAGCTGACAATATGCCTGCTACTGAAATACCTACTACATTTAAAATTGATTTGGATGGAAACATTAATTATGTGAATTCTGAAACAGGAACGAACACATTATGGACAAATTCAAATGCAACCAAACATATGGGTGAGTATGTAAGTAGATTTGGAGACGAGAGTTGGAGCATTGGAACTAGAAGCCAAGTGATGTTAGAAAGTTATTCTGCATCACTGAATAAAGCGATGGAGACGATAGGCACAGAGGCACCTGGAAGATATTTTGGTACATATGGTAATTGGGAACTTGGTATTAATACTGAAACTGGTGTAGTATATCATGCAAGGATGATTAATTAGAAAGGCGAAAAAGGTGAAGTTTGAAAAAGTATTTAATAATAAAAAATATATTCGAAAAATAGAAGGTATGGGAGAGGGGCTTGTTTTATTTGAAATATCAGTTATTGATAAAAGAATAGGACAAAACTACCATTTGTTTTATGAGGATAAGCGCAAGCCTCCGTTGGACATAGCAATTAATCCAGAAGATGGAATGATAGAGTATGTTAGCTATTTTGTTCAAGATGAAATAATTAATAATATTAGTGATATTCCCGTAATTATAAATGAGGGTATGGGAATTAGTATATGTAATAAGGATTTCAATGAGAACAATATGAATGTTACCTTAGATGGGAAATTTAAAATCTGGAAGTCAGAAAATGCAATTTTAATATTAAGAGATGATATTGAAGAGTGTGTTCTAAATGCATATAGGATTAATGATTCAAATAATTTATTGTTTTTAGACGATTATTTCGTTGGGATAGAATTTAAAAATTTGAATCAAGAAGAAATGAAAGAAATTAAGAATTCGAAATGTTTATTATAAAATATTGTTTTTAAATTATTAGATTAAAGGAGCAGTTTTAAAGATATTTCAACAAATAGGATGGTATATTTATAATCCACAGGAGAAGCCCCAATATTTGCCAATTGGTGAAGACGAAGAGTATGATTGGAAACGTGACGAGATAGAAGACATGGTTTTAGTCAATAGATAACATCAAAATGAGAAAAACTAAATGATTGCTGACAAAAACAATGGGTGATGTGATACTATTGTTTGACAATAATGTAAAGGAAAAGGTGTTGTGTCGCAGGAAGATGATGTTGGAGCTGCGGGCGTTGGAGAAGCTGCGAAAGATAGCAGAGATGAGCTTGAAGACATTTTAAAAGCACTTGAAGCTGGTGATTCTGACAAGCATGGACCCAATATGAAGATCATTATAGGTGTAATAGCTGGGATCGTATTGGTTTCAGTTGTGTTAATCATTATAATGGTTAACAGGAAATCTGTTGTGCCTGATTTTGTTGGGCACACGACGGCAGAGGCAAAACAAATTGCCGGAGAGGCTGGTGTAACGCTTGAGGAGAAAAAAGAATACAGTTCTGAGGTAGAAGAAGGATGCGTTATCTCACAGGATATAGCCAAGGGAATGAAGGTGAAACGTAAGGCTTCAGTTGGAATAACGGTCAGTAAAGGCAAGGTGATGACAGTTGTGCCGGAATTTGTTGGTGAAACTCTGGATGATGCCAGAGCTATGGCTACAGAGGCTGGTATAGAGCTTGAAGAGAGAAGATAAGGTACACAAGTTCAAACGAGAATGTACTCAAGGTCAATGACAGAGGAGTCATAACAGCCACAAAAACGGGTACAGCCCAAATAACAATATGCGCTAATAATAAGACAAAGTCAAATTATAAGCCATGTTCGAAAACAATCACTGTTAAGGTAAGAAAGTCTCAGAGCATACAGATAAAGAGCAAAAAGACACAATATAACTATAAGAAGGGCGTGAAGAGAAGCACAGGAGCTTCAGCAAAGGGCGGAGTCAGACTTACATATAGTTCATCCAATCCTAAGGTTAATTCCAGAAAAACCTACGTGGGAGATATTCAAGAGGCGTGCTTTTATATGTAGACTTGGGCAAGCTTGAAGATGAACCTTACAGATTATCAAAGATATATGATACACTTGGACAGTATATTGATGATATCAGACGTCAGAGAGATATAATATACATAAGCAAGATGGCGGAATCCCTGGATATATCATCCCTGGACAGATATCGTGCTCAACTGGTAGACGAATATGATCGGCTTGGAACTCTGAAGAAGATTCTGGATGAGGCATACGATCTGTATAAAGAATGTAATGAAAAATTTGAGGCATCTGGACAGACTCTGTGCAACCTATATGCTGAAACTCCATGGTATGAGACCAGTGAAGGAAAGCTGGCTATAGGCATAGGCGTGCTTGTGGTTACTGCTGCAGTGGCGATAGTCTGCCCTGCTGTACTGGGAGCTACGGCAGCTGCAGTGACACAGTCTGTAGCGACATCGGCTATTATTGGTGCAGCTACGTCAGGTGTCATGAATGGAATAGCTTCCATGAATTCCGGCAAATCATTTTACGATGGATTTGCAAGTGGTTTTGAATCTGGAGCAATATTGGGTGCAATCAGTGGTGGATTAGGAGCCGGGATATCGGCAGTTGCAACCGGGGCAGAACTGACAGTAGGAAGAATAGTGGCAGTAAAAGCTGTGAATATGATATCTGATGCGACTGTAGATACTGTGGTATATGCATATCATTCAGACAAGTACGATAAGAGTATTACTGGTGTAGACATAGTCAAGACTTGGGCAGCGAGTGCTGTAACATCGCTTGTTATGCAGTCGATTATGGATGAATGTAATGATAGGACTCAATCACCAGATAAGAACAGTAATTCAATTAATTTTAAGAATTCGTTGGATAATCAAAGTAAAGCTAATAGTAATAAGCCCACAAATACAGTCACATATAGACGTGTTCAAGGAGGAACTGGAGACAAAGCAAGTCAACAGAGAATATTAATTGATAGTGAAGGAAATGTATATATAAATAAGAAAAATGTAAATTTGAATGTTAGTGTGGATAACGGAGAGCATTCGCAGTATTATATAGAAAATAAACGACCTGGTGCTGATATTTATGAATTTGAAGTTCCTAAATGGTTAGATGATATGGTAAACGAGTATATCGTGCCGGAAAAGAATTATAGAACAAATCCTTTAAATCAGGGGAGATGTGCGCCAAAGCTAAATGATCCCACAACTCCTGGAAGATGCATAGAATTTCCTGCACCGTGGATTGAATGGATTGAGGAATATGCTACAAATGGAAGAATAATAGCAGGAGGGGGGTAGGTGAAAGATAAGAAATAGAATAAGGTAAGCTTAAAATTGTTGAAAAAAATAATTGGAGGATTGGTTTAATGAAAAAAACGATTTCGATAATGACAGAGGAGTTTGTAAATGAAAAAACAGGCGAAAGCGTAGAGGGTATAACTATAATGATTGATGGAGTTATAAAAGATTTATTTGATATTATTAAGCATGAAAAAAAAGAATACAGCGATAACGTAAGTATAGTTCAGGATGCTTTAATGAAAGGTTTAGAAGAAATAAAAAATACTATATAAGCTAAGGTAATTATCATAGAATTTGCGATTTGCAAAAATACATTGTTTCCATAACAATTAGTATAGTGGAAACAATGTATTTTTTATAGTAACATGAGAAAAAAACATGCTGATTGACTATGTTGGACACACTACGTCAGAGGCAAAACAAATTGCTGGAGAAACAGGTGTAACACATGAGGAGAAAAATACGTATTTAAAGAATCGCAGATATTATTTTGATGCTGTTACCAAAACAATGGTTAGAAGTATGTCGGTTTTAGATAGTGGAACAATAGATGGAATGGCTACGGATGAAAATGGGAAGGCTTTAATATTACTGATATCAGATCATCTTGATTGGAAAAATGAGTATGATCATTTACTAAGACTACAAGAAAAAATAAATTCTTATATTACATTCTGCGAGGAACATCAATATAACGAATTTTATGAAGAAGATTTAATAGAATATGCTGTTTTTGAAATCCATTTTAAGTATGAACCAACAAAAAAGGCTATGGATTTTTTAGAACAAGTACAGCGGCAAGTAAATGAACTCGGAATAACAATCGAATGCCATATATAGAATGGGTATTCGTGAGAGAATGCATTGTTCTCATAGCAATTAATGCGTAGGAAACAATGCATTTTTATAATCAAATAGAGAAAAACTAAATGAATGCTGATAAAAAAATAGACGATGCAATACTATTGTTTGATGATGCCATAAAGGAGATGGTGTTGTGTCGCAGGAAGATGATGTTGGAGCTGCGAGTGTGGGAGAAGATGCGAAGGATAGCAGAGATGAGCTTGAAGACATTTTAAAAGCGCTTGAAGTTGGTGGTTGCTAACTTAGATATAGCGCTGTCGTTTGCACCGACAGACTTATGTGCGAGAACTCTTAATTCTTTGACCTGCTCTTTGGTAAAGTGTCCGTGCGAGTCCACTTTGAGCAGATTTGCCAGATGAGTCATATGCATGGAAGCTATCAGCGTCGTTTGTGAATTTGAACGGCTCAATGAGTATTTCATCGTCCGATGAAATTGTAGCGGCGAAATGGTTGAGTTTGGCAATATCAATGCCTACAAAAATTTTCATGAGGTTGTACCCTTTTATAAAGTCTGATACCATGATGTCCACCATCGATTATCATCGTAGACTTGATAGAAATAAGTAATCGGAGTGAAAAACACTCCAGTTGAGTAGTCAAGCTACAGAAAAAATGAAAAGTTCATAGTATATGAATTGTATTGAATCAAGACATTAAAAGAAATATGTGATAATTATCTTTCTAATGTTGGATTTCAGGATCCGGAGGAGTTTGAATTTGTTGACAAATACCTGAATGAGGGGATTAATGGACAATAGAGGAGTTCTTTTGTATGTAGATCTTGGCAGGCTTGAAGATGAACCTTACAGATTGTCAAAGATATATGATACACTTGGACAGTATATTGATGATATCAGACGTCAGAGAGATATAATACACATAAGCAAGATGGCGGAATCTCTGGATATATCATCCCTGGACAGACCCTGTGCAACCTATATGCTGAAACTCCATGGTATGAGACCAGTGAAGGAAAGCTGGCTATAGGCATAGGCGTGCTTGTGGTTACTGCTGCAGTAGCGATAGTCTGCCCTGCTGTATTAGGGGCGGCGGCCGCCACGGTAACACAGTCTATAGCGACATCTGCCCTCGTGGGATCAGCAATATCTGGTATAATGAATGGCGCTGCATCAGTGAAAGCAGGAAAGTCGTTTTTTGATGGATTTGCAAGTG
>NZ_CYXU01000015.1 GCF_001404675.1 Coprococcus eutactus
CCATCCAGTGGAGATAACGAGATTCGAACTCGTGACCCCCTGCTTGCAAGGCAGGTGCTCTCCCAACTGAGCTATACCCCCGTATGGAATTACAGCCTTTCGGCTAATGGGCTTAAATGGACTCGAACCATCGACCTCACGCTTATCAGGCGTGCGCTCTAACCAGCTGAGCTATAAGCCCATTTTCTTTGGTGCTTACACTTGATAAGCAAAAATTTGGAGCCGGCAGCCACCTGCTCTCCCACACCGTCTCCAGTGCAGTACCATCGGCCGCTTACGTCTTAACCGTCGTGTTCGGGATGGGTACGGGTGTCTCCCATAAGCGCATCACCACCGGCAAATTTTTTATCTTTCGTTGTAACGCCCCCTCATTTACATTCGGCGGCAGTTCGTCAGCGCCATTCCGATATGCATCTCCGATGCATGGGCGCTTCCTCTTGAAAGCTTAACAACACGACAACCCTTACTATCCATTTCCTTAGAAAGGAGGTGATCCAGCCGCACCTTCCGATACGGCTACCTTGTTACGACTTCACCCCAGTTATCGATCCTGCCTTCGGCAGCTCCCTCCTTACGGTTGGGTCACTGACTTCGGGCGTTACCGACTCCCATGGTGTGACGGGCGGTGTGT